>JAHBTX010000003.1 GCA_019638395.1 Cyclobacteriaceae bacterium
CCGTGACCAAACTACATTTTGAAACATAAACTTTAAATTAACACCAAACCCCCACATTGCATAAACATTTTGTTGTAGGCTGGGCGCTTACCTGCTCTTAATTAATCTCTCTTTAGAAATCTTTTTACTTCCTTTTTTAATGTCCATATTCTCGGCACAAATTATATATTCAATAATAAGGTCTGTTGGTCCTTTTTTTTCCTCAAATATTCCTGTTATACAATCAACGTTAAGTGTCGATTTAGGGAAAACCACAATATCTTGACCACCTGAATAGTTCAAATCATAATGAATATTATTTTTTATGCTGATTAGTCCAGTTCTTCTGTTCCCATTTATTCCTTCGATTCCATAGGGAGATTGAGAGTACGGATTACTAAGTGTCAGTCCGATATATGGAAACTTTGCAATAGTATTACTTTTGTTAACTATTGAAAATAGTATTTCAAATCTTAACATTCCGTCCCCTTGCCAGTCAACAGACTCGATTTTACTTATTTGCAAATCTAAGGTTGGTCTTCTAGTTCTAGAAAACATATCAACTATATCAAAATGTTCTGCACGATAGAAACTGTCTCCACTTCTTTTGTAGTAATATTTGTCAGCGAAATTGGCGATATGAGGACTGTTCTCGCTTTCGGGAATTATTGTTACTATATATCCTTTATCTACTGAAGATTCAATTTTCTTGCTCCTTACACCTTTGATGATTGGGGTTACAGCTTGTCCCTCAAGTCTGTTTAGTTTATTTAAGAAAGAGTTTAGTTGAGTTATTGGAGACAATTTGTTGGCGCAATCAATTCCGTCTTTGTTTGGTGATGCATTGACACCCCAAATTATGAGGCCGCCACTTGAATTTGCAAAGCCTGATAAGCATTTGGAAAAATTTCTTTTATCAAAATCTCTAGTCTCCTCTTTTTCATGCGGATGCACTACAGTCTTGAATTCGATATGTAAATTCTCCTCTTGTCGTTCCTTGATAAGATTTTCAATTCCTTCTTTATTTATTTGATTGAAATATTCAGTCAAGTCCATTCCTAATTTATTTTTTTATAAATGCTGTCTTTGTCCAATTACCTTGCTGTGGAAACATTGATAAAGCAAAGGGTAACATGTATGTTCCAGGTAGATAGATATTATTAGTTGAACCTTCACTAATGCAATCAGCTGACCAAATTGGAATCTGTGATTTAGGACTATAAGAATTTATTATTATGTTCCTTTTATACACCGTTGCCGAATAAGCCCTTTGTTGAGGCACATACTTTCCAGATTTTGGCTCATAAACTGTAATAGTCCTAGAGCCTGTTTCTTGTCCTGATTCCATACCAAACTTAACTTCAAAAATGAAGTCAGCACTGTCTATACTAGTTTCCTTCCAGGCCTTTTTTGAAAATTCCGTTTTGATTATGTTCAACAGGTTTGCTTCCATCAGTTTGTCAACTTGCAATGAGTCTGTCCTTAATGCATACTTTGCAAAACTCATAGAATCAAGTTTTAGATTTGGATCTTTTAGCGTTGAGACTTGATAAACAATCTTTGAACAGGATGTTGCTGTGAGAACTACGATTAGTAAAGTATAATATTTCATAACTTATTTATTTTAGCGCCTTGCCTACAACGTTTGTGTTTCTGCAGTGGTGCCTTTTCGAAGCCGCGTCCTGTCCCACGAAACTAAACGTTGAACGAAGATAAAACTTTAAACCAACCCGTCACGGCACCATTGCAGAAACATTTTGTTGTGGGACGTTTTAAATTCCACCCGTCTTTGTATTGAAATATTTAAACTTGTTTTTATCACAGTCGAACTTGAATTGAACCGTCACCCAGTTTGAAAGTCCAAGGTTAATGCCTTTCCTTTTTCCTTTGTACTCTCCGAAATAAGGTGTGATGTTTATTTCAATCAAATCGTCTTTTGTCCGCGCGGGAAATATTTTAACGTGTCTTATTTTATTACCGTTCTTTTCATAAATCTCTTTTTGATTTTCCCAGGTAATTATTGTCACCGATCGTTGTCCCACTAGTCGGGGTAATTTGTCGGTTATTCCGTTATTGTACTCAACGTATATCTCTTTTTCGTCTGGCATGTATGTGTCCAAGTAGTCGTTGTAGGATATAAGCGCTTGATAGTAAAGACTGGTCGAGTCGACCTGTCCAAAGCAGTCAACGTTCCACGTCAGCAATAATATTAGTAGTCCGTATTTCATTTTAAAATGCCCCACAACGTTTGTGTTTCTGCAGTGGTGCCTTTTCGAAGCCGCGTCCTATCCCACGAAACCAAACCTTGAACGAAGATAAAACTTAATACCAACTCGTCACGGCACCATTGCAGAAACATGCTGTTGTGGCCAGTTGGGTTTCGTCCGTCATCATCAGTCACTCTCCTATGATTTTGTCGGTCGTTAAATTTGTTGTCAGCGTGTTGTCAAAGAAACCCAATTCATTTATATTTTATTGAAGTCCAATTAAAACCGATAACCTAATCCGAGTCGTATAGTGTTTCGTTTTCCATCATATATATCCAAGGCGAAGTCATTAATCTGTGGCAATAAACCATGAGAATATCGAAATTCAGATATTATTCTTTTGGTTAGTTCGTATTGCATACCCATTTCAACTGAAACACCAAAATTATTGAAATCATAGATTTCATCGTCATTGTTTAAAACAAAGTCCAATTTTGGTCCAGCGGTAAGAAATATCTTTTTATGAATTAGATATTTTAAACGGAGCGGAATCTCAATGAAATGGTAGTCGTCCGTGAAAGAAAAAAGAATCTCATTTTCAAATCTCCATTTTTTATTTAACTCATTTTCAATAAAGAATGATACGTATAATTCAAGTCCAATGAACCCTGTTGCTGTCCCATCTAATTCCTTTCCATTTATTACACTTCTATTTAACCCTGCCTTAAGTCCGAAAGGCGTCAACTTTTTTTCATTTTGAGCTGTCACGGTTAAGTTAATTGACATCAATAAAATGAAAGTCGAAATTATCCTCAGTAGCGGAAAATGTCTCGGGTTATGAATGCGTCTCCTGTCAATTGTTCTCATTTTTATCAATTTACAACGTCACTGTCCACGGAGCCAACCCAATTGGCCACAACGCTTGGCTATAAGCGACAGAGTCGCTTATACGCCCTTATTGGAATCTAAGATAAGCCCTTGCGTTAAATAATCCAACGGACTTGTAAGTTTATCAAACCCCCGTTTTGTTATATGCGCGTATCGTTCTGTGGTACGGCTGCTCTCATGGCCTAGCAAGGTCTGGATGTAGCGTAAATCGGTACCTCGCTCCAACAAATGGGTGGCAAAACTATGCCGAAGCGTGTGTGCGCTTACCCGCCTTGTTATTCCGGCTATTTTACAATACCGATGAATAAAACAGTTAACACTTCTTGATGAATAGCGATTGCCATCAGGGCCTTCGAATAACCATACTTTGGGTTGGTATAATGCCAGGTAATGCTTCAGGTAGTCAAGAGCGAGTCGGCTTAGCAGTGTAATCCTATCTTTGCGTCCTTTGCCGCTGCGTATATAAATTATCATGCGGTATTCGTCCACATCTTTCCATGTCAGGTTAAGTAATTCACTTATACGCAAACCGGCCGAATACAACAAAAACATAATGCACCGGTGCTTTATGTTAGTGCTTGCCCACAAAAGCTTTTGCATTTCCTCTTCCGATAGCACCTCGGGCAAAATCTTGTCCTTGGCGGGTCTGTCGGTATAATAGATCGTGCGCTCGCCTTTATGCAATTGTTCCAGGTAAAATTTTATCGCATTAATTGCAGTGTTTTGGGTTGATACCGATACTTGCCGTTCTTCAACCAGGTACATCATATAAGCGTCAATCGTTTCACGGCTAATGTCTGTTATTTGTTTTGGATGGATATAGGCCATAAACAATCGCATCTGGCTTTCATAGTTTTTAATTGTGCTTTCGCTGTAGCGAAGCCTAACCAGGCACTCGCGGTAGCCTTCAGGTAAAGGTATCTGTTCCGGGGTGGTTTTGGGCTGTACGTTGTTAAATAATTGCGGCATGCGTACCAGGTCAACTTCCGATAGCATTTGGAATAATAAATCCAGTGTGGCAGGTGCGTAAGGCACATACCAACAACCATGCGTTTTACTGTATTTTCGATTCGGGAAACTTCGTACCAACGCGTTAGCCTGCGCATTCAAATTTCGAATTGCAATACAATATGTATCGCGATGCCATAAAGGAGAAAGTTCAATACTTTTCATGGTGCAATAATGAAAAGCAAAAAGAGTATTAGTCGTATATTAACCGTTTATAATCGTTTATAATCGGATATAATTATCGGAGACGGTTATTTTTAGCCCTTATCTGCTTTGCGGATATATAACACATAAGCCAATGTAACGAAAGCAATAGAATAACCGATCGCCAATCCATGAATGTCAGGTATCTCCTGAGTCAACCCACCCTGGCTCGTAAGCTGATCAAAAGCCGGATACAAGTATGGTAGTAGATAAGAGTATTCCCAGCTAAGCACCAAGGTACTTAGTAACCAAAGAAATATACCTGCACCCACTGGCACCAAAAAATTTTTGAACTGAATGCTTAAAAAGAATTGCAAGGCCACAATGGGCATACAACCGATAAATATTTTAAGATTATAATGCATAAGATCGCCCCACGGCACTGCTGTTTTTGGAAAAGGTACTTCACTAAATAAAATGGGTGGTACGTAAGCCGACAAATAAACAAACAGATTAAACAACAGAAACAGTTGTGTCAACATAGTAAGTTGTACGGCAAACTTCGAAACGAAAATAGTAGTTAAGGTCTGCGGACTGGTATGTACCTGTTTCCAGGTGTTATTTTTAAATTCTAATTGTGCAAGCAAACTGGTAGCTAACACAATGCCCAGGGGTAACAACATAAACGACATTGGTTGCCAGCATTGGTTCCAGTACATTTTCCAAAACGTTTCGGCTGCATATTGCACCGGTAACTTATCGCGGTTTTTAATAGCAATAAGTAAAGTAATTACAGGTGTAAATACTGCACCTATAAACACCAACCAAACCGATAGGCTTCCTTTTTTCTTTATCCACTCACTTTTAAAGGCAGGTATAATGGCTATCATATTCTGTTTCTGTTAAGCAGGTTGTTTAATCATTTCCATAAATACTGTTTCAAGATCGTTTTGGCGGGGAGCCATGCAATACACGTTTATCGATTCAAGCACCAACATGCGGTTAATGCCTGCTAATTGCTCGCGCGAAAGCGCAGGTAATTCAAGATTCCCGTTTATTAGCTGTGTGGTAATTCCTTCGCGCGAAAGCAAAATGTGAGCACGATCATTATCACTTGTATCAAGCATAACGGCTGCCTGTTGCTGCAGTTTCATCAATGCCGGCAGCTGGCCCTGAAACATTAATTTCCCTTTATTAATAACCCCTACATCGGTAACTAATTTTTCAATTTCGGCCAATAAATGGCTGGATACAATAATGGTAATACCGTGCTGTTGATTCAGAGTACGCAGCAATTCGCGCATTTCTATTATACCATTCGGGTCAAGTCCATTGGTGGGTTCGTCTAACACCAATAACATAGGTTCGTGCAAAAGCGCTACGGCAATGCCGAGGCGTTGTTTCATCCCTAACGAAAACTTGCTCACCTTTTTAGAGCCGGTATGAAGGCCTACCAGTTTTAGTACCTCGTGCAGGCGTGGCGTGGAAACGCTGTAGATGGGCTGCCATACTCTCAGGTTTTCAAGAGCGCTTAAATGGCCATACAGCGAAGGTGATTCAATAAGCGAACCTGTCTTCTTTAAAATCTCAACCCTATTGGATGCAAGCGATTTTTGTAAAACAGCAACTTCACCTGCTTGTTTGCGCAATAATCCAAGTATAAGTTTTAGCGTAGTAGTTTTACCAGCACCATTCGGCCCCAAAAAACCATATATACTTTGAGCGGGCACATTCAGATTTATATTATTAACAACAATTTCACTTCCGAAACGATGCGTGAGGTTTTGGGTTTCAACCAGAAAATTTGCCATGCAGGTTTTGTTTGAGGCATGACGTTAAGCAACAGCAGATGTTACACACAATGTTAAAATACCTTATACACAACCGATTATTGGTTTGGAATTTAAATTGAGCCACAAACAAGCGCAACATGAATATGGGTGTACCCTCAAACAAAAAAAACGGGGCCCGTACAACAGACCCCGCAGAGATAAATTCTATTTCTAAAATTAATTCGCGTATTCGCTCAAAAACTTCACGCGCATTAGTCGCAGATTATCTTCGGTAAAATCCGTATCTTCATTTTTTAGTGCATCTACAGCATCTTCAATACTGTCCGTCTCCGATTCTAAAAAATAATCGTATATCTGTTGTTGTTTATCTTCATCTAAAACAGAATCGATGTAATAATCCAGGTTTAACTTGGTGCCGGAATAACAGATATTTTCAATCTCAGTCAATAGCTCATCGAAGGTAATGCTTTTCGACTCGGCAATTTCGTCTAACTCTACTTTTCGGTCAATTTGTTGAATAATGAAAATTTTAATTTTTGATTTGTTAACAGACGATTTCACTACGATATCTGAAGCTGTTTCGATGTCGTTTTCGTCCACATAAGTTTGAATTAAATCCAGAAACTCTTTTCCAAACTTATTTACTTTACCCATGCCCACACCGTTTACCGATGCCAATTCTTCTTTGGTAGTAGGGTAGGTGGTTGCCATTTCTTCCAATGACGGATCCTGGAAGATTACATACGGTGGCAAGTCTTTTTCTTTGGCAACTTTTTTACGCAGTGCCTTCAGCATTTCAAACAACTTTTCGTCATACGATTTGTTGCTGGCTGCCGGCCGTTCTATCGATTCTTCTTCATCGCCTTCGGTTGTAAAATCATGGTCGCGGGCTAATTCTATCGGATGGGGTTTCTTTAAGAAGTTATGTCCTTTGGTGGTAATTTTTAGTACCCCAATGTTTTCAATATCTTTTTCAAGGTACTGGTAAATAAGTGCCTGGCGGATTACCGATTTCCAGAAGTCGGCATCTTGTAAATCGCCCTTTCCATAAACAGCCAGACTAAAATGGCCGTAACTTTTTACGTATTCATCTTCAGTGCCTCGTATTACATTTACCAGGTGGCTTAATGTAAAACGTTCGTTGGTTTGTTTAGCGGCTTGCAAGGCAAGTGTTACATACTCGGTTCCGTCAAAGCGCTCGCGTGGGTTGGTGCAGTTATCGCACATGCCGCAATTGGCTTCGGTATATTCTTCACCAAAGTAGTGCAGCAGTTGTTTGCGCCTGCACACGGGGCTTTCGGCATAAAACTCCATCTCTTGCAAAAGCACCCGTGCATTTTCACGCTCCTGCACGGCTTTGTCTTTATTAAATTTTTCGAGTTTGTTCAGGTCGTTGTGGCTGTAAAACATCAGGCAATGTCCTTCTAAGCCATCGCGGCCACTGCGGCCGGTTTCCTGGTAATAGCCCTCCAGCGATTTGGGTACATCGTAATGTACTACAAACCGCACATCGGGTTTATCTATCCCCATTCCAAAGGCAATGGTAGCAACTATTATGTCAACCTCTTCATTTAAAAAGTCGTCCTGATTTTTCATGCGCACGTCCGGATCTAACCCGGCATGGTACGGTGCAGCTTTAAAACCATTTACGTTAATCAGTTGTGCAATCTCCTCTACTTTTTTCCGGCTCAGGCAATAGATAATGCCCGACTTACCTTTGTGTTCTTTTAAAAATCGAATGAGTTGTTTCTTGGTTTCTTTTTTGGGGCGTACTTCGTAAAATAAATTTTTTCGGTTAAAGGAAGAGATAAACACATCGGCCTCTTCCATTTGCAGGTTCTTCTGTATATCCAACTGCACCTTGGGTGTGGCAGTAGCCGTAAGCGCAATCACGTTCATATCGCCCAATTGCGCAATCATAGTTTTTATTTTGCGATACTCCGGCCTGAAATCGTGCCCCCATTCCGAGATACAGTGAGCTTCGTCAATAGCCACAAACGAAACTTTTACTTTTTGCAGAAACTCAATATTTTCTTCTTTGTTGAGCGATTCGGGTGCTACATATAAAAGTTTTACAAGGCCCGATACACAGTCTTTCTTAAGTCTTGTAATTTCGCCTTTGCTAAGTGTGGAGTTAAGAAAACGTGCATGAATACCGTAGGCATTAAGTTGATCTACCTGATTTTTCATTAACGCTATAAGGGGTGAGATAACAATTGCTAAACCATCTTTAACCATGGCCGGCAATTGGTAACACAACGACTTACCTGCACCCGTAGGCATAATTACGAAAGTATTTCGCCCACCCAGTATGTTTTTAATTACTGCTTCCTGGTTGCCCCGAAAATTTCCGTATCCGAATATTTCCTTGAGTTTTGCCTTCAATTCACTTTTCTCTTCTGCCACTAACATGGTATCGCTTATAAAATTTTGATTTACTTATCTTTGAACTTTCGTTAACTGTTTCAACCATTGAATATAACAAAAAATATTTCACAAATCGCTAAAGCTGTACTAATAAATGAGGCTAAGGCAGTAGAAAATCTTACTAATTATATCGACAACGATTTCGAGGCGTGCGTAAGGGAAATCATTCAATGTAAGGGCCGGGTTGTCCTAACGGGCATTGGTAAAAGTGCAATCATCGCCAGTAAAATAGTAGCCACCCTTAACTCAACGGGTACTCCGGCTTTGTTTATGCACGCTGCCGATGCCATCCATGGAGATCTGGGTATGATTCAAACCAACGACATTGTTATTTGCCTTTCCAAGAGTGGAAATACCCCCGAAATAAAGGTGTTGGTTCCTTTGCTAAAGCGAAGAGGTTCTAAATTGGTTGCGCTGGTAAGTAATAAAAACTCTTACCTGGCTCAGCATGCCGATTATGTTTTAAATGCCACTATTGGCGAAGAGGCTTGCCCCAATAACCTGGCCCCCACTACCAGTACCACTGCACACCTGGCCATGGGCGATGCCCTGGCCATTTGCTTACTGGAACTACGCGATTTTTCGAGCGAAGATTTTGCCCAATACCATCCGGGTGGTGCATTGGGTAAACAACTTTATCTTAAAGTAGAAGATGTAATTTCCAACAATCAACTTCCGCGGGTTAAACCCGATACGCTGTTGCGCGATGTGATTATCGAAATTTCATCTAAGCGATTAGGTGCAACGGCTGTTGTAAACGATGCGTCTGATCTGATCGGAATTATTACCGATGGCGACTTACGAAGGATGCTGCAAAAAGAAAGTAATATTGCAACAATAAAAGCAGCTGATATTATGACGCGCACGCCTAAAACTATTGATAAAACTGAGTTTGCGGTAAAGGCTTTGCAGATGATGCAGGAAAACAGCATTTCGCAATTGGTGGTAGTACATGGCAAGCAGGTAGCAGGTTTTATTCACCTGCACGATTTATTAAAAGAAGGAATTGTATAATTAAAAATATCCCAGCGGGATTATGAATAAAAATCTTTACGTAGTGCTGATGGCCGGGGGTGTAGGCACCCGTTTTTGGCCGTATAGCCGCAACAGCAGGCCCAAACAATTTTTAGATGTATTGGGAACCGGAAAAACGTTGTTGCAATCAAGTTACGAGCGGTTTTTGCCGCTATGTCCACCTGAAAATATTTTGGTTGTTACCAACGAAGAACACGAGGCCATTACACGGCAACAACTACCGGGGCTTGCACCGCACCAGGTGCTTACCGAACCTATGCGCAAAAACACAGCTCCGTGTATTGCCTTTGCCAGCCACAAAATCAACAAATTAAATCCCCATGCAGTGGTAGTGGTTAGCCCTTCCGATCATTTGATACTGAACGAAGCCGATTTTCAACAAACCATTTTAAAGTGTTTGGAAAAAGCACAAGATCAGGACAAACTTATTACACTGGGAATTAAACCCACACGCCCCGAAACCGGCTATGGATACATTCAATACCTGGATGGCAAACATGCGCTGAAGAAAGTAAAAACCTTTACTGAAAAACCCGAATTAGCATTGGCCAAAACTTTTTTACAAAGTGGCGACTTTCTGTGGAATGCCGGAATTTTTGTGTGGGGAGTGAAAGCAATACTACAGGCATTTCAAAAACATTTGTCCGAAATGTCAGAAGTTTTTGATGAAGCCTCGTTGCAGTTTAATACACCATCTGAAAAAGAAGCGCTGCAGAGCGCGTACGCTCAAACCAAAAATATTTCCATCGATTATGGCATCATGGAAAAGGCCGACAATGTGTATGTGTGGCTTAGTAATTTTGCGTGGTCCGACTTGGGCTCTTGGAATTCGCTATACGATAACTCTGTTAAAGACGAAAACAACAACGCTATAAGTGGTGAAGCGCTTATTTACGAAACACGCAATAGCGTAATAAAAGGCCCGAAAGATAAATTGATTGTGGCACAGGGGCTAAACGGCTACCTGATTGGTGCATTCGATAACGTATTTATTGTGTGCGAAAAGGAAAAAGAGGAATTATTCCGCAGGTTTGTTAACGATTTAAAAGCAAAAAGTAACGGCAACGATTATCTGTAGCATGTAAATAGCTTATCGCGCTATTGTGTGGATGTGATCTCTAAGGCTTTCGCTTTTGCCGAACTGCCTCATAAATTGAAATGCCTGCAGCCACCGAAACATTGAGCGAACTTATTTTTCCACTCATCGGGATTTTAGCCAGTCGGTCGGCATCTTTTAGCAACTGAGGCGAAATGCCGTCTTCTTCTGAACCAACCATCAACGCAAGTGGTGTGTTCAGATCCATATCGTACAACAGATCGCTGGCTTTTTCGGTACAGGCAATAATCTGAATTCCATTCTCTTTTAAAAACCGAATCGCCCTCTTTATATCTTTTTCCCGGCATACCGGCAAATGACTCAACGCCCCGGCCGAAGTTTTCATAGCATCGCCTGTAATAGGTGCATTGCCGCTATCGCCCATAACAATGGCATCAAGCCCGGCACACTCGGCCGTGCGCGCCAATGCACCAAAGTTGCGTACATCGGTTACCCGATCTACAATTAAGAGAAACGGCTCGCGTCCTTCCTGGTAAGCTTTATCTATTATTCCTTCCAGGTTAGCATAACTTACTGTTGCCAACAAGCAAATTACACCCTGGTGATTTTTTGTTGAAAGCCGGTTGAGCTTTGCCTGCGGCACAAACGTAAACGGAACACCTTTGCTTTTGGCTACCTGAATCAATTCTTTGATCAGATCATTATTCAAACCAGCCTGTACAAAAACTTTTTCAATTTCGCGCCCTGCACGAATGGCTTCCATTACAGCCCGGGTTCCAAAAATCATTTCCGATTTGTCCATGAAAAAAATTTAGGCAAAGGTATCATTTTGTAGCACTGTTAAAACCGGCTCTTTCGCCACAGGTCAATGGTGCTAAACCAGGTTTCAGAAAAGCGCTTGTCGCGCAGCAGCACATAGTGGTGGGGATCATACACGCTGCCCCGCTTTACAAATGTAAACCGGGTGCGTGAGCTTTTGTAATACCAGGTTTCGGTTCCATCATTCACACTTACTTCATCGGGCAAACCAAAAATAAGATAAACCATGCCTTTATCTGTTTTCCAACCGTGCTTGTACGATGTAAAATAAATATTAGCCAACTCCACTCTTCTGAAATAACTGCGCATAAAATTTTTAGCCCGATCGCGATCGCCCGTTATATCCAATATTATTTTATCAAACTTTGCTTTGTCGGTGCCGGCTCGCATCAACTCAGTATATTCTTCGCCTGTGGTAACATATAATAAGGGTTGCGCCAAATCGGTAATTGATGAGAACTTCGGATAGATATCGTTAACGCCCAAATAGGCAAAGCCTTCAGCTGCATTGGTATCGCGCTGAATTAAATACACACCTTGTTTTTGTGGTGCAAAGGTTGCCCCTGCAGCCAACCGAAAAGTAGAATCATAAAACATAAACCGATCAGTGGCTTCAGCTTGTTCGGCAAATGGCGGTGCGGCCGGCTTAAAGTCGTTGTAATAAACCGATACAAACAAGGGCGTGGAGCCTTCTGGTTTTACCTGATAGGAATTTTTTATAGCAATAAACTTGCTGTTGACTTTATTATTAACATTTTCCAGCCACCCGATTTGCGGGTATTTCGGATCAATCTGCCGAAAGTAGGTCCACGTGGTTTTACTTTCTGTATTGGTTACCTTTACTACCAGCAGCCACGCTGTGGCGGAGGGCGAAAATATCCAGCTACCTTGTTTTTGTTTTTCGGTTTCGGAAATAATTGTGGGCGATTCTGTGAGCAGGTTTCCATCGCGCTGGGTGTACGTTTCTCTGCGTTCCCACACAATGGAGTATTTCGATATAGGTTGTTGCCGGGCATCGATGGTATAATCTACCACAACCCGATCGGTTAAACGGGCAATAGAAAAGGTTACAGCAATTTCAGCATCGGGGTTGTACCACTCTCTGAAGTTTAAACCGGTAATAGGCTGTGTAAGTGCAATAACAGGTGCTAAAAAAAACAGGTATAAAAAAAGTTTCTTCATCTCGCTCATACTTAAAAACTACTTACTGATTTAGTAAACAACTTGTTTCGTGTTAAAGTTAAAACGATAATTCTGATAGATTACGTTATTTTTGCACCATATTTTTTTTGAATGGCCTCGGTTTATACTACTGAAATAACATCTGAATCTATTCCTTCCGATAATCCAATTCACCAACGCTTATTAAAAGCCTATGTGTTGGCTCCGCAATTTGTTTCGGGTAACCTGCTTGAAGTAGGTTGTGGCGAAGGTCGTGGTATTGATTGGCTGTTACCGGTAGTAAAGCACTATACCGCTATTGATAAGATTGCCCCGGTAATTGCCGGGTTGAAAAAAAAATATCCGCATGCGGTATTTCACAGTGGCAATATTCCACCGCTCTCGGTTTTTGCTGATAACAGTTTTGATTCGGTGGTGAGTTTTCAGGTAATTGAACACATTGAAGACGATAGCCTGTTTTTAAAAGAAATACATCGGGTGTTAAAGCCTGGCGGAGTTGCCTTGCTAACTACACCCAATCGTCCGCTTTCGCTTTCGCGGAATCCCTGGCATGTGCGCGAATATACGGCCGGTGAATTAACACAATTAGCTAAAAAGTACTTTCAGGATGTAACCATGAAAGGCATTGGTGGAAACGCCAGTGTGTTGGAGTATTATGAACGTAATAAAAAATCAGTTGCGCGGCTGATGCGTTGGGATGTGTTTAACTTGCAGTACCGGTTGCCGGCATCGTGGTTGCGGGTTCCTTACGAGTTTATGAACCGACTCAATCGTAATAAGTTAAAGCATGCATCAGACGAACTGGTGGCCCGTATTCGCCACGAAGATTATTTATTAGTAGATGATACAACTACTGCGCTGGATTTGTTTTTAATAGTTCGAAAATAATCTCACCCACTGCACCGCTTCAAAAGGCTACCGTTAGGAAACAATCTTTTCATTTTGCTCCGAAGCAGCAGCCTGCTAATAGAAGTTAAGGTCTGTTTAAATAAGATGGCCCAGCAAGAGCCACCTTCTATGTAAATTGTATCTCATATAGAGCGGAACAAAGTTCAAATCAATAATCTCCTCTATCTGCAGCACCACCAATTTGTAAGCGAGCCAGCAAACTGTTAAAGGCATCTTCATACTTTTTGCCCAACTCCATGTCTCCGTTTTCGTACAGCGTTTGTTGCAGCGAATTAAGAATAAAAATATTTCTACGTAGCTCCTGTGTTAAGCCATAGTTTTCAGTAATCAGGTAATCGGCCATTTCCAGGGCCCGGTCGCCCAACAGGTTAGCAATTTCAGTTGCTTTTTCTTTTTGCCCAACCTGGAATAATAAATCTACCGTAGTAGCGGTGGTATGATCGTATGGAATTACACGGTCGGGCATTTTGGTAAGCGAAAATTCCAATACAGTATTGGCTTTCTCCATTTGGCTTTCATCTATTAAGGCTTCGGCAAGCGAGTTGAGAGCGCTGCGGTGGTTTAATACAAAATTGCGATAATCTTCGCTGTAATAAACCTTTTCGTTATCCAATTCGCGGTAACGGAATTTGTTAATCATGTTATCAAAAGTCTTGTCGGTATCTACCAGGTACTCCCGATCGTTGCGTGGATTACGAACCGGTAAAATCCGATAGGCGTTACCTTCTTGCACTGCGTACGGACTTAAATCTATGTTAATCTGCGAAAGCGATGTTTGGTTAAGATAAATGGGCCGTTCCCAGTTGTTGGTTACCAAAAAATCCAGAATAGCAAGATCTTTTTTCTCCAACGTGTTCTTCAATAATCTGATCTGCATCTGATCTACGAGCAGACTATCCAATCGTTTTGGAATAATGCCGCGTGCACGCAAGTCTTCTTTATCGATGTTGAGTGTAAATATCCGGCTGGGTACCAGGTTGCGATCATCATCGCGTAACTGTGCATAGTCTTTTGAAAGTAGCGTAATAAACTCTTTCGCATCAATGCTTTTTAATTTGAAGTCGGCATACATCAGGTAATCGTTCGGGCCACCCTGGCGATATTGATGTTTTGTGAGTGTGTAAGGTATTGGCTCTGATTCGTATGCCTTGCGCATGGTTTGTTCAATGTACCAATCGGTATTGTAATAACTCAAAACCACTGCACGCATGTCGGTGCGGTTGCCTTCTACTTCCTGTGCATACCAAAGCGGGAAGGTATCGTTATCACCACCGGTATAAATAACTGCTTGCGGATCGCACGAGTTAAGGTAGTTGTGGGCCGAATCAACAGAGAAGTACCGGTTAGAGCGGTTGTGATCGTCCCAGCCTTCGGCAGCCATTATAGCGGGTGCTGTTAAACCGATTAGCGAGGCAGTAATGGCCGCTATTCTTCCATTTTTTATAAACGATGAAAACAATTCGTATAAACCAATTACAGCAAATCCTATCCAGAAGGCATAAGCATAATACGAACCGGCATAAATGTAATCGCGCTCGCGGGGCTCAGTAGGTGGGGAGTTCAGGTACACCACGATTGCTACACCCAGCATTACGAACAGCAGTGCCACTACCGAGAAGTTTTTAGTGTCTTTTACAAATTGGAAAAACATACCAATCAGTCCCAATACAAAAGGAATCATAAAAAAATTATTGCGGCCTTTGTTGTTTGCCAATGCTGCCGGTACATCTTTGGCTGCTCCTATCGGGCTTAACCAATCGGCACCTTGCTCATCGCTTTCTCTGCCGGCAAAATTCCACATGAAGTAGCGCATGTACATGGTACCAATCTGGTGTTGAAACATAAAGCCCAGGTTTTGAGCAAACGTAGGTTGTGCAATCTGCTCTTTGCCTTGTGCATCTTTATAGGTTCGTAAACCCATTACATTTTTATAGGCTTGTGCCTGATCGGAACTCCACGCGCGCGGCAAAATTGTTTGCGAACCAGGCTCATATACGTATGAGAATTTGCGGTCGCTGATTTCGTACTTGTCTTTGCCTTTGGTATAGATGGGGGCACCATATTTAATATCGATGGGGCGGCCAGTAAAGTAGGCTCCGTACAAAAGTGGTCGGCTACCGTACTGTTCGCGTTTCAGGTAGCGTATAAAACTCATTACATCTTTGGGCGCATTTTCGTTAATAAGGGTATCGTAGTTAGAACGAATCAGCACCGTTGTGTAAGAAGCATAACCAATTAAGATAAATGCGGTGGCTAATAAAAATGTATTTAATACCACGCGACCTTGTTTTTGGGTAGTATATATTCCGTATGCCAACCCACCAATTAACAATAAGAAAAAGATGAGCGCTCCCGAGCCAAAGAATAACCCTAGGGTGTTTACAAAAAATACTTCGAAATGGCCGGCTATGGTAGGAAGGCCGGGCACTATAAAATCGTTGATAAATAAAACCAGCCCCCCGCTTATGGCCAGGGCAGCAATTACACCCCAAACGGTGGTTTTAAATTTTTTGAAATAATAGATAAGACCTAGTGCCGGCAAGGCTACCAGGTTTAACAAGTGCACTCCTATTGAAAGCCCAACCATGTAGGCCATTAGCAACAACCAGCGATTAGCTTTGCTTTCGTCCTCAATCACATCCCACTTTAAAATACCCCATACCACAAATGCAGTAAAGAACGATGACATGGCATACACTTCGGCCTCTACAGCCGAGAACCAGAACGAATCGGAGAAGGTGTAAGCCAACGAACCAACCAAACCGGCACCCATCAATACCCAAATATTAGTGCCTGAAATTTCGGCATCGTTTTTCAGAGCCATCATTTTACGTCCAAACAAGGTTATTGACCAGAATAAAAACAGAATAGTAAATGCACTGGCCAGTACACTCATAAAGTTGATCCAGTAAGCAACTTTGGTAACATCGCCTAAGGCCAAAAAAGAAAACACGCGGCCCATTAGCAGAAACAACGGTGCCCCAGGTGGGTGTGGCACCTGAAGTTTATACGAAACGGCAATAAACTCCCCGCAATCCCAATAACTGGCGGTTTCTTCCATGGTTAGCCAATAGGTAAGCAAGGCCGCGCCAAACACAAACCAACCCGTAATGTTATTTGCCTTCTGAAAATTCATAGTACTTATGTTCTTGTTGGAAATTGAAAGGGCGAAAATAGTAATATTTAGGTATTAGGCATTAGGAAATTAGGTATTGGGTATCAGGCATTGGGCCTTATTTAGAATAGTATTCCAAATACCAAATCCCCAATTCCTGATACCCCAAGCCTATTTATACACAATAATGTAAAACACCAGCCACAAGGCGAAAATGAGTATGTAAGAAGTAGAAACGATCCACCAGGCCGATTGTTTTTCGCGCCTTGCAAAATGATGTACTCCGTTTACCAGAATAAATACGTACCCGATTTCGAACAGACTAAGCGCGCGCAACGGGTACGCATATCGTTTATCAATTGTTTCATAATCGGCAACCTGCATCAGCGAAAGCGGGTAAAATGCTTTTACCTCGGCCCAGGAGGGGTCGGTATCTACAAACATGAACCAACCTATTTTAACCAACTCGGCCAACAAAAAAATAAACTCGGCCGCCATTACCACACTCCAGCATTGGGTAAACGTTATGCGAAACCCAAATGTGAAGCACCCCACCCAAATTATAAATCCGATTACCGTAAACTTCCACAGATAAACAATGGGAATTGAAAAAAATTGTAGTGCGCTGATAGCGCGCAAAATCATGCCTTCGGGGCGATCTTGCAGAAACTCAAAGGCTGCGGTTTCGTTTTCTATGAAATCTTTCTTTACATAAAGCAACAATACCGAAAGCAGGCACAGGGTGATGAAGGTTAGTTTTTTATCGGAGGTGAAGAGCGAAATTTGCGATTCTGTTTCAGACATAAGGATGCGAAAGTAAAGATTTTGTTTATTTGAATTTGAAAATGAGGGTTCAGAACTTTTTGAATACACAATGGAAGGCGTTAGCGGTGGTTGCCTTAACCTTATTCTATATTTCGGCCACTGCACAGCCTACAGCTGCTAAGAAAGACACCACCATTATTCTGATTTCCGACATTACCATGCAAATTGAAATAAGCCAGGCGCTAAACGATTTGTACAACTTTAAGTTTGAAAAAGCCGAGCAGCAATTCCGGTGGTTTAAACAAAAATACAAGTGGCACCCATTGCCTTATTTTTTATTAGGACTGAGTGAGTGGTGGAAGATTATGCCCAACACCAAAGCCACTACTTACGATGAACAGTTTCTGGCTTATATGGACAGCACCATTATGGTGGGTGAAAATTTGTATAAAAAATATCCCCAGTATAAAATCGAATCGGCTTTTTTCCTGGCAGCCGCACATGGATTTAAAGGCCGGTTGTATTCGGACGAAGAGCGTAAAAGTTGGCGCAAGGCCGCGGTGGAGGGAAAGTCGGCACTCAACTACATGGAAGTATGCCGCGAAATGGATCATCTTAGTCCGGAGTTATTATTTGGCGATGCGCTATATAATTACTTTTCAGTTTGGGTTCCGGAAAACTATCCGGCACTTAAACCGTTGCTTTGGTTTTTCCGCAAAGGCGATAAGAAACTGGGTCTACAACAACTACGCGAGGTTTCGTACAATGCATTCTATACACGCACAGAAGCCATGGTGTGGCTCATGCGTATTTCCAATAGTTACGAGAACGATCAGGTGCGGGCATTTCAGATTGCCGAGTATCTCTACACTACCTATCCTGATAATCCCTATTTCCACCGCTACTATGCACGCATGTTATATGCCCGAGGCCAATATGTTTTGTTAGAGAAACAGGCCACACAAATTCTGGATCGGATTGACAGTGCTCAAGTAGGCTACGAAGCCACTAGTGGCCGGTATGCTGCATTTTTTCTGGGCCAGATGTATGAGTTTCAGCACAAGCTGGATGAATCGAAAAAATATTATGAGTTGGCTGTAAAGTTTGCCGAAGAGGTAGGCGCTACTGAATCGGGGTATTATTTATTTTCACTTATTGCTCTTGGCGAGATAAACCAAAAGCAAGGCAACAAGGCTGAGGCGAAACGTTATTTCACGGAAGTAAAAAAACGGTCGGGTCGGAAAGACGAAGCCTACAAAGACGCTAAAAAGCGATTGAAAAACCTGGAGAAGGGCGACTGAGTTTTTATGTACCTTCGTGTGAAATAACTTTTTATCTGTGGAGTTACGCGACCTGATTGTTACACCGCTGCTGCTGATAGTAGTTTATGTGGTAGCGTATTTTGTAAGGCCATATGTTACAGATTCTCTTACCACACGATACTACTTTCCGGCACTCACCTTTAAAATTATCGGTGCTATAGCTTTGGGTTTGATCTATCAATTCTATTATGATGGTGGCGACACCTATAGTTATCACACGCATGGCAGCCGGCATATCTGGGAAGCTTTTATGGATTCACCCGTGCGGGGTATCAAGTTGTTATGGGGCAATGAAAGCCAGGTTGACATTTACAAATACTCCTCGCGAATTTATTTTTTTAATGACGACCAGAGTTATTTTTTAATTCGAGTAGCTGCCCTGTTTGATCTGCTTACATTCTCTTCCTATTCTGCCACTGCAGTTTTTTTTGCATTGCTTTCATTTACTGGTATGTGGATGTTTTTTTTAACCTTCTACTCCCGCTATCCGCACTTGCACCGTGGTCTGGCAGCAGCTGCATTTTTTTTACCCTCAGTTTTTTTTTGGGGCTCAGGCATATTAAAAGATACGCTTACAATTGCTAGCCTTGGTGTGGCCACCTATTGCTTTTACCGCCTGCTGTTGGTTCGTAAATTTTCACTCCGGTTGTTACTGGCCTTAATTATTTCGCTGATAGTAATATTCAGTGTTAAGAAATTTATTCTGCAGGCATTTTTTCCGGCTGTTTTGGTGTGGGTTGTGGCACATAACTTTTCAGCAATAAAATCTTTTGCTTTAAAAATTATACTGGTACCGGTGGCAGCAATATCAGTGGCGGCCGGAGCTTATTATATGGTTGTTAAAGTAGGCGAAGATGATGAACGGTACGCAGTTGGGAAGTTGGCCAGAACAGCCAAGGTTACCGCTTACGACATCCGGTATTGGAGTGGCCGGCACGCAGGTTCGGGATATGCCTTAGGTGAGTTAGATGGTACGTTTGGTTCTATGATCCGGTTGGCGCCACAAGCTATCAACGTTTCTTTATTCCGGCCTTACCTATGGGAAGTAAGAAACCCGTTGATGTTTATTTCGGCTCTCGAGAGCTTTGCCTTTCTGGTGTTTACCGTGTATGTATTGTTTTGTGTAGGTGCCCGAATTCGCATGGCGCTTGGCAATCCGGATGTAATCTTTGGGCTGGTGTTCGCGCTTTCATTTGCGTTTGCAGTGGGCGTATCCACTTTTAATTTTGGTACGCTGGTGCGATATAAAATTCCGCTGCTTCCATTTTACCTCATGGCCCTCGTTATTATGTTGAATTACCGAAACAAACCAACAAATGTAGCCGCGTTGGAGCGCACCGAATAATGTTGCTCTACGGTAACACGTCCTTTTGTGCCCATTGTTTTCCGAAGAGTTGAATCGCTGATAAGTTTACGCAAGGCTGTAAGCCAATCTTCAGCAGTTGTACAAACAAATCCGTTGGTACCATGCAATACAATGATTGTATTTACCCCCACAGGCGATACAACAGCCGGAATTCCAAGGGCCAGGTATTGAAGCGCTTTAAACCCGCATTTACCTTTTGACCAGGCACCATCTGTTAAGGGCATTATACCAATGTCAATCTGAAGCAAGTCTGCTATTTCGGTGTCTTTATTCCACGCAACAAACTCCACTAATTTCAAATCTAAAGCTGGTGGTTTATCGGCAATTACACGTAGGGTGAGTTCTGGAAATTCTTCCTGCAATTGTGTGAATACCGGCCGCAATTCATTGAGGTACTTGAGTGTGGAGTGCGATCCCGTCCAGCCAATGCAAAGACCAGTTTTATTTTTTGATGGATACAGGGCGGGATTGTGAAGTGTTTCAGTATCAATGGTAGTAGGGTTATACACTACCTGGTTATTCCACTTCGCTGCAAAGGTGCCGAGGTAATTATTACCAACACTTACTTTATAACTCCACCTGCAAATGCGTTTCACTTTTCCGTGGCCCTTTAAAAAAGCAACTCCACGGTTAACGTGGCTTGTGTTGGGTATCCAGATGGCATCATCAAAATCGTAAATTATTTTTTTTTGCAAAAGTTTCGATATAATCCATTCAAAAACCGGTGGCCCCAACGGGGCAGCCTCGCGGTGAATAAAAACGTAATGATACGCAGGGAGTGTAAAGAGCTGCCACCACCGTAAGCAAAACCCGCGACTGAGTGCCAGTAGCTTTTTGAAATAATTGCTAGGTTCGTACAATACCTGCCAACCACCAACAGAAAGAAATGGAGCTATAGTAACCTGAAATCCAGATGCCTGAAGAATTTCAAAATATTGTTCGAACCGGAACCGCTGCGAGGGCGAGTGGCCAATGGGGTATGGACAAAGAAATATAATTTTAGATCCTGAATTCATCTTCTCAACTTCTGAACAGCGTATTTTTGTCTATCGTACACCATTAGTTAGATATTATGAAGGAGAGCTTTTTATATAGATTTTTTTACCAAGCCACGTGCAATATGTGTGGCTCAACTTCCTCGGCTCATAAAATCCTTGGTAAGCGTCTCAATCAAATCACAAGGCAAAAATCCTAAAAATAAAATTGGTATTGCTACAACTATTGTTCAATGTAAGCAATGCGGATTAATATTTTCTAACCCACAGCCAATACCGGAAAACATATCAGATCATTATGGTGTGCCCCCAGAAGAATATTGGAAAGCAGATTACTTTAAAATCGATGGACATTATTTTAAAACAGAAATTAATACATTAAAGAGCCTCTATAATTTTAAAGAGGGCGATAAGGCTTTGGATATTGGTGCTGGATTGGGTAAGTGCATGATAGCACTTCAAAGAGCTGGTTATGATGTTTACGGATTTGAACCCTCAAAACCTTTTTATGAACGTGCAATAAGTAAAATGGGTATTGCGAGCGATAAGCTCCAGAATACGATGATTGAGGATGCAAATTACCCCAACAATTTTTTCGACTTCATTACATTCGGTGCAGTTCTGGAGCACCTCTATGATCCATCTAGTTCAATTAAAAAAGCTTTCAAATGGCTTAAGCCAGGTGGTATAATTCAGATTGAAGTTCCATCTTCAGATTGGTTAATTGCTAAAATCCTTAATACTTGTTACAAAGTACGGGGATTGGATTACGTGTCTAACCTAAGCCCCATGCATGAACCATTTCACTTATTCGAATTCTCCCTTAAATCTTTTCAGCTTCATAGTGTTGTTAATCAATATGAAATAGTTTTTCATGAATATTATGTGGCTCAAACCTTTATGCCTAAAGTTTTAGACTTTGTCTTAGTGCCTATAATGAGGCTCACCAATAAAGGGATGCAATTGTGCGTTTGGCTGCAAAAAAAAGAGTGAGAATGGAAGTTGTGCTTTAAAAGTTAGGCTATGACGTTAGCCCTTTTTTCTTCTAACTTGCAGCTTTATTTAGTCTAGCCTTGCAAGAAGTACATACCTTTGAGATAAAACCCAGGAAAGCCTTTGCTTTTAACTTTAAGGAACTGGCAGCCCACAGCGAATTGCTTTATTTTTTTGCCTGGCGCGATATAAAAATAAAGTATAAGCAAACCGTGCTTGGTTTTTTATGGGCCGTATTACAGCCGTTGCTGCTCATGCTTATATTCACTGTTTTTATAGGCAGGGCCTTGCAGGTTTCATCTGAAGGAATGGAGTATCCGGTGTTTGTCTATTCGGGTCTTGTATTGTGGTTGGTTTTTGCTTCGGGTGTTACCACGGCTGCCAATAGTATGGTTAGCAATGCTGCCATTATTAAAAAGATCTATTTCCCGCGCCTTATCATTCCAATCTCAGCAGTACTTGTGGCACTGTTCGACTTTGTGATGGCCTTTGCGATTTTTATAGTAATCCTTTTCTTTTTTTCAACACCAGTAGATTTATTGAGGCTACTGTACAGTTGGCCATTAGCAATTCTACTAACCATTGTGGCTACGGCAGGGCCAGGTTGTTTGCTTGCTGCCTTAAATATCAAGTACCGCGATTTTCGCTACGTGGTTCCCTTTCTTATCCAGATACTACTTTTTGTTACACCGGTAATTTATCCGGTGTCAGCCATTAGCCAGAATTGGTTAAAGTATGTGGTAGCTCTAAACCCTATGTACGCTGCTATTTCGGTATTCCGAATGCCACTGGCCGAAGCACCACCGGATTGGATTCTATTAATTATTAGTGTGGTGTCTGGTGTAGTATTGTTTCTTATTGGGTTGGCCTACTTCAGGCGCACCGAAAATTATTTTGCTGATATTGCCTGAGTTGATATGTTACCCGCGCTGGAAGTAAAAGGAATCTCAAAGAAGTTTAACATTCGGCACGAAAGCCCATACCTGAGCTTGCGCGATCGGGTAATGGATTTATTTAAACCTGCTCATACTTCGCACGAAGATTTTTGGGCTTTGCGCGATGTAAGTTTCGAAGTTAAACCTGGCGAATCGATTGGAATAATTGGTAAGAATGGTGCGGGTAAATCCACACTACTAAAAATACTTTCCAAAATTACACCCCCCACTCAGGGTAGTGTTATTGGTCGCGGTCGCATAGCCAGTTTACTGGAAGTGGGCACGGGGTTTCATCCGGAGTTAACAGGCCGGGAAAACATTTTTCTAAATGGCTCTATTCTGGGGATGAAGAGGCAGGAGATTGCAGCTAAGTTTGATGCCATTGTAGACTTTGCCGGTACCGAACGCTTTCTGGATACTCCACTTAAACATTACAGTAGCGGTATGCAATTGCGATTGGCATTTGCGGTGGCTGCCTTTTTGGAACCAGAGATTCTTGTAATTGATGAAGTGCTTGCTGTGGGCGATGCGGAGTTTCAAAAGAAGTGCATTGGTAAAATGGAAGATGTAAGCCGTAGTGGCCGCACTATCTTATTTGTAAGTCATAATATGGCGGCAGTACAAAGCCTTTGTACTACCTGCCTGTTATTGCAACGGGGTGAGCTAAAAGCAATGGGACCAAGTGCCGATGTGGTAACACAATACCTTACGTCATTGGATAGCCAGACGCTTGATGCGTCTGGTTATGTTGCGATTCATTCGGCTGAATCTGAAAAACCAATTCGTGCAATTGAAGTGTTATGCGATAACCAGCGGTCTGCAGTTGCATACATGGGGTGCGCATTGGAGATCCGGCTTTACTTCAAAGCCAACGAATTTCTTACCACTCCGGTGTTGGGAATAATCATTAAGGACAATTACAGTACTCCACTTATAGGCGTTAATAATCGCCACTACAGTGGAAATTTTGAAACACCCCCTTTGAAGGAAGGATTTATTGCAATGAAAATACCCTATCTTAATTTGTTTGAAGGAACCTACCATGTAGATGTACACCTGGGTAATGAATTTAAAGACATTGAAGTTATACAAGACTGCTTTCAGTTTACCGTAGAACCATTATCGTTTTCAGGTTCGGGCGAGTTGCCACTAAAATCCCTTAACAGAATGTTCATGAAGGATATTACCTGGACACTAAATTCAACTAATCATGTGGCATAGCGTAGTCCGTAATGTAGCATTTCGGGTTTTGAAGTCTCGTGTTTTACCATACACGAAGTTTGAAGCGCAGACTGCCATACCCACACAAGCAGAAATTGGCAGCGCCAGCAAGATGTTGAAGCCTTACTATGATTATTACATTGCCAATATTTCGAGAGCCGACATGGCCATGTCGCTCGAACTTGCAGTTTATGTGTATGCGTTATGCGAAAAGAAAGGATTTAAAACATTATTAGACCTGGGCAGTGGCTTTAGTTCATTCGTGTATCGGTTGTATGCGTCTAAGCATGAAGGCGTGCAGGTAGTATCGGTCGATGATGATGCACAATGGCTTGAAAAAACCAGAATGTATTTACGCAGCCAGAATTTATCCGATGCACGGTTATTAACGCTTGAGCAATTTTTACAGGAACCAACAGCCAGGTTCGATTGTGTTTTGCATGACCTTAACTTTGTAGAGGTGCGCATCAACTACCTGCAACACGTATTAGCAGCCACGGCAGACAAAGGGGTTTTAATTCTGGATGATGTACATAAGCCCGATTACCTTTATCAAGCTTTGGAAAAATTAAAAAAAGAATCAGTTACTATATATGATCTAAAGCCAGTAACACTTGATTCTTTTAACCGATTTGCATTAGCGGTATTAAGAGGTTAAGCATGCAGCTAAGCATTATAATTCCTACTAAAGATCGGGCTTCGGTTTTTCAAAAAACCATAGCAGCAACTGTTCAGGCAACGGCACATCTAGCTTGCCAGATTGTTGTGGTGAATGATTCAACGGAAAACATGCCAATCGTACCTGAAGCGGTTACGCTTATTCAAAATCCGGGGCACGGGGTTGCTTCGGCCCGGAATGCAGGAGCTAAATTAGCAAAAGCCCGGTTGTTACTTTTTTTGGATAACGATATTCTGATTTCAAAAGCCTCAATCGATCATACATTGGCAACACATCAACAACTAGCTCATGCATGCATTAATCCGGATTGGGTGTATCCGGAGCAACTTCAGGAGCAACTTGCCAAAACTAGTTTCGGTCGTTTTTTGAAAACAAATAAAATGACCACGTTTGAAGGTTGGTATGGTGAAACCTGGAAATCAAATCAGTTGTTTCAATCCAAATCGGTAGCCAGTTTTCATTTATCCATTTTGAAGGCAGACTTTGATCGGGTGGGGGGCTATACCGAAGGTTTTCCCCATGCTGGTTTTGAAGATTATGATTTTCCAAAACGTCTGAAGGCAGCCGGGCTAACTTTTTATATTGATAGCCGCATTCAAGTGCTGCACAATGAAGAAGATCGAATGGATGTTGATAATTGGCTAAACAATCAGCAGCGCAGAGCCGAAACCCGCAGGGTGGCCGTAAACATGGGCTATACCGAGTTAATACTTAATTATGCACCCTGGAAAGCCATCATGCTCCGGTTCATCAATCTATCATACGCTTGTTGGCGTGCAGCTCTCGGGTTGCTTTCCGCTTTCAGGCTTGATTATATTTATATGAAGTGTATTTCGGTATTAGTGGCAGCCAGAATTTATAAGGGCTATAACCTGAATAAGTCATGAACATTACTGCCCGTGTTCGGGTCTTGAATTTTTTTCGGAATATTTTCCGGATTCCATTTTTGGAGCAGGCACTTGCAGGTTTAACGCAGGGTAAAAGTCCACAACATTTTTTCTCGCGGTTCGCACCCAATGCTTATCAATATGCACCGGGTACAATTCGTACGGTGCATCGCAATGGTTTAACACTGCAGGTTGATGTGAGCGATTACGTAGGACATTTTTTATTTTTTGGGTTTAAGGATACAGCGCAGGATAACTTGTTTAAACTCTGCAAACCTGGTTATCATGTTATTGATGTAGGAACCAACATCGGGTGGACGCTTTTAAATTTTGGTAGACTTACCCATACCGGAAGTGTAATTGGGTTTGAACCAGACCCATTCAATCACCAGGTCTGTAAAAAAAATCTCTCCTTAAATCCCTTAAGCAATATTCAACTTTTGCCGTTTGGGTTGGGCAATCAGGATAGTGAAGTGCAGATGGAGATTCGTACGCCAGGCAATAGAGGCGGAAACCGGATAGCACCAACAACAACTCACAATACGGTTGCGGTGCAGATCAGGCAGTTGGATTTGGTGGAGGAAGTTAAATTGCTTGGAGCAATTCATTTAATTAAGCTGGATGTAGAAGGTTATGAGTTGCATGTACTACGCGGGGCTATTAATTTATTGGCCAGGTATAAACCAACTTTATTTATTGAAGTTGATGATCATAATCTGAACGATCAGGGTGACTCCGCTCATTCGCTTATCATGTTTTTGGAAGAATTAGGATATACTTCAATACGGCATGCCGAGACCGGGCAGACCGTGGATCGAAATTTTGAGTTTGCCAATAGTCACTTTGATATAATCGCCCATGTGTAATGAAAAAAATGCGCATGGTCTATATTGTATCGAACGTTCAAAAATCAGTTGCATTTGAAACTACTGCGCTGGCTCTTAAACCCAAGTATGCCCTAACGTTTTTATTGCTAAACCCTGCTGGGTCTGAACTGCAGGATTTTTTGGAACAGAATGATATCCCGGTTAAGCATATTATTTATCGCGGAAAGCGCGACCTCGTGTTCGCCTTTTTTAAAGTATTCTTTTTCCTTTTGGTTAATCGGCCCCGGGTGGTACATGCTCACTTGTTCGATGCACAGCTGGTAGGATTATCAGCTGCGTGGTTAGCGGGTATTCGTATGCGTATTTATACCCGACACACCAGCAACTTTCATCACATCTATCATAAGAAAGGGATCAAGTACGACCGGTTGAGCAATCGATTGGCAACACAGATTATTTCCATCAGTCAGGCAACAGATGTCACGCTGCTTCAATTGGAGAGCGTTCCGGCTTTCAAAGTGTTTAAAATTCCGCATGGATTTGATCTGAAACAGTTTGGTAATGTGCCGCAAAATCGGGTAGATGCAATGCGCGCAAAGTGGAAAATTCCGGTGCATCAACCCGTTATTGGAGTAGTAGCCCGGTTTATTGAATGGAAAGGAATCCAATTTATTATTCCAGCTTTCAAAGCATTCCTGAAAGAATATCCGGATGCCTGTTTGGTTTTATGCAATGCTACCGGGCCGTATAAGCATCATCTTGATTTGCTTTTGAAGGATGTGCCTGTTGCGAATAAGGTGATAGTTCCTTTTGAACCAGACATGGCCGCGCTTTATAAACTATTTGATATTTACGTGCACACTCCGGTAAGCCCGCTGGTAGAGGCATTTGGACAAACTTACGTGGAGGCTTTGGCATCGGGAATTCCTTCTGTATTTACACAATCGGGTATTGCAGTTGAGTTTGTAACTCATAAAAAACATGCATGGGTAGTGGACTTTGAAAACACAGAATCTATCCTGATTGGATTGCGTGAGCTATGGAGAGATAAGTCCCTGCGACACGAACTCGCGGAAAACGGTCGGCAAGTTGTAATTTCGCGATTCGGGATGCAGGATATGATTGACTCCTTGCACAAACTTTACAATGCGTAGTCCATTTTTTAGTATAATAATTCCAACCTACAACCGGGCAGGTTTTATACTTAAAACGATTCAATCGGTTTTGGCGCAGCAATTTGAGGACTTCGAGGTTTTGATTGTAGATGATGGTAGCACAGATAATACAACTGAAGTTGTAAAGTCTGTTGCGGATAAGCGTGTTTTTTATTTTAAGAAAGAAAATGCTGAGAGAGCAGCCGCACGCAATTTTGGAATCAAAAACTCGAAGGGTGTATTCGTAAGCTTTCTTGATTCGGATGACATTTTATTGACTAATCACTTAGCAACTGCATTCGATTTTATTCAAGCCAACAACCCTCTGGTATTTCACCAAGGGTACTTACTTCAAGATGCCGTAACCGGTAAAAAAAAATATCCACAACAAGTTGTAGATATCAATCAACAAATTTTGAGGGGTAATCTGCTGAGTTGTAATGGAGTCTTTGTTAAAAGCGAAATTGCACGGCAAAATCTTTTTAATGAAACGCGTTCATTATCTTCTTTGGAAGATTGGGAACTTTGGATTCGACTGGCAGCCCGATTTAAGTTTATGCACAACACACCAGTAACCTCGCTGGTTATAAACCACGATTCCAGAAGTGTTTTTTCTGTTGACATAGAAAAGATAAAAACTAAGGCAAAGATTTTTGAAGACATTGTTAAGTCAGACACTGAGAACCAGCGTGTTTTTGGCGCACGTTTGAAACTCGTGTTTGCCAGTATTTCTACGTACGTAGCCTTGCACCTTGCTATGGCCCGCGCTCCCAAAAAAGAAATACGCCATTACCTATGGCGCGGAATAACTCTTAATTCTGGTGAGATTTTGAAAAAACGGTTTTTGGTTATTTTGAAGTTTATCGTTGGATTATGATAAGAAACAAGATTCTGGTGCTTACTTATTGGAGTTATCCGGACGCGCTTATTCAAACCTATACTTTGCCGTATCTTCGGATAATCCGGAAACTTGATTCTGTCGAATCCATTACTCTTGTAACATTAGAGAAGCATCGCGAAGTGTTGCAGGATTCGAATGCTAAAATCGCAACTACCTTGTATGCCGATAAAATCAACTGGAAACCATTCTATTATCAGCCATTTGGCTTGCGTGGTTTATGGATGTGGATAAAAGCTGGTGTGCAGCTTTATCGGTTAATCAAAAAGGAAAGCATAAATGCCATCCATTGCTTTTGCACACCGCCGGGTGCCATTGGTTATGTGCTTTCAAAAATTACCGGCTGCAAATTAATTCTGGATAGTTACGAGCCCCACGCAGAGGCTATGGTAGAAAACGGAACCTGGAAGCGTAGTGGAGTTGCATTTAAATTATTATTTGCACTGGAAAGACTTCAAACGAAAAAGGCCGAAACGATTATTGCAACCACCACCGGAATGCATAAATATGCGCAGACCAAATTCGGTGTAACCATTCCAAAGTTTTATGTTAAGCCCGCATGTGTAGATTTGGATTTATTTTCTAAAACTATTCAAAAAGATGAAAAGCTGCTGAATGAACTTGAGTTAAATGGAAAAATTGTTTGTGTTTATGCCGGTAAGCTAGGTGGCATTTACTTGCGGGAAGAAGTTTTTGAGTTCTTTCAGGCTGCCGTAGAAAAGTGGGGCGATTTATTCAAGGTGTTGATGTTAACCAATCATACCAGACAAGAAATCGAAAAAGATTGTGCGTTGGTCAATCTAAACCCGGCAGTAATAATCACCCGGTTTGTACCTCATCACGAAGTGCCTCGCTACATGGCATTAGGAAACTTTGGAATTACACCCGTAAAACCAGTACCCACCAAAAAATACTGTACACCCATAAAAGATGGCGAATACTGGGCTCTTGGCTTACCGATAGTAATTCCTGCCAATATCTCGGATGATGCTGATATTATTTTGCGCCACGAAGCTGGTGCGGTACTAACCAAACTGACTAAATCTGAGTACGAACGGGCCTTATCAACAATCGATCTTCTCTTAAAACAGCCAGAGGATTTAACCCGTTCGCGAATCCGCAAGCTAGCCTCCACATACAGAAATTTTCAGATAGCAGAGCAAGTCTATAAATCAGTCTATTCGTACTGATTTGTTAATTTTGAGGCCTTTATTGATTTTATGACCAAGATTCTAATTACCGGAGGTGCCGGATTTATCGGGAGTTCATTAGCTGAAAAATTATTGGCCAACCCAACCTATTTTGTTGTACTGATTGATAACCTTTTGACAGGTGATATGCGAAAGGTACCGCGACAACCTAATTGTAAGTTTATAAAATGCGATGTAAACCATTACCGCGACATTGCTGCTATCATGACTAGTTTTCAATTTGACTATGTTTTTCACTTTGCGGCTGTGGTTGGTGTAAAGCGTACGCTAGAAAATCCGGTGCAGGTTCTTAATGATTTGAGTGGAATAAAAAATATTCTGGAGCTAAGTAAGAACACAGGTGTAAAAAGAGTTTTCTTTTCCAGTTCATCCGAAGTTTATGGCGAACCGGTTGAACTTCCTCAAAATGAAGAAACCACACCGCTCAACTCCAGATTGCCGTATGCAGTAGTTAAAAATGTAGGCGAGGCGTTTTGTCGCTCTTACCAACAAGAGTTTGGATTATCCTTTACCATCTTTCGGTTTTTTAATACTTACGGCCCGCGTCAAAGCACCGATTTTGTGATATCGAAGTTTATTAATGCAGCTCTTAATCATTCTCCCATCACTATCTATGGCAAAGGCTTACAAACCCGCACTTTTTGTTATATAGATGATAATGTGGACTGTATGATTAAAATTCTGGAACAGAACCTGATGGTAAACGATGTAATCAATATTGGAAACGACCAGGATTATACGGTTCTTCAATTAGCAAAGTTGATTATTGAACTAACAGGCTCTAAATCTGAAATAGTTTATTTACCCCCACTAAAAGAAGGCGATATGACACGCAGGCAACCCGATGCCTCCAAAATGAAAAGCATTTTGAATCGGGAGTTGTTAGCGTTGGAAGCGGGTATTTCAAAAATTTTAAAGGAGGAAAAATATTTTCTCTAACAAGTAATGAATTTGAGATTGATGTTGTTTGCGGGATTTACGTTACTCTATTCCTTTGTGAGTGCGCAATGCCCCGTTAACAACTTTAACTTACCGGTAACAGCTTGTATAAACCAATCGATCCAACCTGAAAACCTGGCTGAGGCAGGTGAGTATTTATGGGATTTTTGTTCAGGTGACTTTAATAACGTGCCTGTTGCTAATCTGGGGTATACACTAAGCGCAGCCAACGGCCGACCGGATATAGTTTTTGTGTTGGATGGATCGAAATGGTATGGGTTCGTAACCGGAACATATAGCAACTCCTTGTATCGCCTCGAGTTTTTGAATGGCGTTCATCAACCGCCAACACTGGTTCAGAACCTGGGTAATGTAGGCAATCTGCTCAATGGTCCAGGTCAGCTAAAAATTTTCAAAGAAGGAAATAATTGGTTTGGCTTAATTCATAATACAACAAATGGAGAGTTGCTTAAACTTTCGTTTGGAGACAAACTTTCAAACACCATTTCAATAACAGTACTCGCTTCGGGGTTGGGATATATAAATACCGGCATGGCCGTAGCTAAAGATGTTAACCATGGGTGGATTTGTATTCTCTCACAACCCGGAAATCATTTTACGATTCTGAGATTGGGTAACAGCCTTACTTCCCCTTCCGCAGCCGACATTATTAATACAACAGAAGTTCCAAACCCGAATAGTTTAAGTAGCATTGATTTGATAAACGTGTGCGGCATGTGGCATGGCTTTGCTACCAATCTTGGTAATGGAAACGTATATCGTCTGGATTTTGGACCTTATCTTTTTTCGGCACCAGTCATCACACAAATTAATTCTCTGCCGGTAGCCAATCCCGGAACTTTAAGAGTAGTGAGAGAAGGAGAGGAATATTACTTTTTTGTAATTACGCTTGAAGGCACTTTGATCAAAGCAAAAATAGGAACGGATATTACAGCCATTCCAGAGGTTACCCCGGAAGGTACTCTGAATGGTGTATTACCTGCTAACTTATTTGGTTTGGGCCTAATCAAAGTTGATTCGCGTTGGACAATCGCAGTCATCAACCTGGCCAATGGTCAGGTTTACAACATTGCTTATCAACAGAACTGTCTTGCTAATCCTTTAACCTCAACCAGTGCTAATCCGATAATTAAGTACGAAGCGGCAGGTAATTACACAGTATCACTTGATGTAACAAATAACTTCGGTTCCTCGGTACAGGTAAGAGACCTCCAAGTGGTAGGATTGATAGCTCCTGAGCCAATCATACAATCAAATGGTTTATGTGCAGCGCATCAGGTTGATTTTACAGTACAAAATCAAAGCAATATTACAGTATACTCCTGGAATTTTGGCGATGGCCAGAGTTCATCATTGGCAGAGCCGAATCACATTTATTCTAATGCTGGTACATATGAGGTATCGCTGCAAGTCACAGCCAGCAATGGATGTTTGAATACATCGTCCACGGAGTTAATTATTTACAATGCACCCGTTGCAGAATTTGAGCTTCCTGCAAACAACCCGATTTGCAGCAATCAGGAGTATATATTTACCAACTCATCAAGTTATGATCTGAATAGCAATCCCGTTTGGGAATGGTACATCAATACCGAATCTGTTAGTAACCTTCAAAACCTGGTTACAACTTTTAATGATAACAGTAATCGAGAGATTGTATTGCGGGCTTCAATTCCCGGCTGTGTTTCAGAGAAAACAGTTAATCTTTCAGCCATCCAAACAGGCCCCGCGTTTGATTTTACGGTTACCAATGGCTGCCAGCAAGAAACCATTAACTTAATCAATAATACAACAAGCCCTGTACTTGGATACACGTGGACATTTGGTGATGGCGGTTCCGCCACTGAAACCAATCCATCATATAGCTATTCTAATTTTGGGATTTATAACATAACTCTTTCTGCTAACAATGCCGCTGGCTGCTCAAATTCATTAACTAAATCAATCCAAATCTACTCCAAGCCAGCTGCCAACTTCTCCCTCGCACTTCCTCCGTTTTCTTGTAGCGGTGCAGCATCGCAGTTTACAGATTTAACACCTGCCCCAACAGATAGCAACATAACTTCGTGGAACTGGAACTTTGGCGACACGCAGAATAATACGGCTGCAATTAAAAATCCAACCCACATATATGCATCCGCAGGCGACTATTCCGTGAGTTTGAATGTAGCCACCAATTTTGGATGTTCAAGTGAAATCACAAAAACAATAACCATAGCGCAAACGCCCACAGTAGATTTTACCAATACCGCATTGTGCTTGAATCAACCAGCAACATTTACACCAGCTCCAACAGCAGAAATAAAATCTTGGCTGTGGAGTATGCAAAACCTAACCTATACTACACAGACTCCTGCACATGCATTTACAACAACAGGCAATCAAACCGTAACCCTGGCCGCCACAGGCAGTAACAATTGTGTGAGAATGGTTTCGAAAAGTCTTGTTGTTCCGGCTCCGGTAACAATAAATTTTTCGGATAACAGCACATGTGCAGGTAAGCCGGCCGAGTTTTCTGAAACTACACTAACAGGAATTGATCCTGCTGTTAGTTGGAGTTGGGACTTTGCTGGTCAGGCATCGGCAACAACATCAACAGCTACACACATTTTTCCTTCAACAGGAAATTTTAATGTGCGCTTAAATTCAACACGACAATCCGGTTGTACGTATTCCCTTACGCGAAGCATTGCCATCAGCCAGGCACCGTTGGCTCAATTTTCAGTTTCGACAGAATCAGGTGGTGCTCCGCTACCGGTTGGATTTGTAAACACTTCAACCAATGCAACATCGTATCTCTGGAAATTTGGAGATGAAGACCAGACCACCAGTACAGAATTTTCGCCTGTGTTCACCTATACAACATTAGGAACTTATCAGGCCGAATTGCAGGCAGCCAATGTAGTAGGGTGTACCGATAGCTTTATAAAAAATATTTATGTGGTAAATCCGCTAATTAATGCAGCCGTAACAAACCTGATGCTGGTTAGCAATAACGATGGCACGCAGGCCACCGTAACATTTGAAAACCGCAGCAATATAGTTTTGGTTAACCCCGAAATTGTTATTGATCTTGCCGGTAAAGCACAAATCAAAGAACGTGTAATCGGTGCATTTCTTCCGGGTCAGCAAGGCAACAAAACAATTAGTACACGAATTATCACTAACAATCTGCATTATATCTGTGCCGAAATTTTTGTGGCTGGCGATGCCAATAGTTTCGATAACCGGGCCTGCAATAACCTGGGTAGCGAATTAGCGGTTGTGCCTCCTTATCCCAATCCGGCCGCTGATGAATTAACACTTGAGTGGATTCGCGGCAATCGCAATGAAGTAACCGTACGGCTTACAAATGCACAAGGCCAATTGGTTATGGATAAAGTTTACTCCAATCTTTCTTTAGGTTTAAATCAATTGCTAATAAAGGTAGATGCACTTTTGCCAGGCCTGTACGTGGCCACTGTTTCCGATAGCGACAATACAGTAAGTTATCGGGTGTTAATTCAACATTAACTGAATTGAGAATTTTCTATACCAAACTGTCCCAAACCAAAAATTTTCTTCTAATTTTACCTATTAGTAAAATAAAAATCTACCTTTTCTTCTGATGAAGAAAAAAACACCTCACCTACATGAAAGCTAAATTAGATGCAACCGACCGCAGGATATTGGAAATTCTGCAGACAAACTCCAACATAACCAACGCCCAATTAGCGCAAGAAATCGGGCTCTCACCTGCGCCTACTTTAGAGCGCGTGAAAAAACTGGAAAATTCCGGAATTATAAAAAGCTACCATGCTGTGGTGGACATGGCAAGCGTGGGGTTAGGTGTGTGCACGTTTGTTACTGTATCGTTAAAAGGGCATAATAAAGATAACATCGCCAAATTTATCAGTGCCATTCAAAAAATTGAAGAAGTGGTAGAATGCCACCATGTAACCGGCCAGGCCGATTTTATTTTAAAAGTGGTAGCCTCTGATATTCCAGCTTACCAAAACCTGATGTTGGAGAAAGTAAGTAACATAGAAGTGGTAGATAACATGCAATCAACGGTAATACTTTCTACATTTAAAGACAGCAAGGTAGTTCCCTTACCATGAGCGAAACACAACGAACTTTAATACTCGATGCAGTTAATGTAAATCAAAAAATTAAGCGCATCGCCTACCAGATTTTTGAAAACAATATCAAAGAGAAAACATTGGTATTGGCCGGTATAGATGGCCAGGGTTACAGTTTTGCCAAATTGTTAGCGCGCGAATTAGAATCCATTGCACCCGTAGAAACAAAAGTTGTTAAAGTTAGGCTTGATAAATTAGCTCCCTTGCAAGGCATAGTTGAATTGGATTGCGAAGCAAAGGACATTAAAAAGAAGTGCATTGTTTTGGTTGACGATGTATTAAATACCGGCCGCACATTGGCTTTTGGTATGAAACCCTTTCTGGAAATAGAAGTAAAAAAACTGGAAGTAGCTGTGTTGGTAAACCGTAGCCATACGCAATTTCCCGTAACACCAACTTATACCGGCTATGCACTAAGCACAACGTTAACCGATCATGTAGAGGTTGTGCTGGGCAAGCAGGCAGCGGTTTACCTTAAATAAAATTCAAACAACTAAGTTCGTGTCGGTACATAAAAAATCGGAAGTAAAAAAAATTACCACGCACCAGCTTCAGGAAATGAAAAACCGGGGCGAAAAAATTGCCATGCTCACTGCTTACGATTACAGCATGGCCAAAATAATTGATAGTGCCGGCATTGATGTTATACTGGTGGGCGATTCGGCATCGAATGTAATGGCAGGTAACGAAACAACCTTGCCCATTACACTTGATCAAATGATTTATCACGCCTCTTCGGTGGTTAAGGCTGTGAAGCGTGCGTTGGTAGTAGTAGATATTCCGTTTGGGCATTACCAGGGAAGCTCCGGTGAGGCCTTGCGTTCGGCTATTCGGATCATGAAAGAATCGGGGGGGCATGCCGTAAAACTTGAAGGCGGCAGCGAAGTGAAAGATTCAGTGCTTCGGATTTTAAGTGCGGGTGTGCCGGTAATGGGCCACCTGGGATTAACCCCACAGTCCATTTATAAGTTTGGAACATACACGGTACGTGCCCGGCAGGAAGCCGAAGCAAATAAACTTTTAGAAGATGCACTGCTGCTTCAGGAAAGCGGTTGCTTTGCTATTGTGCTCGAAAAAATTCCAGCCGAGCTGGCAAAAAAAGTTACAGATGCCCTTCAAATTCCGGTTATTGGTATTGGGGCTGGCCCCGATGTAGATGGCCAGGTATTGGTAATGCAGGATATGCTGGGAATTACAAACGAGTTTAAACCCCGGTTTCTGCGCAAGTATGCCGATCTGCATGCGGTTATTACCAATGCGGTAGGCCACTATGTGGATGATATAAAAGCCCGAGATTTCCCCAATGCCGATGAGAAATATTAGTTACCGGATTTTTTATAATTTCAACCCTCGAAAATTCAAATCGTATCTTTTAAAACCAATACAATGAGTGATCAGAAAATAACCATCAGCAATGGCAAGCTTACCGTGCCCGATAACCCAACAATACCTTTTATTGAAGGCGATGGCACCGGTCCTGATATCTGGAAAGCTTCGCAACATGTGCTGGACACTGCAGTAGCTAAAGCTTATGGTGGCAAACGCAAAATAAACTGGAAAGAAGTACTGGCCGGTGAGAAGTCTTTTAATCAGGTAGGCAATTGGTTGCCCGATGAAACATTAGATGCTTTCCGCGATTACCTGGTAGGTATTAAAGGTCCGCTCTCAACTCCCGTGGGTGGTGGTATGCGTTCTTTAAATGTAGCGTTGCGCCAGATTTTGGATTTATACGTATGCTTGCGACCAGTGCGGTGGTACAATGGTGTGCCTTCTCCGGTTAAAAATCCAGGCGCGGTAGATATGGTTATCTTCCGCGAAAACACGGAAGATATTTATGCCGGAATTGAATTTTCAGCCGGATCGCCAGAAGCACAGAAGGTATTAGACTTTTTAGCAAAAGAATTTCCGAAAGAGTACAATAAGATCCGGTTCAATACCCAAGAGAAGTCCGAGACTTTCTGGAAATCAGTTGGTAACCCAAATGCTAAAACCGATGTAAACGTAGGTATTGGTATCAAACCGGTAAGCTGGAGCGGAAGTGTGCGCCTTATTCACAGCGCTATTTCTTATGCCATTAAGTTTAACCGCAAGTCGGTAACGTTGGTACATAAAGGTAACATCATGAAGTTTACCGAAGGTGCTTTTCGCGATTGGGGTTATACAATTGCGAAAGAATACTTTGGTGATAAAGTTTATACCTGGAATGAGTGGGAAAAAACCAAAAAAGATAAAGGCGAAGATGCCGCCAATGCCGAACAGAAAGCAGCACTGGCCACAGGCAAGGTATTGATTAAAGATTCTATTGCCGATATCACCCTGCAACAAGTACTTACCCGGCCCGATGATTTTTCGGTTATTGCCACGCTTAACTTAAATGGTGATTACCTGAGCGATGCCTTAGCTGCGCAAGTGGGGGGTATTGGTATTGCACCCGGTGCAAATATTAATTACATAACCGGTCATGCTATTTTTGAAGCCACACATGGTACTGCACCAAAGTATGCTGGTCAGGATAAAGTAAATCCGGGGTCGCTGATTCTATCAGGTGTAATGATGCTGGAATACATGGGCTGGCAGGAAGCTGCTGATCTGATTAACAAAGGTTTGGAGAAGGCAATTTCCTCCAAGCGTGTTACCTACGATTTCCACCGGCTGATGGAAGGAGCTACTCTACTAAAATGCTCGGAATTTGGAAATGAGATTGTGAAGCATTTTTAAGTTTATTAGCATCCAATAGAAAAGTTAAAGGCTGGCTTAAAAAGTCAGCCTTTTCTTTTTGTTAGTCTTGCGACAAAGCTTTAGCACTGTTTTTCCAACCGATGTAATTGCCCGCAGTGGTTTTAATATCTTCATTGCCTCCATATACCACACTGAGATTCTCTGCTTGTCCACTTAATTTTTTCCAATAAATTAAGTTTGAAAAAAAACTGGCATTACGGGTTTGACCGGATTTTATTTCAATAGGAATAAGTCTATTCGCCTCTTCAATCAATAGATCTATTTCCTTTTGATCTTTGCTAAGCCAGTAAAAGGTGTTTGAATTTTTTCCAGCATTTAGCTTTCGTTTAATGAACTCATTGATGATAAAATTTTCAAACAAGCCTCCTTTCAAGTAATGCGATGTTAATTGCGATACATTTTCCAGGCCTAATAATGAGCATGCCACCCCGGTGTCATAAAAATAGAGTTTGGGTGATTTTATAAGTCGTTTATTATAATTTTTATGATGAGGTTGTAAAAAATGAATAATGTAACTCGCCTCCAATACAGAAAGCCAAGCTTTGGCAGTATTAGGACTTATGCCGGCATCACTTGCTATTGACTGGATGTTCAATACCTGCCCAATTCTGCCGGCACAAAGTTTAAGAAACATTGAAAAACTGTTCAGGTTCTCGATATTCTTTATTTGCCGAACATCCTTTTCGATATAAGTATTGATGTATGCCGGATAAAAATCCGCAGGCATTATTTGTTTATCGTATAAACGAGGATACCCTCCGTTAAACACGAAAGCCTCCCAGGTTTTGGGTTCATGCTTTGTTCCGCTTAATTCATCAACCGAAAACGGAAGAAGTTTTAGAATAGCCGTGCGCCCAGCAAGACTCTGGTTTATTTTTTCTGAAAGTAAAAAATTCTGAGACCCAGATAGCACGATATGAATGTCCTTATCATCTACTATACCTTGTATGTAAGAAAACAATTCAGGTGTATTTTGTACCTCATCCAATACAACCCCATTTGGAAAGTTGCTAAGAAACCCACGTGGATCTTGCATTGCATTGGTGCGATTATCAATGTCTTCAAGGGTTATATAGGGCAAATCTTTGTAGATCGATTTGAGGAGAGTGGTTTTACCAGTCTGCCTTGGGCCGGTAAGTGATAATACAGGAAATTGCTTCCTCAGCGCAATAATTTTCTCAGAGAGATGACGTGTTATCATAAATTATTTTAGACAAAAATAGATTTTAATTGCATTTTTGTCTAAATTTTATCTATTTTTGATTCATTTTCACCATTTTTTAATGATTTAAATTCTTGTCAAAATTTTTTAGGGAATGTGCTGCTTAGAGATTTGTTTTTTTAAAGCGAGAACGTAACCGAAAGTTTGACCGCGAAATTTTTTCGGGTTTCTGAAAAACTGTATGGCCCGTATCGGTAAAAAGCACCTGCACCGAATCCCCAATAAAATAGGTTCACATATTTAAATCGGAAAATGTTGTTAAGTGCTGCTCCACTTTCGATATAACCTTTCTCCATGGTGTTGAAAATAATTTCCTGATGGCTTGATGGTGTAGATAAACTACCAACACCCATATTATGAAGAATAGAAAGCTCCGGGCGAAAATTTTTACTGCGTGTTCCGGTTAGCCGGCCAAAGTTGTGCGAAAGAAAAAGATACATGTACCGATCTGAAACAAATTCATAAAGGCCCATGGTTTGAAAATAGTTTGGTACAATCAGGTTATTTAGGAATGAGTCTGTATTGGAGCCTCTTCCATTAAACAAGAGTGAATAGGGGGCATCCCCGTGCAGTAAACCAGTGGAGAGTTTCCAGGTAGTTTGCCCAAAACCTTTTGTTCTGAATTGGTGATCGATGGCCAGTTCCGACTTAATAAAATCAAATGCGCCATTTAAGGTTTCGCTAAATGATTTTGAAATAGAAAAATTAACCTGTGGATAAGCAACGGTTGTTACCACAGCCGATTGGCCAACCTGTACATAGCCTTCGCGGAAAGCATACCGCAACTGAAAGCCGGTTTCGAAGTTTGTAAAATCAGTGGGCTGTTCACCTATAGTTGAAAACGCATAAGCGTACGCAGGTTTTATATTTTGTTGTTGGGCAAACAAAGCAACCTGAATAAACCGGAGCGGCCGTGCATGGAAATAGATTTTATATTGTTCAAGACTGTCCATTCTGGTTGTTAAATAGTTTCGGTAGCTCTGATTTCCGATTGTAACAGGTGGAGGTTTGATGAAATTTGTATTGCCAGGTTCGCGCACATCGCGCTGATAAGATGCGCTCAGGAACAAATCTTTTTTCTTTGACAGATTTATCTGCATACCACCACCGTACTTCAATGCCTGGTCATTAAAACCATAGGCCACGTAACCATCCCATTGAAAAATTCGGGAAATGGTTTCACCAGTTTGTAACCCAAAGCCCACACGCAACCCTTCATATTTGTTTACCCGCAACAAGTGCTCCACTGGTAAATAGAATCGTCCCCACTTTAATTTTCCCGTAGCAAGCCCTTCCATTAAACTCATGGTACTGTTCATAAAACGCAGTTTGTTTCCAAGCGAATCGTAGAATTTGTAAGTGTTTTGCTCTTTTCTTTCTAATGTATCCTGGCGCTGCTGTTGCCAGAAGGGTTCATGCTGCTTATTGGCTCCGGGAGCGAAATCGGTAGTTAGCAACCCAAAATTATTTTTGGAAATTTCAGCACCTATGGTAATATCGGTAATATAACTGCTGTGCGCATACTTTACGTTGCGGTTCTTTATTTTGTATTCGGTTAAAAAAAACTCAGTATTGAGCTGGCGTGGAAACCAATGGCCATGAACAAAAGCATACTGTTGCTCAATCTGAATATTAATTAAGGCATGGTCATCGGCAGGTTGTGCCAGTACATTTTCGATAGCATATCCATTGGTGTTAATGTAAAGCTGACCTTTCAGACTTTCAAACGATCTTCCTGGCAGCGGTTCAAAAGAAATTACAAATGTAGTGTCGGCTCCTCGTAGCAAGGTATCCTCCAGTTGATAATCGTATCTGCCTATGCTACCCGGACTAATCGGGTTAAGAAAATCTTTTTCTAAAAGTGTAATGTGGTCTTTGTAAAAAGTAAACGGTTGAAAGTCGCTTGCCAGCACAGCGAAAAAAGGGTCTTTAACGCCCGACATGCGATTACCAGTAATGGTTTCTTTGTTAAGGTTTGGCTTCACATATTTTCGTTCAGTAACCGTTTCGCTTACAAAAAAGTGACTGTTTTTTAAAAAGGTAACAAGTTGAGAAGTATCATTTTGATTCTCGCCAGCCAGCGTTGCATAAAATTTATGATAGGCTTTGTACTGAAATGATACCAGGTTTTCCGGATCGTTAATTTTTCGATTAGCGGTTACCTTTCTTATTATTTTGTGAGCTGGATTTTCTCCGGCCAGAATGACAACACTTTCTAACTGAAGGGGAGCCTCTTTCAGTTTGATGAGTTGGTAAGTTTTTAGAAATTCTTCTGCCGAAAGAACAGTAGTGGTGTATCCTACATAACTTATTCTGATAGAGTTAGCAGGTTGAATGGATAGCACATATCTACCGTTTATATCTGTTACGGTTCCTTGTGTGGTACCAACCAGCGAAATGTTTACGAAAGGCAGTGGTTCACCGGAACGCTCATCTACCACTTTACCTTGTACAGTTTGAGAAAAGCAAGTAATCGTTATTCCGTAAAGGCCAATTGAAAGCAATAGAAAAATCTTGCCTGCCCAATTCATGTAACAAGCTTAAAACTCCAACATCTTAACCGCAGTAACAGCTGCCTCTTCACCTTTGTTGCCTAGTTTGCCACCGGCACGTTCCAAAGCTTGTTTTTTATTAAGTGTGGTAAGCACTCCAAAAATTACAGGCTTACGGGTTTTAATATTTACTTCTGTTATCCCATACGCCACGCTTTGGCAGATGTAATCGAAGTGTGGTGTATCACCCTGAATAACACAGCCGATACAGATTACTGCGTCAATATTTTTTTGTTCGGCCATCCAAAGCGCACCCAGCGTTAGCTCAAATGTGCCAGGTACATTTTTTCTGATTATCCCCGATTTTTTTACTCCCAGCTTTCGTAAGGCGTTATAGGCTCCCTCATAAAGTGGTTCGGTTATATCATCGTTCCATTCGGCCACTACAATAGCAAATCTCTTTTTAGTTAAATCTATTTTGCTCTTCCCTGAAACTGATTTAAGTATGCCTGCCATAGTCATTTTCTTTCTTTAATTATCTGCGGATTTCTACTGGTGTGTAATACACCTAGAATTATTATCGTGGATTTTATTTTATCAAACTTGAAATAGATTAGGTATGGGAATCGGGTTGCATGTGAAGCCCTTACATTATTGAATCGAACTGCATAGTGAGAAGGGTGCGGAATTAATTTTATAGAATTTTTCAAGTATGCAGTCATAGAACTCGAAACCCAAATTCTCCTTTTGGTGGTTGTAGAACTGAATTGATTCTTCGATGTCTTGTTGTGCTTCCTGTGATATGATAAGCTTGAAGCTCATCGCATCTTTTCTATTCTTGATTTAAACTCTTCAAGTAAAATCCCACCAGATGGGTTCTTTTCATAGTTTTCTAATCTTTCTTGAATAAGCTCTTTATGCCATTCAGGAATTTCATACTCTAGCTTATCAGCCACAATCATTCCATACATAAGTTTCAAAAGTCTTTCATCGGCAATATCAATGTATGCGTGTAGATGTTTCCTTATTTCTAGTGTTTCCATGAGGATGAAATTTTATCAAAAATAACAAAATAAAAAAGGATCGCTTTTGGCGATCCTTTTCCCGTGATTATGTTAAAAACTTAAGAGTTCGTCTCCAACCTGGCCTTAAACTTTCTTGCATTCTGATATTCGCTTGATTCCCAGAATTCGTCAATAATAGTTTGATAGGCCGCCTTTGCTTTGTCGGCCTGGTTTAATTTTTCATAAGCCAATGCAGCTTTCATCAAATAGGTAGGCGTAAATTCTTTGTTGGGCTTATAGCCGGCTGCTTTGGTGTAGTATTTGGCTGCACTTTCAAAATTATTTTGTTCCATATAGGCATCGCCAATCAGGCTATAGGCTCTGGCTTGCACCAATAAATCATTAGCACTAAAATCTTCCAGGTGAAATATGGCTAATGGAAATTTACCTTGTTTCAGGTAAATAACTCCCGCGTAATAATTGGCAAGATTGCCGGCCTTCGTGCCACTGTAGTCTTCTATAATTTGAAGAAACCCGAGGTTGTTTCCATCACCATTTAAGGCTTGTGCTAAACTGTCGGCTTCGAAGTAACGAATAGCCTGAAACATTTCGCCTTGAGCAAGATTATCCTGGCTGTTATTGTAATAGCGGTATCCAAAATAACCACCAACAACCAGTATTATGGCTGCTACAATTCCAATTGCTACTTTAGGGTTATTCTCAAACCAGCCTTCAATACCAACCAGTTTTTCCTGAAGCACCTCTGCGTTTTCGAGAACGTCCTTTTTTTCTTCCTTCTTTGCCATGATGTTATATAAAAATAAAAAGTCCCGCTTCCGAATAGCTATCGGGAGCGGGACGCAAAACTAAGCATTCAGTGCTATTTAACAAAAGCCGGGTTAATCCATTATAAATGGATAGTCAGGCTCAAAATACACATCGGTAAGTGCTTCGGAGGCATCGGGGAATTTTGATTCTTCTGCAAATTTTACGCTTTCCTCTACTTGAGCAATAACCTTATCCTCAATAGCTTGCAGTTCTTTTTCTGAGGCAAGCTTTTTATCCAATATTGTTTGGCGCACTTGTTCTACCGGGTCGCGTTGCTTGTATTCTTCTACTTCTTCTTTGGTGCGGTATTTTTGCGGATCGCTCATGGAGTGACCTTTATACCGGTAAGTGCGAAATTCCAGCAAGGTAGGGCCTTCGCCCGCGCGCGCGCGCTCAGCAGCCCGCTCAACGGCATCGTGCACTGCTTCCACGTTCATGCCATCAACTGGCTCAGATGGCATATCATATGCTTCGCCCAGTGTGTAAAGTTCATGTACGTTTGAAGTTCGCTCTACCGAGGTACCCATGGCATAGCCATTATTTTCAATAACAAATATCACCGGTAACTTCCACAACATAGCCAGGTTAAGGGCTTCGTGAAAAGCACCTTGTCTTACGGCACCATCGCCCATGTAACAAATACACAGGTTTCCGGTTTTATTGTATTTTTCTGCGAAAGCGATACCTGCTCCAAGCGGAACCTGTGCCCCTACAATGCCATGCCCTCCAATAAAATTATGCTCCTTATCAAAAATGTGCATGGAGCCGCCTTTGCCTTTGGTTATTCCGGTTTCTTTACCATACAACTCGGCCATAATTGCATTTGGGCTTGTGCCTAATGCCAATGGATGGGCGTGGTCGCGATAGGCGGTTATGTATTTGTCGCCTTTACGAAGCGCAGAAACCGAACCGGCCGCACAAGCTTCCTGGCCTATATATAAATGGCAGAAGCCCCGTATTTTTTGCATGCCGTAAAGCTGACCTGATTTTTCTTCGAACTTGCGCATCAACAACATGCTCTCAAACCAGAACATGTAGGTCTCTTTGGGATATGCATTCTTGTCTTTCTTAGTGCTGCTTTTAGCCTGGGCTGTTGCCATAATTGCTAATTTTGATTCGTAAATGTGAGTTGCGAAAATACGCCACCGGGCGGCAATCGCCAAATGACCGTTCGTATTTGCAAGCTATTTTATTGAATATTCGAAGTGTTTTTAAATAATCTGCGCCTTTTTAATTTTAAGAATCATGCCGAAGTAAACCTGGCATTCAACTCCTCTGTGGTTTGTATTGTTGGTAGAAATGGATCGGGCAAAACAAATGTGTTGGATGCCATCTACTACCTGTCTCTTACTAAAAGTGCCTTTAATTCTTTTGATGCTCAAAATATTAAACATGAAGAATCCGGTTTTTTTTTGAGGGGCAACTTTACAGTGCGCGAAAAACCAAAGGAAGTTGAGTGCCAAATGCAATTGGCAGGTAAAAAAACTTTACGTGAAGATGGACAGGATTATACCCGGTTTTCAGAGCATATTGGTAAATACCCGGTTGTATTAATCGCTCCGCAAGATATTGAACTGATTTGGGATGGTGCTGAACTAAGACGAAGATTTGTTGACGCGATTCTAAGCCAGGTGGACCGTGCTTATTTAGAAAACCTAATCGCCTACACACGCCAATTAAAGCAGCGGAATAGTTTGTTGAAAAATTTTTCCGATGGTGGCCAGGTAGATACTATATTATTGAGTAGTTACGATGTGAAATTGGTCGAAACCGGTGAATATATTTTTAATGCTCGTAAAAAATTTTGCGAAGAATTAGTAACGCGTGTGCAGCAACATTACAGTTATCTGGCCGCTACAGAGGCTGAACAGGCCGGAATTTCCTACAAGTCTGATCTTACCAGTTCGTTTTCGGCATTATTGAAAAACACACTTCAACGTGATATAGCCCTGCAGCGAACTACCACTGGTATTCACCGCGATGATTTTGTATTCATGCTCAACCAATATGAATTAAGGCGCGAGGGCTCGCAAGGCCAGCAAAAATCTTTTTTGATAGCACTAAAACTGGCGGAGTTTGAAACGATTTATGCCCGACTTAATCTTAAACCAATCTTATTGTTAGACGACATTTTTGATAAACTGGACGACCTGCGGATTCAAAGGCTTATATCAAAAGTTGCAGAAGGCTCTTTTGGGCAACTGTTTATAACCGATGCCCGCCCAGACCGTACTCAGTCCATACTTAGCCAGGCCGGCATCCGCACACAGGTATTTACATTGGAAAACGGTAACTTTACTTGCACATGGCTGGAAATTTAAAAAACGATGGAAATTCGGTACACATAGGGCAGGCTATACAAAAACTGCTTAAAAGTTACCACCTCAAATCGAAGTTTGATGAAACCAATCTGATTGCTTCGTGGGAGCGCCTTGTGGGAAAAGTGTTGGCCAAGCACACTAAAAAGCTCCATATCAGAAATAAAGTGCTCTTTGTTGAGCTAGACAGCCCCTCGTTGAAAAACGACCTGGTGTTACACAAATCTAAAATACTTGAAATTTTTAAGGCCGAATTTGGTGCCGACCTCCTAACCGATATAGTGGTTATGTAGCGTACGGATTCGTTAAACAAAACCCAATAATATAAAAGCAGGTGTTTGGCCAAACCGAAAAACCGTATAATTTTGCACTCCTAATTTTTTAGCGCAAGCAAAAGTTAGCAGTGGGAGAGCTATTTTGACGGTCTCCGATGTTCATTTAAAGTAAAAAAACAAACGGGGAGATACTCAAGCGGCCAACGAGGACAGACTGTAAATCTGTTGACTTATGTCTTCACAGGTTCGAATCCTGTTCTCCCCACCAATTAATTTTGAATTTGAATTTTCAAATTCGGAATTAAATGCGGGAGTAGCTCAGTTGGTAGAGCGATAGCCTTCCAAGCTATAGGTCGCGGGTTCGAGCCTCGTCTCCCGCTCAACCGGAGTTCAAAATTTAAATTCAATAATTTAGATTTTGAACTCAGGCTGTTGTAGCTCAGTGGTAGAGCACTTCCTTGGTAAGGAAGAGGTCGTGAGTTCAATCCTCATCAACAGCTCTTCACAAAATAGAACAATGAAGCTCTAAAAAATTAGGAGCTTGATGTAAAGAGTTGCAGGCGGCATCTCTGGAATTTAGATATTGAATATTGAATTTTGAATCTGTTTACCGGTGCGTAGCGAACACCAAAAAAGCAATAACAGATTTAAGCAGCCATGTAAATGGCAATTCCTATCCGAAAGGCTTAAAATGTTTAGGGTGTCTCCGATAAGGAGAATAAGGGCTTAGTAACTTTTATTTAACTATTATACACTTTAAACTTTAACTGGGATTTTCAAACATGGCAAAAGAAACATTTGACCGCTCCAAACCGCACGTTAACATTGGTACCATTGGTCACGTTGACCACGGCAAAACCACTTTAACGGCTGCAATTACAAAAGTATTGGCTACTAAAGGTCTCGCTGCCGAGCGCGACTTCTCGTCAATCGACAACGCTCCTGAAGAAAAAGAGCGTGGTATCACTATCAACACCTCTCACGTAGAGTATCAGACTGAAAACCGTCACTATGCACACGTTGACTGTCCGGGTCACGCTGACTATGTAAAAAACATGGTTACGGGTGCTGCCCAGATGGACGGTGCTATCCTTGTAGTAGCAGCTACGGATGGCCCTATGCCACAAACACGCGAGCACATCCTGCTTTCTCGCCAGGTTGGTGTACCGAGACTGGTTGTGTTTATGAATAAAGTTGACTTGGTGGACGACCCGGAATTGTTAGACCTTGTTGAAATGGAAGTACGCGAGTTACTTTCAGCTTACGATTTCCCTGGCGATGAAATTCCGATTATCCGTGGTTCTGCCTTGGGTGGTTTGAATGGCGATGCCAAGTGGGTTGGGAAAATTGAAGAATTGATGAAGGCTGTGGATGAATACATTCCACTTCCGGTGCGTTTGATCGATAAAGACTTCCTTATGCCTGTTGAAGACGTATTCTCCATTACAGGTCGTGGTACTGTAGCTACCGGTCGTATCGAGCGTGGTATTATCAAAACTGGCGATCCGGTTCAGATTTTGGGTATGGGTGCAGAAAACCTTACTTCTACCATTACCGGAGTAGAAATGTTCCGTAAAATTCTTGACAGAGGTGAGGCTGGTGATAACGTAGGTTTATTGTTACGTGGTATTGAAAAGGACCAGATCGCCCGCGGTATGGTAATTTGCAAACCAGGTACTGTAACACCTCACGCTAAATTCAAGGCCGAAGTTTATGTGCTTTCTAAAGAAGAAGGTGGCCGTCATACACCATTCTTTAACAAATACCGTCCGCAGTTCTACTTCCGCACTACGGATGTAACGGGCGAGTGTAAACTTCCTGCCGGTATCGAAATGGTTATGCCTGGCGATAACGTTACTATCGAAGTTGAACTGATCAATAAGATTGCGATGGAGAAAGGTCTTCGTTTCGCTATCCGCGAAGGTGGCCGTACGGTAGGTTCTGGTCAGGTTACTGAGATTTTAGACTAAGAAGTAATTTCTACAATTAAAATAAAATCGCTGCTCGTAAATGGGCAGCGATTTTTGTTTTTGAGAGATTTCAATGTTCATGTAAAGTTTTATGTGTGTTTTTGATTTTTTATGGGGGGGGGGTAATAGTTAAATTCACCAATCACAATAACTAAACCCATACTTATGAAAAACTCTAAAATTCAACTGTTACATCGCATTTTGATGTTGTCACTTTTGATCAGTAGCTGTTCGAATGAATTTGATTCGGGAGTTAACGTTGAAGATCAAAAGATTTTCATTCTTGGAGAAGATGTATTTGTAAACAAGGGGATGGTAAATTTCACATCAATTAACTCTTACAGAGACCTAATTGAAAATTCGGACTTTTCGAAAAAGGCAATAATCGTAAAAAGTATTGATGGGGTTCAGAACTATTCTTCCATGAAGAATCAATATTTTAAGTCAAAGATATCGAGTAATTCGAGAAGACTACATTCTTCAGAGGAAGAAATGGTCATTTCAAATGATTTTTTTACTACGCTTTTAAATGCTGAGGGTATGTTGACTATTGGAGAATATATAATCAAGATAAACTTAGGCGAGGGTATTTGCTTGGTTTTGCCCAAAGAACATGAAGATCAAATAGATGACCTGAAGGCAGAGAATACAAGCAACGAGAATATTTTAGTTTTTTAAGTTTCAGACGATGTTTTGGATATGCTAGAAGCCGGAAGTTCAGGCACTATTAATGGAAGAACTTCTTTATTTTGTGGCGATAGGAGAGCAGATGGTAAGGAAAAGATTAAAGACGAAGAATACAGCGATGATACAGCAGAAGTTGACTATCAGGTGAAGGCTAAGCACGTTTATCAAGAAGCCGCAGTATATTTCTCCTTACTCACGGAGCTAAAACATATGAGCCGATTTCAATCGGCTGGTTCATTAACTCCTTGGGCACAGTCATCAACTGAAATTTATGTTGAATATTACTTTAAATGGAAACAAAGATGCAGAGACGGAAATACTGAGGATCGTGGTTCTAAAGAAACCCTATGGGATAATAAATTGAACCATAGGCCTTATGAGCGTACAAGAGGTTTGGCAAGGATTCAGATAGAGTCGAGGTATATCTATTTACAAAGAAATGTGAATACAGGTGGAGTAGATAAACAACTTTCGATACCGACAATAATAGATGGTTATTGAGTAGAAGCAGATAAGTTATACAATGATGAAATGGGTTATCATTTTGTTTCTGAATTTAATTTTTGGCCTGCTTGCAAATGGTCAAAGCAAAGTAAGCTTTGAAATTTCGGGAGGCCCTGCAAAAAATTGGATCCAAACATCTAATGCGCTTAGCTCGCTTAACAGTAAAATTGAAGCTGCTTCTCCCATTCAGTTTAACTTCAGTTTAAATAGTCTTTTCAGAACTTCGTCTCGGTGGCAGGTAGTCGCTGAGACGGAGTTTGCAAAAACTCCTTTCAATGTTATTGTTTATAGCCAAACCTCTACCGGGCTTACAACCGCCACTTCCGTAAAAAAGGTAAATCTTACTAATCTTAGACTAGGTACTCGATATGAGTTGAACAAGGATAGGGTAAGTTATTATGTACAACCTGCAATTGGTTTTGTAATTAGTTCAAATAGAAATAAAACGGATTCAGATTCAACCTCAGATCGGATAAGCATTGTACAAAGCATCAACCCGGTAGGATTTATTGCAAAGGCAGAAGCAGGAGTAAAAGTTTTTGCCGGAGAAAAAAATTATGTCCTTTTAGGGATCAGGCATCAGTTTGGTTTATCTCGCTTAGATAACCGCACTTTTAAGTTAAACACGGGTATGCCATTCGATCGGATTTCCATCACAAGCTCTGCTAGTTACAGTAGCTTGTTTCTTAGCTTGGGATTTACAGCCACAAAACCGCGAAAGAAAACAATTAACCGTGCCGATAATGAAAGAAAAAGTATTAGAAGTGGATTATTAGATATAAACGGGACATATGGATTTTTACAAGGCGGTTTAAGATTAAGAGAGATAGGCTTTCAATTTCCGAGCATTGCTCACTTGGGTTTTACTAATCTCTCTATAGGTCATAAAGTAAACAACTTTTATGGCGAATTGGGATTTGGGATCGTGAATATCAATTCAATATATCAGATCGATCATGATGGACACGAAGCATTCATTTTGCACAGAGAACCCTCCACCATTCGATACATACCTGCAACTTTAAAATATTCTATTCCTATTTCAAGGCGGACAAAAAGTAGGGTTGGATTTTCTGCAACGGCCAATTACATTTTTTCTGGAGATTACTATTCGGGGGGTGGTGGCTCTGAAACTGGAAGTCGTACCATAAACGGGGTTACTTATTCATTCACAGGCGACTATCAGGTTGAATCAGGCCTACAGCCGAGGAAGACCTTCTTTAATGCGGGGATTTATGCAGAAAGAGATGTTCTAAATGTGGGTTTTATAAATTTTAAGTTGTCAACCAACTTCGGTAGTGATGTACATCGCAGAATCAGGGCAAACTATAACATAGCCGGGGTTCAGTATTCAGTAACTTCGGAATCCCGACTTAACGGATTTTTTGCCGAATTTGGATTCCGAATGCCTTTTTCAGTAGTAAGCAAACGACAAAAGAAAGTTCAAAAATTGATATCTGAATTTTGATCTGTACCATCGCCTTTTACATACCGGCTGTTCTAAGCGGGATTAATTCCTTAAGTTTAGGCTGTTAATAACCTGATAATCAGTATAAAAACTAATACTTTATTTTTCTCCTCGATCACTTTTGTTTTCTTTTACCCTTCTTCTACCTTTGCAGTCCTTTTGAATTGGCGGTCTGGCTACAGCCTTTAGCGAAAGGTCTCGTAAACGGGTGTAGTTCAAGGGTAGAATAGCGGTCTCCAAAACCGTTGATGGGAGTTCGAATCTCTCCACCCGTGCAAATAAGGGCAGGAGGGAAAATTAAAAGGTTTTAAGCCACGGTCTTAAAACCAGAAAAGCAGGAAACCGTGAAAAAATTAAAATGGATGGAAAAAGTTAAGAACTATATTCTGGAGTCCATTGACGAAATCCGCAATAAGGTTTCGTGGCCAAAATTCAATGAATTGCAAAGCAGCGCCATTTTGGTGTTGGTTGCCTCGTTGATTTTTGCGGTAATAATTGGTGTTATCGACCTCGGGTTCAATAATGCTTTGTCTTGGTTTTATCGCGAATTCTAATCGGAGAACCCATGGCGGAGTTAAAATGGTATGTATTACGTGTAATCAGCGGCCAGGAAAAGAAAGTAAAGTCTTATCTGGAAACTGAAATCGAACGGTCTAAGTTGGTGGATTTTATTCCACAAGTTCTTATACCGAGCGAAAAAGTGTATGAAATGCGCAATGGCAAGAAGCGGGTTCGCGAAAGAAATTTCTTTCCGGGCTATGTGTTGGTTTCGGCCGATCTTTCAAATGGCGAAGCATACCACACGGTAAACAATATTCCCGGTGTGATTGGCTTTTTAGGAACCAATGGTTCAAGCGCCACATCGAAAGAACCGGTTGCACTTCGGCAGTCTGAAGTTAACCGAATTCTGGGTAAGGTAGATGAAGTGGATCAGTTTGAAGAAAAACTCGAAACACCGTTTATCAAAGGCGAATCGGTAAAAGTAATGGATGGTCCATTCAGTGGTTTTACAGGTTCGGTAGAAGAAATTTTTGAAGACAAGAAGAAGCTCAATGTAATGGTGAAAATATTTGGAAGAAATACGCCTGTTGAGTTGAGTTATATGCAAGTAGAAAAAGTAGACTAGTAATACAATGGCAAAGGAAGTAACCGGTTATTTGAAATTGCAGGTAAAAGGTGGTCAGGCAAACCCTGCACCGCCAATTGGTCCGGCATTGGGTTCAAAAGGTTTGAACATCATGGACTTCTGCAAGCAGTTCAATGCACGTTCGCAAGATAAGCAAGGCCAGATTTTGCCTGTGCTTATTACAATTTATAACGACAAGTCTTTCGACTTCGTCATCAAAACTCCTCCGGCAGCAGTGTTAATCATGGAGGCAATAAAACTTCAAAAGGGTTCAAAAGAACCTAACCGTGCAAAGGTTGGTTCCATTAGCTGGGATCAGATTAAGAAAATAGCTGAATTGAAAATGCCCGATTTGAATGCATTTAAAGTTGATTCAGCTATGAAAATGATTGCTGGTACTGCACGCAGTATGGGAGTTACAGTAAGTGGCACCGCCCCTTGGGATAAATAAGAATTACAATGGCAAAGTTGACAAAAAACAGAAAGGCGGTACTCGCCAAGCATAATCTGGAGAAAGAGTATTCGCTGGAAGATGCAGCAAAGGTGTTGAAAGACATTACCTTCACCAAATTTGATGCATCGGTGGATGTGGACATCCGCTTAGGTGTTGACCCTAAGAAATCAGATCAAATGGTGCGGGGTGTTGTTTCCTTGCCGCATGGTTTAGGAAAAACAGTACGCGTATTGGTATTGTGTACACCCGATAAGGCACAAGAAGCGAAAGATGCCGGTGCCGAGCACGTTGGTTTAGACGATTATATCCAAAAGGTAGAAGCCGGATGGACCGATATAGATGTAATTATTACCATGCCTACCGTTATGGCCAAGGTTGGTAAATTAGGTAAGGTACTGGGTCCTCGCGGCCTTATGCCTAACCCGAAGTCAGGAACAGTTACCCTGGAGGTTGGAAAAGCCGTGAAAGAGGTGAAAGCGGGTAAGGTTGACTTCAAAGTTGATAAACAAGGAATTATTCACGCCAGTGTTGGTAAGGCTTCCTTCAGCGCAGACAAGATTAAAGAAAATGCTGCTGAACTTATTAACACAGTGGTTAAGTTAAAGCCGGCTTCATCGAAGGGTACATACATTCAAAGTATTTCCCTGTCTTCCACGATGAGCCCCGGAATAATGGTGGATAAGAATTCGGTTGTATAAGGTCTAAAAAACAAAAGCGATGACCAGGGAAGAAAAAGGGCAAATTATTGAAGAATTGACTGAGAAATTTTCTCAGAACAATCACTTTTATATTACCGATGCTTCCGGTCTGACGGTTGCGCAAATTAATGCGTTTCGCAGACTGTGTTTCAATGCCGGTGTGGAGTACCGTGTTTACAAAAACACACTTATCCGCAAAGCATTGGAAAAGCAGCCCGGTAATTACACAGAACTATTCGGTACACTCAAGGGCTTTTCGGGCGTGTTGTTCTCGAAAGAGGTAGGCAATGCTCCGGCAAAAGTAATTGCAGAGTACAGAAAGAAATTGGAAGGCAAACCAGGTTTTAAAAGTGCCTCCATCGAATCCACTCTTTTTATTGGGGAGGAAAACCTGAAAACGCTGGTTGAGTTGAAATCCAAAAATGAACTCATTGGCGAAGTTATTTCCTTGCTGCAATCACCTGCTAAAAATGTATTGTCTGCTTTGTTAAGCGGCAAGCAAACTGTGGCAGGTCTTGTAAAGGCACTGGAAGAAAGAAAACAAAATTAAAAACAGAATCTTTAAACACTTACAAATCATGGCTGACGTAAAATCTCTTGGCGATCAACTGGTAGAACTTACCGTTAAAGAAGTAAATGAATTAGCTTCTTACCTGAAAGAAACTTATGGTATCGAACCTGCTGCTGCTGCTGTTGCGGTTGCTGCTGGTCCTGCTGCCGGTGGTGGTGCTGCCGCTGCTGAAAAAACCAATTTCGATGTAGTATTGAAGTCGGCAGGTGCTAACAAACTCCAAATCGTTAAGCTTGTAAAAGAGTTAACAGGTCTTGGCTTAAAAGAAGCTAAAGATGTAGTGGATGGAGCTCCTAAAACTATCAAAGAAGGTTTACCTAAAGACGAGGCTGAAAACCTGAAGAAGCAATTGGTTGAGGCTGGTGCTGAAGTTGAATTGAAGTAATTCAATTCGGCTCTTGAGGACGAAGGGTACCGTCTGAGCGGAATTCAGGCCCCAGATCCATTGAATTGGAGCTGGGGTCTTTCCCTATTTATAGCTGATAAGCTTTAGTACTCAATATGTAGTTAAATGGATTAGTCTAGTCCGGGAATTTAAACGAAACGTACCTTGGCAAAGAAGACAACAGCAAATAACAGGATTGACTTCTCATCAATAGAGAAGGTTCTTGAATATCCTGATTTTCTTGATATTCAACTTCAATCCTTCAAAGATTTTTTGCAGATCGAAACACCTGCGGAAAAAAGACAAAACGAAGGGCTCTTTAAAGTATTTGCAGAGAACTTTCCAATCTCAGACTCGCGCGAAAACTTCGTGTTGGAGTTTGTAGATTATACCATCGATCCTCCTAAGTATAATGTGGATGAGTGCATCGACCGCGGATTAACATTTTCCGTGCCGTTGAAAGCAAAACTTCGTCTTACATGTAATGACGAGGACAATGAAGATTTTCAAACCATTGAGCAGGAAGTGTTTTTGGGTAACATCCCATACATGACCGAAAAAGGTTCGTTTGTAATTAATGGAGCTGAGCGTGTAATCGTATCGCAACTGCACCGTTCGCCAGGTGTGTTTTTTGCCATGAGTAAACACACCAACGGAACGAAGTTGTATTCTGCCCGCATTATCCCGTTCAAAGGCTCGTGGATTGAATTTGCTACCGATGTAAACGCGGTTATGTATGCATACATCGATCGTAAAAAGAAGTTTCCTGTAACCACGTTGCTGCGTGCAATTGGTTATGGTACCGATAAGGATATTCTCGATCTCTTTGGGCTTTCTGAAGAAATCGAGGCCAACAAAAATACACTCAAGAAGACGGTTGGACGCAAGTTGGCTGCACGGGTATTAAAAACCTGGACAGAAGATTTTGTGGATGAAGATACTGGTGAAGTAGTTTCTATCGACCGGAATGAAGTATTGCTGGAACGCGATCATGTTCTAAGTGCTGAAGATGTTGACGTAATCATCGAGTCCGGTGTGAAGTCAATCATCCTGCATCGCGAAGATGTAAACGTGGCCGATTACCACATCATCTTTAACACCCTTGCTAAAGATAATTCTAACTCTGAGAAAGAAGCGGTTGAACAAATCTACCGTCAGCTTAGGAATACCGAAGCACCCGATGAGCAAACTGCCCGCGATATTATTCAGAGCTTGTTCTTCAGCGAAAAGCGTTACGATTTAGGCGAAGTTGGTCGTTACAGAATCAACAAAAAATTAGGGCTTGATCTGAGTTTTGATCAACGCGTATTAACAACAGAAGATATTATTCTGATTGTGAAATACCTGATCGGCTTAATCAACTCAAAAGCAGTTGTGGATGATATCGATCACCTGAGTAACAGACGTGTAAGAACGGTAGGCGAGCAATTATATTCTCAGTTTGGTGTAGGTCTTGCCCGTATGGCCAGAACCATCAAAGAAAGAATGAACGTGCGTGATAACGAAGACTTTAAACCAGTTGATCTGATCAATGCTAGAACATTGTCATCAGTAATCAACTCGTTCTTTGGAACCAACCAGTTGTCTCAGTTCATGGATCAAACCAATCCGTTGGCTGAAATCACGCACAAGCGTAGAATGTCGGCACTAGGGCCTGGTGGTCTTTCGAGAGAACGTGCCGGTTTCGAAGTGCGAGATGTACACTATACCCACTATGGTCGCTTGTGTACTATCGAAACTCCGGAAGGTCCAAACATCGGTTTGATATCATCACTTTGCGTGCATGCAAAAGTGAATAAGATGGGCTTTATCGAAACTCCTTATCGCAAGGTAGAGAGCGGTAAAGTAAAAGGTAAGGAAGTAATCTTCCTGACAGCCGAAGAAGAAGATACGCACAACATCGCACAAGCGAATGTGAAAATAAAAACCAATGGCGAAATAGAAGATGAGCGTATCAAGGCTCGCTTCGAAGGTGATTTCCCGGTAGTGGAACCGAAAGATATCCGCTATATGGACATCGCTCCGAACCAGATCGTATCGATTGCTGCGTCTATGATTCCATTCCTGGAACACGATGATGCAAACCGTGCGTTGATGGGTTCGAACATGCAACGCCAGGCCGTCCCGCTTATGCGTCCGGAAGCACCGATTGTAGGTACCGGCCTTGAAGGCAGAATAGCCATCGACTCACGTACTTTAATTCTGGCAGAAGGATCGGGTACTGTTGAGTTTGTAGATGCCAAGAAAGTAGTTGTTCGCTACGAAGTATCGGAAGAGCAACAATTAGTTCGCTTTGATGATGAAGTTAAATCATATAGCCTGATCAAGTTTAGAAGAACCAACCAGGATACGTGTATCAACCTTACGCCACTTGTTAAAAAGGGCGACAAGGTTACAAAAGGGCAACCACTGTGTCAGGGTTATGGTACTGCCAATGGCGAATTAGCCTTAGGCCGTAACTTGTTAGTGGCTTATATGCCTTGGCAAGGATATAACTTTGAAGATGCAATTGTAATATCAGAGCGCGTAGTGCGCGATGATGTTTACACTTCCATTCACGTAGAAGAGTTTGAGTTGGAAGTACGCGATACCAAACGTGGCGAAGAAGAATTGACTTCTGAAATTCCAAACGTAAGTGAAGAAGCAGTTAAGCACTTAGATGAAAATGGTATTATTCGTGTAGGTGCCGAGGTGAAGGAAGGCGATATTCTGATTGGTAAGATTACTCCTAAAGGAGAAACGGATCCTACGCCAGAAGAAAAACTATTGCGCGCCATCTTTGGCGATAAAGCCGGTGATGTGAAAGATGCTTCCATGAAAGCACCGCCATCATTAAAAGGTGTGGTAATTGATACCAAATTATTCTCAAGACCTAAGCGCGATAAAGATGTGCGCAACAAGTCTAAGAAAGAGTTGGATGCATTGAAGAATCGTTACAGCAAAGAACTGTCAGAGCTGCGCGCTGAAATGATTAAGAAGTTAACCAGTTTGTTAACGGGTAAAACCAGCCAGGGTGTGAAGCACAAGTTTGGTGATGAATTAATCAGCAAGGGTGTGAAGTTCTCAGCCAAGGTTCTTGAAAGTAACCTCTTCCCGGATAAGAACATTTACCGCGATGAGAGTAACTACAATGTACCGGAAGAAGTGAATTTGATTGCTGATGTCAGCCTTGAAAGCTGGACAACAGAAGATCATACGAACGACCTGGTATCGGAGTTGGTTAAAAACTACCTGAACAAACGTAACGTAATTTCGGGTGAGTTTAAACGCGAGCGCTTTACACTTGAAGTGGGAGATGAATTACCAGCAGGAATTGTTCAATTAGCTAAAGTTTATGTAGCAAAGAAACGTAAACTGAAAGTAGGAGATAAGATGGCCGGTCGCCACGGTAACAAGGGTGTGGTTGCGCGTATTGTTCGCGAAGAAGATATGCCATTCCTGGAAGACGGAACTCCGGTTGATATCTGTTTGAACCCGCTGGGTGTGCCATCGCGTATGAACCTTGGTCAGATTTACGAAACCGTGTTGGCATGGGCTGGTAAGAAGTTGGGTCGCAAGTATGCTACTCCGATTTTTGATGGAGCTTCAATAGAACAAGTTTCGTCCGAGTTGGCAGAAGCAGGCTTACCTGAATTTGGCCGCACGTACTTGTACGATGGTCTAACAGGTGAAAAGTTCGATCAACCCGTAACAGTAGGTATGGCTTACATGCTTAAACTGGGCCACTTGGTTGATGATAAGATGCATGCCCGTTCTATCGGACCATACTCGCTTATTACACAGCAGCCGTTGGGCGGTAAGGCACAGTTTGGTGGACAGCGTTTTGGGGAAATGGAGGTTTGGGCGATTGAGGCCTTTGGCGCATCGCACATCCTGCAGGAAATCCTTACTATCAAGTCTGACGATGTGATTGGTCGTGCGAAAGCATACGAATCTATTGTGAAAGGTGAGAACATGAGGAAGCCTAATATCCCTGAATCTTTCAACGTGCTTGTTCACGAACTTCGCGGTCTTGCACTTGAGATTACGATGGATTAAAAAGTTGATAGTCCTGAGCCCTTAGTACATAGTTACTAAGGACTCAGGATGTAGAACTGGTTACTAATAACTAATTACTAAAGACTAACTACTAATAAGATGTCTTTCAGAAAAAATAAAAAGATTAACAACGACTTCTCGAAGATCACCATCAGTTTAGCTTCTCCGGAATCTATTCTGGAAAGTTCGCACGGAGAAGTAACGCAGCCCGAAACCATTAACTACCGTACCTACAAGCCGGAGATGGGTGGTTTGTTCTGCGAGCGCATTTTCGGTCCTGTAAAGGATTGGGAATGTCATTGCGGAAAGTACAAGCGCATTCGCTATAAAGGTATTATCTGCGATCGTTGTGGTGTAGAAGTTACCGAGAAGAAAGTAAGACGTGAGCGCATGGGCCACATTGAATTAGTGGTACCGGTAGCACACATCTGGTATTTCCGTTCTTTGCCAAACAAAATCGGGTATCTTCTTGGTCTCCCTACCAAGAAATTAGATCAGATCATTTACTACGAAAGATATGTAGTGATTCAACCTGGTGTGAAAGAAGAAGACGGTGTAAACCGTTTGGATTTCTTAACTGAAGAAGAATACCTAGACATCGTAGATAAATTGCCACGCGAAAACCAATTGCTGGATGACAACGATCCGAAGAAGTTCATTGCCAAGATGGGCGCTGATGCTTTGGAGATGTTGCTTTCTCGCGTGAAGCTGGATGAACTTTCATACGAGCTTCGCCATCAGGCCGCAACCGATACTTCGCAACAACGTAAGGCTGAAGCCTTGAAGCGTTTGAAAGTGGTAGAGGCTTTCCGCGATGCAAACACCCGTATTGAAAACCGTCCGGAATGGATGACCATTAAAATGGTTCCTGTAATTCCACCAGAGTTACGGCCATTAGTTCCATTGGATGGCGGTCGTTTCGCTACCTCAGATTTGAATGACCTTTATAGACGTGTTATTATTCGTAACAACCGTCTGAAGCGTTTGATCGATATTAAAGCTCCCGAAGTTATTCTTCGTAACGAGAAGCGTATGCTTCAGGAAGCGGTTGATTCCTTGTTCGACAACTCACGTAAAGTGAATGCTGTTCGTTCAGACGGTAACCGCGCGTTGAAATCATTATCGGATATGCTGAAAGGTAAGCAAGGACGTTTCCGTCAGAACTTGCTGGGTAAACGTGTTGACTACTCAGGTCGTTCGGTAATTGTGGTTGGTCCTGAATTAAAACTGCACGAGTGCGGTTTGCCAAAAGATATGGCGGCTGAATTATTCAAGCCATTTATTATCCGCAAGCTTATTGAAAGAGGAATTGTGAAGACTGTTAAGTCTGCCAAGAAAATAGTGGATCGTAAAGATCCAGTAGTGTGGGATATTTTGGAGAACGTATTGAAAGGACATCCCGTTCTTTTGAACCGTGCCCCAACACTTCACAGACTTGGTATTCAGGCTTTCCAACCTAAATTGATTGAAGGAAAAGCGATTCAGTTGCACCCGTTAGTATGTACTGCATTTAACGCTGACTTTGACGGTGACCAGATGGCTGTACACGTGCCACTTGGCCAGGAAGCAATTCTGGAAGCATCATTATTGATGTTGTCTTCGCACAACATTTTGAACCCTGCTAACGGAGCACCTATTACGGTACCTTCTCAGGACATGGTGTTGGGATTATATTACTTGACCAAAGGCCGCAAAGGCCAGTTAGGTGAAGGCAAGAAATTTTATTCTGCAGAAGAAGTAATTATTGCATATAACGAAGGCAAACTCTCCAAGCATGCACTTATTAAAGTACGTGTAAGTACCCGCGATAAGAAGTCTGGTGAGTTGGAGACTAAAATGATTGAGACAGTAGCTGGTCGCGTAATTTTCAATCAGGTTGTACCAACGGAAGTTGGCTTTGTAGATGAACTTCTAACCAAGAAGAAGCTGCAAACTATTATTGCCGATGTATTCCGCGTGGCAGGTCAGGCTAAGACAGCTAAGTTCTTAGATGATATTAAAGAGTTAGGATTCCAGATGGCTTACAAAGGTGGGTTGTCAATGGGTCTTGGCGATGTGAAAGTTCCTGCTGAGAAGAAGAAACTGGTGGAAGATGCCCAGAAAGAAGTTGATTCAGTTTGGAACAACTACATGATGGGTCTTATTACTGATAATGAACGTTACAACCAGGTAATTGATATCTGGACTCGTACCAACACAATGCTTACTAACACGCTGATGAAGCAGTTGGAAGAAGATCAACAAGGGTTCAACTCTATCTACATGATGATGCACTCTGGTGCTCGTGGTTCGAGAGAGCAGATTCGCCAGTTGGGTGGTATGCGTGGTCTTATGGCCAAGCCTCAGAAAAACCTTGCCGGTTCAGTTGGATCAATTATTGAGAACCCGATTCTTTCCAACTTCCGTGAAGGATTGGACGTATTGGAGTACTTTATCTCTACTCACGGTGCGCGTAAAGGTCTTGCCGATACAGCTTTGAAAACTGCTGATGCTGGTTACTTAACCCGTAGGTTAGTGGATGTGGCGCAAGATCTTGTTATCACCGAAGAAGATTGCGGAACGCTACGTGGTTTACATGTAACAGCGTTGAAAGACAATGAAGATATCGTTGAACCATTGTCTGAAAGAATCTTAGGTCGCGTAACAGTGCATGATATTTATGATCCGATTTCCGAAGAGTTGATTTGTGCTGCCAACGAAGAGATTACTGATGAGATTGCTAAGAAGATAGAAGAGAGCAGTATTGAAGAAGTTGAGATTCGTTCAATCTTGACGTGCGAAACCAAAATTGGTGGTTGTGCAAAATGCTACGGCCGTAACCTGGCAACCGGTAAAATGGTGCAGGCAGGTGAAGCAGTAGGTGTTATTGCAGCACAATCAATTGGTGAGCCTGGTACGCAGCTTACACTTCGTACTTTCCACGTGGGCGGTACAGCATCTAACATTGCTACTGAAGCCAACATCAAAGCGAAGTTCTCCGGAACGATTGAGTTTGAAGGTATCCGTACGGTTGATACTACCGATCGCGAAGATAATAAGGTAAAAGTAGTGATGGGGCGTACCGGTGAAATCAGAATTCTGGATGAAGAGAAGCGTGTGTTGATTACTAACAACGTTCCTTATGGTGCCTTCCTGAAAGTGAGAGACGGCCAGAAAGTTGAGAGAGGTGAGGAATTGTGTTACTGGGATCCATACAATGCAGTAATCCTTTCTGAGTTTGATGGCGAAATTGGATACGAAGCTATCATTGAAGGTATTACCTATAAAGAGGAGTCGGATGAACAAACAGGTCACCGCGAGAAAGTGATAACCGACACCCGCGATAAAACGAAGAACCCGGCCATCATCGTGAATGGTAAGACTGAAACAAAAGGTTATAACATTCCGGTTGGTGCACACTTAGCGGTTGATGAAGGCGAAAAAATCAAAGCAGGTCAGGTGCTTGCCAAGATTCCCCGCACCATGGGTAAGAGCCGCGATATTACCGGTGGTTTGCCTCGTGTAACTGAATTGTTCGAAGCCCGCAATCCTTCTAACCCGGCTGTGGTAAGTGAGATTGATGGTGTAGTAACGTATGGTGGTATTAAACGTGGTAACCGCGAAATCTTCATCGAATCAAAAGATGGTGTGCAGAAGCGTTATTTAGTACCGTTGTCAAAACACATCCTCGTTCAAGATAACGACTTTGTGAAGGCAGGTCAACCATTGTCAGACGGAGCCATTACCCCTTCTGATATCTTATCGATAAAAGGACCGACTGCGGTGCAGGAATACTTGGTGAATGAAATTCAGGAAGTATATCGTCTGCAAGGTGTGAAGATCAACGATAAACACATCGAGTGTATCGTTAGCCAGATGATGCAGAAAGTGGAAATCATCGACTCTGGTGATACTACCTTCTTGCCTGGCGAGTATGTAGATAAGTTTGAATTCCGCGAAGAGAACGACCGCGTGTTGGATAAGAAAGTTGTTACAGATGCCGGTGATTCTCAGAAATTCAAAGTAGGCCAGATTATCAGCCCACGCGAATTACGCGATGAGAATTCTGCCTTGAAGCGTAAAGACCAGAAGTTGGTTGAAGTGCGCGATGCATTATCAGCAGTTTCAAGACCAACCTTGCAAGGTATTACCCAGGCATCGTTGAAGACTGAAAGCTGGTTATCAGCTGCATCTTTCCAGGAAACTACCAAGGTTTTGAGCGAAGCGGCTATCCGTGGTAAGGCCGACCAATTAATGGGCTTGAAAGAGAACGTAATTGTTGGTCACTTGATTCCTGCTGGTACAGGACAGAGACGCCTCAACGATATGATTGTAAACTCGGAAGAAGAGTACCAGCGAATGGTGAGTGCTCCCGAGCGCAAATCAAAGGAGAGGGAATTGCAAGACTAAATTGAATTACCAATAGCCTATTTATCAATTAGCCGATGGAAAACCATTGGCTAATTGATTTTATCGGCCGACCGAAAATTAAAATTTTATGGCAGAGCAAAAGAACAACCCACCCCAGAATCAGATTAATATTGAGCTTTCCGAAGAAGTGGCGGAAGGAATCTATTCCAACCTGGCTATGATTGCCCACTCCAATAGCGAATTTGTAATTGATTTTATCCGGCTAATGCCCGGTGTGCCCAAGGCTCGGGTAAAATCAAGAATTATTATTACACCCGAACATGCCAAAAGACTTTTGGCAGCCCTAAAGGATAACATCAGCAAATACGAGGCTACATTTGGCCCGATTAAACAAACCAACGATGCCCCTCAGTTTCCTATGAATTTTGGCGGTACGATGGGTGAGGCTTAGTCCGAAAATAAGTGGATTTAGCCAAATAGATAGGAAAAATCTTAAGTAAGGGTTTTGCATCCTATCGTACTTTAAATACCTTTGCAGTCCTTATTTTTTAAGGGTTATAAAACGAAATATAAATGCCTACCATTCAGCAACTTGTAAGAAAAGGCAGAAAGAAATTGACTTTTAAGTCAAAGTCTCCAGCCCTCGATTCTTGCCCTCAGCGTAGGGGAGTTTGTACCCGTGTGTACACAACAACCCCAAAAAAACCGAATTCGGCCATGCGTAAAGTGGCCCGTGTACGCCTAACCAACCACAGGGAGGTGAACGCCTACATTCCGGGCGAGGGGCACAATCTTCAAGAACACTCTATTGTGTTAATCCGCGGAGGCCGGGTTAAAGATTTGCCGGGTGTTCGTTACCACATTGTAAGGGGTGCATTGGATACCTCAGGTGTAAACGGACGTCTGCAAAGCCGTTCTAAGTATGGTGCAAAACGCCCTAAAGCTGGTGCCGCAGCTTCTGCTGCCAAAGGTGCTCCTGCAAAAGGCAAAAAATAGTAATTAGATTATGAGAAAGGCTAAACCCAAGAAAAGATACCTGCTGCCCGATCCTAAGTTTGGTGACACACTGGTTACCAAATTTGTGAACTACATGATGGAGCAAGGCAAGAAAAGTGTTGCATACAATATTTTCTACGATGCCATAGCGCAGGTGGAAAAGAAAACCGGTGGCGAACCAGGGCTTGAAGTTTGGAAGCGCGCCATGAACAATGTGATGCCTTCTGTAGAAGTGAAGAGCCGTAGAGTTGGTGGAGCAACTTTTCAGGTGCCGGTAGAAATCAGACCAGAGCGTAAAATCAACTTAAGCATTAAGTGGCTGATTGATTATGCTCGCGCCCGTGGTGAAAAAACCATGATGGATAAATTGGCGGCAGAAATCATCGCAGCATCGAAAGGTGAAGGAGCGGCTATCAAAAAGAAAGATGATACGCACCGGATGGCAGAGGCGAACAAGGCGTTTTCACATTTCAGATTATAATCCTACATGGCAAGAGATCTTAAATACACCCGTAATATTGGTATTGCTGCGCACATTGATGCCGGCAAAACCACCACCACCGAACGTATTCTCTACTATGCAGGTGTAAACCACAAAATTGGCGAGGTGCACGAAGGTGCCGCTACCATGGACTGGATGGCACAAGAGCAAGAGCGTGGTATTACCATTACCTCTGCAGCTACTACCGTGCATTGGAAATACCGCAATCAAGAGTACCACGTCAACATTATCGATACTCCTGGGCACGTTGACTTTACCGTAGAGGTAAACCGTTCCCTTCGTGTGTTAGATGGTTTGGTGTTTTTGTTCAGTTCTGTTGATGGCGTTGAACCACAATCAGAAACCAACTGGCGTTTGGCCGACAATTATAAAGTTGCCCGCATCGGATTTGTTAACAAAATGGACCGTTCAGGTGCTGACTTTTTGGGTGTTTGTAAACAGGTAAAAGAAAAATTAGGTAGCAAGGCGGTGGCATTACAGTTACCGATTGGTGCCGAAGATAATTTCAAAGGCGTGGTTGACTTGATTAACAACCGCGGCATTATCTGGAATGAGGCTGACAAGGGAATGACCTTCCAGGAAGTTCCGATTCCGGATGATATGAAGGAAGAAGCACACGAGTATCGTGAAAAACTGCTCGAAGCTGTTGCTGAGTATGACGAAACCTTGATTGAGAAGTTCTTTGAAGATCCTAATTCAATCACTGAAAAAGAAATTCTAACAGCTTTGCGCAAAGCTGTTATTGATATGAAGATTGTACCTATGGTGTGCGGATCTTCTTTCAAGAACAAAGGTGTACAAACCATGCTTGACTATGTGATGGAATTACTTCCTTCACCATTAGATAAGGATGTGATTGTAGGTACGAATCCTGACACCGAAGAAGAAGTTGAAATTCGTCCAACAGAAAGCGAACCGTTTGTAGGTCTTGCATTTAAAATTGCAACTGATCCATTCGTAGGGCGCCTTTGCTTTGTTCGTGCTTATTCGGGTGTGTTGGATTCGGGTTCATACATTAAGAATACCCGCTCCGGACAGAAGGAGCGTATCTCGCGTGTGTTCCAGATGCACGCTAATAAGCAGAACCAGATTGAAAGACTTCAGGCGGGTGATATCGGTGCCGTTGTAGGCTTCAAAGACATTAAGACTGGCGATACACTTTGCGATGAAAAACGTCCGGTGGTATTAGAGTCCATGATCTTCCCCGAGCCGGTTATTGGATATGCTATTGAACCGAAGAAGCAAGCTGATGCCGATAAGTTAGGTATGGCTATTGCCAAACTGGTAGAAGAAGATCCTACACTGCGTGTCAATACCGATCAGGAAACTGGTCAGACCATTCTACGCGGTATGGGTGAATTGCACCTTGAAATTATCATTGATCGCTTAAAGCGCGAATTTAAAGTTGAAATCAATCAAGGCGCGCCTCAGGTTGCTTACAAAGAAGCGCTTACCAAGTCGGTTGAACATAAAGAAGTTTATAAGAAGCAGACCGGTGGCCGTGGTAAGTTTGCCGATATTGTATTCGAAATCGGGCCACGCGAACTTGGACCAGAAGATAAGCCAGGGCTTGAATTTGTGAACGACATCGTAGGTGGTGTTATTCCGCGCGAATTCATTCCTGCTGTTCAAAAAGGTTTTGATCAGGCAATGGTTAACGGACCTTTGGCTGGTTATCCGATCGACTCGATGAAAGTAAGATTGTTTCACGGTTCATACCACGATGTGGACTCTGACTCATTATCGTTTGAATTGGCAGCCCGCATTGGCTTTAAAGAAGCAGCTTCCAAGTGTGCCCCCCAGTTGTTAGAACCGATTATGGGTGTAGAAGTAATTCTACCAGATGAATATACCGGTTCTGTAACGGGCGACTTAAACAGAAGACGTGGTATCATGAAAGGTATGGATACCCGTGGTGGTGCACAGGTTATCAAAGCCGATGTGCCATTGGCAGAATTGTTCGGATACATTACTGATTTAAGAACCCTTACATCAGGTCGTGCATCTGCAACACTTACATTCTCGCACTATGCACCAGTACCAAAGAACCTGGCCGATAAAGTAATTGAAGAAGTTAAAGGCGCAGTAGCCGCTAAATAAAATCTAAAAGACGTTTAGATCATGAATCAGAAAATCAGAATTAAACTTAAGTCTTACGACCACAATCTGGTTGATAAGTCATCTGAAAAAATTGTGCGTGCTGTAAAAGCTACTGGTGCTGTGGTTAGCGGACCAATTCCGTTGCCAACTGAGAAGGAAAAATTCACCGTCCTTCGCTCGCCTCACGTAAACAAGAAATCGCGCGAGCAGTTTCAGCTTTGCACTTACAAGCGTTTGGTTGATATTTACAGCAACAGTGCCAAAACAGTTGATGCGTTGATGAAACTGGAATTACCAAGTGGTGTGGACGTTGAAATAAAAGTGTAGTACAAATCTTTTAGTTAAGAGTTACAAAAAAGCACCTTCGGGTGCTTTTTTTATTGGCTCATATTTGGGTATAAATTAAAATCATTACTTTTGAACTCTACTAAATCTATAGACTTTAAGTACATTTATGAAAAAAATTTTACATTGGCTTTTTGTAGTTATACTAACTACCTCTGCTGTGCACGGTCAGAGTACTGTTACAGGTATAATTAAAGATAGCGAAGGTGTGGCACTGGAAGCTGCAACCGTGGTGATACGCGGCACCAACACCTATGCTGTTACCAATGCAAAGGGTGAGTTCTCTTTACAAACAACACAAAAAGTTCCTTTTATTATACGGATCAGCTCGGTAGGTTTTAAACCTCAGGATTTTCAAATAATTGAGCTTGGTGCTAAACCGTTAGAGATAGTACTAATTAATGATGGGGAATTAGAAGAAGTAGTAGTAACCGCACGCAGGCGTACTGAAACGGTTCAGGAAGTTCCAATTCCAATCTCGGTAGTGGACGGGCTTCTGATAGAAGATGCCGGTGCATTTAATGTTAACCGACTTAAAGAGTTTGTTCCCTCTGTTCAGCTCTATACATCTAATCCTCGAAATACAGGAATTAATATTCGGGGACTTGGTTCCCCCTTTGGGCTAACCAACGATGGTCTCGATCCGGGTGTAGGTTTCTATGTAGATGGTGTGTATTATGCCCGACCAGCCGCGGCAACTTTTGATTTTATAGACATCGAACAAATAGAAGTTTTACGCGGGCCGCAGGGTACTTTGTTTGGTAAGAACACGACCTCGGGTGCATTTAATATCACTTCGCGCAAAGCGAGTTTCACACCAGGTGCAGATTTTGAAGTGAGTTATGGAAACTATGGATATGTGCAGGCTAAGAGTTCAATTACAGGCCCACTGAGTAAAAAAATAGCAGGACGGTTATCGTTCTCAGGCACACAACGCGATGGAGTGATTGAAAATGTGCGCACAGGAAAATATACGAACGATATTAATAACCTTGGATTTAGAGCTCAACTGCTATTTACTCCGTCCAGCAATACATCTATTACATTCGCAGCAGATGCTTCGCGCCAGCGACCGGATGGATATGCGCAGGTGGTGGCAGGTATAGTTGAAACAAAACGGCCAGCGTATCGTCAATTTAATGCGATTATCACAGAATTAAATTATACCCTTCCCAGTACAAATGCGTTCGATCGTAAAATTGACCATGACACTCCCTGGAACTCGGGTAATGATTTAGGTGGAGTATCGATCAACATTGATTCAAAACTAGGCCCCGGCACTTTAACTTCCACTTCTGCTTGGCGCTATTGGAATTGGGATCCATCGAATGATCGCGACTTTACAGGGTTACAGGCATTGGCGAAATCACAAAACCCAGCGGAGCACAGAAACTGGTCGCAGGAAGTTCGGTATGCGGGTGAATTCTCGCCTCGCTTAAGCGGAGTAGTAGGTCTGTTTTTTATAGATCAGGAAGTGAAAATAAATGGAACGGAAGAATCGGGTTCGGCTCAATGGCGATTCTCTAAAAGTTCTACCAGTGCGTTGTGGGAAACCCCCGGGCTTTTTGAAGGCTATGGAATTCGAACACAGTCGTCAATTAAATCGTTAAGTGCCGCTACCTTTGCCAATGTGGATTGGGAAGTGGTGGAACGATTACATGTGTTGCCAGGTATTCGATTTAATTACGATCAAAAAGATGTAGTGTATAATCGAACAGCTTATGGTGGGTTAGATACAGCCACCTACAATGGTACGCAATCCGAAAAAGTAGCTTTACAGAATTTAAAAAATGGAGTTTACAGTAGTCAAGCTTACGTGGCGGATGCGGAAGAAAACAATTTCACCTATCAACTTACGGTGGCTTACAGATTGAATAAACGCTTCAATGCATTTGGTACTTATTCAACCAGTTTTAAACCTGTGGGCGTAAATGTTGCGGGCTTGCCAACTATTAATGGCCAACCGGCAACAGATCTTGCTGTGATAAAACCTGAAGATGTAAAGCATATTGAATTCGGAATTAAAACTTCTCCCACAACCAACTCAACTTTAAACTTAACTTTTCATAATACCGATATAAATAATTATCAAACCAATGTGCAATCGCCCGAGTTAGGTGTTAACCGTGGCTATATCGCCAATGCTGAAAAAGTGAATGTGCTGGGCGTTGAATTAGATGCCAACATTAAAGTGAATAAACACTTGTCGTTTTACGGTGCCATTGCTTATACCGAAGGTAAATACGTGAGGTTTACCAATGCCCCTCTGCCGCTTGAGTTAACAGGCCAGGTAATTGACGGGGTGCAGGTTGCGTTTCAGGACATCTCAGGTGGCGTTATTCCAGGATTATCAAAGTGGGCCGGATCTTTTGGTGGTGAGTTTAGTACGCCTGTTAACTCGTTAAACGGTAAATTCTTTGTTGCATTTGATACTTATTACCGCTCGGAATTTTCTTCTAGTCCATCTCCATCTGCTTACTTAAATATTGATGGGTATGCGTTATTAAATGCCAGGGCTGGTGTAAGAGTTTCAACTGGAATCTCGGCTTCCATCTGGGCTCGCAACCTCTTCAACAAAGATTATTATGAACAATTGTTACCAGCAGGAGGCAATGCCGGGCATTATGCAGGTGTATTGGGCGATCCGGCCACTTATGGTATTACATTACGTTATTCCTATTAAGTTTGTAGGAATAACTACTTGTCATGAGAAGATTGTTGATTACTGTTTTATGCTTAGGTTTTTGTTGTTCGATAGCAATAGCCCAGAATAAGAATAAAGAATTTCGTCAACAAACCTGGACCGGCTATTTTAATCAAACCCGGCTTTCGAATAAATGGGGTCTTTGGGCTGATGTTCATTTTCGTTTAACAGAAGATTTTACGAACCGACTCGGCTTGAGCATTTTTCGTATTGCACCTGTTTATTATGTAACAGATCAAACCAGAATATCTTCAGGCTATGCCTACATCACAAACCACAATGTTGATCCGATACCAGATTTGCCTGAACACAGGCTATGGCAGCAGGTACAATGGTTTGATAAAAAGCAGCGACTTAGTCTGGCACAATACTTTAGGGTAGAAGAGCGCTTTCGCAGAACACTGGAAGCTGGCGAATTGAGTGATGATTATACATTCAGCTGGCGATTTCGGTATAATTTTGCAATTACTATTCCGCTTACACGAAAAACAATAGCGCCTAAAACACCATTCCTTTTTCTTAATGATGAGGTTCACGTAAGTGCCGGTAAAAACATTGGCAATAATTATTTAGATCAGAACCGGTTATTTGGTGGGGTGGGCTACCAGTTTACGGCACAGCTAAATGCGCAGATCGGTTACTTATATGTGTTTCAGCAGTTAGCCGCATCCAATACGTTTGTGCATACCGATGCCATTCGGTTTTTTGTATTCCATAATCTCGATTTCAGAAACAAAGAATAGATGCGTCCGGAAAACATAGAAGAAGACGAGAAACTCATCTATGATGAGAAGCCAGAGCCACCTGAGCCACGCAGCAAACCGCGGCACATCTGGATATTACTCGGAGTGCTTACTTCTATAGTACTTATACTAATTGCTTTTTTTGGTTCCGACACACTCTCGCAATATGATTGGCGATCGGTAGTGGGGCCTGACTTTTTGTTGTTTGTGCTGGGAGGATTTATCGCCCAAATGATTGATGGCTCGTTAGGAATGGCTTATGGTGTAAGTGCCACTTCATTCTTGTTGTCGTTTGGAGTATCACCGGCTGCTTCCAGTGCCAGTGTGCATACGGCAGAAATATTTACCAGCGGAGTTTCCGGGTTAACGCATCTTCGCTTTCAGAACGTAAACAAAAAACTGTTTAAGAGTTTATTGATACCCGGCATGCTGGGTGCTATTGCCGGTGCGTACATCTTATCTTCCTTAGATGAGTATAACTATATTATAAGGCCGCTTGTAGCAGCATATACGCTTATTCTGGGGTTGGCCATTATTCGTAAAGCAGTACTGATGCAAATCCGCAAACGGAGGAAAACCAAAAACGTTCCGGCACTTGCAAGCTTTGGTGGCTTTATGGATTCGATAGGTGGAGGTGGTTGGGGGCCGATTGTTTCTACAACTTTGATTGCACGCGGTCGGCATCCGCGTTATACTATTGGTTCGGTAAACCTGGCTGAGTTCTTTGTGTCATTTGCAAGTTCACTCACATTCTTTGCTACCATCGGCCTTAGCCATATTCAGATTATTGTAGGCCTGATATTAGGGGGTATTATCGCGGCTCCTATCGCGGCAACCATCACCCGAAAGTTACCCGTTAAGCGGATGATGATTCTGGTTGGGGTAGTGGTTATCTTAGTTAGTATTCGATTGTTGGTTAAATCCATTGCTGCAATTTGATGAGTGCTTTCAACTAACAAATTTCATTTATCTTCGCGCCCCTATGGCATTGTTAGAAAAGAAGATGATGATCAAGAAGTCAACTTTACCCGGAGCCGGTAAAGGACTTTTTACAAAAGTGTTTATACCTAAAGGTACCCGTATTGTAGAATACAAGGGCGAGATTGTTACCTGGAAGGAAGTTCAGAAAATGGCAGACGACCGCAACGGATATGTTTTTTTCTTTAATAATCAATATTGTATTGATGCCTGGAAAACAAAAAAAGGAATTGCCCATTATGCCAACGATGCCCGCGGTATTGTGCGCGTGGAGGGCGTGAAGAATAATTCGGAGTACGTTACTGAAAAAAAGCGATGTTACATTGAAGCTTCACGCGATATACCTGCCGGTGCAGAAATTCTGGTAGGCTATGGTGGTGAATATTGGCAAGCCATTCGATACAATATCAGGTTAGAACAACGCAACAAGGAGAAGGAAGGGAAGAAAGCGAGTAAGAAAGTAGAGCTGCCGCATCATGTGGCAACTAAACGTACCAGCAAAAAGAAATAGTTTTAGTCAGGCACTATCTCGCCATAATCCAGAAACAATTCTTCGCCTTCTTCAATGTCACGTAATGCTTCGAAGTAGTCGCCATCATTTACTGATCGGATGTTAGGTGTATCGCTGTGGTTGATAAATAAGGAAAGATCCATTTTTTTAAACCCTTGTTCCGGCACAAAGTAATTCAACGATTCATCAAACAGACAATAATTCTCAACAACGTACCGGGCATAATTGGGTAAAGCTTCCACTTCTTGCCGGGTTAACGTTATCCATTTTTCATCCGGATCGGGCGGACTAAACATTTCGCGGCAACCTTTGGGAATTAAGGTGATAGCAAATACGCCTACTCCGGCTACACCCGGCTTCAGCATCACAAACGTGGATTTACTAAGTTCTGCAATCAGTTGGTCTTTGTTCATGCAAATAGGCAGCAAGCAAGTCTATTCGTTGTTGGCTTCTTGTTTAGCTTTTTCAATACTTTCGAGCATTAAGTTTTTTACATTTTTAACACGTTCCATTTCTCCTTCCAGGTAGGCGCGCGCTTTTTCCTGATCGACCGTATCGGGTAGTGGATTAAACCTATGCATCCAGTCCATCATGGCATTACTGGCGGAGTCCAGGTTGCTGATGATTTTTTCTAATTGTTGTTTGCGCTCCACCACCATATCGGGGGTGTTGGCAATTTGTTCCTGCAACTCGCGCTTCAGTTTCATGATCTCATCCATCTTAGGCATTACCTCATCGTGCACGTCCATCACCTGATCGTACAATACCTGGTTGGGGTTATCGCTGGTATCGGTTTCGGATGTTGCGGGTTTATTCTTTTCGCAGCTGGTTAAAAGTAAGGTCATAACCAGAACGGGCAAAAGGATTTTCATACGTTTAATTTTTTGGTTTGTAAAGGTATGATTTACCAGGCACACATGCTCGTTTTGAGCGACTAACAAGGGTTAGTTAAAATTAAAATTTTAAAGATTTTTTTGAGCCAGTTTTGCACAAACAGATTTTTTCATCTTTCTTAGAACCAGAATTGAGACAAATGATCACCAACCGATTTTACTTCTTTTACTTTTTTTATCAATCCCGGATGGGACTTGAAAGAGAATCGGTTTGTTAAGAAATAATAAAACGAAAGAAACTCAGAAAGTCCCTCCGAAAGAGGGACTTTCTTTTTGATGTATATGAGCAAAAGGAAAAAACTGAAGATCGCCATTCAAGGCATAGCCACCAGCTTCCACGAGGTGGCGGCACTAACGTACTTTCATGAACCCATACAAACCGTGGAGTGTTTGAGTTTTTATGCACTGTGCGAATCGTTGAAGAAAGGTGAATCTGACTATGCGGTAATGGCGATTGAAAACTCTATCGCGGGGAGTATTTTGCCCAACTACTTTTTACTACAAGAATATCACTTCTCCATTATTGGTGAGGTATATCTACCCATACACATGCACCTGCTTGCATTGCCCGGTGTTAAACTAAATGACCTCACCAGTATCGAGTCGCACCCGATGGCCATTCGCCAATGTACCGATTTTCTTTACCGGTTAAATGGTGTGCAGATTTCAGAAAGTGAGGACACGGCACTATCGGCACGCAAAGTAAAAGAGCAAAAGTTAAAAACTACTGCGGCCATTGCTAACGAGTATGCTGCCAAAAAATTCGGGTTAAATATTTTAGAGAAACGCATCGAAACGCATAAGAAAAATTTTACCCGCTTTTTGATTCTTACCCGCAAAATTAAAACATCATCCGACAGCAATAAGGCTTCGCTGTATTTTGAAGTGGCCAACGAAGTTGGCAGCCTGGCGGAAGCGCTGATGACGTTTAAGAATAACAGTATTAACCTTTCCAAAATCCAATCAATACCCATTATTGGTAAGCCAAGCGAATACTCAATTCACATTGACGTAGAATGGAAGAAACGCAAGAGCTATGATGTGGCCATAGGGGAAGTATTGCGGCAGGTAAAAAACCTCAACATTTTGGGCGAATACAAAAAAGCAAAAATCGAATACAAGTAACATGATAAAGACTGCAAACCGGATTGCCAACGTAGAAGAATATTACTTCAGCAAAAAGTTAGCGGAAGTGCGTGGGTTGGATACACCGGCACATCCGGTAATTAACCTGGGTATTGGTAGCCCCGATCTGGCTCCGGCTGCTTCGGCTATTGAAGCTCTGAACGTAACGGCCCAGAAAGTCAACAGCCACGGATACCAGAATTACAAAGGCATTCCTGCCTTGCGACAAGGTGTGCAAGCATTTTATAAAAGTACTTACGGTGTTAATCTGAATGCTGAAACAGAAATCCTTCCGCTCATGGGTTCGAAGGAAGGTATCATGCACATTGCTATGGCTTTTGTAAATGAAGGTGAAGAAGTTTTAATTCCTGATCCTGGCTATCCAACGTATTCATCAGTAGCTAAACTGGTGGGGGCAAAAGTAAGAACCTATAAACTACAGGAATCCTTAGATTGGGGAATTGATGTAGCAGCCTTGCAAAGATCCGATTTATCGAAAGTAAAAGTTATGTGGGTTAATTTTCCACACATGCCAACGGGGCGCGTTGCATCCAAAGAAGAATTGAAAGCGTTGGTTGATCTTGCACGCAAGAATAATTTTTTGATTGTGAATGATAATCCGTATTCATTAATCTTAAATGACAATCCGCAGAGCATTCTTGCCATAGAAGGAGCTGCCGATGTAGCGTTAGAGCTTAACTCGTTGAGTAAATCGCACAACATGGCTGGCTGGCGAATTGGTTGGGTAGCGGGTAACAAAGATTTGGTTGATGCCGTGCTGCGTGTGAAGAGCAATATGGATAGCGGCATGTTTCTGGGTTTGCAACAGGCTGCTGCTGAAGCTTTGAAGAATGGAAAGGAATGGTTTACCGAATTAAACGCAGTCTATAAAAAAAGAAGAACGGCTGCGCGGAAGATTTTAGATGTTTTAGGTTGTTCCTATTCTGAAAAGCAGTCGGGGTTGTTTGTGTGGGCCAAAGCACCCGATCATGTTGTTGATATAGAAAAATGGATTGATGAAGTGTTGTATGCCACACATGTATTTATAACACCTGGTTTTATTTTTGGTGAAGGCGGTTCGCGTTTTATCCGCATCTCGCTTTGCGCTACCGAAGAAAAACTGCAAGAAGCGCTAGTCCGGATTCAAAAGTTTGTGGCTGAAAATACTACCGTCTCAAATCTAACCTCTCAAGTTTAAATAATGAAAACAACTATTGTTGGATTAGGATTGATTGGAGGCTCGGTTGCGCTGGGTTTGCGCAGGGCGGGCATTGCTACTGAGTTGATGGGTGTAGATGCGAATGCTGCCAATGGATTGAAAGCTGTTGAGCTTGGCTTGGTAGATAAAATCTTAACAGAAGATAAAGCACTTTCAACAGCCGATTTGATTGTGTTGGCTATTCCGGTAAATGCGCTGAATGCATTTTTGCCAGCGGTATTGGATATTGTAAAGAAGGGGGCTGTGGTTATTGATGGTGGATCAACCAAAACATCCATTTGCAAGTCGGTGGCCAACCATCCCAAGCGAAATCAGTTTGTAGCAGCTCATCCTATTGCCGGAACTGAAAACTCAGGACCAACAGCAGCTTTTGATGGTTTGTTTAAAGGCAAAACCAACATTATTTGCGAAGCAGGGAAATCTTCGGTAGAAGCGTTGAACACAGCTATGAAAGTTTTTGATGCATTGGAAATGAAAACCATTTTTATGGAAGCCGATGAACACGACCGGCATGTAGCGTATGTCTCACATCTCTCGCACGTGAGTTCCTTTTTATTAGGTCAAACTGTGCTGGATATAGAGAAAGACGAAAAGAATATTTTTGATCTGGCAGGTAGTGGTTTTGCCTCTACGGTACGGTTAGCCAAAAGTTCGCCCGATATGTGGGCACCCATCTTTGAACAAAATGTAGAGTACCTGAGCCAGGCACTACTGGAATATATTATGCACCTGCAAAAATTTCATTACCACTTAATGAAGCGCGACACCAAAGAGTTGCACCGCATTATGAGCAAGGCGAATGAGATTCGCAGGGTGCTGGATCAAAGCGATAAACCCAAAACGTAACTTTATTGTTTTAGTAATACTTAAATCTAAACCCGAAATCTATTTAACTTTATTGCATCATGACAAAGAAAGGATTACAACTCGAACCCATATCATCGTGGATGAAGACCAGCAGACCCGTTATCATTAGCGGGCCATGCAGTGCAGAGACAGAAGAGCAAACCATCGCCACAGCTAAACAAGTTGCCGCAACAGGCAAAGTGCATGCCCTACGTGCCGGTATCTGGAAGCCGCGCACAAGGCCTGGCCAATACGAAGGTGCTGGTGATGTAGGTTTAAAATGGTTGGTGCAAGCGGGTAAAGAGACGGGTTTACCTGTAACAACGGAAGTAGCCAATGCCGCCCACGTAGAGGCAGCCTTAAAAGCTGGTGTAAATTTTTTATGGGTAGGTGCACGCACCACGGTAAATCCATTCTCGGTTCAGGAAGTTGCCGATGCTTTAAAAGGTGTTGACATTCCGGTGTTGGTAAAAAATCCGATCAATCCGGATGTAGAGTTGTGGTTAGGTGCGCTGGAGCGTTTGAACAAAGCAGGCATCACCAAGTTGGCTGCCATTCATCGCGGGTTCTCCTCATTCGAGAAAGGTCCTTTCCGCAACGCACCGATGTGGGATCTTGCCATTGAATTAAAGACCCGGGTACCGGAGTTAGATATGATTTGCGATCCAAGTCACATTGCCGGTAACCGCGATCTTATTGCATTCATTTCGCAGAAGGCGCTTGATCTGGATATGGCTGGTTTGATGATTGAAAGTCATATTAACCCTGATGCTGCGTGGAGCGATGCCAAGCAACAGGTTACTCCGGCTGTGCTGGGTAAGATCATTAGCGAACTGGTTGTGCGCACGGCTTCTGTTGAGAACAAAACATTCAAAGACACACTCAGTATTCTGCGTGAGCAGATTGATCAGTTAGATGATGAGATCATGCAACGGTTATCGCAACGCATGAAGATATCAGAGAAGATAGGCCAGTACAAGAAAGAAAATAACGTAACCATCCTGCAGGTAAACCGCTGGGAAGAAATTGTACAAACCCGTATTGCTTTATGTAAGGCAATGGGATTGAACGAAGAGTTTACAAACGATTTACTGAAGTTGATTCACCATGAGTCGATTCAGGTGCAAACCAAGGTGATGAATCAGGTTGCAGAGCGAGTGTGACCTCACCCCCAGCCCCTCTCCAAAGGAGAGGGGAGTAGAACGGATTAAATTTGAGAGAATGAGAGTTTTATTTTTTTTTATGGTGTGTACACTTTCCCTTCAAGCCCAACCGGTTGATAAAAATTATCTACTGGGAAAGTTTGATCCGGCAACACATCCTCAGTTTGTAAAGCTGGCCGATAAACACACGAGGGGCAGTGGGCGCGGGGCTTACCTGAGAAAAGAAACCTACGAAGCTTTTGTTAAGATGAGCGATGCTGCTCGTAAGGAAGGTGTTGAACTAACCATCATTTCAGCCACCCGTAATTTTGATTCACAAAAACGTATTTGGGAAAACAAGTGGAATGGCAAAGTACAGGTAGAAGGAAAAGACCTTACTACCGTTAACGACCTGAAAGAACGTGCACGACTCATTTTATTATACAGTTCCATGCCGTCCACCTCGCGCCACCATTGGGGAACGGATATGGATTTGAATGCACTCAACAATAGCTTCTTTGATTCGGGCGAAGGATTAAAAATTTATACCTGGCTTAAAGCCCATGCTGCTGAATTTGGTTTCTGTCAACCTTATACAGCTAAAGACAATGGCCGCACCGGCTACGAAGAGGAGCGGTGGCATTGGAGTTACCTGCCCTTATCTGGCGAATTTTTAGATCAATACCAAAAGCAAGTTAATTACGAAGATATTACCGGATTTGAAGGCAGTACGGTTGCTGAACAGATGAGTGTAATCAAGAATTATGTAGAAGGAGTAGCGTGTAAGAAATAGAACTAATTTATTATTTAGGATAGTTTCCTTTGTTCTTTATCCAGTCAATGGCCCTCTGCAGAATTTCAGTATCATCATAGAATTTACCAATGCTGGTATTGCAACTGCTGCAAATCCACCTCGAACAGAGCCATCAAGGTGGCTATGATCTAAAACCACATCGTTCTTAAATTTCCTTATAATGTTACGACCGCATATCGGGCAGATAAACCTATCGCCAATTTGTGGTTGTGGAAATTTGGCTTCATAGATTTTCTTCTGTAGGATTGATTTTTACTTTTTTTGAATAGCAGTCTTTACAAATAGGCCTTCGTAAAACTCGGTTGTCTTTACCGTATTGATTTTTGGCAAATGCTTCGATTGGTTTTTCAACACCGCAAGTCGTGCAGATTTTGGAATACGGTTCTTCCAATGGATTAGTGCTGGAACTCTTTAGGGTTGACATAAACTTGATTAGTAGAATTAACCACGCTTGCAATCCTCTTATTAGCAATTTTACAGTACTCTTTATTTATTTCGCTGCCAATAAATTTTCTTCCTTCAAGAATACACATTTTTGCTACCGTTCCGCTTCCCATCATAGGATCATAAACAACATCTCCCGGCTTGCTCCATGTTGTTATATGGTCTTGCGCTAGTTTTTCTGGAAATATAGCAGGGTGACCATACGCAAACTCATCGCTTGCCGAATGACCTTTACCCACCCGGTATTCCCATACATTAGTTCTTCTTCCAAACTCACCATACCACCACGTTTTAATTGCAGAAGATTTCCATTCTGAAGTCTCTTTGTGCCATTATCTCCTTTTCTTGCTTCTTTATTTTCTCTGTCTTTGATAAGGTTTATTGTTTTTGGTTTCCCTTTGCACAATACAAACATGTATTCAAAAGATTGCCAATAGGTGTTATTGTTACCAACAGCACCCCGTGGGGGCTTTAAATAAATCATAGTGTCGAACAAATTAAAGCCACACTCTTTAAAAAAAAGGGCCTGTCTGAAACTTGTGCCAGTCTCACTTCCGGCTATAGTAGCATCGCCAACAATCCAAACAACAACACCCCCATCTTTGGTAATGCGGTAGAGCTCGCTGGCTATCTTCTCGAAGTGGAATGTGTAACCATTGAATTCCGTTTTAATGCCCTTTATTTTGTTGTTGTAAGTTCTTAACTCATCGTAAGGTGGAGAAGTGATGGTTAGGTCGATATAATTATCCGGCATGGAAGCCATGGTTGCCAGGCAATCTTCTTGATAGATTCTGTTGTTAAGAATTTCTCTTTTCATGCTTAACCAAGGTTCATCCTTTAAAAATAAGATGGATGTAGTTCATTTTCAAATTATTCCGGCAGGTCACGCTTTATCTGAATAAAAAGGATGTTTATGTCGCAATATCTCTATCACTTTAGCGATATTTAGATTCCCGCTTAAACCCCAATCCCTCTGGTATGAAAAAAGCTCTTATTGGCCTGTTAGCAGTTGGCGTAGCAGCCGCAGGTATTTACTACTTCGCCTTCCGTAAAACGGAACAACCCGTTAACTCAACGATTAACCCCGCCTTTGGTCAGTACATTACTTCTTATACTGCCGGTGTTATCGGGTCGGGCTCACCCATCCGGGTAGTGCTTTCGCATGATGTAGCGGAAGAAACAGCGGTTGGAACCGAAACCACCCTTAAATTATTTGATCTCAATCCATCCGTTAAGGGTACTACCGTTTGGGTTGACAAACGCACCCTTGAGTTTAAGCCCGAGGCCCGTCTTATTTCGGGTCAGATTTATAAAGTAAACTTTAGCTTGCACCGGTTGGTTGAAGTGCCAGCCGATCTGAAAACATTTGAATTCTCGCTGCAGGTAATTCCACAAAACTTTGAAGTGTCGATTGACAATGTAAAGCCTTATGTTAAAACCGATTTGAAACGGCAAAAAATTGAGGGGACACTTTACACAGCCGATTATGCGGAAACTGAGGCTGTAGAAAAAATGCTTGCCGCTACACAAGAAGGTTCATCCTTAAAAGTAAACTGGACGCATACAGGCGAAGGAAAAACCCACGCGTTTATAGTAGAAGATGTTGCGCGTAAAGATGCAGCCAGTAAAGTTACATTGGCATTTGCTGGTGCTTCTCTTAATGTAGAACATCAGGAAGAGCGCGAAGTGGAAATTCCAGCGCTTGGTGATTTTAAAGTGGTGAACGTGCGGGTGGAGCAAGGCACCAGTCAACAGGTAGTGGTTCAGTTTTCCGATCCGCTCAACGAAACACAAAATCTGGACGGGCTTATTCGCATTTCAGAATTGGGCAGTCTTGATTTTGAAGTAAAGGACAATGAAATCAAAGTATTTCCGCCCGTGCGGCAAACCGGCTCGCGTACCATTACCATCGAAGCCGGAGTAAAAAATATTCTCAACTATAAAATGAAAGAAGCGGCTACGTTCGATGTAGCCTTTGAACAAACATTACCGGCTGTGCGATTTGTGGGAAAAGGAAGTATTCTTCCTTCAACAGATGGTTTGGTTATGCCATTCGAAGCCGTTAACCTTAAGTCGGTAGATGTAAAAGTGATTAAGATTTATGAAGATAACGTACTTCAGTTTTTGCAGGTAAATGATTTTGATGGTAGTCAGGAACTGAGACGCGTAGGTCGCCCTGTATTGAGTAAAACCATCTCCCTTGAAAATGCGGGTGTATCGGATTTAGGAAAGTGGAATCGTTTTACACTTGATCTCACCACATTGATACAAGCCGAACCGGGTGCTATTTACCAGGTGCGACTTAGTTTTAAGAAAACGTACCTGGCCTATGTATGCGAAGGTGGTGAAGAAATCACCACCACCGAAGGGACCTTTGAACAATGGGATGGTGCAGAAGCAGGAGGCGAAGAAAGTTATTGGGATTCGTACGATGATTATTATTACTACGATGATTACGATTGGTCGCAGCGCGATAATCCATGCCACTCTTCTTATTACACCGGCAACCGAAATATTAAGCGTAATGTGTTGGCTTCCGATCTTGGGTTGTTGGCTAAACGCGGTGGCGATGATAACACATTGGTAGTAGTGAATGATTTGAAAACAACTCTGCCATTGTCAGGGGTGGAAGTTGAGCTGTATGATTTTCAGCAACAAGTAATTGCCACCGGCAAAACAGATCGCGATGGCAAAGCCATCTTGAATACTAGCAAAAAACCATTCGCGCTGGTAGCTAAGTATGGAGCCCAGCGGGGTTTTTTAAAAGTACAAGGTGGCGAATCGCTTTCGCTAAGTAATTTTAATGTGGCTGGTGAAACAGTTCAAAACGGACTAAAAGGATTTTTGTATGGCGAACGCGGTGTATGGCGCCCAGGCGATTCACTTTATCTCAGTTTTATTCTCGAGGATAAGAACAAGTTGTTACCGCCATCACATCCGGTTGTGTTTGAGTTACAAAATCCACAAGGCCAGGTTACATCGCGTCTGGTTCGTTCTTCATCAGAGAATGGTTTTTACAAATTCGCTACGGCAACCGCCAGCGATGCGCCCACCGGTAATTGGCTGGGCCGAGTAAAAGTTGGCGGCACCGAGTTTCAACAGTTTCTTAAAGTTGAAATGGTGAAACCTAATCGTTTAAAAATCAATCTCGACTTTGGTGTAGATAAACTTACCGCGGGTAATAACAATGTTTCGGGTAACCTGAAAGTAAACTGGTTGCACGGTGCACCTGGAAAAAACCTGCGCGCGCAATTTGATGTGTTGCTTACCAAAGGCACAACCAAATTCGATCAGTATAAGGATTATGTATTTGATGATCCGTCCATCGATTTCTACAGCGAAGTACAAACTATTTTTGATGGCTATACCAATACAAATGGCGAGGCCCAGGTAAGTGCAAACCTGGAGGTGAATGGCGATGCCCCCGGCACATTGAATGCCGTATTCAGAGGCAAAGTTTTTGAAGAAAGTGGTAACTTCAGCATCGATCGTTTCAGCATTCCATTCTATCCCTACAAAACACTAACCGGAATTAAGCTACCAAAGGGCGACAAAGCTCGTGGTATGTTGCGCACCGATACCACGCAGCGTGTGGATGTAGTTACGGTAGGTGCAAACGGAAATCCGCTCTCGCGAACAGTTGAACTTTCTATTTATAAAATCAATTGGCGCTGGTGGTGGGATGGTTCCGAAGGTTCAGTCAATTTTATGTCGGGTAATTATTCGCAACCCATTGCTACCGGCCGGGTAAGCACCGTTAATGGCAAGGGCGCATGGAACTTTGAAATTAAATATCCCGAGTGGGGTCGCTTCTTTGTGAAGGCTTACGATCCGCAAAGCGGACACAGTACGGGCAAAGTTGTTTACATCGATTGGCCTGGTTGGGCTGGTCGTGCCCGCAACGAAGGCGAAGGTGCTACCATGCTTTCATTTTCATCCGACAAGCAAGTTTATAATGTAGGTGAGAAAGCCATGTTGGTAATACCCGGTAGCGAAAAGGGTCGCGCGCTAATCAGCATCGAAAACGGAAGCAAAGTATTGCAAACCTATTGGCTCGAAACCCAGAAAGGCGACAACCAATTTACATTCGATGTAACCAAAGAGATGACACCCAATGTTTTTGTTAACATTACCTTATTGCAACCACATGCACAAACTACTAACGATTTACCCATTCGTTTGTATGGTGTTATTCCTATTCAGGTAGAAGATCCAAACACACATCTGGAACCCATCATTGCCATGCCCGATGTGTTGGAACCTGGTAAAGAAGTGGTTATTAAAGTAAGTGAAAAATCAAAACGCAAGATGACCTATACGCTTGCAATTGTTGATGAGGGTTTACTCGATCTCACGCGCTTCACTACTCCCGATGCCTGGAATAAATTTTATGCGCGTGAAGCGTTAGGTGTAACCACCTGGGATTTATACGATCAGGTAATGGGTGCATTGGGCGGAAGAGTTGAGCGGTTGCTTGCATTAGGTGGTGATGGCGAACTGGCTGCCAAAGAAGATGATGCAAAAGCAAATCGGTTTAAACCTGTTGTAAAATATTTCGGTCCGATTACGCTTTCTGGCGGAAGCAACGAGCATAAGTTTATCATGCCACAATACATCGGCTCTGTTAAAACGATGTTGGTGGCGGGCTATGACGGTGCTTACGGTAAAACCGAAAAAGCAACACCGGTGCGCAAGCCATTGATGGTGCTCGCTACCTTGCCGCGTGTACTTGGCCCCGAAGAACAAGTAAAGCTGCCGATCACATTGTTTAAGAGTGAGAACAATATCAAGAATGTAAAAGTGGATATTAAAGTAAGTGGGCCGCTCGGTATTGTAGATGAATCCTCGCGCACGGTGGCAATGAATGAAAGCGATCTTACCTTAGACTTTGCCTTGAATGTGAAGAGCGAAACCGGTGTTGCTAAAGTTCAGGTAACAGCAACTTCCGGAAGCTATTCAGCAACCGATGAGATTGAAATTGAAGTTCGAAATCCCAATCCACCAGTTACACAAGTGCAGGATGTGGTGCTTGAAGCGGGCAAAACCTGGAATGCTACGGTTACACCATTTGGTGTGGCAGGAACAAATACGGTAACGCTGGAAATCTCCAGTTTACCTCCGGTTAACCTCGGCCAACGCATGCGCTACCTGTTGCAATATCCTTATGGCTGTATTGAACAAACTACCTCGGCTGTGTTTCCGCAATTGTATCTCGATAAAGTCAAAGCGTTAACAGATGCTGAGAAGACGGCTATTCAAAAGAATGTAACAGCAGGAGTTGAGCGACTGAAAACATTTGTGAACACCGATGGTGGTTTTGCCTACTGGCCGGGCAGTGGCGATTCTGATAGTTGGGGCAGTACCTATGCCGGTCATTTCTTAATTGAAGCGGAAGCAAAAGGATATTATGTGCCTAACGATATGATTAAACGTTGGAAAAAATATCAGAAGAATAAAGCACAAGGTTGGCGCAAAGCACAGGAGTATGGTAGCAGCGAATTGATTCAAGCCTACCGACTTTATACACTTGCTCTTGCAGGCGATGCAGAGTTGGGTGCGATGAACCGCTTGCGCGAGCAAGGTAATCTTCCCTCTACCGCAGCGTGGATGTTGGCTGCAGCATATGTAAAAGCAGGGCAGCCTGAAGCCGCTAAAAAATTGATTGAAAAATTGCCCACACAAGTTAAACCGTATCAGGAGTTGGCATATTCCTATGGCTCCGACTTGCGCGATAAGGCAATTATTTTGGAAACACTGGTGTTGTTGAATGATCGCACCAGAGCATTTGAGATTGTGAAAGAACTTTCGATTGCGTTAAGTGATTTTAATTATTGGATGAACACGCAAACTTTGGCGTGGAGTTTAAAATCGGTGGGTTCATTTGCCAGTGGCGAGAAAGGCGATCTCAAATTCGCATACACGTATAATGGTGGAAAAGAAGTAACAACTGGCACAGACTTACCAGTTGCCTCGTTAACGTTACCAGCCGGAACAAAACCGGCTAACCTGAAAGTAGTAAGTTCCAGCAAAGGAGTTTTGTTTGCTCGGGTAATACAAGAAGGTGTACCGGCACGGGGCACAGAAGAGGACAGTGAGAAAAACTTAACGCTAACGGTTGCCTACACCAAAACCGATGGAACACCAATCGATCCAACTACGCTGGAGCAAGGTACTGAGTTTGTGGCCACGGTTACGGTATTCAATCCGGGTATGCGCGGGTTGTATAAAAACCTGGCACTCAACCAGATTTTTCCTTCAGGTTGGGAGATTAATAATTTACGATTAACAGGCGATGATGCAGCCAAAATTACAGGCGATGTACCGACCTACCAAGACATCCGCGATGATCGGGTATATACTTACTTCGATATAAACGCGCGCCAGTATAAAACGTTTAAAGTTATGCTCACGGCCAGTTATGCCGGTTCGTATTATTTACCGGCTGTAAGTTGCGAAGCCATGTACGATAACAGTATTTATGCACGGAAGAAGGGTAAGGTAGTGGAAGTTGTGAAGCGAGTGATTCAATAGTTTATCATTTGAATAGATGTCTCAGAATAAGGATATTGTTTTACTTGTTACTTGTTTAATGGTAGGCAGCATTTTACCAATGTTCATATTTGGTATTGACTATTACAATGGGCTGCAAGACATTCAGTTTCACGATACATATATTGTATTTAATTCATTTGAGTTTGGGCTCGTCCCAATAGGTTTTGTTATATTTTTAAGCTTTACAGTTCGGGGAATAATTACAAGGTTCAAACATAAATTAACTATAATTTTTTGGGGGAGTGGTTTAATAGTAGTTGCACTTACTTTTGGGAAGGTTTATAAGATTATTCTCCTAGTAAACCAATGAAACTCGCCCTTGCGCAAACCAAACCTGTAACGGGCAATGTCAATGCCAACTTGGCTATGCATGAACAATTTATTGTAAACGCAGTTACGCTTGGCGCTGATGCTATTTTCTTTTCCGAACTTTCTTTAACAGGATACGAACCAGCCCAAGCCGAAGCATTGGCTATAGCACCAACTGATGTGCAGTTAAAATTATTCCAGGAGTTGAGCAACCAGTACACAATTACCATTGCGGTGGGCGCTCCGTTAAAAACACCAGCTGGTACTATAATCTCATTGCTGATTTTTCAACCGGGTAAATCAGTGCTTGTTTATGGCAAGCAATATCTTCACCCCGATGAAGAACCGTGGTTCATTCCCGGAAAAAATATTCCGCCCATACTGATTAAAGGCTGTTGGGTGCAACTGGCCATTTGTTATGAGCTCTCTGTCGAAGAACATTTCAACACTACGATGTCTGCAAAGCCAGATGTTTATATAGCCAGCGTAGCCAAGTTCAGCAAAGGAATTGAGCCATCCTATAAACGGTTGGTGTCCATTGCAAGTACCCGAATTCATGCATTATTTGTAAATGCTGTGGGTGCAGCTGATAATGGTGTTTGTGCAGGAGGCTCAGCTGTTTGGAATAAGAAAGGTGAATTATTGGCTTCACTGGGCGTTGCAGAAGAGGGACTTTTAATTTTTGATACGACTACTGAATCAATAACGAGATGAAACAAATACTACTGATTGGTTTAATGTGTATGCTGGCTATGCGTTGCGGCAAAAGTGATAAATCAGAAACTGTATCGACAACGTTTGATGGTACTATTTTCGAAACCGAAAACCTGATCATAAAAAAAGTAACAGATCATGTTTACCAACACATCAGTTTTTTAAATACGGAAAGTTTTGGTCGCGTGGAGTGTAATGGTATGATTGTAACCAATGGAAATGAAGCAATTGTTTTTGATACACCCACAGATGACTTAGGTTCTGTTGAATTGCTAGACTATTTAGCAAAACAAAATGCAAAGGTAACAGCAATTATAGCTACACACTTTCATGCTGATTGCGTTGGCGGCCTTCAAGAATTTCATACGCGTGGTATTCCATCCTATGCAAATAACCTCACCATTCAACTCATAAAAGAAAAAGCTGAAGGTATTGCTCCCCAAAATGGTTTTGATCAGGAATTGGAACTGCACGTAGGGGGTAAGCCTGTAACTACAACATTCTATGGCAGCGGACACACACGCGATAACGTAGTGGCTTATTTTCCAGACGAACAGACTTTGTTTGGAGGATGTTTGGTAAAAGAAATAAAGGCAAGCAAAGGTTACCTGGGCGATGCCGATACGGTAGCATGGTCTGATACCATGCTGAAAATAAGAATGAAATATCCGGATTTGAAAATTGTTATACCCGGCCACGGAAAACCGGGTGGTGCTGAACTATTGGACTATACCGCACAACTTTTTCAGGTTAAGAACCATCCTTAGGATACGCTGCCGATTGCGGAGATAACATAAGTAGTATTTTAAATCCGATTATATTGAACAAGGCTGGTTTCTTTCTTTTGATAGCCCACTTCGTGAGCGTATCATCCTATGCACAAGTTATTGTTAGTGGAAAAGTTCTCAATCAAACAGATGGTTCGCTTATACCTTACGCCAACATTGGTATTAGGCGAAGTAGTGTGGGTACTATCTCCAATACTGATGGAACTTTTTCAATTCGTATTCCGGAAAAACTAAAAGGCGACACCCTTCTCTTTTCGGCACTGGGTTATAGCAAGAAGCTAATACCGGTTCGGTTTCTTAATCCTGATCTTTCGCATACCATTTTGCTTCACGAACAACCTGCCATGCTTAACGATGTTGTTGTATCTGCAAAGCGCGAGAAGAACAAGGTCTATCAAATGGGCAACAGAGATGTAAGTGGTGGTGTGCTGGAAACGGATACGTTATATGCAGGTTACTCCACAGCATTGCTAATCGAAAATACACAAGAACTAATGAAACATGGTCTGCAGTTTCCGGTGTATCTGGAGCAGGCAAGATTACGTATCCTGAGAAATAATTTGCCTTCCTTTAAGTTCAGGGTTCGGTTAAATGAAGTAGACAGCACAAATGGTCAGCCAGGTGCTGATCTGTTGCGTGAGAGTATGGTTGTGGAGTCAACTATGCGAAAAGGATGGTTGGAGTTTGATCTTTCGCATTTAAAGATTCTCATTACAAAACCATTCTTTGTTACGTTCGAACAAATTCTGGATAAGCATGACAGAACGGTGATTGCCGATGGTTATCGCGAGTTTATGCAGGCACACCCCGACCGATTAGTAATTGACACCATCGAGTTTGAAGGAAAGAAAGAACCACACCTGATGATTAAAAGAGGGGGCATTGATTTACCGGGTACATTCATTGCCATTACTTCCAAAGATTGGGCTGCCAAAGAGTTTACATGCTTTACACGACAAACCAGTTTTGCCGAGTGGGTGAAAGTGCGCGGTATTGTAACCGCCACGGTTTCGGTGAGCAACCAACCCGTTACGCGAAGCGAACAACTCAAGCCTTGTGCCGACAAGGATGTAACCTGTAAGGCAACGAAACTTTGTCAGGACTTCATAGACGAGACCGGTGTAAACGGTATGCAGGTGTGTGTAAGTAAAAATGGTGAGACAAAATGGTTAGGCTTATTTGGAGATTCCAATTCTCAACTACAAACACCCGTAACAGCTCAAACCAAATTCCGGATCAATAGTATTTCCAAATCCATTACATCTTTGGCGTTAATTAAATTAGTTTCAGAAGGCAAACTGGATTTGGACGCGCCCATTCAAAATTACTTGCCTGAGTTTCCTGCAAAGAAATACCCGATTACAGCCCGGCAGTTGGCTGGTCATTTAGCAGGCATTCGCGATTATCAGGAAGATAACCTTAATGATTTTATTCGCACCGAACATTACAATAACTCAATCGATGCATTGAATATTTTTAAAGACGATACATTGTTGTTTAAACCAGGTACTCGGTTTCACTATTCCACATACGGATGGAATTTGTTGGGCGCACTAGTCGAAAAACTAACCGGTAAACATTACCTCGATTATATGGCTGAAGCAGTATTTAATCCAATAGGAATGCAATCGACTATGGGTGATGATGTAACAATGACTTTACCCAACCGGAGTATTTTTTATGATTTAACCGGCCAACCAAATAATCTGGGCGACCTGAGTTATAAGTATGCAGGTGGCGGATTACTATCCACCGTTCAGGATTTGGTGAAATTCGGAAATGAGATGTTGAATGATAAAAATGTTTCACCAAAGCAACGTGAAGTGCTATTTCAAACTCAGAAAACAACAGATGGAAAGGCAACCGGATACGGTTTGGGTTGGTATGTGGGTGTAGATCGCAACGGTCACCGCATCTGGTACCATGCAGGCGATTCGTTTAGCAGCAGTTCGTGGCTGGTTATTTATCCTGATAAAAATCTTGTGATTGCATTATTAGCAAACACTCAACATGCAGCCGCATTTGATATTTATGAAATTGGTGAATTGTTTTACGGAAACGATTAATTTTCGGAACTAAAAAGGAAAAGACCATGATCGTTTACGGAATTAAAAACTGCAACACGGTAAAATCTGCACTGGATTGGCTGAAGAAAAACAAAGTAGAGTTTGAGTTTCATGATTATAAGAAGTCGGGGATTACAACAAGCAAGCTGACCGAGTGGAGTAAACAAGTAGGTTGGGAAAGTCTGCTGAATAAACGTGGTACCACCTGGCGCCAGTTAGATGAAGAAGTTCAAAAGAAAATCACGACCGAAAAGGCGGCCATTGCTTTGATGATGGAGAAGACTAGCGTAATTAAGCGTCCGCTTATCGAGTTAAAGAACAAAGTGGTGGTGCTGGGGTTTGATGAATCAGAATACAAAACGAAGCTAAAATAATATGGGTTTATTCTCTTTTTTAACATCCAGCAAACCAGCTTATACCGACCGTGTTTGGAGAACGGCTGATAAAGCTTTACGCGGAATAATTACCGATGCTATGTTGGCCATTACGCGCAAGCAGGTACCAGTTGTTCTGTGTTTTTTTGAAGATGAGTTTACACAAATCACACAATTTCTGACGGAGAAGGGGGTGCCTGCCGTTGCTTTAAAAAATTTCAAGACTGAAAAACAAGCAGGTGTTGTGTGGTTTGCGCCTGCATTAGCGGCTCAAGAGTTTATAACCGCAATGGCTAATGAACCAGTTACCATTCTTTTCTTTGGCCACTACCCACTTCCTTCAAAAGAGAATGCTTTGCTCCAGAAAATTCAGGCGAGCATTCCGGCTGCTCCAATAACATTTTACTCATCTTTTGATGAACCAGCTTTCAAAATTTTTGGTGGTGAACGATTAACAAGGTTGTTAGACAATATGGGCATGAAAGAAGATGAGGCCATTGAACACCGCATGGTTACGGCTTCGATGAAACGCGCCCGGGAAAAAGTGGAGAGCATGGTGCGCAACGAAATACCAGCTACCTCGGAAGCAGAATGGTTCTCGAAAAATAATGTTAAAGCGAAGTAATCGATCACGATGCGAGCCCTCATCCGAAAATACCGGTACGTGTGGCTTGCGCTTTTTTTACTTTTACTGGGGTATTACTTTTCACTCCCTCAAACGCTCTTCCTTGATGCTTACTCCACCGTTATTGAAGACCGCAATAATAAGTTGTTAGGCGCAACCATCGCTCCCGATGGACAATGGCGTTTCCCGGAAGGGAATGCAGTACCAGAAAAATTTAAAACTGCATTGGTGTTATTTGAAGACAAACGATTTTACACACATCCCGGTGTAGACATTCGTTCGCTGGCTCGCGCCACCCGACAGAATTTTGCAGCCGGAAAAATTATAAGTGGTGGCAGTACACTTTCCATGCAAGTGATTCGCCTATCCCGTAAGGGTGAGGCGAGAACGTTTTTAGAGAAGGTAATCGAAATAGTTTTAGCTACACGATTGGAGCTTCGGTATTCAAAGGATGAAATATTGGCGTTGTATGCCGAGCATGCTCCTTTTGGTGGTAATGTAGTTGGTATAGAAGCTGCCTGTTGGCGATATTTTGGTCGCGATGCAACTGAGTTAAGTTGGGCCGAAGCTGCATTACTGGCTGTGTTACCCAACAATCCGGCACTCATTCATCCGGGAAAAAACAGGCAACAACTTAAGTCGAAACGCGATCGGTTATTGGAAAGATTAATGGCTGCAGGCACGTTCGATTCGCTTACTTATGAGCTTGCCATCGCGGAATCTATTCCTGAAAATCCGGTAGCCCTGCCTCGCCTGGCGCCTCATCTTTTGGGTCGGGTTATGAAAGAAGGCTATAATGGTAAGCGAGTAGTTACTACCATTGATAAATCCTCACAGGAGCGACTCAATGAACTTGTTCATTATCATCATGAAAAGTTAAAAGGTAATCGGGTATTCAATGCAGCAGCTTTGGTGGTTGATGTGAAAACTGGTAGAGCATTGGCTTATGTTGGTAATACGGCTGCTGGTTCAGCACATGGCGATGCGGTTGATATTGTAATGGCGCGCAGAAGTACCGGTAGTATTTTAAAGCCTATACTTTATGCTGCCCTGTTGGATGAAGGTAAAATGTTGCCTGCCACGCTCCAACCCGATGTACCTACCTTGATAAACGGATTCTCACCTCAGAACTTTACGAAAGAGTACGATGGAGCGGTTCCCGCGAATCAGGCACTTATTCGTTCACTAAACGTTCCGGCCGTACATCAACTTCGCGATTATCGTTATGAGAAATTTTATGAGTTGCTAAAAAGTACAGGAATTAGTTCACTCAATCAACCAGCCGACCATTACGGGTTATCCATGATCTTGGGTGGAGCTGAGGCTTCTCTTTGGGAAATAACCGGTGTGTATGCTTCTATGGCTCGCACCCTCAATAATTTTTTTGAAGTACCGGGCAGCAATCGTTACAGCAAAAATGATTTTCATGCGCCAACTTATTTACTACATGATTCAGTGGCACAAAGAAATCTCGAAGCTTCATCCTGGCTATCCGCTTCGGCAATCTACTTAACGGTTGATGCGCTACAAGAAGTTTACCGGCCTGGTGAGCAAACCGGGTGGCGCATGTTTAGCAATTCAAAAAAGATTGCCTGGAAAACCGGTACCAGTCATGGCTTGCGCGATGCATGGGCTATAGGTGTGAATGGCGATTATGCCGTTGGGGTTTGGGTTGGTAATGCTGATGGTGAAGGTCGCCCGGGACTTACCGGTACTGAATCTGCATCGCCCATGATGTTTGATATCTTCGGTCAACTTTCAGGAAACAAATGGTTTTCTGTTCCGCAAAGCGAACTACATCAAGTTGAAATTTGTGCCCGCAGTGGTATGCGTGCTACCGATCTATGCGAAGCAAGAATAACACAACTGGTAACAGTAAATGGATTGCAAAGCACTGCATGCAGGTATCATCAACGCGTGCATCTTTCACTTGATAAAAAGTTTAGGGTGCATACTGCGTGCGAATCGATAACCCGCTTGCTTACGGAGTCGTGGTTTGTGTTGCCTCCTATACAGGAGTATTACTATAAGACCAAAAACATCAGTTATAAAAGTTTACCTCCGCTACGAAGCGATTGCGCCAATCCGGCAAACGTTATTACAATGGATGTAATTTATCCACGCGCCAATGCCCGCATTTTTATTCCACGCCAGTTAGATGGAAACCCCGGAAGTGCCTTGTTCGAAGCTACCCATCGCCAACCCGGAGTGGTAATTTATTGGCATCTGGATGGTAACTTTCTTGCATCCACCCGGGGTACCCATCGGGTGGCAGTTGCCCCCAGTGCGGGTAAACATAAACTCACGCTGGTAGATGATGCCGGCAATATCATGGAGCAGGGGTTTAGTGTTTTATCAGGGAACTAAGTATCTTTGAAGCAGTAACTTTGTGAATTGTATTACATCGCGCACGGGTAGAGTTACTGATTTTTTAAACTTGTTTTATCTAACCCCAATTGCTATGCGCTCATTTTTTAATCTACTGCTAATCATTTGCAGCCAGTTACAAGTAGTTGCACAGGAGCAACCTCATACCGATCAATCGATGTATGTTGTTATTGGAGCCTTTGGTATTCCCCGTAATGCAATCGAGTTTACGGAGAATGCCAAAAAGTACGGCTATCCGGCACAGTTCGAAATGAATCCAAAACGAAAACTTTTTTATGTGTATGTTTTACACACAGACGCCCGGGAGGCAGCCATTACAGAGGCGGTAAGGTTGCAGAAAAATTCGCCCTACCCGGATACCTGGGTTTACAAAGGGTTGTTGGGCGATAATCCGCAGGTAGTGAAGATAAGCGAAAACGAACGCAAAGCCATTATTGAAACGTTGGTACAGGAAAAGAAAATCAATTCAGTTGATACGGTTAAACAGATTCCAACAACTTCAACTGCCAAAACCAACGAGCCAGCAACCGAAATCAAACCGGATGAAAAGACTGAGACTAAGATTGCAGCACCATTAGCCCCGGCTGATAACCGCGCTTTCGTATTTCGTATTACTGCATTGGCCGATCGAGATACGTTAGCCGGTGATGTGGACATTTACGATCCGGACTCAAACAACAAACGTAAAATGGCAACCTATCGGGGCAATGATGTGGTTAAGGTTAAACCAATAAATAAATCGGGTAACATGTGGTTGCATTGCGAAGTGTTTGGTTACCGCAAGTTGGAGTTGCCCCTTAACTTTAACAACCCTGAAAGTACCGATGGAGTTACTATTCAAGATAATGTAATAACGGTTCCGTTTGAGTTAGCCCGATTACAAAAGGGAGATAAGGCCATTATGTTTAATGTGTATTTCTATAAAGATGCTGCGGTTATGCGGCCGGAGTCGCGCTATGAAGTGAACAGCTTGTTGGAAATGATGAATGAAAACCCCGACTACAAGATTATGATTCATGGGCATACCAATGGAAACGCAGCCGGAAGAATTATCTCCATGGGAAGCAGTAAAAACTTTTTTCAACTAAATGCAGATAATAAGGAGGGCCGGGGTTCTGCTAAGAAACTTTCGGAGGAGCGCGCATTATTGTTAAAACAATTTTTAGTTGCCAATAAGGTAAGCCCTGATCGTATCCAGGTAAAAGCCTGGGGTGGTAATCAGCCTATTTACGATGTAGATCATCCATCGGCCCATGCCAATGTGCGGGTGGAGATTGAGATTCTGGAAGACTAAGCCTACTTTAGGCGGTAAACACGCAAAATTTGCGGTTTACTTGCATAAATTACTAACTTGTAGGCTATTCAAATCTTCAGAAGGTATGCAAAAATCTTTACGGGTGCTTTTAATTGTACTTTTGATTGCTAGCGGAAGTCAATTGGCTAAAGCTCAGGGTGAGCCTAATTATTATGTGATTATAGGCGTTTTCGCAAGGCAGGATTATGCTTTACGCTTTACCGATAAAGCAAATCAGCATGGGTTTAACGCCCAATATGCCATTATAAATCCAAGCAGACCGAATTGGTACTATGTATCGGTATTTCAATCAACTGAAAAGCGGAAGGCCTATGCATTTTTAATTCGGTTGCGTGCCGAATCAGAACATAAACAAGCCTGGATTTATACCGGCCAGGTTGGTGATGGCCAACCCACAGAACAACAAAAGCCGGTTGTAGAAAAGCCGGTAGAGGAGAAACCAATAGTGGAGAAACCGGTGGAAAAGCCAGTTGAAATTCCCCCTGTAACTGATCCGGTGGTTCAAAATCCCGTTGAAGAAAAACCGATTGAAGAGAAACCAATCGTTAAAAAACCTGCGGGTAAGCCTTTTATTTTTAAACTACAAACTGCCGATGGACAACCTGTAACTGGCGAGGTACATGTGCAGGAATCAGCCAATGCAACCCGGTACCAGGCATTTAAAGGAAACGAATTAGTGTATATAGAAGCACCAAAGAATGCACGTGGCAATTATGTAGTGGTTACACAAGCACCCGGGTACCAACCGGTAAGTTTAATTTTGAGTTATCGTGAACCAAGCCCTGAAACAGGGGCTGAAGGTGAAGCTATTATTCCGATTGAGGTTAGCAAGGTGAAACGTGGTGATTACATTGACTTTACCAATGTGCGCTTTTTCCGTAACTCTGCTATTCTGGAGCCAGCCGCTCAAAATGAGTTAGATGGTTTGGTTGATTTGATGAAGGAATCAACCGGCTATAAAATCAGGGTACACGGACATTGCAATGGCAACCAGGATAAGGAAGGCTCAATCCTCGGTTCAAGTACCAACTTCTTTGCATTGGAGCCAGGTAAAAATAAGATTGGTAAATTCTCCGCTAAAGAATTAACTACCGAGCGTGCGGCTACTGTTAAAGCTTATCTGGTAAGCCAGGGTATAGCTGCATCGCGTATTGATATTAAAGGCGAAGGCGGAAAAATTCCGTTGTATCCGGAAGGTGGTACATTGGGCCAATACAACGATCGTATAGAAATAGAAATTACCAAACGGTAAAAAGCTGTTAAATGTAAAACCAAACGCCTCAACTAACTTTGAGGCGTTTTTTGTTTTATTGAAATTGTAGCTTCTACACCGTCATCGCTTTTAAAATATCATGCTGGGTAATAATGTGCGCTTTCTCCTGCTCATCGCGTACCAGTAAAGCCTTGTTGTTTTTGTTTAGCATAGAGGTGAGTACATCAAGCGTACTATCTAAAGCTACTACCTGCATGGGTTTATCCATAATCTCGCCCACCGCTTTATCTTTAATGGTGGGGTCTTGAATTATTTTTTCTATTAAGGAAGATGTTGTAACACTGCCCACAAATTCATCGCCTTCCAGTACGGGCATTTGATCTACACCTTCGGTATTCATAATACGGATAGCTTCACCAATGCTTGCATTTTTGGTTACGGTAAGCAGCGTATCTTTTCCGTTACGCCTGCGAATAATTTCGCGCGCAGTAGCGTAAGCACGTTCTTCCAGAAAGCCGTGGTCTTTCATCCACATATCGTTATACACTTTGTTGAGGTAGCGTGTGCCATGATCGGGCAACAGAATTACCATTACATCATCCTTCTTCAGATTGTCTCTGGCATATTCCAAGGCACCGTGCAAAGCCGAGCCGCTACTCCAACCCACAAACAAACCTTCTTCGCGGGCTAACCTGCGGGCGGCAATAGCACCATCTTTATCGGTAACTTTTATAAACTGATCAATCGCATCGAAGTCCACATTCTTGGGTAAAATGTCTTCGCCAAAACCTTCGGTGAGGTATGGATAAATTTCATTCTTATCGAAGATACCCGTTTCCTTGTATTTTTTAAACACCGATCCATACGTATCAATCCCAAGGGCAATCAACTTTGGATTTTGTTGTTTCAAATACCGGGCGGTGCCGCACATAGAACCACCGGTTCCTACTGTAGCCACATAGTGTGTAATCTTCCCTGCTGTTTGTGTCCAGATTTCCGGGCCTGTAGTTTCAAAATGTGCCTTCGCGTTGGAAGGGTTATCGTATTGGTTGGGGTAAATGGAGTTAGGAATTTCTTTGTTGAGTTTACGTGCTACAGAATAATAGGAACGTGGATCTTCCGGCTCCACATTAGTAGGGCAAACAATTACTTCAGCACCAACGGCCCGTAAAATGTTAATCTTTTCCTGGGATTGTTTATCGGCCATAGTAAAAATACACTTGTAACCTTTTGCCACTGCTGTAAGCGCAAGGCCCATACCGGTATTACCGCTGGTACCTTCAATAATGGTTCCGCCTGGTTTTAGCAGACCAGTTTTTTCAGCATCTTCAATCATCTTTAACGCCATCCGGTCTTTAGTAGAATTTCCCGGATTAAAATACTCCACTTTTGCCAATACGGTGCCGGCAATTCCTTTTACTACGTTGTTCAGGCGTACCATGGGTGTATTTCCAATGGTTTCAATAATTGAATTGTAGATCATAAAAGCTCAGTTAAATGCTGGTGTAAAAGTACAAATTAACAGGCTAACACGAGTTAGCAGCTTGTTAAATGGAGAACTTGATTTTAAATCTTCCAGGTTTTTATTCTTCGTATTAAAAACCTGCAAGGTTTTTGAATCAGGCTGTAGCTCCAGCCAATAGGTAAAGTACAGCCATGCGCACGGCTACTCCGTTTTCAACCTGATCCAAAATTATAGAATGCGCTGAATCGGCTGCATCGCTACTTAGTTCAACCCCGCGGTTAATGGGGCCGGGGTGCATAATTACAATTTGTTTTTTCAGATTATCGAGCATTTTTTTGGTGATGCCGTAATACAAAGCATATTCCCGTAAGGAAGGAAAGTATTTGATTTGTTGCCGCTCTAATTGAATGCGTAATACATTGGCTACATCGCACCACTCCAATGCTTTTTTTACGTCCAGTTCAATTTGTACACCCAGCGAGCCAATGTATTTTGGAAGCAGGGTAGGTGGCCCACACACCATTACTTTAGCTCCTAATTTTTGTAGCGCAAAAATGTTGGAAAGTGCTACGCGCGAGTGAAGGATATCGCCAATAATGGCTACTTTTTTACCTTGTACATCGCCCAGTTTTTCGCGAATGGAGAAAGTATCCAGTAAAGCCTGCGTAGGATGCTCGTGGGTACCATCACCTGCATTTACAATGTTGGCTTTGATGTGGCGCGATAGATAATGCGGAGCGCCCACACTGGCATGGCGCATAACCACCATATCCACCTTCATGGCTAAAATATTATGGACAGTATCCAGTAATGTTTCACCTTTTTTAACAGAGCTGTTGGAGGCTGAAAAATTTACTACATCGGCCGAAAGGCGCTTCTCGGCTAACTCAAACGAAAGACGGGTGCGGGTGGAGTTTTCAAAAAAGATATTGGCAATGGTAACATCGCGCAGAGACGGAACCTTTTTAATCGGGCGGTTGATTACTTCTTTAAAATTATCAGCAGTTTCAAAAATCAGTTCAATGTCCTTGGCGGTAATGTTCTTTATTCCGAGCAGGTGGCGTTGACTGAGTGAAGACATCGTTTATACCTTATTGTTGATTAACCAGATTCTGTTTTGTTTATGACCTTGCGCTACCAGTTCTACCAGCACCCGCTGCGACTCTAACGTGTTTACATATTTGCCCACGTAGTCGGCAGCAATGGGAAGATCGCGTGTGTGAGTTCTGTCAACCAATACCAGCAATTCTACCTTTTCGGGGCGCCCGAAGGCAATCATGGCATCCAAGGCAGCCCGTACGGTGCGGCCTGTAAATAAAACATCATCTACCAGAATAACCCGCTTGCCTTCAATTACAAATGATACGCGGGTTTCGCTGGCTTTGGCCGGGGTATCGCGTCTGCGAAAATCATCGCGGTAAAAAGTTGCGTCCAGATAGCCCAGCGGTACTTCTTTTTTAGCTAAGGTTCTGATTTTTTGTTGAATAAGTTCGGCTAGAAATATGCCACGCGGTTGCAGCCCCAAAATTACACTTTCATTAAAACTGCCATGATTTTCGATTAATTGCTCGCATAAACGGCTTAAAGTAATATCGAGCAGGTCTGAATCGAGGATGAGTTTTTTCTGCATGCCTGCGCGAAAATACAAAAAACTACGGCTATTGATATTTTAGTTTGTTGATAAAAAATACTTTGCGGAAGGCCAATTCGCGATTTTGGTTTCGAACAGTTTGAATTCCGGAAGCAAAAAAGTGGTTGGGGTACCAATAATCTAACTTACTTTTTTCAGTATCGCGTTCTTTTACCACATCAAAATCAAATCGGGTTTTCATGGGGTCGGCCGATTTACCTTCTACTACCCGATTACCTTGTATGGTTTTAGAACGGATCAGGTTGTTGTGCAGGTAGAGCAAGGTTATCCGATCCTGGTCGGGTGCAATTTTTACAAATTGCTGTAGTTCAAATGTTTTCACATCATTAATTTCAAAACTATTATCCCATATTAGTTTACCGTTTTCATCAAAGCCAATGATTACCGCGTGGGTGTATTGGTAGCCATCAAAAATACGGTCGTTTCTAAACATGGAGTTTCCATAATAACCAAAACTTCCATCGCGGCTCATGTAGGTGTAGCGTGGATAAAACGCTTCGCCCAGCATAAGGTATTGGTTACCATAGGGCACCACTTCATGCACCATAAACCGGTAACTAAACCGGATTTTTTTTCCTTTAATTCTTCTGCGTTCTATCCGTTCTTTTGTTCTGCGCTCGCGGTTGGCTTTCATGTAGCTGAAAAAATTCTGCAAGTCGCCAAAATTATAATACATGGTTTTGTATTCTCCGGCAGGGTTAATTTCGGCAACAAATATTCCGCGCGAGTATTCTGAATCGCGGCTACCATATACACCGGCAACCACCTGCTCGTTGTTGGGCATTTTGGCCGATCGTCCAAAAATCAGATGTTTGTTGTCTTCCGGTTCCAATACGGTTGTCTTAATTAATTCTCCCGCATCGCTGTAATTACGAATCCATAAACTTTTTTTGCGTTCGTAATTTTTCGAACAAACCACTACGTCTATAGTGCCATCTGTATTTTTCTTAATCTGATTAAGTTCGCCTGGTTCGTTAAAAAAACCGGGTAGCACACGGGCTCGGGTAGTTGTAAAGTCAAAAAACAAAACCAATGGCCGGTAATTAAAATAGCCACCCAGCATAGCTCCCTTATCGGTTATAATTAACTCGGTAGGATTAAAAGGAATAAAATTTTGAATGTTGTAAATCTGATAGCTGCCGTTACTTACGCTGGACGCCAATAACTGGAAATTGCCACTTACAAATTTGGACGACTTGAACAAAGTATAAACCACCTGATTGTGCAACCGGATTTGTGCAATGCTTAGATTTTTGGCCAAACCGATGTAACCTTGCCACGATTGTTGCAGCGAAGTATCTACCTTTATTAAATGTAAACGGTCTTCATCGCCAATTTCCACTTTACGGTAAATCAGCAATCCGTCTTCTTCCAGCGAAGCAACCTGAAAGTTTCCGGATTCATCGGCCTGGCTTAGCACTAATTCAAACCGGTTCAATTGCTCAACCTGAGCAATGCCCGATAAACTTATTAGTATTAGTAGTATGGTTTTAATGAATCTCAATTTTATGAATATAAAAAACCTGGCGGCCGGCTTCTAAGGCACCTTTGGTAGCATCGCGCAGTGTTTGGTAACCCCACACATAAAATACATTTTTATACCAGTTGCGGATGTAACTGGCCGTAGTTGATTCATGTCGGATTGTTTCAGTAGGATTATTCAATTGTGCGGCAACAGTATCTAACTCAACCTCATCGCCAATGCTTTTGAGTAGTCGAATCTCTTTTTCTTTTTTAAAAGCCAGAGCTACTTCGTTTTTGTAAAAGATAAAGTCAGCGGTTTGTTCCAGCGAACTGGTTTTTAATTCACCAAGTTTTAATCCGAAATCGCGTTTGGGCTTACCGGTTGCATCTAAGATTGTTAACGAAGCATGTAGCATTTTTGAATCGGCCGGTGCGGGTTGATTATATTGGTAGGGCGAATTGTAATAGCGATTCATAAATGGATTGTATCCATACGGTGAATAAGCATACATGGGTGGGCCAAAATTACCATAGTATGGGTATGGGCTAAAGTTGGATGCTGGTTGATAAACTTCAACCAATAAACCAAATCCACCGGCTTGTTCTTCCAGGCGCATGGGCACAGCATAGGTTTTATAATCTGGTATGGTGCCGGTGCGGGCGGCTTCTACCGATCGGGATTTTATTTTAGCTGCACGCTTGGTGCCCATGTAATCCAAAAAATGATTTAACCGGCCAAAGTCATAATAGTTTAAAGTTTGCTTGGTGAAGGGATCGATAAGTGAGGTAAAAATACCACTGGCTTGTTTTGAGTTGCCGAGTGTCCAGGTGCCGGCAACCAGCAGTTCATCATTGATGAGTGTACTGGTAATACCGGATAAGATGGTGCGATCGTTTTCAATCTCCATTTCATCTTCCAGTAACAGTGCCCCGGTGGCATCAAAGGTTTTAAGAATTAATTTTTTTTGTTGCTTATTGGTGCGATCGATGATCAGCGCATTAAAAGTATTGTTGGTATTTACGCGCAAGTCCAGCAGTTCCGAATTACTTACAAAGAACCCAGGCACTAACTTGGTTTTTTCGGTTTGAAGGTCGTGCAGCAAAATGGCCGGCTCGTTCGAAACGTATCCTCCCAGCACGGCCACTTTATCCAACGCACTAAAGTGTGTAATCTTAAATATTATTTCCTGCTTAATGGAGTACCGGCCTGTAACCTGAGATTGGGTATGGATGGTGAACAACGTAAGGTTGCTGGCTTCGTGGTCGCCTTCGCGGAAGAGTAAAAATATATGATTATCGCGATAGTCATAACCAACTAAACGAAACCGGGCTTCAATTTCTATTTCCTGCAACCAAACTTCTTGCAAGGTGGTATCAACCCGAATGAGTTCCCATAATTTTTTACCTTCTTTAAATTTGTCTTTATCGCGTATCAAAGCCAATCCTTCCTGCTGCAGCGAGATAACAATAAACTCGTTATCGCTATTTTTATAGTCGCGTTCAAAACGGGCAGTTTGCATCTGCGAAAAAAGTTGCTCGGTACAAAACCAAAAACTTATCAATAAAAACAATCGCTTCAGCATCATTGTTTTTCGCTCAGTTCAATTATTCTATCAAACTCTGCTTTCTTTACCGGTTGTACCGAAAGACGGGCTACTTTTACCAACACCATTTCGCCAAGGGTTTTGTCAGCTTTTACAACCGACAATGCAACCGGTAACTTAAGCTTGCGCACGGGTTTTAAATCTACTGCTACCCAATCAGCATCGTTTGGTTCAGGATATGCTTCCCGCACAACCTCTGCTATTCCTACCACCGATTTTTCATCGCCTGTATGATACACAAATGCCCAATCGCCTTTTTTCATTGCTTTTATATTACTTCTTGCTTTAAAGTTGCGCACACCATCCCAAACTGCTTTTTTATCGCGTGCCAGATCGTCCCATGAAAAAGTATCGGGTTCAGTTTTAAGTAGCCAGTAATTCATAAGCATTAAATTTTTGCAAAGGTTAAGTTCATCAAAGTATCTAAAATAGCAAATTGAATTCGTAATTTTCCCCCGATGGCATAACTACTGAGCGAATGAAGGTTTTGGTAATCCGGTTTTCTTCTATTGGCGATATTGTACTTACCACCCCGGTGGTGCGGGTACTTAAAACCCAACTTAACAATGCCGAGGTACATTTTGCCACGAAAGACAAATTTGCTGTGTTGCTGAGATCCAATCCGTATGTTGATAAACTACAGATTCTTGACAAAAGTCTGCCTGCGTTTATTCAACAACTCAGGGCCGAACGGTATGAATATGTGATAGACCTGCATAACAACCTGCGTACACGAATAATAAAAACGGCTTTGTGGGCAAAGGCTTTCAGTTTTAATAAACTCAATTTAGAAAAGTGGTTATGGGTAAATCTGAAAATAAACAGATTGCCCAATGTACACATTGTAGATCGGTATTTAGATACGTTAAAGCCACTTGGATTAAAACCCGATGCCTTGGGGCTTGATTATTTTATTCCTGAAAAGGACGAAGTACCCTTGGATTGGTTACCGCCTGAGTTTCATAAAGGCTACGTGGCGTACGCAATGGGGGCGCAGCACAACACTAAAAAACTTCCGCTCAAGCGTATGATTGAATTGTGCGATAAAATTAATAAACCGATTGTGTTGTTGGGTGGCAAAGAAGATTTTGAAACAGCAGAAGCAATTCATGCATTTTTTGAAAAGCCTGCTCAAAGTGAATACGAAAGCGGACTGACAGAACTCGGTAAGAGAACAACTATTTTTAATGCTTGCGGTAAATTTAATATAAATCAATCGGCCAGCTTGGTTAAACAGGCACGCTATGTATTTGCCCACGATACAGGCCTGATGCACATTGCAGCCGCCCTTAAAAAGGAAGTATTTTCAATATGGGGAAATACCATGCCCGAGTTTGGTATGTATCCGTACCGTACCCGGTTTACCGTTCTTGAAAATAAAAAAGCTGCCTGCCGCCCGTGCTCAAAAATTGGATATACAGCTTGCCCCAAAGGCCATTTCAAGTGTATGAATGAAATAGTGTTTGATTTTTATCTGCCTTAATTCGCACGAGTTGCGAATGTTCAATAATTTTTTTTAAAGACGAAGCTGCCAAGAAAAATGCAAAGCTTTAAAGGGTTGCATTGCGAGTGAATTCAGATAATTTCCATGTTATTTCAATCTCAAACGGCAAGGCTTTTCCTGCCCGTTATCACAACACCACTGTTCGATTGTGGGCAATAAATCGGATCTAAGCCAACAAATTCAATAAAAAAACCAGAAGTTGGCGACTGGTATTGTTCTTGTAATTAGCGGCAACGTTACTGCAATAACCAATCGTTTATGTTCAAAACGCATCTTAAGTTTTTCGTTCGGGTATTCTTAAAAGATAAATTTTTTTCGGTGCTCAACATAGCCGGCCTGGCTTTGGGTATTGCCGTAAGCATCATCCTGCTGCTGATACTACAACACGATCTCACATACGATAAACATTTTGCCAACCACGAGCGCATCTATCGCCTCGGTGGTCACTTAAAAGCTACGGGTATTGATGTGCGCGTGGCCCGGGCAGCCCGTGAACTGGGCAGCATTTTAAAAGAAGAATTTCCGGAAGTGCAAGCCGTAACCCGCGCCAACAGTTGGGCTCATACCTTAGTACGGTACGAGCACAACGGCACCGAAGTAACCAATTACGAAGAAGATGTAGTGCGTACCGATTCAACTTATCTACAGGTATTCGATCATAAATTTATTGCTGGTAATCCTGCTACCTGTTTAAACGATTTGCATGCAGTTGTAATTACTGAATCAACCGCAGCACGGTATTTTGGCTCAGACAATCCGTTGGATAAGACATTAAACATTGATGGTGAAGATTGGAAAGTAACAGCAGTAATTGAAAACCTGCCCGGCAACACGCACCTTAAGTTTGATTTCCTGTTATCGGGCTTAAGTAAAAGTCGTGAGTGGGTACTTGACCAGGGTATTGTAAAGTCGGAAGCATTCTGGAACCCCGATGTATATACCTATTTACTGATGACGGAAAACTATAACCCGCAAAATTTTTATGATAAGTTTCCGGCTATTTATACTAAATATTTTAAATCGTTTGGCGATCAGGTAGGTGGCCAGTATGATGCCATTCTCCAACCACTGGCTGCAGTGCACTTCGAAAACGATTTACGCTCAGACGAACCCACCGGCAATAAAGCGTATTTGTATGCTTTTACCGGTATTGGCGTGTTTATCATTTTATTGGCGTGTATCAACTACATGAATTTATCCACAGCTAAATCGGTAAAGCGTGCTGCTGAAATTGCCATGAAAAAAACATTAGGTGGTAGCAAGAAGTCGCTCGTGTTCTCATTTTTAGGCGAGTCGGTATTTCTTTCTTTTATTTCGTTGGTAGTGGCGATAGCGTTGGTGCAAATTGTGTTAAACTTTTCATCGTTCAACAGTTTGGTAGAAAAGGACCTTGTTCCGGATTTTTTCAATAACCCGATATTATTAGTTGGTTCTATTGGTATTGCGTTGGCAATTGGAATTATTTCAGGTTTGTATCCTGCATTTTATTTGCCGGCTATTCCCACCATCAGTGCACTGAAGGGTTCGTTCAAGAATAGAAAGTCGAGTCACCACTTGCGCAAAGCTTTGATTACCGTGCAATTTGCCATCTCTATTTTCGTGGTAGTGTGTACGTTCTTTATGCGCGATCAGATCAGTTTTATGCGCAATCGCGATCTGGGCTTTAATCAGGATAACGTATTAGTACTCCCTATACAAGATACCCTGGTGCAACATCAGATCAAATCCATCAAGAATGAGTTTTTACAACATCCAAAAATTTCGGCTGCTGCAACTTCGTATCATGTGTTGGGCATGGGCATAGGCGGGCCGGTAATGATGGCCGAAACGGAAGAAGGCATGAAGCAGCAGCAGTTTAACTTGATTGTAGCGGGCGATGATTATTTTAAAACCATGGGTATTCAACTACTTGCCGGGCGCGAGTTTCAACCCGGTCCCAATGTAGATGTTGACAATGTGTTTATCTGTAACCAGGCTGCTGCTAAACTATTAGGCTGGGGCGATGATCCGGTAGGGAAGAAGGTGCGCTGGTTTCATGGAGAGCAAGACGGGCAGGTAATTGGCATGGTAGAAGATTTTAATTATCAATCGTTGCACAATGTGGTAGAGCCACTGCTGATTATCAAAAGTCAGGAAGAGGGAGGGTTTTTGCATTTACGAGTAGCCGGTGGCGAATTACCCGCCACACTCGATTATATCAAAACCAAATGGACAGGGTACGATCCGAACCATCCGTATGAATATTTCTTTTTAGACGCACGGTTTAACGAACAATATCGGGCCGATGAAATTCAGTTTAAGTTATTATCGGGTCTTTCTTATATCTGTATTTTTATTTCATTGCTTGGTTTGTTAGGCCTATCGGCTTTTACGGCCGCACAGCGCACCAAAGAAATTGGTATTCGCAAAGTGCACGGTGCCAGCGTGCCCCATATCATTTACCTGTTGTTTAAAGATGTAATGTATCTGGTGCTGATTGCCGGTGTGCTGATTATACCGGCCGCCTATTACATGATTCAGGGTTGGATGGGCAACTTCGCGTATCAAACTAACATGAACTTCATAACGTTTGGAGTGGTTACGCTGCTGGCATTGCTGTTTGCATTTTTAACAGTAGCGTTTCACTCGTTGAAAACTGCACATACCAATCCGGTGGAGTCGTTGAAGTATGAGTAGAGTGGTTGCAGTAAACAAGGAATTCAATTGTTATACCCTCACCCAACCAAATTTATCAAATAGCACAATTTATCTAACCCTCTCTCTGGGGAGAGGGAACGCAGCCACTGCGTTGAAAGATGAATCAGTAGGGAGGGATTATTTGCGTAAGTGTATATAAAGTAAGGCTATTTTTTTAATAACGGGGTCCATATAGCAGGAGTGAAATTCTACTATTTTGCGTGGTAGAATCTATTCCAAAAATGACTCCCTCTCGCACCCCCGCCCTCACATTCATTTTCATTACTTTATTAATCGATGTAATCGGCCTCGGCATCATCATTCCTATTATGCCCGATCTGATTATGGAACTGGCTGGTCTTGATCCACAGGCGAGTGAATCTATGGGTTATGCCAGTAAGATGGGTGCGTGGTTGCTTTTTGCTTATGCGTTTATTCAATTTTTATTGGCACCGGTTATAGGCGCATTAAGCGATCGGTATGGAAGGCGACCTGTCTTGTTAGGTTCACTCATTGGATTTACTATTGATTACTTGTTTTTATCATTCGCACCTACCATTGCATGGCTTTTTGTAGGTCGGGTAGTAGCTGGAATAATGGGTGCAAGCTTTACCACAGGTGGGGCCTACATTGCCGACATCAGCGCACCAGAAGAACGCGCCAAAAATTTTGGTTTAATCGGTGCTGCTTTTGGATTGGGTTTTATCATCGGTCCTGTGTTGGGTGGATTTTTGGGTAGTGCCGGACTTCGTGTTCCGTTTATGTTCTCTGCGGGATTAACTTTTGTGAATTTCCTTTTTGGTTTTTTTATTCTTCCCGAATCGCTTAAGCCTGAAAACAGAAGAACGTTTGATTGGAAACGTGCTAATCCCATTGGCACTTTGATTTCATTGAAACGATACCCGCTTATTTTTGGATTGATGGGTTCGCTTACATTTTTATACATCGCATCGCACGCGGTTCAAAGCAACTGGACATTCTACACCAAAGAGAAATTTGGTTGGGATTTGAAGGAAGTTGGAATTTCGTTAGCTGTGGTGGGAATAGCGTTTGCCATTATTCAGGGGGCGCTTATTCGGGTGATTATTCCAAAGTTGGGCCAAAGAAGAAGTGTAAACGTGGGTATGACGTTGTACCTGATGAGTTTTGTACTGTATGCATTTGCCACCCAAGGTTGGATGATGTATTCAATTATAGTTGTGTATTGTTTGGGTAGTATTGCCATGACCGGGCTGCAAGGAATTATGTCGGGCATTGTACCACCCAATGAGCAAGGCGAGTTGCAAGGTGGCTTTACCAGTTTGATGAGTATTACGGCCATCATTGGCCCATTGTTGATGAGTTATGTGTTCTCTTACTTTATTTCGCCCGAGGCTCCTGTTTACTTTCCGGGTTCGGCCATGATGTTGGGGGCTTTGCTCACGCTGATCAGTTTTGTATTCATCAGTTTAACGTTGAAGAAACGATTGATTTGATAGTAACCATTTTTTGTAGCTCACCTTTAGGTTCGATTTTTTACTCTGATTCAGATTTCCTTTTGCTGAAATAAGTGGGACGAACTCCCCAAAAACGCCAAATTCTCAAATGACGGGCAAGTGGCGGGTAAAATGCGTGGTTGTTTCGTGGTCTCAGCTCAATCTATGCCGTAAACTTGCAACATAATTTTATACCCATGCAACAACCCGAACTCGGCAAGCGCCTTACCGCCCTGCGCAAAGAAAAAAATCTAACCCAGGAAGAACTGGTGCAACTAAGTCATGTAAGCGTGCGCACCATTCAACGTATAGAAGCAGGTGAAGTACTACCCCGACTATCCACCATAAAAATATTAGTTACGGCCCTCGGGCAGGATTACGAATCATTCATCAAACAAAATTCAATTCAAATGGAAACTTCGTCCAAACCACCCATTTTTAATCAGAGTGCCTTGCTAACATCCGTTTTTGCAGGGGCTGTTTACCTGGTTGTAGAAATAATTTTAAATGCGATGGATCTGGCCTGGTTCACCAAAGAAAACGATTGGGCGCCATGGATTAATTTTATTTACATTGGGCTTACAGCCACCATGATTACAGCCTACACTTTTTTTATTCGCGGCTTCATCATACTCAGTAAAATTTTTGAAAACGGATTGCTTAAAATAGGAAGTTACCTGATGATAGGTGCGGTGGTAGCAATCGGTATTCTGGATGTTTCAACCTTATGGGCTGGCAATGCAGATACTTTATGGATACCATACGCGGCTGCCAGTGTGGTGATTGGAGCACTCACGTTGATTTTCGGCATTGCGTTAATGCGGTTACAAGATGGCATGGGCGAGCTTTCGCGTGCAGCCGGAGTACTGGAGATTATAACCGGAGCAGCATTTATAACTGTAATTTTATTTTTTATAGGCTATGTGGTAATGGTGCCGGCTGTGATAGTAGAGATATTGTTGTTGTATCGGGGATATGAGTATTTGTCTAAATCGGGTGGGGTAGTAGCAGGTTAATACACGATGCGGAAAAGAATTATTGTACTGGGATGCTTACTGGTAGTAAGCATTCTGGCTTACCTTGTATTGGCTACCCCATCCATTTCATCAAATCATGGCGGCCTGGATACACATCTTTATTTGAATGAAAATTCCAATCAACCCTTGGTGGTTGCATTCGGTGGCGGATCGGGTGGTAATGATTGGGAGCGCAGGTATTTGAAAGATAAGCGCGATACGTTGTTGGCGCATGGCTTTGCTGTATTAGCTATTGGTTATTTCAAAACTGAAAATTCACCCGATGCATTAGATAGAATTTCACTTAATGCCATTGCCGATACCATTCTGAACATCGCCAAACGTACACCGCAAATTGATACCACACGAATTATTTTAATGGGTGCTTCCAAAGGCGGAGAATTGGTATTGAATCTCGCAAGCCGATATACTTGTTTTAAAGGTGTGGTTGCACTTTCTACATCGCATGTTAGTTTTCCGGCACTTACCATTTCTGCCAATACTTCATCGTGGTTATTTAATAACGAAGAAGTGGCGTATGTGCCGGCTCCGTTTAAAACTATTGGACCAGCCATTAAAGGCGATCTGCACACCGCTTTTTCAATGATGTTGGAAGATACAACTGCTGCAGCGCAAGCTGAAATTCCGGTTGAACGCATCAACGGCCCGGTTCTGATTGTATCAGCCGATGAAGATGAACAATGGCCGGCAACTAAAATGTCGGAACGGTTAATGGCGCGATTAGCCTCGAAAAATTTTCCACATCTGTATCAACATCTTATTGTATCGGGTAACCACATTGAACCCTTAAACCACTTTGATAAAGTAGTATCTTTCCTTGATCAACTGAAGTAATATGACATCCCGGCATTATGCACTTATTGGAATGGTTGCACCCATTCTTTTTTGGAGTACCTATTTTATAATGGCAGGTTTAAGACCAGAATATAGTTTCTACACGAAAGCGATCAGCGAACTTGGGTCGGTGGATGCTCCCAACAAATGGGTTTGGAACAGTTTGGGTTATGGATTTATCGGTTTATGCATTTTAGTTTATGCGTATGGTTTGTTCAGGTCGGTAGCGGGCAAGAGCGCCAGTAAGCTTCCGTTAATTGGGCTGTTTCTTAGTGGATTCTTCATGTCGCTTGCCGGAATTTTTCCTGGTGATTTTGATAACAAGCAATCCACCACCATGCTGCTTCATACCCTTGGTAGTTTTGGTAGCTACTTGTTTTTTCTGCTGGCTGCATTCACGTACCCAAAGCACATGAATGCAAACACCTATTGGCAACAGGCATCAAGCCCAACGTTACTATTTACATGGCTTACCATTCTGTTTGGAGCGTGGCCATTTTTGTTTCCCTCCATGCCGGCTGTTGGGCAGCGTTTTGTTTTCCTGTTTTATTTTGTTTGGATTTTTTATACAGCCCAGAAACTTTATCGGCAACCACTGAAACCAATTGAATGAACTTTTCATGAGTTGAGCTGAATTTCAGTTTCTATTATATTAGAGTCCATGAAATTAATCCCCGAAGCCCGTACCCTTCCGGAAGGATTTGAGTGGGGCACACCTTTTATCATAAGAGGATTAAACTTGCCCTGTGATCTGAATACATGTGTGCAACGCGCCATGCAAAGAGACATGGAACTGTTTGGTTACGGTAAGGGCGGAACGGAGTTGTGGATGTGGGCGAGCGAAGCATTTCAACAGTTCAAAGCAGAAACACTCAGCATGAATATAGTGGATGCACCATTCCCGGTGTTGTTGGATACCGAGTTGCCCGATGATTTATTGAAGGCCGTAAAAAAATCGCGCAAGAAAATTTGTTTAACGCTTACTCGGAATGGATCGTACACACCCCTTCATGTTGATCCCAATCATGGAGGTGGCTGGATGTATCTGCAACAAGGAATTAAAAAGTGGCAACTGATTGATGTGTATAACAATCCGTTGAAGCCTGATAAAGCAGGCAACTATCCGGATCCACCACTTGACCTGGATGCAGATTACATGTATGAAGCAACTATCAATCCCGGAGACTTTCTATACTTTCCACCATTAACACCACACCGCGTATGGACGTACGCACATAGTTTTGGTGTAAGTGGGTACGCGAAGTGATGAGTTTTTTGATTTATTGATCTTCCTTCATGGTTCGTGTCCTCACGAACCATTATGCCTCCAACTTTCATTGGGGGGTCTTGGGCTTTCGGGAAAATTCATACTTCTAATCGCCTCATTAATGCAGCCAACCCACATTATCAAAAACCGACTTGCAAATTAAATGGCATAGGCCTATTTTCATTTTTGCAACAATCATTAACTAATTTCTAAAACATGAAACAATCTATTTTATCGGGGTTGATTCTTTTGCTGTTGGTAAGCAGTAGCTACGCGCAGAAGAAGAAAACTACCAATCAGAAACCGGAAACACCCAAGGTGGAAGTAAAAATGACGCCACCACCACCGGTTAAGGTAACTTCTGTTGAAGGCATTACGGAATATCGGTTAGCCAATGGTTTGCGCGTATTATTATTTCCAGATCAATCCAAGCAAACGTTTACTGTAAATGTGACTTACCTGGTGGGTTCCAAGCATGAGAATTATGGCGAAACAGGAATGGCGCACTTGCTGGAGCATTTGGTGTTTAAAGGAACGCCAAAATATCCCATGAATATTATGAAAGAGTTGGAAGATCGGGGAGGAAATTTTAATGGTACTACTTCATTCGATAGAACCAACTATTTCGAAGTGTTATCAGCCACAGATGAAAACATGAAGTGGGCGTTGGATATGGAGGCCGACCGCATGGTAAATTCATTCATCGCCAAGAAAGACCTTGAAAGTGAAATGACGGTGGTGCGAAATGAATTTGAATCGGGTGAAAAACAACCCGATACGCGTGTTGTGGCAACGTACGATGGCTACCGCGTTTGAATGGCATAACTATGGTAAGTCAACCATCGGTTCGCGTGAAGATATTGAAAATGTATCAATCGAAAAATTGCAGGCGTTTTACAAGAAGTATTATCAACCCGATAATGCCGTGCTGGTAGTGGCCGGTAAATTTGAAGAAGCCAAAACACTGAGCATGATTAACGATTACTTTGGAGTTATACCCAAGCCAATACGCGAAATAAGTGAGTTCTATACCCGCGATCCAATTCAGGATGGTGAGCGCTCGGTTACTGTAAAACGTGTGGGCGATGTGCAATGGCTTTCGGTATTACATAAAATATCATCAGGTACGCATCCTGATTATGCGCCTACCAGTGTGTTGATGGAAATTCTCTCCAATGCACCATCAGGTAGAATTTATAAAGCTTTGGTTGACACTAAGAAAGCAACAGCCATATTTTCAATTCCATTTCAATTGAAAGAGCCCAGTGCCACACTTGTATTTGCACAAGTACCAAAAGATAAGTCGATTGAAGATGCGAAGAAAGCCATGTTGCAAACCTTTAACGAACTTACCACTAATCCACCAACCAAAGAGGAAGTGGAGCGGGCTAAGGCCTCATTGTTAAAACAAATCGAATTAAATTTTAATAACCCCGATCGGGTTGGGATATTAATGAGCGAGTTTATTTCGATGGGCGATTGGCGTTTGTTTTTTCTCTACCGCGATCAGTTGGAAAAAGTAACTCCGGAAGATGTGTTGAAAGTTGCCAAAAATTATTTTAAGGAAGATAACCGGGTAGTGGGGCAGTTTATTCCGGTAAATGAACCAAACCGAGCCGAGATTCCGGCTGAACCCAATGTGGAAGCTTTGGTAAAAGATTACAAAGGCAAAGCGGCTGTAAGCGAAGGCGAGGCGTTCGATCCGTCTCCGGCAAATATTGAAGCTCGTACTGTTAGAAGCACGTTGCCGAATGGTATGAAAACAGCTTTGTTATATAAGAAAACCTGGGGCGAATCAGTTCAGGCCCGGCTAACCTTGCGCTTTGGCGATGAAAAGAATTTGGTAAACAAAGGTACGGCTGGCCAATATGCTGCCCGCATGTTGGATAAGGGTACGACCAAACTTTCACGGCAACAAATTAAAGATGAATTCGACAGATTGAAAGCCCGGGTGAATTTCTTTGGTGGCGCAACATCGGTTTCTGTAAACATAGAAACAACTAAACCCAACCTGGCCGAAGTTGTGAAGCTGGTAGAGCAAATATTGAAAGACCCTGCATTCCCGGCCGATGAATTTGAGAAACTCAAGAGTGAATCAATTGCGGGTATTGAATCGCAGCGCAGAGAGCCAACGGCTGTCGCTTCGGTACGACTATCGAAATATACTTCGCCTTATCCTAAAGGCGACCCCCGCTATGCCGAAAGTTTTGACGAATCCATCGAATCTATAAAAAATCTGAAACTGGAAGATGTAAAAAAATTTCACAAGGATTTTTACGGTACCAACAATGCAACCTTATCGCTGGTAGGTGATTTTGATGCAACAGAAATGAGTGGGTTGATTACACAGGCATTTGGTTCGTGGAAAAGCGCTGCAAACTTTAAACGCCTGGAAGCAAAAATAAAACAAGTGCAGCCCATTAACGAAAAGTTGGAAACACCCGACAAAGCGAATGCATTTATGACAGCGCAATACAGTTGGGAGTATAAAGACTCAAATCCCGATTACCCCGCACTGGTACTTGGGCATTATATGTTAGGTGGTGGTACCGCATCCCGACTCTTTTCAAGAATCAGAGGTAAAGAAGGGTTGAGTTATGGAGTAGGTTCTAACTTTTTTGCGGGCACACTTGATAATGTAGGTAGCTTTAGCGCCTATGCGATTTATGCACCGGAAAACGGAACTAAGCTGGAAGAAGTATTCAAAGAAGAGATCATGAAAGTGATCAACGAAGGGTTTACCGAAGAAGAACTAACAGCAGCGAAGTCGGGGTGGGTACAAGGCAACGCCATTAATCGTGCACAAGATGGCTCCATAGCTGCAGTATTAAATAATTACCTGTACAACGGCCGCGACTTTAAGTGGGATGAAGCCCTTGAAAAGAAAGTGCAGGCGTTAACGCTTGCTGAAGTAAATGCAGCCATGAAAAAATCACTTCGCTACGAAGATATTTCGATTGTAATGGCCGGAGATTTTGCAAAAGCGAAAGCAAAAGAAGCAGAGAAGAAATAAGTTGGGTTCTCAAAAAAAATCCTGCACGGTAACGTGCAGGATTTTGTCTTTTTACCCTGCTTAATCTTGCTATAGTCTTTGAGTTTTATGGCGACTCTTGACATACGGCATTAGTATTTTAAAAAACACTTCTGGCTTTTCTTCTAAAATGGCATGGCCACACTGTTCAATAACATAAACCTGACTATTTCGAAGCGATTCTTTTTGAACATAAAAGGTGGATTCTCCTTGATCATCCTGCCGGCCATAAATAATAAGTGCTGGAACTTTTAGTCTATTTTAGGATAACAATTTGGTATGTATCGGCAATTTTTATTTTTTGATTACATATCCTACACCAGCACGAATTCCAAATTCTGTTTGCCCGAAGTAAAAATCACCTATGGCTTCAAAGCGCCACTTTTCAGTGATGGGTTTAGACCAACCACCGCCCAGCGCCACATCGTTGGCTCCAATTAATCCGCGAAAGCGTACAAAAAAATTATCAAGTGGGTAATACCGCATGCCCATGGCGAACGAACTTGCGTTGCGTGTCCATAACTCTAAACCCGCGCCAGCTGCAAAATGCCGAACTACAAAATAATTGGCTTCGGCACCAAACTGAAGTTTGTCACCAAAACGCGAATAGTCGGTCTTGATCAGATCAAAACCACTGCTAATTAAAATGTCGTTGCTACTTTGAGCGTTTAAAGTTCCGACAGTCAATATTAAAATTGATAAGATGATATATACTTTTCGCATATAGTGATTTACTTTTTTTCTTCTAATAATTTTTGAATCGCCAGGTATTCATCGCGCAAGCGTGCGGCTTCCATAAATTCCAATTCTTTAGCAGCCTTCTCCATAGCCTTGCGGGTACGGTCAGCCATTTTTTCCAGTTCTGGTTTACTTAAGTAGGCAACCACCGGGTCGGCTGCAAGCGATTTTTCCTCTTCCTCAATATAATACCGCTTGGTTGTCTTCTTCGAATCGGCCACTTTGGTTTGACCAAGTATTGAATCTTTTGACTTAAGAACTGTTCTGGGTGTTATTCCGTGTTCAAGATTATAATCCTGTTGAATTTTTCTACGCCTGTTGGTTTCATCAATAGCCAGTTGCATGGATTCTGTAATGGTATCGGCATACATAATCACCCGGCCATTTTCGTTTCGTGCAGCACGACCAATAGTTTGTACGAGCGATCTTTGATTACGCAGAAACCCCTCTTTATCGGCATCCATAATGGCTACCAACGAAACCTCTGGTAAATCCAGGCCTTCGCGCAATAGATTTACGCCCACCAATACATCAAATACTCCCAACCGAAGTTCGCGCAAAATTTCAACACGATCGAGCGTTGTAACTTCTGAATGGATGTACCGGCACTTGATCGCAGCCCTCGACATAAACTTGGTTAGTTCTTCGGCCATACGTTTGGTAAGCGTGGTAACCAGAACTCTTTCTTTCTTTTTTACACGCTCGTCAATTTCTTCAAACAAATCATCTATCTGGTTGCGGCTGGGCCGCACATCAATTTGCGGATCGAGCAGTCCGGTGGGGCGAATAAGTTGTTCAATTACTACACCTTCTGATTTGCGTAATTCATACTCAGCTGGTGTAGCACTTACATAAATTACCTGGTTTACCAAACCTTCAAACTCGTTAAACGTAAGTGGCCGGTTATCCAAAGCAGAAGGTAACCTAAAACCATAATCTACCAGGTTAACTTTTCGGGAACGATCACCACCCCACATGGCTCGCACTTGTGGTACGGTTACATGGCTTTCATCAATCACCAATAAAAAATCATCGGGAAAATAATCAATCAAACAAAATGGTCGTGCACCGGCTGAACGCCTGTCGAAGTACCGCGAGTAATTTTCAATACCGCTGCAATAGCCAAGTTCGCGCATCATTTCCAGATCAAACTCGGTTCGTTCTTTCAGGCGCTTGGCTTCCAGGTGTTTTCGTTCTTGTTCAAACATCTCTACTTGTAACACCATGTCGTCTTGTATTTCGCGAATGGCAGTTTGTAGTAGTTCTTTTCCGGTTACAAATAAGTTTGCTGGAAAGATTACGGCAGTCTTTTCATCGGCAATTTTTTTTCCTGAGATCGGATCAATTAATTGAATGGCTTCAATCTCATCGCCAAAAAAATAAATGCGCAAAGCATAATCGGCATAGGCCAAAAAAATATCTACGGTGTCGCCCTTAACGCGAAAGGTACCGCGTTTAAATTCAGCTTCCGTGCGGTGGTAAAGTATATCAACCAGTGCAAACAAAAGTTTGTTGCGCGGAATCATTTCGCCTACACGCAACTGCACACGGTTTTTACCAAACTCTTCCGGATTGCCAATACCATAAATACACGAAACGGAAGCTACCACCAGGACATCTCTGCGGCCACTCAATAAAGATGAAGTGGCACTTAGGCGCAACTTTTCAATTTCTTCATTAATCGAAAGGTCTTTCTCGATATAAAGATTGGAGGAAGGAATGTAGGCTTCCGGCTGATAGTAGTCGTAGTATGAGATGAAATACTCCACAGCGTTTTCCGGAAAGAATTGCTTGAACTCGCCATACAATTGTGCAGCCAGCGTTTTATTATGGCTGAGTACAAGTGTAGGCCGGTTTACCTGCGCTACTACGTTGGCAACGGTAAATGTTTTGCCCGAACCGGTTACACCCAACAACGTTTGATGGGCTTCGCCTTCATGCAGGCCCTGCACTAATTTTTTAATGGCCTGCGGTTGGTCGCCCGTAGGTAAATACTCGCTGTTGAGAATGAAATCCATACAGGTAAATCTAAGGCAGTTATTTCAAAAGCCCTAACTGATTTAGCCTGTAAATAGTTGCAGTTTTAAAATCGCTACTGACATAGGGTTGTCAGTGGCTTTGTCTGTTCGCAGGAAGACTGGAATAATTGACAGTTGACAATTATTCAATTGACAACCTATTGGGATTGTCAACTGCCCATTGTCAATTAATAATGTTAGTTATTCCAGATTGCCCACGATTTCTCAGCCTGTATGTGCAACATTTCCAAACCATTTTTAATGTGTGCATTGCGCATTTCTGCTTTTTGCAGAAACATGGTACGAGCCGGGTTGTAAATCAGATCATACACATAATGATTGGATGTAAGCAGATCGTAGTTGATAGGTGGAAACGTATTGGTATTGGGCGACATACCCAATGGGCTGGTATTAATAATCAGGTTTGACTTAGAGATCGGGCTACCATCTTTTTGCAGGCTTTCATATGTGTGCTGCCCTTTGGCAGCTTCGCGCGAAACCATTTCGTAGGGAATATTCAATTTAATAAGTGCTTGTTGTACGGCTTTGGCCGAGCCCCCCGTTCCAAGAATTAATGCCTTTGAATTTTCCGTGCGCGGATACCATTTTTCAAGCGACTCATAAAATGCTCCGCTATCGGTATTAAAACCTTTCAGTTTACCGCCTTCAATCTTAATAACGTTTACGGCCCCGATTTTTTTTGCATCGGTATCTATATCGCTCAAAAATTTTAATACCTGCTCTTTATAGGGAATCGTTACATTCAGGCCTGCTAACTCCGGGTTTTCTTCCAGCAGTTTTTTCAGATCGTCAATAGTAGGTAGCGAGTATAAATCATAATGATAATCGCGCAGGCCCTCACGAAAAAATTTTTCATCGAAATACGATTTCGAAAATGAATGACTTACGGTTGCGCCTATCAGGCCAAATTTCTTTTCCATGGTGGGTTATGATTTTGTCTTTAAGTAAGATGCTGTTTTTTCTATTCCGATTACGAGTATAATTCCCAGCATCGCAAATAAAACAGCTTTAAGTATTTGTGGATCTTGTCCGGTAAGTGTCAGGTAATCCCACGGGGCAATACTTCTGTCAAAAGCGGGTACTTGCTGGCCGGCATGGTTTAACCGATAAGATACTACTTCTTTCCAGGGCCAAACTTTATTTAATGAACCTAACATAAAACCTGCTAACAAGGCAAGAGTAATAAATCTGAAATTTTTTAGTATCCAGTTTAACAGGTGTGAAAATCCAAGCAAACCTATTATACAACCTGCAATAAATACAAGTACTATCGGAAGGTTGAAATTAGTTAGGGCGGTTATCATGTACTCATATTTGCCTAACAACAACAAAATAAATGCACCTGAAATACCGGGTAATATCATAGCACAAATGGCAACTGCGCCACAACAAAAAATAAAAAACGGATGCGATGGAGTTTCTGCAGGCGATACGATGGAGATCCAATAGGCCAGGGCAGCCCCGGTTAAAAATGCAAATACCGGTGCTATACTCCATTTCTTAATATCGCGTAGTATAAGCGGTGTGGAAATAAGAATAAGTCCGAAAAAGAATGACCAGATAATAATGGGGTGCTGCGCTAACAGATAGATCATTAGTTTAGCGATGGAGAGCAGGCTTACAAAAATTCCGGCTATGAGGGTAACGAGGAAATTTCCATTGATCAGTTTCCAGAATTCGGCAATTTGAAATTTTAGCAATAGCCGGAGCGCTGCAACATTAATTGATTTGATTGACTGAATCAGTTCTTCGTAAATACCGGTAATAAAAGCAACTGTTCCTCCGGATACACCCGGTACCACATCGGCCGCACCCATGCAAATGCCTTTAACGAAAAGTAAGAGGTAGTCTTTCGTAGTTCTCAAAGTCCTTAATTAATCTGCATAGAAAGGTGGGGCGGTATTATCTTTTCTACGCTCCAGGCCCAAAAAATGTAAAAACGTATCGCCACGTAACCCCAATCGGATTGTTTCCAATGGTATGATTTCGTTAGGGGCAATGTTACCCAGGTTTACATTGGCACCCAACAGTTTGATAAACCAAACTTGTTGTGCTTTTTGAGGTGCCTCCCAGATAATTTTTTCGAATGGAATTTTGGTGAGAATTTCCTGCACCAACCCACTGCGTACTTCTCCGCTGCTGCGGAACAAGCCTACGTTTCCACCTTCGCGTGCTTCGCCAATTACTTTCCACGCACCGGCATCTAATTCCGATTGCATCAAATCAATCCACTGGTAGGGTGGAATAATTTTGTCGGCATCTTTTGAGCCTACTTCTGATAATACTGTAACCTGCTCGGATAGTTTCTTGATGTAATCTAATTTTTTGTCGTGATCCAGATCAATTGAGCCATCTGAAACTTCAGCAAACGACATATTAAATTTATCTAATACTTTCCGGTAATCGTCAAACTGATCTCGAATTATAAATGCTTCGAACAGGGTGCCACCAAAATAGCACGGTATGCCAGCATCTTTATAAACTTTAAGCTTGTCTTTCAGATTGGGCGTTACATACGAAGTAGCCCAGCCTAGTTTTACAATATCAACGTGATCGGCCGCAATACTTACAAAGTCTTCGGCTTCGCGCACACTCAGGCCTTTGTCCATAGCCATGGTAAAACCCATTTGGCGGGGTTTGGTAGTGCGCTCGGGTAAATTTTTAATGGTGTAATTCATTAAGGGTTTTCCTTTCTAAACTGGTCGATAATTTTTTGAAGTGCCTTCTGAGTTTCAAGTTTCGGAAAAAAATCGAACAACACTTCATGTCCTTTAAAATCGAGTATCAAAGCATTTTCAAGGTAGTTCATGGCTTCCTTAAATTGCCCGGCCTCAATCAGGTAAATAGTCATGCGATAGAAAAACTCCGGTTCGTCCGGAAGTTCATCCATTCCTTGCAGCAATATTTCGATGGCTTTCTGATGTTCGCCTTGTTCGTAATAAATAAAGGACCAGTTCAACCAGACTTCCTTATCGTCCGGACCTAACAAACTGGCTTCTTCGTATGCGCTTATGCTTGAAATGGTATTGCCGATTTTAAATTCAGCGTGGGCAGCAGCTTTCCAGTATTCAGGATTATGGCTATTAATTTTAATCGACTTGTTAAAAAAATGCAAGGCTTGATACCACTTCTCTTGTTTCTCCAGGCAACTGCCCGCACCAAACCACGCTTCATCGTATAACGGATCGAGCTTGCAGGCCTTCTGAAAGTATTTAAGGCCCAGTTCGTATTGCTGCATGTTTTCATAAGCGGCACCAATACAGCAGTAAACTTCGGGGCTGGGGCCTTCTATTTCAATGGTCTTTCTGAATTCTTCCAGAGCTTTTTCATAAAGCTCCAGGTTCATAAACGAGTTGCCCATATTAAAATGAGCCGAAGCAAAATTTTCGTCTATCGCAATGGCAAACTCATAAGCTTCAATGGCTTCTTCAAACCTTTCTAACTTGTTGCATACAATGCCCAGGTTATACCAGGCGGCTGCGGAATACGGATCTTCATCTATAAACTTCTTGTAGTAGGAGAGGCTGCCTTCTAATTGACCCACAACATCCAGGCAGAAAGCCAATTCATAAAGCGAACCTTCATGGCTCAGGTTTATCTCAATGGACTGCTTATACATTTCAATGGCCTGTTCGTATTTTTCCATGCTTTGATAAGCCAGCCCGATGTTATAGTAAATCTCATCTTTTTCGTCTTCTGCAAAGGCTAATGTTTCTTCATAAAGCGCAATGGCAGCATCGTACTTTCCCTGAAGTGATAAAATCGAACCGATGGAGAGATAGATTTCAAGATCGAAAGGATGAAGGTTGCGCGAACGTTCTAACAAGTCAAGTGCTTCATCGTAGCGCTCCAGGTTAGTTAAAACCTGTGCCTTTACAGTAAAAAGCTCGGTTGAGTAAGGATATTGATCGATGGCACGTTCAACGGCTGTAAGTGCCCGTTTAAATTTGCTCTTTTCTAAGTAATAGCCAATAATTGTTTCGTAGGAATCTACATCAAAGAACTCGCTTTGATTGTGTTTTAGATTTTCTTCGTATCGCCTGATTAACTCCTCCTCTTCCTGTCGCTTTCTGAATTCCTGGGCCATCCGCTAAAAGGTTTTTCTAAGGTAGAAAAATTTAGGTTTTCCTAAAATTCTAAAGGTCAAATTTCGGGTAATAATTATCCCGGGTCAACCTTGTAGGTCTTGATTGTTTGTGTTATATGCGTACAAATACTGCTGGCAGCACCATGCAATGGTTTCTTCTGCGGTGCTAAAGGAAATTCCCAGTTCGTGCTTCACTTTATCGTTGGCAAAAAAGAAATTCTCTTTGGTAACGCGGGCCGATTGCCGGGTAATCATCGGTTCGCTTCCGGTTATTCTACTTCGCAACTCATCGGCCCAGGCAAGCCATTTTACCCAGCCAGTTGAAACTTTTATAGAAGGTGCTTTACGCTTAAAGTTAAGGGCCATCAGGTCGAAAAGATTTTTTACCGAAGCACTGCCGGCATTTACTATAAATTGCTGATGGCTGATTTTATGTTCAAGTAATTTCCAGATTACGGCAACCACATCGCGCACATCCACATAGTTAATATGGGTATCGGTGTAAAATTTTTTTTCTTGCCACACATATTGAAATAAGCGAGCACTGCTTTTCTCCCAATCGGCAGGAGCCAGAATAACCGATGGATTAATAACATTTACTGCAAGTCCTTCTTCGGCTCCGCGCCATACCTCCAGTTCGGCTAATCTTTTTGATATAGCATAATCCGTATTCAGGTTGCTATCTACCCAGTGTGTGTTTTCATCGATGCGCGGTACACCGCTTTTACGCCCCAATGCGGCTACCGAACTGATGTGAATCAAATTAGGGATTTTTAATGCAAGACAGGCATCTACCACATGGCGCGTACCTCCGATGTTTACCTGCATCATTTTATCGCGCAAGCGTGGATTGAATGTTACCAGTGCGGCCGTATGTATTACAGTAGTTGCGCCCTGCAGTGCGTCTTCTAACGAAACCGGATCGGTTACATCGGCATTGCGCCAGGTAATATCTTTAATATCAGTTACCAATTTGCGATCGCTATTGTTTCTACACAATGCAATAACCGGTACTTTTTCAGCTACCAGTTTGCGCAGTATATAACTGCCCAATAATCCGTTTGCACCGGTAATGGCAATCATAGTTGGTTATTCAGCAATGGTAAATCTAATGCTTTTCGGTAGTACTTGTTTTGCATAAGTTCGGTTTGCAGTTGAACCTGCAACAGGTTATGGCAATCGCTGCCTACTAAATGCACCCACTTTTGTTCGATTAGTTTTTGAGCAAGTTTTTGAATGGGTTTACCATAAAAACCAATCAGCGAAAGCGAATTGATTTGCAGTAATACCCCGCGATGATACAGTTCTTCTGCTTTTTCAAGGGTCATGTACGCGTAGCGCTCCGGGTGGGCTAATACTGGTTTGTAGCCTTTGGTAAGACTTTTAAAAATAAAATCGTTTAGCTGAAAGGGCTCAGAGTAAAAATTAGTTTCGAACAAAAAATATGAACCAGAAAAAGTAAGAAGTGGTAAATCTGAATCGATTAACGCTAATACGCTTTCGTCTAAATAGTACTCAGCAGCCGCTTCCACTTGTATCGGTATGCCGGCTTCAGTTACTTCCTGCTGTAATTCTTGTAATTTTTCAGTTATGCCTGTGGGTGTGTTGCGGTATGTATCGCTCATGATGTGCGGTGTTGTAATCAATCGCGTATAGCCTAATTGGTAAAACCGACTAATAATTTCTATTGCTTCGGTATGCGATTTTACACCATCGTCCAGTGCAGCCAACAGGTGCGAGTGTATATCGACCTTTAGTGGATTTAAAATTGGGGCAGGTTTTGCTCTGAAAAATGAAATCACTTTAACCCTACTATTTTTGTCCAACGCCTCATTCTCGGGGTCTTGTCTTCATAATAGCCGTAACCATAATATTTACCATTTAGCGGAATGGCATTTAATACAGACGACACGTGTGTTAATTTATTCAATGTAACTATGCGCACCAGGTTTTGCATAAAATCTTTACGCGAATAGTTAGCCCTAAAAACATAAATGGATAGGTCGGAACGCTTCATGGCCATTACCCCGTCTGTTACAAGGCCAACCGGTGGTGTATCAATTACTACATAATCATAGGCGGCACGAAGTTCTTCCAGAAAATCTGAGAACTCACCATTTAACAAAAGCTCGGAAGGATTAGGTGGGTGTGGACCGGAAGGTATAAAATCGAAATTTTCGAGCGATGTTTTTACTACGCATTCCTGCCACTTGTTTTTCTTAATCAGAATGGTACTCATACCCATAGGCGAATCGTTGCCGGTTGGATACTTTTCTGATTTGGGTTTGCGCATGTCCAGGTCAACTAAAACCACCCGCTTACGCGATAATGCCAGAACACCACCCAGATTCATAGCCAGAAAAGATTTTCCTTCGCCCGATATGGTGGAAGTAATGGTGATCACTTTGCTTTTCTCGCCAGTGTTAAAAAACTCCAGATTGGTGCGAAGGGTGCGAATGGCCTCGCTAACAATTGACTTGGGATTATCGATTACATGAAAGAGCGATTGAGCAATATGGTTGGATGCGGGAATGGCTCCGAGCATTGGCAGGTTAATGCCACGCTCTACTTCTTTTATACTTGTAATTTTATTGTTGACTACATACACCACCCCGATAAAAAAGATACTTAACACAATGCCTGCTACAAAACCGATACCCAACACCATAATTTTACTTGGCGAAATGGGTGTAACCGGTAAGGTGGCTGGTGATAGAATTTTAAAATCGGGTGTACTGCCGGCTTGTGCAATTTCAAACTCAGCTTTGGATTGCATCATGGTTAAATAAAACTCTTCGTAAAGTTTATAATAGCGTTGATTTTTTGAGAACTGCGTGTTTTTGTCGGGCATTTCGGCAAAAGCACGTTCCAGTTTTTCTTTTCGTTTACTTAGTTCGGCCATATCGGCAAGCCATTCTTTCTTGAGTGCACTTAATTGCTTGTACAATTCATCTTTTAAAAGTGAAACCTCCTTCTCCTTCTGCCGGAAGGCAAACGTATTTTCATTGTAGGCAAGGGCAAGCTTGTCGCGCTCGCGCGCCAGTTTGAAAAGGTCTTCCAACCGTTGGCTTACAGTGTTTGGTAACTTGTGGCCTCTGTTGCCTGCTGTAAAATCATCTGTTGCCACCAAATCCATTAGCGTATTCAGGTCGGTTAACTGCTTGCTTAAACTGTAGCGTTGCGAATCAATTACATGAATAGACGCGATTGTTTTTTTAAGATCAAGAGTAAGGTCGCTGCTTTTATTTTGAAGTGTAAAGTTTTCGAAGTAATCCTCGTAACCTTCCATCTTTTTTTCTACCTGAACCAATTCATTGTTAAGCCAATCTATTTTTTGTTTGTTAGCCAGATTTTTTTGCTGGTTGCTGTAGCTGATGTAAAGTGAATCAATCTTATTTACGACATCAAATGCTTTCAGGGCATTATGATCGCGAAAGGAAACCCGGATGGTATTGGCATTGTAGTTAAGTGGATCAACCTGGATATTTTTAGAAAGATAATTGATCAGACTTTTGCGGCTGTTTAAAGTAAAATAATAGGTATTACCATCGTTTTCGATAAAGTAAGGTGTTTTAAATATGGTTACAACAGATTTGTGAAGTTCAACCGGTTGGCCAAATGTTCCATTAACCGAGGGCCCCGAATCGCCCACGCGCAGGGTAAACTCGTTGTTGGTTTTAAAATCGATAAAAATGGGTTGATCGTAATGATCGGGATGGATGTGAGCGGGTTTGACTTCAAATGATGAACGTTTATACATTTCATCGGTAAGTACTTTGCCCAAACTGTAGTAGCTAACCGAAAGATCAAGCGAATCGAGTACTTTGTTAAAAAATAGTTTGGATTTGATTTGTTCGATCTCACCGGAAACTACATTCATGTTTTGATCTTCGATATACGTTTTAATTCCTAGTTCGGAGGCATCGCGCTTAATGTCGAGTTTCATTTCCGACTCCGACTCAAACAGGTCTTTTGTATAACGGATGGTTAGGTATGCTGCAAGGTTGGCGGCAACAAAAATCAGGATTACCCAAATCAGGTTTTTACGAAATACAGCTGCTAACTTTTCAGTGTCTATCGATTGAACTTCGGTAAGCGTTATGTCTTTTGGAATTTGTTGCATTAACGACTGTTATAAATAACAACAACCAATGTGGCCAGGCTAACCAGCAAACTTAAGATGGCACCGTTATCGCGTAAGCCCTCGGTAAATGGTCTGCGAACGGGCTCTACATACACTACATCACCCGATACAACTGTCAGGTTGCCATCTTTTACACCTTGTATAGTGCTTAAATCAACTTCAAAAATTTGTTCGCCTCTTATAATTTTTATGTTTCCGGCTTTGGCATCGTTTGTCAATCCTTTCGCTAATGCCAGCACTTCCAGCAGTTTCATGTTATCGTTTTCCAGGGGCACTACCTGGCCACCTACTGCTCCTAATAATACAACGCGCTTATTCACACAAGTAAGGTGCACATAAGGGCCCTTAAAAAAGCGAGCGTATTCTTTTTGTAAAACTTCTTCGGCCTGGCGCAAGGTTAGGTTCTCCAGGTTTATTTCACCTACCATGGGTAATCGAACCACACCGGCGATATCTACAACATAAATGGGCCCGTTTGAAGTTGTTTTTTCTGATGTGGTGTTGGTAGAAGTTAACTCTGGGTTTGGATCAATCAACTTTTCGCCATCGTTTGAAAAAAGTGTAAGGGTGAGTTGATCGTTTCTGCGGATTTTGTAATTCAATTCGGCAACAGCCATTTCATGTTTTACCTGTTCAGGCACCTGCCCATTAGTGGATTTAAACATGATGTTTTGCTTGTATGAACCGCAGGCTATTAGCAAAACGCTGAAAACAAGGATCAGAAACCGCACAACTATAAGTTTGAACCGGTGAAATTACAGATTTTATCAATATGCAGCGCGTGGGCCGGTTAGGCGGGCTGCAATTGTTCTATCTCCTGTAAGTATTTGGTAATCACAATTTTTTCATCGAATTCAATCTCGATTTTCTTGCGACCGTTTTCGCCAAATTTTTTAAGGGTGGTATTATCGAGCGTAAGCATGGTTTCCATCTTCAGCGCCAGGTCGTCAGCACTTTTTATTTTGCAAAGCAGCCCGTTGTAATTGTCTTGTACAACATGGTGGCAACCGGGCACATCAGTAGTTACAATGGGTTTAGCTGAACTGGCGGCTTCCAATAGTGTGCGTGGCGTTCCTTCGCGGTAGGAGGGTAGAACCACGCAATCGGCCTGGTTTATAAAGTTGCGAACATCATCAGAGGTGCCCAGGTATTCAATGGTTCCGGATTTTATCCAGTGGTCAATTACAGAAAGTTTAATGCCGCGTGCATGTTCCGGATCTTTGGCTCCCAAAATCTGAAAGCGGGCTGCAACACCTTTTTGTTTTAGTTTCTTAACGGCCTCCACAAATTCCATCACGCCTTTATCCGTTATCAGGCGCGAGATTAACAGAAAAGTAAAAGTTTCGTTTCGTTTAAATGCAGCAGGTGTAAAATGACTCAGATCAATACCAGACCCCGGAATTAAATCGGCCGACTTAGCCGGAATCAGGTTCTTGTTAAGAAATAAGGCCAGATCATCGGGGTTTTGAAAAAATACTTTTCGCGGAAAGCGAAAGGCCAACTTGTACAGCATCATGGCAAATGCCGAAACAAGGTTACTCTTGAGGAAAACGGTACCCAATCCACACACATTATTAACGGTAGGAATGCGCAGCAGAGTTGCAGCCAGTGTGCCGTAAACATTAGGTTTGATAGTATAGTGAAGGATAATATCCGGGCGTATTTTCCGGTAAATCGCCCACAGTTCAAACATCAGCCCCAGGTCTTTAATTGGATTGGCACCACGGCTATCCATTTTTACATCGTGATGAATACAGCCTAATTCCTGCAGATAGTGGGTATAATTATCATGCGGGGCAATGGTATGTACACTATAACCTTTAGCAAGTAGGGCGCGAACAAAATTCAACCGGAAATTGTAGATGTTCCAGGATGTGTTTAATACTATTGCAACTTTCATAACCAATTTCCGGCTAACATCCGGTATCAGATTGTGGCTTAGGCTTTAAATTGTGCTAAATTCTTAAAAATATTACAAATATCTTACATCAGATTCTGAAAAAGCTTGGAAAGTAACCGGGGCTTGAGGAAGTAAATTTTTTAAACAGTTTAACGATAAAGTATGACGAAAGCAGTTTTGGTAGCATTGGCCGATAAAGATTCTGAAATAACACGCGAGCATTTAGATGAATTAGCCTTTTTAGCTGAAACAGCCGGTATTGAAACCCTGCAACAGTTTATACAAAAACTGCCGCAACCCGAAGTGCGCACATTTGTGGGCAAAGGAAAACTGGCCGAAATAAAGGATTTTGTAGTTGCACACCAGGTAGTAAATGTAATTTTTGATGATGATTTGAGCCCCTCGCAACTTCGTAACATCGAAAAAGAACTGAACACACCCGAACGGGAAGTAAAATGCAGGGTGTACGACCGGAGTTTACTTATACTCGATATTTTTTCTATGCGAGCACAAACAGCTCAATCGCGGGCGCAGGTAGAATTGGCGATGAATCAATATTTGCTACCCCGGCTTACCCGCATGTGGACGCACTTAGAACGGCAACGTGGAGGAACCGGAACCCGGGGTGGTGCCGGTGAACGCGAGATTGAAACCGACCGTAGAAATATCCGGTATCGCATTTCATTGCTAAAGGATGAATTGGATAAAATCGATAAGCAACGTAAAACGCAGCGCAAGTCGCGCAGCAACGTGGTGCGGGTAGCTTTAGTGGGCTATACCAACGTGGGCAAGTCCACGCTTATGAATCTGCTTTCAAAATCGGAGGTTAAAGCCGAGAATAAATTGTTTGCTACCGTAGATGCTACGGTACGCAAGGTTGTGTTGGGCGATATTCCGTTTTTGCTTTCGGATACGGTTGGGTTCATTCGTAAACTTCCGCATCATTTAATTGAATCATTCAAATCCACATTAGATGAAGTGCGCGAAGCAGACCTTTTGCTTCACGTGGTAGATGCGGCCCACCCTTACCACGATAATCAGATTGAAGTGGTAAAGAATACACTTGCCGAGTTAGGAGCGGGCAATATTCCCTCTATTCTGGTATTGAATAAAATAGACTTACTGCAAAACGCAGAAGTAAATACCGATGAGCTAAAGGGGTATTACCGGCAACATGGATTCGAACACGTGGTTTTTATTTCTGCTACCAGTAAGAAAAATCTGAACGAACTACGGCAACTGCTATTTGAAACCGTTCGGAAAAAGCATCTTACCATTTACCCCCATTATAAAAGCATCGAAAATTTAGTTTTAACCGAATTCTGATCAGTAGCATGAATGAACCAAGCTGCCAGAGTCAACAAAAAAATAATGCCGGGCATTATGCGTAATTATTCATTTCTATTACCTTGATAACCGGGAGTTTTACAATCTTTAAATCGTTGCATTTTTGGTACCCTTGCCCTAAAAGTTTAAGGAACGTGAAGTAAACTCCCGTTAGCGTTTTTGAAATCTTTTACCATTCTAAACACCCAAAAACTATGGATTTTAACAAAACTGCAGAATTAGTAGAAAACTGCATTCGTGGCCTGGGAGTTGATCCTGCTGCCTGTCGTGGCCAAAAGCCGGGCCAGTGGTCAATCATCTATAAAGGAGCAACTGTTTGGTTCGATGTATTTAACTTCCCCGACAGGCCAGATACCTGGTACTTTCAGGTGATGAGCCCATTGCTGGTAATGCCCGATAAAAACATTGAAAATTTTTGTTTGAATTTGCTGGAGATCAACCACTCGTTGTATGGTTCGTGGATTTGCAAAAAGAATGATTGGACGTACGTCATGTTTTTGCGCGAGGCGGCAGGTCTTGATCAAAGTGAAGTAAATGCAACCGTAAACCGCGTGGCATTTTACAGCAGCGATTGGCAAGGAAAACTGAAATTTAAGTTTGAAGGAAGCTGGACACCCAAGCCCAGCCAGGGAGGAAGCGATTCAGCCGATGGCCCGAAGTAATGTTATATTGATTTAAGTAGAAGCCCGCTGCCAATCAGTGGGCTTTTTTATTGAGGAAAAACTGAATGGCCAAAGCATAACCTTCCATACCAAAACCCGTAATCAGGCCAGCACATTTAGCGGTAATTAAACTTTTGTGCCGGAATTCTTCGCGTGCATAAATATTAGAAATGTGTACTTCCACAACAGGTGTTGTAATGGCTGCAATGGCATCGTGCAAGCCAACCGAAGTGTGTGTATAAGCTCCGGCATTTAAAATAATACCATCGTAAGTAAACCCTGCCTGGTGCAATTTATTAATCAGTTCACCTTCTATGTTAGATTGATAATATTCCAGATCAATTTGCGAAAAGCGAGACTTCAATGTGTTCAAAAAATTTTCGAACGAAGTATTGCCATACGTTTCGGGTTCGCGTTTGCCTAATAAGTTCAGGTTGGGGCCGTTCAGGATCAATAACTTCATGTTTCGAAGGTAAACTGAGATTGTGCATTAAAAAAATCCAATCTTCAAAAATTAACCTTGTGCAAATTAATTCCTTCTTTGCGGAATACGAATTTTTACGGACAACCGGGGTAATTTACTACGTATAATCAAGGTTAAATAATTTGCACATTTGTGCAGTGAAGAACTGGGAAAATCATATCAAACAATTTGCTACCTACCTAAAGTTGGAACGATCGCTCTCCATTAATTCAATTGAAGCATACGTGCGCGATGTGGAGAAACTGGCGCAGTTTAGTTTACAGAACTATTCCGGAATAAGTCCACTTGCTATTACGAGTAAGCATCTGCAGGCCTTTCTGCAGTTTATAAACGAGTTGGGTATGAGTGCTTTTAGCCAGGCACGAATTCTATCGGGTATTAAGGCGTTTTATAAATTTTTATTGTTCGAAGAACTGATAGAGAAAGATCCTACTGCTTTAATTGAAGGCCCGAAGCTAGGTCGCAAGTTGCCTGATACATTGGAATATGATGACATTATAAAAATTTTTGAGGCAATTGATCATTCGGCTGCAGAGGGAGCGCGCAACCGGGCCATGCTGGAAGTGCTATACAGTTCTGGGTTGCGGGTATCCGAATTGGTAGATTTAAAACTGGCAAATTTGTATTTCGATATTGGTTTTTTGCGAGTGATTGGAAAGGGAAACAAAGAGCGATTGGTACCTGTTGGCCGCGATGCAATGAAATACTTAAAAATTTATTTGGAAGATGTGCGCGTGCATATACCAGTTCAAAAAGGTTTTGAAAGCTATGTGTTTTTAAACCGCAGGGGAAAAAAACTTACCCGGGTGATGGTGTTTTTAATTATTAAATCCCTGGCTTCAAAGATTGGATTAAAAAAAACGATTAGCCCGCATACCTTCCGGCATTCGTTTGCTACACATCTTATTGAAGGTGGAGCCGATTTGCGGGCGGTACAAGAGATGCTGGGCCACGAATCGATTACTACAACTGAAATTTATACCCACCTGGATCGCGATTACCTGCGCCAGGTAATTCAGGAGTTTCATCCGCGCAGTTGATCATGCTATCTTGTTTAAGAAAACAATCAGTACCTTTGTGCTATGCGTTACTATTTGATTTTTGTTTCAGCTATTTTACTGTTCACCCCGGCAATAGCCCAGGAGATAAAAGTAGAATTTGATAAAAGCCATGACTTTTCGCAATACAAAACGTTTCGCTTTGGCGAAGAAGAAGTAATTACCCCCAAAGACCAGAAGCAGGTATCGGATGAAGATATAAAGCGCTGGATTGCAGGTGCAATTACAACCGAATTAAGTTTGAAGGGACTAAAGCAAGCGGATTCTGCTGCAGATCTTGTGGTATCGTATGTAGTAGGCACATTGTCGCGTAGCGACATGGGTAACTTAGGGCCTATGGGTATGACACCCGGCTCAAACGATCGTACTTTTATTCGCGATTATCAGCAAGGCAGCCTGATAATTGATCTTAATGACAGGAAAGGTTTTTTGGTTTGGCGCATCAACTCTACTACTAATATGAGTACTGCCGGAGGTGAGCGTCTGATAGGGCAGATTGTACAACGTGGATTTAAACAATTCGGCAAGCCTGTTAAGAAAAAGAAGCAGTAGTATGTATAAATCTTTTCTGCGGCCTTTCCTTTTTTTGTTTGCCCCCGAATCTATTCATCATTTTACATTTTCTTTCTTAAGTATAGCCGGAAAAATACCGGGAGTACAAGCACTGCTTAAATTGATTTTTGAAGTTAAGCACCCACAACTCAGTAAAACAATTTTGGGAATAACGTTTCCAAATCCGGTTGGCCTGGCGGCCGGGTTCGATAAAGATGCCAGGCTGATTGATGCGTTAGCCACGTTTGGTTTTGGATTTATTGAGATCGGAACGCTTACTCCTCAACCTCAACCCGGCAATGATAAACCCCGGCTTTTTCGGTTACTGAAAGATAAAGGGTTAATAAATCGCATGGGCTTTAACAATGGTGGTGTGCATGCCGCAGTAGCGCGCTTAAAAAGCAGAAAATCTAAAGTGATTGTAGGGGGAAATATCGGTAAGAATAAAGTAACACCAAACGATAAAGCCTTTGAAGATTACAATACCTGTTTTGAAACACTCTATCCTTACGTAGATTATTTTGTATTAAATGTAAGCTCACCTAACACTCCGGGCCTGCGCGAATTACAAGAAAAAGAACCGCTACGAAAATTATTAAGTGATGTTATCGAACTCAGCAAATCAAAACCAAAATACAAACCCGTACTTTTAAAGATTGCGCCCGATCTGAATGAAGCACAGCTAAACGATGTAGTTGAAATTCTGAAAGAAACAAAAACAGATGGGGTAATTGCCACCAATACAACGATCAGTCGTGCAGGATTAACTACAGCCGAAAGTGAAGTTACAGCAATTGGAAATGGTGGCTTAAGCGGCAAGCCATTAACCAATCGCGCTACAGAAGTGATTTCTTTTTTACGTAAACAATTAGGGCCGGCATACCCGATTATTGGGGTGGGTGGTATTATGAATGCGCATGATGCAATTGAAAAACTAAAAGCCGGTGCCGATCTGGTTCAGATCTACACCGGCTTTATTTACGAAGGTCCGGGGTTGGTGAAGCAGATTAATAAAACGCTGCTTACTCCTTAATTCCCGCCAGGTCTATTAAAAAAGCGTACTCTTGTGCTGTTTCTCGATATACTTTAAAGCGACCTGTGGTGCCACCGTGGCCGGTTTCCATATTGGTGCGAAGTAATAATTTGTTGTTATCGGTTTTTAGTTCGCGCAATTTGGCAACCCATTTGGCTGGTTCCCAATATTGTACCTGGCTATCGTGAAAGCCGGTTGTAACCAACATGTTTGGATAATCTTGTGGTTTTACCTGATCGTACGGTGAGTACTCCAACATGTACATATACGATTCTGGATTTTTAGGATTACCCCATTCATCAAACTCGCCTGTAGTTAATGGAATGCTTTCATCCAACATGGTTGTAACCACATCTACAAAGGGAACGGCTGCAATTACACCTTTAAATAAATCGGGGCGCATGTTAACAACTGCACCCATTAGCAAGCCACCGGCACTACCACCCGATGCAAACAATTTTTCGGGTGTAGTATATTTTTCTTCAATCAGGTATTCAGCGCAATCGATAAAATCGGTAAAGGTGTTTTTCTTTTTGAACATCTTACCATCTTCATACCATTGGCGGCCCATTTCCTGCCCCCCGCGAATGTGCGCAATGGCATAAACAAAACCACGATTTAAAAGACTGAGGCGCGTGGAGGAGAAGGTTGGACTCATGCTGGCTCCGTAAGAACCATATCCATAAAGCAGTGTAGGATTGGTACCGTTTTTTTCTATGCCCTTCTTATATACAATCGACATGGGAATGCGTGTGCCGTCATCGGCTGTAGCCCATTGCCGTTCGGTTACAAAGTCGGCAGGATTATGGCCGCCAACAACTTCCTGCTGTTTTAACAGTTTACGCTCGCGGGTACGCATGTTATAATCGTACGTAGAACTGGGTGTGGCAAGCGAAGTATACCCATAGCGCAGCAACTCTGTATCAAAATCAAGATTAACAGAAGGATAGGTGGTGTAAGCTTGTTCACCAAAATCGAGATAGTGTTTTTTGTCAGTCTTCTGATCGATAATGCGCATTAATGTATTTGCATTAGCACGTTCACTCAATACCAGATAGTCTTTAAAAATTTCAATGCCTTGCAGCAGGGTATCTTTACGATGTGCAATTTTTTCTTTCCAGTTTGCTTTAGCCGTTTTTGCTACGGGTGTTTCCATTAACCGGAAGTTCTGCGCATCCAAATTGGTTACTATATAAAACTTATCTGCATAGTGGTCGATAGAATATTCCAGGCCACGTTCGCGGGGTGTAAATTCTTTGAATTTTCCTTCGGGATTGTTGGCATCCAATATCTGGTAATGGTTGGTAAGCGTGCTGCCTGCCCAGATTACCAAATACTTTTTCGATTTGGTTTTATAAATTCCGGTATAAAAAGTTTCATCGGCTTCTTCTGATACGATAGGATCATTTTTGAAGGAAGTGCCTACTTTATGCCGGATGATCCAGCGCGAGCGAAGGGTAACAGAATCTTTGCGTGTGTAAAAATATGTTTTGTTATCATTAGCCCACGTTACTTGTCCTTCCGTATTGGGTACAGGTTCTTCAACCAGTTTACCAGTGCGTAAATCTTTAATATAAACGGTGTAGCGTCTGCGGCTTACGGAGTCTTCGGCATAAGCCAAAAAATTATTGTCTTCGCTTACGCTTAATCCAGTAATCGAGTAATAACTATGGCCTTTCGCCATATCATTTACATTTAACAGAATTTCTTCGGCTGCTTCAAGGGTTTCTTTTTTGCGACAATAGATCGGATATTCCTGACCTTGTTCATAACGGGTGTAATACCAATAGCCATTGTCTTTGTAGGGCACCGATTCATCGGTTTGCTTAATGCGCCCGATAATTTCGTTGTAAATTTTTTCTTGTAATGCTTCAGTGTGTTTTAATGATGCTTTTAAATAGTCGTTTTCGGCTGTCAGGTAATTGATAACTTTTTGAGTTTGTTCGTCTTTCTGCTCGGCATTTTTCTGCTCATCCGAAAGTTTCATCCAGTAATAGTTGTCAATTCTGTTTCCGGTAAGCGTATCTGCTTGTTTGTCGGCAACAGGCGGGGTAATAATTGCTTGGGTCTCCTTTGCAGGATTGCATGCACTTACAACCATGCCCAATAATACAATGGTTGTGAAGTAAAATAGTTTTTTCATAAAATTTGGTTGAGGACTTAAATGTACAACATCTGGTAGAAACGTATTATCCTTTAGCACCACTATTAACCCGCCAGTAACCGGCTTGACCGAAAACGGATGGGATTGATTTTATTTTGAAGGCGGTACTGGCAGTTGAACCCCAAAGGTTGATCCTATACCCCATTTGGATTGCACGTAAATTTTACCACCCAGTTTTTGGATGGCCTCACGTGCAATGTAGAGTCCTAGTCCTGAGCCTGTGGATGTGGCTGTACCGCGGTAAAACATGTTAAATAGTTTGTCGAGGTATTCTTCCCGTATTCCTTCTCCGTTGTCAGCTACTTCAATTGTAATGGTTTCAGCAACCCGGAATGAACGGAACCAGATAAGAGGTTTGTGATCTTTGTATTGCTGCTGGTATTTAATTGCATTTGAAATAAGGTTACCCAGCGCTATACGCAGCAATACTCGATCGGCCACAACCTGTTCTAAGGTTAACGCACACCGGAAATCAATTTTTTCAAAGCCATCCATGTATTCGAACTTTGACTTGATATCGTCTATAAGTTCTTGCAAAATAATTACTTCCGGTTCCGGATTTTTACGATTGGTGCGCGAGTAATCCAGTACTTCGTTTATAAAACCTTCCAGGCGGTTTACACTTTTATCGATCTTATCCAGGTAATCGGCTGTATTGGCCAGATCAACCTTGCCAATGTGTACAAGTCCTTTAATTGATTTTAAAGGTGCACTCAGGTCGTGCGAAACACTGTAAACAAACCGGTCAAGTTCCTGATTAGCTTGTTGAAGTTCGCGATTAATTTTATCAACTCTTTCTTTTTCGTCTTTTAGTTTCTTTTTAGTTTTATTCAAATCGGTAACCACACGTCCAACCAACAGCGAAACAAACATCATGGTGCCCATGCCCAGATGCACATTGAGATGCTGTGTAGAACCTTTGGATATAAGGAGCGAAGATGCAAACTCAAATAGCGGCAATAAGTAGCTAAGCAGAAAGATGATTACATTTAATACAATAGCGGCCGCAAAGCCCCAACGAAGTGAGAAGAGTGTGGCACCTATTCCGTAAATGAACCAATACTTATCAAATGGAAATAGAAACGAAAGCAAAAGAAAAAGAATACTTAGCAAAAGTAGTTCAAATATTACCCTGGGTTTTAACCTGCCTGAAAAGGAAAAATTATGTGTGGTGGTATTAAAATCTGCAAAGTACAAAAGTGCTGTTGAAATGGGCAGAATAGTTATAAAATCGGATAGCCAATAAAGCGCAACCTGGTCCAGATTTCCGTTAACGAAACTATAGTGATAAACATATGCCGAGTTAATGGTGATGGGAATAACAATTCCGCAGATTACAAAAATGATAAAGGCGTTGGTGTTGCCTAACCGGGGTGTGTTAGCCACCGGAAAAATGCGGGTAACAAAAAGCCACGATACCAGGGCAACCACAGCTTCATGTGTGGAGATTAAGATAAGTTTGAGATCAAAGTGGGTTACACCCCAGATCATAAGTGTAACGAAACCATTTATTAATAAAACAGGGATAATGCGCCAACCAAACCAATGCACAAGCACAATGCCGATTACGAGCGGCAGATAAAGCAAAAGCGAGTTGGTAACAGTTCCCAATTGAAATGATAGATACGATAATCCTATCAGGCATAATGCCAACAGCAGTATTTGAAGTATATAGCGGAGGGCAACTTTCAAAAGGAAAAAAAATTATGGCGCGAAGGTACTGGTTTAAAAGTACATTCCGTGTGTAAATAAAGACTTTAGAATACTCTTTAAAACCAGTTCAGTTTAAAAACCGGTTCTCTACATTCTTAAATTTTTTTGGAAAGTATATTGATTGTATTGCCTCATCGCTTCAGTACCAAAAAACCATGCTGTGTTTTTCCGGTTGACTTAAATAAGATTTTGTAGAAATAGGTTCCTGAAGGCAATTCATTTCCATTGTTGTTTATACCACGAAATGCATTGGCTTCGGTATAATTCTCAACCTCAAAAACTTTGCTGCCCCACCGGTTGTAAATGGTTACGGTATTTTCCGGTTCAACTGCGCTGAGGTTGGTTACTTCAAAAAAATCGTTTTTGCCATCGTTGTTAGGTGATACAGCGTTGTAAATTTCAATGCCCTCATGCACGGTAATTGTAAAAACCTGTTCAGCACACAAGCCATTGGTATCGCATGCGCCAATCGTTATAAATTCCGAGCCCGTAAAATTAATACCCGAATAATTTATAGTAAGTATTCCGCTCGAACTAATAGTTGCAATTGCACCACTAGGTGGTGGTACAAGAATCTGAAGCGAGGTGATATTCAAGCTACCGTTGGTAACAGTAATAATTGGAATCAGATCAAGTGTAATACTTTGTCCGGATTGGGTGGCTAATACCTGTGGAGTAATTACAGGCGGTGTGCCATTACAATTAGTAATGGTTGCTTCCACCGGAGTTGGAGTACTTTCGCAGGTACCGTTCGTAATTGTTACTAAAAATTCTGTTGTTTCCGTAAGGGGTGGAGTTGTGTAGGTACTATTTGTTTGACCGGGAATCAATTGAATCTCAAAGGTTGGATTTCCGTATGGATCTTCATCTTCTACCATAACATACCACCGGTATTGGCCGTTGGAGCCGCCTGAAGCAGTTAGGGTAAGGCTTGCACCTGCACAGCCGCCAGCACCTGTAGCACCTGGTGCTGCAGGTGATGGTGCAACCGCCAACACCATGTTGTTGCTGATAACGCTTCCGCACCCATTGCTTACGCGGCAACTATACGTTCCGGCATCGGCTGAAGTTACAACCAGAAAAGTAAGGTTTGCGGTAGTTCTACCTGGCATATCTACACCATCTTTGCGCCATTGATACGCCAATGGTGCACTACCTGATGCAGTAATACCAAAGCTAAACGCCTGGCCGGTACAAACCGAAGCTGATGACGACTGCGAAGTAATAGCCGGGCAACCAGCTGCAACTGTTGTGTTGATTAATGACCCAACATAATCTTCGTACAAGTTGTTGGAGGTGGCAAGTATATCCATGCGGCCATCTTTGTTTAGGTCATGAAGCACAAACCGATTTCCCCCTGAATAATCTTTGTCGATAAGAATTGAGTTGGAGATACCACCGGCTGTTCCTCTAAACACCACCAACTGCCCCGGACTGGAACTACTCATGTTTTGCGAACCAACTACCAAATCTTTTATTCCATCACCATTCATATCTTCATAACCATATGGAAATCCACCTAACGAAACAGACATGGCTGTGCCGGTAAAATTTCCGGAGCCGTTATTGATAAAATAATCATCACCGCTGCTATTGTTTGAGAATGCAATTACATCGGGGTGAGTATCGTTATTGATATCTTCAATTAAAAAGAAACTACCTCGGTGAATGTACTGCGTTGTACTTTCTGTAAAACCACCGGAGCCATTTCCAGTAAAGAGAACCATCCGGTTTATGTTATTGAAATCAGCTATTATATCCTGATTGCCATCGCCTGTAAAATCAGCAGCTTTTATTTCTGAAATGTTTTGTGATGTTGCAATGGTGGTGGGTGTATTAAATCCTGTTCCGGTTCCGGTAAGAATGCTGATGATGTTGTTGGTGAAACCAGAAACGGCCAGGTCGGCAAAGGTATCGTTATTGAAATCGGCTATGGTTAACCGGCTTCCCGCCATGGCCGTAACCGGAATGTTTGTCAATAAACTGAAGGTACCGTTGCCGGCACCGGTTAATACAGTTAGCGAAGCTCCATTCCAGTTTAGCGTAACTAAATCAAGATGGCCGTCTTTGTTGTAATCGAACGTTAACACATGCTGGGGTAGTGCACCCGTTGCATAATTGGTAGGAGTCTTGGTAAAACGACCATTGCCTTGTCCTAAATAAATGGTAACAATATTGCTGGCATGTGTTAATGCGAAATCAATTTCACCATCTTCATTAAAATCACCCTTAACAATATCGCGTGGATCTGTTATAGTAGGATATTTAACGGGTGCATTGGTGAAGTACCCGGTTCCATCGCCCAACAATACATCGGCTACGGGTACGCCCCCCCAGGCTCCAATGCTCACAACATCCGGGTTGCCATCGTTGTTTACATCGGCTACTTCTATTCCATTGGCATAACCTCTTATCTCAAATTTTGCAAGCAGTGTAAAGGTGCCGCTGCCATCGCCTAACAAAATTCTCATGTTGGGTGTGTTTTGATTATTATCGTTAGCGATGATATCCGGATGTGAATCGTTGTTGAGATCGGCCACAGAATAAACGCTTCCGGTTTGGCTTAGTATAATTCGGGGTGCGAAATTGCCACTCCCATCATTCAATGTATAACCACTGGCAGCCAGTATATCCATATCGCCATCACCATCTAAGTCGGCAGAAATAACGGGATTACCGGAAATGCCAAATGAAGTAATGGTTGACCCAAGTGTGTAGGCAGTACCGCTTCCGTTTCCAAACCAAACCTGCACGGTGTTGCCAACATATACTGCAAAATCCGGGTTGGCATCGTTGTTGAAATCGGCAATGGTAATATCCCACACATTTGGAATGGTAATGATAGTAGGCGTTGAAAAATTCCCTAACCCATTGCCCAGATATACATAAACATCGCTTGGGGTTCCTCTATTGGTTACCAGCACATCTAAGTTTCCGTCCTTATTCATATCGCCTACAGCAATGCCTTGTGGCGTATTGCCGGCATTAAAAAATACAGGCGCTGCCAGGTTACCGGCTCCATCACCCAACAAAAGTGAAAACGCATTAGTGTTTTCCTGACTTATGGTTACCACATCCAGATTACCATCTTCATTAAAATCTCCAACAGCAACTCCGAGTGTGTTTTGCCTGGAGGCGAAGTATCGTTTATTGGAACCTGTAAATGTTCCACTACCGGAATTGAGTAAAATAGCTACCTGCTGGTTTGCCAAACTGTTAAAATTTACACCCACAAAATCCATTCGTCCATCGTTGTTGAAATCACCTTTGGCCAACTTCTGGGGTGTAGCGGGCATGCTAATAAGAGGAGTTGCCTGAAAAGTAACCTGGGCTTCTATTCGCATGGAGCAAATCAATGCCAGTATAAAAACCCTGATGGTAGTTGCCGGAGTATCAGTTAAAAGATTCATACTAATTGATATCGAGATGGTGTTAACTTCCTATCAAAAGTGCACGGAATTTTAAACCGATGGTATTACATAAATAGGTAATACCCATTACACTAAACGCTCCCGAATAGCTTTGCTTACGGCTTCGGTCTGGGAATGGACGTGTAACTTTTCGTAAATTTTTTTGATGTGTGCCCGAACAGTATCAACTGTAATGGCAAACTCTGCAGCCATTAGTTTATAGCTGTTTCCCTTACTGAGAGAAGTAAGAATTTCGTTTTCGCGGGTAGTGAGGTGATACGGATTAGCTGAAGGTTTTTGCATGGCTGCAATTACCATAAAAGCAATAGTGGGCGACATGGGTGCACCACCGTTTAATACTTCATCAATAGATTCAAATAATTTGGTGGACAGATGTTTTTTGAGCAAGTAACCAGAGGCTCCGGCCCGTAGTGCATCAAATACGTGCTGCGTATCGTCAAAAACGGTAAGCATTAAAATTGGAATTTTACTTCCTGTAGCACGAATGCGGATTACGGCTTCAATACCATTGCGCCCCGGCATATCTATATCCATTAAGATAATATCCGGATGTAGTTCGGCAATCTGAGTTTCAGCATGCAATACATTTTCGAAGGCGGCCGCAACCACAAACCGTGGGTCGAGCCGGAGCATGCTGCTGATACTTTCGCGCAACAGGGTGTTATCTTCGTATATAAGTACCGATACTGCCATTTAAAAGACAAAATAAAAATTATTCAATCGTAAGGGCTATACCCCAATCATGTAATAGGCAATTCTACCATAATGGTTGTGCCTAACCCTTTTTCGCTTTTTAATAAGAATTTGGCCTGCAGATCGTGCGCCCGTACTTCCATGTTGCGAAGCCCGTTTCCGTTTAATGTTAGCTGGCTATCAAACCCAATTCCGTTGTCGGTAATCGACATGGTAATGATTTTATGATTTTGCCTAAAAGTGATTGTAACTGCTGTTGCGCCACTGTATTTAGCAGCATTGTTAATGGCTTCTTTAAAAATCAGGAAGAGGTTTTTTCTTTGTTTTGCATGCAGCGTAGTGCCTGATTCAACTCCGGTTTCTAAAAACCTATACTGCATGTTCAGTGGTTCCAGAATTTCGGCTGCAAACACTTTCATCTTTACCAATACTTTTTCAAGAGAATCGTTGGCGGGATTAATCGACCACACAATATCGCTCATGCTTTCCATTGTTTTGGATGACTGATCGGCAATGCGGCTTAGTTGTGTATTGTTGCCTGACGGATTTTCATTCATCGCCAGTTTGCTGATAATATTAATGGTAGAAAGTGTTGAGCCGATATCATCGTGCAAATCGCGGGCAATTTCATTTCGAACCGCTTCAATCTCAGCCATTCTTTTGGCGCGTGCGGTAGTTCTGTACCGGTTGATTAACAAAACACCGATTACCAGTGTGAGTACCAAAGCAGTAAAGGCCCCTGTTTGTATGGCTTGCTGCCTGCGTGCATCCAACAAAATCAACTCATTATTTTTTTGAAGTAAATCAATCTGGGCTTGTTTTTTTTCCAATTCGTAACGGGCTTGTGTTTCTTCCATCAGCGCACGATTCTCAGCTTGCGTTAGGCTGTCTTTCAATTCAACGAATTGTTGCGTTACACTTAATGCTTTTTTATAGTCGCCTATGGCTTCGTAGGTTGCGCTGATGGCCTGATACGTATCCATTAATAAATAAGCATTATTCAAGCCCTTGGCTGCTATGCGCGCTGAATCCAAATAGAGTAGTGCTGCATTATTATTTTTCAGCACATAGTTTGCCTGGCCAATGGCAGAGTAGGCATAGGCAATTATTGCTTTGTTAGAAATTTTGCGAGCAAGTGTTAATGATTCAGTGTAATTTTTTAAGGCAGCAGCATGTTGTTCTTTATCAAAATAAATGTTGCCTACATTTTGCAGTAGTTCGGCCGCGCTGCGTACATCCCCCAATTGGAGATAAAGTTTTTGGGCTTGTTCATATTCCAGCAGCGCGCTATCGTATTTTTTTTGCTGGCGATAAATGCGACCCAGCAATTTGTGCGCATACCCGATTTGAGGAACCAGCGACTCCTGTTTGGCAAGCTTCATACTTTGCGAGGCATAATTTAGGGCCTTGTTGTAATTACCTAACCGATACTCAATGTTGCCAATGTTGGATAAGGCTAAGCATTGCCCATAGGTATCCTGCAAGGGGTTTTCGTATAGTTTTGCTGCCTTGATAAAATAATCTAACGCTTGTTGATAATTACTTTCTTCCAAATAAACATTTCCGTAATTATTATAGATACCGGCTTCAACCCGATAGTTATTAACAGATTGTGCAAGTGCTAAGCCTTTATCGAGATAGTAGCGTGCTGAATCCATATTGGACTTGCGCATGAAAGAATGTCCTAACCCGGAATACACTTTCGCTTGCGCTGAAATATTTTGTAGGTTCGATGCCGCCACTTCAGCTATTTGAAAGTAAAGGATAGCTGAATCGTAATATGCCTGACCCTGAAGGGCACTGGCCAGTGAAAAAGAAGTTTCAAAAACGCCTCGATCGAACTTGATTCGGGTTGCAAGCGCTAATCCCGCTTGTGCAGCTTCGATAGATTGTTGCGGATTGGTTTTGGTGAGTTCATCGGCTAAAACACTAAACAGAATAGCTTTTGTAGTATCGGTTTTTGTGTTTTGAATAAGCACTTGCAGGCTATCCGCTTTCTGAGCAAAACCAATGGAGCATAACTGAAGTACAAATAAACTTGCGAGTAAATTTTTCATGAAATTGAAATTTACCCAAGTGCAAGCGGATTTGCAATGTGGTAGCGTGAAGGATATTCATACTTATCGCTTCAGCACCAAAAACCCATGTTGTGTTTTACCAGTTGATTTAAAAAAGATTTTGTAGAAGTAAGTTCCGGAAGGAAGTTCATTTCCATTTTGGTTCAGGCCTCTGAAGGCATTGGCCTCCTCATAATTTTCAACTTCAAATACTTTGCTACCCCAGCGGTTGTAAATGGTTACCGTGTTTTCGGGTTCTAATGCTTCTATATTTTCAATTCTGAAGTAAGGGTTTTTATCATCGCCATTGGGTGATACAGCATTGAAGATTTCAAGTTCGCCTGATACCTCGATAGACAAAATTTGTGTAGTACATTCCCCAAGATCATCGCATACGCTGATAGAGACTTGATCATTTCCGGTAAAAGTTATTCCTCCATAATTGAGCACTAATTGATTGGCACCATTTATAGAAGCGCTTGCACCTTGGGTTGAAGTAGACGAAGTGAGTTGGAGCGTGGAGAGATCAAGATTGTTATCCGGATCGGAGAGTAGTGGAATTAAATCGATGGTTACAATACCCCCAACATTAACGGCCAATGTGCTGGCAACAATAACCGGAGGTTGATTGGTAGTTGTTGTTACAGTAAAATTACTTGCGCTAGTGGCTGTGTTTCCTGCAACAGTAACGGTGATCGTTCCCGTTGTTGCTCCAACAGGGACAGACGTAGTGATGGAAGTTGCTGTACTTGCTGTAACAGTCGCTGCTGTTCCATTAAAAGCGACAAGGTTATTTGCTGGCGTTGTGTTAAAATTTGTTCCGGTTATGGTAACGGTTGTGCCGATGGGGCCTGAGGTTGGTGTGAAGGATATAATGGTAGGAGGTAGAATAGTGACTGTAAAATTAGTTGTACTGGTTGCCATATTTCCAGCCACGCTTACAGTTATCGGGCCTGATGTTGCTCCAGTAGGTACAGTAACGGTAATGTTAGTGGTTGTGCTCGCTATAACTGTTGCGGTTGTGCCGTTGAATTGAACAATGTTATCAGCAGGGATAGCACTAAAATTTGTTCCAGTGATGGTAACAGTTATACCAACCGAGCCGGATGCAGGTGTAAAGGAGGTAATGGTGGGTATTGGTAATGAAATTTTGTTTTCAAACACCATCAACGCATTTACCGGAGCAACGGCACCACCGGAAGCAACAATTAAAATATCGGGCTTTTGATCGGAGTTAATATCCGCAATGCTCAATGCTTGTGGATTTCGCCCGAGTGCGTAATTGACAGGTGTTGCAAAACTAACTGTTCCAGATGTGCTGGTGTTTTTAAAAACACTAAAAGTACCAGGCCCTGGATTAGGTTGATGAATAACAACAACTTCAGCTTTGCCATCACCATCTAAATCCTGTGACGCGATACTGTAGCCTTTGTTCAGGCATGTCACATCAACGGCTGCTGCAAAACTTATGGTGCCAACACTTCCGGTATTTCGGTAAATGGAAATGAAAGCGCTATTGAAATACGTAACGGCCAAATCAGTTTTTCCATCACCATCAAAATCACTCGCAGTAATGTTGTATGGCTGAAGGCCAGTAACAGCGTTGTGTCCGACAAGTGAAAACGAAGCTGCGGTAATCGGTCCTTTAACTTGCTCGTTACGATAAATGGTAATGGAATTGGCAACCGTATTCGTAGCAATGAGATCATCGTAACCATCGCCATCAAAATCAGCCGCTGCAATTCCTCCTGCACCATTCACTTTGGCAAGACCGACAACCGCTTCACTGAATTGTGAAAAATTTCCAATGGGCATATAGGTACCCTTGGAACTCTGGTTGCTGTGTACCCTAATCAATGCTGTCCCATCCGTTAGGGCAAAATCAGTCTTTCCGTCTTTATTAAAATCAGAGGTTGCTGCATAATTGAAACCGGTAGGACGTGTAGTTACTCCCGTTGCAAATGAAATAGAACTGGCGGATGTGTTTTGAAATAAATTAAAGCCACTGTTCAAATCGACTTTACCATCACCGTCAATATCTAATGCTTTTAGGTTGTTACCTGAAGAAATAGTTGTGCTTTCTACCGTAAGCGAAGCTGCCGTGATAGGTTGGCCTGCTGTGACATGGGTGTTTTTGAAAATTCTTCCTGTGCTAAAATTGTCAACAGCCAATACCTCTACCTTACCATCGTCATCGAGGTCGGCAACATCAATGGCATCACGCACGTTGGTTGATAACGCAAAGTTAATGCTGGGCCCGAAGGATGAAGTGTTGATAACACGATCAGTAGGGAATGTTAAATTGAAGTGTGAACTAAATGCGGTAAGTCCATGATTCGAGATGGCGAACTTTCCGCTCATGGCACCAGATGGAACCTCTGTAGTGGTTGATGTATTGGTTGAACTGTTTACAACGGAATTAATTTTATCTAGTCGAATGGTTGGTGATACGTTTCCGGTAAACATAAAATCACCCGTTAGGGTAACGTTGGTGGATGTATTGCCTGAAGAAGGGGAGATGCTATTGATGACCGGGGCCGGGAAACTTTCATTGTGAAAAATATAAATTCCTTTTGCCGATGCTGGTATATTGTAGTTTGTATGGCTCAGCATCACCTCGGGTTTATTGTCGCCATCCAAATCAGCAATAAACGGAGCGGAAGGGTATATGCGAGTTGTAGCACCTACACTGGCCTGAAACAATGTACTGTTGGTAAACGAAGCCGCACTCAGTGCTGTTCCTCCTCTGTTTTGAAATATGGCCATGTCTATATCTCCCGTTGCCAGCACATCGGGTTTGCCATCGCCATTGATATCACTCACAGCAATATGATAGGTGTTAGAAGCCAAATGAGGCACTTGAAAGGGAGTTTCAAAGGAAGCAGCACTCAACACACCACCGGAATAAATATTCCTTGAAAAGTAAACTTGCGCACCGCCCCCCCATATCAAATCTGCTTTGTTATCGGCATCGAGATCTGCAACAGCAAAATTTGTGATAGATGTACCTGTTATGGTGATAGGTGTGTTGAACGAGATGGTGCCCGGTACAGAAGTGTTTTCATGAATTTCAAATACACCTCTGGTAGCAATAAGTTCGGGTTTACCGTCACCGTTCAAATCACCTACACTCAAATCGTTGCGCCCATTATTGGGTCCTATGTACTGCGCATACGCAAAAAGAATATTGCCCGGAGTACTCAAATTCTGGTTCAGCCAAATTCCACCGGGCGATGTTCCGGTAGTGTGGGCGAAATCAATTCTTCCATCACCATCAAAATCGGCCGAAGTGGTTCGCAGTTGTGATGAGTAATAACCATAAGAAAAAAACTCCGGGCCCGCGAACGATAATGATCCTGCTGTGCTCGTGTTTCTATACACCACTAAGTAGCCGCCTGTGGGTACGTTGGCGGCTATAGTTATAATATCCAGTCGCCCGTCTGAGTCAACATCGGTAACCGTGATCTCGCCCATGCCGGTGGGTGTTCCTCCTGGAAGTGGGATGGTAGCCACAGACAATGAAACAGGCGTTGCGAAAGAAGAAACACCCACTGTGCCACCAGTACCTAAATTGCGAAACACATAAATGGTTTGCGTGCCGCGTTCGGAGCCGACCAAATCTACCCATCCATCGCCATCCATATCGCCTGCACCCATAGTGCCCCCTTGGCTGCTGGTGTTATTTGATATCTCCGTTCCGTTTTGCACAACCGTATTCAAGCCCCGCGAGAGCGAGGCCGGAATAATTTCCCCACCAAAATCTTTATTGTTATCAAACAGCGGGTTAAAACTCTGCCTTGTTTTGGTGAGTACTCCACTGGTGAGGTTAATAACGGTAATGGGGCCGTGTTGCGCTCCGGCCGGTATTGTTACAACTAATTGCGTAGCTGTGCCGCTAACGATGGTAGCTTTGGTAGTTCCGAAGAAAACTGCGTTCTGAGCAGCAGTCGCACCAAAATTATTTCCGTTAATAGTTACACTTGCTCCGGGTATTCCACTGAGTAGTGAAAATGAAGTTACAACAGGAGCGGGATCTAATATTTTTTGTTCAAGGATAACATTATCAATACCCACTACATTGGCGGCATTGGTAATGTACGTGCCGCGAATTTCTATGGTAGCAATATTTGACAGTGCCCGGATGATATCCGTTTTAGTAGCCAATGCACCACCAGTACCACCCACCCTCCAGCCAGCAGTTTCATCTAACTTGATTGTATACGATGACCAAGCCGGAGCCACAGCTGGTTTTACAACAAGTGAGAAAACAATATAAAAACCTGGTGCGCCAATGCGAACATCGCCCTGAACAGATGAAAATGTGCCGGCTAAAGCTTGTTGCAAATCAAAACTAAAATTCATGCCGTACGATCGTAATGCTTTTTGGCCTAAAAACTTGGCAGGTGCAAACCAACCTTGCGAAGTAGCGGTTGAATTGGATGAGTAGGGAACAGTGGCGACATACCCACCTGGGTTTCCATTGCTGGCATTGTGGTTAACAGTAACGGGAGAGCCGTTATTCAAAAACGTCCACCCATCAGCATCCGTATCAAACGTACTGGTGATTTGGGCGGTAGTGGAATTACTCAGAAATAAACCACAGGCAAAAAGAAAATAGAAAGGAATTTTCATGGCCTGAAAGTACACTTTCTCCTGTCGTAATCAGATCACATGATAATGTGATGTTACTTCAATTTACCGTTTCAGCACCAAAAACCCATGTTGTGTTTTACCAGTTGATATGAAAAAGATTTTATAGAAGTATGTACCCGAAGGAAGTTCGTTACCATTTTGATTTAAGCCCCTGAACGCATTGGCTTCTTTATAGTTTTCTACTTCAAATACTTTACTACCCCAGCGGTTGTAAATGGTTACAGTGTTTTCAGGTTCTAATGCTTCTATATTTTCAATTCTGAAGTAGGCATTTTTATCATCGCCATTGGGCGATACAGCGTTGTAGATTTCAATTTCACCAATCACGTTTATTTCTAACGTTTGCGTGGTACAGGCTCCAAATACATCGCACACGCGGATGGTAATTGCATCATTACCAGTAAATGAAAGTCCGGTGTAATTAATTAACAAGTTGGTACCATTAATGGAAGCTGTGGCTCCGCTTTGTGGTTGCTGCACAATCGTTAGGGAACTTAATACAAGATTGTCATCCGCATCCGAAATCAAACTGAGCAGATCAACTGTAATGGATTGACCAAGCGTAGTGGATAAAGCCGTAGTGTTGATAACCGGAGCTGTATTAACACAAGGTTCGGGCACAATGGTTACTATTAACTCATCCGAAACCTCGCTACTGCAACCATTTGCATTTACTACTAATACCGAATAGATGTCGCTAGCGGTAACAGTAATAGTTTGAACAGACCCGAACGGATACCCTGAACTATCAAACCATTGATAATCGCTAAAGCCGGCTGGGGCCGAAAGCGTAAGCACGGTAGAGGCACAAGCGGTAACTTCGCCACCTACCGGAGTTACACTTGCCGTAATAACAGGCTTTGCCGGTGGTGTGCTGATGATGGCAGTTACGGGTACTGGCACACTTTCGCAAAATGTACTTCTTAAAGAAACATGATAGGTTGTATTGGCTGTTAAGGAAGGCGTAATAAAAGTTTCATTTTGTTCAGCAGCAATGAGCGTGAGTGGTGAACCGGAGTACCAGCGATAATCACCGGGGCTTCCACCCGAAGCGGTGAGTAGTACCACACCAGGGCCACAACTAACTCCGTTTGTAACATCAGGTGGTGAAGGCAAACTGTTAAACACAAGATTGGCTGAATTGGTAGTTACAGGTGCAGCAAAGTCGCCCGAGATAACACAGTGGTATTCGCCCGATTCAGATGCCGTTACGTTGCTGACGGCAAGGGTAGGTGAATTAACACCGCTGAATTTGGTGTTATTCACCAAATCAACAAACACACTGCCATCAAACTTCTGCCATTGATAGGTAATGTTGGTGGTACCCGATGCAGCCGTAGTAAACGAAGCCGTGCCACCTTCGCAGGCATAGTAGGGTGAAGCAGGTTGTTGTGTGATGGTGATAGCCACCGTGGGCACAAGGTTTTCATATACCACCAATAATCCTGCAGCACGGGTGAGAATAATTTCAGGTTTACCATCTAAGTTCAAATCGCCAGTGGTGATACCACGCGGTGCAGTAACGGTGGTATTGAATGGTGCTGCAAATGAAGCAGCCGTTAATGCTCCGCTGGTATGAATGTTTTTAAAAATCGAAAAGCGATTTCCACTTTCGCTGGTGGTAATGATTTCAGGTTTACCATCGCCATCTAAATCGGCAATGGTGGCTACTGTAGTTGCGCTGGGATTGGTTAAATCAATTCGTGTAAAACTGATGTTGCCTGCAGTGCTGGTGTTGTGGAAAATGGTCAGCATCGTATTATTGGTTCCGGTTCCATGATAAAGCAGTAGGTCAAGTTTTCCGTCTTGATCAAAATCACCAGAGTACAATCTGCCAGGATTATCGCCTGTGGGCAAATCACCAACAACCGAAAATTGGGCAGTACTTAGAGGGAAACCCCCATTGTTTCGCCACACGCGCATGTTGTCTGATGTAGGATTTGTGCTTGCAAATTCTACAAAGCCATCATTATCAAAATCTCCAACAGCAGTTCCCCCATTCACAGCAGGTTTGGATAACCCTAATGCAGCCCCAAAAGTAGCAAACGCACCTGTTCGGAACGGTCCAGGCTTGGAAGTATTTCTATAAAGCAATAATGTTGCGCCACCGGTGTTAGCGGCAATCACATCTGTTTTTCCATCTAAATCAAAATCGGCCCAGTTTTGATTGCCACCACCAGCACCGTTTACATTATTATCAAACTCTATTTCATTGGTGGTGGTTGAATTACGAAACAACGCTTGTTGAGATAAAATATCAAGCCGCCCATCTTCATCCAGATCAACCATGCGTAGGTTCAATGCTGACTCATTAGTGGTGTCGCTAATGATGAATGAACTGGATGTAATCGCTCCGGTGGTATGCACGTTCTCAAACGACCACGCATAGTTTCGGATTATTCCGGTTACTACGCGCGACTCGGCAATCAATTCAGGTTTTCCATCACCATTTAAGTCAGCAGCTTCTACATCATAATCGGCACCGGTTACTGGAAATGTAACGGGTGCTGCGAATGAAGTGCCATCGAAAGTTACACCCGATGAAAATGTTGTAGAGAATGGTAAATGATAGCGTGAAGTCCGGTTATCGCGGGTAACGCTTACGCGCTCATAGCTGGCACCGGGTGGAACGGTAACCGTGATTTCGTTTTTGCTGGCGGTTAATACATTTGCTTTTACTGCACCAAACCAAACCGTATTCTTTGTAATGTCGGAAGAAAATTTATTTCCGGTTATTGTAACAGTACTACCCACAGGGGCTGCCAGTGGCGAAACCGTATTGACAGAAATGTTGGGAGCTGCAATGGTTTGATTGGTGTAAAGGATTAATCCATGCTCACCACCATCGCTACTTGCAAAACCCACCACATCGGGAAGCAGATCGCCATTCAAATCACCAATTAATGGTATGGCTAAAGCACCATTTGAAGTTTCTTCGTACTCGATCAACGGTAAGAAAGATGAAGTGTTAAGTATGCCGGGCTCAACTTTACTTTCAAAGACTCCAAAACTATAACCGATACTGCCGCTATTTAATGCAATTAAGATATCCGGTTTACCATCTCCATTCAGATCAGCAACCCGTTGTGAGTAAGCCCTGCCAACCTTTGATAGAATAATATCAGCATCAAAAGATGCAGTACTAAGTACACCAGTCGTGTGAATATTTTTTTTAATTACAAGGTCATAATCATTAAAGCCATTGATGCGATAGTATAGAATGTCGGGTTTGGTATCGCTATCTAAATCTGCGAGGGTAATTCCACTTACTGCACTGCCCGGAAAATTTAAGGGTGCTGCAAATTGAATATTGCCTTCCGTGGAGATGTTCTCTAACAGATTAAAACTACCGGAAGCTACTACCATAATTTCTGGCTTACCATCGCCATTTAAATCTTTTGTGGAAACAGCACCACCCGATGCATTTAAAAAACGAAGAGTAGCAAACTCTATGTTGCCAGGCGTACTGATGTTTTGTGCAAAATATAGTCCGCTGGAGTTGAGCAGGAAATCCAACCGACCATCACCATCTAAATCTGCCACATCAAATCCGGAGCAAAAGATACCCACATTATAAAATTGCTCAGCTGGTTCGAATGAAACAGTTCCGGGCGTGCTAATATTTCTGCTTATAGTAAAGCCTCCGGTTAGTTGAGGACTTGCACCTCTGAAATAAGTAGCGATGTCAATCTTTCCATCATTATCGAAGTCGTGAAGAATGGTACCATTCGAGTTACCTTGGCCCAGTTCTCCTGAAGGAATCTGAACCTTAGGAGCAAATGATGATGAAGATAGATTTCCGGATTGGCCCTGATTCAGAAAAATTGCAAACTCACCCGGATCTTCAAAGGCTACAATATCCAGCCAGCCATCGCCATCAATATCGCCCATCGCGCCACCGGCTAACCCGTTATCATTAAAATCGCCATACGGAACAATTACATTGTTGCTGAATGAACCCGGTAACAGATGCCCAATAAAATCGGGATCGGAAAAAATTAATGGTTGAAAGTTGGATGTTGAAACGGCAACAAGACTAGCAGCAGTATTGATAACAGAAATGGGTGCCAATGTGGCCGCGGATGGAACTTGAACTGTAAGTTGAGTGGCGTTACCTGAAACAACCGTAGCTCTAACCAAGCCAAAATATACCATGTTGTTATCTTTTGTTGAGCCGAAATTACTTCCGGTTATGATTACGGTTTCACCCGCCAAAGCGGAGGCTGGTGCGAATGAGGTAATGACAGGGCTTGTTTCAAGGGTTCGTTTTTCTAATGTTACATTATCCAAACCACTGGTATAGCCGGTGGTGTTGCTGTATTTGCAACGAATACGAATACCGGTAATGTTGGCGAGTACGATTTTGATTTGAGCTTTCAAGGCTACTGATCCGCCTACCGAATTCCAGCGCCAGCCAGCAGTTTCATCTAACGCAATGGTGTAGCTTGTCCATGCCGGGCTTACTGCGGGCTTGGTAGCGAAATTGAAATGAAGCGTGTTGCCCCCGCTGTAGATGATAACATCACTTACGGTATTATCAGTGCCGGCAACAGATTGCTGTAAATCAAGTTTTAAGTTTGATCCGTATGAAAAATCATAGTTGCCAAAAAAAGTGCTAGGTGCATTCCAATACCACGCAAAGCTGGTGTTTACACTTCCACCCGCTGTGGGCGGAGCTACAGATACAAACCCGCCTGGATTACCACCTGCAACTTGATGATTAAAGGTAGCGGCAGTACCACCTGTGTGTGTAGCGGTCCAACCTTCGGCACCAACATCAAATGTGATGGTAATTTGGGCATGTACTGCTAATGAAGAAAAAAACAGGAGAATGGCAAAGAATGGTTTCATACTCAAATCTCCATAGAAATGAACTTTATGGGTATCGCATGATGATGTGATGTGAATTTACAATAAAATGACGATTTCAGTTGAAAATCCTATTTACCTTACCCTGCACTCAATTTTTAGAGAACTAGCTCCAACAGGTCAATATTCATCAATTCACCTTATCAAACTGATGATGCATTAACCGGGAATTCTGAATATTAAAGCCATTTACCTTTCCCGCTTTATCATACTCAAAATTTATCCACACGCGCGATTCTTCATGCTCTCTAAACTCGATAATAAGCCTGAACTCATCGTTGTAAAATGGCTCGAGAATTTTATCGGCAATGGTGGGTCGCTTTACCACTAACTCTCCAGCGTCATTCATCACAATAGTCCAATAAAAATCGAGGTGCTTACTGTAATACTTCCCTGTAAATTTTTGCAGCTGCGCGTTGGTGTATTTTGTTTTGGTGGTGGTCTCTCTTTTCCAATGCCAGGTCTCGGTATAATCGCCCTGGTTGTAAATGGTAACGTGCATGGCAGAATCTTTATGCGACTGCGAAAAAACTAACCACGCAGGATACTCAGGGTCTTTAAAAATGTTATCGCCTACCTTTAGTAAAGCAATACTATCAGTTGTGGCGAAATGTAAATACAAGCTATCGCCAATCACATTAAGTTCCTGATATAGTTTAGGTTCTACGCTGCTTTGAAACGTTAGCTGATTTAATTGGCGGTAGGTGCCTGCATACTTGACTAAATCATTATGCCTGGTGGGTAATGCTTTGACAGGAAGTTTTGGTGCGGTAACAGGTAATTTTTTTAATTGAAAAATTTCTTCGTAAAGGGCATCAATCTTTTCGTCATATCCGCCTAAATAATTTCCCAAACAAATGATACTAAGACCTGCTTCAGGTACCCTAGATAAATAGCGCCAGCCGCTCACGCCTTCATGTACAATCATTGCATAATTGCCAATGTGTTTTAGCTTTTGGCCAAACGGGTAATCTGTTCCACGCAGCACGGGTATGGGTCGGGACTGTTGCTTTAATCGTGTTGATGCTTTTGCTATAAAAGTTGTAGGATCATTATGGGCGGCAGCCCATTTTTCTAGATCGTTGGCAGAGGTAAGCACCTGGTAGTTTCCGCCCGGTGAGGTTTTATCGCGTAGCCACACATTGTATTTGCCCGGTTGATCGCTGTAATATGAGAAGGCATGATTAGCGATCACCACTTCTTTATTGTTAGGCATTTGGGTCGATGACATGCCAAGCGGCTCAAAAACTTTTCGCTTTAAGTAAGCCGATAGATTTTCGTTCGATGCTTTTTCAAGAATGAGACGAAGTAAACCATAATCAGAATTGGAATACATGTAGCCTTTGCCCGGTTCAACTTGGGGAGTAGGTTGGGTGTATAAAAAATTTAAGAACTGCGATACATCAAGGCGGTTGCTCATGCTGGCTTGCATAAGCACCAGCGTTGCCCACTCATCGCAAAAGCCGGAGCTGTGATTTAGTAAATCTAGTATGGTTACATTTTCACTCCAGGCTGGCAGCTTCGGAAAATATCTGCTCACCTTATCGTTTAAAGTCAATACGCCATCTTGCTCCAATAAGGCAGCTGCAATAGAAATAAACTCACGCCCTTCTGAATAAGTAATGCCTACAATCGTGTTGTGCGAAAAAGGAATACCAAATTCAAGATTCGCCATTCCATAAGTCTTCTTTGTAATCACCTTTCCGTTTTGAAGTACGGTAATGGCGTAACCCGGTGAGTTTTGGTTGTTGAACGATTGAAAGAGCGAATCGATTTTTTTGTCGAGTTTGGCTTTATTGATAATGGATTGAGCAGGTGCTTGAAGAAAGCTTAAAGCGATAACTAGAATGAATAAGTATCTCATTTTATTTTGATTAAAACTCCTTTTGTAATTCTATTTCTGTTGCAAACTTTCTGAAATAAAGTTTGTTCTCGCGCCCTTTTTCAAACGCAATCATCTCCTCCATTTCCGCAGTAGAAAACCCACTGGTATAACACCGAATAGCTTGCGCAGCTCGTTGTTCATCTTCGTCTGTATAAGTTGTTTCAACATTAAAATACTGATCATCAGCATAGCGCACCCAGCCATCGCCATCGGCTTCTAATGATCTAGTCCAACCAAAATAATAAAGTGGATATTGATCAACCCAGCCTTCGCGCAACAATAATTCCGTAACCAGACTACTTACAATAATATGTTCCGGATGGCCATACTCACCATCGGGACCAAAGGTTATGATGAGATCGGGTTCTAAATCAACAATACTTTGTTTTAATTTTTCTCTGAATTGATTTCCGGTTTCCACAGCATCACGCACACCATCTTTTGTACCATGCTTTCGATCCATACTGTTGAAGGAGTAGAAGATTGGTTTTTCAATGCTTAATTTCTCGCACGAGCAAACTACATCTCGTTGTTTGGCTTGTGCCACTGAATCGGGCGAAGCATTTACAAATCTTGTATCAAACTTTGCATCTACTGCTAAAATGAGATGCACCCGGTCACCCAAACGGGCGTGTTTAGCTAAAGCGGAGCCAAAGGCAGTTTCATCATCAGGGTGGGCGAGTACAACCAGAATAGTTTTAGATTGGTGTTGCGCATCGTGCTGACAAGCAATTAGGATTAAACTAATGAATAGTATAAAATTTCTGATCATAATCCATAGCCAGGAATGACTAATCTAAAAATTACTCAACGACCGCTCGTGAAAATCAAACGCTGATAGTTGAATACCTAACATTATTTCGTGCGTAGTAAACTGTGTACCCACCGATTTGTTGGTTGGAATTTCAAACACGTATCCAAATCTGTACTGCTCTTTTAATAAAGTTTGAAGCAATACGCCATACGTATTGAAGTTGCGTGTAAAAATTCCTGCGGTGTGTATCGCGTTGAAGTTTACATTCATAGCTACATCTACCGATGCCGGTGCTCCCTTTACACCCCGCAATAAAACCGCTGGCTTTAAACGAATGTGTTCATTCAGATAATGAACATAAGCACCCATTAAATAAAGGTGTTGATTATAGAGATCAAATTCCTGATTGCCACTTTTGAACGTAGTAGGTAACAAGCGAGGCACCGATAATCCAATAAAATAGTTCTCGCTTTTCAAAGCCAGTCCTGCACCAAGGTTAATGCGGGTGCCCTGTTCGCCATTTAAGAATAGATCATCAGAAGGATCGTATGGGTTAATGCCCTTCATAGAGTTATTAAAATTTTGTACCCCAGCCTGCATACCAAAACTCAATGTAGTTTTTTCTAATTGCAGTTTATAGGCAAATGAAGTATTGATTTCGGTTGTGTTCAGACTTCCGATACGGTCGTTGCTCACCAACAAACCCAACCCAACTTTATTTTGTACCAGCGAAGAGTGCAGGCTGGCGTTTATGGTTTGAGGTTGGCCCTCAAGTCCCATCCATTGGGTACGGTACCCAACCGAGGCATTGAAGTTATTATTTAACCCAGCGTATGCGGGGTTTAACACCAGCGGATTAAACAGGTATTGTGAATAGAGTGGATCTTGCTGTGCAAACGAAAGTGTGGCAAGCAGCAAACAGGCAATGGTGGTTAGGGGTTTCATAAACCAAATCTCACCAAAGTATCGGTGCGGGGGTATCACATAATGATGTGAGAAAAAGTACACTTCTGTTTCAGTACCAAACCCATGTTGCGTTTTTTTAGTTGATTTAATGAAGATTTTATAAATATGTGCCCGACCGTAAGGTTCCTTTGCGGGTAGTAACACCTGCTTTTTTTAGTGATGAACTCTGAGGATGTGTTCGTACCGTTGATTTCCTCTACGACATTAAAAAGTTGAATGCTGGAACAAGGTTAATTACTTTGCCTTTAATCTTAAGCATATCCTCTTGCTGTTTGGTAACGATTATGCCCTGTTTCATTTCAAAAAAATCCATCGCCTCCAATAGTCCTTTTGTTTCACGGTCTTTGTTTTCGGAATGCAGCTGTTCGCAAACTTGAATAAGCATTTTACACTTCTCGTCTTCAAAGACTACAAAATCGCACTCTGTCTGTTCGCGGAAGTAGGAAAGTTTGTATTTTTTCTTTCTTAAGAACAAGAAAACAATATTCTCTAATAAACGCCCCTTGTCTTTGGTATAGCTCAAACTGTTGGCATTTACCAAACCGGTGTCAATGGCATACACCTTTCGTGGGTTAACGGTTCTGTTTTTGGCCGACCAGCTAAATCGTTGTAAAAAGAAAAGCAGGTATGTATCCTCCAGCCATGATAGATAGTCAGATACTGTATTGGCCGAGCCAACGTTGAATGCTTTTCGAATGCTGTTGTAGGTAACTTCTTTGCCCACATTGGAAATCAAAAAAAGTGTTATGTCCAATAATGTTCCTACATTCTTAATTCCATAGCGTATGGCAATATCACGTGACACAATATCTTTTAGAAGCATATGTAGTACTTCCGGATTTTCGTCTCGCAGGTATTCTGGAAATCCCCCATGATGAATATACCGCTCAAAAGCAGACATGGTGTTTTTTACTTTGTTGTACGCTAAAAACTCAGGATAGGAAAATGGAAACAATTCATGGCGTAAATGCCGCCCGGTAAGCCGTGTGCCCAATTCCTTGCTAAGTAACGAAGCATTTGAGCCTGTAATAAAAACTTTTTTACCGCGGTCGTGCAGTTGCCTTACATAGATTTCCCATGAACCTACATTCTGTATTTCATCAAAAAAGTAAACTTCCGTTTCTGAACCAATTACTTCATCTAATTTTTGAAAGTCGCCCACCACAAAATCATGTACACGAGGGTCTTCAAAATTGAAATACGCAGTGGCTGTTTTATAACGGTGTTTTACTTGTTCCATCAGAGTACTTTTGCCACACCTTCGGATACCAGAGATCACCTCCACCTGATTGCCGCTTGTTTTCATCTGACTTATATAGTCGCGTACTATAAAAGAAGAGATTCTTTTATGCTCCTGTTGAAGCCGGTAGGCTATCTCCACCTCAGATTTTAATACCATAGCTTATTTGTTTATACTGTAAATGTACAAAAGTTTATTTTAACAGTATGAAATAGTTTATTTTACCAGTATATAGTATTAGGAAAAGATCAACTAAGAATATCGTTCAAAATCTCTGAAATTTCGGAAGCTTTGTTGACAATCATAAAATGACCGCCTCCATTGATAATGTAATCGGCCTGTTTTGCTGGTAGAATCTTATCTACGCCCCCATGAATTTTTATAGTGTTTACAGGCTTGTGGGTGTTTCTCCAACGAACGATTTTATCAATTGCCCACTTTAAGTAAATACGATCTGTAGTTCTAATAATTTCTTTGAGAAGACGTTTCTCACCATCATTTGTAATTCCAAATAACCAATAGGTTATTGAATTAATGTACATGAATAAATCTGAAGGGATTAATCTATGAATCCGAAGTTGTCCGGCTACGCGATATAAAAGTGGAATTTCATACTTAGTAGCTACAGAGGAGATTAAAACGACTTTGCCAAAATCTACTTGCTTAGCGATTTCAGTGGCGATTATTCCTCCAAACGAAACACCTATAAGTATTGGCTTATTGGTTACGATCTGCTTGCGGATCCTTTCTGAATATGCTTCAATAGATTCAGATACTTCAGGCCTTACCCACTCAATGTGAATCAATTCTACATCATCCAGTTTCAGAAAATCAAAGACTCTTTTATCAGCTCCTAATCCACTCAGCAGATAAACAGGTTTCATAAACCTTGGGCTCTACCGCTTCACATCCCAGTTTTTTCTTTCAGCACGACCAAGCTTTCCAATTTCCAATGACCGAAGTGTAGTACCGCCTGGTGGTATGTGTTTGGTAAAGCTGCGTACTTCTTTTACCTCGTCCACCGTAATTACGGAAGCCTTGTTATTAAAATCGCTGCTGTTGCGAATGTAACTGAGCACCGATGCCAAATACTCATCGCTGTTACCGGCCATAGGCGGCATGTTGTTGGGATATTCTTTTCCATCCACCGGCCCTTGCAATCCCATCAACATCAGTTGTATCAAAGCAATCTTATCGCCCGTAACGCGGGCCGAACCAATTAGTGGTGGAGCTGGCATCGGGTTACTGCCAATCAATACGCCTTTTCCGTCCAACCCATGACAATTGGAGCAAAGTTGTTTGTAATGCGTGGCACCTTTCGAAACCAATTCCCTATCGGCAGGACTTAGATTTTTCAATCGGGCCAACTCGGTTTCGGTTTTAATTTTTGTTTCTTCAAATACTTTGAATGAGAACTGCATCAATTCATTATCGGGATTGGCCGTCAGTAATTGTTGTACGATGTCCTTCGCTACGTTGTTGGTACTGGTTCGTAATGAAAGCATAAGTTGAATGCGCACATCAGCACTGGTATCGGCAGTTAGTTTACTTAAAGCTGAAATTACTTCGGTATTATTTTGTTGAATGAACAATTCGCTAGCCCAAACAGCACTCTTGCGCACGTGTGCATCGGCATCGCGTAAAGCAAGTGTTACGGTTTCCTGATCCAATGCTTCTAAACCTTCTAATGTCCATAGTGCATGAATGCGAGCCAGTTGTTCACCATTACTTACTAATTTTTTCAATGCTGGCACTACCGACTTATCCTTTCGGATGATGATGGTTTGCTGCGCCATGTCGCGCCACCAACCATTGGGGTGCGATAGATATTGCACTAACTCCGCTGCCGGTTGATTCAGCATATTCGGTTTGGTGCGATCGGGCTTAAAATTTTTATGCACTACCCGGTAGATGCGGCCCATGCCTTTGTTTTTGTCAAGCCCCAGTTCCACAATTTTTTTTCCGAGGTATGAATCGGGTGGCGTCCATTCGCCTTCTTGAATAATGCCGTGATACATATCAACAATGTAGAAGCAGCCATCGGGCCCTGTATAGGTATTGACGGGCCTGAAGTTCATATCCGCGGAAGCAAGCCAATCCACTTCTTTGTATGCCGATTCAATTCTGATTTTTCCATTTTGATTAATCACCTTGCCGCGTTTAATCACGCGCCCTACCGGTTCGGGAATAAAATAATCGCCCACCATATTAGCGGGTAATCGATCGCCTCTGAAAATAGATTGACCGGCACCCGATGTAAACCGAACCAGCGTACTGTCTTCGCGTAACGCACGCGGGCCACCTTGTGCATCAACATTGCCGATAACCGGCCACAGGTAGGTGAAATCTTCGGAGTACTGATCTTTAAAATTTAACGCACCATAAGCAGGCATTTGTTGAATTTGTACTGCGGGTAAGCCAGGCCCGGCTTCGGAGTAAAAAAGTTTTCCATAATTATCGGCTGTTAAGCCCCATTGGCCAATCATGTTATCAACTAATGTATCGGCCATCAGCATTCCGTTTTTGTATTTGTAGCGCAGGTTATCGCGCGAAGGATAAATCCAGTTATCGAGATTCCAATAGAAACCTCCGTTTTGATGTTCGAGGTTGCGCGAGTCGATCGTATTATTTTTATAAACAATTCTTTTTTCATCGGCCATGCCATCGCCATTGGTGTCTTTATAACTCCACACATGTTGCTGGTTGGTAACGGTTACCAACACTTCATCGCCCACCGGCAACACGGTGCGCGGCAATACCAGGCTATCGATAAAAATGCTAACCTGATCCATTCGTCCATCATTATCAGTATCAACTAATTTCATAATGCGACTGGTGGGTTCGTATTCTTCCGTTGCATCAGCATCCTTCATGTAGGTATTCATCTGCACCACATACATAGCTCCGTTTCCATCCCACGCAATGGCCACAGGCTCTTGTACCATGGGTTCGCTGGCAACCAATTCAATCCGATAGCCAGGTGGCAGTTGAAATTTTCTCAGACTTTCTTTTGGAGGAAGTGGCTTGGGATCGGGATTGGTGGTAATAAACTTTCGGGTGTATGTTGATTCATCGGCTGATTCTTGCTGGCACGAAATCAGCGCCAGCAAAGCAAGCATGGGTATAAACTTTCCTCTCATCCTGTCAATCTATTAAAGTGCGGGACGAAGATTGAAAAAAAGCAATTGCGAATCAATTGGTTTTATACCAAAGCAAAGAGGACTATCATCGTTTCAATACCAGGTAACCCGCTTCCGATTTAAGTCCGCTTTTAAATTCTATTTTGTAAAAGTAGGTACCTGAAGGGAGTTCATTTCCGGTATTGGACTTTCCGGCAAACACCACCGTATCGTTATTGTAGTTGGTGCCGTTCCACACCAAAGCACCCCACCGGTTGTAAATAGATACTTCATTCTCGCGGGTATTATCGAGTATGTTTATGTGTTCAATCAGAAAAACATCATTGGTCCCATCATTATTAGGCGATATGGCATTGTAAATGTTTATTTCACCAACCACCTTAATTCCAAATTTTTGTACTACACAGGTATAAATATCGCATACGCGTATGCTTATACTGTCAATGCCTGAAAATTGAATACCGGTATAATCAATTATCAGATTAAAACTGTTGTCGATATAGGCCGAAGCCCAGCGGCCTGTGGGTGGAACAATGGCTAACTGCGAAAGGTCAAGGTTATTATCCGAATCGCTAATCAAATCAAGCAGGTTAAGTGTAACAATACCGCCAATCTGCGTAACAAGGGGTACGTTATCTACAACCGGAGGAATGTTATCGCAACCTGGCAAAGCTATAGCTGCAATTACTGCAGTTCGAAGGCTTTCGCAAGTGCCGTTGTTAATGGCCACGTAATAAGTGGTAGAAGTAGTAAGTACAGGAGTTGTAAATGTATTGTTGATTTCTCCGGCAATGGCAGTGCCTCCGCTTGCAACCGTGTACCACCGGTATTGTCCGGCTGCACCGCCTGCAGCAGTTAAGGTAACACTGGCAGGCAGGCACGAAGCTGCGCCTGTAACAGTAGGTGCATTGGGTATAGCTTGAATAGTGGCGGTTACTTCTGTGCGTGTGCTTTCGCAGAACCCATTATTAATAGCAACATAATACGATGTTGTGGTTGTAAGGATGGGTGTGGTATAGGTAGCATTGGTTTGCCCGGCAATGGCAGTACCACCAGTGGCTGCGGTGTACCAACGATATTGTCCGGCAACACCTCCGGTGGCACTCAGTACAACAGTTCCGCTTCCGCATCGGGAAGCATTTGTACCTGAAGGAGCACCCGGTATGGTATTAATGGTGGCTACTACTGCTGTGCGTGTACTTTCGCACGTACCATTGTTGATAGCAACATAATAAGTTGTTGTTATGGTAAGCACTGGCGTAATAAAGGTGTTGTTGGTTTGTCCGGCAATGGCAGTGCCACCGGTAGCTACGGTGTACCATCGGTACTGCCCGGCTGTTCCCCCTGTGGCACTAAGTGTAACATTGCCGGTTCCACAAAATGAAGCACTGGTTGTGGTGGGTGCTGCAGGTGGGGTGTTGATAGTTGCTGTTACAAGTGTTCGGGTACTTTCGCAGGTTCCGTTATTGATGGCAACATAGTAAGGTGTTGTTACGGTAAGCGATGGTGTAACATAAGTTGCAGCTGTTTGTCCGGCAATGGCCGTGCCACCGGTGGCTACCGTGTACCACCTGTATTGCCCGGCCACTCCGCCAGCGGCAGAAAGTGTTACACTACCCGTTCCACATGAGGAGGCACCGGTTGAAGTGGGTGCTGAGGGTGGAGTGTTTATAGTGGCTGTTACAAGTGTTCTGGCACCCTCACAACTTCCATTGTTGATGGCGACATAATAATCTGTTGTTACAGTTATGACCGGTGTGGCATACGTGGCGTTGGTTTGTCCGGCAATGGCAGTACCACCTGATGCTACTGTGTACCAGCGGTATTGTCCTGCAGCAGCACCGGTGGCTGTAAGCGTTACACTGGAGCTTCCACAAGCCGATGCTCCCGTAGTACCTGGAGGTGCTGGAACTGTGTTGATAGTTGCTGTTACAAGTGTTCGGGTACTTTCGCAGGTTCCGTTATTGATGGCAACATAGTAAGGTGTTGTTACGGCAAGCGATGGTGTAACATAAGTTGCAGCTGTTTGTCCGGCAATGGCGGTGCCACCGGTGGCTACCGTGTACCACCTGTATTGCCCGGCCGCACCACCGGTAGCAGTTAACGTAACGGTTCCGGTTCCACAACGTGCAGCGCCTGTCGCGCCCGGTGCTGTTGGTAATGGGTTAATGGTTAAGGAAGCAGCATTGGTAAATGCATCTACCACGGCCGTACCCGAAATGCGACACCGGTAATTTCCGGCTCCGAAATTTCCGGTTGTGTTTACGGATAAGGTGGCTGTGGTAACATTGCTGTAACCACCACCATTGTTAAGATCAGTCCATACACCCGGGCTACTTTCAAATTGCCAGCGGTATGTTATGGCAGGATTACCGGTTGCTGCTGTGGTAAATGTTGCGGTAACTCCATTACAAACTGTAGCTGCGTTGGGTTGAATAGAAACAACGATGGGTGGAGTAAAACTTACATTATCTAAACGGTTTGTTGTATTGGCATCACGGTACAGACCCCTGATTTGCAACGTGGCAAGGTCACTTAGTATACTTTGAATTTGTGTCTCTGCAGCAACAGGCCCGATAGGGCTATTGGTTGTTTTCCAAAATCCAAGGGCATTATTAAACACAACCGAATATGTAGACCACGCGGGTGCTGCAACAGGTTGATTAGGTGTGGCAGGAAAATAATATAAAGTTATACCGGCATTATCGGCAATGGTAACTTCTGCATACTGATTAGGGGTTCCTGTTGTGCTTTGCTGAATATCATAACGAAGCGTTCCGTTATAATAAGCACTCCGGTTACCCAAATATGCAGCGGGAGCAACAAAATTAAATGGTATGTACAACGATCCTGCTCCCAATACAATTACAAAAGGATTTCCAAACACCATACCGCCAGGATTTCCGCCAGTAGCGGAGTAGCCAATGGTTCCATCAGCATCGTTCGGGGTTGTCCAGCCCTGCGCATTTACATCGAATGTGCTTGAAATTTGTGCATAACCTGCACCCGTTGTTAAAAACAGCCCTATTAAAATAACGTATCGAAACATAACTGCTATCTGAAAAATTGCAAATAGCAATTTCGTTAAAAATAAACAGAATGACTAACGCGTTTCGATGATTGAACTACCACCCACCACCACCACCGCCACCACCTCCACCACCCGAACTGCCACCACCATCACTTCCACCACTATCAGATGAATCGGAGGGTGCGGAAGATGAGGATGCAATGGTACTCGATAGGTTACTTGAAAAACTATTGCTGATGGATGAAAATGAAAAGCCATCATTCATGTCGCTGCTATTAAAATAAGAAGGCTGATACGATTTATCCGCGATAGCTTTTTTAAGAATATCTTCAAATTTGTTTGCCCACTCGTTCTGGCAATCCAATGCTACTGCGTATGGAAGAAATCGTTCAAACAGTTCCAGATTTTTTTCTGGTGGATTCAATTTGTCAAATCTTTTTTCTTCGGCTGTAGCCAGGTACATTCTGAAGCCCAGTAACTCGTCTAATAATTTGCGGCCTTGTGCATTATAGGCAGGCATAATTTTGTAGAAAATAAATTGCGCGATAAAACCTACACTTAACAATACTGCGGCACTTATTGAAAGAGTTTCGGTAGCGATTGGTGCAATTGTCACAAAAGCAAAAATTAAGGTTATAAACCAGGCTGTAAACCCCCAGGTGGCAGCCCCCGAGTTTCGTGCAAAAAATCCCTGCGTTTTATTCCGCCCGGAACCATCGGTTTGGTATTTAGCTGTTAAGTGTTGTTGAAGATTGGAGTGAAGCGATTCGAACATGCGATTGTAACTTCCGTCTGCTTTCAAGTCATAAAGATTCTCAAGATTCCAATTGTAAGCTGTTTTTGCATACGTTTTAATGGACGCTGCAGCACTTCCTTTTTTAAACAGGTATGTATTTTTTTTCAGCAGGCTCCCTTCCTTCTTAACTTGTATGGTAATGGCTTTTTTTACGGCCAAATCCACAAGCGCTGCGCTGAATTGCTCCGTTTTAAATTTCTGGTTATAAATAAATCCGGCTACAGCCGGTGAGTTAACCGGGGGCTCAAAGCCAGGAACAATCACGCCTTGTTTCGGGTCTCGGCCAAACCTGATCCAGTTGATCAGGTTAATGATAAACATCGTGAACATAACCAACGCAATTACAGCAAGTGCCCAATTATATTTAAGCAGTTGAATACTGAGAGCCGCATACGAAGGCTGCGAAACGATGCCTGGTTGTATGGCAGCAGCCACAGTAAGTCCTTCGTAGGATTGCAGGCGTTGTTTGGTAGAAAACCAAATCGTACTATCATTAATAATTTTACTGGTGCAATTTTTTGTGGTTGAACCTTGTGCACCGGTATAACAAGCATGTTCAAAAATTTCCGAACCTGTTGGGAATATAATTGTACACCGCACACTATCGGCCGTAAACACCCAGCCATTACCATTTACATTCCAGTATAACTCGGTTTTGTTTTCGTGAAACTTTAGTTGGTAGGTGGTTCGGTACTGGATTTTATATTCGTACACACCATCTTCCAGGTATTTCTCTGCTGATCCAATGCGAAGCAAAGCTCCGTTACCGTAGTCGGCTACCATAAAATTTTCGGGTTGTTCGTTTTTATAAACGGCCATTACCTCGAAGGGTACTTTTGTTTGCAAACCATATTCGTTCACATAGTTGGTAGGGAATGTGCGTTCCAGTCCGCGTTGAATGTCGTTATTGACTTTGTGTTCGCCTGGGTATAGTTCCAGGTAGGCTTTACTTTGTTCGCCACTACCATTATAAATTTTTATAAACTCATTAACGGTAAGCCAACCATCATTATTAACTTTTACATCGCTTGTAAACGAAATGATTCTATCCGTTTGATCAAAAGCCACTAATTTTTTAAACACCTGCCGGGCTAACACTACTTTAAATACGGCTTGCGACAAGGCTTGCTGGTATGCTTCTTTTCGTGTACCACCTAAGTGAATATCATTGGCATTGTCAACCCAGCGGAATGCTTGTATAATGGGAGTGCGTGCTTCCGACCAAAGTTGTTTCTCTACGTTTTTGTATTCTGCTTCGAATAATTCCCTTGGTACTTTATTGCGGCTTGAAGCTGCAAATGCAGCCTCCCGAATTAATACTCTCAGTTCTTCTTGCGAAAGAAATTTTGATGAGGGTTTTGTAAACACAAGGTCTTGTGCGTGTAGCACTACCGAAGACAGCAACAAAACACAAATCAGAATGGAAATTTTTGACCGCATACGATTTGCTTTTAAAACTTAATCTGTGGAGCAGTCTTGGCGGCTTCATCTTCTTGAAAGAAAATAGCAGCCTTGAAGCCAAGTGCATTGGCGACAATGATATTTGGAAATACAATGCGCAACTGATTAAACTCGCGCACGGTACCATTGTAATACCTACGGCTTTGATTAATTTTTTCTTCTATACCTCCCAACTCACTTTGTAATTGTAAAAAGTTTTGATTGGCCTGCAACTGTGGATATTGCTCTGTAAGTACTTTCAGGTTAAGCATAGCCTGGCTTACATGTTTGGCGGCCTCCATCTGAGCTTCAGGCGTAAGTGCACTAATGGATTCGTTGCGGGCTTTGATTACATCGGTAAGCGTTTTGTTTTCGTGTCCTGCAAAACCTTTAACAACTTCTACCAGGTTTGGGATAAGATCGTTGCGTTGTTGCAAATAAGTGCCAATACCACTCCAGCCTTCTTCCGTTAATACTTTTGATTTTGCCAGGCGGTTATAAATAGAAATTAAAAAGAAGGCTAGTGCCAGAATAACAACGAGGGTAATAATAGTTGCGATCATGAGGTTGAGGTTAGGTTTGAATATTAGCTACAGAAGTATTTCGAATCACTTTATAAGTTTCGGCTTTATAAATTTTTCATAATAGCCTTTGTTGGCCGTGTAAAAAACATCGTAATCGGCTTCCTCATTCAGCGGTTCTGCGGTTTGATAAATATATTCATTACCGTTCGATTGAAAGGAATCGGCATGTGCATACTCCAGGAACAACTCTTCATTTCGTGCAGCTTTGGCTAGCGAAATAAAATCTTTATCATTCAAATTGCCCGATACAATAACTTCATCGCTTGATACTCCGGCTGACATAATTACACCGCAATCGGGACAAGCTCTGCCAACGCCTCGTTTATATCGTTGATACGCCATATCAATTGATACATCGGAATCTTCGTAAAAGGCTATCAAATCGTTGTCAAACAGATATAAGGTTGTAATTTTTTCAAAACGACTGGGGTCACCTAATTCATAACTGTACTCGCGCCAAACAGCTTTAAGTTCCTGGGCATCGTTGTAAAACAAAGTTATCGTTGCCGTAGTAGATGTATTAATTGTTTCGTCTGCCGTTTCTTCTGTTCCCGGCATAGTATAATTTTTAGAAATAGTATTAAACGCTGTTGTGTCGTATTGTTCAATTAGAGGTTTTAACAATTCCCAGATTTTTACTTCGCCTTCGTTTTCAGTCAGCGGCTCTGTAGAAATACCATAAAAATTCTGAACAATGGTTTTGGTTTCGATTTCAAGAGGAGGTGTGTCAGTGCCTGGTGTTTCAGTCGTTAACTTTGTTGTTGAATCAACCGAAACGCTGTCTATGTATGATTGTTGCTCTAACTTGCCACCACAACCTATCAGTAGTATTGAAATATAGAGTAGTTTTCTAGGGGTCATTCGGAATGGTTGTTTTGTTGTTTACTTCCGAAATTTGTTATACACGGCTTTGGGAATTGTTACATAGGTGTAATCAACTAAATCAGCATGCTTAGGTTCCCGAATCTCAATCGAATAAACTTCTTCATCTCTGGTAATAAGTTCTTCCTTATCTAATGTGGTTTTAAGTAAACTCAAATTTGAATCGTGTTCATCGCTAATTCCTTTTAAGTCCTCATCGGTTAAGGGCTCAATAGATTTTACTTCTTTCCAATATTCCGACCAATTCAGGGTTATTCCGCCAGACATCTTATCCCACTTTGTGAATTTACGACTACTATCAGGACCATAAAGCCGGGCTTCTTTTTTAAGGGCAGAAATTTTCTCGTTCGAAATAATATACTCGGTTACTTCAGGTTGGTCAAGAGAGCCACTTTCGAAGATGTAGTGCACGTAAATAGGATAAAGCGATTTGTTGAAGTACCATTTAATGGTCTTTTTTTGATCTTGTCCTTCGTATTCATCATAATAATCTTCCAACTCAACTTTATAAAACAGACTGGTATCACTGATTAGTTGGTATAAGCGATCAAATTTCGCATCAACCAGATTCTTTAACACATTAGCAGTTGAATCGGTAACAATAATGGGTTCTGGTTTGGGAAGCGGTTCTATCACTTCTGCAACAACATCCTCGGCTGCAATAATAGAATCAACCTTCAACGTATCTTGTACCAATGTTTCGGTTGAGTGTTTTGCTGTACATCCGAAAATACATAGTTGCGTTAAGCCCGAAATTAATCTCATACCAGTTTTTCATTAATAGCCTTACTAACTGCTTCGGTCTGCGAATGCACTTGTAATTTTTCGTAGATCTTTTTAATGTGCGTGCGTACGGTGTCAATGCTGATGTTAAACTGAGCGGCAATCATTTTATAGCTGTTACCGGTACTCAACACAGTAAGAATCTCCCGCTCACGAACTGTCAAGTCATACGGATTTTCAGAAGGCCGTTGCATACTATTTATTACCATGCGGGCGATACTTGGGCTCATGGGTGCGCCACCTTCTAATACTTCCTTAATCGAATCAAATAATCTGGATGAGATATGTTTTTTCAACAAGTAACCGGATGCACCAGCCTTGATTGCCTCCAGTACATGAATGTTGTCATCAAAAACAGTTAACATGATTACCGGCAGGTAGGTATTGAAGCTCCTGATTTCGCGCACGGCTTCAATACCGGTTCGGCCAGGCATATCAATATCCATTAATATAACATCGGGCTTAAGCTGATGGATATGGTTTTTGGCCTGCAGCACATGCGGATACGCACCGACCAGCGCAAGTTCAGCGTTGAGTGTAACAAGACTGCTCAGGCTTTCGCGCAGCAAGTCGTTGTCTTCAAATACAAGAATGTTAATAGGCATCTGACATCAAATTAAAGTAGTTGCCGGTTTTGTTTCTATACCCTAATCATGTGATGGGTATTTCAATTGCGATAGAGGTGCCTTTGCCGGGTTCTGTTAGTTGTGTCCACTTACCCTTAATAGCCTGGGCCCGCGCTGCCATGTTTTTTAATCCATTGCCGGTGGTGTTAACGCTGGCATCGAAACCTTTGCCATTGTCTTGTACTTGCATGTGCAGCATGCCGGTAGCATAATTCAACCTAATAAATACCTGAGTTGCTTCGCTGTACTTGGCAATGTTGTTAATGGCTTCTTTAAAAATCAGAAAGAGACTTTTACGTTTTTCTACATCCAACCGGATTTCATTTACGGAGTTATCGTATGCAAATTCATACTGTATGTTTTTGGGTTCCAGCATTTCGCCCGCAAACTCTTTCATCTTAGCCAGCATTTGTTCAACAGAATCATTCACCGGATTAATAGACCAAACCAGATCACTCATGGTTTCCATCATGCGGCTGGAGTAGGAAGAAATTTTTTGAAGATGGCCGGTGTTATCGTTTTGCTGCATCGCCAGCTTGCTCATAATATTTATGCTGGAAAGGGTAGAGCCAATATCATCGTGTAGATCGCGTGCAATATTTTGGCGCATGTTCTCCAATTCAGCCTGGCGCTTAATGCGATTCATTACGCGATAGCGGTTTACCAATAGAGTTGCGATTACAATAACTGATATCATAGCAATCACAATCAGCGTGATGTTGGTTTTTTGTTGCTTCAATTGCAGGGCTTGCAATTGCTGATCTTTTTGCAACAAAACAATTTGTTGTTCTTTTTTATCGCTGTTGTAGCGTTCTTCTAATTCCTTTATTTGCAGCAGCACTATATTTCCCTCTACGCTATCGCTCAATGCTTCGTGCTTTTGCATGTAGTAGAAAGCCTTTTCGAAGTTTTTATTCGCAGCATAATACTCACTCAAGTGCGCATATTCGTTGGCTTGTTGCTGGCGGTCGCCTGTGCGAATAAAAGTGTTGAGTCCATTGAGCAGTTCCAGCTCTGTACTTTGTTTACTTTTCTCAAGTAGTTCTAACCCAATCTTTTCGGACCTTGTTCTTTTAAAGGTGGCACTATCTCCAAGTTGTAGTGAAAGGTCCATACTTTGTTCGAAGTTTTCGCGGGCTTTATCCAATTCATTCATTCGTTTAAAAAGCAAACCTGATTGGTGCAATATTCGGGCTACTTCGGTGGATATCTTTAAGTTTCGAGCCATAGCCAAAGCTTCAGTATAGTATGCTTCCGCTTTTTTATACTGCTTCAGGTCTTTGTGTGCATCGCCCAGACCGGAGGTGGAAATTATCACGCCTCGTTTGTCACCTAGTTTTATTTTCAAAGCAAGCGATTCCTCATAATATTTTTTTGCAGTTGCAGGCTGCTTCAAAAAAAGAAAATCATTGCCCAAACTATGCAGACAAAAGGATTGACCTCGCGGTACATTCAAACTTTCAAATAATCTTAGGCTGTTGATATGCGCATCGGCAGCCTTCTGGTAATCGCCCATGCTGAGATACAGGTTACCTAAATTCAGAAACTGCCCAGCCCGGTTTTCATCAACCTTTGTGTAGATAGTAAGATTTTCCTGCATGTAGGGTAGCGCCTTTTTGTATTCGCCCATGTTTTTATAAAATAGGCTAGCCGATTGATTGAAGTTAAACCTCATTTTCACATTGGCCGGATGTTTTTGGACAAGGCTTTCTGAAAGTTGTAAATAGTATATTGAACTATCGGGTAATCCCGCTTCACGATAGATAGTTGTTAAGTAGTTATAACAACCGCTAAGCCAACGATCCTGGTTAGTTGCTTTTGCCAAGGCTACGGTTTGAAATGCGTACTTTTTAGCTTTTTGTAAATCTAACCGCAGGTACTCATTGGTTATTCCAGTTAAAGCTGTTAACTCAATCGTATCGTGTTTTTGAAGCGCAACTATTTGTTGCAGGCTATCTATAATGCGATTCTGCGCAGAAAGCGAAAAAACCATGCTAAGTAATCCTAATCCGAAAGCAATCCTTTTCATTACGCAGTTTCCTATGTTAAGCAGCTTTTATAAAGATATTTTGGCAGAATCCACCCGCCACACCTGATCATCAAATTTAGGAGGAAGAGTAAAAACATCACTTTATTCAGAAAAGGTAATACATGCTTCACGTTATTAAATCCACCCACAACAATTTTTTTTCAGCTAAGGGAAACCAGATGTAGTTTGAGCACTATCCAAATGCCGCACTTCAATATAAGAATGAGTTATCGCTTCAGGTTTAAAAAGCCGGTAACGGGTTTGCTGTCGCTCTTAAATTCAATTCTGTAAAAGTAAGTCCCTATAGGCAACTCGTTGCCATTGTTATCTTTTCCCCGAAAGGCACGATCATCGTTGTTATAATTAGTCGTTTCAAAAACAAGATCGCCCCATCGGTTGTAAATGCTAACCGTGTTTTCACCCAAACCAATATTGTCAATTCTCAGGTACTCATTCTTTAAATCATTGTTTGGTGATACTGCATTGTAAACAGTAACCTGCGCTCCGGTAAGTGATACGTTGTCAAGTCCGCCACCATCTGCATCAACCGTGCTATATTCACCATTAATGGCGAGTTCAGTCAAACTGCCTAGTACGGTTTGTATTTGAGCTGCCGTTGCCAACGGGCCGGTAGTAGAGGTTACTCGCCACGCAGCTGTTTCATCTAATCGAAATGAATATGAACTCCACCCGGGAGCAATTGCAGGTAATGTAAATTCTGGTGTAAGGAGTTTTACCAATGTTAATCCACCACCGGTAAGTCGCACACCGGCCGTGCTGCTATTGGGTGTAACCGAAACCTGTAAATCAAACTGTAAGGTTCCACCATAATAAATTGATTTGTTGCCCAGGAATTTTGTTGGACCACATAGAAAGTTGCGGTTCCCAACACACCATCAAACACCTGTATAAATCCTCTAGGATTTCCGCCTGTGGATTGATAGGCGGGTGTGCTGCTGGTGTTGCTATCTAATGCAGTCCATCCATCGGCATCGGTATCGAACGTGCTTTGTTGGCTAATACCTTTAAGCGAAAACAAGAAACAAGTAAATACTAAAAAGCCCTTCATGCTATTTTAACAGAATGGCTAAGGTAATCAATCAATCCTGTTTGCGCTATCTTTTGAGGGTAAGGTAACCGGTTTGAATTTTTCTGCCAGAGGCAAATGCGATCTTATAAAAGTAAGTGCCGCTGGGTAATTCGTTTCCATTGGTATTCAATCCACGAAATACGTTGGTGGTATTATTATAATTCTCAACCTCAAACACGATACTGCCCCACCGATTGTAAATCGTTACCCGATTATCTCGTGTATCGGGTAAAATATCAATGTACTGAATCAGGAATACATCATTTTTGCCATCGGTTCCGGGCGAAATGGCATTATAGATTTCAATGTCTCCGATTACATCAACCTCTAGCGTCAGGGTGGCACATGCACCAAATACATCACATACCCGAATGGTCAATTGATCTTGGCCACTGAAACTAACTCCAGCATAGTTGATTTGCAACACACCATTCGTAATGGTAGCACTAGCGCCACTACCGGGTTGTTGCGTAATACTTAAAGAAGACAGATCAAGATTATCATCGGCATCGCTGATAAGCGGAAGAAGATTAACAATTACCTGACCTTCAATAATAGTAGAAAGTGCTACCGAAGTAATTACAGGCGGTTGGTTGGTGCAAGGCCCTGCCATCACGGTAATTGTAATAGCATCTGATGTTGGACTAGTACAACCAGCTCCATCTACCACGCTTACAGAATAATTTCCATTCGCAGTTATTGAAATTTGTTGTGTGGTTTCACCGGTTGACCATAAATAACTTGCAAAGCCGGAAGGTGCTGTAAGTGTTAGTACAGTGCTTGCACAAATAGTTAACGCGTTTCCAACAGGGTTAATGCTAGCTGTTACCAGAGGGGGTTGTGGGTTAGGATTGATCGTGGCCGTAACCAAGGTGCGCGCACTTTCGCAACTCCCATTATTTATCGAAACATAATAGGAAGTTGTTGTAGCAAGTGGTGGAGTGATAAATGTATCATTAATTGCGCCTGCCAAGGGAGTGCCGCCCGAGGCTACATCATACCAGCGGTATTGGCCGTTGTTTCCGCCCGAGGCCGAAAGCGTTATGGTTGAATTGATTCCGCAAGTACTGTTATTGTTTACCAGTGGTGCAGGGGGGATGGTATTGATAAAAGCAGTAACAGGCGTACGGGTACTTTCGCAGGTTCCGTTTTGTATAGAAACAAAATACGTGGTGGTATCGGTAAGCACCGGAGTTTGAAACGAACTTTCAGTCACTCCGGCAATGGCATTCACAGCAGTAAGTGATGTGTACCATTGATAGTTTTGCGTTGCAGTCGCACCCGATGCAGAAAGCAACACACTGCCATCACCACACCGGGCTGCAGCTACCACGCCAGGTGAACTTATTGGATCGCAAATGATAGCAGGAGTGGCAAAAGCATGCACTGCCTGTTTGCTGCGTTTGTTTGCATTATCAATTGCTGTAACGCGAATTTCATAATCGGTGCCGGGCAAGAGCCCGTCCAGTACAGCATTAAAATCGAGCGTGAGGTTTGCTGTGGGGAGGAAGTTTGTAAGGGTGCGTGGTTCAGATGGTGTTTGAGTAGCGATATCTTTATAGAAATATTCCAACGCAACAATTTCAGTTCCTGAGTTAGCGCTGTAAAAGGGTCTTGCTGTGGGCAAACTCCATCGTCCGTTTACATCTTCCGTGCGCAGGTAAAGGGTATGAAAACCATCCGGCACATTGGTTAAGTTGATAACAATGCTCTCTGTAATGTTATTCGTAGCCAACGCAACCTGCCCGGCATTGCCAAGGCCCGGATCGGTATCAATAAAATATTCAAAACGTTTTAACGCAGGCGTTGGGGCCGACTGTGCATTGTTCTGCACAAACACCGGATGAATGACCGGAATACTCCACAACCCGTTGGTGTCTTTTGCCCGAATATAAAGCGCATGAAACCCTTCGCTCACCGTACCTAACGGCACCGTAAAATTTTGTGTGATGTTGACAGCGCTAGTGATAGGAATGTTGAGACCGTTGCCCAACCCGGGATCGGTATCAAAAAAATATTCTACACGCGTAAGGGGTGTAACACTGGCGCTTTGTGCGGAGAGTTGTACATACACCGGATGAATCACCGGAATGCTCCATAAACCGTTGTTGTCTTTCGCGCGGATATACAAGGCATGAAAGCCTTGACTAACGGTACCCAATGGTACGGTAAAACCTTGTGTAATAGTGGCAGCACTGGTAATGGGAATAGCAATACCGTTACCAAAGCCAGGATCATTATCAAAGAAATACTCTATGCGTGTAATGGTTTGCGCTTGCAGTGTGGCACTGAGCAGAAAAAGGTATAGCCAACGGTGCATACGCGGTTTAGTTATTGGATTTTGCTTTGATTTCAATAGGAAGCCCGGTATCTTTTCACCCGTTAAAGGAGCTTCAAGGCTATAGATAGTCGGTATGGGCGGTATGCCTGAGAGCACATAGGGTTCTGCTCCGCCAAACATGCCCATATCCGTTCCGTTATAGCCGCTGCCAATGGCGGGTGAGCCGTCTTTGAGTTTCCATTGGCCATCTAATGTGCCGGTGCCGACAAATATGTTGGCTGGTAGAACATTGAGTATGTTGCCGTTCTCTGATGGAAGGTTATTACTACCAACTGAAACGTTGTTGCGGACAACACAATTATTTAAAATTTGAGACGTAACTGAAAATAGGATGTTGTTTTGAACTAAAGCATTCTCAAGTTCGATTTGAAAATCGAATATATTATTTGCAAATTCTAGACTAGATCCAAATGCTGTAATTGCTCGAATACTACCTGTTCCAGGAATAAAGAAATTATTATTTATTCTAATATTATTATTCCCAGGATTAAGAAGAATATGTCTTGTGAGATTAAAATTTCTGTCAAAGTAACTCTGCACAATTTGTATTGCTGACCCTGAAATTGTAATTCTATTATGTGATCCGCAACTTGATCCATTGTTAGCAAAATGATTACGCTTAATCATGATGTTATTTGTTGAAATAACCACACTTCCTAAATGTGTAATACCCATCATGGCAGAGCCTTCCGATCCCGCTGCAAACTCTACCCCAACATTACAAGGATCAGTCGTTAGACGTAGAAAGGCAGCCGCAAGCGAAACCTGTGTCTCTGGGTTATTCAAAAAGTAGCCCGGGCCAATAATGATGAGTCGTTTGTTGATGGTCACTTTTGTGGTGATGTAACTCACCCCGGAGCCAATCAGGTATAAAGTATCACCGATACTGGCGCCATCGTGGGCTTCTTGTAAATTGGTAAAATCTTTAGAGGCGCTGCCGGGGTTGCTGTCTACAATCCAGATTTTACCAAACACCGTATTGGTAAGAGTTAATAGAATAAGTACGTAAAGTGTTTTCATAGTTAGGTATCTCTTTGCTTTAGTTATTTGACTTAGCCTTAATGGTAATCGGCAGCCCGGTATTTTTCTCGCCTACAGCCGGGGCGTTGAGTTGGTAAATGGTAGGAATAGGCGGAATGCCCGAGAGCACATAGGGCTCTTCGCCACCAAACATGCCCATGTCTACCCCTTCGAAACCGGAGCCAATGGCGGGAGAGCCATCTTTGAGTTTCCATCGGCCATCCATTGTACCCGTATTAACAAATAGAGAATTAATATTTGCAAGGTTTATATTTCCATTACCAGATGGAAGAAAACCTTGATTTGTCAAATTATTCTGCACTTGTGAATTATTCACAGCATAATTAAAGGAGCTAGTGGGGAAAATAATATTTCGAACAGTGGCATTACTTACACCGATTCCACCCTGAATTATATTGTTGGTGATTTCAACCCCTGAATTGTTGGATGATAGTATTGCCCAAACGGTGAGACCAGTACTACAACCATTACCAGGAATTCCACAACCGTTTGATAAATAGTTGTTTCGTATTAATACATTCGATAAGCCATCAGTAATAAAAATGCTAAGTGCTAATGAACCCGTAGGTTGAAAATAGTTCTGAGCAACATACGTTTGAGAGCCACTTATTGTAAGCCTTACGTTCGAGCTGCATGATGAATTACTACTTTGCATAAAGTGGTTTCTTTTGATCATTATGTTATTGTATTCACATACGCAGTTCCACGAATAGTTAAACCCATCATGACCGACCCCGCTGATCCTTCACTAAAAACTATCGTTTGGTTGCAGGTGGAAACCGTGAGAAAGGCAGGTTGTAACGATACCTGCGTTTCCGGATTATCAAAGAAATAACCAGGCCCGATAATGATGAGCCTTTTAGTAACATTGAGTCCCTCAGAAACGTAACTCACCCCGGAACCAATCAAATACAACGTATCACCGGCACTGGCGCCATCGTGGGCTGCTTGCAAATTCACAAAATCTTTTGAGGCACTGCCCGGGTTGCTGTCTACAATCCAGATTTTGGCGGAAAGGGTGAGGGGAAATACCAACAAGGTAAAGAGGCAAAAGAGTTTCATATTTTACTTAGGTTAAACAGGTATTATAAAGCACCATTATTTACCCACTTTAAGCAATAGGGATTTATCCCTAAATTCATTGGTTGCTTTATGCTTTAAGCTATTAGCTATTAAACTTGTTAAAACTATGACAGCAAGCAGAAGTTGAGAATCTCACATGAAGATAGTTTAATAGATTTGATTTCTACCATAGTTCATGTAAGCATCGTGTTGTTAGTAAGCGTTTTAATAGAACTCTAACCACTTTTTAAAAACCTCGCACTCTTAAAATCTTTAGTTTTGAAGGCGTAGTTAACTTGTAGTATGCCAAACACATACCTTAAAAAAGTTTCCCCTCAAGAATTCCAACAAGAAAGAACAAGCCCGCATGAGTCTTTAGATTCAAGTTCCGTACTTTCCTTTTTTACACCTGCCCTACAGCAGATTGATACCTTTGCCATCGGAAGATACTTTTGGTTCATTGCCGATACCACCACATTTAAAAATTTGTATACGGGTGGAGTGCTGGAAGAAATGATTCCAGTAAAGATGGACGAGTTTATCGGTGGTGCACCCGATGTACTTTTTGCAAATTGCTTCCCTGAAGACCTGGAAAAAATGTTATCCTTCTCTCAGTATTTCAACAGGTATTATGGCCAGCTAACAGTTAGTGAACGGAAACATATACGGACAACAATTTTCATACGACTTAAAAATCTACAAGGGCAATACTATTGGGTTATGGTGCAATATCTTGATGTAATTTTTAATAGCGAAGGCAGATTGCTCTATATGCTAACACTTATTACCGATGTATCGCATTTAAAAAAAGATGGTGTGGCTACCATGACGATCATGGATTCGCGTAATAAACAAAGTCAGTTATTTTTATGTGTTGATGGGGTAGATACCGAATTGCAACAAACTATTCCCAAAATATCGGATCGCGAATTAGAGGTACTGAGTTGGATTGTGAAAGGCTATAGCAGCAAACAGATTGCGGACACACTTCATCTTGCTAGGAAAACGGTAGACAACCATCGCCAGAACCTACTCCGAAAAACACAAACCAAATCTACCGGTGAATTGGTGGCATTTGCTATGAATCATGGTGTGCTTTAACATTGGAAGTCGTCCAGGATTGTTAGGAAGTAGTTAATTGAAGTAAGGCACAGGTAATTGAATGTGAGAATTTACGGTTTTACTCAATTTTCTTAGCTTTGAGTACTTTTTAAACTGATGGCCGAAAACACCTACAAATCCAATACCTTTAAGAAACCCGAAAAAGAAAAAAAATCGAAGTCAAGTAAATCCAAATCCCGGTTCTCGTTCGGTTTTTTTAAAGATCCTCGTTTCGCCCTTGCACTGGGTTTTTTCCTACTCGTTACTTCGCTCTACTTTTTTGTAGCGTTTGTATCGTATCTGTTTACAGGCAAAGCCGATCAAAGTGTAATACTGGCTTTCTTCGATACCTCACTTGCCGAATCGGGTCAGGAAGTTGATAACTGGTTAGGATTGTATGGCGCCATCACCTCGCATTTTCTAATTCACCAATGGTTGGGTATTTCAGCTTTCTTTATTCCACCCCTGCTATTTTTAGTAGGCTTTAAACTTGTTTTTAAACGCGAGTTGGTTTCCATCTTCTCGGCTTTTATCCTTTCGGTCTTTGCCGGATTGTGGCTTAGTTTATTGTTGGGTTACATTACGCATAGTATTTCGGGTGTTACCGAAATTGGATTTTTAAGTGGCGGACTTGGATTTGAGCTGGCAAAAATTTCCACCGGGCTTTTTGGGTGGGGCACCTTCCTGATTCTGGCGCTGTCGCTCTTTATATTTATAATCTATTATTTTAATATAACAGCCATCCACGCCTTTCAGGTAAAAGACCCCAAACCAATGGGCAACGAGGCCATTTTGGCCGATGAACCAGAGCAGAAGCCAACATACTCTGATGAGCGGGATAACTGGTCCGAACAGCAAGCAGATGAGGAAATAATTCCTGAGCCGGTTTTGGTACCCGAAGTTGAAATACCCACCAACGAAGTTAGCCTGGAAGTATCAACACCGGTTACTAAAAAAGTTGAAGTTGATGAACCCCTTTTTACGGTAGAGGAAACCAAAGACGATACAGAAGAACTTGCCGAGCAATTGGTAGAAGCGCAGGGCGTTTACGATCCCACGCTGGATTTAAGCAATTATAAACTACCACCCATTGAATTGCTGAATGAGTATGAAGCAAGTAAAGTGCAGGTAACTGCAGAGGAACTTAATCAGAACAAGGATCGTATTCTGAACACACTTACCAATTTCAAAATTGGTATTCAAAGTATTAAGGCTACAATAGGCCCAACCGTAACCTTGTATGAAATTGTGCCCGATGCCGGCATTAAAATCTCGCGCATCAAAAACCTGGAAGACGACATTGCGCTAAGCCTGGCCGCATTGGGCATTCGCATTATCGCGCCAATCCCCGGTAAAGGAACCATTGGTATTGAAGTACCGAACAAAAACCGCGAAATGGTTAGCATTCGCTCGGTGCTGGGATCAGAACGTTTTCAGAAAACAGATAAGGAATTGCCAATCGCTATTGGTAAAACTATCAGCAACGAATTAATGGTAATTGACCTTACCAAGATGCCTCATATTCTGGTAGCGGGTGCTACGGGTCAGGGCAAATCGGTTGGGTTGAATGTTATTCTTACTTCTCTGTTATATAAGCGTCATCCCAGTCAGCTTAAGTTTGTTTTGGTCGATCCTAAAAAGGTGGAGATGTCGCTCTTCAGTAAAATTGAACGCCACTATCTTGCCAAACTTCCCAATAGCGAAGAAGCCATCATTACCGATACTAAAAAAGTTGTTTACACGCTTAACTCACTTTGCATCGAGATGGAGAACCGCTATGAAATTTTGAAAGATGCGGGTGCAAAAAATATTAAAGAGTACAACGCCAAGTTTGTTTCGCGTAAGCTTAACCCGAAAGAGGGCCATCGGTTTTTGCCATACATTGTATTGGTAATTGATGAGTTGGCCGATTTGATGATGACGGCCGGCAAGGAAGTAGAAACACCTATTGCGCGATTGGCGCAGTTAGCCCGGGCCATTGGTATTCACTTAGTGGTTGCCACACAACGCCCTTCGGTAAACGTAATTACGGGTGTTATCAAAGCAAACTTCCCGGCTCGGTTGTCCTTCCGTGTTACATCCAAAATTGACTCGCGCACAATTTTGGATACCGGTGGTGCCGATCAGTTAATTGGCCAGGGCGATATGTTGCTTTCAACAGGTTCGGAAATTGTACGCTTGCAAAGTCCGTTTGTTGATACACCTGAGATTGAACGCATTTGTGATTTTATTGGCTCGCAACGCGGGTACGATTCGGCCTATATGCTACCCGAGTTTGAAGGCGAAGATGAGGGAGGTGCAGCAGCCGTTGATCTTGCCGAGCGCGATGCTTTGTTTGAAGAAGCAGCACGCGTAATTGTAAACCATCAACAAGGAAGCACCTCGTTAATTCAACGCAAGCTCAAATTAGGATATAATCGGGCCGGACGTTTGATAGATCAGTTGGAAGCCGCTAAAATTGTGGGCCCGTTCGAAGGCTCCAAAGCCCGCGAGGTTTTAATTAAAGACCCGATGAGTTTGGAACAATTATTGAACGATTTGAAAGAAAAACATTCGCAATCTTAAATTTAGATGATGAAAAAGCTCTTTATCGTAGCCCTTTTGCTTGTGGCAGCCTCCGCTCAGGCTCAGTACGACCCCAAAGCCCTCGAAATTCTGGAGGCGATGAGTAAAAAATATAAAGCCATTGCCACCTTTGAAGCCAATCTTACTTCAGGGCTTACCAATGACAGCGAAGGCGTAAAGGAAGAGTTTAAAGGTAAGATTACGGTTAAAGGCGATAAATTTAGGTTGCTGTTAGACGATCAGGAAGTAATTAATAATGGTACCACGGTGTGGACATACCTGCCGGCAGCCAAAGAAGTGAATATCGATAATTTCGATCCTAACTCGGATGAGGTAAACCCTACTAAGATTTTTGATATGTATAAAAAAGGCTTCAAGTATTTATACCTGGCCGATAAAACAGAAGGCGGTGTTTTGTGTGAAGAAGTTGACTTAGTGCCGGAAAAAAAAGATGCCCAGTATTTCAAAATCAAAATGATGATTTCAAAGAAAGATAAGAGCATTCAAAGCTGGACGATGTTCGATCGTTCCGGCAATCGCTATAAATACACCATTACCAAGTTTGTGCCCAACGTGAAGGTAGATGATGCTTTCTTTACGTTCGATGTAAAAAAGTACCCGGGTGTGGAGGTGATTGATTTGAGGTAGAAAAAATTAAGTTCTTAATGAAGGTCGCCACTGAGCGACCTTTTTGTTTTTCAGTGCCTGTCAATTGTTTACCTTCAAACCAAAATTGAAGTATTGTGAACCGAACCGAATTATTCAAACAAATCCAGAAAAAAAAGTCGTACTTGTGTGTGGGGTTGGATACCGACATCACCAAAATCCCCAAGCACCTGCTCTCGCTACCCGATCCGGTTTTTGAATTCAACAAACAAATTATTGATGCCACTAAGGATTTTTGTGTGGCGTACAAACCCAATACAGCATTCTATGAAGCATTGGGAGCAACGGGTTGGCAAACACTGCAAAAAACGTTAGCCTATATTCCCAAAGATTGCTTCACCATTGCCGATGCCAAGCGTGGTGATATTGGGAATACTTCTGCATTGTATGCAAAGGCTTTTTTTGAAAAGATGAGTTTTGATGCACTTACAGTGGCACCCTATATGGGCGAGGACTCTGTGAAGCCATTTTTGAATTTTTCAGGTAAGTGGGTTGTCTTATTGGTGCATACGTCAAACCCGGGTAGTGTAGATGTGCAGCAACTTGAAACACGCGGTGGCCGGTTTGTGTATGAAGAAGTGATTATGGCTTCGCAGCGTTGGGCCTCGGCCGATCAAATGATGTATGTAGTAGGTGCCACCAAAGCCGATAAGGTTGGAATTATCCGTGCGCTGGCACCCGATCATTTTTTACTAGTGCCGGGCGTAGGGGCACAAGGTGGTGATCTGGAATCTGTTTCAAAAGCCGGAATGAATTTGCAATGCGGATTAATCGTAAACTCCTCGCGTGCTATTATCTATGCATCTTCTAATGAAGATTTTGCTGAGGCAGCTCGCACCGAGGCAAAGAAAGTGCAACAGGAAATGAATGAATATCTCGATAAGTTTATCAGGTAAAAAATGTTAATCCATTGACTGAATCCTTCCTCCATTACCTCTGGCAGTTTCAGTACTTTGATAAAAAGGAATTGATCACCACTACAGGTGAGTTGGTCTCAATTAGTAAACCCGGAATTCTGAATACAGATGCCGGACCTGATTTTTCGCAGGCAAAAATTAAAGTTGATCAGATAAGTTGGGTGGGAAGTGTGGAAATTCATATTCAATCATCCGATTGGTACGAACACAACCATCACCAAGATGCGGCCTATGAAAATGTTGTACTGCATGTAGTATGGGAAGAAAACAAACCTGTTTACCGTGCAGATGGTACGCGCTTACCCACCTTGCAATTAAAAGACCGAGTGGATAAGGCATTATTGAATTCATACACCCGGTTAATCAATAATGCGGGTCATATTCCTTGCCAGCCGATGTTTTCAGCAGTTGATACTGTTATAAAGCAAGCAATGGTGGACAAAGCCGCCATGATTCGGTTGGAAGAAAAATCAAAGCAGGTATTGATGCTCCTTCAATCCAATCAGGGCGATTGGGAAGAAACTACCTACCAATTACTGGCTGCTGGTTTTGGCTTTAAAGTAAACAAAGAACCCTTTCTTCAACTTGCAAAAGTGCTGCCCTACAAACTGATCCGAAAGCACAGAGCAAGTACAGAACAAACCGAAGCCCTTTTGTTTGGACAAGCAGGCTTTCTAACAACCAAAACAAAAGACGAATACCTGACCAGATTATATGACGAGTTCAATTTTCTGAACAAAAAGTATAACTTGTTGGATGGGCAGTTGCATCCAGCGCAATGGAAATTTCTTCGCTTACGCCCGGCAAATTTTCCAACCATCAGGCTCGCTCAGTTTGCAGCCTTGCTGGGTAGTTACGATAATATTTTTTCAACCCTGCTGGCTATCCACAACCATCAGGATTTGCAGAAATTATTCCAGGTACAAACTTCCTGGTATTGGAAGCAACACTATCGGTTTGCCAAACGGGCCACAGGTTCGGTACCCGAGTTAGGGGCCGATAGCCGGAATGTCATTTTAATCAACACGGTTATACCACTCTTAATAGCTTATGGCCAATCGCACGATGATTGGAGTTATGTAGATCGCGCAGTTTATTTTTTACAGCAAACAACAGCCGAGAAGAACAAAATAATTCGCTTGTGGCAACAATTAGGTTATACTGCTTCCAATGCGTTTGAAACACAGGGATTGATAGAATTGCATAATAGCTTTTGTCAACGCAGGGCTTGTTTAAATTGCACCATTGGTTCAACAATGCTAAAGCCTGCTGTATGATTGTGCTGCACATGTTATTATTAACAGCCCTGTTGTATTTTTTCTCAAAGCGAATCAATAATGATGATAAAAGATTATACTGGTTTGCTTGGTTGTATCGACTGTTGATGAGTGTGGCGTTGGGTCTCATCTATACATATTATTACAGTGCCAATGATACCTGGCATTTTTTTGATGATGCCACCAAACTTGCGGCAGTAGCCCGAACCAATTTCGTTACCTACCTGCACGTACTTTTTACCAATCAACCCGATCCTGAAATCATTCAAAGTTTGTTTTATGCACAAGAGCGATCGCTTTTCCTGATAAAGTGTATTAGTTTGTTTGCCCTGATTAGTGGCGATAATTATTGGACCTGTTCCCTTTATATGGCTACTGTTGCGTTTGGGGCAGCGTGGTATTTTTTCAAAACCATTAGTTTCTATTTCGAACAAGCTAAGGTAGCGGCTGCGCTGGCCTGTTTGTTTTTTCCATCGGTTGTTTTCTGGAGCTCTGGTTTAGTGAAGGAAACGCTGGCATTGGCCGGGTTACTGGTTATAAGTGCTGTTGTGTTAAGACTTATGAAAGGGGGCAAAGTAACGGTGTTGCAAGTGCTCGTATGTGTGCTGGCAGGCTGGGTTGCCTGGAATCTTAAGTACTATTGGGCGGCTTTGTTTTTTGTTTCGGTACTTACTACGTTGATTGTATTTATAGCGGAGGAAAAATTTTTTCTACTACAAAGGTACAGGCCGCTAACCTGGAGTTTTGTGTTTTTACTTATTGGCTTAGCAGCAACGCGGTTGCATCCAAACTTTTACCTCGAACGCTTGTTGGAAGTAATCATATCCAACTACCAGGCATTTGTAAAAATTTCAAAACCCGAAAGCCTTATTCATTTTTACAACCTGCAACCAACCTGGTGGAGCATTGTTACAAACGCACCCCTGGCAGTTTTTTCCGGTCTGTTCCGGCCCTGGCTTGGTGAAGCCAACGGACTTACCAGTATAATCGCTGCTCTTGAAAATTTTATCTTAACAATTTTATTTGTTGGTGCATGTTTTCGCAAAACATGGAAAACAACCGATGGCCTGATAGTTATGGCTGTTATAGTGTATATACTGCTGGAATGCGTATTAATGGCAATAAGCTCACCCAACCTTGGCACGCTATCGCGCTACCGGGTTGGGTTTATGCCTTTTTTTATAATGCTGATTTCATATAGAAATCCATTGATCGAGAAGATCAGATTATTAACATGGCATCGCCATAAGTAAGAAACTTATATTTTTCTTTCTTGGCGGTTTCGTAGGCTTTCATTACCAAATCAAAGCCACCAAATGCACAAGCCATCATTAACAAGGTGGACTCAGGTTGGTGAAAGTTGGTAACCATAGCACTGCAAATTTTAAAGTCATAAGGTGGAAAAATAAATTTATCAGTCCAGCCTTCACGTTCCTTCAGGCGATTGGTTGCCGATACGGCCGTCTCCAACGCGCGCATGGTAGTAGTGCCAATAGCGCAAACTTTTTTCTTGTCGTCTAACGCGCGATTAACAGTTTTCACCACTTCGGGGCCTACAATAAAGTTTTCAGAATCTGTTTTGTGCTTGGTAAGGTCTTCTACATCTACTGCGCGAAATGTTCCCAATCCAATGTGTAATGTAATAAACGACATATCCACGCCTTTAATCTGAAGACGTTTCACCAGTTGTTTGGTAAAGTGCATACCGGCTGTGGGTGCCGATACTGCCCCTTTGTTTTTAGCGAAAATGGTTTGAAACCTTTCTTTATCGGCAGGTTCAACTTTACGCTTAATATATTTAGGTAGTGGTGTTTCGCCTAAGGTTTCCACCACTTTATCAAACGCAGCAGAGTCACCATCAAATAAAAAACGAATGGTTCTGCCCCGCGATGTAGTGTTATCAATTACTTCGGCCACCAAATCACCATCGCCAAAATAAAGTTTGTTGCCTACCCGTATTTTACGGGCCGGATCCACCAATACATCCCACAAATGCATTTCTGCATTTAATTCACGCAATAGAAATACTTCAATCTTGGCTCCGGTTTTTTCTTTACGCCCATAGAGGCGTGCCGGAAATACCATCGTGTCGTTACCGACCATTACATCGCCTTCTTCAAAATAATTAACGATGTCTTTAAAAATTTTGTGTTCAATCTTTCCGGTAGCCCGGTGAAGTACCATCATGCGGGCCTCATCGCGGTTTTCGGCCGGATGCGAAGCGATTAAGCTGTTGGGAATGTCGAATTTGAATTCTGATAATTTCATGCGTTAATTTTTTTTGATGGTTAGATAGAATAGTCAGCGGGAGGTTTTCCGTACACGGTAATGTTGCGCGACCATTTCATAAGCTTACGGGCTTTAATGCACGCATGGGCGTGCTGGTTTTTTAAATAAGGTGGCAAAAATAGGGTATCAACTACCCGAAACGGAAATTTCCTGCAAGATTTTTAGAAACAAATTGATGGTTAGGAGCGTCTTAGGAACAGATTTCGGCAGCAGGTGCCAGTTTTAGTTAAATCAAATCGTCCGTTTGTTACTTGTTTGCGCGAAAATCCGTGTTTCTTGCAACCTCAAAATGGTTTTATCCCGTTAAACCCACATGCTAACAATTCGCCTGATTTATGAGAGCCTGGGCTTTGCCTGGCGAGCGCTCAAGTCTAATATCTTACGAACAGTACTTTCGCTGCTGGGAGTAACAATTGGTATCTTTTCGATTATTGCCGTTCTAACCTTAGTGGATTCGTTGGAAAAAAACATTCGCGACAGCTTTAATTTTTTGGGGAGCGATGTGATCTACGTGGGCAAATGGCCCTTTACAGGGGGCAATGGGCGCGATTGGTGGAAAGAGTATTTAATGCGGCCCAACGTAAGTTATGCCGAGTATAAATTTTTGCGCGCTAATCTAAAAACAGCTCAAACCGTTTCCATTTTTGCCGATGTGGGGGGAATTACAGTTAAAAGTGGCAACAGTGGCGTTAGCCAGATAACATTGAAAGGTGCCGATCTGGATTTTGACAAGATTTTTGAAATTAATATAGAAAGTGGCCGTTACCTTACCAATGATGAAATTGAAGCCGGCAGGAATGTGGTGATTATAGGCTATGAAGTAGCCCGGGCACTTTTTCCGAATCAGGATACCCCCGTTGGATCAACTGTAAAAATTAAGAACCTTAAATTTATTGTAGTAGGAGTAACCAAACGCGAAGGCGAAAGCTTTTTAGGTACCCCCAGCAATGATTACAGTGTAATTATTCCATACGATGCTTTCCGAAAACTGTATCAAACCGGTACCGGCCGGTGGAATGAATTAGGTTCCGATATTGGGTTAAAAGGGTTTAGTACAGATATCGGTTTGGTTGAAATGGAAAATGATGCAAGGGGTTTGCTCCGTGTAAAGCGCGGATTGAAACCGATTCAAAAAGATAATTTTTCTTTAAACCGACCCGAAGCTGTAGCGAACATGATTAGTGGTGTTTTTGATGTGTTGAGTGTAGCCGGCTGGGTAATTGGAGGGTTTTCGATGTTGGTTGGTGGTTTTGGGATTGCCAACATCATGTTTGTTTCTGTTAAAGAACGTACCAGTATAATCGGCCTTCAGAAATCGCTTGGCGCGAAGAATTACTTTATTTTATTCCAATTCTTATTCGAGTCTGTATTTCTTAGTTTGATCGGTGGTTTGTCAGGCCTCTTCCTGGTGTGGCTGCTTACACTGGCCCCGTTCGGAAGTTTACAGGTGGTATTATCGGTAAAAAATATAGTATTAGGTCTTGGCGTATCGTCCATCATCGGGTTGATTGCTGGTATAGTTCCTGCTGCCATGGCAGCCCGCCTCGATCCGGTTATTGCAATCAGGGCCGCTTAGTCAATTTCGGATTTAAAATTCAAGATTAGAGTCACTCCAATCTTGAATTTTAAACCCGAAATTTTAAATCTACTCCACCTCTTCTTTTACCTCAGCACCACTGGAAATTTTTTCTTTGATTTTCTTTTCCAGTTCTTCCGATAGTTCAGGATTATCTTCAATTAGTTGTTTTACGGCATCCCGGCCCTGGCCCAGTTTGTTGCCATTGTAAGAGAACCACGAGCCTGACTTTTGAATCACGTTTAACTCAACACCCAGATCCACAATTTCGCCCGACTTGGAGATACCTCTTCCATACATAATGTCGAACTCTACTACCTTAAATGGTGGTGCTACTTTATTTTTCACAACCTTAACTTTTACGCGGTTCCCGGTAATGTCATCGGCCGATTCTTTGATCTGCCCAATTCTTCGGATGTCCAATCGCACAGATGCGTAAAACTTAAGTGCGTTACCACCGGTTGTCGTTTCCGGGTTGCCGAACATAACCCCGATTTTTTCGCGTAACTGGTTAATAAAAATACAGGCACAACCGGTTTTGCTAATGGTACCCGTTAGTTTTCGCAATGCCTGCGACATCAGGCGGGCTTGTAACCCCATTTTACTTTCACCCATTTCGCCTTCCAGTTCACCTTTCGGTACCAGTGCTGCTACGGAGTCGATTACAATAATATCAATTGCGCCCGAGCGAATGAGGTGTTCTGCAATTTCAAGGGCTTGCTCGCCATTGTCGGGTTGCGATATCAACAAATTCTCGGTATCAATTCCCAGCTTCTCTGCATAACTTTTATCAAAAGCATGTTCGGCATCAATAAAAGCAGCAAGGCCGCCTTTTTTCTGGGCTTCGGCAATGGCATGCATGGTTAACGTTGTTTTACCAGATGATTCAGGGCCATAAATTTCAGTAACCCGACCCCGTGGAATACCCCCAATTCCCAACGCGATATCTAAACCCAACGATCCGGTAGAAATGGCCGCAACGTCCATTACCTTGGTATCATTCAGTTTCATTACGGTACCTTTTCCGTAGGTCTTTTCCAGTTTATCGATGGTAAGCTGGAGAGCCTTTAACTTCTCTTTTGCATCACTTTTAACTTCGCTCATATATTTGATTTGTTTATTTGCAGGTTAATTTCTGGGTGAAATTACTACTATTAGTAGTATTGTAAAATATTTAAGCTAATATTTTTAGTATTTATAGATATTCACATTATCCTTTAAAAGTAAAGGTTTTACTAAACGCACGCCTTAATTTGCCTGCCGATGCTGAAAAAAATCTTTTGGAGTATTGGTGTTGTACTGTTGGTACTGCTTGTATGGAATTGGCAGTTGGTGGTTTATGGCGCACGCCAGGGCTATGGGCAAGTGCGGATGGTTTGGAACGCACGGCCCATCGAAGATTTTCTGGCTAATCCCAACTTCCCCGATTCGTTAAAAGCCAAGTTAGTACTCATTCAGGAAATCCGCAGGTATGCCATCGACTCGCTGGGGCTAAAGGATACAGAGAACTATAAAACATTATACGATCAGCAGGGTGAGGAAATCATGTGGGTTGTACAAGCCTGCGAGCCTTTTCAGCTTAAAGCCAAGCAATGGCAGTTTCCGGTAATAGGTACGGTTCCCTACAAGGGTTTTTTTGAAAAGCAGAAAGCATTGGATGAGCGCACTAAACTGGAGGCTGAAGGGTATGATGTAAGCATCCGTAACCCGGGCGGGTGGTCCACATTAGGTTGGTTTACCGATCCGATTTTAAGTGGTATGCTAAAACGAAACGAAGGCGATCTGGCCAGCCTGATTATTCATGAAATGGTACATGCTACCATTTTTGTAAAAGATGATGTGGATTTCAATGAAAATCTGGCCTCGTTTATTGGCGACACAGCAGCGTATTATTTTCTCGCCTCCAAGTATGGTAAAACCTCGGCCGAGTTTACACAATACTGGCAGGAAGATCAGGACTACCGCCTTTATAGCAATCATATTTTAAAAGGCACGCGCTTACTCGATAGCTTGTATAAGAGTTTTGCCGATACCACCTCACTTGCACTAAAACAGCAGGCAAAAAAAACTATGATTGAACGAATCATGAACTCAACCGATACATTGCCATTATACCAACCTCGAAAAACAACAGGCCATCTGCCCAACAATACCTATTTTATGTCCTATCATTTATACCAGGCCCGGCAGCATACATTCAGTTCTGAATTGGATACTGACTTTGGTGGCGACTTACGCACGTACATCAAACACCTTACACAAAAGCATCCTTTTCTCTAATGTAACGGCAATCTATCCTGCCCATTAAGGAATTGTTAAGGAGATAATACTGGTTTTTAATTGGCTTAATTTGTATCTACTTTTATCGCGAATAAATTGTTAAAAAAACTATGGGTAATAAGCCAACGCAAAAAGTGCTGGTAGTGGACGATGAAGAACCCATTCTGGAACTGTTAAAGTACAACCTCGAAAAACAAGGCTACGATGTACGCACAGCGGCCGATGGCCAACAGGCAGTAGATCAAGCCAAAAAATTTCACCCCGATCTTGTGCTGTTGGATATTATGATGCCCAAAATGGATGGAGTTGAGGCCTGTAGGCAAATACGGGCCATACCCGAAATGGTAAACACGTTTATTGTGTTCCTGACTGCCCGCGCAGAAGAATACTCTGAAGTGGCTGCCTTTGACGTAGGTGCCGATGACTACATTCTGAAACCCATAAAGCCCCGGGCATTAATGAGTAGAATCAGCGCGCTTTTCCGCAGAGATTCAAAAAAGAAAAACACCTCCAGCCAGATTAAAATTGGCGAATTGGTAATTGATCGCACCAGTTACACCGTTCAGATAAAAGGCAAGGAAGTGAGTCTTCCCAAAAAAGAGTTTGAACTTTTATTTTTCCTGGCACAAAACCCCAACAAAGTTTTCAGTCGCGATGACTTATTGCAGAACATTTGGGGCTCTGATGTTTATGTGCTGGCGCGCACGGTTGACGTTCACATTCGTAAAGTGCGCGAAAAGATAGGAGATGACTATATTACCACTGTTAAAGGAGTGGGGTATAAGTTCAATCTCAATTAATGCATGGTATATAGTGCCCGCACGTTGGCGTTGCTGTTGGCTGCTTCGGTAGCCATTGTAACTTCTTTGTTTTTGTCGCTGGTAAATAGCGTAGGCCGCGATGCATTGTTGGTAGCAGCAGCCATAAGTTTTTCTGCTTCTTACCTGCTCATATTTGTAGTGTTGGAGTTTCTTGTTTTTCGCGAGATCAACAAGATTTACAAAATCATGGAAAAGTTGCGCAAGAAGGAATTAGCCAACATAGCCAAACAAAAATCAGGGGCACTAAACCCATTTCAGAAAATAAATGAGGAGATTCACAACTTCGCCACACTCAAACAAAAAGAGATTGACGAGCTGAAAAAACTCGAAGCCTTTCGCAAAGAATTTATTGCCGATGTATCGCACGAGTTAAAGACACCCATTTTTGCGGCCCAGGGCTTTGTGCACACGTTGCTGGATGGTGCCGTTAACGATAAAAATGTACGCACCAAATTTTTGAAGAAAGCTGCCAAAAGCCTGGATGGATTAGATGTGCTGGTTCAGGATTTACTCACGCTTTCGCAGATTGAAACGGGCGATATAAAAATGAGGTTCGAGAATATCGATCTGAATCGCCTGTGTTCGGAAGTAGTAGATCAGTTTGAAGAAAAAGCAGAAAAGAAAGATATCAAATTAAAGCTGTTGGCGGACCACCATAAAATTCAGGTATATGCCGATTGGCAGCGCATTACACAAGTAGTAACCAACCTGGTTTCCAACGCTATTAACTATACACCCGAAGGGGGCGAGGTTGCTATTACGTTCGATATTGGGAAAAAGAACGTTACCACTTTTGTTACTGATAGCGGAGAGGGAATACCAACTCAACACATTAGCCGGATTTTCGAAAGATTTTACCGGGTAGATAAAAGCCGTAGCCGCGAAAAGGGGGGCACTGGGCTGGGTCTTGCTATCGTAAAACATATTCTGGAAGGGCATAATAGTAAAGCTGAAGTGCAGAGTACGGTTGGTAAAGGCTCTGTTTTCAGTTTTAAACTTCCACGCGCCCGTTATGATCATTCAGAATCGGACGAGGCATAGTACCTTGCGCTTGTGAAAATTTCAAAGTTCAAATTCGAAGATGCCATTCTTTACCAGGATGCTGATTTTATACTCATAAATAAGCCACCCTTCATTTCAACGTTGGAAGACCGGCAGGATCCTGTTAACATATTGGCGCTTGCACGCGCATATGAGCCCGATGCTCAGGTGTGCCATCGGCTCGATAAAGATACCTCAGGTGTATTGGCGATTGCGCGCCACCCGGATGCCTACCGCCATTTAAGTATGCAGCTCGAAAATCGCGAAGTGACTAAAATCTATCATGCTGTTGTAGATGGCCTTCATAGTTTTACAGATCAATTGGTGGATGCGCCTATCCTGAAGCAGAATGATGGTACCGTGAAAATTTCAAGATCTGGCAAAGATGCCCAAACGTGGTTTAACACCGTAGAGGCATATAAAAGCCATACCCTTGTAGAATGCAAACCCGTTACCGGCCGTATGCACCAGATTCGCATCCACCTGGCCCGCCTTGGGGCTTCCATTACCGGGGACATACAATATGGAGGCAAGCCATTTTTTGTTTCAGAACTAAAAAGAGGCTTTAACCTCAAAAAAATGACGGAGGAAGAACCGCTCATGAAAAGAATGGCCCTGCATGCTCAATCTTTGCAATTTTTGTTGCCCGATGGAAAAGAAATCACAACAGAAGCACCTTACCCAAAAGATTTTCAGGCCCTTATAAAGCAGTTAACAAGCCACAAACGTTAAAAAAGCCTTATTTTCTTTAAGCTATTAAGTGGGTAAATAGCAGTACCGGCTTGCATATTCAGATTCAGAAATCTACTTTTGTGTCCCTTTTTAGAGGGGTAAACTTATTTAATCAGTTTTAAAGCAAAAAAAGTGGATCACAACAGCTATAAGACAATCAACGCCAAAAAAACAACCGTAGAAAAAGGTTGGGTATTGGTTGATGCAAAAGACCAGGTACTGGGTCGCGTGGCCAGCCAGGTAGCACGCGTATTGCGCGGCAAACATAAGCCGAGCTATACCCCAAATGTGGATACGGGAGACCACGTAGTGGTTATCAATGCCGACAAAATCCGCATGACTGGAAAAAAATGGACCGACAGAGTGTACTTCAGCTATTCGGGCTATCCAGGTGGCCAGCGGGTATTAACTCCTAAAATGATTGGTACAGGCAAACACCCTGAGCGTTTGGTAGAGCATTCTGTAAGAGGTATGCTTCCTAAAAACAGTTTAGGTCGTGAAATTTTCCGTAGCCTGCATGTTTATGCCGGTGCCGAGCATCCACACACAGCACAACAACCTAAAGAAATTAAGTTCTAATGGAGATTATTAACACAATCGGTAGAAGAAAAACTTCAATTGCCCGTGTTTATGTAAAACCAGGCAAAGGCGAGATTACAATTAACGACCGTGCCTTGAATGATTATTTCAAGTCAGAAATTCTCCAAACCACAGTAAAGCAAGCAATTGCGCTTGTAAAGGCTGATGGCCAGTACGATGTAACCGTAAACGTAGAGGGTGGTGGAACAAAGGGTCAGGCCGAAGCAATTCGCCTGGGTATTGCCCGCGCGTTGGTTAATATCAACACCGAAAACCGTCCTCCATTAAAGAAGGAAGGTTTGTTAACACGCGATTCGCGCATGGTAGAAAGAAAGAAGCCAGGTCGCAGAAAGGCGAGAAGAAGATTCCAGTTCAGCAAGCGTTAATCGATATAACAGCATGGCAGAAAAATTAACAACCGAAAGTTTAATGGATGCAGGTGTTCACTTCGGACACCTTACCCGCAAGTGGAACCCGAAGATGGCCGAGTACATCTTCATGGAAAACAATGGTATCCACATTATCGATTTAAATAAAACGCTGAAGTGTTTAGAAGAAGCTACCTACGCGCTAAAAAACATTGTGCGCTCCGGTCGTAAGATCATGTTTGTGGCTACTAAAAAGCAAGCCAAAGACATTATCGCACAAGAGGCTACCCGCCTTAACATGCCGTATGTAACAGAGCGTTGGTTAGGCGGTATGCTTACCAACTTCGCAACTATCCGTAAGTCGTTAAAAAAATTAGCGCAGATTGAGAAGTTGATGAAAGATGATTCTTTTAACAACCTGGCGAAGCGCGAGCGTTTGATGATTACCCGCGAAAAAGCAAAGCTGGAAAAATTATTAGGCGGTATTACCGACCTGAACCGTTTACCGGCAGCCTTATTCGTGGTGGATGTAAAACGCGAACACATTGCCGTTGCCGAAGCTCAGAAGTTGAATATACCGGTATTTGCCATGGTAGATACCAATTCAGATCCTTCTGATATCGATTTCCCGATTCCAGCCAACGATGATGCATTCAAATCGATTACGTTGATCACCGGCCACATCGGAAAAGCTATTGAAGAAGCTTTGATGGAGCGCAAAAAAGATAAAGAAGAGGCTGGTCATAAGAAAGATGAAGAAGAAAAGCGTAAGGTTGACGAAGCCGTTGAAGAAGTAGAATAGCCGATGCCTGCTTCGTGGCAGGTCTCATGTAAAAAATGATTGTTAAACATCGGCCTCAAGCCGGTGTTTAATTTTTTAAAAGGAGTACAAAACCAAAAAATAAATTCAGTATGTCAGCAATCAGTGCACAAGATGTAAATAAGCTGCGCACCATGACCGGTGCCGGAATGATGGATTGTAAAAAAGCCTTAACCGAAGCCGAAGGTGATTTTGAAAAGGCTATCGAAATTCTGAGAAAGAAAGGACAGAAAGTTTCTGCCAGCCGTTCCGATAAGGATGCTAAGGAAGGATCGGTATTTATAAAAACTTCGGATGACAAAACGGAAGCGTTTTTGATTGCATTGAACTGCGAAACAGACTTCGTTGCAAAGAATGAGGAGTTTCAGGGTTTAGGAAAGTTGATTGTAGAAACTGCGTTTGCAAAAAAATCAGCCACCAAAGAAGCTCTGTTGGCCGAATCAGTTGGTTCACTAACCATTAATGATAAGATTACGGAGCTGGTTGGAAAAATTGGCGAGAAGTTAGAGGTAAGTGCCTTCGTTCACATGAAAGGGGAAGCAATTGTTCCATACATCCATGCCGGGAATAAATTGGGGGTATTGGTTTCGTTGAAAGGTGTAAACGGAAAAGATGTGAGCGATGCCGGTAAGGATGTAGGAATGCAGATTGCAGCTATGAACCCGGTAGCCGTTGATGAAAGTGGCGTTGATAAATCGTTGATTGAAAAAGAACTGGAGATTGCCAAAGCTCAGATTCTTGCCGAAGGCAAACCCGAAAACATGGTAGATAAAATTGCACAGGGTAAACTGAACCGGTTCTTTAAAGACAACACACTATTGCCTCAGATTTTCGTGAAGGATAGTTCAAAAACGGTAGCGCAATACTTAGATGGTATAACCAAAGGTTTAACAGTTGCTGAGTTTAAGCGTGTTGCAATCGGGTAATTAACTTTAATTTTGTTTGAAACTTAAGGGAGATTTTGGTCTCCCTTTTTGTTTTTGGATGATAATGAAACTATTCTCGATTTTTTACTTGATATTTGCACCATAAAACTCCAACGAACAATGAAGTTTGTATTCTAAATTCAACCAGCAGGACAATTCCTTTTCGGGAGTCGGTTGAATTTTTCCGGTTATACACCAGGTAGTCCAGCTTTGTAAATCACAGAGCTCATACAAGAATCAATCATTTATCTTTATTTTTCAATTTCATGAAAGGAGTTTTTTCAAGAATTACTTCTGCTCTTAAGCTTTTTAAAGAAGCCATATTGGGTGTTGAGCAGGACTATACACAGTTAAGTCTTAACCGTGCCATCTTTTTATTGGCTATACCTATGGTGGTAGAAATGGGTATGGAATCCATTTTTGCGGTAGTGGATATTTATTTTGTAAGCAAATTGGACGATAGCAACTCGGTAGCGGTAGTGGGTTATACCGAGTCTGTTCTCAGCATTTTGTATTCATTAGCAATGGGTTTAGGTATGGGCGCTACCGCCATTGTAGCGCGAAGGGTAGGTGAGAACGATCGAAAGGGTGCGAGTGTTGCTGCCGTGCAAGCCATTTACCTGGCTCTTGGTGTTGCATTTACGATAAGTATGGTAGGAATCTTTTATTATAAGGATATACTCTTTTTAATGGGTGCATCGCAGGAAGTGGTGGACAGCAGTTCATCGTATGCGTTGTGGATGTTTGCCGGCAACTATACCGTTACATTTTTATTCCTTAACAATGCGATTTTTCGTGGTGCAGGCAATGCGGCTATAGCCATGAAAGCCTTGCTGTTGGCTAATGGTTTAAACATGGTGCTTGATCCTATTTTCATATTTGGCTTTGGCTTTGTTCCGGCTTTTGGTGTGGAAGGTGCGGCCATTGCTACCAATATAGGTCGTGGAATTGGTGTATTATTTCAACTTTATTTTTTGTTCGGATTGAAAAGCATTATTCAGATTAACTGGAATAACATGGCTTTGCGTGCCAACATTATTTTAAATGTGATTAAGGTTTCAGGCGGCAGCATTCTGCAATTTATTATCGGCTCGGCAAGCTGGATATTTTTAATGCGCGTAATGTCCACTTTTGGCGACAACGCAGTGGCTGGTTATACCATTGCCATACGGGTTTTTATTTTCACGCTTTTGCCTTCGTGGGGTCTTGCTAATGCGGCAGCCACGTTGGTTGGGCAAAACCTCGGGGCCAAATTTCCAGATAGGGCAGAGGCAGCAGTTTGGCGATCGGCTTATTTCAATGCTTTTGTAATGGGGTTTGTGATGATTGCATTCCTGCTATTTGCACCTGGCATAATCCGTATTTTCAGTACTCAGCCCGAAGTATTGGAGTATGGAGCACAAGCATTGCGGTACGTAAGCCTTGGCTATATATTTTATGGCTACGGAATGGTAGTGGCCCAAGGTTTAAACGGTGCAGGCGATACTTACACACCTACCATCTTAAATGTGTTTGGCTTTTGGGTTTTCCAGATTCCGTTTGCCTACCTGTCGGCCATTCATTTTGGAATGGGGGCCAAAGGTGTTTTCCTCGCCATTGTATTAGCCGAAACATTAATGGCTATTGCTGCGATTATTATTTTCAAGCGAGGCAAGTGGAAAGAGGTTAAGATATAGGTCAATAGTTAGTTGGTCGATATTCCATAGTTAGTACTAATTTAACCATGGACTATTGACCATCGACTAGCTAACCATAGACTTATTGGGGTTTCTTAAATGCTGCTTTTACTGCGTTATTCAACTCTTCGCCTGCTTTTTTTAGCGCCACCTCTACTTCTTTCCAACGCTCTTTGTTCTCAGCTTCTTTCTTGAATTTCTCGGCCGCTACTTTCAATTCTTCATACTTGTCTTTCATGTCGGCTTCCACACGCGTTCCGGCATCTTTCAGCTCTACCAGAAATGAATCCATCTTTTTTCCGAATTCTTTGAAAAACTTTTCTGCTTTTCCTTCTGTATTTTCTTCCATAACCAGGTTTATTTTTTCAACTTTCTAAATTATAAAGCAAACCATTAGGCGTCATGAAGGCTGTAAACTTTGGCAAATAGCCGTCAGACGCCTTTACCCCTTGAATGGTAATCAACTACCAGCGAAACTAAAGTTTTTAATATGAACAGGCAACAAGATCCACTTAATCACATCCGGCAACTGCTCGAAAGTAAATCAACAGCCAAGCAGATTACCTATAAAAATTTGTTAGCTGCCTTTTCAATTCTAAGTAAAGAATCGCAACGGATTATTGAAGAACTTAAAACAGCCTCGGCCGATAGCGATGTTACGGTAGATTTTTCGTGGATTAACGAACACGAGTTTCATGTAAAACTGGCTGGCGATTTATTAGTATTTGTGTTGCATACCAATGTAGTAACGTTCGGTGAAGAACATGGCGTAATGAAGACAACCTACATTCGCGAAAAGGAAGTAAACCGATACTTCGGTCAGATTATGATTTATAATTTTATGTCTGACTCACTAAAATTTAATCGGATGAATGATCCGGGTTATTTAATTGCCCGGCTGTTGATTAACCACGAGGGAAGATTTTTAGTAGAAGGCGATGGTCAACTTGGTTTTTTGTTCAGTACAATCTCCACTCAACCCATCCGCGAAAGCGATTTGAATACACTTGTTAAACTAAGCTTAACGGCAGCTATCGAGAATGATTTGATGGCACCACCGTTTCCGCAAGTTCGGTTTATAACCTTGTTTCAAAAGCAGGAGAAAACCCAGGAGTTGGGTGCGGGGCAGAAGATTGGATTTAAAATGAGTTATCAGGGCCATAAGCCCGGTTAATTTGTAGGAAAAGTGTTTGGGGCCACGGCTGTGGTTTATAATTTTGAACTACCTGAAATGAATTCTGTGAGATCGAAGCTATTTTTAATCTTGATTGTACTGCTGTCAGCATGTGCCAGCCAGCAAACGGGCTATAAGCCAAAATACAAAAAGCCAAACCCGAACAAGCCCATGCCTTGTCCGCTTAAAGATTGTTAAGCATGCGTAAGATCATAATAGCCATCGATGGATATTCGGCTTGTGGTAAAAGCACAACCGCCCGCGAGGTAGCCCGCGAACTTAATTACCGCTATATCGATACAGGGGCTATGTACCGGGCCGTTACATTACATTTTCTGGATAAACACGTGGCCCTAACCAATCCCAAAGAAGTAACCCGCGCATTGCAGGAAATCCGCATTTCGTTTGTGGTTAACTCGAAAGGAAACAGCGAAACATTTCTGAATGGAATTAATGTAGAGAAGGCGATTCGCAAAATGCGGATTTCAGAGAACGTAAGCCAGGTAAGTGCCATACGCGAGGTACGTGTAGCTATGGTTGAACAACAGCGCAGAATGGGTAAGGATTGTGGCGTGGTGATGGACGGTCGGGATATCGGTACAGTGGTATTTCCTCACGCTGAACTAAAAATATTCCTTACAGCCGATATTTTAGTGCGCGCATTTCGCAGGCAGAAAGAACTGCTGGAACGGGATGACCTGGTAGATATAGATACCATTGTGGAGAACCTGCAACAACGCGATTTAATCGACAGCAACCGGGCTGAAAGTCCGCTGCGGAAGGCCGAAGATGCCATCGGAATCGATACCACGCATATTACCATTGAAGAGCAAGTGGATGAAGTGATTCGGCTGGCTATGACTAAGATGATTGCAAGGATCGGATAGCAGCATTAAACAAGTTATAAAACTGCGTTTTTTCTAATAAATTCTTTGTTTCTGTTAGCCTTTGCGGGTAGCATTTAATTGCTAATTTTGCCCCGATCTAAACTAAAATTGTTGCCATTAATCATGGGCAAATTCATCCGACTAAAGAAAGGTTTTACCATTAATCTGAAGGGCAAAGCAGCGCCTAAAGTTGTTGAAACCGACCAGCCAGAAACATTTGTAATAAAACCAACCGATTTTCATGGTATTTACATGCCAAAGCCAATGGTTGAGGTAGGTGATGCAGTTAAGGCGGGCTCGCCATTGTTTCACGACAAAAAACATGAACAGATTGTATTTACTGCACCTGTAAGTGGCGAGGTTGTTGAAATAAAACGAGGCGAAAAACGCAAGCTGTTGGAAATAAAAATTCTGGCAGATAAAAATGTAGAGTTTGAAAGTTTTAGAAAATACTCCGTATCGGATATTAACAATCTGAATAGTGCCGATATCAAAGAGCAATTGCTTAAGTCGGGTGTTTGGACATCATTGGTTCAGCGCCCGTTTGGAGTAGTGGCCGATCCGGCTGCCACCCCAAAAGCAATTCACATTTCAGCTTTTGATACCCACCCACTTGCTCCTGATTATGGTGTCTTGTTTAAAGGACAAGATCATTACTTTCAGGTTGGAGTTGATATCTTAAAAAAACTTACAACAGGTGCGGTACATGTTAATACACATGCTACCAGCGAAATTTCAACTGTGTTTTCGCAAGTAAAGGGTGCTGAGGTAAATAAATTTTCAGGCCAGCACCCAGTAGGCTGTGTGGGTGTGCAGATTCACCATCTCGATCCGATTAACAAAGGCGAGGTTGTTTGGACTATCAACCCATTGGGAGTAATTCAAATTGGTAAACTCTTTTTGAATGGAGTTTATGATGCCTCGCGTATTGTAGCATTAGCTGGTTCGGAGGTAAAAAATCCTCAATACTATAAAACTTATACAGGCGCATCGGTAAAGAAGTTTATCGAAGGGAACTTGAATCAAGAACATGTTCGGATAATTTCCGGTAATCCATTAACCGGAACAGCAATCGGCAAAGACGGGCACATAGGGTTCTTCGATCAGGTGGTATCTGTACTTCCTGAAGGAGACCAATATGAGTTTTTAGGTTGGATAACACCCAGTACAAAAAAAATCAGTTTTCATCGTGCATTAGGATTACTCTCATTCCTTTCGCCTTCCAAAGAACGTGTAGCCGATACGAATACTCATGGCGAACCCCGTGCCTTTGTTCAAACCGGGGTGTTTGAACAGGTAACACCCATGGATATTTTGCCCACGCATTTATTGAAGAGCATTCTGGCAGAAGACATTGATGAAATGGAGGCACTCGGTATTTATGAAGTTATTGAAGAAGACCTGGCCTTGTGCGAGTTTGTAGATGTATCCAAGCATAAAGTGCAGGAAATTTTACGGGAAGGACTCGATTTAGTTCAACATAGTTAATTCGGTTGTAATGAAATTTTTGAGAAATCAGCTTGATAAAGTAAAGCACAGTTTTGAAAAGGGTGGAAAACTAGAGAAGTATTATTATGCCTATGAAGCTATTGATACTTTTTTATTTGCCCCCAACACAACTAACGATGTAAAAGGCGCACAGATTCGCGATGCCGTTGACCTGAAGCGATTGATGATGACGGTTATCATAGCTATGGTACCCTGTTTATTATTTGGAATTTATAATGTTGGGCACCAACACTTCATGGCCATTGGCCAGGCGGGCGCAGGCTTTGCCGATAAATTAGTGGTGGGCTTGTGGCAGGTATTACCCATTGTGGTGATTTCATACGGGGTGGGTTTAGGAATTGAGTTTGTATTTTCCATTCTGCGCAAACACCCTGTTAACGAAGGGTTTCTGGTAACAGGTATGCTTATTCCCTTGGTTATGCCACCCGACATTCCACTTTGGCAAGTAGGTGTAGCCACTGCATTTGCTGTAATTATAGGTAAGGAAGCATTTGGTGGTACGGGAATGAACGTAGTAAACGTTGCCTTAACTGCGCGTGCGTTTTTATACTTTGCATATCCAACCGATATATCGGGTGGTGTGTGGACCTACTTGGGCGATGCACAAGCTGTGGCCGGATATTCCGGGGCAACACCTTTAGCTGTTGCCGCTGAAACTGTAAAAGGCGAAAGTGTAGTAACTGCGCTCAATACTTTTGGTGCCGGTTGGAATGAAGGCGTATTTACCTTGCAAAATCTGTTTATTGGTTTCAGGCCGGGGTCAATAGGTGAAACATCAACATTAATGTGTTTAATCGGAGCCTTGATTCTGATTATTACCGGAACCGGAAGTTGGAAAATTATTGTAAGTGTGTTTGGGGGTGCCTACGCGATGGCCTTGTTGCTCAATGCAATCGGGGGTTCACCCTTTGTAGAGTTGCCGGCCCATTATCATCTGGTAATAGGCGGGTTGGCTTTTGGTGCTGTGTTTATGGCCACCGATCCGGTAACTGCCGCTCAAACCGAAACCGGCAAATGGGTATATGGATTATTGATTGGCATGCTTACCATCCTAATCCGCGTATTTAACCCGGCCTATCCGGAAGGTATTATGCTGGCGATTTTGTTCATGAACGTTTTCGCCCCTGTAATTGATTACATAGTAGTAAGTGCAAACAAAAAACGAAGAATACAACGTGCGACAGTCTAATCTTTACATTGTTCTATATGCAGTGGCACTAACCATTGTGTGTGGTGGAATTTTGGCTTTTGCTTCTCAAAGCCTGAAACCTTTGCAGGATGCTAACGTGGAATTGGAACGAAAGAAAAATATTCTTTCAACTGTAATAACGTTAAACGAAGGCGATGATATAAACAAAATCTATGCGGCCCGTGTAAAGGAGGTTGTGATTGACTTTAGCGGAAACATCCGCGAAGGCGTAAAAGCAACTGATATTGATGTTGCCAAAGAATATAAAAAAGCAGCTGCCGAGCGTCTCTTGCCGCTTTACGAATTCAGAGACGAAGCTGACCCATCCAAACTGAATTACGTAGTGCTTCCTGTTTATGGTTTTGGATTGTGGAACGACATCTGGGGCTTTGTGGCGTTGCAGCAAAACTTAAGCACCATTCAAGGTGTAAGCTTTCAGCACAAAGGCGAAACACCGGGGTTGGGTGCCCGTATTGTTTCAGAAGAAATTCAGAATCGCTACAAAGGAAAATCAATTTTTGATGCCGATGTATTGCAATCTGTAGTGATGCAAAAAGGTGAGGGGTTTGATTATTCAAACGATCCGCACAAAGTAGATGGTATGTCGGGCGCAACGTTAACAGCCAAAGGTGTAAATAACATGTTGCAGGACTATTTCAACTGCTATTTGAATTACCTGAAAAAGAATCAACAAAATTTAACTTCAAACTTATGAGTGCAGCTGTAGCGGAAGTTGTTGAAAAAAAATCGGAACCACTTTTTTCAAAGAAGAACAGAAAACTAATCAGTAATCCGTTGGATATTGACAACCCGATTACCGTGCAGGTATTGGGTATTTGCTCCGCGCTTGCCGTTACCACGCAAATGAAACCGGCCTTAGTAATGTCGGTAGCACTTATGGTGGTTACAGCAAGTTCGAATGTAATTATTTCCATTATGCGGAATACTATCCCCAGTCGTATTCGCATTATTGTGCAATTGGCTGTAGTAGCTACCTGGGTTATTATGGTTGATCAATTGCTAAAAGCCTATGTATATGATGTGTGGAAGCAACTTTCTGTATTTGTTGGATTGATTATCACAAATTGTATTGTAATGGGCCGGCTGGAGGCGTTTGCTATGGGTAACAAACCTGGCCCTTCATTATTAGATGGAATTGGAAACGGATTAGGCTATGGTTTAATCTTGTTAATAGTAGGATTTTTCAGAGAGTTGTTAGGCGGAGGATCCATTTTCGGCTTTAAGGTATTTGAAGCGATGGGCGTTCACTACACGGGCAACGGTTTAATGTTATTGCCTGCAGGTGCCTGCGTTATTGTAGGTATTGTAATTTGGGTACAACGATCAATAAACGGACATAGAGAAACACATTAATTAAGCGTTATGGAAAATCTGGTTAGCATTGGCATCAGGTCTATTTTTGTAGATAACATGATTTTTGCCTACTTCTTAGGCATGTGTTCTTACTTAGCGGTTTCCAAAAAAGTAAAAACAGCTTTTGGATTAGGCCTGGCCGTTGTGTTTGTATTAGGTGTAACTATTCCAATTAACTGGCTAATACAAAACTACATTTTAAATCAAGGTGCGTTAAGTTGGGTTAGTGCCGATTTTGCATCGATTGATTTATCGTTTCTTCAGTTCATTGTGTTTATTGCTGTTATTGCTGCTATGGTACAATTAACAGAAATGGCTGTTGAGAAATTTTCGCCCGCACTGTATGGTTCTCTCGGTATTTTCTTACCGCTGATTGCCGTTAATTGTGCTATTCTGGGTGGATCGCTCTTTATGGTAGGAAGACCGTACAACCTGGGCGAGGCCACTGTTTATGGTTTAGGTTCTGGCATAGGATGGTTATTAGCCATTGTTGCGTTGGCCGGTGTGCGCGAGAAAATGAAATACTCAAATGTGCCGGGCCCGTTGAGAGGGTTGGGTATAACGTTTATTCTGGTAGGACTTATGTCGTTGGGTTTCCTCAGTTTTTTGGGCTTCTCGATATAAACCGATTTAATAAAATGAAAATACAAAGGCCTCCGAACTAAATCGGAGGCCTTTTTACTTTTACAGATATGAAAAATAATTTGCGAAAGATAGCGCGCTATTTTTTTAGTGGCATGGTGTTTATAGTGCCCTTGCTGGCCACAGGCTACTTTGTATTCTGGTCGTTTGCACAATTGGATGGGTTGCTGCAATTGCCGTATCCCGGCTTAGGGTTCCTGATTATCTTCGGAGCCATTACACTTTTCGGATACCTTACCTCTACCTTTGCAGTAGATACGTTTACCGATTGGCTCGATCACCTGATTAACCGGATTCCCTTTGTTAAACTGATCTATTCTTCCATCAAAGATCTGATCGGTGCTTTTGTGGGCGACAAAAGAAAATTCGATAAACCGGTTTTGGTAACCATTAACAAGGAAAACACGCTACACCAGATTGGTTTTGTTACACAAGAAGATCTTACCGAACTTGGATTAAAAGATATGGTAGCTGTTTATTTTCCACACTCGTATGCATTTTCGGGTAATCACTTTCTGGTAACAAAAGAGAGCGTTAAGCCCTTAAATATTTCTGGGCCTACTGCTATGAAGTTTATTGTGTCGGGTGGAATTTCGGGTTTTAAAGAACAGTAGTTAACTGATTACACCTGAACCAATCAACTCATCATTTTCATACCACGCTACAAACTGACCGGGCGTAACACCGCGTTGCGATTTATCGAAAATGATGTACAAGCCACCTTCTTTTTTATAAAGTGTGCAAGGCTCTAAAGGTTGTCGGTAACGGATGCGAGCCAGGTATTTTTTTGAACTACCTACCTGAATTTTTAAGTCTTCGCGAATCCAATGTTCATCGGCATTAGGTACAAACAATCCTTTACGGTACAAACCAGGATGATCATCGCCACTGCCGGTATAGATTATGTTTTTATCAGTATCGGTACCAATCACAAACAATGGTTTTTCATAACCGCCTATGTTTAAACCTCTACGTTGCCCAATGGTATAGAAGTGCGCTCCGTTGTGTTCACCCACCACTTCACCTAATTCAGGATTAAGTAAATGTGGTTTAGTGATATTCTGTAGGTCATTTATATCAAAGCCGTTTTTGAAGGCAGTAGAATCAAACGGCACTTCAATTACTTTTCCTTTTTTTGGTTCAAGGCGTTGCTGTAAAAAATCGGGCAGATGTACTTTGCCTATAAAGCATAATCCTTGCGAGTCTTTCTTTTCGGCTGTAGCCAGATTGGCTTGCTTGGCAATAGCCCGCACTTCGGGTTTTAATAACTCGCCTATGGGGAACAACGCTTTTGAAAGTTGTGCTTGCGTAAGCTGACAAAGAAAATAGCTTTGATCTTTGTTGGGATCTTTACCGGCCAGTAGTTGATAATATGTTTTACCATCTTGCTTTACTTCGCCTTTGCGACAGTAATGGCCGGTGGCAACATAGTCAGCCCCAAGCTTTAGGGCGGCTTGTAAAAACACATCAAACTTAATTTCACGATTACACAACACATCAGGATTGGGTGTGCGTCCGGCTTGGTATTCGGCAAACATGTAATCTACTATGCGCTCTTTATACTCTTTACTTAAGTCGATTGCCTGAAACGGGATGCCAAGATGTTGTGCCACAATCATGGCATCGTTACTATCATCCAGCCATGGGCATTCATTGCTGATGGTAACGGAATCGTCATGCCAGTTTTTCATAAACATGCCAATTACTTCGTAGCCCTGTTCTTTTAACAGATACGCAGCCACGCTGGAATCTACACCTCCCGATAAACCTACTACAACTCTTTTATTCATACTTAAATCATTGGCCAAATGCTTCAGGCTGCAAGCTGAACCTGCTTGTAGCTTAAGGCTTGTGGCTTGAAGCTATTTATTTAAAGTTACATCTTCAGCTAAAAGTTCATTAACTATCGAATTGAATCGTTCTTTAAATTGTTCGTAATAAATACCTGTTCCTGGTCCATCAAAACCGGTATGGATGTGTTTTACTTTTCCGTCTTTACCAATAAAAATGGTTGTAGGAAATGCTACTACTTTATTCAGCATAGGTAATGTCTCCGCAGCTTTGGCGTTATCGTTTACACCGGCAATCAGGTATTCATAGTTCACCTTAAATTTTTCTTTCATTTTTTTAACGCGCTCGCTAGCGTATGCAAAGTCAGGTTTGCGTTCGTACGCTAAGCCAATAATTTCTACACCGCGGTTTTTGTTAGCCTCGTACCACGGTGCCAGAAACTTTGTTTCATCCATGCAGTTGGGGCACCACGTTCCAGAAAGTTGTAAAATCACCACTTTGTTTTTAAAGCGTTCGTCATTTAAAGTGACTGCATTGCCATTCAGATCAGGAAAACTAAACTCAATTTTGTCGTACCCTTCTTTCAGGTAGGTTAATGATTCCGCATCGGGTAGTTTTGCGTTTTCATTTTTTTTGCCGACCCATTTTCTGAATCGCGCTTTGCCTAACCAATGCCCACCATCCAAAGTTGAATCGTTGGGTTGTGTAATTTCAAAAAGATAGAGATGATTACCATCAAAGGCACTTAAATGAAGGGTATCGTTTATAACAGAACCCTGCAGATAGCGATAATCGCCTGTGTTGGTTAGGAATGAGCCAGTCGCTTTTTCTCCATCCTGTTCAATCAATGCAATAGCACGCGAAGTATCTTTAGCATTAAAAAATTGTACTTCGTATTTACCGGTAAAGTTTTTAGTTATCAGATTTTGGTTCGAAACGATAAACCGGAAGTCTTGCCCAAACTTTGCTTTGAACGGAACCTTGTAGGCCGGATCGTAATTCAGATTAAACAATCCAATCAGGCTATCGCCTTTTACAACTGCGCGTAGGTAGGCATCAAACACGTGCAATACTATGTTTACCGAATCGCCCACAAAAAAAACCTCATCTAACAAAAGTCTCTCATCAGCATTTTGTAAAACCAAATTTGTACCGCCCTGGGCGTCAGTTTTAACCTCGAAGTTGAAGGGGAGTTGTTTGCCTTGAATTTCCAGCACGCCACGCCAGATACCGGTCTTGAGTTCGGTCTGTTTTGGGCTACATGAAACCACGATCAGGAAAACGAATAAATAGGCTAATTTCTGCATGAATTTTTATGTGTTGAATCAAAACACAAAAATGCGATAAATGATTCTATTTTCGCTGAGGTTTATTTCTGTGAAAGGTATGCTACAAGAATTAAAAGTGCTTGAATTGGCTTCGGTGCTGGCAGGTCCAAGTGTGGGTCAGTTTTTTGCGGAGTTAGGCGCTGAAGTTATTAAAGTTGAAAACCTGAAAACAGGTGGCGATGTGACGCGCAGTTGGAAAGGTCGCGATGAACAAACTGATGATCGCTCAGCTTATTTCTGTTCGGTAAACTGGGGTAAAAAATCGGTTGCACTTGATCTGAGTACTTCGACTGGTTTACAGGCCGTGCAAAAACTGGCTGCCAAAAGTGATGTGGTGATTGCCAGCTATAAGCCAGGCGATGCTGAAAAACTTGGAGTTTCGTATCAGCAATTATCGGCTATCAACAAAAAACTTATCTATGGACAAATAACAGGTTATGGTTCAGATAACGATCGGGTGGGTTACGATGCGGTGATACAAGCCGAAAGTGGTTTTATGGATTTGAATGGATCGCCAGAAGGCCCACCTACTAAAATGCCTGTGGCGCTGATTGATATACTGGCGGCACATCATTTAAAAGAAGGGTTGTTGCTGGCTTTGTTAAAGAAAACAAAAACAGGCGAAGGTAGTTTGGTGGAGGTGTCGTTGATTCAAGCGGCAATTTCATCGTTGGCAAACCAGGCCAGCAATTGGTTGGTAGCGCATAAGTTACCCAAGCGACAAGGCTCGGCTCATCCTAACATTGCACCTTACGGGGAATCATTTCTTACCCGAGATGGTAAGCGGGTTTTGCTTGCCATTGGCAGTGACAGGCAGTTTTTAGATTTGATAGAACTATTAGACTTAAAAATTGCTACCGATGTGCGCTTTGTAACCAATCACAGTCGTGTACTAAATCGAGAGGCATTGCATGAACTGTTAAGTACTGCTATTTCAAACTTTGATGCTGAAGTTTTAATGAATCAAATTCATTACAAAAAAATTCCGGCAGGCATTATTCAATCTGTTGATCAGGTTTTTGAAATGGAAGCTGCAACCAGAATTTTGGTAGAAGCGGATAGTTTGCGTGGCGTACGGAGTTTTGTAGGAACTCATCAGCATCTGCAACTCTTACCACCGCCCCATTTTGGTGAGCATACCGATAAGATTTTGCGGGGGCTGAATGATTGAGAAGTGTCTGCAGAATATTGAAAAATGAGCCGCCAATTGTTATTTTTGTTTAAATGAACTGGAAAAACCACATATCATCAGATCCTGAAATCATGTTTGGGAAAACTGTGATTAAAGGAACCCGAATTCCGGTTGAGTTAATTCTTGAAAAACTAGCAATGGGATATTCAATCGAAGAATTAATTGCAGCTTATCCAAGAGTTACTGGGCAAGATATTCAAGCCTGCTTATTTTTTGCAGCTGAGAGTTCAAAACATGAAAAAGTTCTTGCCATCTAAAGTTTGATTTGCCGGTTAATTAATTTTCAACCCAGCGCATGAAAATAATTGTTGCGGATGAAAGTGTAGATGGAAGGATTGTAGAAGAGTTGCGCAATTTCAATTTCGATGTGTATTCAATTGCTGAGAAACAACCCTCATTGTCTGATGCGAAAGTGTTAAAAATTGCTTTTGAAAGAAATGCACTACTTCTTACCGAAGATAAGGATTTTGGTGAATTGACTTTTCGTTTAAAATTACCAAACAAAGGAATTCTGCTTATCAGACTTGATAAATTTGAAGAGAAACCTATGGTGGCGCAGATAGTGCAAAAGTATCATGATGAATTGGTTAATAAGTTTTCTGTGCTTTCAAATAATAAGCTAAGAATCAGGGAGTAACTCGTAATCCTTAACCTCCCATAAAACTATATCACCCTTGCCGCTATTCCCACACAGACAGTTGCAATAAAATGCGGTATTTTGCCGCTATTGAAAACTAATATTATTTATGAAAAAACTGATACCTGTTATCTGGGCCATGCTGTTGTTTACCAGTTTTGCCTATGCACAACCTTTTGGCCCGCCTCCTCAGGCACCTAAGGATGCTATTGTGGATGCTATAATTAAAGAAGCAACAGAAAACTCGCAACTGGAAAAATTGGGCCACGAATTAATGGACGGCATTGGGCCGCGTTTGGTTGGCTCACCTAAAATGCAACAAGCGCACGATTGGGCGGTAAAAAAATATTCTGATTGGGGAATAACAGCTCGCAACGAGAAGTGGGGCGAATGGCGCGGTTGGGAGCGTGGCATTACGCACATTGATATGGTTGCCCCATGGACAAAATCATTGTCGGGTCAGCAATTAGCCTGGAGCCCGAACACAAAAGGCAAAACCGTTACCGGTGATGTGGTGATACTTCCTGATTTGGTTGATTCAATTGCATTTCAGAAATGGTTGCCTACCGTTAAGGGTAAGTTTGTAATGATCTCCATGAATCAACCCACTGGTCGCACAGATGATAATTGGGAGAAACACGGTAAGAAGGAATCGATAGAAAAAATGAAAAAGGAGCGTACTGATTTAACCAATGCATGGAATGATCGTGTTAAAAAAACCGGTAAAACTACGGCCACGCTTCCAACCGTTTTAGAAAATGCTGGTGCAGCCGGTATTGTAATGAACTACTGGTCGCGCTGGTCTGGTGCCAACAAAATTTTTGGAGCCCGCACCAAGAAAGTTCCAACAATTGATTTGATGCTGGAAGATTATGGATTGTTGTATCGTTTGGCTGAGTCTGGTAGTGCACCAAAAATTAGCGTACGTGCCGATTCGAAAGAAACCGGAGTAGTGCCAACATTTAATACCGTGGCCGAAATAAAAGGTACCGAAAAACCAAATGAGTATGTCATGCTTTCGGCACACTTCGATTCGTGGGATGGTGGCACTGGCGCAACTGATAACGGAACCGGAACATTGGTGATGATGGAAGCGATGCGTATTCTTAAAAAAGTTTATCCTAACCCTAAGCGCACCATTCTCGTTGGCCATTGGGGCAGCGAAGAACAAGGCTTAAATGGTTCGCGTGCATTTGTAGAAGACCATCCGGAAATTGTTGCAAACCTGCAGGCATTGTTTAATCAGGATAACGGTACGGGAAGGATAGCAAATATTACAGGTCAGGGATTTTTGCATGCCTATGATTTTATTTCCCGCTGGTTGGTTAAAGTACCGAACGAATACAAAGAAGGTTTGGAAACCCGTTTCCCCGGAAGCCCCGGTGGTGGTGGTTCTGACTTTGCTTCATTTGTTGCAGCCGGTGCACCAGGTTTTTCACTTAGCTCGTTAAGTTGGGATTATGGAACCTTTACCTGGCATACCAACCTGGATACCTACGATAAGATTGTGTTTGATGATGTGCGCACCAACGCCATCCTTACAGCCATTTTAGTATATCAGGCTTGCGAAGATCCAAACAAAACTTCGCGAGAGAGGAGTGTACTGCCAATCAATCCGCGTACAGGCCAACCTGGCCAATGGCCAGAACTCAGAAAGGCTACCCGTAGGGGAGGTTTGGATTAATTTTTTTAATCACAAAAAACAAAGGGCCGGTAATTACACCGGCCTTGTTTTAACTTCCAATGCGAAGTTCAAGAGTAACTTATATTCGGATTTTTATCTAATGAACTTCAATTGCTTTCGGTTTTACTTTGGCTTCTACCGTTTTAGGAAGAACAAGTTTTAAAATCCCGTTTTCATAACGGGCATCAACCTTCTCAGTCTTAATGTTTTCCGGAAGTGTAAACGAACGGCTAAAGCCCTTATAGTTATACTCTTTCCGCATATAATTCTTTTTATCTTCCTGTGTTTCAGTTTTCTTTTCGCAGGTAATAGAAAGAACTCCATTTTCAACCGTAATGTTGAAATCTTTTTTGTCGAGACCAGGCGCAGCCATCTCAATTTCAAAATCTTTTTCGGTTTCAACAACGTTAACAGCGGGCACATTCTCCATTCTTTTCATCCAATCGGAATCAAAGAAGCGATCATCCAGCAAGCCGGATAAGAAGCCATCATTAACCAATGAAGGCAAACTTGATTTCATGAGTTTCATAAGTCCTCCTTTTTTTAAGTACGATATGAAGATATACTTGTTGAATACCCCAAAACCATGATAGGCATTAGCCTGATGAATGATTGTAATCAATGTCCCCGATAAGGTTTGTGTTGGGCAGAAACCTGTATTTGATCAATTATAGAGCGGCACTTTCAAAGAGCTGAATGTTCTATACGCTATAAAAAAGAATACACGTCAATATTCTGAAAATCAATTATTTATGATTTTAGTACCAAACCATGAATCTTGTTTTGCGGTATAAATTGCAAGAAAAAAGTAAAAAAGTGGGGTAAAGTGGTTGAAAGTGGGTGAAAGTTACTTAAGTTTGCTTAGGAGAAATAGACAACCACTACAAGTCATGACTTTCTTCACCAGCGAATATGAGTGTAAGCTAGATGCCAAAGGCAGGATTGTTCTGCCTGCGCGGATCAAAGCTCAGTTGCCCGAACCGGAAGGTGGGGTGCAGGAGCTCGTGATCAGGCGTGGCTTTGAGCAATGCCTCATTATTTACCCTATGGTGGAGTTCAAAAAGGTCTTCTCAAAAATTTCCGGACTCAGCGAGTTCAACAAAGAGTATCGCGATTTGCAGCGCAGCTTTTTGTCGGGGGTAACAACGATAGAGCTGGACAGCAATGGCCGGTTTGTAATCCCCAAAAACATGCTGGCTTATGCCCAGGTCGATAAAGATGCGATGCTGGTAGGCACAGGCAGTAAAGTTGAAGTCTGGAACCCGACAGTGTATGAGAAGCACCTGATCCAAGACCCAAGTGAATTGTCAAAACTGGCCGAGAAGTACCTGAACGAGTAGCAATGATGGAGCGGCTTCAAAGTGTGCACTTTGAATACAGCTCTAAAATAGCTGCAAGCCACAGGCTTCAAGCTTCAGGTAAGAGTGAGTTAGAGTTATGATGACTTTAAAGAACTTTTGACCTGGAAACATAAAGTTGGTAATGGATATGATAACAACTTGAAGCTTGAGTCTGATGTACCATAAGCCAGTAATGTTAACAGAATGCATCGAGGCGTTGAATATCAACCCCGATGGTATTTATGTGGACGTAACATTTGGCGGTGGTGGTCATAGTTTAAAGATTCTTGAAAACCTGCGCGAAGGAAAGTTAGTAGCCTTCGATCAGGACGATGATGCAAAGCGACAAGCTGAAAATATTCAAAGTCGTTCTTTTACATTTTGTCAGGCAAACTTCAGGTACATGAAACAATACCTGAAGTTGAATGGAGTAACTCAGGTAGACGGTGTGTTAGCCGATCTTGGTATTTCATCGCACCAGATCGATTCACCGGAAAGAGGTTTCTCAACAAGGTTTGAAGGTCCTCTGGATATGCGCATGGATCGCAAAGGCAAACAAACGGCAGCTGCACTTCTCAATGAATATAGTGAAGAAGCCTTGCACCGGATTTTTGGCATGTATGGCGAGTTGAAAAACGCACGCACCGCAGCCAAAGCAGTAGTTGTTGCCCGCGCACAGAAGCCCTTAACTACCACACTCGAGTTAAAGAACGCTTTACAAAGCATTGCTCCCCGCGGTAAGGAGCACAAATATTTCGCCCAGGTGTTTCAGGCGCTGCGCATCGAAGTAAATGAAGAGATGAGAGCACTTGAAGACTTTTTGCACCAATGTGGCGAAGTGATTAAACCGGGTGGCAGGTTAGTGATAATGAGTTATCATTCGCTGGAAGACAGAATGGTAAAAAATTATATCAACACCGGAAAGGTGTTTGGAGAGTTAGAGAAAGATTTCTATGGCAATCCAATCAAACCCTTTCAAGCAATACACCGAAAGCCAATCGAGGCTTCGGAAAAAGAAGTGGAAGAAAACAAACGCGCCCGCAGTGCAAAACTTAGGGTAGCGGAAAGAATAAAAATATAGAGGCTTTAAGCTTGTAGCAAGAAAAAAATATGAGCGAGAATAAATTCAGAATAATGGATCCCGGCAAGGGTAATGAAGCCAAGGTGAAGGAGAAGGCCTCCACATCTGGTTCAAGTCTTTTTTCAGGTTTAGAGAAGAAGATGAAACTGGAATCCTATTTCGAAGAAGGCTTTCCGGTTCAATACCTGCCCAAAATTTTATTTGTGGTGTTGCTGAGTTTAATCTACATCAGCAACACACACTTTGCAGAAAAAACTACACGTAAAATTGATAGACTGCAAAGTGATGTGGAAGATTTGCGTGCCGATTACACTACGTTGAAAGCTGATATTATGTATGCCAGTAAGCAAAGTGAAGTAGCAAGAAGAGTTAAAGAATTAGGATTGAAAGAAAGTTTAAATCCACCATTTAAAGTTGTAGTTGACGCTAGTGAATATTAAGAAATCCATATTAATCCGGGTACGGGTAGCCTTTTTGGGTATTATGATTTTCGCAATCTGTGTGGCTGCAAAAATTGGTCATATCCAGGTGGTTGATGGCGCCAAGTGGGAAAAACTGAGTGAAGAGATTCACTTTGATTATAGAAAAGTGAAAGCTACACGTGGAAATATCTATTCTGATAATGGCAGTTTGCTGGCTACCAGTTTGCCTTTCTATAAAGTGGCTATTGATCCTACATTAGCAAAAGCAGAAACTTTTCGTTCGGGTGTAGATTCGCTCAGCATGTTATTAGCGCGATACTACAAAGATCGTTCGGCTGCAGAGTACAAACAATTATTGAAGGATGCTCGTGCAGCCAACAAACAATACCTGGTTATTAACCGCAAGCAAATAAATTATCAGACTAAGAAGGAAATGATGAGCTGGCCCATCTTCCGCGAAGGAAGGTATAAAGGTGGAGTAATCTTTGAAAAAATTGATGTGCGCTATAGACCATTTTCAAACTTGAGTCGGAGAACGGTTGGCTTTGTAAATGAGGATGGAAAAGGTGCAGGTCTTGAATATAGTTTTGATGATGTATTAGGTGGACAGGATGGTGAAGCGTTGTTTCAGAAAATTGCCGGTGGTACATGGAAACCCATTTTTGATGGTAACAACACGAAGGCCATTAATGGGTTGGACATTCACACCACTATCGACATTAACCTGCAGGATGTAGCCGAAACTTCTTTGTATCGGGCTATGGAAAAACACAATGCCGATGAAGGCACGGTGGTGGTAATGGAAGTAAAAACCGGACACATCAAAGCCATTTCAAATTTGAGCAGCGATGGTAACGGGGGCTTTTATGAAAAATTTAACCATGCGGTGGGTGGTTCCATGGAGCCAGGTTCAACTTTCAAGCTGGTAACCATGCTGGCATTATTGGAAGAAACAAACATTCAACTTTCCGATACCATCAATACCGGTAATGGTGAATACACATTTTACAATCGCAAAGTACGCGATCATCACGAAGGTGGTTATGGCCGGATAACTGTGCAACAAGCTTTCGAACTTTCATCCAACGTGGCGATGGCCAAACTCACCGATAAATATTTCGGAACAAAGCCATCGCGCTTTTTAGAATATGTTGATAAACTTCAGTTATCAAAACCATTGGGTGTTCAGGTTTCAGGCGAAGCCTATCCAAAAATTCCAAGGCCCAATACAAAGGAGTGGAGTGGTATAACACTGCCGTGGATGGCCTATGGATACGGTTTGGAAATAACTCCGCTTCATACGCTCACGTTGTATAACGCCATTGCCAACGATGGTAAAATGATTAAACCTGTTTTTGTAACATCGGTAAGTAAAGCCGATGATGTGAAGCAGGATTTTGAAACGGAGCAGATTACGGGTAAAATCTGCTCGAACAAAACTCTGAATAAAATTAAACTTTTGCTGGAAGGTGTAGTAGAAAATGGTACTGCTAAAAACTTAAAGAATGCCCATTATCGAATTGCCGGAAAAACCGGAACGGCTCAGATTTTAATTAATGGTAAATATGAAAAGCGTTATATCACGTCATTTGCCGGGTACTTTCCGGCTCACGCGCCAAAATATACCGCCATTGTTTTAATTAAAAATCCGCGCGGCTTCTATCAATATGGTAATAATGTGGCTGGCCCGGTGTTTAAAGATATTGCCGATAATATTTACGCACGAGACATAAGCCTGCACCTGGCTATGGAGAAAAAGCAAGTGCAGGAGCCAGGGGTGTTTCCGGTTATACGAGCCGGAAATCAAGAAGAGCTTACTCAACTCAGCAATGCATTGGGTATTTTCAATCATTCAAAAACCGAAGAAGAGTGGATCAAGGCTTCTAAAAGCGGTAATGCAATTGAATGGACTAAAAACGAGATAGTAAAAGACCAGGTACCCGATGTGATGGGTATGACTTACCGCGATGCGCTCTACTTGTTGGAGCGATCGGGTTTAAGTGTTTCGTTTGAAGGCAAAGGCCGTGTTACGCAACAGTCGCTAACACCCGGTACAAAAATTTCGAAGGGCTCCAGAATTTATGTGCGCTTAGGATAATGGCTGAACTAAAAGACATATTATATAAAGTACACATCACTACTACATCCGGTAATATGAATGTAACGGTGCCCGGTATTGCCTTCGATTCGCGTAAAGTACAGCCTGGCTTTTTATTCATTGCAGTAAAAGGAACACAATCTGACGGACATAGTTTTATTGAAAAGTCGATAGCAAGTGGTGCCGTTGCTGTGGTGTGTGAGAAACTACCGGAAAATATTTCGGAACAGGTTACCTACGTAACGGTAAAAGAAAGTGCAAAGGCACTCGGTATTATTGCTGGTAATTTTTATAGTAATCCATCGGCTAAATTAAAATTAGTAGGAGTAACCGGAACCAATGGCAAGACAACCGTAGCAACCTTGTTGTTTAAGTTATTTTCATCATTAGGTTACCGATGCGGAATGTTATCCACAGTTGTGAATAAAATTGTGGATAAGGAAATAGAAGCCACGCACACCACACCCGATCCGATTCAGATTAATGAATTATTAACTCAGATGCTGGCTGAAAAGTGCACGCATTGTTTTATGGAGGTAAGTTCGCATGCGGTTGACCAAGGTAGGATTGAAGGGTTAAATTTTACAGGTGCCTTGTTCACCAACATCACGCACGATCACCTGGACTATCATCGCACGTTTGAAAGTTATATCCGTGCGAAGAAAGGTTTCTTTGATGGACTTTCATCAGAAGCGTTTGCATTGGTAAATGTAGATGATAAGCGTGGCATGGTAATGTTGCAAAACACAAAAGCACATAAACTTACATACGGTCTTAAAAAGATGGCCGATTTTAAAGGTAAGATCATTACCAACTCTATTGAAGGTTTGGAAATTGAAATTGCCGAGCGCAGTGTTTGGTTTAAACTGATTGGCGATTTTAATGCCTATAATTTATTGGCGGTGTATGGTGCAGCTTCTTTATTGGGCGAAGATGCAGAACTGACGCTGATGAAACTTTCGGCCTTAACAGGAGCTTCCGGTAGATTCGAATTGGTTATGCCAGGCTCGAAATTTACAGCCATTGTTGATTATGCCCACACACCCGATGCACTGAAGAATGTGCTGGAAACTATAGAACATTTCCGCTCAGGAAATGAACAGGTAATTTCAGTAGTAGGGTGTGGAGGCGATCGCGATAAGACCAAGCGCCCCCTTATGGCAGCCATTGCCTGTAAATATTCCAACAAGGTAATTCTTACTTCCGATAATCCGCGAAGTGAAGACCCGATCGAAATTATTCGAGAGATGCAAAAAGGGGTGGGCCCAACCGATGCAAAGAAAACCTTGGTACTGGTCGATCGCGAGGAAGCAATTAAAACAGCTTGTATGATGGCTAACCCAAAAGATATTGTGTTGGTAGCCGGAAAAGGTCATGAGAATTACCAGGAGATTAAAGGAGTGAAACACCCTTTTGACGATAAAGAAGTATTGGCGCGGATGATTAAACTGTTTGCTAATTGATTAATTGAGCTATTGACAAATGTTATACTATCTGTTCGACTATATAGAACGCACATTTGATTTTCCGGGAGCAGGATTGTTTCAGTACATCTCGTTCCGTGCCGGTGCGGCTGCGGTATTGTCGTTAATGATCACCATTACATTTGGCAAAACACTTATCAGTTACCTGCGCAGAAAACAAGTTGGGGAAGATATTCGTGATTTAGGACTGGAAGGCCAAATGCAGAAAAAAGGAACACCAACCATGGGTGGTCTTATTATCATTGCAGCTATTCTTATTCCAACATTATTGATGGCTCGCCTGGATAATGTTTATGTGATTTTATTAATCGCAACAACCATCTGGTTAGGCTTGATTGGCTTTTTGGATGATTACATCAAAGTATTCAGAAAAAACAAAGAAGGACTTGCCGGTAGATTTAAAATTGTGGGTCAGGTAACAATTGGTTTGATTGTTGGCCTTACTCTCTATTTTAACGATAATGTGGTAGTGCGCGAAGTAAGGCCAGCCACAACAGCAAGTGTGCAGGTTATTCAGCCAACGGAAGGCAGGAAATTAGAGTACCGCGATGTTAAATCCATGACTACCACCGTTCCCTTTGTAAAGAATAATGAATTTAACTATGGCAACATCCTTCCTTTCTTAGATAAAAATTATACGTGGATTATTTTTACGTTGATTGTTATTCTCATTATTACAGCCGTTTCGAATGGTGCCAATATAACCGATGGTATTGATGGATTGGCGGCCGGTACTTCGGCCATTATCGGTTTAACACTCGCCATTTTTGCTTACTTGTCCGGTCGGGTGGACTTTAGTTCCTACCTCAACATCATGTACATTCCAAACCTGGGTGAGCTTGTAATTTTCTGTACTGCTTTTGTTGGAGCTTGTTTGGGATTTCTTTGGTACAATGCTTACCCTGCACAAGTGTTTATGGGCGATACCGGTAGTTTATCGCTTGGCGGAATTATAGCCGTATTGGCCTTAGCGGTGCGTAAGGAGTTGATGATACCTTTATTATGTGGTGTTTTCTTAATCGAAAATCTATCGGTGATTTTACAAGTATCGTACTTTAAATACACCAAAAAGAAATACGGTGAAGGTCGCAGAATTTTTCTCATGTCGCCTCTGCATCATCACTACCAAAAGAAAAATATTCACGAAGCTAAAATCGTAACCCGGTTTTGGATTGTGGGAATCTTGCTGGCAATTCTTTCACTCGCAATGTTAAAACTACGATGAGCAAGAAGATCGTCATATTGGGTGCAGGCGAAAGTGGAACGGGTGCCGCTTTACTCGCAAAAGCGAAAGGCTTTGAAGTTTTTGTTTCCGATCAGGGAACGATCAAAGACAACTACAAAGCTGAACTGCTAACCGCGGGAGTTGATTTTGAGGAAGGAGCACATTCGGCAGAGAAGGTGCTCGCTGCTGATTTAATCATTAAAAGCCCGGGTATTCCCGACAAGGCCGAGTTGATCAAACAGGCTAAAGCCAAACACATCGAAATAATCGATGAATTGGAATTTGGTTTTAGATATTTAACCGGTAAGGTGATTGCCATTACCGGAACGAATGGTAAAACCACCACTACATTGCTCACCTATCATTTATTAAAAACAGCAGGTTTTAATGTAGCATTGGCCGGTAATGTGGGCGAAAGCCTGGCGCGCAAAGTTGCAGCCGGTTCGCACGATTGGTATGTAATAGAGATTAGCAGTTTTCAGTTGGATGGAACCAAAACATTTCGACCTGAGATTGGCATACTTACCAACATTACACCCGATCACCTCGATCGGTATGAGTATAAAATGGAGAACTACATCAACTCCAAATTTCAGTTGGTGCAAAACATGACTGAGAATAGTCATTTCATTTTTTATGAAGATGATGCTGTAGCAGGTTTGGAAGTTACAAAGCGCGCTATTACTCCAATAAAAATACCGGTTTCATTAAAGAACAAAGCAAGCCAGGTTCATTTTGATGGAACGGCTATGAACTTTCAGTTTGGTTCGAAAACATTTTCAATTACACAATCAGAAACTACATTGAAGGGACCGCATAATCTGATTAACACAATGGCAGCGGTATCGGCAGCTTATCAGGCTGGTGTTTCTGTTGAAGCAATTAAAGCGGGTTTAAAGACTTTCGTAAATGCACCGCATCGTTTGGAGTCGGTTGCAACCATAAAGGGAGTGGAGTTTGTAAATGACTCAAAAGCTACAAACGTTGATTCGGTGGTGTATGCTTTAGGAAGTTATACGCAACCGCTTATCTGGATAGCAGGCGGTATAGATAAAGGAAACGATTACAACATAATAAAGGCAGAGGTGTCGCAAAAAGTAAAAACCTTAATCTGCCTGGGTAAGGATAACACCAAGTTGAAGACTTTCTTTAAAGATCTGGTTCCGGAAATTAAAGAAACACAAACAATAAAAGAGTTGGTTCAAATGGCATTAGCCTCCGCTAAGCAAGGCGATGTGGTGCTATTATCACCGGCCTGTGCAAGTTTTGATCTGTTTAAAAATTATGAAGATCGCGGTAATCAATTTAGAGACGCAGTGTTGGAGCTAAAGCGGCAAGTAGAATCTTAAATGATTAATGTATGAAGCTGAGCAAAATAAAAGAATGGGCCGATAAAAATCTGCAGGGCGACCCGGTAATCTGGGCTGTAGTGTTTGCGCTATCATTGATCAGCATTCTGGTTGTGTATAGCTCAATCGGAACATTGGCATATAAAAAGTCAGCCTCGCCCGAGTGGTACCTGATTAAGCACACGTTTATGGTGTTCTTAGGTTTGGCTGCTATGTGGTTTGCACATAAAATTGATTATCGCTACTATTCAAAGATATCACGTCTTGCCTTGTGGGTAAGTGTTCCGTTGTTGATTTATACCTTCACCAATGGTGTAAGTTTAAATGGAGCCAACCGTTGGATTTCCATACCGGTATTTGGATCGTTTCAACCATCCGACTTTGCCAGTCTTGCGCTGATTATTAACCTGGCCAGTATGTTGTCAAAAAAACAACAGAACATAGAGGATATAAAAGATTCCTTAATTCCGATTCTGATCTGGTGCGGTGTGATTTGTGGCTTGATTGCCCTTACAAATTTATCAACAGCTATATTGGTATTTGCCACGTGCATGCTTATTATGTTTATTGGTCGAGTGCCCGTGCGGTATCTTGCCATGCTGGTGTTAATCGGATTGTTATGTGGATCTGCAGGACTTTATTTCGGGCAACGCCTTGAAACCGCTATTAACCGGGTGAAAGATTTTTACGGTTATATGGTGGAAGGAAAAGATCTTCCTTTTCAGGCACAGCATGGCATGATTGCCGTAGCAACCGGTGGCGTATTTGGTAAAGGTCCTGGCAACAGCGAGCAACGCAACATTTTACCACATCCATATTCTGATTTTGTGTATGCCATTGTAATTGAAGAGTATGGCTTGATTGGCGGAGCAGTTGTGTTGATTCTGTATTTGGTTTTACTGCATCGGGGAATGAAAGCGGCCTATAATAGTGAACGTGCCTTTGGTGGATTACTCTCGGCCGGGCTTGCATTTGATCTGGTTTGTCAGGCCATGGTAAACATGGGTGTGGTGGTTGGTCTTGGGCCAATTACCGGGCAGCCATTACCACTAATTAGTATGGGTGGAACCGCAATGGTGTTTACAGGACTTTCGGTAGGAATAATTTTAAGTGTAAGCCGGGGTGAGCAAGAACAGAACTGGGGTCAGCAGAAAGTAGCTGGCGAAGAAAAGTTGAAAGAAAAGAATTTGGATGCGAAAGCAGCGTAGTATTTGAATACAAAAAAACCATATCGCATAATCATAACCGGTGGCGGCACAGGTGGTCACATCTTTCCTGCTTTGGCAATTGCCAATGAGTTTAAAACACGCCATGCCGATGCAGAAATTTTATTTGTTGGTGCTGAAGGCAGAATGGAAATGACGCGCGTGCCCGAGGCTGGGTATAAAATTGTGGGTTTGTGGATAAGTGGGTTACAACGAAAGTTAACGCTATCAAATCTGTCGTTCCCATTCAAACTGATTTCCAGCTATTTCAAAGCGCGCAACATTCTTAAAAGATTTAAGCCACATGTGGTAGTGGGTACGGGCGGTTATGCCAGTGGGCCCATCTTACTTGCTGCAACCAAGAACAACATTCCTTCTTTAATACAAGAACAAAACTCATATGCAGGCCTTACCAATAAACAAGTTGGAATTAAAGTACAACGCGTGTGTGTGGCTTATTCAGGAATGGATAAATATTTTCCACACGATAAAATTGTTGAGACCGGAAACCCGGTTCGCAAAGACATTCTTGACCTGGAAAACAAGAAGGAAAAAGCAAATAATTATTTTGGTTTTACTGATAAAGAAAAAACACTTTTAATTATAGGAGGAAGCTTGGGTGCCCGCACCATCAACGAAAGCGTGCTGGAGGGGATTGATAAACTGATTGATGCACGGGTACAAGTGATCTGGCAAACCGGTAAAGCATACTATGAAAGTGTAAAAGCGCAAGTACAGAATAAAGATCTGCGCAGCATCCTCATTTATGATTTTCTGAAACAAATGGACTTGGCTTATGCGGCTGCAGATGTGGTGGTTTCGCGTGCGGGTGCGCTGGCTATTTCCGAACTGTGCGTAGCAAAGCGTGCCAGCATTCTGGTGCCTTCACCCAACGTGGCCGAAGATCATCAAACTAAAAATGCCCATACGCTCGTAGTGGCTGGTGCCGCCCGAATGGTGAAAGATGCAGAAGCAAAAGCATCACTGATTGATGAATCGTTGAAGTTGCTGTTTGATGAACAGCAATGTGAAACCCTTCGGCAAAACATAGCGAAACTGGCTAAGCCAAAAGCTACCGAACAGATTGTAAATGAAATTGAAAAACTGATTGCCTGATAATGGTGAAACTGGAACAATACGATAGCATCTATTTTTTAGGAATTGGCGGTATTGGCATGAGTGCGTTAGCCCGTTGGTTTAAGCACAAAGGTTTGCGCGTGGCCGGGTATGATCGTACACCCACACCGCTTACGCACGAGTTGATTGAGGAGGGGATGGAAATTCACTTCGATGATAAAGTGGAATTTATTCCGGGCTACATCAGCAAAGAAAAAACGTTGGTTGTATTTACTCCGGCTATTCCAAAAAATCATGTAGAACATAATTACCTGAAAGCACAGGGTTACACTATTCTGAAACGATCAGAAGTGTTAGGGTTGCTTACCAAAAATTACAAGACAATTGCAGTTGCGGGTACACATGGTAAAACAACCACCTCATCGCTAATAGCACACATTTTGAAAACGGCCGGAAAAAACATGGTTGCATTTTTAGGCGGCATTACCGCCAACTATGAATCGAACCTGGTGATGCATGGCGAAGTAAATAAAGATACATTGGTTGTAGCCGAAGCCGATGAGTTTGATCGTTCTTTCTTGCGTTTATTTCCACACACCGCTGTTGTAACTTCTGCCGATGCCGATCACCTCGATATTTATGGCGATCATTTGCAGATGCTCAGCTCCTATAAAGAATTTATGAATCAGATTATCCGCAAAGGAAATCTGATACTGCATGAATCAATTGCTTTGCTGGCAAATGAAATTCAGCATGTAACAAAAGAAACTTATGGTATGAGCCGGGGACAGTTTTTTGCCGGCAACATTGTTCCGCTTGGGCGGGATGGATTTTTTGAGTTCGACCTCCTGGGATTGAACAGGCAGTTCGACAAAGTACAGCTCGGTGTCCCCGGTTTTCATAACATGGAAAATGCGATTGCTGCAATTTTGGTAGCGCGCAAATTTGGTGTGGACGATAAAACCATTCGCGAAGCCTTACTGTCGTTTAGAGGTGTAAAGCGCAGATTCGAATTTATAATTCGCAGAAACGATTTGATTTACATTGATGATTATGCCCATCATCCTACTGAGATTGAGGCCTTTCTTAAATCGCTGAAGGAAATGTACAAAGGCAAAAAAATCACCGTAATCTTTCAACCGCATTTGTTTACCCGTACGCGCGATTTTGCTGAGGGCTTTTCAAAAAGTTTAAGCCTGGCCGATGAGGTGTTATTAATGGACATTTATCCGGCACGCGAAGAACCCATTCCGGGTGTTACATCCGATATGTTGTTTAAAAACATTACCAGTCCGGTAAAAATCCGGTGCTCTAAAAACGATGTACTCCAAAAGGTAGAAGATATGAATGTAGAAGTGCTGGCAACTGTGGGGGCTGGTGATATTGACACGCTTGTTAAACCAATTAAGGAATTATTGAGAAGTAAGTAATGAAGTGGAAGGTTAACATAAGAAAAGAAGTAAAAGTGGCAGCAGCCCTGGTGGCCTTGTCTATTCTTATTGCTTTCAGCGAACAACGAAGAGACGGACTTGTGTGCAAAAACATTACCATCGAAATAGATAATATCCGCGAAAATCATTTTATGGATGAGGCCGATGTGTTGAAGCTGGTAACCGTAAGTGCACCATCTATAATTGGGAGTAACCTGGGCAGCATTGATTTGCGTACCATCGAGAAAAAACTCAAGCAGGATAAACACATTCGCGATGCTGAGTTATATGGTGATCTGAAAGGCAACCTTATTGTAAAAGTGGAACTGCGCAGGCCCCTTGCACGCATCGTTCAGTCCGATGCACCCGATGCATACATTGCTACCGATGGTGCTGTGATGCCGGTATCAGATAAATACACCGCGCGTGTAATGCTGATTAGTGGCGCTTATACCAAACAATTGCTGGAGTGGGAAAATTTGAATCAAAAAGAAGAAGGTAAAAAACTGTTAGCGCTAATCGCATTTATTCAAGACAATAAATTCTGGAAAGCACAAGTGGCGCAATTGGATATTAGCAGCCATGGAAAAATAACCATGCTGCCCCAAGTAACCGGGCAATTGGTAGAATTTGGCAAAGCCGATGACTTTGAGAATAAGTTTCGCAAGTTGATGATTTTTTATAAGGAGATACTTCCAACCCGTGGCTGGACACGCTACAACCGGATTAATCTCGAATACGAAGGACAAATAATAGCAGAATAACTTTTTAATCTATATAACACCAAACATCTAACAACCACTAACACAGATTAAAGTCATGGAAAACGAAAAAATAGTTGTAGGTCTGGATATCGGAACAACCAAGATCTGCGCCATAGTAGGCCGTAAAAATGAATTTGGCAAGCTGGAAGTATTGGGTATGGGCAAAGCTGAATCGGAAGGCGTAATTAAAGGTATTGTAACCAACATCGATAAAACGGTCTTCGCCATAGAAAAGGCTATTAAAGAAGCCAGCGATATGTCGGGTATTGATATTGGTGTGGTGAACGTAGGTATTGCTGGCCAGCATATCCGCAGTTCTATTCACCATGGTAGCATTACCCGCACATCGAAAGACGATGAAGTGAGTATTGAAGATGTTAACCGGCTTACCGAAGATATGTACCGCATTGTAATTCCGCCTGGTAGCGAGATTATACATGTAATGCCGCAAGATTATATTGTGGATTATGAAGAAGGAATAAAAGACCCGGTGGGTATGAGCGGTGTGAAACTCGAAGCCGACTTCCACATTATTACAGCACAAACCAGTGCTATCAACAACATTAATAAATGTGTGCGCAGGGGCGGACTTGAAATTGATGATTTGATTCTGGAACCATTGGCATCCAGCCTGGCCGTATTGAGCGAAGAAGAGAAAGAAGCCGGTGTTTGTTTGATTGATATTGGTGGTGGCACAACCGATATTGCTGTTTTTCACGATAATATCATTCGGCACACAGCCGTAATTCCTTTCGGAGGAAATATTCTCACAACCGATATTCAACATGGTTTAATGGTAATGGCTAAACAAGCCGAGCAATTGAAGACACGGTTTGGTAAAGCTATTGCAGAAGAAGCCAGCCCGAATGAGATTGTTTCCATTCCGGGTATTCGCAACAGAACAGCGAAAGAAATTTCAGTAAAAAATCTTTCGAGCATTATTCAGGCTCGTATGGAAGAGATTATTGAGATGTGCCATACTGAAATAATCAACTCTGGCTATGAGAACCGGTTAGCCGGAGGTATTGTAATTACAGGAGGTGGCTCGCAACTCAGTTGCTTAAAACAATTAGTTGAGTACATGACGGGTATGGATGCCCGCATTGGCTATCCGAACGAACACCTCGGCAAGAGTAAGCTGGAAGCTGTGAAGAGCCCGATGTATGCCACTGCGGTTGGGTTGGTGCTTTCTGGTTTCCGTTCATTAGATGAACGCGAAGAGCGGTATAAAGACAAGGCAAATCAGAAGCAGCCCGTAAAAGTGAAAGAGAAAAAATCCCCTTCCGATTTCTTCTCCAACATTTTAAATAAAACAAAAGGTCTTTTAATCGATGACCTCGATGGAAAGAATGAATACTAAACAAAAAAGATCAACCACTAAATCACAATAGTCATGTTTGAACCAGTAACAGGATACAAATTTGATCTCCCCAAGCACCACAAATCGATTATAAAAGTAATCGGTGTTGGTGGCGGAGGTAGCAACGCAGTAAACCACATGTTCCGGCAAGGCATTAAGGATGTTGAGTTTGTAGTTGCCAACACTGATTTGCAAGCGCTTAACAGCAGCCCGGTGCCGCATAAACTTCAGCTGGGTGTAAACCTTACCGAAGGGTTGGGTTGTGGCGCCAATCCGGAAGTTGGCCGAGCGGCAGCTATCGAAAGCAAAGAACAGATTCGTGAAATGTTGGCAGGTACCAAAATGGTATTTGTTACGGCCGGTATGGGTGGTGGTACGGGTACGGGTGCTGCACCTGTTATTGCCAAGATTGCCAAAGACATGGACATTCTTACCGTAGGTATAGTAACCGCACCATTCTCTTTCGAAGGAAAAAAGAAAATGAACCAGGCTGAGTTGGGCATTGAAGCATTCCGATCAAGTTGCGATACGGTACTTGTAATTCTGAATGACAAGTTGCGCGAGATTTATGGAAACCTTTCCATCGGTCAGGCATTTGCCGAAGCCGATACCGTGTTAACCACTGCAGCAAAAGGTATTGCCGAAATTATAACCTTAGCGGGATATGTAAATGTTGACTTTCAGGATGTGCGCACTGTTATGCTAAATGCAGGTGCAGCCGTGATGGGTTCCGCTGAAACCCGAGGTGATAACCGGGCAATGAAAGCTGCCGAACAAGCATTGGCTTCGCCTTTATTGGATAATAAAGACATCATGGGAGCTAAAAAAATTCTGCTTTCCATTATTTCGGGCGAAGAAGCTGAATTGCAAATGGATGAATTAACTACCATTACTGAATACATTCAGCAGCAGGCGGGCGATGAAGCCGAAGTAATTTTTGGTCATGGTGTGGATAGTGGTTTGGGTGATTGCATTCGGGTAACCGTTATCGCTACCGGATTTAACAGCGAAGGTAAACTCAAAAAGAAAGAGGAAAAGAAAATTCATGAACTGGATAAATCTCAGATCCCATTATTCGGCACCCTCGATAATTCGGTGAATCAGCAAAGCACGGAATTACAATTGAAATTTAAACCCGATGGTGATAAACCTGTTTTGAAGGAAACTTCTAAGGAAGAAAAAACAGAACGACACACCGAACCCCCCAAAGAAACAAAAGAGGAACGGTCTTACACCTTCGAAATTTTTAATAAGAATGAACAACCTGTAAACGAGCATGATGAAGATGGCGAAGAAAGTTTATTCAGCGATGAAGATGAGTTTGAAGTTGGAAAAGAAATTTCTGCCGACCAGGTAATCAACGAAGAAGGCCTGATGGAAATTCGTAAAACCAAAGCCCGATTAGAACAGCAGGCTAAGGAGCGTAGAGAAAAACTGAAAAACAAAAAGCAGGAAATGTCGAAGGAAGAGTTTAATGAAAAATGGACGCTACCCGCCTATTTACGCAGAGGTGTAAAGATGGATAACGTACCACACTCATCTGAATCATTCATCTCGCGCTATAATTTGAATGATGATAACAACTTGTTAGGCAACAATAAGTTTTTGCATGATAATGTTGATTAGTATTTAGTATAAAAGAATTTTAAGGTGTTCTGTTTCATTTTGGATATGATAAGATATAGCTCCTGTTCCCCTCTGCTTTGCAGCGGGGTTAGGGGTGAGGTCATGGCATATCCGGCACGACTGGTTTTTACTCCATTCGTAGTGGTTGTTGGTGGTAAATATTTTTTGCCGGTGCCGGAGTGCCTTATTTTTTAAACTGAGTTTAACCCATTTTTTAAGCTCACAAAATCCCCCCGGACTTGTCGGGGGGATTTTCATTTCTAACCAATTGATAATCTGTTCGCTGATTATAGGGCAAAAACTCTGAAAGCGCTGTTGGCATAACTACCAAAAGTTGAATAACACGTTTGGCGCGTGCCTTGCAATTGAGCTAACCAAACAGTTATCAAGTATGAAAACGTTTAGCTTAACCCTCGTAATACTGGCACTGGTCTTAACTTCTTGCGAGATTACAGTTGTAGAACCCCGCTACGATGACCGCGACCAGATTATTGGTTCTTATCGGTTAGAAGAGTATAGTCAATCCTGGCGCGTGTACTCCAACTTCAGTATTTACATTCGAAAGTTTGGAACCGGTTATGGAGCCGATGAAGTGTTGATTCAGAATTTTTACAATGCCAATATTGATGTAGTAGCCCGCGTGTATGGAAACAGCATCACCATTCCCTTGCAGTATGTAAACGGATATGAAATTGAAGGCTCGGCTACCGTTTATCGGAATGAAATTTCATTTACTTACAGAGTACGCGACACCTATACCCGCTCAAGCCCGGATTATTGCGAAGCCACTGCGTGGATGTAAGAATAAACAAGAGATTGGCTTTCACCAATCTCTTGTTTATTGTTAGGTCTATATAACCCTATGGTAGGTTAAAGTAATCTGTAATTGAATCCAAGGTTTAAATAGTACGGAATCAATGGTGAGGTTTTAGAACGACTTCTAACATTTCCAATTGTAAAAACCAGGTCACACTGTTTAAATGAATATCCTGTTTGTAATCCCAACTGAAAATTTGTTCCGGTAGCCTTTTTGCTCCAACCATCTTCTATCTCAGGATAAATAGTTGTTTTGAATTTATCCGTGTGTTTGAAATGTGTAATCATGGCTCTGTCTAAACCTATTTCACCAGCTAAAAACCAATTGAGTTTGTAATATCCAAATATGCCCTTTAGTTCAGCCCCCAAATTTGAAATACCAACTAATGGATTTTGATATCTTCTAAAAATTCCATTTAAAGCAAACCCGCCTTTTAAATTCTGATTATCGAACACTACCACTTGCCCACCTAATTTGGTTTTAAAATCATCGAGCAATTTTTCTCCAAAAGGCAGGCTTAGGTTTGTGTTTAGTACCAATGGTTTTTTGGTATTTACTTTATAAGCATATCCCGCATTGTAAGATAAACCATAATCCCATCCGGCTCCAATACTTATAACATGTTTCGCTTTTTGTAAAGAATTATAATTAAGTGTTTGTGCATAGTTTTGCTGCAGGCAACCCGCTAAAACAGATACGGTTAATATATATTTGAGAGTGCTCATACTTTTAATTCAATGAGTTTAAATAGTCAAGTACAGCCGGATAAACCAAATTCCATTTAAAATGAATCATCTCATGTCCGGTATCATTTATCTGAATTATTTCAGTAGCAGGAAAAAATGCGGCTTCTTTTTGAGCAAAACGTAGTCCGTAGGATTTATTATTTTCTCCATAAATAAATAATACGGTAGGCTGAAACCGGTGAAGATTTGTAGTGAAATCAAAACCCTCTTTTTCTGAAATGTCAACAAATGCCTGAAGCACGGCTGCACCGTTTCGCCAAAACGGTGTTGCATCTTCAATTCCTTCGTCATTATCTTTCGCATAGGCAAAGCTGGACGCGAGGGCCATTTTGTAATCTACTATCGCATGCTCATTTTCGCGCCCGGTTAAAATTTGATCATAATAGAAAATGTCATTAGTAGCTTCTGCAAAGAATTTTATTTTTCTACTGGCCGCCCCGTATTCGTCTAATAGTTGTTTGTTAAATCCACCAGCTTCGGCAAAGATTGCACCGTCTATTCTTTCAGGATACGCATTGATGTAAGCTGCCGCCAGCATAGCCCCCCATGAATGACCGAATAGAAATACTTTTTGGGTGGGTGTAATACGATAATGTTGTATTACAGCGGTAAGATCGTCTAAATACAACTGGATAGAATATGATCTTTGATCATGCCTTTTAGATAATCCTGTTCCGCGCTGATCGTAAAAAACAACATGATATCCGCTCACTGCAAGTTGCTTTGCATTAAGTCCGTTGCGGTAGTCTGAGCCGGGGCCTCCGTGCAAAAAGATTACCAACGGATTACCAGGATTGCCAAAATCTTCAGCATGTAAAATTGTTCCGTTTATTAAAATTGATGGTAAGGTTAGGTCTTCCTCAACCGTCCGGGGTACAAGTTTTTCAGGTGAATGAATCTGGTTTTCGCACGACATGAATACCACACCTGCCATTGCAAGGATGTAAAGCGCTTTGTTGAGCATAAGAATTAATTTTTAGCCCAAAGATCAATGCTCAATGGTTAGAAGTCGGCCCAAAATGTAACTTGGTACGTATTGCTTAGGTAAACACTTGAAATTCAAAGAGATTAATAATCCACAGGATTAAATGAGATGAGCAGAAAGTAAGGCTGGAACTAATTGTTCAGTGTTATTTTATGATCTTTCAAATATTCTGACGGAGATTGACCTGTAATATTTTTGAAGTTCCGGTTGAAGGAAGTTTTAGAGTTAAATCCGCAATCGTGTGCAATGGCGAGTAACGTGTAACTATGATTCTCAGCTTTTGAAATCCTCTCTTTAAATTCTTCTACCCGCATGGTGTTAATGTAATCGAAGAAGTTTTTTTCTTCTACCCTGTTGATAACGGCCGAAAGTGTATTGGGATGTATATTCAGATGTGCCGATACCATAGAAAGGGTTAGTTCTGGCGTGAGAAATAGTTTTTCTTTATGCATTAACTTAGTTAGTTCGCTATGAATATTTTCAAAATGATTAAGACTGGGTAATGATTTATCATGTTTTGAATTTTCAAGTGCTGACAATCCACGCTTTAATGATAAATCGGATTCCATCAGGAAACCTACGTCTGGCTGTTGATCCGTGAAAATGCCTACCTGCTTAATACCATAATAACCGATGAACAAAACATAAAAAACCACAGACACAAAAATATAATCATCATTAGCGAAAAACACTACCAACCAAATGCAGGATAATCCAACAATTAAGTTAAATAACCACTGTAAATTAATTTTTTCGGTATAAGAGTAGTTTTCTTTTATTTTCTTTTTATGCATTTGTAGTACACGAATCGAAAGAATAGTATAAATAATTCCTGAAGTGAGTATGCTAATAAAAATGATAGTGGTTTGAAGCGTGTAACCGATTCCCTCGTTATTATAAACAAATATTTTTTCGGCCACTGTTTTAATTTGAAACGGAATAAGCGAAAATTGGGCTATCAGGTAAGGTATGAAGTGGAAAAGATCTTTTCGTTTAAGTATTCGTTTCGAAGTAAGTGATGTTGTGTACAAAAAAAGTAATGGCCCATGCAACAGCGGTATGGGTATTTCCAGCCCCAAGAGATATGGAAAGTAAAAGTTTCCTTTAGGATTATTTAAGGTAAATAGTATAAGATGTATGGATATAACACCCAACCAAAAGGATAGTACTTTATCAGAAAGCGTCTGTTCCTTTTTTGTTAGTAGAAGTACTAATAGAAATAGGGTAATAATTATTCCGGTTGTATAAATCATTTTCTTTGTTAAGTTTCGTAAGGATCATGAATTGCAATCATGACCTTTTTTTAATCCACTAAAAATATACGTTTTAAACAAAAAAGAGATTGGCTTTTGGCCAATCTCTTTTTGACGAATTAACTTTTATGCTTTGCCCTGTTTTCGTGTCTTCACGAAAACAGTTTAATTACCCCACCTGCGCTTGTAGCTTCTGTGAAAGTACCGACTTAGGTACGGCACCCACTTGCTTATCTACCACTTGCCCGTTTTTAAACACCAGCAGGGTAGGGATGTTGCGCACACCAAAGCGGGCTGTAATTTGTGGGTTTTCGTCCACATTTAATTTTGCCACCACGGCTTTGCCTTCATAATCGCCTGCAAGTTCTTCCACCACAGGTCCAATCATTTTACACGGCCCGCACCATTCGGCCCAAAAATCTACTAATACTGGCTTTTCGGAGTTAATTGCCTGATCAAAATTTGAATCGGTGAGTTCTATTGTTTTACCCATGGTTTTATAAAGATTAAAGTGTTTTGTCAATCTACTGGTTCCAACATAAAGGTAGGCGAAAATGTTCCAATTTCTGTTTTTTCTGATCCAACAGTTTTTGGAGCTGTATCGGTAAGCCACCGCGTTTCGGATTTATCAGTAATCACACCTACTTCTGATAGTCGTTTGAGCTCTTTTATTAAGTCGTTGCTAACTTTAATTCGTTGCGTTCGTGCTAATAACTCCGTTTGAATTCCTTCAGCCTCATCGCGTACAATTAATCTAAGATTGGAGTTGCCCGAATTCTTTTTACAGATTTTTTCAAGACTTTCAATAAAGTTTTCTGAAATAGCATCCACCGAACAACGCATCGCTAAACCCTGCACTCGTTTACCGGCAAGTTCATTCAATAAGTCAATATTTCTGATTTTAAATTCCAGTTCCTGATCGCCCCAGCTTTTACGCAACACATTTCCTTCTACAAAAAGAAATAACCCCGGCATCAGGTATGCTTTAAACTTCATGTAGTCATCGCTCCATAACATAAACTCAAACTTGCCGCTGTAATCTTCCAGCACCAGTTTGCCAAAGGGTCTTCCGGTTTTGGTCATGCGATGTTCTACACCCGAAACAATGCCACCCACTTTGCACTCTTTGCCTTCTAAACTGTTCAAGTCAGTAAGTGTTGTCAATTGCGTGGTACAAAACGAATCCATCTCAAATCTGAAATTATCGAGCGGATGCCCGGAGATATAAACACCTACCACTTCTTTTTCGAAGTGCAGTTTTTCTATTTCACTGAAAGGTTCGATTGGATCAATCTTAGGTGGCGGCATAGCGGTACCGGTAGCTTCACCAAACAAACTGGCTTGCGCACTTACTGCCTCCTGTTGCATTTTACTGGCATAACGAATTACTTTTTCAGTAAGGGAAAGATCGCCTTCTTTAGCGGCCATGTATTGCCTGCGATGATATTCCGGGAAGCAATCAAATGCACCGCTTAATGCCAGGCATTCAAAGGTTTTTTTGTTTACGGATTTATTGCTCAACCTTTTTGCGAAGTCGAAAATATCTTTGTAGGGGCCGTGTGCATCCCGTTCAGTAATAATCGCTTCCACGGCAGCTTCACCGGCTCCTTTAATGGCGCCAAGTCCAAAGCGAATCTTCCCTTCTTTGTTTACTTCAAAGTGTACACCCGATTCGTTTACGTGCGGCCCCAGTACTTCAATACCTTGCTTACGGCTGTCTTCAATAAAATACGTTACGTTATCTAAGTTGCTTTGCGAGTGGGTTAGAATAGCGGCCATATATTCGGCCGGGAAATTTGCTTTGAGATAGGCAGTATGATACGCTACCAGCGAGTAGCATGTAGAGTGCGATTTGTTAAACGCATATTGTGCAAAGGCTTCCCAATCTTTCCAGATTTTTTCTGCCACTTCTTCGTTGTGCCCGTTGGTTTTACAACCTGCAATGAATTTATCTTTCATTTTGTCGAGCACTTCCTTCTGCTTTTTACCCATGGCCTTCCGCAGCACATCGGCATCGCCTTTCGAAAAGTTGGCCAGCTTCTGCGAAAGCAACATTACCTGCTCCTGATACACCGTAATTCCATACGTGTCTTTCAGGTATTCTTCCATTACTGGTAAATCGTACTTAATGGGTTCACGACCATGCTTGCGGGCAATGAATGCCGGAATGTATTCCATAGGCCCTGGCCGGTACAACGCGTTCATGGCAATCAGGTCTTCAAATTTATCGGGCTTTAATCCGCGCAGGTAACTTTGCATGCCGTCCGATTCGAACTGGAATGTGCCGGTAGTATCGCCACGCTGATAGAGTTGATAGGTCTTTACATCATCTAACGGAACAGCATCAATATTTATGTCAATGCCCTTTGTGCGCTTCACATTGCGAATGGCGGTCTTAATAATAGAGAGTGTAGTAAGGCCCAGGAAGTCCATCTTCAACAAGCCTGCACTTTCCACTACACTATTGTCAAACTGGGTAACCAGCATCTCCGAATCTTTCGCGGTGGACACCGGAACAAATCGGGTTAACTCATCGGGTGTAATAATCACACCACAGGCATGTGTACCGGTATTGCGCAACGAGCCTTCCAATACAATGGCTTGCTTCAGCACTTGTGCTTTCAGATCGTTACCTTTTTTTACTTCGTTCAGTTCTTTTACTTCTTCAAAGGCTTTTTCTAACGAGGTGCCCGGTCGTTCCGGAACCATTTTAGCTAAGTTATTTGCTTCGGCCAATGGTAACTCCATCACGCGGGCACAATCGCGAATGGAAGATTTAGCAGCCATTGTACCATAGGTAATGATTTGGGCTACCTGTGTGTGGCCGTATTTTTCGATTACGTACTTCAATACTTTATCGCGCCCTTCATCATCAAAGTCAATATCAATATCGGGTAACGATACACGATCAGGATTTAAGAAACGCTCGAAGAGCAAATCGTATGCAATAGGATCAACGTTGGTAATGCCAATGCAAAAAGCAACAGCCGACCCGGCCGCAGAACCACGACCCGGCCCCACACTTACGCCCATCTCGCGCGCCTTCGAGGTAAAGTCCTGCACAATTAAGAAATAGCCGGGGTAACCGGTTTTCTTAATGGTTTCCAATTCAAAGTCTAACCGCTCGCGTATTTCGGTTGTTATTTCCGGATATTTTCGCTTGGCACCTTCGTAGGTAAGGTGGCGCAGGTAATCGTCTTCTGATTTAAATGCTGCCGGAATCTGAAACTTGGGCAGCAATACCGAACGCTTCAGTTCATACGTTTCTACTTTATCAATTATTTCCTGAATGGTATCAAACGCTTGCGGCAAATCGCGGAAGAGCGTTTTCATCTCGTCTTGCGATTTGAAATAATAATTGTTGTTGGGTAGCCCGTAGCGTGTGCCCCGGCCCGAACCGATGGGTGTAGATTGAAACTCGCCTTCTTTAATACATAGCAAAACATCGTGTGCATTCGATTCTTCTTTTTCAAGATAGAAACACTCGTTGGCTGCAAAGTATTTTACATGGTACTTCTTCGCAAACTTAAGCAAGGTTTCGTTTACACGATCTTCTTCGCGGGTATCGTGGCGGTTTAGTTCAATGTAGAAATCATCGCCAAACAAGTTGTGCCACCACACAAAGGCTTCTTCGGCTTGTCGTTCGCCCACATTCAAAATCAAATGTGGGATTTCACTTCCCAGGCCACCTGTAGTAGCTATCAACCCTTCGCGATGTTGAGTTACTAGGTCTTTATCAATACGCGGATAAATTCCGTAAAGCCCTTCAATAAAACCCAGGGAACTTAGTTTTGCCAGGTTCTGATAGCCGGTTTTGTTGCGGGCCATCAATACCTGTGTATAGCGTTTGTCGGGATTGTCTTTGGTGAACTTGAGTTTCTTACGTTCGTCTGAAAGATAAAATTCGCAACCTACTATGGGCTTAATACCATGTTTTAATGCTTCGCTTACAAACTTGAATGCACCGTACATATTGCCGAAGTCTGTCATGGCAACAGCGGGCATTTTTTGTGCAGTTGCTTTGGCTATAATTTCGCCAACATCGGGCACGGCTTGCAGTACCGAGTATTGCGAGTGCACGTGCAGGTGGCAGAAGAGTTTATCAGCCAGATCTGTTTCTTCATAATTACCGTAATCAATACTTTTTACTTTTTGGCGCTTGCCGGAGTTACCCGCTTCCAGATCGGGTTCTTCGTAAACCAGATTTTCAGGTGCATAGCCATCAAACGTTGGGATTACTTTCCGCTGCAGCAGCCCAAAGAAAGATCGCGCAGTAGCGGCTACATCATAACTCGCATCGTGCGCATCTTCAAAAGGTTTTCCAAAAAGCTTTTCATGCAGTTCTGATAACCGCGGCATTTTTAGTTTTCCACCAGGGCCACCACTCAACTGGCAAAATTCAATAGCGCTTATTCCTGTATCTACTTTATCCAGCGCCAGAAAATTTTCGGTAGCGAATTTTTTTCGGATGAACTCGGCCCCGATAATATTAATATCGAACTCGATATTGTGACCAACCAATACCTTGGTTCGTTGCAGGTCTTCGCGAAATTCAGCTAAAACAGTTTCCAACTCCCGCCCTTCTTCTATTGCCCGCTGGGTAGAGATGCCGTGCACTTGTTCGGCCTTGAAGGGAATATCAAACCCATTGGGTTTTATAATGGAATTGTTGCGCGAAAGCAGTTTTCCGGTATGGTCGTGCAGTTGCCAAGCAAACTGAACCAACCGGGGCCAGTTATCCAGATCGGTTAAGGGTGCAGTTTTATTATGCGGAATACCGGTGGTTTCCGTGTCGAAAATCAGATACATGTAACAAAACGTAGTGGTGGGGTAAAATTAGTCCGAAATGAGGTTAAGGCCAATTGACCCACACTTGGAATTTTAACGTGACTAACGGCTATGATTTGATTCGTAATCTTCTGTTTTTCAGGTGTTTGATTTAAGTTTCAGTTTTTTGTACCCAGCAAAATGCAAAAAGGAAATTAAAGAAATAAAACGCTTGTTTAGTGGTTTGTTAAACAGAATGCGGCCAGAGTGGTTCTTAATGGTGATGCTTACGACCACGTTTATATTGTATGTAGCCACCTTGTTCTAAGTTTATCACTCATTTATTTAGAACATTTCAAAATACACCAATCAATTGTTTGGTACAGCGCTGGGAAGTAATTTTGGTTCGATTCAATTCAAATCAATTACGTACAACCGATAACTATGAAATGGTTTTTAGATCTCTTCTCAAGTTCGCTTGGAAGAAAAGTACTCATGGCCTTAACGGGCATTTTCCTGATACTTTTTTTGGCAGTACACCTGGCGGGTAATCTGCAATTGCTGAAAGCGGATGGCGGTAAAGCATTCAACATTTATGCTGACTTTATGGGGCACAATCCATTGATTCAGTTTATATCGAAAGGCAACTTTGCTTTTATTCTGCTGCATGCCATTTGGGGTATTTGGCTTACCATAAAAAACCGGAAAGCGCGGGGTGCGGTGGGGTATGCCGTAGCCAACAAGAGTTCGGTATGGGCCTCGCGCAACATGGGCATTTTAGGAACATTTATACTTATTTTTTTAGTAATACACCTAAAAGATTTTTACGGCCAGGCGCATTTTGGAAGTTTGAGCACTCAGGTATATGATGGCAAAACCGTAACCGACTTGTATGCACAGGTGGCCTACTGGTTTAAAGTTGAGTGGTACGTTATACTCTATGTAATTTGTATGGCCGCTCTTGCCTTCCACTTATGGCATGGCTTTACCAGCGCTTTTCAAACACTTGGTTTAAACCATATGAAATACAATCCTGTTATAAACTTTGTGGGAAAAGTATTTGCTATAGTAGTGCCGGTTGCATTTGCGATAATTCCGGTGTTTATGTATTTGGGTATAACTATTTAATCTCTGTTTTCAATAATTCTTAAACAAACACCATGAAGCTAGAATCTAAAATTCCGGAAGGACCCTTAGCCGAAAAGTGGACAAAACATAAATTTAATTTGAAGCTGGTTAACCCAGCCAATAAAAGAAAGTACGATGTAATAGTAGTGGGTACAGGTCTGGCGGGTGCATCGGCAGCGGCTTCGCTTGGCGAGTTGGGTTATAATGTAAAGGCATTTTGTTTTCAGGATAGCCCACGCAGGGCGCACAGCATTGCCGCCCAAGGTGGTATAAATGCTGCAAAAAATTATCAGAACGATGGCGATAGTATTTTCCGGTTATTCTATGACACTATTAAAGGTGGCGATTACCGGGCCCGCGAAGGCAACGTATATCGCCTGGCCGAAGTTAGTGTTGATATAATTGATCAATGCGTGGCGCAAGGTGTTCCGTTTGCGCGCGAGTATGGTGGTTTGTTAGCCAATCGTTCATTTGGTGGCGCGCAGGTATCGCGCACCTTTTATGCACGGGGTCAAACCGGGCAACAATTGTTGTTAGGTGCTTACGGTGCACTCAACCGCCAGATCGCCAATGGAAAAGTAAAAATGTATAACCGCACCGAAATGCTTGATGTGGTGGTGGTAGATGGCAAGGCCCGTGGTATAATTACCCGCGATTTAATTACCGGCAAAATTGAATCGCACAGCGCCCACGCGGTGTTGTTATGTACTGGTGGATACGGAAACGTATTTTATCTCTCAACAAATGCCAAGGGATCTAACGTAACGGCAGCGTGGCGTGCTCATAAAAAAGGTGCATTCTTTGGTAATCCATGCTTTACACAGATTCACCCAACCTGTATTCCGGTTTCGGGTACACATCAATCCAAGCTTACGCTGATGTCTGAATCATTACGTAACGATGGCCGCGTGTGGGTTCCAAAAAAACCAATGCCGGGTTTGAAATCAAAAGATGCGATGAATCTTCCGGAATCGGAGCGTGATTATTTCTTAGAAAGAAAATATCCTTCATTCGGAAATCTTGTTCCGCGCGATGTGGCTTCGCGCAACGCTAAGCAAGTTTGCGATGAAGGTCGCGGAGTAGGTTCGGGTTTGGCCGTGTTTCTTGATTTTACCGATGCCATTAAACGCGATGGTGAAGATACCATTCGTGCCAAGTATGGTAACCTGTTTGATATGTATGCACAAATTACAGGCGAAAATCCATACAAAGGCCCGATGATGATTTACCCGGCCGTACATTATACCATGGGCGGCTTGTGGGTTGATTACAATTTGATGACAACCGTTCCGGGTTTGTATGCATTGGGCGAGGCCAACTTTTCCGATCACGGTGCAAACCGGTTAGGAGCCAGTGCATTAATGCAAGGTTTGGCCGATGGTTATTTTGTAATTCCTTACACCATTGGCGATTACCTGGCTACTATAGGTTGGAACGACAAAATCGGAACCGACCATCCGGCATTTAAAGAAGCTACCGATGCGGTGAATGAACGAATTAATAAACTCATTAGCATAAAAGGCAAGAAAACAGTAGATGAGTTTCACCGCCAGTTAGGACTTACCATGTGGGAATATTGTGGTATGTCGCGCAGCGAAGAAGGTTTGAAGAAAGCCAAAAAGATTATTCAGGATTTAAAAGCCGAATTCTGGACCAACGTAAATGTGTTGGGTGCATCCAATGAATTAAATCAGGAATTGGAAAAAGCAGGTCGCGTAGCCGATTTTATTGAGTTGGGCGAATTGATGGTGGACGATGCCTTGAACCGCTCAGAATCTTGTGGTGGTCACTTCCGTGAAGAATCGCAAACACCCGAAGGCGAAGCCATGCGTAAAGACGATGAGTTTGGATACGTAGCCGCGTGGGAATACAAAGGCGACAACCAACCGGAAGTGTTGCACAAAGAAGAACTAAAATTTGAAAATGTAAAACTTACTCAACGTAGCTATAAATAAGTATGAAGATTACGTTAAAAGTCTGGAGACAAAAAGACAACCAAAGCAAAGGTGCGTTCAAAACCTATCAGCACGATCATGTATCGCCCGATATGTCTTTTTTGGAAATGATTGATGTGTTAAACGAGGAACTTACGCGCAAAGGTGAAGAACCAATTGCCTTCGATCATGATTGCCGCGAAGGTATTTGCGGTATGTGCAGCTTGTATATTAATGGACGCCCGCATGGGCCACTGCAAACTACTACTTGCCAGTTGCACATGCGTTCGTTTACCGATGGTCAAACCATTACTGTGGAGCCTTGGCGGGCCAAGGCTTTTCCGGTTGTAAAAGATCTGGTGGTTGATCGATCGGCCTTCGATCGTATTCAGCAAGCCGGTGGCTATGTAAACGTAAATACCGGAGGCGTACCCGATGCCAACGAAATACCCATTCCGAAAAAAGTAGCCGATGAAGCCTTTGATGCAGCAACCTGCATTGGCTGTGGTGCCTGTGTGGCGGCTTGTAAAAATGCTTCGGCTATGTTATTTGTAAGTGCCAAGATTTCGCAGTTCGCATTGCTGCCGCAAGGGAAAGTAGAACGTAAAGAACGTGCTGAGAAAATGGTAGCCCAGATGGATGCCGAAGGCTTTGGATCGTGTACCAATACCTATGCATGCGAAGCAGAATGTCCCAAAGGCATTAAGATTACCAACATTGCGCGCATGAACCGCGAGTACTTTACAGCGATGCTTAGTTCTTACGAAATTGAAACCAAAGGCGGGGGCGATTAAATTTTCATTTTAGACATTGATTACAGAAACCCGGTTTGTGCCGGGTTTTTTTTTGATTGAGTTAGGATCAAAACACTACTTAATCCTTTAAAATAATTCATGGTCTAACTTCTCTAAAGGCTTTGTCAATTTTGGATTGGCCTTTCAGAACCTGACAATCGACCCAGTAATGCCCCAGTCTTCCTTCGAAGGTAGTTCGATCTGTGCCGTAAAGGATTTTGACTTACGAACTGTAGCTCCATGTAATATTTAGTTCTGCAAATAACATTTTACGAAATTATTAATATCTAATTAAAGCTCTGGAATACAAATAGAAACTGATTGACTATTCAATATAAAACAGAACAATATTAGAAGTAAAAAACCATGTAAGGAATTCTTGGAAAAGCATGTTGACTTTGGTTTTTGAGTCCCCGACATTTATTAACGATTGATGGCCAAGGTATTTACTGAAAACCATATTCCATGAAAATGAGATTATTTCTATCGCTTGTAGGTTGTTTAATGTTAGTAGCATACAGCCATTCTTTTGCACAATCAGTTGATCCACTTACTGGTCGGCTTCAGTTTTCACTACCAATAGCTACAATTTCTGCTAATGATATTGCCATTCCAGTAACACTATACCATACGGGTTCCTCGGTTCCTGTTCCTACTGGAAATGGATCTGTAGGAATAGGTTGGAATCTAAATGTGGGTGGGGCAGTAACGCGTGTGGTACATGGGTTGCCCGATGAGGTGAATACTCCTACCCGAAAAGGTTGGCTGCACAATAACAACGCCACCGCAATACAGAACCTTTCATTGATTGGGGATGATAACTTTTCGGTTTGTACCGATGAAGGTACTGATTTTAATACACTTGAGGGTATAGTTGGTTCCATGATAAATGATACAGAGCCTGACATGTATTATATAAGTGCTCCAGGCCTTTCGGCACAGTTTATATTCGGAACAAATGGGTTACCCGTATTAATTGAACCTCAACCCATAATCGTTCAATACGGAGAAAATACAATTACAGTAACAGGGGCAAATGGTTTGACTTACACATTTTCCAATAAAGAAAACGTTACACGGAAGGCTAACGGTAATAGTGTACCAAGCCAACTTAATACAGATGCACGCTACTATAGCGAAAGTATAAATTACCCGGTTCGATGGTTACTTTCATCCATTACATCTTCAATAACCACTACAACTGCAAATTTTAATTATGACACCAACGAAGAAATTAGTAACAGCCGCTTTTACCTGGTGCCCGACTCAAGCAGCTATGTGGATGATACATTTTCTCGAAAAAAGCTGATTTCCATTTCTTTAAAGTCTTATCAGGCGAATTTTACGTGGGAGAATGATCTGCTCACCAAGGTTACGGTATCTGAAAGCACAACAGCAACCCAAACCACAACTCAGTTGCTTTATGCGTCAGTATCTAATTCACCTGTCTATCCTAAACCAAAAATTACGCGAGCCCTCCTGCACAAGATTTTACTATCACCCGGCTCCGCACCTTATGAATTTGAGTATTATAGTCTTCCTTCACAAGTTTGGAATAATAACTGGGGAATGGATTTTTTTGGTTTTTATAATGAAGTACTATCAAATAATAATGATGTAAAGCTCTACTTCTATGCAAATGAATCGGATGGAAAGCGTTTGCGTGTAGTGCCCATACCGGGGCTTACAGCAACTACAATTACAGGTGGTGCTGATAGAAATGTTAATACAACTTCATTTGCAGGGGCTTTGTCAAAAATACTATTACCTACTGGCGGGTATGTTAAAATTGATTATGAAACCAATCGCTATTGGGATAGTTCCGTCAATCAGGAATTATTGGGTGGCGGTATTCGGGTTAAAAAAATTACTTCGCAAGGAAGTGAAATTGCTTTTGGTAAAACATTAAACACGGCTAGCGCTTACAGGGCCGTAACAAAAGAATATGAATACAAACTTGATAATAGCAATAACTCAAGCGGAGTGCTGGTAGCACCTGTTAACCTGGGTTACATTACCCATGCTGGCATTCAAAAGTCGGTTGCTACTTTGGGTGAAGAACCGGATATTTATTACACCCGTGTTACCGAGAAGGTGAGCGGACAAGGTAAAACAGTTTATGAATTTAGTGTGCCGGGTGTATTTCCGGAAATCACCAATGGCATTTGGAAGGCTACCAAAAGCAGAATTGCGCGTATGGCCCCTACAGGCGGAAATCCGTGCCTGCCCGTAGGCGAAGTTAAAAATGGGTATTATTCCTTTCCATTTCCGCCATCATCCAATTATCGATACAAGCGCGGGTTTTTAACTCGTGTTTCTGAATATGCCGAAGGTAGCTCCACTCCGATTCGGGAACGAATTTATACACCTCAGGAACTCACCAAGAATCCTGCAATAATAAAAGGTTTAAGGTTCGAGCGATTGAACGGTAATATTTATTACTACGGGGTTTATGAAATTATTACGGGTCGCACACAAGTGGTACTTACGGAGGTGAATAAAGAATCCAGTATCGAAGCACCTGCTTTATGGATGCAGACCACCAAACAATATACGTATAACTCAAACAACTTTTTACAAACCATTTCAACCACATTACCAGACGGTACTGTAACAGAAAAGAAAATTAAGTACGCCAGTGATTTTGCGGTAACGGCACCTGCGGCCAACGATACAATGGCGATAGCTTTAAAGAAGTTGAATGAACTAAATCTTAAAGGCCAGGTTGTAGAAGAGATTACTAAAATTGTAAGGTCAGGCATTAGTACAGCTTACAGTGCATCGCTCATTCTTTATCGCGATTGGGGGAACAACCGGGTATTACCCTACTATGCATTAGCGTTAAAGCCCCGCACCTTATTTACGGAAGCTTATCTCAATGGACAGGCCTTTACCAGAGATGTTAATTACCGGGTGGGTAAAATATTTAAACACTATGATGCGGAAGGAAGGTTATTGACTGAAATTGACTACACAGGCAATGCGGTTGGCTATCATTATGCCATTAATCGTTCGGTGCCGGTGGCAACTTTTGCGCTAAGCAGGGCACAGCAAGCCATTTACGAGGGCTTTGAAGAAGTTACTTCTTTTGGATTGAGTGTTTCGGGAAGCGGTGTTAATTACACGCCTGGTTGGACCGGTACTAAATCAATTGAGTTTACAAACAACTCCGTTAAAATTGTGTCTTCGCCAACAGCAACAAACCTGATTGAAAAAGCTGGTAATACTTACCGTTTTAGTTGTTGGGTTTATTCACCGGCTAATAAAAAAATTTTTATCGAAGTAAAACAAGGTGCCACAATAGTTGCAAATGAAATTACGAATACTGTAAATAACGCATGGACCTACTATGAAAAAAGTATAAACCTTTCTGCTATATCGGCACCTTTTACCTTAGAGGTGAAAACAGATGCCGGGCCTGGCAGTACCGTACGGTTGGACGATGTGGTGTTTCTGCCGGACTTTGCGAAGGTGTCCATTCAACAAAGCAAGCCTTTTGCGGGAATAACCTACGCCAGCGATGATAGGGGAAACTCCGCACGGCAGGATTATGATGTTGCCGGGAAACCGATTCTAACTTACGACAGGAATAGAAACCTAACCAGCAAAATCGAGTACATCACTAAAGTTAAACCAATTGATTGCCTGCCCTCGGCAAGCTTCGGACGATCAACCCCTTTTGTAATGCTTGGTGATCCGGTAACGTTTACTGCCGCTAATACGTGCGGGGTTGCCATTGCATATCAGTGGGAGGTTGATGGCCAGCTGCAAAGTGGTGCGAATTCAAGCTCTTTTGCTTATACGTTTCAAACTTTTGGGCAGCATAGCATAACACTTACAATTACAAGTAGTGGTAATTCAACCACAACTTTTACGGATTCATTTTGCGTGGAAGTAGATTTGGTACTCAATGCGTATGATGTTAATTCGGTATTGGTGAATAATTATACGTTTGATTGTAATTCCAACAACTTGCCCATTACACTTCAACTTGGTGGGCTTGGTAGTTTTGCAAGTTCGTACGAAATACTTTGGTACGAGATTCTGTACGATCAGATTCGCGATGAGTACAGGCCAGAAGCCTTGTTAAATGGTTCAAACCAACATTACCGGGGATTTGGATTGACTTCTATTACGCAGCCACTAAGTGCAACCCGAACTTTTATGGCGCAGGTTAGGCATCCTAATACTTCGTCACTATGTGCCGGTGCGCTAACTACAACCCGAACATTAACTTTTGTACACAATCCCAATTGTTATTAATTCCTAAACATAATTTGATTATGAAATCCACAGCTATAGTTATCGTTTTGGTTACGGTCGCAATTGCGGCATGTGCGCAAAATTTTTCTGGGCAGGTGTTGCAATGGGATGTAAATGAAACCGAAAACCTGAAAAATGATGAACGCACAGGTTATTCCTGTTCATTTGTATCAACGCCTCAAGAAATAAAATGGATTCAAAGAAATGGAACACGCTCCACCACATTTAATGTAGTTTCTACGTTAGGAACATGGCCAGACATCTTACAAGACGGTGCAATCACATTGAATGTGATGCGTGGTACTGATAAGGGCATTGTTACATTTTCCCGAAATAACGGCCAGCACTTAGTTATGCTGGATTTCTCCGCTTCCGGCAGCTCAGCCATCAAGCAGAAATTTTTTATAAGCAGTGTTCAACCCTACAAATGACACATTCATGAAGCATGCAATAGCTTTAATGGTTCTTGTTTTTAGTGCCGGGTTGGTAATGGCACAAGGCATTAGCGGCCCGGAATGGGTGCCCGTTAATTCGAACCAGAATTATTCTTTTTTTGATGATTACATGCTTACCTATCCTAATTGGTCGGTTACCGGAGGGAGCATTCAAAGCTATTATCAATCCGGCTCTACTTATTATTGTTCCGTACATTGGACTACAGGCGGATGGCAAACATTATCGTTTTACGATGGCGGAGCATTATTAAGCCAGCTATCCGTTTATGTAGAAGCATGTAGCGCAACTACACCAGCAACAGGTTTTACGTATGCCAGCACCACCTCTCAGGTTACTATTACCCGTACAGCAGCACCGCCTTCGGGCATTAGTTGGTTCTGGCAAACAATAGTTGGCGCCACTAATACCAGCAATCAGAGTGCATCTTACACAACAAGTACAACCGGTACAGTTTATTATTTGCGCGCTTTTAACAATAACGGAGGGTGTTGGTCGGATTCGGAACTTGCCACCACAACCATCCCGACCCATCCAACCAATATAACGGGTGCTTCGCGGTGCGGAACAGGTACTGTATCGCTTTCGGCTACGGCACCAGCCAACCATACGTTGCGCTGGTACGCCTCTGCAAGTGGCGGTTCTCCTTTGGCCACCAATACAACATTTGTTACACCGGCTATTTCTACTTCTACTACCTATTATGTTTGTTCATTCCAATCGGCAACGGGTGCAGAGGGGTTTCGATTCCCGGTAACGGCAATCGTTTATGCACTTTCGGTAGGCGGTGGTATCGTTAGCTCAAATGAAAATGTTTCTGATTTTAGCGGTACACTAACTGCTGTTGGCCATAGCGGTAGCGTTTCCAAGTGGGAAATTAATACCGGCAGTGGCTGGAGTACTGTAGCCACTAATGTAAACACCATTAATTTTTTTAATCCTGCCTATACCTCTGCGCAGTATAGGGCAGAAGTACAAAACGCACCCTGTGCCAGTGCTTTGAGTACTACCTTAAAAGTTGAAAAAAGACACCTCGGCTACGGTACCGGTATTACACTTTCAGCTACCAGCGGGGCATCCTATCAATGGTATCTGAATGGAAATCTGATTGCGGGGGCAACCGCCCAAAACTACACGGCCACTCAAACAGGTTTTTACAAAGTTTTTTCCGGTAGTGTGGTGAATGCGATTTTTTACGTGAGCAGCTTAGCATCCAGCCAGGCCGATCTGGTAAATTCAATTAACACCGTGCGGTACCTTAAGCCGGGTGTAACGGCTAACTCGTTTGTATTTCAACCTGATGAGTTTGTGCAAACAGTTAGCTTTATGGATGGTTTGGGTCGTGCCTTTCAAACCATAGCAGTAGGCCAATCGCCCACGCAAAAAGATATTGTCGCGCCCTTGGGGCACGGGCGGCAAGGTTTAGTAGATACTACCTATTTGCCTTACATCTCTACCGCAAGCGATGGCCTTTATCGGATAAATGCACTTAAGGGTACCAATAACCTCTATAACGGCAGCGAACAATATCAATTTTATCAAAATACAGCTAAGGTGGCTGTTAGCCAGCATCCGTTTGCGCGCAGTATCTATCGACCTACACCCGATGCAGCCGTTTTAGAGCAACGCGCCCCCGGGGCAGCCTGGCAAAACAGCACCCGCAGTGTACGCAGTACGGTAACGTGGAATAACACCACTACCTATAAAGTACGCAATTGGAAACCCGATGGCACTACCAGTGGCGATTACCCCGCCAACTCCGTAGCCGTTTCAATCGTAACAGATGAGAATGGCAACCAGGTGCGCACCTATACCAATACGCTGGGCCAAACGGTTTTAAAGCAAGTTGAAGTTACAGCCGGTGCGTGGTTGGAAACCTATTACATATACGATGAGTTTGGCCGGATAAAATATGAAGTGCCACCGAAAGCGGTTACCCTGCTGGGTAGCGGCACCGATGTAAAAATTGCCAACCTGGCCGAATTGATTTACACCTATACCTACGATGACTTGGGCCGGTTGGTGGAAAAGAAAGTACCAGGTGCCGCGGTGCAGTTCGTAGTGTACGATCCGTACGACCGCGTAGTGCTAACGCAAGACGGTAACCTACGCAATAGCAACCAGTGGCTATTTGTAAAGTACGATCGGTTTGGGCGCATTGTTTATTCCGGCATTTACACCAATACAACCCAAACTACCCGCGCCCTGGTGCAAGGTTTGGCTAATAACCCCTCGCCCCGGTACGAAACAGAGCAAGCTAATGCAACCTATCAGGGCTATTCCAACCTGGCATGGCCCACATCTAACCTTACCCTATTAAGTGTTAACTATTACGATCACTATGATTTTGACCGCAACGGTTCGGCCGATTACACTTTGATAACTAACCACCTTACCGGTCAAGAAACGGTAGCCTTAACAAACACCCGGGGTATGAGCACCGGCAGCAAACGAATTGTTTTTAATGAAAACGGCACTGTTCCTGCCAGCCCCATCTGGTTGATAAACACCGTGTTTTATGGCCAGTACGATAGGCCCATACAAACCCGTAGCAATAATCATCTTTATACTACTGTGGCCGACATAGGCACTGTTATTTATGACTTTAGCGGCAAAGTTATAAAATCGCGCACCAGCCACTACCAGAATGCCACCACCGTAGTACACCTGGAAGACCGCAATGAATACGACCACGCGGGCCGCGTATTGAAAACCTTCCGCAAGATTAATAGTGCTGCCGAGCAATTGGTAGCGCAATATGAATACAATGCCTTGGGCCAGTTGGTAGATAAAAAACTACATAATACCGGGGGTAGTAATTTTTTGCAAAGCATCGACTACCGGTACAACATACGCGGATGGCTTACCTCCATAAATAATGCTCAGCTGAACGTTAACAGCGCCAACAACGATGAGGCCAATGACTACTTTGGGTTGGAAGTAGCGTACGAACAAACTGTAAGTGGACTAACTACAGCCGGAGATGCTCAATACAACGGTAACATTAGTGCCGTACAATGGAAAGGTTTAGTTGATGGAGCTTCGCTTGAGGGCATAAACGGAACGCGGGGCTACAAGTATGCCTATGATAAGAGCGACCGGCTGCTGAACGCAACGTTTGCGGCACAAAGTACGGGCAATACATTTACCAAACAGCAAAACACGCTGAACGAAACCGCTACCTACGATGCAAACGGAAATATTCTTACGCTCAATCGAAACCAGAACAATCGTGGATTTGCTACAGGGGGCGGCTTAAACATTACCAGCACCGCACAACCGATCGATCAGTTAACCTACACCTATGCCAACCACAGCACGGGCAGCCAGAATACCAACCGGCTTACCAAAGTAGAAGATGCCATAACGGGGGCAACAGGCCAGTTGGGTTTTAACAACGGACAGAATACGACCGATGAATACGCGTATAATGTGGATGGCAGCGTATTTACTGATAAGAACAAGGGCATAGACAGCGTGCATTACAATGTACTGGGTAAGCCGAGGCGTATAAAGTTTAGCAGCGGCAAAGTAATTACCTATCTGTACGATGCTGCCGGTACCAAACTGCGCATGCGCACGCTGCAGGGTACTACTGTGGAGGCCACTACGAACTACAGCGGCAGCTTTGTATATGAAGGCGCGGCACCTGTATTAAGTTTCTTTGCCAGCCCGGAAGGACGCGTGGTAAAAAACGGAGCCAACTTTGAATACCAGTATGCCATTGCTGACCATCAGGGCAATACGCGGGTAGTGTTTAGTTCGGTAACTCCGGCACCAGAAGCGAAGACCGCTACGATGGAAGCGGGTACGAATGCCGACTTTTTAAACTACACCAATCGAGTTGGTTTTAATTTGTTCGATAAAACTGATGCCGGTACTACTTTTACCTACGCACAAAAACTAACCGGAGGACCCAATGCACAGATAGGTGTAGCAAAGAGTTATAAAGTATATGCAGGCGATAAAGTAAAAATTGAAGCGTGGGCCAAGTACCAGAACCCCACCAGTACCAGTAGCAACATAGTTAATTTTGCAAGTGCTTTGGTAACGGCCTTTGGTTTTACCATGCCCCCCGGGGGCGAAACCGGCACCTCCCGGGCAGCCTTAAACAGTTGGGGTGGTTTGGTAGCAGGCGGCAGTGGCGGAGGTAGTACCGGCCCTAAAGCCTTTGTAAACATTATTGTGTTTGATAAGAATTATAAACTGTTAGATGCTGCCTGGGAAGCCGTTGACCCGGCCGCCAACCAGGTAGGCGCCAGCCCCATAGTGCCGCACGATTATATGATGCGCGAATACACCGCCAAAGAAGAAGGCTATGTGTTTATGTATGTAAGCAACGAAAACCCTACCTTAGTAGATGTTTATTTTGATGATGTAGTAATGACGCATACTAAAGGCAATGTTGTGCAGTATAACGAGTATTACCCCTTCGGTATGCAAACCGCCAATAGCTGGACGCGCGAGAATATAACGGGCAACAACTTCTTAGCCAATGGTGGCACCGAACTAAACACAACCTCCAATCTCTACGACCTCAACTTTAGAAACTACGACCCCGCACTGGGCCGTATGTATGGGGTTGATCCGATGGCAAGTAAGTACAGTTCGTTAACACCCTACAACTACAGCTTTAACAATCCGGTAAGTTTCAACGATGTAAACGGTGCCGATCCCTATACTATTAATTACAGTGCCAGCACCTCTCAATACTACACCATGTACACCTATGATGACCGGATAGATTATCACTACACGGCTGTGTGGCACGATGCAATGGGTTGGCGCATGGAGCGCCCCGAAGCCCGCGCATTGTATGGAGCGGCCGCAGGGTATGGTGGTGGTATGGGTATGGGCTGGCGGCCGGGTGATGGAAGAATATTCTGGAGTAATTTTGAAAGTAAATACCGGGGTTGGCAACGCGATGCTGAGGCAGTGAAGAATGGAACATTGAGGCCCGATCAATATGCAGCCCTCCATGGCTCTGCCCCCGATGCCAACATTGCCACCGCTATGGAAAACTCTGGTTTGTTTAGCCGGAATAAGTTTGGAGATTTGGGGTATTGGCAAGATGGAAATTATTCTACAAACAACTCAGTTGTAGTATTCTCGAAGTTTGTTAGGGTACAACAAACGCAAGGGGGGATCAGTTTAGTTGTAACAACCAATGTTGTTGGTAGTGCCTATGTAAAGGGTTACCCGGTTCCTGTTGATGACGGACTTGGAGGAATAGTGTATGAAGTACCAATTTATGAAATGACAGTTTCAGGTACGGACTTAGATGGTAATGCTGTCTCAAAATCCTTCAACGTTATTCGATATGGAGTCTATAATAACCAAAATGGCCCTAGCGTGGTCGGCATAAATAGTGGTACTTACAATCTCACTTGGGGTTCATACCTCGGGGGATCATGGCATGTGGATGGAGCTGGAAACGGAGGTGTTTGGGTGCATAAAGGTCCAGCAGATGTAACCAAACCAGTAGGTGCAATAGGTTGTATAGAACTTTGTGGATCAGGTTCATGGGGAAGCTTTAATTCATATATTACTGGTTTGGGTGGTAGTTCTGCTGGATTAACGATCACGTTTGCCCCATCCACGCCTCCACCTCTAACACCTGTGCCGGGTATAAGACATAGATAAGTAAACGAAGTAAAAAATGAAAAAATTATCTTTCTATTTCATGCTATTTATAGCTAATGTTTCATGCGCCCAAAAAGTGACTTGGAACAAAGTTGTAGTTGATAAGAATTCGTCATTCACGGTAAATAACGAAGGAAAAATGTACAATAGTCTTATTGATGTAAGTGAGACAAATGGATTCATCAAATCTGACGTCATGGTAAATGGTGATACAACAAGAAGAATTGTATATACAAAAAGTGAAATGAAAAATGACACATTGAAAATCGTAATTCATCAAACGGATCCGGCATATCACCATACTTATATAATCTTAATTTTTAAGAATCGATATTTGATGGACTACAAATTTTTAACTAGTGGTGAAGCAGTGAACAGGAGGCTGAAACCAATTCAGACAAAACTGATTTTGAAAAGGTTGGATTTTCGTAAGGGTGAGGAACTAAGAGGTTATGCAGAATATAAAGCAAAATGCCTCGAAGGATGCTGGGAAGACTCGATTGTAGTTAAGGGAAATTTTATAGTCACGATCAATTAGAAATCCACCAACCAAAGGCTTATTGTTGCTCAGGTACGGTAGTGTTACAGAAAGTATGACCACATTGTAAATAACTGAAAGTCAATAGAGAAGTATTTTTCATAGGAACTTCATATACTAAAAACAGGACGGGTAAATACTCGTCCTGTTTGTTTTTGGTAAGTTAAAAAGAATGTATTGCGCTGAGTATTGACTAAGTGTTACAGAAAGTATGGATGGTAATGGGTACTTCAAATGTTTAACGAGTACTCGCGGCAGGGATAGCAGCGAAAAGCCCGAAGAGTGCTGGCAGTTCCCCCTTCGGGGGTAAGGGGGCGCGCGCTTGCCGGACTTGTAGCGAATAGCCCGGCCGGAGGTACGAGGGGCCGCCCAATAATTTCAACATTATTGTATTCGATAAAAATTATAAACTGTTAGATGCTGCCTGGGAAGCCGTTGACCCGGCCGCCAACCAGGTAGGCGCCAGCCCCATAGTACCGCACGATTATATGATGCGCGAATACATAGCAAAAGAAGAGGGATTTATCTTTGCATATGTAAGCAACGAAAGCCCTACCTTAGTAGATGTTTATTTTGATGATGTGGTGATGACGCATACTAAAGGCAATGTTGTGCAGTATAACGAGTATTACCCCTTCGGCATGCAAACCGCCAATAGCTGGACGCGCGAGAATGTAACGGGCAACAACTTCTTAGCCAATGGTGGCACCGAACTAAACACCACATCCAATCTCTACGACCTCGACTTTAGAAACTACGACCCCGCACTGGGCCGTATGTATGGGGTTGATCCGATGGCGAGTAAGTACAGTTCATTAACACCTTACAACTACAGCTTTAACAATCCGGTGATGTTCAACGATGTAAACGGTGCCGATCCCTATACTATTAATTACAGTGCCAGCACCTCCCAATATTACACCATGTACACTTATGATGACCGAATAGACCCCACCGGGCTGCAGCAGGCCATCTGCGGCCAGTGCTGGCGCGAGGGCAACGCTGGCGCAATGGAATTTTATGGTGCAGCCACTGGGTATGGCTCAAGTATGTTTGGCCTGGGTACAGGCTGGAAGCCGGGGGATAGTAGGATACACTGGAGCCCGTTTGAGGCAGCCTACAGGCAACTCGTTACCGATGCAGCAAATGTTAAGAGCGGAAACATGAGTCTGGACTCATATGCCAACCGATGGGGTACATCCATCACCACCGACCAGCTTAGGACTATTACAAGTTTACTTGATCAAGGGTATAACGCAATCACCGGACACTACACCAACCAAGGGCAAGGACAGGGCGAAGCCAGTTGGTGGGGAGAAGGCGAATACACGAGCAGTACTACGGGAAAGACTTACGGAACATCAAAGGGCAGAAATGCCTTGAGAATACTGGGGTCATTTTTTGTAACCGACCCACGTAAGACCAAAGCCGGTAATGCGCTGCAAATGGCAAGCCGCCTTACTTGGCAATTGCCACAGCAATTGCTTGGAGTTCTTTACGTTGAGACGGCCAACTTGGTAGGGATGGTTGAGTCCGTAAGTTCATTAAAAGGTGCCCTCCTTGTTAGGACAAAACGTGGTGGTGGGTTGACCCTAGGCAACATCATAACATCGAGTTCAGCATTTATTGATTCTCATGAGTGGGGTCACACAGTTCAGAGTAGCATACTAGGTCCTCTATATTTGCCCCTGATTGGCATACCGAGTTTCATCAGGGCTTCTGGCATCCAAACTATTCAATTCTTTGGTGGCCTAAAGTACTTTACAGAGGATGACTACTATAGATTCTATACTGAATCTTCCGCGAACTGGCTAAGGGATAGGTTTTTCAATAGATAGATTATAGGAATATGAGAAATGTTACTTTTAGAACATTATCATCAATGCTGTTGCTGGTATTGATTAGTTGTGACCCTGCATTTGAGTATTATGTCGAGGCTAAAGAGAATGATATCAGTTTGGAAATTCACCCTGCTTTAGAGTCTGTGTACTGCCCGGATGTGAAGGAACTATGCGATTTTGCCACAACCCACAAAATCAATGACGTACCAAATGGATCAGTCTATAGAGTAAAGCGGGGTGAAAGGTTCAGTATTTACGGAGGAGTTGGTACACAAGGTTCAGTGAGTGGCTTTCCCTTTGAGCTTCTAAAAATTATCCAAGGCTCTGACACGCTTTTACTAAAGGATAAAAATGAAATTTTGGGAAAGTTTATTAAGGAGGAAGGCACCAATCGTTATCGGCTTTCTTTGAAGCCCTAGAAAGTGTGAGAGCAAAATATTGATTCGAGGCTAAGCATACGCCTGCTTAGCTTTGGCATCCCGCAGTAGCGAATCGAGCACTTTGTAAATCACTGTCTCGTCCTAAAATAAGTTTACAGTTTTAGTGCTTATCCAGCAATAGATTAACGATTTGTGCAAATCTATTTCATGACTTGACAGGCTTTGAATAGAAAACACTAACACGTGCGGTGAATTAACCAAAATTTGATACTTAAGTTGTACCTATTTTAACTATCGAATTTTGTACCTTTTCCTTGTGAAACAAGTGCTTTTTTTATTGGTGCTTTTAATAACTGGTTCGGCCCAGGCCCGACAGGTGGATAGCCTGTTAAACAAATTAAACCCCGATAGCCTCCTCACTTTAAAAGCCGATACGTTACTCACCAATAAAATCCAAAAAGCCGATTCAATTACCCGCGCCTTTCAGTCGGGCGTGGATAGTGTGAAGGCAGATTATCAAAAACAGATTAATGCCATTAATAACGCACGCACTAAAGTGCAGCACAAAATAGATAGTCTTAATAACCTGCAAGTACCCACACAGCAGCTTACACAACAGTTAGACAGCCTCAACCGCTTGCAAACCGAAAAGCTGCAAGCGGCTACCACCAAAATCAACAATCTCAAATCAAAAGCAACCCAGTCATTAGATGCCATTCAACTCCCCACCGAATTGCAAGGCCCGGTCAATAACCTGAAACAATCCATTAACGGTTTTGGAGTGTCCGGAATCAATACCCAGAATTTATCAATCGGTAACGTGGATTTACCCAGTCTTACCAATGCCCAATTGCCTACACTCACCGATCAGATCAAGCTCGATCCCAACCTGAAAAACTTTTCAAGCGAACTGAATCAACTCAATGGCTTAGGCTACAACCTTGGCACCTATGCGCAAGATGTAAAGCAACTCACACAAGGCAACCTGAATGAAATAAAAAGTGTAGATAAACTTATCGAGAACAAAGTTTCTGGCATAGAAGGCATGGAGCAGTTGCAGGAAGGCAAGGCGCTGATGGATAAAGCCAAACCCGATTCGGCCGCATTAGCGAACATGGCTAAGGAACAAATTCTGAATGCAGCACAAGATCACTTTGCAGGCAAAGAAGCGGTATTGCAACAAGCGATGGATAAGATGAGCAAACTCAAGAATAGATACTCCGAAGTAAAGAGTTTAGCAGAGTTGCCCAAGCGTTTGCCTAATCCGCTCAAGGGTAAACCGTTTATCGAGCGGTTAATTCCCGGTGTCTCTTTTCAGATACAGAAGTCGCAGTTTTTGTTAGTGGACGTAAATCCAAACGTGCTCTATAAAATCCGACCCCGCTTATCAGCGGGTGCGGGTTGGAATGAACGCCTGCCCTTCGATGGCTGGAAGATTCAAGGCGGCAATGAGCGGGTGTATGGTCCACGGATGATCGTTCAGTTTTTGTGGACGAAGGGAATTAATCTCCGGTTACAACCCGAAGTAATGAATACCACCATTCCACCACTCTTAGCCAGTCGTTTGGGATTCGATCCATCTTACCGCACGTGGATTACGAGTGTGTTTGCAGGAATAAAAAAAGAATTTACCGTTTTTAAATCTATAAAAGGAAACAGCGAACTACTTTATAACTTTCGGGATAAGGACGGCATGAGCCCCTATGCAGACAAAGTGAATGTGCGGTTTGGGTTTGAGTTTCCGATGAAGAAGAGCAAACCACTAGTCATCAACCGTACGGGTAAAAGGTTGACATTGTGTATAAAGAGTTAGAACCCATCTCAAAAATAGATTTTGAAGAAATTTTCAAGTATTAGGCTATTATGCAAGGCGGCTTTTGCGGCCCATACCAGAGGGAGTCTGGGCAAAAAAGCCAACGCAGTAGAATAGCCAAAGACGCAGAAAATTTCCAGAAGGTATTTTTGAGATGGGTTCTAATTATTAAAAACACAGCAATGGCGCCTAAAATAGTTGGTCCACTTCCCAGCGGAGTCTCCCGTTTCGGGGACTCCGCGTTAATAGTTGGTCTCTTGTTTCTTATGCAAAAAATCAAGGAATCAACACCGTTGGATTAACAATCGTTACAGGTTTACCTGTTTGATAATAAGAAATGATATTTTCGGCAGCCAGCCGCGCCATACCGGTACGGGCTTCTACAGTAGCCGAACCTATGTGTGGCAACACGGCCACGCTGGACATTTCCAGTAATGGATTAGTTGCTTGCATCGGTTCGGGATTAGTTACATCTAACCCTGCACCCCAGATAGTTCCGTTTTGCAAGGCTTCAATCAAATCAGCTTCGTTGTGTACAGCACCGCGCGAGGTGTTAATAAATACTGCGGTGGTTTTCATTTTTGCAAAAGCTTGTTTGTTGAATAATCCTTTGGTTTCATCGGTCAACGCACTGTGTACCGAAAGTATATCGCTGTCGCGCAGCAGCGTATTGAAGTCAACGTACTGTGCGCCAAGTTCAGTTTCTGCCTTTGGGTTTCGGGTGCGATTGTGATAAATAACCTTCATACCATAAGCACCTTTGCAACGCTGCGCCATAATGCTGCCAATGCGGCCTAAACCAAAAATGCCGAGTGTTTTGCCGGTTAACTCAAAGCCGAGATTTTTCAAAGGCTCGAATTGTTTCCATTCGCCCTTCTGAATCAACTTGTGGTGATAAAACATTTTGCGCGAAACGTTAATCATCAAAGCAAAAGCAACATCGGCAGTTGCTTCGCTCAATACATCGGGTGTATTACAAACCGGAATTTTATAATCGGTCGCGGCAGCGACATCTATATTATCGAACCCAACAGCAAACTGCGATACGATTTCCAAATGCTTGCAGGTTTCGAAGAATGAACGATCGAGTTTATTGGAGCCCAGCGAGAGTAATATGTTTGCCTGACGTGCGTATTGAGTCAGTTCATCTTTTGTCATGGCACGATCGCCTTGCCATACGGTTACATCAAAACCCGCTTGCTTCAGCATGTCTTCGGCAATGCCTGGGATAATACGGGTAACGAGTACTTTCTTTGACATGAAATTATTTCGCTAATGTTGTAATGTTCTCTAACTTATTCTTTAAACGTGTAATAGCCGCTAAATATTTTTGCTCCCACTTAGTTAAGTTGGCTGTTGACTTATTGGCTACTTCATATTGAAAGCCCGGCAAGATAGCAGAAGCGTAGCCACTGTACGGATCGGGCGATGCATACAATGATTTATACCAGTGGCCAAACGGCATTCCTTCCTGATCAATCCATTGCCTTTCCAATAACAACAACTCGGCATTAATGGTTTTCAGTTGCGCTGTATTGGCAGACTTTAATGCTGCCTCGCAAGCCTCACCAACTTTCTTTAATTCATCGGAAGCTTTCAATAATGTTTCGAATGAAAATTTGTTTTCGGATTTATCGTAAGCAGCAATGGCTTTTTGGATGCCTTCGAAGTGGGTGCGCAAATCGGTTCCGTACCGACTAACATTATACGGTATCACATCGGCATTAGCCAAACGCAAAGCGGCAATACCAAATACCCGTTCCACTAATGGTCCCATGTTAAATTGCGGATCAGAAAATTTTTCATAGAAATAAAAGGTATCATGATTAGAATGATACATAGATGGGCCGCCCGTGCCACCACTCCACGAAGGAATGCCCACGTGTGTGTAGAAGGCAATGTGATCGGAACCACCACCTAAGTTGCCAATAGGAGGAGCCGGGCTTTGTTTGCGCCAATGATCGTAAACACTTTTTGCTGAATCGGGATACGGAATCACTTTCGTGGATTCGATAATCAATCCTTTCAACGATGGGCTTGATGCTCCGCCAAAGTTTCGTCCACTAACGGCACCATCGGCATTAAAATACGCTACACCTTTTGCATTCAACTCATCCCGAAATTGTTCTACCCATTCGGTTGAGCCAATTACGCCTTGCTCTTCGGCATCCCAGTGTGCAATCTTAATTGTGCGTTTGGGTTTGTAACCCGCTTGAGAAAGTTTACCGAGCGATTCACTTAATGACAATAACATGGCGGTGCCACTGTTCGGATCGGTTGCTCCGTGACCCCATGCATCGTAATGCGAGCCGGCAATAATCCATTCGTTGGGCGATTCAGAACCAACTAACGTACCTACAACATTATATACCCGTTGAATTTTTCTTTCTTGCTGCACACTCACTCTTACCTTTAAATCAGATCCGCCTTCTAATCGGTAGGTATAAGGTAAACCACCTTGCCAACCTGCCGGAACAACTTTACCCTTCATGCGCTCAAAAATTTCTTTGGCCGAACCATAAGGAAGAGGTAACACCGGAATAGAATGCATGCCGCTTACTTCTTCCGGTTTTTTACGAACAATTTTTTTCTTGCCATCAATGGGTAATGCCGGTTCAAATGGTGTGAGCGGATCGCCCGTCCAATCGGCTGTAAGTAACGAGCCGCGTTGAATACTGCTTTCATTAAAGTACGGGCCTTCCGGATACACCAACCCTTTGGTATAACCGCTATCGCCCGGATCGGTAAAGATGATTAAGCCTGCTGCCCCAGCCGCTTGTGCATACTTGGCTTTGTACCCGCGAAAGTTTCCGCCATAGCGGGCAATTACAATTTTACCTTTTACGGAGATGCCCATCGCGGCAAGCTTTTCAAAATCTTCCCTGCGACCATAGTTGGCATACACCACTTCAGCGGTTACATCGCCCGAGCCGGTGTAGGCATTAAAGCCTACCGGTAAATCCGGATTGGCCGTAAACGGATCTTCGTGGTGGATGTATTCTTTGTTGTTAAGCGGAATGCGCACCGGTTCTACAACTTCCGCGTATGCGGTGCCGGGCATTACCGGTAAATAAATATCGTATGGAAAAATTTCTACTTGAAAGCCCGCTTTACGCATGACTTCGGCCATGTAATCGCGCACGCGCTCGTTGGCTTTGCTTCCGGCAATGTGCGGTTCTTTGGTAAGTTCTTTTAAATGATTTTTGTAGCGCTCGCTCTGCTGTTGTTGCAGAAAAACTTCTTCGGCTTTGGTTTGCTTAGAAGAACTGGTGGGTGAAAAGCCATAGTAGGTTTGGCTGAAAGCCGGAAGAGATAATACTAAAAACAAGCCGAAAAGAGTTTTCATGTATATATGATTTAGTCTCAAAAGAAATAAAATCTTTTGATTGAAACTTATTACTTTCTTTTAGTGGTTGAAAGAATTCTAATTTATAGTTTGAACCTTATTTTTCCTCACCAATATATAATGCTGCTTGGCTGAGCCCCAATGGTAGCCCAACGAGAATGGGAGTTTTTGTCGTGTGGTGGAGGCTTTGAATGCTGAGTCCAAATCGGGTTGGTAACGGGCATCGCCAAAATCTTTAACAGGCTTTACATACTCACCATAAAACTGAACTTCAAAACCGAGATTCTTTTTAAAGTCTTTGTACGGAATGCCGGTATCGTCCTGAAACAGATTTTCGGTATGTGCCAGAATCAAGTCTTTGATACTTGTAAAATGTGTGTTGTGCATCAGGTAACTGGCCGATTTTACAAATGTATTGAAAGGTGCATGATTGGTTACAAACGTTACAAAGCCTGGTCGCTCCGTTAAGCCGCCATTGGAAATGCTAACCGAGAAGTAATACAAAGTTTTGATTTGCTGTGTGGCAAGATTGCGAATAACAAGTTTTACACCCGGTGTTTTTTGCCAATGCAATTTTTTAATGTCCACTTCGGTTTCGTTGCCTGTGCTATCAATGGCAATAAAGCTTTGCGAGATAAACTCATGGCCGGAGCGTTGAATAAAAAAGTAAAGTGGTGGCAATACACCTTTTACTTGTTTCAGATCGGTCTTCATGTGTTTGGTAATGAAATAACTTTTCTGAAAGATGTCGCGCAGGGAGGCGCCTAATGTATCTAAAAATTTATCGCGGTCGATAAGTGGCAACGTATCCAATTGCGGAAAGGCAGCGATAGGTTCGAGCGCAGCTAAAATATACGTGGAGGCATGTGGATAGAGATAGTTCGCATGTAAAAAATCAGGTCCTGAGAATGGATAAAATAAGGTTAACGAATCGTGGTGCGTGGCTAAGGTACTATCGCGCCAGCCAGTCATCTTACTTAAACGCGTTTCAAACATTTTATCCCAGTTTTTGTCCATTGCCGTTTTATACTCCTGCCAGTAGTGATCGCTTTCCAATACCGAGAAAGAATTAGAATCGAGTTGGGGCAACCCTGCAACAAAGCGAGCAAGATTATCCAAGGCAGAGTCTTTGTAAATAACAGGTGGAGGTGGGGCAACCACTGTCATTGTATCTACTGCGAGTGTATCGGTTTCTATTGCTTCGGTTTTTTCAGTAGTAGGTGTGCACGCATAAAGTGCTGCTGCCAGCAGGCAGGTAAAAAATATTCTCATAAATGGGTGGGGTGTTTGCGATTGTAACGATTGGCAAATAAGTATAAAATATAGCCGGGTACTAATGTGGCTAAGGAGTAAATCAAAATCTTCGGATCATCGGCAGCCACATAATAAATCATCCACAACGTACAACCCATAAAGATGAGTGGTGCTATTGGATAGAATGGTACTTTGTATGCATCGGCATTTGGGTGTTGTTTGCGTAACCAAAAAATCCCGATTACAGTAATCATCGAAAAGATGGAAAGACTTACGGAGATGTATTGAATAATCTCTTTGAATGAACTAACCATCACCAAAAAGATAGCCCAGGCACCTTGTGCCAGAATGGCGAGATACGGCATTTCATATTTATTTTTTATCGTGAAGGATTTAAGTAAATCGTAATCTTCGCCCATGGCTTCAGTAACGCGCGGCCCCGCAATGGTCATGGCGCTGAGAGTAGATAACAATGCCACGCTAAAAATGCCAGAGAAAATAAATCCGATTTTTTCACCAAAGAGTTTATTGGCCACCACATTGCCAATATCATTCTGGCCATCCAACTCCGCAAAGGCTGCTGAGTACATAAACATCGCATTCAGCAAAAGATAAATTACAACTACAATGCCGGTACCAGCCACGAGTGAAAGCGGTAAATTACGTTTAGGATTTTCTAAGTTGCCGGCAATGTAAGCTGAGGCATTCCAACCCGTATAGGCATACACCACAAACACCAACGAGGTTGCAAATCCTGAGCTTAAGATAAGATCAAGATCGCCCGGCTGGGGAAGAAAGTTTACAGGTGCACTGGAGTCGGCAACAAAGAAGGGTGCAATACAAAAAAAAGTAATGAGGCTTAACTTTAAGGTGGTGAGAATGGTTTGGGCAATGCCTCCGGTTTTTACTCCAAACCAATGGATGGTTGACACCAACACAATAGCACCTATAGCAATCAACTCTGTTGAAACGCCCAGGGCTTCAGTAGCATAGGCACCAATGGCAATGGCTACGGCAGATATAGCTCCGGCAAAACCTACTACGGCACTCATCCACCCGCTTAAAAAACCAAGTGTGGGATGAAATATTTTAGCCAGGTACAAATACTCGCCACCCGATCGCTTTAAAGTAGTAGCAATCTCGGCATAGGTAAATGCACCCGATAATGCTACTACACCGCCTACCAACCACAAAACCAAAATCACAAACCCCGAAGGCAGCGGCCCAACCTGGTAACCCAAAGAGGTGAATACTCCTGTACCAATCATGTTGGCAATTACCAGCATAATGGCTACCGAGAGGGTGTACTTGCGTGCTGTCTCCATGTTGGAGGTGATTGTATTTGGTTAAACTTTGGAGTTAGATGTCCAGCAGAATAAGTTAAAGATCCTTTATTTTTTTGAATGCTTTGTCAGCAGTTAGCAAAGGCAAACCCAGATAGATAGCTGTTGCAGCAATAATGGTATCCGGGAGTTTCAAAGTAGTACTTTGCTGAAGATCCTTAGTAATTTCCTTTATGCCAGGAAGCAGATCGGCAACAAAACAACTGTTAAGCAATGACTTTACTTCTCGTTTATCTTGTGTAGTAAGATTTCGCTTTCCAAATAGTTCCAACTCTGTTATTACAGAAATCCAACATTCTTTACCATCCAGGTGATTTCCTACCTGTTCACTTCCATTTAAGAGGTACACCAGAGGATTGGTGTCCGCAACAATTCTAATCCCACTCATTTCGCTTAGGTTTTTGATAGGTAAGCGCATCTTCTCCCCACTTTACTTTACCCAGATGCTTTTTAGCCTGAATAACCTTAGCAGGCTTACGGTTGAGCAGTTTCTCGTTAAGTTGCTTAGGTGAGAGGCCTTTTTTTAGTTTGATTACCATAAATGCCGAAAGGAACAGAGTCAAATATAAATAATAATTTATTTCAAGGGACCCAACAAAATTCAAACACGCAATAAAAACCATTGTACATGCATTGCCTTATCACTACTTTTCAGGCTACTGAAATTTAAATTGTATGAAACAACTTTTTGCCTTTTTGCTTGTGGCTCTTGCTGGTTCGGCCAGTGCCCAGATTGATTCGGTTTACATGCGCACCCACTACGACCTTACGGAGGTGCAAATTCCAATGCGCGATGGGGTTAAGCTCTTTGCAGTTGTTTATACACCCAAAAACCAATCGCAGAAGCATCCGATTTTATTAAACCGTACCTGCTACAATGCTTCCAACTATAGCAATTATAAAACCGGTGGTTATCCGTCACCTTATCTCATTAAGGATAAATACATTTTGGTTTACCAGGATGTGCGCGGTCGCTACATGAGCGAGGGAACGTTCGATAACATGCGGCCTAATATTCCCGGCAACGACCGTAAGAATAAAAAAGACATTGACGAAAGTTCTGACACGTGGGATACCATTGATTGGTTGGTGAAGAATCTGAAAAACAATAATGGTCGCGTGGGTATGTACGGAATTTCATATCCGGGTTTTTATACGGCTGCCGCTATTCCCGATGCACACCCGGCTTTAAAAGCATCATCGCCACAAGCACCCATTTCCGATTTCTGGTTCGATGACTTTCACCACAACGGTGCTTACCTGCAAAGCTATACCGTAGCTTTCGGTGTGTTTGGCTATCAGAAAGAAGGCCAGACCAAACAAGATTGGTTTATGGATGAGATTATGCGATTCTATAAAGATGCACCAAAAGATGGTTATCAATTTAACCTCGACCTCGGCCCATTAAAGAACGTAACCGAAAAATACCATCATGATAATTTTTTCTGGCAACAAATTGTGGATCATCCCAACTATGACGACTTCTGGCAAAAACGAAACCTGTTACCGCATCTTACCAATGTAAAACATGCCGTGATGACGGTGGGCGGTTGGTACGATGCAGAAGATTTGTATGGCCCGCTTAATATTTATAAAAAAATTGAAGCGAGTAGTCCCGCAGCACAAAACATCATTGTGATGGGGCCCTGGAGCCATGGCGATTGGGCCCGAGAATCTGGCTTTCAGGCAGTAAATCATATTTATTTTGGCGATAGCCTTTCAACTTTTTACCAACGTGAAATTGAGCGGAAGTTTTTTAATTCTTTGCTGAAAGAAAATGCAAGTCCCGGTTTACCGGAAGCGTATATGTTTGATTGCGGATTGAAGACCTGGAACAAGTTTGATCAATGGCCACCCAGAGGAATTCCACCCATTAAACTTTACTTTGGTGAAAACGGAAAACTATCAGTTAACCAACCGTTGAAACCCGATGCATCTTTTGAGTATGTGAGCGATCCGGCCAAGCCTGTGCCGTATGTTTCGCAAACAGAAGGCTTAACCTTTACCCCCCGCAGGTTTATGACGGACGATCAGCGTCATGCGGCAACCCGCCCCGATGTAATTACATTCGAAACCGATGTGCTAACAGATAATATCACCCTTGCCGGTGAGATTATGGCAAAATTAAAAGTGGCCATATCCAGTACCGATGCCGATTTTATTGTAAAGTTGATTGATGTCTATCCGAACGATCATCCCAACTATAAACACAATCCCAATAATATTATCATGGGGGGCTACCAGCAATTGGTACGGCACGAAGTATTTCGCGGCCGGTGGCGCAATAGTTTTGAAAAACCCGAACCCTTTAAACCCGGTGAAATAACCGATGTGAACATTACGCTGCAGGATATACTGCACACCTTTAAGAAAGGCCATAAAATAATGCTGCAGATTCACAGCACGTGGTTTCCATACATCGATCGCAATCCACAGAAGTATGTAGATAATATCTATAAAGCCAATGCCGAAGATTTTATCAAGGCTTCTATCAAGGTATATGGCTCATCGGTAGTAGAAATTGGCGGTGGCGAAAAGTTGAACACAAAAATCGATACCTTTAAAAAATGAAGTGGATTACAGTACTGCTGCTGGCAGTTGGTTCAATAAATTCTTTCGCCCAAAAGCGCCCGTATGATACCATTCCCAACATGCCCGAACATTATTGGGTACGGATGGAGAAATTCAAAAAGGAACCGGTGGTGCCGGGTAAAATTGTATTTCTGGGTAATAGTATTACCGAAGGTGGCAAATGGAAACAATTACTGAAAGACTCAACCGTTATTAACCGGGGTATTTCGGGCGATAATACGTTTGGGGTACTGGCGCGTTTAGATGAAATTATAAAACTGAAACCATCATCACTGTTTATACTAATCGGTACCAACGATTTATCGAAGAAAATTCCGGATGAAGTTGTTCTGGAAAACATGTTCACCATAATTTCTAAGATAAAGTCAGGAACGCCTAAAACAAAAATTTTAATTCAGAGTATTCTTCCGGTTAACGAAACGGTAGAACGGTTTCCGCAGCAGTTTAATAACAGCACGCATATCAACACCATCAACGACCAGTTGGCACGGTATGCCACGCGGTTGCGCTACACCTATGTGGACTTGTACAGTAAGTTTATTGATAGCCAGGGAAGACTGGACGTGAAGTACACCTTCGATGGACTGCACCTCAATGCCAAAGGGTATCAACATTGGGTTGAAGTATTAAAGGAACTTAAGCATCTATAACGAAATGAGCAGACTGATTTTTGCATTGATGATTTTAATGAACACAGCCTACGTTCAGGCTCAGTTTAAAAACCTTGTACTGGCCACGCAGGTAGATGGTATCTATCCGCCATTGGAGCCCAGCATTGCAATAAGCCGTAAAAATCCGAAAAATATTGTGGCCGGTGTGGTGTTAGATAAGGCCATTTATACTAAAGACGGAGGCTTAAGTTGGAAAACCACTACGCTCAAGTCGCGCTATGGAGTGTATGGCGACCCGGCTCTGATCAGCGATGTGAAGGGGCACTTTTATTATTTTCATTTGGCCGACCCCAGTGGTGAAGGTCGCAGCAACGAAGCGTGGCTTGATCGTATCGTGGTACAAAAATCAACCGATGGTGGTGAATCGTGGAACGATGGCGAATCGATTGGGTATAACCCACCGGCCGACCAGGATAAAGAATGGCCCGCGGTGCATCCGCGCAAGCAATATATTTATACCACGTGGACACAGTTTGATAAGTACGGATTAACCGATCCGAATTGTCACTCCAACATTCTGTTTAGCATGTCAACCAATGCCGGAAAAAAATGGAGCAAAGCGGTACAAATCAATCAAACTCCGGGCGATTGTGTGGACGATGATAATACAGCCGAAGGTGCTGTACCGGCAGTAGATGCAAGAGGCCGCGTATTTGTAGCGTGGTCAAATCAAGGCACCATCTTTTTAGATCGCTCGTTTGATGGTGGTAAAACCTGGCTTACCAACGACCTGGCCATTGCCAAACAAGAAGGGGGTTGGGCTATGAAAATACCCGGCCTTAGCCGAAGCAATGGCATGCCGGTTTTGAAAATAGATAACAGCAAAGGCAGGTTGAATGGAAGCTTGTACTTAGTGTGGGCCGACCAACGAAATGGCGAAGATGATACCGACATCTGGTTTATGCGTTCTACTAATCAAGGCGACTTTTGGACACAACCGCTACGCATCAATCAGGATGAAGCCGGCAAACATCAGTTTTTGCCCTGGCTGGCTGTGGATGATGAAACCGGATACATTTATATTGTGTATTACGATCGCAGGGCGTATGATGATTTACAAACCGATGTGTACCTGGCATACTCCATAGATGGTGGCGCATCTTTTAAAGAACAAAAGATAAGCGAAGCACCTTTTATTCCTACCGAAGAAAAGTTCTTTGGCGATTACACCAACATCGATGCCTTTAAAGGAATGATCACCCCCATTTGGACGCGGATGGACGATGGAAGAACCAGTGTACTCACAACGGTGATAAAAGATTCGGAATTGATAAAGAAGTAAGTCTTTTTTTTCATGCTTATAAGTTTAAGGATTTTACTGTGAATGGATGAGGGTAAACTTTTGTGTAACAATTCCCAGCAACGCCTCCTGTTGGCAGGTATTGCGGGCTACACCAAAATATTTTTGGTGTAGATTTTACTGTCGAACATTGGCTTAGTTGGCGAAGGCATTTAATCAAAAAACAAACCACCAGTTATCACCCTGCCGGCACAAGTTAACGTAAGGTTCGCTGTGCAAAGTAAAACCTGAACCCACTGGTAAATATTAAGTTGCTTCCCTGCCGATTATTCTACATTTTCGTTGTTCACTTCAACTAAGACAAATTGTACTTTGCTAATACCTAAAATTCTTTTACGCATGAAGCTTCTAACCTTTTTGCTACTATTTACAAATGTTGTGGTTGCACAATCCGGAAAAGTGCTTGACAATGAATCCATGCCCAGCAAAATCCTGGGTGGCACGCGCAAATATGCTGTGTATCTGCCACCCGATTATGAAAGTTCCAAACGTAGCTACCCGGTTTTGTATTTGTTACACGGTGCCGGTGACGACCAAACCGGTTGGGTGCAGTTTGGGGAGGTGCTGAATATAACCGATAAGGCCATTGCAAACGGCACCGCTACACCCATGATTATTATTATGCCCGATGCCAAAACCGGCCAGATGGGATATTTTAACAACATTAAAAACGACTGGCGTTACGAAGATTTCTTTTTCGAAGAGTTTATTCCATACATCGAAAAAACCTATCGTATAAAAAGCGAAAAGCGCTACCGTGCTGTTGCCGGACTATCGATGGGTGGCGGGGGCTCATTTATGTATGCCTTGCACCATCCTGAAATGTTTTCTTCAGCTTGTCCGCTAAGTGCATATGTGGGGCCGTTAACGATTGACGATGTAAAAAATTTTATGACCCGCACCAATCAAAAGGCTACTGATGCTGAACTGGAAACTTATTTCAAAAAACATAATGCCATCAATCTCGTAAACGACATAAAAGATGATCAGAAGAAAGCTGTGCGGTGGTACATTGATTGCGGTGATGATGATTTTTTATATGAAGGTAATTCACTGATTCACATTGCCATGAAGAAGAAAGAAATTCCGCACGAATTTCGGGTGCGCGATGGAGGCCACACCTGGACCTATTGGCGCACAGCGTTACCCGATGTGTTGCGATTTGTGTCGGAAGCCTTTCATCAGTATTGAACTTTATTGTTTATAGTTAGCTCATGAGGAAAATTCTTTTTGTTTTGCTGCTGGCCGGAACGGGCGTTTCTGCACAGGATGTGTTGTTGGATGTGTTAACGGAAGAGCTCAACCGCGAGGTAAAAGCTTTTGCTAAAATCGAAAGCCCTCCTTATTACCTGGCCTACCGGGTAAACGATATTTCCTATACACAAATTGAATCTTCCTTCGGTAGTTTGGTACAATCGTACAGCAATCGTAACCGGCTTTTATTTACTACTGTGCGCGTAGGCGATTACCAGTTTGATAATACACATCCGGCCGAAGGCGGACGTTGGGGCGGATACAATGAAGGTGCTGCCGGAGGTAACGCAGTACCCATTCCGGTTGATGATTCGCCTGAAGCAATCCGCTACTCCATTTGGCGTGTAACCCAAAACAGTTACAAACAAGCCCGCGAAACCCTCAAGTCGTTAAAGAACAGTGCTGCCAGCACAAAAAATAAACTCGAAGATTTTTCCAAAGCCAGCCCCGAAAAATTTATCGAGCCTGCTCTTACCGAAAATTGGTTTAACCTGGCCGAGTGGCAAGACAAGGTGCGAAGGTATTCGGCTCCGTTTCAAAAAAATGCCGACATGGTTTCAGGCGATGTGAGTTTGCAATTGGTAAGCGAACGAAAATATTTTGTTTCGTCCGAAGGTAGCAGTGTAGTGCAAAATCAACGCTACGTGTATTTGATGATTAACGGAAACATACGCGCAAAAGATGGCGACATTGTACCCTTGCATAAATCATTCTTTGCATTTACTCCGGAAGGTTTACCCAATGATGAGGTCGTTCTGCAGGAAGTAGATAAGTTGATCAGCATTTTAACAAAACTGAAAGATGCACCTTTAGCTGAACCCTATACCGGGCCTGCCATTCTGGATGCCCAGGTAGCCGGAGTTTTCTTTCATGAGATTTTTGGCCACCGGGTGGAGGGTGAAAGGCTGCGCAACGATATGGACAGTCAAACTTTCAAGGAAAAAATTAATCAACAGGTGCTCAACAAAAATTTGAGTGTGATTTTCGACCCGACTTTAAAGGAATTTCAAGGCAAACCTTTAAATGGATTTTATAAGTATGATGATGAGGGTGTGAAAGCACAGCGTGTGGTTGTGGTTGACAACGGAATATTAAAAACCTTTTTGATGTCGCGCACCCCCCTTGAATCAGTGAAAACATCGAATGGTCATGGCCGGGCCGATGCCAGCAGCGACCCCGTATCGCGGCAATCTAACCTGATCGTGCAGCCAACCAAGTCAGTTACCTTTCAGGATTTAAGAAAACTCTTAATACAAGAGGCAAAAAAACAGGGCAAGCCGTATGGCTATTATTTTAAAGATGTGGTAGGTGGTTTTACTACTACTGATCGTTATAATCCTAATGCCTTCAATATTTTTCCAACGGAAGTATATCGTGTATATGCCGATGGCCGGCCCGATGAATTGGTGCGGGGTGTGGATCTGATCGGAACCCCGTTGGCAATGTTTGCCGAAATAACTGCTGCCGATAAACAAGCCGCTATCTTTACCGGATTTTGTGGTGCCGAGTCAGGTAGTATTCCGGTTACCGCCATTTCACCTTCGCTGTTTGTGCGCAGAATCGAAACTCAAAAGAAACCACAGGCAGATATTGAAACTACTGTTTTGAAAACCCCCACCACTAACGAATATTAATAATGCGTTTTAGTGTGCTGGCAAATGCATTTAACTTTAATACGTATAAGCACGTAGCTATGGATAACCACAAATATGTAATGCTCCTTTCATCACTAACAACTAAAAACACAAAGCACATCTGCTTTTTTGTTGTATTTACAATACTAACACAAATCAGTTTGGCACAACCAAACGTAATTCAGAAAGCCATGCAAGATGAAATTGATCGCAGCATGAAGGAATTGCAGTTAGATACCTTGCAGAAGCCTTGTTACGTAAGTTGTTCGATCAACGATTTTACCATGTATTCCATTTCAGCAATGCTAGGGGGTATTGTTAACTCAAACGAACTGAATAGCAGAGCAAAAGGAAACCGGGTGTTGGTGGGCACGTACGAATTAAATGATGAAAGCCTCGATAACAATTTATTTTCATCGCCCGAGATGAACGATATTCAGGTACCGTTAGACGATGATTACCTGGGTGTGCGCAGGGCACTTTGGGTTTCGATTGATAATGTTTATAAAAATGCTGCCCGCCAACACGCCAAAAATGTAGAAACCTGGAAAGAACAGAAGAAGCCATTGGAAGAAATTCCACATCGTGTATTTGCTAAACAACCGGCTATAAAAATTCAAACTACGCATACGTTTGCCACTTTCGATAAAAAGCAATGGGAAGCAAACCTGCGGCAACTTTCGCACCGATTTGTAAAATCTGCTTTTCCGGCTTCCAATCTTTCGCTCAACTATATGCGTGGTTATAATTATTTTGAAAGCAGCGAAGGTACTTCGTTGAAGTTACCCATTGAGCGTGTAATCCTCCAGTTGGCCATTATTGGGCGCGATGAAACCGGTGAGCTTGTGTTTGATCAGGCTGTATGGGCCGCAGCACAGCCCAACGAGTTGCCAACAGTAGCCCAATTAGAAACGGAAATTGATGCTCGTCTGAAAAAGTTGGAAGCGCAAAAGGAGTCGGTAAAATTTGATGATAATTATACCGGTCCGGTTTTAATGGAAGGAAGTTCTGTACCTGATTTTATGGCGGGGGTTTTGTTTATGGGGCGCGAGCGCTTGATGTACGATAATACTATTCCCAGCCTTACGGGATTCAGAAACGATACACGCAACTCGATGGAATCCAGAGTGGGAAAGAACATTGCGTCAACAGCGCTTACCGTAAAAGCATTGGCTCATACCAAATTGCACAAAGGTGTAAAATTGCTGGGTGCCTTCGAGGCTGATTCGGAAGGAGTAGTACCACCTGCTGAATTAACGCTTATTGATAAAGGTATTTTAAAAGATTTACTAAACGACCGAAGCCTTACCTCCACCACACAAACAGCCAATGGCCATCGCGATGGGCCCGGTGTTATTCAGGTTTCTATTAGCGATCAAGCCACTATAAAACAGTTAAAAGATAAATTGATTGCGCAGGCAAAGGAGCAAGGGCTCGATTATGCCATCATTATCCGTAACGAAAACTTTGGCCGTATTGGCATGTTCAATGTTTTTAAAGTAAACCTGCAAACAGGTGCAGAAGAGTTTCAGCGGCAGGCACGTTTTAACCAGCTTAATTTTCGAAACCTGCGGAAGATTTGGGCTACTGCTGAAGATGTTGCCTACAACTTGCCGGGTTATGGAGCTGATGGCGCATTTACTTCGTACATTGTTCCACAAGCAATGTTAATTGGTGAAGTTGAGGTTGTGCGGGCTGAAATTCCATCGTATAAAGAAGATGAGTTTGTGAAAGACCCTCTTAAACAATAGTCGATTCGAAATTTCAGTGAAGATATCTTATCAGGATTGTTTTATCTTATAGGTTAATAAACTCATAATCAGTAAACCCACTTTAAATTATTGTTTTGCAGCATAGATAAACTTTGCTCAACAACATTCAAGTCTTTTTAATGAGCAATCAACAGTTAAATATCCCGCTAAACGGTTTACGCCTGCTATTCAATCTCTGCTAACTTTACGGTATGAAGTTTAGATTGAATTTGTGGTTGGTTCTGGGAGGCTTGCTATTCAACACAATTTCTTCATTTGCGCAACTCAACCAGGCACGTATGGCCCAAAGCCGGTTGCAGGCCGGAAAGTGGGATCGTGCCTATCGCATGCTAAAAAAATCTGTACGCAAGGATTCTACCGACATAGAAAGTCAGGTGGGATTAACCCAATGGTTTTTGGCAACCGGCAATCCGGCTTATCATGTCGATTCTGCAGACTTTTATTTACGTAAATCAACTACCCGGTTTAGTGCGCTTACATTGCGCGAGCGCGAGCGGGTACAGCGCTTTCCGGTTGATAGTGTAGTGCTGGCTTCGCTGCGCGCACACATTGATAGTGTGGCTTTTGAACAGGCCAAACAGGTTAACAACGAATTGGTTTATGTACGGTACCTAAGCAGGTTTTCGGGAGCAAAACAAACACAGCAAGCTATTGAACTGCGCGATGAAGTAAGCTACCTGAACGCCTTGCGCGAAAACACAGTGGAAGCCTTTCAAGCTTATTTGCAAAAGTACCCGCACGCATTGCGGGCAGCAGAAGCCAAAACGCGTTACGATAAGTTGCTGTTTGAAGAAAAAACCCGCGATAAAAAACTAACCAGTTACCGGCAGTTTGTAAATCAATATCCAACCAGCCCTTACCAGGCGCAGGTACATCAACAGATATTTGAAATTATAACGGCATCTGGTCAGCCAGAAAGTTTCCTTCAATACATGGCAGCCTACCCGGCTACCCCGTATGCGCAACAAGCCCGCAATATTTTATTTCACTTGTATAAAGAGTGGGATGAAAAAATTCCTGACATCATTCTTACCGATTCATTAAAACATGTTGTAACAATCGACAAACAAAGTTGGATTGCCATTTTTAAAAACGGATTGTTTGGATTTATGGATCAAACAGGAAATGAAGTACTCCCACCCCAGTTTGAAAACATGGAAGGAGATTACAAATGCGAAGCGGTTCAGGATGATGTGCTCGAATTAAAGTCGGGTGTATTTAGCAGAACCGGAAAAAAAATAGCTGAAGCAGGAACATCCATTACTTCCTTGGGTTTTGGTTTTTTAAAAGCCAGTCGTAAAACTTGTACACAGGTAATTCACAAATCGGGTATTCATATAATTTCGGGTTGTTATGATGATTATAAGGTTGTGGGTGGAAACTTTATTGTGGGCTATCGCGAAGGTACTGTTGATTTATTTACGCTTACCGGTCGGTTATTGCCCATAACAGGATTAACCGAAGTGCGCGAGATTGAAGATGTATTAATTCTATTGCGTCTGGGGAAAAAAGTGTTGGTTACCCCACAGCAAGTAGCTGCTGTTGCCGATGGATTACCCTTGTCGGATCAGTTTGTGTTTGATGATGTAATTGCGCTTTCGAAAGGCCTTTTGTTGGTACGAAATGGTGTATTGGAGGGTGTAATTAATAGTAACTTACAATTTACCATTCCGCTGGGCAGGCACACCCTTGTGCAAACACCGTTTGCATTATTGGAAACGCGCCCAACCGGAACCCTCGTTCATGGCCTTTCTGACGATTTGAAAGGAATGGAGTGGTACAAGGTATCGTACCATCAACAATGGTTAGTGCTTACTTCGGGTGGCCGCACCCAGTTATATCATGTGCCTTCAAAAAAAATGGCAACAGCAAAAGCCGACAGTGTTTGGTTTAACCAACGGCTGGCATTTGTACAAACCGGTGCCCAGGTTCGGGTGTTTTTATCGGCCACGCGTTCGCTTGATCTGCCACCCGATTCAAAAATAAAATTTGTAGCAGCCCGCGATTCGGTGCGCTATTTCTATACCGAAAACAAAAATAAACGCAGTGTATTTAACCTTGCCGATGGTGAACAAAAGTTTGTAACCGAGTTTGAACTGGCGGAATCTATTGGCGATTATTTTATTGTGGAAAAGGCAAACCGGAAAGGTTTGTTAAATAGTTTGGGCAAAGAAGTGGTGCCGGTTGAAATGGAAACGCTTGTATTGAATCCGAATGGCCAGCTTTCAGTGTTGAAAAACCGTAAGTTTGGCTTGTATGATTTCAATCAACGTAAGTTTATTAAGCCCGATTATGAACGCAACCTTGTTCCGCTTAACACCCAATACCTCATTGCCTTTCGCGATGGTAAATTTGGTATTATTGGTTGGGATACAAAACCCGTTACTCCTTTTGATTATGATGAAGTTATTCCCTGGCAGGGCGATTGGATCTGGATCAAACAAAACCGGCAATGGGTATTATTAAATTTTAAAACCCACGAAATACAAATGGATAAAGTACAGGCCTTTTCCTGGTTTAGAAAAGGAACAGGCGAAAACATTATCCGCATACAGCGCGAGAATTTTTTTGGAGTACTAAGCAGTACCCGAGGCTTGATTATTCAACCTACATTCCACCAGATCATTAATTTAGGTACACCCGATTCGCCCTTCTACTTTACCGAAAAGCAAGTGGAGGAAGCGGGTATTTATGTGGTAATCTACTACAATGCCGAAGGTAAATTAATACGCAGGCAAGCATTAGAAGAAGATGAATACGATGCATTAATGTGCGATTCAAATTGAGTGCATAGAAGTTAAACTAAACCATTACATACCTTTTACAAAAGTTTAATTTACTTAAACGTGCTTTGTGCGTATTATTGAAAAAAATAAAGTTATGAGGTGCCTGGCCCTGATCCTTTTTGTGGGAATTTTACCCTTGTGTGGAGTAGCTCAAAATCAACCTAAGCTGGTTGTAGGCATTGTGGTAGATCAAATGCGTCAAGAATATTTATACCGCTACGAATCGAAGTTTAGCCCTGGTGGTTTTAACCGGTTGGTAAGCCAGGGTTTTATGCTGCGCAATGCTCACTATAATTATGTTCCTACCGAAACGGGTCCTGGTCATGCATCGATTTATACCGGCACAACACCGGCCATTCATGGTATTGTTGCGAACGATTGGTACGATCGTACTCTCAAAAAAGATGTGAATTGCGTGGGCGATGATCAACAGACACCCGTGGGGTCAACTAAAGGCGGAAAGGTATCACCAGCCCGCATGATAACCACCACAATAACGGATGAACTAAAATTTGCTACACAAATGCGGGCTAAAGTAGTTGGTGTTTCCATTAAAGACCGGGGTGCCGTATTACCTACCGGCCACATGCCCGATGGTGCTTATTGGTACGATGGTTCATCCGGAAATTTTATTACCAGCACGTATTACAAAACGGAGTTGCCCGCATGGGCACAAAAGTTCAATCAGCAAAAACTGGCCGATCAATACCTGGCACTTGAATGGAAACCTTTATTGCCAATTGAACAATATACCGAAGTGAGTGTAGATGATTCACCTTACGAGTGGAAATGGAAGGGAAAAGAAAAAGCAACCTTCCCGTATAAACTAAGTGAGTTGCGAAAGGAAAATGGAAACTATGATCTGGTTGCCAATACACCTTGGGGTAATACCATTGTAGCCGAAATGGCCAAAGCTGCGGTTGCTGGTGAAAGCCTGGGTAAAGATGAGATTACCGATTTTCTGGCTATATCTTTTTCAAGTACCGATCGCATCGGGCATGGTACAGGCCCCAACTCAATCGAGTTGGCCGATACGTACTTGCGATTGGATAAAACGTTGGAAGATTTTTTTACTTACCTCGATAAGGAAGTAGGCAAGGGAAATTATACAGTGTTTCTAACTGCCGACCATGGCGTGGCCGAAGTTGCCCAATACATGAAAGATAAACGGGTGCCTGCAGGTTATTTCAGACCTGCTTATGTAGAAGCCGGACTGAATGAATATCTGCAAAAATATTTTCCAGGTAAAACTATTGTCGAAAAAATAACAACTGAACAGGTTTACATTAATCAGCAGGCATTTGAAGGCGACCCCCGCGCAACCGGAATCGATTTATTGGTAGCCACCGACTTGATAACAAAGTATTTGCTTTCAACTGATGGCATAGCACAGGTTTACACGCTCAATACACTGCGTCAGGCCAGTTTTGATGAAGATGGAATTCGCGGAAAGGTGGTGCGAGGGTTTCACCCCAAGCGTTGTGGCGATATAGCTTTTGTATTAGAACCCGGTTGGTATTCATGGGGAGGTGTTACCGGTTCTACACACGGTTCGGCATATACATACGATACCCACATTCCAATCGTGTTCTATGGAGCTGGTATCAAACCCGGGGCATCCGCTCAATTCCATACAATCACAGATATCGCACCCACGCTTTCGGTATTGCTTAAAATTAAATTTCCAAATGGTGCTACCGGTCAGCCGATAACAGAAATTCTCGATTAACTTTTTCAGACCTTCCAGGTCTTTTAAAATAGTATAAAGACCTGGAAGGTCTTAGTCTTTTTTCCTTGCGAGTGAGTACTTTTGGGTATGCTTTCCACTTCCGATGGTTTTTTGCTTCAATTCATTTTCTTCCTGGCAGGTGGTTTGGGTTTTGTGCTTGTTGCATTATTTGTATCACGCCTTATTCGTCCACATCGCCCCAGCGTACAAAAGCAAATGCCTTATGAAAGTGGCGAGATGCCCCAAGGCCCCGCCTGGGTTCAATTCAATTTAAGGTTTTATGTGCTGGCGTTAATCTTCATACTCTTCGAAGTAGAAGTAGTGTTTATGTTTCCATGGGCAGTTGTGTTTGGCGATGCGGGCTTACACGAACAGACAAATGGAAGCTGGGGTTGGTTTGCGTTGGTTGAAATGTTGATCTTTATAGTAATATTGATATTAGGCTTGGTTTATGCGTGGCGGCTGGGGCACCTCGATTGGGTAAAATCAAAACCAACTGTACGCGATGTAGAGTCGCCTGTGCCACCTGATCTTTATAAAGCAGTCAATGAAAAGTACCGCAAAGCATGAAGGGTTTACTTGATCGGCAATTTGAAAATGGAGGTGTAATCATTACCCGCGTGGATGATTTACTTAACTGGTCGCGGTTGTCGTCTCTTTTTCCCATGACGTTCGGGTTGGCTTGTTGTGCGATAGAATTTATGAGTACCGGTACAACTGTGTATGATATGGATCGTTTCGGTATGGCCCCGCGCGCTACACCCCGGCAGTCCGATTTAATGATCGTTTCAGGTACGGTAACGTTTAAGATGGCCGATCGCATCCGGCAGTTGTATGAACAAATGGCCGAACCGCGCTATGTTATTTCCATGGGCTCGTGTTCCAATTGTGGCGGCCCTTACTGGCAGCACGGGTATCACGTGGTGAAAGGCGTTGATCGTATTGTACCCGTTGATGTATATGTGCCTGGTTGTCCGCCCCGCCCCGAAGCTTTGATCGGGGGCATTCTGAAACTGCATGAGAAAATCCGAAATGAGAGTAGAGTGAAGCCAACAGCGTTGGAGAACCTAATCGCAAAAAATGGATAATGCACGATTGATAGAATTGGTTAGTCAGGTGGCTGGCAATGCAGATGAACTCAAGAACGCAATGCCATTAACGTTGGTAATTGATGCAGCTACGCTAACACAAGTTTGTGAACGGCTCCACAAAAACCCCGAAACCTATTTCGATATGCTCACCTGCATAACCGGAGTAGATAATGGGCCAGAGACTAATACGATGGAAGTGATCTATCATTTGTATTCTATTCCATTCCATCAATCGCTGATGCTGAAAGTAATAGTACCTCGCCAAAATCCAGAAGTAGAAACAGTAACTCCTATCTGGAAATCCGCCAATTGGTTGGAGCGCGAAGTGTTCGATATGTTTGGTATCGTTTTTAAAAATCATCCTGACTTACGTAGAATTCTGATGCCGGCCGATTGGCAAGGTTACCCACTGCGTAAAGACTACAAGCACGAAGAAACTTATCGGGGAATAGAAATCGACTAAGCGTTGAAGGATCAGCAGTATATATACAAGGAAAGTAACCTAGTCGACTCCGAACCCAATAAGTTCGATGCGTCTAAGTTGAAATCGGAAGAGATGATCATCAACCTCGGCCCGCAGCATCCTTCCACACATGGTGTGTTGCGGTTGGAAGTGTTGAGCGATGGCGAGATCATTAAAGATGTTGTTCCGCACATCGGCTATCTGCACCGGTGTTTTGAAAAACATGCCGAGAGTCTGCCCTACAATCAGATTATTCCATTTGTTGACCGGATGGATTACCTCGCTGCCATGAATTCCGAACATGCTTATGCCATGGGCGTGGAACGAATGCTCGGCATAACCAGTCAGATACCGAAACGAGTAGAGTACATTCGGGTGCTGGTGGCAGAACTAAATAGAATTGCTTCCCACTTAATTGCAATCGGAACATTTGGCTTAGACCTCGGTGCGTTCACACCTTTTTTCTGGATCATGCGCGACCGTGAACATATTCTGCGTTTGCTGGAGTGGGCCAGCGGTGCCCGCATGTTGTATAACTACATTTGGATAGGGGGCTTGTTTTATGATTTACCGGTTGGCTTTGAACAACGCTGCCGCGAATTCATAACCTACTTTAAACCGAAAGCCATCGAGTTGGAGCAGTTGCTGGTGGATAACAAAATTTTTATTGATCGCACAGCAAAGGTAGGTGTGTTACCCTTAAACCTCGCGATTAATAGTGGTGCTACGGGCCCCATGTTGCGTGGTTCAGGATTGCGTTTCGATTTGCGAAAAGTGGATCGCTATTCCATTTACCCCGAACTTGATTTTGACATTCCGGTTGGTGAAGGTAAGATGGGTTCAGTGGGCGATTGCTGGGATCGCACCTGGGTGCGCATACGCGAGATTCATGAATCGTTGAACATCATGCAACAATGCCTGGATAAATTAGAGGGTGATCACAAACGTACACGTGATTTTGATCCGCAGGCAATTGTTCCTAAAAAGATTAGACCGCAAGCGCAGGAAATTTATGTGCGAGCTGAAAATCCAAAAGGGGAGTTGGGATTTTATTTTCGGGCCGATGGTAAAAATGATATTCCTTTCCGTTGCAAGGTGCGCGCTTGTTCTTTTGTAAACCTTTCCATTCTGCCAGAACTTTGCAAAGGCGTATTGATAGCTGACTTGATTGCCATACTCGGCTCCATTGATATTGTTTTGGGAGAAGTAGATCGATAAATGTTGTGCTAAAACTTTTCACATCCGATCAGATTAAAGCATGGGATGCAGCCACCATTCGCGAAAGCAAGATTACGTCTTTCGAGTTAATGCAACGCGCTTGTAAATCATTTGTAACCTGGTTTACGGAGCGCTACGATACTTCGCACCAGGTATATGTAGTGTGTGGTACCGGCAATAATGGAGGCGATGGATTGGGTATAGCCTTACTGCTGCATGAATGGAATTACAGCATTCAGGTTTTAATTGTTCGTGGTACCAACACAACCCCTGACTTTGATGCCGGTTTAAAATTGATCGATGGAAAAATTGAGATAAAGGAGGTAACAACTCCCGAACTGGAAATTACTTCGGGGTCGATTGTAATTGATGCGATGTTTGGTACAGGTTTATCACGAATATTAACCGGCCTGCATGCCGAAATAATTAGCAAGCTTAATGCACTTGATGTTACCAGAATAGCGGTAGATGTTCCATCCGGATTACGACTGGATGCACCTGCAACAGGCGAAATTTTCAAAGCCCATCATACCGTAACCTTTCAAGCTCCCAAACTTTGTTTTTTTCTTCCTAACAGCAGTGCTTTTGTCGGTCAATGGCATGTGGTGGACATTGGTTTGAGTAAAAACTTTGTGAAGGGAACAAAGACTAATCATTTTCTGGTGACATTAAAATCCGTAAAACGATTACTTAAACCACGCCTGCAGTTTACTCATAAAGGGAGTTATGGTCATGCATTGTTGATTGCAGGTTCAACAGGAAAGATGGGAGCAGCGGTGCTTGCAGCGCGCGCAGCCTTGCGTGGCGGAGTTGGGCTATTAACAGTGCATGTTCCTGCCAACGGAAATGCAATTATGCAAACAGCCGTACCCGAAGCAATGACTTCCCAAGACGAGGCCCTTGATTTTTTTTCGAATAGCGAAATTGAAAGCTTTTATACTGCAATAGGTATTGGTCCCGGCCTCGGCCAGGCAGCAGAAACGGTTAATGGTTTAAAAAACCTGCTTATGAGTACATCTCATCCATTGGTGTTGGATGCCGATGCATTAAATCTTCTCGCGTCTGATCCTGAACTGCAAACTAAAATTCCGCATGGAAGTATTCTTACACCGCATCCGGGTGAATTTAAAAGACTGGTGGGTGAGTGGTTGGATGATTTTGATAAGCTCCGGAAACAACAGGCACTTTCTGCAACAACAAAATCGGTTGTGGTAGTGAAGGGTGCTTTTACAGCAATTGCATTGCCCGATGGTAGTGTTTATTTTAATTCAACGGGTAATCCCGGAATGGCAACCGGGGGTAGTGGCGATGTGCTTACCGGAATTATTACTGCATTAATGGCGCAAGGTTATGCTGCTGCCGAAGCAGCAATACTGGGGGTGTATGTACATGGGCTTGCGGGCGATTTAGCTGTAAGAGAGATCGGTGAAATCGCGTTAATTGCCGGTGATCTGGTAAGTTATCTTCCTGCCGCGTTTAAGAGGCTGAGTTAACTTACTTTTTGAAAAAAAATTGTGGTGCCTGTTAAACTTTTGGCCTACAACTTGCATCTAAATCGTACTAATTCGCGTAAAAGCCTTTATGAACCTGAAGAAAGCCATATTTCTGATCGCCCTCGCAACGGTAGCGCATCTTAGCTATGGCCAGCAACGAGAAGAAAATTTCGGCCTGCATGCACCCGATCCAATTAAGCAGGTTCAGGTTTATCCTAATCCGGCTATTGAATTTTTAAATTTAAAGTTTGAAGCTCCTCAGGCAAAAAAAGTGCGGTTAACGGTTCACAACATTCTGGGTAACACATTAGAGGTTGAATCTGAAATTGTGGATGAACACGAGATCAAACTGAAAGTAAAAGAACTGGCTACCGGCTATTACTTTGTTTCGGTACGCGATGAACAAGCCAACCTACGTGGCACCTATAAGTTCCTGAAAAGGTAATTCTAACACAATTAATTTCTCCGCTTTTCCTATTTTCAAGGCTTAACTTAAGCCATTGAAACAAATTGTTATAGCAATAGATATAGGTACCACCAGCACAAAAGCCTTGGGTGTTTTGTCAACCGGTGTGGTGCTTGCCCAGCACCAGGTGTTTTATCCAACACATTATCCAAGGCCTGGCTATGCTGAGCAGGATGCTACCGAAATTCTTAATGCAGTAATCACCTCGCTGCAAGCGGTTGCTACCCAAATTCATTTAACCAATGTAAAGGCCATTTGCTTTAGCAGCGCCATGCACAGTTTAGTGGCGGTTGATGCTTTGGGCAATGCACTAACGCCTTTAATTACATGGGCTGATACCCGAAGTTCAACTCAGGCTAAAGAATTAAAAAGTACTTCTGTTGCTCTGCAATTACATCACGAAACAGGAACACCTGTTCATCCTATGTCGCCCTTGTGTAAGTTAATTTGGTTGCGTGAAAGGGCCCGTGAAATATTTAATACAGCGCATAAATTTATTTCTATAAAAGAGTTTGTCTGGTTTCATCTTACAGGTGAGTTTAAGGTAGATTATTCCATTGCCTCGGCAACAGGTTTATTTGATATTCATCGATTAACGTGGAGTAATCGTGCGTTAGCAATAGCCGGTATTACCACGGGTCAACTTTCGGAGGTAGTTCCGGCCACCTACACCTACCAGTCATCCATTTCTTTGCCTGTATTAAAGGATTGGCACCCCATACCTGTTGTGATTGGAGCCAGTGATGGTTGCCTGGCGCAATTAGGTAGCAATGCCATGCAGCCCGGTGTCCTTACGATAACCTTAGGCACCAGCGGAGCAGTAAGACGATCAGCCACACGGCAGTTATACGATCCTGCCGGCCGGTTGTTTAATTACTTGTTACTTGGTGATGAGACGGTTGCCGGTGGGGCCACCAATAATGGTACGGCCGTAATGGATTGGTTTATACGCGAACTGATTGAACCGGGAACAAGTTTACAGCAAACTATTTCCAATGTTTGCACACATGTACAAGCCGGTAGCAATGGATTACTTGCTTTACCTTTTCTTCAAGGAGAAAGAGCACCAATCTATAATCCGGACGCGCGGGGAGTTTTTTTTTACATCGGTATGCAACATACCCGCCATCATTTTGCACGTGCTTTACTGGAAGCTATTTGTTACGAATTGAAATGGATTACAGCAAGCGTGGAATCGGTGTGTGGGCCATCTTCTAAAATAGTAGTAAGTGGAGGTATTACCCATTTTCCCGAATGGATACAGATGCTGGCCAATGTACTTAATCGCGAGTTGCTTGTAAGGGCTGATCATGATGCATCGGCTATTGGAGCCGCACGCCTGGTGTTTCAGTCGGAAGGAATAGCCTTCCAAGACGAAGGTCTTAAATCCAATCATTTTAAGCCGGAGTTAGCCCAAGCCCAAATCTATGATGAAGGTTATATCCGGTTCATAAAGTTGTACCAGGCTGTACAATCTTTATTTTGAGATCATTTTTTTATCTAATAAACGCGATTTGGACGCTAATCAAACGGTTGCAGAACAAGAAACTTCGAAATCCTCCAAAACCGGGTTTCCGTTGTGTGCCCATATGGTTTACTTTGTTTTTAACCATACATAACTTCTGATCAACAAAACTCTTTAAAGAATGCAAATAGGACTAATTGGATTGGGTAAAATGGGTTATAACCTCGCACTCAATTTTAAAAGCAAAGGGCATGCAGTAGTGGCGTTTGATGTGAATAAATCGGCAATGGAAAAAATTGCCTTGGAACAAGTTGATACTGCACCCTCCATTGGTGATCTGGCATTAGCGCTAAGTGGTCGCAAGGTGGTTTGGATAATGGTACCAGCCGGCAATGTGGTAGATGTAGTACTCAGTAATCTCAAGTATCATTTAGCAGCCGATGATATTGTAATAGATGGTGGTAATTCGCACTTTAAAGATACCCTTACACGTGCCCGCGATCTGGAGAAGTTGGGCATTCATTACTTAGATTGTGGTACCAGTGGGGGTGTTACCGGTGCGTTGCATGGTGTTTGTACCATGATTGGTGGCAAAAAAGAAGTATTCGATTATTGCGAAGAGTTATTCAAATCCATTTCAGTACCCAATGGTTACTTGTACTGTGGCAAATGTGGAAATGGCCACTTTACCAAGATGGTACACAATGGAATTGAGTATGGCATGATGCAGGCTATTGCTGAAGGTATGGAAGTATTGCATCGGCAAGATCCGGAAATGGATTTGGCGGCTGTTTCAAAAGTATGGAACCATGGCTCGGTGGTGCGTAGTTGGTTAATGGAACTTACACAACGGGCACTCGAAAAAGATAAAAACCTGGAATCGATAAAGGGTGTAATGCATTCTTCAGGTGAAGGTAAGTGGACGGTAGAAACAGCCCTGGAAATGGGTGTGCCCACACCCGTTATTACCATGAGTTTATTAATGCGCTACCGATCGCAGGTGGAAGATACCTTCTCGGGTAAAATTGTGGCTGCTTTACGCAATGAATTTGGCGGCCATGCAGTGGAGAAAAAGTAAATTCCTTTAAGCCAAATAAAAAAGCGCTAGCAGAATATTTACCTGGCACTTTTTTATTGTACGATTTAGAATGTTACTGATAAAGACAACGTTTCGTTCTTGCGTTTCACTTTAACTGGTACCGTTTGGCCTTTTTCGAATTGGCCCAACGCGGCCATGTAGTCGTTAATGTCTTTAATTTCAAGTTCACCAATCTGAACAATCACATCACCAGTTTGAATACCGGCTTGTTGTGCGGGCCGGCCATCGGTTACTCCGTCCACCAACAAGCCCGGTTGATCAGATGTATAACTGGGCATTACTCCCAACGTAACTTTAAATGAAGTGCGTGCTGACATAGTTTTTTGTTTTGTAGTAAGAAAAGTAAGTTTAGGTGCTGCATCTAATTTTTCAATTACCTGTATAATCAATTCCAATACTTCTTTTTCGCCACCGTAATTTATTTTATCAGCATCATCGGTTGGCTTGTGATAATCGCTGTGCGAGCCGGTAAAGAAATGCAAGGCGGGAATATTCTTCAGGTAAAACGATGCATGGTCAGAAGGCCCCATACCCGATGAATCGGTTTTGATGGTTAACGGTGTTGACACATTTTTTAAAAGTGGCTCCCATACCGGGCTGGTTCCTGTTCCGCTAATCGAAATAACTTTATTATCCGGTAAACGACCAATCATATCCATATTAATCATAAAGCTAACTTTACTCATATCGATGGTAGGATTTTCCGTGAAGTATTTCGATCCGTAAAGGCCTAACTCTTCGCCACTAAAGCAGATAAACAAGAAGTTACTTTTTTCCTTCACTTTGTTTTGAGAAAAATAACGAGCGAGTTCCAAAACACCGGCCACACCCGAGGCATTATCATCGGCACCGTTGTGAATTTTGCCTTTTGGATTGGCATCCAATGAACTACCATTTTCGCCAAAACCCAAATGGTCGTAGTGTGCACCGATTATAATTGTTTTATCGGCCTGGTTATCCAGATAAGCAATGGCATTGTGAGCCTTGCCTTCATCGCCCGTACCATGTACTCCGGCTTTAAACGGAAACTGTTGTTGAAATGCTTGTTCACCTTTGGGAGTAAGTTTCAGAGCTTTAAATTCTTTCTCGAGGTATTGCAGTGCTTTCTGTTCACCTTTTGAACCTGAAAACCGACCTTCCATATCATCGGCAGCTAATACCGTAATGTGCGATTTAATTTTTTTCTCTTCAATCTTTTGGGCAAACCCGCATGTTGGTATCAGCAAAGCAAATATGAATAAGCGCATTTTAGTCTTTCGTTTTAAGGATGCACAAAGTAACTTCCATTTCCATAACAAAATTACCTCTGGCAGGAGTTTTTTTAGGGATATAACACCAAACGCATTATTTTTGATAACCTTGAATTTATAATGCATCCAATGAAAGCACCCAACCTTGTATTGCTCACTGATTTTTCACCACTTTCTAAAGTGGCTATGTTGTACGCGCTTAAAATGGCGGCTCCGCTGGGTGCAAATTTTACTATACTTAACATTGTTCGGGTAGATGGCATCCCCAAGGCCAATCTGAAGGCCAAACAACTTGAAAAAACCATTACGGCTATTGCGCAGGAAGAAGGCGATAACCTGGTGGCCGAATTGCGGGCTCAGGTTAAGGGTAACTACACGCTTACCTTTAAACCTATTAAAGCCCGTACTGTAGCCGAAATGGTTCGGAAGTATGTTAGTAATAATCCTACTAACATGGTGGTAATGGGTTTACAAGGAGCATCGGCATTAAAGAAAATGGGCCGGTTGGGAGGTACCACTGTTTCTGTGATTGATGAGTGCCCCGTGCCGGTGTTGGCTATTCCGGCCTTTGCCAAATACAGCAACATGAAAAATATGGTGTATGCCACCGATATGAAACATGTTAAAAAGGAGCTCGATATAATTGTTGAATTTGCCAAAATATTCGGCTCGTTTGTGCACATGATTCACGTGGCACCAACTATCGATAAAAAAATTGAAGCAGCAGGTTTAGCTGTAGATGAAATCGTACAGAAGTATGCCTACGATAAAGTAAAATTCGAACTGATTCTGGAGGACGATATTACCAAGGCAATTGGAAACTATATTCAGAAAACCAATGCCGATGTACTAACCACGTTTACTCATAAACTAAGCCTGGAAGAGAAAATTTTTGGCAAGAGTGTTACGCGTAAACTGGCTTATCAGGGAACAATACCGTTGCTGGCCGTTAAGCGGAAGTAGTATTAACCTTTTGCCTGAGGCAATTAAAGGCAATCGGATTTAATCATAATACCTGTAGTATATTCAGATGCTGGGTACAGTTTTCAAAAACACAATATTGGTTTAAAACTCCGCATTACCCGGAAAGCGTGGATACGGAATCACATCGCGGATGTTGGTCATACCTGTTACAAACAAAATCAAGCGCTCAAAGCCTAATCCAAAGCCGCTGTGTGGTGCCGAGCCAAACTTGCGCAGGTCTAAATACCACCACAAATCTTTTTCGGGCAAGTTCATTTCCTGCACGCGTTTTAATAACCGATCGTACCGTTCTTCGCGCTGCGAGCCACCTATAATTTCTCCAATGCCCGGAAACAAAACATCCATAGCCGCTACGGTCTTATTGTCATCGTTCTGGCGCATGTAAAATGCTTTTATATCCTTGGGATAATTGTAGAGAATTACCGGTTTCTTAAAGTGTTTTTCTACTAAGTATCGTTCATGTTCCGACTGCAAATCAACACCCCACTGATCGATCAGGTATTGAAATTTTTTCTTCTTGTTAGGATTAGAGTTTTTCAGAATCTCAATTGCTTCGGTATAACTCAGTTTCTGAAATTCATTTTCGGTAACAAAACGCAGGCGTTCCAATAAGCTTAACTCACTGCGCTGATCTTGCGGCTTGGTATTCTCTTCATCTTGCGCCCGCTTGTGCAAAAACTCAAGGTCATCGTTGCAATTATCCAACGCGTACTTTACTAAGTATTGCAACAGGTCAGTAGCCAACTGCATGTTGTCCTGAATATCGTAGAAAGCCATTTCTGGTTCTATCATCCAGAACTCGGCCAAGTGCCGCGTGGTGTTTGAGTTTTCAGCCCGAAATGTTGGGCCAAACGTATAAATTTCGCTTAGTGCTAATGCATAGGTTTCGCCTTCTAACTGGCCCGAAACTGTAAGATTGGTTTCCTTGCCAAAAAAATCTTCTTTATGGTTAATGTGTCCATGTTCATCGCGGGGTGGATTGTTTGCATCCAATGTAGTAACCCGAAACATAGCCCCGGCACCTTCGGCATCCGATCCGGTAATAACCGGTGTGTGTATGTAAAAGAACCCCCGATCGTTAAAAAACTTATGTATCGCGAAAGCCATAGCATGCCGCACACGCATGACAGCGCCAAATGTATTGGTGCGCGAACGCAGGTGTGCAATCTCCCGCAGATATTCTAAACTGGGGCGATTCTTCAATTGCAGTGGATAAACTTCTGGATCGCAGTCGCCCAAAATAGTAAGTTCTTTCACTTTCACCTCTACAGCCTGGCCTTTACCCAACGAAGCAATCAATTCGCCTCTTACTGAAACACATGCACCGGTAGTAATGCGCTTTAACGTGGCTTCATCCAGCGAGTTAAGTTCAACAACCGCTTGCAGGTTTTGAATGGTTGATCCATCATTAATGGAAATAAACTGGCTGTTGCGGAAGGTGCGAACCCAGCCTTCTGCTTTTACCTGTTGGCCAGTTGGTTGCGTGGCCAGCAGTGCGTTGATTTTGGTACGTTTCATCTGTAGGAATACCCTCGTTTTGGGTTGGCAAAAAACGACATTTTGATTTTTTAATCAAAATCTAAAATCACCCTACTTTACAAGGCCCGAAATGAAGCCGCATACCTTTTTACATAGCATTTGAAGTGGTAAATTTGACCGAATTATTACATGCAAAAACTTAGTTTAAATCAGAGCCTGCAACAGAAACTGTCGCCCCAGCAAATACAGTTTATTAAACTGTTGCAAGTGCCCACAGCCGAGCTTGAAAGCCGAATTGAAGAAGAGTTGGAGTTGAACCCGGTACTGGAAGAAGGTTCGGATGAGCAACAGGACGAGGCTGATCAGGCTGAACAATCAGATGAACAAGCCGAATCGGAGCAAACCGAAACAGAAGTTACCAACGATGAGGTGGATATTAAAGACTACCTGCGCGATGACGATTACAACAGCTACAAAACGCAATCGGATGGCGATGGCGATGATGATGATGATCGCGAAATGCCTATACCTATGGGTACCTCATTGCACGAAACGCTCCTTACCCAATTGGGATTTCTGGGATTGGATGAACGCCAAACCAATATTGGCAAGCAACTTATAGGCAGTATTGAAGGCGATGGCTACATCCGCAGAGAACTGGAATCCATTGTAAATGATCTGGCCTTTTCGCAGGGTATTGAAACCAACCTGAACGAGGTAGAATCTATATTGAAAAAAATTCAAACGTTTGATCCGGCCGGCATTGCAGCACGAAATTTACAAGAGTGTTTGTTATTGCAATTGGACCGTATGGACGATGGACAGGATGTAGATGTAATTGTTGGCAAGCGGATTATTGCTGAGTGTTACGAGGAGTTTACCAAAAAACATTATACTAAAATTCTAAAGAAGCTCGATCTGGACGATGAAGATTACATTAAAGATGCCATTGAGTTAATTGTAAGACTTAACCCGAAGCCGGGTGGTGAAACCAATACCAGTGGCGTTAAAAATCAGTATGTAATTCCGGATTTTATTCTAACCAACAACAATGGAAAATTGGAGTTAGCACTTAACTCGCGTAATGCACCCGAACTCCGGATAAGCCGCTCCTACACCGAAATGTTTAACGCATACGATAAGAGCGATAAGAAAGATAAGAAACTAAAAGAGGCGGTATCATTTGTAAAACAAAAATTAGATGCAGCCAAATGGTTTATTGATGCTATCAAACAACGGCAGCATACGTTGTTGCGCACCATGCGCGCCATCCTGGAGTTTCAATACGATTATTTTTTGGAGGGCGATGAAACCAAACTGCGACCCATGATTTTAAAAGACATTGCGCAGATGATTAACATGGATATTTCTACCGTAAGCCGGGTGGCCAGCAGTAAAACCATTCAAACCGATTTTGGTGTATTTCCGCTCAAGTATTTTTTCTCAGAAGGTATCAGCACCGATTCGGGCGAGGAGGTAAGCAGCAGGGAAGTAAAACAGATTATCAAAGATTTGATTGAAGCCGAAGATAAAAATAAACCTTACTCTGATGATAAACTGGAAGACCTGCTCAATCAAAAAGGATATAACATTGCCAGGCGCACCGTAGCAAAGTATCGCGAACAATTAAACATACCTGTAGCCCGTTTAAGAAAAGAAATGTGAAAGCTGCCGCTACTATTGTTTCCATAATTTTTCACCCCTTGTTGCTTACCACTTACATGGTTATGCTATTGGGTACCTTCTTTCCGACTTTGTTAATGATTGCCCCCCAAAACCTGCGGGTGATGACGGCATTTATTTTTTGCTTTACATTTTTATTGCCGGTAGTAAACCTGATTATGTTTCGCATGTTCGGTACCATAAGTTCTTACACATTAGAGAACCGAGCGGAACGTATAATACCCTTTATAGCCATTGCCCTTATATATATGGTAACTGCACTTTTATTTTTTATTAAACTTCGGTTTTCGGTTTACTTCAATTACCTGTTATTGATTGTTGCCATGTTAGTTATGGCTGCCGTAGTGCTGAACTTTTTTTTGAAAGTGAGTGTGCATGCGCTGGCAGCCTGGGGTGGTATTGGTATTTTACTTCCACTTAACAAAGCGGTTGAACAGCCCGATTTATTATGGCCAACAGCAGGTGCCATTCTGGCTGCAGGGTTTGTAATGGCGGCACGCTTATACCTGAATGCCCACACCCCGCGCGAAATGCTGGTGGGCAGCATCACAGGCTTCTCGATTGGTTTTTTTGGAGTACTGTATTTTTTCTAAACGTAACTACCACATGTATGGAATTTAAACATCTGTTGTATTCAGTTGCCAATGGTGTTGCTACCATTACACTCAACCGACCTGAAGTATATAACGCATTGAATGATGAATTAACGTATGAGCTTCAGGATGCATGGAAGGCTTGTGCAAAAGATGAACAGGTGCGGGTAGTGGTGCTTACCGGTGCCGGAAAAGCATTTTGTTCCGGTCAGGATTTGAAAGCTGCATCGGGCAAAGAAAAAAGATCATTTATGGAGTCGCTGCATAAACGCTACAATCCAATCATTCGCGCTATGCGCACATTACCCAAACCCATTATAGGCAGGATAAATGGTGTGGCGGCAGGGGCGGGGTGTTCGCTTGCACTTGCGTGCGATGTGTTGGTAGCTGCTGAAGAAGCGAGTTTGATTGAGGTGTTTATCAATATCGGTTTGGTACCCGATTCCGGCTCAGCTTATTTTCTGCCTCGCCTGGTAGGCATAGCCAAAGCGTTTGAACTTTGTTCTACCGGAAGGAAAGTGCCTGCTGCCGAAGCTTTACAACTTGGATTAGTAAATAAGGTGGTTCCTTTAGCCCAGTTAGATGAAGCCGTAAAAAGTTACACCGATTATTATGCTAATGCACCTACTCAGTCGATTGGGTTAATCAAAAGAATGTTGAATAAATCCACCCAGGCATCTTTAGATGAAATGTTGGATTATGAAGCTTATTGCCAGGAAATAGCCGGAGCCTCTGCCGATTACAAAGAAGGTGTAACTGCGTTTCTGGAAAAACGGAAAGCCGAGTTTAAAGGTCGTTAAAATCCGTTAATCGAAATACCTACTGTAAGCGTATTGATATCCAGACCTTGCGGCCCCTTACCTTTCTCAAACATTTCACTAAGGTTGTAGAAAGCAAACCAGCTAAAACCGCCTATCCCAATGCGGGTATAAACTCCATAGCGAAAATCATTCAACCCAAAACTTTGCTTGTCCTTTACCTTAACGTTTTCGCCACCGTCTTTATACTTCACTTTGGTAAACGAATTCATTCGTAACCCCACCCGGCCACCAATGGCTACATTAAAACTGCGGGCAATGTCCTCAGGTTTAGTGTCAAACCGGAACTCTATCGGCATTTCAAGGTAGTTGGTAACAAACATGGATTTTCGAGCCAGGTTCTGATAAACCCGGGTAGGACTTAACAGATTATATTGTTCAACCTGCACGGCTGCGGCAGCTCCGTTCGGAAAACTAACCAACTCAGTGGTATCAATTAACATGGCACCATTGGTAAACTTCCAGCGTTCCATACTTAAACCTATACCCGGATTAAAACTGAACTTAGTTCTGCCAAAGCGGATAGGATATTGATAGTACATGTTAACTGTGCGAGAACCCCAAAAGCCTTGTTTCCAGGTTGAGCCGGCATTTAGAGCGCGGTTAACGCCCAAGTCAACCAAAAAAGTACCGGGAATGGAAGGCCGTTTTGTTTTAGTAACCGTTTCGTATTGGGCAAAGGCTGCGGTGGTTAGCAGCACAAAAAGCAAGGTGTTTAGCGAAGACTTCATTGTTCAGATTTAGCTCTTTAACGATGGATGCAGGCCAAAATTAGTTTTATAAATAAAAATCCTAACCCGCATGATGAGTTAGGAAGGTTAAAATTAGTGGGCCCGGAGGGATTCAAACCCCCAACCTTCTGATCCGTAGTCAGATGCTCTATTCAGTTAAGCTACGGGCCCAAAAAGGTGTGCAAAGGTAATTAAATAATGATTTTTGCCAAATCTCTGGAATGAGAAAGCCGGCCATAACCTCTTAAAGGATTTTTAGGGCATTCAAGATCATTTCACTTTCTGTTTGTTTGGTATTATCTTACCAACAATAAAAATTTTCAGATGCTGAAATTAGTAGATGACGAAATAGGGTTAAATCCTTCAATAATTGGAACATCCGAAATAAAAGATTGGGGAACATTCAAGGATTCACTTAGGGCTCCAGTCCATAGATGGTTCACGTACCCTGCGGGATTCTCATATAAAGCTGTAGAAGCAAGTATAAACCTCTACGGAATAGATGAAGGTGATGTCATATATGATCCATTTATGGGAAGTGCAACAACAAATGTTGTAGCTAAAACTATGGGAATAAATTCTTACGGAGTAGAGGCACATCCATTTGTATATAAATAGCTAAGGCTAAATTAGAATGGTCTTTGAACCAAGATGAAATTTCAGAGGGGCTAAGTAAAATTGAAAAAAGTGTTATTTCTGGAAGCAAAAAATTTGATGATGAAAAGAAATGCCTCAAAGATATTTTTCCTGAATTAATTCTTAAATGTTTTGATGATCGAAAGCTGTTTGAACTTCTATTAATAAGAAATACTATAAACTCATCAAGTCTTAGTTCAAAAACAAAAAACTTTCTATTTGTCGCACTGGTATCATTGCTGAGAGAGGTTTCAAGTGCTGCAACTGGTTGGCCCTATATTGCGCCTAAAAAGATCAAAACGTCATCAAAGTCAAAAGATGTTTTAAGAGAATATAGACGTTAGGTGAATTCTATGATGGAGGACATTTTTTTCATAAAACTTACGGCTTCTCCACTATCCGATCAAACTTCTCAAACTATTTTGAATGGCGACTCCAGGGATACAAGCCACACCATTAATAGTTTATCTGTTGATCATGTGTTTACTTCTCCTCCTTACTTAAATAATTTTGATTATGCAGATAGGACACGTCTAGAAATGTATTTCTTTGGAGAAGCTCAAAATTGGTCTGACATAACTAAAACTGTCAGGTCTAAACTTATAACATCTGCAACAACCCAAATTTCGAGAAGTGATTTAAAATATATCTTATCTGATAAAATTAGAGACGCAAGCCCTGAGGTTTATGCTTTCCTAAATCAATCAATCTTTAGATTAGGGGAGTTGAGAAAGCAAAAGGGTGGAAAAAAGAGTTATGACCATCTTGTATCAGGTTACTTCAATGATATGTTTTTAGTTTTAGCCGATGTTTACAGGGTACTAAAAAATGGGAAGGTTGCTGTTTTTGTATTAGGTGATTCAGCTCCCTATGGGGTTCATATTCCAACTGACGAAATGCTTGGAAAGCTTGGTTGCTCGATTGGATTTAAGAGGTTTGAAATCCAATTGCTGCGAACTCGGGGAGGTAAGTGGAGCGGCAATACACAACGTCATCACGTTGGTTTACGGGAAACAATTTTAACGTTATACAAATAATGGCTAATCACGCAAGTGCAATAGGTGAAGCTGTTGGCAATTTAATAGAGTCTGAAGTTAAGAATATAGTTCAAAATGCTTTAGTAGGAACGGAGTTCTATGTTGATATTGGCGGTATCAGACGAGGGGTTAGGGATCATTCCAAGCTTTTATTGGTGAATGATACAGGTAACTCGTATCAAATTGACGTTGTAGTAGAAGATAAAGAAAAAAAATCCCATTGTACTTATTGAGTGTAAATATATTAGATATAAAAAGCATAATAGAGATAAAGCGTCTTGGACATGTGTAGCTCATTATAAACTACGTACAACTTATCCAACTGTAAAGAAGAGTATTGCTGTATTAATTGGGGATTAGACAGCGCCTTCAAAAAAACTAATGAAGAGTTTTGGGGTTGAGTGTATAGAGATACCATTTCAAAATTTATCTTCAATTTTGAAAAAGTACGGGGTAAATTTTGAGTGGGATGAAAAAGATAGGATTACCCCTGAGAAAAGTTTGAAAGCATTTAGAAGTCTCTCAGAGACTAAAAAGAAGAATATTGCTAAAGAATGCTTAACTCCTTTCTCAGGTCAGCTAGTAGATAAAATTAAAACAGCCGTTGCTGCGTCTGAGATTCTTCCTCGGAATGTGCAGCAAATCGAGTTGTTGGTTAAGACAGATAAAGATGAATATGTATTGAAGAAATTCCTAAACGTAACAGAGGTCATTCATTATCTACTTTCTCTAACGGATCAAAAGAAAGATGTTGGAAGGATTATAGGTAAAAATTAGTCAATGCAAACCTTTGATACTAAATCAATTCAAAACAAAATTCAAAGGTAAGGTCATTCTTACTTTTACTGGCTTGCCCCGCTGACGGCCCGGTTGCCATTTAGTTAAAGCCAGCACCCGCATCGCTTCTTCATCGCAACCACCGCCAATGCCTTTAATCACTTTCATATCTGTTACCTGGCCATTTTTATCAATAATAAATTCTACAAAAACTTTGCCCTGGGTGTTGGCATACTGCGCGCGCTTAGGATACTTCAGGTTTTTACCCACGAATTTGTAAAAACCTTCAAAGCCACCCTCGGGTATTGGTGCTACTTCGGGGGCAATCAAAGGTTCGTCCGTGGGTTCTGTTACAAGCACTGCTGAATCAATGCCAATTGAAACAACAGGTTGATCGATGGTAATAGCATCCGGCATAGCTGCTGTTGTTTCAATAGTAGTAACAAAGTTTACAACAGGTTTAATAACGATTGGATTAGGTTGTTTAACCTTAGGTTGCGCTGCGGGTAGTAACTCAGCTTGAAGCTCGAATGTTCCATCATAAATGGGATCATCGAATGCGCATATTATGGATTCTTTCTTTTTGCTGCGCCATTCAAACGCCATTATGGCTAATGCAACACTTAGTGTTAACCCAATCAGAAAAAATTTTCCCGATTGCCGATGTAGATCTTGTTTCGGATTCTTCTTGGCTTCCATAGTAAGGTTTAAGTTTGGTTATGCCTTACTAATGCAAAGAACTGCATCACGTCACAACAGCTGTACTATTTGTTTTAGTTTGTGGTTTAGATGGTTGTTTTTTCTCCCACCTTGTAATGGCCATAAAAATGATTACGATCAGCGCAATCAATAACAAGAAAGTAAAGATGCGTGTAATTTGTTTAAACCGTTTTTCATTTCCATGCTGCTTTAACACAGCATTGTAATTCCGGTACCGATCGCTACCGCGGGCACTCATGCGTTGTCTGCGCAATCGTATTTCATGCTTACCCATCGTACTTCACCTTTAAATTAAAATTTGTGCGCAGTTTATCCAGCGCCCGATAGGTGCGCATTTTAGCTCCGCTCTCTGTCATATCCAGAATAAATGCAATTTCTTTAAAATCCTTGTCTTCAAAAAAACGAAGTTCAAGTACCTGAATCATATCGGTGGGCAACTCATTCATATACCGCAGCAACCGGGTAATCATCTCTTCGTCCCACTCTTCGGCAGCTTGTTCTACCAACTCGCGCACTTTTAGTTCTTCAATGCTAAATATTTTATTGCCTTTGTTTTTTCGGTAGTGTTTGTTCACTTCATTGCCTGCAATTTTATAAAGCCATGCCGAAAACGGAAAGCCCCTGAATTCGTATCGGTTTATATTATGCAGGGCATTAACAAAGGTTTGCGAGCAAAGGTCGCCTGCCAGTTCTTCATCATCGGTTTGCCTTAGGATGTAGTTAAAAATCCGGTCGAAGTATTTTTCATACAATTCGCCAAAGGCATGGGGGTCTTTTTTCGAGCGCTCGATTATTTGTTCTTCTTTCCGGATTTCATCTTCCGACATGCGGTTTCAGGTTAAAGCCTACCGGTTACGCACATAATAATCCGAAGGTTTTCAGAAAGTCACAAGCGTTATAATTTCTATTGTACCCTGTTCGGGAAATCTTTAGCTTTCCTCATCTGAAAACCAAACATACCATGAACTATTTCTTCCTTTTAGCTTCGCTTTTTGTTTCGATTGCAGGCTGGAGCCAACGAAAAAAAGATACACCTCAAACACCAGAACCGGTTGTAAAGGCTGCCTCGCCCATCGAGGCAAAAATTGCAGGTCTGAAAAAATATCCCGGTTTTCTGGAATTTTATTATGACGAGAAACAAGACAAGGTTTTGATGTTGATAGATAAATTGAACAGCGAGTTATTGTATGTTGAATCGCTGACAGCCGGTGTAGGCTCAAACGATTTAGGGCTTGATCGTAATAAACTAGGTGGTGAACATGTGGTAAAATTTGAAAAGCGTGGCCCTAAGGTATTAATGATTGAACCTAATTATTCCTTCCGCGCTATCTCGAACGATGCTGCTGAGCGAAGGGCAGTTGAAGAGGCCTTTGCACAATCAGTACTTTGGGGGTTTGCTGTGCTGGCAGAAGAAGGTGGTAAGGTGCTGGTAGATGCTACAGATTTTCTTTTGCAAGATGTACACAACGTAATTGGTACTTTACGCAATACACAACAAGGAAATTATTCGTTGGATAAGTCGCGCTCTGCATTTTATTTACCTCGCACTAAAAATTTTCCGCAGAACACCGAGTTTGAGGTTACCCTTACCTTTACCGGGCAGCCCACCGGTGGGTTTATTCGCAGTGTTGCCCCTACACCTTCCAGTGTAACGGTTCGCGAACATCATTCATTTGTACAGTTGCCTGATAACAACTATAAACCACGCAAGGCCGACCCGCGTGCCGGTTACTTCGGTATTTCCTATTATGATTATGCCACACCCATAAGTGAGCCGATTGTAAAACGTTTTATTGCGCGGCATCGGCTCGAAAAGAAAGATCCGCGTGTAGCCGTGAGTGAAGCAATTAAGCCTATTATTTATTATATGGATCCGGGTGCACCGGAACCCATTCGTTCTGCTTTAATGGATGGTGCACGTTGGTGGAACCAGGCCTTTGAGGCTGCTGGTTATAAAGATGCATTTCAGGTAAAGGTATTACCCGAAGATGCCGACCCAATGGATGTGCGCTACAATGTAATTAACTGGGTGCATCGTTCTACCCGTGGCTGGTCTTACGGATCATCTGTAACTGATCCACGTACCGGTGAAATTATCAAAGGGCATGTAACATTGGGCTCGTTACGGGTGCGCCAAGATTTTTTGATTGCGGAAGGATTACTCGCTCCCTATGAAGAAGGAAAGCCGGTTTCAAAAGCGATGGAAGAAATGGCCTTGGCTCGTTTACGCCAACTGGCAGCACACGAAGTTGGCCATACCATTGGTATTGCGCATGCCTATTCATCCAGTACCGAAAACCTGGCATCGGTAATGGATTATCCCCACCCTATAGCCATATTGAAGGACGGCAAAATTGATTTGAGCAAAGCGTATGATGATAAGATTGGGGAACTGGATAAAGTAATGGTAGTTTATGGCTACCAGCATTTTCCTGAAGGTACTGATGAGGATAAAGCATTGAATGAGATTGTTCAAAACTCGCTGAAAGCCGGGTTAACATTTTTATCCGACCAGGATGCACGGCCGGTTGGTGGCGCACATCCCTATGCCCATTTGTGGGATAATGGCAAAGATCCGGTGGCGGAGTTGGATCGTGTAATGGAAGTGCGCACTGTAGCATTGAAAAATTTTGGTGAGCGAAACATCAAACCGGGTGCCCCCATGGCTACTTTGGAAGAAGCACTTGTGCCTGTTTATTTCTTCCATCGCTACCAGGCAGAAGCTGCCGTAAAAATTATTGGTGGATTGAACTACCGGTATGCGTTGCGGGGCGATGGTCAACCTATTGCTGAATTGCTAACACCACAGGTGGAGCTTAAAGCGTTGGAATCGCTTTTGAAAACTGTGCAGCCTGCTGCGCTTGCATTGCCCGAAAGTTTATTAAAACAAATTCCACCGCGGCCGCTGGGCTACACACGCCACCGCGAGTTGTTAAAAGGAAAAACCGATTTAACGTTCGATCCACTTGCAGCAGCCGAAACGGCAGCCGATATGACATTTGGTTTAATATTACATCCGGCTCGCGCCAATAGAGTATTTGAACATCACTCGCGTGATGCACGGTTGCCCAGTTTGGAAAGTGTTATCGATAAAATGATAGCCACAACCTTCAAGGCTCCGGCTCGTGGCGGGTATGAGGGCGCAATACAAATGAGCATTAACTATGCATTGTTTACTAACCTAACCAAACTGGCAATGAATAAAGATGCTTCCGCACCCACGCGGGCAATTGTTACTGTAAAACTGGATCAGTTGAAAGCTTGGTTGCAAACGCGCCCGGCTACAGACGAATCGTGGAAGGCTTATAACACATACCTCGCTCAACTGGTGCTCAAGTTTCAGCAAAACCCTGATGAGTTTAAACAAGATATTCTGTTAGCAGCACCTCCGGGTATGCCGATTGGAAGCACCGAAGAAGCATGCGGTAACTGAATCAATAGTTGCCCTTTAAAAGCAGGGGCAGAACCAGTGGTTCTGCCGCCTTGTTATTACCTGTATTTCTATTGGTCTAAATAATTCCCACCGTACTTAACAACACCAGGCCAATAACTAACGGGCAAACAAATCGGATAAAAAATATCCAGATTTGTGCTGGTGTAATTCCGGCCACTAAAGGCCTTGAGAAGAATAGTGAACCTTGTTCAATTTCGTTGCTAACGGTTTTAATATTAATAACCCAGCCGGTGTAAAGGCAAGTCATAAGCGCCACAATTACTATAAACAGGCCGCCAAATAAAGCATCCATTATATCCAGAAATCCCGTTTTGGTTTCGCCAAATAAATTAAGCGACATGCTGGTGAAAAATTCAGACGATCCTCCCGATAATGCCGAAGGTATTCCTACTAAAAAGGCTAGTATGCCCACTACCCAGGAAGCCTTTTTTCTATTCCATTTTTTCTCATCGATAAGATAAGAACCAGGTACTTCAATCATAGAGATGGAAGAGGTGAGGGCCGCAACACACAATAACAAAAAGAATGAGGCTCCTACAATTTGACCTCCGGCAGGTAATGAGTTAAAAATTTCAGGTAGCACGTTGAATACAAGCGCAGTTCCTTCCGAAGGATTTTTTCCAAAAGCAAACACAGCCGGAAAAATCATTAATCCTGAAAAGAAGGCGACTGCGGTATCCATTACACCAATCCAGGCACCGCTGCTTACAATGTTTTGGTCTTTGGGAAGGTAAGAACCATAGGTAATAAGAATACCCCAACCTACTGATAAGGAGAAGAAGGCCTGACCAAGTGCAGAAAGAATTACGCGGCCATTAATCTTGGTAAAATCCGGAGTGAGATAATATTTAACACCTTCCATGGCACCATCCAGCGTAAGGCTTCTGAACATAACAGCAAACAACAGTACAAATAAAACGGGCATCAGAATTTTAGATGCTTTCTCGATACCGCCCGAAATACCACCCAATACAATTGCCACTGAGGCAAGCATAAAAACAGCAAAGAACGGAATTACATATCCTGGTGAACTTCTGAAAGTTTCGAAGTTGGAAATGAAATCAGTGAACTCGCTGATGATATAGCCAATAGTCCAGCCAGCAATTACACCGTAATAGCTCAGTACAAAAAAGCTAACACATAATGCCAGCACAGCCCCGGTATAAATCCAGAATTTATTTGCCCCTGTGCTTTTGAAAGCACCCACCGTATTGCGCGCAGTCATGCGGCCTAAGGCAACCTCATTGTAAATAAGGGGCAGGCCAATAAGTACCACACAAACAATATAAACAAACACAAAGGCACCACCACCGTTTTGCCCTACCACATAAGGGAAGCGCCAGATATTACCCAGGCCAACAGCCGAGCCGGCTGCAGCCATAATAAAACCAAACTTGGAACCGAATTGACCTCTGTTAGCTGACATAAAAGAGCGATATTAAATTAATGTTAACCGCGAAGATGGTAAATTAATTGTACTGCCCAATAGGAGTTGGGGTGGGTGGCATAATTACCTGCCCGCTTGTGCGGCCAATAAAGCAAGACCTTCGGTAAAAGTGTGAGGCTTATAACCCAATTCAGCCTGGGCTTTGGTAATGATAAATCCGGTTTTGGGTGGTCGCCTGGCGGGCTGTGTAAAGGTAGAACTATCGGCAGGTTTGATTAACGAAACATTCAGTTTAAAAAAATTGGCAGTGGCCATCGCAATGTCAAATGGGGTCATCATCTCGCTACCGGAAATATGAAAGATTCCCTTTGCCTTTTGTGATGCAGCAAGAAAGCAACCAACGGCCAGATCTTCGGCTAACGTTGGTGTGCGCCACTGATCGTTTACCACATTAATGGTTTTTCCTTCTTCCAGACTTTTCTTTACCCACAACACAATGTTGCTACGACTCATATCGGGTGTAACGCCATATACTAATACAGTGCGCAAAATAGCCCAACTGATTTTACTTTGTTGAATTAGCTTTTCACCGGCCAGTTTACTTTCGCCATAAAAATTAACTGGGTTGGGAACAGCGGTTTCATCTAATGGGCCGTAGGTACCATCAAAAATAAAATCGGTGGAAACATGAACCAGGTGTGCATTGGCTTGCGAGCAGGCTTCTATAATATGCCCTACGCCCGTTACGTTTGTAAGCCAACACTTATCGCGTTCGGTTTCGCATTGGTCAACTTGCGTCATAGCTGCTGTGTGAATAACAACATCTGGTTTGGCTGCAGCGATTACTTCGGAAGTTTGTTGCTGGTTGGTAATATCTAATTCTAAAAACTGTACAGCAGTTGGAAGGTCGGCAGGTTTTTTTCGGGCAGTTGCGATGGTTGTTACATCAGGTTTTGAACCCAGTAATTGCACGAGCTTATAACCTAATAATCCATTTGCTCCTGTAATAAGAATGCGCATTACTGATTGGGGTATATATAACCGTAAAGTTCTGTAATTTTTTTGCGCGGAAGTTCTTCAACGGTAACCGTCATACGCACGTCTTCAACGGGGCGCTCTTGTTGCGTGGGCACGGCTGCAATTTTATCAATTACATCCAGGCCACTGATAACTTTCCCAAATACGGTGTACTCACCATCTAAGTGGGGAGCACCCCCAACTGTTGTGTAAGCTTTTAATTTTTCAGGTGATACTTCTTTATATATTTTTTGCCCGGTCATTTTCTCCAGCCGTGGCACCAGGCTGTTGATTTTAGTTTGATAGGCTTGCATATCGCCTGTCATATAAATTTGATTCAGTGTATCAATAAGCGGTTGATTTTTCGGATCGCGGAGTATGGTTTGAAAGGCCGCATTCATTTTGTACTGATCGATTCGGAGTGCATCGGCATTAGCTTCAGGAATAACCGTTCCTTGCACAATATAAAATTGACTGCCGCTGGAAGCCTTTGAAGGATTTTGGCCATCGCCTAATCGGGCTGCTGATAAGGCTCCTTTTTCATGAAAAAACTTAGCGTTGAATTCAGCAGGAACCGTATAACCCGGCCCGCCCATACCCAATGGTTGGCCGGGTGTTGCATTTTTAGAATCCGGATCGCCTCCTTGAATCATAAACCCTTGTATGATTCTGTGAAATAACAAATCGTTATAAAAGCCTTCTTTAGCCAGCTTAATAAAATTTTCTTTGTGCTTGGGCGTTTCATCAAACAATACAGCAATCATATCACCATAACTGGTTTTTATAATTACTACCGTATCGGTTTTACTGTTTGTGCATTGGGTAAATGCGAACACGCAACACCATGCCAGCAGGATAAATACTTTTTTCATAAGAGTTTACTTTCAGGATTTTAAAACGTTGGCTATTTGTAAGGATAAATCTAAAAAAATCATTTTGGCACTTCCGTTTCTTTCGAGATGATAATGTGCCGTGCTGATGAGTGTGTTAACAGCGGCAATTTTTTCCACCGTCATTACTTTGCTAAAATCTTTTACGAATTTTAGTTCTCCACTCTTGGCCCGGCTAATGGCTTCAGCTCCGCTTCGGTGTAACAATGTTTCGCGCATTAGGCCTAACCCGTATTGAAATAGGTTTCGCTGATTAAGTTTATCTAAGTCGTGGAAATCATCGGCAAACGTTACCAGTTTTTTATAGTCGCGTTTAAAGCACGATCGCATCCAATCGGCAAAGCGATCGGCATAATGGTCATCCTCACTTTCAATAAGGTTAATGGCTAAGTTCAGGTTGCCATCAGCTAACTGAATAATTTCTGCTCTTCGTGCTTCGGGTACTTTGTGGGTTTCGCTAAGAAAAATATCAATCTCTGCATCGGTAGATAAAGGTACCTGCACTAATTGTGTGCGCGAAAGAACAGTGGGAAGTAACCGTTCGGCAGCGTTACTTACCAGCAGAAAAAATGTATTGGGTGGTGGTTCTTCCAGAATTTTAAGAATGCCGTTGGCTGCCGATGGATGCATGAGCTCCGGCTGCCAGATCAGCATTACCTTGTATTTGCTCTCAAAGGGTTTCAGCGAAAGCGTGCGAATAATTTCACGACTTGTTTCGACTGAAATAGAAGCGGGTTTGTCTTCACCCTCGTAGGTATTTATCCAGCCACTTAAATCATCGAAGGGTTGATTTAATAAAAAGTTGCGCCATTGCTTAAGTGTTTCTGCTTTTACCTGATCGGCATCTTCGCTTTTCGGGATGGATCGGAACGGAAACACAAAACTGGTATCGGGGTGTATGTACTTCAGATTTTTACTGCACGCTGCACATGTTCCGCACGAATCATGTTCGCCTTTGTTTTCGCAGTGCAGGTACGTAGCGTATGCCAATGCCAATGGCAGATTAAGTGCTCCGGCTTTTCCTAAAAACAATTGGGCATGGGCAATATGGTTTTGTTTCACCGAATCTATGAGCCGGGCTTTAATATCTGCCAATCCTGGAATGTCAGCGAACTTCACATTGAATAGGGTTATGATTTCTTTTCCCACACTCTGTATTGTGCAGAATCTTCAAATACTTTTTTAAGAATAGATTTTTCAATTTCGTTCAATTCCAGGTTTCTCCGTTCCATTGCCTTAGCGGCTGTGTCAAGTGCTTTGCTAAGTTGATAGGTTGTAAACCCGGCAGCTCCACCCCATGCAAATGAGGGTATGAAATTACGGGGATAGCCATCGCCAAAAATACTGGCACTTACACCCACTACGGTGCCGGAGTTAAACATGGTGTTAATGCCACATTTACTATGATCGCCAAACATTAATCCACAAAACATAAGGCCGGTGTCTTTAAAGCCGCCTTTGGCATAGCTCCACAGTTTTATGTTTTCGTAATTGTTTTTAAGGTTTGATGTATTGGTATCCGCACCAATGTTACACCACTCGCCCAACACAGAATTACCCAAAAAGCCATCGTGCGCTTTATTACTATAACCGAAAATTACCGAGTTACTCACCTCGCCACCAATTTTAGAGTAAGGCCCCACAGTAGTATCGCCTCGTACCTTGGCACCCATATTTACATGCGATTCTTCGCATAATGCAAACGGCCCGCGAATAAGTGCGCCCTCTTGTACAAAGGAATTTTTCCCAAGATAAATCGGACCGTTCTCTGCGTTTAAAACTGCAGCCCTTACTTTGGCACCTTCTTCCAGGAATATATGCGCAGGATTGTAAACGCGTGTGTGAACATCGTTAATTGCTGCAGACTTTCTATCGGCTGTTAGCAATGCAAAGTCTTCGCGAATCTGAGCCCCGTTATGTTGATAAATTTTCCAAACCTGGTCGATCAGCGTAAGCGAATTAAAAAATTCTGTTTTGATTTTACTAGGCCCGTTAAGTTGGGTTGCCGCGGTGCGCGTGGCAATAACAAACTCGTTATGAACCAACGTTTCTTCCGGTTTTAAATTAAGAACTGCTTTTGTTAGCTCAGCAGTTGGGCATACAGCACCGTTAATCCACAGGTTATCGGTAGCTACGTGCAGCGGGAATTTAGTACGCAGGTAATCTTCCGTATAAAAAGATGCCTTGGCACCGAGGTGTTTCTCCCATTTTTCTGCAATCGTAAAAATGCCAATGCGAATGGCGGCTACCGGCCGGGTAAAAGTAAAAGGTAAAAGGTTCTGTCGGATTTCCGGATGATCGAATAAGATCAGATTCATGCTGCTAAAATAGGTTACCGCTTGCTATAGCCAAACCCCTAATCCAAAGAAGGAAAAATAAAAAGGTCTCGCGTGGGCAAGACCTTAAAACAAAACGCGCTAAGAAGTATGCCTTACTTTTTACCGTATTTCTTCTGGAATTTCTCTACACGACCGGCAGTATCTACAAACATTTTCTTGCCCGTAAAGAAAGGATGCGAAGCTGAGCTCACCTCCACTTTAATTACCGGATACTCCTTACCGTCTTCCCACTTAATAGTTTCTTTTGGAACAGACGTAGAACGGCTCAAAAATTTGAAATCGCTTGAAGTATCCCAAAAAACAACTTCTTTATACTGAGGGTGAATACCTTTTTTCATATTAATCTTGCTTAAAGGACTGCAAAAGTAGAAAAACCCTCCCGATTTGCAAGGCCAAATCAACCAATTTGGGCAAAAAATGGAAAGGTTGTATTTTGGAACCAAAATGGAACCGCTGTGGCAAATATAACCCTCAAAAACATTCCCGATAAAACCTATGCGCTATTGAAGGATCGTGCAAAGCGCAACCAACGAAGTATTAATAGCGAAATAATAATGGCTATTAAAAACCATTTGCATTTAGAGAAGCCAAGTCCGGATGAAATTCTGGCAAAAGCCAGAGAATTCCGAAGCAAAATCAAGGTTAACTTAAGTCTTAACCCGGAAGAGATTAAAAATGCTATTAACGAGGGCCGTCCATGATTGTGGTTGACACCAACGTAATCAGCTATCTGTACTTTCCATCAAACGAGACTGAATTAGTGGAAAGATTGTATCAGAAGAATCCTGTGTGGTCAGTTCCCTTTTTGTGGCGAAGTGAGTTTAGAAATGTAGCAAGTTTGTATCTAAGGAAGGGAATTTTAGCGTACGAGGCAGTTAAAGATGCTACGCATCGTGCCGAAGAACTTTTGTGGGGATATGAAGAGATGGTTGAGTCGGCAGAGGTGCTTCCCCTTGTTCAAAAATCGCGTTGTTCTGCTTATGATTGTGAGTTTGTTGCCCTCGCGTTAAGGCTGAACACAAACCTTATTACATACAATAAGAAGATCATCAGTGAATTTCCTGATGTGGCCCTAAAGCCTGAGCAATACCTAAAAATTGCTAAATAAGTATGCGTTACCTGATTGTTCCTTTTTTCTTTATAGGAGTGTTGGCAAAAGGCCAAAGTACCAATGCTCCGCTCAATAGCGATTATTATTATTGGCTGGATCGGTACGAAATAAAATCCGGAAAAATCAGTTCGCAGTTATTTACAACCATAAAACCCTATAAGCGCGATGCAATAATCCGTTATGTTGATACGCTAAATACCGATGCCGAAATATTTGCGTCAAGGAGCGATCAATTCAACCTGCAGTTTTTTCGCAACGATAGCTGGGAATGGAGCCGCGCAGAAACCAACACTAGTAAAAAGCCGGTACTAAAACATTTGTACAAAAAGAAATCGGATTTCGCTTATGTGGATATGCCCGAGTTTGATATACATGTAAATCCGGTGTTGTATTTAAGTGCCGGTAAAGACAATAACCGCGATGAACTGATTACCATTAACACACGCGGTGTGGAAATACGTGGGATGGTTGACCGCAAAATTGGCTTTTATACCTATGTGGGCGAGAACCAGGCCGTGTTGCCCCAATATGTTGCTGATGAAGTTACCCGCAATCGTGTGGTGCCCCATGAAGGTTTTTGGAAAACATTTAAAAATACAGGTGTTGATTTTTTTGAAGCCCGTGCCTATATAGACTTCAATTTAACCAAGCATGTTTACATGCAATTTGGTAACGATCGTACTTTTATTGGTAATGGTTACAGATCATTGATTTTTTCAGATTACTCACCACCCAACCTCTTTTTGCGTAGCAATGTAAAAGTTTGGAAAATCAATTACCTGTTTCAACTTAACCGCATGGCTGCGGATGCGCGCACTCCGGGCAACAAGCGTTATCCCGAAAAGTTTCTGGCGTTTCATCATGCTTCTGTAAACATTGGTAAAAAATTAAATGTTGGTTTGTTCGAATCGGTGGTGTTTAGTCCGAAAGATTCGGTTAACAACAATACATTCGACTTTAGTTACCTCAATCCGGTAATCTTTTACCGCGCCATTGAACAGCAGTTTGGTAGCAGCGATAATGCAATACTTGGTGCCGATATTAAATGGAATGCGTTTAAAAAAGTTTCGTTTTATGGTCAGCTTGTGCTGGATGAATTTCTGTTGAAAGAAATTACGGCCGGTAATGGCTGGTGGGCCAATAAGTACGCCATTCAGGGTGGTGTAAAATATATTGATGCGTTTGGCGTCTCTAACCTGGATATTCAGGCAGAAATTAACCGCGTGCGACCTTACACCTATTCGCATTATTCGCAATACGGAAGTTACAGTAACTACCGGCAGGCATTGGCTCACCCACTGGGTGCTAACTTTAACGAGGTGCTGGGTATTGTGCGTTACCAACCTTTACCTCGTCTTAATTGTACATTGAAGGCTTTTTATGCTAAGACAGGTCGCGATAATGCCAACGAGAACTGGGGCAGTAATATTCTGCTTGGCTACCAGGCGCGCCAGCAGGAATATGGTAATGAAATAGGGCAAGGTATTTCTAATTCCATTGTTACAATTGATTTTAATGCTTCGTACATGTTGAAACATAATTTATTTATAGAAGTACGCCAGTTGGTAAGACAGAGTAAAAGCGATCTGGCTACGTATAATTATAATACCACACTTAGTTCATTAGCTTTGCGTTGGAATATTCCGCAACGATTGTACGATTTTTAAATAATGAGCACTTTTCTAAGAGTTCTTGCATATGCCAATAAACTGAAAACCCGCCTGGTTTTCTTTTTCTTTTATTCCATACTGGGCGTAATTTTTGGCACCTTTAATATCGTGCTGGTTATGCCCATGCTCGATGTGCTGTTCAATCAAACCGCACAAACAGCGGTGCCTCCTATGCCGCCATTCGAGCTTACAGTTGACTTTGTAAAGGGGGCATTTAATCACACCTTTATTCAAATTGTACAGCAAGACGGACCGCTCGGGGCTTTGCTATTTGTTTGTGCGTTAATTGTTGTTTGTGTTATTCTGGCTAATCTGTTCCGCTACCTCGAGCGGGTAATTGCAACTAAACTGCGGGTGGACCTGGTGCGCAATATCCGGCTGGATATTTTTAGTAAAGTTACACGCTTGCATATTGGTTACTTTAATAACGAGCGCAAAGGCGATCTTATTTCTCGTTTTACCAACGATGTAAACGAAGTTGAAAATGCAGTAATGAATAGCCTGAAAGTTGTGTTGAAAGAGCCTATTACTATTCTGTTCTCATTTTTTTTATTGTTTAAAATTTCGCCCCAGCTAACACTATTTACACTATTGGTACTACCCCTTACGGGAGGGGTATTAGCCGAAATAATAAAGCGATTAAAACGCCAGGCAACACAAAGCCAGGAATCGTTAGGCCGCATACTTAATATTCTGGATGAAACCTTTGGGGGCATGCGGGTTATTAAAGCTTTCAATGCCCGCAATTTTGTAATTTCTAAAATTGAAGCTGAGAGTGGATTTTACAGAAAGACCGTAAAATCAATTGCTTATAAAAATGAACTGGCATCACCGGTTTCAGAAATTTTAGGTGTAATGATTATTGCGGGTATAATTTTTTTTGGTGGCAACATGGTATTAAATGAAAGTTCTACCTTAAAGCCTTCTGCCTTCATGACTTTTCTGGCCGTGTTTGCATTAATTATACAGCCTGCCAAAAATTTCTCAAACGGGATAACTGCCTTGCAGCGTGGTACAGCTTCAGCCCGTAGAATTTTTGCATTGATTGATCAGGTTCCGGCTATTCAAAATAAACCCGATGCAAAAGTTTTAAAATCGTTTGAGCGTACTATTACTTTTAAAGCAGTAAGCTTTGCTTATGATACCGAAAAAGTATTACGAAACATCAACCTCACTATCGAAAAGGGAAAAACGTTAGCATTGGTAGGTCCATCGGGTGGGGGTAAATCAACCTTGGCCGATTTGGTGCCCCGCTTTTACGATCCCACCGAAGGTGAGGTATTGATTGATGGCATATCGTTAAAAGATTACGATCTGGATAGTGTGCGCCATCATATTGGTGTTGTTACACAAGAGTCAATTTTATTTAACGATACCATCTTTAACAACATTGCATTTGGCATGCCACACGTAAACGAGGCTGATGTAATACAGGCAGCAAAAATTGCCAATGCGCACGACTTCATAACACAAACTGAAAATGGTTACCAAACTTTGATTGGCGAGCGTGGCTCCAAACTTTCGGGTGGGCAACGCCAAAGGTTAAGCATAGCCCGGGCTGTGCTTAAGAATCCACCCATTCTGATTTTGGATGAAGCTACATCGGCATTGGATTCGGAATCGGAAAAGCTGGTGCAGGAGGCACTCTTTAACCTGATGAAAAACCGAACCTCCATAGTAATTGCTCATCGCCTCAGTACCATTCAACATGCCGATGAGATTGTGGTAATTCAAAATGGCGAGATTGCCGAGCGAGGCACACACGATCAATTAAATAACCAGAATGGGCTTTACCGCAAACTGGTGTCCATTCAAAATACCGATTAACCCCTGCAAGGTTTTACCAACTTTTACATTTTGGCTTTACCCGAAAAAGCCTAAGTTTGTTGCATAAAATTGTTTGAATGAATAAACGCAGGCTTATATTTTTTGCCATCTTCGGATTATACCACCTCTTTGTTTTCTTTTTTGTGATTTTTGTTGAATCCAGAAAAGACCTGAGCGACCTGCTGAGTTTATACAATCAACTCAAGCTTTTTAAATACGGAGCTTTATTGGGATTGATACTGCTTCTAATTGATGTGGTGTGGAATTTTATTGAAAACAAGGCGTACAAACGCGAGCACGAAACCCTTCGCCTTGAAAACAACACTTTAAAGGCCAAGGTGTATGATTTGCAACAAAAGCCTTCGGTAAAAGAAACCCCTGCATCTGGAAAATGAGTTACACTTCGCTCATTGCTGCCGAACTAAAACAGGCTGCTGCTGTACTGGAACAATTTCTTTCAGTTGAACAAAATCTTACCAATATTGAGGTTGCTGCCAAACTGATTTCTGAATCTATAAAAAAAAATGGTAAGGTAATTTCATGCGGCAATGGCGGTTCGCATTGCGATGCCATGCACTTTGCCGAAGAACTAACCGGCAGATACCGAGATAGCAGAAAAGCGTTACCGGCCATTTGCATCAGCGACCCCAGCCATCTTTCCTGCGTAAGCAATGATTATGGGTATGAGTTTGTGTTCTCTCGTTATATCGAGGCATTAGGCAACAAAGACGATGTATTGTTGGGTATTAGCACCAGTGGTAATTCAATAAATGTGATTAACGCGGCACAGGCTGCAAAGGAAAAAGGAATGACGGTCATTATCCTTTCCGGAAAAGATGGTGGTAAACTGGCACCTTTAGCCGATGTGGAAATTCGTGTACCTCACATGGGTTATGCTGATCGCATTCAGGAAGTGCATATCAAAATTATACATATTCTTATTCTCTTAATTGAGAAGGAAGTAGTGGGTCAGTGAGGTGCCTTAGCCTAAAGATTCTTATCTTGGAATCATTCTGACTTTGAGTTTAAATGTAAATTTCGATTATAAACAATCATGGTTTCCAAAACCTATGGCAGTGCGGTATATGGTGTAGATGCCCGCACCATTACCGTAGAAGTAAATGTTACACAAGGAAAAGATTTCCACATGAGTGGTTTGCCGGATACGGCCGTAAAGGAAAGCCAGCATCGGGTAGAGTCTTCGTTCAAAAGCCTGAAATACTTTATGCCTCGCAATAAAGTGGTGGTTAACCTGGCACCAGCCGATATCCGCAAAGAGGGTAGTGCCTATGATTTACCCATTGCATTAGCAGTGTTAAAAGCCAGCGGACAAATTGAAGCTGAAGCACTGGATCAGTACGTAATTATGGGCGAACTTTCGTTAGATGGGATCCTGCGCCCCATCAAAGGTGTATTGCCCATTGCTATACAAGCCCGCAAAGAAACCTTTAAAGGTTTCGTTCTTCCAAAGGCCAACATCCGCGAAGCAGCAATAGTAAACAACATCGATGTGATTGGTGTTGAAACTTTACAGGAAGCAATTGACTTCTTTGAAAAGAAAAAAGTAATTGAACCGTTGCGCATTGATACCCGCGAAGTTTTTCAAAGCAAGTTGAATAATTACGATGCTGATTTCAAAGATGTACAAGGCCAGGAAAACATTAAACGTTCGCTGGAGATAGCAGCTGCCGGTGGCCACAACGTAATTATGATTGGCCCGCCTGGTGCCGGCAAAACCATGTTGGCAAAACGGTTATCATCCATCTTACCACCGCTCACTTTGAATGAAGCGTTGGAGACAACCAAAATTCATTCCGTGGCCGGAAGATTAGGAGCCGATGCTACCTTACTCACCACGCGACCGTTTCGAAGTCCGCACCATACCATTAGCGATGTAGCCCTGGTAGGTGGAGGCGGGAATCCACAACCGGGTGAAATATCATTATCGCATAACGGAGTTTTGTTTCTGGATGAGTTGCCGGAATTTAAACGCACCGTGCTGGAGGTAATGCGCCAGCCAATGGAAGAAAGGCGTGTTACCATTTCGCGGGCAAAAGTTTCGATTGATTACCCTGCTAACTTCATGTTGGTTGCGAGTATGAATCCCTGTCCGTGCGGGTATTATAATCATCCTGAAAAAGAATGCGTATGCGCACCTGGTGTGGTGCAACGCTATCTGAGTAAAGTAAGCGGCCCGTTGTTAGATCGCATTGATCTGCATGTGGAAGTAGTGCCGGTGAGTTTCGATCAGATGACCACGCAACGGAAGAATGAAACCAGCGAAGAAATCCGTGAACGGGTGGTGAAAGCCCGCGAACTGCAGAGCGAACGGTTTAAAGGGCAAAAGAATATTTATTGCAATGCTATGATGCCGAGCAACATGGTGAAAGATATTTGTGTGATTAACGATGCCGGTCGAACACTTTTAAAAACCGCGATGGAACGTTTGGGATTAAGTGCCCGTGCGTACGATCGCATCTTAAAAGTTTCACGTACCATTGCTGATTTGGCCGGCACTACTGAAATAAAGATTGAACACCTGGCGGAAGCCATCCAATACCGTAGTTTGGATAGGGAAGGTTGGGCAGGTTGACCTTTTGGCAAGTATCATACTAACGAGTAGTTTAAACACTTTTAATTAAGAGGCTGTTGTAACAATTTTACCGATTACTCGTCTTCTCCAATTTAAAGCTGGGTGAAAAAAATTTTACTCATGTTAGGCTGTAACAAAAATTAATGGAAGATGACACACAAACAACTTATTTCAACAGCCCGCATTACCGGCATCTGGTATTTGCTTTTAGCCATTAGCGGGGTTTTAGGTTTCATGGTTTTCCATCCTCAGGTATATGTGGCCGATCCGGCCACCACGCTGGCGAACCTGACAACGAACGAAATGGTGGCCCGTACCCGCCTGGTGTTTGAACTGCTGATTGTTGTTTCGCAGGCGTTGGTTGCTGCCTGGTTTTATAAATTGTTCAAAGAAATTAATAGTTGGGCTGCGTCCACAATTGGTGTTTGGGGTTTGACTAATGCTATTGTGATAATGGTAAGTGCAATTTCGATGGGTGTTGCACTTGGCGTAGCAGGATCGGCCCAACCAGCAGAAGTTAAAGTTTCATTGATACAATTACTAAGTTTATTCAGTACCCATGCATGGGGTGTAGGTAGTCTTTTCTTTGGTCTTTGGCTTTTGCCAATGGGTTACCTGATCGTAACTTCAAGCCGGATGCCACGTGGAATTGGTTTTACATTAATTATAGGTGGAATCGGTTATTTACTGAGTGCATTTCTCAATTATAGTGGAGTTACAGGTTTGTTTGTGGATGTTCTAACGATTCCAGCTACTATTGGCGAGTTTTGGATTATTGGCTATCTGTTAATTTTTGGAATTCGGGAGTCAAATGAAGATAAGTCCGCCTAAACCCGAGGCGGACTTTCTTATTCCCCAACACCAATCTTACTTCTTCACTTCATATCTAACCGAACGGCCATTTTTATTAGTAAGCGTTACGAAGTTATCGCACGTGCCATCGCCATAGTCGATCGTAAGTTCTCGTACTCCATGTGTTACAAACTTTACACCACTTACAGGGATGAAGACACCTTCGGCAGCACAGGTTCTGGTATAGACAAGTGGCTCCAGAATCTCAATCGAGTAACCTCGGCCATTTCTGAAGGTGCCTTGTGCTGAGCCATAGATGATTAAACGATCCAATAAGTTGTTTCCATTACGTTCGTGTTCGCGTCTGCGGTTTACTTCACGGGTTGCCACACGACCATCAGGCCAGGTTACGCGGCCACCAGTCAGTACAACATCAAACACAGAAAGTTCTTCGGTATAGCTTACCACCGTTACCGTGCGGTTGCCTTCAATCTGAAATTGGTTGATGGTATAATCTTCGAAAGAGATTGACCATGATGAACCTGCAATATTCCAGGCACCACTGTGTGTAACTACAATTGCACCTGTGCGCACGTTACCACGCGGATCGGTGCAACCATCACCAAAATCAATTCTTAATGTTCCGGATGTTCCGTTTCCTTCGTAGGTAATGGTAGCGCATGATAATCTTTCATCGGTAGCTTTTTTGCCGTTAGAGGCACCTTCAATTCCGGTAAATGCTTCGCCTACCAAATCATCGGCATCATCAAAATAGGAATCCTCAATAGCATCAAGCGAGGCATCTTCCGTATCTTCTGATGAGAAGTCCGGGGCTTCGTCCTGGTTGCATGCACTCAGCGTAAACAGAAACGCGGCAATGAATACATAGAACAACTGCTTGGTGTTCGTATGTAAGAACTGAAATGTTTTCATAGTTGTGTTAAGTTTGTTTTGGTGCTTAGAGAACCAGCTTGGATAAAAGTTTAACCGGGCTTAGATATAAATTTTAATAAAGCCCATCCATCAAATGGAAAAACCCGATTAGATGAATTAGTCTATGCAAGGTTTAATGACGGCACAAAAAATATCTCACCAAAGTCAATGTTCCCACAGACCTTTCACCAAAGTCTGTGTCTTCACAGACTTTATCGAGAATAAATCAATCTTTTTCCGACTCTTCGTTCTCCACCAATTCAATTGTGTATTCTTTCTTTTCAAAGATTTGTCTGGGTGGTGGAATACCTATCCCAGCCAATGCTAGCAAAACGAGAAATACAAGTAGTATAATTCTTAAAGTTTTTTTTAAGCGCAGCATAATCAAAGCCAAATGGGTAGTGAGTTATTATAAGATGAAAGTGAAATGAATTGCCTGTCGTGAGCGGGCAGGCTGCGGTTTGCTACGCGATTAATTCATCGTCCGTGCCGTACGGAATTGTTTTTTGAAGGAGTGAGCCAGGTATGAAATAATTTTGCTGCTGACTTTTAGTGATGCTTATGCATCTCAAATCAAAACGATAAGCACGTGGGTAGTGAGTAGGGCGATCAATTAACCGGTGATTTTGTTTCTTCTTCGCGGTAATTTTTGTTTTTACTTGCTGAGTTGAAACCCACTCAGTATTAATTTTAGGATGCCCGGAAAAAACTGTAGTGGAATGTCCGCTTACAGGATTTAGCAACAGACTGACTGCTATTACAGCCTGAATGAATAATTTAATGAGTTGTGGGTGTTGCATCCGGTGTGAAGGTAATAAATGTTTAACTCTTGGTTGGCCGGATGTTGTTTATTTCCTGTGCTTGTTTAAAGTGTCGTTTTTCATGTGCCACCATTATGTCGAAGGCGGTTTCAAGTTTATAAACAATCATTCTGTTGGCTGGCGAAGAGATAACGGTATTTTTAACGATAAGGTCATTGCTGCTGCTGACTACTTGTTTCAATTCCGCTTGATGTTTTTCAAACTGTTTCAAAATATCACTTCGGATGGCGCTTAGTTCAGGCTCCCAAATAGGAAATGTTTTAACTTTTCTTTTTTGAGTGGGTTGCACAGAGTTTAAAATCAACTTGCCAAAAAACCGATTGATAAAACCTATTTGCCCAAAGCGCGGAACATAAAATGTGTTATTGCGAATTTGCTCCATAATAGGATAATAAGATTCATTCACTACAATTATGTGGTGTATGATCTGCGCAACACTCCATATACTGGCATTTGGCTTCCAGTTTAGTTCATCAATAGACAACGTTCCGAAAGCCTGCTTAAAGGAATTGGTGATTTCATCAAGGTCAGAACTCCAGCGGTCAACTTTCATTTTGTATTCTTTTTATAAAAATACTTGAATTGCGATTATCTTGCCTGCTCGTAACTTTTTTTTAAGTGGCTATTTCTAAAACATTACCCATTTCGCGGCTGCCCCTTGCAGGAATGGCTTTGCTATGGACTATCGCTTATGCCGCAGGGTTGCATTATTCCTTTGGTCTGGATTGGGCTACAGCCGCAACAGATTCAGTTGTGTTTAATCTGCTAACCGCAAGCGCAGCAATTTTGATTAACGCCATGATTGGATATTTACCCCATACCGGGATTTTTCAAATAACATTGGGCGTAGCACTTTTGTTTGCAATAATGTCGCAATGGCTGGCGCAGCAAGCCGCAAGTCAGTTGATAGCCGATCCACACTACCTCACCTTTCTCGGCCAGTCGATGCCCGTGCGATTTGCCATTGGATTTAGTTTGCTTATTTCGGTTGGCGTTGCCTTGATATTTTATTCACGTTGGCGCGCGTTAGCCGAAAGCAAAACCCGCGAAACAGAAACGCACTTAATAGCCCGCGATGCCGAACTGCATAAGCTTCAATTGCAATTACAGCCACACTTTTTATTTAACAGTCTCAACTCCATCAATGCATTGATATTGGTAAAACCCGATCAGGCCCGGCAAATGGTGCAACAGCTTTCCGATTTTCTTCGGTTAACGATCACGCGGGCCGATGAGCCGTGGACTACGCTCGCGCAGGAACTGGCGTATCTGGAAACCTATCTTTCTATCGAAAAGGTTCGGTTCGGGCATCGCCTTGAGATTCAAATTCAGGTTCACGATGATATAAAGTCATTTGTAATTCCATCATTGGTTTTACAACCGTTATTGGAGAATGCAATCAAGTTTGGATTGTATGGCACTACCGGAAAAATAGCCATCCGGTTTTTGGCTATGCAACAAGGCACTGATTTACAGATTGAAATTACCAATCCATATGATGCCGATATGCAACCGGCTACCGGAAGCGGATTTGGTTTAAGCGGGTTGCAACGCAGATTATATTTATTGTATGCCCGAAATGATTTACTCACAACTTCTCGTACCAATAATTCATTCACTGTTAACCTGATAATTCCATCCCGGTTATGATAAAAGCAATTCTAATAGATGATGAACCATTAAGTCGTGAGATTTTAAAAAGTTATCTGCTTCGCTTTCCGCAAATCCAGGTAGTAGAAGCATGCAACGATGGCTTTGAAGGTGTGAAGGCAATTCAACAACACCAACCCGATTTGATTTTTCTGGATATTCAAATGCCGAAGATCAATGGCTTTGAAATGCTGGAGTTGGTAAGCCCCCTGCCAGCGGTAATTTTTATTACTGCGTTCGATGAATTTGCACTGAAAGCTTTTGAGACCAACGCAATTGATTATTTACTGAAACCGGTATCGGAAGATCGTTTTGCGAAAGCAGTCCAAAAATTTTTAGACAAAACTAACGCACCACCTGCAACAGCGGGTTTACTTGATACAATGGCGCAATCCACTTCGCAGAGCAACCGGATTGTGGTTAAAACCGGTAACAAAGTGAAGATTATACCGGTGCATGAAATACACTACTTAGAAGCAGATGATGATTTTGTTAAGATTGTAACAGCAGAAGGTACATTTCTTAAAAACAAAACTATGTCGTTTTATGAGCAAACATTAGAAGCGCACCAATTTGTGCGCGTGCATCGGTCGTACATACTACACATCAGCCAGATTACCAAAATAGAACCTTACCAAAAGGAGACACACCTGGCCGTGTTACGTAATGGACAACATATTCCCATCAGTAAAACAGGTTACAGTAAGTTGAAAAGCATACTGGGTATTTAATGACCTTGCGTAAAATTTTATTCAAATTGTGTTGTGCCTATGCCGATGAACGCGTGCGCATTGCATATGAAGCCATGCAGCATGCGCAGCAAGCGGCAAATGCCGAAGAAAAAAGCTCGGCAGGCGATAAGTACGAAACCGGCCGCGCCATGGCGCATCTGGAAAAAGAAAAAGCTGCCTCGCAGTTAGTGGAGGCCAATAAATTGAAAGAAGTGCTTCATAAAATAAATCCGGAAGTTTCAACTACCAAAACTTCGCTTGGTAGCGTAATTTTTACTGATAAGGGTAATTATTACCTCGCTATTAGTTCAGGAAAACTTTATGCTGATGGGCAGGAATTTTTGGCATTGTCGCCAGCATCGCCATTGGGCGCACAACTTATCAATCGCGCACCAGGCGATAAAGTGATATTTCAGAAAAAAACCTTTTCAATTATATCAATTATTTAGTCGATATATTTCAGTGCGCCTCTTTAATTTTGTGGTATGACAAAAGCATGGATTCAAGCTTTCCGGTTACGCACGCTGCCGCTGTCGTTAGCGTGCATTGGCATGGCCGGGTTTCTGGCGGCAGCTGCAGGGAAATTCAATTTTGTGTTATTTGCTTTGTGTTGCCTTACAACGGTGCTGCTTCAAATTTTATCAAACCTTGCTAACGATTATGGCGATTCGATAAACGGAGCCGATCATGCAGGACGCAAAGGACCGCAACGTGCAGTACAATCGGGTATTATTACAGCTAACCAGATGCGGGGTGCTGTTGTACTGTTTTCTTTTCTTAGCCTTGTTTGTGGTTTGTTTTTATTGTGGATAGCATTTGGTACCGATTGGAAAGCATTGCTGTTATTTCTTGGCTTGGGTCTGCTAAGCATTGCAGCAGCCATCGGCTACACAGTTGGTAAAAAACCCTACGGTTACATTGGCCTGGGCGATATTTCAGTGTTGTTGTTTTTCGGAATAGTAGGTGTGATGGGTTCATATTACCTGCTTACGCAACACTTAACATGGAACGAAATGTTACCCGCACTTAGTTGTGGCTTTTTTTCTATTGCTGTGCTAAACGTAAATAACATCCGCGATATTGAATCTGATAAGGCGGCCGGTAAATATTCCATTCCGGTGCGCATTGGCAAAGCAAAGGCTGTTGGTTACCATTGGTTTTTATTAGTAGCTGGTTTATTCAGCGCAATCCTTTACACCGTGCTCAACTTTACTTCTCCCTGGCAGTTTTTGTTTCTGGCGGTAGTACCGCTGCTGGTACGAAACGGAATGGCCGTTAGTAAAAGACCATCGTACCAGCTCGATCCTTTTTTGAAACAAATGGCACTTTCGACCTTAATTTTTGTTCTCTTGTTTGGATTAGGATTGTTGATTGCTTGATTAACCCATACAATTTAACCAACTTTAAGCGTGGCTAAAGTTGAATTTAACATCGCATGTTCGCTCTGCGAGCATTTAAAAGACTCGCTTTTTAATGGACTTAGTCCTGAAGACTTAAGTCGCATCAATAATCATAAAACCTGTATTCAATACAAAAAAGGTCAGAACATTTTTTACGAAGGCACACGCCCTACAGGGTTGTATTGTATGAATGCTGGTAAGGTGAAAGTGTTTAAAAACAATGTGCAGGGCAAGGAGTTTATTATTTACATTGCCAAGCCGGGCGATTTTCTCGGTTACCGCGCATTATTAAGCGAAGAATTCTACCAGGCAACAGCCACCGTACTGGAAGATGCCAAGATTTGTTTCATCCCGAAAGAAAACTTTTTTGAAGTTTTGCAAAAGAATCCAGCGTTTATGAAGCGTGTGGTGAGGGCTGTTTGTCATGAAATGGGTGTGATGGAAGAAAAACTGGCCGAGCTTGCTCATAAATCAGTGCGCGAACGTTTGGCGGCCAACTTATTAATGTTGAAAGAAACCTACGGCATGGAAGGCGAAGGTAGTTCGCTCATTGATTTGGCGCTTTCGCGCGAAGATTTGGCAAGCATTGTAGGTACTGCTACCGAAACCGTTATCCGCTTGTTGTCCGATTTCAAGGCGGACGGATTAATTGCATTTGAGGGCAAGAAGATTCGGGTACTTGATGCTAAGAAGCTTGCCAAACAAGCCGACTTGATCGTGGCCTGATAAAAACCCAACCATCAGATTCGAAATCAAACCTGATAAAAGTCATCTTTTTGTTTGATACCCATCATTAGCCTGCCATAAGTTCCAATCTACCTTTGGTATATCAAAAAACCACTGGTATATGAAGCGCATTTTAGTTCCTTGCGATTTTTCCGATCCGGCAGTACAGGCATTTAAGTTAGCCGTTGAAGTTGCCGGCAAAAGCGGAGGCGAAGTGATCTTACTGAATGTAATTGAACTTCCGGTAATGAGTGATAGCATATTGATGCCCTCACTTTCATTTGAAGAAGCTTTTATAAAAGATATGAAAGCGCAAGCGGAGAAGAATTTTACTAAAATGAAAAACAAGTGGGCTGGCGATGTAAAAATAACCACTGTAATTGAGTACGGCAGCACAACTCCAAGCATACGCAATTTTGTTCAAGACAATAAAATTGATTTGGTGGCCATGGGTACGCATGGAGCAACCGGAATGAAAGAATTTTTCATTGGCTCCAATACAGAAAAAATTGTGCGCACCAGCCCCGTACCGGTAATTACTCTGAAGGGTAACACCAAGGTATCGTCTATCAAAAACATAGTTTTACCCAACACGCTTGATCTGGATCAGGAAGAGTTAATGCTAAAAGTAAAGGCTCTTCAAAATTTCTTTGGGGCTTCGTTACATGTGTTGTATGTGAATACACCTTCACGCTTCAGACGGGATGTAGAAATGAAGAAAGAGATGAAGGCTTTTGCCAAACGCTTTATGCTGAAGGACTATACCCTTACCATTTTCAATGATTATACCGAGGAAGAGGGTTTGCGTAACTTCATTACCGAAACCAAAGCCGATCTGGTGGCAATGGCTACACACGGGCGCAGAGGACTAAATCACCTGATGAGTGGCAGCATTGCTGAGGATGCAGTTAACCATTTGCAATGCCCTATCTGGACTTATAAGATCAGTTAACCGGTTGCAGGTGTGAAAAAGCAGATTCTTTTTCCGGTGGATTTTCAATGTGGCATGCGCCTGGCGGACTATGCACACTTACTTTCGCATATCGATAAAAAAAGTTTTGTAGGTTTTTTTCTACGCGACTTCTCGCGACAACTGAAATCAAAAGCTGGGGATCATGAAAAAAACATGATGCAATCCGGTTTGCTGGAAGAAGCCCGCCAGTTAAACCTCGACTTTGATTTTATTAAGAATCATTCAAGTACAAATTTATTGCTTAACCAAAGCCGGTTTGCCGACCTGATTATTATTAACCCGGTAACGCATACTAATATTCTGCAATTGAACCAGGTTTTCCCCGATCACTTTTTTGATTCTATCGCTTGCCCGGTTTTCCTCTTGGAAGATCCGTTGAAACCCTACCAGGAAATTTTAGTTTTGTTTGATTATGATCAATCGGGTCTGGTAGCACTCAAATCATTTTTATCCTTCTTTGGGAAAGTAAGCCATGATAAAAAAGTAACGTTGTTAACTGTAAGCCCGGACGACTCACCGGAAATTTATTTTGAAAAGTATTTAGTCAGCTACCTGAAGAGATTTTTTAACGATGTGGGTATTGTGCCACTTTATACTAATAACTTAGCCCAACAGGTAATAACGCACGCCACCAAACTTACGCGACCGGTACTGGTATTGGGCCGTACAGCGTTGGAATTACTCAACAACCAACAGTTTGCTTCCCAGGTGGTTGATCATCACATGTCCATATTTTATTCAAACGCCTGATGGATGTTACTGTAAACGAAAAAGTAGTCTGTTATCACTGCGGGCAACCTTGCGAAGAAATCTTTTTACAAGATGATAAATCGTTTTGTTGTTATGGCTGTAAAACTGTTTATGAAATTCTGAATGAACATAACCTGTGTGAGTATTATGCGTTTGATAAAAATCCGGGGGTAACCCTGCGGCATGTTAGCGAAGAAACGTATGCTTTCCTTGACGAACGGAAGATTCGAAAACAATTACTGGAGTTTGATTCAGCTAATTTTTCACGTATTCGGTTTTATGTTCCCAATATTCATTGTATTTCCTGCATTTGGTTACTAGAAAACCTGCAAAAACTGCAAACTGGGGTTTTGAAATCGGAAGTTAACTTTTCAGGCAAAATAGTTCGTATTGATTTTAATCCGGAACAAGTCTCCCTTTCAAAATTAGGTCAGTTACTTACTTCATTGGGGTATGCACCTCGCATTAATCTAAAAGAAGAGAATCAATCCGTAAGTATTTCATCTAAACAGTTGATTATTAAGTTGGCCATTGCTGGCTTTGCTTTTGGAAATGTTATGTTGTTGAGTTTTCCCGAATACCTTGGCTTGAACGAAAGCGATCTTGCTTTGCAGCGGCTGTTCTCCTGGTTGAATATTATATTGGCTTTACCTGCAATCTTTTACAGCGGCCAGGAATTCTTTATCAATGCCTGGAAAAGCTTTAAGCAAAAGCAAATTAATATAGATGTACCGATAGCTGTGGGGTTATTGGCATTATTGGTACGCAGCACCTTCGACATTACCACTAATAATGGCCCTGGTTATCTTGATTCTTTAACCGGCCTTATTTTCTTTTTGCTAATTGGTCGCTGGTTTCAAAGCAAGACATACGATAGCCTTGCATTTGATCGGGATTATAAATCATATTTTCCGTTAGCGGTTCAACGCTGGAAGGAAAACGAATGGTGCCCGGTTGTGGTGTATGAATTAGAACCGCAGGATATAATTCGTATTCGCAACATGGAAATTGTACCGGCCGATAGCATGCTGCGTAGCGATGAAGCTTACTTTGATTATAGTTTTGTAACCGGTGAGTCGAAACCGGTTAAGGCAACTAAAGGTGCACTGGTTTATGCTGGTGGAAAATTGGTAGGGCACCCGGTTGAGTTGGTTGTACAAAAGAAAACGGCACAAAGCCAATTAACCAGCTTGTGGAATGAAGCAGCATTTCGAAAACCGAACGAGAGTGTTTATAAGAAAATAATTGATAGAGCAGCCCATCGGTTTACGTGGATCGTGTTGGCATTAGCTGTTGGTACAGGTGTGTTCTGGTATTACTATAATGCTTATCAAATGTGGCTGGTGCTTACCTCTGTATTGATGGTGGCTTGCCCGTGCGCCCTTGCATTAGCAGCACCTTTTACCTATGGCAATATGTTGCGGGTGTTTGGTCGATATGGTTTCTATTTGAAAAACGCAGATGTAATTGAACGCCTGGCCGCAATAAATGCATTGGTATTCGATAAAACCGGAACAATAACATACGGGGCATCGGCTGTAACCTTTAAAGGTGTGCTATCTGTGCAGGAGCAAGGTTGGATAAAGCTATTGGCATCTACATCTACACATCCGTTAAGCAAACTGGTTGCTCAGCATATTACACAAAAGTCCGATGCTGTGCTTATCGGGTTGAAAGAATTTCCAGGAAAAGGAATTCAAGCGGTTGTGGCGGGTAAAAATATCCGTGTCGGGTCTGCAACATTTACAGGTAATGCAGGTGGAGGCGAGACAAACTCGCGGGTATTTGTAGCAATTGATGGATTAGCTCGCGGTTATTATGAAATCGAAACTTCCATCAGACCCGAAGCAAAAGGTTTGGTAACCCGATTAGGTTCTGTTGTGAAAGCATTGCTTTCGGGCGATCAGCCAATGGAAGCAATACGTATGCAAACGGTGTTTCCACCATCGGTGCAGTTGTTGTTCAATCAATCACCGCACATTAAACTGAATTTTATCTCCGAACTGCAAAAGCAAAATTACAAGGTGATGATGATTGGCGATGGATTAAATGATTCCGGGGCTTTGCAACAAAGTGATGTGGGCATTGCTGTTACCGATGACACCGGAGTGTTTACGCCTGCCAGTGATGGTATTCTGGCTGGGAATATGCTCGGTAAACTGGATTCGTTTTTACGATTGGCAAAAAAATCAACTGCAATTTTAAAAACAGGATTTGTAATTTCGTTTTGTTACAATGCCATCGCGCTAAGCGTGGCCATGAGTGGTTTGTTAACACCGCTTATAGCGGCCATCTTAATGCCGATAAGCAGCGTTAGTGTGGTTAGCTTTACATCACTTGCCGTTAATTGGGTAGCCAGAAAAGAATTTAAAAATCTGTAGCATGCTGATTATTGTTTTACTCATTTTAATCTCCCTAACCATAGCCATTGTATTTCTGGTAGCCTTTGTGTGGAGCATGCGCAGCGGCCAGTTTGATGATACCTATGGCCCATCAGTACGAATACTTTTTGACGATAAAAAGAAAAAAGATTTGTAAAGAGTGCCTACCTTTTAGACATGGAAATAGTTTGGTTTGTATTGGGGGGCTTGTTGATGGTAGTTGGAATAGCCGGCTGTTTTTTACCAGTGCTCCCAGGACCACCCCTCGCATTTATTGGACTTTGGGTTCAACAATTGAAAGAGCCCAATCCGTTTACTTCTGAATTTATTTGGATCTGGTTTGGGATAACACTCGTAGTAACAGTTATCGATTATGGGGCACCTGTTTATGCGACTAAAAAATTTGGAGGAAGTAAAGCTGGTATTCGCGGTTGTATGATTGGCTTGGTGCTTGGTTTTTGGATGGGCCCATTCGGGATAATTGTAGGGCCGTTAGTGGGCGCATTTATAGGTGAAGTAGTAAATAACCACGATGCTTCTAAAGCATGGCGGGCCGCGCTTGGTTCCTTCGCGGGATTTTTGTTGAGTACGCTTCTCAAGTTGATTGTATGCGTAATTATGTTTTGGTATTGGGTGGTAAGTTGGTGAACCTGTTTCCAGTTATCAGTAACCAGAAACAGGTTTATTAAGTTTACTGCTGCCCAATCATCATAAACGGGGCCCAGTAATAAGGTTCGGGGTATTCTACCCTTAGTTCTTTTTTGGCATCGATGAAGCTTTGACGCATGTTATTTGTTGTTAACCATTTGCGATAGAAATTTACAATCAGTTTCTGGGTAGCATCATCGTCCACCTTAAACATACTCATAATTAATACTTTCGCACCGGCTACCAGAAACGCGCGTTGCAAACCATAAACACCTTCGCCATTGGCAATTTCGCCCAAGCCGGTTTCGCAAGCACTCAATACTACAAGATCGGTGTGATCCAGGTTTAAGCTCATAGCTTCGTAAGCAGTAAGAATTCCACTTGAGATATTATAGTTGTATTTGGTTTCGTTAAAAATATCACCGGCACCACTTAGTAATAGTCCGGTTTTAAGTAAGGGATTGTCGGCCATGGCTGCCTCACTTTCAGTTAACTCATCTAACTCAGATTGTTCTGTTACCGGTGTATAAAACCCGTGTGTAGCTACGTGTAGAATTTTGGGGCTTGCGAGTAACTTTAATTTATCTTCTGTAGCCAGGCTTTCTACATATTCTTCTGTACTATAGCTTCCTTGCTTCAACAAGCGTTGTAATTCCGCCACTTCCCGTTCCGTTCCGGGCAGGGCAGGTATATTGCCTCGCGAAGCAGTGAGGTAAAACTTGGGATTACCAAACATGGTTGCCGTGTTGGATGCAACCGCACGCGATTTTATTTTATTCAGGAATAAGTCTTTGGTGTTGCTCACTAAAACAATATTGGCATTGTCGATAATATACCGGCCATCGGGGGTAGGTATTGCCTCCAGGTTAAGTTGGTTATATACGCCATCGGCCGAAAGATAAATGGTGGTGGCGGTGCCAATTCCTTTCTGTATTGGCTCCCAAAATACCCGGTACGAAAACTGATCTTTTATTTTACCGATTATTGAATTTCGGTAGTACCGGAAAAACCGGGTTTCCATGCGATGGCCTTCGGGCATGATAATCGCTTTTGGTCGGGCATTATCGTTTTTAATGTAAAGTGCTACATACACTATCGAATCGGTAAAGGTGTGATCAAAATGCCGGTAACGCACCATTTCAATAGCTACATCATTCTTGTTAATGACTTTTTGAACATCTGTATATTTTATTTTTTTGTTATCGAAACTCTGACCAAACAACTCCGACTTCTGGCTGATTTCACGCTCCAGTTTTTCGGCTTCGGCTGTCATCAGGTTAATATCATATCCGTTGTCGGCCAACTGTTGCGTACTCATGGAAAGCGCAATGGTAAGTTGTTCTTTTTTCTCAATCCACAGGTTGTACGAAGTTTTGAGCGATTCGTCTGTGCTGTTCAAAATACGTTCACGAATTTTAATACTGGAGCTTAGCAACAAGGCTTTTGTTAATAATTGGTAATCGTACACTTTGCTACTCAGGTCTTTAAAATCCTCCAGTTGACTAAAGGCAAGTGTGTTGTAAAATTCAAAGTCGCTTTTAATGGTGTTCCAATACTTAGCTTTTTCGCGTTCGCTCAAAGCCGGAAATATTTGTTTGATATAGACTTCATAATTATTCAAAGCTTCTTCTATGTTAGCCTTTGCACGCTTATAATTTTTCTCCATGTAATACACCCTGGCTTGCTTGGAAAGTATCTTTACATACTCGGGGTGGGTTTTGCTAAAGTAGTCCTCGTAGATTTTCTTAGCCTGCACATAAAACTCTTCTGCACGCTTGTAGTTTTTGGTAGCGTAATATACATCGCCTGTTAAGGCATAAATATTGGCGGCATTGATGTTGGTTTTGGTGCCGGTTTTGGCCCGCCAGATAGCTTCGGCTTGTGTAAGCACACTAAAGGCTTCTGCATATTTTTTTTGCGAAATGTAGAGCGATGCAACGTTTTTCAGGATTTCAGCATACTGTGGGTTTTGATTGCCCAGCTTGCCGAGCATGATGTCGCGAGCTTCAAAAAGCAACTTTTCAATTTCAGCAGGTTTTTCCCCGCCTTTATGAAACTTAGTCATACCTAATAGCGACAAAGCTTTGGCAACTTCAATATGGTTGCGGCCAAATTGTTTTTGTAAGCTGGCTATCGCTTTTTGTAACATGATTTCGGCATTATCAAAATCGCCAATAGCATAATCAATGTCTGCTAAAAGTTTTTGGGTAGGTGCTGTTTTGGTAGATAGTTCTCCGTAAACAGCGGTTGCGATTTTGTTAGCACGCTGTGCTACTTTTTCAGCTTCGGTGTAATCTCCTTTTGCAAGTAGTAGTCTTCCTCTGTCAACCAATGGATCAATTAAGCGAACTGAATTGGTGCCATAAAGTTTTTCCGATTCAGTAATTAGATCGTTTAATATACTTTCTGTTTGGGAGTAGCGTCCCAATTGAATTAGAAGTGTAGATAATTCACGGGCGGTGCTAAGTTCGTCAAGGCCCGAAAGTTTATCGGCTTTTTTTATAATTTTTCTGGATCGGTCTAAGTTAGCTTCGGCTTCATCAAAAAGTCCTTTAACTCCGTAAAGGGTAGCCTGTGTTTCAATGGCATTAACCATTTGAACTTTTTTATCATCGTTTTTTCTAAGCTTTAATACTGCTATACTTTTATCGAGATTTTCTTCTGCTTTTTCGTATTGTCCTAACTTTATCTGCAGCTTGGCTATTTTGGTCAACTCATCTGCAAATTCGTAGTCTTCGTTATCAAATTTTTTCTGTGCTGTGTATCCTGCTTTTTGCAGAATCTGGTCTGCATCGGCATACCGATCGGTTAGTTCATACAGCACGGCCATGTGGTTGAGAATATCCAGGTGATCTTTGTGGGCCGGTCCGATTTCTTTGGAAACTATTTTAAGATAGCTTTCATCGTAGATTTTAGTAGCTTCACTTATTTTATTGGTATTGTCGAGGTAAAAATTGGCGAGTTGCAATCTTGCCAAATGGGTTTCGGGTGCTTCTGTGCCAAACAAGCTGGTTTTTATTTCAATAATATCATTCAGGTATTTTTCTGCATTAATGTAGTTTTTCTTATACAGTGCTAAGCCGAATAAAAACTCGGTTACATTGGCAGTTACAATATTGTTGCGTGGAAGCGAGACCGTGTTGTTGATAAGATTATTTGCTTGTGTTTCCAGGTTACGGGTACGGTCTTTATCCAGTTTTGCATCAAATTCCAAGGCTTTAAGCCGAACATTATAAATACTTTTTGATTCATAGCTTTTGGCAATCATCTTTTCGTACTCCAGTTTGGTATTGAGGTATTTGGCAGAGCTTCCGCTTTTCTGAAGTTCGCGCAGGTAGTTCTCGTAAATCGAAACAGCAAGGTAATGGCTGGGGCTATGTTTTATTTTCAAATTGTTCAGGGAGGTACTAAAGTCAACATCCTTACGCAAACTTTTACCAAGCCCGTGCATAAGGTAATGGTTGGCAATTATAAATTGATTGCGGATGTATTCAATGTTAGATTGCCCCAGGTTTTTTTTGAGGTAAACCGTATTTAAATCAAGCACCGAATCGGCAGCATTGTTTTTACCCATAGAGCTAAGTGCCCAGCCCAACAATGATCGCAGGTATCCATACTTCTCATACCGCTCATTCAATTCTTCCTCCGAAAGTTTCCGACTCTTCAAATTGCCTTTATCATCTACAAACGTTTCTTGTTTAACTGCGCGGCTGGCATAAAAACGTTCTTGCTCATTTAATATCTCAATGGCTTGTGTATAATAACCCTGGCCGGTTAGTGTTTCGGCTAATGCAAGTTCGTAACGCCCTTTGGTAATATCCTTCATAAAATCGCCACCTTCCAGAATTTGTTTGGCTTGATCCAGATATTCCCGTGCTATACGATACGAGCCATTCATGTTATGCAATTCAGCCGCTTCAATCAATATCAAACCATACGTTTGGCTGTTTTCCAGATTAATTGTTTTGCTACTGATAACAGCTTGTTGCACGTTGCTTTCAAACTCTTGTATATAACCTGAAGCTAAGTTGTATTTCGCCAGGCGCATAAAATAGGTTGGGGTATAAACATTTTGCGGCCCCAATTTCTTGAAGGCTTTCTTTTTAAACTTGTTTAAGCCTGAAATAGCTTTGCTGTAGTTTCCGGTTGTATAAGAGGCCTCCGCTTTGTTTAATAACTTATCGTACTTGGCCTGCGCTACAACCAGTGCAGGACTAACCCACAAAAGCAAAACCAAAACTTTTCCCATTATTCGTTTCATTGGCTTTCTGTTTACATTGGTTTTTAGATTGCTATCTCCTGGTTCTTTTGCGATAGGAGTTCAATCGGAAGTTTAATTTTCAGAAATTAAAATTACGAATTCTTTTGGCTGTTGCTACTTAAATAAGAGCTCCTTAATGAAGGTGACCCAAGTTCTATCTTCCTGATAATAAAGTATTCAGGATTTCGCGGGCCGATTCGGCTACAGGCGTGCCGGGCCCGAATATGCCCGCTACCCCGGCTTTTCTTAAAAATTCGTAATCGCCCGAAGGTATAACACCGCCTGCAACTACTTTAATATCGGGGCGCCCCAGCGTTTTCAAGGTTTCAATGAGTTGCGGAACCAACGTTTTATGGCCTGCAGCCAGGCTGCTGGCACCAATCACATGCACATCGTTTTCAGTTGCTTGTTTAGCAACTTCTTGTGGAGTCTGAAATAAGGGCCCTATGTCCACATCAAACCCTAAATCGGCAAAACCGGTTGCTATTACTTTCGCACCGCGATCGTGGCCATCTTGCCCCATTTTGGCAATAAGTATGCGTGGCCTGCGCCCATCCAGTTCAGCAAACTGATCGGATAGCTTTCGCACTTCAGCAACTATTTTTTGATCTTTCATTGCACTTGAATAAACGCCTGATACTGTTTGCACGCTGGCTGTATAGCGTCCGAATGCTTTTTCCATCGCCATCGAGATTTCACCCAACGTGGCTCGTTGCCTTGCTGCAACAATCGCAAGTTCTAATAAATTACCATTACCGGATGTTGCAGCTTGTTGTAAAGCATGCAAAGCAGTTTGCACTGCTTCTGCGTTACGCTTGGCCTTTAAGGTTTTTAGTTTTTCAATTTGTTCTTGCCGAACAGCTGTATTATCCACTTCCAGAATTTCAAAATCGGGTTGTGAAGTTGTTTGAAAACGATTTACACCCACAATAACTTCTTCGCCCGAATCAATACGCGCCTGCCGTGCGGCTGCAGCTTCTTCAATGCGTAATTTCGGAATGCCACTTTCGATGGCGCGTGTCATACCGCCTAATATTTCAACTTCATCGAGTAGTGTTGATGCGGTTTGTATAAGTTGGTCTGTAAGGTATTCTACATAGTATGATCCACCCAACGGATCAACCACCTGTGTTATACCGGTTTCATTTTGCAGATACAATTGGGTGTTGCGTGCAATGCGGGCCGAGAAATCGGTGGGTAAGGCAATGGCTTCGTCCAACGAGTTGGTGTGTAATGACTGCGTTCCACCCAGCACTGCAGCTAATGCTTCGATGGTAGTGCGCGTTACATTGTTGTAAGGATCTTGTGCGGTTAAACTCCAGCCCGATGTTTGACAATGCGTGCGCAAGGCCATCGATTTTTCATTTTGAGGATTAAACTGCTTCACAATCTTTGCCCACAATACGCGTGCAGCCCGCATCTTGGCAACCTCCATAAAAAAGTTCATGCCAATGCCCCAGAAAAAAGAGAGGCGTGGTGCAAAATCATCAATGGCAATACCCGCATTTAATCCCGCCCGGATGTATTCTAATCCATCAGCTAACGTATAGGCTAATTCAAGATGCGCAGGCGCGCCTGCTTCGTGCATGTGATAACCACTAATACTGATGCTGTTAAACTTTGGCATGTGGCGCGAGCAATACGAAAAAATATCGGCTACAATGCGCATAGATGCAGCCGGTGGATAGATGTATGTATTGCGCACCATAAATTCTTTCAGAATATCGTTCTGAATAGTGCCGGTTAGTTGCTGTGGCTTTATTCCCTGCTCTTCGGCCGCTACAATATAAAATGCCATAATCGGAATAACGGCTCCGTTCATCGTCATACTCACCGACATTTTATCGAGTGGTATCTCATCGAAAAGTGTTTTCATATCCAACACGGAATCGATAGCCACACCGGCTTTGCCTACATCGCCTGCTACACGCGGATGATCGGAATCATAACCGCGATGGGTGGCCAGATCAAATGCCACGGATAATCCTTTTTGCCCGGCTGCAAGATTGCGCCTGTAAAATGCGTTTGATTCTTGTGCAGTAGAAAACCCTGCATATTGCCGGATGGTCCAAGGCCTAACGGTGTACATGGTGGCATATGGACCACGCAGAAAAGGCGGCACGCCTGCATCGTATGCAAGCCATGCATTAGCTTCTATATCCGATTGCGTATATATAGGTTTGATTTGAATTTTTTCGGGTGAAGTCCACGCAGCGGGTTTGATTGTATTCTCAATCTGAGCAGTGTTTAATTTTACTTTTGAGAAATCGGGTCTCATGCTTTTACAGTGGTTAAAAACTGTTGCCACGATTTTTCAACGAGCTGCATAATGAGTGAATCGAGGTAATATGAACCTGCAGTAGGGTCAGCCACTTTTGCAAGGTGCGATTCTTCCCGCAACACAATTGAAACAAGCCTGGCGGCACGGTTGCCGGGTTCAGATGTTGATTCGGGTTGCACGGTTAAGTAATTGCAGCCACCTGTAATGGCAGCCAATGCAGCTGTGGTTGATTTAATCAGGTTGCCATGCGGTTGAAATGAATCTTTGATCCACGGTGCAGATACAGCATGAAGCTGAGTTGAACCCGTAACTCCGTAAGCATTTAAAATGTTATGCCACAGTATTCGTAATGCTTTTAGTTTGGCAATTGAAAGAAAAAAGTCTGCATTAACTGAGCAATAAAAACCAATTTGATTTGCAACAACCTGTGCAGAGAGTCCACGATCAGTAAATTTATCCAACAAATTAGCTCCGGCATGTAACACGCTTACTAATTCATCAATCGGGTTTTCGTAAGGGTGGCTGTAGATCCCACAAGTAGTAAAGCCCGATGCGCTTTCGCTTAAAAATGCATGTGCTGAATCTTTATAAAAAATACAACCAGTTATCGCTTTATCGCCAATAAACTGAAGATATCGTTCGGCTTCTGCTTCGCAACCAGGTTCCAGTAGCAAGGATACAGCACAATGTTCTACTGCAATATCGGCCAAAAGTGTTCTAAAATTTATACCGCTTCGGTTAACTACAAATAAAATTCCATCGGCACCGGTATTGAGATAGTGCAATGCTTCGGCATTAGTTTTTTTCTCGTCCACAATAGTTACCAGAGCCATATTCTGCCAGGCTCGGGCACCAAAAATTTTTGAATCGGATGCGGGAAGTGTAAAGCCTAACTGATTTTTATCTGATTTTTTGTAATAAGGTTCAATGCTTAACCCGTGTTTGCGAATCAACAGTTTTTCGAATGGATTGGCGCCATTCAACTCCTGGGTGGCCGCTTCTGCCCATGCGTGTTCACCGGGTGTTCGAAAATGAATTTCTAAGTTAGTGCGCTGTGTTGGCTTAACCATTGAATCTGATTAAAATTCACGGTTTCAAGTTGAGGTATAGTTGTGATTAAAACAATTTTTTTCTGAATTTCAAGAGTAGAATGACAAAAAAAATATTGAAAAAAGCCAGGCTGGAATTAATTTTTTGTTCTTTAATTTTTTTACACCTTTGTCTCCCTTCTAAAAAAAAATTAGGGAAAAGTCATCAAACCGCTTGCTAATAAATGGTAGTTGATTCTATAACCGTCTGGGGCGACTGTCTCGAAATAATTCGTCAGGAAGTGGACGAACAAAATTTCAACACCTGGTTTAAACCAATTAATCCTGTAAGAACAACAAACGATGTATTAACCATACAGGTGCCCTCGCAGTTTTTTTACGAGTGGTTGGAAGAACATTATGTGCCCGTGTTAAAGAAGGCAATTCATCAGGTGTTGGGGCCCCATGGCAGATTAGAGTATTCGGTTGTGGTAGATAGTGGCAACCAGCAAAATCCGCCCGTGTTTGTGAATTATCCGAATGGTAGTGGTGTAAAACGGAATGGCATGCAAACCGCTAACGGCATGCATGAAGATTATTCACCGTTTTCGTTTAAAGCACTCAACCCACAAACCGTTAATTCCAGATTAAATCCGGCCTACTCCTTTCTGAATTTCGTAGAGGGCGATTGTAACCGCCTGGCGCGATCAGCAGGAGTGGCAGTGGCAAAAAAGCCTGGCACTACTTCATTTAATCCATTGATGTTATACGGTGGAGTAGGTGTTGGAAAAACACACCTGGTGCAAGCAATCGGAAATGAAATAAAAAAGAATCTGCCCGATAAAATTGTGTTGTATGTAGATCAGAATGATTTTACCAACCAGTTTTTGAACGCGCTTCAAAATCATAAAATTCAAGAGTTTCAAAACTATTACCTGCAGGTTGATTTGCTGATTCTGGATGACGTTCAGTTTTTGGCCGGACGTGAAAAAACACAGGAAATGTTTTTTCACATCTTCAACCAGTTGCATCAATCCGGCAAGCAGATTATTATGACAAGTGATTGCCCGCCCCGCGATTTGAAAGGATTTCAGGAGCGTTTATTATCGCGATTTAAGTGGGGCTTAACAGCCGATTTGCAAGAACCTGATTTTGAAACCAAGCTCGCCATCATCAACAATAAAATGCAATCGGATGGAATTGAAATCCCTACCGAAGTGGCAGAATACCTGGCATACAGTGTAGATACCAACCTGCGCGATATGGAAGGTGTACTCAATTCGTTGTTGTTTCATGCAACCCTGCTTAAAAAAGATATTGATCTGGAACTTGCCAAAGAAGTTCTTAAGAACATCGTAAAAGAAATTCAATCGGATGTGAGCGTGGATTACATTCAAAAAACAGTTGCGGATTATTTCAAAGTAGGCCTGGATCAGATGAAGAGCAAGGTAAAGAAGCGCGAAATTGTAATTCCGCGCCAGGTAGCCATGTATTTCTGCAAACGCTACACACAATTAACGCTTGCGCTGATTGGTGAAAACTTTGGTGGCCGCGATCACAGCACGGTTATACATGCCCTCGAATCGGTTGAAGATATGATGAAGACCGATGTGAACTTCAAAAACAGCGTGGAAGATCTTACCAAAAAGTTTAAGCAACGTATGACTGCCTGATCTGCTTATTGCAGATAGAACGAAAGCTGCATTTCTTGCTTCGATCCATTTATACCGTATAAGTAAACGCGCCCTTTGTAGTTATTAAAGAATTCTATCACATCGCTTGGGTTTTTAACCTGCTTGCGATTTATCTGAATGATGGTATAATTCTCGGGAATCTGAATGCGCTTTAATAAGCCGCCATCTTTCAGATTAAACACCTTCACCCCATAGTCAACGGCTTCCATACTGGCACCCAACGTGGCATCATTGTAAATAACCCGCTTGGTTACGCTAGTATCTCCTTTTTTATTCAACAGGGTTAGCGAAGTTGTACCAGGTTTATTATTACGCAAGTAGGTAACTGTAATCTTGTCGCCCGGGTAGCGATAAGCCAACTCTTCCTCGAAAGCACTTTCGCTGTTAATTTCAACGCTGTTGATTTTGGTAATGATGTCGCCTTCCTGCAAACCAGCAGTAGCGGCTGCTCCGTTGCGTTCTACTTTACCTACAATTACACCTTTAAACTCTTTCACGTTTTCATCCAATCCATACTTGCGGGCATTCGAAAAGTCGTGCTCTACAACTTTACCACCAAAAATCGCTTTTTGTGGCGTACCATATTTAATTAAATCCTCAACCGACTTTCTGACAATATCAATGGGCACCGCAAAGGCATAACCGGTATAAGAACCCGTGCGCGATAGTATGGCGGTATTAATACCTACAAGCTCGCCATTTTTATTTACCAATGCACCACCGCTATTGCCGGGGTTAATAGCTGCATCGGTTTGAATGAATGATTCAATCGGAAAGCGATCGTCCACTATATTAATCTTACGGCCTTTCGCACTTACCACTCCAACCGTAACGGTGGATGAAAGCGAGAACGGATTGCCTACTGCTATTACCCATTCGCCTACCTGTAGATTTTTGGAACTACCCAGCGTAATAGCTGGTAAGTTAGATTCTTTTATCTTCAGCACAGCCAGATCAGTAGAGGGGTCGGTACCAATCAGTTCTGCTTCGTATTGTTTTTTATTATACAATACCTGAATTTTTTCTGCTGCTTCAATTACGTGATTATTGGTAACAATGTAGCCATCGGCAGAGAAGATAACACCCGATCCGCTGCTTACTTGTGTTTGAGGCCCACTGCTTCCAAAAAACCAATCCCATTGGTTGTATGATCTCCCTTGCGAAATGCTATTGATATAAACTACGCTTGGTGTGGCTTTGGTGGCGGCATAACTAAAATCAACCGATTCAGCCATGCGTGGCGCTTCAGTAGGCTGAACGATGTTAGGGCGATAGGTTTCTACAGGCGTATAATTGGTTACCTGAAATTGCGCCTGCTGTTGCTGGCGCGATGTTTTTTCGTGTTGATAGGAGTAGAAAGTATAAGCTCCGGCCATTCCGGATAGAAATCCAATTACAACGATCTTAAGCGTATTCATAGCCTTTCAGAATTTCATTTTAAAACGAATCAGGTACTTGAGATGTTTTTCAATTCGGTAAAGTTTGTCAATCCTTAGACAAAAATTATCCCAAACCCCGTAAACCGGAAGGTTTGTCAGTTGTTTGAAGCTGCAAAGGATAACCTTATTTTTGTAGTCTATGGGGATTCGTGCTTTGCTCGCCAGGCCTTTTGCAAGTTACATTGCCGGCCAAACCAAAAAATGGTCGATGCGACCAGGTTATTACCAGACACAAACACTTGAGCAACTGGTTTTTGCGGCCCGACCTACACAATTCGGGCACGATCATGGTTTTGAGGCAATTAAAACCTATGATGATTTTAAGAAGCAAGTACCCATTCGCGATTACGAGGAACTGAAGCCCTACATTGAAAAAGTATTGAAGGGCCAACCCGATGTGTTGTGGCCAGGCAAGCCTGCTTACTTTGCCAAAACTTCGGGCACCACCTCGGGTACCAAATATATTCCCATCTCCAAGGAATCAGCACCCGGTCATTTCATTAGTGCGCGCAATGCAACTTTAAGTTACGTGCACGAAACCGGTAATGCTTCGTTTCTGGATGGTAGTCTTATTTTCCTTTCTGGTAGCCCCGAGTTAGATGAAATAGCTGGTATTAAAACGGGAAGACTTTCGGGCATCAGCAACCACATGGTGCCCGGTTTTTTACGAACCAATCAGAAACCAAGCTATGCTACCAATTGCATTGAAGACTGGGAAGAAAAATTAGAGAAGATCATTGACGAAACGCTTTGCGCCAACATGACGCTGATTTCGGGCATACCCCCGTGGGCACAAATGTATTTCGATCGGATTGTGGCGCGCACCGGCAAGAAGGTTAAAGATGTGTTTCCCAACTTCTCGGTGTTTGTATATGGCGGTGTAAACTTTGAGCCGTATCGCGCCAAGCTATTCGATACTATTGGAAAAAAAATTGATTCGATTGAAACCTACCCGGCATCGGAAGGTTTTATTGCATACCAGGATTCGCAACATGCAGATGGCCTGCTCATGCTGCTTAACAACGGAATTTTTTATGAGTTTATTCCGGCCGATGAATACTTTAACGAAACCCCACGCAGGCTTTCCATTGAAGAAGTTGAGTTGGGAAAAAATTATGCATTGATTATTAATAGCAATGCCGGCCTGTGGGGTTATTCTATTGGCGATATGGTAAAATTTGTTTCGAAAGATCCATATCGGTTGGTGGTGTCCGGAAGAATAAAACATTTTATATCGGCCTTTGGCGAGCACGTAATTGGTGAAGAAGTTGAAAAGGCTATGAAGTTTACCATGCAAAAGTTTTCGGAAGTAGAATTGGTAGAGTTTACCGTGGCACCCCATGTAGCACCAACCGAAGGCATGCCTCACCACGAGTGGTTAATTGAGTTTGCAATTCCACCAAAAGATTTAGCGGTATTTGCTTTGGAGTTAGATAACCAATTGCGTGCGTTGAATGTTTATTACGATGATCTGATTACAGGAAATATTTTGCGAACACTTAAAATTACTCCGCTTAAGCGAAATGCATTTATCGAATATATGAAATCGCAAGGAAAGCTGGGTGGACAAAATAAAGTGCCGCGGTTGAGTAATGATAGAAAGATTGCGGATGAGATTGGTCTGTTGAAGTTTGATTTATGATTAATGATTTTTGATCAGTGATTTTAGACTTTAAACGGAGTTACTATGACGAACAAAGAACTTGAAAGCAGATTGATTGATTTTTCAGTTTTGATAATTAGACTGATAAATGAACTTCCCGAAGATCGTGTTGTGAATCATCTTACTGGTCAGCTTTTGAGATATACAACTTCACCTGCGTTGAATTATGGTGAAGCTTTGGGTGCAGAGTCAAAAAAAGATTTTGTTCACAAACTTGGGATAGTGTTGAAAGAACTTCGGGAGTCGTATAATTGCCTGAGAATACTTTCCGGATCAGGTTACCTGCAGGCCGAACATTCCACATTAAAAGAATGTAATGAGTTGATGTCAATCTTTGTGAAGTCAATTGAAACAACCAAACGTAATATGGAGTAGTTCCTCAAATCAACAATCCCTAAATCTAAACTCACTAATCACAAGTCAATTGCAGTCTGATAAAAAGAAAATCGCCATCCTCGGCTCCACCGGCTCTATCGGCACTCAAGCGCTCGAAGTTATTGCAGCACACCCGGATGTGTTTGAAGTGGAGGTTTTAACTGCTCAGCGTAATGCTGATTTACTCATCGAACAATCTGTTAAGTTTAAACCCAATGCCGTTGTTATTGGAGATGATGCCCATTACGAAAAAGTTAAAGCAGCGCTGATACCACTGGATATAAAAGTTTATGCAGGCGAAAATGCACTGGCTTCGGTGGTGCAGATGGAATCTATTGATCTGGTGCTTACAGCCCTGGTGGGTTATTCGGGTTTAAAGCCAACCATTAAAGCAATTGAAGCTGGTAAAAATATTGCCTTGGCAAACAAAGAAACATTGGTGGTGGCGGGCGAACTAATTACGCGGCTTGCGCGCGAAAAAGGTGTAAACATTTATCCGGTTGATTCAGAGCACTCGGCCATTTTTCAATGTTTGGTGGGTGAGTTTCATAATCCGATTGAAAAAATTATTCTCACCGCTTCTGGTGGCCCCTTTCGGGGAAAGAAAAAAAGTGAACTGGAACACGTAACTAAAGTGCAAGCACTAAAACACCCCAACTGGACAATGGGTGCTAAAGTAACAATCGATTCAGCTTCCCTCATGAACAAAGGCCTTGAAGTAATTGAAGCAAAGTGGCTTTTTGGTCTAAAACCAGAACAAGTGGAGGTAGTGGTACATCCACAATCCATCATTCATTCACTCGTTCAGTTTGAAGATGGTTCCATTAAAGCGCAACTGGGCCTGCCCGATATGCGTTTACCCATTCAATTTGCAATGAGTTACCCTAATCGTATAAAAAGTAGTTTTCCAAGGTTTGACTTCACCCAGTACCCGGCCTTTACGTTTGAAAAGCCCGATACCGAAACTTTTCGTAATCTTGCACTCGCATTCGAGGCTATGGGTAGGGGAGGCAATATGCCGTGTGTACTGAATGCAGCCAATGAAATTGCCGTGCAGGAATTTTTGCAAGATCGCATCGGCTTTTTGCAGATGTCGGAAGTAGTTGAGAAATGTTTGAATAAAATAAGTTACGTGCCCAGTCCTGCCTTTGAGGATTACGTAAATACGGATAAGGAAACGAGAATTAAAGCCAAAGAACTGATTAACTGATGGAAGGAGCAATTATGACGGCCCAGCTATTGCTGAGTCTTTCAATTTTAATAGCAGTACACGAGTGGGGTCATTACATCACCGCCCGCATGTTCAACATTCGCGTTGAGAAGTTCTACCTCTTTTTCGACTTCTTATTCCCAATGGCCAATGTGCTTAACTTCTCGTTGGTGAAGTATAAGAAAGGCGATACCGAGTTTGGAATTGGTTGGTTCCCGTTGGGCGGTTATGTGAAAATTGCCGGCATGGTGGATGAAAGTATGGATAAGGAGCAGATGAAAACTGAACCCCAGCCGTGGGAGTTTCGCTCTAAGCCGGCCTGGCAGCGCCTGATTGTAATGATGGGTGGTATTATCGTAAATGTTATTGTTGGTATTCTGATTTTTATTGGATTGACTTATGCCTATGGCGATCGGTATATCTTGAATGATTATGTAAATACTCACGGTGGTGTGCAAGCTTTGGAGTTAGCCGAGCAAATCGGAATTAAAACCGGAGACAAGATTATTAAGATTAATGGCAAGTCGTTCGAGTATTTTGATGATACTTCGAAGCCGAGTGTACTGCTCTCTGAAAATTCTTCCTACACCGTTTTACGAGGCGATCAGGAAATTGAAATTCCTATTCCGGAAGATTTTATTGAACAGTTTGACAGAAAGGAAGCATTGGCGTTATTTATTCTGCCCAGAAGAGCCCCATTGGTAGATGAAGTGGCAAAAGGCACGCTGGCCGAACGCATCGGTTTACAACAAGGCGATCTGATTATAGCCATGCAAGGCCAACCAATAACATACCACGATGAGTTAAAAGCAATTACTCAGAACTTTACAGGCGATTCGCTGCAATTTTCGATTAAACGTGGAGATCAAGTATTATCGTACAAAGAATATTTTAAGGGCGAAACCAGTATTGGCTTTTATGTACCCAATCAAATTGTGCCTGCTGAAGGCGAAAGACAGGTAGATTATTCGCTGGGCGAATCCATAGCACAAGGCCCAGGGCGTGCGTTTGGAGTTATTGCGGTTCAATTAAAAGCCTTCAAGAAAATATTTACTGGTCAGATTTCCTTTCGTAAATCATTATCCGGCCCTGTTGGCATGGCCAAAGCGTATGGCGGTACGTGGGACTGGTATAACTTCTGGCGCATGACAGGTTTACTCTCGATGGTATTAGCGTTTATGAACTTCTTACCTATACCGGCATTGGATGGCGGTTATGTCATGTTCCTGCTTTACGAAATGGTAAGCGGCCGTGAGCCGTCAGAGAAGTTTTTCGAAAATGCCATTAAAGTAGGTATGGCCATTCTGCTGGTGCTGATGGTGTTTGTGTTCTATAATGATATAGCGAAGTTGATTACCGGCAGCTAAGCAATTAAATTGAATGACTCACTGCATAGTATTTTTGAGATGAGCTATAACAAAAGAGGGCGCAATTGTCGCCCTCTTTTGTTTTTCTGACTTCAGAAACTTTGTTCTAAATCTTTATTTCAAACACCTGTTCGGCCTCAATATATTGGACAGGTGCCGGTGATGTTAAATCTGTTATCTTGTAATCAGGGCAGCAATCCCCATCATCCAGTGTAACTATCTCCAGATTGAAAGGTATAATCCTGGAGTCGAATTCCAGCTCGTATTTGGTGGAAGTTTGCGAAAAAAATATAGCTAATGTTCTTGCTGATTCCAAACTGGTGATGGTTGCCTCTGAACCCGTTGTTACGGAGGTTATTTTAAAACTATCTAATGGTATATTTTCGTCATATACCAGGTCTTTGCCAGAATCTTTGTCGATAAGCCTTAATTGAAATACGATCCCGCTGTCGCAATCATACGAAGCACAGCAACCGGTTAACCGGGTTGTTAAGGCAAAAACCGCAATAGGTATAAATAATAACAGAGCTATTTTTCTCATAGATAAAAAATTTAGTCAAAGAATATTGCACTCATATTGTCAAGTTGTTAAATCTACCTTACTTCAACCTGACTTTTGTGGTTTTTCCCATCCTCAACAACATGCAGAAAATACTTTCCTTTTGGGATATTGGCCGTTTCTATTCTAACCAGATCTTCCGATGTATTTTGTTCCGACACCAGGTTACCAAGCCCGTCATACAGCAGCACAGCCCTGGGGCCGTTGCCGGTTGACTCAAAACTAACGATTAGCTCTTTCTGTTGCCGGATTGGGATAATAGGCAAACCGATGCCCACCAGACCCTCCACCGCAGGTAATGTTGATATCAACCCATGCCACGGAACCAGCCCCGCACGAATTTACCATCTGCACACCAACTGCATACCACCCGTTTTGATAAAAATTAATTCTTTTTGTATCTAACGAGTTGGGCATGTAGGTTACGGGGCCATTCGGGAGCTTATAATATTGCCATGTATAATACAGGCCCGGAGTATAGGCGGCAGTGAAAAGTATTTCGGGGCAGTCCGAAGAATTATAAGTTAAAGGATAGGGCGCTGCAGGAAGAGTTGCATTAACTGAAACTGCTTTTTCTAAGCAAAAACTTCCGTAAGGTGTAACAATATCCAGGAACAACTTACCACTGCCTGATGAGCTGGCAAGGGTTGAAATAGTGCCTGTGCCTTGCCCGCTTAAAATCGTAATATTTGATGTATGCGACCAGGTGTAGGAAGTAACATTGGTAAACCCTGTAGGAGTGCTGAACGGGAGTGGCGAACAGCTTACACTGTTTCCTCCATTTATGATTTGTTGTGATGCAGGATAGGAATTGAAATGCTCCTGAGCATAATACCATAATACTCCAATCTGGTTTGTTGAGAATTGATTTCGGCATTCAAAACTTGTTGCATACGACATGATGTTCCGGGTGGGCGGATCCCAGGTGTCCCCCCAGTTATCCTCATTGAAATCAGTATCATCGCCATTCCATAAATAACTGCATGTTGGAATGCCACTGGTTTCGCCACCTTTACTGATGCCAGGATCAGCAGCCGTATCCGAAAGAAAATCACCGTTAACTTCGGATTTAAGCATATTGTTTGTTGAAACGCACCCATCGTACCAGTAATTGCGCTTGCTCCGGCTGACAGATTCCTGGTAGCATCCGTTACTAATCTGCGCATTGAATTTGTTATTGCCAAGGGCTGTGAATATGCGCCCGGGATTATGAGTATGGAGCAACCCGAGATTATGACCGAGTTCGTGAATAAGCGTATTAGCAAGTTGAGCGTTACTATTTCGACTTCCTGTAAAATCGTGTGTTTTAATCCAGCATGATTTGTAGGCCCCGGGGATGTTCGGGTACATGGGCAAAGTGCCAAATCCTCTGGCGGTATGACCTGTTCCATAACCTCTAATGATATGAATATTGTATTGGGTGTTTCCGTATGTTAAACCTTTGGCGGCAAACAAGGTTGCTGATTGCAACGGGCTTTGCAAACCCGTACGGTAGTTTTCATTTGCTTCAAAGTATATGTTTTTTATAAAAATTCTTATGCGCGAATTAGTAGTTGTAAATAGCTCATTGGTTTGCAGGATGATATCCTCTATTTCTGATACGGATAATGAGCTGGCGGGTGTATTTTCATTATCTCGGTACGCAAAAATGTTTACCGGAAGCAGAAATTTTTCAGGGCAATTAGTTGTTCTGGCTTGCGGGTTTCCATCAAAATAGCCGTGTGTGATTAGAAAGTCTGATAGAAATTGGTTGTTTCCAAACCACGGCAGGTTTACTACTGTGGCAGAATCCAGGTACTGTGTAGTACATTCATCATCATCTTCAACCAAAGGGTAAATGGTTTGCGACCAGGAATAACCTACTATAAAGGTGAGTACACTGGTTAGAATAATCTTTCCTATCATAATTATCATGTGGGTTAAAAACAGGGGTTGAGTTGTCTTTCACATGACAAATGTCGCCACTTTGCTTAACCAAAAAGTTATGTTCGTATTACTAACGGATTAATTGAGACAACCGGATTCAGGAAGTAGCAGCAGGTGAATGATTTAACTAACTCGTTTGCTAAACTTTTGTGGTCGGAGTGATTAAAAGAGGTGTTACTCCTGCTTCGAAATCTCAAACTCAACCCTGCGGTTAAGCTGCCGGTGCTCATCTGTAATTTCCTGAACAATAGGCTTTGAACTACCATAGCCAATGGCTTCAATGCGAATAGCATCAATTTTAAACTGCGTTACCAAATAATTTTTAATGGCATCAGCCCGTGCTTGCGAAAGTTTCAGGTTGGCTTCTTCTTTACCGGCCGAATCGGTATGGCCAGAGATTTTCAAATGCAGATTGGGGTGATCGATCATGAAGTTGGCAATCTTATCCAAATCGGTATGCATTTCAGGTAAAATGTTGGCTTTACCATTTTCAAACTCCAGCGATTGAAAGGCAATCTTACTTTCAATGGGTTCTGCAATTTTATTAATCTCCGTTTCACCATCCATAAAGAAAATTTCTTCAATCCGGAAAAAATCATCGCCCTGAATAATTAACAGATAGTTTCGTTTGTTGATCAAACTAAAATCAAACGTGCCATCATCACGAATGTATTTAGGAGCCACTTCCACACCCTCATCCAAATCAATTACGGAAACAATTCCCTTGACTGGTTTTCCATCGGGATCTTTCAGCGTTCCTTTCAGTTTAGTTACCGCTTCGGGTTGTGCTTCCATTGGTACGGGAAAGGAATGCAGATCCAGATTTTTTAAATCTTCTTCTACCGATCGGGCGTAATACAGATTCTCCGATTTGGAATCCATTGTAAAGTAATATTCACTACCGCCACCATTTACCAAAGGCCCCGTGTTTACGGGTTCGCTCCATGCGCCTTTTGTATGGTACGATTTATAAATATCAAACTCACCAAAATTAAGCGGGTGCCCATTTGAACTGAAGTAGAGCACATTGAACTTATGGTGAAAAAACGGGCTTACCTCACTTTGAATGGTGTTAATAACAGGGCCTGCATTCTGAGCTTTACTCCAGATGCCTTTTTTATCTTTCACCGCAAAGTAGATATCGGATAGGCCAAAACTACCGGCTCGGTTAGAAGCAAAGTACAATGTATCACCTCCGTGTGTTAGCGATGGATGCGAATCCCAACCGGCACTGTTAATGTTCGGGCCCAGGTTTTTAACATCACCCCAGGTGCTATCAGCTTTTAGTATTGCTACATACAAGTCGCAATTACCAAAGCCATCGGGCGCTTCGCAGCGCGAAAAGAAAAGTGATTTGCCATCGCTGCTTAAACACGCAGAGCCTTCGTTGTATTTAGAGTTAATGCTTTTAAACGGTTGGGCATCGTCCCAATAATCTTCCACTTTGCGACTGAAGAATAAATCTTCGTTATAGCTGCGATCCAAGTTTTGGTTTCGCTTCGAAGTAAAAAGTATTAGATCATCGGTGTTGCCTGCGGTGGGGCCGTAGTCTTCCTTATCAGAATTAATAAAGCCACCCATATTTACTAAAACCGATTGTGGCGGACGCAGTGTATCAATGTCCTTGCGATATTCCACTAACTTGTAATAAAAATCCAACGGCACATAATTTTCTTTCCTGTCCGGGTCGATCATCTGGTGCCGCTTATAAATCTCATTAATGTCCAATCCTTGTTGGTGATGCTTCAATACAAGTTTATACAACAACAACGCTTCGCCAGCAGGGCCATGCACTTCGCTTAACTTTGCCAAACGCCACAACATGGCTGTGTTCTTACTAAAGTTTTCGATTCCGAAATTTTTGATGTAGGCTCTCAACTCAGCATACAGTTGTGCTTCCTGGCCTGGCTTATCCAGCGCCCTTATTTTCTGAAGCTTTGCGTTGTCGTAATAGAATGCAAGCTTGTTTACATTGGGAAACAGAAATATGTCAGACTGGCTGTAAGTTGTTAGCGTATCGTTTAGTTTTACCATTCCGCCTTTTTTAAAACCTTTTTTCTCTTTTTGTGCGTAAACAGGTGTAGCCAACGCAATTAATATCCATAAAAGCGCTAATAAACAGTAGGTTGAATTGAATTTGATAGGTGTTAACATGGCTAATCTGTTTAAAAATCGAATAATTTTAACTCATAACCAAAAACGCTGGCATAGCGATTGACTCATTAGCGTTCGATCAAAAAATAATTGGAGACACCCTTTTTTTGTGTCAAATTGGCACTTCATACTATGTTTAAATCCCTTGCAATAACACCTATGGTTCAGGAAGATTCTGATGAAATGATTCAGTTGATAAACCCTGAGCAGGAATCGGATCTAAAGCCTGAAGATCTTCCGGAAGAGCTTTCGATACTACCAATCAAGAATACTGTTTTGTTTCCAGGTGTGGTTATACCCATCACGGTAACGCGTCAAAAATCTATTCGCCTAATTAAGAAAGCGTATCAGGGCAATCGCATTATTGGTGTAATCGCACAAAAAAATAAACAAGCCGAAGAACCCGGAATGGAAGATTTATATCGGTTTGGTACGGTAGCGCGCATCATCAAAATGCTGGTTTTGCCCGATGGTAATACTACCATTATCATTCAAGGTAAAAACCGGTTTCAGATTCGCGAGTTTGTACAAGACGAACCGTTTATGACGGCCCGTATCGATTTACAGACCGAGCCTGCACTTGATCTGGAAAGCAAAGAAGTAAAAGCCTTAGTACAATCGTTAAAAGATGCGGCAACCAAAATTTTAAGACTCAATCCGGAAATTCCACAAGAGGCACAAGTGGCGTTGGATAACATACAAAGTACGGGCTTTCTCATACACTTCCTCTCATCAAACCTGAATGTAGATGTAGCCGAGAAACAGAAAATTCTGGAAACAAACAATATAATCGATCGTGGTACTTTGCTGTTGCAATACATGTTGAAGGAAATTCAGATGTTGGAGATCAAACACGAAATCCAGAAAAAAGTACATACCGATATTGATCAGCAACAACGCGATTATTTTTTACGCCAGCAAATACGGGTGTTACAAGATGAGTTGGGTTTTGATGGACCCGATAAAGAAATTGAAAAACTGCGCAAACGCGGAGCAGAAAAAAAATGGCCCAAGGCTGCTGCCGATCATTTCAATAAAGAATTGGATAAGCTACAGCGTGTAAACCCACAGGCACCGGAATTTCCCGTTACCATGAACTACGTGGAGTTTATGCTCGACTTACCGTGGCAGGAATATACTACCGATGACTTTGACCTGAAGCGAGCTCGAAAAATTTTAGACAAAGATCATTTTGGTTTAGAGAAAGTGAAGAACCGGATATTGGAATACCTGGCTGTGCTTAAGTTAAAACAGGACATGAAGGGGCCGATACTTTGTTTGTATGGTCCACCCGGTGTTGGTAAAACTTCGTTGGGTAAATCCATTGCCAAATCGTTGCAGCGAAATTACATCCGCATGTCGTTGGGCGGTGTGCATGATGAGGCCGAGATTCGCGGGCATCGTAAAACCTACATTGGTGCAATGCCCGGAAAAATTTTGCAAAACATCAAGAAAGCAAAATCTTCCAACCCGGTTTTTATTTTGGACGAGATTGATAAAGTGCGCTCCGATTTTCGGGGCGATCCTTCATCGGCCTTGTTGGAAGTGTTAGATCCGGAACAGAACAATGCTTTTGGGGATAACTACCTGGAAGTGGAGTACGACTTATCGAAAGTGTTGTTTGTGGCTACGGCTAATTCGTTAGATACTATTCATCCAGCATTACGCGATCGGATGGAGATTATTGAATTAACAGGCTATACCGTTGAAGAAAAACTTCAGATCGCTATAAAACATCTTGTACCCAAACAATTGACCGAACACGGGTTGAAAGCAAAAGATGCTAAGTTTAGCAAAGAAGCACTGCTGAAAATAATTGAAGCCTACACCCGCGAATCGGGCGTGCGTAACTTAGAACGAAAAATTGGTTCGGTAGTGCGCAGCATAGCCAAATCGGTAGCAATGGAGGAAGAATTTGAGCAAGACATAACACCTGCTTACGTTGTAAAAGTATTAGGCGCGGAAATTTTTGAGGAAGAACTTTATCAGGGCAACGAAATAGCCGGGGTGGTAACGGGTTTGGCGTGGACGCAGGTAGGTGGCGATATTCTTTTTGTAGAATCAAGTCTTAGTCGCGGTAAAGGTCAGCTAACTATCTCTGGCCAGTTGGGCGAGGTGATGAAAGAATCGGCAATGGCCGCACTTTCCTATCTCAAATCAAATGCCGCGACATTTGGTATTGATCATCGGATGTTTCAGCAATACGATTTACATATTCACGTACCGGCAGGTGCTGTACCAAAAGACGGGCCTTCGGCAGGCATTACCATGCTTACCTCGCTGGCTTCAATTTTTACGCAGCGCAAAGTGAAAGATAAAGTAGCGATGACCGGTGAAATAACGTTGCGCGGAAAAGTTTTGCCGGTGGGTGGGATCAAAGAAAAGATACTCGCAGCCAAACGTAGCGGAATAAAGGAGATTATCTTAAGTGAAAAGAACAAACGCGATATTCTTGAAATTGAGAAGACTTACATTAAAGGCCTTACGTTTCATTATGTAACTTCGGTAGAAGAAGTTTTGAAAATCGCTTTGCTGAAAGATAAAGTAGCCAAGCCGGTAGAGTTTGTGTTGCAGGAGGTGAAATCTTGATAAGTTGCTGGTTGCTGGCTTCTGGTCGCTCGTATAGAGTTATCCAATAATTGAATAAGACAGCCAAAAGCGAGTGAAAGTATCAACAACAGACAACACTTAAACAATATAACATAATCTACAAGCAACCAGTAACAAGCAACCAGCCACTATTAACAAATGAATTCAACCTATCTCACTCCTCAACAAATCGTTAAAGAACTCGACAAGTATATTGTAGGGCAATACGAAGCTAAACGCAATGTGGCTATTGCCCTGCGTAATCGCTGGCGTAGAATGCATGTAAAGTCCGAGATGCGAAGCGAGATTGTTCCCAATAATATTTTGATGATCGGTGCAACGGGTGTAGGTAAAACCGAGATTGCCCGCAGGCTGGCAAAAATTGCGGATGCACCGTTTGTGAAAGTGGAGGCTTCCAAGTTTACAGAAGTAGGGTATGTAGGTCGCGATGTAGAAAGTATGGTGCGCGATTTAGTAGAGCAATCGGTAAACATGGTAAAGGCGCGCAAAAAAGAAGAGGTGAAAGAAAAAGCAGCGCACGCGGTGGAAGAAATTATTTTGGATGCACTCATTCCACCCATGCGCTCCAAACCCACTGGTTTTGCGGTTACAACCGAAGAAAACGGAAGCGAACCAACCACCGATGTAGAATTGAATGAGCGCACCCGTAACCTCTTTCGCGAAAAGATTAAAAATGGCGAGTTGGAAGATCGCAAGATTGAAATCAACATCAAACAAAGTGGTAACCCGGGCGTGGGCATGATTGGTGCCGGTGTTATGGACGAAGTTTCGATGATGAACCTGCAGGACATGCTAAGTGGAATGATGCCCAAGAAACCACGCAAGCGAAAAGTGAGTGTAGCCGAAGCCCGCAGAATTTTATTGGAAGAAGAAGCAGCTAAGCTCATTGATATGGAAGAAGTAAAAGAAGAAGCCATTCGCAGGGCGGAAGATGCAGGAATAATTTTTATTGATGAGATTGATAAGATTGCTACCGGTGCTTCCAAAAAAGGTGGCCCCGATGTAAGTCGCGAAGGTGTGCAACGCGATTTGTTACCCATTGTAGAAGGAAGTACGGTTAATACGAAGTATGGTGTTATTAAAACCGATCATGTTTTGTTTGTGGCTGCAGGCGCGTTTCATATTTCCAAACCCTCCGATCTTATTCCGGAATTACAGGGTCGTTTCCCAATTCGCGTAGAGTTAACCAATCTTACCAAAGAAGACTTTGTGCGGATTTTAAAAGAACCCAAAAATGCTTTAACCCGCCAATACCAGGCATTGTTTGAAGCAGAAGGAGTAAGTGTATTTTTTGATAACGAAGCAGTGGATGAAATTGCCAAAACGGCTTTCGAAATAAATGCAGAGATTGAAAACATTGGTGCACGCAGGCTGCACACTGTAATGAGTAAACTATTGAATGAATTTTTGTTTGATGTGCCCGATAAAATTGCAGCTAACACGCAGCTACAGATTACCCGCCAACTCGTGCAGGAAAAGTTAAGTGGGTTGGTAAAAAATAAAGATTTAAGCGAGTACATTTTATAAAAGCATGCGCCTGGTTGTACTGCTGTGCTTACTTTCAATAAAGGTGATGGCGCAAAGCGAGGCCGATTCGCTGCGGAGTAACTACGTGCAGCGCTTTCCTGATAATTTTTTTTTATGGCCTGTAATTAAGCAGCGCAGCCTTTTTTTTGATATCAGTTCACGAACCGACCGGTCTAAAGTATTGAACTACCGCCCTAACAATTCGTTTGCAGTGGGCATGGGGTTTTATGTTTTTGAAGTGGCCGTTGAATTAGCCACCGCTATTCCGTTAAAAGAAAAAAGCCGCGCCACGTATGGCGAATCGGACGTGCGCGATTTACATGCTAACTTCTTGGGCAAAAACTGGGGTGGCGATGTTTACAACCAAAAGTACACAGGTTTTTACATAGCCGATCCAAACCGACTGGTAACTACCGATGCTGATTTTACAAAGCGACCTGATATTGAAATGACTAACACCGGTGTAAACGGAATTTATATTGTAAACCACGAAAAGTTTTCGTTGCGATCGGCCTACAATTTTTCCGAACGCCAGTTAAAAAGCGGTGGATCGTTTGTAGTTACCGGCACATTGAATAATGTTCGGCTTCGCTCTGACTCAACCATTTTAGGTAACCGGTACCGGGATTTTTTTCCTGTTGATGGCGCCTTTAATGAAATGCGCTATACAACACTTGGTTTGGCACCGGGCTATTCGTTCAGTTTAGTGTATCGATCTTTCTTTTTAAATGCATCGCTGGCATTAGGCCCCGCGCATCATTGGATTTATTATAAACCTGCCGGCCGACCAGAACGGTATGATATATCCATAAATACGTATGCTGATATCCGGCTGGCTATTGGCTATAACAGCGATCGGCTTTTTGCGGGCATGAGTTACGTTACCCAATCGCGCGATATCCGGTTTGATGATATCCGATTTACCAGTAACAGTTCGGTATTTAAAATGCTGGTTGGTTATCGTTTCCGCGAAGTTGGTATTTTAAAAAAACGAGCAATAGATCTGGTGCCACTGGATTTTTGATTAAGTATTATCAGAAATCCTCCAACTCATCTGTTCGGTACACTCCTTCGGGCTTGTCGTTCGGTCTGTGTATCCACAGACTAAACTTTCCTTTTGGTCTGTGTCCCACAGACCGAAAGACAATATTACTTGAAAAACTTATTCTTCCTCGCGCATTATTGTGTTACGATGCTTAATGCCCCAGCTTACAATGGTATTAATTACGCTGCGTAACGTTTTGCCATAAGGCGTAATGGCATAATCAACTGTAATGGGTTTGGTGGGTAAAACAGTACGTTTTACCAAGCGGTTTGCCTCCAGGTCGTGCAGCTCTTTCGAAAGCATTTTGGCGCCAATTCCGTTTACCATTCGCAATAAATCCATAAAGCGCATGTTGCCTTTAAACATAAGGGCTGCCAGTATCTGAATTTTCCATTTGCCGCTTAAAATTTCCATTACATCGCGTGCAGCCAAAATCTTTTGATTTTGTTCGCTGCAACTAATTTCAGCATGGTCTTGTGCTTCGGTGGTTTCTTCAGTTGGTATCAGCGTATCGTGCATAGGATTCAAATTTGATAAATAAACCTAAAAACATCGTCATTAGTTTCCTGAAGGAAACTGGTTTCTAAAAGGAAACCCATAGCAATTGTAAACTACTCCGGGCCCAGATTTGCAATCTCAAAAAAAAACTGACTATGAAACGAAACAAAATTGTGTATTGGCTGGCTACCGGTTTGGTGGCTGCCGGTATGGCCATGAGCGGTATTATGTACCTGACCAGCGAGGAGATGAAAAGTAATTTTACAGAAATCGGGTTTCCCATTTATTTTATGATGATGCTGGGCATAGCCAAATTAGTAGGTGCTATAGCATTGATGGCACCCGTACCGGTTAATGTAAAAGAATGGACGTATGCGGGCTTTGGATTTACGTTTATTGGCGCAGTGTGGACCCATTTAGCGACACAAACACCGTGGTTTGCACCCGTTGCCTTTCTTTTGGTGTTAATTGTATCGTATTACTTTTTTAAAAAGACGAGAACAGTATAAGTAAGTAAGCAGTTGGCAGACAGCAGTAGGCAGCACTTTACTGCCGACTGCTTAATTGCTACCTTCTAACAGATTTATCCAAGTCTCGCCACCCTGTATCGCGTCAAAGTTAGAACGCATCGGTTGGTTTAAATACCGATAGTTCACTTTACTTAAGTGTAAACCTTGCGGAAATGCCGGATCCCAAATTGCAGGTGGCACCTTTTCAACGAAGTAACTTTCGAACTCATCTATACTTAAAATGCCGGCACCAATTTTTAAAAGTTTGCCCATTAGCAAGCGTACCATTCTCCCCAAAAACCGATCAGCCGAAATCTGAAAGCGCATACGATCACCCATAGGGTTTATAAATAAGTTAACACCTGAAACCTTGCAGCGTGTGTTTTCATACCCATCAGGTGTTTTACAAAAGGCCCGGTAATCATCGTAGCGCATAAGCAATGCAATAGCTTGCTTCATTTTATCAATATTCCAGTCCACACTTTCAACCTGGGTGCTGATCGGGTTTAGAAACGGATCTTTGTAGGTATGAATGTAAAAGTCATACTGTCGTTGAATAGCATCGAAGCGGGCATGCTGATTGGGTTGCATGGGCAGTATTTCATAAACAGCCATATCGGGTGGTAAAACTTTGTTCAACCGAAACAACAAATCAAATTCCCAACGAATTAGATCGGCATGAAAATAAAACTGACTGGCGTGCACACCCGTATCGGTGCGGCCACACCCCATAATGCTTACCGGTTCTTTTAGAAGTTGACTGATTGCTGTTTCCAGTACCTGTTGAATGCTGTGGGCATTGGATTGCCGCTGCCACCCGTGATAATTGGTACCTAAAAATGCGAGGTGAAAGAAGTAGCGGGTGTAACGTTGCTCCTGATTAGAAATCATTATTCATTTTGAATCAAAATTACCGATTCTGCACGAATGGGTTTGCCGGATTGCGTTATGCCCTCAACAACAACTCGGTATCTTCCCGGCAAGTCTGCAGCGAAGCACGAAACAGAACAAGTTCCGGAGGTATCATCCGTTTTCAAATTTGGATTCCAATAAATGGTGGATCGGTAATCTGGTTTTTCTTTATTTGTTGTGAGGTTGCTGAAATCTGGCGACTTAAATTCATGTGGTGAACTATACCCTGAAACTTTATGAACATCTACTGTTTTTAAATCTATCAAATGCGATCTTTTAGTGGCGCCTGCTTTTGTGAAGATGGCAATGACTCCATTACGTCCGGCATCGCCATACAAACTGTTTACTCTGGTTGTAACTTCTATGCGATCAATCATATTCGGATCAATAATGTTTAACCTATCCCCGGCTGTATCACCTAATTCACCCAACTCTGTAATATTGCCATTTTCATCTCGTTTTGTGGTAGCTTCAGAACTTCCTCCAACCGGCACTCCATCAATCAGCACGAGAGGTTCCTTACTTAATAATACAGAGGAGACACCTCGAATAAAAATTTTATAGGTGGTTCCCCGAGCACCCACAGTTGGAGTAATAATCATTCCCGGTACTTTTCCTTGTAAGGCCACGGCCAGATTAGAAGCTCCGCTATTAACGAGGGTCTCGCCTTTTACTACATGATCGGGCTTACCAAAAATTTTATGCTGTACCTCGGTAGGTATTGGTTCCACCCGATTTGCCTCAACGGTTACCTCTTCCAGTAGAGTGGCGTCTTTATCCATTTCAAATTGAGTACCCATTCGTTGAGGTAATTGGCTATCACTTATTGATAATCTTTTGTAGGTTCTTATTGTTGAAATTGGTGGAACTTCTCTAACGTCTAACAAAATACTACCGTAAGGTTTACCGCGCTTATCCTTTGCCTGAAATGCAAACTCAAGGCTATCATAAAACTGAAGTCCGTTTAAAATGAATTTCCCTTTTGTATCCGTATCAACCATAAAAAAATCGGCAACCTTTCCCACCACTACCATCAGGTTTGTACGTTCAGGTTTTTGTTTATCGTTTTTAAAAATGCCTGCGAGTACAATTCCTTGCTCAACAGGGTAGGCAAACACGGCCGGTTTTGGTAAACGGGGAAGCGTAAGTCCTGTAATAATGGTTTCTTCCTCTTTTAGAGGGGCAACTTGTTTTTCATCGGTTATTGAAACAGATAGGTTTGCAAGTGCAGGCAGTTTATTTTCGTCCTGCACATAAATGGTTAATTCAATCTTTTCACGAGGCTTATAACTTTCCCGCCCGGTAACTATACTTAATGAACTATCGGTTACGGCAACAGGGTAAATATCTCTTTCTAATTTTTCGTTTAGATTTAAAACCGGAACGGGCTTAAGTGAAAAGCATGGCTCTCCAAAATTTCGCATCCAATTGGTGTATGCCCGAATCATGTAATTGCCGGCAGGTAAGGTGGCTGGAAGTACAAAATCAGCAGCAGCCCAACCATCGTCAATTTTTACAATCTTTTGTTGATTAATTTCTTTTGATGCATGGATTAGTTCGATGTACAATACCTTGCTTAACGAATCGCGTAAACCGGGCTGGCTATAATTCAAATAAGCTTTCATCCAGATGGTTTCGCCCGGATAGTAGTAAGGCTTATCCGTATGGATGTAAACTTTTTCTGTTAGAGATGGTGGGTTGGTAACAGATAGTCCCGATTTTAATAACTGATCAGGTTGGTAATCCAGCGGTAGTAGGTTGCCTACCCGATAATTACTCAGCTCACCGGAATAAATCACATCGCTTGTATTCAACACTACTCCGTTATTATTAACCCGAACCTGATTTCCCCGCGCTTCAATCCACGATACTGCCCCTGGCATATCCTTGTAATATTTAACTGTTCCAGGTTTGTTTAAATAATGAACTTCCGTTCGTCCGTTCAACAGAATTATATATTCATAAGGCTGGCTGGTTGGAGTTGCGATATTTTTTGTGCTATACGCCACTATTTTTTTTCCAACTTCCGAGTAAAACCGGTCAGATCGGGTATTAACATCAACGGCTCCCGGTTTGTCGATGTAAAGTCTGTAACCTTGTTGAGTAGCCTGATTACTTAAAATAGATTTGAATAGATGCCGGTCTGATGCTGAATAAACCTGGGCCCGGTTAGCGGCCCATAATTCAGTTTTGGCAGGGTCGTTTAATTCTTTAAAATAAGCATGGCCATCAATGGAATATCCCTGGCTTCCAGACTGAAAATGTTTAAGATGAAACAGAACCGTGTAGCCTAAATAATTATTTGTTATTTCAATTGGGGCCGAAGCTTTGGTAATAAAAACCTTTGAATTACCGGAAGCAAAATCAAGTACCCAGGGATTTTTAATTTTACAGGTTGATGTAAATGGTTCACCCAAAAAAATCTTTTCAAACGTACGTAGTTGTTTCAACCATTCTTTATCGCGTGTAGCTTTTACTTCTACTTCCGCTAATTCTTGTAGTGTTTGCATCAAGCGGACAGTAATGGTTGCCGCTTGCCCCGGGGTAACGTTAACTTTACTTTGAAATGTTTGGTAGCCCACGTACGAAAAAATTAACTCGTGCGCACCAACGGGCACATTCTTCAAGTTGAAATTACCATCCGCATCGGAAGTGATGCCCCGTGTTGTGTTGTTTACAAACACATGGGCGAAGGGCAGTGGCTCGAGCGTTTGGCCATCTAATATTTTACCGGATATATCTCCGGTTTGGCACCAGGCCACAGAAATGTTACAGATTAATACAACCAGAAAATAAATGAGTCGCATATACTTTTTGTTCAAATAAAATGGAGTCGGTTTTAAATTTTTGCAAGGCTAACTGCAATTCTTGTTTGGCTAACTGTTGCTGGGCAAGTAAGGCCTTGTTCAATTTTTTGTAAGTATTCAACTGTTTACTTAACTGTTCAATCTGCTTATCAAACGCTGCCGTTTGGGTAAACACGCTATAATTTACTTGCGCTTGCGTAAATGCGGATAGGTAAAGTTGTAATTCACCTACAGAACCAGAAAGTGAAATGGATAACCCATTTACAACCTCTTTCTCCAACTCCAAAACAGCTTGCAGGTTGGCATTGGATTGAATAAGACCCACAACATCTCCGGCCAGGCAAGAGGCTTGATCTGGTTTAAGCAATTGAATGCGGCCACTCGTTCTTGCCACTAAGTTTACCGGTGCCGGAGTGGTGGTAATAACTACGGGAGCCGTAAGCAAATCGGGGTACTTAATAAACCAGGTAACACATAGCAGCGCCAGCATAACCAGAAAGATTGCCGTTATGCCCCAGCGGATCAATCCACTGGGTACCTGCCCAATAATTTCCTGTACTTCTTTGCTGCGGATTTCGAGTCTGCTATCGGTATTCATTAACTTTAAATATACTACATTCGTTTGGCAATGGTAAACCAGTCCAGTATTGCTGGATTGTTAATTTCTAAATTACACCACAGTTTTTTCTGTCGCGGATGCCGAAAAGTGAAAGAGTAGGTAAAATTCAAGCATCAAGTCTATGAAAACCTTACAAGAATTTAAGCAGAGCAAACTTTCTAATGAGGAAATGAAAGATATTGCCGGTGGTTGGGGCTTTAAAGGTTTTTGCCTCTCTACAAGCGAACAGAAATACCAAACTGCTGGATGGTAGATTTGAAGGGATTCCTCTTGAGATAATTATTGAGCGGATAAACGGAACTAAAACTGTAATTGAAGCTACCAAAGTTGAACCTAAAAATGAGACCCGTGATTTAGAATTTTCCGATTTTAGATTCGTCCAATGTCCTTAGCACTTTTGCCTGTTGTATTGCATTTCTTATTCCGGCCCTGCAGATTTATTTGCTTAAGCCGCCTTTTATTCATCATTCACTCTTACAAACCCCTAAGCCGGTTCTGCCACTGGTTATGGATTTTGTAAACGATTGGCCAATGTTTCCACCAGCCAGAATTACATCGCGGCCCGGGCCGGTATCGGCTAAATGAATTTTAATGCAGGCCTCCAATTGTAAAAGCTGGGTATAGGTTACTTCGGTTTCATTGGCAAGGCGGGTAAGTAGTGTTTCACTTTTCCCGGTTCTTGAGTCAACCGGGTTTAGCAGAGCGGCTATATCCGCATCGGCAGCACTCAAATCGCCCAAATGTAAATGCACGGGTAATTTATCCGTGCCATCGGTTCCCGTTAAGGAAACAGCTACTGAGGCCGTTCCATCCCTTCGTTCTTTAAAAACAACTGTGCCGGATACAACATATTCCGAACCTTGTTGCAAGGCATAGGTTATCTCATTGCCCGTAAACTCCGAGGTGTTTTCACTTTCCTGGCAAGCGGTACTTATCAAACCAATCCAAACTACCCAAATAACTCGCTTCATCGTTGTAAGGTTTAATCGATTAAAATTAAAAAATATTATCAGAAATCATGTTTCTTGCTACCGTATTTAGCCTTACTCCGGTTTTAAAACCTGCATTTGGCATAGATATGGTATATTCGCTCTAACGATAATCAAGCAGCTTTTAATTTGTGAAACGTTTATTATTTATAAGTCTTTTAGTGGCCGGTTGCAGCCCCTCAATTAATACCAGCCTTAAATCGAACCTGCAAAACCCCAAACCCGATTGGTTAGCAGCTAAACCGGAGTTATCGGGGTATTATACCGGTGTTGGTCACAGCGCCAAAATGGGTACCAACAATTATATCCAATCGGCTAAGAAAAGTGCCTTGGAAGACCTTGTATCGCAAATAAAAGTAAATGTATCATCCACCTCGTTGCTTACGCAGATTGATAATAACAAGGAGTTTCAGGAAAAGTACGAGCAGATAATACAAACCACCGCAGCCGATGAAATTCAGGAGTTTGAACAAGCCGGGGCGTGGGAAGATGATTTGAATTATTGGGTTTACTACAAACTAAGCAAACAGCGGTATAAAGAGATTAAAGATCAGCAAAAGCGCAATGCCATTACACTTGGGTTAGATTTTTTCACCAAAGCAAAAGAAGCCGAGCGCAACGGTGAACCGGTACTGTCGCTCGGATTTTATTACCAGGGTTTTAGGGCCATTGAAAAATACTTAGACGAGCCCATCCGCCTGGAGTATCAGGGCAAAGAAATTTTACTCACCAACGAAATTGTTGCCGGCATGCAACTCTTATTAGATAAAATTTCCCTAACGACCGATCCGAAAGAGATGATGTTGAATCGCAGGCTTGCCCAGAATGATCTTTCGGTGTTGGCGCGCGTTACCGATAAAGCCTCCGGAAAACCAATTGCCGATTTACCGTTGGCTGCGGCCTTCGAAAAAGGAGCCGGAGATGTTTTTCCTACTTATAAAACCGATGCCAACGGGCAGGTAAAAATTCTACTTACTAAAATCAGCTCGCGCGATATGGAGCAAACCGTAGGTGTGAAGGTTGATATGATGAGTTTTGCAGGACAAACCCAGGATGAAATCTACTCGCTGGTAGCGCAAAAAATGGTAGTGCCCAAAGCGGTGGTATTAATGAAAGTACAACGACCGCTTGTTTACGTAACAGCCATCGAAAAAAGTTTAGGCGTAACTAAATCCAATCAACAGCTTACCAACCGGATTAAAAATTACCTTGCTAACTCAGGCTTTGAGTTTACCGATGATCGGGCTAAGGCCGAACTGTGGCTGGATGTAGATGCAAACTCCGAACGGGGCACACAATCCGGAAGTATTTTCATTACCTACGTTACGGCAGTAATCAAGGTATCTACTGCGCGCGACAATAAAGAAATTTACGCCACCACCTTAGATCGTATAAAAGGCTTTAGCCTGGATTTCGAACGGTCCAGTCAGGAAGCTTATAATAAATCGCTGGAAACATTAAACAATGAAAAATTACCCGAACTGCTAAACGCAATTTTGCAGTAAAATGATTGATTTTGATGCATTTACAGGTATATGAGCGCGTAAAATCAAATTGATGTGAAGGTGTGGCCTGTTAATTGCATTGTTGTAAATTGCATAACCAAATTCAAACCTTATATGAAAAAGTTAAACTACGTTTCAATTGCTGTACTGGCAGCTGCTATAATTATTGCCGGTTGTAAAGGCAAAGAAAAAATTCCTGCTGGCGAAAAGGAAGTTATAGTACCCTGCTCAGGCTCGGATTATTTTACCACTTCCAAAGCATTCCGTGCCAACTCAATAGGCGAAAGTCAGGATCAGGTAACATCTAAAAAGAAAGCCCTAACCAATGCGCGCAACGAATTGGCTCAGGCAATTAACACCACAGTTAAAACCGTTACCGATAACTATGTAAACTCGCGCGAGTTTAACAATAAAGAAGAAGTGGAGGAACGCTTTGAAAGTTTGAACCGCGAAGTAGTTGACCAGACTTTATCGGGCATTACTACCTTGTGCGAAAAGTTAATGAAAACAGAACAAGGCACTTACAAAACATATGTAGCCATTGAACTTTCGGCCGATCAATTGGTATCTAAATACAACGAGCGCCTGAGCAAAGACGAGCGTTTGAAAATTGACTACGACTACGAAAAATTCAAAGAAACTTTCGAAAAAGAAATGGCTAAAATGGGTAATAAGTAATCCCAAACCTTTCTTTAGAAATCAAAATCCCGGCCTTGCCGGGATTTTTTGTTTTATGCCAACACTATTCTGAATAAAAGAGTGTTAAAGTCAGACAGAATTTTTATTTAAAACTCAAGTGCGCTGCCCCAACAAAATGGCGATCAAGTATTTTTTAAACGGCTTCGACTTATTTTTTTTGGCTCTTATTAATATCCAGTATATTGATGTTTAAAATCTAACCCATAATGCGCCTGTTATTAGTTATTGCCTGCATAAGTGTTACCCATTATGGCTATACACAACAAAGAAAAAATCAAAGCCCATCAGTTTCTGCCACAGTTGACTTCAACGAAATCTACAAGCCGGCTAAATGGCGAAGTATCGGGCCGTTTCGGGGTGGCCGGTCGGTAACAGCATCGGGTGTAGTGGGCGATATCAATACCTACTACATGGGCACTACCGGTGGCGGGCTTTGGAAAACAGACGATATTGGTCTCACCTGGAGAAATATTTCAGATGGCTTTTTTAAAACCGGATCGGTTGGTGCGGTAGCAGTTTCAGAAAGCGATCCAAATGTAGTTTATGTTGGTATGGGCGAACATGCGGTACGCGGTGTAATGACGCACCATGGCGATGGTGTTTATAAATCTACCGATGCCGGTAAAACATGGACTAAGCTTGGACTTGATGCCACGCAACACATCGCGCGCATTGCCATCCACCCGAAAGATCCCAACATTGTTTACGTGGCAGCTCAAGGAGCACTCTATAGCCACACGAGCGAACGCGGTGTTTATAAATCGACAGATGGTGGTACAACCTGGACTAAAGTGTTGTACGTAGATAATAAAACCGGATGCGTGGAATTATCGCTTGATATGAACAACCCGCGTGTACTCTATGCAGCCATGAATGAATACGGTCGTTTGCCCTGGAAGGTAATAAGCGGGGGCGAGGGCAGTGGTTTATACAAATCGACTGATGAAGGCACTACCTGGAAGAAAATTCACACAGGCTTACCCAAAGCGTTAGGCAAGATGGCCGTGTCGGTAAGTCGTGCCAATTCCGATAAAGTGTATTTGTTGTTGGAAAGTGATTCCGACAAAGAGTGGGGTGGTTTATTTGTTTCAAACAATGCCGGTGAAAGTTGGAGCCGTGTTAGTGACGATCATCGGTTGATTCAGCGGGCCTGGTATTACATCGAAGTGTTTGCCGATCCTAAAAATGAAAATACAGTTTATGTGCTAAGTGCACCGGCCTTGCGATCAGAAGATGGTGGCAAAACGTGGGAAGACCTTTCCGGAACACACGGTGATTTTCACGATCTGTGGATTAATCCGCATAACTCCCGCAATATGATAATTGCTAACGATGGCGGGGCTGCCATAAGCGTAAACTATGGCAAAACATGGTCTCATCAGGATAACATGCCTACTGCCCAATTTTATCGCATCAATGTCGATAATCAATTTCCCTATCGCATCTATGCCGGCCAGCAAGACAACACTTCAGTTTCAATTGCCAGTCGCGAGTTAGGTGGTTGGGCAATAACACCCCGCAGTTGGACTTATTCGGCTGGTGGTGAAAGTGCATTCCTTGCCTTTAATCCCGATGATCCACGTTTTGTTTTAGGTGGAAGTTACCAAGGCACAATTGAAGTTTTAGATACCAAAGCACATGCAGGTACTAATATTATGGCTGCACCCATCCAATATCTGGGTATGGATGCGAAAGACATGAAATACCGCTTCAACTGGAATGCCCCCATCATCTGGTCGAAACATGAACCCAACACCTATTACCACGGTGCTCAAAAGTTGTTGCGTACAACGGATATGGGTAAAACGTGGACGGAAGCATCGCCCGATCTTACCCGAAACGAAAAATCAAAACAAGGAAAAGGCGGTGGCCCTTATACTAACGAAGCTGTGGGTGCCGAGAATTACGGAACACTTAGCTATGTAGTGGAATCGCCACATGAAAAAGGTGTAATCTGGACCAGCAGCGATGATGGCTATGTGCAGCTTACGCGCGATAACGGTGCAACCTGGCAGAATATAACACCGATTGGTTTAGCCGAGTGCTTGATTAATGCTATTGAAGTTTCGCCCCACGATAAAGCAACAGCTTACATCGCTACAACACGTTATAAGTTTAATGATCATACTCCCGCTATTTATAAAACAACGGATTACGGAAAAACCTGGACAAAAATTGTAAACGGAATTGCAAACAATGCCTTTACCCGCGTAGTTCGGGAAGATGATAAGCGCAAGGATTTATTATTTGCCGGTACGGAGTTAGGTGTATTTGTTTCGTTTAATGGTGGCAAAGAGTGGTCTTCGTTTCAACTTAATTTGCCCGTTACCCCTATTACGGATTTACGCATTCATCAAAATGATTTGATTGCAGCCACATCGGGTCGGTCTTTCTGGATTTTTGATGATCTTACATTAATCCGCCAGCATAAGCCTGAGATAACATTCAACTTATATCAACCTGAAGATGTGGTATTGGTTAATGGTGGTAGCCAGTTAGATGGCTCATCAGATGGTACTAACCCCTATGCTGGTGTAAACCCGGCCACAGGAGCCGTGTTGTATTACGTCCTACCCGAATTAAAATCAACCGAGCATATCACCATCGACATAAAAGATGCACAAGGAAATCTGGTTCGGTCGTTCACCTCGTTGCGTGATACGCTTTTTCAGGAACGCGATGGCGGCCCACCAGCAGAGCCAACCTTATCAAAAGAGAAAGGATTAAACCGATTTGTATGGAACTTGCGTTACCCCACTATTTCCGGAATTGCCGGCACGTATATGGAGGCGAGCTTCAGAGGGCACAAAGCAATACCCGGCAAATATGCAGTGGTGTTAACGGCCGGTGCACAAACGGCAACGGTTTCATTTAGCATTTTATCAAATCCGTTGTACACAACCGATGCAAAAACATATACCGAGTACCACGAAACCATGCTGAGTATGGAAACGGCAGTTTCAAACATGCATAAGCTGGTTACTTCGCTCCATGAAAAACAACTTCAATTGGATAAGATATTAGAACAACTTCCTGCCGATTCAAAGTTTGAATCTATTAAGCAGGAAGGAACCGCACTAAGCGCACGGATGAAGCAATGGGATGAAGACATGGTGCAACGGAAATCCAAAGCGTATGATGATGTAGAGAATTTCCCGAACAAGTTTACAGCCGATTACCTGTTTCTGATTAATCAAACGGAAAGTGATATTCCACGGGTTAACAAGCCTTCCCTTGATTTACTGGCTGAGTACACAGCTAAGTGGAAGTTATTGGAGGCTCGGGCCAATGAGTTTTTACAAAAAGATATTCCTATCCTGAATAAGAAATTATGGGATGCGGGAATAGGGGCTGTGTGGATTAAATAATTAATTGAATCAGGTGTTCGAGTTGCTCAACAAAATATCAAGCAGCCAGAAGTCTATCATATTACACGATAGCCGGTTATTCTAAGACACCACTTTCAAAGAAACTGGGCATAAAGGCCGGGTTGAAACTATTTGTATTACAGGAACCGGATGGTTATTGGGAGTGGTTGGCCCCTTTGCCCGATGTTATAGTTGTTCAAAAACCTGCAAAAGAAACGATAGACTTTGCCCATGTTTTTATTCAATCACAAAAAGATTTTGAAAAAGCATTCAGCAGGCTTAAGCCAATATTAACTAAGTCGGGTATGGTATGGGTTTCGTGGCCCAAGAAGTCGTCTGGAATTGTTACCGATCTGGATGAAAATAAAATCCGCGAATTCGGTTTAGCGAATGGATTAGTAGATGTAAAGGTTTGTGCGGTGGACGATACGTGGTCGGGCTTGAAGTTTGTGTATCGAATTAAAGATCGATAAGCTTTGAAAGACTTAAAAGGCGTCAGACCGGTTTACGCCTTTGTTAACTATCGGTCGTCAGACGCCTACAGGATTGTACCCTCTAAAACCGCTCCGCAAAATCCATCACACAATTGGTACGATACGTTTTGTGAGGTTCGATGGCGATGCCTATCCATTGATATTTGGGTTCTAAAATATTTTTGCGATGGCCAAGCGATTCAATGCCATCATCAATTAATAATTGCATTACAAAATCGAGGGCACTGGTTTGGCCATAAGCACAATTTTCGGCTATCATACCCATGGCTTTTGATTGCGTGCGTACCCGAATATGAAACGGTGTTCCATCGGTGCTTTCGTGGCCGGTGCTCCCGGTTGTACCCATATCGTTTGCATGATACCGCGCTACTTTAACTAATGCATCGGCAACTTGCAACGCGCCCATCGGTTTGGTTTGTTTCAAATCCTGCAGCAACGATTTGGCGTACCGGTTTTTCTCAAGCCCGTTTTCTTTGATGTAAGGTAGGGCATACTTGCTGGTAAATTTTTGTGGATTGGTACGCACAGCATTTAATAATGTTAATACTTCCTGCTCCTGATTTTGGGCAAGGGATGAAATCACAGCCAATAAGTGAAAGGAAAGAATTAAGCCCTTAATCATATCGATGTACCTTTAATGCAATGTCCATAATTGCCAATTGATCCCGATAAATATCAGGATTGCCTATTGTCAACTTACCTATGATATCCCCAATCGTTTCTGTATGTCTTCCAACGAAACACCTTTTGTTTCAGGAAAACGGGTAAGTACCCATATTAATTGCAGTGTCATTATAAAAGCAAAGAAAGCAAAGATGATCCACGGATCGTCTTTCACAATTCCTGCTTTTGCATCTAAGAATACCGGCATAATCAATGTAATAATGGCAGCAAACACCCAATGCACGCTTGCTCCAAACGATTGTCCTAATGCCCGCGATTTGTTTGGAAAAATTTCTGAGATAAAAACCCAAATTACCGCACCCTGGCCAACGGCATGCGCAGCGATAAAAAGTAGCAGAAAGGTCATCAGAAATAATTCACCCGATCCGAAATAGAATGCATAGGCCACCATCGATAAACTGATTATATAACCGATTGAACCGAGCAGCATCAGATTTTTTCTTCCCGTGCGATCAATCAGGTATAATCCTACGAAAGTGAAAATGAGATTGATGCCACCAATGGCAATGGAATTAAACAGCGAATCTTTGGCTGCTAACCCGGCACGTTCCAGAATTTCGGGCGCATAGTACAAAATAAAATTAATACCCGATAGTTGGTTGAAGAAGGCAATGAAAAAAGCCAACAGGATAGGCTTTGTTAACCGCTTGCTGAAAAATTCTTTCAGCGAATGATTACCTGAATCAGCCTTGTTCGATTCTGTAATTTCGCGTATAGCGGTATCGGTATCAGGTGTGCCCAAATCAATCAATACTTTTTTAGCTTTTATAAGATCGTTCTTACGTGTAATTAACCAGCGTGGACTTTCCGGAATGCGAAGCACCAATACGGTATAAGCCAATGCAGGTATGGCTTCCACGCCCAACATCCAACGCCAATCATTTGCCCCGCTAAAGCCAATCAGAAAATAGTTAGATAAAAATGCGATCAGTATTCCGAATACAATATTGAATTGATACATGGCCACTAATCGCCCCCGAATAGCCGATGTGGAAATTTCGGCAATGTAAGTGGGTGCAACCACCGATGAAACGCCTACGCCAATTCCACCTATAAAACGAAAAAAGGAAAACGAATACGCATCAGGAGCTAAGGCAGAGCCTATGGCACTGATAGAATACAAAGCTCCAATCCAGAATAATATTTTTTTTCGGCCGTATTTTTCGGTAGGGCCACCACCAAACAGGGCACCCAGCACCGTGCCCCACAGTGCCATCGACATAATAAAAAATCCATGAAACCAGGGCGAAGTGTTCCACAGTTCTTTAATGGGTTGGTTAGCTCCGGAAATTACTACCGTATCGAAGCCAAAGAGAAAACCAGCCATGGCGGCTACTACAGAGTTTAGCAGTGTTTGACGGGCATTCATGGTTGAATTGGGTTAGCTTTATTACGTTTCAAACAATCCGGAATAGTAGCGAGCCTGAATGGACTATTTCCAATTGGCCGGATCAAGTCGCCACGACTTTACATAGATCAACTGGTCTTCATTCAGGTACTGATTTTTTACTGCCTCGGTAAGCAAATGATTGAAATCGCTCAGACACACCAACGGAATTTTAGCATCGGCAAAATTATTCTCGGCCGTTTCAAAACCATAGGTAAAAATAGCAGCCATACCAATCACTTTTCCACCGGCATCCTGCATGGTCTGCGCGGCTTTAAGCGAACTGCCACCGGTTGAAATCAGGTCTTCAATCAAAACCACACGGGTTCCTTTATCAAACTTACCTTCAATCAGGTTACCCATGCCATGTTCTTTTGGTTTGGGGCGCACATACACAAAGGGTAGTTCAAGCAAGTCAGCCACAAGCGCACCTTGTGGAATACCGGCAGTTGCCACACCGGCAATGCATTCTACTTTTTCGAAATGGCGGGTAATAACCTGCGCCAGGCTTTCTTTTATGTAAGAGCGAATAATGGGATACGATAATGCCAACCGGTTATCGCAATAGATGGGTGATTTCCATCCTGAACTCCAGGTAAATGGTTGTTTATGATTTATTTTAATTGCTCCTATTTGCAAGAGGCGTGAAGCTACCGGCCCCGCGGTTTCCAATTCAATTTTTACCATAGTGCAAGGTATTCAGAACCCTTGAATTTATTACAGAAGGGTTGATTGATTGCGAATAATTTATGTTTTTGCAAAGCGAAAACCCGAACCCCGGAGTGCATGAACTTATTTGTAAACGACATTCCTATCCATATTCTGCATCCGGACGAAACGCCCCCGTCAGGTCATGTTAATTTTGAGGTAGATGCTGCTGCTGAGGAAATAACAAAGGCCAAACTTATTCACCATGTTTGGATAAAAAACGTAAGTGTTCTTGATTTTAGCCTGGTGTTGGATCTGATTAATTCCAAGGTACCCACCAACCTGTTTACGCTTTATATAACGCCTAACGATTATGAAGCACTTAAACTTTCGCTTACGCAGAAATTTAAGGTAATAAAAGCAGCCGGTGGCCTGGTGCGCAAGAAAGACAAGTTCCTGATGATTTACCGCATGAAGAAGTGGGACTTACCCAAAGGCAAAAAAGAATCGGGCGAGCGTAATAAAGAAACTGCTGTACGCGAAGTAGAGGAAGAATGTAACATTAGTGTGAAGTTGGGTAAGCGCCTGTGCACCACCTGGCATACCTACACCATGAATAAAAACAATATGTTGAAAAAAACACGGTGGTTTGTTATGGACGTAATAGACGACTCGCGCATTAAACCCAGCCTGGAAGAAGATATTGAAGAAATCAGGTGGATGACCCAAAAAGAAGTTTATCACGCCCTTGAGAATTCCTATAAATCAATCCGGTTTGTGTTCGAAGCGTACTATCACCAGAAAGAAAAGAAGAACTTACCCGGTTAATGTTTCGGATTAGATTTTATACGGAATAAGTGACGATACATCGCCATTATAGCGGTGTACTTCGCGAATAATGCTTGAGCTAATAGCTGCAAAGGCTGGCGAGGTAATCAGAAAAACAGATTCTAACTCCGGATTAAGTTGGCGGTTTACCTGTGCAATGCTGTTTTCATATTCAAAATCGGTAGTGTTGCGCAAGCCTCGAAGCAGGTAACGCGCACCGTTACGTTTGGCAAAGGCAGCCGTTAGTTCAGAAAATGTTTGAACGGAAATGCGTGGCTCATCGGTAAATGTTTCCTTTATCTTCTCTACCATAAACTCGATGGGGAAGTAGCGTTGGCTTTTGGCACTGTTATAACCGATGGCTACAATAATTTCATCAAAAAGCGCTAATCCGCGCAACACAATATCCTGATGGCCTTTGGTAAAAGGATCGAACGAGCCGGGAAATATAGCTATGCGTTTCACGCCTTTAACAGGTAGGTGGAAAATAGATCAAAGAAGTGGTGTTCCTGCACTTCGTCAAACAAATACCCAAACTTGAGATAAGCCGGGCGGCTCCCAAAGTCCACGTTGCGTACATACTTAACAAACTCCAGGTAGTGAGGCGAATTTTTTCCGATATAACCCCACAACACTACCTGGCTGGTGTTTTGATCCATGCCCAGCCCTTTTAACACCAACATGATATACTTTACGTAATCCGAAAATTGTTTGATCAGAAATTGATTGTAGTAAATCAGTTTGCCTTCGGTAACCGCAAGTATATGCAGCTTAAACCGATCCACATAAATGTAAAGCGGATTTTGATTGCCTTTGGCATACTCCAGCACGCCTTCAATTAATGCTGCTGATTGATGTACCAACTTAAGAGCTGTGTTTGCATAAATGGTGCGCAGCCAGGTATTAAGCTGCTTTTGTACCGTAAAAACAGTTACCGCATCGCTGCGGATATTCTGACAAGTAAGAATATCTTCTTTATCAGGGTCTATCTGCGCATTGAAGCGCAGGTATTCGGCAGCTGCCTCGGGTAAAAAAAGTGAGGCGGGTACCTGGGCAAATTTGGTATTCTTAACAGAGATTCGAACCTCACTCCAGAAACCTGCATGTAAAACCGGATGTGAATCGAACAACTGCTGGTATTGATTAATCAATTCGGTATGCGAATTGGAATCGCCCAGAACATAATCCTCAAAAAAGAGCAGCCTGGAATCTTCACTGTCAACAATAGCTACCTGCAAGTCGCGCACACCAAACTGAACCAAGAGCGTGTATTGATGAAGTTTTTCTTCATCGAACCGATCGTCTTTGATCTTTTTTATCAGCTTAAAGCCTTGTGTGGTTGCTTGCAAAGCCGTTGGTTATTCCCAGTTACCAGAAGTTGAAACATCTACCCGCGAACCAAAATGAAGGGGCTTGCGGTTTTTAGCTTCATTGGTTTCTTTCCGAATCGGGTTAACAGGCTTAGGATCTTTCACTTCAATTACCTGAACCTTCAACCCACCTCTTTCCACAACACCAACATAAATATCAAACTTGAGGTTGTCTTTGCCGGGTACATTGCCCAGGGTTGCTAAATCTATCTTTGAATCAAAGATTTCATCGGTAAGGGTCATCAACGCCTGGCCCTTTTTTAATTCATCGCCCTGTTTTACAGCCTCCAGTTTGGTTACCACACCTTGATCGATCAAAGGCGGTTCATTTACCTTATCACCAACTTTTATCATATATGTGCGTTGGTTTTTTACCAATATGTCGCCTTCTTTTACTTTAAAACCCATAAAGATTCCGTTATCGGAAGCATTTACCGTATAGGTCTTTTTAAAAATTCGGTCGTGGGCCGAAACAAAGCCTAGTGTGTCAATAACTACTTTAACTTCTTCCTGGCCATAAGCCAACTGTTTAATTTCTTCTCTGCGTTGGATAATAGGAACACGTCCGTTACGGATAAAATCTGCCAATGAATCCCAATTAGCGGTATAGCGCTTGTTTACACTTTGAAACACAATTTCAGCCTCGCGTATAAATTTAAGTTTTTCAATTACAGCAGCTTCGGTTGTAGAAATAGATTCGCGCTCTTCGATAGTGCCTTGCACACTGCGATACAGGAGCCAGGCCAATACAAGACTAAGAATTAAAAGTACACCGGTTAGGATTTTAGTTAAGTTCATTGGTTACAGGTTTAGCTTGCAATTATAAATATTTTATGCCGTTTAAAACAACCAATTATAACTTAAAATAGCCCCTTAAACGGCCAATTTGGGCTACGCCAGATACCTCCTTAAAAATGCCATGCAGGTGGGCGGGAGGCAGGTTGCGAATTTCATTCTCATCTAAAAACCGTACTTCCCGAATTATCTGTTGGTTGCCCATTTCCGGGTCGAAACCGGTGGAGCCTGTTCCCCCGGTTATCTTCACTTCAAAAAATAATTCGATAGCGTGCAATGGCAAGTGAATAAATTCGCACGCAAATAAAAAGTCACACACTTCAATCTGAAAGCCTGTTTCTTCTTTGAATTCGCGTACTAAAGCTGCATGGGCTGACTCCCCGGATTGAATGCCACCACCCGGAGGGGCCCAAAAATGGGGCGTTCCTAAACCGCTATGATCGACCAGCAAAATCTGGTTATCGGCTATACAAATTCCACAAACACGTACCCTAACCTTATTTCCAAAAATTTCCTGAACCGTGTTAGACATAAATTCGTTTTGGCTGAAAGTTACGGTAGTGTAATTTTTATAAACAGCGTTTCAACTTTTTTAAAATTCTATAAAATAATATTGAACCGGTTGCGGTTTAGGAAATAATTAAAAATTCAGGTATGGCAAAGAATTTATTGTTTGGGTTACTATGGTTAGGTGCAGCAACGGTGGTGGCGCAAGACAGTGTTAACGGGCCTGTTATTTCTTGGGAAAAACTCAGTCATGAGTTTGGCGAGATAGTTCAGGGTGAAAAAATTGAACATACTTTTAAGTTTAAAAATACGGGTACTGCGGCACTGGTTATTACCAATGTGGAAGTAACCTGCGGTTGTACGGTACCCAAAGGCTGGCCACGCGATCCTATTATGCCCGGGGAGAAGGGTGAGATTACGGTTGCTTTTAACAGTGCTGGCAAAATAGGCCGACAGAATAAAGTAGTTACAATTACCTCCAATTCGGTGGGCAGTACCAACCAGGTAATGATTGTTGCCAATGTATTGGAAAAGAAACTTTAGTGGCGTAACGCTGCACTCATTAAACAGCCCCAACCGGCTAAAAAGCAAAAGCCCCCTATTGGGGTAATAATACCCAGTGAAGTTATGTTGGTAAGAGCCATAGCATAAAGGCTTCCGCTGAATAAAAAAATTCCCGCAATCATCAGTACACTTGCTACACGCAATAACTTGCTTTCTTGGTTACGCATAAACAAGGCAATAGCCAATAATGCAAACGTATGGTAAAACTGATATTGAACGGCTAACTGGTAAACTTCAAACCGGTTATGGGCAATCAGGGATGGCTTAAGTGCGTGTGCGCCAAAAGCACCAAATGCTACCGCCAACAATCCCATGCAGCCTGCTGCAAATAATGTTTTTTTATAATTCATGCACGTTGCGATTGACGTTCGCCAAAAATAGCCGTACCAATTCGTATTAGCGTACTGCCTTGTTGCAATGCAATTTTGTAATCGGCACTCATACCCATCGATAGTTCCATCATGCTTACATTAGCTGGTAATTCATTTTGCTGCAGGGTATCAAACAAATGTTTTAAACTACCAAACTCGTTACGTATCCGGGCTTCATCAGTTGTAAAGGTGGCCATGCCCATCAGGCCTACTATTTCAACAGCCGGATAGGTGGTTGTGAAATCGGATTTTAATAAAGCCCGTATTTCATCTATGCTCCAGCCAAACTTCGTTTCTTCCTGAGCAATGTAAACCTGCAGCAGGCATTTAATCTTCCGATTATTTTTGAGCGCTTGTTTGTTAATTTCCTGTAGCAGCTTTTCAGAATCTACTGAATGTATTAGGGCCACAAAGGGCGCAATGTATTTTACTTTGTTGGTTTGTAAATGGCCTATCATGTGCCATTCAACATCGGCTGGTAACTCTTTTTGTTTGGCCGCCATTTCCTGAGCTTTGTTTTCGCCAAACAAGCGCTGCCCCGCATCGTAAGCTTGCCGGATTAAACTTACCGGTTGTGTTTTACTTACAGCTATTAACCGGCATCGGCCCGGTAACTCGGCTTTCAAGCTGTCGATATTTTTTTTAATAACCATTTAATAATTTCACGCGTTGTAACGCTTAACTTTTCAACCTTTTTACACAAAGGTATGGCCATACTTGGAACGTTGCTCAAAAAGGGCATAAAACTTAGAGAAAACCTTGATCAGGAATATACATCGCCCTTCGAACTTCAGAAGCAGGAGTTAAAAGACTTGATGATTACGGCCAGTCAAACCGAATTTGGCAAGTATTACAATTTTTCAGCTTTACTCAGCCAGTTTAGAAAAGAACATCATGCATTTTACCATGCATTTAAAAGTGCCGTGCCCATACACGATTATAATAAGATTTATAAAGACTGGTGGCACCTGTCTATTAAAGGTGCCAAAAATATTTGCTGGCCGGGCCGTATCAAATATTTCGCGTTAAGTTCGGGCACTTCCGAGGCATCCAGCAAGCATATTCCGGTAACAAAGGAAATGACAAAGGCTATTCAGCGCACCAGCATCCGCCAGATATTAAGTCTTTCCAAATACGATTTACCACCCGAAGTATTTGAGGCTGGAATTTTAATGATTGGTGGAAGTACCCATCTTAACAAAAAGGGAAGCTACTTTGAAGGTGACTTAAGCGGCATTCAAGCGGCCCGCCTGCCTTTCTGGTTTCAACACTTTTATAAGCCCGGAAAAAAAATAGCTTCGAACCGTGTATGGGATGATAAACTGAATGAAATTGTGCGCAAGGCCCGCGAGTGGGATATTGGTATTATAGTAGGTGTGCCGGCCTGGATTCAGATTTTATTGGAGCGAATTGTAACGTATTATAAAGTAGATCACATTCACGACATCTGGCCCAACTTACTTATTTATGTGCACGGTGGTGTATCTATGGATCCGTACCGAAAAGGATTTGAAAAGTTATTAGGTCGGCCGATCTATTACATCGAAACATATTTAGCCTCCGAAGGCTTTATTGCTTACCAGGCATTGCCCAAGCGTAAATCCATGCGGTTGGTGCTTAACAACGGAATTTTCTATGAGTTTGTACCGTTCGATGATAAAAACTTTTTGCCTTCGGGCGAAATAAAAGCAGATGCGCAAACGCTGCTGATTGATGAAGTGGAAGAAGGCAGAGAATATGCCATTTTGCTTTCAACCTGCGCGGGAGCGTGGCGCTATTTAATTGGCGATGTTATCCGGTTTGTGTCGCTGGAAGAATCGGAAATTGTAATTACAGGCCGGACCAAACATTTTTTGAGTTTGTGTGGCGAACACCTTTCGGTGGATAACATGAATAAAGCCATTGAACTTGTCTCGAACGAAATGAATCTGGAGATACCTGAATTTACAGTGGCCGGTATTCCGCACGGTTCGCTCTTTGCACACCATTGGTTTATTGGAACCGATACGCAGGTGGATGCTGAACAACTGAAGGAGCGCATCGACTTTCACTTAAAAGAACTTAATGATGATTATGCCGTAGAGCGCAGTGCTGCGCTTAAAGAAGTTTTAGTAACCGTGCTACCGATAGATAAATTCTACCAATGGATGGAGATGAAAGGCAAAGTGGGTGGTCAGAATAAATTTCCACGGGTAATGAAAAGTGCCCAGTTGGATGAGTGGACCAAATTCATTGCCTGATCAGGATGGATATTATTTTTAACGGCATAAAAATGGGGTTGGTATTAGCGGTGCTGGTAGGCCCGGTTTTTTTTACCATTCTTCAAACAAGCGTTGAGCGAGGACTCTGGAGTGGCGTACTGGTATCGTTGGGCGTTTCAGTAAGCGATATAGTATATATATCCATTTGCTATTTCGGGTTGGTGCAGTTTATTCATGATCCCACTTTCAAAATGTACCTGGCGTATGCGGGCGGTGTTATTTTGGTTTTATTTGGGTTATATCATTTAATGATAAAAAGCCGTAAGCCTTTGCACCCGCCTATGGCACCTAACGAAAAAAAATCATACCGGTATTTTGTAAAAGGATTTATCATTAATTCATTAAGCCCTATGGTGCCGGTGTTTTGGATTGGTGCCATCAGCATAGCCTCGCTCGATTTTGGGTATGTGCATCGGTACGAGTTTCTCTTTTTCTTTTCGATGGTGCTGGCAACGGTGTTGGCCACCGATTTGCTCAAAGCCTATCTGGCCGACAAACTCAGGCGATTGGTTACCCAGCGTTTAATGACAATCTTAAATGTAACGGTGGGTGTGTTTTTGGTTGTGTTTGGAATCAGGTTATGGTTTATGGCCAAAACGTTCCTTTAATCCTGAAGCAGGTTTGCCATAAAACTCGACTTAAGAAAAATCCAACACGTAAAGAAGACTAACGCCCAGCGCAGGTAAATGTAGTAGTAGTCGGAAGTATCCTTAAACCGGGTTTCATTAATTTCAGCCTTTTCATACTGATCAATACGATCAAAAACAACTTTCAACGCTTCGTTATCGGTAACCCTGAAAAACTGTCCCGAACCAATTTGCGCTATTTTGCGCATGGTGGTCTCATCGATGGTGTTTTCAACCATGTTGGGCCTGCCAAAATAATCTTTACCAAAAGGAACCAGTCCTTCCTTTCCTACAATAATGGTATAGATTTTAATGTTATAGGCAGCTGCTAATTCGGCTGCGGTAATCGGATCAATATTGCCGGCTGTATTATCGCCATCGCTTAATAAAATACAAACTTTAGACTTTGATTGTGATTCGCGCATGCGGTTGGTAACTACGGCCATAGCCGAGCCAATGGCTGTACCGCGCGATTCAATCATCTCGAACGAAATATCGTTGATGTACGCGTTTAATAAATCATAATCGGTAGTAAGCGGGGCAAGCGAAAACGCATCGCCCGAAAACACAACAATCCCAATGCGGTCTTGCAAACGTCCTTGTATAAAATCCCGGGCTACATCCTTGGCGGCTTCTAATCGGTTGGGTGTAAAATCCTGAATTTGCATTGACTGCGAAATATCAATGGCCAGCATAATGTCAATACCTTCCGACCATTGCTCGACTTTTTCGTTTGTGCGCTGCGGGCGCGCCAAGGCAATTAGTAGCAAGGTTAAAGCAAGTGCAAAAATTATTTCCGGACAAAAACGCAGCCAGGTAGTGGGCGAAGTTTTAACATCACTTTTAACAAGGGCAACCGGAAGTTTTTGATTAAAATAAAACCGGATTAGCCATCGCACTAAAAACAAAAAAGGTACGGCTACTATTGAGTAAAGCAATACCGGATGTTCCCAGGTAAAACCGTTCCAGGTAGCAGGTAAAAACCAGTTAATCGAATACCAGGGGTCAGTTAGTTCATCCATGCTTTACCTCTTGTAGCTTTTGATTAAATTGGTTTATAGTAAACGTTTTTAACTGTTCGAAGGCGGCAAGACTTTCGGGTTGTAAACGTGCGTAAATCATTTTATCAACGGCCTGCAGTGCCTGGGTTAACTCACCTTTTTCTAATTCTCTTATTTCCTTCGATGTGTATTTGGTATAGGGTTTAGCGGAAAGTTCTTCCATGTATTTTTTCCAGAGCGTAATAGATTTCTCGGCTACATCCGGATGAAAGGCACTGTTTAACTTTTGCAAAGTTTGATCGAACTCAGTTAAGAAGCTACTATGTTTCTTTAATAAATTCTTTAACGCAAAATGTTTACGAATTCGTTTTCCAAATACAACCCAAATTATAATGGCTCCTATAAGCAGTGTGCCTGCAATTATTAACAAAACCGGGTAATTCAAAATCCAGCTTACTTTGTTGTAGGCGGTATTTGTTTTTAAAGGCAGTTGATTAATTGCCAGTGAATCGGGCACGGCCGCAACCAAGGCACTAAAAAACACAGTATCAACATCGGGGGTATAGATAAGCGAATCGCGTTTTTGCACCTGAAACACCGGCAGGCTTAACAATTGTAGCGAATCAATTTCAAAACTAACCAGTGTGTAAATGGCGCTATCGTAACTCAGGTTATTCAGTGTTTTGGTAGGAATAAATTTCTTCGAATGAAATTCAAAGGGTGCAAAATTGAAAGTTGAATCCGGAAACAACACCTGGTACTGGCTTGGATACTCCGCAACTAATGTATAGCGAAGGGGCACTCCAATGCGCACAGAATCTTCTATAAAACGTGCACGTACTTTCACTTCCTGCGCAGTTGCAGCAAGTGTTAGTAGTAAAACCGGTATCAGCAAAATGTTACGCACTCTTTACCGATTTATTTCTAACCTTAAATAAGCGCAGCAATTTGGGTACATAGTCTTCTTCGGTTGATACCGCTAAAAAATTTACCTCGTGCTTTTTGCTAAAGCTAATCAGTGCTTGTTGCCGCTCGTGGTGGTGGCCGATCATTTTGGTTCTGAAATCTCCAAAAGAAGAATTTACCCAAATGGTTTTTTTCGATTCTTTGTCCAGCACCGGTATGGTTCCCAATCGGGGCAATTGGGTTTCGCGCTTATCGCTTACCTGAATTAGTACCAGATCGTGTTTACGTGCAAGCGATTTCAAATGGTGTTCATAACCTTCATCTATAAAATCGGAAATGAGGATAATTACGCTTCTGCGTTTAATCGAGTTAAGAGCAAACGTAATGGCGCGATTTAGATTTGTTTTGGCAGATACGGGTTTTAATTTTTCGAGGCTGGCAATAATTTCATAAGCCTGTGCCATTCCTTTCTTTGGCTTCAGAAATTTTTCGCGTGTATCGGAATAACAGATAAGGCCCACTTGGCTGCTTTCTTTTGTTCCCGATAAGGCCAACACCCCACATATTTCGCTGGCAATATCAAATTTGGTTCGTCCAGGTGTGCCAATGAACTGCGAAGCGCTAACATCCAGAACAAAATAAATGGTTTGTTCTTTTTCTTCGCGAAAAGTTTTTACGAAGGTACCATGGCCTTTGGCCGATACATTCCAATCAATGGTACGAATGTCATCGCCATATTGATAGGGCCGCACATCGTCAAACTCCAATCCCGTACCTTTAAAGATAGAGCGGTAGTCGCCCTGCATTTGGCTGTTAATGGCCTTTCGGATTTGGATTTCATACTTGCGTAGTTTTTTCAGCAGCGCTTTCACTCCGGCACGTTATTAGCAGGCTCAAAAATAAGAATTATGACTAATTTCGCAGCCTGTTTCGTACGCAACCAAAAATTGTCGCGGGTATTTAACATTCAACCGCGGTGGGGTCGCTTTGATAGTTGGTTCTGGGGTTTCTACCCGCAATAAATCCCTATTGGGATTTTATGCTATAAGACTCCGGTAGGAGTCTCATAAATGGTAGAATTTATTCCCGATAATGAATAATCGACCCCGTAGGGGTCGAATGTTTTGGTAGGCAACAACAAATGGATTGTCCACTCTGTGTATAATAAGGTCGGCAATCCCGGTTGTGATGGTAAAGAGATTGTCAATCGTTAAGAGAAGTAATCATGGGTCATCTTAAAAATTATCTGCTGCTAAGTATCCTAAGCCTGTTGGCTTGCAAACAAGAAACACCGCCCCCGGATATTCTTTCGCCCGCTGAGTTTTCGAAGTTTTTAGTGGAGGTTTACCTGGCAGAAGCCCGCATGAACAGTACAGCACTTCAGCGCGATTCGGCTATAAAAGTTTTTGCTGCCTACGAAAACAAATTGTTTAACCAGTTTAATTTATCCGATAGTATTATTCTTAAAACGCAACAATACTACATGGATCATCCGCAGCAATTGGAGAAGATTTATGATTCTGTAATCGATACATTGAATCTGCGCGAAAAGAAATTGCAAAACAGGCCTGCCGACACACTTCAAAAAGAAAATCGAATTCGAAAGCCCGAAAGCCAGCAATGATATTTCCAGATGAATTTGAGCGCAAGTTGGGTTTCGATCAGATACGCGAACGCCTGCAGCATTACTGCCTGGGGCCGTTGGGTACCAGGTTGGTAGAGGCCATGGCGTTTAGTTCCGATTTCAATGTGGTGAAATCGCGCCTGGAGCAAACGGCCGAGTTCAAACAAATTTTAGAAAAGGCCGATGCATTTCCGGCAACCAACTATTTCGATACCAATTCCTACTTTCAAACTGCTGCTATTGAAGGGAGTTTCTTAGAAGAAGAAGCATTTCACCAGATATTGCTTTCATTACAAACTATTGTAGCCTGTAAGAACTACCTGGTTAACAACCGCGAAACGCTACCGCAACTTTATTTATTAGCTCAGCCCGTTGCTGTACCTGAAGTAGTAATCAAAACCATTGAATCAAAGTTTGACGATCGGGGTTTTATTCGCGACAATGCCAGTGCGGAACTGGCCCATATACGCAAGCGCCTGCACGAGGAGCAAAGTCGCGTAAAGCGATTGGCCGATCAGATTTTTAGAAAAGCAGTGGAGCAAGGTTGGGTACAGGAAGGAGCTACCATTACCATTCGCGATGGCCGGCCGGCCATTCCTGTGCAGGCCGAACACAAACGCAAACTACAAGGTTTCATTCTGGACGAATCGGCCACAGGCCAAACCGTTTTTATGGAACCTGCCGAAGTGCTGAATGCCAATAACGAAATTCGCGATTTACAACATGCCGACAGGCGCGAGGTTATTCGTATTCTCCGCGAACTTACAACCCTGCTGCGCCACCATGTGCCGGCACTTCAATATGCCTATCATTTTTTGGGCGAACTTGATTTTACACGCGCTAAAGCAAAGCTGGCAATTGATATCCGGGCCGAGTTGCCGCAACTAAAACCATATCCCTATTTGAATTGGATTCAAGCCCGGCATCCGCTTTTGTTTTTGAGCTTGCGCGGAAAACGAGACGTGGTGCCGCTAACGGTTGACTTAACAGAAGAAAAACCTTTTTTGTTGGTGTCGGGTCCGAATGCAGGAGGTAAATCGGTTTGTTTAAAAACAGTAGGCCTTATTCAGTATATGGCCCAATGCGGGTTGTTGGTATCGGTGCACGATAAGTCATCCATTGGAATTTTTAGAAAAATATTCTTAGACATTGGCGATCAACAGAGTATTGAAAATGATTTAAGTACCTATAGTTCGCACTTGCGTAACATGGCTTTCTTTCTGCAGCATAGCAATGCACAAACGTTGGTACTATTGGATGAATTGGGTGCCGGTACCGATCCAAATTTTGGAGGCGGTATTGCCGAAGCTGTTTTAGATGCCCTGCTCAGCAACGGTGCATGGGGTGTTGCCACCACCCACTACTATAATCTAAAGTTATTTGCAGAAGGCCATGCCCGCATACGCAATGGTGCCATGCTATTTGATACCAAACAGCTTGGGCCATTGTTTCAGTTAGAGATTGGTAAGCCGGGAAGTTCGTTTGCATTAGAGATAGCGCGCAAAACCGGTTTGCCGGCTGCTACTATTGCACGTGCAGAAGCTATAATTGGTAAAGAACTTACGGGCCTCGAAACGCTGATGAAAACCGTGGCCGATGAGAAAGCCGCATTGGAAAAGCAGCAAAGGGCCATGGCCCAGCGCGAAAAAGAATTAACCGAAGCGGTGGAAAGGTATGAATCACTCTCGGATGAGTTGAGCGAAAAAAAGAAAGTAATTCTGGAGAAGGCAAAACTGGAAGCGGCAAATCTTTTAAAAGAAACCAATCGCGAGATTGAAAAAACAATCCGGCATATTAAAGAAAACAAAGCCGAGAAAAAGGAAACCAAGAAAGTACGTGAAGGTTTACAAGGCCTGGTTGAGAAGGTGAAACTTCCATCACGGCAAATTGTATCGAACGATAAAATTGAAGTGGGTAACAGTGTGCGCTTAATCGGGCAAGAGGTAAGCGGAAAAGTAATTTCAATTAAAGATGAGATTGCCATTGTTGAGTTTGGAAACTTGCGCAGTTCTGTTAAGCTGAAGCAATTAATCAGAAGCGATCAGGTTGCACAGAATCCGACAACCATAAAGGCCCGATCGCTTGGTGTGGATGTAATGAAAAAACAATCGGTGTTTGTAAACACATTAGATATTCGTGGCAAACGCGTTGAGGAGGTAAATGCAGTACTGGATCAGTTTCTGGACGATGCCTTGTTGCTGGGGCAAGCGGAAGTAAAAATTTTACATGGTAAAGGCGAGGGTGTGTTGCGCAAGGTTGTACGCGATCGGTTAAAAGCTACAAAAGGAGTAGCCTCTTATGCCGATGAACATGTAGATAGAGGAGGCGATGGAATTACAGTGGTGGTACTAAAATAAAAAAGCCACACTGCAAGTGTGGCTTTAAAATTAAATTCAAAAAATCGTTAGAGTGTAAATGTAAAAATCCAAGGGCCACGCACTTGCTCGGTTCGGGTTGTATAGCCATCGCGCGCAAATGTAAATGTTAGCGTCAAAGTAGATTCCGTTACAGTGTAAGTCATTGTAAGTTCATCGGCAGCAACGCCTTTATCGCGAACAATATTGGTTTCAACGGCTGGGCCAAATTCCCACGTACCACTTGCTTTCCAGGGGCTTATAGACGGACGGTTTGTGGTTGTATAGGAAAATGGTGGATTTCCTTTGGTTCCGCCTAACACCAATTGAAAGCCGGTAAAATCTCCCGTTCTGTCTGAGCCATCAAATGAAACCGTGCTTACTTTCCAGGTTTTGGCTAACTTGGTAAATTGAACATCGGCTATGGGTTGGGGGTCGGTACCTTTTGACTTGCAACCCATATAAGTACTTAAAAAAGCAGCTACCGCCACTAAAGAAATCACTCTCAGAATTTTCATGCTGTGGAAATTAAAATCGACTTTAAACATAATAAAAAGCCTTAGTTTAAAAAAACGGAAAGGATGTTGAACCTGCAAATTCTGCGGTTAATCGCACCTTATTCGGGTTTGTAACCTACTTATAATTTAAAATGTCCAGTTTGGTGGCTGTAGCCGGATACTCGTGCTCTTGATTACTGGCAATAATAACCAGCGTTTCCGGAGGCACGGTTGCCAACTGATGCAGGTACCAGGCTATGGCTTTTTTATCGAGGTTGGTGGTTGGCTCATCCAAAAAAAGCACGTCCGTTTGCGAATAAAATGCAAGGCCAAGTTTTAACCGTTGCCGCATACCCGATGAAAAATTAGCTACGGGTTTATCTTGTGCATGGCTTAGCTCAAAAAGTTCAAGCAATTCTTTTGTGCTTTTATTTTGGCGTGGTTGCTTAAAACGAAAGTGAAAATCAACCATTTCAATAAGGGTAAACTCATCAATCAAATCCAAGTAGGGCGTGGCAATGGCTATGTGTTTAAAAACATCTTCGGGCGAAATTGTTTTATCGAGTTGTGAATAGATTACTTCACCGGCACTGGGTAGCATTTGGCCCCACAACGTTTGCAACAAGGTAGATTTACCAGAGCCGTTTGGGCCGGTAATGGCATAACAAGTTTCGGTAAACTGAAAGTTGAGGTTTCTAAAAATCCATTCGCGATTAAAGCGCTTACTCAGGTTTTTAGCCTCAATCTTCATCAAGCGAAGTGTTGGTAGCAAAACCCTTCATTACTCCGCGCTCGCTGGTGCGAATAAAGTCGATGATATAATCGCGTTCAGCACTGGGGGCAAGTTCTTTTTCAACCAACTCAAGCGCACGCGAGTTATTCAAACCTTTCAGAAATATAATCCGATAAGCTTCCTGAATATCATTAATCGTTTCGGTAGTAAAGCCCCGCCTGCGCAGGCCTACTGTATTTACGCCCGCGTATGCTAAGGGTTCGCGTGCTGCTTTGGTATAAGGTGGTACATCTTTACGTACCAGCGACCCGCCACCTATATAGGCATGCGCTCCTATTTTTGAAAATTGTTGTACCGCACAGGCTCCGCCAAAAATGGCGTAATCGTCAATAACCACATGGCCGGCTAATTGTACGGTGTTTCCCAATATGCAATAGTTACCAACAATACAATCGTGGCCAATGTGCGCATAGGCCATAATCAGGCAATTGCTGCCAATTACTGTTTTATACTTGTCAACAGTGCCGCGGTTTATGGTTACGCACTCGCGAATGGTGGTGTTATCACCAATTTCGGTAGTTGTAATTTCACCTTTGAATTTAAGGTCTTGTGGTTCGCCCGAAACTACTGCCCCTGGGTAAATCTTGCAGTTCTTTCCGATGCGGGCTCCTTCCATAATGGTGGCGTTGGGGCCAATCCAAGTGCCATCGCCTATTACTGTATTTTTTTGAATGGTTGCAAAAGGCTCAATCACAACGTTGTTGCCGATCTGCGCTTCGGGGTGAACATTACTTAGCGGGTACTTACTCATGCATCTTTTCTGACAATACTGGCTGTCATGGAGCCTTCGCAAACCAAACTATTTCCTACATAAGCGCGGCCATACATTTTGGCAATGCCACGTTTTATGGGTGCAATCAAATCGCACTGAATTACCAATGTATCGCCTGGTAACACCATTTTACGAAATCTGAAATTCTCGATACCCAAAAAGTAAGTCCAGTAGTTTTCAGGATCGGGCACGGTATTCAATACCAATATGCCTCCGGTTTGTACCATGGCCTCTACCTGCAAAACACCGGGCATTACGGGGTTGCCCGGAAAGTGCCCCTGAAAAAAGGGCTCGTTATAGGTTACGTTCTTCACACAAGCCACCGTTTCGCTATCGAGGTAAATTACTTTATCAATAAGCAGGAATGGATAGCGGTGGGGCAGTGTTCCGGTAATTTTGTTAATGTCCATTACCGGTGGCAGACTTGGGTTGTATTTTGGGCGACCTTTCTTGTCGTCTTCCTGCATTAGCTTTTTTAGCTTGCGTGCAAAAGCCACATTGGCTGCGTGGCCTGGGCGTGCTGCCAGAATCTGAGCTTTCAAAGGTCTGCCGGCCAACGCCAGGTCGCCAATAATATCCAATAGCTTATGTCTTGCAGGCTCGTTGTTATAACGAAGTTCAATGTTATTAAGAATACCTTCCTTCTTTACTTCCACGCGTGGCTTACCCAACATTTTGGCAATGTTCTCTAACTCATGATTCTCCACCACCCGATCTACAATCACGATGGCATTGTTTAAATCGCCACCACGAATCAGGTTGTTTTTGTATAGCATTTCCAGTTCGTGCAAAAAGCAGAAAGTGCGGCAGGATGCAATTTCTTTTTCGAATTGGCGGATGTTGGTAATGGAAGCATGCTGACTGCCCAATACCGGTGAGTTGTAATCGATCATTACCGTTACGCGATAATCATCTAACGGTAACGCTGCTATTTCAACATTCCGGGCGGCCTCGCGATAGAATATACTATCCTGCACTTCGTAAAAATCGCGCAGGGCATTTTGCTCTTCGGTTTCTGCTTCTTTTAAAATATTTACAAACTGAATGGAGCTTCCATCCATAATGGGTGCTTCGGGGCCATCCAATTGAACTAATACGTTGTCGATTTCCAACCCTACAAGTGCAGCCAGGGTGTGTTCAATAGTGCTTACGCGCGCCCCACTTTGTTCTATGGTAGTTCCGCGCGATACATCCACTACCCGATCGCAGTCGGCATCGATAATAGGCATGCCGGGTAAATCGATGCGTTGAAACTTAATGCCGTGGTTGGGTTTTGCCGGCAAGAAGGTCATGTTGGTTTGCACCCCGGTGTGCAGTCCTACTCCCGAAAGGGTTACCGACTTCTTGATAGTCTGTTGCTTGTGATTTAACCTCATAGCCTAAAAGTGCGCAAATTTAACGGGTTGGGTACCTATTACCAAACTGTTAAGCGGTTCATTGCGCATTACCCGAAGTTGTTTCGGATGGCACTAAAACGCCTATTTTCTTTTCTAATTCGCGCAGGCGGTCGTTCAATTCCGGTAATCGTTTGAAAACTGCGTAAGATCGAAAGTATTCTTTTATGTCGATTGCGGGATAGCCCAAGAGTTGCTGGCCTTCTTCTTTTACCGATTTTGAGATACCAGCCTGGGCTCCTATTTGGGTTCGATTGGCTAAAACCAAGTGGCCGGCAATCCCAACCTGGCCCGCAATCATGGAGTTTTCGCCCACTTTGGATGATCCTGAAATACCGGCTTGTGCTGCTATAACTGTATTTTTTCCAACTTCAACATTATGCGCAATCTGAATCAGGTTATCCAATTTTACACCTTGCCGGATAATAGTTGAATCGCCAAACATGGTTGCGCAGTCAATAACGGTATTGGCACCAATGGTTACGTTATCTTCAATTAAAACATTGCCTAATTGCGGGATAGTTTTATAAGAACCATCGCCCTGCGGGGCAAAGCCAAAGCCATCGCTTCCGATAACCGTGCCGGCATGAATTACGCAGTTGTTACCAATTCTTGAGCCGGCATAAATTTTTACGTTGGGATGCAGAATGGTGTTATTACCTATAATGGTATTATCGCCAATAAAAACATGGGGATAAATTTTTACATTATCACCGATGGTTACCTGGTTGCCGATGTAGGAAAAAGCTCCCCGATAAATATTTTTTCCGGTGGTGGCTGATTCGCTTTGAAACGAAGGTTGCTCAATTCCACTTTTCTGAAAAGAAATGAGTTTGTGATATTCTTCTAACAACACAGTAAAACTGGAGTAGGGATCATCCACCAGAACAAGTGTGGTCTCCAGTTCTTTTTTAGGTTGAAAGTCTTTCTTTACAATTACCGCAGTAGCGTGGGTGGTATAAATAAATTGTTCGTATTTAGGATTGGAGAGAAATGCGATCTGACCTTTTTTTGCATCTTGAATTTTGGCCAGCATTGAAATTTTTGCATCGGCATCGCCTTTTACTTCTCCGCCCAGCATGGTTGCAATTTGCGCAATGCTAAACTCCATAGATTGATTTACTTGTTGCGAAATGAATTAATGTGGAAATACGTAAGCCTTTACAAAGATATGTTTTTGGGCCAGCATAAATAGCTTTTTTCCACGATTTTGCTAATGGCTTTAATGCTGGGTAAATCGGAGGCATGAGCGATGTCTGTAATTTCACCACTTCGCAACAGCATATTAATGGATTTACCACCTGAAACATACGCTTCGTTGCTTACCGTTCCGTACGAATAAAGGTACTGGGTATCTTTTTGCAGGATGCCATACACTTGCCTTATTTCCTGTCGCACCTTTTCAACTTCAATTCTACGAATAGGACCACTTGCTAGTACAATTTGAAATAATTCGCGTTGCAGTAACCGGTTACACAAGCCTGCCAGTATTGCATCGGCATGATTGCGCCAAAGCTTAAGCGCACCCCAGATGTCGTGATCATCTAACTGGCCAAACATATCCAGCAGCTCTTTGTTGTTTGTAAAATCTTCTATCCGGTAATCTTTTTTCAGTAAGCAGGTTAGCGCATCACTGCCTGGTAAATTTTCGCCTGCTTGTACCAGGTATTGAGCTCGTTTAATAATGTTTACCAACATGCGCTCTCCGCTTAAAGCAGTTTTATGCAAGTAAACCTGCCAGTACATTAGCCTGCGGGCATGTAAAAAATTTTCGATGCTGTAAATGCCTTTTTCTTCAACTACCAGTTCATCGTTGTAAACGTTTAACATCGCCACAATTCTATCCACACCAATGGTACCTTCCATTACACCGGTAAAAAAGCTATCGCGGGTCAGGTAATCTAACCGATCAATATCCAACTGGCTGCTGATTAATTGATGAAAAAATTTGCGTGGATAGCTATTTCTGAAAAACTGTAAAGCCAGTTCCAACGCACCGTTAAAGCGTGCATTTAACTCGCGCATAAACAGGTACGAAATGCTTTCGTGCTTTACTTCTCGTAGCAAAGTTTCTTCCAGCGCATGCGAAAAAGGGCCATGCCCAATGTCGTGCAATAAAATGGCCACTTGGGCCGCTTCGGCTTCTGCTTCCGAAATTTCAATTCCTTTCTGCTGCAGCGTTTGTAACACGCGCCCCATCAGGTGCATGGCACCCAATGCATGGTGGAAACGGGTATGGAGTGCGCCTGGATAAACCAAATCGCTAAGACCTAACTGCTTAATATAGCGCAAGCGTTGAAAGTACGGATGCTGAATCAGATCATAAATCAGTTCGCCTGGTATTGAAATAAATCCGTAAACCGGATCGTTGATGATTTTCTTTTTATTCAAGCAGCCTTAGATTGATTTATATCCTTTAACTTAGAAAGTTTTTACGATTAAACTCATGCAAAGATATAGCATTTTGTGGGCGGACGATGAGATTGATTTACTCAAACCACATATTTTGTTTCTGCAACAACGCGGTTACGATATTACTCCTGTAAACAATGGTGCCGAAGCGGTTGAGCTTAGTGAAGCCCGGCATTTTGATGTGGTTTTTCTGGATGAACACATGCCTGGTATGTCGGGCCTGGAGGCGCTTGCTCAAATCAAAAACAACAAACCTAACCTGCCGGTGGTAATGATTACCAAAAATGAAGAAGAGCAGATAATGGAAGAGGCCATAGGTGCCAAGATTGATGACTACCTGATAAAACCCATAAACCCAAGCCAGATTTTATTGGCCATAAAAAAAATTCTGGATAACAAGCGATTGGTTATTGAAAAAACTAATCTGAACTACCAACAAGAGTTTAGAAAAATAAGCATGGCCTTTCTGGATGATATGAACCACGAGCAATGGGCCGACATTTATAAAAAATTAGTGTATTGGGAATTGCAAATGGAGGAGGCCGACAACCGCGACATGGCCGAAGTGCTGGAAATGCAAAAGGTAGAAGCGAATGTAAACTTTTGCCGTTTTATAAAACGCAATTACGAAAGTTGGCTGAATAACCCCAATATCGATAAACCACTGTTATCGCATCAACTCATGAAAAAGAAAGTGTTTCCGGAATTGAAAAGCGGAACGCCCTGTTTTTTTGTATTAATTGATAACCTGCGCTGGGATCAATGGAAAACAATTGAACCACTGCTGAACGAATATTTTAACATCGAACAGGAAGAATCATATTATTCAATACTGCCCACTACAACCGCCTATGCGCGTAATGCTATTTTCTCCGGGCTGATGCCATCCGATATGGCTAAAACACATCCCGACTTGTGGGTGGGCGAAGATGAAGATGAATCGAAAAATAATTTTGAAGATGATTTCCTGGCCAAGCAGGTACGTAAGAATAACCTTACTTTAAAATTTTCATACACTAAAATTAAAAAACAAGAAGAAGGTCGGGATCTGGCTGATTCTATTAATAACCTTTTTCATAACGACCTGAATGTAATTGTTTACAACTTTGTAGATATGCTTTCGCATGCGCGAACCGACATGGCCATGATTCGCGAGCTTGCTCCTGATGAAGCCGCGTACCGGTCTATTACCAAATCGTGGTTTATGCACTCACCCTTATTCGAGATCTTACGAAAAATTTCAGAGAAAAAAGCCAAGGTAATTATTACCACCGACCATGGCACCGTTCGCGTTAAGCGCCCGTTTAAAATAGTAGGCGATAGAAGTGTGAATACCAACCTGCGCTACAAACAAGGTAAAAACCTGGGCTTTGAAGGCGACAAGGTGTTTGAAGCCCCCAAACCTGAACGTTTTTTCTTGCCCAAAACAAATGTTTCAACCGCGTATGTGTTTGCTACGGAAGACCAGTTTTTTGCCTACCCTAACAACTATAATTACTATGTAAACTTTTACAAAGACACATTTCAGCATGGCGGGGTAAGCCTGGAAGAAGTTATCATTCCATATATTTTGCTATCTTCGAAAAATGCCTGACGGTTGGATAACGAGTAAGACTCCGGCAACACTTTCAACTTTGCCATCAATTGCTGCTGAGTTATTAGCAGCGAGCAAAGGCCAAAAAATTTGGTTATTGCAAGGCGAAATGGGAAGCGGCAAAACCACACTGGTGAAGGCATTGGTAAAACAGTTGAGCGTGGATGACCTGGTTACCAGCCCAACGTTCTCGATTGTAAACGAATATGGAAGGGGTAGCGAAAAAATTTATCATTTTGACTTTTACCGGCTTAAGCGCGATACCGAAGCTCTTGATCTTGGATTTGAAGAATACCTTGCATCGGGCAACCTGTGCTTGATTGAATGGAGTGAAAAGGTGAATGCGTTTTTGCCAGCCGAGCGATTTGAAGTTAAAATTGAACTAGTAAATGAACATACCCGATCGATTTACTTTCGTGTACAGCCATGAGTGAAAAGAAAAAAACCGGTTTTGAAGCCATCGCGAAATCCGGATTGTATCCACAGGAAGAACTGATTTCGGTAAAAAAATCCAAGCGGGCTTTTTTTATCGGGCTGCCACGCGAAGTTTCGTTACAGGAAAACCGAATTAGCCTTACACCCGATGCCGTGGCATTATTGGTAAACAATGGCCACGATGTGTGGTTGGAAACGATGGCTGGTGAAGGCTCTAAATTTTCTGACAGGCAATACAGCGATGCCGGTGCAAAAATAGTGTACTCGCCCGATGAGGTGTATAAAGCAGATTTTATTCTCAAAATTGAACCCCCCACATTGGATGAGATGGAATACTTTCGTCCCGGGCAAACACTTATTTCTGCTTTGCAGATGGGTAATCTGAAACAGGAATGCATACAGGTTTTATTAAAGAAACGAGTAACGGCATTAGCTTACGAGTTTATTGAAGACAAAGTTGGCGGCATGCCAATAGTGCGAGCCATGAGCGAGATTGCCGGCAGCACGGTTATGTTAATTGCCGCAGAATATTTAAGCACCGTAAATAAAGGCAAAGGAATTATTTTAGGAGGGATAACCGGGGTACCACCTACTAAGGTAGTAATTATAGGAGCGGGTACAGTAGCAGAGTATGCGGCTCGGGCGGCATTGAGTCTGGGTGCCGAAATTCAGGTATTCGATAACCATTTATATAAGTTACGAAGAATCAAACATACGCTCGGGCATCAGTTTTATACTTCTACTATTGATACCATTACCTTAAGCGAGAGTTTAAAAAATGCCGATGTGGTAATCGGTGCTTTGCGGGCCGAGAAGGGTAAGGTGCGGCACGTAGTCTCCGAAGAAATGGTAAAACAAATGAAGCCCGATTCGTTAATTATTGATCTGAGTATTGATCAAGGTGGCTGCATCGAAACTTCAGAAACAACAACCCTTAACCGGCCGGTTTTTAGAAAGCATGATATTATTCACTATTGCGTGCCCAACGTGGCATCGCGGGTAGCTACCACCGCCACCACGGCATTAAGTAATATTTTTACACCAACTATTTTGCGGGCGGCCGAGGAGGGTGGCGTGGAGGAAATGATTTTCTCGCACAAGTGGTTTATGAAAGGAGTTTATACGTACAAGGGTTCGCTTACAAACGAATCAGTAGCACGTAAATTCGCATTGAAGTTTAAGAATATTGAATTATTATTGGCAGCCAGGGTTTAAAAAGTTTGGAATGAAATATTTATATCTAATTCTTTTAGTGTTATCCACAAGTTTAATCTTCGGTCAGACATCCATACCTCCGCAAATGCGGGCGCAATTTACCTTAGAAAGATTATCGTCAACTTCCGGTTTAGGCCCATCTGATATTTTATATGGTGTGCCGATGAGCCCCGGTACTGTTATTGGCGATGTGTATCTTGATAAAAAATGGAATAAAGCAACGCTATTACACGAGGGTACAGAAACTTTAATTGAAGGTTACTTTGTAAAATATAATCTGAAAGATAAAACGGTTGAAATAAAGACCAGAACAGGTATAAAAGCTGTTACAGCCAATCAGATTAAGAGTATGGTATGGATTGATTCCGTTTCCAACTTTCCGTCTTACTTCATTAAGGCATCAACCTATTCTTTCGAAGGAAGTTCCCTGACAGGAATGATGGAAGTGTTGGTGGATGCCAATTATCCGTTATTCAAGTACTATACTGTTGAAATTAAAGAACCAACCTACAATGTAGCCATGGGCTCTGGTAGTAAAGACACCAGAATTATAAGGCGAGCGATGTATTTCAGTTTGTTAAATTCCCAATTAATTCAAATTAAGAATACAAAGGATTTAATCGGCATTTCGAATCGCGAAAAACTGGAGCGCTACATTAAAACAGAAAAGCTTTCGCCAAAGAAGGAACAAGACCTCATTAAAATTATCACCTACCTGAATCAACCTTAACCGGGATGCATCAATAATTTCTTCATGCATAATAAAGGTTTAAGTTAGTTTCAGTAAGGCGTCCTCGTACGATTTAATTTTAGCTTCCGCATCGGCTTTTTTCTTGCGTTCTAATTCAAGAACTTGTGCCGGTGCGCCAGCCACAAATTTTTCGTTCGAGAGTTTTTTATCAACACTTGCTAAAAAACCACGGAGGTAAGCTATTTCTTTTTGAATAGCTTCTTTTTCTTTCTCAACGTCAATCTTGCCCTCCAGCACAACAATGTATTCGGTTGTGCCTACCAATAACGAAGTACCAGTAGGTTTTTCTGCTCCGGTTAAAAGTTCATTCAGGTTACTCAGTTTTCTAACCAGTGGCCATAATTTTTGAATATCGTTCCTGCTACTAAACAAAGTCAACGATTCTTTTGGCGACATTCCTTTTGCGTTGCGCAGGTTGCGCACTTGTGCAATTAAATCAAACGCCTCTGTTGCTTCATTTATTAAAGTTGTATTGATTAAACCAGGTACAGGCCAACTTGCAATAATGATATTTTCCTTTGGCTTACGCGAAGCGAGTTCGCTCCACAACTCCTCGGTAATAAAAGGCATAAACGGATGCAAAACCTTTAATACCGATTCAAAAAGTGAAACAGTTTTTTGGAATGTAACAGCATCGATTGCCTTGCCATATTCGGGTTTAATCATTTCGAGGTACCACGCACAGAAATCATCCCATATTAATTTGTAAACAGTTTGCAATGCATCTGACATGCGGAATTTGCTGAAGTGATCGTTGATTTCGAGCAATGATTGATTCAACTTCGATTCGAACCACTCACTTGCAATGGAGCATACTTGTGGTTGTGGTAATGTTCCATCAACTTCCCAGCCTTTTACCAACCGGAACGCATTCCAGATTTTATTGGCAAAGTTTCTTCCTTGCTCAACCAGTTTTTCGTCATACAACAAATCATTACCGGCTGGCGAGCTGAACAACATACCGGTGCGTACGGCATCGGCCCCATAGTGGGCGATTAATGCTAACGGATCGGGCGAGTTTCCCAACGATTTTGACATTTTGCGCCCTTGCTTGTCGCGCACAATGCCTGTTAAGTAAACATGTTCAAAGGGTTTTTTGTCCATGTATTCGTAGCCTGCAATAATCATCCTTGCAACCCAGAAGAATAAAATTTCAGGTGCGGTTACCAATACATTGGTAGGGTAAAAGAAATCAAGGTCTTTATTTTTACCAGGAATTATTTTTCCGGTTGTTTTATCGAAGTATTCGTTTTTGAAGCCGCCAAATACCTCTATCGGCCATAGCCAACTGGAAGCCCATGTATCCAACACATCGGCATCTTGTACTAATTTCGAATTTTGAATTTTAAATTTTGAATTATAGATTTTGTATGCTTCTTCTTCCGTTTCGGCTACCACATAGTTGCCAGTTTCATCATACCATGCGGGAATGCGATGCCCCCACCACAACTGGCGCGAGATGCACCAATCGCGCACATTCTCCATCCAATGGCGGTACGTGTTTTTAAATTTGGCCGGATGTAATTTTATTTCATCTCCCTCAACAGCATCGTAAGCCTGTTTCGAAATCTCTTTCATTTTAATAAACCACTGCAGCGATAGCTTGGGCTCAATTACAGAGTTGGTTCGCTCTGAACGACCAATACGCGTAACAAACTCTTCTTCTTTAACCAGGTGGCCTGCTTCGCGTAAGTCTTTTACGATTTCCTTGCGTACGGCAAAGCGGTCTTTTCCAAAAAACTTTGGCAGTTCACTTTTTTCATTAATGGTACCATCGTCATTAATGGTATCAATAATGGGTAGGTTGTGTCGTAAACCAATTTCATAATCGTTTACATCGTGTGCCGGTGTAACTTTTAAGCAACCGGTACCAAATTCCTTATCCACGTAGGCATCGGCAATAACGGGTATTTCTCTATTAATAAATGGAACCAGTATCTTCTTTCCAATCAAATGTTGATAGCGTTCGTCAGTCGGGTTAACGGCAATGGCCACATCGCCCATAATGGTTTCGGGGCGCTGGGTTGCAATGGTAATCCATTCGTTTGCGGTATCTTTTACTTTGTAACGAATGGAATACAGCATGGATCTTTCACCATCCTCTTTATATAACACTTCTTCGTTCGATACGGTGGTTTTGGCTTCAACATCCCAGTTAATCATGCGCTGGCCGCGATAGATGTAGCCCTTATTATATAAATCAACAAACACGCGGATAACGGCCTTGTAATAATCCGGATCCATCGTAAAAGAAGTGCGATCCCAATCGCACGAGGCACCTAATTTTTTGAGTTGCTCCAGAATAATACCACCGTATTTTTCCTTCCATTCCCATGCGTAGTTCAAAAACTCATCGCGTGTAAGCTGCGATTTTTTAATACCCTTTTCGCGCAGCATTTGTACTACCTTGGCTTCGGTGGCAATAGAGGCATGATCAGTGCCGGGTACCCAACAGGCTTCTTTGCCTTCCATGCGGGCCTTGCGGATGAGCACATCCTGAATTGTATTATTAAGCATGTGCCCCATGTGCAGCACCCCGGTTACATTGGGTGGTGGAATTACGATGCAGAATGGTTCTTTGCCAGAATTGGAATCAGCTTTAAAAAAGCCGTTCTGCATCCAGTACTGGTACCATTTATCTTCAACTTCGGCTGGGTTATACTTGGTGGCGAGCGACATAAAACACTAAAAACGAGGTAATAAGTCGGCAAAAATAGTGAAAAATGACATGTGGTGAGGGTGGGGGTTAACCCTTTTAAGAAACAACCAATCCAACGTGTGGTTGTTATTCGTATGTTTATGAAATCAATAGCAGCTACAAATGAATAACGCGTCTTCAACAGTAGAAAATCTCAACTCCGACCAGATAGAATGGAAACAATTGTGGAGCCTGGCAGCTTTGTATGGTTCTATTGTAATTGGTTGGATTGCCTATCACCGGTATCAGCCCAAGCTGTTAACGCAGTTTAACTTTACTGAATTTACACTGGCATTGCTTACGGTGCAGGGCATTGTACTGGTACTTACTCCACCAATTGCCGGCCGTATTGGCGATCGATTCAGGTTTAAGCAGGGGCAGGGGCATCGGCTTCCTATCATTTCATCCGGGATAAGTTTTGCTGCGATGATTTTTATGGCTGTAGCCTTTACGCTGTTGGGAAATCCGGGCGAGGTGTTTCGCTGGATATTACCGGTATTGATTGTGTTGTGGTTAATTTCGATGAGTATATTCACCAGCCCGGCACTATCTACCTTAGAGTTGTTTACACCGGTAGATAAATTGCCACGCGCCATGGCTATTCTTACCATTGTAGGTAATTTAATTTATTCGTTAGAGCCGGTTATTGTTGATTTGATTGATTACCTGGGGGCACCCATTACATTTATGTTAGGTGGTGTAGTGGTTTTTGTTTCAGGCTATGCATTGAGAAAAAACTCGCTGAGCTTGTTTGATAACAAAAACCAACAACCCCGCACCGAGTTCAGGTTTGACACCCAACGCTCCAATTATTTATACATTCTGATTATGGGTATTGCTTTAGGATTAACCACCACGGTGTTATTCAATTACCTACCTGATTTATTGCAGGCTAACCTGGGTACTATCTTAAATCTGGACGGCAAGTGGCTGGTGGTATTAGTATTGTTTGCCACAGCTTTGCTCTCGTTACCGGTAAGTAACTATGTAAGCAGGTTGGGTACATACAAATCTTTTTGGTGGAGCTTCCTGGTTAATTCTATTGCCTTGCTGCTGTTATTTGTAACAGGTTCGGGTATGGTTACCCTTATTTTCCTACTCATCTACACGGTATCGTTTACGGTATTGTCCATCAGTTCGCTCCCGTTGGCAATTGAAAGAGCCAACTATTTCGAAAAAGTTTTTTGTGTGGGAATTTTCTTTAGCGGTGTAGAATTGCCCGATGCAATTGTAGAAGTTATTCAGGCAATGGGTTAATGGCAGCGGCCATTCGGATGCGCCAATGGGAGGGATACAGGTTATTGGTGCGATTGCCCAGGTGATTAACCCAGCCCAGATTAAAATTTTTATACCGAACCAAACCAAAACCTTTTAAGCCTTCGCTGATGGCTAATGTATCTTTTCTTAAATAAGCAACAGCATCGGTTTCGTTTAGATTGGTTATTTGAAATGCATCAGAATCAATAAAATTAGATAGGGCAAACGCATGTTCTGGTATCAGCTTATCGTGTTTCAACTCAGCAACGGCTGTTCCCTTCCCAAGCGGGTATAATAGTTTACTTATATACTCCACCTCACTGGCCATCGCATCTGGAATTTGCAGGATCAGGTCATTTTGTTGAACCCATTGAAACAGCGTGGGCTCAACAGCCCAGGTCATTACACGATCGATAATTTTAACTGGCGGTTTATGGAGCTTTCCACCGGTTTTGATCCTTACACTTTCTGTTTTTTCTCTTTTAATAAGCGTAGCGATAAAAAAACCTTCACCCTGCATGCGGTGTGGGTAAAAGCGGTAACCCAAAACATTGTTAGCTGAAACTGTTTCTATATTCCACTCCGGCTTGAGCGTTAGCGGAACAAATTCAAGAGCATGATTGGTTGCAAATTCATTCAGGTTTTCTTCGTTCTCGTTAGGGTTATACGTACAGGTACTGTAAATCAACACACCATTTTCTTTCAATGCCGGCCAGATATCGTTTAAAATTCTTCGTTGACGCTGTGCGCACAAGTTTACGTTTTCTTCCGACCATTCTTTGCAGGCTTCGGCATCCTTGCGAAATAAACCCTCACCCGAACAAGGCGCATCAACTACAATTACATCGAAGTAACCCATTAATTGCTGAAATGCTGTGGGATCGGAATTTGTTACAACCACGTTCGGATGTCCCCACTTCTGAATGTTTTCCCACAATACCTGGGCACGCGCGCGAATAACTTCGTTACTAATAAGCAAAGAACTATCGGATAGCAAACTAAGCAAGTGCGTGGATTTGCCTCCTGGGGCAGCACATAAATCCAGCACCCGAAGTGGTTGTGTCAGATCAACCGTTTGTTTTAATGCCTGCTCCAAAAAAAGCGAACTGGCTTCCTGAACATAATATGCACCCGCATGAAAAATCGGATCAAGCGTAAATACTGGTCGTTCCTGTAAATAAAAACCAAAGTCGCTCCACGGTACACGTGGTAAGTCGGGTAAAAATTTTTTTGCAGGATTTATCCGAATACTTACGGAAGCGGAGTGTGTATGCGCTTGTACAAATTTGCTCCAATCATCACCCAATTTATTTTTCATTCGGGTTTCGAATGCATGGGGAAAAGAAAAATGCTGCGGCAGCTTGTTCATGGTATGATGTGTGGTTCAAGTAAAGTAAAAATTTTAAATTAATTTCGGCTTTGCGAACTTAATCCAAACAAATGCCATTAGCAGCCAACAATCCTGAATTAAAGAGCTGGGTTCACGTTCCTGCCGGATCGGATTTTCCTATTCAGAATTTACCTTTTGGGATTTTTAAAACGCGTTACCTCAGTGCAGTGGCGGGTGTAGCCATTGGCGATTATGTATTGGATCTTGTTTACCTGCATGAAAATGGATACCTGGATGGCTTGGGTTTGCCACCCGGTATTTTTAATCAAAAGCATTTGAATGATTTTATAGCGTTAGGTCGCAAAACAACCCGCGCTGTGCGCAACCGAATTTCGGAATTGTTGCGTGCCGATGTGGATGAGCTTCAGCAAAATATAGCTGCTCGTGAAATTGCGCTTATTCCGGTTACCGAAGTACAAATGCAATTACCGGTACAAATTCCTAACTATACTGATTTTTACAGCAGCGAAGAACATGCAACCAATGTAGGTAGTATGTTTCGCGATCCTAAAAATGCATTATTACCCAACTGGAAACATTTGCCGGTAGGTTATCATGGGCGTGCATCTTCTATTGTTGTTTCCGGAACCAACCTTCATCGGCCAAAAGGCCAAATCAAACTTCCGGATTCCGATCTTCCTGTGTTTTGTCCATCGCAAAAATTAGACTTTGAATTGGAGCTTGCATTTATAACCGGTAAACAAAATCCGTTAGGTACACACATTACAACAGCAGAAGCAGAAGAATATATTTTTGGTTTTGTTTTGTTTAACGATTGGAGTGCCCGCGATATTCAACAGTGGGAGTATGTTCCCCTGGGGCCGTTTCTTGGAAAGAACTTTGGTTCTACAATTTCACCCTGGATTGTTACGCTTGATGCACTGGAACCTTTTCGGGTGCAAGGCCCCGAACAATTTCCACATGTATTACCTTACCTGGCAGCATCAGGCAAGAAGAATTTTGATATTAACCTCGAAGTGTTGATTCAGCCAGAAGATGGTGAACTTACTACCGTGTGCCGATCCAATGCCAAATATTTATACTGGAATGTAAACCAGCAGCTTGCGCATCAAACTATTAATGGGTGTAACGTGCAGGTTGGTGATTTATACGCATCCGGAACCATTAGTGGTCCTTCACCGGGTTCGTACGGTTCGTTGCTGGAGCTAAGCTGGAATGGCCAACGGCCGTTGCAATTAGCCAATGGTGCACACCGAAAGTTTTTGGAAGACGGTGATGCTGTTGTGATAAAGGGCTTTGCAGAAAAAGATGGTGTTAGAATTGGGTTTGGATTGTGCGAAGGAAAAATTTTACCTGCACTATGAAACGAGTAGGTTGGTGGGTTGTACTGATTAGTTTAACTACAGCAGATGCTTACCTGATTGCTAAACCCAATCTGTTGGGCAAACTGGGTTTCATCATTTATAAGTACCATTACTTACGTACGTTTCAGCGCGCATGGCTTACCGTAGCAATGGTGGTGGCGGTAGTTTGGATAATTACGCAGGTAATTGTTTGGCTGGCTTATAAAGAAATTTTTGTGAAGCGTACGGCTATCGTAGCATTAACCATTTTGCTGGTGTTGTTTGTGTTTATAGGAGTTAAAACCGCATTGGATTTTCAAGCATGGTCTTACAGCCATGCTGGTTCTAAACTTAAATATGGTGCATACTTATTGCCGCTGATCTTAATTTTTGTTTCCGGTTCTGGATTAGTTCAGGTTGTAAGGCAAACACCCCGGTTCCCAGAATCTCCAATCAACAAATCACTATGATTATTAACCCTTCGGAGTTACCCATTCCCAAACTACAAGCTTATCTGCAAAGCGCAGTAGCACCACGCCCTATTGCCTTTGTAAGTTCAATGGATGCTCAAGGAAAAGTAAACCTGAGCCCATTTAGTTTCTTTAACATGTTTAGCATGAATCCACCCATTCTGGTATTCTCACCATCCAGAAGGGTACGGAACAATACCGTTAAGCATACATTGGAAAATGTAGTTGAAGTAGATGAAGTAGTAATTAACGTTGTAACGTATGCGATGGTACAACAAACTTCGTTGGCCAGTTGCGAGTTTGCCAAAGGTGTGAATGAATTTGTGAAATCCGGATTCACAGAAGTGAAATCCGAATGGGTAAAACCACCCCGTGTGGGGGAGTCGCCCGTATCGTTTGAATGCAAAGTAAAGCAGATAATTCCTTTAGGAACCGAAGGCGGTGCCGGTAATCTTGTAATATGCCAGGTGTTGCTGATGCATGTTCATGACAATGTGTTGGATGAAAACAACATGATTGACCCGCATAAGCTGGATGCCGTAGCGCGTATGGGGCAAAATTATTATAGTCGGGCTTCGGGCGAAAGTATATTTGTAGTGCCCAAGCCCAATGAGAAAATTGGTATGGGATACGATTTGTTACCTGAAAAAATAAAAGCCAGTAAAATCCTTACGGGAAACGATTTGGGTATGCTGGCCAATATCGATCAACTTCCGCCCAGCCGTGTGCTTGCAGCTAATGAGTTAGAAGCCTGCGGTGCAGGTCTGGAGGCGGTACATCAATTGGCACAAGTTTACCTGAAAGAAGGTAAAGTGATAGAAGCATGGCAACTTCTTTTACAGGGAACAAAATGAAATGTAATTGCAATCAAGGTATTAGCAATCAAGTTGGTTTTTAAAGGCACTTCTTTATCGAGGTAGTTGTTGGTGTTACCATACAAACACCGTTATGAAGTTAAGCGTACTCGATCAAACCCCTATCCGCAGAGGAAGTAATGCCGTGGCAGCACTGCAGGAAACTATAAAGCTGGCTCGTTTGGCCGATGAATGGGGTTATACCCGCTATTGGATTTCAGAACATCACAATTTTTTGACCTTAGCTGCAGCAGCCCCCGAGGTATTGATTGCCCGCCTGGCAGCCGAAACCAATCGCATTCGGTTTGGGTCGGGTGGTATTATGTTACCCAATCACAGTGCATTAAAAGTGGCTGAGAACTTTCGATTACTCGAAGCCTTGTATCCGAACAGAATTGATTTGGGAATTGGCCGCGCGCCCGGTGGCGATCGACTTACAGCCTCTGTGTTAAATCCGGCCAATGAGTTTAACCCCAGCGATTATATCCGGCAGATTGATGAACTGAAGGGTTATTTGGAAGATAAAAATACGCCTGGTACTATTCATGAAAAAGTACGGGCTATACCGCGCATTGAAACAATGCCGCAACTCTGGATGCTTACTTCCAGCGGTGAAAGTGCTTACCTGGCTGCCCACTTTGGTCTTGCACTTTCGTTTGCCAAATTTATTAATCCCAACGGTGGCCCGGAAGCTATACAGGCCTATCGGCAACAGTTTAAAGCTTCTGCTACCTTATCGCAACCGCAAGCCAGTGCAGGTGTTTTTGTTTTTTGTGCCGATACCCAGGCGAAGGTAGATGAAATGCAAGCCGTAATGGATTACCGCATGTTGAGCATTGAGCGGGGCCGGGTAGATGCTGAAGCTCCATCGTACGAATCGGTGAAAGCGAATGTTTACAACCACGATGAGAAAGCACGCATCCTCTATAACCGGGGTCGCATGATCTTTGGTACGCCCGATGAAGTAAAAGCACGCTTAACCTTGCTTGCCGCTTCGTTTGATGTAGATGAGATTGTGGTAGCTACCTTTGCCGATACAGAGGCTGACCGCCTTCAATCGTACCGGTTATTAGCCGAAGTATTTAATCTGAAAGCTTCCAAATAAAAAGCACAAGACCGTTTTCCTGCCTGGTGCTTTGTTATGGTGAACTCAGTAGCAGTTAACGGTACATTACAGCCTTTACAGCTTTTACCGTACGCTCTACATTCGGCAAAATAGCCTGAATTAAAGTAGGAGCATAGGGCAGGGGTACATCCATACTATTGATGCGATGAATAGGTGCATCTAAATAATCGAAAGCATGTTTTTGTACGTGGTAGGTAATTTCAGTTGAGATGGATGATAATGGCCAGGCTTCTTCTACAATTACCAACCGATTTGTTTTTTTTACAGACTCCACAACTGTTGCGTAATCAATCGGGCGTACGGTGCGTAAGTCAATTACTTCTGCAGAGATGCCCTCTTTTTCCAATTCCTGAGCAGCCGCTAATGCAACCTTCATAATTTTACCAAACGAAACAATGGTAACATCGGTACCGGCACGTTTCACATCGGCAACACCTAGTGGAATGAGGTATTCTTCAGCAGGTACTTCGCCCTTATCACCATACATCAGTTCCGATTCCATAAAAATAACCGGATCGTTATCGCGAATAGAAGTCTTTAATAGACCTTTTGCATCGAAGGGATTCGAAGGCACAACTACTTTTAATCCGGGTGTGTTAGCAAACCAATTTTCAAAATTCTGCGAGTGTTGTGCACCTAATTGTCCGGCATTACCAGTAGGCCCACGAAACACAATAGGGCAGTGGTATTGGCCGCCCGACATGGATAAAATTTTAGCGGCCGAATTAATAATCTGATCGATAGCAACCAATGAGAAATTAAAGGTCATGAATTCGATAATAGGTCGCAGGCCATTCATGGCCGCTCCAGTACCAATGCCGGCAAAACCTAACTCGGCAATGGGTGTGTCAAGCACTCTATCGGGTCCAAACTCATCCAGCATACCCTGGCTTACTTTGTATGCGCCATTGTATTCGGCTACTTCTTCGCCCATTAAAAAAATGCTGCCATCGCGTCTCATTTCTTCGCTCATGGCTTCGCGTAGCGCCTCTCTGAATTGAATTTCTCTCATAGCTGCCGTTAGTTTGGAAAGCCCGTAAAAATAGGGAGGTAAAGTCTCAGGTTAAAACGAAAAGCTTGTTTTTTTGACTGTAGAGTAAAAGTAAATTGTAAACAAAAAACCCCGGCTACAGCCAGGGTTTTTGTATTTACGGGTAATTGTTTTGAATTACTTCAGGGCATTCCGGAACGATTCAGTAGTTGCAAACTTGGTAAATTCAAGATCAGTTAATGCCTTCTCTTTTAGAGAAGAGTCAATGCGTACTGCGCTGGTTAGGTTGCTCACCACTGCATCGCCATTGCCTTGGCGGGCGGCAGCAACAGCAGCGCCATAATAACCAATTGCCAGGTTGCTGTTTTTGCGGGTTGCCTCAGCAAAAGAAGAAGCGGCATTGCTGAAATCTTTATTAAGCAGTTGCGCAAGACCTTTGTTAAACAGGTTTACATCGGTATCAAGTGCTGAAGAAGTTGAGCTTACGGCAGCACCATAGTTAGCCATGTAAATTTCAGAAGCACCTTTAACACCATTTACACCACGTGTAACTTCATTGCTGGCTCCACGCAATGCTTTGGTAGCATGGCTATAGGCTTTGTAAGGATTACCTTTCCATAAAGCAATGGTAGCCAGGTTAGCATGTACTTCAGGTGTTTCTTTCAATTTGGCAGCAATTTCAAATTGAGCAGCAGCCTTATCCACCAGGCTGGTATTGCCCTGGATGGCTTGCTGCAGATAAGCAGCGCCTAAATTATTGTGTGCATTCCAATTGCTTCCTTTCTTGGTAGCGGCTTCATAAATAGATGCCTTTTCTTCTACCGAGGGGGTAAGGGTGGCAGCATACATTAATTCTTCGAAAGAAAGTGCATCGGCTGAAGCCTGACCAGAAGTGATTTGTTTTGCCAACACCGAAATTTCAGCATCCGTTTTCTTTTCTTTCACTTTTAAAATTTCAGTTTTAGCTGCACGCAAACCTGGATAAACATCTTTGAAAACCTTATTGTAAGTTTTTAATTTTTTCATGGCCTTTTCTTGTGCCTCGAAAGAACCACCACCATTAATGATGTTCAAGTACTCAGATTTTTCGTCTGACGAAATTTTATCGTAAGCTGCAAGGGCGTTTTTGAATTCGGTCCAATCGTCAACTACAGGCTTGAGAATAAATTTGATTTCATCGGCCTGGCCCTTGTAATCATACTTCTTCATTTGGGCACGATAGAATTTTTCGATAGCCTTTGCGCGCTCTTCAGAAAGTTTAGTGTTAATACGCTCAGCACCTTCGGGCGAGTGGGTACCGGTAATGGTTACCGTGCGGGTTACATTTTTAGAAGCGATAAAGGCATCTAACTGTTTTCCCTGGGCAGCTTTGATTTCGCTGGTGCGGAGTACCGAGCGACCTCTTTCGAAGATGAAATTCGGGATAACAACCGGGGTTAATTCTTCCTGGTTATTGTAGCCATGATCTGCATAAGCAGCGTAGTACGAATTTTGAACCAACTTAGATGTGGTGACAATACCGGTAGCTACAGTAAGGCGGGGAGTAGTTTTTGATTTGGTGCCTTTTGAGGCGACACCTTGAATTTCTACTGTACCTACCTTATAAGCATCCTGATACGGAAATGTTTGTTTTTTGGAAACCTTAATTTGTTCGGTAGCGCTATTCGGATAATCTTCTGAACGGAAAGCGGTAGGATCAAGGGCTAGTTCATTTTCGCCATACTTATAAAAAGTATTCAGCGTGTAAACTGTTCCTTTCTTTAACATTTTAACTGGCAGGTTGCCGTTAATGTCAAATACTACCGTGTCTTTGTGTACCTCAAGCGGGTTAGGATTTACTTCTAACTTTTGCTCTTTGGCAGCTTTGATCATTTGGGGGAGGGTACATCCCGTAAAGGTTAGTGCACCGATGATCACGAATGCGTAAAATAATTTTCTCATGATTTTAAATTATAGGTTACCAGTAAGTGAGGGGCAAAGTTAACCTAAAACCCCTTTTTTGTGCAATAATAGCTAAAAAAATAACAAGCTTGTCCCTTATTTACAGCACCTTAATGTCTTATATTTGCAGGGTTAACATTTAGTCGGTAATTAGCCTTTTACTCAGGTAAACGGATGGTAAAAGCGTTTTTTTAGCAAATGGTTGTATGGTGGGACTGATAAAAGAGATTCAACTTTTTTTTGAGAAGCAGGCATTTGGTGTGTGTGCTGCACTTGGCGACAAGCTTGGGATTGCAACCTCCTCAATCCGGCTATTTTTTATTTATGCATCTTTCCTCACTTTCGGTTCGCCTCTAATTGTCTATCTGTCTATTGCGTTTGTTTTGAATATGCGAAGGCATTTACGCAGGCGCAGCACCATTTGGGATTATTAAATTCTGAAATCGCGGAAATACTTTTTGTTCTGCAGGTAATACCCAACTAGAAGCGATCCTTTATAAGTGGTTTCGATAGGTTTACCTGATGGTGGTGCCTTCCGCTTAGCGTAATCGCGGGCCAGGTGTTTCACGAAACTTCCATGTGCTTTCAGCACTGCCCGGCTATCGGCCGCAGAGCCGCCCAACAAAAATTTGAAGGCGGCAACCCAGTCCAACACCAGTCTTACAGGAATTTTCCAAACCAACTGCTGGGTTGGAAGGTTTTTGATCAGCAGGCTTAATCCGTTTCTAAAGTTAAAATAGGTTTTTTGTGGGTTTGACTTAGCCAGGGTGCCGCCACCAACATGATATACTTTCGATTGACCTGTATAGTAAATTGTTTGCCCGGTGTGCTGGATGCGCCAGCACAGATCGATCTCTTCCATGTGTGCAAAAAAGTCTTCATCAAACCCCTGGTGTTGATGAAAAACTTCTGATCGAATAAACAGACATGCGCCAGTTGCCCAAAACACCGGGCGTGTATCGTTATACTGCCCCAGGTCTTTCTCGAATGTTTGAAAAATGCGACCGCGACAGAAAGGGTAGCCTAAACTATCGATAAAGCCACCGGCCGCACCGGCATATTCAAATTCATCCCGCGTATGGTAGGAAAGTATTTTTGGTTGAGCTGCTGCAATGTTTACATCTTGCCGGAAGAGCTCAATAACGGGTTCGATCCAACCGGGTGTTACTTCTACATCTGAGTTAAGTAAAATATAATATGAGGCACTAATTTGTTTTAGCGCTCTATTATAGCCACCACAATAGCCTCTGTTGGTTTCGAGCTGTATGATTTCAATTTGATTCTGAAAATTTTCTTTCAGAAAGGTCACAGAACCATCAGAGGAGGCATTATCGGCAACAACAATTTTAGCGGTTCCGCTGTGGGTAATTACACCCGGCAAAAACTGTTGCAGGAAGTGTTTTCCGTTGTAGTTCAGAATAACAACGGCTATTTCTGTCATCCCATCAGGTTGCTTAAATCCATACCCGGAATGTTGGGCAATAAACCTTCGGTAGCCTTCTTCAGTTCTTCCTTAGCCAGCACTTCGGCTTCGTCCGAGGCCTTATTAACAGCGGCTACTACAAGGTCTTGTATTAGTACTTTGTCATCGGCTTTTATAATGGCTGCGTCAATATCCAGCGTAAGCAGTTGTTTTTTTCCATTAACAATGGCTTTCACCATGCCCCCGCCAGCCTCGCCAGTAGCTTTTACCAGCACTAGATTATCTTGTGCTTCTTTAATTTTAGCCTGCACTTCTTTCATGCGGCCCATCATTTTCATCATGTCGAACATGCTGCTGAATTTTTAAATACGTAATTGCAAAGATAAGACGAAGCCTGTAGTTCAGTTCTTTTTTTTGAGTATCACAACGGCCCCTTCGCGCCTGAAGTTACGGCCTGCAAAATCAAGTATTTGAGCTTTCCATACATAAGTACCTTCGGGTAACGAGCGGCCATTGTTGGTGCCATCCCAGGGTTCGTTGCCAGCATTATAATAAACCATAGTACCCCACCTGTCGAATACCTTTAATTCTAACCGCGTAATATAATGGCCTCTTACCGTAAAAGTTTCGTTTTCTACCGGCCCCAAACCATCGGGTGTAAAGGCAGTGGGGTAAAACAGGTTTACTTCGCGTGTAACTACTAACCGGTTTGAAACAGAATTGGATAAACCGGGCTGCATGGGTTGCGCAGTTACCACATATTGCAGCACCTGGTTTACATCATCCGGTTGATCATCGACCCATACGGTATCGGTACCGAGGTTAAGCGTGGCCATTAAGCCACCACTCTTATCAAATTTTTGAAGTTGATAGTTGCCTACTCCGCTTTGCCAGCCTTTAAATCCGCTCCACCTCACTGTTATCACGTTTTCATTATCAACTGTTGCCGATAACCGGATCGGGCAAACCAAAATTCCAGGGGTGCTGGTGTTATCGCATAAATCGGTGTAATTAATCCGGTAACAATTTCCGGATTCAGTCGTGTAATCCGGGTCGGCAAAATTTGGTACAGGAGTCTGGGCAATAGCAGAAAACCCGGTACCCGGCTGTCCGCGCGAAATGGAATATTGCGTAACGGAAAAGGCCGGGTCTTGCTGCCAAGTTAGCTGCACCCCGGGCGATGCAACCAAAGCACTCACATTATTTACGGCTGTAGGAGTAACAGTTGTAAACGCCTCACCACACTTTTCAAGTGAAATACTACGCCTGCCACCGGCATAGTTGTTAATTACCTGGTAACAATAATTGGTTTTACAAACTACATCTACATCGTTAAGTTGATTGGGTGAGCCCGGTATAGTGGTGTAGGCAGTATTGTTACGTCTTATTTCGGTACTAACCACACCTACCGATGCGGTGGCCCAGGTTAACCGGTTGTTTCCGTTTTCGATAGCTAGATCAAAATTATGACTGCAGACGGGTGCTGAGTAGGTATGTGTGTTGGTGCAAGGATCGAACGCACTTAACCGAAAGCAATAAAAGTTATTGTCGGTTTGCAGATTGGGAATGGTAACAGTATTAACTCCATACAAGGTTTGAAACTGTTGAAATGTTGTGCCGCTATTCACGCCAATTTCTAACCGGTATTGGATATTGGGTTGGGGCGTAAAATTAAGTTGCAGCGAAGTACTGTTAAGTACTGTAAGTGTATTGATTTGGGGTATGGGTAATACCGGCAATGCTGTAAACGATTGAATTAGTGCTGCACAATTGTTGGCCGAATTAATATCGCGACCTCTTACGTTGATGTTGAACGTACCGGCACCTCCGTAATTATGAGAAGCCGTTTGGTTGTTGCTGTTGGGGATGGCCGTTTCAATAATACCATCATTATTAAAATCGATAAAATACTGATCGTAGGTTTTATCGGTAATCTTAATGGAAGTTTGGAAGCCAGAACAGGTATAGACTTCAAATGCTGGCTGCACATTTGGATCGACCGTAATCTGAATATCATCGGCACCTATGTTCTGATATAAAATGGAAAGTGTATAGGTGCCCGGTTGTGTATAAGTAAGTGTAAATTGATTTTGTTGGGTGGCACCACCATTACCGGGTGTCATTAAGCATGGAAAACCGGGAGTGCATTGGCCGGTTGTAATCAAGTTCGTATTTATTATCGTAACTGTAAAAGGCGCACACCCCTTTACTTCATCCACACTAAAGCGACCCAGCCTGCTAACGTACTGTGCGTGTGCACTAATTGCCGTTACTAAAATTAGTCCGATAAGCCAGTTCTTCTTCACAACTTTTTTAAACAGAAAATTTTAACGAATAGGTTTTCAAAAACTCCTCGGCCGCAACCATGTCTGCGTGCAATTCGCGATCTGTTTCTATAAACGGAACAACCTGCCTGAAAGTATTCACAAACGCTTCCAGTTCGGCCGATGACTTTAATGGTCGCCTGAAATGCAATGCCTGCGCAGCGGTAATCAATTCAATTGCCAAAATGGAATACAAATTATTCACTACCCGGTACACTTTTGTGGCTGCATTAGCCCCCATACTTACGTGATCTTCTTGCCCATTGCTCGATACAATTGAATCCACCGATGCCGGAGTGCAAAGTTGTTTGTTCTGGCTCACCAGAGATGCGGCTGTATATTGAGGTATCATCAAACCGGAGTTAATACCCGGATCGGCCACAAGGTAATGCGGCAAATCGCGCGCTCCCGAAATTAATTGATAGGTTCTGCGTTCGGAGATATTACCCAATTCCGCCAAAGCGATTGCTAAAAAGTCTAGCGGCAAGGCTAACGGTTGCCCGTGAAAATTACCAGCCGAAATAATTTTATCCGCATCGGCAAAAATATTGGGGTTATCGCTTACCGAATTTATTTCCGTTAGAAAACTTTGGGTTACAAACTGAATGGCATCGTAACTGGCACCATGCACTTGCGGAATGCAACGGAAAGAATAAGGATCCTGCACGTGCTTTTTAGCTTGCGAAGCAATAGCACTTCCTTTTAAAATTTCCTTTACGGATGCCGCCACATGCACTTGTCCGGCATGCGGACGAATTTTGTGCACGGCTTCATCAAAAGGTTCTAGCCTACCATCAAATGCATCCAATGAAAGTGCGCCAATCAGATTTGCCAGTTTTAATAACCTGTGGGCGTGCAGCAAACTCCACGTGCCATAAGCACTCATAAACTGCGTACCATTTAATAACGCTAATCCTTCTTTTGCTTTGAAATGAATTTTCTCCCAACCAAATTTTTTTAAAATGGATTCGCCCGGATAAACTTCACCATTGTAATGTACTTCACCCGAGCCAATCAGCGTAAGCGATAAATGTGCAAGCGGAGCCAGATCACCCGATGCACCCAACGAGCCCATTTCATATACGCGTGGCCACACCTGGTTATCATACATGTCGATTAACCGATTTACGGTTTCTAACTGCACGCCTGAATAGCCGTAGGATAGCGATTGAATCTTCAGGAACAACATCAGCATCACAATCTCTGCCGGAACTTCGGGGCCAGTGCCGCATGCGTGCGATTTCACTAAATTCTCTTGCAGTTTTTCGAGCTGATCTTTTGGAATGTTTTTATTGTACAACGAACCGAAGCCCGTGTTGATACCGTAAATAGGAGTGGAGGATGAAGCTAATTTCTGATCGAGGTATTCGCGGCATTTTATGATTTGCTTACGCGATTCCTCAGAAAGTATAAGACTAAGATTAGAATGCAAAACCCGGTCAAGATCGTGCAGGGTGAGGGGAGAGTTGGATATGGTGTGGGTTTGCTCCATTTACTTTAATTGACAGTTGACAAACGGGCAATTGACAATTGTGATTGAATTATTGACAATTGTCAACTGAATATTGTCAACTTTAGAAATCATTATTTAATTAAGGTTATAACCTCACCCACACTCAACTTCTGCTGTTCGCCCGTTTTCATATTCTTAAATGCCAACAAACCACTCTTTACTTCTTCCGAGCCAATTACAATTACATGCGGAATAAGTTTTTTGTTGGCGTAGTCTAATTGCTTTTGAATCTTAATAGCATCCGGATAAATTTCTGATGCGATGCCGTGTGCACGCAGTTGCTGTAAAACACCCAATCCATACTTCTTACTTTCGGTATCGAAGTGCGCGATCAATACTTTGCTGCTGATCTGCGCTTCCTGTGGAAATAGTTTCAGCTCTTCCATGGCATCGTATAAACGATCCACACCAAACGAAAAACCAACGCCTGAAACATTGGGCAATCCAAATCCTCCCGTAAGGTTATCGTAACGCCCACCACCGCTTACACTACCAATCGCCACATTATTAATTTTTACCTCGAAGATGCAGCCGGTATAATAACTCAAGCCGCGTGCCAGCGCAATATCGAACTCCACATGATCTTCATTGGCATTATAGTCTTTCAACAATTGAAGTACTTGTGTTAAATCGCTGATACCTTTTTTACCGGCTTCACTGGTGGCAAATTTTTGGGTGATGAATTGAATCTTCTCAGCTGTTGTTCCCTTGAAGTTCAGAATCTCGAATACTTCCGTAAGGTTGTTATCTGCAAAGCCACGGGTACGTAATTCTTCTTTTACTTTTTCTTCACCAATTTTATCCAGTTTATCGATGGCTACAAACAAAGAAGTTTCGTTTGCGCCTTTGCAGAGTTCGGCTAAGCCGGAAAGAATAGCGCGGTGATTTATTTTAATCGTATAATCCTGAATGCCTAATCCTGTAAATACTTCTTTGATCATTAAAATAATTTCCGCTTCGCAGATCAATGAATCCGTACCTACCACATCGGCATCGCATTGGTAGAACTCTCGGTAGCGACCCTTCTGTGGACGATCGGCCCGCCATACTGGTTGTATCTGGTAGCGCTTGAATGGAAACGTAATTTCATGGCGATTCATCACCACGTAGCGTGCGAAGGGAACGGTTAGGTCGTAGCGGAGACCTTTTTCAGAAATGTCACCTGTTACCTGTTTCCAGTTTCCAGTTTCCAGATTTGTTTTATCTACATCTTTAAGAAAATCACCTGAGTTAAGAATCTTAAACAATAACTGATCGCCTTCTTCCCCATACTTCCCCGTAAGGGTACTTAAGTTCTCCATGGCCGGGGTTTCGAGGGGCTGGAAGCCGTATTTTTGAAAAACGGTACGGATGTTATTAAATATAAACTGCCGTTTGGCCATTTGGGCGGGGCCAAAGTCGCGGGCGCCTTTTGGTAAAGTTGGTTTTTCCATAATAAAAACGCGGCAATTTAAGCATCCGCCACAGATTCACAGATTGGGTGTGAGACTAATACCCCATAAACTGGTTATTAATCTTGATTTATTGGATTTTTTGGCTTAATTCGAAATAATCTGTGAATCTGTGGCAATAAATTACAAAACCTGTTTATTTTTGCGCCCTATTTAAAATCAAAGCAGTCATGTCAGTTACCCGTTTAAAGAGAAAAAACCGTAAGGATAAGGCTAAAGCAGCCCGCAGAAGAACCGATTTGAAGAACCAAAACTTCAAGCCCGTAGCGAAAGCGGTTGATGTTGAAAAAATCAAAGAAGAATTTAAGGCTAAGAAAGCCAAATAAGTTTAATTCCCTTTTGGGGAGTGAAGAGCCAATGGAGTAATCCGTTGGCTCTTTTAGTTTAGTAGTGATTTGCCTATTTTTAATATTAAATTATGAAGGCACACTCGATTATTACATTGGAACCGGGCAAGCGTGGTGGAAAACCTTGCATCCGTGGCATGCGGATTACCGTTTATGATGTGTTGAGCTACCTTGCTTCAGGAATGTCGGTTAACCAAATTATAGCTGAATTTCCAGAGTTAACAGCGGATGATATAAAAGCATGTTTGAGTTATGCGGCTGATTCTGAAAAGCATACACGATTGCTGCAATCGGCTTGAAACTTCTAATAGATAATAACCTTTCCTATAAACTCGTATCAGGGTTGGAACTGTATTTTCCCGAATCTGATCATGTGCGAAGTACAGTAGGCATATTGGCCGATGACCTTGCGGTTTGGGAATATGCGCTTAAAAATTTCTTTGTAATTCTTACAAAGGATAATGATTTTGATGAACGCAGTCTGGTGAACGGCTGTCCTCCCAAGGTTATTCATCTACTCTGCGGAAACAGATCTACTGATTACATTTTGGATTTAATCTTAAAAAACCAAAATGAATTGATAGCGTTTGGTGAGAACGACAAAGAGAATTGTATCCTGAAAGTAACGTAAGAAATTTTACTTTATCATTCCCCTCTTTCCCAGCTCAATCACCTCCAGTTTACTGATTATCTTATTGTTGATCTCGAATCGAACAATAGTTTTCATGGAATGAAATCCATGATTGCCAGCCGCACCAGGATTAATGTAAAGCATGTTATAGGCCGGATCTTTGATTACCCGTAAGATGTGCGAGTGGCCGCAGATAAACACATCGGGCGTTTTTTCTTTCAACAGTTTTTTAATACGTGGGTTGTAATTGGGTGGCGCTCCGCCAATGTGCGTCATCCAGATGGTTAGTCCTTCGCAGGTAAACCAGAGGTCTTCCGGAAAGCGGGCTTGCATTGCTTTGTCATCAATGTTGCCAAACACTGCGCGCAGTGGCTTGAATTTTTCTAACTCGTTTATTATAGCCGAATCGCCAATATCGCCTGCGTGCCAAATCTCATCGCAATCTTTGAAGTAAGAAAATACTTTCGTGTCGAGGTGACTGTGGGTATCGCTGATAAGGCCAATTTTCATTACCGAAAATTAGTTAAAGGTGCGGATCAAACCTTTCAGGTACTTTTAATTATAGAAAACCTTCCAGGTCTTTTTAAAAACCCAATTAAAAGACCTGGAAGGTTTTAGAGTTAATAATTCTTTTCGCCAGGCATGTTTAACCAATCGCGGCTGGGCTTTCGCGAAGTATTACCGGAGTTGGATTTTTTTGGAGCCGTATTGGAGGTTTGCTTGCGTTTAAAATCTCTACGCGGTTGCTGTTGCTTTTGCTGTGGTTGTTGAAAGGGCTTGTTGGAAGGTGCAGGCTTGTTAGGTGCAACCACATTACTTCCATTCATGGGGAACGGATTATCGGTAGCAACCGGAATCGATTTTCCGATCAACTTCTGAATGTCTTTCAGGTATGCTTTCTCTTCAGCATCGCAAAACGAAATGGAACTACCGCTGGCACCGGCACGACCCGTGCGACCAATGCGGTGAACATAGGTTTCAGGAATATTCGGTAATTCAAAATTGATTACGTGCGAGAGTTCATCAATATCAATACCACGGGCAGCAATATCGGTGGCAACCAATACGCGCGTTTTCTGTTCTTTGAAATTGCTGAGTGCGCGTTGCCGTGCATTTTGCGATTTGTTACCGTGAATAGCTTCAGCCATTACACCAGCTCTATTCAAATCTTTGGCTACGCGGTCGGCTCCATGTTTAGTACGTGTAAAAACAAGAGCCGTATTGATGTTTTCTGTTTTTAATAAATGCAACAACAGGTGGCGTTTGTTTCCCTTGTCCACAAAATAAACTTCCTGTTTTACGGTGTTTGCTGTAGATGAAACGGGCGTTACTTCTACACGTACCGGGTTAGTTAAAATAGTATTGGCTAATGCCGAAATTTCGGGCGGCATAGTGGCCGAAAAGAAAATGGTTTGTCTTTTAGCGGGAATGCGGGCAATAATTTTTTTCACATCGTGAATAAAGCCCATGTCCAGCATGCGGTCGGCTTCATCCAGTACAAACATTTTTATGCGATCCAGTTTCACGTAGCGCTGATCCATCAGGTCTAGTAAACGGCCGGGCGTTGCTACCAAAATATCAACACCGGCACGCAGTGCATCGGTTTGTGATTTTTGCGAAACACCACCAAAAATTACGGTGTGTTTAATGCGCAATAATTTTCCGTAGGCCTGAATGCTTTCACCAATTTGAATGGCGAGTTCGCGTGTGGGTGTAAGTACCAATGCTTTTATACCTGTAGGTTCTTTTTTATAAAGTTCATCCTGGTGCAGCAGTTGTAGTATGGGTATAGAGAAGGCAGCGGTTTTTCCGGTGCCGGTTTGAGCACATCCTAATAGATCTTTACGTTGTAACAAAACCGGTATGGCTTGCTCTTGTATGGGTGTTGGGGTTGCATACCCTTCGGCTTTTAATGCTTTCAGAATAGGATCAATGAGATTTAATTTTTCGAACATAGTTTGTGATTGAAGTGCAGCAAAACTGCACGGTAAATAAAAAAATGATTTCTAAATTTTTAGACGCCTCTTGGCTCATTTCCGACTTTGCGGCTACGCAGAAATGGCTTTTCTACGTGAATTTGGAGGAGTGATGCGCAAAGGTAGTGAAATAATTACGGCTTTTGTTTACAAGCATCGTGAAATGCCTTACGACCTGCTTCTATGATTTCGTTAGCTCTGTAGAATTCAAAAACACCACACGCATTGCGCGAGATATTAACCACCAGATCGGGCTTGTGCATGGTAATCATTAACTCGGTAAGCCTGTCCTGTGTCATGTCGTACGACTTGTTAAGTAAATCAAATAGGCCCAGCTTGTCGGCCGCATCGGTGTTCGTTTCAAACTTTGGAAGTGAGGCCCTAATAGAATCGATCATTCTTAAGTAGGCAGTTCGTTCTTTGTTTTCAATTTCAGACTCTACGATCTGCGTAAGTGTTGGCGGAATGTTGGCATTCAGGTTAACCGCTACTACCGTATCGCCCGATTGCCTGGTTATCAGGTTTACCGGTAGCGGGTTTAGAACTCCACCATCTACCAATTTTAGCTTCCCATCGCGTACGGGCGTAAAAACGGTGGGTATAGCAATGGAGGCACGGAGTGCTCTGAATAAACTACCAGCTTTGTAAAGCACCTCCTTTTGTTCAATAAGGTCGGCAGCAACGGCAGTAAATGGTGTTTTGAAACTTTCAATCTGATGATCGCCAATAAATTCTTCAATAGCTTTAAATACCCGTTCGCCTTTTACAAAACCTTGAGCGGATATGGTGAAATCCAGCAACCGGAATACATCCATGCGGCTGAGTTTGATAAGCCAGTGCTTGTATTCGGCCAGGTACCCGGCACAATAAATGCCACCCACTACTGCACCCATGGAGCAGCCAACTATTTCTTTTATTGTAAACCCCGCTTTCTCTAACTCTTCAATAACACCAATGTGGGCCATACCTCTGGCTCCACCACTTCCTAAAACCAATCGAACGTTTTTCATTTTATCTGCCAGTCATCAAATATAATTCCACTCCCTTCAAAAAGGAATTATTTTGCGCGAATGGAAGTGAACAAGTTTGATTTTTTGGGTCAGATATCTGCTGATAAACTAATGCCGGAGTTGGAGCGTGCTTCCACACGCTTTCATGTAACAGTTGCCTGGGTAGCGATTATTCTTGATCCGGTGTTTGCGCTTACCGACTATTTTAATATTCCAGGTGATTGGAAAACGCTGTTGGTTATGCGCCTGGTTGTATCGGCTATTACATTAACAACGCTACTCACCCGAAAAAGATTTAAGACGCCTTCGTTTGTGGTAGCATTGGTTCCGTTCTTTTTGATCTCGATTCAAAACGCGTATGTGTATGCTGTAATTGATTCAGAAAATTTGCTTGGGCAAAACCTGAATTACATGGCGTTGCTGATTGGCGCGGCTATGTTTGTTTTATGGCGTTGGTATTACTCTGTTTTTATGATTGGCGTTTCCGCTCTGGCTACCGGTTTTTTTCTATCGCAAAATGCGCTGGTAACTCCTGATTACTTTTTTATTCACGGTGGTTTGTTATTAATGGCAGTAGGCATATTTATGGTTGTACTAATCAACACCCGTTATCGGTTGGTGGTACGCGAAATCAGGGCCCGCCTTGCATTGCGTATCAGCAACGAAGCTATTCGCATGCAGGCCGATCAGATAAAAGAGATTAATGAAAACCTGGAGCAATTGGTACACAAACGCACCATCGAATTGGAAAACAAAAACAAAGCCCTGGAAGAAGCCGCATTTATCAATGCACATAAATTGCGTGCGCCTGTAGCCAGTATTTTAGGGTTGGTGAACCTGATAAGAACAACCGACTCGGCTAACGATTTAAAACAGATGAGCGTTTTACTGCAAGATTCTACCGAAAAGCTGGATGCAGTTGTTTCAGAAATTACCCGTACTATTGAAGGATCGGCAAAAGGTGATTAGAAATTAACCGACATAAACTTCCAACCTACCGTGTTTGAGGTGTGTCTTACCAGCTAAAGATTATCCCCGTTTTCGCGGTAGTAATTTTTTTTATTCTTTTGTCGGATTAAAATAATTTTAAAAAGATAAATTATGCGTGGAGTTTTGAGTTTGACGGGTTTGGTAGTTGTGGTTTCCGTTATTTTCACATCGTGTTTGAATAACGATGCTGGGGTGAATGAGTTTGAGGAACAATTGCGAAAAGATACTACTGCCATAGGCATTCATATCAGAACCAATGGTATTCAGGCACTGAAAGATATAACCGGGGTATATTTTGATATTACACAACAGGGAACAGGCTTTCCACCAAAAGCTACCAGTCAAGTGCGTTTTGGTTACAAAGTTTCGGTATTAGGAAGTACCAATGTGGTAGATGAAAGTACCGAAACACTACAGAGTATGCAGGAATTGGTGCCGGGGGTTCAGGTTGGGTTATCGTTACTTACCCCCGGAAGCAAAGCCATATTTTATATTCCATCTGGCTACGCATACGGTGGTGCCAGTCTGCCAGGCATACCTTCCAACTCAAACCTAAAATTTGAGGTGGAGTTGAAAAGTGTAACCAAAACAACAGCCGAAGCTTCTCAATTAGGTGCCGATACCGTTTCCTTAGATCAACACCTGACAACCAATGCAATTGAAAACGTGGTGAAAGATCCCAGCGGGTTACGGTATGTGATAACTCAGGCAGGTAGTGGCCCCAATGCCACCCTGTATAATAAAGTAAAACTCAATTATACAGGTAAGGTACTTGCCACTGGCACTACCTTCTTTACCGGAAGCAATGCCCCATCGCTTACATTTGATAGCCGTGTAATAAACTACATCTATGCATTTCAGGCCGGTCTAACCAAAATGAATGCCGGTACCAAGGCCACCTTGTATGTGCCTTCTGTTTTAGGTTTTGGTAATCAATCCGTAACGGGAGCAGGCGGAGTTAACATTCCGGCCAACTCTAATTTATTATACGAAATAGAGTTGGTTGAGATTGTTAAACCGTGATTATTCAAAATGAGATTTTAGTGGATCATCTCGCCCGATGTAAAAATTTGCAAGGCCGTACAGATAGTGCGGCTTTCATTTTTCAGCACGAGCTGATTTTTCCCACACCACCGATTGTTTTTTGCGAAGTAAACGGGCAGCACCCGCAAAAACAGATGCATTCATCATGCTGAAATAATACGGCACAAAAAAACCTTTAATGCCGATTTTGTTATTGCGCATGAGATGCCCCAGTAACGCAATCAAATAGAAGGCGCACTGGCCAATAAAGGCCAGAAGATAAAAAGTAGAGTAAGGAATCAAAACCATATTGGTAACGAAGACCATCACCAGCGCAAGGGGTGCGAGTGTCCAGCGCATGGCCCGGTGCGAAACATACTGCCAGCTAATCCAACCGTATTTAAAAATGTTCAGCAACTCCGGCAGGCGAATGACGGCCTGAATTCCTCCGGCCGAAATCCTTACTTTTCGTTTCCACTCATCGTTTATACTAGCCGATGCTGTTTCTAGGGCATACGCACCGGGTTCATAAACAAACCGGTAACCGGCAGCAACAATTTTCATAGATGTAACAAAATCTTCAATAATTGTATCGGTATGTGGGTTAATGTAAAGTTTGGTACGCACGGCAAATAACTCCCCAGCAGCACCAACAGCAGTAGTAAATTTCGAATCCATCGTTTTTAGTGCCGATTCATATTTCCAATACAAACCTTCACCTGCGCCCGATGCATTGTCCTGATCTAAGGAAACAATTCGTTTTTCACCGGCAACACCACCTACTTCTGAATTGCTGAAGTGTCGCACAATATTTTTTAATGCATCGTGGTTCAGATCGGTGTTAGCATCAGAAAAAATAATGATGTCAGTTTTTATTTCGGGTATGATTCTGTTAACTGCGTGAATTTTGCCTTTGCGTTCGGGTGAATGAAAAACGGTTACTGCCGGATAAGCCTTGCAAAGTTCTACTGTTTTATCGGTCGATCCATCGGCTACAATCCATAGCCTGAGTTTATCAGCCGGATAATCCAGCTTTAACGAATTTTCAATTTTTTGAATGATATACTTTTCTTCATTATAAGCGGCTATCAACAATGTTATTTCCGGTAACTCATTTTCCGTTGGGATGGCGGGTATTGTGTTTTTGCCCCAAAACTTACTTAGTATAAAAATTAAAAATCCATACCCTACATAGGTATAAGCCACAATAGCCAGACTAAACCAAAACAGGAAGAAATAGGTGCTAATCACGGTTTTTGATCGAAATTAAGGTGCGAAGCTACGAGTTACATTTAATTTTGATTGCGGATAAACTCCGGTTCTTTGTGCTACCTTTGTTAGTTCTGGGCCTAATAGTGGTTAAATCTTCCGGAAACATTACATCTCCGGCTTGTTTATGGAACCAGAAAGTCCAGGGTCTTTAATTTGGCTTTAGTTTGATGAAGAATTTAAGGTATTTAATTACTGGCGTTGCCATTTTACTTTCGGGTTACCCTATTAGCCTGAAAGCAACTGGTGCTGATGGACGTACGCCCCAGATTCAGGTAAGCATTGGGGCCCCGATAAATTCAGGCGATACACACCATTTCGGAAATGTAAACCTGCTTACCTCCACAGCTCCGCTTACTATTACTATTGAAAATATTGGTTCCCCGGAAGCCCTGAACATTAGCCAGGTTGCAGTAACCGGAACACATGCATCTGATTTTACATTGAATACAACTGGTTTACTTACAACTTTACCAGCGTCTGCATCAACATCGTTTACGGTAACATTTGCACCTGCTGCAAGCGGGGCAAGAACTGCAGCCATTGAAATTCAATCCGATGATGTCGGAGGAACCTTTGTGATAAACCTTTCTGGTTCCGGAATTAAGCTGAATCAAACGATAACCTTCGGACCTTTAACCTCTCTCACTTATGGCGATGCCAACTTTACGCTTTCGGCCACAGCCACTTCAGGATTATCAGTAAGTTATGTAAGTGATAATCCCCAGGTAGCAACCGTGGTAGGAAATACTGTTACCATTGTTGGAGCAGGTTCAGCAGAAATTACCGCCTTGCAACCGGGTAATAGTGTTTACAATGCGGCATCAACCGTGCCTCAAACTTTAGTAGTGAATAAAGCTGCTCTTACCGCTACAGCCAATAACCAAACACGCGTTTACCAAGCAGCCGATCCGGTATTTACCATTTCTTATGCAGGTTTTGTAAATGGCGATGATGCATCTGATCTCGACACAGCACCCACAGCTACTACAACGGCCGTGTTATCCAGTCCGGTAAATACCTATCCCATTATACCAGCCGGTGGAATTGATAATAACTATTCATTTACCTATGTAAACGGAACGCTTACCATTACGAAAGCCACGCCCGCAGTTAGCTGGAATAACCCAGGCGCAATTACTTACGGTACTTTGTTGAGCGCGACACAACTAAATGCAACAAGCGGTGTGGCCGGCACATTTACTTACACACCGGCTGCCGGTACTTTGCTGAATGCCGGAGCAAATCAAAATTTAAGTGTTGATTTTGTTCCTGCCGATGCGGTTAACTATAATTCCGTAACCGGTTCAACGGTTCAAATAACAGTTAATAAGGCCACACTTACCGCTACAGCTGAAAATAAAAGTCGGGTGTATGGCGCAGCAAACCCAGCGCTTACTATTACCTACACAGGTTTTGTAAACAGCGAAACAACTGCTGTAATTGATAGTCAGCCGGTAGCCGGTACAGTAGCAAATGCATTATCGGATGCTGGAAATTACCCCATTACATTGACAGGCGGAACCGATAACAATTACACCATTAACCTGGTGGTGGGCACGCTATCGGTAACAAAGGCACCACTTACCGTAACTGCCGATAATAAAAGCAGAACGTACGGTGCTGCAAACCCTGTTTTGACTATTACCTACACCGGTTTTGTTAATGGAAATACCGCAACCGATATTGACACACCACCCACTGTTACAACCGGTGCAACGGCTACATCAACACCCGGTGGTTATACTATTACCCTTAGCGGTGGTAATGATAACAACTATGAACTTTCATTGGTTAATGGCATACTAACAATAACAAAGGCATCACTAACGGTTACGGCTACTAATCAAACCCGGCACTATGGCGAAGCTAATCCGACTCTTACCATAAGTTATGCTGGTTTTGTAAACGGTGAAACCTCGGCCAGCCTTACAACGGTACCGGTTGCTACAACAAGTGCCGTTGCAACAAGTAATGTTGGTAATTATCCGATTACGGTTACTGGTGGGGTATCGGCTAATTATGATTTTAATTACGTTGCAGGCACGCTTATTATTTCCAAAGCCAACCTGATTGCAACTGCCAATAACCAAAGCCGTACGTATGGGGCAGCCAACCCAACATTTACAATAACCTACACTGGTTTTGCAAATGGTGAAACTGCTGCTGTTATAGATGTTCAGCCAACTGCCAGCACAACTGCAACAGTTATATCGCCTGTAGGTGCTTACCCTATTCAGGTTACCGGTGGTTTGGATGGTAATTATGAAATAGTGCCAGCTGCGGGTACACTTACCATTACCAAAGCTACTGTTACGGCAACGGCTGCAAATGCAAATCGGTTGTACGGTTCGGCTAACCCTTCATTTATAATTAATTACGCAGGCTTTCAGAATGGTGAAACGGCTGCCGTGTTAGATATTTTACCCGAGGCAAGTTCCGATGCAATACTTACTTCCCATGTTGGTACTTATCCAATAACTGTTTCGGGAGGGTTAGATGCAAACTATAATTTAACATATGTAAACGGTACCCTTACTGTTACCAAAGTTACGGTTACGGCAAGTGTGGCAAATGCAACCCGTGTTTACGGCCAGGCTAATCCCACCTTTACTATTACCTACAGCGGTTTTGTAAATGGTGAGAATGCCAGTGTTTTGGATGAGTTGCCGGTAGCGAGCACGGTAGCTACCAGCGCATCAAATGTGGGCACATATCCTATTACAGCAACCGGAGGGTTGGATGGTAACTATAATTTCAATTATGTAAACGGCACTTTAACCATAACCAAAGCAACCCCGGTTGTAACCTGGAACACTCCGGCAGCAATCGTATATGGCACGCCATTAACAGCAACACAACTAAATGCATCTGCTTCAGTGGGTGGCTCATTTGTTTATTCGCCCGTTAGCGGTACAGTATTAAATGTTGGTACAAACCAGGTGCTGTCGGTAAACTTCACACCTGCAGATGCCACTAATTATAATTCCGTTATCGGTACAACTGTTTTTATTACTGTTACTAAAGCTACACTAACGATTACAGCCAATAATCTGGTAAGAACCTATGGTGCGGCAAACCCTGCTTTAACTATTGCCTATTCAGGTTTTGTTAACGGAGATAATACTTCTGTACTGGACGAGTTACCTTCCATCAGTACGGCTGCCACTCCGGCATCGGTTGTGGGTACTTACCCGATTACAGTAAGCGGAGGAGCTGATAACAACTACAACCTGGTTTTGGTAAACGGTACTTTAACTGTTAATAAAGCCATGCTTGTAGCAACTGCGCAAAATGCAAACCGGCTTTATGGAGCGGCTAACCCTGTATTTACGATTGGCTATACAGGTTTTGTAAATAGCGAAACCAGCAGTGTGTTGGATGTGCTTCCTATAACTGCTACAGGAGCAACTGTTACCAGTCCCGTAGGAGCGTATCCGATAAGTGTTTCAGGGGGCTTGGATAATAACTATGATTTTACCTACGTGGCTGGCACGCTTACCGTTAACAAAACAACCATTACGGCTACCGCAACAAATGCCTCACGGATTTATGGTGTTGCCAATCCAACATTTACAATTACCTACTCTGGTTTTGTTAATTCCGAAACAGTTTCTGTTCTGGATATATTGCCGACAGCTTTAACACCAGCACTTATTTCAAGTAATGTGGGTTTGTATCCTATTAACGTATCAGGGGGCAGTGATAATAACTATACATTCAGTTATGTACCGGGTACACTTACTATTACGAAAGCTACCCCAACTGTTACCTGGAATAATCCGACTGCTATTACCTATGGTACCCCTTTAGGAGCCACGCAACTGAATGCCAGTGCATCGGTAGCGGGTAGTTTTGTTTATTCGCCATCAGCTGGAACAATATTAAATGCAGGATTACGAACCCTTACAGTAGATTTTACCCCTACTGATGCAGTAAACTATGAAGTTGTGGGAACTACCGTTCAGCTAACGGTAAATAAGGCAAATCCTGTTATTACCTGGCCCACACCTACTTCAATTGTTTATGGAACAGCACTAAGCTCTACGCAATTAAGTGCCACGGCAAATGTTGCGGGCACATTTGTTTATTCACCTGCAGCAGGCGCGGTGCCTCAGGCAGGTGTAAGAACACTTTCAGTAAATTTTACGCCCACCGATGGTGCGAATTATAACGCTGTTACCGACTTCACAACTACTCTTACCGTAAATAAAGCCACACCAATTGTTACGTGGAATAATCCTGCGCCTATTACTTATGGTACTCCGCTAAGTGCAACTCAGTTAAATGCCAGCGCATCGGTTGCCGGAAGTTTTGTTTATGCGCCTGGCAATGGTACAATACTTAATGCGGGGGTTAATCAGACACTATCGGTAAACTTTACACCTACTGATGCAGCTAATTATAATGCAGTAAATGGTACTACTGTTTTGATTACAGTAAATAAAGCTACTCCGGTAGTTACCTGGGGCACTCCGGCCGCAATAACCTATGGCACACCTTTAAGCGCAACTCAGTTAAATGCCACCGCATCGGTAGCCGGTAGTTTTGTTTACACGCCAGCGGCTGGTACAATTTTAAATGCGGGAGCCAATCAGGTGCTTACAGTAAATTTTACGCCCACAGATGCTAATAATTTTAATGCGGTAAATGGTACAACGGTATTACTTACAGTTGGTAAAGCAACGCCTGCTGTTACCTGGAATAATCCTGCACCCATAACATATGGTACGGCCCTTAGCGCTACTCAACTAAATGCAACTTCCGGAGTAGCCGGCACATTTGTTTACACACCCAACCTTGGTACTTTATTGAATGCGGGAACCAATCAGGTATTATCTGTAACCTTTACACCCACCGATGGTGCCAATTACAATACAGTAGCAGACTTGCAGCGATTGATTACTGTAAATAAGGCTAATCCGGTTGTTACATGGACTAATCCGGCTGCCATTGTATATGGCACCCCACTCAGCTCCACGCAACTAAATGCAATTGCCAACGTACCGGGTACACTAACTTATACTCCTGCAATTGGTACCATCCTTAATTCGGGAGTAAGTCAAACTTTGTCGGTTAGTTTTGCACCTGCCGATGCAACAAATTATAATGCTATACCGGTTACTACCGTGCAGATTTCGGTAAACAAAGCAACACCAGTTGTAAGCTGGCCAACACCATTGCCAATTAAAATAAATGAACCGTTAACGACCACGCAATTAAATGCAACGGCAAGTGTTGCTGGTACATTTATCTATACCCCGGCTGCTGGTACTTCGTTTGCAACTGCTGGAACATACAACCTTGCTGTAAGTTTTACACCCACCGATGCATCCAACTATAACACGGTACCTAACACGCAAGTACAGATTCAGGTTAATAACAAAGACAACCCCGTTATTACCTGGAACAATCCAACATCAATAACCTACGGTACCTTGTTGGGGGCAACTCAATTGAATGCCACAGCGAATGTACCCGGTACGTTTGTCTATACACCTGCAGCCGGCACTTTATTGAATGCCGGCTCCAACCAAACCTTAACCGTAAATTTTACTCCTGCCGATGGAGTGAATTATAATTCAATAAGTGCCAATGTAACCATCACTGTAAGTAAAGCCACTTTAACGGCTACGGCCACCAGTACAAGCCGGGTATATGGTGCACCTAATCCAGCGTTTACTATTAGTTATAGCGGTTTTGTGAATGGTGAAAATGCATCTGTAATCGATACAGCACCAACGGCTACCAGTTCTGCTATTGCCGGAAGTGAAGCAGGTACCACACATCCAATTATTCCTGCTGGTGGAAATGATAACAATTACAACTTTGCCTATGTAAATGGAACTCTAACTATTACCAAGGCTTCGCTTATAGCACGGGCTGATGATAAATTCAGATCGTATGGTTTGTCCAATCCGGTATTTACAATCAGCTATACCGGTTTTGTGAATGGCGATACTGCCGCAGAAGTAACGGCACCAACAGCTTCTACCGCGGCAACCATTACCAGTAACGTGGGTAGTTATGCTATACAGTTAAGTGGTGGAAGTTCCATGAACTATAATTTGACCCTGCAAAGCGGAACCCTGAATATTGTTACCTCGCCCTTAATTGTTCGGGCCGATGACAAATTAAAAACCTATGGACAAGGAAATCCCACGCTTACGCTTACCTACACAGGTTTCTTAAATGGCGACAACGCTTCATCGATAACACCGCCCACTATCAACACCACAGCAACAACTACCAGCGCAGTGGGTACCTATCTGATAAGCTTAAGTGGTGGTACTGCTTTGAATTATGGTATTATTTTGCAAAATGGAACCCTTACCATCGCGAAAGCTAACTTGACAGTAACAGCCAACAATCAAACCCGCAGCTACGGAGCTGTTAACCCTGCCCTTACTTTTGCTTATACTGGTTTTGTAAATGGGGAAACTGCAGCCGTGATTGATGTTCCACCGGTGGCCGTTACCACGGCTACCATAACCAGTAATGCCGGTACATATCCAATCAACTTTTCAGGAGGTTCTGATAACAATTATAATTTGAATCTGGTATCAGGCAACCTGACAGTTACAAAAGCTGTTTTGAATGCATCGGTTATTAACACTAACAGAACTTACGGTGCACCAAATCCAACATTTGTAATAAATTATTCCGGGTTTTTAAATGGCGATGATGCGGACGATATTGATACACCTCCGGTTGCCACCACTACTGCCAATGCCGTTAGTTCGGTAGGCACATACCCCATCACGGTATCGGGGGGTGTTGATAACAACTATGCGTTTAATTACACCGGGGCCACGTTAACCATTACTAAAGCGATTGTAACTGCTACTGCTAATAATACGAGTCGTGCTTATGGATCTGCCAATCCGGTTTTTACCATTACCTATTCGGGGTTTTTAAATGGTGAAACAAGTTCTGTCTTGAATATTTTACCTACCGGAACAACTACCGCTATAGCCGCCAGTTCAGTTGGAACATACCCAATAACGGTTGCGGGAGGATCCGATAATAATTATGATTTTGTTTATGTAAGCGGAGTTTTAACTATTGTAAAAGCTACCCCGGTTATAACCTGGAATAATCCCGCAGCTATTACCTACGGAACTCCATTAAGTGCCACTCAATTAAATGCTGCTGCAAGTGTAGCAGGTTCGTTTGTATATACCCCGGCAGCAGGCACAGTTCTGAATGCAGGTGCCAACCAAACCTTGTTTGCCAATTTTACTCCAACGGATGCATCTAATTACAATAGCGTTACCGGCATTACGGTTGCAATAACTGTTAACAAAGCTAATCCTGTTATAACATGGGCAGCCCCGGCTGCCATTACTTATGGTACCGGGCTTAGTTCAACACAATTAAATGCTACCGCTAATGTACCCGGCACGTTTGTATATACACCCACTGCAGGTACTGTGTTAAATGCGGGTGCCGGTCAAACACTTGCTGTTAATTTTACCCCAACCGATTTTGCAAATTATAACAGTGTTACCAATACGAGTGTTTTAATAACGGTAAACAAGGCAACACCTACTGTAACATGGGCAACTCCTGCAGCTATAAACTATGGTACAGCATTAAGTGCAACCCAACTCAATGCCTCGGCCAATTCTGCCGGAACATTTGTTTATTCGCCCGCAGCCGGCACTATTCTAAATGCCGGTGCAAACCAGACGCTTAGCGTAAGTTTTACTCCAACGGATGCTGCTAATTTTAATGCTGTTCCATCTACCACAACTCTGATTACCGTTAACAAGGCCAACCCTGTAATTACATGGAATACGCCTGCATCAATCGTATATGGAACTGCCCTGGGAGCACCCCAGTTAAATGCAACAGCCAATACAACGGGCACCTTTACTTATACTCCTGCAGCAGGCACGGTATTAAATGCTGGTGCTAACCAGGTGTTGTCAGTGAATTTTACCCCGGCTAATACTGGAAATTATAATTCAATTACAGGGTTTACAGTTTTAATTACGGTAAACAAAGCCAACCCGGTTATAACCTGGCCTGGTCCCGCGGCCATAACCTACGGAACGCCTTTAAGTACAACACAACTTAATGCAACCGCCAGTGTAGCGGGAACATTTAGCTACACACCGGCAATTAATTCAATCCTAAATGCCGGTAATCAGGTTCTCTCAGTGGACTTTGTACCTACCAATAGCGCTAACTTTAATTCTATTACCGGAGTAACTACTACGCTGGAAGTTAATAAAGCTGCATTAACTGTAACAGCTAATAACCGTACCCGGCTATATGGCGCCTCCAATCCGGCTCTTACTGTTTCATACGCAGGCTTTGTAAATGGAGAAAATGAAACTGTATTGGATACCAAACCCATAGCTACAACTGTTGCGCTGGCAACTTCTGATGTTGGCACGTATCCAATAGCGGTTGCAGGTGGTACAGATAATAACTATACATTTATCCACATCAATGGAACCTTAACCGTTAACAAGACAAACCTTACAGCTACAGCCAACAACCAAAGCCGGTTATTGGGTACTCCTAATCCACCGCTTACCATTTCCTATTCCGGATTTGCGAATGGAGAAACGGAATCTGTGTTAGATACCTCGCCTACGGCCGTAACTACTGCAACGCAATCATCTCCGGTAGGAGGGTACCCCATTACAGTAAGTGGCGGAGTGGATAACAACTATGCGTTTGTATATGTGCAAGGTACGCTTACCATAACACCCAATTTTCCGCCTCAGCTTACTAACTTTGAATTAGAAACGCAGGAAGATGTAGCCATTACATTTACCTATAATCATTTTGCAACTAATTTTCAGAGTTTCTCGGGCAGCCCGATTGTTTATATAAAAATAATTTCACTTCCGGTAAACGGGGCGCTTGTGTGGAACGGAACTCCTGTTGCAGTTGGTGCTGAAATACCCACTACGGGTAATCAGTTACAAAGTCTTGTTTACACACCGGCCTCGAACTTTAATGGAAACGATGCTTTTAAGTGGAATGCATTTGAAGGGGCATTTCTGGCTTCTCAGGATGCCACGGTAACAATCGCAATTAAAAAAGTAAACGACCCACCGGTGCTGAGTAATATTGAAACTACCTCCATTCAATATAGTTTGGGCGACCCGGCCGTTGCCGTTACCAGCAACCTTGTGATTAATGATGTGGATGATAATTTTTTATATGCAGCAAGGGTGGTAGTTTCTGAAAACTTTACACGGGGAGATTTGCTGGCTGTAGAAGCCGGTGCAAGCCCGCTTATATTGGTAAACTACAATACGGAAACCGGAGTGTTGGATTTAACCGGGCGCGATACCCGGGCCAATTATCAAACTGCACTTACTAAAGTTTTATTCAGCAGTCCGGTAACAGGAGGAGCTGAGGTCTCCGATAAGCGCATTTCATTTAGTGTGAAGGATAGTGTAGATGTAAGTAACACGATGAGCCGGATTGTATCCATTACCGAAATCTTTCCCGAAGTAAAAATTTACAATGCCTTTACACCAAACGGTGATGATAAAAACGATGTGTGGGATTTTGATAACCTGGAGTTTTATAGCGATGTAAGCATAACTGTGTTTGATAAAAACGGTACCCAGGTGTTTGAATGTAAAACCAACAATTGTGCCTGGGATGGAAAAGTGAACGGGAAAGAATTACCTCCGGGCCCTTATTTTTATACCATATACCTGAATGGAGGCAAACGTAAATATCAGGGTACTGTAACTATACTGCGATGAAGCGATTTTGTTTTTGGATGTTGTGTATGGTGCTGAGTTATCAGGTTCGATCTCAGGAGAGCGACTTTACGCAATATTACCTTAACCTGCCTTCGGTTAATCCGGGTTTTACAGGTATTAACGAATATATGGATGTGCGAAGTGGTGTTCGGGAAGGATGGAACAATTTTGGTATTAAAAATAATAACGGTTATTTCAGCGCGTACACGGCCCTGGGTAATGCAAATCGTTCGGGACGTAAAAACAACTCATTGCGCACGTCAAACCCAACCGTTTTTGATGCAATTCAGTCCGACAGTAAATTCAGAAGACGAATGGGCGTGGGTGGTGTGGTAATACAACGTACGGTTGGGCCCTATAAGGCTTTTGCTGTATCGGCTAATTTTGCTTACCACCTTCCGGTTTCAACCAGATTTAGCCTGGCACTTGGTACAAATGCAGGCTACCGAAACCAGCGGATTGATTTCAGTGGCCTTGAGGTACGCGATGAGGTAAACGATGATTTTTACAATCAATTGAAAACGGCAAATCAGGGTACGCAGAATACTCTGAATATGGATTTTGGTGTGTTACTTTATTCAAAGCGATTTTATTTTGGTGCTTCCTCATCCAATTTAGTAGCCGAAAAATTGAGTGGTGAATTTTTGTTTGATATGAATGAAGGCACCCGTTACCGTGTGCAAACCGGAGCTTTTCTTCCACTAACAGACGAGTTAGCACTATCACCTGCCTGTATGGCCAGCTTTGCAGAAGGGTATGGGTTAAAGTGGTCGGCAACAATGCGCATGCGCTATAAAGAGTTGTTGATTGTAGGTGCCGGGTTGGAACCCGACTCTAAAGTATCGGTGTTGTTGGGCCTAACAACCCAAACATTATCCATCGGTTACGCGTACGATATTTATACCAGTTCGCTGGTTAATTTTAATGCGAACACACACGAGATTGTGGTTGGCTTAACATTGTTTAATAAGTATAGATTAACTCCCCGGTTCTGGTAAGCATGCGTTTAATATTATTTTGTTATGTTTTGAGTTGTTGCAGAATAGCCTATGGTCAGGAATTAGTTTTTTCAACACCTGTTCCACTTGGCAGTGCCATTAACTCTAAGGATGAAGAACTGGCTCCCTTGCTTTCGCCCGATGGAAAAACGCTTTATTTTATACGGGCATTCCATGACGGAAATACGGGTGGACGTTTTGCCGGTACTGATATTTGGGTGAGTACAAAAAACGTTTTAAATGAATGGACACCGGCCACACGAATGAATAACTCGTGGAATAACAAACGCTCAAATGCTGTAATAGGATTTAGTGCCGATAACTCCGTAGCCTATTTGCTGAACGCCTATTCGAACAAGACCGGCATATCTTTCTCTAAGTTATACAACGGTGAATGGGGGCAGCCAGAACTTGTACCAATTCCAGGAATAAATCGCGATGACTTTGTTGGCTTTTATGTTCATCCTGAGTTTGATATAATTTTGATTTCGATGAAAGGTAAAGATACCTTAGGCGAGGAGGATCTTTATATAAGCCTGAAAGATGATTCGGGTAGTTGGACCGAACCACGAAATCTGGGGCCGACTATAAATACCACCGGGTTTGAAATCTCACCCTTTCTAAGTGCGGATAAGAAACGACTTTATTTTTCCAGTAATGGACATGGTGGCTATGGCGATGCCGATATATTTTATTGCGACCGGCTATTCGATTCGTGGGAAACCTGGAGTGTACCCCGGAATTTGGGTGAGGTTGTTAACTCTGAAAAGTTCGATGCTTTTTATTCAAGTTATGGAGATAGTTTAGGAATTTTCTGTACCAACGCCTATGGTTTGCCGGATATTCATGTAACCCGAATTAAAACAATTAAGTTAATCCAGAAAGATGGCAAACAGCTTCTTACAGCCGAAGAAATAACATCAGTTTTTGGAAGTAAAATTTCTCCTGAAATTAAATTTGAACGAGGAGTAAATGTACTTACCTCACCTCAAAACGAATTGCTCTATTTTATCGCGAACAAACTCTTGTATCGGCCTGATGTTATTGTTCAGGTTCAGGTAAGCGGGAATGATGCAGAAGCAGAGGTAAGGGCTACTGCAATAAAGGATAAACTGAAAAACTTAGGGATAACGGAAAGTAGAATTGACCTTAGAATTTTAGAAACTGTGGATAGCAGTGTTGTAAGAATAGTGTTCTTCAAATAAATAGATTAATATTTATTTAAACGTTTTAAAATATGATTCATGAGCCAACTGAAACATTTCGGCATCACCTGATGAATCTCCATAAGCTATAATTTTATCAAATACCTGAAGGTCGAGTTCTTTCTTAATCCGATTCACCTTCTCTGCGCCATTACAATTGGCACCATTTAGCTTACCTGTAAAGCTGCCTTCGTTAAATGCTAATCTTGTACTGATTACCTGAATTCCCTCCGGATTGGCCCATGGGGTAATCCAGTTTTGAGGCGAAGCAGATACAATTACCAACTTATCTCCGGCTTGTTGGTGTACTTGAATAGCCTGATAAGCATCCTTTCGGATAAGGTTAGGCAAAATAGACCTGCAGAATTCATTGCATTTATTTTGAAATACAGCTTGATCAATGCCTTTAAAAAAATATGTTAAGAAGATCTCTTTTGTTACGTGTGAGTTGAACGCTCCGACTTTATGAATTGCCAGTAGCGGAAACAATACAAGCATTCCCGTCAAAAACTTGAAATTACCTACAGCAAACCGGGTAAAAACAAACAGAGTGTCGCGGTTGGTAATTGTTCCATCAAAATCAAAGAGTACCAGTTTCATTACCGTCTCGGCTTAGACTTAAGGTAAACTCATTTTCTATAAAATGTAAGACTGCAGGAAGAAACACAAGGAGTGTAGGTACCAGGAATAATCTGCTTTGATAAGCCACCACGGAGATAAGATGAACACCAAACCAAGCTGGCACAAGTGCAATAAAGAATATTTGCAATGCTTTCGGAACCCGTCTAAATATTATTACAAACCAAATAGGTAAAAAACCAAACACTCCAAACATTTCATTATAGGTTTTAACACTTGCAGCGCTTACTAAATTTAATTTTAACATAGGTAAACCTGCGGGTACCCGCCATTCTGTTTGGGGCTGGTAACCATAATATGAGCGAATCGATACGAATACAATCAAAAATGCTATTACCGAAACAGCACTTATAGCTATTGTCTTTTTATTTTCTAACAGTGCCGAAATGGGCTTTTTCCAATGTAGCCAATTAAATTCCGAAAAGAAATATAGAACAGGAATCAATAAGGATGTTTCGCGGTTAAATGCCCCTATAAACGTTACTAGTGCAATCCACCAGCCACTGTACTTTTTTACAATAACGAGCCCCGCGCACAGATACAGGATAACATCCATGTAGGAGTTAAAGGCAAGATCACTATCCATTACAGCGTTACCCATAAATAATGTAATAAGCATCAGGCCAAGAAGTACCAAGCTCTTTGATTTTACAAAATGGCTCAGGAATAAGAACGATAGCCAGAAGATAGTAAGGTGCTGTACAAAACGAAAGCCGATAAATACAATGGAGTACTTTATAAACTCTGAATTTTTTGATAGCTGGATAAGTTTTTGGATGTTTTCGTTTTTGTCTTCAGCCTTGCCTTGAAGTTCAATTTCTGATTTGCTTTCTGGTATTATCTTAAATACCGTGGCATCCAGTAATTGGAATGCGCCTTCAACCAGTAGCGGGCATAAAATTCTATATTGCCAGGGATTAAAGAACATCGACTTTCCGGCTTTGAAGTCCAGAAATCGCTCATATTGTTCTACTGCTAACCCCTTGTAATAGTTATTATAAATGGGGTAAGCTGCCATCCAACAAACAATAAGAACAACAAGTATTCTGCCACCAAGCTTATTTTTCAAGGGTAAGGGTAAAGTGTGGATAGACATAGATTAGTTTTTTTTGAACTTCTAAAATACGGAAGCCTGTTTGGGTAACAAAAGACTTGAGATTTTCTAAACTCCACTCGTTACCAATCTCTTTAGCAAAGATGAGGTCATGGAGTTTGTTGAAATAAACAAGCCATGAACCAGCATCGATGTCTTTTATTATAAGACGAGTGCCAGGAGCCATAGCCTTGTAAATATTTACTATAAATTCAGGTTGATTATGTTTAGGCACATGGTGCAGAACATCAATCAACAGAACTACTTCATAATCTGATAAGTTGGGAATTTGTTCACCATCATATACCTGAAAACTGAATTTGATTTTATGCTGGTAAGGATTAAGCAATGAGGAGGCGTTGTTTACTAAATTGTTATTAATTTCTACACCCCCTATTTTTTGAACTTTTGTAAACTCTGCCAACAGCAACGCAAATTGACCCGATCCGCAACCTATATCAAACACGGAAGTAGTATTTTGAAGTTGATTAATCAGATCATCGAATGGTGAGATAAGTGGTCTGAAATTTACTTTTAGCTGATCTACAAAACCGGTTGAAACATTTTTGGATTTTAGAAACCGAACTAACGCTGAGGTAGTAACCATTTTATTTCAAATAGATGATAATGTAGAATGAAATGACCCAACCGATTAATGTGCCTATTATAAATTTATCCTGAAGCAGGATAGAGGTGGGGGAACCACTGTTCTGCTCTACAAATGTTATCTGCAGGTAACGCATAATACCTGCAATAACAAAGAGTGCTGTTAGAAAGAGCCAGTCGGTATTAAATCTTTCAATTACTTCCGGTGATACTGTGTATAGCAGGTAGGCAACAATTATTACTCCCGAAAAAATGGATAGGCATGAGTTTATAAACTCAAGGTTATAGTGGCGTACGGATTTTCTTAATTCGCCAGTGGTGCTGCTAAGTACAATATCATCCCTGCGTTTGGCTAATGCCAGAAACAGCGAAAGCAGCATAACCATAATTGCCAGCCAATGTGATACAGCAACATCTGAAACAACCCCCCCGGCATAGATTCTGATCAAAAAACCGCTTGCAACCATAAAAATATCTACAATGGAGAAATGTTTTAAGCCAAGTGAGTACGATGCGTTGATTACTAAGTACGCAAACAACAATACCTGAAAACTTGTATTAAGAAGGTACGCTAAACCAAATCCACATAAGAGTGAGGCACTGCCCAATATCCAAGCCGATGTTTTGCTGATTTTGCCTGATGCAATTGGCCGTAATTTTTTTTTGGGATGTAATTGATCTGCCTGAATGTCTGCTAAATCGTTAAAAACATAAATTGAACTGGCTACCAGGCTGAAGGAAAGAAAAGTCAAAATCAGGTCGCTATAACGATTGAAATCGAAGATATGACCGGCAAAAAACAAGGGTACAAAAACGAAGAAATTTTTTACCCAATGATGTACCCTGAAGAGTTTAATTAACAGCATTTTAATAAAAATTCGAAGGTCGGAGTATTTTAGGGTATTGCCAAATTGCAGTTTGATAGGTTGTTTATTTTTTTGACCTTTGAAGGTTATTTACCCAGGTGTAGCATGGATTTAAAACAGCTCTTCTTAGTTCTTTGGAAGAAGAAATGGATACTGATACTGGTACCCGTAATTGCAGTCTTTGCTGCTTTTTTTGTAAGACTGTTTGGCGATTGGAAATATAAGTCCACGGCTCAACTGGCAACTGGATTAACTGTTTCTGATAAAATAGTTGAACGAGGAGAATACCTTAATCCGTACGAGATTCAGGTTACGTTTAATAATCTTACTGAAATAATCCGATCAAAAGCCGTGCTTGGACAAGTATCCTACAAATTGTTAAAGCATGATTTACTCGATACAGTCTATGCATTTAGAACTTATAACAGCGACAATAAAAAATCAGATTTTATAATAGATGTTGCAGAACAAAGGATAAATCTTTTAAACATTATACAGAATAAAATAGATAGTGTTGTCTTGCTAAATGCCAACCGAACAAACGAAAAACTAGTGCAAAAAGTAATTGATGGTTTTGGTTATGATTATGAATCGCTTATTGAAAATCTGGCCGTTTATAGGGTAAATCAATCTGATTTTATGGAGGTGGCCTTTACTTCAGAAAATCCTGTACTATCGGCCTTTGTTGTAAATACTGTTTGCGAAGAATTTATAAAATACTATTCATTATCTAAATCAAGCAGAAGTACGGTTTCAATTGCATCGTTGGAAGGAATTGTGAGGCAGCGAAAAGAATATCTGGATACGAAACTAGAAGAGCTTAAAAATTTTAAAGCTCGCAATGAGTTGTTTAATTCCGAGGCTGAAAGTGAGGCCAAATTAAGGCAGGTAAAAAATTACGAAGATCAAATTGCTACAGAACAACAAAAAATCAGAGGTCTTGAATTAACACTTGCCAATTTAAACTTAAGAATTGAGGATGCAGAGCAAAACACCGGTCAGAAAAATTATGATCTTATTGTTAGCCTGCGCAGACGAATAGGGGAAATGAATGATCGGTATATCAGAGGTGGGCAGTCCGATGCCAGTCTTTTAGATAGTTTAACATTATTCAGGGGCCAACTGGACGATGCAATGCGTAAAGTAAATGAATCGTCAAAATTAACGAGCATAGAAATAAAAGAACTCAAGAATCGAAGAGATGAAGCGCGGGTGGATTTGGAAATCGCACGCGAAAATCTCGCATCGTTAAATAAAATTTACGGCTCCATACGATATGGTCTAAATGATTTTGCCAGCAAAGAATCGGTTGGAAAATCGTTAGAGAAAGAGGTTGAAGTTGCCCGACAGGAATTTCTAACAGCTCAAAACAGATTGAGCGATGCAAAAGAGCAGGTTGTTACAAATAATGTATCCATTACACAGGTAGTTGTTGCAGAGCCGGCCGAGAAGGCTGAATCGCGGAAGACACTAATTTTCATGATTCTAAGTGGAGCCGTTTCATTTTTTGTCTGTGCATTTGCCATAATAGGTTTGGAACTGATTGATACCCGCATCAAGACTATTCAGCGATTCAGGCAATTGACAAGGTTGAAATTAGCGGGCACTTTGCCGCGTCTGCCCGATCCTGATATTGCCTGGGATGTAAGCTTAAAATCAAACGGTGCGCATCGGTTATCGATTAATGATGAAGTAAGAAAAATTCGTTTTGAAATAGACAGTTATCAAGCTAAAGTAATTCTTATAACAAGCACACAGGAAGCGCAGGGTAAATCATTTTTTATTATTGCACTGGCTTACTCTCTTAGTTTACTAAAAAAACGTGTTCTTATAATTGATACGAATTTTCGTAACAATAGTCTCTCGCGAATGCTAACAGCAAAACCTAATTTAGACCTGTTGTTAGATAATGTTATTAAGCACTCCAAACTAATCGGAACCACCAAAGGCAACGGGAAAGCTGAATCAGAGAATACAGAATCTCAGAATAGACCGTACGACCATGACTTGATTACACGCACTCAAAACGAATGGATTGATATAATTGGTAATAAAAAAAGCAGGTTGTCGCCATCTGAAATAATACCAGGAGGAGATTTCAGGGTGCTTCTTGGGTGGCTAAACAGTACATACGATTATATTTTGTTGGAGGGGCCAGCTATAAATGTATTTTCGGACACCAAAGAACTTATACAGTTTGTAGATTTAATTATTCCGGTTTTTTCAGCGGGTACATCAATAAACCAACCCGATACAGATTCTATTACCTATTTAAAGACACTAAAGGATCGGTTGGGGCCTGCGGTTCTTAATATGGTAGAAAAGACCCATTAATAGAAATGCTATTCAGCTCTCCAGAGTTTATTTTTATTTTTCTCCCTGTTACACTATGTGTATATTTTATTGTTAGTAAACAATTAAGTTTTGTTTACGCTAAAATTTGGTTGCTATTAGCCTCTCTTTTTTTTTATGCCTATTGGCACCCGGCAAACGTTTTAATTATAATAGTATCTGCGGTATTTAATTTCTACATAAGCCGCACGCTACTCAGTTCAAGGTCCAAATTTGTATTGGTAGCGGGCATTATTGCTAACCTGGGTGTGTTGGGTTATTATAAGTATGCCGATTTTTTTTTAGTAAACATCAACACACTTATAGATAAGCCATTTTCTTTGTTACATGTTGCCCTTCCACTCGGCATTAGTTTTTTCACGTTTCAACAAATTGCGTTTCTGGTAGATACTTACAATAAGAAAGTTCAGAACTTTTCATTTTCAGATTATTGTTTATTTGTAACGTTCTTTCCTCAACTTGTTGCAGGCCCTATCGTGCATCATTCCGAAATGATGCCTCAGTTCGCTAACCCGACTAATCAGGTTTTAAATCTAAATAATGTGGCTAAAGGACTTTTTGTGTTCAATATGGGCTTAGCAAAAAAGTTGATAGTAGCGGACTCCTTATCAGGCATTGTGGCCCAGGGTTATAAAAATGCCGAGGTGCTTTCAGTAGTGCAAGCGTGGATTACTTCTGTCTTTTATTCTATGCAACTTTATTTCGATTTTAGCGGATACTCTGATATGGCAATTGGTTTAGGATTATTATTTAACATACACATCCCTATCAACTTTAATTCGCCTTACAAAGCAGAAAACATCCAGGACTTTTGGCGCAGGTGGCACATTACGTTGAGCACTTTTTTACGCGACTATGTGTATATTCCCTTAGGCGGGAGTAAGGATGGCGAACAAAAGACTTATCGAAATTTGCTATTCACATTTTTAATTGGAGGCATTTGGCATGGTGCCGGCTGGACATTTATAATCTGGGGTGGTTTGCATGGAGTTGCCTTGGGTTTGCATCGGTTTTTTAGCAAGTTCAGATTTCAATTGCCTAAGTTTATTTCAATACTAATTACATTTTTATTTGTAAATGTTACATGGGTATTTTTTCGTGCTGATGGTTGGCAAACAGCAACCAATCTTTTATCAGCAATGGCTGGGCTTAACTTTAGTAACACTTCATTTGTATTGATAAATGACTTCTACAGCCTGCCGGTATGGATAGCTGCGGTTATTTTACTATTTGGTAGAAACACAAATCAGATTGCTTCAGGTTTTAATTTTAGTATTAATTATGGCTGGAGGCTAATGATACTGATCATTTTAAACTTATTGTATTTAAATTCAACCATAAGCCAGGAGTTTTTATACTTTGATTTCTAACTATGGATAGTCCGGCAAAATTTTTACGGTTATATGCGCTGGGTAGCATAATCGTGGCTTTGATTTTGGTTTCCATCAATTTCGCAATTGATCTTTATGGCCTTTTCTGGCGCGATGGCAAGTCAGGAATTTCAATCTATTCTGACGAACGTACAAGTAAATACTTACTGGCACATCGGTATGTTCCTAATAATTTTAATGTTTACTTATTGGGCCCCTCACTTTCAGCCAATATCAATACCAAGGAGTTTTCGGATTATCGAATTTATAATTTGAGCATGATGGGGGCCAATATTACGGAGCAGTATGCAGTATTAGCAAAAGCCCTTGAAGTTAATAATCCCTCAAAAGTAATCATCTGTTTGCATCCTTACCTTACGGCCGATCATGGAATGAAAACTGCCATGATTAATGAGAAGGAGTATTGGGCTGCATTGGGTTCTGTAAGCTTATTTAAAGCCTATGGCCTTAGCATTGTCAGAAAATTTAATTTGATGCCTGGAAAATACCCCACTAATCAGTTTAATGATTTTGGCTACAATAATTATAATGATTTGCTAAGGACGGATGTTAAGGCAAAAATAGAATCTGAACTTCAAAAGCCGGACGCCATAAATGCAATAATAGACTTACAAGCGTTACAAGAATTTGATTTAATGGTAGCGGATTTAAAGCGAAGGGGTGTTAAGATTATTGGTTACTTTCATCCATTACCGTATGAAATATTTAATAAGTTTGAGCCAGATATGCTCAAATATCAATTAACCATTCGACAGCATCTGGGTGATAGTACTCTACTCTTGGATTTCAACAATTCAGAGTATCAATTTTTTACTAAGGATTATTCGAACTACATCGATCATGGCCACTTAAGTGAAAAGGGACAAAGATTCTTGCTTCAAGAAATAATAGCCAAGTCTGGCTTATAAACTACTTTAAAAGTTTAGATTTAATAACACTACGGGTAATATCAGCAAAGGCTTTTACAGCAACGCCAAACTCCTGAAGCATGGTTCTTTTAGGAAAAATTTTATTATACATATTCCTATCCCAAGTCTTTGTAAAATAGTCTTTAAGTTTTTCGTCTGATGGATCCACCTCAAACTCTATTTTGTCCTGCCATTCGTAATTTATGGTTAACAGTTGGGGATGCGTACGTTGTAAAATTTTAAAGCCAATTGAGCTTTTAGGAAGGAAATCTAGAAAGAGCTCTCCAAAATCAAGGCTGGTGCTAAAGCCAAGTCTTTTTTTGTTAACCAGAATTATTTTGTTGTCGATGTCTAATAACACCCATTGGTGAGATTCTTTTGGGATTAATAACTCACCCGTTAATGATGGTGCCTCTAAGTACCCCTTTTTTCCAACTCTGCTAAGCTCGGTAAGAAAGCGAGCCGGGTCATCCACGTGCTCTACTACATGGCAGCAGATAACATAGTCAAACTCTTTATCCGAAAAGGGGAGCGCCTGACCATCTGCCTCTACAAATTTTTGGTTGTTTAATACTTTGATGTTATCCGCCCTATGGTAATTCGTGTCAATAAATTTATCGGCTATAACGTTTGCGCGCGGGTGAGGGTTATGTCCACTGCCCACATCTAAAACCAGGGCTGAGCGCGGGATGTTTAATTTAGAGCGCGAATTAGGATTACCAATTTTCATCTGTTTTCTTTGAGGGCTACAAAGATAATGAATGAATTGAAGCCAGAAAGGAGTTATTGGATCAAGTCTGGAACTTATGTAATCTTTCAAAGATTAGGGAGTTTACTTTTCGGTTTTGGCAGCTATTTTTTTTTGGTCAGGTATTACGAGGTATCTGTTTTTGGTGTTTGGACTTTATTTCTCGTATTAACAACGGCCTCTGAAATGTCGAGATCGGCCTTTATTCAGAATGCTTTTATTAAATTTTTTAATGAAGGTAAAGTAGATAAAAACAAACTCTTTACAGCAAGTTTATTTCTCAATTGCTGCGCTACAGTTCTGTTCATATTAATTCTATTGGGGTTAATACCAATTCTCAGGAGCTTTTGGAAGACTGAAGTGATTCAATCGTTGATCTATTGCTATTGTGTTACGTCTGTGATTCTAATTCCTTTTACTCAGTTAAATTATTTAGAGCAGGCTAACCATAGATTTTCAGGTGTATTTTGGAGCAACATAATCAGGCAGGGACTTTTCTTTGTTATAGTTATTGTCTGCTTTGTCTTGTTTCCGCGTATGTCGCTAACTTTTTTTGGTTGGATGCAAACTGTTTCAGCATTGGCAGGAATGCTGGTAGCGTACTTTTTATGTAAGAGATATTTACCTGAAAAGTTAAGTTTGGATTGGAATTTAATCCGACAGTTGTTTGGGTTTGGAAAATATATTTTGGGTACGGGTTTTACATCAAACATTGGTAAAAATGCCGATCAGATTATTCTTGGAAATGTAAGTCATGCCAGTGTAGCATACTACAATGCCGGAGTACGAATACTTAACCTCATAGAGATACCTAGCCTTTCAATTTCGAATATCGTTTACCCAAAAATTGCCGAGAAAGTAAATCTGGAAGGTAATTCTGGAGCTGGAAAGCTATATGAGAAATCCGTTGCAATTATTTTAGCTATTATTTTACCTGCCGTGGTTGTGGTTTTACTATTTCCTCAATTAGTTTTATTGTTAACAGCAGGTAAAAAATATCTTGAATCGGCAGCAGTTCTCAGGTTGATGGGTACAGCCAGCCTGCTCATACCTTTTAATATTCAAGTTGGCTCTGCTTTGGAAGTTATAAACAGACCACAGGTAAGTTTTTTTATTAATCTGGTATCAAATATTCTCAACGTGGTGCTTAATCTAATTCTGATTCCGATTTTAGGAGCCACCGGGGCAGCCATTTCTTTTGTTGTAACCGTTCTAGTAATATTTGCAGTGGGCCAATACTATATAATGCTATTTCTGGATATTAAATTAATCCGAATAATAAAGCAGGTTGGTATTTCATATCGAACTGCTTTCTTTTTTTTAAAAGGTAAACTAATAAAATGATCATGTACAACTTTGTTGTATTTAGTTTGTCAAGGTGGAATATCGAATATGGTTGTAATATCAAAGATATCTGCTTTGAGTTATCAAAGGAACACAAAGTGTTATATGTAGATGTACCATTAAAAAGGAAAGACAGATGGTTCAGAAAAGAACTTGCTTCCGTTAAAGAAGTAAGACAAAGGGTTGAAAGGAAACAAAATTTAGTGCAGGTGAATGAAAACCTTTGGCACTATATTGATGATCAAATTCTGGAGTCTGTTAATAGTATTGCCAACAATTGGATTTTCGATACACTTAATAAGGTAAATGGAAAGCGATTTGCGAAGGTTATAACCAGAGCCTGCGAAGCAGTAGGATTTACCGAGGTTATCCTGATTAATGATAATGATATTTATAATGGATATTATTTACATCGTTACCTCCAACCAACATTATCAGTGTATTATTTGCGAGATAGACTTCCGGCAATGAAATACTGGAGTAAGCAAGCCGGTCGATTAGAGCCGGACTTGGTAGCCAATAGTGACGTTGTGTTAACCAACTCTGAGTATCTGAAAGAATATGCGCTCAGGTTTAATCCAAAAAGTTATTATGTGGGACAGGGATGTGACGTAGATCATTTTCTTCTACCCCCAAACGAAGAAAAAAAACTCGACATGCCTCGGCCTATTATAGGCTATATTGGGGCATTAAACGGTGAACGTTTGGATATTGATCTGATTTTTAATCTTGCCAGTTCCATGACACAATTTAGTTTTGTGTTTATTGGAAACGAAGATCATAATTTTTTAAGTAGCCGGTTACATGAATTAAGTAATGTATATTTTTTAGGAGCAAAAGAATTTGGTGAGTTGCCTGGCTATTTGTATCAGTTTGATGTAGCCATTAACCCCCAAAAGTTTAATGAAATAACCATCGGAAATTATCCAAGAAAAGTTGATGAGTACCTGGCCTCCGGCAAACCTGTAATTAACACAAAAACAGATGCTATGCGCCCGTTTGCAGGTTATGTTTATTTGGCAGAAACTTCAACCGAATTTGCTGAACTTATTCGTATTGCCTTGCATGAAAATTCAGACATAGCAAGTAAAAAACGTAAAGATTTTGCGGCAACACATACCTGGCATAACAGCGTAAAAGAAATGCTAAAATATATAGATGATAGTATCAATAATAATGGGAGTAATTCAAAATGAACAGAAGTGATAATAATGGTTTTGCCACTTTACATAAGCTATTATTAATAGCTATGGGTGTAGTGGTAAGTCTGTTCTTCTTCTATAAAATATTATTTGGCTAATGATAACAACATTACCGGGCAGAAAATTCTGGCTTCCGCTTATTTTGGTAGTGGTAAACATCTTACTGGTAATTTTATCGGGTAAGCTTGGCTCGGTAATTCCAGTATTGGTAATGGGCTCTATTATTATGTTGGGTGTTTTAATCATTTCGTATTATTACCCGCGTTTCAATATTTTATTTTTGCTTGCATGTGGGTTACTCATACCGTTCTTAATGCGTGCCCTCAGTCTTTACGATATACCAATCGGATTAGCCTCAGAGGCCCTTTGCATTATTTTGTTCTTAACTATAGTATTAAATAAACGAATTGGTGGCTTAAAATCTTTGCCCGGTGTTTTAATTTTAGTTTGGATAGCCTTCTTATCAATTGAATTGCTCAATCCTGTGGCCGCTTCTCGAGTAGCCGGTTTTGTGTCATTAAGAGGTCTCTTACCATTTGTCTGTTCATTTTTTATAATGTACTCGTCAATAGAAGGTATTTATGATGTAAAGACTTTTATCAAAGGCTGGTTTATCCTATGTTCATTAGCCGGGTTGTATGGGTTGTACCAGGAATTTGCAGGCCTACCTGCATTCGACATGGCTTGGGCAACCCACGATGAGAATCTTTATGGTGCACTGTTTACATGGGGTCGACTTCGAAAATTTTCTTTTTTCGTTTCCCCGTCTGAGTTTGCAATTGTAATGGTTGTTACGGGTTTAGCCGGATTGGTTCTGCTTTTTTTTGAAAAACCCAAAAGTCAGTTATTCATTTACTCTGGTATTACAGCCTTTATTTGTTTGTGGGCAATGATTTATACTGGCTCCCGAACTGCCATGGTAATGCTGCCTGCTGGGTTTGTGGCACTTCTAATCATTACCCTCAAACGAAAAGTATTTATTGTAGTGGGTGCTCTGGTTGTGTTTGGGGCACTTTTAATGCTGCGACCAACCAGCAATGCTTTATTTGTGATGAGTACCGCATTCTCAGGTGCAGATGATCCGTCTATGAATGTGAGACTTAAAAATCAACAAATTATACGAGCTTATATTCTGGAGCATCCTATTGGTTTTGGTTTAGGAAGCACGGGTTATTTAGGCATGAAGTATTCACCAGAATCATTTGTGGCCAACTTTCCACCCGATTCTGAATATGTTCGGATTGCTATAGAAACTGGTTGGATTGGTCTGCTGATTTGGAGTATTATTCAGGCAATACTTTTTGGCTACGGTGTTACGGTTTATTTCAAAGCCCCACCCAAGTGGAAGGGGGTAATCGTTATGATTTTGGTGAGCCTTTTTATGCTTATAGTAGCACAATATCCGCAGGAGATATTCAGATCGCAGGTGCTTACCGTTTTGTATTGTGGTATGCTTGGTATGTTAGCCAGGATAGACCACATCCATCAATCAAAAGAGATATCTGAAAGTTTAGTCGAATGAGGGTTGCCAATATAATTATTGCCCATACTAATCCAGTTCAGGTTTTTAAACTTATTGATCAGTTTCCAAACGAGCTGTTTCATAACTATGTTCATATTGATGCACGTGCATCTATTAAAGATTTTAGTTTGGTTGCTAATCATCCCAATGTTACACTTTTAAGAAATCGGAGAAAATTAGTTTGGGCTGGTTATGGATTTGTTCAGGTTACACTTGATGCATTAAAACTCATTAGAAAAAGTAAATCAAACTTTGGTTACATAAGTTTAATGAGCGGTATGGATTTTCCCATTAAGGCTACTGAAAAATTTCATCAATACCTGGATAAACAATATACGAACGAACAAAACGAATTTTTCGAAATACTGAGCTTAGATACTTGGCCAGGTGCACACCGTTTTGAACGGTATCATTTATGTGATTGGACAATCAGGGGACGATACTTTACAGAAAGAATCATAAACATGTTAATCTCAAAGAGAAAATTTTATGAGGGAAAAATGATACCCTATGGAAGATCTGCCTGGTTTACTGCAACTGATCAATTTATGAAATATGCATTGGAATTCATTGATCGTAATCCGGACTTTATTAAATTTTTAAAAACCACCTGGAGTCCTGATGAGTTTATTTGGAATACACTTATTATGAATTCACCCTTCCAGGGCAGGGTATATCCTGGCAATCTTCGCTATATCGATTGGTCAGAAGGGAAGGTGAGCCCTAAAGTATTCAAAGGTGAAGATTTAAAAACATTATTAATGGCACCAGATTTTTTAGCAAGAAAATTTGACGAAAGAGTAGATGATTCTATTCTTAAAGAACTTGAGCAAAATTGTTTGTAAGACATTGGATCAAACCTATTCAAAAATTAATAGATTAATTGTATGTGCGGGATTTCCGGCTTTATTGATTTCAAAAAAAACTCTACTGAAAGTATATTAAGTTCTATGAAGAATTCTCTCAACCATCGGGGCCCCGATGATTCAGGGATTTTTTTTGATGAAACACCGACCTACTGTGTTGGATTAGGACATAACCGACTATCAATTTTAGATTTATCAATGCTGGGGCACCAACCCATGATGGTTGATCATTTGAGAATCGTGTTTAATGGCGAAATATATAATTTCAAAGAGATTAAAAACGAGCTACTTCAAGATGGAGTTACATTTAAAAGTAATACCGATACAGAGGTAATTTTAAGAAGCTTTCAGAAATGGGGCATTGCATGCCTTCAATATTTCAGAGGTATGTTTAGCTTTGTTATATATGATGAGCTTGAGCAAAAGTTATGGATTGTGCGCGATAGGGTTGGGGTTAAGCCCTTGTACTTTTATTACTTCGAGAATCTTTTTTTGTTTGCATCCGAATTAAAAGCGTTTCATAAGCATCCCAACTTTATAAAGGAAATTGATTTAGGAAGCCTTGCCTTATTTTTGCAATACAGCTACATACCTGGCCCTCACAGTATTTTCAAGCATACATTTAAATTAGAGCCGGGACATTATATTGAATTTTCTCTTAAGGAACGCTCAATCAAGCCCACTCCTTATTGGTCTGTTATGGATAGCTATAATAGACCAAAATTGAATATATCAGAGATTGACGCTATTGACCGTACAGAAAAAATTCTGACAGAATCATTCAACTATAGAATGGTTTCCGATGTCCCGGTTGGTTTATTTCTAAGTGGAGGGTTTGACAGTACAGCGGTGGCAGCGTTGCTACAAAAGGACAGAACAGAACGGCTTAAAACATTTACAATTGGCTTTGATGTTTCAGGTTTTGATGAAGCACCGGAGGCCCGAAAAATTGCCGAATTTCTGGGTACAGAGCATACCGAGTATTACTGTACTCCGGAGGATGCATTAGCAATTATTCCGAAGCTACCGGAAATTTATGATGAGCCATTTGCTGATAACTCCTCAGTACCAACTGTTTTGGTTTCACAACTTGCCAGAAAAAATGTAACCGTTGCACTTTCCGGTGATGGCGGTGATGAAATTTTTGGAGGCTACCATAAATTCAATCAATCAATTAAAATGAGTAAGGGAATCCCCGCTCTTCGATCGGTGGGTGCAGGTATTATGGATATGATTAATCCGGATTACTTACCGATAATCAAAAACCAATACAACTTTTCAACCCGGTATGAAAAGATTAAACTTATCTTAAGAAGTAAGCACCCGGCTGAAGTTTTAAATATAATAAGTTCTTATATACCCAAAACAGAGGTTGATTCTATAGTTTTAGGAAAGCACGAGCAACTAAGAACTAATTTTGATGGTTACAAGCAACTATCCAATTCAGATTATCTTTCCCAATTACTGGCTGTTGATTACATAACTTTTTTGGTGGATAATAATCTTACTAAAATGGACAGAGCTACTATGTCTGTTGCGTTAGAAGGACGCGAACCCTTTCTGGATCAGCACGTGATTGAATTTGTAGCCCAATTACCATCGGCATATAAAATCAAAAATGGCGTAACAAAAAGTCTGCTTAAGGAGGTTGTATATCGCCATGTACCTCGAAGTTTAATGGACCGCCCTAAAAAGCCATTTATAGCCCCCTTATCAGTCTGGTTTATGGACAGGCTTAAAGATTTTTTCATTGAATACTTAAACGATAACCGGCTTAAAAGTGAAGGACATCTTAATTTTGAGCCAATTGTTAAGATGAGAAATCAATTCCTTTCGGGGAAAAATATAAATCATCAGAAACTTTGGAATATATTAGTGTTCGAGATGTGGTATGAGAAGTGGATGAAAAAATGATATTATCTGACAAAAATGAAAACTAGTAAACCTGGATTAACCCTAATGTTAGTTGTTGTTGTATTAAAATGTGTTGCCCAACAGATCGACTACAACAAGATTGTACTACCTGCCAATGCTCAAAATGTAAGTTTCGAAGAAAAACTGGTTCAGTTGGCGTGGAACAATAATCCCGAAAGCCGGATGGCGAAAGAGGGGGTTGATGTGGCCATAGGCGAATCAAAAGTTGCGCTACGTTCACGTTGGTCTCAATTTATGGGCGTTTCAGGAAATTTAAATGAATTCAATATCAAGGCATTTACCAATTCTGATCAAAATCAAGGGAACCTATTCTTTCCTCGCTACAACGTTTATGTTCAACTTCCCATCTCGCTTTTAGTGGTTACTCCACACGAGAAAAAGGTGGCCCAGGCCCGAATAAATACAGCCGAACAACGGGTTAACCTTACAAAACTGGAAATTAGGGCAAGGGTTCTAAGGCTTTATAGCGATTACAAAAAGGCCGAACTTGTCTGGATTATTAGAAAGCAATCGATGGATGACGAAGAATCGGCTTACTTACTGGTGGAACAAAAGTTTAAAAATGGCGATGCTTCTATTGAAGAATATACCAGAGCTCAAAAAAACAGAAATGATCAAAGAATTCAGCTTGCTTTTGCCGAAAATGAATTTGTGAAAGCCAAAATCAATATTGAGGAGGTAATTGGGGTTAGGCTTGAGGAGGTTTATTAGGCTCAATAATTAATTGAACCAGAGCTTTAAAGCCATCTCACTTAATTTTTAGCTGTAATACTCATGTAATATTTGGGTTACTTTTGTTGAATTCTGCAGATTCAGCAAGTATATTTACAGTTGTCTTGGCTTTAACCCTCACTCATGAAAAAATTGATTTTTCTGCTGATTTCGACACTTTACCCCCTCATGTCGATTTCTCAATCCGTGCCTATGCCGGATTTGTATGCACTCAACCAGAATAACCTTGAGCCCTACGGATATACACAAGTAGGAACTAACTGGGATACATCGCCATTTTTACCCTTTGCCTATCAAAGGCGGTGGTTTAGGCTAATGCCTCCCAATGGAGTAACCTATAATTCGACATCAAAAACTTGGTCTTTTACCCAGCCGGGGCAAAAATATCCTCTTATTCTGTTTTTTCACGGAGCAGGTGAGCGGGGAACAGACAACAATAATCAATTGAGGCATGGCGGACAGAAACACAGAGATGCAGTCCAAAACGGGCAATTTCCTGGCTTTTTGGTTTACCCTCAATCTGTAACTATAGAACAAGCTAAGCAACTTATCGACAAACTATTGCAGGATTTACCAGTTGATCCCAACAGAATATATGTACATGGCTTATCCGGTGGCGGTGGTGATACATGGAAATTTGCTATTACCTATCCTCAATTAGTGGCAGCTGCGTTTCCGATGTCGGCTTCTGATGACGCAGCAAAGACTCAATCAATGTTGTACATGCCTTTAAGACAAGCCCAAGGTGGAATGGATAATAACCCACACCCGGGATGGACTCAAACCATTGTGGATTGGTTTAATACCAATGGCGGGCATTTGGAGTATTTTTATTTGCCAACTGTTGGCCATGGTACTTGGGAAACCATGTATAACCGTGCAGACTTCTTCCCATGGTTCCTGTCACAGCGCAAAAACAAAATCCTCGTCAGGTATAAGCGTAATGAAATATGCCCAGAGGCTGTGGTAAATGTTGATATGGGCTTTACACCCGGTTTTGACGCCTATGAATGGCGTAAAGATGGTGTGTTAATAAACGGACAAACAAGTCACAAGATAATTGCTACTTCTTATGGATCTTACACAGGCAGATTCAGGAGGGGCGGTGTATGGTCCGATTGGTCGGAACCAGTTGTAGTTGGGGTAAAAGCAACAACGAATACCCCGCCAATTCAGGCTAACGGGCTAGCGAGTATCGTGCTGCCGGCTCCGGATGGTAGAACAACTACAGAGTTGATGCTGCCAGAAGGTTACCAAAGCTACGCGTGGAGAAACTCCAACGGACAAATAGTTTCGACATCACGAATTTTTACAAATGTTCCTGTTGGTACTTACACAGCTACTGCAAATGAGTTTAACGGTTGTGCAACCAACCCATCTCCGGCATTTACGGTTATTAATGCTAATGGCCCCAACAAACCTGATGCAATTGCTTCGTTTCTTGGTTATGCCCTTACAGAGTCAAGCATTGCTTTATCCTGGACAGATAAGCCATCACCAACCTATAATGAAACTGGCTTTGAAATTTATCGCTCAACCTCATTAGCTTCAGGGTATAGCCTCATTGCTTTATTACCGGCCAACACAATTACTTACACCGATAATAACCTAACTCCTAACACTACCTACTACTACAAAATAAGGCCGGTAAATCAGTTTTCAGCGGGTCCGGTAAGTGAAACAATTTCAGTGCTTACACAGGTGGATAATATTCCTCCGACAGCTCCTTCCAATCTTACTATCACAAGTACAACACCCAATGCAATTAGTTTACAATGGGGAGCATCATCAGATAATGTAGGAGTTTTTAAATATGATGTTTACAGAGATGACGTTAAAATCCTTGCCACAGACTTAACCAATGCCACATTATATAATTTAACAGAGGGGCAGTCTTACCGCTTCTATGTAAGGGCTCGCGATCTTACCGGAAACATTTCAACGGAAAGTAACTTAGTGATAGGCAAGGCACAACCTTCAGCCTTTTCATATAAGTATTACGAGTTAGCTACAGCTCCAACTGTATTACCTAATTTCAATAACCTAACTCCAGTTCTAACAGGTTATTCGAATTCGTTGGATATTTCCGTTAGAAGACGTGATACAAACTTTGCCATGATGTGGCAAGGTGTTATCTACATTCCGGTTGCAGGTAACTATACTTTCATGACAAATTCAGATGATGGAAGTAAACTTTATATTGGTTCTTACAACGAAAATAATCTGGTTGTAAACAATGACGGAGCGCATGGTACTCAGGATCGCGAGGGTACACGCAACTTCTCCCAACCTGGTGTTTATAACATCATTGTAACGTATTTTCAGGCTGGCGGTGGTTTAACAATGAACCCTATCTACTGGAAGAATACAGCGCATGGAGTCGGTAATACGAAAACGGAGATTCCGCTCAGCCAATTTTTTGCACCTTCTAATCCTCCCGGTAGCCCCCCAACACCACCAACCAACCTAACAGCAACGGCTACATCCTTCAGTTCTATCAATTTAACATGGAGTGATGTTAGCAACAACGAGTCTGGTTTCCGGATATACAGGTCCACAGCTAATACAGGTCCGTTTGTACCAGTGGCAACGGTAGGATCAAATGTTACTGCTTATCTAGATCAATCCTTAAACCCTTCTACGCGCTATTATTATCGTATAACTGCCTTTGGTCAGTATGGCGAATCAGGCTTATCAAATCAGGTTCCGCGTGGCCTTACGTATTCATATTATGAAGCGCCATCAATCGCCAATATAAATGCACTCTTAAACCTTACACCGGTAAAAACTGGTCAATCGAACTTCTTTGATGTAAATCTCCGTGATCGGAACCAGAATTTTGGATTAATATGGAAGGGTAAAATTAATATTACAACGGCCGCTACCTATACATTCTATACCTCGTCTGATGATGGAAGTACATTATTGATCAATAATGTACAGGTGGTATCAAATGATTTTAATCAAAACCAGACAGAACGGTCTGGTACCAGATCGTTAACAGTAGGTTGGCACGATATTGAAGTGCGTTGGCGAAAAAATACGAGCACAAACAACAGGCTCACTGTTTCTTATGCCCGCTCTGGAATGAGTAAAACGGCCATAACCGCTGCAAATGCTCCAACCTTATTGTTTGGAACAGAGGTGAACGCCATAACACAAGCTCTGCCTGCTGCTCCTGCTACCCCCACAAATTTTGTTGTGAGTAACCTCACACCAACTTCGTTATCGCTTACCTGGCAAGACAATGCAACCAATGAAACCAGCTACCGGATAATGCGATCGTTCCAGCAAAATAATAACTATATTCTTTACAGAACCTTACCGGCTAACGCAACAAGTTTTGTTGACGAGGGTCTCTTTGCCAACGCTACCTATTACTACAAAATAGTGGTTGTTGGAGCCGGAGGATCCAACACATCGGTTGAACGTTCTGGTACTACCTCCAATAACTTGCCTCAACTTACTCAGATTCAAAGCCTCGGTGTAAAGTTTGGATCAACCAAATCTATTAACCTTTATGCTGATGATGCCGATAATGATCCGATTACACTTACCGCAATAGGATTACCTTCATTTGCTACATTATCGGATTATGGTGATGGTACCGGATTAATTCAAGTCAGCCCATTAGCAGTACACTTGGGTGAGTATCCCATTACAGTGCAGGCAAGAGATTCCTATAACGGAGTAGCTTCAACAAGTTTTGTTTTAACTGTTACTGATAAGGATGTTCCTGTAATTCTTCCTATCAACAATGTTTCATTAAATGAAGGCCAATCAACTAATCTGCTGGTAGCAGCCACATCCGATTTTGGTACAGAAAATATAACCTGGACAATTCAAGGGTTACCCGAGTTTGTTACCTACTCAACTAATAACGGTACTTGCTCCTTCTCAATTAATCCCGGATACATCCATTCTGGTGTATATCCGATAACGGTTAATGTGAGCGACCCTCTATTAAGCATTGTATCGCGTACATTCACCCTTACTGTAGCGGATGTTGATCCAAACAACCGGGTGTTGGTAAACTTGGTTTATAGCACAAACGCTTCGTCTCCCTGGAACAACATGAATACCCGTTTGGCTACAAGCTTACGGAACGAAAAGGGTGCTATTACTCCAATAGGTGTAGAATTCTTAACTACAGCCTGGAATACTTATATTGATGGAGCAACCACTTCAAACAATTCAGGCGTTTTTCCTGATAATGTAATTCGCGACTATTATTATTTTGGGATTTTTGGTGCCCCGGAAACAGTTAGCGTAAGAGTTTCAGGTTTAATACCTGCCAAGCGGTATAACTTTGCATTTTTAGGTTCAAGCAGATGGACAGGCGTTCCCGATAATGGTTCCACTGTTTATACTATTAACGGCACTTCGGTTTCGTTAAGAGTTCAAAACAATTCCCAGAATTTAGCTCGCATAAATAGTGTAATACCCAATGCTGATGGTACAGTAACCTTTACTATGAGCAAGGCAAATGGTTCAGCGGCAGGTTTTTTAAATGCTTTTACTATTGAGGAACTGTATGTAGATGGAGTGGCCCCTGCAGCACCTCGCGATCTGGTAGCACAAGTGAATGGTGCTGCCGTGCAACTTAGCTGGGTGGATGCACCATTTAATGAAACCGGATTTAATATCTACCGATCCACCAGCGCAACCGGAACCTATCTAAGAATTAATACGGCAACATTACCCAAGAATGCCACCACGTATCAGGATAATCAGGTACAGGAAGGATTAACCTATTATTACAAGGTAGTTGCTGTAAATGCATTTGGACAATCAGCCGATTCAAATGTTGCTTCCGTTACCTTACCTAACCTTCCACCGCAGATTTTTATGGAAGGATCGCTTACCATGGCTCCAAATGAATTTGGAATACTAACCGTTTATACCTCCGAGGACGCTGCGCTTACCATTACAGGTCTTCCGGTTTTTGCTTATCCAAGCCCGGCAGCCGACAATCTAATTGATATAATTCTGTTACCAGAAGGACCGCATGCAGGATCGTATCCATTTGTGGTTGTTGCCACCGATACGGAAGGCCTAACTACTCAAAAGAATTATACGCTTGTTGTGGAAGAAAGTGTACTATATCGGATTATGGTTAACATGAGCCAGACATCTAATGCTGCGGCTCCGTGGAACAATACAGCTAAAGCACCTGCTCTTAATGATACCTTCTCTAATCTAAGGAACCAAAATAATGTGGGCACTGGTGTTAACCTCACGCTACTAAGTGCTTTTCAAGGAGTTTGGAATGAAGGTGCCACCACTGGAGCTAATTCAGGAGTTGTACCCGACAATGTATTAAGAGAATATTACTACTTCGGATACCAAGGTGGCATTCCTGAAGTTACCATGAGGCTTTCTGGTTTAAGTCCTGCTAACCGCTATCGGATAAAATTTGTAGCAAGCAGTAACTTCTCTGGTGGAGGTAATAATGGAAGCACGGTATTTACAATTGGTACGAAGTCGGCTTCTGTAAATGTGCAGGGTAATACCTCGCAACTGGCAGTAATTGAAGATGTTGTTCCTACCAATACAGGACTCATAACAATAAGACTTTCTAAGGGTCCAAATGCACCTGCAGGTTATATCAATGGGATGATAATTGAGGCGTTGCCAGTTGACCCTTCTCAATTTAATCCAACTAACCTTACAGCAGCCGGGTTGTCCAAAACTCAGATTGTTTTAAACTGGAGCGATAATTCACCAGTTGAAACAGGTTATGAAATTTACCGCTCCACCACAGGGGCTGAAAATTCTTACACACTTATTGGTACCACCGGTGCCGATGTTTCAACTTATACCGATGCGGTTAGCCAATCAAACCAATTATATCATTATCGGGTTAGGGCTACATCAGCTTCCGGGCCATCTGCCTATACCAATGTGGCAAAGAGCAGTGCAGTTGCATTTAAAATTTTGGTTAACGTGGCAGCCGTTGCCACTTACGATGCGCCAGCTCCCTGGAACAATCTGAGCCGATTTGGCTTCACGGGTGATATTTTCTATGGTTTTAGAGATGATACAGGTTTACCAACGGGGTTGAGGTTGCGCGTGCAACGCGAATTAGAGGCTGGTAATAACTGGGGTACAAATACCGGTAACAACAGTGGTATTTTCCCTGACAATGTATTGATTAGTTTTTGGTATAATAACTCATTTCAGCCGCAAGGTGAGTTTGTAATTGATGGGTTAGATCAAAGCTTTAGTTACAACCTGGGCTTTATGGGTGCTATTAATGTAACCAATCAGGTACGAACAGACTTTACGGTAGGAGGAGTAACAGTAACCAATACCAATCATTTAAACACCACCAACGTTTCTTATATCAGAAATATAAGACCGGATACAAACAGTGAGATTTTATTTACTGTAAAAGAAACTGCCGGGTCGCCTTGGTCTATATTCAATGCACTTGTAATAGAAGGGTATGCAAGCGGTAACAACGCAAATGGTCGTTTTGCAAACAATCTGGTAAATGGAAATCTTAAAGAAGTGCGTTTTGGGGAAGCAGCGGATAACCTTACCTTGTATCCTAATCCTGTTACTTCTAACACACTTAATCTTAAAATTGACGATTCATCGCTGGGTGAATTGCAATATCAGGTTTTAGACTTAACCGGAAAAGAAGTGCTTCGTGGTTCTGGTAACAACGATAAGATTCAGGCAGAACTAAGTATTGATGTAGATTTACCACCCGCTCTGTATATGATTAAAGTGGTATATCCTAGTGGTAAATTCGAAACACGGAAATTCATAAAGAATTAATAAGATTTTATATTTCCGGTAGAAAAAAATATAATAAAAGTAAGACATCGTCTTACTTTTATTATTTATACACATGCAGTATTCTAAATCATTAGATGGATTGAGAGGGTTAGCCATAATTATGGTGATGCTCTTTCATTTCAATTTTGTATTTGAGTTTGGTTGGGCTGGTGTTCAACTTTTTTTTGTTCTATCGGGTTACTTGATAACTTCTATTTTATTGGAAGAAAAAAAGAATTCGTTGGGTTTTTACCTTAAGCGATTTTATTGGAGACGCACCTTACGGATATTCCCGCTATACTATGCCTATTTAGTGTTGGTTGGTTTAATTTTTCTGGTTTCAAAACAACCCCATGATTATTTAGAAACACTTCCGTTCCTAAGCACTTATACGTTTAACTTGTACCCACTTTTTAAAACGTATTCGTATCATGATTTCTATTTTACGCACTTTTGGTCGCTTTCTGTAGAAGAACAATTTTATCTGATTTGGCCATTGGTTATTTTTTTCTCTACGCAAAAACAATTGCGAGTTGTATTAATAGCAATTATAATGGTAGCTCCTGTTTCGCGGTGGTTGCTGGAGCTATGGTTGCAAAACGATACGTTACCTGATTATTACGTTGGTCAAACGGTTTATAGATTTACACTGGGGCAATGGGATGGCTTTGCCGTTGGCGCATTAATTCCGGTTTTTGGATTAACAAAAAGAATCACCAATACCCGAGCACCGCTGGTATATTCTTTTCTGGGTGTGTTAACGATAGGTCTTTTGAATATGTACTTACATCATACTCAGGGCACCCCCTTATCACTGTCTTCATGGGGGTATCCTATTGCCGAAACGACCAGCGCTCAACACATATGGTCATATACCATTCTGAATTTATTTTTCTTGTTTCTGATATTGTATGCGCAAAACCCGGGCAATGGGTATCCGATTGTAAATCGTTTCTTAGGTAGCTGGGGGCTCGTCTTCACGGGTAAAATTTCATATGGACTATATGTTTATCATTGGCTGATATGGATGGCTTTTGGTAAATATATAAGCCCTTACATCGGTTCTGATTGGATTGGTTTAGTTATTTACCTGGCTTTATGCTACGGGGTTGCTACGGTTAGTTTTTACGTGTTGGAAAAACCACTGCTGGTGTGGAAAGATAAGTTTTATCAGGAATCCGGAAAAAATAACCAACAAACGGTTGAATAGCGTGCTTTTGTTAAAGCGGCAGAATTAATAAGTTCTGCGTTTTAAAATGGGTTATCTTTATTGGTTAAGTAGAATTCATTACATACGAATTTAAAACTAAAATGATTTGAATTATGTGGCGGCTGGTAGGCTTGTTTTTATTGATCACTTCCCTGCACTGCCTGGCGCAGCCCAACCTAAATGACTTCCGAAGTGCAGTGGAGGAGGGGGTTTGGAATACCAATGAGTCTTGGGAGCGCTTTAATGGCACAGCGTGGGTTCCGGCTGCGTTGCCCCCGGCATTAGGCGATGGCAGGATTACCATTTTGCCCGGTCATTTCATTTATATGGATGGTGATGAATTAATTGACGATGTAGTGGTTGATGGTACCCTATACGCAGGGTCAACAACCTTAATATCGTTTCCTCCATTATTGGTTGGAGATGCCTTAACAATAAATGGAACCTTGGAGTTAGAAGGTGTACTTGAACTATCTCCTTCTAGTGTTGTCCGGGTTAATGGTAGCTTAATTCGATATCTCGTCTCTGATATAACTGGTTCTACAAACTCGAACTTATTTTTCCAAAGTAACTCTATCTACGAACACTCAGTTTCTCAAGCAATACCTGTAGCAAACTGGTCGGCTTCATCGACTTTAGTTTTAAGTGGTGTATTGAATACTTTGCCACTTAATTCCAATCAAGCATTTGGAAACGTTCATATTGAGTTAGCAGGTGGACTTCCTTTAAGCATTAACGGTCAGATGACCATGATCAATGGAAATTTCGAAATAAAATCAAATAAGGGGGTACGGTTTGGTGGAGCAACTCCATATACCATAAACATCGGGGGTAATTTGGTGAAATCTGGTACAGGAATAATAACTTGGAATACTTCTCCGGTATCTGGTATTATTAATATTGGCGGCTCATTCATTCATAATTCGGGAAACATACTAAATTCATTAGGTACCATTAATCTAAACATAGGTGGTAATTATGAATGGAATGGTACTAATTCTTTTACAGGCGGTAACATTACATTTAATGGAACGCAACCTCAAAATTTTGTAAATACTTCGCACAATGCGTTTTTGGGAACCGTAAATATAACGGTAGCTAATGGCAGTACCCTTAATCTGGCAAATTCGAGCATAGGCGGAATCAGTACCAGTTTTACACTTAACTCAGGTGCTACCTTAAGAGTTGGTGCTACTAACCCAGAAGGTGCAATTGCAAACTCAACTACAGTTGGTAATCTTCGCATGGCTGTTGGTTCCAGAACATACCAGGCTGGTAGTACCATTGTGTATAATGGGTTACTTACTCAATACCTCGGCACTGGCCACCCAACCTTAACCGGTGTAACAACCGTTATCGATAATGTGAACGAGGTAATACCCACATCCAATCCACTTACCTTAAACGGACCTGTAATGTTGAATAGTGGAGCGTTTAATATTTCGGATGTAGGGTTAACATTGGGTGGCACACTTAATTCAAATGGGGGAGTGCTTGTTGCAAATGAAGGCACAAGTATTACCATAACCGATGCAGGCTCAACAGCGCCTTTTGGAGAGATCCATGTGTCGGGCACGAGTGTTATCGGAAGTCTTACCGTGGCAGGAACTACCGGCAGGAATGTGCGCCTGGGTACCAATCTGGCTATTGCAAATAACTTGTCTTTGAGTAATGGGCAATTAGAATTAAATGGATTTAGTTTAAATGCAAGAGGAACTATCGCGCAAACTGCAGGAGTATTGGTTGGTTCGGTTACTTCAGGTTTAAGATTAACCAACGAAGGGGGAGGAACTTTACCGGCTAACCTAAGCATTACCGGTGGAGCACTTCAAAATCTTGAACTTAACAGACCGTCCCAGACATTGAATATTCCTTCAAACCTTACTATCTCCAATATTACCTTACTTGCCGGAACGCTGACACACACTGGTAGTATTTCTATTCCAACCAATGGCACAATTACAATTGGTACAGGCGTATTGACCAATGCCGTAACTCCTATAACTTCTTATTCAGTAATTTATACAGGTGCCGGCAACGTGAATACAGCAAATGAAATTCCTTCTGCAGCCACAAGCCTGGCTAATTTTACAATGGAAAAGCCGTATCCCTATCAGGTAACCTTAAATTCTGATCTAACCGTTAACGGGAATTTAGGAGTTAGTGGAGGGTCCCTGTTGGGCACCAATCGTTCAATAATGCTAAAGGGCAATTTAGCAAGTAATGGAAAGGTGCTTTTAAACGGGGGTTTATTCACATTTGACGGTACTACAACTTTTTCTGGCGATACAATTCCTCAGTTGGCGAATATCCTGATTTCAACGGGCAGTACTTTAACTACACAATCAAATCAGCAAATTAATGTGGCTGGTAACTTTACCAATAACGGATTATTTAATCCTGCTGCAGGTACCCTCTTATTGAATGGCAATTCAAATCAGGAGTTGACAGGTACCAGTAACATAAATTTATATTCTTTAATTATTCAAAAATCATCAAACAGCGTATCAGTTTTAACACCAACCGCAATTCAATCTAATTTAAGGATTAATACTGCTACCACATTAAATGCCGGAGATCAATTATTAACGCTTGTATCAAATGCTACACGTACTGCCCGAATTAATCCACTGCACTCCTCAGCACAAATTTTGGGAAACGTAATTGTGCAACGGTTTATACCTTACGGTAACGCAGTTCGCGCTTACCGATACCTGACTCCCGGTGCTACTAACACATTCGTGGCCGATTGGCAGGCAGAGGTACCCATTACAGGTACGTTTGAAAACCCCTCAACAGGAGCTGGTATAATTTCCACTAACCCCTCACTTTTTTATTATGATGAAAATTTTGTTGAAAACGGAACAACGCTTGAGAGCAGATACAGAAATTATCCTGCAGTGGGATTGTCTGATGCGGCTCCACTTCAATCGGGTCGGGGATATGCAGTTTTTGTTCGGTCAACCACCCCAATAACATTAGATACCAGGGGTTCGGTTGCCACACATACGCGAGTAGTAAACGTAACTGCGCTTTCTGCAAACGAACCGGATGGATGGAATCTGGTTGGTAATCCATATCCATCGCCCATACTGTGGAGCCGCGTTAATAAGGGCCTGGGTATAGATAATGCTGTTTATATTCCGGATAACACCAATTTGGGTGGATTAGGCACGGGAAGCTTTATTAATTATGTGGATGGAGTAAGTGTACCTGCCGGATTTGGTGGCGTTATTGATTCCGGGCAGGCATTTTGGGTGCACGCAACATCCAATAGCGCAATAACCTTTAATGAAAATTCAAAAATTGTAAATAGTGATACACTGGGGCAATTTTTTCGAGAACGCAACATGAGTATGTTTAGACTTGCCGTTACCGGTTCTTCAACGGATGAGTTGCTCATTCGGTACGCTGATTATGCAACGGATAATTTTGATAACAGGTATGATGCTTTGAAGCTAACCAAAAGTGGATTGAATTTTTACACCAGAAGTTTGGATGGAAAAAATCTGGTAATTAATACGTTTGATGCGCTGCAATGTTTCCAGAGTCTTCCACTTTACTTTTCCAATGTTGTAGCCGGAACTTATAAAATGGAATTATTTGATTTTTCTTCGCTGCCAAGTGATGTGAATGTAACATTAATAGATACGTGGTTAAATACCAGGGCTGATCTGATAACAGATGGTACCTATACTTTTTCAGTTTTATCAAATCAGACAAGTCAATTGTCTTCCAGATTCAGATTGGATATTTCGCGGGATAGAACGATGGGTAGCGAAGGAATTCAGGCAGTAACGGTTTGCTCTAACCAAACAGAGGGGAAGGTATTGTTAACACGCACCCAGCCAGAACTTCAGTATCGACTGTTAATAGATAACAAAGAATTTTCAAAATGGGTAAGTGGTACCGGACAAGCAATGGAATTTTCTATTCCACTGGGGGCTTTGGCTGAGGGAGACAATCCCTACACACTTGAGTTAAAAAGTTCTTGTATTCCCCAGCTTGTTTTAGCTACTGGTGTAGTGAGTGTGGCGGCTTCTCCTGCACTTTCTTTTACCACATTACCAATTGATATTTGCCCGGATAAGGCAGATCAGGTTACCCTACCAGATCAAATGGGGGCTACTCATTATAACTGGTATGCACATGAATCTGATGAAACTCCATTTTCGGTAACAGATAAGCCCAACCTTCTACTGAATGAGCAATTCAATTTACCTGCCTTATACATTTCAAGTGTAGCTGCAAATGGTTGTGAGAGTATTAAGGGCTTAATTAACCTAAATGAAGTAACCTTTCCGGATATCAGGATTTTAAGAGAGGGCAACCTTGTTAAAACAGATCCGGTATTCCCGGCATTCTGGTATCTGGACGAGCAACCATTAAACTCAATTGAAGTGTCCGAAATAGAAATTTATAAAACGGGTCTTCTAAAAGCAACTGTTTCCTTGTCGGGTTGTACTACCTCAATTGAATCTCTTGAACAAGTAACTGATAATGGCTTTGTGCTATTTCCAAATCCCTTTAAGGATGAAATTTATATTAGATTTGATCAGGATGCTCCCAACGCACAGATAACGATTATTTCAAGTTTAGGGCAGGTAGTAAAAACCTTTGCTGTTAAGAGTTTGAGAAATGAGCATGCCGTACTTCCTCTTAATGAGTTACCAAACGGGGTTTATTATATACGAATTGAAACGGCTATCCAAAGAAATTTTAATAGAGTACTGAAGGTTGATTAATTGATTTTTTTCCGAACAAAAGCAATTAAACGAGCAGGCCAGTTTTTATCCATAAATGGTTTTTCAAAAAGCAGGTATCCAATTACACTTATAATAAATACAATAGGTAGAAATATAACGGCTTGAATTAAAAGGTTAACCTCGTAAATATTTGTTATGGATATTCTGCTGGTAAGTTGCATCAATACTTCAGCAATTGGCAAGTGTATGAGGTAGATCGTATAGCACATCCCGCCAATGGCCATAATCCATCTGTTGGTAAAAAACTGATTAGCATACTTTCCTTTAAAAACCGCTATAAAAAGAACAAATAGAAGGATTACCTCGGCAACTCGATCAATAAAGTTAAACTCCCAGTCCCAAATTATAGTAATTGAAATTAACGAGGCAATAGCAAGTAAATCATACAATACTTTGTTTCCGTTAACCGATACTTTCCATTCATTTAAGTAGATATCCGCTACTATGAAACCACTCAGAAAGTATTGCAAATATGCGAGTATGGATAAGTACCAGGGTAGCCTGTATAACTCGAATATTTGCTGGATGATCATAAAACATATAACGAATAAGATCATAATAATCCTTCTTTTGCCTTTTTGCCTGATCCTGAAATAGAGAAAGGCTAAAAATGGAGCAAGAATATAAAATTGAACTTCAACTTCAAGTGTCCAGGTGGGTGGATTTATTAACGACCAACCTTGATATATTAGACCATGGGTATAAGTTAAATTTGCTAATAGATGCGGAAGGTACTCTGTAAAACTTTCATTTCGAATTACAATGAAGCCAATGAAGAAAATGGTCATCCAGATGATATAGGGTGGTTCTAACCTGGTTATTCTTCTTAAAAAATATTCATTTAATTTTAATTCGTTGTTCTGGTTTAAAAGACGTTTGGCAAAAGGCAGGGCAAGGATAAAACCACTGATCATAAAAAAAACATACACGCCAATAAACCCTCGTGTTGCTATGAATGCCGTTAAACTATTTTCAACTGGCTGAGCGAATGTAATGGAGGTGTATTTTATGAAGCGCTCGTGCAGATGTTGAATCAATACAGTAAAGATTGCCAAGAATCTAAACCCATCAATTTCCTTAATTATTTTGGCTCCGGAAGTAACCCGCCTAAGGGTTTCTGGTAAGCGCCCTACTACGTTGAACATTTTGCACTATTTTACCAAGCGGTAAAGTAGTGCAGAAGTCCTGTAAATGACAATTATTTTTTATCTATTCTCTTAAACCAAGCATCTTTAAAAAGATCGTTCTTTCTTATCGCTTGAAGCTGTTCAATGGTTATACTTGGAGTTTTATATTGGGGAAGGTGAACGTAATGATAAGAAGAACCCTCTAGTTTCATTGATTCTGCTTTAACACCTTGTTGTGCAAGTTCCCGAACTAACTTTTCCGCATTGTAACTCCTTTCGAAAGTTCCTACAATTAGGATATATTCTATTTGTTCATTTATATCATTATCATACTGACTAACTACCTCTTTCATTTCTGTTTTTGATTCTTGGGTGACATTAGGTTCGGTAAGTTTTATGGGTTCCTCCTCTACTTTGGTTATTTCCTGAATTTTGAGCGTCTCGGGTTTGCTATTTTCTGACTGATTTGGTTCAGCATTAGTAACCTCTTTAGTTACAATCTTCTTGCGTTGTGGTTTTTCTACTTCCGGCCCGAACCGCCATTTAAGCTGAACTTCACTTGTACCTCCTGTAGATACATTTATTCTTGTTGAAGGCAAATCGTATGCATACCCAATCTGAAAATCTTTCCACGCAACCCGAACCATGGCTGTTGGTCCAAATTCATGACGATAACCACCGCCTAAATAAAATGTTTCTTTATACGAAAATACACCGGAGGTTTCAAAAAAGTTGAGATCATCAGCCGTAAACCGATAAGCAAAATTTGGCTGAAAACTGAATTCGTTGGATAACCGAAACTTGTATGATGCAGATATGATTTTGTTTTTAAGTTCACTGAACTTTATTTCTTGTAGCTTGGTCTCTGAAAGCGTTCTATTATCAATCAATCGTATTAATGAGAATCCGATGGTCAGATTCTGAAAGTTATAATTTAAGCCAAATTGACCATCAAAAGCAAAGTTGTTAGCCAAGCTATTTAGTAGGGCAGGATCATTTGTGTCAACATCAGGAATTTCTTCTAATCTAATCCTGTTGGAAAAAAAACCTCCGGAAAGACCAAATCCTAAAACATGATTGGTTGCAATTGGTACTTTGTATCTGAAAGTAGCCATTACCGAAGTGCTTGACAATAGTACAGTTTTGTCATCAAAAATATTTAGGCCTAAAGCAAGTCGATTATCAAAAGCATGTTGATAATTAAATTGTATTGTTTTGGGGCCATCATCAATTCCTGCCCATTGCTGCCGGTACAATAAATTTATTTCGGACTTCTTTGTTGTCGCCAACATGGATGGGTTTAGTAAATAGCCATCAAACACATATTGCGTATATAATGGATATTGCTGAGCTGATAAATTAGATAAAGTAAGGACACAAAGAGCAAGAATAAGTGCTGGCGAATGTAGTTTCATAAGTTATCTGATAATACGAACAGCTCCTTTAACAGTTCTTCCATCATCGCAATTAAAAGAGTAATAATAATCGCCATCACTTAATGGCTTTCCATTCATTGTACCATCCCAATTGTTTTGGTAAGGCTTGGCTTTATATACGGTTTGTCCTGAACGACTAAACACCACCAAGCCACAGGTTTGGTAGGTATCAATATTTCGGATAACCCACACCTCTCCTCGTCCATCGTTATTGGGTGTAAAAAACTTGGGTATTTCTTGAGTCTTCTCTATTACAAAAACCGTAACATCATCACTGGAGGTTAGTTGATCGTCATCGGTTGCTGAAAATCTAAATGTGTAAGTACCTAAAGCGAGATTTGAAAGTTCTAAAATGTTACCGTTGGAAATATTGATTTGAGCAGGCTGTCCATCAATTTGCTCCCAATTCAATGCTGTAACTGCACTACCGTCCGGATCGTAAGCATTTCCAAATATAGTTGTGCTGTTCGTAGGAAGTGTTAAAGTAACATCATCTCCTGCATAAACTACCGGTGGCAGGTTACCTGAGTTTAAGGGTGGAGCCACATAAATAATTACATAGTTTGAGCCTACACCCCCTTGATTATCAGTGGCAGATAATCTGAAAGTATAGGCACCTTCAATTAGATTAGTGGCAATTGAAGTTAAAGCGGTTGCATTTTGGAATATGGCATTAGAGGGGCCGTTGATTTGAGTCCAACTGGTAGAAACAACGGTGCCATCAGCATCTGTTGCAGATCCGGTTAGCGTAACCTGGCTAATAGGTAAGGTTATCGTTGTATTTGTTCCGGCATTTACAATAGGTACCTGGTTGGGCGGTATTGGATGAACGATAACTTGAACATTGTCGGATGCTTCTTGGCCCAGGCTATTTCTTACAGTAAATTTCAATAAATAGGTGCCGGCAACCATGTTGGTAATGCTTAGTGTTGTGGTATTGGCTCCGGATAGTGATGCGGCCGGACCTAATACCTTTGTCCATGTTGTTGTGGTAATAGTTCCGTTTGTGGTTGTGGCACTTCCGGTTAAATTAATTGAATTTAATGGAAGAGTAATTTCCTGGTCAGAGCCGGCATCGGCTACGGGTGGCGCAGAAGTAGCCGGTAAAACGTAAACTTTTACAATTGCAAATACAGATGCATCATTGTTATCGGTAACGGTGAGTTTGAAAGTGTATTCTCCTACTACCAGGTTTTGAATAGTTATGGTTGGCTGATTTGCATTGACAAGAGTTGCAGCCGGCCCGCCTAATTTTGCCCACGTGTAGTCAGTTATTTGGCCATCATCAGTAGCCGAACCTTCAATATTTAATGTGTTTTGAGGTTCAAAAATTTTAACACTTGTAGGTACTGTAATGGAAGGGGGTTGATTGGTTGTGGATGCAACTACCCTAACCAGAACATCGTTAAAATCGGTGGCTCCCGAATTATCGGTAACGGTTAATCTGAATTTATACTCACCCAAAGCCAAGCCAGTAACATTGGTAGATGGAAGAGTTGGTGTGCCAATATTAACATTTGCACCACTTTGAAGCGACCATTGATAAGATACAATTTGGCCATCTTCATCCGAACCCGACCCAATTAATGATACTGATGTAAGCGGAAGTTTAACAATTTTATCCGCGCCTGCTGAAGCAACGGGAAATATATTTGTTCCGGAAGCGCTAACAGTTACAATAGCAATGTCATCGTCTGATATGCCGGAGTTATCTGTAACTGTTAAACGAAATATATATTGCCCTGCCTGTAAATTCGTAACAGTTAGTGTGGGCTTATCAGCATTAACTAATGTGGCAGTTCCTCCGCTAGCCTTAACCCAACTATAAGTAGTTATTGACCCATCAGGATCAAATCCTGAGCCGTAAAGGTTAACAGAATTTGTAGGCAATGAGAATGAAATATTTCCACCCGCAATTGCTATAGGTGCTTCGTTTGTACCCGATGATGATACACTTACGGTTACAGTTACCTGATCACTTCCTGTAGAACCCTCGTTATCTGTAACGGTTAAACTAAAAATGTAGGTTCCCTGAACCATGTTGGTAACAACCAAAATCGGTGTATTGGTATTGGTTAAATTGGCCGCTGGGCCACTTACTTTGGTCCATGAGTATCCAACGATTGATCCATCCGGATCTATTCCTGTACCCACTAAATTTATACTATTTGTTGGTAAAGTAATAGCCTGATCATTGCCAGCATTGGCGGTAGGGCTTTGATTGCCCTGTAGGACATTGACATTTACTTCCGAGAATGCAGTTGCGCCCCCGTTATCCGTTACAGTAATTCTGAAAGTGTAAATACCAGCTGTAAGGCCTGAAACTGTAACCGTTAATGAATTGGCATTGGTAAGTGTGGCTGGTCCTCCTGATCTTTTTTCCCAAACTATTGAACTGATAGTACCGTCTGGATCACTGGCGGTAGCCGTAATGGACACTTGATTAGTTGGAAGAAAAATTGTTTTTTGAGTACCTGCATTAACGATAGGCAATTGGTTTGTGGCCACAGGGTTAACTACTACGGTAACCTGATCGGATCCGGTTGCTCCATTATTATCAGTAACCGTCAACTGAAAAACGTAAGTTCCTTGTAGGAGATTGGAAAGCGATAAATTGGCTGTACTTTGATTTGTTAAAGTTACGGTTGGTCCACTTAGTTTTGTCCAGGCATAACTTGTAATACTTCCATCGGCATCTGTACCAATACCATTTAGAACAAGAGAATTTGTTGGTAATGTTATGGTTTTATCGGGCCCTGCATTGGCGATTGGATTTTGATTGGCTGCTTGCGGCAGAACGTTCACCGTAACTTCATCTAATGCAAACCCCGAAGCATCTGTAACTTTTAGTTCAAAAACGTAAACACCCTGAACAAGATTTGTTAAAGTTAAATTAGCAGTAGTTTCATTGGAAAGGGTAGCAGTTCCACCACTCTTTTTTGACCAAAGGTAGCCCGTAATTCCTGTAGGACTGGTTCCGGATCCATTGAGCGTTAAGTTATTAGTTGGTAAGGTTATAGTCTTATCAGCACCGGCATTAGAGGTTGGTCCCCCTGTTTGAAGCTCATAAGCTCCAATATCAAAAATACTTCCGCTTGGTCTGGGTTGATGATCATAGTCATACGTAATTCCAAATGAACTAACATCTTTACCAGCATTAACGGCCGGTGATGTGGATTGCAACCTGAAATCTTTTGCTGCGGGATTAACAAATTTAACAGTATTAATGTCCTGAGTTTTTATGTTATTAGTTTCAGTCCATTTATTTTTAGAGGGGTTGTTAAGATTAAAATAAACATAATTCGATTGATTTTGCCCCACCATAATGTTGTTACTAAACAGTGAAGCATCAGGATGCTCACTAAACATAAGCACACCAAAATCCTTACAGTTGATAAAAGTATTATTGAAAATCCTGAACCCGGTAGGTGCATAATTGGGTGGGGTATCTTGCAATAACATACCACCTAATTGTATATTCGTTACAATATTGTTAAAGTAAATACCACCGCCTCCAGTATCATATAAACCATAGCCTTTTCCGGTATCCACTAAATTATTGTAAACAATTGCCTGCGTACCTCCACCTGCCTGAATGCTGTTTAAATGTCCCGCATTGTTTTTAGTTCCTACATTATAAACATAATTATGGTGAATTACTGTATTCTTAGAAGATCCTACTTGAATTCCATCATTTCCAATATTCTGAAGGTCGTTATTGTATATTTGTACATTATCAATGTCGTGTTCATCCACAATAATGTTCTGACCACTACAAGTTAAAGACTTACCACCGTCATAATGGGAGTTGCCTATATAAAAGCCTTCACAGCCGGTATTCCAAATCCGGTTGTGATGAAAAATAGCATCCTTTAGAATGAAATTTGCCCGCCAGGTAGCTGGGTCGCATGTTGGGTCAGTTTTAGCAACCATTCCACAACAACCAACATTATTGACATTAATATGATCAACTTCAAAATTGGTACTAAACTTCTGCATATTTAATCCCATTTGCCCTCCTTTTATCTCAATCCCAAATTCTTCATTAGGATTGGCAGAACCCGTGAATTTAAAGTGCGAACTATTTTCAATTGAAACAGCATTTCCCCAGGCAAGTGGAGCATTAATCGTTACTTTACCATCGCACATGTTTGTTATAATAACCGGATTTTCCTTTGTGCCTTTAATGTTAAATAGACCTATCCCTGTCCGTGTTCCACTTGTAAAGCAAATTTTATCGCCAGGTTTAACTCCTTTGGCCGCACCATCAAATTGGTATTCAGCTGCATTTAAACTTATAATGTGTGTACAGCCGCAGGCGCTTTGGGCTCTACTGTTTTGCGTTATAAGGGTGGAAATCAGCAAAAGACATAGCAGAAAACGATAGCGTACCATATAAATAGGTTTAAATTTAAAGATAGTAAATCCTGATCGAATCAGAGGAATTAAATACTACTTTTTGACGAGGTGTAACCTGTTGAAAATCAAACTGCAAATGGCGATTTTGGACTAATTCAGAATATAGAGGCTTCCATCAGAACCTCCCAAAAAGAATTGATCAGCCAATGCCACCTTTCCATCCGCCAGAATTGTGAGTGCACTGAGAAATTTTTTTTCAGGTAATTGCCGAATTTGTGGTTTCGAATTAGCTAGTTCCTTGAGCGAAGAGCCAACTGTAAAATGACCTACCCATTCGCTCCCGACTATCCATAACTTATTTGATTTTATATCAAATTGAGCTGAGGTTATTGACTTATTGTTAAGTGATGGTATTTCGCAAATAACTTCAGCATTACTTATGCCTTGTGTTAACGGAACTTGTACCAGATAGGTGAATTTTAGTTTTGATTGACCTAATAGATAGAGGGAATCATTAAAAAAGAATAATGCTTTGAAATGAAGTGATTCTGTTCCTGAAACCTGAAACTCTATTTTATCAGAGGGCAAACTTTCTAAGCCTACCTTATCGGTTTGAATTTTATAAATCTGGAAGTACTTCCTGTTGTATGAGGAATTACCAATATCTCCAATATAAATTGTGTTATTGAACCTTGTAATGTCTTGCCAATAAAAGTTAGTTGCATCCTTAATTCTGGACATGTCAGCAATATGTCCGGAAGTGTCAAACTTTAAAAGAACAGGTAAATTACCTTTTTCATTAATTCCAATATAGGTTCCATTATCGAGGTGTAGTATTCCAGCTACGGTTCTAAGTGCTTTTGGAAGGGGATAGGTTTTTAGTTCTGCTTGACCCACTTTTTGAATATCGGCAAACGATGACTTGCCTGTCTTTGATTTAGAGAATAACCAATTTACAAAACCCGGGTAGGAATAGGCCTGTTCCCAGATTTCATGCCCGCCATTTTCAATAACTGTTAACCGGGCATCTCCATCACATTTAAACAATTCATTTATCATATTTTTAGAGCCTGCAATAGGAACAACCTGGTCTTGGTCACCATGAAATGCCCAAACGGGTATGTTTTTTATTTTGCAAACTTCATGCGGATTACCCCAGCCTGAAATTGGAACTGCTGCACTTACTTTATGAGCGTACTCAATGCAATATTGCCAAACGCCTGTTGCGCCTAAACTAACCCCCGTTACATAAACTCTGTTCTCATCAATTGGAAGCGATGAGGTTGCCGCCTTAACGAACTCGTCAATGTAAGATGGAGGCCAGTTTTTTCGATTACGGAGGTGTGGGGCTATTAATATCGCAGGAAATGTTTGACCTTTCTCAATGAGGTAAGGTAGTCCGCTTGCTCGAATCCTATTAATATCAGCGTCAATTGCTCCCCCGCCATGAAGGTAAATAACCAGTGGCCATTTTGTTGATTGATTGTAATTAGCCGGTTTATATTGAAAGTAGTAAAGGGATTCAGCAAAATTTTTCGATTTTAACTCAATCAACTCTGGATTACTTTTTTGAGCGTTAACAGATAAAGCCAGAAATTGAATGTATAAAATGCCATATCTCGTGAAGAATACCATTAGTGGATTTTAGATATCCTAAATTTAAAGAATTTATTGAGATTTTAAATTCTTAATTGGCCTGGCTGGTACGCCAGCAACAACTGTAAAAGCCGGAACATTTTTAGTTACAACAGCGCCTGCTGCTACTACAGCTCCTTCACCTATTGTTACTCCTTTTAATATTGTAGCTCGGGTTGCAATCCACACATTGTTTTCAATAACCACTGGTTTGTTTATTCCATCTTCAAAATGATTTTGAAGATCATGAAAGTCGCTGTCGAGAATAATAGTATAAGGAGCAATTCTCACATTCTCTCCAATTACTATTAATTGCCGTGCGTCAATATGTACACCATTTAATCTGGAGTTTTTTCCTACAATTAATTTTCCGGTAGGCCCGGTATAAAGTTTAGCTTGAATAATATTGGACCAAATCCGTACCTCATCATCAAACTCCATACTTCCCTGGTTATCAATAACAGGTCTTCCATTAACAGAAATAAATTTACCCTTTTTGCATCCTCTCAAATAGATTTGTGCATTAATCGATCTAATCAATCCTTGCAAAATAAATTTTAGTAACTGAAATAGGTTTCCGGTTGGATTATTCTCATTGAAGGATTTTAATTTTGCTTTTATCGAAGCCATAATTCTTTAGCGGTATGGGTTTTTAAGATTCCAATAGAATCCTCTTAAAATTGCGCCTGCCAAATCTACCCGACCTTTTAACAGGTACGCAATCAGGTTTTTAGGGAAAGCTAAAATTGTGTAAAAAGCTAATCCAATGATTCGCTTTACCCCCTTAAAATTTCTTCTCATAAATAAGAATCTATTCCTGTTCAGGTAATAAACCTTTAAATAACTTTCATTCCCACCAGTACTAATAGATTCTTTGTGAAGGATTTTTGAGTTACCTAAATAATACATTTTGTAGCCTTGTCTTTTTACTTGTTCGCACCAGTCGTGTTCTTCGTAATAGAGAAAAAAAAGCTCAGGCATTTTTCCCACTTTTTCAACAATAGCCCTTGGAACAATTAAGGCTGCTCCATGACCCAGGTCTGTTTCTGCGACATAGTTGTATTGTCCATTATCTTTTTCATGTAAGCCTATTCGCCTTCCTCTTCCAAGAAAGTTAATCGAGATGGCCCCTGCATACTGAATAGTAACTGCATCAGAGTATAGTACCTTAGGACTTGCCATGCCCGCTTCTGGGTGCTCAATCATGAAATTAACAATCGGCTCGAGAAAATCTGGAAATAGTATGGTATCATTGTTAAGAAAGAAAAAGTAATCACCGTTAGCCAGTGTCAACCCTAAATTGTTACCCCCTGCAAATCCTAGATTTTTATCAGAGCGAATAAATTTTATACCAGGAAATTTTTTTGTAAGACTTTCTTTCGGATTATGAATAGAGGCATTATCAACAACAATAATTTCGTAATTAGGGTATGTTAGTTTCTCTGCAGATTCTAGAAACTCAATGGTGTCTTTGGTTGAGTTAAAATTTATAGTTATAAACGAAATGAGGGGATAAGCCATAAAAGTTTTATGCTCTTGAATTACCAGTTTTAGGTGTGTGTATAAATTTTTTATTGGCTCCCCTTAATTTTAAGAAAACCAATATCATATTTATAAAGACGGACGGTATATGAATGGCGGCTGAAAACAATTTTGGCGAATAGAAAACTTTAGGAATTGAAAGAAGTATTACCATTAAGTTAACAATAAAAAGAAAACTCCAACTTTTCCAATTTATCTGTAAATATTCCTGAAGGAAGAAAGTGGTTAGGCTCATAAGAAAGAGCAGTCCAAAATTAACAAGTCTGGGTAATTGAATGTTCCGCAGTACGGAGCTGTTAAAATAGGCCAGGTTTCCATTTTTCAGGAGTGATTGAATGCCTGGCAGAAAGTACTTTCGCAAATAAATAAACTGACTGGATATCCATCTTGTTCTTTGCTTTTTAAATACTTCGATAGAACTTACCTTTTCATCTTGCACTACAGTTGTATGCGAGTAGTAAATGGATATACCTTTATAAAGTAGTTTTAACTCTAACTCCCGATCAAATCCTCCAACCGAAGTCATATCTGCAAGAAGTTCCTTTAAAACTATAGAATTGAATGACATCCCAGAACCCTTTAAGCCAGGAGATAATTTTAAGGTTACTCCAGGTTTTGAAATCAAATTATAATTTAATGCTTCACTAAGCCCATCCAGGTAGGCCATGTTTGTGTCCTGGTTTTTGGGTATCCGTTGTGTTTGTATAACCTCATAGCCTGAATTGTGAAGTTCATTTATTTTTAAAAGGAAATTTGACTCCATTATATTGTCTGCGTCAAGTATAACGGTATAATCAAAGGTTAATATTTCATTCTGAATCGCTAAGTTTAAAGACTTAACTTTTGTACTGATGTCAAATTTTGCTATCAATACTTCTATGTGTTGTTCCTGGAGCAGTTTTATAGTTTCAGGCTGAAGTGAATCTGCGATAACAGTAATTTTAAACTTTTGAGAAGGATAGTTTTGCTTAAGATTTTGGTTAACACTGGAAAGTATTACTGTGTCTTCTTTATAGGCAGGTATAAGAATGTGGAATGTGTTTTGAGTTTCACTGGTAATGCTGAAGTTTTTGTCTTTGTAAAGCAGACTGCCGAAAAAGCAAATTAAACTGTAGCCAGATACAAAACTAAAATAGGCTAAAAGAATAACTTCTATGACGAGCATTTAATCAAAAATTTAAGGTATTATAAACAACTTCGGTTTTTTCTATCATTCCAGTTAGTGAAAAATGAGAATGTACAGTTTGGTGAGCCGAAATTCTGATTTGTTCTTTTTTTTGTTCTGTTTTTGAAATTATGTCTTGTAAAATTGAGCATAGACTGTTATGATTTCCCGAAGGAAATAGAAAACCATTTACATTATCTTTGATAACCTCAATTGTCCCATCAACGGTTGTGGCGATTACAATTTTTTTCATGGCCATGGCCTCAAGTAACCCCAGGGGTAACCCTTCCCATAATGAGGGTAAGCAATAAATATCACAATTATGAAGTAGGCTCGGTATATCATTTCGAAATCCCGTAAAAATTGTCTTTTTATCTACACCCAATTCTTGAGATAGCTGTACTGCCTGAGGTTTTAATTCTCCGTCACCAACAAGTAATAACGTGGATTTTTCTTTTAGCTCATTGCTTAGTCCACTATAGGCTCTTATTAATGTGCATGGATCTTTTTGGTGTGTCATCCGTGCTATAAAAACAATCAAAAGCTGATCATCGGGAATTCCAAGACTTTCTCTAATGTTGAAATATTCTTTATTGGGATTAAATTTATAAGTATCTATTCCATTTTGAATTACAACTGAGTTAAGGCCTTTAATGTATTTCAATCCAATTTTTTGGTTTGCATACGATACATTGATTACTTTTTTTGAAATTTTTGTGAAATAACCTTCTATAAGAATTGCTAGTTTCCTTTTAATCCAGGATTGATATGGATTAAATGACCAACCATGAACAGTATAAACTATTGGGAGTCTCTTTCTTTGCGCGGCATAGATAACATTTGAAAAAGCTCGTGTACCATGTACATGGAGAAATTGAATTTTATGTTCAGTAATAATAGTTAAGACACTTTGCCAAATTCTAACATCAAATGGAATAGTAGTTTTAATTACAAAGGTAGTTATACCAAGGTTTGAGAGTCTTTCAATCATTGGTCCGTCCGTAAATGAAAGCACAAAACTTTTGTACTTAGTTTTGTTAAGGTTTGAAACAAGATCAATCAAATGACTTTCACCTCCACCAATTTGTCCTTGACGGATGCAGTGAAGAATTCTGATTTGAGACATCTGATTGGTTAAACCTTTTCCTTTTGTAATAAAGCCGGAAATGTAGCGAGAATAATCTTCATATCAAGAATGAACGAGTTCTTCATGGCGTACTCAATGTCCAAGTGGATACGTTCCTCCAGTGACATTTCTTTATTGCCCCTTTTAGTAACTTGCCACAGACCTGTAATCCCTGCTGGGGCAAGAAATCTCCAAGCAATCTGATCTTTTGTAAGCCTTTCAGCTTCATAAAGTGGCAGCGGCCTATTCCCAACTAACGACATGTCTCCTTTCAAAACATTTATAAGTTGGGGTAATTCGTCTAAGCTTGTATTACGGAGAAACATTCCAAAACGCGTTACTCGGGGATCGTTTTTTATCTTATAGAAAATACTTTCCTCAGTATTCTCAGCATACTGATTTAAATGCGAAAGGTCTTTTAACTCTTTATCGGCACCGGCCCGCATAGAGCGAAACTTATAAAAATCGAAAATCTTGTAGCCGGAGCCTGCCCGCTTGGAAATATAAAATACCGGCCCGCGCGATTCTAACTTTATAATAACTGCAATTACCAACAAAAGTGGTGATAATATGATAAGTGCAAGAGATGATAGGATGATATCGGAAACCCGCTTCAACTTCCAGATCTTAACGGACTGCATCGGTTCAATGCTTCGGGTAGGCTGCAATAGGCCTGCTTCCGACCTGTTTTTGGTCTTTTTTATAAAATGAATGCGTTTGAGCATAAGTTCGGTAAATGCACCTAACAGGTAGTCATCTACATGTAGCTCAAGAGCCTTGCTTTTGGCCCCCTCATCGTATTTATTGGTATAAAGTATAAACGGTATGCTATAGGCTTTTAAAAGTTCGGCTAACTTTTGCATTTGCTCGGCCTGTGCATCGGGCCCGATAAATACCGCATCAATGGTTGTTGCGCTTTCTAAAATAGAAAAAGAGAGTGCCTCCAGCGAGTAGTAGGTAAAATGCCAATTATCCTGAACAAAATCAGGTTGGGGTTGTAGGTTAAGTTGCAATACAGCAATATGAATTGCGGCATCTTTCGACCCTCTTTTTTGAGTGGGCACAGCAATATCAGTATCGGTTTTCATCGATTAATAGCCAACGGTTTTTCTGCTCTTTTAAATGTATTCTCTATTTCTTCGATTAGTAACTGTGGTTCGAACGGTTTTATTAAATAACTGCTAGCGCCCAATGCCAGGCACTTCTTGCGTTTTTCCGGGTCTTCGCTTCCAGAAAGGATAACTACCGGTATATTCCTCAAAATTCCGCTGGTTTGTATGTTTTCCAACAGCTCGATTCCATCCAATGAGGGCATGTGCAGATCGGAAATAATCAGGTCTGGAAGATTATTGGCCGATAACCAAGCCAGTGCATCCAACCCATTATGAAAGATATTTACCTCAAAATTGGGCTTTAGAATACGATCCAATAGCCAACATAGAGGCTCATCATCCTCAATTATCAGAATCCGCTTATTGGCTTTAAGGTTACTCACAAGATTTAAATCAGATTGACTTGCTAAGGTAGCGAAGCATTCTATCTCTACAAAGTTATCGGATCGATGGCTCCTAATGTTATTTCAATTTGATTAATTTGATACCATAATAAACCCGCAAACCATTGAATTTTTTAAAGCAGACTTTCGGTACAATAATATTTTGCAGCATCTGTGTTATTTATAATCAATCTAAAGCGCAATACCACCATGGGTTTGCTTTTGGCAGCGTAAGTTTTGATGAACTAAGCATGAGGGAATATGCCCCGGACACAACTGCATCAGCAGTAGTGCTGGACGAATTTGGCGAAGCCTATGTGGACAATGGGGGCAATAATAACCTGCTGTTGGAGTACCACGTAAAAATTAAGATTCTGAAACGTGATGGATTAGATCAGGCTGATTTTAGGATTTTACTTCGAAAAAACGGGACAACCAAAGAGCGAATCCGCCAGGTGGAAGGCTTTACCTACAACCTGGTTAATGGCTCGCTGAAGCGAACCGCCATGCCTCGTAACAGTACCTTTACAACATCACTAAACGAATACCGCGATGAAAGTACTTTTACTCTACCGGAGGTAGTAGTGGGCAGCGTTATTGAAGTGCGCTACGTGTTGGAATCGCCCTTTATTTTTAATTTTTATCCCTGGCGCTTTCAGTCTGAAATTCCAAAGCAGCGAAGTGAGTTTTGGGCCCGTATTCCGGCCAACTATGTATATAATATTTCGTTACGCGGATTTCTGGAGCTAACCAAAAACGAATCGGCCATAGAAAAGGACTGTTTTACACCCGGTGGAGGCAATCGGGCCGACTGCTCACTTTATAAATATGCTATGACGAATATTCCAGCATTGAAAAATGAGGATTATATGCTGGCGCGAAGCAATTTTTTGGCCGGTATTGATTACGAACTTTCCGAAGTAAAACGATTTGATGGGGTGGTAAGTAAATACACCAAAACCTGGAAGGATGCCGTGCGCGAATTAAATACCCACGAAAGTTTCGGAGCCGAGTTGCGAAAAGCCCGCAGTATTTGGGAAGACAGAGTTACGCTGGCCGCTGCTAAAACTACTAACCGCGATAAAGCGAATGCTGTTTATGAACTGGTAAAAGATTGGTTTTTATGGAACGAGTATTACGGAAAATATACAGATGTAGGCACCAAAAAAGCGTTTGAATCCCGCAAAGGTAACGTAGGCGATATCAACCTTTCGCTGGTGGCCGCCCTGCAGGCAGCAGGCCTTCAGGCCGACCCCGTAATTTTGGCTACCCGCGAAGCCGGGCTTCCCAATCAGCTCTACCCGGTAATAAGCGACTTTAACTATGTTGTGGCATCGGTTTTTTTAGATGGCGAATACTATTTGCTGGATGCTACTGTGCCCTTGTTGCCGTTTGGACTTTTACCCCGCAGATGTTTGAATGGTACGGGGCGACTTATTCCCCGTAAGGAAGAGGATAGCAAGTGGATTGATTTGAAACCGCGTGAAAAGGAAAAGAAGATGGTTCAGTTAAATCTGAAGTTGGTTGATACCGGATTTGTTGGAGATATGACTGTTACTTCATTTGGTTATGAAGCCGTAGATAAGCGAAGGGAGCTTGCTTTAGCCGGCTCTGTTGCCAAGTACAGAGAAGAATTGGAAAACCGATACAACGATTTTGAAATTCTGAGTTACAAAATTGAACAAGTGGAGGATTTGGCAAAACCTGTTGTTGAAAAATTTGAAGTAAAGTCCTCTCTGGAAGTTGGAAGCCCGGAACTGTTATACCTCAATCCGTTTTTTATTGGGCGGTGGAAAGCAAATCCATTCAAAACAGATAAAAGACTTTACCCGGTTGACTTTGGAGCTCCGCTGGAAACTACATTTTTGTTAGCACTGGAATATCCCACGAGTTATGTTGTGGATGAGTTGCCCCCAGGTACAGCTCTTGCATTACCTCAAAATGGAGGTAAATATTTATGCAACATCACGAACAACGGTAATAAGATATCCTTAACCAGTGTACTTACAATCTCAAAATCCGTTTACACTTCAACGGAATACCATTCTTTAAAAGAGTTGTTTAACAGAATTGTTAGCACCGAACAATCACAGATTGTGTTTAAGCGAAAGTAGCCGTTCAACCTTCCTATTTTCTATTAGTCGCCTTGTTGTGGCCGGTAATCTGTTTTGTCTTGGTTAAACCCAGGCAAATGCACTATGTTACAACCTGTTCTTCTAACTTTATTTCTCATGAAAAAATTATTTGGTCTCATCATCCTGGCAATTCCTGAATTACTATTTGCGCAACAGGCTGCAAAGGCGTTGGAGGACAATAAGCTTGAATTGAAAGAACGTTACCAGGTATTGAAAACAAATTCGCAAACGTATGAAGATTACAAGGTAATAAAGGAGTATGTTTTGGATGGGTTTTGGAAAATTACGTTGGATACCATTCGTATGAAAGAAGCGCAATTGGTTGATGAACAGAAAAAAGTTACAGAATTAGCGAGCAAGTTAGCTGCTGCACATACCGAAATGGAAAAACAAAAGGCATCAGTTGAAGGCATTACCTTCGATAGTGCTCACATTTCGGTGCTTGGGGTGCATTTTGGTAAGGGTACATTTCTGATAATAACGGTTGTAATAGTAGCTGCATTGATAACCATACTTATTGGTGTTGCCGCGCGGCTAAAGGTTTTGCAAGCATCGGTTAAAGATAAAACACAGGTTGCCGATTCGCTTACAAACGAGTTTGAGGAGTACAAACGCAAAGCGTTGGAGCGGCAAACCAAGCTCTCGCGCGAGTTGCAAAACGAACGAAACAAATTAGTTGAATTAGGCCGCGGCTAATCCGTAATTATAATGCTGATTAGAGCGAGATTTTAGTGGCAAGCCGGTTAAGCAATTTCCATTCCTTACCAACTCTAACATATACTTCGGTGTAAAATAAACTCAGATTAAACTCCGATTTATCGGGCATGAGGCCTCTAAAGTACCCCTTGCCGGAAACAACAGCCGTATTTTGATGGACCGTTACCGAGGATTCAACCACCTCGATACTGGTATAGTTTAACTTATCACTCACAAGATCATCAACTACTTCTTTTTTAGTTTGCACCCAGCCATTGGAATGAATGTAGTGTGCCTGATCGTGCATGAGCCAATTAAGCGAATCCAGCTTTTTTTGGATTAGCCAGGTAAATTTTTTCCGATGTAATTGATCAACAATTGTTTCATTCTTTTGTCCAAACGAAACAAAGCCGATCAGGACAAAGCAAGCCGATATGAATACTTTCATTTTTTATTGATAAACTCTTACATAATCTATTTCCATGCGTTGTGGCCAGATGGAGCTGTCAATTCCTTCTTTGCCGCCCCAGTTTCCGCCTACAGCAATATTCATTATCAAATGAAATTTCTGATCGAACGGCCAGCCATTAAAATCATCTTGTCTATCGCGTTTTACGGTATGGTATAGGTTATCATCCACAAAAAAATCAATCTGGTCTTTTGTCCAATCGATTGTGTAAACATGAAATTGATCCATCGCATCGGGTATGGTTATTTTTCCTTCTTTCTGAGTTTGCTTGATGTGGTTATATTTTTCGGTGTGAATGGTGCCATGAATTACACCCGGATCGTAGCCTACGTGTTCCATTATATCAATTTCACCACTGGCGGGCCAGCCGCCATATTTCCAATCAGTTGAAAGCATCCAGATGGCAGGCCACGTGCCTTTTCCTTTCGGCAGTTTAGCCCGTACTTCCACTCGCCCGTAAAGCCAATCGCCTTTATGCTTGCTTACAATACGGGTGGAGGTATAAGCTTTTCCGCCAAGCGAATCCTGATGTGCTTCAATAACCAGGTTACCATTTTCTACCCGCACATTTTTGCTATCGGAAGTGTAATACTGGGCTTCGTTATTGCCCCAGCCGCACACATGGGGGCAACCATCGCCCAGATCGTAATTCCATTTGGTGGTATCGGGTTTACCCGTATAAACAAACTCATCAGACCATACTGGTTTTTTTTCACAGGCTGCCAGGTAAATGATAATGGAACAGAGCAAGAGGGGGCGCTTCATGGTTTAAAACGTTTTCGATAAAATTAGAAAATTCCTGTAACCAATTTCACTACCTTAAGTTTTGCTGTATAAGAACCTGAAAAACTTTGAAACCACTTTCGGATAATGCCTTAATGCTTAAGGTAAAAAATGGCGACCTAGATAAACTAGGGCAGCTTTTTGAACGCTATAAAAAACCGTTGTATGGTTTTTTCTATGGGCTTACCCGCCAGCAGGATGCGAGCGAAGATTTGATACAGAACACCTTCTTTCGAATTCTGAAGTACCGGCATCTGTTTCGCGAGCAGGCCGAGAGCAACGGGGGCGAGTTTAGGGCCTGGATGTTTCACATTGCGCGTAATGTGCATTACGACCAGCATCGCAAAAAGAAGTTAGTAAGTGATGATTTGGAAAACTGGAAAGATAGGGTAGGCCATACCGAAAATAAGGCAAGCGAAATGCAACAGTCTGAAGAATTACAACTGCTTGCTGTTGCGATGGATAAGCTGCCTTTGGAGAAGCGGGAAATAATTTTGTTGAGCAAGTACGAAGATATGAAGTATAGCGAGATTGGTGAAGTGTTGGGCTGCTCGGAAGGTGCTGTAAAAGTTAAAGTATTCAGAGCATTACAGGAGTTGAAGGTGATCTACAAACAATTGGAGCGTATAAACTAAGTACTATGGAAAGCAAAGCAATACAAGACCTGATAGCAAAGTATAACGAAGGACTGGCCGATCCTTCGGAAGTGCAGTTGCTGGAACAATTGATTGAAGCAGGTAAAGTTCATCTTACTCAACTTACCGACTTAGACCATTTGCATAACCAGGTAATTCAATTGGAAAGTATGCAGCCCGATATATTGGTGGGTGATCGGTTTTACAAGATGCTTGCTGCCGAAAAGCAACCTCAAAAAGCAGCGCCTGTTCTTCTCTTATATCAGCGCATGGCAATTGCTGCCGGGTTGCTGGTGTGTGGATTTATGCTAGGCTACCTGCTGCAAAGTCCTTCGGGTAAAGAAGAGGTTATACAATTAACGGAACAGGTAAGTGATCTGAAAGAAATGATGATGCTTTCGCTGCTCGAGAAAGAATCGGCTACCCAGCGCTTAAAAGCTGTTAGCCTTACCAGCGAAATGGAACAGGTGAGCGATAAAGTAACAGATGCATTGTTTGTTACGCTTAACAACGATGAGAACGTAAACGTGCGGCTGGCTGCCCTGGAAGCACTTAAACCTTATGTAAAGAGTGATAAGGTGCGAAGTGGGCTGATTGCAGCTATTTCAAAACAAGATTCGCCTTTGGTGCAGGTGGCCTTGGCCGATTTGATGGTGAAAATTCAGGAGAAAAAATCGGTAGAAGCATTAAGGCAAATCCTGGAAAAAGATGACACTCCTAAAGAAGTGAAATCAAAAATCTCGGAAAGTATTGAAGTGTTGATCTAAAAAAAACATGTATGCGATTGCTTGTAACAATAGGATTGATGTTGGTGGCAGGTTTAGGTATAAGCCAAACGTTTAGCGAAAAAATTACCCGCGAATATAGCTTCGAAAAGAAATCAGGTGAAAATGCAGTGCTGATAGCGAACATCAGTGGTAACATAACCATAGCCGCTTACGATGGCGATAAAATTCTGCTGGAAGTAACCCGCACCATAAAGGGTAAAACGGCTGAACGGCTGGAGGCCGGGAAACAAATAACCATGGGTGTAATTGATTTGGCCGATACCCTGATTTTCTACACCGAAGGGTTGTGTAGTAAGTTTGGCCGTAAACAAAACCACAAAAATAACTGGAGCCATACAAGAGGCTGGGGCTACGATTGGAATGGACGCGACCCAGATGATTGCCGCGAAAAAGTGGAATACACCTTAGACTATATTGTACGCGTTCCAAAAGGCACAAACCTGATTGTAAGTACCATTAACAACGGAAACATTAAGATAGATGACGTTGCAGGTGGTATTGAAGCTCACAACATTAATGGAGCAATTGCTTTAAATGGAATTTCGAATGCAGCGGTAGCGCACACCATTAACGGAAATGTAGAGATTTCATATGCTAAAAATCCACCCCAGGCCTGCAGGTTTTATACTTTGAGTGGCGATATCCACGCCTGGTTTCAAAAAGGTTTGCAAGCCGAGTTAAGTTTTGAAAGTTTTAACGGGCAATTTTTTACGAATGTAGCAAGCCTGCAGGCTATGCCCGTGGTAGTTAAAAAAGAAGAATCTAAAGAAGGGTTAAAGTTTAAAATAAAAGGAAATCAATTTAAAATCGGAACGGGTGGTGTGCCCCTCAATTTCGAAACCTTCAATGGAAATGTTTATTTAAAAGAAAAGAGTTAGAAACAATTAAAAGACTTGAAAATGAAAAAGCAACTATTTATAACGATTGTATTATGCGCTGTAGCATTGACCTTGTTTGGCCAAAATAACGGTGAGTTTCCGGTTCCGCTAAGCGATCCGGCTAAACGTGGTAAGCTAAGAGCCCATTTGAATTATGGTTCCATTACCGTTAAAGGTACGGCTCGTAAAGATGTACTCGTTAAATATTCAGGTAAGGATGAAGATTCCAAAAAACCAAAAGAAAGTTCGGATGGATTAAAGCGCATCAGTGGCAGTTCACTAAACCTTGAAGTTTCAGAAAACAATAACGAGGTAAAAATACAATCGGGCTCGTGGAATGTTAAAATGAATTTAGAGATTGAAGTGCCGGCTGGTTTTGATCTGAAAGTAAGTTCGTACAACGATGGTGATATTTACATAACCAACATTCAGGGCGAAGTAGAAATAACAACCTATAATGGTGAAATAAAAGCAGATGGAATATCGGGTTCGGTAGTAGCCAATACGTACAATGGCGATATACGGTTAGGATTTGATAAGGTTTCCAGTGTGCCAATGTCGTACACAACCTACAATGGCGATGTAGATCTTACCTTTCCGGCTTCTGTAAAAACAACGCTAAAGATGAAAACCCAACGCGGTGAAATTTTAAGCGCCTTTGATATGAATGTAATCCGGAACGAACCCGTGCAAAAGAAAGAAGCCGGCAGCGGAAATTTTAAAGTAGTGCTGGATGAGTGGGTAAAGGCAGAGATTGGTGGTGGCGGCCCTGAAATTTCGATGCGTACCTACAATGGCGATATAAAGATCAGGAAAAAAGGATAGAGATTTTTACCCTTAAGCGAATGCCTTGGCAAAAATGAATGGCCAGGGCATTTTTGATTTTAAACCTTAGTTGCCAAAGAAACCAACTCCGCGCGACAATAGTCCGGCTAATAATGGAATTATGAATAGCAACAGTAACTCCAGTCTTATCATCATAAAAACTGACTTGGGAATGTTCACCCATTCATCGGGGTTTCCTTTACGATTCTTTAGAAAAAATATAGTTGGGTAGATCGATAAAAGCCCTACTACGATAAATAGTGTTAATTTGGTATGGAAGATCCAGTTTTTACTGTAGAACACAGCTGGTTTACCAAATTCGCCTAACCAAAGGGTAAGGCCGGCACTCAATAGTGTAATGGCTGCTAATCCATATACAGCATCAATGCGTGCAATTTTTGCAATAGCTTTGCGGGTAAGTTCTTTTTGCAATAACATGTGTTCCGATACGAGCGATCCGACAATTGCAAAAATGCTGATGAAGTGAATGTAGCGAAGGAATAATTCGGTAGTCATAGTTAGTTGGGTAAAATGTAATAACCGTATGTGGGGAAGTGATCGGATATTTTCATGGTTTTGTCAACATCGTATTTTTGTAACTTAAATTCACGACTGAAAAACTGGTGGTCGATCCGGAGAAAGTAAGGCTTTTGATTTAATGTAAAACCGAAACCGCTTCCTCTTTCTTCAAACGCATTGGTTAACTCACGCCTCATGCGTGAATAAACATAGCTATACGGGGTTTCATTAAAATCGCCACACACTAAATACGGATAAGGCGATGTTTTCATGTGATCAACCAATCTGTTTATCTGTTTGCTTCTGTTAACCGATCCGGTTTTTAGTTGCTGAAATAAATAATGGATCTTATGAAGCCAACCAGTAGGACGGGCTGTAAGTTTCATAGAAGACAGATGAACATTATAAACCCGAATAATTTTTTCACCATATTTTAAATCGGCAAAAATGGCTGCATTCAGACTTTGCGGATCGTGCCACACTACTCCGGAATTAATAAATTCATAAGTAGAAAAAATTGCCAGTCCCGGATTGTGCTGCCGATCATCAATTTCAGCTACAAAAGTATATCCTTCGTAGCCCGCTGCACGCAACTTGCCGGTTACATCCAGGCCTTCCCATGTTGGGTTTGTACTGTACTCCTGAATGCATTTAATGGCAGACGAATCGGTAGCTATCCAGTTAATCAGTTCAGTCGAAAATTGATCATACACATGCGGCATCCGAAAAAGCTTGGCATTAAAACTAAGTACGCGAACTGTATTAGTTAATTTTTTAGAGTTGTTATACCGCAGTGTACGCATTAAATACGGAGCCCCCAGTAAAAAAAATAAAAACCATATAAATGCAGTTAGCCTTTTATTGATAAGTGCCAGTGTTAGTAAAATCAGGTTCAGGCAAATGATAAGCGGAAACCCATAACTTAAAAAAGCAGCTGGCCAGAAAACATGAGGCGGAATCTGAAGACTGATGTAACAGCATACGTTCAATAGTACAATCGAATAAATAAATATGTTTCGTTTGGTGAAACGCATAGCATTAAGGTGAGGAATGGTGTGCTAACGCCTGCAACCGCTGCAACAAAGGCGGATGGGAATAATGAAAGAACACATACCACGGGTGTGGATAGAGATTGCTCAAGGTATCGACCGAAAGTTTTTTTAACGCATGGGCAAGAGCTGTACCGTTAAATGTTTCGCGCGCATAGGCATCGGCTTCAAATTCGTTTTTCCGGCTGAGCAAACTCATTAACAATCCGGTTATACCCGAGATAGGGGAGAAAAGAATTCCAAAGGCGATAAGATTAAGGTGAATGGCCGGTTGCGATCCGCCCAACGCTAACGCTAGGTTTGGATTAAAAATCATTTTTGAAAGCACAAACAAGATGAAAAATACCTGGATAATCGAGATGAGGTAACTCCAGATGATGTGTTTCTTTTTGAAGTGCCCCACTTCATGTGCTAATACGGCCACCAGTTCATCGGTAGTGTGGTTGTTTATTAATGTATCGTATAATACAATCTTTTTCTTTTTGCCGATACCGGAAAAAAATGCATTGGCTTTGGCCGATCGTTTTGAGCCATCCATCACAAAAATATTATCCAACGGAAAGTTTACCTTGTTTGCATAGCCTTCAATGGCTGTTTTAAGTTCGCCATCTGCCAATGGCGTAAGCTTGTTGAACAGGGGTAGAATTAGCGAAGTATAAAACATGTTCACAAACAAAATAAATCCGGCAGCTATCATCCCAAACCAAATCCAAAAGTCGGGACCAATTGTGTTTACAAGATAGATTAAGAGCGATAATAAGCCACCACCAACAAGGGCCCCTAATAAGTAACCTTTAAGCTTATCGGTAACAAAGATTTTGGGTGTTGTTTTGTTGAAGCCAAATTTTTCTTCTATTACAAACGTGCTATACCATTGAAATGGAATAGTTAATAGATCGGATGCAATCAAGATTACCCCAAAGAAAGTTAGGGCGAGCAGGATTTCATTGGCAATTATCGGTCGTAACAGCCCATCAATCCAACCAAAGCCACCAAATGCCAACATTGTAAGGGAAAGTAAAAAACTAAAACCCGAGGTAAAGAATGAAAACCGGGCCTGAACTTTTTGGTAGTCTAATGATTTTAAATATTTGTCTTGATCGTAGAATGATACTATCTCTGCCGGAATCTCTTTACGGATCGCTTTTAGATTTAAGAAGTCCAGCAATTGATCAAACAGATAACTTATTACAACTATTGCAATAATAAGAGCTAATGTAACATCCGGTTTCATCGCACAAGGGTTTCAAGGGCACGATTAACTTTTTCAAAGTTGAATTTTGAAAGGGTGGCTTCAAACAACTTTTTAATTTGCTCGTTCATCAGGTTACCGATGCTTCCTTCGTGAGTGTGGTTAACTTCGGTCGAGTAGCTGAAGTTTCCTTGTTCAATATCAAGCCCAATTTTTTTGTAGGCATCGCGGAAGGGCATGCCACTCAACACAAGTTTATTTACTTCTTCCACGCTAAAGAGGTATTTATATTTTTCGTCAGTAAGAATATTCGCTTTTACTTCTATAGCTGAAAGCATGAGGTGCGTCATCCGCAAGCAATCTTTTAAAGATTGAATGGCCGGAAAAAGTTTTTCTTTTAATAACTGCAAATCGCGGTGGTAGCCCGAAGGAAGATTGGTGGTCAGCAATGCTATTTCATTTGGCAAAGCTTGCAGACTATTACACTTAGCCCGAATCAACTCAAACACATCCGGATTTTTTTTATGCGGCATAATGCTGGAGCCAGTGGTCAATTCATCCGGGAAGGAAATGAAGCCAAAGTTCTGGTTCAGAAACAGCGTACAATCCATAGCCAGCTTACCAAGCGTAGTGGCTACGTTGCTCATAGCTTGTGCCATAATGCGTTCTGTCTTGCCGCGCCCCATTTGTGCATATACAACATTATAGTTCAGGTCATCAAAACCTAAAAGGTGTGTAGTGAGTGTACGATTGAGTGGAAAAGACGAACCATAACCAGCTGCGGATCCTAACGGGTTTTTATTCACCACTTGATACGTTGCATGAAGTGTGATGGTATCGTCCGCTAAACTTTCTGCATATGCACCTAACCATAAACCAAACGAAGAAGGCATGGCTACCTGTAAATGTGTATAGCCAGGCAATAGTTTGTCTTTGTGTTTTTCACTTTGTGCGATTAATAATTCGAAGACTTGTTGAATGGCAAATGCAAGTTGTTCTATTTCGTGGCGCAGGTATAATTTTACATCAACCAATACCTGATCGTTACGGGAGCGACCGCTGTGAATTTTTTTTCCCACATCTCCCAATTTGCGGGTTAGCAATAATTCTACTTGCGAATGAATATCTTCAACACCGGTTTCAATTTCAAATTTGCCCGTTTGGATTTCTTTGTAAATCGATTTTAGTTCTTTACTCAGCGTGTCCAGTTCTGGTTTAGTCAGCAGTCCGATTGTTTGGAGCATGGTAATGTGGGCAAGAGAGCCAATCACATCAAATGGAGCAAGATGTAAATCCAATATATTGTCCTGGCCGGTGGTAAAATCGGTAACAGTTTTGAGTGATTCCTTGTCTTTGCTCCAGAGTTTCATGGTAGAAAGGTGTTGAGTATCTAATGTCGATTAGCGGCTATAATACAGTACACTAACCTCGGTAATCTTGATTAAATCTTTATCGGCTGTGATTAATGGTAAATCTAGATGAATAGCTGTAGCTAATATTAATGAATCAGGTAATTTGAGTTTATGCTTTTTACTAAGCGAAATAACGTTTTCCTTAATTTCCTGATTGATATCTATAATGGTACTTTGGGCCAGAAAATTCTCAATCTTAACCATTTGCCTGGTGGACAGGGCTGAATACCGCAATAATTCTAATTGCGATATGAATGAAACAAAGAGCGTTTTTTTATGAAGTATATTCGCAAGAGTGCGGTCTCCAGAAAGGAAATAAATTATAATATTGGTGTCTAACAATAGTTTATTGCCATTCATCTCTCCACTTCTTTTGCAGAATTAATCCATCTTCTTTAAATTTAACAGACCCGCAATATTTGTGGGCGTCAAATTCTTTTTTGGCTATTCTTTTAGAAGCAGCTTTTTTCCACAGTGTTTTGAGTATTTTTTTACTTGTACCTTTCTTTACTACGGTTGCCATATCTCAAAGTTAAAGATAAATTCTTACAGTATTAAATTGTTCAATAGACTAATGTAAGAATCTATTCCCGCTTCAATCTCGTGTACGTAAATAAACTCATCGGCACTATGCGATCGGGCAGAATCACCAGGGCCCATCTTAATAGAGGGAACCGGTATCAATGCCTGATCGGACGTAGTGGGGGAACCGTACAGTTTTTTGCCAATTGATTTTCCGGCAATAACCAACGGATGATCGTGTGCAATGCCGGACGGTCGCAAGCGCAACGAGCGTGCTGTAACTTCACACGATACATTTTGCCTGATAGTTTCCAGAAGTTCTTCCAACGAATAAACGTCAGTAGCGCGCACATCTACCGTAAACTTGCATTCGGCTGGTACCTGGTTGTGAGCTTGCCCTGCATGGATAACGGTAACCGACATTTTTACTTTACCAAGTGTAGCTGAAACCTTGGGGAATGAATAATTCCGAAACCACTCAATATCTTTTAACGATTCATAAATTGCATTCACGCCTTCTTCGCGTGCAGCATGTCCGGCTTTACCTTTGGCCACACAATCCAGCACCATCAAACCTTTTTCGGCTATGGCAATATCCGTAAGCGTAGGTTCGCCTACTATGGCACAATTTATCTTAGGCAAATCATTCCAGATCAATTCAATGCCACCGGTGCCAGAAATTTCCTCTTCGGCAGTAGCAGCTAAAACCAAATTGTATTTCAGGTTTGGTTGATTGCTGAAATAAAAAAACGTCATGATGAGTGATACCAACGGCCCACCAGCATCGTTGCTTCCAAGTCCGTAGAGTTTATCATCTACAATATACGGTGCAAATGGATCGCGCGAGTAAGCAGGGTTCGGCTTTACCGTATCATGATGCGAGTTGAGCAGGATAGTTGGTTTGTTTACATCAAAGTGTTCGTTGATGACCCACACATTATTGCCCTTCCGGTGAGCTTGCATACCGTGATGCTGAAAGAATCCCATCAACAAACCTGCAGTTTTATCTTCTTCTTTGCTGAAAGATGGTGTAGCTACAAGTTGTTGTAGTAAGTCAATTCCAATAAAAGTCAAGTGCTCTCTCATACTTGCGTGATGAGTGTGCCTTTTGTATCGTAACCGGTATTGGCAAGCAGGTGGGTGTGTTCACCAATCAATACCTCTTTTACTCCTGATTGAATTGCCCGGAATGCGTTTTCCAGTTTCGGTAAAATACCATCGTGGAACGACCCCTTTACCAAGAGCTCTTGGTATAACTTATAGTTTAGGTTTCGGATTACCGAATCTTCTTTATTTACATCCAGCAACACACCTTGTTTTTCGAAACAGAAAATCAGGCGTACATCAAAATGTTTGCTTAATGAAATGGCTAATACCGAGGCAATGGTATCGGCATTGGTATTCAGCATCGTACCATTTTCGTGCGTAAGGGGCGCAAAAACCGGAATCACATTTTGTTTTAATAAAAAGTACAGTAATGTACTGTTTACGCTATCCGGAGTTATATCACCTACAAAACCAAAATCAACTTCACCAACCGATCGTTTTTTTGCTTTGATCAGATTTCCATCAGCACCGGTTACGCCCATCGCATTGCAATGATGATTCTGTAAGGCAGCTACGATTTGTTTGTTCACGAGTCCGCCATAAACCATCGTTACTAAATCAAGCGTGTGCGCATCGGTAATTCTCCGACCTTTTATATAGTTCGATTGAATGCCTAACTGATCGCCCAGGCGGGTTGCAATCTTTCCACCACCATGAATTAAAATTTTTGGTGCTTGTATAGATGCAAAGTCTTTGAGAAAACTCTTCAAAGCACTTTCGTTGTCTAATACATTACCACCAATCTTGATTATGTAGAGTTTGTTCATATCGTTTAAATAAAAGTAACCAGTAGGCAGTACTGCCAATTGCCTACTGGTTACTGCTCACTTTTCAAAAGTTCTGCCAACACTGCCTGTGCAGCCCACACGCGGTTGCCGGCTTGTTGTGTAACAATACTATTCGGCCCATCCAGAATTTCATCACTCAGTTCTACATTTCTACGCACTGGTAAGCAATGCATAATCTTGGCATTGTTTGTTACGGCAAGTTTTTCAGTGGTTAACATCCACTCCGGGTCATTGCAATAAATTTTACCGTAATCTTTATAGGTGCTCCAGTTTTTTACATACACAAAGTCAGCACGCTGCAGGGCTTCATCCTGATTGTGAGTAATGGTTGCACCTTTCGTAAACTTTTCATCCAGCTCATAATCTTCCGGATGCGTGATAACAAAATCGGCCTGGCCCCATGCGGTTACCCATTGCGAAAAACTATTGGCTACGCACTGAGGCAAAGCCTTAACATGCGGTGCCCATGTGAGTACAATTTTAGGTTTAACCTCACCCCCGGCCCTTCTCCGGAAGAGAGGGGAGGGATTCCAGTTTTCAGATATCGTAATTAAATCGGTTAGGCTTTGAAGTGGATGCAGGGTGGCACTCTCTAAACTTAAAATGGGAACACCTGCATATTTTATAAATTGATGGATGTACAATTCGCTGTAATCGTCTGCTTTATTTTGGAGTGACGGAAATGTGCGCACACCCAGAATATCGAAATATTTACCCAATACCGGTGCTGCTTCTTTCACATGCTCTACGGTGTTGCCACTCATGATGGCTTCGTCTTCAAACTCCAACGTCCAGCCATCTTGCCCTACGTTAAACACGATCGGATCCATGCCCAGGTTTTTAGCCGCAATTTGGGTGCTGATGCGGGTGCGCATACTCGGATTGAGAAACAACATGCCCAACCGCTTGCGATTACCTAACGCTGAGTCTTTAAACGGATCGGCCTTGTAGGCAAGTGCATCGGCAATAAGACTGTCGATATTACTTACTTCGTTTACAGAAAGAAAATTTTTCATAACACTGCAGGCTGTTTAAGTTCGGCCGAAAGTGCTTCCAGAAAAATATCCGCTTCAGATTTCGTTAAGGAAAGCGAGGGTAATAAACGCACGGTGTTCGGTTTAGCTTCGCCTGTAAAAATAAAGTGTTTGAAGAGTAAATCCTTCCGTAAAGCAGCCCATGATTCGGGCAAATCGAAACCAATCATTAACCCGCGACCACGCACATCCAGAATAGTTGAGTAAGATTGTAGTTCATTCATCCAATAGTTACCAAGTGTTTCGGCACTGGCCATCAGGTTCTCCTTTTCAATAACCTCAAGCACAGCCAGGCCTGCTGCACAGGCTAAATAGTTACCTCCGAATGTTGTACCCAGCATGCCACTCCAGGGTTTTATGTTTTCATGAATCATTACCCCGCCAATCGGGAAGCCATTGCCCATACCTTTGGCAAGCGTAATCAGATCAGCTTCGATGCCGGCATGTTGATGCGCGAAAAATTTGCCCGTGCGTCCATAGCCGGATTGAACTTCATCCAGAATCAATAAGGCTCCGGCTTGTTTTGTTTTTTGTGTGATGTGTTTTAGAAATACATCATCCGGAACCTGAATACCACCCACGCCTTGAATACCTTCAATAATAACAGCGGCAATTGTATTGTCAATAGCCTGATCAAAAGCAATAACATCGTTTAATGGAAGAAAAACAATTTCATGTCCGGCATTAAATGGCGCTACAATTTTTGGATTATCGGTTGCAGCCACAGCACCAGAAGTGCGACCGTGAAAAGCTTTTTTGAATGCGATAATTTTTTTGCGGCCCGTAACAAACGAAGCAAGTTTCAATGCATTTTCATTTGCTTCGGCACCACTGTTACACAAAAATAGCTGGTGATTGTTATAACCTGAAAGTTGGCCCAACTTCTCAGCCAGTTTTTCCTGCATGGAATTTTGAACACTGTTGGAATAAAAACTGATTTTATCTAATTGACTTTTCAGTGCTTCAACAAAATGTGGATGGTTATGCCCGATAGAGATTACCGCATGGCCACCGTATAGGTCTAAATATTTTTTCCCTTCGCTATCCCACAACCACGAGCCGGAGGCTTTTACGGGTTCGATGGGGAACAAAGGATAAACATCAAACAATTTCATTTTTAATATAAAATTTAAGATTCAAAACTTAGTATGAAACTGCCAACTGACTACTTAAAATGTAATCCCCTTCAACCTCAATCCTGCATCTTCTTCCAATCCAAACATCAAATTCATATTCTGCACGGCCTGGCCGCTGGCACCTTTCAATAAATTGTCGGTAATCGAGTGGATGGCAAGTTTGTTACCCACTTTTTCCAGGCGGATCAGACACTTGTTGGTGTTTACCACTTGTTTCAGATCAATGGTTTCTTTGCTCACATGTGTGAACGGGTGTGACGCATAGAAACTTTCATACAGTTTGTATAATTCGTCCAGCGAAAGTGTAGTTGTTACAACTGAAGTAACAAAAATACCGCGTGTAAAATCGCCACGCCACGGAACAAAGTTTACTTCGCCACCAAAAGCAGGTTGTAGTTTTTTTAATGTCTGATTGATTTCGCCCAGGTGTTGATGGCTTAGTGTTTTATATACGGAAATATTATTAGCGCGCCAGGTAAAGTGTGTGGTGTCTTGTAGTTTTTGTCCGGCACCGGTTGAGCCCGTGATGCCCGTGGTATAAACTTCCGTTAATAAACCTGCTTGAGCCAGTGGCAACAATCCCAACTGAATAGTGGTAGCAAAGCAACCGGGGTTGGCAATGTTTTTAGCTTGCTTGATTTTATCGCGTTGAAATTCGGGTAAGCCGTAAACGAATTCACGATCACCGGCTTTATCGCCTAAGCGAAAGTCATTACCTAAATCAATAATATGGGTTGAAACTGGAAAGTTTTGTTCACTCAATAACTTCTTACTTTCCCCATGACTGAGGCAAAGAAACAATACATCTACCAGTTGATTAAAATCGGCTGAATAAATTAAATCGGTTTCGCCAACTAAATCGTGGTGTGTGGTAGTTATGGGTTTACCGGCCTGGCTGCGACTTTGTACATAGGCAACTTCTACTTGTGGATGATTCAACAATAGGCGAAGTGTTTCACCACCCGTATATCCAGCACCACCCACGATACCCGCTTTTATTTTCGATTTATTCATACTGCCCATTGCTTACTGCTGACTGCCTACTGTTTTTCTGCTTCTGCCTTCACCTGATGATAAATGGCTACCTGGTTACCAAATATCTTGGTAAAGCCTTTTACATCATCACCCGTCCAGCCCAAATTCATTTCGCCATACTTCCCAAACTTAGCCGACATGAGATCGTATTTCGATTCGATACCGTTTATCTGGAAGCGATAGGGGTAGAGCGTAACAGAAACTTCGCCTGTAACATTTTGTTGTGCACTGGTTAAAAATGCTTCCATGTCGCGCATGATTGGATCTAAGTATTGGCCTTCATGCAACCAGTTGCCGTAGAATTGTGCCAGTTGATCTTTCCAACTTAATTGCCACTTGGTAAGCACGTGTTTCTCTAATGCATGATGTGCTTTAATGATTAACACCGGTGCAGCGGCTTCAAACCCTACGCGACCTTTAATGCCAATAATGGTATCGCCCACGTGTATATCGCGCCCAATTCCAAAAGGTCCGGCAATAGCTTGTAATGCGTGTATGGCATCAACCGGGTGTTCATATTTTTTTTCGTTAACAGAAACCAGTTCACCTTTTCTAAATCCAAGCTTTACATCTTCCGTACCTTGCTTGGTAACTTGCGTGGGCCAGGCTTCTTCCGGTAATTGCCCTAAGGAGTTAAGCGTTTCTCTTCCACCAACGGAAGTTCCCCAGATACCTTTATTAATAGAGTATCTTGCTTTCTCGGCACTGAAATGAATTCCTTTTTCTTTGAGGTAATTAACTTCTTCTTCGCGGCTCAGTTTCTTATCACGAATTGGTGTAATGATTTCTGCACCGGGATGTAAAATCTGGATGATCATATCAAAGCGCACCTGATCGTTGCCGGCACCGGTACTTCCATGCGCAACGGCATCGGCATTCAGTTCTTTGGCATAGGTAGCTGCTGCCAGCGCCTGGCTCATCCGCTCGGCACTAACGCTTAGGGGATAAGTACCGTTTTTCAAAATGTTACCAAAAACCAGGTACTTGATTACTTTATCGTAATAGTTACGGGTTTCATCAATCGTTTTGTGCGAAGCCACACCTAAGTTTAATGCCCGCTTCTCAATATCTTTTACTTCTTCGGCACTAAACCCACCGGTGTTTACCGTAAGGGTGTGCACTTCGTAACCCAAATCTTTCGCCAGATAAATGGCACAATAAGATGTGTCTAATCCACCACTAAATGCTAATACAACTTTTTTCATAACCTCACCCCCGACCCCTCTACCTCATCCGACCTTCGGCCACCTTCTCCAAAGGAGAAGGAAAGCAGCCTAAAGTGTTTTTTTGGGAGAGGGGATCCAGGTTTAATTTTAATTTTAAATTCGAAATAATCTCTTACCAGAAGAACAGGAAACTCAGAAACGAAGACTTCTTCTTTTCATCTTCTCCTTCGCTTTGTTGTTTTTTCCAGCTCTTGAGCAGCACAAACTGCTTGAAGCGTACCCAGCGTTCGAACAATTTAAAGTTACCTTTAAATTCACGCTTCTTATGTTGCTCTAGTTCACCATCGGGTGTAACAACTGTTTTGGCTAACTCAGCTTTTTTCTTGGCATCTTCAACCGGATCGAACAACATGGCGGTGCACATACAATTCTTGCGGCCTTTAGCCATCAGAATCTCAAAGTTTACACAACTGCGGCAACCTTTCCAGAATTCTTCATCGGTAGTTAGCTCGGAGTAAGTTACCGGCTCGTAGCCCAGATCGGAGTTAATCTTCATTACTGCCAATCCTGTGGTAAGCCCAAAGATTTTTGCATGGGGGTACTTCTTGCGCGAAAGTTCAAATACTTTGCGTTTGATTTCGGTGGCCACACCGGTTTTACGGAATGGTGGTGAAACGATAAGCCCTGAGTTGGCTACATATTTTTCGTGTTCCCACGCTTCGATGTAGCAAAAGCCTACCCAGGTACCATCTTTGGTAACAGCAATAACCGCTTTGCCCTCTTCCATTTTCATTTTCACATAGTCGGGCGAGCGTTTGGCAATGCCGGTGCCGCGTGCTTTGGCAGATTCTGCCATCTCGGTAGTGATGGTTTCTGCGTAATGGGTGTCATCGGCCGTAGCCGTTCTGACAATAATATTATTATCCAAGGTTGTAGTCGTTAAAAAATTGAAACAAGAAATACTCTAAAAGCACTTCAAGGCTTAATCCGCCTGGCGGATGGCCATACAATTGTTAGTAAAGGAGGGTATCAGATTCTGATCTGCCTTCGAAAGCTTCTGAACCCCGGTCGGGGCAAGCAATCGGTACACATGAGCGTAATTGCCGGGATGGCGAGGCTGAACAATGCGTCAGCGGGCTCAAAAGGTGTGGTGGTTGTTTTCAATTTCTGTGTTCGCAGTTTAAATCGTTCAGATAAAAGGCATTCAAAAATATTTTCTACAAAATTAATGGAATTGCAAACGAATATTTCAATAGTTAGTTCATTTTTATGAGAAGTTTTTTTAGCAGGCTAACGAATGGAAAGTTTTCTGGAGCAGTATGGATACGTAGCATTGATAGTGGGAACTTTTCTGGAAGGTGAAACGGCTATTCTGGTTGCTTCCTCATTAATCGCGCATGGGCCTTTTCAATTTCCACCAACAGTGCTGGCCGCTTTCTGCGGATCGTTTGTAAGCGATTGGATTTATTACCTCATTGGGCGGCTTAATGGAAAGTATTTTTTGGCGAAGCGACCTAAGCTGGCTGCCAAAGTGGAACCGGTTACGCGTTTCTTCCATCAACACAAGCTGCAGATTCTTTTCAGCTACCGGTTTTTATATGGCTTTCGTGTAATCATTCCACTGGTAGTGGGGCTGAGTGGCATCCGGCCCGCTTCGTACTTATTTTATAGTATCGTTACCGGTTTGTTGTGGGCAACGCTTGTTAGTACCACCGGCTATTGGATTGGCCGATTGCTAAACTTACAAGCGCAGGTCTTTGAACAAAATTTTATTTACATCGTGCTGGGCTTTGCGTTGTTTGGATTGGTGATTGGTTACACCATTCGCAAAGTGGCTATGCGTAAGATGGAGGCTTAGTGAAAATGCTTTAGCTCACATTACGAATCATGCTTTGCGAATAACTTTGCGGTGTTTGCGAGAAAGAATTGCGAGAAGTGTCGGTATATTTGCCTCTGTTTCATGACGCGCAGCCGCTACTTTCTGCTCATTCTTATTCTGGGTGCTCTTTCTACTATCAGTCCGTTTTCGATTGATATGTACCTGCCGGGCTTTCCGGCTATTGCCAACGATTTAAGCGTAAGTATTTCGCAGGTTCAGTTTTCGTTAACGGCTTACCTGATTGGCATTGCCATCGGGCAATTGGTCTATGGCCCATTGCTCGATCGCTACGGACGAAAGAAACCATTGTATATCGGCTTGAGTATTTACATCATCAGCTCGGTAGTGTGTGCATTCTCTACCTCGCTGCAATCGCTCGTGCTCATGCGCTTTATGCAAGCGTTGGGCGGCTGCGTGGGGATGGTCGCTTCGCAAGCGTTGGTGCGCGATTTATTTCCGGCCCGCAAAATTGCGCAGGCATTTTCATCTATCATCTTAGTAATAGCCGTATCGCCTATGATTGCCCCTACGGTAGGTGGATATTTCACCGTAGCCTTGGGCTGGCCTTCGGTGTTTATTGCATTGGCAGTAGTAACGTTTTTAATTTTACTGGCTACCTACTTTCTGTTGCCAGAAGGTAAACCTGACGATGCCGAAATCTCCTTAAAGCCGCGTGCTATCCTTAGCAACTTTGCATTGGTAATTAAACAACCACAGTTTATCATGTACGCGGTGGCGGGTGGTATTGCCATGTCGGCACCATTTGCCTACATCGCGGCTTCTGCCGATGTATTTCTGAATCAATACCACGCTACCGAACAACAATACGGTTGGATATTCGCCTTCGTTGCTTCGGCTATGATTGGCTCGGCCCAGTTCAATCATTTGTTGTTGAAAAAATTTACCAGCCAGCAATTGGTAAAGTTTGCATTGCGCTACCAGGTAATTGCCGGTGCTGTTATGACGGCCGGAATTGCGTTGGGTTGGTTTAACATGATCGGACTAACGGTAGCCATTTTCTTTTTTATGCTGGGGCAGGGCCTTACCGGACCAAACAGCTCGGCACTGGCGCTGGCGCCTTTTATCAAACATGCCGGCAGTGCAGCTTCGTTAATTGGAAGTTTCCGCATGCTGGTGGGTGGCGTTATTACTGCTATTGTAAGTACACTCCACAATGGCACTTCGTTACCGATGGTGTTGGGTATGTGGTTAACGGTTGTGGTGGCCATTATCATTCTTACGTCTGTGAAAGTAGTGATCCGCTACCGCGCACGCAGGCGCGTGGTGCAAGATGAACCCGCGGTGTTGCTTTAATTTTTAACAAGTTTTTCACGCAGAGGCCGCAGAGGTTTACGCGAAGGCCGCGAATAGAATTTGCAATAGCGTGCTTTGCGATGTACTTGGCGTTCTTTGCGTGAAAAAATTTAAATCTTAAAAACACACCCGAAAACGACTTGCGCGAGTTATAGAAATGCGGTATTTTGAGTAGATATTAATGGTATATAAGCAATTAATGGCTTATAGCCGGATGTTGGCAGCAATTTTCGGTTGACAGACAAAAAATGAATTTAAGAGAACACTTTAAGACAAGTAATATTGAGTCACGACTAATTGACTACATATCAATTTTTTACTCATTTCAGGTTTTAGTCTACACGGTTGACGACTTCAAAAAGAATTATCCAATCTACCTCGTGACAATGGGACTGATATTTCATGTTATAGCTTTTTTGACATGGAAGGAAGAAGGTAGAAACAAATCAGTCTTTGGGACAAAGAAATGGACTGTATATAAAATTTTGCCCATTGGACTCATTTCAACTTATTTAATAAGCATTTGGACAGGAATACAAATTGGACAAATAACAAAACTAAATTACTACAACGTAATTCTATTCATGGTGACAGCGATACCTATGATATGGTTTTATATTTCAATCGGTTATAAAATCGACAACGTTGATTTCTTACGACAGAGAAAAAAAGGAGTAAACTATTTATTCCTTGGACTAATAGTTATAATGTTAGTTGGACAACGAATTATTAATAAGTGACATGAAAATGAAAACTGCTGCCAACAATGTGCTTGCGACAATGGCCGGGTTCGGTGTCCTAATTACTTTCGGTTTCTTTATTTAAATTTATCACGTGGGACAAGTCGCAACTGGTCGGTCTTGGCATTCCGCTTCGCTTCATTGCCAAGCCCTCCTATTCCGGCCACTGCGCAAGCACTCACGTTGTGCATCATTTACCCTTGGACAGATTCGACCTTGAATAAACGACTGACATTTATAATTCTAGTCTTGATGACAACGACTTGTTGGAGTCAAGTGACAGTTACTGGGACAGTAATTTTCAATGACGACAAGTCGGCAGCGCCTGGTATAAATGTGGTGGAGAAAGGAACTATGAATGGCACACAAACTCAGCAAGACGGGAGGTTTAAACTGACTGTTAGTGACGCGAATGCTGTTTTGGTTTTCACTTTCATTGGAGTTATGACTCAGGAAATTAAATTAAATGGGAGAAGTGAAATACTCGTCAAACTAAAACTTGATTGTAACAAGGACTTTTTTGACTCAAGACAAGTTCACATTTACGCCAACAGTGGTGTAATCAATAATCCGGTCGGTGGACAAATTGACATCGCTTCACCGTGGATATTTCATGGAGTAATCAAAGGTTCATATGGTTATCAGACCGACTTAGACGACAAGAAAATGCAAACCGGACAGGTGGAGTTTGCTCATTACATTAGCAACTGTGACTTCGACATTGATTTCAGGTGGAGCTATCGGCAAGTAACTTTTGACAACAACTTGGACTTTAGAGTGAACTCCTTTGAGACTGATTTGAACCTAAATGAAACAAAATTTATTGCAGGGTATTCTCATATTGATTTTACCAAAATGGAATCGGCAGATAATAAAAATCTTTCAGGACTAGTAATAGGTATTGGCAGATACTTCAACATTCCGCTTTACCCAACAGCGACTGTGAAGATAGGATTGTACAAGGACAAAGTAGAGTACCAAGCTTCAATTCAAGGTGGACTACAGGGATTTTTATGCTTTATTAAGTTTTATAAGTTGGATGAATTTAATGAACTAAGTCTGGGTATTGGGAAAAGATTTGTTTATGGAGTGAAGAGGCGGAAAGGGTAAACGCTGCACAACAAAAGCTATAACCAATGGCGGGGTTCAGAGTAAATTCGTAATTTAGTTTTCAAATTACGTTTGGTTTAGTGGGACAGTGAAGCGCTTCGAACACCCGCCACTGGTCATAGCCAAACGATATCTATGATTAAAACTAACGTTTCATAAATTATTTTTCAGGTTCAATTTATAAGGTGTTCCGCGTTTTATAACAGCGACAATCCGGTGTAGTAACTTGTTTCTTACGGCATTAATAACAGACATTTTATTCTTGCCTTCTTCCACCTTGCGTTTGTAATAATCGTGTAATTCGGGGTTGTGTTGTACACTGCTTACAGCAGCCATGTGCAAGACTCGTTTAAGTTCTCCATTTGCAAATTGAGATACACCTGTCTTACCTCGTATGGATGTACCGCTTTCGTAGGTAAAGGGTGCTACGCCACTGTAACAAGCAAGTTTTCGGCTATCGGCCAGGCGGTTGAAACCATGTGTGTAAACCAACAACATTGCAGCCAGTACCTTGCCTACGCCCTTTATTGACAACATCAGATCATACTTCTGTTTTAAAGTTTCGTCTTCACCGATGAAAGTGAGGATTTGTTCATCTACTTTATCCAAACTCTTTTCCAACCCGCGAATAGCTTCCCGGTTTATCTTGTCCATTAATTTTGCTGTTGAGGTATCAAATTGTTTTAACTCTTCGGAGCTTGTTCGAATGGTTTGTAATGATTTGAGCAGGCGTCTTCTGTTAGCCTGAAGATCTTTCAGTTTTTCCAGCGTTAATACACTTATTTGCATGATCTGGGCTTTATCCTGATACAAACGTGCATATCGGGCGATACGCTGGGCATCAATTTTATCAGACTTTCCTCTTACCAGTCCCTGGCTGCGTTTGATCTGCAGGGAGCTTTCCAGCCAAACGTGCACATCACGGCTGAGCAGGTAGTGTACCAGCAGGCGTGTATACAAGCCAGTGTGTTCCATACAACAAAGAGTGTGATGGTCGCATTCACATTCCATTTGTTTACACCAGGCTTTGAGGTGTTTGAATCCCGATACGTTGTTGTGAAACTTGTTCTCCAACAGCTGCCCATCTTGTTGACGGATTAGACAGGCATCAATACTTTCTTTGGATACATCAATACCGAGTATCCAATGGTACGGTTGATTTTGGTGATGGTTTTCCATAACTTTTGGTTTAGGTAATTAAACTAAAATGAGCATTGGATCGAAACCTTTATAATAGGCCCGCAGCCTTGAATATCTATTTGATCCCCTCTCACAACTTAAATTAGCAGCCGGACTGAATCGTTTGATAAGCCCTCAACCTGGTTGGCGGCATAGTGCTACGGCTGCTTTTTTTGTGGATAAGCTGGATAACCGAAGCGGTTACCCACTTACCCACAAAAGTTACGATTACTACGATAAATTATGTTGAAGTAAATCTAAAGGTTGGCGGCAATAAAACCAGACAAACAACCATGGGACTATTTGACTTTATAAAAAACAAATCAAGCGACAATAAAAAGACACCCGCTGAAAAATATTTAGAGCATTTGGACAAAATATTTCAGCAAGAACCGACATTGTATAAAAATGACAGCCTAATTGACGGACTTCCTGGTGTTACGACAATTGTTTATAAGGATATACCAGAGAAGGGATTTATAACGGCACTTACATATGGTCTTTCACTTGTTAAGCATCCGGACTGGAAACTTGGCAGACCTGAACTATGCATTTCTGTTAATTCACCAAACTTGGAGTGGGGACTAGTGGTTGGACATCTTGCTAATAACCTTCGGGGCGACTGTCCATTCTCTTACGGACAGACAATTAATTTCCGTGAGCAAATTAGTAGCGACTCTGAGATGGACGCATTTTTCATATTTGCACCAAGCACACTAACCAAAGAAGACTACTCCAACATTGACATTGGCACGGACTATAAAATAAACATCGCGGGACTCTATCCTATGTATTCAGACGAACTTGAAGTTTATGAAATAATAGGACTTAAAAGTTTTTGGCATCATCCCAATTTTGACAATTACAGCATTACAAGAAAAAAAATTACAACATAATGACAAAAAATTACTGCCGCTAACAATGGTAGCTGTTGCACGACTACATCCTCATTCGTGTTTTTATAATTTTCATCTGACCCAAGCGCATTTGTGCACAACTTCGTTGATAACTTTGTTAACGGGCTGAAATTTTACTTTCTGAATCGAAAATAAAATTTTGAAGTAAAAAATGAATGAGTTTGTTAAGCTGATTGATTCAGTGGTCAGGCTTACTACACTAACTACTGTCGTTGGTCTTTAGATGTTTAAACCTTTAGCCGTCAATACCCTTGAGTCTTACCTCTCCATCAACTATCTTCCTGCATGAAAAAGTTACTAGGCTTAGTTGTATTGGTTGCTGCCTGTGCACAGCCCACTCCCGATAAAAAACTTATTCCGCTGGCTGGTGCCAAACCGCGCAACGTAATCTTCATTTTATCAGACGATCATCGGTTTGATTTTATGGGCTTCACCGGCAAGGTGCCATGGCTGAAGACACCCAACCTCGATCGCCTCGCCAGGGAAGGTGCCTACTTTGAAAACACGTATGTTACTACAGCACTCTGTTCACCCAGTCGTGCGTCTATTCTTACCGGTTTGTATTCACACACGCATACAGTTGTAGATAATGTGGCGCCTGATCCAGGCAACCTCGAATTTTTTCCGGAGTATCTGCAACAGGCCGGTTACCAGACTTCCTTTTTTGGCAAATGGCACATGGGTGGAGATACCGATGAGCCGCGGCCAGGCTTTAATCATTGGGAAAGTTTTAAAGGGCAGGGTGTGTATTATAATCCCACGCTCAACATCAATGGCAAACAAGAAAGTTATGGTGATTCCACCTATGTAACCGATCTGCTTACCGAACATGCAGTAGATTGGCTCGCCAATCGCGATAAACAAAAACCTTTCTTCATGTATTTATCGCACAAGGCGGTGCATTCCGAATTTGCTCCGGCCAAGCGGCATAAGGGAGTTTATAAAAATGAACCGATCACGTTGCCGCCATCGTTCCGCACGTCCGATCAGCAGGTGAGTGGCAAGAAGCGCATCAACAATGATATTGAGCTGGAAGTAGATGCGAAAGAACCACTCAAAACAGATTCGTATTATGGAAATGGTCGCACGCCCGATTGGCAAAAGATGCAACGCGAAAGCTGGCACGGTGTGGACTACATGTATCATGACCAGATTTCGTTTCCGGACTTTTACCGCAGCTATTGCGAAACATTGTTGGCAGTAGATGAAAGTGTTGGCTCCGTTTTAAAATATTTAGACGACAATGGCCTCGCGGAATCTACGCTGGTAATTTACATGGGTGATAACGGGTTTTCGTTTGGCGAACATGGGTTAATTGACAAACGACATTTTTATGAGGAGTCGGCCAAGGTTCCATTTTTAATCCGTTGCCCGGAATTGTTTGCGGGTGGTTTACGGCCCAAGCCTATGATTCAAAATATAGATGTAGCACCCACCATTATGGAAGTAGCGGGCTTGCAATCGCCTGAGCACTTTCATGGCAAATCAATTTTGCCCTTGCTGCAGGGCAAGCAGGTGGTGTGGCGCGACAAAGTATTTTATGAATATTACTGGGAGTTTGATTTTCCGCAAACACCCACCATGCATGGGGTGCGCACGGACCGGTATAAGTTGATTCGGTACCACGGCATTTGGGATACGAATGAGTTTTACGATTTGCAGGAAGATCCGCACGAAATGAATAACCTGATTGCCAGTACCGAACACCAGGCATTGATTGAAGAACTTACGGCTTCCATTTACGATTGGCTGGAAGCAACCGAGGGCATGCAGATTCCTTTAAAGCGCACTGTGAAAAAAAGGTTTGGCGATCATCGCAATCAATGGTTATATTGATTTGCCATTTGGAACCGTAACACAATTTAAATATCACTAAACATGAACTTCTTGATTTTTGGATTTTTAGCACTTACGATTGTCATTCAATTTTGGGCATTTATTGACATCGCCTTTACAAAGCGAATGAAAAATAAAGATTTATGGTTTTTGGCAATCATTTGTTTTCCGGTAGTAGGTTCCATCTTCTATTTTCAAAATCGCAAAAAGGTGGTTCGAATCTTTAACCCAACGTTTAATCGCTGAAAATTTCCAATTCCGCACAGATTAGAAATTTTTATTGCTAATGGTGTAACTATTAGCGATGCCTTTAGTATCCCTTTGGTAAACCCATTACTGATTATGAAACGCCTTTTACCACTTATGTTAGCAGCCGTGCTGGTTGTACCAGCCCTGGCTCAAAAAAACCAGACAGATAAGGAAAAACCGCAGGCCACCGATAATAAGGAAGCCGGTTTGACGAAAATTGCGGGTCGCTCGCCACAAGATTGGAACTTTGATGTGAAGATTGACCATGAGGCACTGGAAGCCAATATTGAAATGGCGATCAGACGGGCCTTGCGGTCAGTAGAGCAATCGCTTGATGCGTTGGAAATTCATATTGAGCCTATTGAAATAAACCTGAAAAACCTTGATCTGAACCTGAGTCCGATTTTGATAAAAATTCCGGAAATTGATGTGGATGTAGAACCCATTGGCTTTGAGTTCGATGACTTCGATTTGGATATCGATATCGACATTGATCACGATGAAGATTGGGATGATGATGAAGCATTTAGTCGCAGCGAACGCGAAAAGATAAAAGCTGAAAAAGAAAAGGTTAAGGCGGAAGCAGAGAAAGTAAAATCAGAAGCCGGAAAAGTAAAAACTGAAAAGGCGGAGATTAAAACAGACAAGGAGAAGAGTAAGGGTTTGAAGAAGGTTAATTAGTTCATCAACCTATTGCTTTAAAAAAATAAGCGCATAAGTTGCGCTTATTTTTTACGTACAACAATTCATAATGTGTTACGAATTACCTGTTTGAAATCCGATGCTGGGTCGTTTCGATTTTCCAGGTTTTATTTCAAACTCACGTACATCATCTAAAATAATAGTCTCCATTAATTCAGGTGTGCGCTCTTCTTTTTTCATAGAAGCTAATCGCAGGTGTTGATTTTTTACTGATTCGCCCACTACCTGCCTAACGGAACGCGCGTTACCAAAATGCTGATCGCGTTCGGAATGCAAAAAAGTAAAGTAATCTTGCAGGTGTTTGCGCGCAGCTTCTTCTACAATAACACCTTCTTTTTTAAACAAGCCATGTGCAATGGTGTTCATTTCTTCTGGTGAGTAATCGGGAAACTCGAAGTACATATCAAATCGTGATTTTAAACCGGGATTTGATTCGATAAACTGGTGCATGTTTTCGGTGTAACCCGCTACAATTACACCAAATTTACCGCGGTTATCTTCCATGCGCTTCAGAATAATCTGAATAGCTTCGCCACCAAAATCGTATTGCGATCCTTTGCCATGTGCCAAAGAATAAGCTTCATCAATAAACAGAATGCCTCCCATGGCTTCATTAATTTTTTCTCCGGTTTTCAAGGCGGTTTGTCCTACATAACCAGCCACCAACCCTTCACGATCCACTTCTACCAAATGTCCTTTTTCCAAAATGCCAAGTCCTTTGTAAACTTTTGCCAGTATGCGTGCTACGGTAGTCTTACCTGTGCCGGGGTTACCCGTAAACACCGTGTGCAGCGAAAACTTGTTTAAAAAATCTTTACCGGTTTCCTGGTAAAACTTTACCAGCTTCACCATCTCGTTTACTTCTTGTTTTATCTTAGTGAGGCCAGTTAAGGAGTTTAATTCAGCAAGACTTTCAAATAAAAGATCTTCGGCATTTTTGGTTGCAGGGGCAGAACCGGTTGTTGCCTGAGTTGCATTACCTACAGCAAGTTGAATTCCGTTGGTTAATATGGGGGCATCACCCTCTTCGGCTTCATCAGCTACTCTAAAAGGTATGGTAGCAATAAGGTTATCCATAAACACCACTTCCATGGTGTAGGCATCGCTGCTCCACCGGCCGGGTGTTTCGCCACCCCAGCCCGGAAAGAGTGTATAGGTTTGGCCTAATGTATTGGCGGCCACATAGGTAATGTACGAGCTGCTTCCTTTCAGCAAACCGGCTTTATCATAAAAGTTGAAGAACAACTCAGTATAATAATCGCTGTGCACTTTATTCTTAAACCGGAAATCGCTCCACACATAGCGGGTTTCTTTTTGGCTAAAGGTTTTGAGGTAGCGTTTATTTTCTTGTGTAGAGGCCTTTCCATCGCCTTCAAAGAGTTTTATAGATTCAATGTCAAAAAACAAATTTTCACCTTTTCGTGCAGCCCCTACATCTTCCACGTAAAAAGTTGTTTCGCCCACTTTCACCTCATCGATGTAACCTTCCCATACATAAACGCCTTTGAGCCAGAATGTACCATAAGTTGATTGCCCCCACGAATCGCGGAAATAGACGATGTTCTCATCTTTACCGATTACGCGCTTTTGTTCGAGGTTACATAACTCCCTGCGGTGTGTGCCGTTTACAAAAAAACATTTCAGGCGCACGTTGGCTTCCCACTCGGCCTCATCAAACAGTTTATTAAAAACCGAAAATTCTACCCGGATGTATGTGGTTTCGTACCGGTCATACACTTTGCGGTATTTTTTGGTGGCATCGGCCATCCATTCGTCACTGGAGTGTACCTTAATACTGCGGAATTTATATTTGCCCGGTTGGTTTTTGTTTTCGTTGGAATCCATACAGACCTACTTATGTTGGGCATCTAAGGTAAAGAAAAACGGGTGTTGAAATGTTGAGGGTTTGTAAAAAAAGAGATTAATTTTTTACCCTAAACCCAATCCGCCAAACGCCCCGCACCTGGTTGGTTGAATAACCTACCGCCTTATCGGTTGGATATAATTGCTGAATGGTTGCATCAGTACTAAATGCTATTTCTTTGCCAGGTGTACCGTGGCAGGCAAGGCAAAGTGGTTGTGTTATAATGGGTTTAAAGAAAAGCACGGAATCGTCTTTTAATACAAGTTTTGGCGTAATGGCTTTGTTTTCACTCAGGTCGATGCTAAATCCCTTTAAGATAAATGTTGCCAGTTCATCGGCTTTGTTGTTGGGGTTGCGCACTTTGTTACTAACCCGTTTTATCGATGCCTTAAATGCGGTAGATAGCGAATCGGTGAGGGGGTAGGCGCGCAGGTTACAGTAGTGTAAGGCCGAGTCGATGCCACCTTGCTGCAAGGCTTTTTGCAATTCACCACTCAGTGTTTCAAATGAAAGTTTAGCAATTGCATTACCCCGCGAAATGTAGGTAGTGTCTATTTGAGAATAACTTTGTAAAGATTTTTTGCTGTTGCACGAGATGAGGGCAACAATAGCAAAGAATAGTATTGGATTTTTCATGGTGGGAATTTCGGAAAATAATATTCCAAAATAACAGGTTAATGAACTCCATCAAACCACTCTTTAAAATCGCTTACCTTTTCGCGGCTTACAATTATTTCGGGTTCCCATTTTATGTGTAACGAAATTTTTAAGCGGCTATTGGAATGTACCACAACATCCTGGATAGCACTGATGTGGAGAATATAACTGCGGTTAATCCGTTTAAAGATTTTCGGATCTAGTATTTCGTCCAAGCTCTCAAGCGTATAGTCAATTATAAACTTGCGCAGTTGGTTGGTAACCAAATAGACATCGCGACCATCCGCAAAAAACAAGCTGATCTGATCTGTTGTTATTGATTTGATGTGATCGCCCAACTTTACCATAAATCGGTTTTTGTAGTTTCTTTCCGTTGGGCTTAATGATTGCAAGGCCTCGTTGCGTTCATCGCCCCAGCGTAGTTGGTTGCCAAGGCTTTCTATTTTTTTTAAGCTGTTGGTTAGGTCAGTAAAGGTGATAGGCTTCAGCAGGTAATCGATACCATTTACTTTGAAGGCATCCAGCGCATATTCGTTGTAAGCTGTGATGAAGATTACCGGCTTGTTGATTTTTACTTCTTTAAAAATTTCAAAACTCATTCCGTCTTTCAACTGAATGTCCATAAAAATTAAATCGATGGAAGTTTGATTTGCCACCAGCCAGTTTACAGCTCCTTCTACTGAGTCAACAATACCTTTCACCGCAATGGCATCGCTGTACCGGGTCAGGTAGCGCTCCAGTTTTTCGGCAGCCGGAGTCTCGTCTTCTACAATCAATACTTTTAACGAGTGGCTATTCATGAGTCAACTTCATCTGCAATTTGTACGATTGGAAATTTAATATAATTTTCTTTGCCGGCTTTAACCTGTACAAACGGATTCTCGCTGAAAAATGAGTAGGAACGCTTTAACCGATTATACGCCTGCAGACTTTCCTGATGTAACAATAGTTTATCGTTAAGGGTATGTTGTAGTACCAGGTATTCATCACCTTCTTCCAGATGTAACCGGATAACCAAAGGCGATTCTTTTGATAGTAACGTATTGCGAACGATGGAATCGATCGTAACCAGCAACGAACCCGGAATGAGTTGTATATCTTTTGTATTGCTAACGGTTACGAGCAGGTTAAGTTGGTTATGGTGTTTGTAATTGAGAAGCTTGATCAGGTGCCCGGCTGCCTGCAACTCTTCATCCAGCGAAATTAATTCTTTGTGCCGGTTAATCAATCCGTAACGATAGATGCCGGCCAGGTAATCTATCTGTTCTTCGGCCTTATCCACATTGTGTTGCATGGTGAGAATCAGATTCTCTAAACTTTCGTAAAGTAAATCGGGATTAATATCATTTTTGAAGGATATAAAATCCGATTCCAGTTTTTCGCGCAATTTCTTTTCTTGCAGCAGCAGCAGCGTATTTTCCTGATTCAGATAAAAATTACTGAAGAACAGCACATTGTAGAGCACTCCAATAGCACCATAAATGGCTAAAAATACATATAACTCATTGTGGCTGATGGCAAAGCCAACAACATAATAATAGTAGGCCCAAATGGAAACGGTTATCAAAAACAATGAGATGGTTAAGGTAGCCACTACCTGGATAATGATTCTTCGCCTGATCGTTTGTTTGCTCAACCACGTTTCTGAAGCAGCAAGGGTAAAACGCATAGCTTCAAGCGAAATGTAAGCCAGGCCAATACATACGTAAACTTCTGCGCCACTAAAAATATTTTCGAGTTCAGAAAAATTATTGTTAATAAGTAAAATGAGCAGGTACACCATTACACCCAACACGGGTGCCGAAAGTATGCGGAATAGCGCCTGGTGTATGAAAAGCCGGTTCATGTTCGCGGTGCAGTAGATTTGGGTTGTGGTTTGATTACCGGCAAGGCTACCGTAAAACGCGTTTCGTTTTTAATTTTTACTGCTTCTGTTGTAAAGAATTGATAACGCTTAATGATATTCTGTAAGCCAATTTGCAAACTCTCGACCTGTACAGTGCCTGTTTTTGAATTACTTACGATAATCTGCGTGTTATCCAAAGCCGAGATGTAGATGAGTAATGGTTGTTCTTTGGAAATTTTATTATGCTTCACAGCATTTTCAACTAATAATTGCAATGTCATGGGGGGAATCAACGTGTGATACAAATTTCTAGGCAGGTTGATTTCAAGCGTTAAATGTTGTTCATAACGAGCCTGCAACAGGTAATAATAGGCTTTCACAAACTCTATTTCTTCGCTAACCGTTACTAACTTTTCTTTTTGGTTGTCGATAACATATCGAAATGTATCGGCCATCCTGCGAATAAATTGTTCGGCCAGGGCTATGTCTTTATAGAGCAAGGAAGAGACAGTATTAAGGCAATTGAAAAGGTAGTGTGGACTAATTTGTGTTTTTAATGAATTGAATTGTAACTCCAGTTGCAACCGGTCCAACTGCATGGCTTCCACCTGGGTTTTGGCATAATAGCGATACGAATAAAACAAGCCATAAAAAATTTCTGAAATGAATAAGGTAATAATGAGTAAAATACCCATTCGGATAACATCGTCATTTCTGATTTCCAATAGCAAAATGCTGGCTGTAATAGAGAATAGCAGCACCAGAATTCCGTTAAGCAGAAAACCTGAAATAAAGCGTGCTAAAAAATGTGTACGCCAATCTATCCACTTATCCAGCAGCTTGTCGAACTGCCAGGCAATAAAAGCAGTGATGTTGATGATAACTGTAAATACAATAAATTCATACGCTTCAAATTTTACCGATGGAAATCTTCCTTCGGCACTGTAAAAAATGTACACGAAGAAGAGTATGCCCAGCAGGGTACACATGAGCATAAGTGTGCCGTACTTTTTCATGAAGGTGTGGGGAAAGTATAGTGGAGCTTCCATGCAGCCCCAAACTACTTAATTTTTATTTGAAAAGTTTAACGATCTAATGCACGCAAGGCCCGGCCATAGTAGGTTTCGGAGCCAATTTTGCGGGCAACATCGCGGTAAGTGTTTTTTAAAGATTCGCTTCCGTTGCGCACTCGGGGAGCCAACTGGGTTAAAACTTCCGTGAGGTAATGATCGGAGCTAATTGAGCGTGCGGCTTGTAACACTGCCGTAACATTTGCTTCCGTAATTTCGCTTCTATCGGTGGCAGATTTATAAACCTGCGATTTGTAATGATCGCTACCCATGCCTGAAGCAGATTCCAGTACCAACTTAAATCCGGCATCGGATAAATGCTGCCGCTCTAATAAGCGGGTTAATACCTCCGTGCGGTAATGATCGCTTTTAATGGATTGGGTAACAGGTAATAACTCGTTTAGTACTTTTTCGTCAATGGCTTGCCCGATCATAGATCGTATAACCTCCGATTTATAATGATCGGAATTAATATCTTTTACAGATTCTACGGTGCGTTGATGAGCAGTGGGTGAAAGATCGCGTTCCAACGCTTTGCGCAATACAACCGAGCGGTAATGATCTGAATTAATTGATTTGGAAGTATTAATCATTTCAGTTACAACATCATCAGTAAGATTACGCTGTTGCATCAATGAGGTGAGTACTTCTGTTTTGTAATGATCGGAATTAATTTTAGCTGCCGAAGCAAGTGCAACCTTAACACTTTCTATGGAAGCAGGTTGTACGCGTAATGCCTCTTTAATAACCTGTGTTTTGTAATGATCGCTGTTCATTTTATTTGTAACAGTAAACACCGCTACAGCAGCATCTTTATTCTTTAAGAACCTATCCAGATTATCTTGTAAAAATTCGCTTAGGTAGTGATCGGAATTCATATTGCCGGTAACCTTCAACACCACCGCTTCATAATCCTTTTCCAGCACCGGCTTTTTCATAAGCAGGCGTGCATAATGCGATTTTACATGATCACTTTTTATGGCCTCAATTTCGTTTAGTACTGCTTGGGTACCTCCTTTAGCAAAAAAACGGTTTACCCGGCTATCAGCAGCAATCGTGGTGGTGCGCACAACTTCGGGTAGCACTTCTGCAAGCCATTTACGGCCCTCCGGATCGAAGTTGATTTCAGTACGGCCTTCGTAATATCGTTTTATCAATACACTGCCCTCGCGTGTAATTTTAATGGTACGCCTGGTGCCAAACGAAGTTTTGGTTACTTCAAAATAACCATCGTTCGACATAGAGATGATATCACGGTCATCATCACTTACTTCAATTGTTCCGCGGATTTCGATATTGAAACTGTTGAAGGGATCGGATGTTCGGTAAGTGGTTTTGGAGTCGTTACGTGAAATGGATACACTCACACGCTCAGATTGGCCTTTACCCGAAAGGGCAACCAACGTAAGCAAAAGAAAATAGACGAATCTCATAAAAGCGGTTTTATTAACCTGATACGGGGCAAAGGTGGGGTAGGGATTCAACTCCGCCAATCGTAATGAAATGAACTGCGGTATTGGTGTAGTGAGTTGTAATATTGTGCTAAGTAGCTTTATTAGCGATCAGATATAAAAAATCAGTTAACCCGATTACCTCGGTATCTTTCGAAATTGGATAACGATCGTACCCCGGATAGACAACAAACTTGGTAGTTGCCGAAATATCTTCACTTGCAGTGTGAAAGCCTTTGTTAACAGTAGGGGCAAGCCCTCGTTTAACCTCAACAGCCCAAACTTCTTTGTTGGGCCCTTCCAGAACTAAATCAATTTCACTTTGCGAGGTAGATCGGTAGTAACTGTACCTCCATTTATCTGAAAGTTGACTGATAATATTTTCAATTACAAAGCCTTCCCAGCTTGCGCCTGATGCCGGGTTTCCAATTAAACTTTCAAACGTTGAAATATTGAGTAGTTTATGCAAAATACCGCTATCGCGAATGTAAATCTTGGGCGATTTCACCAGCCGCTTTTTACTGTTTCCAAACCAGGGCTGTATCTGGCGTACCATATAAAACGCTGTAAGTGTATCCAGATATGATTTTATAGTTGTATGAGATACTTCCAGGCTGTGGCCAAGTTTAGAGAAATTAGTTTGCTGACCATGGTAATGCGCCAACATAGCCCAGAAACGCTTCATATGTTGGGGTGATATTCGAGGTCCCATGTTAGGGATATCCCGCTCTACATATGTTGAAATAAAATTAGTTCTCCATTGCCAGCTTTCGTCTTCTGTGGCGGCAAGATAGCTATCCGGAAAGCCACCTCTTAACCATAATTTATCAGCATTAAATCCGGTTGGATCAACAGCGTAAATTTCACTTACATTAAATGGACTTAATTCCAGGTAGTGAATACGGCCTGCTAATGTTTCTGCAGACTTCTGTAACAAATCTCGCGAGGCAGAGCCCAATAATAAAAACTGACCTGCCTTTTCTCCTGCTCGCTTACGTATATCGACAATACTGCGAAGGGTGCGAAACAGTTCGGGTTTACGTTGAACTTCATCAATAATTACCAGATGATTATCTAACCTTTTTAGATAACTCTCGGCATCGTTTAATTTATTCAGATCGCTGTCGAGTTCCAGATCCAGGTAAATACTTTTTTTGGATTGAAGTTCTGCTTCAGTTAAAGCAAGTGTGGTTTTTCCTACCTGGCGTGGACCAAGCAAGGCCACAACAGGTGCTTGTTGTAGGGAGGCTGCCAGGTTATTTGATAACGCTCGTTTCAGCATTTATATGAATTTTGAAATTATAACTTTCAATTTTCACAAAAATAGACCATATTTTGTGAATTTTGAAAGTTTAACTTTCAATTTTCACAAAAAGCCACGTTGTCTGCGGGCTTCGAACACCACTACAGCAGCGGCATTTGAAACATTCATCGAGTCGATCATGCCCTGCATAGGGATAATGATGTTGGCAGCGCTGTTTTGCACCCAAAGGTTAGATAGCCCCGTTGCTTCTGTGCCCATTACAATGGCGCATGGTTTAGTAAAGTCGGTTTGGTGGTAAGGTTTTGATGCTTTGAGGTACGTACAATAAATGTTGATCTGGTTTTGCTTCAGCCAGGCAATAGTTTCTTCGCTGGTAGCGGAAGCAATTTGTTTGGTAAACACGCACCCTACACTGCTTCGGATTACGTTGGGGTTATAAAAATCTGTTTGTGGGTCGCAGATAATTACAGCATCCACTCCGGCTGCATCGGCCGTTCGTAAAACAGCACCCAGGTTACCCGGTTTTTCAACAGCTTCTAAAATTAACAGCAGTGGGTTAGTACTTAGGTTAACATCCTGCAGCCGGTGTGTTTTTTGTTCGGCTACGGCCAGAATACCACCCGTGCTTTCGCGAATGGCAATTTTATCGAACACTTCTTTGGAGACCGGAATCAACAATTTGTCTTGCTTTAGTAAATCGCTCGATTCGTTGTAGTCTAAAATTTCTTCACAGAAAAAAATATTACCAATTCGATAACCGGCTTCCACAGCCATGCGCACTTCTTTGGCACCCTCAACAATAAAAAGTTGTTGTTTTCTTCGTTCGCGTGGTTTCTCCAGCGCAAGCAAGCTTTTAATTTTTGGGTTTTGGGTGCTGGTAATGAGGAAGTGCATGGTTACCTGAAACTTCTAACGTTTTTTGATAAAGTTTACACCCATTAACCCGTAACTTTTTTTACCCACTCTCTTGCATTTACAAAGGCTTCTATCCATGGGCCTATTTCATCCTGTTTGCGATTGGCAGGGTAGTAAGCCCAGTTCCAGGGAAATAAGGTTCGCTCTATGTGCGGCATAATCGCCAGGTGCCTTCCATCAGTAGAACATAAGGCAGCCACACCATAATCCGAATCGTTTGGATTGCCCGGGTATTGCAGGTAAGTGTAAGTGGCTGCAACTTCATAGTTGTGATGACCTTTCAAATCAAAACGACCTTCGCCATGCGCTACCCAAACTCCTAATGTTGTGCCTTCGAAGCCGCTTAACAGCACCGAATTATTTTTAGGAATGCTGATGTTGATGAAGGCAGATTCAAATTTGCCCGAACCATTATGATGCATTTTCGGGTGGGCGCTCATCTCAACTTCGCGGTTGATTAATCCAAGCTCCATCATTAACTGGCAACCGTTACAAACACCTAAACTCAGTGTGTCCTTACGGTTATAAAAATTATCCAACGCTGCTTTAGCTTTCGGGTTGTACAGGAATGCACCTGACCAGCCTTTAGCCGAACCCAATACATCGGAGTTGGAGAAACCACCGACAAATACAATTAAGTTTACTTCACTTAAATCTTCGCGGCCCGTCATCAGGTCGGTCATGTGTACATCTTTTACATCAAACCCTGCGAGGTAAAGTGCATACGCCATTTCACGATCACCATTTACACCTTTTTCGCGAATGATGGCAGCCTTCACGCCACTCGGTTGTCTGCGTTTTGGATTAATGTTAAGCGCTGAAAAACTTCCTTTAAAGTTTGCCGGGAACCGATACTCTAAAGGTTGCTTAAATATGTTATCTCTACGCTGCTCTGCATGACCCTTGGTTCGTTGCATCGAATCCAACAGGTAAGAAGTTTTAAACCAGGTATCTCTTAAATTGTCAATTATCAATTGTCGATTGTCAATTGTCAATTGACGTGTGTTTGTTACTTCACCAAGGATTATTGATTTGATTTTGTTGTCTGATAAAATCTTTTCAACAGCATTAATATCTTCAACCTGCAACACAATTCCTGGATTCTCAGCGAAGAGAACCTTAACTATATCGATACCCAGTTCGCTTACGCTGATGTTCATACCCACACCGGGAGTAGGGAAACACATTTCAAGTAAGGTGGTAACTAATCCACCGGCAGAAATATCGTGACCGGCCAATAGTAAATCTTGTTTGATAAGTTGCTGCACCGCTTCAAACGCAGCCACAAAATAATTTTCATCGGTTATAGTTGGGGCAGTTGTGCCCAGTTGATTCACAACCTGCGCAAAGCTGCTGCCTCCTAATTGAAAACTATCTTTCGAAAAATCGATGTAAATAATTTTGGACCCACTTACAGGGTGCAATGCTGGTGAAATGGTTTTCCGAATATCACTCACTTCGGCTACAGCCGAAATAATAACCGTGCCCGGTGAATACACTACTTCTCCATTCGGATATTTCTGCGTCATCGAAAGTGAATCTTTACCGGTAGGAATATTAATTCCAAGTTTGCAGGCAAAATCACTCACCGCTTCTACGGCCGCATACAACCGCGCATTCTCACCTTCATTTTTGGCGGGCCACATCCAGTTCGCGCTAAGCGAAACACCTTTTAACCCGTGTGTTAACGGAGCCCAGATAATATTTAATAATGATTCGGCAATAGCCAGCTTGCTACCCGCTGCCGCGTTAACCAACGCTGCACCCGGTGCGTGACCAATTCCGGTTGCAATACCTTTGTTGCTGGTAAAGTCAAGTGCCATTACCGACACATTGTTCAACGGCAATTGAATTTGTCCACAGGTTTGTTGTGTGGCTACACGACCCGTTACCGATCGATCTACTTTATTCGTTAACCAATCTTTGCAGGCTACTGCTTCCAATTGTAATACTTGTTCGAGATAGGTAGTAAGTTGGTTTGCATCGTAACTCACTTCCGCGAAAGCGAGCGTTGTGGTTTTATCTTGCAGAATGGTTTTAGGCGAAGAACCAAATAAATGACTCAGGGCCAGTTCGACTGGTTTTGTATTTTTCTTATTATCAACAAACGTAAACTGCTTATCGCCTGTAGCTGTACCCACTACATACATAGGTGCACGCTCACGTTCGGCAGCACGTTTTAACGTGTCAACATCTTTTTCGTGCATGGCAATACCCATGCGCTCCTGCGATTCGTTGCTGATGATTTCTTTATCAGAAAGTGTGGGATCGCCCACCGGAAGTTTATCAATCTCCAACGTACCACCGGTTTCTTCCAGTAATTCGGAGAAACAATTCAAATGCCCACCGGCACCATGATCGTGAATGGAAACAATCGGGTTGTGTTTGGATTCCACCAATGCACGAATGGCATTCATTACCCGCTTTTGCATTTCGGGGTTGGATCGTTGTACCGCATTTAGTTCGAGCGCGTTCGCAAACTCACCCGTAACTACCGATGACACCGCTGCGCCACCCATACCAATGCGATAGTTATCGCCACCCATTAAAATTATTTTATCGCCCGGCTGCAACGATTCTTTCTTGCTGTCTTTCTCTTTGCCATAACCCACGCCACCGGCCAGCATAATTACTTTATCGAACCCAAATTTTTTGTTGTGTTCCAGGTGTTCAAATGTGAGCACACTGCCACCAATCAACGGCTGACCGAATTTGTTTCCAAAATCACTGGCACCATCTGAAGCTTTGATTAATATCTCGGCCGGGTTTTGATACAGCCACTTGCGCGCTTCAAACTTTTTTTCCCACGGTCTTCCATTTTCCAAACGTGGATAGGAAGTAATGTACACGGCCGTTCCCGATAACGGAATAGAACCTTTGCCACCGGCCAGTCGATCGCGAATTTCGCCACCGCCACCGGTAGCGGCACCATTGAATGGCTCAACGGTAGTGGGGAAGTTGTGCGTCTCTGCTTTGAGCGAAATTACCGAATCGAAATCTTCTACCTGAAAGTAATCGGGTTTATCGCCTGAGGCGGGAGCAAACTGCTCTACCTGTGGACCTTTGATAAAAGCAACATTGTCTTTGTAGGCCGAAACAATGTAGTTGGGATTTTCCTTCGAAGTTTTTTTAATGAGTTGAAACAAAGTTGATGGCTTCTCTTCACCATCAATAATAAAAGTGCCATTAAAAATTTTATGGCGGCAGTGTTCGCTGTTCACCTGCGAGAAACCAAACACTTCACTATCGGTAAGTTTGCGGCCCAGTTTCCAGCTTATATCGTTCAGAAAATCTATTTCTTCCTGACTTAAAGCCAGGCCTTCTTTTTCGTTATAGGCTTTGAGGTCGTCAATCTCAAGAATGGGTTCAGGTGTGTGGTGAATGGTGAACAACTCCTGATCGAGCCCATTATACAACCGTTGCAACATGCGGTCGTGGGGCGTGTTGGCATTAGCTTCTGTAAATTCTTCGATGCGGGTGATGCCGGTAATGCCCATGGTTTGGGTAATCTCCACGGCATTGGTGCTCCAGGGGGTAATCATTTCCTTGCGCGGACCGATGAAATAACCGGTAAGGGATTTTTCTTGAAGGGGCCTGCCGCCACCAAAAAGCCAGCTAAGTTTTTCATAATCCTGATTACCAAAAGGTTGCGAGGTGCCAACGGCATAGCGGGTTGCCCCGGGGGTGCGAAAGAAGACGATCATAGTGGCGAGCGTAAGCACAAAAATACGAAGGGGAAGGGAAAGGCTATGGTGTTGAGATAGAATTTAAAGCCCTTAATTTTTTGATTCCTGTTTTAGGGGATATAGGAAATGGGTTGGTTATATTTAGATGTTGACGGCAATACACTTTGGCCAATGAAAAAGTTGACAATAACATTAACGATTAGCGTTTTACTTCAATTATTCGTTTGAACTAGACAAGAATATCATTGACAAAGAATCGGACGACTTGCAAAAACTTGTTGATGACTTTGAAAAAAGACCTATACACAAAGTATTAACCGCTTTATTATATGATAGCTCTCTTCATACTTCTTATCACTGTATTATTGATACTCTCTATTTGGAATCATTTAATATTCCGTAAAATGAAGTCCGTCAAAGAAGATGAAATCAAGGACGCAAGATTTTGGGAGTTGAATTATAAAATGGATTACCTCGTGGCCGTTGCTGCTATGGGTGCGGCTGTATTGGTTTTTTTAGGCTATGAGTCTCTTCAAAGTGCAAAGGAGGCAGCCAAATCTGAAATTGACAAGGAGTTAATTATGATACGTGAGGATTTAACCGAGGCGCAAGCAAAAAATCAAAGTTTGAAATTATCATCTGATTCGATTAAAGATAATGTTGCTTTTACGGGAACACAAATAGATAGTCAGATAAAAGCACTAAATGAGTTAAGTATAAAAATCAAACTAATAAATAGCAGAAGTATTGTTCAACAGGGTTTTTATGTGGTTAGAGGATTAAAACTTCCTTTTGATCATGAGTCTAAGCCTGGCTCAAATAAGATATATTTTAAGAACCTAATCACCGATAAGGGCGGCAAGTTGCCAGAATTTTCAAACCCACCACTGGTAATTCCAATATCGCAATCAAATTGGGAAATGAACATATTCAATATTAAGCAGGACTCCTTTGAAGCATACTGGGGAGGAGCAACTATCAATGCAGTCTTCCCTGAAACTCTTGAATACAGTGTAGTAATTATAGGAGAAGTCAAAACATTTGATGAAAGTCTTGATAATTCATTTAAGTAAAATTCTTCGCTGCTGTCGGTTTTTCGATGCTGTTCGACATTTGTAATGTCGAACCCTGATAAATTAGGATTTCAAATCCTACTTAACAGTTTCAAACCCCTAAAAATTCCTAACTTTAATAAATGGGATATGCTTATCGCATAGATGACCAGCACGGAGTTTATTTTGTAACATTTACCGTGCATCAATGGGTGGATGTTTTCACTCGGAGAACCTATTCTGATATTTTTGCTTGATAATCTTCGCTATTGCCAACAGCACAAAAGCCTTAAAATTGTTGAGAAAAGATGATCATATCTGGTCCCGAAAGCTTTCGGGATGGGGGATCATGGAGAGGAGATAAGGACTAAGAAATTTTTTGATACAAAAGCTGATTACATTCATCAGAATCCCGTAAGGGCTTGCATTATCCCCTTTTTCGGGGATTGTGGTTAGATATTGCTCAAATTAGTTTTACGGTTTAAAAATTGATTATGAACAAACAACTTTTGCTTTCAGTATTTTTTTGGATTGCCTCGATAACATTTACGTTTGCACAGAATCTCAACGTAGGCGTAAGGGGTGGATTAAATTATGCAACTGTTAACAACGATATTATTTACCGCTATTTTAACTGGTATGAATATTCGCAACAGCCGAGGATTGGTTTTCATGTAGGGGTTGATGCCCTGTCACAACTTTCTGAAAAAGTAGCGCTTCAGGCTGAGCTATTTTTTTCTACAGAAGGGGCAAAAGCTTCAGGGCAGTGGACAGACAGTGGAGAGGGCAAAATGAAAAGTATTCAAAAATTCTCTCTCCTTTGCCTACCTGTTTTTGTTAAATTTAATTTAACGCCCCGCTTTTATATTATGGGTGGGCCGCAGGTTTCTTATCTGGTAGGTTCAAAATATGAATATAAAGACCTGGTAGGAAATTACATTACCACCGAAGATAATCTGGAAACGATGAATAAAATTGGTTGGGGGATGGTGCCTGCCATAGGGTATGATCTGAATAAAATTGGCATTGGAGTAAGATACTATGTAGGCTTGAATCAATTGAATAAAGATGACAATACCGATAGGGAACTAAAGAGCCGCGTATTTTCAATTGCTATACGCTATAAGTTGTTTCATTTTAATGAGTGAAATCAATTAGTTGGTTTTAAAAGCCGAACTGATACAGATATAACTTGAAACTCGAATTAAAACGATTGTTTATAGATAACCTTGAAATCCGGCCAACAATCTAATCCATAACGGCCCGTTGTTCGGGTGTGTTAACTGCAACGGGATATAAGGCCAGCATGGGCAGCTTTATTATAAAGGTGGTTCCTATTTTCTCTTCGGATTTAACAATTACCGTACCGCGCATTCGTCTTACCGTTTTGTATAAAATAAACAAGCCCAGTCCAGAGCCCTTGGAATGACTATGAGCCCGATAAAACATACCGAATATTTTATGGAGATGATCGCGCCCGATACCGATACCATTATCCGAAAATTCCAATACCGCCTCGCTGCTGGTAGTAGTAATTTCCAATCGCATATATGGATTTGGTTTTTCTAAATCGGAGTACCGGATGGCGTTGGAAATTAAATTGTTTAGAATAATGGTAATGCGGGCTCTGTCCGAATAGAAATCGAAGTCTGAGTGAATAACCACTTGTTTGTCTATGTCTTTCGCCCCCGGTGCAAATGCATGATCGGCCAACAACTCGCTAACCAGCGTTTGCCAATCTATTTTTTCCGGTAAAAGCGGAGTGAATTTATTTTTTGAAAAACTAACAATTTGAGTGATAAAGTATTCCTGCCGGTTTACACTACGCTCCATCATGGCGAAGTAAGGATTTAACTTTTCGTCTTTGTTATCTAAGCGGGCAAGATGAATTAACCCAAGCAACGAACTGAGTGGTGAACGCATATCGTGTGCACTACTGTATAAGAATTGATCCAACTCTTGATTAACTCGCTTCAGTTCCTTGTTTCGTTTACGCAACAGATTTGATTGCTTTTCTATTTCATTCATCTGCAGCCGGGTTTGATCAATCAGTTTTTTGAATGAAGCTGTAAGTACAACAATTTCATCGGCTGCATTTCGCAAACTCAGATCAACTGTGTGTGTGGTTCGGGTTTGTATGGAGTTATTAACTAAACGCGAGAGCCATGTAATAGGCTCCGTAAGTCGTTTGGAGATCCAATATGCAGAAAATATTGAAAACAGAATAGCTCCCAGAAGGGCCAACACAAATAGCAACCGGGCATTTTCTTGTTCTATAGATGATTGCTTGTAAGAATATTCGGATAACCGGTAAAACTCTTCACTAATAAGCGATGATAACGAGTTGAGTACAAAATGCAGGCTATTCTTTTCATTTAGACCAATTTCTAGTTGAATTGCGGCAATATCTAAGAATAAATTGCTATAACCCTTTAACAGTTCAATTGCCTGTTGATTTTTTTGCGAATGCCGGTTAAGTTGAGCCAGAAGATCCTTAGCCCGTAGTTGAAAGGCTATGAGATAGGTAGTATCGTGGCGTAATAGAAAATCTTTTTCATGCCTTCGCAGATACAATAAATCGGCTATGTTACTTTTAGGTATCGATTCTTCCAACTGATGGGCATTATAGCGCATGGCTCCTTCCAGGCCGTAATCTTTGAAACCTTTTTTATAGATTAAACCTTCTAACCGCGCAAACACTTTGTTATACTGTTGCAACAGGCTGTCGATTCCGTTTAGCGAGGCTAATAGACTGCTCCGAAGTGTGGATGGTTCTTCTTTTTTCAGTTCGCTAATTTTTTCTTCAATGCTCTGGTTGAGGCTATCGCGCTTAAGTAAAAAATTACTTTGATGAGTTCTGAAGTAGTTTTCCTGTAGGGTTTCTAATTCTAAAAAGTGCGAATCGTTTTGAATAAGGTTAAGGGTAATAATTTCAAGTTTATTTATGTTACTATGTGTACGAGCAACTTCCATAGTTCGGTTAAGGGTAATAAACGACACTAAGGCAAGAACCAGAATTAAAAAAGTGAGTAGTAAAAAACTGGTAACCATCCGGCTCCGGATGGAGTTGATCGCAAAAAGTTTGAACATTCAATACGATTTAAACTGCGCAAGGTATAATGCTCCGCAAAATGGAGGCCTCTATACAGGTTATATTATTGTTAACACTCACATGGATTAATCCGCCTTAGTAAGTTTTTAGTTTTGCATAATGCAGGTAGTTAATAAAGCGCAGTACTAGCATGCTGTAAATGGGGGTTGGGTTATAGCCAGACTTGGCCCTATAGTAACTCAACAGCTTATATACTATTGCTCTTAAAATGCCGGCACATAAAATTTTTGTTGTAAAGCTTATTTACGTGGCCTATCTTGAATGGAGGCACGATTGTGAGAGTTTTAAATTAAATACCGATGATAGAAATTCCCGAAAACGATGAGGAGCGGGTAGAGGCTTTGCGCGCATACCAGCTAACGGGCACACCACCCGAACGCGATTTTGATGACTTGGTTGAAATGGCTTCGCGCATTTGTAACATGCCAATGTCGGCTATAACGTTAATAGACTCTACCCACCAGTGGTTGAAAGCAAAAGTTGGTTTGCAACATAGTGTGGGGCCGCGCGAAGAAGCATTTTGCGCTCACACGATTTTAGATGACCGTATGCTGATAGTGACAGATGCAACCCTCGATAAACGATTTTCAAATAATCCGCTGGTAACCGGTAACCCCGATATCCGGTTTTATGCCGGTATGCCGCTTATAAATCCGGATGGTTTTCGGTTTGGTTCGTTGTGCGTATTGGATACAAAACCACGCGAACTCACCGAAGATCAACGCTACTATCTTTCCGTTTTGGCAAAACAGGTAGTAAAACACATGGAACTCCGCAAGAAAGTGCTGGAGCTACAGCGGCTTAACGATGCAAACAGTAAATTGATTTCAGTAATTAGCCATGATTTACGCAGCCCGCTTAACTCGCTGTTTGGGTTGCTACATCTGGTTGAAAACCACAACCTGTCGCAGGCAGAATTCAAAGAATTTTTACCCGATGTAAAGCGAGGATTTACAGCAGCCAGCAGTTTGCTCAACAATTTGTTGGAATGGGCTGCCTTGCAATTTGCACAAACCCTACTCAAATTTTCAAAAGCACCTTTATACCCGCTGGTGGAAGATATTATTAATGACAACCGGCATCAGTTTGAGAAAAAGAACAACGTAGTGTATAATAAAATTGAAACAGCCACACAGGGTTGGTTCAATGAAAACCTGGTAAAGGCAATTCTTAGGAATCTCCTTCTCAATGCTAATAAATTTACAAACAAGGGAGTCATTACGGTTTCAGCCCGTGTTGATAATGACGTTATTGAAATTGGCGTGCATGATACCGGTGCAGGGATTTCACCCGAGCGGGTGGCTCGCTTATTTGAATGGGAAAGCCGAACCAGCACAATTGGTACAGGTGGTGAAAAAGGATCGGGTTTTGGATTACAACTTTGCAAAGAGTTTGCCGAGCAAGGTAGTGGCTCGATATGGGTATCGAGCCAGGAAGGTAAAGGGTCGGTATTTTATTTTACAGTGCCGGCAAATCGCAAAGGCTAAGTGTTTAAGATTCTGCCGGTACCTGGTACAATACTACCTGATTGCCCATGCCATCTATGTACGATATAACCAGGCGCTCATGGCTGATTTCCCAAATATTAAAGTGAATGGTTGGCCCGCCTTCTCGCGCTGAGACATAAGTAGATTCAGCATCTTCAAACCGCCAGGTTCCGGTTGTATTAGTAAGGCATCCATTGGTGTATGTTGTAGTAAGATTCCCATTGGCAAAATTTGTAAAACGGGTAGCCAACAAACAAGCCGAAAGCGGAACCTCAACTCCGTTAACGATTCGTTTTTCGTACTTCCATACCTTACTGTTGGTTCCGGCAATAAATTGGGTTCGTGTTGGAAACGGATCATCAGCAACGGCTATAAATGTTTCATCTTGAATAAATCCACCAATGTCTGTACGTAACTTAAGTTCAGTTTCTGATATAGAAACAATGGTAACATTAAAAAAACCTCCTAATGTAAGTTGTTTGCCATTTAGTGCCCAGGTGAAGGTGTCGGCATCCTGCGAAATCATGCTTAAACCATCTTCGCAAGGTTCTGCTAAACAGGTGTAAGTTGATAGTTTAAGTTGGTTATTATCGCTGAACCGCCACTTGCTATACTTTAATTCGCATGCGCCAATACAATCATCCACACCATTAAATTTTCGGGCACTGATTTTCCAGACTTTAGCTGTGCCGTTGGTAAGTAACGTGCGCGTGTTATCAACCGGAATATCTTCCTCCTCATTGCACGATGACAAAAAAGAAATACCCGCTAAAAAAAGAATCCAAAGTAGTCTAAGATGTTTCATACATTTTTTTTAATCAAAAGTAAACGTGGTATTCTGTTAATGATTGTAAAAACCCGAACACAACCGGGTATTTCAAAGTATCAGGTTTTGGACTTTAAATACACCAACCTTAAGGTGATAGAAAAAGGATTGGAATTTATTATTTTCACCTTCTTGTTATGATGGGTCGATTTATTTTTCAGGTACTAATTAGCTGCTGCCTGTCGCTAACTGCACAGGGGCAGTCCGAATCGTTTGCCGTACAGCGGCAAGCCTACCTGCGTAAAATTTCATCGGCTGGCCAGGCAGGTGATTTTCCATTGGCCGTGAGTACCGCGCGGCAGGGTATAGCATTATCGCAACTTCATAATCACGATTCGTCCAAATGTGTTTTCTCACTTTTCGCGGGTATGGGTTATTTTGAATTAAGCAGAAGGGATAGTGCTGCGTACTTTTTACAAGAGGCTATTGCCCTTGCCGATAAGGAGCAGGTATTGGCGTTACAGGTAAGAGCGCGCCAACGCCTGGCCGATGTTTATATGCAATTGGAAAACTGGGCTGCCATGCCTTTATCCAGATTGATGGAGGAGTTAGAAGTGCTGGTGAAAAATCTGAACGATGCCCGCTATACCGCTGGTTACGAGTTATTGCTGGGCAATTATTACAATAAGCGTCAGCAAACCGATTTGGCAATAGAACATTTTTTAAAGTCGTTGGAAATTTACAGAAGCCTGAATGATAAAAGTAACGAAGCAAGTTTATTGAACAACCTGGGTGGGGAGGTTTTCGCGCAGCGCAGATGGAAAGAATCGATTGCCTATTATCAGGCTGCTGTTTCAATTTTCATAAAGCTGGGAAGGGAACATCGCGCTATTGAACCCTACCTCAATATTGGTAAGGCTTATGACCAACTGAGTAGGCAGGACTCTGCCCGCATCTATACCGAAAAGTCGCTTGCTTTAGCAACCCGCATCAATGACAAAGGAGCAGAGGCCGATGCGCATGTGCAATTGGCCCGCATCTTAAAAAAAGATTCTTTACAGGAGGAATCGAAGCGGCAATCAGCCCAACACTTGCAGAAAAGCAGCGAGCTGAGCAATGATCTGGGTAGTTTGGAAAACAAAGTATTCATTAACATACAGTTGGGAGACGCTGCGTTGAATGCTAAAAAACTACAGGAAGCAAATCGTTATTTTTCTCAAGCGTTGGCTTTTGCAAAACAATCCCAACAAAAATCATTGTTGGTTGAAGCGTACAAGGCAAATGCCCGGTACTACAAAGCAGTCGGGCAAGCGGCAGGTGTATTCACATCACTTTCAGAAGCGTGGAACTACCAGGATAGTATCTACGATCAGAATATACTTCGCACGGCTGCCGAGTTGGAAACCAAATATCAAACCCAGTTGAAAGAACAACAAATAGTGCAATTAAAATTTGATAATGAACTGAACCAAATAGAGCAGGAAAAGAAACGGCAACTATTAGTTTTTGTAATGATTGGCTCGTTGCTGCTAGTAGCATTGGTGGCCGGCATCATTATATATGCGCGCGATGTACAGTCGCGTAAAAAAGTTATGTTAAAAGAACGCGAGTTATTTGAGTTGAATACCCGTATTGCAGAAACCCGGCAAATAGCCCTGCGCGCGCAGATGAACCCGCACTTTATTTTCAATTGCATGGCTGCTGCCGATGGTTTTATTCTTAAAAATGAACGCCATAAAGCTTCCGATTTACTTACCAGGTTTGCAAAAATGGTTCGGCAAGTTTTGGAAAACTCAGAACATGCACTTATTACTTTAGAACAAGAATTTTCTTGCCTCGAAGTTTTTTTATCCATTGAACAGATGCGATTTCAACAGTCATTTTCCTATACCATTCAGGTACCCGATGCGTTATTGGACTTCCAGGTTCCACCACTTTTATTTCAGCCTTTTGTAGAGAATGCGCTTATACACGGCATCGGTCCAAGTTTGTTGCCCGATAGAAAAATTGAAATCAGCGCAGAAGGTACACTGGAACAAGTTATGGTTCGTATCAAAGATAATGGTATTGGACGGGCAGCAGCAGCCAACCATAAATTACTTGATGGACGAGGCCACCAATCCATGGGAATCCGAATTACAACAGAACGATTGAATTTGTTAAAATCATCGCATGGGGTATTCGCCCGGCTCGAAATAGCCGACCTTTCCGATGCCGCAGGCAATGCAACCGGTACCGAAATAATTATTTTTCTGGAAAGGGCTTTAGCCGCTACCGCCTGATAATTGCTATCTTTCGCTTGTGCAAGCCGCTGAGAAAATTAACGCTGTAATTATTGACGATGAACCGCCCTGCATTGATTCGCTTGTGGCTAAACTAAACGATCATTGCCCCGAGGTGAATATTCGGCAAACATGCTCTTCTGCAGCCGAAGGCGTAAAAGCTATTTACACGCACCGCCCACACTTGGTTTTTTTAGATGTAAACATGCCCGGTGAAGATGGTTTTTCTGTTCTTCAGCGTTCGCGCGACATTCACTACGAGGTTATTTTTACAACGGCATATGATAAGTATGCCTTGCGGGCATTTCAGTTTAATGCTCTTAACTATTTGCTAAAGCCAGTAAGTGCTGCGGATGTGGTAGATTCAATTAAAAGGTTTAATGAACAAGCGCATATTCGTACCTCATTACAACAAATTGAAAGTTTGCTGAGCCAGGTTCATCAACATCAGCAAAGCATGGATAAAATTGCTATTCCAACGCTAACCGGCTATCGGTTTATCCCCATTAAAAATATTATTCGGTTGGAGTCGGACAGCAACTACACTTCGTTTCATCTTCAGGGCGAGCCTTCTGTTTTGGTCTCCAAAACGCTAAAGGAGTACGAAGAATTACTGAGTGCAGAAACCTTTGTGCGCGTGCATCACGGCCACCTGATCAACTTAGCTCACTTAGTTGAATACCGCAAAGGCCAGGGTGGGGTTGCTGTAATGGCCGATGGTTCCGAAATAGAAGTCTCGGCCCGAAAGAAGGCGGATTTACTCGCTCGGCTTCCGCTCCGGTAGTTTGGGTTAAACACCAAATTCCACACTTACTAAATCAAATCGAGCAGTTACACATTCGTGTGCATTGGTAAAACCAAATCAAACAACTTTGATTTGTTAGCCGATCCAGCTTTCGGGCAACAAAAATCTGTAGTTAATGCCTTAGTTCAAAAACGCCCATGGTTGATAATAATTAAGCATTTACATCATGACAAAATCAAATCTGTTATTCTGGATATTTTTTTGTTTATCCATATCGCTTCAAGCACAAGCTAAGCGCGCACAGGTGGTTCAAATCAATCATTCACTTCGTTGGGTAGAGGAGCGAACTATTCCGAATTATTTTAATTACCGATATGTAAAGGATTCTGTACTTCAAACAATTGCAAATAGCCTGGTTAAATACCTGAAATGTGATGAGGTGTTGATGCCGCAGGAAGTTGGCTATCAGGTTATCATGGGGTTTGGTAAAGCAAAAAATAAGTTTCCTAAAACAATACCCACTGCTGCTGACTACTATATCAGTATCAATTCAGCCATAACAAGGGCAACAACTGGTTATGCCATTTATTGGGACATTGATATTATTATTCGCGATAAGAGCGGTGTGATTTTAAACAATAAGATCCGTCACGAGATTGAACCTGTATCCGCTTCATTATATTTTAAAACAGCACGTTGGTTGGGCCAAAGTGATTTTATTCGGTTTATTTGTCAAACAACCGATGAGGTGCTTGGCCTGCGGCCTCTGCAACCTAAAGTGATCCGCGTGGGTTCTGCTGAAGACGAAAAGCACAAGCTGGATGCGTGGTTACCTAATCGTGAAACTTTCTTAATGCTTCGGGCCTCAACCACATCGGGGCATACCTATTTCGAAATTCAAAAAGACTCAACACTTATTAATTTATTTAAGGTGAAAGAAGGTGCCGTAATTACGAAAGGTCGCTTATTGAATAAAGATCGCCTGGTATCAGGAATTTTATCTGGAGTTACCGGCTTTAATGTAAGCTACACTGTAAATGAAGAAATTGAACGCAGGGCAACTGTAACATTTGATCCGGACCAGGAACGAAAAATCCGCTTTAATTATATTATACAAACCGAGCAATGGACACGCACCGACAGGATAAATGTAAGTCTTGCTTCTCCTATTGTTGGTGAAGTATTTTGGAAAGATGATTTATACGGACAATTCGTGTATGTGCAGGAAACAGATTATTCGGATACTGTGCGTACGGGCAAACAAAAACTAAATCTGTGGGGTGGATGGTACACCGAGAATGAAATGAGCATGGGCCCTCAGCAGGTACAACGACTTGAAGGACATTTTCGTGGAAAGAAGTTTGAAATTCAACATGCTGAATTTGATAACTACATACTTGTTTCAGTAGATAATGTTCCGGCCGCGTATTTTTCGTTGTTTAATCTTAATGAAAAGGTAGCGGGTTATCAGGGGCAGCGTCTTTCTCGTAATAAATCGTTTCTAACGCCTTCTGTGGGCGGTTTAAAAGATAAAGAAAAAGCAGAAGTGTACACATTGTATCTGATCCAAACAGAAGATGCTCAATTATTGGAAGACATTATGCAGATCTATTCTGCATTTGTTTTTATCTCACAATGATTATTTCCCAGGAGGCAACAGCGCTGATTTCCATTTTGCCCGTAACTGCGAAGGCCGGTTTTCTTTAATGCGGTATCCGCGCCAACACATGGTTAGCCCCAATCCTTAACACTTACTAACCCGGGCGTTACAGTTACGCAATGGTGTCATTTCGCATAGTATAAGCAGGCAACTTTGGTAAGCCAACTACGAAGTGAAAATACTGGCTTACAAACCTACGCTTATGTTCAAATTTATTACATGGAGCCCGAATGATACCTTGGCAAGGTATGTTAAGCGAATCTGTTTTTATGAAGGTTCCTTTCCGGAAGTATCCCGATACCGGCAACCCGTTCTGCCATATGTTATACCCACGTTGGAGTTTTTATATGGCGATCGTTTTCATACCGTGCATGTAGCCGATGGCAAAACAAATCCGGTAACGGAGGGTGGTGTTTTGGGTCCCATTACACGCTATCAGCTTGATCTTGATTTTGTCGGTGAAATAAAAAATATGGCCGTGGAATTTTGGCCACACTCTTTTACCGCATTATTTGGTGTGCCCATGAAAGAATTAACGGATCGGGCAGTACCGCTGCAGGACATTCTCGGGCGTGCATCGAACGAGTTGGTGTACGATATCCGACAGGCACAAAATAACTTCCAACGAAAAAAGCGGTTGGAGGATTTTTTATGTAAACAGATAAGCAGCGCATCCACACAGAATGATCACCAGCTTTCGCAAGCACTTCACATGATGCATCAAGGCGATGTACGGGTGGAGCAGGTGGCCCGAAAGCTGGGCATCAGCGATCGGCATCTTGAGAAAAAATTTCAATTGGTGATAGGTGTTACACCTAAGCGGTACATGCAAATTCTTCGGTTTAACCGGGCTATTGCTATGTTAAAAAGAAAGTGTAGCATGCTGGATATTGTAGTAGAGTTGGGCTATCACGATCAGGCGCACATGATTCATGAATTTAAACAGTTTGCCGGTAGCCCACCCTCAAAATACAAAAGCAACCTGGAGTTTGAATCTTTCTTTTTGGGTAGTCAACAACCTGTATTCTTTCAATAACTATTATGGCCATGTTAAGTACTTCTGGTATGGATAAAGCTAAGATAAAATCTGAAACCCAGGTCATCAACGCATTCGGTAACTGCTTAAAACAAAAAGAAGCTTTAGCTCCAGGAATTTCTTTTCTACCTGCCTTGCTGTTAGTCGTATTATTTTATTCGTGCAATCAAACGACCGATAGTTGTTTAACTTCGATACCATCGGTTTCCACACCAGAAACCCTGGCTTACGGAACTCCCGTTACTGCCTCGGGTAATCAGGTGCAAACCTGCTTACTTACCCTTTTCGATTCTATTGAATTGAAATCTCCTGTTGATTTTGATAAATCATACAATGAATTGATTCAGTTTCACCAATCATCTGCCAAAATTTTGCTTAATGAATTAATGAGCGCTAACGAAAGCCAAATTTATTGTGTGCAACTGGGTTCTGTGGGTTCAGCTCAGGTTTACCTGCTTCAGCTAATTACAGGTAATGTACTGGAGGAGGAAGAATATGATATTATTTTCACGCTCGATGATGATAACCGGGTAGTAGATCATTTGGTGATTGGTGCCTCTGGTGTACTTTACCAGCGCAACTTTCGTTTTTCAGATCTCAATCGGTTTACTATAACTGAAGTTACCGGGCGTGAAGAAACAGTCGGGCCATCGTATGCGGCCGGTTACTATATTAATAAAGCCGGAAAAATAGAACTTGAAAACGGTGAAGTGAAGCCTGCTCCATCAATTGAAAGCGAGCAGGAATTTTCTGAGTCGTTGATTTACCTGGATGTAAATGTGGCTTCGGTAGAATCTTTTACGGCCCTGGCTTTTACAGATGAGATTTTACCAGATACGGTATTCTCAACCACCCTTTTTAATCGCAACGTTATTATTGCTTTATCCGGTGTTGAGGACCATGAACAGATTTTGTATGTAGCCTGGCCGATTGAACAATCGATGGATAAAGGACACTACCGATTAACTGCACTTCAATTTAAAAGCTACCAGACCTTCGACCTGTTAGATCAGCGCCTGCTTACAACCAGCCTGCGTAAAAAGGATGATTACTACATGTTAAAATTTGAATTTGAACAACGCTGGTTATTGCCAGGCGGCAACCCTGTTACCGGATCGCCTTCCGTACAAATACAACATAGCGATTTGTTATTTAAGGTTTATGAAAACGGAACACTACAGAAAACTGAAAACAAGGATTAACCTATTGAATTTATGAGAAATATAATGCTCGCATTTTTTCTATTAACCGGTACGTGTGCCGATGGTCAAACAGTAGTTTCGTATGAAAACAAAAAGGCTACTTCTTTAAAGAAGTTAGATTTTATAGCCTTATCAGAAAAGAACGATAGCCTCATCGCGCTCGTAAATTTATTTTTTAGAAAACGTAATGATGCGAATAAAGCCATTTGGATAGGTGCAGGTTCTCTTGTAATAACTCCGTTAATAGGTGCAACAACTGCTATAGGCGCTGGGCTTTCCGGTAAGGACGATCCTTCCGAGAAAACTCAGGCTATTGTAGTGGCTGGAGTAGTTGTATTTTACCTGGCATCGGGTATCGGTGTTTATTACCGGATTAAATACTCGCGCAAAACCCTGTTACGGTTAATTCAGGATTTTCATTCGGGTAAGCCGCTCCCAAATTCATGGGTTGTCAGGCTAAAGGAAAAAGATTTTGCCCGAACCAACACCCTGTGATGTTATTTATAATTTTTATTAAAACAAGTAAAAGCTATGTGCCTCAAAAAGATATTGGTTATTAACATACTTTGTGGGTTATTACATTTACCTGTAAGCAAGGCTCAAGTATTCTCGTCTTTGCATATTGAAAGTGGTAATGCCATTACCGCATTACCTTTTGTGGGTGCACCTCAATTATTTTATACCAATTATCATCCCAGTATAACCGTTGGTACCGGGCTGGTATGGAAGACGGCCGGTAAGCATGCATGGGAACAATCATTTAACCTGGGTTATATCTACCATCGGTTTGTTCAGCATAGTATTCCGCTCTACACCGAAACCATCTATCGTTTAGAAACCGGAAAGAAATTTTCATTGGGCGCTCACCTGGGGTTGGGCTATCTGCATTCCATACCTGCTACTGATCGTTTTGAGTTAAGTGCTGATGGCGAGTATAAAAAAATCACCAACCTGGGTAGAGCACAGGGAATGGCCAGGCTTTCTTTTTCTGGTAGGTATAAAATTAATAGCACCTGGCATACAACACTTACGTATGGTGTTCTCATGCAAGGGCCATTTGTTCGGTCGTATGTACCGTTGCTGCCTTATAATATTATTCAATTGGGAGTTCATAAATCATTAACCCGAGCATAAGTATGCGCCTATCTATTAGTGTAATAATAATGTTGGTACCGTTTTTGGGTTGCCGGGAAGCTGATATTAACCCAACAGCAGCATGTGCTTTTACAGATTTCGTTGCCCATTCAAAGGCTGATGTATATCAATCAATTTTGGATAAGTACGTTATGAAAGGCTTACCCGGCATCTCCGCATTAGTACGCGATGAAGAAGGTACGTGGATTGGTTATGCTGGCAAAGCTGATCTTGATCGTAAAATCCCTTTTATGCCGTGCCACCCTTCTAAATCGGCTAGTATTACCAAGTTTATGGTTGGTACGCTTGCTTTCATGCTTCAAGAACGTGGTTTATTAAATATTGATGATCCGATTTCAAAGTACCTCGACCCTGAAATTATTGCGAAACTGAAAAATGCCGATAAAGTAACCCTGAGAAATTGCATGCAACACACAACCGGTTTTTACGATCTTATTACCGATTCTGAATTTTACTTAGCTGTGTTGAACAATCCAAACAAAAACTGGGAGGCTGAAGAATTACTGAAGTACGTTTATGGTAAAGCCCCGTACTTTTCACCTAATGCAGGGGTATCATACAGCAACACCAATACCATTTTTGTGGCAATGTGTTTAGATAAAGTGCTTGGATATTCACATGCCCGGGCACTTCGCGAAATGATTTGGGAGCCCTTGGGTATGACCAGTACCTTTTATCAATCGCGCGAAGCATTACCCGGTATTACCGCACAAGGATATTATGATCTTTATAACAACAATACCATTGTAAACGTGTCGAACCTGATTACCGGAAGTGGCAATGGATATGGTGGTGTTTACAGCACCACGTTAGACTTAATGAAATTTATGGATGCAGTGTATTTTAACAACACAATCATTAGTGCAGAAAGCCTGGCCACGATGATGAGTTTTCTTCCGGAAGATGAAAAAAATGATTTAGGGGTGGGCATGATGCGTAAGTTTAAAAACTTTACCACCAATACAGGCGTTGGTCATTCTGGTCGCGACTTGGGCTATAGTGCTGATCTGTTTGCGTTCCCAACTGCTCAAAATCGGTTAATGATTTTTTTTGTTAACTACGGTACCGATGGTGATACGAAGCTACGGCAGGTATTTTGGGATTTTGAAGAAGAACTTGTGTTAACGCTAACCCAATAGTGACGCTAATTTATAACACGCGACCTTAAAGAAATTTTAAGCGTACGCAAGTGCTGTTGATGGAGCATGTTCATTCTTAATTTGAAAGCAACCATTTCACAAAGTCGGGCTCAGCAAAAGCATTATCCCAACTGTTGTGATTTACGCCCCCGTATTCGGTGTATTTTACGCTTGCCTTAAGCGACTTTAACTTTGCTACCATGGCACGCGATTCTTTCACACTAACAACTGCATCGGCATCGCCATGAAAAATCCAGAAAGGAATTTTAGCAGCTTGTTTGGTGTAGCGGCTGGCATCACCACCTCCGCAAACGGGTGCTGCTGCCGCAAAAAGTTTGGGGTATCGGTACACAGCTTCAAATGTACCCATACCACCCATTGAAAGACCCGTGATATAAACACGTTTCTTATCTACACCTTCCTCGGCAATAATTTTTTTAACCAACTCAATAGCAGCACTAAGTGCTGTAGTTGCAGGCCGGGAGTAATCGAACGAAAGTGTAAATGGGCTGGTTGTTCGATCAACACTAACACTGCCCCAGTAATTATCGGTGGGGCATTGCGGGGCCACCACAATGGCCGGAAAGTTTTTTCTGTTTTCAGGTGTAAGAAAAAGTTTGGCACCGTGCACCAATTGCTTTTCATTATCGCTACCACGCTCACCGGCTCCATGCAGAAAAAGTATTACCGGGTATTTTTTCTGCGGATCGTAATCTTGCGGTAGTAGTATGCGGTAGGGGAGTGCCAGACCGTTTGATGCCTGAAATACTTTTTTCTGATAGAGCGAGTCCTGAGCCAGTGCTGGCATGGATATGATAAGAGCAAGAATAGTCAGCTTCATAGTGTGTTTTTAAAATTTGAAAAGCGCCCGGTGAGGCGCTTTTACTTTTTGAGAACCGAATTCAGCCATTGGCCTTCTTCGCTCTTTTTTCGGCCCTTTTTTCTTTTAAGGTTTTAGCGGGCTTCTTCTTTTCTTCTTTCTTACGATCCATTCCTTTTGACATAGCAGTAAAGTGTTTTAGTACCCGAATGTAAATAAATTATTGATTGTTCAAAACTTTGAAGATAACCTCGTGGCTTGTACCAATCAGATCGTTGTGGTGTGTATCGAATTTATGGAGTCGTGCGCTTGGAACAGTGTTTCTTAATTTTTCGACAAGGCTTACCGGCACCAGCCTGTCGCGCAAGCCGGCAATAAGTGTTACAAGAATGCGGTTATCGGTTACTAACTTAGAAAATGTGGTGGTATTGATTTTCAGGTGGCGGAAATTAACCCAGGTTTTGTAAACCTGCTGGCGTTTGTACTGGCTGTCCATCTGGCGTTGCGCGAAGCGTAACAACCGCTTGTCAATCAAATGAGTAAATTCCAGGAAGGTTAGCAGCCGGTGCCAGAAAGCAGGGCGGGTAACAAGGTGGCTGAAAATTTTTCGTGATACAACCGGATAGGTTGCTAACCAATACCAAAACCGAAACTGAACACCATCGGGTGCAAGCAGTATCAGATTTTGAATTTTATCTGGAAAAGCTTTTGTAAGCGCAAGCGCAAACCGGCATCCGATACTGAAGGCAACTATGCTAAAGCGGTTGATATTGTTGTCAATCAGAAACTGCTGAAATATCGCCTGTAAATCCTGATGGGTGATCGGTGTATCAGTCGCCCAATTACTATTGCCATGAAAAAACAGATCGAAGCTATAATGGGTGCAATTGCCCTGCGAAGGATTAACTAGCTTATCAAACACCTGGTGTTGTTGACCAAACCCATGAAACCAGAGCACAACATTATTACCGGAACCAGTCTTTTGATAGAAAAGCGAACCTTTATGATAAGGCACCTCGGGCATTTTCAAAGTTAACCAAACCTTAAAAATACCGGTTAAAAATTGTTTAAAGCTATTGAACCAATAAGCGCACTGTTTTTTTAACGCTGCCTTGAAATTTAACAAAGTAAACACCCGGCTTCAATGTGTGCCCGATTGTTACTTCCGTTTCAAGGGTATTCAAAGCCAATGACAAAACTATGTTGCCGGTTGGGTCGAGCACATTTACGCGGTCGTTCAGCGAAGGCTCAAAGTTGATATGGATAGAAATATGATCTACTGCCGGATTGGGGAAAACTTCTGCTTTTAAATCGGCTTCGCTCTCAATTAAAATTACGTGTGAGTACTCAAACGAACCATCTTTATCCAGCAGCTTTAAGCGATAATAATTACGCCATGCCGGGGCGGAAGCAGAAAATGTATAAGTATGCTTTTCATACGTATCGAAACCGGCACCGTATAGCTGGCCCACCGTCTGATAGCTGCGGCCGTTAACCGAATGTTCTATCTCAAATTTGTAAAAGTTAAGTTCAGAGGCGGTAGCCCAGGTAAGTACTACGAGGCCATTCTGTAATTCCCCTTTAAAATAAATCAATTCAACAGGCATAGGGCTGCCGGGAATATTTTGTACCCAGTTGCTAAACGTTGGGTTAGTGCTTTGCATGGTAGCTTGATTGGCGGTGTTTCCTGATGTGGTGCTGCCACCACCCGAGTTTGTAATAGTTCCGTTAACATATAAGCCGTAGGGGTTAGTTGTGTTGTTATTGGTGATCTGGCTACCACCACCACTAAAGTTGATGTTGCCATGTATGTAAACCTGCGCTCCGTTGTTCACCGTTAATACGGTACCGCCTCCGGCAGCAGTAACATTTCCAAATACTGCCACGCGTCCATTACGGTTTACTGTAATATCACCGCTTGAGTTCGAAACAATGTTTTGATATACAATCAGGTCGGCATAAGGTGGCGGGGCCACACTGGTTCCTACAGTTAAGTAGTTAGAACTGTTAACGGTTAAACTTCCGTGAACAATTACCTGACCACCCGGGTATATATTCAGATTTGAGTTTAAAGTAACATCGCCATTTATCTCCAGTGTACCATAAACATTAACAGTACCACCACCACCAACTGAAAAATTTCCAGTAACAGTTACCGATCGCCCTGCATTTATTAAAAGTGTGGCGCTGGCTAAAGCGTAATTACCGGTTACTACCATGTTGTGGTTAACGGTAGCGGTGCCAGAGGTGTGCCCACCGGTAGTGGAGGGTGTGGTGGTTCCCCACCCCGAAGTATTACTCCAATTGGCGGGTGTTGTCCATGCGCCTGAGGCTAATGTGGTATAGTTTTGAGCTAAGGCGGAAGTTGAAAGTGCAGTTAAAAAAATGAACGCAGCATTTCGCAAAAGAATCCTGAAGGAGTACATACAAAAAGGTTTGCCCGGTAATCATCAATAATAAGGCCCATGTAAGAAGCCGGGCAAAAATAGATCATTAAAATCTATAAAAAACGCCACTCAAAAAAATAAACCCAATTTTTGGCCTATTTTCAAGGTATATAGTACCAGTTATCATTGATTTTATTGTGTATGGTAACTATTATTTTTTGCATCTTTTTTAGAGAATATTACCATTTTGGGATTATTATCCCAGTTTTTTGCTACTTTCTAAGCTCGCGCTGTTTCCCTGTTGCTAATTTTCCTTCAAGATAGATGCCCGCCCGATTACCAGACCTTTATTAATAAAAGAAGTACCACTCACATTAATCTCCGGTTCACCAATCGCATTTATTCTTACTTCATCCGAAGCATTTACATTCAATCTGCCTTCACCGCAAATGCTGCTGCTAATATTGTGGCCATTCAGGTTGCGGCTGTCTATTCTGTTTTCTCCGTAAAGCACATAACGTTGTGTACCGGCTGTGCCGGCTTTGAACTTAATCCGGTTCTCACCATAAGCCACAACTTTAAGCGATCGGGCTTGTAACGAATCGATGGTAATATCAGCACTGCCATAAGCGCGAATCAGTAGGTGATCGACATCTACAATTTGATTAACAGTTACGTCCTGATCACCCCGGATTTCAAGTAACCGCAAATCGCGAAAGGTTATGTGGGCGGTTACTGTTGCATCGTGATAGATGCTGCGTTTGCCGTGGTCATCATAAATCTCACGCTTATCAACAATGCGCGCATCGTCTAAATAAACCCTTAGTTTTTCACCTTCTACCGTAATGTTAATTTGCCCAAGATTAATATTGGAGTAAGTTAGTTTAATGGATTCGCGCTCACCCTGGGTTAGCACCAAATGTATTTTGGGCGAAATCGTGATCTTATTGAAATACTTAAGTTGTTTTTCAAATTCCTGTTCCTGGGCTGTGGCCGTCATCGAAATGAAAGCCAGTACGGCAATCCATAAGTTTTTTTTCATAGTAGTAGCATTTGGTAGTAAGACAAGCACCACCGGCTTTACCCCTATGTACTATTTAAAATTTATTCGCTGCGTAAACTTTCTGATGGATTTGCCGATGCAGCCCTTAATGCCTGTGTGGTAACAATCAACAGTGTAAGCAATAGCGCCACCAAACCGGCAGCCGGTATAACCCACCATGCAATGCTGATTCGATAACTGTAACTGTTTTCGAGCCAGTAATTTAAACCGAACCAGGCAACAGGCGAGGCGAATACAAACCCAACCAAAACCAACCGTGTAAAGTCTTTTGAAATAAGCGTAACAATATTCAAGTTGGTAGCGCCCAACACTTTTCTAATCCCGATTTCTTTAGTACGCTGTTCGGCTGTAAAGGTGGCAAGGCCCAGTAAGCCCAGGCAGGTAATTAAAATAGCCAACGCGGCAAATACAGAAGCCAATACTCCAATCATATTAATATTGGCAAACTTTTGGTCGAAAGATTGATCCACAAATTCGTACTCGAAAGGGTAGGCAGGGTTAAGTGTTTTAAATATTGATTCGATTGTTTTCAGCGATGCTGTTAGATCCTGGGTTTCGGTTAGCCGTAATGTAATTACCTCACCTCCATCGGGCCCAAATAAAAAAAAGCCGGGCTGTACACTTTTGAATGGCGAGGTCATTAATACATCGTGCATAATTCCCACCACTGTCCACTTGCGGCTCCACAATGTAACGGTTTCACCAATGGGGTTTTCAAGGCCCATCACATCTACTGCTGCCTGGTTCAAAATCATAGCAGCCGTATCGCTTTTAAATGCTTGCGAAAAGGCCCGACCCTCTATCATTTCAATGCCCATCGTTTCCGGGTAGTCATTCCCAATAAATACTCTCGAAAAAAGTATTTCACGATCGGCTGGTTTGCCGGGCCAGTCTAAAATATTGTTTCCATAGATAGCTGTGATAGGGCTGCTGGAAGTGGTAACCATTTTTACTTTACCCGATGCAAGCAACTGTTCGCGCAGCGTATTATACTTGTTGTTTAGTTCTTCGTTGCTGGTTATCATAATTAAGCCATTGCGGTTATAACCAATGTCGCGTGCTTTTACATATTCTATTTGTTTGTAGATAACCACCATGCCCACGATAAGGCAAATGGAAAAGAAAAACTGGAGCGATACCAAAAACTTGCGGGGCGCAATGGCCTGATTACCCACGCCTTTGCCTTTTAGCACCCGCACCGGGCTAAATGAAGATAAGTAAAGAGCCGGGTAGCTTCCGGCAAAGAAACCGGTTAACACTATAAACAGAATAGCCAACAACCAACTGAAGGGTGATGAGTAGGCAATAAAAAGTTTTTTCCCAACCAAGGAGTTGAATAAGGGTAATGTTAACTCCACTAATACAAGTGCCAAACCAAAAGCGAGCGTAGTAATCAATACCGATTCGCCAATAAACTGCCAGATAAGGTCGCTCCTGCGCGAGCCTACCGATTTACGAATACCTACCTCGCGGGCACGATGCTCGCTGCGGGCAGTGGCCAGATTCATAAAGTTAATGCACGCTATTACCAGAATAAAAACAGCGATAAGCGTAAACCCGTTTACATATTCATCCATTCCGGCCGTTTGCACACCATTTTTAAATTGCGAGCGCAGGTGCCAGTCTTTCAATGGATGAATAAACAAATCAACTTTTTCTTCCGGTTCTTTTTGACGGATAACATCTTTTATACTGGCGTTTACCTCCTTGAGTTGGGCTCCTGGTTGCAGTTCTACAAAAACCTGAAACGATTGATCGTCCCACATATTTTGGTTTTGCTTAACCCAGTCTTGTCCGGCAAAAATGGCCCAGGGTACTAGAAAGCGAAATTGAAAAGATGAGTTTTGAGGTAAGTCTTTCAAAATGCCGGTAACATGCAAACTGTAGTTGTTATCTAACACTACGGTTTTATTCATGGGGTCTTCATCGCCAAATAAATTTTTAGCTAACGATTCGGTAAGCAAAATTGCCGATGGGTCGTGTAGGGAGGCAGGCGAACCTTTTATAAATGGAAAGGCAAACATTTCCAAAAATTCGGGTGTAACAAACTGTCCTTCCTGCCGTATTTTGGTTTCGCCCACGGTTAGCAGTTGCGAATAAGGCCAATGTGCAATGGCCGTATTTTTTATACGGCTATCGTACGTTTTCATAAACTCATACAAGGGCAACGGTACCGAATTGTAGCTGGCAATGTTATCGCTAAACTCGTTGTGCAACCAAAACTGACCTAGTTGTTCATAATTAGGATGAAAGCGATCGTAGGTTTTTTCGTTTACTACCCACAAAAATATAAGCACACTGCAGGTAATACCCACCGCCAGTCCGGTAATATTTATAAATGAATAAATGGAGTTTCGTTTCAAATTGCGAAACGCGATCTTCAAATAATTAAATAGCATAGTGAAAATAATTTGGTTTCAATATAGCAGTTGAACTGTAAAAATAATCTGCCGGCCATCCCATGTTGTTTGTAAAAGTTTTAACCGGTTAGATTATGCATTAACCAGGTTAATCTACTCATGCCTCAGGCTTTCAACCGGGTTGCGTTGTGCAGCCCGGATGGTTTTAATGCTAATGGTAACGAAAGCAATAATCAACGCTGCCAGGGCTGTTAACATAAACATCCAGATGCTCAGGTTAATATGATAGGCATAGCCTTTCAGCCAGCGGTTGGATACCCAAGTGGAGATGGGTACTGCCAGCACAAACGCAATAAATACAAATATCAGAAACTCACGCGAAAGCAAGAGTGTAATCTGTTGTACCGATGCACCCAGTACTTTTCGAATGCCGATTTCTTTGGTTCGCTGGGTAGTACTGTACGAAGCCAATCCAAAAAGCCCGAGGCATGAAATAAAAATAGCAAATAAGGTTGCCGTGTTTATAAGTTTTGAAATCCGTTGCTCCGATTGGTAAAAGTTTTTAATGGTATCATCCAGAAATGTGTAGGAGAAGGGCGTATCGGGATAGACTACTTTCCAGGCAGCTTCAATTTTGGCAATGCCCGCATTAAGGTTGCTACCTTCGGTAGTTGAAAGACGCAGGTTAAAACATCTAAAGTATTTGTTTTCGCAACCAATCACCACCGGCTCAATAGCGTTATGCATCGATTGGATGTGAAAATCTTTTACAACTCCTACAATGGGTAGCTGGGCATTATTATATGTTACCAGCTCGCCCACGGCTTTGTCGGCCGAATCAAAACCTAACTGCTTAAGCAGGGTTTCGTTTATCAGTAATTCCTTCACCGTGTCCGACTCAACTAAATTTCGTCCGGCCAACAGGTTGATGTTATAAAAATCAAGGTAGGCCGTATCTCCGTTTTTACGGAATGTATTCACCTTGCTGGTACCATTCTTGTTTTTGTGTTCAAGTGTGGAAGAACTCCAGCCATTGGCCGATGGTGGAGCCTGGCTCATGGATAAATTCTTTATATCACTCAGCTTCCTGATTTCATTTTTAAGTAATTCTACTTTTTCTGCTTTCTCCCACCACGGAGTATCAAAATAGATGACAGCTTCTTTGCTAAAGCCAAGATCTTTATTCAGGATGAAGCGGATTTGCCACCCTACAACCAGGGTACCGATAATTAGTATCTGTGCAAACGTAAATTGAAAAACTATCAGCGTCTTTCTTAAAAAAGCCGATCTGCTTTGAGAATTACCTGCATAGGTAGCATTTTTTAATGCCAGTGCAGGTAAGAAGGAAGAAAGTATGAAGGCTGGATAGGCACCCGCCAGTACACCAACTGTTACGAGAATCAAACCTAAAAAAGGCAACGCATCCACTACATTAAAAACAACACCTTTCGGAATAAACTCTGAAAAGAAAATCAAGCCACCTTCCGTGAAAGGCAGTGCAAGCAACAAACTGATGAAGGTGATGAGTGTACTTTCTGCAATAAACTGAATAATTAACCGCGCCCGATCGCTGCCCATTACTTTGCGCACACCCACTTCCTTGGCCCTGCGTACTGCTTGTGCAGTTTCCAGGTTAATAAAGTTGATGCACCCAATCAGCAGCAGCAAAATAGCTACAATTGAAAGTGTGGTAAGCGTGGGCATGTGTGCCGGCTCACGACTAAAATCAAAAATGCCCGAACCTGCGTTGTAATGTAAATCGGCCAGTGGTTGAAGGTTAAATTTATTTTCTGCATCCCACGTACTCTTTTCTTTATAGCGCGCAGCCAATAAAGGGAGTTGGGCTTCAATGTCAGCGTATGTCGTGTTCGCATCTGCCTTAATGAATACTTGCGAACTGCTGTTTACACTACTCCAATCCACGCGACCATAACTTTTTTTCAACCAAGATGATTCGATTGTTGCAAAACTGATGAAATCAGTAATCTCCAGATCGGTATTAAAAGGAAGTTTGGCCACAACTCCAGAAACTGTAAGTCGGAGTGAATCGCGATAGAGCAATTCTTTGTTCAGGTATTGATCGGCAGGTAAATCACCAAAGTAAAGTTTTGCTTTATCATTGGTTAGCACAACCTTATGTGGCTGCGATAACGATTGCTCCGGACTTCCAACCAGCCATTGATAGGAATCAAAAACTTTAAAATAGTCAGGCGATGTCAATGCTAATTTATCCTGATTACCAAAATCTTGTTGAGTGCCACTGGCCGCTTTCACTGTTGCTGAGTAAGTGTGAAAATGTGTTACCGCTTCAACACCTTTAAAATTTTCTTGGATGTACGGTGCAGTAGCAGTGGGCGCTCCGCGATTAAGGCCCGAGAATAGTCCTGAAAAAGAAGAATGAATTCTATAGATCCGATCGTAGGCTACAAAGCCTTTATTATAACTCAGCTCAAATCGAACTAACAAAAAGATTACGAGGCAAGCACTTATGCCGATTGCAAGACCAAAAATATTGATAGCGCTGTGAAATTTGTTGCGCAACAAATTGCGAAAGGAAACGGTGAGGTAATGCTTTAGCATAAAATTTAAATTTCAAGGTTTATTCACTGCGTAAACTCTTTACCGGATTAGCTTGTGCCGCGCGCAACGCCTGGTAACTGATGGTAAGTGAAACAATAATCAGAATAAGGATAAAACTTATGGTATAGGTTAAAATCCCGATATCAATCCGGTAGGTGAAATTGGTTAGCCATTGCTGCAAAAAATAATACGAAGCCGGCACGGCAAACACAAAGCCTAACAGAAGCAAGAGGGCGAAGTCTTTATAAATTAAGGCCAGTATGGATGGAATGCTTGCACCTAATACTTTACGTACCCCAATTTCTTTTACTTTGCGTTGCACGATAAACAGTACAAGTCCATATACCCCCAGGCATGAAATAAGAATAGCTATCCCGCTAAACGATTGAATGATCTTACCAAAATTCTGAAAGTTGGCGTATTGCTGATTGAGTTGTTCGGTGAGGAATGAATATTGAAAGGCTTTTTCCGGAAACAAACTATTCCATTCCTTTTCAATTTTTTCAATTGTGCCTCCTACATTGGCGTTTTCAAATTTAATAGAGAGCGTGTTGAATTGGTTGGGATCTAACGATGCAACCAGGCTGGAGATGGGTGTAGTGAGGGCAGTAAAGTTAAAGTCTTTCACTACGCCAATTACCTTCCCGATTTTACCTTCGCGGTTAATGGTTTTGCCGAGTGCTTCTTCGGGTGTGTTCCAGTTAAATTGTTTAACAGCCGATTCGTTGATTAAGAATGCTTCGTTTAAATCTGTTCCATAATCGCGGCTAAAAGTTCTTCCCGCCACTATCTCCATTCCATAAACCGAAAGAAAATCATAGTCCACCGACATGTTGGCTACAAACAGGTTTTCTTCAGTTGGAAATCCTTCGGGGATGGTACCTCTGTAAACGGCTCCATTGCCGGGCGTTCCCTGCGAAAGTGTTGTATGAAGTATGCCACTTTGAGCTTCAATAATATCCCGTAAGGTTTGTAAACGTTGTTTGAATGTTGAATCTGTTTGCTGAAAATATCCATTCAGATTTTGACTATATAGCGGAATGTTGATGACATGATCGCGATTAAAACCAAGTGGTCGGCTTTGCAGGTAGTTCAGTTGGCGAATAATCAGAATAGAGCCTGAAAGCAAGGTGCAAGCAATAGTAAGCTGAATTACCACCAGTACTTTGCGCATAAACTGGCTGCCCTGCCCGCTATTGTTTCCTTTTAAGGCCCCGATAGATTCAAAGCGGGTAACAAAATAAGCCGGATAACCACCGGCTAAAAGTGTAATTACCAAAAGTAACGTAATCGAAAGTGCAATCATGGTTACATCCACCGATGATGCAAACTGAAGGTGTTTACCCGTAAGTTGATTTAGCAACGGTAATGTAAATTCAAAGGCCACATAACTTATTAACAGCGCAATCAGGCAAAACAAAAAACTTTCCGATAGAAACTGAATAATGAGTTGGGATTTCATGGATCCTAATATTTTGCGGATGCCAATCTCTTTAATCCGCGTAAGCGATTGTGCCGTGCTCAGATTAATATAATTAATGCAGGCAATAAGCAATGTAAGCAAACCGGCTGCAATGAAAATATAAATATTGGCCATGGTGTTGGTAGGTGTAGGCTCACCCATAAAGTCACTTTTTAAATGCAGGTCGGTTACGGGCATTAGCGCAAACTTTTGCCCAATCTGTAATTTTGGATGGGCGTATTTTTTTACAAAGTCGTCCATCTGATCGTTGATGGTGGTAAACGATTCACCTGCCTTTAAAAGCACATACGTGTAGGAGTGGCTGATGACAAAGTTTTGAGCAAAGTTGTTGCGTAACACGGCTTCGGTTTGTTCGTCTTCCAACTCGTACATGTCATCGTAGGTAGCCAACATGTTAAAACGCAGGTGCGAGTTTTCCGGAAAATCTTTCACCACACCAATTACTTTAAAAGCATTGCGACCTGATAAGGTGAGTGATTCGCCAATCGGATTTTTATCGCCAAAATATTTGGTGGCCATTTCTTCGTTAATCAGCACGGTGTATTTATCGTGTAGCGCACGTTTTGGATTACCCTTTATAAATTCAAGTGAGAACATATTGGTAAAGGCTGAGTCCACAAAAAATACGTTCGATTCTTCAAAAGCTGTAGGCTCGTCTTGCAGCGAGATACTTACATTTCTTCCGTAAACACGGGCAACTTCTTCAACCTGCGGAAAGTATTCTTTCAGCGTAACTGCAATGGGTGGTGGTACGCTTGCAATCTTTAATCCGTTTGGTACGGTATAACCAAACCGGTAAAGTCTATCGGAGTTGGTATGAAATTTATCGTAGCTGATTTCACTCCGTACATAGGCAAAAATGAGTAGTGCCAAAGTAAGGCCGCAGGTTAGCCCAACAAAGTTGATGATGGAATAGGTTTTATGGCGAACAATGTTTCGCCAAGCTGTTTTAAAGAAATTTTTTAACATAGGTTTACGGTTATTCGCTTCTTAAACTTTTGGTAGGGTTGGTCATGGCTGCTTTTAATGCCTGCGTACTAACAATCAACACAGTAATAAACAGTGCAAATAGCCCAACTGCTCCGAAAACCCAATAACCCATTTCAATCCGGTAATCGTACCGTTGTAAAAAACTGTTTAAATACCACCATGCAACAGGTGTTGCAAGAACAAACGCTGCCAGAACAAGCCGGGCAAAATCTTTTGAGATTAAAAGCACCAGGCCGGCAACGCTTGCACCCAGCACTTTACGTATTCCTAACTCTTTGGTACGTTGTTCGGCTGTAAAAGCAGCTAACCCCAATAAACCCAGGCAGGTAATAGCAATTGCTAACCCTGCAAATATTCCGGCTACACGGCTAATCAAATTCAGGTTGGCAAACTTTCGGTTGAAAAGTTCATCGGTAAACTGATACTCGAATGGATAATTGGGATTGTGTTTTTTAAAAACTTCTTCTACACGGGTCAAGGCTCCCGTTAAGTCACTTGTTTTATTTAAGCGAATAGTAATGGTGCTGCTCCAACCTGGAATTAGGAACATAGAGAGTGGTTGTACTTCGGCCAGGGCATCGGCCATCACCATGTCTTGCATAACACCGATTATTTCGTACTGACTGCCACCCCATTCTAACTTTTCACCAATCGGGTTTTCAAAGCCAATCATCTTTAAAGCGGCTTGGTTAATTACTACTGCAGAAGAATCGCTCGGGAAGTCGCGTGAGAAATCACGGCCCATAATCATCTTTACACCCATGGTTTGGGTATAATCGTATTCAGTCGCGATGGTGCTAAACGCTACACGTGTATCGCCAGGCATACCTTGCCATTTTATTTCATTGGTGCTGAAAATAGAAGTAACCGGACTATTGCTTTTGCAGACTGACGCAACGGCACCCGTGCGTGTTAATTCCTGGCGTATGGTTTCAAAGTTTGTTTCCAGTTCGCTGTTGGTCCATACCTGCATCAGGTTTTCGCGATCGTAACCCATGTCGCGGTTTTTTACATGTGTAATTTGCTGGTAGATAATGATGGTGCCGATTATCAAAGCTATGCTCGCAGTAAATTGCACTACTACCAAAATTTTTCGGGGAGTGCTTCCGCCCTGGCCTGCTTTTAATTTTCCTTTTAAAACTTCTACTGGTTTAAAACCCGATAAATAAAATGCCGGATAACTTCCGGTAAACAAACCGATCACGAGAATCAGGCTGATGGCTGTTAACCAAATTAATCCGTTCGAATAATCGATAGAAATATTTTTGTTTACCAGCAGGTTGTAAGAAGGCAGTAGTAACTCAACAATGGCTACCGCCAGAATAAATGCGATAGCAGTAATAGCCACCGACTCGCCCAAAAATTGGAGGATAAGTTCTTTTCTTCTGGAGCCGATGCTTTTACGAATACCAACTTCTTTTGCGCGGCTTTCGCTGCGTGCGGTTGCCAGATTCATAAAATTGATACACGCTATAACCAGCACAAAAATGGCAATGGCTGTAAATAGTTGTACGTAATCCAACAATCCTCCTGTATTTTTTCCTTCTTCAAAGTTTGCCTGCAGGCGCCACTTGCTCATAGGGTGCAAAAACAACTTGGCCGTTGGTGCTTTTGCGTTATTCTCTTTTATAACATCCTTAATCGCTTCGTTTACCTCTGCTTCGGTAGCACCATCGCGCAACTGCACATACATCTGAAACGAGTTGTTATCCCAATTATCTTTTGATCTCTTTACCCAGGGTTGGGTAGCTTCATAGAATGAAAAAGGTAACAAGTAATCGAACCGGAATGCAGAGTTTTTAGGAACATCTGCGATTACACCCGTAACTTTTTGTTCGCGATCATTATCCACCCGAATTATTTTTCCGATCGGATCTTCATTGCCAAAAAATGCCTTAGCAGTGGATTGGGTAATCACAATGGAAGATGGATCGCTGAGTGCACTGTTTTGATCTCCGTGTAGTAACGGAAAAGTGAACATCTTTAAAAATTCTTCCGACACACACCGGCCAAATTTGTTAAGGCGATTTTCCCCCACCTGTAGCATATTGCCTTCGCCCCAGTTGGTAATGCAGCTGTATTCTATCTGGCTGGCTTTTGCCCCTAAAACTTCCTTCATGGGGTAGGGCATAGCCTGACCAGTACCAATGTGGCCCATGTTCCATTCTGAGCTTTGGTAGAGCTGATAGATCTTGTTGTAATTGGTTTGAAACTTATCGAATGAGTATTCATCTGCAATCCATAAAAAAATCATAATAGATGAGGCAAGCCCCACAGCAAGCCCACCGATATTGATAAATGAATAACCGCTGTTTTTTAGGAGGCTTCGAATAGCGATTTTGATGTAGTTGCGAAACATAGGCAAGGGATATTTTGCCTCTAAGCATTCTAAAATCAATGCCAGTTAAAAAATGGGTTTTTATCCTGTTTTAATGGGTTTTGGATTGAGGTACAGACCACAAACGAACGTGCCCGTCCGAATACGGTCGTTTTTATAGCTTCACTTAGCAGGTCACTTAGTCTATGGTTAATTAGCTTTGGCCGAGCAGAAAGTAGAGCAACGCAAGCAACCCAATTCCACCAAGTATAGCCAACACAATTTTAGCTGTGCTGTAAGGTCGCTGCCCTTGTACCTCGCCTGTGCGCGCATTGATGATGAACTGGTAAACTTTATTGTTGTAACGATAAGCGCTTACCCAAACCGGCAATAGAATGTGTTTAAAGGTTGGATTGCGGTAGGTTGTGCTAACAGCATGTATCATTTGACGGTCGCCTCCAATAGCCCTGCGAATGGTTGCTTCAATTTCAGGCTCCATACGGCTTTTGGCACCCTGATATGCAGTGCGTAAATCCACAGCAAACGTTTCGGTGCGAAAACCGCTTAGATACTTATCGTTGTATTCTACTAAGTTGTTCAAGTCCCACGGTTCCAGCGAACGAAGTATTTTTTTGTCGAGTGAGCCACTGGCTTCTATTAACAGGTCATCGAAGTTATTGCGTACATTACCTGATGCAGCATACCAGCGCGTTTTTGTTACCTGCCGTTGTTTAGTTACAGTTTGCCCGTTTTCAGTTGTGGTATAGTTTTCGGTTACCTGATAATCTTCTCCGCGTTGGCCGGTGTAACGGGTTTCGGTAGCACAATCGAAAGTCCAGTAAGGAATGTAAACACCATTCATACTTCTTGGAGTATCGGCATATTTGGCCAGGTCGCTGGGTGCAAACCACAGCCCGGAAATCCAACGTTTAAATCCTTGTATTGCTTTTTGTAAATCAATGCCGAAGGGCAACACATATTCGGGCCGGTGCATATTGGATGTGCTGGCGGTTTTTAGTACAAGGGGCGATCCGCAAAACGCACACTTATCCGATACCGTTTTTGGATCGAACGTGTTGATACCATGACAGCCATCGCATTTTACCGTTACTACTTCAATCTTCTCATCGTTTTCAACTTCGCGGGCAAGAAAATCTTCTAAACTGTTTTCGCGCACTTCGGCAACAGTGCTTTGTGGCTGGGCTATTTCATTTTTGGTTCCACAATATTCGCACGTTAAATGATTAGTCCCGGGCTGAAATTTTAACAGTGCACCACATTCTTTGCAGGCTAATTCAAGATTAATGGATTTGGTTTGCTCAGTAAAGTCGGACATAGCAGGTTGTGGAAGATGGCAAGCAATTATTTTGGAATGGGTGGTGGTGTTGCATCAAATAAACTGCTTAACTCCTGCACTTCGCCTGCTTTTAACCAATTGCTCATTCCTTGTTTCCAAACTAATGTTTCGCGATTGAAAGAGCCGGCTGCAACCATTTGCTGAAGCGATGGTAATGTAAATGGCCCTTGCTGTTGCCCGTTTATAGCTACAAAGTACGCCACTGGTCCAGGTATTGGCGGTGGGGTATTGTTGTTTGTATTGTTTTGCTGATTTTGATTTTGTTGTTGCTGTTGGTTGAGCATCTGAGCCATTTGTTGCGCCATGGTTATACCCATGCCCATTTCGAGGCCGGGGTTTGAACCACCCGGATTTTTAGCTGCTGCTTCAATGGCGTTGGCTGCCTGAAATTGTGCATACTGATTCAGATTGCCTAAAATGCCCATGCTGCTTCGCTTATCCAATGCTGCTTCTACTTCGGGTGGCAACGAAACATTCTCCACCAAAAATTTAGTAACCGATAAACCGTACTCGCCAAACTCCGGGTTAATTTTTCCGGTAATAAAGGCCGATAGTTCATCGTAGTTGGCGGCTAAATCCAATGCCGGAATTTTACTTTCACCAATGGCATCGGTAAAGCGCGTAATAATAAGGTTGCGCAATTGCTCGGTTACTTCATCGGTGGTAAAGTGAGCCTGGGTACCGGTAATTTCGCGAATAAACTGGGCGGCATCTATAACTTTTATAGCGTAGGTGCCGAATGCACGCAACCGGATTGGGCCAAACTCGGCATCGCGCAGCATAATCGGATTTTTAGTACCCCACTTGTTATCTGTAAAGTTTTTAGTGTTTACAAAAAACACATCTACTTTAAACGGGCTATTGAATCCATACTTCCATCCCATCAAGGTAGTGAGTATGGGCATATTTTGGGTGGTAAGCTGGTAGCGCCCGGGTTGATACACATCGGCAATTTTGCCTTCGTTTACAAATACAGCTACCTGGCTTTCGCGTACGGTAAGTTGGGCCCCGTTTTTAATTTCGTTTTGGTGGCGTGGAAACTTCCACACCATAGTATTGTGGGTGTCATCTGTCCATTCAATTATGTCAATTAATTCATTCTTAATTCTGTCCCATAAGCCCATAACCAAGTAGTTTAATGTGTAGTTGGAAAATTAGGCAATTGCAGGGGCAGGCGCAACGGGTGTATTTCAAAAAATACACACGCACTCAGGTTTGCCAAAAAATGGAGATATGATTAACTGAGGCCGTGGTAGCGCATTTCCTTTTCGCGTTCGCTGTCTTCCTTCTCGCGTTTAATGCGCACCTTGGCAGGAGGCCCCACCATAATCGGTACGCGCTCTACTTCTACGTTAGCCAGTTCAAGGCCATACATTTCTTCGGTAGCCAGGCTGTACTTTTTAATAAAGCGGTAACCCTGAATAATCAGGTTGTCGAAAGTGGAAATTTCACTATCCACCGAGGCCAGCGAGTGTAAAATAATAAATTTAAAATCGGCCGGCATGCTGTGGCGTTGTAACGAATCGTAATGGCTGATCAGATCAATCTCGGCCGACTCGGCCATGTCGTGCAAAACTTTATTAAAGATGAGGTTTACCCGATGGTCGGATTTAAAACCGAGTTTTATCCGCACGAAGAAACATTTTTTTGGAATAATGGTGTCAACCGAATACTTCGAGGTATAAGGGCTGTCAACGGTATCAACATGTACAAACCAATATACATCGGCACGCTTAGGCCGCTTTTTAAAAATAGAATATACAATGTTGGAGTCGATGTAGCGCTTGCTGTTGGCTACTGCCATATACACTAAGTTAGTAGCTTCTTTGGGTACTGATGTATCGGCTTGCAAATCCTGTATAAGCGGAACATAGTGTTTAAGATCTACAAACTCCGTATGCCTGTCGCGCAGGATTCGGGCGCGCAGTAAGATGTACATCATTAAAAAGAATATAAATGCAATGGAAAACGAAAACCAGCCGCCATGCGAAAACTTGCTAAGGTTTGAAATCAGGAAAGCACCCTCAATCGAAAAAAATGCAAACGCCATAACCGATGAGCGGATGGTTGACTTTTTGGAAGTAGTAAAGTAATACACCAGTAGCGAGGTTGTCATCAACATATCAAATGTAATGGCCAAACCATACGCACCTTCCATTGCGCTTGATTCCTTAAAATACAACACCACGATAATACACCCGAACATGAGTATCCAGTTAATGGCCGGAATGTAGATTTGCCCTTTTACGGTACTGGGGTATCGCACCCGGGTGGCAGGCCACAACTTAAGTTTCATGGCCTCATTTACCAATGTAAACGTGCCCGATATTAATGCCTGGCTGGCAATAATGGTGGCAAATGTTGCCAGTATAACTCCTATAAAAAGAATAGACTGCGGCATTATTTCAAAGAAGGGAATGGTTTCGTCAAGTGTGGTTCCCTCGCGGGCAAGCAGCCATGCACCTTGCCCAAAGTAGCTGAACAATAAACAAACTTTTACAAAGCCCCATCCTATGCGAATATTGGATTTACCGCAATGGCCCAAATCGGAATACATGGCTTCGGCTCCGGTAGTACATAAAAATACTGCTCCCAATATCCAGAACCCGCCTGGATATTTTACCAGTAATTCGTAAGCATAAACCGGATTAAGTGCCTTTAGCACTTCAAAGTTGCCAGCTAAATGATAAAGCCCAATAGACCCGATAAATAAAAACCAGATGAGCATAACAGGGCCAAATGTTTTGCCAACCACGCTGCTTCCAAACTGCTGAAACAGAAACAAGGCCAGCAAAATGGCAATTACGATGGTAAGGATGGTGTGTTGCGAAATTTCGGGATTGAGGGAGCGCAAACCTTCTATAGCCGAAGTAACACTAATAGCCGGTGTAATAAATCCATCGGCAATTAACGTGCAGCAACCAATTATAGCCGGAAAAATTACCCAATTGGCTTTGTACCTGCGCACCAATGCATATAGTGCAAAAATTCCACCTTCGCCTTTGTTATCGGCATTAAGGGCCAGGTAAACATATTTAAGGGTAGTAATTAAGGTTAATGTCCAGAATACGCACGAGAGGCCACCAAAAATCAGATCGCGTGTAATAATGTGCTCGCCTACAATAAAGCGCAGGGTATAAATAGGAGAGGTGCCAATATCGCCATAGATAATACCCATGGCTACTAATACACCGGCAGCCGAAGCTTTTTGCAGTTTGGAATTTTTTAAATCCATCAAACGCCTTGTTTGGTCAGTTCGTCCTGGTTTATTTTTTCTTCGTTGCGCCCGATAATTAACCGGTTGCTGCGATCGTACGAAAAATAATTCCACATCCAGCTAAAGAACGTAAACACTTTGTTTCGAAAGCCAACTATGGACATAAGGTGAACAAACATCCACACATACCAGGCAAACATTCCCTGAAAACGAATACCCCGTAAATCAACCACCGCTTTATTTCGGCCAATAGTAGCCATAGATCCTTTGTCGAAGTATGAAAAAGGCTTGAGCGGCCGCTGCCGGATCATGTTGGTAATATTTTTAGCCACTAACCGGCCTTGTTGCTGGGCGGGTGGGGCCATCATGGGGTGGCCTTTTGGAAATTTCGAATCGCCTTCCATCAGGGCTACATCGCCAATGGCAAAAATGTTTTCATAGCCTTTTACGCGATTGTAGTTGTCAACCAATATGCGGTTGCCGCTGGTAATGGCAGCCTCGTTAATGCCTGCTATCGGGTTACCCTTTACACCAGCTGCCCAGATAAGGGAGCGTGATATTAACCGCTCGCCTGAACTTAATAGTATTTCATAACCATCGTACGATTTAACGGCTGCATTTAAATGCACTTTAACCCCCATGTCGGTTAAAAACCGGTAGGCTTTTTCTCCGGCCTGGGTACTCATACCATTTAATAGCCGGGGCGATGCCTCCACCAAATGGATGTCCATCTGGCGCATATCCAACTCTTTATAATCTTTGGGGAAAACATTTTTCTTTAATTCGGTGAGGGCCCCTGCCAACTCTACACCGGTAGGTCCACCGCCAACAATCACAAAATCCATCAGGCTATTCATTACCTCGTTGTCCTCCGTTAGCAAGGCATACTCCAACTGGCGTATAATCTTGTTGCGTAGTTTGGTGGCATCCACAATGTTTTTCATAGACGATGAGTTTTTGGCTACTTCGTCCATTCCATAAAAGTTAGTTACCGCCCCGGTTGCAATTACCAGGTAATCGTACTTAACACCACCAATAGAAGTTTCGATGTAATTTTCTTCAGGTCTGATTCGCTTTACTTCCCCCAATCTGAAATAGAAATCAGATTGGGTGCCAAACAACTTACGGAAAGGAGCTACGATTGCATTGGTTTCCAAGCCCGATGTTGCCACCTGGTATAATAACGGCTGAAAGGTATGATGATTGTACTTATCAAAAAGCACTACCTGAGCCTTTTGGCCTTTAAGTGCTTTGATTACTTCTAACCCTCCAAACCCCCCACCAATTACGATTATCCGAGGTTTGCCCAGGTCTGCAATACGCGTACGCGTGGTTATCAATTTGGGCATTTACAGAGATTTCTGGCTCTAAAAGCGCTGCAATTTACGGGTTGTCGAAGGATTTAAAGAGCATTGAAAAAAAAAATTGTTCTTGAAGACTTAAGCCATTTAAACCCTTTAATTTTGAAATAACTTAAACTAACAACCGTTATGGTAAAAAAACTTGTATTGGTGCTGGCTGTAGCTGCCGCTATGATGAGCTGCGGCAACGAAGCCGAAAAACTCAGAACCCAGGTTGACTCACTGAAGAACGAACTTCAAACCAGTCAGAAATTTGCGCAAACATTGCAGGAAGTAACTGTATTAATGGATTCCATTGATGCCAACCGCTCCAAACTTAAATTGAATATGGTGGAGGGTACAACCTACGATGATTACACATCGCGGATGAAAGACATCAATAACTATGTAAAGGATACTCAAAATAAAATTGAAGACTTAGAAAAGTCGTTGAAGAAATCGAAAGGCAATACCAATGCACTTAATGCCACTATTAAAAAGCTAAAGGCCGATCTGGAAGAACGCAACAAAGAGATAGCGCAACTGAATGAGCATGTTGCACAATTGCGCAACGAAAATCAAAACCTGATTACCACCGTTGGTTTGCAGGAGGCCGAATTAGCCGATAAAGAGGCACTGATATTAGCCAAGCAACAAGAACTTGCCTTAATTGAAGCCCGCATTCAGGAACTGATGATTTCAAGTAAAGTAAGCGAAGCCGATTCTTACTACGCGCGTGCACAGGCAGTAGAAGAAGCTGCTAACCGTACCAAACTGGCACCCAAAAAAAAGAAAGAGACTTTAAAAGAAGCTGTTGAGCTTTATAAGAAGGCCCTATCGTTAGGTAAGCAAGAAGCACAGGCACGTATAACCGAGTTGGAGAAAAAAATATAAACCGGTATTCAAATGTTAGAAAGGCTACCGAACAGGTGGCCTTTTTTATGATGTCGATTTGTAAGAGTCCATTACCTGGATTATCAATAAAGAGGTCTAAATATTGTTGGAGTTTCAAAGTCGGGAAGAGTTGTAACCAATTGCGGTGTTAACCTGCTAAATATAAAATTGCTGATAAAATACTACATCAACGCACGTATCCTCCTTCCAAATAATACCTTTGTAAGTATCTAAATTGCTGAGTTCGCTACTTTTAGTAATTTTATGAATTAAGATATGGTTAAAGTGCGCGTTACAGTTACCTGCCTTTTAATTTGGAGTTGGGCCTTGGTATTTGGCCAGGCAACCGAAAAAGTGGCCGTTACATTCGATGAATTGTATGATGAGCCTTATTCCATCAATAAACTCTTCATTGCGTTTCAACCTCTTTACGGAGAAATTTTTGCCACCAACGTAAACGCGGGTTATGGGTTGGAGGCCCAATACTATCATAAAAATAAGTTCAACATCAAGGGCCAGTTTCGCAAGTCTTACAGCAGCAAGTTTCTTGATTTTAATCGCGAGAATGCCTTGCGTAACAGCACGGTTTCAAATGTTCCTGAAGTGTTTAACTATTTTGAATTTGGAGGCACTTATAACATCAAAGATTTTGATGAAAATTCTACTGCCAAAATATTCTTGCATCAGAAAAAAATACCGCGCAGCAAATGGGCTTCTACCGTTGCCACCTATGCCGAAGTACCCAGCAAACTCAGAAAAATTTATGGTGCCCGCCTTGGTACCGTAATCTGGGATGCTACTGCTGATATTAACCGCACACTGGAAAAGCAAGGTCTTACATTTGCCAATCTGGTAAACAGTGAAGAAAATAGTTTGGAAACCATTGCTAACGGAGCGGACATACAAGCCTTCTCCAATTTATATGCAACCAATGTTTATGTGGGGGCTTCACTTACGTGGATTCGCAATATCGCGGTAAGCTTTGATAAGTATGACGATGCCGTGGACGATGGCATTTTTAATGTTTATCTTGACGTAATGTTTGCACCGGCTCTAAAGCTGGACCCCATCAATTATCAAGGATTTGATTTCTCCACAGAGCCTATCAAACTCAATAAGATTGGCGTACGCGCTGGCTTTGAAGGTAAGTACAATCGCACATTGGGTTGGTCTTATGGTGGTGAGTTAGGCTACCGCCCATCCGTAGATGGCCGCGGTTTTTTTGCGATGTTTAAAATCGCTTTTCCGGTATTCAGCTCTAATCTCGACAATAAAGTCGAAGCTTTTCAAAAATAGCTTAGATGTACGATATTCTGATCACTCACATACACAACCTGGTGCAAGTGAGAGAGCAGGCTTTGGGTTTTGTGCGTGGTGCTGCCATGCGCAATTTACCCACACTTGAAAATGCATATCTCGCCATAGCAGATGGATTAATAGCCGATTTTGGTTCGATGGAAAATTTATCAACCTCAGCCAAGGCCACAACCGTTATTCAGGCAGGCGGCAGATTAGTATTGCCTTCGTTTGTGGATTCGCACACCCACCTTGTATTTGCCGATACCCGCGAAGAAGAATTTGTGATGAAGTTAAAGGGGGCCACCTATCAACAGATAGCAGCCAGCGGTGGAGGAATTCTGAACTCGGCTCATAAACTGCAACAGGCAAGTGAAGACGAATTGCTGGCCAAGGCAATGATACGGGCAATTGAAGTTATTAAGACCGGAACAGGTGCTATCGAAATAAAAAGTGGTTACGGACTAACAACAAAAGATGAACTAAAAATGCTGCGTGTGGCACGTAAACTTAGTAAAGCAACACCGCTTACTGTTAAAACCACATTGCTGGGCGCACATGCTGTTCCGAAAGACAAATCGAAAGAACAATACATAGCAGAAGTTGTTGAAGAAATGATTCCTGCAGCAGCTGAGGAAAAACTGGCCGACTATGTGGATGTATTTTGTGAATCCGGATTTTTTTCGCCTGAAGAAACAGAGCGTATTGTGGAGGCGGGTAAGCAGTACGGGCTAATTCCCCGGTTACATGCCAATCAATTAAACCGGTCGGGCGGGGTACAGGTTGGTGTTAAGACAAAGGCTATCAGCGTAGATCATTTAGAAAATATTGGTGAAGAAGAAATTAATGCATTGAAACAAAGTTTAACAATGCCGGTTTCATTACCAGCCGCTGCATTTTTTCTGGGGTTGCCCTTTACACCTGCCCGCCAGCTTATGGATGCCGGTTTGCCATTGGGTATTGCCACCGATTATAATCCTGGAAGCGCCCCCAGTGGCAGCATGCCATTTACCATTGCATTAGCCTGTATTAAAATGCGCATGTTGCCCGAAGAGGCCATCAATGCCGCTACTATTAATACAGCCTACACGTTAGGCTTATCCAACACGCATGCATCTATTACAAAAGGCAAGGTGGCAAATGTTTTTATTACGCACCCTATGCGTTCGGTGGCGGCAATTCCGTATTCACTTAGCACCAACCCGGTGGATCAGGTTATATTAAATGGAAAAGTTATTACCCAGACTAAATAATGTTTAAAGAAGAAACTATAAAGCTGTTGTTGCGCGATGTGCCGGACTTCCCGAAGCCCGGAATATTATTTAAAGATATAACCCCCTTGCTTGCAGAGCCGAAAGCCAGAAAATTGGTGGTTGATGAAATAGCCAATCATTTTGGCGATAAGCAAATTAACGCGGTGGCTGCTGTGGAAGCCCGTGGGTTTATTTTTGGTATGTTGATAGCTGAAGCACTTGATGTAGCTTTTGTACCGGTGCGTAAAGCGGGCAAACTTCCGTACCATAAAATCCGCGAAGAGTATAACCTGGAGTATGGCAAGGCTGCCATTGAAATGCACGTGGACGCGTTGAAACCTGGCAGCCGGGTGTTGATTCATGATGACTTGCTTGCTACCGGTGGAACAGCAGCTGCGGCAGGCAACCTTATTCGCAAGTTGGGTGGAACAGTGGCCGGCTATTCCTTTATTATTAACCTGGCATTTTTGCCTGGCGAAAAAATATTAACTGATAAATTTGGCTTGCAGCCGCATTACCTCGTCAGGTATTAGGGTTTTAAAAGGTTTGGCTGGAATTAATTTCGATATAACTTTCTGATAAAATTGATTGTTATTGCAGGGTGATGAATGTTATTAAAATTCCGATGTTCCCCCTTTCCATTTTTCCTTTACCGGGAGAATTGGTACCCCTTCACATCTTTGAACCACGCTATCGGCAGTTACTGGAAGATGCCGAAAATAAAGATATAGCCTTTGGTATTTATTATAACCATGTTTCCAATACCGAAAAACTGGGTTCGCTGGTTAAACTTGAAAGTGTAATTAAGCGGTACCGCACAGGCGAATCAGATATTATTGTTAAATGCATCGACTTGCTGTCGATGAGTAAATTATTTCGCACGTACCGCGATAAACTTTACCCGGGTGCTGAAGTGGAGCTATGGAATGTGAATTTACATGAGCCGATGGATGAATCCTTACGGCATTACTTTTCAGAATATATGGGAATGATCCGGCTCAACCATCCTGATAAGACCACTTCTGTTTATGATGTTGCTAACGAATTAAGTCTGGGTTTTGAAGATCGTCTCAAATTCGTACAGTTACCGGACGATCGTAAATCATCGTTCATGATCACGCGCCTTAAGTACCAGATGCACTTACTCAAAGAAGTAGAAAAGGCTAAAGACGTTTATCACCTCAATTAAGTTTCACTTCTAAAATAATTTAACCATTGGTTAAACCATTCTGCAGTTCTCTCGTTTGAGGGAAACTTCTTGTACAAATGCGGTCATAAATTATTTAACATTCTTTAACACCACTCGTGCAACAATTAACGATTGCACCGCGTCCTAAGGCTATAAATTTTATTTTATGAAAGCATTAAGATTGTTATTGGCAGGTGTGCTGGTTAGCTCATCTGCATTTGCAGGCGTGGTTGATGAACCAGCTTCGGCAGAAGGTGTGGCGGTTACACATGTTACCGGAAGTTCAGTACTAAAAGTGTATTATACTTCGGTACAAGTGGGCGATGTAAAAATTTCCATTCTTGACAAAAAGAACAGAAATGTATATTCCGAAACCCTCAAGAAGGTTTCTGGTTTTGTAAGGCCTTATAATTTGTCAGGCTTAGCAGCTGGTGAATACACCGTTGTAATTGCCGATAAGAATGGTGTACGCAAAGAACAGGTGGATTATTCAGCCGGTAAGATCGATAAACTCATTAACATTATGCGCTTGCCGGAAGAAGGAAAGTTTTTACTCTCTGTTAAATCCAAAGCCTCCGATATAATTAATGTAAATGTATATGATCAGGACAACAGGCTGATTCATTCGCAGGTACGTGATATTAAAAATGATTTTGCTGAAGTACTTAACCTGAAAGAGATCAATCAGTTCACTATTGAGATTTCCGATAGCCAGGGTATTCTAAAAACATTGAAGAAGTAGGGAAAGGTTTCGTGAAGCAAAATAATCCCGCCACATGGTGGGATTATTTTTTTGCCTGAGATGCAATCGTTTGAGTAATAAATTTTTTCTGGATTCATTATTTCTGCTTTAAATCATGTGTTGCCAAGCGTTCATTTTTTTAAAAATGAAATGCAAAAGTTTCGCAAACGATTTTTCATTTTAAAAATCAAGTTTACTTACAACTTGCCAACCTGCGTAGTGCATAGCCGTACATTTGTATCGAAACAAAACAGAAAAAACTATGAAAACTAAATCAGTTGTATTTGCCTTAATGATGGCGTTCGTATCGGTGGCAGCTCTTGCGGCTGATCCCGTAGGTCCTAAAATGGTTGTAGTAAACCAGAAGGATCCGGCAACCTTTAAAGTTATTTATGAAGGTTCACAAACAGGAAAACTTACTTTAAGAATTTTAGATAAAGAGGGAAAGAAAGTTGTTACTGAAACTATTTCAGGAGTGGAGGGTTTTATGCGCACTGTAAATTTTGCGGGCATGACAGCCGGTGACTATACCATAGAAGTAATTGGTGTAAATGGTAAGCAATCTCAAAAAGTTACTTATCAACCGGTAGCAGAAGGCAGCTCTATTCATGTAGCAAAGTTGGCTACTGATAATAAGTATTTGCTTGCTGTTGCTAATGCAAAAGAAGTAAACGTTAAAATTTACGATGGTGCCAATGTATTGGTACACGATCAGAATGTAGCTGTAAACGGAAGCCTTGGCTTAGTTTATAACCTGAGCAAAATTTCGGGTACACCTAAATTTGAAGTAAGCAGCGCCACTGAAACCAAAGTGGTGAGGTATTAATTGTTTGTTTTAGGAGTGTGTGTAAAAGCCCCGCCACTTGGTGGGGCTTTTTTATTGCTACATATTCCTTCGGTATTGTCCACCCACTTCAAACAAGGCTTTGGTTATCTCACCCAGCGAGCACACTTTGCAGGCTTCCATCAGTGCTTCAAAAATATTTTTGTTCTGCACGGCCGCATGCTTTACCTGCTCCAGCATTACGTTGGCTTTTCCTTTTTGAAATGTGTGAAGGTTCTTCAGCATAACTATCTGGTATTCTTTTTCATCAGTAGTTGCTCGGATAACTTCCTGCGGTATAATAGTAGGCGAGCCTTTTGAACTTAAGAATGTGTTAACTCCTATAATGGGATATTCTCCTGTGTGCTTCAAAGTTTCATAATACAAGCTTTCTTCCTGAATTTTCCCACGCTGGTACATCGTTTCCATTGCACCCAATACGCCACCGCGTTCGGTAATACGATCAAACTCGCTTAGCACCGCTTCTTCTACCAGGTCTGTAAGTTCTTCAATGATAAACGAACCCTGCATGGGGTTTTCGTTTTTCGCTAAACCTAATTCTTTGTTAATGATGAGTTGAATAGCCATCGCCCTCCGCACACTTTCTTCAGTAGGTGTGGTGATGGCTTCATCGTATGCATTGGTGTGTAACGAGTTACAATTATCATAAATTGCGTAGAGTGCTTGTAACGTAGTACGAATGTCGTTGAAGTCGATTTCCTGTGCGTGCAACGATCGTCCCGAAGTTTGAATGTGGTACTTCAGCATCTGGCTACGGGCATTCGCATTGTATTTGTTCTTCAGGGCCTTCGCCCAGATTCTGCGCGCCACGCGGCCAATCACAGCATACTCCGGATCAATACCATTGCTGAAGAAGAACGAAAGGTTAGGCGCAAACTCGTTAATGTCCATGCCCCGGCTCAGATAATATTCCACATAGGTGAACCCGTTGGCCAAAGTAAAGGCTAACTGAGTAATCGGGTTTGCTCCGGCTTCGGCAATATGATAACCGGATATTGAAACGGAGTAGAAATTACGAATATTCTTATCGATAAAGTATTGTTGCACATCACCCATCAACCGCAAGGCAAATTCAGTAGAGAAGATGCACGTATTCTGTGCCTGATCCTCTTTTAAAATGTCGGCTTGCACGGTGCCGCGTACTTGCGATAATGTTTCGGCTTTGATTTTTTCATAAACCTCTTGTGGTAATACCTGATCTCCGGTAACGCCCAACAGCATTAAGCCCAGGCCATCGTTGCCTTTGGGTAAACTTCCCTGATACGATGGACGAATTTTATCTTTATAGATCGCAGCAATTTTTGCTTCAACTTCTTTTTCTAAGCCGTTTTGTTTGATGTACAACTCACACTGCTGATCGATGGCGGCATTCATAAAATAACCGAGGAGCATGGGTGCAGGCCCGTTAATGGTCATCGATACGGATGTTTTCGGATCGGCCAGATTAAAACCGCTATACAATTTCTTGGCATCATCCAGACAACAAATACTTACGCCCGAGTTACCAATCTTACCATAAATATCGGGCCGGTAATCCGGATCATTTCCATAAAGTGTTACCGAATCAAATGCAGTTGATAAACGCTTGGCGGGCATGGCCATACTTACATAATGAAAGCGTCTGTTAGTTCGCTCAGGTCCGCCTTCACCGGCAAACATGCGGGTAGGGTCTTCGCCTTCGCGTTTAAACGGATAGATACCGGCAGTGTAGGGAAACTCACCTGGCACATTTTCCTGCAGATTCCATTTTAATAAATCGCCCCAGGCCTGGTAGCGTGGTAACGATACTTTGGGAATTTGTAAATGAGAGAGTGATTCGGAATGGGTTTGAATGCCGAGCTCTTTATCGCGCACCTTGAACTTAAAAACAGGTTCTTTGTACTGCTTTACTTTCGCATTCCAGTCTTCAATAAGTTTTAGATTTTTTGGATCGATGTTGAGTTTGATTTTTTCTGCCTCATCCTCTAACTCCCTCTCCACTGGAGAGGGAGAACCACCTCGGTTGAGGTGTTCGATGGTTTTTTGAACGGCATACAATTGCTGAACCATTTCACTTTGTTCATTTACCCATTTATCGTACGCGCGATTGGTTTCTGCTATCTCGCTGAGGTAGCGGGTACGGTGGGGAGGAATAACAAACACTTTCTCCGACATCTCCTGCGTAATCTCGAACGAAGATTTTAAATCAGCTCCGGTTTTGGTTACAATTTTTTCAATGATATGCTTATATAAACGATTCGTTCCCGGATCGTTAAACTGCGAGGCAATAGTACCAAACACCGGCATGTCTTCCGGTTTTTTATCCCACAACTGATGATTGCGTTGGTATTGTTTTTTTACATCGCGTAAAGCATCCAGCCCACCACGCTTATCAAATTTGTTCAGTGCAATTACATCGGCAAAATCGAGCATGTCGATTTTTTCGAGTTGGGTAGCGGCACCGTATTCGGGTGTCATTACGTAAAGTGATACATCGCTATGATCTAATATTTCAGTATCGCTTTGGCCAATACCGGAAGTTTCTAAAATGATCAGATCAAATCCGGCAACTTTTAAAATACTGATGGCATCTTTTACATAAGCCGAAAGCGCAAGATTACTCTGGCGCGTTGCCAATGAGCGCATGTACACGCGCGGATTATTAATCGCATTCATGCGGATACGATCGCCTAATAGAGCACCACCGGTTTTACGCTTGGATGGATCTACCGATACAAGTCCAATTCTTTTATCTTTAAAATCAACCAAAAATCTTCTTACAATTTCATCTACCATAGAAGATTTACCTGCACCACCTGTTCCAGTAATACCCAACACTGGTGCTTTCGATTGTCCTGCTTTTTTATGGATGTCGTTTAAAATATCGCGATGTTGATCGGAATAGTTTTCAGCAGCTGAAATGAGTTGAGCAATCTCCAAATGATTGCCTACTGCTAACTGTGCACTGCCAACTGATTTTCCGGTTGGAAAATCAGCTTTCTCAATCAAGTCATTAATCATTCCCTGCAGGCCCATAGCGCGGCCATCGTCAGGCGAATAGATTTTGGTAATGCCATACTCCATCAGTTCTTTGATTTCTTCGGGCAGGATTACACCACCGCCACCACCAAAAATTTTAATATGACCTGCGCCTTTTTCTCGTAGCAAATCGTACATGTATTTAAAGTATTCGTTGTGCCCGCCCTGATAGCTGGTCATGGCAATAGCCTGGGCATCTTCCTGAATGGCGGTGTTTACTACTTCTTCCACACTTCGGTCATGACCAAGGTGAATTACTTCTACACCTGTAGCCTGAATAATTCTTCGCATAATGTTGATGGCTGCATCGTGCCCATCGAACAAACTGGCAGCAGTAACTATGCGGACTTTGTTTTTGGGTTTATAGGGTTGGGGTGCCGCATGGCCGGCAAGGTTGGGTGCTACTTTTGTTTGTGTTTCCGTACTCATTACTCAATAAATTGATTGGTAAAAGTACTGATAAAAAAGATTTAGCTAACAACCGATAGGAACGAAGAAATCCTTTAGTTCGATTATTTTTGTGGCTTATTCAATGAATTGATGCCGGCTCATATTAATTTTTTTGCACCATCGGAGCGGGTTCCGGAAGCGGTGCGACCGGCAGTTTATGTAACCAATATTTTGTCGTGGATATTTACCTTGCTTACAGCAGTCTTGTTTGGCATTCTTTATTCTTTTTTTGGTTGGACAAGGTCGTCATCTTTTATAATAGGGGTAGGATTAATTTTTCTTCTGATCCCGTTTATTAACCGCAGGTTTCATAACGCAGGCAGGCTCTTGTTTTGCCTGGTGCCGGTATATGTGGCTTTTTCGATTTCGGTGTACGGAAAAATTATGGCACCGGAACATTCCTACATTACTTACTTCGACATCCGTTATATTGTTTTAGCAACTACCATATTACCGGCTATTACATTTTTAATTGAAGAAAAGTGGAAGCTTACGTTTTGTATGGGATCGACCTTATTGTGTTTGATTTTTTTCGATCCGATCCATAATGTCTTTGGATTAGGTTATTTTCAACGTGGTTTTACAGCGCTTTCTTACTATTATATTAATTATATAACCATTATTTCCTTTCTGGTGTTGGCATTTGGCGTGTTGGTGCTAAAAGTAATAACGGGCAGGGCTGAGGTTCGGGTAAAGAAAACGATCGATCAGTTGAACGCTACCAATAAGCTGTTGATGACTAAAAATGAGGAGTTGATGCAGTTGAATGAATCAATGGCACAGCAAAGCGAGGAGTTAATCCGGCAGAAGAAAGAAATTCATGAAAGCCGTGAATTGATTTCAGAAGCAAACCTGTTGATAAACCAACAGCAGGAGCGATTGCTTGAATCCAATAAGAGTTTGGAAAAACTGGTGGCTCAAAAAACCAGCGATCTTTCAGCAACTAACGAAGAATTGATTCGGCACAACAACGAACTGCGGCAATTTTCTTATACGGTTTCGCATAACCTGCGCGCACCTGTAGCCCGTTTGTTAGGCTTAACCGATTTGTTTCATAAGCCAGAAATGGAGCAAGAACGAACGGGTATTGCCGGCTTAATCTATAAAGCAGGTAAAGATCTGGATGAAATATTAAAAGATTTACACCAGATAATTGATTTGCGAAACGACCTCTACCAGGTTCGTGAAAAAATATCCTTCGAGGATGAGTGGCAAAAAACACGGTTTGTGCTGCAGGAACAACTCAGGCCGGGCTACCAGATACAAACCAATTTTGAACAAGCTCCCATTATCTATTCAATCCGGGCGATGATACAAAGTATCTTGTACAACCTGGTTAGTAATGCAATTAAATATCGCAATCCTGAGAATGATCTTAAAATTGAGGTAACAACTTATACGCTGGCAGATCAAACGGTAATACTGGAAGTAAAGGACAACGGACTTGGTATTAATTTACAAACCCAAAAAGAAAACATATTTAAGCTTTACCGGAGGTTTCACTCGCACGTAGATGGTAAGGGGCTTGGTCTTTACCTGGTTAAAACACAAGTGGAAACCTTAGGAGGAAGTATTGCACTTGAAAGTGAAGTTAATCGTGGAACTACTTTTAGAGTATCGTTTCCATACCCCCAAAACTTAACCAAACAAATTATTTTTGAGAACGATGCTGTAAGTATTTACTTCGATGCAGGTATTAACAACACTGTAATACTATGGCAGCGAGGTGTGAGCCCTGATGAATTCAGAAAAGCATATCACCAGGTGTTGAGTTCGCTTAAAACCTATCACTCGCCTGGTTGTATAGTTGATTTTACCAGACAAGGAGTGCTTCCTGAAGCAGAACAACATTGGTTAATCACAACTGTTATACCCGAAGCAGTTCGTAACGGATTGAAGCGCATAGGCGGTATAGGACTGACTGATCCGGTACGGAAAAATTATTTTGAATTGATTCTGGCAAAAGCGAATGGGCTGGGGGTGGAGCTTAGATTGTTTAGCAACATAGACGAAGCAAAAGCATGGATGAATTTATTCATACAAAATAGATAAGAAAAAATAGTATGAGCCACGCATTTGTACAGGAAGGTGATGACCAAAGCTTATCGGATATTTCACCTACGCTTCCGGCATTAATTAATTTTCTCACGCGCGAGAATAATGGAGTACGTGTATATGAGAAAAAATTGAAACAGCTTGGTAATAAGTACGTGCATGAAATGAGCAATGGATTGAGTTACACAAAAGATGAAAATGGCCGCTGGTCGGTTATTGAATTATGATCTACCACATTATAACCGAAGTTGCCTGGAATGAACAACAAGCAGCCGACTCAATATACGTTCCATCGTTACAAACCGAAGGATTTATTCATTGCTGCACACAAGAACAAGTTGCCGGAGTTTTAATTAGATACTTCAAAGATCAAACCGGGCTGCTGATTCTCACTATCGATGAGCAAAAGTTAAAATCGGAATTGAAGTTCGAGAAATCTACGAATGATGAATTGTTTCCGCACGTGTATGGCCCTATCAACAAAAGTGCAATCCTTAATGTAAACCGGGTTAGTGATAAGTAGGAATCACTACAAGTCTATACTTTTAAATAATTAACAAGGTCATTAGTAGATGCACATCCTACTTGATTCATCACTTGTTGCAACTGTGTTTTTAAAATGGCAATAGTATGATCGCCACCTTTTTCGCCCAAGGCCGCTACGCCATACATAAACGATCTGCCCAGGAAAGTAAACTCTGCTCCACTGGCTAACGCTCTTGCTACATCCGGCCCTGAACGGATGCCACTGTCCATCATGATCTTTATTTTGTGCTTATACTTTTTTTCAAGGGGAACCAACGAATGAATGGCCGACTCTCCGGCATCAATTTGCCGACCACCATGATTGGATACAATAATGCCATCCAGACCCAGTTGCACGGCCAATTCAGCATCGGCTTCGCTGGCTACTCCTTTCAATACCAGTTTACCTTTCCATTGATCGCGAATGGCAGAAATTTTTTCTTTGTTCAATCGGCCGGAAAAAGTTTTATCCATAAACTGGCCAAGGCCTTTCATGTTCAAACCTTTGGGCATGTATTTTTTTAGGGTAGCAAATTCGGGTGTACCATGTACCAATGTGTTGAGCGCCCACCTTGGTTTACCCATTATCTGCAGTATGTTATTGAGTGTCATGTTGGGAGGCATGGCCAATCCGTTTCGGATATCGCGGGGCCGAAATCCAAAGGATGGAACATCGCACAGCAGAACCAACACATCGTACTTTGATTCTTTTAACCGCTGGATAATATCATCGCGTAGCGCATCTTCAGCCGGATGATACAATTGAAACCAGGCTTTGCCTTCCGTCAGTTCGCTTACGTGTTCAATGCTGGAAGTGGTTACAGTACTGAGTATAAAAGGTATGTTGTGGCTATTCGCAGCCTTTGCCAGGATTTCAGTAGCGTTAGGCCAGATTAAACCTTGCAGTCCAATAGGGGCAACTCCAAACGGTGCGTCATACACATGACCAAAGAGTTCGGTTTGAAGATTAACTGCCGGTGCAGGTTTTAAATATACCGGCACCAGTTCAACCTTGCGCAGGTCGTTTATGTTTTTATGCAGGTTAATATCTTCATTGCAGCCGCCATCTAAATATTCGAAAGCAAAACGGGGGATGCGCCTTTTGGCCTTATTGCGTAAGTCTTCAATGGAAGGATAGCTTTTGTTATAAGGCCAGCTCATGAATTTTTTTGACCAAGTTAATGATTATTGGATTTGTTTCGGAATGTGTAGGTGCTACCAGGTGCATTTCAATTATAGCGGTTTACTTCAACATTCGATCCCTCCGGGATCGCTTTAACCTTTGGGCTGGTTTTTCTACCGACATTAAATCCCTATCGGGATTTTAGTGCGAAGAGGTTGTCTCAAAAGTCGAAATAAAAGCATGCGTCATTCTCCCGCTTTGCGGGATGCCGGAATCCCATTTAGGAACGTTGAGACGGGATCGTGGAATAAATCCGCGATAACAGACGGTTTTTGAGGCAACCTCTATTGATAGAAAACTTCACAATAATAAAGAACGACCCCGTAGGGGTCGAATGTATTGGTGCGACAATTTGAATACATCCTACTTACCAGCCCAAAATAAAAATCCCAACACCATATTTACGATGTTGGGATTTTGAAAAGTGAAGCATAAGCTTATCCCAGCGCAGACTTACAAAATTCCAGGCACTTCTTTACTTCTTCAATAGGCGAAGAGCCTTCAGGCACTTTGTATTCCAGTTCAATCGTAGCGGGGAAAGAGTATTTGTTATCACGCATCAGACGCAACACATCAGCCAGCGGTGTATCGCCTGTTCCCCAAGGCAGGTTATCACCACCATTGGCTTTACTCTTGCGATCTTTCATGTGCATGCTTACGATATGCTTGTTTTTCTCCTTCACAAACTCAAGCGCATTGGTATTGCCTGCTGCAATGTAATGTCCAAAGTCGAGGTTAAGCGCATTGGCCGGTGATTGTGATAACGCGGTATCCCAAAAAGTAGGGGTTTGTTGTTCGTGGCCATGATACCCGATTTTTATTCCATACTTCTCTGCAGCCTTACCCAGTTTAAGTGTGTGTGCATCGTTGCTCGGGTGTTCTAAGGTAACATGCGTAGCACCTAATGCTTTGGCCGCGCGCAATCCATAATCGATATCGGAATCAGAGTTTTGTATACCAAATGCATCGGGTTTAAAGGCATAAATGTCGATGCCCGCTTTCTTATACATTTTTCCAAACTCTTCGAACTTAGCCATCGAAGCTTTTTGTCGCCATTCAGAAATTTCAGTACGATAGATTGTATTCTTTGCTTCTACTTCGGCAAGGGTTTTCTTTTCTTCTTCGGTTAGATCTTGTTGTTGCTGGCGTTTGCGCCAGATGGGCATCAATACTCTGAAGTCGACCGGATTTTTGGGCGCACCTGCGAATGACTCAGCCGGGCCACCCATTAATTCGATGTTGGTAATTCCGCACTGGCGAATGTAATCCAAAGTTGCTTCGGCACTTTGATCGGGTAAATCGCGGAACGAGTAGGTGATTAATCCTAACCGAACCCCCTTAATGGTTGAACCGGTTTTACCAAGATTGTTGATGAAGTTGGGAATGGCAAAGGTTTGATGTGTGGCCAACATGGTGCCCGCGAGCAAGGTAGATGCTGCGCCAATAAATTTGCGTCTTGATGTTTTTTGTTTCATAGCTTTAGGGTTTAAAAATCACATCTGTTTTCTTTTGAATAATATGGGTCGCTCCTCTGGAGCTTATGAAATAAATAAAAATTTTCCGCTACCATATGGTCGTCCCTACGGGACTTCGGTGCAACCATATAGTAGAAATCATAAATTATATTTTTTAAAGTCCTGTAGGGTCGACCTTATTTTTTATACTTCGTTACACGTTCGTCCTGAATCACGCCTTTCCAGTTTAATCCAAAAGCAAAATCGTATTTGTTACCTTGATCATCTACATGGCATTCCAGATCGTGGGCCACATCTTCGGCTTGCTTTTCTACGGTTTCCATGTTGGCAGGCATTTGTAACGGTAAAAGTGCTGATGGTTCTGCATTGCCCGTCATTAAATCCAACAGGGCCTGGTCTTGAACACCGAAGTGTGCAAAAATTCCGCTGGCATTTTTTTCAAACTCTGAAAAAATCATAGGCGTATTCAGATTTACCGCAACGATTACCGGCTTGCCATTCATTTTTTTATAGGTATCGTTTATCATACCAAGATCGGTAATATTTATCGCTTTATTCTTTTTGTTTTTGTAGGTGCGGTTGGTGGTTTTTTCAAGCGGATCGCCACCGGCAATACTTACGGCACGGGCTTCCTTTGCCGTGTACTCCCCGTATTGTAACGAGATGGGTACATAACCATTGCCACCTTTTTCAGCGTCAGCTTTGTTGTAACCAATTCCGGTTTCAGGGCTGCTCACAAACACCAATGCATAATCGGCTTCAGCCGGATTTTCCGTTACGTTAAAATACTTTTTCACGATTTCGATATTCACCGGATATTCTAATTTCTCTGGTGTTTCCATGCCCATAAAATTGCGACCAGCTGGAGTAAATTTTTTCGGGATGTAAACAGTTTTGTTTTTCTGAAGCGGTAACACATTTTGTTTGTTCTTCAACATCACCACCGATTTTAACTGCGCTTCGTAGCCTGCCTTCATAAATTCAGGATTACCAACAACTGTTTTGGATTCGTCCACATTCAGGTATGGATTTTCGAACAATCCCGTTCTGAAAATATTTTTAAGTAACCGCACTGCTGATTGTTCGAAGCGTGCCCGCATAAATTCTTCCCCGTGTTCTTTCACACCCATGTTGTAAGCTTCAATTACGGGTTTCATGTCGTTGTTACCACCAAACTGATCTACACCAGCCATCAATACTTTATAATGACGCTCGGCAATCGTTAAGTGCTCAACTCCCCAAGACTTTCCCGTCAGGAAAACATCGATGGTGGTTTCATCGCCTGTTACCAACCAATCCGTACAAACTACACCATCATACTTGTATTTGTCGCGCAACAAATCGGTGATGATGTATTTATTATAACCATTGCCTACGTTCTCGTTGTATTTTTTGTCCTGATTGAATGAGATTGTATAATACGGCATCACAGCCGAAGCCATTCCGGTTTTACCTTTCAACTTAAAGGCACCTTCGGTAAAGGGCAGCAGATGTTCATCAAAATTATTACCGGGATACACGGCATATTTACCAACACCATAATGTGCATCGCGACCGGCTTCGCCCGATCCGCCACCTGGCCAGTGTTTCACCATCGCGTTTACACTTTCATAACCCCAGCCATCGGCAATCTCTTTTGCTCCGGTTGAAGTTTGAAAACCATCGATATAAGCGCGGCCAATATCCGTAGATAATGTGGTATCTTCACCAAACGTTCCGCTGGTGCGATACCACCGCGGATCGGTAGCCATATCCACTTGTGGTGAAAGTGCCGTGGTAATTCCCAAGGCCCGGTACTCTTTGGCAGCGATGCTTCCAAAATTTTCTACCAATTGTGGATCGAATGTAGCAGCTAATCCCAATGAGCCAGGCCACATGGAAATTCTTCCACCGGCACCGGCATTGTATTCGGCATTGGCAACCGTGCCATGCCGTGGATCGGAACTATTATTGGCGGGAATACCAAGACCAATACCTTCTACCAATGCCTGCACATTGTTATTCCACAATGCACCAACTTCCGGACTTTCAATGGAAGTAACGAGCACATGGCGCAGGTTGTCTTTGGTAAGAAATTCTTTTTGCTGATCGGAAAGATCGGATGACTTCAGTCCACTTTCTTCCAACGGCTTGCCATTGTAGGTAGAGGCCATAAAACCGCGGCTTCCACCGGGAATGGATTGATGACGACTGTACAACATCAAACCGGCAATTTGCTCCACACTCATTTGCGAAGCGAGATCTTTGGCGCGTTCATCCGCAGATAAACGCCAATCTTCATAGGCATCGAGTTGACCATTTTTATTTAAGTCTTTAAAGCCCAACCGATCGACTGTAAGAATGGTAACACCTGATGTGGTGGCATAGCCAAGTGTTTTTCCACCTGGGTTGGTAACTGTTTTAATACCGTTGGTTTCCGTTTCGGTCCACGTGGGGCCGCAGGCTACCAATAACGAGCCGGTTAAACCGGTAAGCAGTGTGCGAAGGTTCATAGCGAAATTCATTGTGTAGGATATACACAATAGTATTTCTTATTTATGGAAAATTCAATGCTTTACGATAGATTGCTTTAAAAATTAGACTGATGGGTGTAAAATCCCTGCTTATGCCAAAACGAAAACCCGAATTACTATCACCCGAAGCCCTTCGCACGCATGGCGACCGTCTTTTTTTGTCGCACCTTTCGGTGGATTGTGTGATTTTTGGTTTTCATGAAGGGCAACTTAAAGTTTTATTACTGAAGTGGAAGGATGGCCCGTGGTGTTTGCCGGGTGGGTTTATTAAACATCACGAATCGGTAGATCATGCGGCTACCCGGATTCTAAAAGAGCGCACCGGCCTCGATGAAATTTATTTAAAACAATTTCATGCCTTTGGCGATCCGCAACGGGAGCGAGGCAAACGTTACAAGCAAGGCTGGATAGCAAACCGGTTTGTTACCATTGGGTATTATGCGCTGGTCGAGTACTCAAAAGTTTTCCCGCAACCTGATCTATTAAGCAGTGAATGCAAATGGTGGGATGTGGCAACTGTTCCCGATCTGATCTATGACCACAAACAAATTATGACCACGGCTCTGGAAACCCTGCGGTTGAGTTTGAATGATCACCCGGTGGGTTACAACTTATTGCCCTTGAAGTTTACCATGCCAGAGTTGCAGCGTTTGTATGAAACTATTTTAGGCCAGCCGTTAGATCGTAGAAATTTTCAGAAGCGGATGCTGGCGCTGGATATCCTGGTGAAACTGAAAGAGCGTAAAACCGGTGGTGCACACAAGGCACCGTTTCTGTATCGGTTTGATAAGAAGAAGTATGATCGGGCCATGAAGCAAGGGCTTGTGGGTGGATGGTGAGATACTTGGTGGAGGCAACGTTTGTGCATAAGCAGTGGAGGGAATAAGGAGGCTTGGTAAATGACGAAGGAATGCCAAGCCGACTTCCACTACACTTTCCCATACAACCAAACGTAATTTGAGACTAAAACTACAAACTTAAACAGAACCCCGACATTGATTATGCACTTTGTTGGTAGCAGTAAAATTTACTTAGTTTTAAATCTGTCGCCCAAGTCTTTAGAGATTCTAGAACTTAACTCATTTAATATTGAAGTCAAGCCTTCAAGAACTGCTTCTTTATCCGTTATTTTGAACTCAACGGATTTCCATTCTATCTCTTTGCTATTTAATTTTCTATTGTCCCAGCTCTCCTCAATATAACTTGCAACGAAATAGAAGAAACGGATTGCTTTTTTTGAAATTAGAAAAACCAATGTTTGATTATAGGAGTTCAAATTCGGGTACTTTGCGTTTGCAACTATTGTAAGTCCTTTGAATGGGACTTCAATTTTGAGTTCGAATCCGTCTAATTCATATTTTGGCTCTGGATCATTTTTGCCTCCCAATAAATAACTTGGGCGTGTAAGTGCTGACAACATTGCGCTCGTGCTTTCGTAAACAGCCTTGTAGGTTGGCTTAGCAAAAAAAATGTCGGGATTGTCTTTTAACCATTTACCGATAGCTATCCTAGATGGAATGTTCTGTAAGTCTTCAATATTAGATAACTTGAATTCATACAATTCGCTAAGACTAGACTCAGGCTTAACCTCTGTAGCTGTCACCTTTATCTGTTCTAATAGTGTAATCGCCTCTTCTTTTGAGCTATATTCTTTTGCTTCCAGTTTTACTAGGTCCGCAACTGTGAGTGAACGTGGATTGTCCTTACTTGATGTCGATGAAACTTTAACCGAGATGTTCTTAAGATATTCTCTTAGTAACTTAGTTATCGTACAAAATTTCTCGGTTAATTCGGCTTGAATAACAAAGAATGGTGTCTGCTCACCATTACTTTCAAATTCATCTGAAATAAAATCGATTATATCCTTGTATCGAATGTCATCAGTTTTATGTTGTTTGATTGCTTCGATGAAGCTCTTCGTGAAATAACTCATCTCATCATCTTGAAAAGATGATTGCGTATTTAATGAGGAATTAAGGAAATAGCATTTGTTAAATGTCATCTTTGATGAATCGAAATACTTGGATATCGCATCACTTTCCTTGATATAACTTGTCCCAGACTGACAGGCGTCAATAACCTTAACCACCAACGATGGGTTGAGAGTTTTTATTAAAGTATCAATCTCGGAGTTTTGTAACGTAGTTTGTTTTCTTTTTGATGAGTCATAGTCCGAAAGTATGTAGTAGAATTCACTGTTATAGAATTCACCGTGTCCAGTGTAATAAAAAAATAGCTCATCAATTTTTTGTCCTTTGTTAGTCGCGAAAAAATTAGTCAACTCTTCTTTTACTTTAGCACTGTCTTGATTTGTGTTTAGAAGTAGAATAGAGTCAAATTTCTCAGATTTTGACAAAGTGTTGTTAATTGCTGACGTGTCATTCAGACATCCAGGAAGATTATTCCTCTTGTCCTTATACTCAGATACTCCGATTATTACTGCTATGTTCATAATTTTATTGCTGCCAACATTCGAATATATGAATTGCATATATTTCTCATATCTCAATATGAGAAAAATTGAACTAAAAACTATTCTACCAGATCGTAATTCGCAGATATTTTTTATTCACAATAAGCCTGACTTTAATTCAAACTATTTCCTGCCCAACGCAGCTTTAATCGCCTGCTCGGCCAAGGGCCCCATAATTTTATAGCCCGCTTCATTGGGGTGCACACCATCGTAACCCAATTCTTTTTTCAACCCATCGCGTTCGTCTTTCATGGCTGTATGGTAGTCCAGGTACACAATCTTGTTGGCGGTGCAGTACTCTTTAATCATTTTATTAAGGGCCACAATTTTGGGTGCGGGTTCCAATCCCGGCCGCCATGGAAAATCATAAGCAGGGATTACAGATGATAACACTACTTTAATACCATTGGCCTTGGCAAGTTGGGCCATCGCAATAATGTTATCGCGACTTTGTTCCAACGTCATCGGGCCGGTGTTACCGGCAATGTCGTTGGTGCCCGCCAGTATTACAACCAATTTGGGTTTCAGGTCAATTACATCTTGCTTAAAACGCAAAGTCATTTGAGGTGTGGTTTGTCCGCTGATGCCGCGGTTTACATACGGTTTATCTTTCCAGAAATCAGGATCTAACCTGCTCCAACCTTCGGTAATGGAGTTACCCATAAATACAATTCGGTTTTCGGTGCTCACAGGCTTCAGGTTTTTGTTATCACTTTCAAAACGTTTCAGGTTAGCCCAATCCAGGTTAAGTTCAAAATTTTTCTTAATCCAACGCAAGCAGGCATCAAACCATTGTTCTTTCGCAGTTGGGTTACTCATACCAAAACCGTGCGGTCCGCTTTCATAAATAAAAGTTTCAACCGGAACTTTGTTTTGTTGCAGAGCTGCTACAAAGGCAAAGGTATTACCAACGGGTACCACATTATCGGTTAGCGGTGCAGTAATAAAGGTAGGTGGAGTTTTAGGCGTAACCTGAAGTTCGTTTGAAAACAGTGTAACATCTTCTTTGCTCATTCCTAGTTCCTGAAACTTTTTAGAGCCTTTCACTGCTACTTCCGCATTGCCAATCAGATTCATGCGCGAACCCTGGTGGGTAAGACTATCAGAAAAACTGATCACCGGATAATTAAGAATCATAAAATCTGGTCGCAGACTGATGTTATTGGGATTGTCGATATAAGCTTTATCAAAATGAGTTCCGGCTGTTGAAGCCAGGTGGCCACCGGCTGATGATCCCAGCATTCCGATTTTGTTCGGATTAAGATTCCACTGTTTTGCATACTGCCGCACCACTTGAATGGCGCGTTGTGCATCTTGCAGCGGACCAATTCGTTTGTCGGTCATCAACTCTTTTCGCGGCAAGCGATACTTCAACACAAAAGCGGCAATACCAACTTCATTAAATTTTTTAGCCATGTCGTGCCCTTCGTGGCTGGTGGCCAGAATGGCGTAGCCACCACCGGGACAAATGATAACCGAGGTTCCGGTTGCCTTGGCGGGATCGGGCAAGTATAAAGTAAGTGTAGGCGTAATTACGCCATGCAGAATATCAATTTTATTGTTGCCCACATTGTGGGTTATCGAAGTATCTATGGCAACTGTGGGTTTAATAGAGTTGGGAACAATTCCGGTATAAAGCGAAATTTCTTTTTGACCGAAAGCAGTGTGGGCAAAAAGTATCAGTAGGAACAGAATCCTTTTCATGGAGATTGGTTTCTGCTAAAGTTAGAGTTATTTTTATCCAACCTAAAAAACAAAACCATGAATTACAGATACGGATTGTTTATGCTGTGCGCAGTTTTGGTAGGCTGTATCACAGATAAAGAAAATCTCACATGGTATAAAGGTAATCTGCATACACATACTTATTGGAGCGATGGCGATGAGTTTCCGGAAATGGTGTTGGATTGGTATAAAACCAACGGGTATGATTTTGTGGCGTTGTCCGATCATAACACGCTGGCACAAGACGAAAAATGGAAACTGATAGCGAAAAGTCCGCTGTATGAGGAAAGCTTTAAACGATATCTGGAAAAGTTTGGTACGGATTGGGTAGTGTATAAAACGGATACAGGCCGCATTCAGGTAAAACTGAAAACTTTTGAAGAATACAGAGCAAAGCTTGAGACCGGAAGTTTTCTGATTATTCCATCGGAAGAGATTACCAATTATGTAAACGGAAAAATTCCGGTACATGTAAATGCTACTAACCTGCAACATTTTATTGAGCCACCCAACGCGGCTACAGTAATAGAAACCATGCAGCAATCGGTGGATGCTGTGCTAAAACAACGGGAAGAAACCGGAGTGCCCATGTTTCCCCACATCAATCATCCCAATTTTGGATGGGCCATTACTGTTGATGATATGATTGCTTTAAAAGGTGAACCCTTCTTTGAGGTATATAATGGACATCCGCTGGTACATAATTATGGCGACTCTGCTCACTTAAGTACTGAAGCGATGTGGGATGCAATTAATATCGCTTATGCCAATCGCAACCAACCTTTGATGTATGGACTTGCTACAGATGACAGCCATAGTTATCATCAATTCGGCTCTTCATTTAGTAATGCGGGCCGCGGTTGGGTAATGGTTCAGGCTAAAAATCTGAAAACAGAATCGATTATTGAAGCTATGGAAGCTGGAAGATTTTATGCATCCACGGGTGTTGCACTTAAAAGACTTTCGTTTGAGGATAATGTTTTAAAAATTGCTGTGGCGCGAGAAGAAGGCGTGCTCTATCAGATTGATTTTATTGGCATTGCAAAGAAGGATAATAAGCCGCATGTGGTGAAAGTGGTCTTCGGCACAGGTGCTACTTTTAAAGTTACCGATGAATACCTGTTTGTGCGGGCAAAAATTACCTCGTCAAAGAAAAAGCCAAATCCATTTCAGGAAGGCGATGTAGAAATGGCCTGGACGCAGCCGGTTGTCAAACAGTAAATAGCCTCATCAAAACGAATTCAACCTTCAAAAATTAAATGCATGGTTTGATGATAATTTTAACTACTTTCAAAAACAGATTTTATATCATTATGAATAAACTCTTCCTCATTGCTTTGCTTTGTTTGGTTGTTATTTCTTGTAACCAACCTGTTGAACAAATTGCTAATCTGAAAATCGATAAACTGAAACTGCCGCCTGGTTTTAAAGCCGAACATTTGTATAGCCCGGAGGAACATGAACAAGGCTCGTGGGTAGCGATGACGTTCGACAACAAAGGCCGGATGCTGACATCCGATCAATACGGGGCTATCTACCGGATTGAATTGCCCGCGGTTGGCGATACGACCAAGGTAAAAGTAGAGAAGCTGATTATTGGTTCGGAGGCCGATCGCAGTGCCGATACCACTACTTTAAAAATCGGGATGGGTTTTGCGCAGGGATTATTGTATGCCTTCAATAGTTTGTATGTGATGGTTAATCACAACAGCGATAAAAATTTTGATAAGAATACGGGTTTGTATAGATTACAAGATACCGATGGCGATGATCAGTTCGATAAAATCACATTATTAAAATCATTTAGTGGTGAACCGGGTGAACATGGACCGCACAGCATCATCTTATCGCCCGATAAAAAATCGATTTATATTTCAGCCGGTAATCACGTAGATGTTCCAAAATTTGATACGTATCGGTTGCCACCGGTTTGGCAGGAAGATAATTTGTTTCCGCAGATTAAAGATCCACGCGGCCATGCCAATAATCGCGAAGCACCGGGTGGCTGGATTGCACACATTGATTCATTGGGTGAGAAGTGGGAGTTGGTAGGAGCCGGCTTTCGCAATGAGTTTGATATCGCATTTAACAATGTAGGCGATTTGTTTACGTATGATTCAGACATGGAGTGGGATTTTGGAATGCCATGGTATCGGCCCACGCGAATTTGCCATGTAACCAGTGGCAGTGAGTTTGGTTGGCGTACCGGAAATGGAAAGTGGTCGCCTGCTTATCCGGATAACCTTCCTGCGGTAATTAACATCGGTCAAGGTTCACCCACCAATTTTATGAATGGGTCCAATGCGAAGTTTCCTGCAAAGTATCGTAATGCGTTGTTTGCATTCGATTGGAGTTTTGGAATTATTTATGCCATACATCTAACACCCAGTGGCGCTACTTATACTGCTGATGCGGAAGAATTTTTATCGGGTTCGCCCTTGCCTTTAACGGATGGCGGTATTGGTCCCGATGGGGCCATGTATTTCTTAACTGGTGGCCGCAGATTGGAATCTGATTTATATCGGATTACGGCAATAGAAAATGCAGACCATAGTCTGCTACCAACTGCAACTGTAAATGAAGTCAATCAATTGCGCAGAACACTCGAACAATATCATGAACCAAAACAAGGTGCAATTGATTTGGCCTGGCCGAATTTAAAACACGAAGATCGCTTTGTACGCTATGCAGCGCGGATTGCGGTAGAACATCAACCATTGGTTCAGTGGCAAGATAAGGCATTGAATGAAACGGATCCTGTTGTATTAACCCAAGCCATGATTGCACTTGCGCGACAAGGTAAAGCAAGTGTGAAGAATAGAATGATTGCGGCATTAACGAAAATAGAGTTCGACAAACTTTCTTTATCGCAGCAAATTGATCTGGCGCGAGCTTTTGAAGTAATGATTGCCCGATATGGTAAACCCGAAGGCGAAGCCCGGAAACAATTGATTGCCTATCTCGATAGTCGTTACCCATCGCCATCAAACGAATTGAATCGGTTGTTAAGTAAAGTATTGGTTTATGTGGGAGCTGAAGGATCAACCGAAAAGACATTGGCCTTGTTGCAAACTGCCAAAGATGATGCACAGGAAAAAACGGTGAGTGCTTCCAGCGATTTGATTATGCGCAATCCGCAATATGGTTTGGATATTGCGCGCATGTTGTCGAACGTCCCGCCTGCGCAACAGACGTATCTGGCTACCGTGCTATCGGAAGCTACCGAGGGCTGGACACCCGAATTGCAAGAAACCTATTTCAAATGGTTTGCAAATGCGTTTACCTATAAAGGCGGTGTTAGCTACATCGGGTTTATTGATAAAGCCCGTAAGAAAGCACTGGCTCATGTACCGAATGATAAAGTTGATTATTACAACACGCTATCCGGTGCAGATTTGTTAACACAATCCGGAAACGATCTTGCCGATAAACCCCAACCCAAAGGTCCGGGCCGAAGACGCACATTGGAAGAATCACTCGCATTGGTGGAACAACTTTCGAAGCGTGATTTTGAGAATGGGAAGAACATGTATGCAGCCACGTTGTGTAGTTCATGCCATAGTATGCGAGGCGAAGGTGGGGCAGTAGGGCCGGATTTAACACAAGTAGGAACACGGTTTTCAGCAAAGGATATTTTGGAACACACGCTTGATCCCAACAAGGAAATCTCCGACCAATATGCGGCCACTGTGTTTACCATGAAAGATGGAAGTTCGATCGTAGGTAGGTTGATTAACGAAGAAGATGGAAAATATTTTGTTTCACAGAATCCATTTATGCCTCAGTCACTCCGTGAAGTTTCCAAAACGGATGTCGTTTCGACTAAACGTTCAACCGTATCATTAATGTTGCCGGGCTTGTTGGGCCGGTTGAATGATGAAGAGATCAAAGACATTGTGGCGTACCTGGTAGCTGGCGGAAATCCTGAACATGAAGTGTATAAATAATTCATTGGCCACTAAGGCACCAAGACACGAATAAAATAATTTGAAGATAAACCTTAGTGGCTTGGTGTCTTGGTGGCAAAATTTAAAAGAATGAAATACAAATTTTTAATACTCTGTTTATTGATTACTGCAACTGTTTCTGCGCAGAAGAAAAAAGATGGTTTTGTTTCAATCTTTGATGGCAAGACTTTGAATGGTTGGGAATGCGATACTATGTATTGGTGCGTGGAGAATGGAAACCTGGTAGGAGAGATTACACCCGATAAATTACTGAAGTCGAACACGTTTATAATCTGGCGCGGGGGTGAGCCTGCAGATTTTGAATTAAAACTTCAATTTAAAATCAGTAAAAATGGAAACAGCGGAGTGAACTATCGTAGTATTTCATTTGAAGGGGTACCCTTTGCCTTGAAAGGCTACCAGGCTGATATTGATGGGATGAATCGATACACCGGCCAGAATTATGAAGAGCGGGGTAGAACTACGCTGGCCTATCGCGGACAAACTACACAAGTTAATTCAGCCAGTGATGCAGAACCCATAAAGAACAATGCGTGGGTGAGTACGAAAGTGGTGAAAGAGTTAAACCGCGATTCTTTGCAACAGGTTATCAAACCCGAAGACTGGAATGAACTTCACCTGGTTATTAAAGGCAACCGGTTGCAACATTATGTAAATGGAGTGTTGATGAGCGATGTAACGGACAACGATTCAACAAATCGAAAAGCCAAAGGCTTGTTGGGCATGCAAGTACATGTGGGGCCGCCTATGAAAGTGGAGTATAGAAATATCCAGTTGAAACAGATTAAATAATTGAAGTCACGTTCCCCTTACCCAGTCGCAAGCGGTCACGCTTGTGACGTGAACCATTTCTTACAACTCCTTAATCCCAATATTTCTATACCGATGTTTTGCTCCTGGTATCCACGAACTTAATGGCATACCACCACTGGCAGTTGGGGCATATACAGCTGTCCAATGGCATTGCAAGGCAATCATACCCTCAACAGCTCCCGCTATAAAATCATTTTTGGTTTGTTGTACGCTGTACATTTCAACCTCATTTATCCATAAAGTAACTTTTGGAATCTCACCCGTCATGCGGATTCGAAATGAATTCCAGTCGCCTGCTTTCCATACTTCATTCAGTTTGGTGGCTTTGCCCGATACACTTACGGGAGTACGTTCGCCCAATAGATCACCTGTGTTGCCCGGAAGTACCAGTTCAATCTGATAAGCTGCACCACCTTCGTTGGAGCGCAGAAAAATTCCACCATTCGCAAACGAATCAATTTTGATTTCGATGTACAACTCAAAATCGCGAAAGCGTTTATCGGTTAACAAAATTCCACCTTGTCCAAACGGTTCCTGACTGGCTACAATAGCGCCATCTTCCACATAAAAGTTGGGCGTAGTGCCCTGGTGCGTGGTGCGACTTACATGCCAGCCTTTCAGATTCTTTCCGTTGAATAAGGGTTTGAATCCTTTAGGGATTTGCGCGTAACAAAGTGTACTGAATAGACTGATGATAATTATAGAGATAAGTTTCATTGTTCTGTTTACTTGTTACTGGCTTCTGGTTGCTCGTTACTGGTTTCTGGTTTGTTTCGACTAAACTATTATTAGAGAATTCTAATGATCAAATGCTGATTTACTGAATACTGGTCACCGATTACCTCTTACTAAATCAACCACCAACCTAAACCCTGTATCATATCCGCTTCCCGGCCCACCGGCATGCGTCATATACGTTGCGTTTTTTACATCGCCATAAAAGCAAGAGCCTTTTAATACATGTTGCTTTGCTTTTTTGGGAGGAACCGGATCGGCAAACATCTTCTCATTGTAATAATCGTCAACCCATTCCCACACGTTGCCCAACATATCGTACAAACCCCAGGCATTTGGTTTTTTTTGCCCGACTGCTTGCGGGGTTATTTTAGCGATGTGCGCTGTTACATTTATTTCGTTCCAGGCAATGTCATCTTTGTTTCCGGCACGCGCTGCATATTCCCATTCAAACTCGGTAGGCAACCGATAAACAGCTTTACCTTTTTCAAGTTGATTTAATTTTTTGATGAATAGCTGAACATCTTTCCAACTTACGGTTTCAACCGGAAAGTTGTCGGTGTTGCCTTGCACATTGTTTCCCTGAAAGTGTGCCGGGTTTGTGCCCATCACTTTTTTCCATTGAGCTTGTGTAACTTCAAACTTACCGATGTAGAAAGGTTTTGAAATCGTTACCTCAAACCCCGCGCGCGCATCGCGTAAAGCAAGTTGCTTAGCGGCTTCGTAATCGCTGGCTTTGAGTTTTGGTAAACCCATTTCATCGGCTTCATCCTTCCGGTATTGCTGCAGAAAGCCAAACTGCGATGTGGTAGGTTCAAATTTTCCTACTGTAAAGCTTCCGGCTGGCACTTCAATAAATTCAATGCCAATGCTGTTGGTGTAGGTGGTTAAAGGCTGTGAATAACCGGTAATACTAAATGCAATTAGAATGGAAAGAACGCGATACATCCCTTTAATCGTTTAGCGCCTGGTAAACCAATGTGTTGAACGTGCCGCCAATCTCATCATCGTGTGCGCCCCACATCTGACGATACATCAATACAACCATGTTTTCTTTTGGATCTACCCAATAGGTTGTGGAAAATGCACCGCCCCATGAGTATGAACCTTCTGAGAGTGGTTGCATGGAAGAACCTTTCTCTGTTTGAATTGCAAAACCTAACCCAAATTTGTTGTCACCCAATGCAAGGTCGTTGATCTGGTTCATCGTCATCATGCGGATGGTATTGCGCGATAACAGTCGCACGCCATTATACTCGCCACCATTCAGCAACATCTGTAAAAAGATAGCGTAATCGTAAATGGTTGAAGATAATCCGGCACCGCCCGAGAAGTAACTTGTTTTACGGGTAGGAAAGTCGATGTTGGTACCTAACCCTCCGGAGGCTTTTTCTAACTTACCTTCTTTGTTAACCGTAAAAAAGTTTACTACTCGTGCAGCTTTATCTTCAGGTACGTTAAAATAAGTATCGTTCATACCCAGAGGTTTAAAAATACGATCGCTAAAAAATTGATCTAACGTTTTTCCCGACCACACTTCCACCAACCGACCTAGTAAATCTGTGTTAAGTCCGTACGTCCACTTTTCGCCAGGCTGGTGCATCAGTGGTAATGCGCCTAACCGATTCATAGCATCTTCCAGTGTATCGTCATGAATATCCAGGCCAGCGGTTATTTTATTTTTTGCATAGATGGCATTGGCTTCCGGACTTCCGATTTGTGCATAGCCGATGCCGGATGTATGTGTGAGTAAATCGCGAATGGTGGTTGCACGTTTAGCTGGAATGGTAGTGTAGGTAGTATCTTTTGCATTAAACTTGTCCAACACGATTTGGTTAGCAAATGCAGGTATGTATTTGGAAACGGGTTCATCCAATAAAAATTTTCCTTCTTCCCACAACATCATGGCGGCTACACTGGTAATGGCTTTGGTTTGGGATGCAATTCTGAAAATGTCGTTTGACTCCAGCGGTTCTTTCGTTTCTATATTGTTATAGCCGGTTGCCCGGTGATATACAATCTTGCCATCGCGGGCAATGAAGACGACAGCTCCATTCATCCAGCCGGCATCCACCCATTTGTTAAAAGTTGAATCGATTCTGGCTAACCGGGTTGTTGACATCCCTGCTGTTTCGGGTTGAGCGGTAGTTAGTATTTTTTTTGTTTCAGCTGATTGCTGGCACGCAATGCAAATCAGCAATACTAAGACGATTTGTTTCATTTGTGATGAGTTTGGTGTGGGTTCTATAAATATAGAAAAGGTGAAGCGGCAATTTTTTTAAAAGCATCAATTTTTTTCTGATGCGTACATTACCGGATTAAATCGGGTGGTGAAGGGAGATTCTCTCAGCTTATGCCTGGCCGGCTTTTACTGCAATCATTCAGCATAGATGAGATGACGATTCAATCAGAGATGATTGGTGTATGCTTTTTGAAGGGAAAGTACTGCATCAATCACATCGCGTAGTTCTAACAATATGCGGGTTTGCAACAGTCCCATCCGATTTCCGATGTCATCGTTTTGAATATCGGTTACCAGTTCGTCTAACTTTTTGTTTATGAAATGCTGCAAGTGAATGGCTTCATCAAAAGTAGGTTGCTGCTGGCGCGATATTGTTGTAATACTTTTTTGAATAAACAAGGCGATTTGTTTATCCAGTGCTTCGGTAAGTTCGGCATATTTTTTTTTAGGTGGCGCATGGTGGTTTACCACGTGGGTCATACTCACATCGTTGATCAAACGCGAGCTTTGATAAAGGTCTTGCAAAAGATCAAATACCTGGATATAAAGCCGGCCTGTGGCAAGGTTCCCTTTATCCATTTTACGAACGTATTTGATAATACGCGCATCTTGTTTTTCATTTAACTGTTTTAATTTTTCGAGGTGTGTATGTGCCTTGCGAAGTGGTTCGGTACTTTCGTTTAGCAAAGCGCGCAAACTTTTTTCAAGCACTGCCTTTACTGTTTCAAGTGCCGCTATTGTGTTTTTACGACTTTCTTCTACGGCTTGCTGCGTGCTTACCTGTTTTTGTTCCAATAACGGAGTATCTGCCTTAGCCTCTTTTTCCCTTCGTTTAAAAACGAGGTGGCTGCGGATAAGTAGAAAAGCTGCGGCTGCCGTTAAAGAAATAAATCCGACCGCACCCGTATAAAACATCAGCAAGGCTAACAGGCCACTGGCGAGCAGAGCTACAATGGCTGTAATTAACCAACCTGCTATTACATTTATTACCCCAGCAACGCGATAAACCGCGCTCTCGCGGCCCCAGGCCTGATCGGCAAATGAAGAACCCATAGCAACCATAAAAGTAACAAAGGTGGTACTGAGTGGTAGTTTTTGTGAAGTACCAAATGCAATAAGCAAGCTGGCTACCACCATGTTTATGCTCGCCCGAAGTAAATCGAACGAAGCCTGATTAGCTGCTACATCGCCTGATGAATCTTTTTCGAAGCGAATTGAAATTTTTTGCGACCATGCTGCAGGTACTACACGTTGCACCGTGCGCCCCACCCACATGGCGCTGCCCACCAGCACCCGCGATACCAGGTTGGGTTTAAATTTTTCATCACCTTCATCCTGACGCCCCAGCGATACTTCCGTTTCGGTTACTTTGCGACTTTTTGAATTTGTCCAAAGTGTAATTACCATAACGGCTCCGCCCGATAAAAGTATCCACCACGGGGTAGCTACCTTATTATTAAGAATACCCATTGTAAAATCAGTGGCGGCAACCCCCGATGCAGCCCAGGATTGAAAAGATACTAACCCGGCCACGGCTACACCAATAAAATTAACCAGGTCGTTTCCGGCAAAAGCCATGGCCAACGAAAATGTTCCTAACAGCACAACTCCTTTCAAAGGGTTTATTTTTTTCCACCACATCAATGCCTGAATAACAATTGACCAAAAAACAACCGATAGCAATACAATGGGTAAAGTATTTATGGTAATCCAGTTTACCTGGTCATCAGAAATAAACGAACTACCTTTTGCACCTTTAATAAAAAGAAAATAAATAATAGCGGTAACAGCCAATCCGCTAAACAAGGCTCCGTATTTGCGAAGTGATTTTTTTAATTTGAATGAAAAAATTATCCGCGCCAGGTGTTGCACAACAGAGCCTATAATGAACGATAGAAATACCGAAAGAAAAATTCCCGCAATAATGGTAAGCGCACTGGAGTAGTTGATAATCTCAGGCCATTTCTCAAATCCATATCCATTATGGAAAGCAATTAAAAGTCCGGTAACCAATGCTGCCCCTAAGAGTTCGAATACCAGCGATACCGTTGTAGAGGTAGGCAATCCCAATGAGTTGAAAAAATCCAGCAGAATAATGTCTGTAAGCATTACAGCCATAAATACAATCATGATTTTATCGAACGTAAAGTAGTTGGGATTAAAAATTCCATTTCGGGCTATCTCCATCATGCCGCTCGAAAACAAAGCTCCGCAGATAATCCCAACACTGGCAACAGCCAGAATTACTTTGAAAGGGGCCACCCGCGAACCGATAGCCGAGTTAAGAAAATTAACGGCATCGTTGCTTACACCAACAATCAAATCTACTATGGCAATAGCCAAAAGAATTACGATCAATACCAGGTAAAAACTCATAAACACAAAATGCGGGGCAAAGTTAAAGGAAATGCCATTATTCCAATTTTTAATCCATTACCTTTAAAGGCGAGTTTGTGAGTTGCCAAATGAAAGATTTTAAAAAATATTTTATTATAACCACCACACCCGATCAGGTTTACCTGGCGCTAACCACCGAGGCTACCATTCAATTATGGTCGGGCGACAAAACTGAAATGAAGGCCGAGCCCGGTACAGAATTTTCAATGTGGGATGGCAGTATAGTGGGTAAGAACCTGGAATTTGAAAAGGACAAAAAACTGGTACAGCAGTGGTATTTTGGCGAGCAAACGGAGCCATCGATTGTTACCATTAAGTTACATCCGCATGCACAAGGCACTTCTGTTGAAGTAAGGCAAACCAACATTCCGGATGCTGATTATGATGATATAGTAGAGGGATGGATCCACACCTACATGGCTTCACTACAGGAGTTTTATGAAGGCGAGCCTGATACTGGTAACTAGTTACTGGTGTCTGGTTTCTGGTTCCTCGTTGTGACCATCTTAATTAAAAAACTAACCGCTAAAACGAAGGAGTTGTTACCAGCGACAAGAAACCAGCAACTAGCAGCTAATTAAAGTGATACAAAAATACCAGCAACCCATTAAACGCGGGCTTCGGATTGTCTTTGATTTCCAGTGTAACTTCTACTTCAAACTTGGTAATGCCCCGCAGGTTGGCGATGGAGTGCAGTTTAGCACGCAAACGTACTTCGCTATTAACCGTTACAGCCTGATTGAACTTAAACTTTTCAATTCCATAGTTGATCATCATCTTCACATTGCGAAACTCGGCAATCTGATCCCACAAATGCGGTACTAACGAAAGTGTGAGGTACCCATGTGCAATAGTTGCTTTAAACTGCGATTCGGCCTCAGCCCGCTTGGGGTTGGTATGTATCCATTGATGATCTAAAGTTGCATCGGCAAACAGGTTAATCTGAGCTTGTGTAATTTTCAAATATTCAGATACACCTAATTCTTTTCCGTTATAGGTTTCAAATTCTGCATGACTGCTGATGAGGAGCGGCATTGATTTAGTAGGTTTGTAAAGGCAGCGAATTTAAAGATTTGATAAAATAAATCATATAATGGCTAAAAAACATCGCTTTTCTTTCGAAACCAGGCTGATTGAGTATGACGATATGCTGGTAAGCACCGTGGTGGAACTCCCTGCTGATGTAATAAATAAATTACCCTCCGGTCGTGTGCGGGTAGAAGGTAACCTGAATGCCGTACCTTTTAATCTGGGTGTGCAGTTTAAGAAAGGCGGAGCACGCTATTTGAGTATTAGCCAGGCTATGCGCAAAGCTGGTAAATTAAAGCCCGGTGATAAAGTAAAAGTTAGTTTTGAGATTGTTGATTCTGACAAATTAGAACTGCCCGAAGAAATAGAAGCCGCATTAGCCCAAGATGAAGCAGGGGCAAAACTATGGAATAAACTTACGGTGGGCTTACAGCGCAGCCTGGTACATTATATTAACAGTACTAAAAATGTCGATTTGCGGATTGAACGTGCATTGTACCTCTTAAATAAAGTAAAATCAGGCGCGTACAAAGACCGGATGAAGAAGTGAAATGGTTGATTCTGGCGGCTGGTTTCTAGTTACAGGCTTCTGGCTGTTTCGACCAACTAACTACACCGATTTACTAAATACTGATTTGATTTGAGACTATTGACTGGTGATTTGTGATTATTGATTTACGAGATACTGACCACCAAATACCTAACTTCCCAATACCCAATGCCCATTATCGACATTCCGATTATTAAACCCAGCGTTGAAACCGATGTTCTTACTGCCATCGATTCGTGGACACTCGAAGATCAACATGTGTATGTGCATTGTTATTACAAAAACGATTTGCCCGAAATGCTAATCCGTGTATGGCGATCTACTTTTTTGATTGATAAAGTTTCGGGTGCGCAAAGCGAATTGATACATGCCGAAAAAATTTCGCTTGCCCCGCAGTGGACAATCATTCAGGGAAAAATTACATTTTCATTTCTCCTGATATTCTCAGCCTTGCCCAAAGATTGCAAAGTTTTTGACCTGGTAGAAGATATTCCGCAGGCCGGTGGTTTCTTTGTACCCAACATCAAACGCAACGCGTTGGATGTGTATCATGTGGATATACTTTAGTTGCCGGTTGCTCGCTTTGGTTTCTGGTCACTAGTTGCTCGTTTCTGGTTGTTCTGACTAACTTATTAAAACTGACTACTGATTTACTGATTACTTAATACCGAATACTCCTCTAACCAGAATACTGCTTACCGTTACCAAATCATTGTCAACAGTCAATTGCCCTTTGTCAACTATCTTGCGCCCATGTACCCTGTACTCGAAATTGTTCCTGAACTCAAAGCACAATTCATTCAGCAGAAGATTTTGATTCTGCAAGCACCACCCGGTGCGGGAAAAAGCACGGTATTGCCTTTGCAATTGATGAATGAGAATTGGTTGCAGAAGAAAATAATCATGCTCGAACCCAGGCGACTGGCAGCACGATCGGTAGCCATGCGCATGGCGCAGTTGTTGGATGAAGAAGTAGGAGAGACCGTAGGCTATCGGGTGCGCTTCGAAAATAAAGTGAGTGCAAAAACCCGCATCGAAGTTGTTACCGAAGGTATTCTTACGCGCATGGTTCAAACGGATAGTACGCTGGAAGATGTTGGTCTTGTAATTTTTGATGAATTTCACGAACGCAGTCTGCAGGCTGATCTGGCATTGGCTTTATGTTTACAGGTACAATCGCTGTTGCGCGATGATCTAAAGTTGCTCATCATGTCGGCTACATTGGATGGTGAAAAGATTTCAGGTGTGTTGAACAACGCACCCATTCTTACCAGTCTTGGCCGGCAGTATCCCATCACATATCGGTACATAAATCCCGATAAGGATTTACGGCTTACACAAAATGTAGCGCGGGTAATCCGCAAAGCGTTAAAGGATGAAACGGGCGATGTGTTAGTGTTTCTACCTGGTGCTGGCGAGATACAACACGTGCAAAATTTATTGGAGTCGGAAAATATTTCGGGAGTTGTTCCCTTGTATGGCGATCTGCCCTTCAAAAAACAACAAGAAGCAATACTGCCGCATCCACAAGGTTTGAGAAAAATTGTATTGGCTACTTCGTTAGCTGAAACATCACTTACCATTGAAGGTATTACCACAGTAATTGATAGCGGCTATGCACGCGTGCCCAAATTCGATCCACGCAGTGGCTTAACGCGATTGGAAACGGTGCGCGTTACACGCGATGCTGCCTATCAACGGGCCGGTCGTGCAGCCCGGTTAGGTCCTGGTGTTTGTTACCGCTTGTGGCCCGAGGCAATACATAACATGTTGCAACCGAATCGCCAACCTGAAATACTCGAAGCTGATTTAGCTTCGCTCGTGTTGGAGTTAGCCAACTGGGGTGTGAATGATTTAAATGAACTTACGTGGATTACGCCTCCACCACCAGGTGCAATCAGTCAGGCGCGGGAGTTATTACACGATCTTGAAGCATTAGAAGAAAACAAAATCACTGCGCGTGGTAAAGAAATGCTGAAACTTCCTACTCATCCACGCATTGCACACATGTTGTTGTTAGGCTTAGACTCAAAAGCCCAACCCAATTCAGCGCGTCATACCGGACTTGTTCCGGTATCACCGCGTGTACCTTCTGCGTTGGGATCAAGGCACGAGGCTGCGATGACAGATGGGCTTTTGAGTCTTTCCACTGACCTCGCCTCCCTGCTCGAAGAACGCGATCCACTACCTAAAGAAGCGGGTGCCGATTTAAGTTTGCGTGTAGAAGTATTACGTAAGTGGCGAGCAGGAGAGCGTGTAAATGCTGATCGCAATGTGTTGGAGCGCATCGAGCGCATTGCTGCCAACTGGCGTAAAATTTTTAAGTTGAATGTAGATAATACTATTCCGCCAGATAGCGAAGTAGGGCGATTGATTGCCGAAGCCTACCCGGAACGCATTGCGCAACAACAAACCAAACAAAGCGAACGCTATAAATTGGCCAATGGTCGTGTTGTAAAATTACCGGAGCATGATGCGTTGGCACGCGAACCGTGGTTGGCTGTTGCACACCTGGATGCTGGTATGAACGAAGGAAAAATTTTTCTGGCAGCTTCGTTAGATGAAACTGATCTGCAACACCGGGCTACTGAAACTGAAACGGTTAAGTGGGACGCAACTCGCGGCATGGTAGTGGCGCAATTGGAAAAGAAAATTGGGAACACCATATTATCATCTAAACCGATGCAACAAATATCAGAACCGAAACGTGTGGCTGTGTTGTTGAATGCGTTGCGAGAAGAAGGATTTAAATTAATTGGATGGGACGAAGCGCACACCGAGTGGCAAAACCGAATCCTGAGTTTGCGTGTATGGCGTAAAGATGAAGCGTGGCCCAATGTAACAACCGAAAATCTTTTGGCTACAGCCAATGTGTGGCTTACACCTTACCTTAACAACATTACTAAGCGAAGTGAATTGCAAAAACTGGATTTACAAAATATACTTATTGGTTTATTGCCGTGGGACTTACAACCGAAAGCAGAGAAGCTAGCTCCGGTACGATTGCTTGTGCCCAGCGGTTCGCAGATAAAACTTACTTACTATAACCATGGTGCTGCACCGGTAATGGAAGTGCGCCTGCAGGAAATGTTTGGTCTGCTCGAAACCCCAACCATTAACGAAGGCCGCACAAAAATTTTATTGCATTTGCTCTCGCCCGGTTATAAACCCGTGCAGGTTACGCAAGACTTAAAAAGTTTTTGGCAAACTACCTACCACGAAGTGCGCAAAGAGTTGCGCATGCGTTATCCGCGCCACCATTGGCCTGATGATCCGTGGACGGCCGAGGCAGTGCGGGGGGTGAAGAAGAGGACACCTCATCCCTAACCCTTCTCCTCAAGGAGAAGGGAACATTCTAAGATTTAAGTGGAGTTGCTTTCCCCTCTCCCAAAGGAGAGGGGCCAGGGGTGAGGTGCTTTCTGATTTCTTCTAAAACCATCTGCATGTTCTTCAGCACTTCTTCATTTCTAAACCGAATCACTTTTAAACCAAACTCTTCCAGTTGAAGAGTTCTGAGCTGATCATACTCAGGATTGTCATTTATGAAATGAATGGCACCATCTACCTCGACAACAAGTTTGGCCTCATGACAATAAAAATCAACGATATAGTGTGATATCGGATGCTGCCTTCTGAATTTAAAGTTATTGACCTTTCTGTTTCTCAGGTTCTGCCAAAGAAGATTTTCAGAAGGGGTCATTACTTTTTTTAAAGACCTTGCGTTTTCGAAAATTTTCCACGAAGCATTTTGATGAAAAGGTAAGTCCATGGTCTAAGCTAATAATTCAGTTTAAATTTAACTTATCTTTCAATGAAAAGTTATATAATCATATTGCACTCAGGTCTTACGACCTGCCTGATCATATATTTTGGGCTATACAGATTAAACCTTATCAACTACGATTTTACCCCTGCATCGTGTCGGAAACAAGCGTGCATTTCAAAACAAAATTGTAGGCGATTACGAGCAATTATTATAACAAATCATAATCCTCTAATTTTACCTCGATCGGATAACCTGAATCGTTATGAATACCAAAAACAATCAACGTGTTTTTAAAATGGCTTTTGCCGGAGTATATCCACATTACATTACCAAAGCCGAGAAGAAAGGTCGCACTAAAGAAGAAGTAGATGAGATTATATGCTGGCTTACCGGCTACACCCAAAAGGCCTTGCAACAACAAATCGATACCAAAGTTGATTTCGAAACCTTTTTCGCGCAGGCACCACAACTAAATCCAAACGTGTCAAAGATTACCGGTGTAATTTGTGGCTATCGCATTGAAGAAATAGACGATCCCTTGATGAAAAAAATCCGGTACATGGATAAACTAATTGATGAGTTGGCCAAAGGAAAAGCAATGGACAAGATTTTGAGGAAATAGATACAATCTTCAATCATGTAACCATGTTGATTAAAGCTATACATCTGCAAGGCATTAAATCAGGAACCATCAAGTTGGCTTTCAGAAGATGGGAGAAGCCAGCGGTAAAAGCAGGCACATTGCTTAAAACTTTTATTGGGTTAGTGAAAGTAGTGAGAATCTCTACCGTAAAAGAATCGCAGATTTCAAAGAAGGATATTCAGGATGCAGGTTTTGAGAATAAGGAACAGTTATTGAAATCATTACGCCAAAATGATAACAGCAATATTTATAAAATAGAACTGCGCTACCACGCTGAAGATCCCCGTATCGAATTAAGAGAAAACACGGCATTAACAGAATCCGCTTTTGCGGACCTAAAAGAAAAATTGGTTCGCCTGGATAAGTACAGCAAGCAAGGTTTATGGACTAAAAAAGTTTTGCTGGCGATAAAAGGAAATCCTAAACTGCGAGCTGTTGATCTGGCGAAATTAACCGGCTTTGAAAAGCAATGGTTGAAACTTAATATCCGTAAACTTAAAAACCTTGGTCTGACGATAAGTCACGATGTCGGTTACGAACTTTCTCCATTGGGAGGTACATTTGTCAAAAGGCTAACAAGGGAAAAATAAGTTTACCTCTTAGATTTAGTACTCTCATTCACTCTCCTCAAACCCATACTTCGCATTTTCCCAAAACCGATCCAACGCAACTATGCGCGGTTTAAAGAATGAAATTATTTCTGGCCATGTTTCTTTATTAAGAACTGAAACATCAGGTAGTGCTTTATATACACGACTGATAATCCGGTTGTTGGTTTCATCATGCAACTTCCAAACCCACTCTTCCTGTAGTTCAGCATGCAACATTTTTTTAAATGTTCTCAGCTTTTCAAAGTAGGCCGCTTGTAAATGCAAATCCCGATGTTCGAGCGTAATGGCAATGCTCGCTTCCCATCCTTCGACATTCATGCGAAAGAACAAGTTGTTTACGCCCGTGTGGTAGTTGATCCAGTTTACGTTGTTGCCTTCAACTGAGGGAACTGCACTCATGTACCGGCCAAAGGTTGTCCAGAATTCTTGCCGTAAGCGGGATGATTCTTCGCGGGTGTACATGCTGCAAAGTACTTAAATCCTTTATTTACTGATTGGATTCAGCGTTTTGAATAAAAAACTTAGAATTTCTTGTTTTACTTTTAAACACAAAGTACTTTTGAATTATAATTCAAAACCATATCTTAGTTATGAAATCCCTGATCAAATTCCTGCACACCCTTCCCGGGGTAGGGGCTGCTACGTTACTCATCTTGTCTATACCTTTTATTGCCATGCAGTTTACGCCTGAAGTGAACTGGAGCGCAGGCGATTTTATAATTATGGGTATTCTCATTTTCGCAACGGGTTCAGCCTATGTATTGCTAACCCGATACACGCCTAACTTTATTCAACGGGCAGCTTATGGTGCAGCTATCGGTACCACATTTCTAATGGTGTGGGCTAACCTGGCTGTTGGACTTATTGGTGGCGGACCACATGCAGGCAACTTAATGTACATAGGCGTTGTAGCCGTGGTGATAATTGGTACTTTCTTTTCAGGTTTTACAGCTAAGGGCTTGGAGTTAACCATGTTTGCCGCAGCCATTGCGTTGGTGTTGGTTGCTAGTGTGGCGTTACTAGCCAACATGCAATCTTATCCAGGTAGTTCAGTGGCTGAAATTATTGCGGTGAATGCATTCTTCATCTTTCTGTATTGCATAGCGGGTTTGTTGTTTCGTTATGTGGCCTTGCAACAGGCGCAAGCAAAAACAGAAGGTTAGTTCCATCTGCCAAACATGTTGAAATTCAATAAGAATTATTTTGGCTTAACTATTCTGCTCTTTATTGTTGAGGTACTGATTGCATTATTCCTACACGATAACTTTGTCAGGCCGTATATGGGCGATGTACTGGTGGTTATTCTAATCTATTGTTTTGTTAAATCATTCTTAGATATGCCAGAATTTGTTCTCGCTATTGGTGTGTTACTTTTTGCTTTCGCGATCGAATTTCTACAGTATATAAGAATATTAAACGTGTTAGGTCTCGAAAAATCAGAACTGATGCGCACGGTTATAGGAACTTCTTTCGCGTGGTTCGATATGTTGGCCTATGTGGTTGGTACAGGTATTGTGTTAATGGCTGAGCGAAATCAAATAAGAGTTTAGCAGTGGCTAAAGAATATTTTGTTGATCAGGATTCCATTGTGCGCCAGATCTGGGGCCGCAGCGATACCGTGCTTTTTATTTTTGCAGGTGCGGCTGCCGAGTTTGCGCTGAATAAATCAGTTGATTGGCTATACTTTACCGGACGTTTGCCAGCCGATCCTATAGGCAGGTTATTCTCTACCGTTTCGTATGCACGTAGCATTATGTTTTCTGAAAAAGAAACCGCATTGCGTACCATCGATGCGATAGTCAGCATACATGCACAGGTAGAAATTGATCGGGGTGCAAAAATTCCCGATTGGGCTTATCGCGATGTATTGTTTATGTTGATTGATTATTCCATTCGTGCATTTGAAATACTGGAACGAAATTTAAATGATGCCGAACGCGAAGAAGTGTTTCAGGTTTTTAACCGACTGGGTATCAGAATGGAGATACCGGGCTTACCGGAAACATACCATGAATGGAGGCGTATGCGCCATCAGCACTTGCACGCAAATCTGGCACACAGTTCATTTACTACCGATTTATCTTTTCAATACAAAGAACATCTGGGTGCCGTTCGCTATTGGATTCTACGGGAAGTACAAACAGCTATTGTTCCGCAGCCCGTGCAACAACTTTTGCGACTTCGTAAAGTTTCGCTGCTATACCCGGTACTTATACTTTATAAGTTTTGCAGAATAGTTAAGTTGGATGCCGCAGTAAAATCGCTTTTGCTGCCGGCCAAGTATAAAAAGGCCATTCGGGAGTTGGATTCGCCTGGTACGTCAAAACAAACTACAGCGGAGGTTAGGATCAGGCACTCTCTGCAAACATCCTGATCTTTTTCGGTTCGCCAAACAAAACCAACGTATCCTCCGGCTTAAGCTGTAAAGTTTCACTTACGCGCCCCAGTGTTTGCATCTTTACACGCAGCGCACCCAGCAGATTTTTCTCTTCAACTTTTCGTTTTACGGTTACCAATACCAGTTGGTATTCTTCAAAATCTATTTCGCTTATTTTACTTCCAACCAGGCGCGCAGGTATGTGTACTTCAATCACCTGGTATTGCTCGCATACCCGATACGAATCTACCACACCTGTAAAACTTAATTTGTGAGCCATACGCTCGGCAGAGTTTTGTTCGGGATAAACAAATTCAGTAAGCCCCATAGTTTCCAAAACAGTTTTTTGCAGCGGTGAAGTAACCCGGCTGATAATCCGTTTCACGCCAATTTGTTTTAGCAAAGCTGCCAACAGAATAATGGTGCCTTCATTTTCGCCTATGGCAATTATAATCGCATCAGCTTCTTTTAAAGGCAAGTCCAATATTGCTTCAGGATTGGTTGCATCCATTGCCACGGCATAGGTAATCTTATTCTTATTTTTTTCGGTGCGTTCTTGCAAAATATCCACACCAAAAACTTCATGCCCCAGGTCAACCAACTTGGTGGCGAGCGATGAGCCATAACTACCTAATCCGAATACGATATATTTCATGTGTTACTTATTTATTTTTAAAATCTCTCATCAAAGCAATAGTAGTAGCGAATGGAGTTAATACATTATTTCTTCTACCGGATATTGATGAAGTTGTTTTTTACTTTGAGCAGCCAATGCCATTAACAACGTTAGCGAACCTACGCGGCCAATAAACATGGTTACAATTAAAATTATCTTACTACTGGCCGAAAGCTGCGGGGTAAGTCCCAATGTTAACCCCACTGTGCTAAATGCCGAAAAAACCTCGAATGAGATTTCTAGCAAGGCGAATTGCGGATCAGAAACAGAAATTAATAAAACCGCAATGCCAATAATGATGAGTGAAATAAAAATAACAGCAAAAGCCCTGTTAATGGAAGTCTCACTTATTTGGGTGCGAAATACTTCCATGCGGTTATTTCCGGTAAGCAATGCACGCAGATTTAAAAATGCCACGGCAATGGTGGTTGTTTTAATACCACCACCGGTAGAAGAAGGTGAAGCACCAATCCACATTAACAGCAGATAAATCATTACGGTGGGTAATGTAAGTGCCTGCATGTTTACAGTATTAAAGCCTGCGGTCCGCGGTGTAACAGATCCGAAAACAGCGGTAACAATTTTTCCACCTACGCTGGTGTGTTCTTGTAAACTGGCATCATACTCGAATATAAAGTAACAAGCCATTCCTACTACCAATAAGATCAGGCTGGTCCACAAAGCAATTTTCGAGTTTACTTGTATAATCCGGGTTTGGCTTTCGCGAATGGGGTTATGCAACAAACGGTTAATTAGGCGAACAACCTTTCTGCGGAAATAGGAAAAAATATTAAACACGATCGGGAACCCCATGCCACCCAATACAATCAGCATAGCCAAAATCAAATGCAGCGGATAATTAAATTTTACACTTGAAGTATTAAGACCATCCGGCAAGGTAGAGAACCCGGCATTACAAAATGCAGATATGGCGTGGAATACGGAAAAGAAAACATGTTCAACCTGACGATCAAACAACTCGCTATCCATACTAAAGTATATCAATAGCGCACCTATGGCTTCAAAGAAAAATGTAACCATAATAATGCGCCCTACAATGCTGATTACATTGCTGATGCGGTTGCTGCTTACCATGCTTTTAAGAGCTACCTGATTGTGAAACGAAACAGAACCGGCTGCCAGGTAAGCAAGCAATCCGGTAAAAGTCATAATACCAAGGCCGCCAACCTGAATCAGCAAGAGTATAATTATCTTGCCTACCGAAGTAAAATCGTAAGCAGTATTAAGCGTTGTAAGACCAGTAACACAAACAGCACTGGCCGAAGTAAAAAATGCATCTACTACCGAAATACCGTTTACAGTGGCTGTTGGTAATAGCAGCAACAGCCCTCCCAGTACAATAATTACTACAAAACTGATGATGAATACAAAAGCAGTATTTTGCCTTCTGCGATACAGGTATTTCAGCAAGCCGGAGGCCTCTGTTATAAAAAGAAAAATTATAAAACCGTATAGCATCAATTTTTTAATCAGAAACCCGGTGCCATTGGTGCCAGCCAGTGTTTCTACTTCGTTTGCTATGCGAGGAAGGTAAAATGCCAGTATTACTAAGGCCAATGCATAAACATGCGCGCGCCATGCTTTCAATTTTATAAAGCCCGAAACAAACCGAATCAGAAAGAGAATTTTGAAGGCTGATAAAACCGGAAACAGGTAGCGGGCCAGGTGTGCCTCTGAATTATAAAAAGGATGAAACCCAAAGTCATACACGATCAGGCAAAATGCGGCCAAGGTAGCCAGCGGCAAAAGCATATTACTTCCGCGATATGCAAATTGAAGAATTTGCGTAGTCCAAAACCGCGTTTGGCCTATTACACGATCGGTAATGTTGCGTTTTAACCATCGAACTAAAATCTGAATCTTGTAAAATAGGTTTTTCAAACTTATCTCAAATTAAGCCTTGGCTGGGGTTAAACTTAAGTCAATGAAACATGAGGAACAAGAATAAAATATTCGGGTTAGAGGTGGTTGAGCGGTACCAATTGCCATCCATAAATTCCGGCTGTAACTCAAGTACTTTTTAGTAGCAGAAACGGACAAAATCCTTAACTTACCTGTTAATTTCGGTGTTATAAAATTTTCACTAATCACAAACTATATGGCAGCGTATTCCATCAACGTAAATGGCGAAACAAAAAAAGTAGATGTAGCTTCTGATACACCCTTGCTTTGGGTGTTGCGCGATGCGCTGGGCCTGGTTGGCACCAAGTACGGATGTGGTATTGCACAATGCGGTGCTTGCACGGTGCACCTGAATGGTACTGCGGTACGTTCGTGTTCATTACCCATCTCTGCTATTGGCACCAGTAAGATAATTACGATTGAGGGCTTGTCGAAAGAAGGCGATCATCCGGTGCAGCAGGCATGGCAGGAGGTAGATGTACCCCAGTGTGGCTATTGCCAGGCCGGACAGATAATGAGTGCGGCTGCATTGCTGGCTAAAAATCCCAAACCTTCCGAAGAACAGATTGCCACTGCTATGAATGGTAACATTTGCCGGTGCGGAACTTACCATCGCATAAAAGAAGCAGTAGTGTTAGCCTCATCTAAAATGAAGTAAACTATGGAGACAATAACCAAAACAAGCAGACGCGATTTTTTGAAACTGGGTATTACAGCCGGTGGCGGATTGATGTTGAGTTTTAATTTGAACGATTCGTTTGCCGCCATTTTAAATGGTGACATAAAAACAAGTACCGCAGCAACGGTTGATTTCAATAGTTACCTCGCTATTTCGCCCGATGATGTGATTACCATTTTCTCACCCAACCCCGAGTTGGGGCAGAACATCAAAACATCTTTCCCAATGGTGGTGGCCGAAGAGCTGGATGCCGATTGGAAAAAAGTAAAAGTAGCACAAGCCGCATTGGATGTAAAAAAATACGATCGTCAGCTAACCGGTGGTAGCGGTGCGGTTCCACATTCGTGGGAACGTTTGCGCAAAGCCGGAGCCACAGCACGCCAGATGTTAATAGAAGCTGCGGCTAAAAAGTGGAATGTAGCGGCATCTACACTTACAACCAACAATGGATTTGTGATTCATCCGAACGGTACCAAACTAAGTTATGGTGCGTTGGCTACCGATGCTGCTACATTAACTGTTCCAGCCGATGTTAAACTAAAAAACCCGAAAGACTTTAAGCTGATTGGTACGGCCGTAGCCAATGTGGACAATAAAGAAATGATTACTGGCAAGCCATTATATGGGCTTGACTTCTACCGCGAGGGCATGTTGCATGCTATGATTCAACGCCCGCCATCATTCGGCACAAAAATTAAATCAGTTGATGCCACGGCTGCAAAAGCACTACCAGGTATTGTAGATGTGGTTACATTCAAAAACAATGTAGCCATCGTGGGTAAATCAACCTGGGAGATTATGAAAGCGCGCAAAGTGTTGAAGGTAGAATATGAAAATGCGGGTAACATTGAAAGCACAACCGATCACGATAAGTTATTCAAGGAATTACTCGATAAACCCGAAGCTACTGTAAGAAGAAAGGATGGTGATGTAGAAGCGGCATTTAAGAATGCGGCTACTGTTATTAAGCGCGAGTATCAGTGCCCGTTCCTTTCGCATGCGCCTATGGAGCCGATGAATTTCTTTGCACATGTAAAAGCAGATGGTGTAGAGTTGATTGGCCCAACACAAACTCCTGATCGTGCGCGCATGGCAACGGCCCAATTGTTAGGCATTGCACCCGAAAAAATTACCGTTGAGCTTACGCGATTAGGTGGTGGCTTTGGCAGAAGACTGCAAGCCGATTACGTATTAGAAGCAGCTGAACTCTCGAAGTTGATTAATGCGCCCGTAAAAGTTACCTGGAGCCGTGAAGACGATATGATGGGAGGAAGTTATCGCCCGGCCGTTCGGTATCGCTTCGAAGCTGCACTGGATGCAACCGGTAACATGATTGGTTATAAGCTTCGCGGGGTGGGTATTAACGCAGGTAATTCTACCCGCGAGGATAACTTTCCATCCGGAGCAGTTGAAAATTTATTGATCGAATCCATCGATCATCAATCGCCTATCACCACCGGAGCGTGGCGGGCCCCCATTACCAACTTTCTCGCTTTCGCGGAACAGGCCTTTTTAGATGAAGTAGCGTTGGCCGCTAAAAAAGATCCGGTTCAGTTTCGGTTGGAGTTATTGGATAAAGCCAAGCAATCGCCTACGGGAGCAATCAAGTATGATATTGATCGCACCAAAGCGGTTATCAATTTAGCAGCTGAAAAATCAGGTTGGGGTAAAAAGAAAAATCTGGCGCAAGGCTTCAGCGTGTATTTCTCTCATCGTTCGTATGTAGCGCAAGTAGCTGAAGTAGAAATGGTAAATGGCAACCCTGTGTTGAAGAAAATCATTGCGGCTTCCGATTGCGGCATAGTTATTAACCTAAGTGGTGCCAAGCAACAGGTAGTGGGTGGTATTGTGGATGGCTTGGGCCATGCACTTTACGGACAAGTTACCTTTAAAGATGGTGCTGCCGAACAACGCAACTTTAACAACTACCGGTTGATTCGCTACAATGAAGTGCCGCAGGTGGAAGTGCACTTTGTTGATAACGGAATTGATCCTACAGGATTAGGAGAACCCGCGTTACCACCTACTGGTGGTGCGGTGGCCAATGCAATCTTTAAAGCAACAGGTAAGCGGTTATATAATCAACCCTTTACGCTGCAAGAAGAAATGAAAGGTGTGAAGTTAGGGCAGAAGATGTAAGCTGAGTTCTACCTCATAGTTGAAAAAGGTTCACTTTATAAGCTATGTTTCAATGTGGTTAATTTTTTTAAGTAGTTCATAAATTGAATGGTTTGTTTGAAAGCGCAGCTTCTTACTTACAGGAAACTATTAAAAAATTCAAAGCGAATTCTAATTAACTCTCATTGCGCTGATATATTTTGATGAAGAACAGCGAACTTATGTGAACGAGTATTAGCGAAATTGCCTTCAGAATAAATCTATGCTTCTATGTGGTTATTAATTAACCACATTGTCGCAAAACACCCCTTAAATGGCGGGTTTGTGTACCCGCAAGAATACTTTCTGCTACTACCTTTACATTGTTTAAAGCAAAAAAAATTAAACCTCAATATTTATGAGCGCAGCAATTAAAACTTCAATCACCGTAAAGGCATTGGTAAATGCTCCGGTGCAAATAGCGTGGCGTGCATACACTAATCCCGTAGCTGTTACTCAATGGAATTTTGCTTCTGATGATTGGTATTGCCCGCATGCAGAAAACGATTTACGAAAGGGTGGCAAAATGAAGTCGCGCATGGAAGCCAAAGACGGAAGTTTTGGTTTCGACTTTGAAGCGATTTACGAAGAAGTAATCGACCAGAAAAAGTTAGCCTATGGTTTGGCCGATGGTCGCAAGGTTGTTATCACCTTTGAGAGCGATGGCGACAAAACAAACGTAGTTACCACGTTTGATGTCGAAAGTGAAAACCCTATTGAAATGCAGGAAGCCGGCTGGCAAGCTATTTTAAATAATTATAAAGCCTATGCCGAGCGTGCGGTGCGCATGGAAACATTGTATTTCGAAACAGAGATTAAAGCACCTGTAAATAAAGTTGCTACGATCATGTTGGGCGAAGATACTTATAAGGAATGGACTGCTGAGTTTAATCCTACTTCGCGGTATAAAGGTTCGTGGCAGAAAGGTTCGAAAATACTTTTTATCGGTACGGATAAAGATGGTAATGAAGAAGGCATGGTATCGCGTATCAAAGAGCATCTCCCCAATAAGTTTGTATCAATTGAACATTTGGGTATGGTGCACAAAGGCGAGGAGATCACCACTGGTAAAGTAGTAGAAGGTTGGGCTGGGGCATTAGAAAATTATTCGTTTGCTGAAACCAAAACCGGAACAAAGCTCTGGGTAACCTTAGATTCAAATGAAGAGTTCAAAGACTACTTCTCAGAAGCTTGGCCACGCGCCCTTAAAAAATTGAAACAAATCTGCGAAGCCTGATTGAGCTATGGAAAATCCAATCTTCCCTTGCCTGTGGTTTAATGGCCAGGCCAAAGCAGCCGCTGAGTTTTATTGTTCTGTGTTTAAGAACTCAAAAATTATTGCCGACACGCCAATGGTACTAACCTTTGAATTGAACGGTCGCAAGTTTATGGGATTGAATGGTGGGCCGCAGTTTACGTTTAATGAATCAGTTTCGTTTGTGGTAGAATGCGAAACTCAGGCCGAGATAGATCATTACTGGAATAAGCTTACAGAGGGTGGTAGCGAAAGCATGTGTGGCTGGTTGAAAGATAAGTTTGGCGTGTCGTGGCAAATTGTGCCTACCGTGCTGGGCGATTTGATGAGCGACCCCCAACGTGCTCCGCGTGTGGTGGAGGCATTTCTGAAAATGAAAAAGTTTGATATTGAAACTTTATTGAAAGCATAAACAATGAAAGCACCGGTTGCAGCTTCGATAGATGAGTACATTATCGGATTTCCAGTAGAAGTGCAGGTGATGTTGAAACAGATGCGTTATATTATTCATAAAGCTGCCCCTCATGCTGAAGAAAAAATCAGTTATGGTATGGCTGCATTTACCCTTAATGGAAAAAACCTGATCTACTTTGCAGGTAACAAAAAACATATCGGATTGTATGGCATACCAGATTCAAAGGAGTTTAAAAAAGATTTTGCTGCATATAAAACATCTGGCAAAGGCACCATTCAATTTCCGTTAGGTAAACCTCTACCTGTTGCGCTGATCACCCGAATTGTAAAACATCGCATTCAAAAAATCTCCTAACCCAATACCCAATACCCAATACCCGATACCCAATACCCTTAAAACATGCAACGCATCCCAGCCAAAGACATAGACGAATACATAGCTGCATTCTCGGGTAAAGTGCAGGAGAACCTGGTGAAGCTTCGTGCTACCATAAAGAAGGCCGCTCCTAAAGCTGAGGAGAAGATGAATTACGCTATTCCTACTTTTTTTCTGAATGGTAAAAATCTGGTGCACTTTGCCGCTTACGAAAAGCACATCGGGTTTTACCCTACACCATCGGGTGTTGCAGCCTTTGCCAAAGAGTTAAAACCATATTCTACTTCAAAGGGTGCTGTTCAGTTTCCGTTGGATAAACCCTTGCCCCTTGCTCTAATATCTAAAATTGTAAAGTATCGGGTTAAGGAAATCTCACTCGCAGCAATCAAAAAGAAAAAACAATCCTAAATTTTTTAATTCCGTACAATATAACCTCCGGCTTACGCGACTATCCTTAAAATCGCTGGCCAATGAACCTGGCAATGCAAGAGTTAAAACAAAACACTTTTCTGCGCGAAAAAGATAAACTGTTAGGGTTTATCCGCAGCCGGGTAAGTACGGTAGAAGAAGCCGAAGACATTCTACAGGATGTTTTTTACCAGTTTATCTCCGGGTTTCAAACCATTGAATCGCTGGATCGGGTAACCTCGTGGCTCTACAGTGTAGCGCGCAATAAAATTATTGATCGCTATCGCAGAGATGCCGTTCGTCCACAACGCACCGATTTTGAGCTGCAGGCTGGCCGCGATGATGATGCACCACTCACGCTACAGGAAATTTTGCCCGATCTGGATAGCAGCCCTGAATCAACTTTGCTGCGCGAAGCCATTTGGGACGAGATAACCGAAGCATTGGCCGAGTTACCTGCTGAGCAGCGCGAGATTTTTATTCAAAACGAAATAGAAGAGAAAGGTTTTCGGGAAATAGCAGCAGAAACCGGAGTTTCAATCAACACCCTGCTCTCGCGAAAGCGATACGCAATTATTGCTTTGCGAAAACGCCTGCAAAAATTTTATGATGACCTGATCGCCAATTAATTTTTAAAAAATCAGAATTATGAAGAAGCCTGTTAAAGTTCTTAAAGTAGTCATCCTCAGCATACTGGGGGTGGGCTTTATACTGGGCGTTATCTGGGGTACCATGTACCTGTGGAATTGGCTTGTGCCCGATTTATTTAATGGTCCTGTTATCAATATCTGGCAAACCTTAGGGTTGCTGGTACTTACGCGGATATTTTTTGGTAGTTGGGGTGGTGGAGGCTGCAAGCACAAAAACTCCAATGGCCCGTGGAAACATTACTGGAAAGAACGCTGGGCCAACATGAATGCCGAAGACCGCGAAAAGTTTAAACAGAAATTGAAAGACAAGTGGTGTTATAAGGATGAAAACACCCCGGCCGGCAATTCAGGCACTTCAAACGGTTGAGGAGCCAGTTCAGCAAAAAATCACAAAAGATTTTTCTAAAACCTCGAACAAAAGCCAAAAAAGGGCGTTGAAGGAAACTGTGGAAACTTTTGGTAAAGCTAAAAGTTTCCATACTTTTGCCGGCCTTATGGAAGAAACAGAGACATACGATAAGATTTTGGAAGGAGCGGAGGCACTTTTTATGAAGTATGGTATCCGCAGCGTTACCATGGACGACATAGCCCGCCACCTGGCAGTATCAAAAAAAACATTGTATCAATACTTTGCTGATAAGGATGAACTGGTTTACAAAATGTCAGAAACATTTTTAGATCGGGCCTTTAATCAGTACGATGCAATCGCCCGAAATTCTAAAAACTCAATTGAAGAATTGAGTAAGATTTCGGTTTGTATGAAGCATGACATGGAGCACATGAATCCTTCCGTTTTGTTCGATTTGGAAAAATATCATCCCAAAGCGTGGACTTTATGGAGCGAACACAAAGGCAAGGTTATCAGCGAGTCGGTAATGCGCAACATTCGCAAAGGGATTGCAGATGGTTACTTCCGTGCCGAACTAAACCCGGAGATTATGGCACTTATACGCGTAGCTTTGATTGAAAGTGCATTTAATGGAAATGTGTTTCCACGCGATCGGTTTAGCCTGATGGATGTCCAATCGCAACTCTTCGACTTGTTTGTACATGGGCTGTGTACCGAAAAAGGAAAAAAATTATATCAGAAATACAAAGAGAATACCCAAATAACCAACCAACCCAATGAAGCAGTTTTATAAAATTTTTGTTTTGTTAATAGGTTTGGCTGTTGCGCAAAGCGCGTTGGCCCAAACAACATTTACGTTAGAACAGTGCATTGACTACGCATTGAAAAATGCCGTTGATGCACAAAATGCAGTGCTGGATGAACGCATTGCCGCGGCCCGTGTTAAAGAAACCGTAGGCTTGGGTTTACCACAGATAGCCGGCAGTGTTTCACTACAACACAATCAACAATTACAACGTTTTTTCGGATTATATAACGACAGTCCGGATGGCTTCAGTTTTTTCCCTTCCGGGATTCCGGGTGCCCAGAATGGCGATGTGCTGGCTGCACAAAACTTTTTTCAACTTAAGAGTAGCGGTAATGCAGGTGTTACCATCAATCAGCTTCTGTTTAATGGTTCATACCTGGTGGGCTTGCAAGCAGCCAATGCTTACAAAGACCTATCGGTAAAAACCACCACTCAAACCAAAGAGCAAATAGTTCAAAATGTATCGAAGGCCTACTATGCTGTGCTAATTAATAAAGAGCGTTTAGGATTGTTCAATAGCAATATTGCCCGGGTAGATTCTTTGTTACGCAATACAAAAGCTTTATATCAAAATGGCTTTGCCGAGAAAATAGATGCCGACCGAATTCAGGTTACCTACAACAATATTTTAGTAGAGCGCGACAAGTTTGTTAACCTGAATGAATTGAGCCTGGTGCTATTGAAATTTCAAATGGGCTATCCCATCGATCAACCCTTAACTGTAGTGGGCAACATACAGGAGTTGGAAGTTCCTGCTGTGGCCACAATTGGTAATCAAGACGATTATAAACTGCGCCCCGATTACCAGGTGCTGGAAGCTAACCGCAGGTTGCAACAGTTGAATATTAAGAATAAATATGCTGAGGGTATGCCTTCACTTTCGGCATTTGCCAATCTGGGTTATGCAACGCAATCCAACAATGTATCGGGCCTGTTCAAAACCAATTCAAATGTGGAAGACCTGGGAGCAGTGGGCCCGGATAAATGGTACAGTTATTCTTTGTTTGGTGTAACACTTAATGTACCCATATTCTCGGGCATGCAACGCAGTTATAAAGTGCAGCAGGAAAAACTAACTATGCAAAAAATTGAAAATGGTTTTGTGAAGTTAAAGCATGGAATTGACCTGGAAGTGAAGCAGGCAGTTGTGAATTACGAAAATGCACTTAAAACACTAGCAGCTCAAAAAGAAAATATGGAATTGGCAAGCAGTATTGCCCGCGTAACCAAAATTAAGTACGAACAAGGAGTGGGCGCTAACCTGGAAGTTGTAGATGCAGAAGATGCGCTTAAGCAAGCTCAGAACAATTATTACAATGCCTTATACGATGCCATGGTGGCTCGTGTGGATTTAGATAAGGCTTACGGAAAATTATCAATTAAATAAAAACCAAAGAATATACCTGTTATGAAAAAGCTATATACCCTCGCCACACTTGTATTGTTGGTTGCATGCTCGGCCGAAACAGATTCGGGCCTGGAAGCAAAAAAGAAAGAATTGGATGCAGCCCGTACCGAACTGGTTGCCTTAAAAGAAAAAATTGGTGACCTGGAAAAAGAAATTCTGGCGCTCGATCCATCGTTTGCCCGAAATAATAATGCGGTACTAATTTCTACCTGGCCGCTTGAATTAAAACCATTCGAACACTTTGTTGATATACGGGGTTCAGTTGAATCGCGAAAAAATGTAGGTCTTAGTGCTGTGGGCGGTGGCAAAGTAGAGAAAGTATTGGTTACGGAAGGTCAGAATGTGGCGGCAGGTCAAACATTGGTTGTGCTGGATGCCGATATTCTGCGAAATACAATTGCCGAATTAAAAACTTCGTTGGAATTGGCTACCACGCTTTATGATAAACAAGCTAAACTGTGGAGCCAAAAAATTGGTTCGGAAGTACAATACCTGCAGGCAAAAAACAATAAAGAATCGCTTGAGAAACGATTGGCCGTAACACAAGCGCAATTAGACCAGGCAATTGTGAAGGCACCATTTGCAGGCACCATCGACAAAGTGGATGCACGGGTAGGCGAAATGGCCAGCCCCGGTATGCCGTTGGTACAAATGGTTAGCTCGGGCGATATGTATATCCGTGCCGATGTGTCGGAAGATTTTATTGGTAAAATAAATCCGGGCGATCAGGTGCAGATATTTTTTCCTGCATTCGACAAACAAATTAAAAGCACCATTACTTCGGTGGGCCAGGTTATTAATCCAGAGAACAGAACTTTTAGAATAGAAGCCCGCTTAGTGGCCGATCTGAAAGCGAAACCCAACCAGGTAGTGGTGGTATCGGTGCGCGATTATGTGAACACAAAAGCTTATCAGGTGCCCACCAAGATTATTCAACGCGATAATGCAGGTGAATACATTTTTGCAACCGATAAAAAGGGAAGTGCATTAATAGCCAAAAAGGTTTATGTAAAATCCGGACTTTCACAAAATGGTATCACCGAAATTAAGGAAGGCTTAACAGGAAGTGAGCAAATTATTTATGAAGGTTTCCGCGAAGTAACAGAAGGTGCTGAGCTAACCATAGCCGATAGCACCAAAGCATCAGTAGCCAGTAATTAAATCTTCAAATTTTTTTTGATTTATGAGCGACTCTAAAAATTCCTCCGGCAAGGAGCTAAAAGTAGATAAAGAATTTCCGTTAACCAGCTTTGCGCTGAAAAACGGAACCATGGTTATGTTTTTGGCCGTCATGTTCGTGATCATGGGTATAATTACCTATCGGGCATTGCCAAAAGATAGTTATCCCGAAGTAAAGCAACCTATAATTTACATTGGAATTGCCTATCCGGGAAACTCGCCAGTGGATATGGAAAACCTGATTACCAGGCCCATTGAAAAAGAAATCAATACCATATCTGAAGTTGATAAGATTACTTCCAACTCGGTGCAAGATTATACAACTATTATTGTTGAGTTTGGGCCCGAAACAAAAGTGGAAGATGCCCTTACCAAAGTAAAAGATGCCGTAGATAAAGCCAAGCCGGAGTTACCAGATGATCTTCCGCAAGACCCGAATGTTTTTGAATTAAACTTTTCGGAGTTTCCGATTATGAACATTAATCTTTCAGGAAATTATCCTTTAGAACAACTTAAAAAATATGGCGAATACCTGGAAGATGAAATCGAAAAGATTTCAGAAATATCGAAAGTAGATATCCGGGGTATTGATGATAAAGAAGTAAAGATTAAAGTTAACCCTTACGAGTTAGAAGCCCGGAAGCTGAACTTCTCAGATATTGAACAAGCGGTTTCTGCCGAGAACGTAACCATGTCGGGCGGTAATGTGCTGGATGCGGGGGTGCGCAGAACCATTCGCGTGGTGGGCGAGTTTTCAGACCCAACGGAACTGGAAGATATTGTTGTGAAGAATGAGAAGGGCAATATTGTTTACCTCAGAGATGTAGCTAAAGTTGAGTTTGATTATATCGAGAAACAAAGTTATGCCCGCTTACGCAGAGAGCCTGTTGTAATGGTGGATGTGGTAAAACGCAGTGGCGAGAATCTATTAATAGCTACCGATCAGATCCGTGCTGTATTAGCCAAGGCACAGGCTGAGGTATTTCCCAAAGACCTGAAAGTATCCGTTACCAACGATCAATCATCTGTTACCAAAGAAATGGTAAGCAGCCTGGAGAACAACATTATCTCTGGTGTTATTGTGGTGGTAATTGTGTTGTTACTATTTATTGGCACCCGCAATGCCTTGTTTGTGGGTATGGCCATACCGCTTTCTATGTTTATCACCTTTATTGTGCTTAGTTCATTAGGAATGAACATCAACATGATGGTACTGTTTGGGTTGATTATGGCTTTGGGCATGCTGGTAGATAATGGTATTGTGGTGGTTGAAAATATTTATCGCCTGCGTGCAGAAGGTTATTCCATTTATGATGCTACCCGCCTGGGAGTAGGTGAAGTAGCCCTGCCTATCATCTCATCTACAGCCACTACACTGGCAGCCTTTATTCCGCTTATGTTATGGCCGGGTATTATGGGGCAGTTTATGAAGTACCTGCCTATTACACTTATTATTTCGCTAAGTGCATCGTTGTTTGTAGCCCTTGTAATAAACCCGGTATTTATTGTGCGCAACATGAAGCTGGATAGCGAGATTGTTGTGAACCACCGGGCTATCTGGCGCAACTCTATTATTGCAGCTGCCTTAGGGGGGGTGTTTATTGCATTTGGTAAATATGGCTTGGGTAATGTACTGATTCTGTTTGGCGTGCTTACTATCATAAATGTTTACTTGCTGGTGCCGCTTTCAAAGCGTTTTCAAAACTCGGTGTTGCCGTGGTTGGAACAGAAGTACGAACGCATCATTACGTTTGCATTAAAAGGTAAACGCCCGTATGCAATTTTTGGTGGAACATTTGGCTTACTGATTATGTCGTTTATGTTGATGGGTATTTTTCCACCTCGGGTACTTTTCTTTCCTGAAAATGTTCCCACGTACATCAATGTGTTTATCGAGTTCCCGATAGGTGGCGATATTGAAGACACCAATAAGTTTACCGAAAAGATTGAAGATCGGGTATTAGAGATTATAAAACCTTACGAGCGCGCGGTGGAATCGGTGGTAGCTAACGTAGGTGCGGGTACAGGCGACCCTGCCGATATGTCGAGTATTGGGTTGGCCGAATCGCCAAACAAAGCACGCATTACGGTAAACTTTTTGGATTTTAAATATCGCGATGGAGTAGATACACGTGAAGTGTTAGAGAAAATCCGCGCTGGAATAAGCGGCTATCCGGGTGTAACCGTTACAGTAGATAAAAATGCCGATGGCCCGCCAGTAGGCAAACCCATTAGTATTGAAATTACGGGTGAAGAACTTACTACCCTGATTTCAATTTCCGAAAAAATGAAAGCCTACATAAACGAATCGGGCATTGCAGGAATTGAAAAACTAAAACTGGATATTGAAACCGGTAAGCCTGAATTGCTTGTTAACATCGATCGTGAAAAAGCAAGGCGCTTTGGATTATCTACTTTTGCGGTAGCAAATGAAGTACGCACATCGTTGTTTGGAAAAGAAATTACTAAATACAAACAAGGTGAAGATGATTATAAGGTTCAGCTTCGGTTGGATGATAAATACCGCTACAATGTAGATGCCCTTATGAATAAAAGCATCACCTTCCGCGATCAAACAAATGGTCAGATATCGCAGGTTCCTATTTCAGCAGTGGCTAATGTGCAACTTAGTTCAACCTATGGGTCAATCAAACGACAGGATTTAAAACGTCAGATCACGTTATCGTCAAACGTAGTAAGTGATTACAACCCTACTTTGGTGAATGATCAGATTAAGAAAGTATTGGCCGATTTTGAGATGCCTGCCGGTTATAGCTATCGCTTTGGAGGTGAGCAGGAAGACCAGGCAAAAGAAATGGCTTTCCTTTCGCAAGCATTGATTCTGGCCGTGTTTATTATCTTCCTGATTATTGTTGCCCAGTTTAATAAACTTACCTCGCCTTTAATTATTATGACCTCCGTATTGTTTAGCACCATTGGCGTGTTTTTCGGGTTAATCATTTTCCAGATGGAGTTTGTAATTATGATGACCATGATCGGTATTATTTCTTTGGCGGGTATCGTGGTAAACAATGCCATTGTATTGCTGGACTTTGTTGAATTGAAAAAACGCAGAAAACGTGAACTTACCGGAATGGATCTTACCATTGAAGAGGTGAAAGAATCAATAGTTGAAGCTGGTAAAACCCGCTTGCGTCCGGTACTGCTTACAGCCATTACTACCATTCTGGGTTTAATTCCGTTGGCAGTTGGTATCAATATCGATTTCCTCGGAATGTTTGGAAGCTACAACCCCGATTTTTACCTGGGCGGTGATAGTGTGATTTTCTGGGGGCCACTTTCGTGGACGATTATATTTGGTTTAACGTTTGCCACTTTCTTAACATTGGTAGTGGTTCCGGTTATGTACCTGTTGTCGGAGAAGTTTATGTTTTTTGTTAACCGTAAGACAGGTGTGAATTTACGTTCGGCCAATTAATTTATTAAAATAAATGGGAGTGAAAGTCGTCCTAACAATAGGGCGACTTTTTCGTTTTTATGCTAAACAGATTTATGGTTTTATTGATTGTATTTGCCTTGTTGCTACTGATAGATGTTTATTTTTATCAGGCTGTTTTAGCAGTAAGTAAAAACTGGTCGCCTGTGTGGCGTATTACAGCGCGATGGGGTTTTTGGATACCCACTGTATTGAGTTTTGTTGCTTTGTTATGGTGGCAATTGGCCGATCCGTATGCCATAAACGCCAACGTACGCAACTGGATTATTACAGGAGTGTTTGCAACGTATTTTTCAAAACTGATTGGCATTATCTTTTTACTGATGGATGATATACAACGCGTAGTGCGGTGGGTAGCACAGTTGTTTCAGAAGAAAAGTGAAGTCTTACCGGGCGAGCCGATAACGCGTTCGCAATTTTTAACACAAGCAGCCGTAATTGCGAGTGCCGTTCCGTTTGGAGCGATGGTATATGGCATTGTATCAGGTGCGCACGATTACCGCGTACGTAAGGTAACGGTTAAACTTCCGAATCTACCTAAATCCTTTGATGGCTTACGCCTTGCGCAACTATCGGATATACACAGTGGAAGTTTCTTTAATAAGACTGCCGTAAAGGGTGGGGTAGAGATGGTTTTGAATGAAAAACCCGACCTGATTTTTTTTACGGGCGATCTGGTGAACAATGAATCGGCTGAAGTCAAAGACTACATCAACGTGTTTGGTAAACTAAAAGCACCACTGGGAGTGTTCTCCGTTACCGGCAACCACGACTATGGAGATTACAAAAGCTGGGATACAAAAGAAGCCAAACAGCAAAATTTTAAAGACCTGATTGAAGCACACCATTTATTAGGCTTTGATTTATTGATGAATGAACATCGGTTTATTGAGCAAAGCGGGGAGAAGCTGGCAATTATCGGAATTGAAAACTGGGGTGCAGGTAGGTTTTCAAAGTATGGAAAATTAGAACAAGCCCATGCTGGCACCAATGAGGCTGCTATAAAATTATTATTGAGCCACGACCCCAGCCATTGGGATGCGCAAGTGCGACCCAACTACAAAGACATCGACATTGCCTTTGCCGGACATACACACGGTTTTCAGTTTGGGGTAGAGGTTGGTGATTTTAAATGGAGCCCTTCGCAGTACGCTTACAAGCAATGGGCCGGTTTATATACTGAGGGCAATCAACATTTATATGTAAACAGAGGCTTTGGCTACCTGGGGTATCCGGGCAGGGTGGGTATGCCGCCTGAGATTACAATAATGGAATTGAAACGTGCGTAAGACCTTAAAACTGTTAAGTTGACAGATTTTCATTTTGACGAAATTTAATTTTACTATCTTATACGGTTTAGTTCATCTGCCGATCCTGTTTCACGCTTCTCCTTGGTTGTTTTCGCGCTTCCAATTGGGATATTAAGGCTCCATCTGAAAACTGGACCTTCGGCATCAAAATTAAAATAATAGTTGAGGTCGCTTTGAGTTAAGTTAGACCGGTTGGGCCATTGAGTACCCGTGTTAAAAATATCACTCACACTAAACGTTACTACTGTACCCGATTTTAACTTTTTACGAATACCTGCATCCACCTGTCTGCGAGCAATTATATCCAAAGTTCCGTAAATGTTGGCTGAATAGTAGCCGGCTGTAATTTCTATATCTGCAACTTTTCTAAAAGAAAAAGTTTGTGTGGTAGTTGCATCATAACCGAAAATGTTTCGCTGGTAAGCCACAGAGCCTACATTAAATTTTTGATTATTTCGATAACCAATAAAATTGATTCTTGCTGTCCACCATTTAGAGGGCTCGATGGTGTAGTTAAGATTCATATTGAAATTGTGATTCATAATTCCCTGGAATGGCTTAATTTCAAACAATAGAAGACTTGGGTTGATGATGGGCTGAAAATCAAGAATGGGTGCCTGCTCTGTATTATACTGGAGTGATAAGTTGAAGTTTGGAAAACTGTAACCCACTTGCACTTGGTTTACACGTGCTGGTAATATAGACGGATTACCGGTAGTAAGTGTGTTTTGGTCGAAGAAATAAAAATACGGAGCAAGTATCAAAAAGCCAGGTCGTTGAATTCTATTAACAATTGAGAAGTTGATGCTGCTTTCTTTTTCAAGTTGGTAGGTTGCAAAAAAGCTGGGAAACAAATTACCAACATAACGGCCGATGATCTGGCCCTCTGTTGCAGATGTAAGCTTCAGGTTGTAATGCTCATAGCGAATTCCTGCTTTTAAATTCCATTTGGTATTTGGCTTATAATCTGCCGATACATATCCGGCATAAATGTCTTCATTTAGTTTAAACTCATTTTTAAACGCTGGGTCATCAATCCAGCTACTGTTTTGTTCATTGGCTACTGTTACATTGTTGGTAAATTTCGAAAAGGCAGTCTTTAAACCGAAGTCAAGCTTCACCTTTTCTGATATCAGCAAACCCCAATCTGTTTTTATTGTACTCACGTTAACCGGGGTTGTGGCACTTGATAAAAACCGGCTTGTTTGTGACGTGTTCTGATCAGTTACAGTATATATGGTTGGGTTCTTTCTCGTGAAATCAATATGATCTACATCAATATTCATACTTTGATTTGCATTGAATTTATGCCTGAAATTAAGGTTGTATAATTTTCTATTTAATTGATTTTCTTCGTAACTGTGTGTGCTTAAATTGCTCTGTCCATTTTCATTGATAATAACAGACTTAGCATTTGCGTTCATGAACCAATCGGATTGAAGCAACGATACCATTGCACCAATAGTACTCTTTTCAGTAAGTTGATACTCCATTCCGAGCTCACCTGTGTATAGCGCGGTTTTTGGTTTTCGAGCAATTGTCAGGTCGCTTGATTTTGCCAATGTTTCACTCACCGTTGTAATAGTAACATTCTCTAAATCGTAATTAAGTGTTGTATTAATCAGTGCGTAGGAATAAAATTTATTTTTTTGATAACTCAGATTTAAACCATTGCCATATTTTGGACGCTTGCTAAAGCCGAAGCTAGGACTAACCTGTCCCAGTAATCCATCCTTCTTTTTAATGGTAGTGATGTTTATAACACCGGCACCCTGTGCATCGTAGTTGGCAGGAGGTGAGGTGATAAGTTCAATAGTGGCAATATTATCAGCCTGCAAATTGGAAAGATAGTTAAGCAGGTCTTGCCGCTCAAGCCTGATGGGCTTACCATCAATCAAAATCAGAATCCCTTGCTTGCCTGATAGACTAATCTCTCCCGAGGACATGTTAACTCTTACCGATGGCGATTTACTTAAAGCAGATAGCAAAGAGTTACCCTTACTCATAATACTGCCTTCTACATTCACAATGGTTCGGTCTATTTTTTGTTCGTACAATGGTTTTAGCGCCCTAACCTCAATCGCACCTAATGTACTGATCTCTTCATGCAGCATAATATTACCTGCATTGAGTTCTGTATTCGGTGCAATACTGAAGGTGTGGGATTTGTAACCCAAATAACTGATTTGCACAAGGCATGTATCTTGGATTTCCAGGGTTAACACAAAGGTACCGTCCTTATCGCTCATTACTCCTTTAATCAATGCCTGACCTTTGGGTTCGATTCCTATAACGTTGGCAAAAGGCAAGGTCTGGCCATTAACACCTTGCACGGTACCTTTCACAGTTGTCTGGGTCTGAGCATAGCACGGAAGGCCGATAACCATAATGACATAAAATATCTGCTTAATCATTCTGATAGTTTTCTGGTAAACGTAAATCCCTGGGAATTAACTTTCTTCTAAAAATGCCACGTTTGTAAATACAACGTTCATATACTGGCACTATAAAGAGCTAAGCGATTGATTTAAGTAAATGGCTGATTCGTACAAGAAAACTAATGTTTCGTCCTTATTTTAAGTCTAATTGGAGGCCAACTCCTAACTTTGATCGGATTTGCCCAAATGATATTATTCATTGAATGAATTTACATGACCTGGCCTACAGCTATCAACCACCTTATCGTTTAATTAGGCATATTGGTTATTGGCTTTTTTGGTTAGGCTTCTACGGATTGGTAAATGCCTCTTACCATCAATCAACCATACTCAAGTGGTCGTTGTTTGAACTTTTAACTATGGTGGTTAAGCTGCCTTATGCTTATTTTTTAGCCTACTATTTATTTCCAAAACTCATTCCTCAAAAAAGGTATATCGCCCTGGTGTTTTGGGTTATTACTCTGGCCTTCCTGGGCATGGTGGCTTTAATGTTTCTCTATCAGCTATTTCCTTACGAGATGCCCGGCACAGCAACTGATTTTTTATCATTTAAAACAGTTTATATGATGACCGACTTGATTTATATAGCCTCGCCCGTTGTGCTGATAAAAATGACGCAGAACTATATTAAGCAAGAAAAAAATGCGGCAAGGCTATATCAGGAGAAAATTGAAGCAGAATTAAAAATCCTCAAAAATCAATTACAGCCTCACTTTCTGTTTAACAATCTCAACAATATTTATAGTATGGTGCTCTCTAAAGATGACAGAGCAGACGGTGCACTCCTTAAACTTTCAGACATTTTAAGTTATATGCTTTACGATTGCAACGTGGAACGAATTGCACTTCAAAAAGAGATTGATCTTATTAAAAACTACATATCCCTCGAAAAATTAAAGTACGAAGATCGCCTGGAGGTTTCATTTGAAGTAATGGGTGAGGTATCGAATAAACTTATTGCGCCCTTGCTGTTATTACCTTTTGTTGAAAATGCTTTCAAACATGGCGTGGCGAAAAGCGAGAAAAAATCTTGGGTAAGAATATTTATTTCTTTAGACAACAATTACCTGCAATACCTGGTGGAGAATAGCCTGACAAATAATACAGAACAAGAACTGACAACGGTGGGTGGCATAGGGTTGAGTAATGTTCGTAAAAGACTTAATATATTGTATCCGCAAAGTCACACACTTGTTTTTCAACAGATAGATTCATTTCTTATTAAAATGACCATTGAATTGTGAAATGCCTGATAGTAGAAGATGAACAACCTGCAGTAAAAGTTTTGTTGCAGCATATAAGTAGCTTTCCGGAGTTAAAGGTGGAAAGCATTTGTAATAATGCCATGGACGCAATGACCGTGTTGCAAAAGAGTAAAATCGATTTGATGTTTCTGGACATTCAATTACCTAAAATGAATGGATTTCAGCTCTTAAATGTTTTACCGCAAAAACCGTTGATTATAGTAACCACTGCCTTCAGAGAATTTGCATTGGAAGGCTACGAACTGGAGGTGACTGATTACTTGTTAAAACCTATTTCCTTTCAACGCTTTGCCAAGGCAATAGGTAAAGCATATAAAGTTAATCAGCCGGAAGCACCTATAATCAATAGCCAGTCTTTGTTTTCAGAACCATTTATTTATGTTAAAGTAGATCGGGAATTTCAGCGTATAGCCCTGAATGCGCTGATGATTGTTGAAAGTGTGAAAAATCATGTGAAACTAATAACGCATGATAAAACTTATCTTACTCTAATGAGCATATCGGAGTTGGAACTAAAGCTGCCACCCAATTTTCTTAGAATTCACAGGTCTTACATTGTCTCAAAGCTGCATATTGAAAAATTTACCGCCAGCTATGTAATGATTGCTAAACAGACCATTGCAATTGGAAGTCATTATAAATTGGCATTCCAAAAATGGATTCAAACAAACTAATCATGTTAAAAAGGTATAGCGAATGTTGCGTGAAGTACACGCTAACCTTGCGGATCTGATTGGCTGTGAAACTCGTCCTAGTGATCATGAAGCCCTGATGGATAGTAAATAACCCCGCGTTTGTATGATCAAAAGTAATTACTAAGTGACTTAACTTCTTCTGTCTTAGATGTTGACACGCGATGAATAACCTTTCGAGTTTCGTGTAATAAACTGGACACTGCATGTTGCTTGCATAACACCTGATGGGTAATAGGCTGAAGATGTGCGATTGGCAACTTCATATCAAGATGTTCATTCGTTGAACATACTTGATAGCCAGGTGGTTGAATCACTTCTGGTGAGTCTTTTTTTCTTCAATCAAAGTTTCCCTAATCACTCACCTGAAGGATAGGTTTTAATGCAGGTTTTGGCGGGGCTGTAAAAACAAAAACCGCCATTTTTTTCGATTTGAGCGGTTTTGATTGATGGTGATTGGGTTGATGTAGTCCGTACGGGAATCGAACCCGTGTTACCAGAATGAAAATCTGGTGTCCTAACCCCTAGACGAACGGACCATTTTTGAAATTGGAGGTGCAAAGATAAATCCCCATTCTGCAATTGCAAACGTAACCGTTAAAAAAGTTGTTTGTGCTACTTTAATTCATTGGTTTTAGTGGTTAGGAAGTATATTTTTGGCATCGCAAAATTAAATCTTATACCATGACAAAAGTTGGAATTAACGGCTTCGGTCGTATCGGGCGGCTGGCATTCAGGGCAGCTGTAAATCGCAAGGATATTGAGATAGTCGGAATCAACGATTTGGTTGAGCCCGATTATATGGCTTATATGCTGAAGTATGATTCAACCCACGGCCGTTTTGACGGTACAGTTGAAGTTAAGGATGGTAATCTGGTTGTTAATGGAAAAAAAATCCGGGTTACGGCCGAGAAGGATCCTGCTAACCTGAGATGGGCCGAAGTTGGGGCGGAAATTGTAATTGAATCAACGGGTTTATTCTTAACCCAGGCCGATGGCCAAAAGCATATCGCAGCCGGAGCCAAAAAGGTTGTGTTCTCAGCTCCGGCCAAAGATGATACACCTACTTTTGTAATGGGTGTTAACCATAAGCAATTAACTGCGCAACATACCATTGTTTCTAATGCTTCATGTACTACAAACTGTCTGGCACCTTTGGCCAAAGTTTTGAACGATAAGTTTGGCATTGTTGAAGGTTTAATGAGTACAGTACATGCTGTTACTGCAACACAAAAAACAGTTGATGGACCATCGGCAAAAGACTGGCGTGGTGGCCGGGGTGCATACCAAAACATTATTCCATCATCAACGGGTGCTGCCAAGGCCGTTTCGTTGGTAATTCCTGAATTGAAAGGAAAATTAACCGGTATGTCTTTCCGCGTTCCGGTAGCCGATGTTTCGGTTGTGGATTTAACCGTGCGTTTAGAAAAAGCAGCTTCTTACGATGACATTAAGAAAGCCATGAAGGATGCTTCGGAAGGTGAACTAAAAGGAATTTTAGGTTATACCGAAGATGATGTTGTATCACAAGATTTTATTGGAGATGCTCGTACGTCTATCTTCGATGCAAAAGCAGGCATTGCTTTGAATGATAAATTTGTGAAAGTAGTATCGTGGTACGACAATGAGTGGGGTTACTCCAACAAGCTAATTGACTTGGTGCAGGAGTTGGCGAAGATTTAGTATTGTTTCATCATATAAGAAAAAGGTTGATCTCAAGATCAACCTTTTTTAGTTACAATAAATTAGAGCTTGTTTTTTTAGTCTGTCAAAATAGACTCTTTTGTAATCTCACATCACATTATAGAATTAGGTAGTTCAATTCAGATTGAACCCACTTTCAAAAGCCATCGTTTCCAGATGGCTTTTTTATTTCAGTTAAACAAGAATACCGCAATATGCAGTATTCGCCAATGTGTTGAAGTTTCAACATTTGAAGAATTATTAACCTAACATTTAATCTATGAGTAAACTACTACGATTTTTGTGTACAGCAGTCTGTATCATAGGGTCGGTATCTGTTTTTGCGCAAAGTAAGGTATCGGGTCGGGTTACATCTGCTGAAGATGGATCGCCATTGCCAGGCGTAAACGTATTGGTAAAGGGAACAACCAGTGGTGCAGTTACCAATACTGATGGCCGGTATGAGCTACAGGTAGATAGACCTGATGCTGTTCTTTTGTTTTCATTTATTGGTTTGGTTTCTGAGGAGGTAGCCGTGGCTGGCCGTACAACACTGGATGTTTCGTTGAAACAAGATATCACCCAACTATCAGAGATTGTGATTACAGGTGTTGCGGAAGGTACATCCACCAGGAAATTAGGCTTTGCAATTGGGAAAATTGGAGAGAATCTTTTAGCTGAAGTACCTGCAGTAGATGCCGGTAATGCCTTGCGAGGAAAAATTTCAGGTGTGCAGATTATTCAACAATCAGGTACACAAGGTACGGCAGCTTCTATTCGTTTGCGTGGTGCTACCACGATATCAAATGAAGTTAATCAAGAGCCACTCATAATTATTGATGGAGTAATCACTCCTCCAGGCAGCAGTTCATTGGCAGATATTAACATGAACGATGTAGAGTCTATTGAAGTGGTAAAGGGTGCTGCCGGAGCAGCATTATATGGGTCATTAGCGGGTAATGGAGTTGTGCAAATTATTACCAAACGTGGCAGCAAGCTAAATAATGCCACCACATTTACATTCAGATCAGAAGCGGGTATTTCACAAATGCAGCGTTTCATGAAAATTAATCAAAGCCATAATTATCAATTAGATGCTAACGGGCAAATTGCATTAGATGGCTCAGGAAATCCCTTAAACGATCCTAATACAATTATTGATAACGCCTGGCCGATTCGGTACAACCACCAAAAGGAGTTATTTGAAAACAGAGGTTTTTATTCTAATTACTTTTCAATGGCTTCCAACTCTGGTAAGACAAGTTACTTTACATCGGTAGATCAACTTTCGCAGGGTGGTGTAATTGAGGGACTTCGTGCGTTTGAAAGAAGTAATGTTCGATTAAATGTTGATCACCGAGTAAATGATAAATTTAGTGTATCAATTAGTTCATTATATACATCATCAAAAGGCCCGGCAGTGGCTTCGGAAGGTGAACAATCTGGTATTGTGTATGAAGTACTTCGGTTAAGTCCATCAGCTAATATTCGTGATGTAAACTTTGACGGACAACCTTATATAACCACTAATATTGGAAAAGTATTTAACATTGGTCGCAATTCCAACAACCCGTTATACCGGGTTTACAACGATAAAAATTCTGTTGAACGTGATCGTATCTTAGGAAATTTTGCAGCCCGCTATGACATTGCCTCGTGGTGGAAAGTTGATGGGCAGCTATCGTACGACCGTTCCAACCGAAAACGTAATCGGTTTCTCGACAAAAAATATCTGAACATTAATTCAAGCGAAGCCACCCCCTATAGTAATAGTTCTATCTTTAAAGAGAATGTTCTGAATACAGCAAAGGTTTATTCGTTTACAAATACTTTTTCAAAATCAATTGGAAAGTTAGGTACAGCACTTTCTCTTCGTTACCAGGCAGAAGATTACTTCTATGAAGAACTTGAAGTTTCATCCGTTTCAAATATAGTAGTTGATGGAATTGATCAGACCGAGAATATTCCAACGGATGCTATTCGATCTACATCGCTTACAGAAATATTCAGAGCACAGAACTATTTCGCAAACCTGCGCCTGGATTATGACTCTAGGTATATTCTGGAAGGATTGATCAGAAGAGATGAATCTTCTTTATTTGGTGCTAATAATCGTGCACGCACATTTTATCGGGTGTCAGGCGCATATCGGTTGTCGCAAGACATAGCCATTCCTGGTGTGCAAGAGTTTAAACTCAGAGCTTCCTATGGCACCTCCGGGCAACGCCCGCCCTTCAATGCTCAATATGAGCGTGTGCCGCTTATTAACGGTAGCTACTTATTAGGAACGGGTACAAAAGGAAATCCAGACTTAAAACCATCAACTATAAGTGAGTTTGAAACCGGTATTAATGTTGATTTCCTGAAGCGTTTCACATTTGAATTTACGTATGCTAAGTCCACTGCGAATGATCAGATATTGCTAGTGCCTCTATCAGCCACAACGGGTTATGCTAACCAATGGCAAAACGCAGGTTCTGTTGAATCGAAAACATTTGAGTGGTCGCTCAACACCAAAATAGCTGATAAGCAAAAGCTAAGATGGGATGTGGGCATTGTAGGAAGCAGTACCAGAAGTAGGGTAACAAAACTTAACCGGTCTGAGTTTGGGTATGAAGGGGGTGGTGTGGGCAGTGCATCATTTTTCAGAATAAAAGAAGGTGAACAGATAGGGGCAATTTATGGAGGAGTTTTGGCCAGCAAGCTTTCGGAACTTACTGTGGGTGAGAATGGATTTGTAAACAACCTGGAAGGTGTTACGAACAGGCCACTGGCCGACTTTACAGTAAACCGCGATGGCCTGGTAATTCTTAACGGTACAGAGTTTACTCCTGCCGAACGGCCTTACAATATTGTTGATCCTGTAAGCCGGGCTCGCGTTGAGCGGAAGATAGGCGATAGTACACCTGATTTTATATTCGGTATAAACAACACTATCAGTTATAATAAATTTTCTCTCTATGTATTAGTGGATGCACAAATTGGTGGTGATATAGCCAATGTGAATAAACAAAATATGATGTTTAACGAAATTGCTTCGGAAGTTGATCAGGCCGATTACCCGGAAGGACAACGCAAACATGGTGAATACTTCAGTATTTTATCTAATTCGGGCTCTGCTCCAAATCAATTCTTTATTGAAGATGGCACGTTTACCACGTTGCGCGAAGTATCGTTGAGTTACACTTTCTCTAAAGAGATACTCTCTAAACTTGGAAAAGTAGGAAATGTATTTACAGATGCCCGCTTGTCAGTAACAGGTCGTAACCTCTTTACATTCACCAATTATTCTGGCTGGACACCCGAAGTAGCAGCAACGGGCGGAACCGATGGTGTAAACTTTAACCCGTTTAATTTCAGGGCCGATTACGGTGCTGTTCCGATTTTCAGAACCTATGCTGTATCACTTCAATTAAGATTTTAAAAGAAAGTATTATGAGATTTAAATCAATAACTCTGATTGTTACAATCACGCTTCTTTTTACAAGTTGTCTTGATCTGGATATTCCTAACCCGAATGATCCAACTACAGAAACGGTATTGTCTGATCCCGGTAACCTAACTTCCATTACAAGTGGAATTTTAAATGGCGTATTCGGTCCGTATTCGCCATCATCCTTCTATGCGGTTAACTCAAGCCTGGAGTGGACAGCCGATCATACCACTATGACAAACAATGTGCTATCGTGGTGGGCTATATTTAAAACCGAACCCCGGCAACAATTAACAAATACCATATCGTGGCCAAACAAAGCTTCCATGCTTGAACCCTGGAATCAATGGAATGGAACAGTGGTAAATGCTAATACTGTAATCAGAACACTGGAAGAAAACGAATCGTTAACAGAGCAGCTTACCGGCCTGCTGGCTGTAAACTATTTTGCAAGAGGTATGGCTTTAGGTTACATCGGTAATGTATTTGATAAAGGTTATATCGTGCCGCTAAGTGGCGATCCGAATTATGAACCGGCTTTAGTGCCGTATGCCAATGTGGTGCAAGAGGCATTGTCAAATCTTGAACGGGCCATTGAGTTATTTGAAGAAGTTCCGGATTTTGTATTACCAAACGAATTATTGAATGGACTAGGTTATACCAGTGGAGAAATGGCCGCGTTATGTCATACCTACTATGCGCATATTCTGGTATCTTCAGCGCGTAACGCAACGCAAAACGCTGCAACAGATTGGGCTAAAGTAAAGCAACACGCGCAGGCTGGTATAGCGCGCGATTTTACTATAAATGCCGATGGCTCTAATATTCTACACGCTTTTCAATATGGCTCTGGTATTTTCTGGTACTTCCGGGTTGATCATCGGGTAATGCGTCACTTTAATTCAAATTTGCCCAAACGTTTTCCAGATAATGCAACCGCACCCACAAGTCCTTACACAGAGGCTTTTTTAAAGGGTACAGGATATAATGGCGATAAGCGCCTGGATGCATACTTTTTGTTTGAGCCGGATCTTTCATTTTACAATCCGGCACGCGATGCGGGCAGATTGCGAAGCCACTACCGGATAAGACGTTACGATGCTTTGTATAACGCACAAGGAATAGGGGCATCTGTGTTCATGTACCGATATGCAAACCAACTGTTGTTAGCTGAGGCAGAGGCAATGACTAATAACCTTACAGCTGCAGTAACAATTTTGAATGATCCGGCCAATCCGCGAAAAGCTGTAGGTGAAATGCCTACCCTTGCCAATACGCTTACCAGGCAAGAAGTATTAGATTTAATTTTTGCTGAACGCGATATTGAGTTGGGCCGTACTGATTTTGGATTACCATTTTTTGATATGCGAAGAAAAAATGCATTACAACGAGGCACGGTACTTCATCTCCCGGTTCCGGCCGATGAATTGGTAACGCAAGGATTTACGGTTTATACGTTTGGAGGTGTTGATGCAGCCGATGGCGAAAACACTGCCGATGGAAGTAACTCCTGGTTGAACTAAACTTTAATTCCAAAACAAACATCCAAGAGAAGGGGAGAAAAATCTCCTCTTCTCTGTTTTATTTTAATACCATGATGAAACTTGTAATAACTATATTTTTACTGGGGGCCTCATTTATTGCACAAACTCAACCTCAACTACTGGTTTTAAATAAAGGAGAGAATACGTTGCAGGTGATTGATCCGGAAACCATGAAAGAAATTAAACGCATTGCAACGGGAGAGGGGCCACACGAAATATGTGCTGATACAGATCAGCAGATGGTTTATGTTGCCAATTACGGACATCAGCAACCGGGCAATTCGCTTTCGGCTTATTCGCTTATCACATTTAACGAATTGCGCATTGATCTTGGTGCTTTAAAGCGACCGCATGGGCTAGTGTATAGGTCGGGCAAAGTTTTTGGTACGGCAGAATTTAGTCGGGCAGTATTTCGGTACGATGTGGTTTCAGGTAAAGTAGATTGGATACAGGGAACGGGTAAAAGCATCTCACACATGCTCGCAATTTCCACCAACGGCAAAAGAGTTTTCACAACGGATATACTTTCCAACACCATTACCGTACTAGATATTGATATGCCACCACTTCCCCAGTACATACACTCAATTACAGTTGATACCAAACCGGAGGCTATAGCTTTGTCTGCTGATGATAATGAGTTATGGGTAGGTCACAACGATTCAGGTTCGATTGTGGTGATTGATACAAAAACACTCACTATTCAACGCAGGTTAGAAGGGTTTAAAGTTCCCATCCGCATTCATTTTACACCTAATGGTGATAAAGTGTTAGTTTCTGATCCGGGAGCATCGGCACTTATTTTATTAAATGCAAAGTCAAAATCTATAATTAATAAATTAACAATAGCGGGTGTGCCGGTTGGAATAACAATCGATAAAACAGGAAAGTATGCCTACATCGCGCTAACCCAGGCTAATAAAGTTGTAAAGGTTAACATCGAAACCATGCAGGAAGAAGGCCAATGCGCGACAGGCCTTAACCCCGATGGAATTGTTTGGGTTTTAGGCAAAGTATAGCAAGTTGGTCTGGTTATGAAAAGTGCTTTGTGTACTATGCTTTTACTGGTTGGATGGCAGCACACTTCAGGTCAGATTTACTCATCAATTAATTATGGTATGGAACATGGCCTACCGCAATCACAAGTTTTAGCTATTACACAAGATGACTATGGCTATCTATGGGTGGGCACTTCTGCTGGTGGACTCTCTCGCTTTGATGGTAAGGAGTTTGTAAATTTTACAACCGGGCATGGGCTGGTTTCGCCTTCTGTTTTAAGCCTTGCCTGGACACCCGAAACATTATGGATTGGCACCGCACAAGGACTTAATATAATGTCGAAAGGTAAAATCGTGCACCACGCCATGCTTCAGCATTTGGAAGTTACCAAACTGCTTCCGTTTGATACAGCCATATGGGCTACAACCAGCAAAGGTGGCATTCACCTGATCAATCGCGACTCAGTAAAATTCTATTCGTCAAACAATGGCTTTACCAACAAGCGTGTGTTGGATATTGAATATGATAGTGTGGGAACATTGTGGGCATTGGGGGCAGGTGGGCATATTTACATTTTTGAAAACGATAATTTCAGATTGTACCACACAGTTGAGGACTCTACTGCTAAATCATTGTTGCCGGTTGGCAAACAGCTACTAGTGGGCGCAGAAAAGGGTTTGATTACTTATCAGATTGTAGATGGCACGCTACTGAGGGTAAAGGAAGAACTGCCTGATGCTACAGTAAACGATATTCAGATTATTGACAATGAAATTTGGCTGGTAATTCAAAATGGTTTGTTGTGGAAAGATCAGGATAAATTCAAGTGGATGTCATCCAGAAATGGATTAACCAACGTTCCGATATTTGCAATCTTTCGAGATAAGGAAGGAATTGTTTGGGCGGGTGCTAACATCTATGGATTATATAAATTTTTAAGAGGCCCATTTCAGCGACTTGCGTTTCCGCCTCAAACTTTTGTTGATGTAATTACAGACATAAAACAATTTAAATCCGATACAACTTTAATTACAACCTTAGGTAAAGGTGTTTTTGAAGTTTATCCCGATTTTTCAATTCATAAAGTAAACCTGCCCGAAGGAGCCAATAACATAAGTAATGCAATGGCATGGAACGAAAAAATAGTACTGGCTTCATTTGAAAAAGGTATATTAATTTCTTCTGGTGATAAATTTGTACCACTACCTAACCAGCCAACCTATGCAACACCTCCGTTTTTTGCAGCTAATATTAACCACCAGGTCTTTGTTTCTGATCGTAAATCGCTTTTTGTTATAGGAAACAACGGTTTAGAAAAGGTGCTTGACGGAATAAATGTTTTTACAGTTTATAAAACCGACAGCGCATATATACTAGGTACAGACGAAGGTTTATATGAATGGAGACACAATGAAACAAAAAAAATTGATACTATGCTTCCGCTGGATCGTCATTTAATAACGTCATTAATGCACGACCAAAGTGATAATCTTTTAATTGGCACACTGGGGCAAGGGCTTTGGATTTTTCCAGGTGGAAATATAAAGGCAACCAACCCGATACATCTGCTACCTTTCGATCATATTACCTTTCTTATTTTTGATAGTAGCAAATTATACTGTGGCACCCAGCGTGGTATTTGTGTTTATGAATTCCATGATAATCTAACCATAAAGTCGCAAAAGTGGCTGAATAGGAATAATGGACTTTTGGGAATTGAGACTATAAATGAAACGGTCTTAAAGCATTCGGATGGGCACCTTTGGTTTGGTACAGTTGATGGGTTATACCTGTTCGATACCAAACAGCACTATCCTATCTTACCAAAACCAATATTGTCAATCACAAACATTGAAGTTAGCGGGCTACCGGATTCGTTGTTGATTCAAGGTTGGTTTACAAAAATTCCTGCAGTGTTACCAACTAAGTCATCTACCATAAATTTTGATTTTAAAGCAGTTAGTTTACTAATGCCCGAAATGGTTCAATATCAGTATCGGCTCATCGGGCTTTCTGAAAGGTGGTCGGCACCTTCTGTACGCAGCAGCATCCGGTTTACAAATCTTACACCTGGCGATTATACATTTGAAGTTCGTGCTGTAAACGAATTGGGTGCTGAGTTAGATAAAAAGACAATAATGTTCCACATCGTAATACCATTTTGGCAAATGTGGTGGTTTCGCATTCTGCTGGTAATTTTACTAATCATAGCGGCCTGGAGTATTATTCGTTTAAGAATATCACAAGCTATGAAACTTCAACTTCAGATTGAAAAACACGATCGTCAAATGCGCAGAGAGTTAGCCAAAGATTTTCACGATGAGTTGGGTAACCACCTGGCCTCAATCATTTCATTGCTACAAGTGCTAAAGGTTCAGGCTGTAACCATGCCTGAAAATTTACGCAAGCAATTCAGTAGGTTGGATCGTCATGCACAAGAACTTTTTTTTGGAACTAAAGACTTTATTGCTTCGATCGATCCACAACATGAAAGCCTGGAATGGACCTTGCTTTACTTACGAGATTTTGGAGAACAACTTTTTTCAGATACCTCTATTTCTTTTGGATTTGCTTCCACTGAGCCATGGCAGCAACAGTTGCGTGTGCGTGCATACTTCTCGCGTCACATAATACTAATTGTTAAAGAGGCCATGACCAACGCACTCAAACATTCTGAGGCCACTGAGGTTACACTACACGTTTCAAAAACAGGTTCTGATCTTATTATAAGCATAAGTGATAATGGAATGGGAATTAGCGATGCAAGCTTTGAAGCAAGTTCAGCAATTGGATTTGAAAGCATGCGTGATCGGGCAAAGAAACTGGACGCCACGCTGATAATTCAATCTTCTAAAGCGGGCACAATTATTACAATTAAAAAAGAAAACTATGCACATTGGGCAGGCTAAAGCGAGGGTGGTGATTGTAGAAGATAATACAATTGTTAGGGAAGGCTTTACGTTTCTGGTTTCTTCCAACCCAAAATTTGTAGTAGTTAATACTTACGATAATGCAGAAGATGCAATCCGAAAATTGACCGATGATCAACCGGTGGTTATACTGATGGATATAGCCTTGCCGGGCATGAACGGGATTAAAGCTATATCCGAGATTAAGAAGGTGCGCCCTTCGGTACATATTTTAATTATATCAGTACACGAAGAGAGTGAAGTTGTTTTTGAAGCATTATGTGCTGGTGCCACAGGCTATCTTACCAAAACTTCAAACTATGATCGCGTTACGGCCGCATTAGAAGAGATTATTAATGGCGGATCGCCCATGAGTTCTCAGATTGCCCGAATGGTAGTATCATCTTTTGCCCGAAATCAACGCTCACCGTTATCACCACGCGAAACTGAGATTCTTACTGAATTGGCAACCGGAAAAAGCTATACCCGCATAGCTGACCAGTTGTTTCTAAGTAAAGATACCATACGTACTCATATCAGAAATATTTATGCAAAGCTTCAGGTTAGTTCGAAGGCCGATGCAATTGCATTAGCAAAATCGGAACGATTGATCTAACCATAAACTTGAATTAAAAATACGTCAGAATGGGTGATTGATGAAACTATTTAATTCATCAATCTTGTAATGTAGCTTGATGAGCAGAAACATTTCTTCATACTAAATGGTTTAGGTATGAATATTTCTTAATAGAAGTTTCTAGGAGAGCCAACAAAAGGACCCTCGGACGGAGGGTCTTTTTTTATATTGAAACATATTTTTTCTTTCTTTTAACGATTGATAAATAATACTTCATTTTTATGAATATTCATTTGTCCAACCAAAATGGTTTGCAAGTACTTGTTTCTTTTCAGAAACTACATACGCTGCAAAGGCATTAGCAACTGGCGAGAACTTTTTACCCCTTACCCAAATTAATTGCCACGTTGATTGAATGGGTAAACCTTTTACCGGAATAAGTTGCAACTCGCCATGTATTAATTCAGAACGAATGCCAATTAGCGGCATAATCGAATAGCCCAACCCTGCCAACACGGCTTGTTTCACTGCTTCATTAGAAGTAAGCTCCATTTTCCTCCTAACCGTAATGTTATATTTATTAAAAAAACGCTCCATAGTTTGGCGGGTGCCAGAACCTTGTTCCCTGAAAATTAAAGGTAGTTGCTCAACTATTTTTTTATCGGCTGTTGTTTTCTTCAATTGAGATTTCCCATTGCCCACTAAGTACAATTGATTGGGCATGAGCTCAATTTTTTCTACCTGCATGGTATCAGGCAAAATGGAAACGAGTGAAAAATCTACTTCGTTCTTTTCCAAACTTTCAATTACCCTGGCTTTATTGGTTACGTCTAACACAATTTCGATATCCGGATTTTTTTGCAGAAATCCTGAAAGTATGTAGGGGATTACATATTTGCCTGTTGATACAACTGAAACTTTAAGACGCCCCGAAAGTTTACCTTTGTATGAAGTTGTTTTATATTCAATCGCTTGAACTTCCTGTAAAATTCGTTCGGCAGCGGCAGCAATCTCTTGCCCAAACTCAGTAACAAAGAGTTTTCTACCTACCACTTCCGTTAGCGGAATGGAGAATTGATCCTGAAAATTTTTTAATTGAATAGACACAGCCGGTTGTGTTAGGTGCAACTCTTCTGAAGCTTTGGTAATGCTTTGGTGTTGAGCAACCTGCTGAAAAACCTGCAATTGGTGAAGTGTGTATTTCATAAATTAAATTTATGGTTGTTATAATAAAAATAAATAAAAATTTATAATAACGAAAGCTCACATTTGCAGGCAAAAAAAACAGCTATGCAACGAATAACTGTAGCAAAAGGAGATGGAATTGGTCCTGAAATTATGGATGCAACACTTCGTATTATTTTGGCAGCCGGTGCTAAAATAAAAGTAGATGAAATTGAAGTAGGCGAAAAAGTGTACCTGGCCGGGAACACGGCCGGTATTGCTAAAGAAGCCTGGGATGTTATCAGAAAAAATAAAGTTTTTCTGAAAGCACCCATTACTACGCCTCAAGGAGGAGGCTACAAAAGTTTGAATGTAACCACGCGAAAGTTTTTGGGCTTGTATGCTAACGTCCGGCCTTGTCGCAGCTTTCATCCTTTTGTAAAAACCAAACATCCCGTTATGGATGTGGTGATCATTCGGGAAAATGAAGAAGACCTCTATGCTGGAATAGAGCATCAGCAAACCGATGAAGTTGTGCAATGTTTAAAGCTGATTAGCAGGCCGGGCTGTGAAAAAATTGTACGTTATGCTTTTGAGTATGCGCGGCAATACGGCCGAAAGAAGGCTACCTGCTTCACAAAAGATAATATTATGAAGCAAACCGATGGTTTGTTTCATGCCGTGTTTGATGAAATAGGTGCTGAATATCCGGAGCTAGAAAAGGAGCATTGGATAATTGATATTGGGGCTGCCAAGCTGGCCGACACACCAGAAGCTTTCGATGTAGTGGTTATGCCTAACTTGTATGGCGATGTACTCTCTGATGTAGCAGCGCAGATTGCCGGGTCGGTTGGACTGGCTGGCTCAGCCAATATTGGTGAAGAGTGTTCGATGTTTGAAGCAATACATGGATCGGCACCACGCAGGGCCGGGCAGAATTTGGCAAATCCTTCGGGTTTGTTACAAGGTGCCATACTGATGCTTAATCACATTGGTCAAACCGATGTGGCCGAGGTTGTGCAAAATGCCTGGCTTAAAACCATGGAAGATGGTATTCATACTTACGACATTTTTAAAGAAGGTGTTAGTAAGCAAAAGGCTGGTACACGTGAGTTTGCTGATGCCGTAATTGCAAACCTGAACAAGAAACCAACTAGGCTCGCACCGGTTAATTACGCCAGCGGCCAAGCACTTCAACTACCTCCTTACAAGCGTAAACCTGCTGCAAAAAAAGAACTGGTAGGTGTAGATGTATTCGTACACTGGCCTGGTACTGATGCAAACGAACTTGCCAGGCATGTAGCGGCTTTGGGTACACAAACACTATCGCTTTCAATGATTACAAACCGTGGCATTAAAGTTTGGCCCGATGGTTTTAAAGAAACCTTTTGTACCGACCATTGGCGCTGCCGGTTTAAGCCAACATCGGGTACGATGCAACAAGCCGAAATTGTACAATTGTTAACTAAAGCAATCGAGAAAAAAATCGACACTATTAAAACTGAAAACCTGTATGCGTTTGATGGGAAACCAGCATACTCACTGGGGCAAGGTCAATAAATTTTCAACTAACCAACTATCATTAAAATGAAGAAGCCACATACATTTAAACTAATCAACGGCAAGTTTGCAGCAAACGATGTTCGTAAAATTTTAATGGAGATGATTCAAAGTAAAATCAATTTCCACACACGCGAAATACATGGCATGGAAGAGCGTGGAGATGGAAGAACCAGTCATTCTGAGAAGCGAATAGCTCAATTACGAAAAGCAGCCGAAGCATTAAAGAAGGTCTTAACCAAAGCAGAGGCAAAGGGAACAAACCTTAAAATCTCTGCCAAGGTAGAGATTGAATTTCTGGATAAGTAAAATTTTTTTAAAGGTTTTTCTATTCAGTGCAATCTGAATAGAGAAACCTTGTATATGCTGCTGCCCGTAATCTTTATAATCTTTTTATGAATTTTGAATTAGTCTTAGATAATTTGACCAACCCGGCTTTGCTTTTTTTTGCATTGGGTGTTTTGGCGGTGCGATTAAAGAGCGATTTGGAAATACCACCTAATTCATCAAAGTTTATTTCGCTTTATCTTTTATTTTCAATAGGTTTTAAAGGCGGCCAGGAATTGGCGCATAGCGAGTTTTCGTGGGTGATAATCTGGTCCATCTTGTTCGGTATTGCGGTTGCATGCATCATACCGCTCTACACATTTTATATTCTGAAACGCAGGCTTTCCATTGCCGATGCGGGAGCAATTGCTGCTGCCTATGGATCGGTTAGTGCTGTTACGTTTGTTACAGCTGTATCGTTTCTTGAAATACAACAACTTAGTTTTGGCGGGCACATGGTAGCGGTTATGGCTTTAATGGAAGCACCCGCTATTATTATAGGCGTAATTCTGATCCGGTTTTATTCCGGTAATCAAACAAAAGTTAGACTGCGCACAGTTATTAAACACTCATTCACCAACGGTAGTGTATTGATGATTGTAGGGAGCCTGGTTATTGGTTGGTTAGCCAGCGATCAACAAGCCCAGGGTATAAAACCTTTTACAACAGATATATTCAAAGGATTTCTTGCCATTTTTTTACTTGACATGGGCGTGGTGAGTGGCCGAAAGCTGGAAGATTTTTTTAAGTCGGGCAAGTTTATTACTGTATTTGCCTTATTGATTCCATTATTCAATGGTGTTTTGGTAGCCTGGTTAAGTGGAATAATCACGCACGATGCTGGCGATCGGTTTATCTTTGCTGTACTGGCTGCAAGTGCCTCTTATATTGCCGTGCCTGCGGCTATGAAGATTGCAGCACCACAGGCCAATCCCGGAATTTTTTTACCCATGACGTTGGTAGTCACATTTCCATTCAATATTACCTTGGGTATGCCTATTTACCTTTCAATAATCAATTGAGTAAGCTTACCGGATATTGAACAACTTTTTGATTGACGAAACAATACTGGTAGCCAATACCGCACCGAGTGTAGCTAAGAAGATATCTTTCTGGGCATCCCAAATGTCGCCTTGTGTTCCAAGATAAGCATCGCCTTGTGCCGGAAAAAACACATCGGCAACAGCCCATTCTATTAACTCATAAAATCCACTGATGGACAATGTAATTTCTATTGGTAACACCCAGGCCACCCACACCGGAAAGCGCAACCAACTGAGGAACATTTCGCGCATAGGGTATGCTAATAAAAAGCCAAAGCTAAAGTGCACGATTCTGTCATAATGATTGCGCTGCAGATCAAAGGTTTCCATCAACCAATAGCCAAACGGATTTTCGGCATACGTGTATTTCGATCCATACACATGCAGGCATAGGTACACACAAACAAGCAGATAACTTAAATCGCTGAACTGATATTTTTTAAAGGTAAAAATCAGAAAGCCTAAAAAAATAAACACCAGCGTATTTTCTAAAATCCAGTTGCTGATGTCGGTAGTACCAACCAGGGTTGAGCCCCAAACAACTGCAAAGACTAAAATATACAACTGCAACCAATGGTTACTTTTAAGCGGGGTTTTGGTTGGCGAGATGGCGAGTGTGAAAGACATAATTTCAGTTTAGGAATTTGGAACTGTTAAAAATCCAAAATCCTAAACTGAAATCAAAACCCGCCACCCTTACTAATTTTCAATACGCGGTGGAATAAGTTTATAAACTACGGGAGTAACCACACGCGAGAGAAGAGTAGAGCTGATTAACCCGCCAATTAAAACAATGGCAAGCGGTGAGATTAACGGGTTGGAAGAAAGCGCAATTGGCAATAACCCACCAATGGCTGTCATAGAAGTTAGAATGATAGGCAGAAATCGTACTTCACCGGCTTCGCGAATGGCTTCTTCCAACGACTTGCCTTGCTGCCGCAATTGATTGGTAAAGTCCACCAATAAAATAGTATTCTTCACTTCAATCCCCGCAAGGGCAATTAACCCGATAATGGCTACAAACGAAAGTGAATTGCCGGTAAGCAGTAACGCTACAACCGCACCCACAATACCAAGCGGTATAACCGATAGCACAATGAGTGTGCTTTTGAATGTTCTGAACTCCAAAATCAACACAGCAACAAACAAAAAGATAGTTACAATAATCACACTTTCAAACCCGCCAAACGATTCCTGCCTACTCTCCACTTCGCCACCCATGCCATAACTATAACCAGTTGGAAGTTCGAATGCATCCATTTGTTGAATAACATCATTTACCACATCGCCTACTAAATAATTTTTATCAACAAATGCAGTAAGCGCTACCATGCGTAACTTATCGTAATGATTGATACTTAAAGGTGAAGATTCAAACTGCAGATCGGCTAATTGTGTTAATGGAATAGCGCGGCCTTGGTTATTATTGATATAAATGTTTTGAAGCGCATCCAATGTGGGGGTTCCGGTTTTTCCTTTCGTAACCAATATCTCAACATCGTCTCCGGTTTCATCTGAATATTTGCCCAGGTTAAGCCCGGCCACCGCCAGGCGCACTGTACGATCTATCGCTACGGTAGAAACACCCAACATCTGTGCCTTTTCTTTGTTGATGTTAACTTTGATATCCGACTTTAAATGCATTACCGGATTGGAGATGTAGATTGTTCCCTTCGTTTTTTCCAACAATGATTCAACTCGTGTTGCTATTAAACGCAACGTGTCCAGATTATCACCAAACAATCGAATCTCTACAGGTGCATTAATGGGCGGGCCTTGCTCAAAATCTTTCACTTCAACTTTAGCACCCGGGTAGGGTGTCCAGCTTCTTCGCAAGGTTTCGATCAGGTTTAATTTAGCTTCGGCCGAAGTATTATCCTGCAGTTGAACAAAAATCTGTGTGTAATCCGTGCGCTCGTTCTCAGGGATAACATTATAGTATATACGTGGATTTCCTTTGCCTACGTTGGTTGCGTAGTATTTAACAAGTTCATGTTTGGATAATTCCTGCTCAACTTTTTTGGTGATACTGTCGGTAAAGGCAAGGTTGGATTGCAGCGGAGTTGTAATCTCAACCAGGAACTGCGGTTTTTCACTGGCCGGAAATAAACTGAAGCCGATTACGGGAAACAACTGCAACGATCCTATAAAAATAAGCAAGGCTACGACTACTGTCCACCAGGGTTTGGCTAATGCTTTATCCAATAGTTTGGAGTAGCTGCCATGAATAATTTTTTTAAGTGCCCGCATAAACAGGTTGCCATCCGGATGTTCATGATTTTCTTTTAACAACCTGCTTGATAAAAACGGGATAATGGTAAGGGAAACAAGCATGGAAGCCAATACCGATGTAATTACACCCATTGGAAGACTGCGAATAAATTCTCCGGCTCCTTCTGGTAAAAAAACCAACGGCAGAAATGCAATGATGAGTGTTGCTGTGCAACCTACTACAGCCAATCCAATTTGTTGTGTAGCTTTTAAGGTTGCTTCCAGGCGGCTGTGTCCTTCGCGCATCCAGCGTTCGATGTTTTCAACCACAACAATACTGTCATCTACTAATAACCCGAGGGCAACCACCAACCCAACAATGCTTAACTGATTCAGGTTGTAACCAAGTGCATTCATTAATACAATGCCAATAGCAAGCGATAGTGGTATGGAGATCATAACAATAATAGCCGCCCGCTGGCCTAAGGGCAACAGGGTGATGGCTACCAGCATTATGGCCAACATAAAGTCAAATCCTAAACCGCTCAATCGCTTATTTACATTATCAGCCTGGTCAAAATGATGTACCAGATCGATATTGGCCGGAAGCCGCGATTGAAAGTCGGCAATAGTTTGCTTGTAAATTTTTTGAACCTTGGTAATATTCTCGCCTTGTTTTTGCGCGGCTGTTACAAATACGCTTCGGTATCCGTTTAACCGGGTAATGTGTGTTTCATCCTCAAACGATAAGTAAACATCGGCAACATCGCTTAATATAATGTTCTTGTTGTTGGCCGAGTAAACAATTGTTTTAGCTATTTCTTCGTGGTTAGTGTAGTTGCCGCTTGTTTTTATGTTGAATGATTTAGTGCCTGCATTTACGTTGCCACCGGGTATATTGGCAATTTCACTTTGCAAAGCACCCAGTACTGCTTCTGTCGGAATTCGCATTTGGGCAAGTTTCTCCAGCTTCAGATCAACCCGTACGATTTTATCCGGCAACCCATGAACTTTTACTTTCTTGAGCGCTTTAATTTTTTCCAATTCATCCTGCAATGCTTCTGCATACTTTTTCAAACTTTCGCGCGTAGCGTTTTCAGATACCAAAGCAACCTGAATTACATTCACATCCGATGGAGTAACTTTTCGCACTTCAATGCTGGTAATATTTTGGGGTAGCTCACCACGTAAGGCATTTACCTCGCGCACCAGTTCCGAATATTTTTCGTCCACATCGCTTTCATATTTATATTCTACAAATAAAACCGCTACGCCATCGCTTATGGTAGTTTTGATGCGCTTCAGATCTTCCAATTCAGAAATAACACGCTCCATTGGTTCAACAACCAATTCTTCCATGTCCTTCGGGCTGGTGCCCGGATAAACCACTACAATGGGAAACTGCGGTGCATTAAGTTCAGGATCTTCCGAACGGGGCATATTTAAAATGGTGGTAACCCCCAGGGCAATAATCATCAGGAAGATTACCAATGTAAACTGATAATTCTTTACTGCGTAATCAGAGATTTTCATGCGAGTTGATTTGTATTTTTAATTAACTGCTATTGTTAATGGTGTTCCTTCTTTCAAGTAAGCACTGCCACTCACAATCAGTTGATCGCCATCTTGCAACCCTGCGGTTATTAGTACATAATCTTTTTTTATTTCGCTTACAGTTACAGGTACTTTGTGCGCCTTATTATATTGGTTGATAAACACGTAACCTTGTTGCGCGTTGCCATCCAGTAATGCCTGATAAGGAATTTTCCAGGCTTTTTGCTTTTGTGTAGCGCGGATGGTTGCTTTCCCAAAAATGCCAGAGGCCAGTTCGGCATGCTCGTTTAACGTGATTTCAATATTCAGAGCACCTAATGACACATCTACCGTGGCTGATTTTTTAGTTACGGTTCCTGTCCAGGTTTTACCGGGTAAAACATCCGAAGTTACTGTGGCAGCATCGCCAATTTGGAGTGTAGCCCACTCCCGATCGCTGATGGCAGCTTTTAAAATCCATTTGCGTGTACCGGAGCCGTTTGTTTGAAATACCGTTGTGCCAGGCGATATTATCTGTCCTTCATTCGCAAGTTTGCGCATTACCATGCCGTTGCTTAAAGCCCGTATTTCGGAATATACTTTATTGAAGCGTGCACTTTCTACTTGTCGGGTAGCCACTTCAAGTGCTGTACGTGTATTTTGATATTGTTCCAGTGTGGCCACACTATCTTTATAAAGATTTTGTGTCCGATTAAAATCGCGGGTAGTCTTTTCAAATGCAAGTTGTGCTTGTGCAACCTGGGCTTCAATTTCAGTTAAGTTGAGTGTTGCTAAAAGCTGGCCGCTTTTAATACGGTCGCCTTCCTTCACATAAATTTTTTCAATTACACCCCCCGTTTTAAAAGCCAATAGGGTTTCGTCATCGGTTGTAAACACACCCGCTGTTTCAATTTCAGGTTGTAATAGTTCAGCTTGTACAGAAAGGAAGCTTACCGGCACCTCGTTTTTAATTGTAGAAGTAGCTTTATCATCGGTAGCACATGCAACCAGCAGCATGCCGGGTAGGAGTAAGGTTAAGATTGATTTCATATAATTAGTGAATGTGTTCTATTATTAATTTAGATTAAAGGATGCCGTTTCGCGCTCCAGGTTAGCCAGTGCAATGAAGGTGCGGAACCGGTTAAGAGTAAGTTGTAGTTGGGCACTTGTAAGTTGTGTGCGCGCATCAACGGCTTCAATAAAGGTATTTACACCTTCTTTGTAACCTTTCTCGATTAAGCGTTGGTAGCTTTGTGTGGCTTCGAGTTGTTTTTGCGCTGAGCGATAATTCTGTTGAGCCGTTAAAAAAGCATTGTGTGCAGTTTCTACACTTAGATTTAATTGCCGGTTGGTTTGCTGTAGTGCCAGTTCTGTGTGTTTAACATCTAATCGCGATTGAGCAATTTTATTTCTGTTAGTGAGGCCGGCAAACAAAGGCATCTCCAATTGTAGTCCAACTAAATAATATTGAGCGTTTTTATTATACCGCATTTGTTCTGCCTGGGCACCAACATCAATAAAGCCGCTTATGCGGGGCACCCAGAACATGCGCGTCATGGCAAGTACATCCTGCTGAATCAGATTGGTGGTTTGTACCTGAGCTAATTCTTCGCGTGTTTGTGCAGTAATAGTTGGTTCATCCGTAAGTATAGCTTCCCCAATACCTTCAATGGGTAAATGTGCCTCGCGGTTAAGCAGAAAGTTGAAATAGAGTTGCGCGTTGATAACCTGGCGCCCTGCATCGGCCAGTTGTGCATGTACATTTTCCAATTCACTTTGCGACCGCAAAATGTATGCTGGAAGGCCTTTACCGTTTTCCAAAAGCGATTCATTAACTCGTTTGCCTTCTGCTGCACGGGCAAGAGCACTTTCATAAATCTGTACAACTTGTTGGGCAGCCAGATAATTGTAATAGGCAACTTTTATGTTTCGGATTAATTCGCGTTTATAAACATTAATTTCCGATTCCTGTAAAATGGTTTGTTGTGCTTTTATCTTCCGGTTATAAATAAGGTCTGTATTTACAAGCGGCATAGATGCTCGTGCCCTCACATCATAAAAATCGCGCGGAAAGAAATTCTGATTAACATTTTCGATGGTAGGAAAATTTTCGGTGCCGGTTATCTGGTTCAGCGTTGAATAGACCGGATTTAATAAATCACCCACCGGAAGGCTGATACTTCGGCCACCATCTCCGGTTGTGTAGTTACCCAATAAGGTAATGGAAGGTGAGAACATTCCATTCGCAATTTTGAGAGCAAGCAAGGCTTTATCTAAGGCTATGTTCTTCTGCTGCAGAACCAGGTTGTTTTTTAGGCCTTCTTGCAGGTAGCCATCTAACGGTGCTTGACCGTTGGCGATTATTACTACGAGACTCATGGTAATAATCAGGTTTACTTTAGTTAATAGTGTTCTCATACTGAACAGTGTTTACACAATAGTTAAATTTTTTTAGCTCTTAAGTCTTTCCAAAACGATAATAAAGGTTTCGAATATGGAGGTCATTAACTGATCTATGTCTTGTTCGTTGGCTTTTGCAGCGGCTACATGACTTAAGTGGCCTGTGGTGCGCAGGGTGCATAAGCCATGCATTGTACTCCAGATTACAAAAGAGATTTGTTGAGCATCAAAGCCATTAAAGTAATTTAAACGCTGGCATTCGCCTACTGTCTTTAGCAGGATATCAAAAGCACGGTCGCCCTCGTCCCATTCTTCAAAGCAATTTGCCACATGCTTCAGCGGCTCTTCCATATTGAAGATAAGTTTATATATATCAGGGTTTTGTAAGGCAAATTGAATATAAGCTCTTCCCATGCCTTTTAATCTCTCAAAAGGATGCGAAATGTGATTTAGTACTTCAAAATGGCTAACTAAAAGTTTAAACCCTTCGCTGTGCAAGGCATGCACAATTTCATTTTTGTCTTTATAATAGAGATAGATAGTGGCAGGAGAGTACTCGATCTTTTCGGCAATAGCCCGTATAGAAGTAGCTTCAAGGCCCTTTTCGGCAAATAGAGACTTGGCAGCATCCAGGATTTCCCGTTTCAGGTCTTCCTTGTGGCGTTCTTTTCTTTCGGCTACTCCCATAAGCATGGCAAAGTAAACGGAAAATTATGAACAGTGTTTAGTATATCGTGTTTTTTTCCTTCATAAAATCCAAAACGTCAATTTTAGCCTGTTTGAGGCATTTGACCATTGATAATAGTTAAGGTTACATGAGTTACTATTTTTCCGATCTTTAACCTGAACCAACGTTGATTTAGAGGTGCGCGCTTTTTTTTTATTTGTTTTGTTTACTATCGGCTGGGATGCCCTGTCTCAAACAGCTACCACTCAGGATAATACCGATGAGCGGATTTTTTTTCTGAACGAACTGGAATTCTTAGTCGACTCTACCAACTCTCTTTCATTCGAACAAATTTCGCAACCGCAGGCTGCTCAAAAGTTTAAACGCAGGCCGGCCTATCAAAACAAAGATTATCGATCTGGCGAATCATACTGGATTCGCTTTTCTGTAGCGCATATTGCAACAGAAAAAGTTTGGCTGATTGAGTTTTATGATCAAACGATCGACCACATTGAAGCCTACATTCCTAAACCAGACGGCACGTACGAAAAGCGAGTGATGGGCGATGCCTATCCGTTTCAGAATCGAAAATTCGGCCATAAAAATTTTGAAGTGCAGCTTTACCTGCACGATCCTTCCATACAATATTATTACTTCCGCGTTCAATCGCACGAGTTTGCCGACATCCGCATTGCCTTTCGGTCTGTGGATCGCTTCATCTATTACTCACTCAACGAGTACTTCCTTTTCGGAACATTCTACGGCATGATTGTGATTATTGCGCTGTACAACTTTTTGGTATTTCTGGCCATTCGCGAAATCAAGAATGTTTATTATATCTTCTATATTGTAAGCGTAGCGCTTTATGCCATGAGTTTAGATGGCGTAGGATTTCAATATATATGGCCCAACCATCCGCAATGGAATGATTATGCTTCGGGTATCTGCCTGTATTCGGTAATACTATGGGCTCTTGTTTTTACCCGAAGATTTTTAAGTACCCGTGCAAAAGCGCCCCGCATCGATCTGGCGCTTAAGGTTATGATTGTGGTACGTACACTTGTGTTCTTGTTCGAGTTATTCTTTTACCCGGAGTTTTTTGCTTTCCGGTTTATTGAAATCTTACCGCTATCACTCATTTATTATGCTGGCGTGTATGTATTAATGCGCGGCTATCGCCCGGCCCGGTATTTCGTAATTGCGTACGGGTTGTTGCTGATTGGCTTCTTTGTTCGCACACTGGTGTTCTTCAATATTATAGCGCTTACTACGGTTTCGCACTACAGTTTGCACTTCAGTTTTGTGGTTGAAATGTTATTCCTCACGTTTGCGTTGGGCGATAGAATTACGATTTTAAAAGATAATCGCGATCGGGCATTGCGCAGAATCATCCATCAGCATGAAGTGAACATGGCTCTAAAAGATAAGGTTACCCGCGAGTTGGAACAAAAAGTGAGCGAACGAACCATCGAACTGAATTTGAAAAATGCCGAACTAGAAGAAAGTAATGACCGCCTGACTCGGCAAACTTCCGAAATTAACAAGATCAATTCGGTGCTTGATCTTGATAACTGGAAATTAAAGAACCGGATAAAAGAAGTGTTAGAAGAGCGCTTGCTCGAAAAAACTATGGATTATGAGGAGTTTAAGACGCTTTATCCGGATACATTAGCCTGCCATCGGTTTTTGGAAGATTTAAAATGGCAGGCAGGGTTTACCTGCCGTAAGTGCGCAAACAACAAATATTTTGATGGAGCTCAGAAATTTGCCCGCAGGTGTACCCGCTGCGGCTATAACGAATCAATAACCGCATACACCGTTTTTCATGGCATAAAATTTCCAATCGATAAGGCATTTTACATTGCTTATCTGGCCGTTACCGGAAGGAAGGGGGCAACATTAGAGGCACTGGCAGCGCAATTAGATGTAGGAGTTAATGCAATTTGGGGTTTTCGGAAGAAGGTTACAGATCGTATTGCCGAGCTTAGTGAACAAGGCAATGAAATAACAGCCTCCCGGTGGCAGGATATTATTCTTGATTTTGAGCAAAAAAGTCTAAGACCAAAATCTAAGTCGGCTAAACATGAAAACGTTTCCGAATAATTAACATCTGCCACGCATTGCGATTAAATGTTTTTTAATAAAAAAATTAATGCCTCAAGTCCTTCAATTATACATGCTAACGTTTGAAATCAATGTTTTTATTCAATGAAAACATGATTTTCGCAACTTCCAGTTTGCACTCGAAAAAATCATAAAATTTTAAAAAAATATCGCTTTAGTAGTTGCGTATTTCAAAATTAGAAGCGCGAAACAAATAAATCGCGCATGTCTATGATGAGAAAACTACTATTAACAGCCTTGTTTTCAGCTACTTTGCTGACAGTAATCATGGCTCAGGACCGGTTAGTATCCGGAAAAGTTACCTCTGCAGATGATGGATCCACCCTGCCGGGGGTAAGTGTGTTGGTGCAGGGTACCACAAAAGGTACCGCTACGGATGCAAACGGGGGGTTTTCGTTAACCCTTGCATCAGGCGAAAATACCCTGATTTTCAGTTTTATTGGGTATAAAACCCAAACTGTTGAGGTAGGTAGCCAATCAACAATCAACATTGTACTGGAAACAGACATTACTTCTTTGGACGAAGTGGTGGTGGTAGGTTATGGTGTTCAAAAGGAGAAAGACCTTACTTCTTCTATTACTACTATTAAGGCAACCGAGTTAATGAAAACACCACAAGGCCAGGCTATGCAAGCCTTGCAGGGTAAAGTACCGGGTGTGCAAATTGTTAATAGTGGGGCTCCGGGCGCATCACCAACAGTACGTATTCGCGGTATTGGTTCGTTTCCGGGCTCAGGAAATACCAATCCTTTATACGTAGTGGATGGAATGTTTTTCGATAACATCGACTTCCTCAACCCATCTGATATCGAGTCGATTTCTGTAATGAAAGATGCCTCAGCGGCAGCTATATATGGTGTGCGCGCGGCTAATGGCGTGGTGCTCATTACAACAAAATCCGGAAGCAAAAACATGGCCCCTGAAATAACCTATGAAGGTTATTATGGAACACAGATAGCGCAAAACGTGCTGAAGATGGCTAACGCAGAACAATTCACCAACATGGCTATCGAATCAGGTGTGCCGGCCGATGCACTTTACATTCAAAATGCCATGCAGCGCTACGGGCGCAGCAGAATAAATCCGAACGTTCCCGATGTAAATACGGACTGGTACAAAGAAATTTTAAGACCTGCTGGTATTCAAAACCATAGTATTAACATGGCTGGTGGTGATAACAAGGCAACGTATGCCGTGGGTGCCAGCTACTTTGCGCAAGATGGTATTCTGGATATGGAAAACAGCTATGAAAGATTTAACCTGCGCATGAAGTTAGATTACAACGCAACCGATTGGTTAACCGTAGGCGGTAACGTGATTATTAGTAATGCCACGCGTTACGATCAGGCCGCCTCGGCCTGGAATGTTGCCTACTTTGCTGTGCCGGTAATGCCGGTTATTGACGAGCAAAATGTAAATGCAGTTCCAACCCGTTATGCCAGTGCACAAACCCTTGGTTATCGCGATGGTAAGAATCCGTTTCCGTACATGGACTATACCAAAAATCTGCAGCGCATACGCAAGGTGCTGGCAAACTTCTATGTAAAGTTTGATTTGATGCCGGAACAAAAGAATAAGCTCACGTTTATGTCGGCCTATAACAATGGTTCTACTTTCCTTAACACACGAAATGTCGGTTTACCATTTTTTGTGAGCGATGCCTTGCAACGAAACATCTCTACCATCAGCAAAAGCAACGACACCTATTTTAATCAGATTTGGGATAACGTGCTAACGTATAACGAATCGTTTGGAAACCACAACATAACCGCTATGGCCGGAGCTTCGTTCCGCGATGAATCGTGGGAGTATCTTACTGCAGCGGCTACTGATTTGATTACACCCGATCAGATTAATTCGTGGTATATCAGCCGCACAGGTGCTGCTGCCAACACACGAACCACCTCCGATGATGGAACCCGCCAATACGGAATGTCATACTTCGGTCGCGTGGCATACAACTTTAAAGATAAATACCTGCTGTATGGAACCATGCGTGCTGACGGTACCTCCAAGTATCAGGATAAGTGGGGATATTTTCCGAGTGTAGGTGCTGGTTGGGTTATTTCAGAAGAAGACTTTATGAGTGTACCGGCCATCAACTACCTGAAGCTTAGAGCAAGCTGGGGTAGATTAGGAAATAGCAGCGTGGCTGCCAGCGATGGTAACTTTACAACCAGTAGTGTAAACGTAGCCATTAACGGAGTGCAATATGCCGGTACGTTAGCCAATAACACCTTTACTTATTTGAAATGGGAAGTAGTAGAGGAAACTAATATTGGTGCAACGGCAACCATCTTAAATAATAAGTTAACGTTGGATGCTGACTATTTTATCCGCGATACAAAAGATGCAGTAATTCCGGTTCAGGTTCCCCTGATTGGTGGAACAGTAAGAAGACAAGTAGGTGTAATTCGTAACTCAGGTTTTGAATTAGCACTAAATTGGAATGATAATATCGGATCGGATATCCGCTACAACGTAGGGCTTAACATCGGTACCCTTAAAAATCAAGCCCGCGATTTGTACGGCCAGGAATACATTGACGGTGGCTCTGCCGAATTCCGTCAGCGCACGATAGTAGGCAATCCATTGGCAGCTTTCTTTGGTTACGAAGTTCTTGGGGTATATCAAACTGCAGAAGAAGTGGCGGCCGATCCTACAGCGGTGGCACAGGGTGGTATTGTACCGGGCGATTTTAAATACAAAGATCAGAATGGCGATGGTGTAATTAACGATGCCGACCGTGTGGTCCTTGGCTCATACCTACCCACCTTTAGCTATGGCGCTAACCTGGGCATCAACTATAAGAATATCGACTTCTCGCTTAACCTGATGGGCCAAAACGGAAACAAAATTTTGAATCGTAAACGTGGTGAAATAATCTGGACACCCGATGGCAACATGGATGCTGATCTCGCAATCAATCGCTGGCACGGGCCGGGTACTTCTAACAAGTATCCTTCTGCGGCCGGATTGCGCAAAAGCTGGAATCAAAAGATGAGCGATTATTTTGTTGAAGATGGTTCTTTCTTCCGCATTCAGAATATCAGCATCGGCTATAGCCTGAAAGGAAAAGAACTACTGGGCATACGCGTTCCGCAAACCCGTATATCGTTTACAGCCGAGCGTCCGCTAACCGTTTTCCAATACAATGGCTTTAATCCGGAAGTGGAAAACGGAATTGACACACAAACGTACCCTATACCGGCTGTTTACACTGTTGGACTGAATGTTAAATTTTAATTACAGATAAGGTTATGAAATTACAAACTAAACTCTTTAAAGTAGCTGCCTTAAGTACGCTTATGTTCGCGGCAACTTCATGCCACGATCTGCTAAACGAACCACCCGAAAACACATCGTTTGTAGAAGATACAGACTATACCAATACCGAAAATATGATTTTACCCTTGCTGGGTGCTTACGGTAATTTTTATTCCCGTGGGTGGGAGGATATTCCATTAATTTCAGTTCGGGGCGATGATGTAAATGCCGGAGGGTTGGGCGATCAACAGCCCTATGCCGATACCGACAATTTTGTATATGATCAGGGATATTGGATGTATAACTCACTTTGGCAAAACTTCTTTGGCGATATTATTCGCATGCACTCTGCCATGGAACAAATTGCACTCTATAAAGTGCATGCACCCAACCCGGCTGTGGCCGATCAGTATATTGCCGAGGTTAAAGTAATGCGTGCTTTCTTATTGCTTAACCTGGCACGTGTTTGGGGAAATGTATTTATTCCGCAATCATCCGATCCATCTGAAATTCTGGTTGCACAACTGGCCACCAAAGATGAAGTGATGCTGCACATTTCAAACGAAATGGATGCGGCTATACCCATGCTGCCTAACGTGCGCCCTAACCAGCGCACCGATATACCCGGGGGCATTACCCGCCACACTGCTTTGGCGGTTAAGGCAATGGCAAACCTGGAGTTGAAAGACTATCAGAAAGTAGCAGATGCCACATCGCTGATCATCAGTTCGAATTTATTTAACCTGCATGGCGATTTTTACGAACTGTTTAAGTTAGATGGAAAACTTAACAACGAAAATTTGTTAGAGTTGCAATACTCTGATTTCGGACAAGGATCGGGGCCAGCCATCACTTATCTGTTTGCATTCTTTGGCCCTCAAAACTGGACACCCGCAGTTACAGGTTCTGGTGGTGGATGGGGCTTCTACGAACCAAGTATGAAATACATCAAGTTCATGTTAGATCGCAACGAAACGGTAAGACTTGAAACCAGTGTTATTTTCACGAATCGGGGTATCGAGGCAATCAAAGCCGATCCGAATTATGCTACGTTGCCTGCGTGGGTTTCAAACACAACCCGCGATAACGACCGCTTCAATGATTATCCACGCGCTATGTTTGCAAGCGGTAAACACTACTGGCCATCTAATCAGCTTACAACCGGCCGCACGGAGTATGGTACCAACAAGAATTTTATTTGCATTCGGTATGCTGAAATATTGTTAATGCATGCCGAAGCATTAACACGCGGAGCAACCTCATCGGCTATGACTGCCGATGCGGCTGTAAATATGGTGCGTAACAGAGTAGGGTTGGGTAACCTTACTAACGTAACAAGTCAACAAGTAATGGATGAGAAATTTGCCGAACTGGCAATGGAGTGGGGTACCCGCTATTACGACTTAATCCGGTTGGGTAACTTAACGGAGTTGAATTATGATGGCAGAACTTTTAATGCCTCGAAAACCTATTTGCCTTATCCGCAAGCGCAGGTAGATCAATTACCGGTTTTGAGAACGGCAGGAAGTGGTAATTAATTCAAACCTCAAAAAAATTAATAGTATGAGAACATTTAAAAATATTATTGCAGCAATAGCCATGATGGGCGTTGTGGGTGCCTGTAATGAGGGCATCGACCCGATTCGGGCTATAGCCCCGGGCCCGGATGAAACTTCGCCTGTTATTACTGTAACCTATCCGTTAGAAGGTACTGAAATTAAAGTAGCTGAAACTGTGGTTCCGATTAACATTAAGTTTGAAGTAACAGACGATATTGAAATTAAGAGTATCGTGGTAAAGATGGATGGAAATAATGTGGCAACTTTTAACGAGTTTCTGGATTACCGCAGAGCGGTTAAAGATATCGTGTATCCAAACCTGACAACAGGCACACACGTGCTAACCATTGAAGCTACCGACATGGAGAATAAGGTTACCACCAAAAACATCAACTTCGAAAAAACGCCTCCGTATATTCCGGTTTTTGCGGGTGAAACTTTCTACATGCCGTTTGATGGAATATATACCGAACTAATTACCATCAGCAATGCAACTGTAGTAGGTATGCCACAATTTGCCGGAGAAGGTAAGCGTGGTGGTAATGCTTATAAAGGTGCAACCGGTGCGTATTTAAGTTATCCTACGGCCGGTTTAACAGGTACAGAGTTTAGTGCTTCGTTCTGGATGAAAGTAAACAGTACGCCCGATCGTGCTGGCGTTTTGGTAGCGGGCCCTCCCGGTATTAATACGCGTACCCAGGGTTTCCGCTTCTTCCGCGAAAATGCCGGTGGTAAGCAACGCTTTAAGTTAAATGTGGGCAATGGAACTTCCGACTTCTGGTTTGATGGTGGAGTTAATGCCGATGTGGTTCCCAACACAGGCGAGTGGGTTCACCTTGCTTTCTCTATCTCGGCCACCAATGCTGCGGTTTATATTAATGGCCAGGTAGCATCGCAAGGGCCGCTTACAGGCGGCATTAACTGGACAGGTTGCGATGTATTCTCTATCATGTCTGGTGCACCGCGCTTTACCGAGTGGAACCACAACTCAGATCTAAGCTACATGGATGAACTGCGGTTTTTCAACAAAGCACTTACACAAGCCGATGTGTTGGCAATTATCGGTAGCGATTATTCACCCAAGTATGATGGCGAAGTATTCTATATGCCTTTCGATGCCGACTATGGCGATTTAGTAGGGGGCAGCAACGCAACTGTGGTTGGTACACCTTCTTTGGATACCGGTAAAAAAGGGAAAGCGTTTAAAGGTGCAACTGATTCATACCTGACTTATCCTATTGCCGATTTAGGATTAGGCAACGCATTCAGTATTTCGTTCTGGTACAAAGCCAATATTACTCCTGATCGTGCCGGTATTCTTACCGTAGGCCCACCCGGTATAAATACACGCACCAGTGGCTTCCGTTTGTTCCGCGAAAATGGTGCGAACGTGGTTAAAAGTAATGTGGGTATTGGAACAGGCGATTCCTGGAATGATGGTGGAGCTATATCAGCTACTGATTGGGTATTCGTTACCATGGTGGCCGGTGGCGGATCGCATGGTATTTATGTTAATGGTACACTGTTAAGGGCCGAATCAACCTTTACAGGAAACCTTAGCTGGGCCGACTGTGAATTTATTTCGATTGGATCGGGTGCACCTCGTTTCACCGAGTGGGGCCACCTTTCCGACAATAGCTTGATTGATGAGATAAGAATATTTAATCGCAAACTTTCGCAAGCGGAAATTCAGCAAATGATGAACGATTAAAATCTCGTTCAACGAAGATCGTGATGGGTAAAATACTCATCATATATAGGGTTAATTGTTGTTTAGGAGTTTGTTTACTTAAGAGGATACCGAAAAGGTATCCTCTTTACTTACGGGTTATGGTACAGCGATTTTTTCTTGGTGTTTTTCTGGGTTCAGTTGTTTTCTTGTCGGGTTGTAAGGAGGATGAAAACGTTGCAAACCTGAAGTTGGTTAATGCATTTGTTGGGTCGGATCAATTGGATGTTTCGGGTGTAATAAATGCTAACCTCCCCACCGATCCGATTTTTACTTTACTGTTTTCAGCACCGGTTAATACTACTACCGCCACCACGGCTGTTCAGCTAAGCAGCAATGCAGGCCAGATCAACACTACGCTTGATTTTCTCAATGATAATAAAACGATCAATGTTCAACCTGTTGGCGCGCTATCTCAAAGCACCACGTATAAGCTCACCATTACCGATCAACTTCAAGGTGTAAATGGTGCCGCATTTACCACGCTTGAAATAACTTTTAAAACTGTAGCCGGAAGTCTGCAATTGGTAGCTACCCGCATCAACAACGAAACAATAACAACAGCGCGTGCCACGGGTGTTCCGGTTACCAACGTTCAGGTAGAATATGATTTTACCGTACCACTCGATCCTACAACTGTTAACAACACTACATTTAGAGTAACAGGGCCCACAGTGGTGGCGGTCTCCGTTCAATTGCTGAACGATAATAAAACCGTAAGGCTTACATCAACCTCAACACTTCAATACCTAAAACGATACACAGCTACGATTTCGAATGCGTTGAAAGGAGTGGAAGGACAATCGTACGCTGGCGCACAGCGCGAGTTCTATACAGTTTTTGATACCACACCTAAATTCCCCACCATATCCGATGAAGAGTTGCTTACGTTGGTACAGCAACAAACCTTCAAATACTTTTGGGATTTTGCACACCCGGCCAGCGGTATGGCGCGCGAACGAAACACTTCGGGCGACCTGGTAACCAGCGGTGGTTCCGGTTTTGGATTAATGTCCATCATTGTAGGAATTGAACGCGGATTTATTACCCGCACACAAGGCATTGAACGCTTCGATAAAATTCTTGATTTTCTGGAAACAGCCGATCGTTTTCATGGTGCGTGGTCGCACTGGATAAACGGCAATACCGGCAAGGTAATAGCCTTTAGTGCCAACGATAATGGTGGCGATCTTGTAGAAACAGCCTTTTTAGTACAAGGATTGCTTACCGTGAGGCAATATTTAAACGCTGGTAATGCAACCGAAAATCAGCTAATAAGCCGGATTAACACCCTCTATCGTGGTGTGGAATGGGATTGGTACCGGAGAGAAAACCAAAACGTTATGTATTGGCATTGGTCGCCCGATAAGGGGTGGACCATGAATTTGCCGATACGCGGTTGGAACGAAGCCCTGATGGTTTATGTGCTCGCGGCTGCATCGCCCACGCACACCATACCCAAAATAGTTTATGACAACGGCTGGGCAAATAATGGGGGCATACGCAATGGTAATGTTTATGAGGGCATTACGTTGCCACTGGGTTATCCATTTGGTGGCCCCTTGTTTTTATCGCAGTACTCATTTCTTTCCTTAAACCCGCACAACCTGGCCGATGCTTACTGTACCGATTATTTTAATCAGAACAGAAGTCATTCATTAATCAATTACAACTATTGCATTCGCAACCCGCGTGGCTATGTTGGGTACAGTAGTTCAAATTGGGGCTTAACGGCCAGCGATAATCATCAGGGCTATAATGCCCATTCGCCCACCAACGATTTAGGTGTGATAACGCCAACGGCTGCATTATCGGCCTTTCCATACACACCTACTGAATCAATGGAAGCACTAAAATTCTTCTATTATACATTGGGCGATAAGTTGTGGGGCCCCTACGGTTTTTACGATGCCTTTAATATTACAGAAGATTGGTATGCCAATTCTTTCCTGGCAATCGATCAGGGGCCTATAATTATAATGATCGAAAACCACCGCACCGGATTGCTATGGAATTTATTTATGTCGGCACCGGAAGTACAAGCGGGGCTAACCAAACTGGGTTTTACATATTGAATTTTGAATGAACAAAACTATGAAATCACTTTATCCGCTCTTATGCATTGTGCTGCTCGCTTCGTGTAACGGGCCAGTACAAAAGCAAGCGGGCATTGATGCTCGTGTAGATTCCGTGCTTAGTTTAATGACGTTGGAAGAAAAAATCGGTCAACTCAATCTTCCATCGGCAGGGCAGTTTACAACAGGAGCTGCAGCTAACTCCGATATCGCAAAAAAGATTGAACAAGGGCAAGTGGGCGGATTGTTTAACATCAAACGCGTGGCAGCAATACGCGAGATGCAGCAAATAGCCGTAGAAAAAAGTCGTTTAGGTATTCCACTCATGTTTGGAATGGATGTAATTCATGGTTATGAAAGTGTGTTTCCCATTCCGTTGGGATTAAGTTGCAGTTGGGACATGGAGTTGATAGAACGCAGTGCGCGTATTGCTGCAACCGAAGCCAGTGCCGATGGCATCAACTGGACTTTTTCTCCCATGTTGGATTTATCGCGCGACCCGCGTTGGGGTCGCATCTCAGAAGGAAATGGTGAAGATACCTATTTAAGTTCCCAAATCGCGAAAGCCATGGTGCGCGGCTACCAGGGCGATGATCTTACCGCTAATAATACCATTATGTCGTGTGTAAAGCATTATGCCTTGTATGGTGCCGCTGAGGCGGGACGCGATTATAACACAACCGACATGAGCAGATACAGGATGTATAACGAATACTTTCCACCATACAAAGCAGCGGTTGATGCCGGTGCCGGAAGCATCATGGCCTCGTTTAATGAAATTGATGGTGTGCCGGCTACAGCCAACAAATGGTTGCTAACCGATGTGTTGCGCAAGCAATGGGGCTTTAAGGGGTTTGTGGTTTCAGATTATACCGGAGTAAGCGAAATGATCGCTCACGGTATTGGCGATTTACAAACAGTGTCGGCACGTGCTGTACAAGCCGGGTTGGATATGGATATGGTAAGTGAAGGATTGTTAACCACATTAAAAAAATCGGTTGACGAAAAGAAAATTACAGAAGCCGAAATTACAGAAGCCTGTCGTAGAATTCTGAAAGCAAAATTTCAATTGGGTTTGTTCGATGATCCTTATAAGTATTGCAATGAAGAACGGGCTAAAGCGGAAGTGTTTACTGCTGCCAACCGCGCTGAGGCCCGCAAGGCTGCAGCCGAAAGTTTTGTGTTATTAAAGAATGAGGGCAATATACTACCGATAAAAAAAGCCGGAACGATAGCCGTAATAGGCCCCCTGGCTAACACCCGCGAAAACATGACCGGAACGTGGAGTGTTGCAGCACGTTTTTCAGAATCCATTTCATTGATGGATGGCTTAACCAAAGCGGTTGGCAACTCAGCAAAGCTTGTATATGCACGTGGTTCTAACCTGCACGAAGATGCAGCCATTGAAGAACGGGCTACCATGTTTGGCAAATCGCTTAATCGCGATAAGCGATCGGCCGAAGACATGCGCACCGAAGCTGTTCGTATTGCACGTTCGGCCGATATAGTGGTGGTGGCAATAGGCGAAGCCGCAGAAATGAGTGGCGAGGCAAGTAGTATTACCAATCTGGAGTTACCACAAACGCAACGCGAATTACTCAAAGCCTTGCTTCAAACCGGCAAGCCGGTTGTAGCAGTTTTATTTACAGGCCGGCCTTTGGTATTGAAGTGGGAAAATGAAAATATTCCGGCAATGCTGAATGTTTGGTTTGGCGGTAGCGAGGCTGGGGATGCCATTGCTGATGTATTGTTTGGTTTGGTAAATCCTTCGGGCAAGCTAACCACCACCTTTCCGCAAAACGTGGGGCAAATACCGTTGTATTATGCGCATAAAAATACGGGCCGGCCGTTAAGTGGTCCGTGGTTTCAAAAATTCCAATCCAATTATATTGACGTTTCGAATGAACCGGTTTATCCATTTGGTTTTGGTTTAAGTTATTCCACGTTTATGTATAGCGATGTAAAGTTGGATAAAACTACGATCAATCAGTCCGAAACACTTACGGTTACAATAGATGTTACCAATGCCGGCCAGTACGATGGGGCCGAGGTGGTTCAATTGTATGTGCGCGATTGGGTAGGTTCTGTTACACGTCCGGTTAAAGAGTTGCGTGGGTTTAAAAAAGTAATGATCCGGGCGGGTGAAACAAAAACAATAACCTTTCAACTTACTAAGGAAGATCTTTCATTCTACAACTATGATTTGAATTGGGTAGCAGAACCCGGTGAGTTTAGTGTGTTGGTAGGTGGCAACTCCAGGGATGTAAAGGAGGCGAAGTTTACGCTGCAATAGAAAGTTAGTAGTAAGCAGGTAGCAGCAGGCAGTATAGTTAAGTTGACTGGCTGGCTACTGCAAACGGTGTACTCTTATATTAATTCTTCTTTTTCTTACCGCCACCTTTTTGTTTGTGCATGCCACCGTGTACGGCACTGGTTGAGCGCGGTGGTTTTGCATTGGCTGCTTTAATTTGCTCGGCATGCGTTGTAACCTTGGGTTTGTAGGCATGTTTAATCTGAATAATGCGCGAAATGCCAAACGAAACAGACAGGAAAATTTCTCTTCGTTGTCCATAAATATCGGGTGCCCCCGGATTGCCATTAATATCCGCAGGGCCGGACGGATTTTTTAACTCATTCAGGTAAGTTGATTTGCGGGTATCAAAAATTCCGAAGTTGGCGCGGCCGTCAAAGTTAATACTCCAATCATCGTTCAGATCGAAATCGCTGCGTAAACCTACGGCACCAAAAAGTTGAAAGGCATTGAGTTTACTTTTCGGCACATAGACCTGTTTATCCAAAGGCGGCACAAAAACGCCATCGTAAACAATTTCGTAACCCGGATCGGTAGGTACACTCACTCCTTTCGGGTATTTTATCTTGGTAGCACCGGCAGGGCTGTTAATGGTTAGCGTTTCCTGGCCCGCAATCAGCACACTGGGCGCAATGGCAGCTACTAAACTCATTCTGAAAAACGACATATCGTTAACATGTAGTTTAAGTGCTACCGGCACACTTAAATAATTCATTTGAATATCCCGGATGCCCACATCGCCTCCGGTAGAGTTGCGAATAATAAATTTCTGACCAATGCGGGTGTAGTTGGGTGTAAGTAAAATACCATGCCCTACGCGGTCGTACCCATACGAAAAGCCAACCGGGGTAGCTTTAATTGTAAACTTGCCATAAAACCGGGGGTCTTTTTGTAGTCCCTGATCAACCGTTATAGGAAAGTTAAAGCCACCAAATAAACCATAGGCCTCTACATCCTGGGCGGCAGCGGGTAAAATCAATAGAAAAAGTAAGCCGGTAAAGGTGGCCCTCATCAGGATGTTCAGGTTGGGTTCAAATTCGTTCTATAAACGTCAAAAAAACCAGTTTCTGCTTTTGGCAGAATCACAAAACTAAGAAATTAAGGGAATATATAAGGTCTGTCGGGTGGCCGTTTACCGTGATTTTTGGCTGTTCATTCATCGGTTAAATATCAGCAGGCAGTAACCTGTTGCAATTGAATGCGGACGGTGCCGGTGGGGTAGGAAGATGTGTAATTACTGATATGATCCAAACAAGGTTTTAATGTTCAGCGCTGTGAAGTTAAGTTGAACAATAACCATAGATGTATTGGCACGGTTGGTGGCAAACGTTACAAATCCGTTCTGATCTACCACTACCGAGTTGCGCACTACGTAGTTTACTTCATCGCCCCATAAATAAAGTACTCTTAGCTGAAAGCCGGGGTTGATTGTTTTTAGTGGTTTAGTGTAGAAACCCAATCCAAGTCCATAGTTAAGCCCTGTATCTTTTACGTTATTAATAACCTCGCGCTGATCGGTATTGAAAATTATATCGGCTACGTTTTTATCGATCTTGGTTTTGGAATTGAATAATTTTACGCCCAGCAAACCATCGGCAAATGGAATAACCCGATGCTGCAGGTATCGGGGTTGTATGCGTGCCAATCCATTCCAGGTAAAAACATTATGGGTGGTTTTTAACGGTGGCGAAACGGAAGTTCCTTTTTGTTTTTCGTTACCATAGGTGAAGTAGCCAAAATCAACACCCAACAAAAAAGGCGATGGTTTTTTTTCTCCTAACGGACTAATGGCTATACCTAAGTTAAGTCCATACCCCAGGTTACCAAATGAGTTATCGATTACTTTCCGAAACTCGGGTGAAGGAACAGCGGTTTGAATACCTCCAAAGAAATGAATAGTAGAAAACCTGATGGAATCCTGACTTTGAGCAGCCGTTACATTGATCAATATTATAAAGGCTGCGAGTTTCAATCAGGCAAGGTTATGGTAAACATTCTGAACATCGTCATCTGCTTCCAGCGCGCTAATGCATTCCATTACTTCGTCCTGTTCGGCTTCGCTTAGTTCTTTGGTGGTGGTAGGAATGTATTGTAATTCCGAGCTGGTGGGCTCCCAGCCTTTTGTTTCCAAAAACTTTTGCATGTGCCCGAATTCAGTAAACTTGGTATATACAATTATCTCCTCTTCTTCGCGCTGTATATCTTCGGCACCGGCATCAATTAAATCCAACTCAACTTCATCTAAGTTTAATTTGGTGGGATCGAACTTAAAAACCCCGCGATGCTCAAACATAAACATAACCGAGCCTGAGTTGCCCATGCTACCTCCGTTCTTTGAAAAATGCAGGCGCACATTGGCTACTGTGCGGGTTGGGTTATCAGTAGCGCAAGCAACAATAACCGGCACACCGTGTGGAGCATACCCTTCATATACAATTTCCTGAAAGTCTTTTTCTTCTTTGCTGGATGCCCGCTTAATAGCAGCTTCTACACGATCTTTCGGCATGTTAACACCCTTGGCATTTTGAATGGCCATGCGCAAGCGCGGATTGTTATCGGGGTTGGGGCCGCCTTGTTTAACGGCTATAGCAATGTCTTTTCCAATGCGCGTAAAAGCTTTGGCCATTTTGTCAAATCGCGCAAACATCTTGTGTTTTCTCTTCTCGAATATACGGCCCATAGTAACTGTAAAATAGGGGTGTAAAAATAGAAAATTGAAGCAAGGATGCCAGTGTTAAAATGCCCGCGGGCGAACAATTTTGTACGGAAATGTATGCATCCCCGAAGGGTACCCGATAATTTGAATAAATAATGAATAACCGCCAGGTGGTATAATGCTTGCGATTGTGCTTTGTAACCATTGCTGCTTACAGCAGTATTATTCTAAACCCTCGCATCATGATTCGTAATTACCTGACTTCCATCTGGCGCTATGTAGCGCGCAATCGGGCTTTCACTATCATTAATATATTAGGCCTTGTAATAGGCATGACGGCTTTTATTCTGATTGCTCAGTTTGTATTGCACGAATTCAGCTACGATAAATTTTGGGGTAATAGTAAGTCGGTTTACCGGGTGCATTTAGATCGGTACGATAAAGGCGAGCTGGCTACACAATGGGCTTCGGGCGCTGCGGGTATTGGTCTTGATCTTAAAACGAACTTTCCGGAGGTAAAACAATATGTGCGCATGCGGCAAACCAATGCATTGCTGGCCTATGGCGATACCTATTTCCGCGAAGAACATGTTTACTTTACAAGCCAGCATTTTTTTGATGTGTTTGGTTATTCCCTCACCGCAGGAGTTGATTCAACGGCACTAAAAGACCCCAACAAAATTGTACTATCGCAATCCCTTGCCACCAAATACTTTGGAAACGAGAACCCAATCGGTAAAACCATTCGGGGTAATGGCCGCTACGATCTGGAAGTTACAGGTGTGTATGCCGATCTGCCAGCCACCTCGCACATGCAGGTAGATGCGATGATTTCGTTTATAACGTATGTGAAGTTGGTAGGTATGAACAACGAAAGCGAGCTGAATCAATGGCAGTGGGATGGATTTCTTACTTATATATTGTTGAATGATAATGCCAGCGCTGCCGAATTGGAAGCCAAGTTGCCGGCCTATGTTGAAAAGCGTGAAGGCGAAGAACTGAAACAATACAATGCCGCTATGGTATTTTCATTAATGCCAATAACCAACATTCACCTCGACTCAGATTTTATTGGCGAATTTAAAGCCAATGGCAACCGCGACTCCGTTTACTTTTTATTGATAGTGGCTGGGTTAATTCTGGTTATTGCGTGGATCAATTATATCAATCTTTCAACCGCCAAATCCATCGAGCGTGCCCGCGAGGTGGGTGTGCGCAAGGTTATGGGTAGTGTGCGGGGGCAACTCATTCAACAGTTTTTAGTTGAATCACTATTATTAAATAGTTTGGCGGTATTGGCCGCGATCGGATTTGTAATGGTACTAACTCCCTGGTTCAGTCAAGTGGCTGGTCGCGAAATAGGGTATCAGTTATTTCAGCAACCTATGTTTTGGGGGTGGATGGCATTGTTGATTGCTGGTGGTGCCTTGCTGTCGGGTCTTTACCCGGCTTTTGTGTTATCCGCATTCAAGCCGGTAGAAGTATTGAAGGGCAGGTTTAAGAATACCCATCAAGGTGTAGTGTTCCGTAAGGGAATGGTAGTGTTACAATTCATGGCTTCCATTGCGTTGATTGTTGGCACCTACACGGTTTACAATCAAATTGAATTTATGCGCAATCAAAAACTGGGTGTGAATATCAATCAAACATTGGTAATGCGCTCGCCCAATATTACCGACTCAACTTACTCCAGCAAGTTTGAAGTTTTTAAAACCACCTTGCAGCAATATCCGGAAGTGGCGGCTGTTACAGCGTCTTCGTTTATTCCCGGTGCATCGCCCGATTGGAATGCAGGTGGCATCCGCAGATTAAGCCAGCGGGAGGATGAACAAAAGCAATATCGCGTAATCATGATGGATCATGATTTTATAAAATCTTACGGACTTGAAATGGTTACCGGCCGTGCATTCTCAGGCGATGTTCCCAAAGAATATGAAAATGTAATCCTGAATGAATCGGCTGCAAAGCATATGGGTTTCGAAAAACCTGATCTTGCCATTGATGATCAAATATTTTTCTGGGGCGATACTTTTCGGATAGTTGGTGTGGTGAAAAATTACCGGCAACAATCGCTGAAAGAAGAATTTGAACCTTTGATCTTTCGCTACAACAAAACACCCGGTGGTTATTATTCTATTAAATTCAACACAGCCGAAGTGCACCAGTCCATTTCTAAATTTGAAGCGCATTGGAAAGAATTTTTTCCGGGCAACCCGTTCAATTACTTTTTTCTGGATGATCATTACAACAAACAATACAAGGCTGATCAGCAATTTGGAAAAGTCTTCGGATTATTTTCTGCCCTGGCAATTTTTATTGCTTGCCTTGGTCTGTTTGGGTTATCATCACTCACTGCACTTCAGCGCACGAAAGAGATTGGAGTACGTAAAGTGCTCGGGGCTTCTGTGCCAAGCATTCTTACATTGGTGAGCCGCGATTACCTTGTGCTAATGGGACTCTCGATTGTGCTGGCTACTCCGCTTACATGGTGGATTATGAACAACTGGTTGTTGGAGTTTGCCAATCGCATTTCATTGGCATGGTGGATTTTTGCATTGCCAAGTTTGATGGTAATTCTTGTTGCGTTGCTAACCGTAAGTTTGCATACATGGCGGGCAGCACGAACCAATCCGGCTACAGCCTTGCGTTATGAATAAAGGAGCGGTTATAATGGATACTATACCAGAATTATGTTGCTGTTAAGGAGATGGTAATTTTTCCCTTTCTGAAGGAGATTTGAAAAATTTGGTAGAAGTCAACCTCTTTATCTCCATTAATTGCGGCTGTCCATTTTAACTCTCGCTTAAGTATTTCTTTGATTTTAGGAACAAAGATTTCAAATGGACTTTTAATTATTTTACCTTCGCTATCTGCAAACTTTATAAGTCGAATATTCACGATCTCAGATTTACAGTTAATGACGTACCCTATTCCTAAAACGGATATACTATCCATAAGTTCGTTTGGAATAATAATCTCTTTTTTAATGGCTTCAAGAATTCTTTCTGGGGATGTTCGAAGTACTGGTAAAATATCTGTAACATTATATGCTTTGTCATAGCACTGACCATTCGGAGATTGCCCGAAAATTAAAATAGGCAAAAATAATATGCTGATGAAGTAAAAATATCTCTTCATTCAAGGTGAGAGCTAATGAGCAAAATCATTGTTTAAATTTTAAATCCTAAATTCGAAATTATGAAAATTTTATTTATACCCCTTTTTGTATCATTTATAGGTTTTGGCTATAGCCAGCAACTCATTGACTCGAACCAACGCGAAATCGTATTCACATCCGTGAATGTGGTGCCGATGGATACCGAACAAGTTTTACAGAACCAAATGGTGTTGGTAAAAGGTGGGCGCATTTCAGCGATTGGCAAAAAACTGAAGTATAGCAAAGACGCATTGGTAATTGATGCCAACGGAAAATACCTGATACCCGGATTGGCTGAGATGCATGCTCACGTACCACCTAACGATAATCTGGAAGCACACAAAGAAGTTCTCTTTCTCTTCGTGGCTAATGGTATTACCACTATTCGCGGTATGCTGGGCCATCCTAGTCACATTACGTTGCGATCAAAAATTAATACTGGTGAAGTAGTAGGGCCACGCTTTTATACAACCGGCCCATCGTTTAATGGATTGAGCGTAAAGACTGCCGAGCGCGGTGCCGAGATGGTGCGCGAGCAAAAAGCAGCCGGTTACGATTTTCTGAAACTACATCCGGGTCTTACCAAAGAAACCTTTGCAGCCATCAGTTCAACTGCAAACGAGATAAAAATTCCATTTGCCGGTCATGTGTCGTTTGGAGTAGGGGTGTGGCGCGCGATTGATGCCGGGTATTCGTCTATCGATCACTTAGATGGTTTTGTGGAAGCATTGGTGCCGGGCATTGAAAGTATGACCGAACAACAAACCGGTTTGTTTGGAATGTATGTGGGTGATAAAGTGGATGAGTCGGGGATTCCTAAATTAATGCACGAACTAAAGACTAAAAATATATGGGTTGTGCCTACGCAATCGCTGGCCGATCGTTGGTTCGATGCAGATTTTACAGGTGATGAATTTTTGAAAGACCCCGATAGCAAGTACATGAGCAAACAAACCGTTAATCAGTGGATCGACTCTAAGAAAAATCTAATGGCCAACCCACAATACAATGCTGCCAAAATCGAAAACTTTATAAAACTAAGACGCAAACTTATTCTGGAATGCCAGCAAAATGGAGTTGGGTTGTTATTGGGTTGCGATGCACCACAAGTATTCAATGTACCGGGCTTCTCTACGCATAACGAACTAAAATACCTGGTTGATTCCGGACTTACACCTTACCAGGCATTGCGCACGGGAACAGTTAATGTGGCCACCTATTTGAATCAGAAAGATGCCGGTTCAATCAAACCTGGTAACGTGGCCGACTTAATTTTGATTGATGGCAATCCTTTAACCGATATTACCAAGACTAAAAAAATTTCGGGCGTAATGCTACGCGGCCAATGGCTCTCAAAAGCTGAGATTGATGCGGGATTGAAGAAGTTGGAAAAATAGTGGCTGGTTGCTGGCGGCTGGCCTCTGGTTAGTATAGGTTTTTGAACAGATGCGATTATGAATTAAGAAATTCTGTTTATTCGCATTTATGTTAGATACCAAAGTAGCATAAATTAAACTATGCTTCCAGCAACCAGAAGCCAGCAATCAAAAACCAACCAATGCACCTCTTCTCCTTTCACCTTAGCTACTACGAACTTGGTATTCTTCTAAGTGTAGCACTGCTCACGGGCATGGCTAAAACGGGTGTGCATGGTGCTGGTATGTTATCGGTACCCTTACTGGCCGTTGTTTTTGGCGGGCAGATTTCCAGTGGCGTGTTATTGCCTATGCTTATCCTGGCCGATGTGTTCGGTGTTTGGTATTACCATCGGCATGCTTCGTGGCAGCACTTAAAAATTTTATTTCCGTGGGCTGCAGTGGGGATAGTACTTGGTACCATTCTTGGACAGTACATTGACGACTCTGTATTTAAAGTGATTATGGCCGGCACTATTGTGGTGAGTGTGGTAATCATGATCTGGCTGGAGCAATTAAGTCCCGATCGCCTCCCCAAACAAAAATCATTTGCTATTGCAACCGGGGTAGCGGGTGGTTTTACTTCAATGGTGGGCAACCTGGCGGGCTCGGTCATGAGCGTGTATTTGCTCTCGGTTCGGCTACCCAAGAATGCTTTTATCGGAACAACAGCCTGGTTTTTTCTTGTAGTGAACTGGTTTAAAGTTCCGTTTCATGTTTTTGCATGGAAAACCATTACCTGGAATACAATGCTGTTGGATTTACTAACATTGCCGGCAATTTTGGTAGGTGCCTGGTTGGGTATAGTACTTGTACGCCAGTTAACCGACACACTGTATCGGTGGTTTATCATTGGTATGACGCTGCTTGCCGCTTTCGCGATGTTGATTTAAAAAGTGAAGTATGGCTTTGCGTTATGTCGCCCTTTGCAACCTTATTGCTGATAGGATCATTTCACATTTATGAATATCTTCGAAACTTAAGTTTTTAAACATGCTATCCATCAACATTCTTAACAAGTTCGCACGCTTTTCAGAAACATGGACTCCCAAAATTATTGGCGAACTGAACGGACAATATGTAAAACTGGCAAAAGTGAAAGATGAGTTTGTTTGGCATAGTCATGAACATGAAGATGAATTGTTCTTGGTTTTTAAAGGCACCTTGTATATGGACTTTCGTGATCGTACTGAAATTATCCGTGAAGGCGAAATGATTATTGTGCCCAAAGGTGTGGAACACAATCCACGCACCAATGGCGAAGAAGTGTGGCTGATGTTGTTTGAACCAAAAGAAACAGCACACACCGGAAACGTAGAACACGAGCGCACGGTACATAATCAAAAATGGATTTGAGATTCAATACTTTTCTTAGGATTGTTATTTTTTGTTTGCCGCTCTGCGCCATTCAGGCGCAGCCGCAATTAGGGGTGGCAACGTCTATCACGCAGGATAGTATTTTAAATAAAGCCGGGTATAAATTTATTGTGGAGGCTGTTCCGCAGGTTGTCTCACCCACTTTAATTTCAGATTCGGCCTTTCAACAAAAGAGTCTTCAACTTAAAAAGCTGGCACTACCGGTTTATGCGCTTAATATTTTTATTTCGGGCGATTTAAAGCTGGTAGGCCCGAACGTGAATGAACAAGCGATTCTGAACTACACCCAAAAAGTCTTTCAGCGATGTAAGCAAGCCGGAATTAATTTAATGGTATGGGGAAGTGGTGGTGCGCGCAGAATTCCGGAAGGGTATTCAAGAGAAAAAGCCCGGCACGAGTTTATTCAACTGGCGAAGAAAGTAGCCGCGCAAGCTAAACAGTATGAAATTATCCTCGCGCTCGAAAATCTAAATCGGCAGGAAACTAATTTTATTATCACGGTAGCGGAAGCATTGCAGATAGTAAAAGCTGTGAATCATCCAAACTTTAAGTTATGTGCCGACATCTACCACATGCTTAAGGAAAATGAACCAGCTTCGGTATTGTTAACTACAAAGGGTTATCTTATTCATTGCGACATTGCCGAAAAAGAAAATCGCACACCACCCGGCACAGCAGGCGATGATTTTACGACATACTTGCAGGCATTGAAACAAATCGGCTATTCCGGTAAGATTGTGTTGGAGTGCCGCTGGAATAATCTGGCGGTTGAAGCGCAGCCAGCCCGTCTATATTTACAAAAACAAATTAATAAAGTTTGGAAATGAGTTTTCGAAAGATACTGGTGGTTGTAGGGTTTGTGTTGTTCTCGGCTTGTGTTTGTGCACAAGATCCGCTTCGCTTTGAAAAAGAAATACTTGAATTAATTAAAGGCGACTCGGTTGTAAATACCAAAAATCTTATTTTGTTTACCGGTAGCTCCAGCATCCGACTATGGCCCAATCTACAGGTGAGTTTCCCGTCTAAGAATGTACTTAACCGGGGTTTTGGAGGTTCAGAAATGAGCGACTTATTGTATTATGTACAGCCCCTGATTTTATCGTATAAGCCAAAAACAATTTTTATCTACGAGGGCGATAACGATCTAAATGCCGGTCGCACGGCCGAACAAATTTTAATCTTTGCCGATTCATTGCTTACCGGCATCCGCAAAGAACTTCCTAAAACTAAAATTATCTTTATTGCTGCAAAGCCCAGCGAAGCCCGCTGGCATTTGAAACCAACATACGAAGACTTCAATACTAAACTGAAAGACTGGACAAAATCGCGGAAGCGTGTTTATTTTGCTGATGTATGGTCGCCCATGTTGGATAACCATGGAAAACTATTACCCGACTTGCTGCAGGAAGATAATTTGCACATGACCGAAAAAGGTTATACTATCTGGACAAACGTATTAAAACGGTTTTTATAAAAGCTACACGCGTGCGCCCATTATTAATTACGTTTCTAAGTTTAATGTTGTTAGTGGCAGATCGTGCTACTGGTCAAGATAATCTGGAGGTACGTGTACCAAAAGTTATAACGCATCTAAAAGCCTCCAACAAACTTATCTTGCTTACAACACACGCACCCAAACATAACATCTTTAAAAAAATACTTTGTTCGAATGAGGGGTGCAGGCGTGCTGCCGGTTGGAGACGCGGCCAGGAAGCGCGCAGGTTTAACGATTACAAAAAGCACCCGCAGGTAAAGAAAATAAAACGCGACACCGTTCATGCCGAGGTACATACCACCGAGCCACCGGCACCTAAACCCGACACGGCTGCCATCAAAAAGAAAGTTGCACCCGTATTACCAGTAGAACGAAAATTTATTTTGAGTGATGTTTTATTTGATGTAAGCAGCCCCAATATAAACAAAGGAGTAACCCGGCAATTAGATACGCTTGTTAACTTACTGAGAGCGAATGAAAAAATTCTGGTGCACATAGTAGGCCATACCGATAATACTGGTCGCGAGGCCTACAACCAACGCCTGTCGTTTAGCAGGGCAGAAGCCGTTGGGCTTTACCTGATGGATAGTGGTATAGCTATCGGGCGCATAACGTTTGAAGGAAAGGGAAGCAACGAACCAATCGGGGATAACACATTCGAAGAAGGTCGTAGAAAGAACAGACGGGTAGAAATAATTCTGAAAGAGTAAGCATAACGAGCTTGTTCTTCTAAGTGTTAATTTTGGTTTACGATGTACAAGATCACTTTATGCATGTTGCTTTTTCTGGTGTGGGCTTGTCGCGAGCCAGATACTACCCCAGAGGTTATAGAAAATCTGGAACTAACAGATTGGACTGATCAAACGCATGGAAATAAAGTTGCACCTGATTATGAAACTGTTTTTCCGCAGAATAAGGTTAACACAATTGAGATTTACCTGGGTAGTGTTAATTGGCAGGCTATTCAAACCGACATGCAGGTATTGTATGGTTTTAGTTTTGGTACGGCACAAGGTTCAGGCCGGGCAGGTTTTCCGGATGGTGAGCCCGGCTATGTGGCAGCACCGGTTAAGTTTAATGGTAAAGAATGGTATAAAGTTGGTTTTCGACTAAAAGGTAACTCAACACTCAGCAGCAGTTGGCGTAATGGTATTTATAAACTTCCATTTCGATTAAACTTCGATCGGTTTGAGGATATCTATCCACAACTTAAGAACCAACGCTTTTTTGGTTTTAAAGAGTTGTCGCTTTCACCAGGAGCAAACGATGCTTCTTTAATTCGCGAAAAGGCCGGAGCCGATATTTTCAGAATGGCCGGAATCCCCAGTGCTCAAACAGCATTTTATAAAGTGTTTATCGATTTTGGTAAAGGACTTACCTATTGTGGCGTTTATACCGTAGTAGAGGTGGTGGACGATACCATGATCAAAAATCAGTTTGGTTCAGATGCGGGAAATATTTATAAACCCGAAAGTGATTTTGTAAATTTTATCATAAGTAAGTTTGAAAAGAAAAATAATAAGGACGCGGCTGATTATTCGGATGTGGTAGCCTTGATTAATACCTTACATAGTACCTTACGATTGCAAAACCCAGAACAATGGCGGGAACACCTTGAAGCTGCATTTAATGTAAATCATTTTTTGAAGTGGCTGGCCATAAATACAACCATGCAAAACTGGGATACGTACGGCCGCATGGCGCATAATTATTATTTATACAACCACCCCGTTTATGGACTTACCTGGATACCGTGGGATAATAACGAGTCGTTATCCAATCGGGGAAATACCATGTTAACGATAGGACTTGAAACGGTAACCAGCCAATGGCCACTTATCCGATACCTGATGGACGACCCGGTATATGCTGCCCGGTATCGCTTTTACATGCAACAATTCCTGAACGAGGTATTTAACACCGCCACGATCAACAGCATGTTCAATACTTATTACAATTTAATTTCACCTTTTGTAATCGGGCCGCAATTAGCTGAACAGGGTAAATATTCACAATTACCCAATCCGGCCGCATTTACATCGGCACAAAGCATATTAAAACAACATGTAGCTACCCGTATTCAGGTTGCAACGGAATACCTGCAAACCAATTGATAAGTTATTGTATGTAAGAGCGCAATAATGTAGCGTTAGGTTTTAGACTAATGCATTCCTGATCATGTCATTTTCAACTTAAAAAATTTACGGTATCTTGAACCGTAGGCTCTTTCCCGCTGTTATCTTTTTATGAAAACAAATGCCATTGGGTTAGATGCAGGCAAAGCCGAGCACCTGGCCAACCAACTAAACGAATTATTAGCCAACTATTCTGTATTTTATCAGAACACACGTGGCTACCATTGGAATATTAAGGGCGAAAAGTTTTTTGAACTGCACCTGAAGTTTGAAGAACTCTACAACGATTTGCTGCTTAAAATCGATGAAGTGGCAGAACGCATTCTTACATTGGGCTATTCACCCAACCATCGTTATACCGATTACCATTTGGTTTCAAAAATCAAAGAAAGCCCCAAGGAGTCGGATGGTTTGAAGGCTGTAGCTGAAATTCTGGAATCGTTTAAAATCATCATTACAATACAGCGCCAGTTATTAACACTTTCTGCCGATGCCGGAGACGAAGGCACCAACGCGCTGATGAGCGACTATATTCGGGCACAGGAAAAGTTAGTTTGGATGTATTCCGCTTTTATGAATAAGAAATAAACCTGCTGGTAAGTCATCCTTAGTCTTGTAATTTTTTTTTCAAGCCGATAGGGGTAAGGTCGAGTATGGTTGTCGTACGGTTATAAAATCAATAATTGTATGAAAACCAGTTTTATAGTTGTGTTGGTACTTGCTACAACCCATTTGGTAACAGCCCAGGAAATTCAAACTCTTTTTGGTCGCGGTAGTTCTACAGGAGGTTACGCGGCAATCTCTAATAAATTTACCACCATTAATGGCGACTACGCCAACCTGAATGAGGTTTACGGGGGTGTGTTTATTAACCGCAGGTGGATGGTGGGGATGGGCTTTGCTGCTTCTACCAACGATATTCGGGTGCCACAACAACACAGTGTAAGCCCCATGCAACGCATGACGTACCAATACGGCCAGGGTGGTTTAATGCTGGAACGTGTAATTCACTCTAACCGCAGCATTCACCTGGTAGTTAATTTATTCAGCGGTGTAGGATTTACCGCGCAATACAATCGGCCTGAGTGGAACGATTGGGATGATTGGCATGACTTCCGTGATTATGACTCGCACGATGAAAACTGGTTTTATGTAGTAGAACCTGGTGCACAACTGGAAATGAATTTGTTTCGCTGGTTGCGCTTTAGTCCCGGTATATCTTATCGCAATACCTATGGCAGCAACGGCCTCGGGCTTTCTGATAGCGATTTGAGTAACTGGTCGTATAACCTTACCCTTAAAATTGGTGGCTTCGGAAAACGCCATCGCGTAAAGCACAGCTCCGAAGTAATTTCGAACTAATTTGGTTAATTGTGGTTTAGATAACTGTAAGGTAAAGTTGTTTGCAGATAACCTTCTTGGAAGGCAACCGGAACTAACAAAATTTAAAACCACCACTATGAAATGGCTTGATGTGCTGCACTATGCCAGCAAAGGAAATGCAACGCCACCCCGCAGGGTAGAAAAAACTGATGCGGAGTGGCGTGCCCTTTTAACAGAAGAAGAGTTTTATATAACGCGCAAGAAGGGCACCGAGCGTGCTTTTACAGGCGAATACTGCGAAGCCCACGAACCAGGCTTGTATGCATGCCGGTGTTGTGGCACACCCTTGTTCGATTCACGCACCAAGTTTGAATCAGGCACCGGTTGGCCCAGCTTTACCGTACCCGTAGAACCAAACGTAATCAAATACACGAAAGACAACAGCTATGGCATGACCCGCATTGAAGTAGAATGCAATGTGTGCGATGGCCACCTCGGCCACGTTTTTCCAGATGGTCCGCCACCTACGGGTTTGCGGTTTTGTATTAACTCAGCATCGGTGAAGTTGGTGTGATTTTTTCGAACATGCACAAGCGGGTTGTTACAAACCTCTATCACCAGTGGATAATAAGTGCAAGGTAAAGGCTATTATGGGTTTTATATTCTACCTACTATTTTCTTAGCCACAAACTCATCGAAGAAATAACTGCGATATACGTTACCGATTGGAATTTCGTGGTTGTTGATGTAAACCGTGTTGTTATCAAACGAAGTGATGTGTTGGGCATTAATGATGTACGACTTGCTGGTTCTAACAAATAGCTTTTGTGGTAATTGCTCATGAATAGTTTTTATATTCATGGCGGTTATTATTTTTCTTTCTTCGGTATGAAGAATGACGTAGTCTTTTAATCCCTCAATAAATAAAATGTCTTTAAAAAATACTTTAAAGGTTTTACGGTCAGCTTTTACAAAAAAATAGTCGCTGGCTATTGTTTCGATGTTACTTGTTGTATTATCTGTCGCAAGTAATTTTAAATAAGCTTTTGCTTTATCCACAGCTTTTTGGAAACGATCGAACTTTACGGGTTTGATCAGGTAATCAATGGCATCTACTTCATAGCTGTTTAATGCATATTCGCTAAAAGCCGTGGTGAAGATAACCAATGTTTTTGGAGCAATGGTTTTAGCAAAGTCAATCCCGTTGGTACCCGGCATCTGAATATCCAGAAAGATAAGGTCAACAGTATGTTCTTCTAAATAAATGGTGGCTGCATTGGCGCTACTAAAGCTTTCTAATAGGCGCAAATCTTTTTTTTTACTCACCAGTAATTGAATAGCTTCCCGGGCTAATGGTTCATCATCAATTATAATACACGTCATAATTGAATAGTTAGAGATGCGGTATAGGTATCGGGCTGATCATCGATAATCAGCAGATGTTTTTCGGGGTAAATCAGTTCTAACCTTCGTTTTACATTTGCTAAGCCTAATCCACCCACATTGCTTTTCGATACTGTGATTCGTGGTTTTGAATTAATGCATTTAAAATGCAACACACGGTTATGCACTGTAAAATACAATTGTACATAGGACTGCTTCTCTGAATCCATATTATGTTTCACTGCATTTTCTACAAAAGTAATAAACAGGAGGGGTGCCATTTGAATACCACTTAAATCACCCTGCTTTGAAACCAGGTACTCAAAGCTATCGCGTCTTGTTTTTTCCAGGTTCAGAAAATCCTCCAGAAAATGAATATCGGCTGTTAGCAGTACACTGGTTCGAGCACTATCGTATAGTTGATAGCGAAGTAAGTCGCTTAGCTTCATAAGAACCTGCGAGGCTTTGTGTGGATCTTTTTGCGTAAGTACGTTGACGTTATTCAACATATTAAATAAGAAGTGAGGATTGATCTGATTCTTAAGTTGCTCCATTTCTGCCCTCATACTTGCTTTCTCTAGCTCGTTTATCCGCATACTATCCACCACTGCACGCTGAAATAACTTTATAGCCGTAGATGACATGGTGAGCACTAAAATTATAAAGGAAACAGAGAGCACGCTGGCAGCTTCGCGGTATGCATCAGCTCGCCTATACTTTGCTAATATCTCCCAGCTTTTGAAGTAGATGAATACAATTATAGCGATGGTAATAATAATCAATATGGCGTAGTCGGTATAACGACTCTTGAAAAAGAATTTAGGAACAAACCAGTACATGTTCAGGTAAAATAAAAGCACTAATGCAACTATTAATCCTATTCCGATAACGGATTGAAACGGTTCAATAAACTGGGGTTGAAAACTGAACACCACTAACGTGATAAAGACAATCATGCTTACATGGCGGTAACGACTGTATTGGGATGAAACAAAAAATTTATACATCCAATCTCCTGCAAGCGATACTGTATTTACTGAATTAACCATAACCTATAAACTCCTATCAGGCAAAAGTAGAATAGAAATGAAAATAACCTCATAATCTTATACAAAAGCTTGTAGCTGTTATACGAAACCTGACAAAATCAATTATTCAGGTAATAATAGTTTGTTTATCTGATCCAGGCCAACGGATTTCTGAAATCGTGTAAAAATTCAAATTGCTATAAAAGCCATAGTGTTTGGTATAATTCTAAAAAAGGATGTTCGCATCGACTATACTTTCGTGTCAATGAAAAACGGATGAACGAAGTATTCTGGGCTGCAAATTCGGTCAGAACTTGTAATAACAATAATTAGAATAACTAAACAAAAATGATAAAAATGAAACGGCATAACGGGAAGTTTAATTTGGTACTGATACTCATGTTGAATATCATAAGTGTTCTTGCAATTGGCCAACCAACCGGCAATGTAAAAGGAAAAGTTATTGAGCAAACCACCAAGCAGCCCTTAGTGGGTGTAAATGTAATGCTCGACAATACACAATCAGGTGCGGTTACCGATACAGACGGTGTTTTTTCGATTAACAATGTACCTATTGGCTCCTATACACTTTCCATTTCGATGGTAAGTTTTCAAACTAAAAAGGTAACCGATATTATAGTAGCTGTTAACAAAACATACTATGCCGAGTTTGAGTTACTAGAAGATGTTGGTCAACTAAACGAAGTTACTGTTGTTTCTTACAGGGGTGAGAATAACCCGCTAACACCAGTTTCATCTTTCTCTTACTCGCGCGAAGAAATATTTCGTAACCCCGGATCGCAAGGCGATATTATGCGTGCATTATCGGTGCTTCCGGGTGTGGTAAGTGCAGGGGCTCAATTTTCGGCCATAGCGGCTCGCGGGCAAGGCACACAGGATAATGTGTATATGGTAGATGATATGCCTATGTTTAATCTATCGCACTTAGAAGCCGAGGGCATTGCCTCTGGCTTTAATGATCCTAATGGTGGGAGGTTTAGTATTTTCGCTCCGCGTGTGGTGGATAATGTGCAGTTTCAAAACGGGGGTTTTGATGCAACGTTCGGACGAAAATCTTCCTCCTACCTTGGGCTTGGTATTAAAGAAGGCAATAAAGAAACCAGTTCGTTTAGTGCCCAAGCTGAATTGTTAGGCATTACTTTAATTTATGATGGCCCACTCTCGAAAAAAACCAGTCTGTTCACATCGGCTCGGTATTTAAATTTTGCAGGTGTTGCAAACATGACGGGTATTGAAAACATGGGGTCTATCGCGTTAAGCGATTACATTATAAAAACCACTACGGAGATTAATGCTAAAAATAAACTCTCGTTTATTGCCATGTATAATCCGGAGAGCCCCAGTAGAGGAATAGACGACATTAATCCGGGAAGTTTTGTAAATAATGATAACAGTAGCGGCACAGCACTATGGAACCATCGGGGAGCAAATACATTAGTAGGATTTAATTTGCGAACGCTCACCAGCACCAGCAGCTATTGGAAAAATGTATTATACTTCCGAGCATCAACAGTAGATAACAACTTTGGTTCTTTTACACCATCCCTTACAGCAGAGGGCGAAATCATTGACCCGAAATTTGGTCGCTTTGAAGATGATTTGCGGAGTATTAAAAATAATCAACAAGAGTTTGGGTACCGATCCATCTTTACCAAAAATTACGATAAGCTAACACTTACTGCGGGTATGGATGCCATTGCCATTAATCTCGATTACGAAAGGAGTATTAAACGTGTTGACACACTTTTTACCTATCGTACAACTGATTACCGGCCTGATCCATCTCAACAGTATCTGATTTTAAATCCAGCACTTTTTAATTCAGCATACAACAAATACCGCATTTAATGGTTCAGGGTACATAAGCTTGTCATGGAATGTAATGGGCAGGTTTACACTAAACCCTGGCCTGCGCTACGATTATACCGGCTTTGCAGAGCAGCACACGCTTTCGCCTCGCCTAAGCGGAAGTATTTTGCTCAACGAAAGACATAGTCTGAATTTTGCTACCGGCATCTATTATCAGGATGTTGCCTACTCCAACGTGGCAGGGCGGTCGGCTGGTAATGTGGTAAAGAATGAACGCACGTTTCAAAATATTCTGGGCTACAAACTACAATTCTCCAGCGATTTAAAATTTACGGCAGAAGCCTGGCACAAACAATTTGATGATTTGGTAGTACAACCCAACCGGGCTCAAAGTACGCTAAACAATAATGGAGCGGGTTACGCCTATGGTGCCGATTTCAGTTTAATCAAACGACTTTCACGTAAATATTATGGTCAGGTAAGTTATTCGTATATGGAAAGCGTGCGTGATGATAATAATGGATTGGGCGAATACGATTACACATTTAACATACCGCACGTAATCAGTTTGCTGGCTAGTTATAAGCCGAATGAAAAATGGATTGTTTCCGGCAAGTTTCGCTATGGCACGGGCCGCCCGGTAGATGATTTTATTATCCATGAAAATGTATTGAACGATATAAATCGGTTACGCTATGCGCAAGAACTAACCTCTGTAAATGGAAGAAGGTTACCGGATTTTGTAAGCTTTGATATTCGGGCAGATTATAAAATGCAAATGAAACGAAGCGACCTTACCTTGTTTCTCGACATTACCGACATTCAAAACACCTTTAACGTAAACTCTGAATTGTTTTTGCCCTTAATGGGGGAGGCAGTGCGAACGGGCTTGGGAATTTTCCCAACGTTTGGGTTGAAACTGGAGCTTTGATCCGTTTCGATTTATAAATCAGAAACATGGTTTTGGCTACAACAAAAGTAGTATTGGCTTCATGTGCCAGTTAATGGTGCTGCAACTTTGTACCAGCAAATTTAAACAAGAAAACAAAATGAAAAATTGGACAGTCTCTAACATTCCACAAAGAAATGATGGTTTAGCGATAATTACGGGTAGCACCGAAGGTATTGGATATGAGGACGCGATAGCGTTATCAGCAGCGGGATGGAATGTGATTATGATGGGGCGTAACCCTCAAAAGGGAGTTGAATCTATTGCTAAAATCCGTCAGGTTAATCCGAAGGCAAAAGTGAGTTTTGAAAAAATTGACCTTGCAGACTTATATTCTATTAAGGCTTTTGCATCGAAAATGATTGCAAGAGATGAACCTATCAACCTGCTCATCAATAATGCTGGTGTAATGACACCACCAAAACGCCTCGAAACAGTAGATGGTTTTGAGTTACAATTCGGCACGAACCATCTCGGACACTTTGCATTAACTGCTCAACTGCTTCCTTTGCTTCGTAAAGCAGCTGATGCTCGTGTTGTTACCGTTTCAAGTGTAGCCAATCGCGAAGGACAAATCAATTTTGATGACCTTCAGTCAACCTCTTCGTATGTTCCCATGAAGGCATACAGTCAGGCAAAACTGGCTAACCTAATGTTTGCATTAGAACTTCAACGCCAAAGTGAAAAACACGGTTGGGGCGTTACCAGCATAGCGGCCCATCCTGGTGTTTCGAGAACCAACTTACTGATTACCGGAGCTGGACGATGGAGTGGCCCTGGGATAGCGAGAACTTTTCTTCCGTTTTTATTTCAACCATCGGCACAAGGCGCATTGCCAACATTATATGCAGCAACTTCGCCTGAGGCTAAAGGAGGTTTTTATTACGGACCGAACAAACTGAGTGAAACTCGGGGATTTCCTGCCATCGCAAAAATACCTGCACAAGCAGAAGACAGAAGTGTTTCCTTAAAATTATGGGACGTATCGCAAAAGCTTGCCAAGGTTGAATTTTAGTGGCTATAAATGCTTTACAACCGTACCTCTTCGTAAAAGTTGATTTTCAAAAGTGAAGTTAAATGCATAAATTTTTTCTTCTAATCATAATTAAACTACAGCACCATGAAAATTGTAAGTATTATACTCTTGTTGATTTCGGCAGCCCTGAGCCTGAAGCATGGCTGGGATGCCTTTCAAACCCCCACAGCCGAGCAAGCACGGATGATGACAAACCTGGGTGTAACAAAATCCATTATGCCTTACTTTGGCGTATTTTCAATTATTGTGGGTTTGATGTTGTTCTTTCCGCAGACATTTTTTATGGGCAACCTGCTTAATGCAATCACCATTGTATTAATCATGGCCTTATCACTACGCGCAGGTGATTATAAAATGGCATTAATAGAAATTCCTTTTTTGGCTATGCCGTTGATTTTGATTTGGCTTAAGTATCCTTTTAGAAATTAAGGATTGGACAATAAATGAAAAGAAGAACGTTTTTTATATTCACGATTGTTGTGGTCATCATTTTAATACTTGCAAGCATATTCATGATGCCTTCCTCAAAAACAGTTAAAGTGGACGCGTACGTTAGCAACCCTGATTTAAAAACAATGCTACCCGATTGGAAAGGTACACCGGTGGATAAAAATGGACGCTTTATAAACCACGAATTTCCGGGTACCCAAACCTTTGGAGATGCATTAAAATGGATGCTTCAAAAAAACCCACAAAAGCAAACAAAGAAAAATGACACGTGGCGTATGCAGGTGGTAAAAGATGATAGTTTTATAAATTCGAAAGAAGATGTTATTGTATTACTGGGGCATTCAACTTTTTTTATTCGCTTAAATGGGAAGCAAATACTTATCGATCCTCTATTTGAAACACTATCGCTTCATACCCGATTTACCGAATTCCCAATCGAAGCAGCTAATTTAACGAACATCGATTATGTATTGATTTCACATTCGCATTATGACCATTGCGATAAAGCCAGTATAAAAACTATTAAAAGTCAGAATCCTGGTGTTGTATTTCTTGCGGGATTGAATATGAAAAGTTTACTAAGCGATTGGGTTGGTGATAACGAAGTACAGGAGGCAGGCTGGTACCAGCGCTATAACCTCGGTGAGGAATTGGAAATTATTTTTTTACCGGCCAGGCATAGTTCAAGGCGATCCGTTAACGATGTTAACAAACGCTTATGGGGGGCTTTTGCGATCAAAAGCAAAAACAAAACAATCTACTATGGTGGCGACTCCGGCTATGGTAGTCATTACAAGGAAGCAAGCAAACTTTTTCCTAACATTGATGTTGCACTTATTGGTGTTGGGGCATATTCGCCACGTTGGTTTATGTCACCCAATCACCAGGACCCGCAACAGGCCGTTCAGGCATTTAATGATACGGAGGCAAAGATGATGATACCGTTTCATTATGGTACTTTCGATATGGCAGACGAACCTTTATCAGAGCCAGTGGTTATTTTAAATAGCTTGAATGAGGAAAAGAAAATTAAACAGCACTTAAAAATTGTAAAAACCGGAGAAGTCGTTTTTTTTTAGATTGAGCATGACTTACCATGCCCAATTAAATGCTTACCGATTAAAAACTAAATTATTTTAACTTTTAAAAATGGCAAAGGCTCAACCATACCGAATTAAGACAATAACCGATCTGCACCGCATAGGCGGATATGACAAGCCGCAGCATCCGCTTATCAGTATACTAAACCTCGAAGGTCTAACAAATAATACAGGCGTTAATTCGGTGATATTTGATTTTTATGTGGTATCGCTAAAAAGAGGTTGCGATAAACTTTTTTATGGACAACAGAAATATGATTTTGACGAAGGTGTGATGGCGTTTCTATCGCCCGGGCAAATTTTGCGGGGCGAAGAAAATGGTGTTCCGGCAAAGCTTTCAGGTTGGATGTTGTTCATTCATCCCGATTTTTTGTGGGGCACATCGTTAGCGAATAAAATTAAAAAATACGAATACTTCGACTATACAATCAATGAAGCATTATTCCTTTCCGATAAGGAGGAAACACTTATTAATGGAATTGTGGATAACATAAAAAGTGAGTATCAGGCTAATATTGATAAATTTAGTCAGGATATTATTATTTCGCATTTAGAAACCTTGCTCAATTATTCCGAACGGTTTTACCAACGTCAATTCATTACCCGCAAAAAATCAAATCATCAGCTACTCAGCCAGCTTGAAGAATGGCTCAATGCTTATTTTAACAACACCGATTTAATAGAAAAAGGGTTACCGTCAGTTCAGCATATTGCCGATTCATTAAATGTATCGCCAAGCTATCTAAGCAGTTTATTAAAATCACTTACCGGCCAAAGTACGCAGCAACATATTCATAACAAGCTTATTGAAAAAGCCAAAGAGAAACTTTCTACTACAAATTTATCTGTGAGCGAAATAGCTTTTCAGTTAGGATTTGAGCATCCACAATCCTTTAGTAAATTATTCAAGACAAAAACCAAACAATCGCCTTTGGAGTTCAGGCAATCATTTAATTGACTTCAATTATTCGGAAGTTAAAATAAATTTTCGGGAGATACGTCTTTAAGTTAAAAGAATTGGGGTATGGTGCGTGGCTGGTGGATTATATGTCTTTTCCTGGGCGGATGCATATTTGAATTTCATCCTTATGAGATTAGGCTAACAGCAGAAAAGCAAAATTTAAATGCAAAGGCAATAACCCGCATTCAGGCTACTGTGCCGCACGATACACTGCGCATAGCCCTTATAGCCGATACACAGCGGGCGTACGATGAACTAAGCATGATTGTGCGAAGCGCAAATGCGCAAACTTACGATTTCATGTTAATTGCTGGAGATATAGCAGAGTATGGGTTGCAATGGGAGTACGACCAAATTTTCGAAATCCTGAAAGACTTAAAAAAACCTTTCGTAAGTGTTATTGGTAATCACGATTATCAAGGTGATGGCAGGCATATATTTAATCGGATGTATGGCCCTACAAACGATTGGTTTCGGTATGGCCGCTTCAATTTTATTTTGCATGATACCAATTCGCGTGAACATAATTTTTCGGGGTTAATACCTGATTTGTCGTTTCTGTCAAACCATTTGGCTGACTCGCTTACCAATTTGGTTATTGGTCATATTTCTCCATTCTCGCCCGATTTTGACCCAAACATTTTCATCCCTTACACCCAACTTTTGAATGACCGTGCGGTACTGCTGGGAGTTTACGGTCATGATCATTCCTTTAAGATTTTAAAAGATGAACACACGGAGGTAACTTATGTTGTATGCCCTGCACCCGATAAAAGATTTTATTTGATGCTAACGGTATGGTCGGATGATTTTGAATTGGAACGAATCTATTATTGATGAAATACTACCTGTTACCGATAGCATTCTTAATTTGTTTGCCGTTTGCAGCTTATGCGCAAGGCAGCCATTGGCTCATACCAGATCATGTTACTATTCAGTTTGCTGGTAGCATGGGGTTAGTTGCAGGTGGTTTTGGGTATGCTAATGAAAGTAATAGAATGCACCTCGATCTGTTAATGGGTTATGTTCCCAAACAGTATAGCTATAACCAGCTTGGGGTTGCCTCGCTAAAATATACACAAGTAATTTGGCGTAGCCGCCTGTTGCCCGAACCGTGGAGTTTAACTCCATTAACAGGCGGGGCTTACTTAACTTATACTTTTGGTAAAAATTTTCGATGGCCTGAACATTACGCGAAAGGATATTACTGGTGGTCTGAATCCCTCAGACCCAATGTGTTTTTAGGCGGTAATGTGAGTAAGAAATTTGACTCCACTTATTCTTTTTCACGAATTACCTTCTATTACGAAGTGGGAACTAATGAATTGAAACTTACAAGCTATTATGTAAATCCTGATATGATTTCCCCACTACAAATCCTGCATGCTGGACTGGGTTTGCGCTTTTCATTTCGATAGAACAGGATTTATAAATGTTGTTACCCACTACAACTTTTCTACACTTCACGGCATCGTATCTCCGGTTAAGGTCGGGCGGGTTGGTTTGTAAAGTCCTATCGGCCACCTTCAAGCATTAAACCGGTTTGCCATGTTTCAGAACTACCTCAAAATTGCTTTTCGGGCCTTATGGCGCAGCAAAATTCATTCTTCTATTAATGTGTTGGGCCTTAGTCTCGGCATTGCCTGCTGTGTGCTCATTGCCCTTTTTGTAAAAGATGAGTTAACCTTCGATACATTTCACACCAAGGCAAATCGCATTTACCGCGTGTTTGTAAAAGAAGACTGGGGCGAAAACCAACAGTTCTTCAATACTACTACACCCATGCCAATGGGTCCGGCTTTGAAAGACAACCTGCCCGAAGTAGAAAGCTTTGTGCGGTTTGTAGCGATCAATACCATGGTGAAGGTTGGCGAGAAGCAATTCAGCGAAGGTGTAATGCTGACCGATCGGGCATTGTTTTCGGTATTTGATTTCGATTTGGTTGAAGGAGAACGCGAAGTTGTGTTACAAGACCAGTATAACATCGTCATCACGCAAAACATGGCCGATAAATATTTTGGATCGACCAACCCAGTGGGGCAATCGCTCTCTATCCAACTAGGCGAAAACTTTGAGGAGTTCACGGTAACCGGTGTAGTTTCTATTCCTACCAATTCAGGTATCCGGTTTAACATGCTTATACCCGATCATAACTATAGCAAAATATTTTCGGAGCGGCAGTTAAACTCCGGTTGGTTTAATATTCATCCGTCCACCTATGTGTTACTGCGCGAGGGTAGTATGGCAACGGAAGTAGTAAGCAAGTTCCCCGATTTATTTCGCAGGCTGTTAGGCGAAGAAGATTTTAAACAAAGTAAATATGCACCGGGCTTACAACCGCTTACTTCCATCCACCTCGATACGTCCTATCCGGTAGGCGATGCCCCGGTAAGCGATGCGAAGTATTCTTACATTCTGGGTGCAATTGCTATCCTGATTTTAGTTGTGGCTTGTATCAATTTTGTTACGCTTTCGGTGGGCCGATCGTTAAAGCGCGCCCGCGAAGTAGGGATTCGGAAAGTGGTGGGCGCAGAGCGCAGGCAATTAGTGGCACAGTTTATTGGTGAAGCAATTTTGATTACCACTATTGCCTTGGTGGTAGGTATTTTATTATCGGTGTTAGGCTTGCCGTTATTCAATCAGCTATCGGGTAAGCAATTGATGTTTTCATGGAATGGTTTTTTGGTGATTGTAGTTGCAAGTTTGTTGCTCATCATTGGATTAATGGCGGGTAGTTATCCGGCATTTGTATTATCAGCATTCAAACCCATTGCTGTATTGAAAGGTTTGCAAATGGGTAGTACCAAACAGCGGGTGCGTCAGGTATTGGTGGGTGTGCAATTGGTACTTTCTATTTTTTTGGTTTCAAGCACGCTTATCATGCAGCAGCAATTGGATTTTCTGCAAAACAAGAACCTCGGTTTCAACAAAGAACAGTTGGCGGTTATTCAATTAAATGTACCTCGCGTGGGTAGGTTGGGTGAACGGGTGAATAAAGGTTTTGAGATGGCTGAACAATTCAAGACCGAGCTTGGTAAAATTCCGGGTGTCTTGGCTGTGTGTGCATCTTCACATGATTTTGGTGATGGCAGTTGGACAGCAGTAGGGTTTACAGATGATCAGGGCACGTATCGCAATTTTAATGTAAACGTGGTGGATGATGACTACATTCCTGTAATGAAAATGGAACTGGTAGCCGGAAGAAACTTTACCGATGCTCCGGCTGATCGTAAAGGTGTGATTGTAAACGAAGCGTTTGCAAAAGAATACGGCTGGACAGATGTAAGTGGTAAGCGTATTCCCGGCAAGGGCTTTGGAGATCATGAAGTGATTGGCATTGTGAAAGACTTTAACTACACTTCGCTTTATACTTCGGTGCCGCCATTGGCGTTGGTACAAAACCCGGTCATAATTCTGGCAGGTTCTGAAAATATCAACTTCGAAAACAATCCTATGCCGAAGTTATTTGTACGGCTTGCGCCTGATAACATGCAGGCTACCTTAGAGCAGGTAAAAACTGTTTGGGATAACTTAACCGGTGCTGAGGAGTTTGATTTTACGTTTGTGGATCAGGCGTTAAATGCACAATACCAAAGCGATCAGAATCTGGGTAAGATTGTGAGCCTGGCAACATTACTGGCAGTTGTTATTGGTAGCCTGGGCTTGTATGCGCTGGCTTCGTTGGCCATGCAAAACCGAACTAAGGAAATTTCCATTCGCAAGGTTATGGGTGCCACCGAACAATCGCTGTTGGTTTTGCTTTCGCGCGATTATGTGATGATGATTTTTGTTTCGCTGGCGTTGTCGGTTCCGATTACGTGGTACCTCATGACTAACTGGCTACAAAACTTTCAGTACCGAATTGAGGTAGGGTGGCAGGTGTTTGCATTGGCTGGTGGAATTTCACTGGTAGTTGCATTAATTACCATCAGCTACCAGGCATTAAAAACCGCCTGGACGCGCCCGGCTGATACGCTGAAGTATGAGTAAAGAAAGTGGGTGAACCATTTTAGAAGTGCTTAATTTTGGGCTATGACCCTGCCCGAAAAAGTAGATGCTGTTAACAAGGTTTTTGATGAACTGGATAGTCGCATTGCAGCATTTCAATCGCACACAACCTTGCACTGCCAGTTTGGGTGTGGTAAATGTTGTTTCAAACCCGATATCGAGGCAAGTGTGTTGGAGTTTTTGCCCTTTGCTTTGCACTTGTATCAACAACAGCTTGCTGCACAATGGCTGGAACAATTAGAAAAAAAGAACGATCTACTTTGTTTAATACTTAATCCTACACAAGCAGGAGCCGGGTTATGTAGCCAATACAAACACCGCGGCCTTATCTGCAGGTTGTTTGGTTACTCTTCCCGTACCAATAAATACGGCCGTAAAGAACTGGTTACGTGTACTATCATAAAATCAGAACAGACAAATGCTTATACGTTGGCTGAAAAAGAAATTGATACCGGCTTGGATGTTCCGGTTATGAATCAAGTGTATATGCAATTGCATGCCATCGATTTTGAGTTGGCCCAAAGGTTTTATCCAATCAACCAGGCTATCCGGCATGCAATTGAAACGGTGCTGCAATACTATGCGTATCGCACTTAAAACCTGCTTGAGATTACATTACCAATTTTGTGAAACACAGTTTGTGTAACGTTCAGGTCCGGCCACACTCGCAACGATTCGGCCTGCGATTGTACATCCCACATCCAGGTAGTAAACAAAATCAGTAGGGCAACCAAAATACCGGCTACCAGAATCAGGTCTTTATGCGAGATTTTAAATTGCACAGACCGTTGCTTTCCAAAATCAATGCCATCAGCCTTAAAGCTTATTTTTTCTGAATTTTTATGGTTTTTGGTTCGCCTCATGTTCATTTTTGTACAATTCTGCCGATCTTAACCGAACAACCTGGTTACAGCGGCCCGTTGTTTGTTAATTAAGCCAACGGAACGTGTTTTCTTTTTACATTTGTTACTTGTTCGTAGCCAGAATTACAGTTTTATGAAAAAATATTTGCTCGTATTGCTTTGCGCGATGGTAGGCCAGGTGAGGGCACAAGAAAAATCAGAATCAGTTGTTAAATGGTTAACATTTGAGGAGGCCGTTGAAAAATCAAAAACTGAAAAACGAAAGATTTTTATAGATGTATATACCGATTGGTGTGGCTGGTGCAAAGTAATGGACAAGAATACTTTTACAGACCCAAAGATTGCCGCCTTGCTGAATGAAAAATTTTACGCTGTAAAATTCGATGCTGAGCAAACTGCCGATGTGGTGTTTCGTGGTACTACTTTTAAATTTGTGCCTTACGGAAATAAAGGTTCGCATCAGTTAGCCATGGCCTTACTGAACAACCAGATGAGTTATCCTAATTTTGTTTTTCTGGATGAAGAATTTCGGATTATACCAGTTATACAAGGGTATCAATCGTTGCCCGGCTATCGTAAGCCGGAAGATTTTCACATTTTTGTAAGTTATGTAACGGGCGATTTTTATAAAACCAAACTTATTCAGGATTACCAGAAGGAGTACAAATCGCCCTACGGCACTACAACGCCTGCTACCGCTGGTAAGTAACACATCCCCGTGTTAGGTAATAAAAAAGCCACGCATCGGTGGCTTTTATTTTTATAGGGATAGCTTAGGTATTAGTGCTTCTTTTCGTTTTTCGAGGTTTTCATTTTATCCAGATAGCCTACAGCTGCAACAAACCCAATAATCACGGCTACAATAGTTACAAACAGATTAGCTCCGTCTCCTACATTTTGCTCAAAAAACATATTGCTTTGATTTAGATTTCGTCTCAAATGTAAGTGTAATAGGCTTAAAATTCAACACCTTATTTTACAAACAAAAGCTAATTGATTTTGCTATCAAATGATATAAGGAATCAAATTCCCAATTCTTCCTGGTTTGCCTTCAAAACCTCAATTATAAAAGCGATGTGGGTGGTAAGGTCAACTTCCAGCAATTCAACGCCTTTGTAAACTTCATCGCGTTCTACCTTAGCGGCAAAGCCTTTGTCTTTCAGTTTTTTAATAACCGATTTGGGTTCCAATGTAGCAATACCTTCGGGCCTAACCTGGGCACAAGCCACAATAAATCCGGTCAGTTCATCACAAGCCAACAGCGCTTTGTCCAACCGCGTTTCGTACGGCACGTTCCATTTGGTATAGTGAGCCGAAATAGCGTGTGCAATTTTGGTTTCGCCCATCGCGTTAAGTTGTTCAACAATTATGTGTGGATGTTTGTCAGGGTAAGCCTCGTAATCAGCATCGTGCAACAGGCCGGCAATGGCCCAGGCCTCTTTGTCTTCGCCAAATTTTTCAGCGTAAGCTTCCATCACCAACTCAAGGGTGCGCATGTGGCGTAATAAGCTCTGGCTTTGGGTCAGGTTGCTCAGTATTTCGCGAGCTTCCGTGCGACTAATCATTTGATCTGCGTTTTACAGCGGTGATGGATTTACGTTTGGAATAAAACAAGTTAAAGCCGCCCACCACCAAAGCCAAAACCAGTATGATTATGGTTATAATCATTCTGGTTTTTTGTAGTTCAAGCGCATTAATTTCAGCTTTGATTTTGATCTCCTCCATCTCGCGTTCTTTCTCTTGCAAGTCCAGTGCTATTTCCATCTGGGCAATTTTGCGGCTGCTTTCTTCACCATAAATTTTTTCTTTCACTACGTCATAACGCAACATGGCCTCATAAGCTTCTTTCATTTTTCCTTGCTTGGAATAGTTAAGCGCCATGCTTTTCAGAATGTTGGGTTCAAAAATGAAAGCTTGCATCTGGCCACTCATGGTCATGGCACTGTCCAGATAGGCTTGCGCAGTTTTAAATTGTCCCGCGCGGGCATAAACTTCTCCTAAACTGGTAAGTACATTTAAGGCTAACAGGTTGTCGGTATTTTTTCGTGCCAGTGATAAGGCTCGTCCGTAATATTCGGCTGCTCGTTGGTAATTACCTTGTTTAAAATGAATGTTACCGATATTATTAAGCGGGTCAGCAAACAATTGGCCCTTCCTTTCGGCTAATTTATAGGCATCGGTGTAGTACTTCAGTGCCTGGTCTTGTTCTTGCACATTATTATGCAAGTTACCCAGGTTGTTCAACGATTTAATAAGATTGGTGGAATCTCCCGATTCCATAAAGTACTTGTGCGCATCTTCATAGTATTTCATAGCCTGGCCATGGTCTTTCTTAAAAGAGTAAATGTTACCGATATTACTTTTGGTAGCGGCAATCCCCTCTTTATTATCCAACTTGGTGTAAAGTTGCAGGCTTATAAGATAATACTCCAGCGATTTATCAAGTGCACCCTGGTTACGATAGGCAACACCCAGGTTGTTGTATGAGGCCGCCCTCCCTTTTTGATCGTCAATTTCGGTGGCGAGTGCAAGTGCCTGCCGGGTGTATTCAATGGCTTTTACAGGATCAGTATTAACATAAACCCTAAAAAATTCATTCAGGGTTTTTACCTTTAAATCGCCTTTGGCAGTTTCAAGCGCTCGTTCCAGGCTGTCGGTTTTACTTTGCGGGAAGGCCGTAAGGCTTGCGCCAAAAATCAGTACAACAATACCAATACGCTTCATAGAAGTTTGTTTAATCTCCTAAAATTAAGAATTATCCATTAACCCTATTCTCAACCGTACGTATAGAAGATTTTGTATTGCGTTCAATTTTTTAGGCATCTTCACACCAACATCAAAAAAGTTACGGATGAAACACATAATTATTTTCCTTTCCATTATTTGTGCCGGATCACTTCAGGCACAAACAACAACCGAGCAAGCTGTAATGGAGCCAATTGTGAGATTGTTTACGGGCATGAATAAAGGCGATAGCGCCTTGGTGCGCAGTGCATTTGCCAACGAAATAACAATGGCCACGGTTACCAAAGATAAAGCAGGCAATGTGGTGGTGAGACGCGAAAATTCCATTGCGGGTTTTTTGAAAGCCATTGCTACACCCAGACCCGAGCCATTGAGTGAACCCATCTGGAATACTAAAATAGAAGTGGATGGTAATTTTGCGCAGGTATGGACCGATTATGCGTTCTACATCGGTAAAAAATTCAGCCATTGCGGAGTGGATGCATTTCAATTGGTGAACAATGGTTCTGGTTGGAAAATTATACACCTGGCCGACACCAGGCGCACAACCGATTGTAAAATTCCACCGGCTGTTGCCGATCAGTTTAAATAGAAAGTTATGAGGCAACTCTTGATAATTTTTATTGCACTGGGGTTTCAGTTTGTTAATGCTCAGCCACCAACCATTACAACCGTAATACTAGTTCGGCATGCCGAAAAGGAAACAGACGATCCGAAAGATCCTGAATTGTCTGAATCCGGAAAGCAACGAGCCCAACGGTTGGCCGAGGTACTAAAAGAAATCAAAGTGGATGCAATCTATTCTACACCGTATAAACGCACGCGCTATACAGTAGCACCGCTTGCCGAGGCCAAGGGGCTTTCTGTTTCAACATACGATCCTTCAAAGAAGGAAGAGATAGATCAACTCTTACAAAAATTTGCTGGCGGTACAATTGTAGTGGCCGGTCATTCCAACACGGTGCCGGACTTTGCGAATTACCTTACCGGTAAAACTGATTTTCAGAATTTTGATGACAGCGATTACGATAATTTGTTAATCGTAAACGTTATTGAACGTGGAAAATCTGCTAAGGCAGTTTGGTTAACATATTAGCGTTTGGTGTATTGGTTAGCCCGAATGTTTTTTGCTGCTAATGCTACCGTTTCATTAATTCGCTTGGCGCGCGTGGTTTCCATTTTTGCATTTTGAATCCATTCCAATATTCCTTTTTTAACAGAAGGAGGGAATGCTTCAAAATAACTGGCTGCTTTAGGGTTTGATGCAAACAGAGATTTTAAATCGGCTGGAAGAGTAAGTTTGGTAATATCGTTTAGCGCATTCCATGTTCCAGTCTTTTTTGCAAGTGCAACCATTTTCATACCGGCCTCGGTCATCAGCCCGGATTTAATCAAACGGGCCACTCGTTTTTTGTTTACGCTCGACCAATTGCTTTTTGGCTTGCGCGGTGAAAGCAAAATCTTGTACCGCTTGTCATCCACTTTGTTGGGTACGCTATCAATCCAACCAAAACACAATGCTTCCTCTACGGCATCTCCTGCCGGTAACGAAGGCAAACCACTATCTTTTTTTGCTAACACTAACCAGATGCTCTCTTGTTGGGTATGATTTTTTTGTAACCATGCGCGCCACCCTGCACGGCTTTTCGGTTCTACTACTTTAAAGTCTTTTTGAAGACGAGCTTTCGTCATAAATTCTTCCTGTATTTGATCAACGTAGCTTTAATCATCTGGCCTTTGGTGTATTTTGTTTTGGAACCAAAAATTCCCAAAAAACCACGCCTTCTTCCGGTACCAGCAGCAGCCGCACCGGTTGAACTTCCTGTGTTGGTTAATGCTACTTCATCAAACAAAATGGCATCGGCACCTTTCATTTTCATTCGACTTACAATTTTCTCCTGCACCTTATCGGAACTGCGTTTGGCTGTTACTTCATAAGTTACTTTTCCCATTACCTCATTTGGTTCAGTAATATCGCTTTCGCGGAAAAAGATATCCATGTTTTGTGTAGGCTGATAGGAGCGACCGTAATAAATAATTTTGTTGGAACAGGATGAGGCGATGATCAGAACAAGAAACAGAGTTGGTTTCATCATACAGGTTTTAACAATCGCTAAGGTAATTGCTTTCATTTTTATGAACATAAGGTTAAATTCGATTTATGAAATGGCTTTCAGTAAACCGAAACCCAACATATGGCTCGGGCCTGGTACTTTTTTGCCTGCTTTTAAATCTGAATGTACTCGCCCAAACGGATCAACTCCGTAAAAGTATTTACTTCAACGGTGGCAGTTTTGATATAGACGAGTTTCAGGCCGAAATGCTTTCCGATTGGCTCGATTCAATTCCCAACCTGCTGGATAAGTACCAGGTTCAACTTATCAGCCACACCGACCCGATTGGCGGCAAAGAATACAACCAGTGGCTTTCGCAAATGCGGAGCAATGAAGTGTTTCAATTGTTATTGCAAAAGGATATTCCTGAAAAATCCATCAGCATAAAAGACTGGGGCCTCGAAAATCCAGTATATACCAACCAAACCTACAGGGGTATGCGGTTAAACCGAAGGGTGGACGTAATCTTGTATCCACTTGTGTATTGAGTAACCAGCTTGAATTTGAATTGATGTTGCAAGAGCAGGATTGATTAAAAGTCGGTCGCTTTCGGACACCTTTTTTCACTTACGGACGTGATTTTGTGCAACTAATCGCGTATTTGCGCGTCTAAATCAACTATTACGGTCTTGGCATGCTATTGGCCAACTTAGGGCTGGCTGCCAAGGCTTCACAAACAAAAGCCAAAATTCATGATTGTTTTAAAAAACATCGACAAGTACATCGACTCCCGTTTTCAGCGCACATTTATACTTAAAGGAATTGACCTGGAAGTAAAGCAAGGCGAATTCGTAACCATTATGGGCCCCAGCGGTTCGGGCAAGTCAACTTTAATGAACATTGTAGGAATGCTGGACGAACCTTCGGCTGGTGAATATTACTTTTTTGACGAGCCCGTGCACAAGATGCGCGAGAAGCAAAAAAGTGATATGCACAAAAACTATATCGGGTTTATCTTTCAGGCCTATCACCTGATTGATGAACTAACGGTGTATGAAAATATTGAAACACCACTTTTGTACAAAGGTGTAAGCGGAAGCCAGCGCAAAAGCATGGTAGCCGAAATGCTCGATCGCTTTAACATGGTGGCCAAAAAGGATTTATTCCCCGAGCAACTTTCGGGTGGACAACAGCAATTAGTAGGCATTGCCCGGGCCATTGTAGGGCAGCCAAAATTATTGTTGGCCGATGAGCCTACCGGTAACCTGCATTCCGAACAAGGCAAACAAATCATGGATATTTTTCAAAAGCTGAATGAAGAGGGCATTACCATCATTCAGGTAACACACTCCGAAGAAAACGCAAGGCGCGGTAAACGCATTGTGCAAATAGCGGATGGTGCTATAGAGTCAGACGAAAAGGTTAGTTAATAAAAGTTATGAGGAAGGTTTTGGTTTTTACACTGCTGATCGCAAGCGTGCTATGCTTGCAGGCCCAGCAAACACTTACATTCAAGCATGCTATTAAAATGGGTTTGGAAAACAACCTGCTTCTCAATCAGCAAAAAAATCTGCTGATAAGTACCGGGGTAAACCGAACTTCAAGCTTATTGCAGATGACACCGAGCGTTTCGGCTGGTGGAAGTGTTGGCAGGTTTGATGGTAACTCGTTTAATCAACAACGAGGTGAGGTTGTAAATGGTCAGGTAGATTTTATTAATGGTGGGTTATCTGCCAGTATCCCTATTTTCAATGGGTTTAATCAGATTAATCAATACCGGCAGGCAGCTAGCCAGAATGAAGCACAGTTAAATTTTGTGATGCGCACCAAGCAAGATGTAATTCGCAACGTAGCATTTCAATATTTAACATGCCTGCTCGATCAACAACTATTAAAGATTGACCAGCAGAATCTGGAAACACAAAAAACTCAATTAAACCAGATTAAGCAGCAGGTTGAGTTGGGTAGCAGGGCCGAAGCCGATTTATATAACCAGGAGTTTCAGGTACGAAATGCTGAATTATTAGTGGTGCGATCATCCAACCGGCTCAAGAACGATAAGGCATTACTCGCTCAAACACTCATGATCGATCCGATTGTTTCATTTGAACTGGAAGATGTGAGTTGGGGTGCTGATGATTATCTGGTAGATAATTTGGCGGTAGAGAATCTCAATACCACCGCATTGCAAAGCCGGGCCGATTTAAAGCAGGCATCTAGCACCGAGCGGGCTGCACAATTAAGTTACTATGCGTGGCGTGGCCGGTACTTACCAAATGTATCGGGCTTTGCAGAGTTAAACTCACGATATAATTACATTCATGGGGCACCGGATAACCGCTCATTCGAACAACAATTCAGATCGGATAACCGTCAGTTTAACTATGGGGTCTCGGTGCGGGTACCTATTTTCAGTGGTTTTTCGAACAGAGCCCAGGTAACGCAACAGCGGGTGTTATTCGAAAACGCAAGGCTGGCCACCAAAAATGCTGAGGTACGGGTAAAATCAGATGTGCTTATAGTATATCAAAATTATGAAGATGCTAAAGCAAGTTTTGCATCGGCCCAGGCTCAACTTAAATCGGGCGAACTGTCGTACAAAATGGAGAAAGAGCGTTACGATCTCGGAATTTCGAACATTGTTCAGTTAACCACCGCACAACAATCGTACGTAAAAGCACAATCGGATTTTGCGAGCGCTCAGTTTACACTTATGTTTCAAAAATTACTCATTAATTACGCCACGGGAACGCTGCAAGAGGAGGATATCCCCTAAGGTTAAAGCCACGCTCTAAATCAAATATTTTACTACATTTGCAGCCCCATCAAAACGATGGGGCTTGTTTTTAGTATAAAACAGGTTTTTAAAACAAAATTTGTAGCCACCTGCCCGCTGGCTGCATGTAAAAAGGGCGAGATTATGGCGAAAGTCCAGAAAGAGAAAAACGAAGAGTCGAAATCAAAAGCTGCAAAGCCGGTTATTGACGATGCCCCGGTAAAGAAGGCCGTTAAAGGTGCAGCTGCCGAAGAGCTTTTCGAAAAAGACGAGCTAACCGAATTCAAGCAAGCTAAAAAAGCGGAAGAAGAAGAGGGTATCAGCCGTATGATTAAAGATGTAACTGCCCGTAAGGCTGCTACAGAATCAAGCATTTCAACCGAAAATTTTGACTGGGATGCGTACGATCGCAAAGGGTTTGGCGAAGGTTATTCTTCTAAAGACCGCGAAGCATTATTAAAGAAATATGAAGGTACTGTAACCACCATCAACGAAAGTGAGTTGGTTGTAGGCACTGTAGTTGGTATTAACGATCGCGATGTTATCCTTAACATCGGTTTCAAGTCTGATGGTCTTGTGCCATTGGCTGAATTTAAAGATATGCCTAACCTGAAGATTGGCGATTCAGTTGATCTTTTTATTGAAGAACGCGAAAACCTGATGGGCCAGTTAATTCTGAGCCGCAGAAAGGCCAAGTTGTTGAAAGGATGGGAAAATGTGCAGAAAGCATTGGATAACGATTCGGTTATTGAAGGCTTTGTGAAGCGCAGAACCAAAGGTGGTTTGATTGTAGATGTATTTGGCATCGAAGCATTCTTGCCAGGTTCACAAATTGATGTGAAGCCAATCCGCGATTTCGATATTTATGTGAACAAGAACATCGAGGTGAAGGTGGTGAAAATCAACTATACCAACGACAACGTTGTGGTATCGCATAAAGTGCTGATTGAGAAAGACCTTGAACAACAGAAAGCAGTAATTCTTACCAATCTGGAGAAAGGCCAGGTGTTGGAAGGTGTTATCAAGAACATGACCAACTTTGGTGTATTCATCGACCTGGGTGGTGTAGATGGCTTGTTGCACATTACTGATATTTCATGGGGTCGCATCAGCCATCCGGAAGAGTTATTGAAACTTGACCAGACGGTGAAGGTTGTAGTATTGGATTTTGATGGCGATAAGAAGCGTATCTCCTTGGGTATGAAACAACTTACTCCTCATCCTTGGGAATCGCTTGCCGCTGATGTGGCAGTAGGTTCTAAGGTAAAAGGTAAGATTGTAAACGTAGCCGATTACGGTGCATTCCTTGAATTGCAACCGGGTGTAGAAGGTTTGATTCACGTAAGTGAAATGAGCTGGAGCCAGCACCTGCGCAATCCACAGGATTTCATTAAAGTAGGCGATGAGTTAGATGCTGTAGTGTTAACTATCGATCGTGAAGAGCGTAAAATGTCACTCGGTATCAAACAACTTACCGAAGATCCTTGGACTCGTCAGGATGTATTGGCGAAGTATGCAGTTGGCACCCGTCACAAAGGTGTGGTGCGTAATCTTACCAACTTCGGTTTATTCATTGAACTGGAAGAAGGAATTGATGGACTTGTACACGTTTCAGACTTAAGTTGGACCAAAAAGATCAAACATCCGTCAGAGTTTACAAAAGTAGGAGAGTCTTTGGATGTACAAGTGTTGGAATTGGATGCTACCAATCGCAGACTGGCCCTCAGCCACAAGCATTTGGAAGAAAATCCTTGGGATACATTCGAAACCATCTTCACCATAGGTTCAACCCATAAGTGTACTATTATCAGCAAGAGCGATAAAGGTGCCGTGTTGGAATTGCCCTATGGAATTGAAGGCTTCTGTTCGGCCAAGAACTTGGTAAAGCAAGACGAAAGCAAACCCGAAGTTGGCGAAGCTTACGACTTCAAAGTGCTTGAATTCTCAAAAGAAGAGCGCAGAATTGCATTAAGTCTAAAAGCAACCTGGTCAACCGAGGTTGAAAAGACAGAGCAACCTGCAGCTAAGAAGAAAGCAGCACCTAAAGGCAAGAGCATTGATAAGATTAACCAGGAAGCAGAGAAATCTACTTTGGGTGATATCGAGGCCTTGAGTGCACTGAAGGAGAAAATGAGTGCAGCCAAGAAGACAAACGAATAACTGAAAAAGATTATCCGTATTAGAAGGTGGCTGAAATAGCCACCTTCTTTTTTTAAGTTGGTTGTAAAGCGAGGTGATTTTTATAGTTTTGTAAATCAATTAAGGTTCCGTGGCCGAGTGGCTAGGCTGAGCTCTGCAAAAGCTCCTACAGCGGTTCGAATCCGCTCGGAACCTCAGTAAAAAAAGAGAATTCAGGATTGAGTTCTCTTTTTTATTTATCAAGGCTGAGTTCTTCAAAAGCTATCCCGATAAGCTATCGTGCCCGCTCAGAACCTCCGATTATTCTTGATAGTAATATTATTCGCAGCGGTTCGTCCCGATGGCTATCAGATTCATTCGGGAATCTCCAGCACTAAAAGAGAATTCAAAAATGAGTTCTCTTTTTTTGTTTGTTACTTCCTGGTATAATCATGTTGGCCGAGATACATCCATAACAAAATTGCTACCATTCAATTCTGGTTTTTATTTATCTTTCCAAAATGAAGAAATTCTTAATTATGGGGGTGCTGTTAGCGGCAGGTTGTTCAGCTCCCAAAAAACAAGATGTTATGGAGAGCACAACTTCTCAACCCTCATTGAACGAACAAACCATTACCCTCACAAACAGCAATGGTTTAAAGGCTACTATCACGCCCTATGGTGGTAAAGTAATTAGTCTTTGGGTACCAGATAAGAATGGAACCCTGGGCGATATTGTTTTGGGCTACGACTCAGCCAGTCAGTATCCATCTGGTAATCCCTACTTTGGTGCACTTATCGGGCGCTATGGAAACCGAATAGGCAAAGGGCAGTTTTCAATTGATGGTACCGCCTATCAGTTGGCTACCAACAATGGTGCAAACTCTTTGCATGGCGGACCGGGTGGATTCCATAATGTGCTTTGGACGGTTGCTGAAACAACACCCAACAGCACAACCCTTACTTATAATAGTGCCGATGGTGAAGAGGGGTATCCCGGCACACTAACGGCCAAAGTAATTTATACTTTAACAAACGACAATGAGTTGACCATCGACTATGAAGCCACAACCGATAAAGCCACAGTAGTAAACCTTACCCATCATTCATTCTTTAACCTTGCCGGTGAGGGTGTGGGCGATATACTGAATCATAAATTGCAAATTATAGCCGATGCCTTTACACCCGTAGATGAAGGATTGATTCCAACAGGTGAATTAAAACCCGTTGCCGGAACTCCGTTTGATTTTAATAAACCTACTGCCATTGGTGCACGCATCAATCAGGAAGATGTTCAATTGAAATTTGGTAAAGGCTATGATCATAACTGGGTATTAAAACGTACAGGCGAGGGACTAAGTCTTGCGGCAGTTGTAAGCGAACCTATATCCGGCCGCACAATGGAAGTGTGGACTTCGGAACCCGGCCTTCAGTTTTATTCCGGTAATTTTCTGAATGGTACCGAAGGTGGGAAAGATGGAAAGCAATATCCGTATCGCTCCGGATTTTGTTTAGAAGCTCAACACTTTCCCGATTCACCCAATAAACCAGAATTTCCATCTACGCTGTTAAAGCCCGGTGAAGTTTATAAGCAGCAAACAGTTTATAAGTTTGGATTGGGTAATTAAACTTTAATTACCCAATCCACTAACACCATACTGATTAAAAGCAGTGTGAGCAGGAGTATGGCCAGGCTTATGTGCATCCACGGTTGCCTGGGTTCTTTAAGAATTAAAACCGGAAATAAAATCAAAAGCATTAACTGTACTGGTTGCTCCGACAAAGAGTAGGAACACAGCAACAGGTTTTTTACATCAGGCAAAAAATAATCACTTAAGCTGTATAACTTGATGATTTGACTACTCCTCCCATCGTACCAAAATTTGGTGCTGCTACTGTGCTTTGTTGAATCCTGTGCCCTTAATCTTTATATAAATCCTTAGAATTTTTATGCGTAGGCGCATAAACACCAAAAACGACTTGCATAGTAACGGCAAAAATATTTTATTTTATACCACACTTGAGTCACAAGCTGAGTTCAGACGGCTTTGGTAATTTTATAACCAGATGAACACGTCATTGAATCGACAAGAGATAATGGATGGTATGCTGGAAGGGGTCCAAATTCTGGATTACAACTGGCGGTATGTCTATGTGAACGATGTTGTTGTACAACAAAGTAAACTTTCACGAGATCAGTTATTGAATTCAACTTTTTTAGAATGCTATCCCGGAGTCGAACAAACCAACCTCTTTCAGGTGCTCCTCCGGTGTATGAAGTTACGAATAGAAGAAAAATTCGAGAATGAGTTTGAGTTTCAGGATGGGTCAAAAGGTCAATTCAGCCTGCGTATTTTTCCTGTTCCGGAAGGTATTGCGATTTTGTCGCTAGACCGCACGGAGTACCACCGTGCGGTGGAAAAGTTTACTAAGGCCAACAGGTTACATAAGTATCTCAGTGCTATCAATCAAAGTATTGTTCATCTGACGGATGATAAAACTTTACTTGATAATGCTTGTCGTGTGGCTGTGGAAATCGGACTTTTCCAAATCGCCTGGGTAACTAATTTGGATACAAATGGGAATGTTACCCTGACGACTATTTATCCCAATGTCAAGTTGGAAGGTATTCATGTAATGAATCTATCAGATCCACAAATGGCAGAAACACCCACAGGACGCGCACTTAAAACAGGGCAGACTGCTATAACGAATGACATATGGGAAGATGAAGGGGTGGCCCATTTGCGAAATGAGTTGATGCGTGCAGATATCAGGTCGATGGCTGCTTTACCATTGAAAAAATTTGGAGTTTTAGTTGGTTCAATGGGTTTTACTTCCATAAGAAAAAATTTTTTCGATGAACAAGAGTTAGAGCTGCTCAACGAAGCAGCGGGAGATATTGCCTTTGCACTGGAAAATTATGAACGCGTACGTCAGCATAAGCGAATGGAGGAGAAGGTGCTTGAAAGTGAAATACGTTTCCGCTCATTAATAGAAAAAAGCGCGGATGTGAAGATGCTTTCCACCGTGCAAGGAGAACACCTGTATGCAAGCCCATCTGCAATGTCTGTATTAGGGTATCGCTGGGAAGAATTACAGACTATGAAAGTCTTTGACTTAATTCATCCTGAAGATGTAAATGAATTTCAGCAAAAACGTGAGGCAATACTTCTTTCTCCTGGAGCTTTTTTTTCCTTTCAACATCGTAGAAAACACCGCGCAGGCCATTGGATCTGGTGTGAAGGGACACTAACCAATATGCTGCATGAGCCAGGCGTACGAGCATTGGTTTCAAACTTTGTTGATATAACAGGAAAGAAACTGGTAGAAAGGCAACTAGAATTTGATCGAACCAATAGTCAGGCTCTCATTAACAATACCTTAGACCTTATGTGGAGTGTTGACAAAGATCTTAATCTTATCACTGCCAATGAACCGTTTCAGCAAATGCTGATTAAATCAGGAAGCAAGCGCCTCAGGCCAGGTGAAAGTATATTAAGGGGGTCTCAATCCCAAGAACAGCTAATTAGATTTCGCGAAGCCTACCAAAAGGCTCTTCAAGGTGCAACATTTACCCAACTAGAACATGGAAATCAACCATCTGATTACTGGCTTGAAGTTTCGTATTGTCCCATCACGCAAGATAGTGATGTTGTAGGTGTTGCCTGCCACTCGCGGGACGTTACAAACCACAAAAAGACGGAGATGCAACTTCAGCAGTCTTTAAGGCAGGTACTCGATTATAAGTATGCGCTAGATGTATCGTCAATAATAGCAATTACTGATAGGCAAGGTGTTATTACCTATGTAAACGATAACTTTTGCCGGATATCACAATATTCCCGAGCAGAACTTATTGGTAAAGATCACCGAATAGTTAATTCAGGAAAACATCCCCGTGAATTTTTTAGGGGCCTGTGGACTACGATTAGTAGAGGTGTAGTTTGGAAAGGGGAAATTCAAAACCGTACAAAAAGCGGAACCTTCTATTGGGTGGATACGACCATCATTCCGTTTGTAAACGATCGCAATAGCCCCTACCAGTTCATGGCTATTCGACATGATATCACCGAACGTAAACTGGCAGAAGAAAACTTGGTTAAGAACAACCAAGAACTTCAGTCAACCAATTCTGAGTTGGATCGTTTTGTATATAGTGTCTCGCACGACCTCAGATCACCACTCGCATCAATACTTGGGTTGGTTTCTCTTGTAGAAAAGGAGTCGAAAGAGGAGGGAACACACCAGTATGCACGCATGATTAGGGACTCTATTGAGCGGCTCGACAACTTCATTCGGAATATACTTAATTATTCGCGTAATAACAGGCTTGAGCCCACAATCGCGAGTGTGCAGGTTAAACCACTTATAACAGAAATATCCAATTTATTTGCACTTTCAGAAGCAGGTACCCGAATTCACTTTGAAGTTGAAGTAGAAGAATATGCAGAGTTCTTTACGGATAAGCAGCGATTAATAATCGTGCTAGAGAATCTTATTGGTAATGCAATAAAGTTTGCTGATTTAGAAAAAGGTAAACCGTTTGTTCGAATTAGTGGTTACACTACCGAACAAAATCTACACCTGGAGGTAGAAGATAATGGCATCGGGATAGAATTGGAGTATCTCAATAAGATTTTTAATATGTTCTTTCGGCTGGATGTTAACAAGGCTGGCTCAGGGCTTGGACTTTATATCGTACAAGAGACTTTAAAAAAACTAGGAGGCTGCATACATGTAAGCTCAGATGGAAGAACCGGTACTTGCTTTGTAATTCAGATACCAAACCACAAAAACCAACCATTGCTTCATTAATTTGAAGTGTATCACTCTGGGGGTCTTCTTTTCATAAATGCCGGTTTTTTAATAGCATATTAATTTCTAAAAGAAATACAATATGAATATAACCGCATTAAAGCTTGATCAGTCTTTCTGTAATTATGTGATTTCCGTAGGAAAGTTTAATGGTATATGCACCAGAAGGCAAATTTTCAAGAGAAAGTTTACGATGACCAACGATTTCATATACACCACATACTTGCCCAAACACATTGGTTATAACTGCCCTGCCCGAAATTATACCCTCTGGTAATACAATATTCAATTCATCATCTGCCGGATTTGGATAAACCTGAACCAGCAAACGTGTCGATATTACCTCGGAAATGAATAACTCAATCGTTCCTTGATATACACATCCATTAGAAGAAATAGTAACTTCATAGATTCCAGACTTATCGGCTTCCACACTTGATCCCCGTGCACCTGAGATAGGTTCGCCATTGAAATACCATTGAATACCTTCTGTAAAGGATACGGATAGAATATGATCGTTCGCCTGAATGACCACAGGGATAGGCGGTTCTGCTATAACGATGGCAAACCGGCCTAAACCAAACGAAGCTGTGTTGCTGGTAACCTTAAATGAATAACTGTAATCATTTTCAATCTCAATTGTTTGATTGGTAAATTTATCCTGAAGCTGAACTTTAGTTCCTTCCGGAAAAGAATTTAACTCCGAAAATTTAAGTTGGTATGAACCAGGAACTACATTTTCAATCACCAATTTAATCTCCTCCCTACAAGCAAGCGGTGCAAGAGAGTTAATGGCGAGCTTCGTTCCATCGGACATCATGGATGATAGATTGAATATTCCATTCATTAGTTTAATGGCATCGGCATGAGAATCAAAATTTGATGTTGCATCTTTTCGGAAATGAATTACTGCCTCATCGTATGTGTTTCCTTGTTCAAGCGTAACTCTTAAAATATTCTCAGGTGTCCTTTCACGAAAAAAAGTAGTTTGCGTACCGGGTGTTTTTACATTCTCATCAACCTGAAGCATTGGAGTACCCTGTCCGTTGGCCTTTACCCAGAAGCCTTGACCTGTGGCAATGTAACGCGATCCGCCATTTGTTCCTGTAGTTCCGTTCCATGTAGTATATCGTAATGAGGTAGTACTTCCATTATCGGATATATATATTGTGCCATCAATATTGCTTTTTGTCCACCCTCCAGATGCATTCCAATCAATGGTGGATGGAAAAGGATTTCCAACCAGGTTCCAGCCATCATCTGAAATTGAACCAGATGATGTGAATGAAACAGGCAGTGTTAAAGGAACTATGTTACCAGAATTTATAACTCCTCTTAAATCCCACATGGTGGAGGGAAGAATGTTGCCGCGTGTGAAAAGTGCATAACCCAAACCCGGTATAAATGTTTCGGAATTATCTTCATCAGGAAACTCAACGTATCCATCATTAAAATCAGCTGTACCACTGCCGTTGCTATCCGAGATAATTGTTTCATCGTAATAGAAGAGCGATGGATTAGTTAAACATCCGGAGCAACTGCTGGAACCTGTAAAGGAGCCTGTTACAGGAATTTCATTTTGAATATCCGCAACCGTGCCGTTTTGGACTGGTGATGAAATGTAACGATAAATACGTTGATTGTTCCCGCCCTGTCGGGTCATGTACCTTTGTACTGTTACCTGGCCAGTAACTTGTGCTCCGGCTGGAAGTGCACCAATGGCTGCATCGTTGGTAGGTTCGTCTCCACCAGAGATCAATGTGAGAACAGTATTGTTATTACTTCCGTCAGCATCCAGTATTACATTGTTGCTGAGTGTAAGAACGCCCCATAAATTTTGATTTGATTCTATCTGCACACCCGGACTGGCTGTGTTGGTAACATGTATGTTGTGAAAATTAGTTGGAGATGAACCACTAATCTGTTGGGTGGTGGTTCCATTAAAAGTGACAGTACTGGTGTTTGCTATAAATGTTCCATTATTGATCCAATCACCACCTAAAAATATTCCTGTTCCGTTGCTTGTGAGTGTTCCTGAAGTAATAATTAAATCCTCCGATATGGTAAGAGAGTTTCCAGATGTAACGGTGAGGCTTAGCGAAGGATTGTTTAATGTAAGCCGATTACCTACCGCTGGAACATTTACATTAATGGAAAAGGCACCGCTTATCTCAATATTATCGGTAGCTGCAGGCACTCCATCCGTACTCCAATTATTTGCATCTCCCCAGTTGTTGGTACCGGCTCCGCCATCCCATACTTTGATATTATTAATGATAGTTACATCGGCAGTAGTTGTGTATAACAAACAACCCCCCGAAGCGGCTATGGTATAAGTAACCGTGTATGTATTTGCGGTACTGGTTAATAAATCAATTTCACCGGTGTTTGTATCAAGAACAAGTCCGGGGGTAGATGAATATGTTCCGGCAGAAGGTGGTGTGGTGGTTTCATTTAAGGTAACGGTAGCTGTACCAATACCTACCGAATACGGTGAACCTTCATAAGAAATTGTAGCATCCGGGTTTTCGGTGATAGTGACCGATGTAGTTGCGATTTGTTCATCACATCCTTCTGCAGCGGGCATAGTATAGGTCACGGTATAGGTTCCTCCGGTGCTGGTAGAAGGTGTTATTGTTCCGGTTGTTGGATCAATGGTGAGACCAGCCGTAGAAGAAAAGACTCCACCGGGTGTTCCCGAAAAAGTGACAGGTGCAGATGCTACAGTAGTACAAAAAGGTGTATTCACATAACTGATGGTAGCAGATGGTGCTGCTGTGATGGCTACCGTTGCCGTATTGGAGTAGGCTGCACATCCACCAAATGCATCTACATTATAAGTTACGGTATATGTTCCGGGCGTACTGGCGGCAAGATCAATAACGCCTGTAGGCGGATCAATCACAAGTCCCGGAGTAGAAGTAAGCAATCCGGGTAATCCTACGGCAAAGCCGGTGGGAAACGCAATACCATCGTTCGAACAGTAAGGATTTCCTTCGTACGTTCCTGAAGCAAATGGCTGAAGAGTAATGGTGATTTGTGTGCTGGTGGAAAACGCTGCGCAACCAGAACCTGCTTCAATGTCATAAAACACATTATATGTTCCCGGTGTACTATTCTCCAGATTAACAGTTCCGGTAATCGGATCAAGGTCTAACCCGGAAATAGCACTGAACGTACCACCGGTACTACCAATTAAAGTAATAGCTGCAGTACCGGTAGAACTACAATACGGTGTTCCGGGGTAGGCAATAGTAGCGGAAGGTGCTACGGTAATAGTTACATCAGTATTGGTAATAAAAGCCGGGCAGCCACCGGATGCGGCAACCGTGTACACCACCACATAAGAACCAGCAGTACTTGCATCGAGATCAATTTCACCCGTGCTGGTATTTAAAGCAAGACCCGTTGTAGATGAAAACGTACCACCCGATGTTCCGGTAAGTGTAACGGTAGCATTTCCACCATCCGAGCAATACGGTGATGCTGAATAGGCAATGGTAGTACCGGCATTACACACTTCGCCTACAGCAATATCTCCCGTAAGGGTAAGATTGGTGGCTTGGATGGATGTGGCAGTTGGGGAGACTGTGGTTGGAAGTATCCACGAAGTACCATCGTATATACCCACCTTAAAAGCAGACGTATTTGCACCGCCATCTACATCGGCTGCCACCCATGTAGGTGTGGCGGAATAATTCGTAAACACAACACCATTGTTCTGCAATGTCCAGAATCGATTTACACTTCGGGTTGGATTGATAGAGGAGTTGGTAAGCGAAGGATGATCTCCTGTGGTTGTAGAAGCGGTCATTAAACCACTGCTACTTACCGATGAAAAATTTAATGTAATCGGAGTGTAACTTACACCATTGCCAACCTGAAAGGTGCGGGTTGAGGCACCCGTTGCAATTTCTTTCTGGAAATTTCCGTTTACCCATCCACTGCTCTGTGCAGCACCTAATACTGAACCGGATAGGGGTTGGATGACGTTGTGGTTACCCGTTGTTATTTTTCCTGCAACAAAATTGATGGAACCATTTACAGTCAGATTGTTGAGCAACGTGATAGGGCCGGTTGCGTTGGTAACAACAATGTTATGTAAAGCCGAAGTAGTAGAAATTTCCTGTGTACCGGTTCCATTAAAGGTAAAGGCAGAAGTGCCACTGTTTAAGGTGCCACTTGCCAACAAATTTCTGGCAACGGAATAGGAACGACTGTTTGCATGGAAGGTGGCTCCACTATTCAGTATAATATCACGGCCAACAATCCAATTTGATGAAGGTGTAATACCACTTGCGTGTGTATTCGAGATCGTAACGTTATTAAAGGTAAGCTGGGAAGCTCCTGCCAATGTCATAGCTTCATTGCCTCCGAAAATTACCAAGCCTGTACTGGTAAAATTGGTTCCCAGATTTATTGTCGCTGGGATGTTTGCCAGAAGCCGAATGGTGCCATTGCTGGTAATCGTTCCATTGTTAGTCACAGAACCATAAATAGACTGCGTAGTAGTTCCTGCATTGAAGGACGCACCACTGCCTACCGTCAGAGCAAAAGCAATGTCCCAATCTACACTGGGATTTACGCCACTTGTATTGTTGATGTTCAGGAAGCCGTATTGCGGTGTTGAGGTGGAGTTGAGTACAGGTGAAACTGTACCGTTAAAGTTTACCGTGATCGCTACCGTCTGTACCGCATTGATGAGACTGAGGGTTTGTAATACATTGCCACTAAACGTTGTAGTTCCTGCTGTATTTAAGATACCGCTGTTAATCAAGTCTCCATGAAGCGTGGTGTGAATAGAACCTCCGCCCACCAGCGAACCTGAACTGGTAATATTCAGTAAACCATTAAACGCTACGTTGTTCAGGATGGTATAGCTGCCTGTTACGGTCATCCGGTTAAAGGTAGTATTGCCTGAAATGTTTTTGGAGATACCTGCACACAGTACCGTGCTGGTTTCGGGAATAAAGGTCCCGCTGTTGAACCAATGCCCGTTCAATGTCAGGGTATTTGAACCGCCTTGCAAAGTTGCTCCACTCTCAATCGTTAAATCGCCATTAATGGTATTGGATGAAGCCAACGTTTTAATACCGACATTTCTGAAAATCAGATTTCCTAAGCTGATGCCTGGTAATTCCAATGTTTGTGCTCCGGTACCATTAAAAATAACGGTGCTGGCAGGCGCTATGGAATAGCTTGCAAAATTTATGGGTGGATTATTCGCTCCGATAATAATAGTTCCATTATTGGCCAGGGTAGCGGTACCTCCCAATACACTTCGGTTACTATTAAAGGTTTGGATGTTGAGTGTTCCGGAAGTAACTGTCAGATCTCCATTCAGTACTATGTTTCCGGTAAGGATAGCATTCGTGCCGACAGGTTTATTGATGATAACATTGTTAAACGTGGTAGCGGAAATATTCTGAGAGCCGGTACCATCAAAATACACGGTAGAACCAGCGCCTGCGTAATTGCCACTGTTGCTCCAGTTACCGCCAACGTTCAATTGATTGTTGTTTTGAATTGAGCCTCCTGAACCAATGGTTACATTACCAACGATGACAGTCGGAGCAAAAATATCCAACGTACCATTCGTTACGGTAAGATTATTACCTATAGTAGATGCATTATTGATAGAGGTTAATCCACCCGTTTTATTGATGGTAAGATTATAATAACTCACCGGGCCAATAGTTTGATTGGTGGCGCCTGTATAACTAACGGTACTGGTAGCCGCTGTAAATGTTCCGTTGGTGTAACTGAAATCGTTGGTGAGGGTGAGATTACCGGCACCACTGAAAATCACAGAAGCATTTCCGGATTGATACAACGAACCATTTATCGTTACAGATCCGGTACCAACCCATAAATTAATAACATGCCCGTTAGTACCATCGCTCAAATACAAATCGCCATTGATGGTAATGCTTTGATTATTTACCTGGATAGCATGGGTGCGCGCGGTAGTCCAGATACCTCGTACATCGCTTGCCGTCAGTGATCCACCACTATTCAAACTAAGTGTTGCGGCTTGCACATCGCCAAATACAATATTTTTAACAGTAACAGCATTTGTAATAGCGGGTTGATTGGTAAATGCGGCTGTTCCGATGTAAGCAATATCATTTGCGGCAGGCGGTCTGGATGCTGCACCTTGAATGATGGTCCAGTTGTTGGCAGTATTCCAATCTGTACTCACACTGCCATTCCATTGTACAATGCTGGCGGTACCCGAAGCAGTCCATCTTCCGGCAAGATTGTTAAGTGCAGATGTATGTTCAATATAGTTAGAAGTTGTGTTTTGGGTAACCGGACTTACCGATGCCCAACCTGGATTTGCCCGCCAAAGGCCCATGGTTGCTTCATTGTTACCGTTTAGTTCTGTGTCTTCATAATGAATTCGATGTGTGTACCCTAAATAAGTACCGGCAGGTATAGTAACATTATAGAGTCGACTAATAGAATTACCTGCTGGGAAATCATTAATTGAACCGAACGTTACCGATACCGTTACACTGGTTATGCCAACGGGCGTGGTGAACGAAATTGTATTGTTCGGTCCTTCAAACGCATAGGCTGTTCCGTTTAAGAAGGTATGGTTGCGTTGAATATTTCCATATATATAACCATTGCCGGTTCGGGTATTGGTGATTGTAAGTGTATTGGTTCCGGTTTGAATAATTCCGTTAGTCATGTTTACAGTTGAAGCTGAAACATTACTTTGTAAAATCAATTCTGTAGAGGCTCCGGTTGTATTGCTGGTTAGTGTATTAAACGTGGTGGCACCGGTAACATACGAAGTGGCTGCTCCTAAAAACTGCACCGTACTGGTACCCGCTGTAAATGTTCCATTGTTAATCCAGTTGCCATAGACGGAATGTGTAAATGAGGAGGCGCTGAATGTGGTACTTGTTCCAATCGTAAGGGTGCCGCGGATGTCGAGATTTCCTGCCGCTGTTTTGGTGTTGCCATTGGATAAAATAAGATTACTATAGGTTAGCGCGTTCACGGTCTGCGCGCCTGTGCCATTAAAGTTTACAGTATTGGGTGCCGATGAAGTTGCATTGAATGTACCCGCTGTTACGGTAAACGCATTGGCAATTCCTAACGTGGAGTTAGCAGAAAGTTGAAGTGAAGTGCCGTTTAGCGTAACATTAAAAAGATTAGCCGTTCCACTTAGTGAAGAAGTACCGGCAAAGGTGGCTGTGCCAGCTGATGCGGAGAAACTTCCGCTTACACTTAAGCCTGAGGTGATGGAGAAATTTACAGCAGTAGTCAACGATCCGGTAACTGCCAAAATACTAAAACTTTTTGTTCCTGCTCCCGAAATGGTTTTGGTTGCTCCACTCATGGTTAGTGTTCCGGTACTTGCCGTGAATGTTCCGGATACAGCTAAATTTCCAGTTAGTGCCAGTGATGCAGTGGTACTAACTGTTCCACTAACAGTGAGGTTATCGAGGGAGATTCCAGTGCCACTGATCGTGGTTCCGGTACCGGTCATGGTTAATGTTCCACCAGATGCCTGCGTAAATGAACCTGCTCCTGTTGTGGCCAGGTTACCAGATAAGGTAAGTGTTGGTGCAGTAAAGTTAACAAGGCTTGCGGCCACCGTAAGGTTATGAAAATTTTGAGCTCCTGATCCACCCACTGTTGTGCCCGTACCTGATAGTGTTATTGTGCTCGTATTGCCCGTAAAAGTTCCATTGTTGATCCAGTTACCACCTACTGTGTGTGTAAAACTTCCACCATTAAAGGTGGTTGATGTGCCAAGCGTAACATTACCGCCAATGGTGAGGGCTGAAGCAGCCGTGAAAGAAACTGAAGTACCTGATCCTACGGAAGTGGTTAAGTTGCCAGCAATACTAAATCCACTACCCGGAAAAGTTTTCACTGCCGCACCCGATGAACTGCTGAGTAACAAATTGCCATAGGTTTGACTGGCCACGGTTTGGTTTGTGCCTGCATACTCAACCGTACTGGCAACTACCAACGTATTAGTGGTATAGTTGGCAGGATATCCTTGTGTACCTCCAATACGCAAGGTAGCGTTATTTGCAACAGTAAGCGTTCCACCGGCACTGGTACGGTTGGCTGTAAATCCAGCCAGGTTGAATGTTCCACTTGCGATATTAAGGTTACCGGCCACATTTGTATTTGCCCCCAGCGTAACAGTATTTCCAATATTTGAAATAGTTAAATTATTAAACGTGGTCGCAAAAAAACCACCTATTGCTTGTGCATTGGTGCCGTTGAAGGTAACGGTACTTGTACCAGCTGTAAGCGCTGATGTAGAGGCATTATTGGTCCAGTTTCCGCCAAGAGCGATATTAAAATTGTTTGCATTTAATATGCCGGCAGTAAGTGTAAGGTTATTACTTATGGTAACAGGTGCGGGTAATAAAAGACCATTCGCATTGTTAAGGGTAAGATTGTTGAATGTAGTAACACCGTTGAAAGTCTGTTGTCCGGTGGTACCATTAAATACCGTGGTTCCGTTGTTTGTCATGGTGCCACTATTGGTTAATGTACCGGCAATGGAAAGCGTACCGGCTGCGGAGGTAGTGAGCGTGGCTCCGGATTGTATGGTTAAATTTCTACAGACCACAGCTGTGGAGATCACCGGCATTTGAGCTGCACCCGAAGTGATTACCACATCTGTCGTGTTTGTGGGTACTACTCCGGTACACCAGTTTCCTGCCGTTGCCCAATCACTGCTTACGTTTCCTGTCCATTGCCCGGCATTGGTAGAAGTTTGAACAAGCGTGGATGCACTGGTACTACAACCCGCTACCGTCACTTGCACCGTATAAACTCCCGCGCTGGCAAGGGTATAGTTGAACGTAGGGTTTTGACTGGAGGAAACAAAGCCACCGGGACCTGTCCACGAATAGGTGGCACCACCAACCGTAGTTGCACTAAGTGTTATAGGTGATCCCACACAAACCGGCCCGTTGTTTCCAGCTCCTTCCGGTGAAGTATAAATGGTAGAAACTTCGCCTGCGCTTAACGCCCTGTTGTATATAATTGCATCATCTAATGTGCCATTAAAATAAAAGCTGGACGGTTGCGATGTCCAGCCATTGTTATTATCAAAGCCAATCTTCCAGTAGCCGGTATAATTTTCGGCCGATGTTACTGCTGGGTTTGAACCCACCAGCACACCATCTACATATAAAGCCATTCCAGAGGTAGACGACAATGTAGCCGTTGCGTGATGCCATAGGTTGTCGTTATAGGATAGGGTAGAGTTAATGGTTTGTACCGAACCGGGATATACACCAAAATAAATCTGGCCAGCATTGTTCATGTATAAGTGCCGATCGTATTGCCCGCTGGAACCCGTTTGTGCATTACCAAATCCGATCAATTTACCACCAGTGACTGATGAAGTTCTAAACCATATGGAGATACTGAAGTTGGTAGGGTTAACATAAGACCTGGCCGTGGAAATGTACTGAGAGCTTCCATTTAAACTAATCGCACTTGATGCTACATTAAATCGGTTAGCAGTTAATGCTGGGCCATTCTGAAAGGTTCCGTTGTTGTTACCGGTTTCATCGGTTGCGTTTCCACTAAACTTTAAATTTGTTATTAAATCGTTAGTAGGTGTTTGTGAAATATCAGGTGCTAAAACGTTTACCGTGATGGACGCCTGAGGGCTCGTGCAGCCACTTATTGTCTGACTTACAAAATACGTAAACGAACCCGTTACGCCTGTTGATGGTGTGGGTGCAGTAGAACTTGAAGCGGTAACAAACTGGATATTATTAAAGACTCGGTTGCCGGCAGACGTTACACCCGTAATGTTGATGGTTCCTGTTGGTTCTGTTATCGGAAATGTTGGGTTATCCGAACCCACATTACCGGTACCCGCTGAAACTCCAATGCTGTAATTTCCGGCAGTGGTAAGTGTGTAATCAAATGTATTGCTGATGCGAATGGGTGCAGCATTTGCACTTAATGAAGTAGTGGTACTGGAAGTAGCGATCACCGTTCCGCTGCTATTGTAAATGGAAACCACAAGCCCCGTTACAGACTGAAAGGCAGGTATGTAATAATCTACGTTTGTAATTCTAACGTTGGCCGAGGTGGTAGTAAAGTTGGTTCTGCGGTTGTTGAGGTTATTATCAATAAATACCGAGCTTGTGTTTAAAGTTGAAGTTCCCCCGACCACACCGGAAACGCCTCCCCATACAAGATTTGAACCCGTAGCAGTAAGTGGGCTTGCTGTTGCGCCTCTGCAATAATTTACCGGACTTGTTACTATCGGAGCAGCAGGTGGATTGCACAACGTAGATCGGCCTCCACTAAGTGGTGTTGCACTCAATGCTCCTTCCGACACAGCATAGATACGCCAGTAGTAAAGTGTGTTCGCAGTTAACCCGGATTGAACGGACGAAGTAGCGTTCGCAGCTGTTTGGGTGACAAACGTATAATTTACTCCATCTGTGGATCGATAAATTAAAAAACCAGTTTCATTCGATGATAAATCCGACCAATTGAGTGTCATGGAAGTAGTACTCAACGCGGTAAAATTTAAACTAACCGGAGTATTGGGTACAGGTGGTGCAAACCGATAATTATTATCGGTAACGGGTTTGGAGGTAATGCTGGCTTCTGTTGTTGAACTTACCGATGTACCCGCGTTACTTACCGATAAAAATTGTCCTGATCCGGTGGCTGTTGCCGAGATACCAATTGAGGCTGAAGCTCCAAATAAAGTACCGGCTTCTCTTCGATAGGCGTATTCGATTCTACCTGTGCCTTCGTAAAGTTTTACCTGAAACGACATCACATTTCCAGCAATACTTCCCCACGAAACATTAAGGTATTGCGCTGTAAATACACGACTGCCTGCAGTACCGGCTGTGGCATAAGTAAAATTGCCAGGAGCTTGAATATTAAGATTATCCCACAGTGGAGCCAACACGGGCCGAGGGGCACCACCACTGGTTAAATTGTTGGCAGGTGTGGCATTAGTTATTGGAACTTCGAGCGCAAGCCAACCATTAGTACTGGCCGATATTTCGGTATATCGCGTACCCATATACCAAAAATCAAATCCAATAGGTACCGGATTAAAGTATCCTTCATCTACGTTGCCGGTTCCTCCGGGCGTAGTGCCCGATATAGTAGTAAATGTTCCACTGAAGGCTGAAAAGGTATAATTCGTTATAGATTGACTATAGGTTTTGGTTGCAGTACTTAGAGTAATAAAAAGGATAAGCAGCTTTTTAAACATTACTTTTTCCGTTTAATTAATATGAAGGACACCTTTCGGGTTTAGTTCTCACCCGATGCCACACATCAACAGATCAATCGTATGTATAACTCCCTCAAAAAAATACGCTTTAGTTATGAGGGTTGATTAGATAAATCAATATCAAAAAAAAATATAATTCATGCAAGTCAGTTTATCAAAATTAATGATGACTCACGTATTTGCTTTTCTTGCTAAAAACCTCGTATCCCGGACTCGCATATAAACCAGCATTTCCATCTACGCTGCTAAAGCCCGGTGAAGTTTATCAGCAAAAAACAGTTTATAAGTTTGGATTGGGTAATTAAACTTTAATTACCCAATCCACTAACACCATACTGGTTAAAAGTAGTGCAAGCAGGAGTATAGCCAGGCTTATATGCATCCACGGTTGCCTGGGTTCTTTAATAATTAAAACCGGAAATAAAATCAAAAGCATTAACTGTACCGGTTGCTCCGACAAGGAGTAGGAACTCAGCACCAGGTTATCTAAAACAGAAAGGATGGTTAGTATGAAAGCGACACCGAAGTATTTCCTGAAATTTGAAAAGTAAAATGGCTTAAAATTAGTTTCGGCTGTTGAATTGGCCGGAGTTGGAAATAATAACCGTGCCATAATAAAAAGAGCTATCGGATATAAAATTGTGAAAAGAAAAACCGGAAGTTTCCAGGTGGTGATGGTTCGCATTTCGTACAAAACCCACCACTCCTGAATGTGTAGAAAGAAGACAAAAACAATCCACAATGCATGTGGTAAATACAGCTTTACATTGCGCCAGTTTTGTATTACATCGGCAACACCAGTTACTATTTGGGTTATTCCCAATCCTAAAATGATGGAAATGAGAACACTAACATATTCGAATGGCGACATTTTTTAAGTGTGTATAATTTAAATCAATTCTAAATTAGATAAAGAATCTTCTTTAACCTGAATTATATTTACAAGAGCTGTTTAACAATCCGCAAGACATCATAATCAGATTAGGTAAACACAGTAGCAAACACTTTAAAATTATTGTACCACTGGTTAAAATTAATTTGAAATAAGGCATTTGGCATGTAGATTTGTGCGATTCCGTAAAAAAGCGGTTATCCTAAACGTGCAACGATGAAGAAAATATTATCTCGTCCCGTTACGATTTTAACTCTCGCCCTCGTATTCCTTTTTAACTCATTCGCATTCGCCCAACAAATCCCAACCGATGAAGCTGCCATTAAAGCTGGTGAAGCTTTGTTTAATGGCAACTGTAAGTCTTGCCATCGCGTAAAGCAAAAGCTGGTAGGGCCCGCCCTTGCCGGAGTGGAAGACAGAGCTCCTTCCGTGCAGTGGATATTGGATTGGGTACGTAACCCGGCCCGGGTAATAGCCAGTGGCGATGCATACGCTAACAAAATTTACAACGAGTATAACAAAAGCCAGATGACGGCTTTCACTAGTTATACCGATGAACAGATATTAAGTATTCTTGCTTATATAAAGGCAGAGGCAAATAAAGTTGATGCTCCGCCACCGGGGACAACAACAGCTGATACCACCGGAGGCGGTGGAGGCGTTCCTTCCGGTTACCTCAATGCCATTTTAATTGGCCTTGTTGTAATTCTGGTTTTGTTACTCATCATTTTGGGTCTTATCATTAATGCGCTTAAGAAGTACTTAGATCAGAAAGACCTTTCAGAAGATGATAAAGAAATCGTTCATTCTAAATATACCTTCAATACAGCCATCAAAAGCCCGGCCTTCATTTTTATAGTTGTATTCTTGGTAGCCTCGGTAACCTTCAAAAATGTAATTGATGGACTTTATTCCATTGGTATTCAACAGAATTATCAACCAAAACAACCTATTGCTTTCTCGCATAAGATTCACGCAGGGCAATATGAAATTGAATGTCGCTATTGCCATACGGGTGCACTTAAAGGCAAGCAGGCCAACATTCCTTCGGCTAATATTTGTATGAACTGCCACTCACAAATCCGTGAGGGTACCAATACCGGCACAACTGAGATTAGTAAAATCTATGCTGCTATTGGGTACGATCCGGCAACAGGTTCTTATACCGGCAAACAAAAGCCAATTGAGTGGGTGCGCATTCACAACCTGCCCGATCTGGCTTATTTCAACCACGCACAACATAATAATGTAGGCGGCATTGAATGCCAGACTTGTCATGGCCCGATTGAAGAAATGGATGTAGTAAAACAATACTCATTATTAACGATGGGCTGGTGTATTGACTGCCATCGTAAAACAGATGTGAATACGAAAGGCAACGCGTACTATGACAAGTTGCTTGAACTACACAACAGCAAGAAAGCATTGAAAGTAGAAGACATTGGCGGTTTGGAATGTGCCAAGTGTCACTATTAAGATTTTAGTTTTAGAACTCGACCCGGATTTTTTGAATATATGACTACAAAAACATACTGGAAAGGATTAGCCCAACTGAAAAACGACCCCAAGTTTGTTAAAAACGCAGACAAGGAGTTTGTTGATCTTGCCGTAGAGGAAGATGCAGGGCACTCGCGCAGGGATTTTCTTAAAATGATGGGCTTTAGCGTAGCTGCAGCTTCATTAGCTGCCTGCGAAGCACCCATCCGCAAAGCAATTCCATACGTAAGCAAACCCGTTGATGCTGATCCGGGTATTCCTAACTACTACGCCAGCACCTATATTAATGGTGGCGATTATTGCAGTATTGTTGTAAAGGTTAGGGACGGGCGCCCGATTAAAGTTGATGGCAATAGCCTTTCTAAAGTAACGATGGGTGGAACCAGTGCACAGGTAGAAGCCTCTGTACTATCGCTATACGATAATTTTAGGTTACGTGGCCCACGGGTAGGCGAGAAGCTGTCGGATTGGGAAACAATAGACAAAGAAATTACAGCCAAGTTAAACGAGATTGCAGCCAAGGGTGGACAAATTAGAATTGTGAGCAACACCATTCTTAGTCCCAGTACGAAAGCCGCCATCGAAAAATTCAAGGCCAAGTATCCTACCACCAAAGTTATTCAGTACGATCCCGTTTCTTACTACGGCATAACCAAAGCAAATCAGGAGTCACTTGGTGCGGCTATCATACCTTCTTACGATTTCAGCAAGGCTAAAGTAATTGTTAGCGTGGGGGCTGATTTCTTAGGTACCTGGCTATCGCCAATCGAGTTCACTAAACAGTTTGCTGTTAACCGCGAAATCACAGCCGATAAGAAAGAGATGTCGCGCTTATACGCATTCGAATCTAACTTATCATTAACAGGTGCGAATGCCGATTACCGTACTGCTATTAAACCTTCGCAAGAAGGATTGGTAGTAGCACAACTTTATAAGTTGATTTCAGGTAGTGGTTCTACAGGAATAGAAGGTATTAACCATCTTGAAAAAGCAGCAGCCGAACTGAAAGCAAATGCAGGAAAGGCATTGGTAGTAAGCGGCTCGAATGATAAGAATGTACAGATTGTTGTAAATGCAATCAATAACTTGTTGGGAAGCTACGGTACCATAATTAACACAAGTGCCCCGGTTAATTTCCGCCAGGGTAACGATGAAGAGATGGCCGCATTTGTGGCAGAAGCAACCAGCGGTAAAGTAGATGGTGTTATCTTCTACAACTGTAATCCGGTTTATGATCATCCGCAAGGTGAAGCCTTAGGTAAAGCGTTGAAAGGTCTTAGTTTAACTGTTTCTACTTCAACAACACCAGACGAAACTGCATCGGCATCGGCTTATATCGCTGCCGATCATCATTATTTAGAGTCATGGAACGATGCTGAACCAAAGTTGAATTCATTCAGCTTATCGCAGCCAACCATTACACCGATATTCAAAACCCGCCAGGCACAAGAAAGTTTCTTGGTATGGGCTGGTGAAACTTCAACTGATTATTTCACCTTCGTTCAGAACTATTGGAAGAATCGTTTCTATGGCGCTTCCAGCGGATTGGATTTCCAATCGTTCTGGGACAAGTGTTTGTACGATGGTGTATTTGAATTACCCGCCAGCACTCAAGCGTATTCCTTCAATGGAAATGTAGATAGTGCTTTGTCCGCGATTGCTTCTACCTACAAGGCATCGAACTCCGGTTTTGAGTTGGTTATTTATGAAACTTGTGGACTGGGTACCGGATCGCAAGCCAACAACCCATTGTTACAAGAGTTACCCGATCCAATCACTAAAGCAACTTGGGATCATTATGTAACCATTTCGTTAAAAGATGCTGAAACGTTGGGTATTGATAATGATGCTGAAGGAAGAACGCAGCTTGTAAATGTTACAGCCAATGGTAAAACTATTCAAGTTGCGGCATTGGTTCAGCCAGGTCAGGCTCAGGGAACATTAGGCGTTGCATTGGGTTATGGCAGAACCAACGTAGGACTTGTGGGTAAAGAGATTGGTCAAAATGCGTATCCGTTACTTAGCCTCGGTGAGGCATTAGGATACAGCATTACTGCAGGTGTTAAAATTGAGAAAACAGATACTCCTTTCCAGATTGCACAAACCCAGATTCATCAAACCTACATGGGGCGTGCAAACGTAGTGCAAGAATCATTGCTTGCCGACTACCTGCACAATCCAAAAGAATGGAACGAGAAAGCACCAAAGATTACTTCGTGGGATAAAAAGGTACCACCCGGCTCGTTGAGTTTGTGGAAAGGACATGAATACAAGAATCACCATTGGGGAATGGCCATCGACCTGAACACCTGTACCGGTTGTGGATCATGTGTGGTGGCTTGTAATGTAGAAAACAACGTAGCACTTGTTGGTAAGCAGGAAGTAATCAATCGCAGAGAAATGCATTGGTTACGCATCGATCGCTACTACTCTACAGAGGCAGAAGTAGATGATTACCAGGGTTTGGAAAAAGCTTCCGATAATCCGGAAGTAGTATTCCAACCCATGTTGTGTCAGCATTGTAACAACGCACCATGCGAAACGGTTTGCCCGGTTGCAGCCACCACACACAGCACAGAAGGTCTAAACCAGATGACGTATAACCGTTGTATTGGTACTCGCTATTGTGCCAACAATTGTCCTTATAAAGTAAGACGTTTCAATTGGTTCAAATACCACGACAACCAGAAGTTCTTGCAGGCTAACCCTGCCATGAACACTGACTTGGGTCGTATGGTATTGAACCCAGACGTAACCGTTCGCTCACGTGGTGTAATGGAGAAATGTTCATTCTGTGCACAACGCATTCAGGCGGGTAAGCTTAACGCGAAAAAGGAACGCAGACCCGTGCAGGACGGTGAAGTGGTTACTGCTTGTCAGGCTGCATGCTCTACCGGAGCTATTCTGTTTGGTGATATGAACGATCCGGAAAGCAAAATCAGTAAGGTGTTAGGCATCGAAACACAATACAAAAAAGTAATGGTTGACGGGAAAGAGGAAACCGTTGTGGACTATGGTATCGATAAAAAGGTAACAAACCCACGTGCGTACCGGGTGTTGGAAGAAATTGGTGTTAAACCCAACATCTTCTACTTAACCAAAATCCGCAACAAGGATAAAGAGACTAAGAACGTATAAAATTTTTTGAACAGGAACTGATACGAACCAAAGTATGCAAGCAACTTCATCAGTACGGGAATCACTAATCACTGGCGGAAAAACCGTTCGCGATGTGTCGGAAGACATAAGCCGGCATGTAGAGAATAAACCAACGGGATCATGGTGGATAGCCATGGGTATTTCGCTGGTACTTTTTCTGTTTGGCTTCTACTGCCTGGCCACTCTGTTATGGGAAGGCATTGGCGTTTGGGGGCTAAATAAAACTGTGGGCTGGGCCTGGGATATTACCAACTTTGTGTGGTGGGTAGGTATTGGTCACGCGGGTACGTTGATTTCCGCCATCTTGTTACTGTTCCGCCAGAAATGGAGAATGTCTATCAACCGTGCTGCAGAAGCAATGACCATCTTCGCGGTTATTTGCGCAGCAACCTTCCCGCTGGCACACATGGGCCGTTTGTGGCTTGGTTTCTACTGGGCACTTCCGTTGCCAAACACCTGGGGATCGTTGTGGGCCAACTTCAACTCACCACTCTTGTGGGATGTGTTTGCAATCTCGACATACTTCACGGTTTCACTTGTATTCTGGTATATCGGTTTAATTCCAGACTTTGCAGTAATCCGCGATCGTGCTACCCGCATGGGTAACAAAACCCGCGCAGCTATTTACAATGCATTAAGCTTTGGTTGGGATGGTGCAGCTAAAACATGGATGCGTTACGAATCGGTTGCGCTAATCCTCGCTGGCTTGTCAACACCGCTTGTACTTTCTGTACACACTATTGTATCATTCGACTTTGCTACTTCGGTTGTACCGGGCTGGCACACCACCATCTTCCCGCCATACTTTGTGGCTGGTGCGATCTTCTCAGGTTTCGCCATGGTGTTAACCTTGTTGATTGTAACACGCAAAGTATTCAAGCTGGAAGATTACATTACTATCTACCACATTGAGTTGATGAACATAGTAATCATCATTACTGGTTCAATTGTGGGTATTGCTTACATCACCGAATTCTTTGTGGCCTGGTACGGCATGGTTCCTGCCGAATTCTACGCCTTCTACAACCGCGCTACAGGGCCATACTGGTGGGCTTACTGGTCTATGATGACATGTAATGTTATTTCGCCACAACTATTCTGGTTCAAAAAATTGCGAACCAACATTGCAGCTACGTTTGTGTTGTCCATCATTGTAAACATTGGTATGTGGTTCGAGCGTTTCGTAATTATAGTTACCTCTATCCACCGCGATTACCTGCCTTCAAGTTGGTCAATGTTTTACCCTACCATGTACGATCTGGGTGAATACATTTTCACATTCGGGTTATTCTTTACCGCATTCTTCCTGTTTGCCAAGTTCTTCCCCGTAATCAACATGGCCGAGGTAAAAAGTATTATTAAATCATCTTCCGAAAAGAAGCATTAATATGAGTAGTACGAGCGAAAATTTTTTGGTTGGCATTTTTGACGATGAGGATATTCTGCTTCATGGAGTAGAAGGTATTCGCGGCAAAGGTGTGAAGATACACGAGGTTTATACACCCTTTCCGGTTCACGGCCTGGATGAAGCACTGGGTTACAAGCGTTCCCGCTTACCCATCGCAGCATTCCTGTTCGGGTTAACCGGAACTTCCCTTGCATTAACCATGCAAATCTGGATGCTGGGCTTTGATTGGCCCATGATTATAGGTGGTAAAAACTTTGTATCGCTGCCGCCTTTTATTCCGGTAACATTTGAGCTTACCGTGCTATTAGCTGCATTAGGCATGGTTGCTACGTTTTTTATTGTAAGCGATATGAAGCCTTACAAAACGCCACGCTCGTATGACATTCGCAGCACAGACGATAAGCACGTGATGGCAATTGATCTTGCCGCAAACAAATTGAGCAAAGAAGAAATTGGTCAGATTCTGAAAGCCAATGGAGCTTCGGAGGTAAACGAAAAGAACTTTTAATTATGCTGAATATGCGTATGAAGCAAGGAATTTGGGGTTTGGCTGCGGCCTTAATATTGGCTGGGTGTAAAGCCGGTGGCGATTATCAGGGTTTGGAGTATGCACCTAACATGTATCACTCGGTAGCCTACGAACCTCTTACCCAGATTACAGATGAAGGGTATGGAGTTTTGGTTAACTCGCTCGATAACGGCAGGGGAGAGTATTACAATACCAATAAATTCAATCCATTTGGAATGAATATGCGGCTACCGGCACCCAACACGGTACGCAGAACAGCCAATGGCTGGTTGCCATATCGCGGAGTAAATGATACAACAGGTTTGCGTTTAGCGAACAAATTAATAAATCCATTAACCGACTCGCCCGCAATTTTAGAACAAGGCAAGTTGTTTTATGAAATCAACTGCAAGCATTGCCATGGAGCTAAAGGCGCAGGCGATGGTAAAGTAGCAGACAAATATCCGGGTGTGGCTAATCTTACGGGCGATGCCATAAAAGGAGTAACGGAGGGCCACATCTTTCATGTTATTACGTATGGAAAAGGTTTAATGGGCGCGCACGGTTCGCAGGTTAGCGAAGAAGAGCGTTGGAAGATTGCCCGTTATGTTAAACAACTTCAAAAGAATTAATCTCTACTTAGATACTACATCAATGGCAGCAGACGAACAGTATATTTTTAAGCCGGAAGCAAAACGTAAGATTTCCATTTTGTTTGGAGTGGGTGTTTTATTGTTTGTGCTTGGAATTATTATGGCTATGAATTCCGGTGGCCATCATGAAGGTGCAGATCACGGATCAGTTGAAGTTGCCAAAAATCTGGTGGCCAGCACCGATCAGGAAAGCGGGCATGCTGCCGGCCATGAAGCAGCAGAAGGCCATCATGGTAGCCCTGTTTGGTTAAAACGGATTTATAGTTCGCTCTGGCACAACAATATTTTCTTTGCAGGTATTGGTATAATTGGTTTGTTCTTTGTGGCCATTCAATATGCAGCTCAGGCAGGTTGGTCGGCACCGATTAAACGTATTCCGCTCGCTATGGGTCAGTGGATTCCAATAGCCGGTGTATTGATGCTGATAATCTGGTTCGTGGCCAAAGGCGATCTTTTCCATTGGACGCATCATGATTTATACGATCCACAATCTGCTGACTATGATAAAATCCTCGATCAGAAGAGTGTTTATTTCTTCTGGTTAGGCTCGAAGGGAGGATTTCCTACATTCTACATTTTACGTATGGTGGCATTCTTCTCATTGTGGTATTGGTTCTATACGCTTATAAAAAAACAAATGTTGGCCGAAGATTTAGAAGGGGGCACCCAATACTGGTATTCGACCCGTAAACTTTCAGCTATATTTCTGGTAATTTTTGCTGTAAGTTCTTCCGTAGCCGCCTGGGATTGGGTGATGAGCATTGATCCTCATTGGTTCAGCACAATGTTCGGATGGTATGTATTTGCAAGCTGGTGGGTAACGGGTCTCGCTACTATTACACTTATTGTGGTAAATCTGAAAGATGCCGGATACCTGAAAATGGTTAACGCTAACCACTTACACGACCTGGGCAAGTTTGTATTTGCATTCAGCGTTTTCTGGACTTACATCTGGTTTAGCCAATTCATGCTGATTTATTATGCTAACATTCCGGAAGAAACAGTTTATTTTATTGAGCGCCTGAAACACGCCCCTTATTCGTGGGTATTTTATGCCAATCTGATTCTAAACTTTGTGTTGCCATTCTTGTTATTAATGACGCGCGATGCCAAGCGTCATGTGGCTATGTTGAAAGTAGTTTGTCCGATTGTGATAGTGGGTCATTGGTTTGATTTTTATAATATGGTTACTCCGGGTGTGATGCAATACAATGGTGGTGTTGGCTTCCTGGAAATAGGGCTGGCTTGTATCTTCTTTGCATTGTTCTTGTGGGTTGCACTCAGTGCCCTTTCTAAAATGCCATTGGTTGCGAAAAATCATCCGATGATGGAAGAGAGTTTAAATCATCATATTTAATTGAAACGCTGAACAACTAATTTATATGCTGACGTTGATTATTGTATTAGGGGTTTTACTGGTGCTGGCCATCCTGTATTTTATTTTCAGGATTGGTAATCTGGTAAGTCTGGTAAAAGGTAAAGAAGAGGATGAAATATCGTCCTGGAACTCAACGAATGCCTACCTGTTCATGCTTTTTATGATTGGAGGTTTGGTTGCTTTCTTTTGGTATTCGTATGCTCATTTTGACGGCTATAATCTGCCGGTAGCTTCCGAACACGGTGAATTAACCGATTATCTTTTTTGGGTTACCATGGCGGTAACGGTGGTTGCCTTTACAATTATTTTCATTGTAATGTTCTGGTTTACATTCAAATACAGGTACGACAAAAACCGCAAAGCAGAATTTTTTGCTGACGATCATAAACTTGAGATAGCGTGGACGGTTGTTCCGGCTATTGTGTTGGCACTCCTTATCTTTAGCGGTTTGCGTGCTTGGAATGATATAACCGATGAAGCTTCAAAGGATGCGGTAGTAGTGGAAGTTATTGGCCAGCAGTTTTTATGGACAGCGCGTTATCCAGGCAAAGACAATTTATTAGGTAAGCATAACTACAAAATGATCGATGCCTCCAATGAATTTGGATTGGATTTATCTGAAGAAAATACCTGGGATGACTTTAAATCGCTGGAACTGCACTTGCCTAAAGGTAAAGAAGTGAAATTGGTTATACGCGCCAAAGATGTTTTGCACAGTGTATTTCTACCACATTTCCGGGTAAAGATGGACGCTGTACCAGGTATGCACACCACCTTTAAATTTATTGTTACCAAGTCAACATCGGATATGCGCTCTGAAACCGGCAATCCGAATTTTAATTACGAAATGGCTTGTACCGAAATCTGTGGACGTGGTCACTTCTCTATGCGATTCCCGGTGTTTGTTCATGATACTGTTGAGGATTATGAAGCCTGGTTAAAATCGCAAGATGCCTGGTTGAAACAAAATCCGGATTATCTGAAACAAATTCCAGCAGAGAAACGCGAGGCTGCAATAGTAAAAGCCGGAATACCAACTGATAGCCAGGAAGCAATAATGGCTGCACCGGTAACAGTAACGTTAAATTAAGATTTTTAAAGTCATGGCAACGATCGATATACATCCGCAAACCTCCACGCATCACCACGATGATCATGCACACGAGCATGAACACCATCATGGAAATTTCTGGACCAACTATATTTTCTCGGAAGACCACAAAGTAATTGCAAAGCAGTTCTTGATTACGGGTATGGCTTGGGCGCTTATAGGTGGAATCTTATCGGTTTTATTTCGCCTTCAACTCGGTTTCCCCGATGCAGACCTTTCCTGGCTAAAACCAATTTTAGGCGGCTGGTTAACACCAGAAGGAAAAATTGATCCTGAATTTTACTTAGCCCTGGTAACCATGCACGGCACCATCATGGTATTTTTTGTATTAACAGCCGGTTTGAGTGGAACCTTCAGTAACTTCCTTATTCCCTTGCAGATTGGTGCACGCGATATGGCCAGTGGTTTCATGAACATGTTATCATACTGGTTCTTCTTCCTGTCGAGTGTTATCATGTTTACATCCTTATTTATTTCAACGGGACCGGCATCGGGCGGCTGGGTAATCTATCCGCCATTAAGTGCGCTACCTCAGGCTATGCAAGGTTCTGGTTTAGGAATGACGTTGTGGTTAGTTGCCATGGCGATCTTTATTGCCAGTTCTCTTTTAGGTAGTATCAATTACATTACAACCGTTATTAACATGCGCACGCAGGGTATGTCGTTTACCCGGTTGCCACTTACTATCTGGGCGTTTTTCTTCACGGCTATTATCGGTATTCTTTCATTCCCGGTGCTATTCGCAGCAGCTTTATTGTTGATCTTCGATAGAAGTTTCGGTACCAGTTTCTATTTGTCGGATATTTACATTGGTGGCGAAGCATTACCAAACCAGGGTGGTAGCCCGATTTTATTCCAGCACTTATTCTGGTTCTTAGGCCACCCCGAAGTATATATTGTGTTATTGCCTGCGTTGGGTATAACCTCTGAAATTATTGCTACTAATTCGCGGAAGCCAATTTTCGGGTACAAAGCGATGGTGGGTTCGATGTTGTTCATCGCTATTTTATCGTTCGTAGTTTGGGCCCACCACATGTTTGTTACGGGCATGAATCCATTCCTCGGTTCAATCTTTACGCTACTTACACTGATTATTGCGGTACCTTCAGCAGTTAAAATCTTTAACTATGTTACCACCTTGTGGAAAGGAAATATCCGGTTTACAGCCGCGATGTTATTCTCCATTGGTCTGGTATCGTTTTTCTTAACGGGTGGTATTACGGGTATCTTCCTCGGTAATTCAGCTATTGATATTCAATTACACGATACCTATTTTGTAGTGGCACACTTTCATTTAGTAATGGGTAGTGCCTCTTTCTTTGGTATGGTGGCCGGAGTTTATCACTGGTTCCCTAAAATGTTTGGCCGCATGATGGATGAGAAATTAGGATACATCCATTTCTGGTTAACCTTTATTGGTGTTTACCTCGTGTTCTTCCCGATGCACTATATTGGTATTGCAGGTTTCCCCCGCAGATACTATAGCTGGACTAACTTCGAAACCTTTAGCGGTTTTGCCGATTTGAATATGTTGGTAAGTGCTGCAGCGATTTTAACGTTGAGTGCCCAGTTCATATTCTTGTTCAACTTTATCTACAGTATTTTCAGAGGCAAGGCTGCTCCCGCAAACCCCTGGAACTCGACCACGCTTGAATGGACAACGCCTCGCAATCCCGGCCACGGTAACTGGCCTGGCGAAATACCAACTGTTTATCGCTGGCCATACGATTACAGCAAGCCAGGTGCAAAAGAAGATTTTATTCCACAGCATATTCCATATTCTGAAACTCCGGAATCAAATCTGCCTCATGAAAATGAGTTGATTAAGTTGGAACTTAACAATGGTTCTATCACAGTAGAGAACAAAGATCAGAAGCATTAATCACGCTCCGCGTTGATGAACACAGCGACCAGTCGTTTCCACAGGCTTTGCCTGGTTACACTGGTCGCTGTTTATTTTTTGATTTTGGTAGGGGGTATTGTGCGCAGCACGGGTTCGGGTATGGGATGCCCCGATTGGCCAAAGTGTTTCGGAGCGTGGGTTCCGCCAACATCGGTTGAACAACTTCCGGCAGATTACAAAGAGAAGTTTGCTCAGTTCAGAAATAAGAAGAATCAAAAGTTTGCGCGATATCTGAAAGCCTTTGGATTTGAATCTACCGCCAATGCTATTTTAACAGACAAGTCTATTTTGGTTGAGGCAGATTTTAACGTGGTTAAAACCTGGATTGAATACGTAAACCGGGTGGTAGGTGTTATTATAGGATTTCTGATTGTGGCGGTATTTGTGCTGAGTTTTTCCTTGCGCAAGGAAAACAAAAGTTGGTTCTGGTTTGCGTTGGCAACTTTGATCACGGTAATCATTCAAGGTTGGTTTGGTTCCATAGTGGTATCTACTAATCTAACCGCGTGGACGATAACCCTGCACATGATGCTGGCTTTTGTACTGGTTGGGTTGCTGATTTGGCTGTACGAACAGAGCGCACCGGCAAAATACCTTCCGGCAGGAAAATATACCCGATTAATTCTGGCCTTGTGTACACTGCTTTTAATTGTGCAGGTACTTTTGGGTACCGAGGTGCGGGCGGCTCTGGATCGGGTGGCAGACCTGATGCTGCCGCGAGAATCATGGATTTCAGAGGCTGGTAAAGATTTTTTGATTCATCGATCCTTTTCGTGGGCGGTGCTATTATTTCATGCGGTTTTGGTTTACAGAATCTACAAAACAAGCCGTTTTAATGCTTTAACAGTTGGCCTTGTTCTGCTAATTTTGCTCACCCTGATTACAGGTATTGGAATGGCCTATTTTGCAGTTCCAGCCTTTCTTCAGTCAATACATTTGCTGGTGGCAACCTTAACATTTGGTATCCAGTTTTTGTTGTTTTTAAGACTTAAGACGAATTGAGAATGTCGCAACCGGTAAACACAGCAACCACTATCCACGCAGGTTTAAAAATCCGGGCTCTTATTGAGTTACTGAAAGTACGGTTGTCATTACTGGTAGCTTTCTCTTGCGCGTTTGGATATGGCCTAGCTACCCGTGGTAATCTGGACTGGCACGTGTTATTTATGTTAACACTTGGTGGTTTCCTGCTTTCCGGGGCTTCTGTTAGCATCAACCAGATTCTGGAGAAGGACCTGGATGCTTTAATGACCCGCACGCAAAATCGGCCTTTGCCCACTAATCGCATTAGCGTAGGCGAAGCAACGATCTTTACATTAATCTGCATGGCTACCAGTTTAATTATACTATGGATTTACACCAACCCGATTACCGTGGTGTTGTCAATTATTTCGATGTTGCTTTACTGTTTTGCATATACTCCATTAAAGCAAGTTGGGCCAATAGCAGTATTTGTGGGTGCGATACCTGGAGCCTTACCGCCCCTATTAGGGTGGATTGCGGCAACCGGTTCAATTACTTACGAAGCAGTCATCATTTTTGGAATTCAGTTTATCTGGCAGTTTCCACACTTCTGGGCCATTGCCTGGGTGGCCGATGATGATTATAAAAAAGCTGGATTTAAACTGTTGCCTTCCGGAGGTGGAAAGGATTTGAATACCGCTATTCAGATTATGATCTACACCTTGTTTCTGATTCCATTGGGATTGCTGCCGGCAACATTTGGTATTACCGGAATTTATTCGGCAGTGGTGGCAACCATTTGCGGTGCCGCTTTTTTTGCCCAAACTTTTGCGCTTATGAAAACGGGAAGCAGACAATCGGCATTGCGGATTATGTTTGGGTCATTTATTTATCTGCCCGTAGTGCAGATTGCATATTTGTTGGATAAAATTTAAGTGAAGATGGAAAATGTAGCTGGAGATTTTAGAATTGTGGAAGAGCCTAAAAAGCCTATGGCCATGGAGCCCCGTAAGTTTGGGATGTGGCTCTTTATGGGGAGTGTGGTAATGTTATTTGCCGCCTTAACTTCTGCCTATATAGTGCGCGAGGCCGAAGGTAACTGGGTTTATTTCGATATGCCCAGCATATTTACCATTTCAACTATTGTAATTCTGGTAAGCAGCATTACCATGCAGTGGGCTTACTGGTCGGCCAGGAAAGATAACCTGGAGAACACAAAAATAATGATAACCATTACCGCTGTACTCGGCATTGCATTTTTGGTATTGCAATGGCAAGGGTGGGTGCAATTAGTGGCCAACAAAATTTACTTTGTGGGTAATCCGTCTGGTTCTTTCTTGTACGTGCTTACCGGAGTTCATGCCTTGCACATTATTAGTGCTGTTGTATTTCTCTTGATTGTAATGGTAGCTACCTACCGATATAAAGTTCATTCAAAAAGCTTAGTAAGTATAGAAATGTGTACTACTTACTGGCATTTTTTGGGCGGACTTTGGCTATATTTGTTCGTATTTCTATTATTGTATCGTTAAAAACCTAATACCTGATTATGGCACATAGTACAGCCACTGCAGTAACCGGAAAAAGCGTTTGGGATGGCGGAACTTCGCCCATGGGTGCCAGCTATGGCAAGCTCATGATGTGGTTCTTCCTGCTTTCGGATGCATTTACATTTTCTGGCTTGCTGATTACTTATGGATTAGTTCGTTCCTCACATCAGGCATATGATGGATTAGTGAGCGCTTTTAAATTCTCTACCGAATACTGGCCAGTGCCTGAAAAAGTTTTCGAAGCGGTACCCTTCCTGCACGGATACGAGTTGCCATTGGTGTTTGTGGGTATTATGACTTTTATCCTCATCATGAGTTCGGTAACCATGGTATTAGCTGTTGAAGCCGGCCACAGAATGGATCGCAAAGCAGTAGAAAAATGGATGCTGTGGACAATCATTGGTGGTATTACATTCTTAAGTTGTCAGGCTTGGGAGTGGACGCACTTTATTGTAGGAGCCGATGCTCCTACCTTGGTAAAGGATTTTGTAAACGGACAATGGGTAACAAAAGAAGTCTATGGTGCTAACCTGCACATCAATCAATACGGGCCACAACCATTTGCTGATTTCTTTTTCTTCATAACCGGCTTTCATGGTTTTCACGTATTTAGCGGAGTGCTCTTAAACTTCTTAATCTACTATAACACGGTAACAGGTGTTTATGAACGCAGAGGCCATTATGAAATGGTGGAAAAAGTTGGTTTGTACTGGCACTTTGTAGATTTGGTTTGGGTATTTGTATTTACATTCTTTTATCTCGTATAATTATGGCACATCACGCGCACGAACCTCAGGTTACTGTTCTTCCGCCCGATAAAGCAAAAATCAAAAAACTTTGGACGGTAGCTTTGTATCTATTGGTAATAACTATTTTTGAGTTTATCATAGCCTTTACAGTTCCACACGAATACAAGCAACTGCGGGTGTGGGTGTTTGTGGCCTTAACCATTGTAAAAGCAGCTTACATTGTGGGCGAATTTATGCACTTACGCCATGAGGTAAAGGTGTTATTCTGGTCGATATTGATACCAACCATTTTTATTGTTTGGATGTTGGTGGCATTTGTGTACGAAGGAATAAAAATGCCGGTATTTTAGCACTTAAAATTAATCTCATTGGGAAGGCTAAAGTGATGAACTTTAGCCTTCTTTTTATGTTAACCAGTCGATGCCAAAAAAAATTGTATATCTGTTTTTAGCGTTACTCTTGCCGGGTCTCATTTTTATTTTTCTGCGGAAGTTTGGTAAGAACGAGTTTAACATTCCGGTGTACTATCAAACTGGCGTGGAAGATACGGGCACTTGTGGTGCATATCCGGTGCCGTACCGCGTACCGGATTCGGTTATGCAAAGAATCGGATCCGAAAACAAACCTGTATTGGTAGTGGTGGATACTATGGTAGAAGTGAAACGAAATCTTACCCGGCTTCGGAAAGAACTACATGATTCCTTTTCAATTTCATATCCTGATCCAAACAATGCCTGGGCTTTTTGGCAAGATTGTGTATTTATTCTGCGCAAACCCTGGACTGCAGTATTGATTGACACACAAGGCCAAATACGTGGCTACTATACTCCATCCACCCGCGAAGAGGCGGACCGGTTACTGGTTGAGATACGAATATTATTAAAGCAATATTAACATGGCTGAACATACAAAAGGTCCGTATCATAATTTAATAGTTGCACTTTCTATTATTCTGCCACTTGCTGTAGCAGCGTTGTTCAGAATAAAAATTCCCGGGTACGATTTTAGTTTTTTACCACCCTTCTATGCTACTACCAATGGTCTTACGGCTGTGTTGTTGATTGCTGCCATAATCGCCATTAAGAAGAAGAACCGGAAACTCCATGAAGGGCTGATTAAAATCTGCATGGGCTTATCGGCTGCTTTTTTAGTGATGTATGTTGTGTATCACATGACCAGCGACTCTACCGTTTATGGTGGCGAAGGTGGCTGGAAGATTTTCTACTATATAATTCTGATCAGTCATATAGCTTTATCGGTAGTGGTAGTACCGTTCGTGCTGTTTACCTTTTCAAGAGCTTTATCGGGTAATTTTGAAAGGCATAAAGCGTTGGCTAAATTTACATTCCCGTTGTGGTTGTACGTGGCTATTAGTGGAGTAGTGGTGTATATTATGATTAGTCCTTATTACACATAAGCTAAGAAACCCCCATTCGTGAAACAGACTTAACGGTATGCAGGCACATGACATTAAATAAAAAGATTATTAACACATGAAAGCAGTTCGGGTTGTTCTGGTTTTGGTGATGTTGGCTTCGGTTCAAATTAATACACAGGCACAATGTGCTATGTGTCGTACCACGCTGGAAAACAACGTAAGCAATGGCGATATTGGTATTGCTGCAGGAATAAACTTCGGTATTCTTTACTTGTTTGCGGCACCTTACCTGATCATTGGCATTATTGCTTTCTTTTGGTATAGAACCAGTAAAAATGCCGGCCGCAAACAATACATTTAATCACATTTGGTCGGGCAAATGCCCCCGTTGCCGCCAAGGCGATATCTTTCAATATCCCTTAACAAAGGTTACGCATTTTGCAGTTATGAACACCCGGTGCCCGGTATGTGCAGCAGCCTTTACCCCCGAACCAGGATTTTACTTTGGAGCATTGTTTGTAAGTTATGCGTTCACAGTTGCCATAATGGTGGCCGTATGGCTAATCTTATACTTAGTATTCAATCCGGCCGATTGGGTGTATGGTCTGGCGTTGGTATCGGGTGCAATTTTATTTTCGACCATCAGTTTTCGCTTGTCGCGTGTGTTATGGCTGTATTGGTTTGGCGGCCTTCAGCGTAAATCTTAACCGGATTTATTACATTTAAGAAACGGTGCCGTACATGCGTTGGCTTATTATTCTTTTGGTTGGATGTTTAGCTGGCAGCTTTTTAAGCGAGCAGTTGTATAATAATCGCAGTAACAATGTAACGGCAACAATTTCATCTAATCTTGAGACCGAACTTGCCGGTTTACAAACCGAAGCTAAACAAATAATAACAGCCAAACCGTTAGTATGGTCAACCTTAAAAGGGGCGCATTACCTTTTTGAGAACCATGAGCTAAAAGCGTGGAGCAAAACGGATTTTGCACCAGAAGCACGAATGTTAACCGATTCCAGTGCGGAACAATTTTGGCAAACTCCTTTGGGTGATTTTATTGTGTTGCGTACTTCGGCACCTACTGGCGAAGTACTGATATCCATGTTGCCGTTACTGAGGCGTTATCCGATTACGAATCGGTATTTGCCCACACAACTTAATATTGAAATTTTCAGTTTTTATCCTGTACGCATATATCCACCTGAAGCTTTAGTGGGCGAATCAATTACAGTAAATGATCAGGTATTAATTAAGGTAGTTGTTCCGATCACCAACGGACCGCGCTTTTTTTCAATGTTGTTTGGGGTGGGGGTATTAGTTTGTTTGCTGCTATTGTTGAGTTTTTTTGTTCGAACACTACATCGCCAACGAAAATATGCGATAGCGTTTTTGGTAATGGCGTTTGCTTTTGTAGCCATCCGGATAACGATGGTAGAACTTAATTTTCCGGCACGCTGGTGGCCATCGTCCGTATTCAGTCCACAGGCATTTGCTTCTTCAAATTACAATGCTTCGGTGGGCGACTTAGTACTGAACTCTCTTGGCATTTTGTTGCTGTGCGGGTATGTGTTTTTTACCTACTCCCGTTGGAAGGTGGTGCATCAATTGATTCAACAAGCAGGTAAACGAAAGAAATGGGTGGCCAGTATCGTGTTTTTGTTAGCGGCTCTCTTTTCATTTCTGTATCCGTTTTTGTTTATAGAAACCATATTTCATAATTCCGACATTTCACTGGATATAACCCGTACACTTGCGTGGGATGCGTTGCGTGTGCTTGCTTTTTTTTCTTTATTGATGGGTGCAATAAGTGGTTTTTTCTTTACGCATGTATTTATCCGGCTTTCAAAAACATTTAATAAATCCGGTGTGCCATTCTTAATTTTGTTCGGGATTGCGATTCTTTTATTTATTGCCTACTTCATTCTGGAAGGAAGAAATTATTGGATAACAGTTGTTGTTGCCGTTCCATACTTCATAGTGTTACACATAACACGCTTGCGGTTAATGCGCAAGAGCGCTTTCATTTCATTTCTGTATTTCTTTCTGGCACTTCTTGCATTTGGTGTTCAAAATGCATGGAGTGTAAAGCGGTTTTCAGACGAAGAAAAAATTGAATCACAATTTCGGTTTGCAAGCAGTTATTTGATTGACAGAGATGTTATGGCCGAGTACTTGCTGAATGAAACACGAAAACGGGTTATGGCCGATGCGTTTATCCAATCGCGGTTAACAAGTCCTTTTTTGAGCAGGTCAGCGGCTCGTCAAAAAATAAAACAAGTTTACCTCAGTTCGTATTTCGACCGGTACGATTTGCAAATTCATCTCTTTACACCAATGAAGGAGCCTGGTGACGAATTTTCTATCGATCGCTGGTCTGAGTGGAATCAACAAAGTATAAACCCGGCTTATACTACTAATTATGAAGGGATTTACTTTATCCGATCGGCATCGGTTGAAACGGGGAAACGATATGTGGTGATTATTCCGGTACAGCGTACTACCCAACTGGTGGGCTACGTGGTAGTTGACTTAATACTAAAGCGCACTATTCCACAAAGTGTTTATCCGGAATTGCTGGTGGACAGTCGCTTTGCTGAATACTTTGAGAATCGCGACAAGAGTTTTGCTTTTATAGCAGATGGTCGGATTCAAAGTAGCTTCGGTAATTTTAATTATGAACGTGATTTTGATTTCGAATTACTTCATGATGAAAAATTATATAGCAAAGGAGTGAAATTGAATAACATTATTCACACAGCCGTTGAAGATGATGCCGGCCAGGTTGCCATTGTTACGGCTCATGCCTATCCCTTCTTCTTTATACTTACTAATTTCTCTTTCTTCTTTGTGTTGTGCGTGGTTTTGTTAGCTCTTGTACTTGTTGTATTCAGTATTCGTTCGTGGTTAACCGGCAAGCGCATGAACTATGCCACCCGGATTCAACTTTATATTTACCTGGCGTTTGCGGTACCATTAGTAGTAGTGGCCATCACAACACTCAACCGGGTTTCCCGATCGGCCGAAATACAGTTAACAGAAGAATACATCAGCAAGGCACGTGTGCTCGGTGAAAATCTTTTACCAGCATTGGCTGACTATGTACAAAACCCAGATGAAAACAGAGCTGCGTTGGAAGATCGGATTGGAATTGCGGCCCGGTTTGCCGGTGTAGATGTTTCCATTTTTGATAAGCAGGGAATGATGGTAGGCTCCAGTCAACCGGCTATTGCCGAAGGATTGCTTTCTTCCGGATTGATGAATCGGGTTGCCTGGGAGCGTGTATTCCGGCAGGGCGATGTGGCTTTTGTTTTGAATGATAATATTGGTTCACTGAATTTTAATAACGCTTTCTTTACATTGCGGGCATCCGAAACCTCCACTATAGTAGGTGTAATCAGTTTACCTTTTTTTGAATCGGCTCAATCGTTAGATGCAACTCAAATTACGGTGCTGGCAAACATACTTACTGTTTTTACTTTAATCTTTTTAATTTTTTCAATGCTGTCGTTTTATGTGGTGGAGTCGCTCACATTTCCACTTCGGTTTATTACCCGCACCTTGCGTAACACTACGCTTACTGGCAATAAACTACTGGAATGGAAATCGGATGATGAAATTGGATTGATGGTGAATGAATACAACAAGATGGTTGAAAACTTAGAGCAAAGTAAAATTGAGTTATCGCGCAGCCAGAAGGAGAGTGCCTGGCGCGAAATTGCCCGACAAGTAGCGCACGAAATTAAAAATCCGCTAACCCCTATGAAGTTAACGTTGCAGCAAATGGAGTTGTGGTTGGCGAAGGATAGTTTGGAGAAAGACCGGGCTAAACAATCGGTTAATACATTGCTTAATCAGGTTGAGATTTTGAACGAGATTGCATCTTCATTCAGTGCGTTTGCGCGCATGCCGGCACCCATTCTGGAACCGTTGAATCTGGTAACCTTACTTACTAAAACGGTAAACCTTTACAGCACATACGAGGGCGGTCGGGTAATTTTCAGGAATGAACTTGCTGATATATTTGTAAATGGCGATCCGCAGCTGTTAGATCGTATTTTTTCTAACCTGATACTCAATGGCCTGCAGGCCGGAGTAAATCCGGTGGTAATGGTTTCACTAAAAGTAATAACCGGTAAGGTAATGGTGCTGGTGCAGGATAACGGTGCTGGTATTCCGGCTGAACTTCAGGATAAAATTTTTGTACCCTACTTCACAACTAAAAAATCAGGTTCCGGGCTTGGGTTAGCAATTGCACGGCAAGGTATTGAGCTAAGCGGTGGCCGCATCTGGTTTGAATCCAAACCGGGGCAAACAACTTTTTATGTGGAGCTACCACAGCTTTAAGTGCCTTTCAGGCCGCGCATAACTTTGTTTGTAAACACAAAGTCATCCAGTTCTTTTACACCCGAGTGGGTAAGATCGTTGTTAGAGCCCTCCCAAAGTTTACTTCCTTTATACAAGAACATAATCTTTTCTCCAATGCCGAGCACGGAATTCATATCGTGCGTTACTACAACCGTGGTGATATCAAACTCATGGGTAATTTCCATAATCAGTTCGTCAATCACCACCGAAGTTTGTGGATCAAGACCGGAGTTGGGTTCATCACAAAAAAGATAGTTGGGGTTATTTACAATGGCACGTGCAATGCCCACACGTTTTTTCATTCCACCACTTATTTCAGAGGGCATTTTCTTATTTACACCTTCCAGCCCTACGCGTTTTAAACAAAAGTTAACCCGCTCAATTTTATCAGCCTCACTCATGCGGGTAAGAATATTCAGCGGGAACATAACATTTTCTTCAACGTTTTTAGAATCGAACAGGGCACCACCCTGAAATAACATTCCAATCTCACGCCTGATTTCGGATTTCATTTCCTTATCGGCTTCTGTAAAATTTCGTAAGTCAAAATATACATTTCCGCTATCGGGGTAAATCAACCCGACAATGCATTTTAATAACACACTTTTGCCAGTACCGCTTGAGCCGATAATTAAGTTGGTTTTTCCTTTTTCAAACTCACCACTTATTCCACCCAGCACGGGTTTATCACCAAAACTTTTTGTTATGTTATTAATCTTTATCATGCTTATAACAACAGGTAGGCAAGAAAATAATCGGATAATAGAACAGCAATAATGCTGGTAGTTACGGCATTGGTGCTTGCAATACCTACCTCTAAGGCGCCACCGTTTGTATAGTAGCCTTTAAAAGAAGAAATGGAACTGATAAGAAAGGCAAACATGAACGACTTAATTAATGCAAATGAAATAAAGTAAGGGTTAAACGTATAACGAATACCATAAACATACTCGGTGGGTGTAAGGGCTCCTGTAAGACTTCCCACAATATAGCCCCCCATAATGGCACACACAGCCGCTACAATTACCAACAACGGATACATCAGCAGCGATGCAATAATTTTAGGCAGCACCAGGTATGATGCTGAATTAATACCCATTACTTCAAGGGCATCAATTTGTTCTGTAATGCGCATCGTTCCCAAACCGCCCGCCATACTGGAACCAACTTTTCCGGCAAAAATTACGGCCATAATAGTTGGGGCTAGTTCCAGTATAGTCATTTCACGAACCACTTGCGCAATTACAAAGCGAGGTACAAACGGACTAACCAGGTTGGCAGCCGTTTGAATGGTGGTTACAGCACCCATAAAGGTAGAAACCAGCATAAAAAGCAGAATGGATTTAAGCCCGATCTGCGCACATTCTTCCAACGTAAGATTATAGTAGGTCTTAAAAGTTTCCCTGCGTACAAACAACGAACCCATAAAGATCACGTACCGACCAAAACCCTTCATGCAATAAAAATCAAATGCTAACTTGCCCAAAGATAAAACAAATCCAATGAACAAACTGATAGTAGTAACAGGAGGCAGTAAAGGTATTGGTAGGGCTATAGCCGAGCGTTTTGGCAAAGCAGGTTTTGATGTAGCTACCTGCGGACGGAATGCGAACGACCTGGCCTCGTTTAAATCGGATTTGGAAAAGCATGGCGTAAAGGTGCATGCTCTTGTTGCCAATATGCGCGATCCGATGCAGGTAAAAAACTTCTGCGGTCAGATTTTGGCCTTAAACCAACCTGTTGATGTGCTGGTAAATAATGCCGGATATTTTATTCCAGGCTCGGTACTTTCCGAACCGGCAGGCACGCTGGAAAGCATGATTGAAACCAACCTGTACAGTGCTTACTACACTACACGCGGACTGATTTCAGCAATGAACGCGGGCCATATTTTTAATATGTGCTCAATCGCCAGTATTAAGGCTTACCCCAACGGAGGGTCTTATGCAATCTCAAAATTTGCCCTGCTGGGTTTCTCAAAAGTGCTGCGCGAAGAATTAAAACCCAAGGGCATTCGCGTAACCGCAATTTTGCCGGGGGCGACCAAAACAGCCAGTTGGGAAGGAACAGACCTGCCAGATAGCCGGTTTATGAAACCTGAGGATGTAGCCGAGGCCGTATTCTCAGCCTGGTCGCTATCGCCTCACAGCGTGGTGGAAGAGTTGCTGATACGGCCCCAATTAGGCGACATTTAAAAAATGTTTAAACCAGGAAGGTCTTTACGGTGTTAATTAAACACCTTTCAGATTTCTCAAACCGTGTAGGTGTTTAAACTGATAATAAAAAGACCTGCAAGGTTTTTGGTTAACTTTGTTACTAAATCTCAGCTTGTGAATTCGGTACTTCAGGTAAAACAATATTGCAACAGTCTGGTTAGCTACAACCGCAGAAAAACCCGCGTGGTAAACATTGGCAGAGTGCCGATGGGGGGCGATAATCCAATTCGCATTCAATCCATGACTACCATCGACACGATGGATACCAAAGGCTCGGTAGAGCAAACCATTAGAATGGTAGAAGCAGGTTGCGAATATGTACGCATTACCGCACCCAGCATTAAAGAAGCCCAAAACTTAGCCGAGATCAAAAAAGAATTACGCTTACGCGGATATGAAGTTCCGCTTATAGCAGATATACACTTTACACCCAACGCTGCCGAGCTTGCAGCGCGCTTAGTAGAAAAAGTTCGGGTTAACCCCGGCAACTATGCCGATAAAAAGCGTTTCGAAGAAATTGAATATACCGATGCTACCTATCAGGCCGAACTGGAACGCATTCGCGAAAAGTTTACGCCACTGGTAAAGATTTGCAAAGAGTATGGCACGGCTATGCGCATTGGCACCAACCATGGTTCACTTTCCGATCGCATCATGAGTCGCTATGGCGATACACCGCTGGGTATGGTAGAATCAGCCTTGGAGTTTTTACGCATCTGCGAGGATTTGAATTTCTACGATATTGTATTATCAATGAAGGCAAGTAATCCGCAAGTAATGGTGCAGGCTTACCGGTTGTTGGTACAAAAGCTCGATGAAGAAAACTTTCAACCTTATCCGTTGCATCTTGGTGTAACCGAAGCAGGCGATGGGGAAGACGGTCGAATCAAATCTTCGGTTGGAATTGGTACGTTGCTGGAAGATGGGCTTGGAGATACAATACGCGTATCGTTAACCGAAGAACCAGAAGCAGAAGTACCTGTTGCTAAAATGCTTGCCGATCGATATGTAACGCGCAAAACTTCGTACAGCATTCCGGAGATTACAACCAATTCCATTAATCCGTATGCCTATACACGCAGGCATACAACTCAGGTTGGTAATATCGGTGGCCATCAGGTTCCGCGCGTAGTGGCTGATTTTTCCGCCAAAGAAAAAATAACAACAGCTTCGTTGTTTGCCTTAGGCTATCACTATTCCGTTCCGTTAGACAAGTGGAATATCACCGATATGGCCTGCGATTACATTTTTCTGGGCGATAAAACAGTTGACTTTGAAATTCCGGGTACACTTGGTTTTATCTACAACCATGCAACGTGGCTGAAGGTAAAAGAAAAACCCCGCAGTTATCCGTTCATTCATCCGAACGATTACCTGGCTGGAGTTGAACGTTCAACTGAAATCAATTTTATCTACACTCAGCTTAAGGATATTACCAGCGAGTTTATTACAGCCATAAAGACGGATGCAACGGCTGTGCTGTTGATTGATACCTACAATGAACACGGGCTTGCCGAACAACGCAGGTTATTTATTGAACTCATTAACCAGAATTGTTATGCACCGGTTATCATTGGCAGGGCCTATGCCGATTTGCAACCCGATCAATTGCAATTATATGCCGCTACTGATATGGGCGGGTTGTTGATTGATGGCTTGGGTGATGGCGTATTTATTGCGGCCGAACGGAGTGGTTCGGATAAAATGATTAACGAAACAGCTTTTGGAATTTTGCAGGCAACCCGCACGCGTATTTCCAAAACAGAATATATCTCGTGCCCATCCTGCGGAAGAACTTTGTTTGATCTGCAAGAGACTACCGCAAAAATCAGATCGCGCACCAGCCACTTAAAAGGAATTAAGATTGGTATTATGGGGTGCATTGTAAATGGCCCGGGCGAGATGGCCGATGCGGATTATGGCTACGTAGGTTCAGGGCCAGGCCGCATTACCTTATATAGGGGTAAAGAAGTAGTAAAACGAAATGTGCCCACACCACAGGCAGTAGATGCTTTGATCGGGCTTATTCAGGAAGATAATAATTGGATTGAGCCTCAATCCGTAACACACTAAACATTATGGAAAAGCAAGCAACAACCAGAGAAAAGAAAAAACTTTCGTTACGCGAGTTTTTCTCGTTGGGTGAAGTAGGTGGGTATTTTTTTCGCAAGAAAGATCCGGCACGCCCTACCAATACCAACATCAGAATGATGCACGGCATCAATAAAATTTCAATTGTCATTTTTTTGATTGGTGTACTATACCTCATCTTAAAGCGTTTCATTTGAACGTAGAGCAGTTTAGAAGTTATTGCTTAGCCAAACGCGGGGTAACCGAAGCGTTTCCTTTTGGTGAACAAACAATGGTGTTTAAGGTAATGGGTAAAATGTTTGCCCTGGCCGATGTAACTATTTTTGAAAGTATAAATCTGAAATGCGATCCGGAAGAAGCTATGCTTTTGCGTGAACAATATCCGGCAGTGCTCCCGGGCTATCACATGAATAAGAAACACTGGAATACAGTACTGATGAATGAAGGCTTGCCAGATAAGTTGGTGAAAAAATGGATTGACGATTCGTATAAACTGGTTGTGGCCGGCCTGCCAGCCAGGGTCAAGGCAGAATTTAAGCAGCTTTAGGTTTGATTTTCAGTAATTTAGGGTTGCCAAACCACCGTGTATTACTGGAGTTAATTAATTACTTTTGTTGATTGCGAACGTCTATAGGAATGATACGGGCATTATTCGTATGTACATTTTTATTGCTGGTTATGGGAGCCTGTACCCAACGCCTTATTTGCCCGGCTTACCAGAGCTCATTTATTTATGATAAGCCAACAGCCCGCGAGAAATTCTTCTATTACAACGAAAGCACCACCCAACCGCGCGAGGTATTGGCTTCGGCAAACAGTAAAACCATTACACTCCCCGCGCGCGATTCAACCTGGCGAAAGAGTGATGCCTTACCCGGACCAGCGTTGCCGCAGGTGCGGAAACGAAAGAAAGGGCGCTATCTGCTGCTGCCAGAAAAAACATACAAGCAAGCATTAAGGTCGTTGCGCACGGTTGAGATGAAGCCTGTATATCCCAAAAAGCAATCCGATTCGCTCGATATAGCTGCAGAATTAGATAGTGCCGCCCGAAGCATTTCGGACACGCTTACCGCCCAGGTAGCTAAACCCCGCAAAGCAGAAGACAGCGTTTACATGATAACCAAAACCAAAGAGAAGTATAACATCGATCAGGATGCTTACCTCTGGTACTTCCGCGATGTATTGGTGTTACCAGATGTACGTGCGGCTATGATGGAAGAGGGCGAAGTGCAGGCAGCCAGGAAAAAAACCGATAAAAAATCTAAAGGTGGATTGTTTAAAAACCTGTTCAAGAAAAAAGATAAGAAGAAACTGCTGGCCGATAGCCTGTCCGTTTCAAATGAAGAACAAGAGGCCGACTCTATCCAAACACAAACAAAGCCAAAGAAGAAACTGTTAGGCGGATTGTTTAATAAAAAAGCGAAAGCTGATAAGGCAAAGCCAGTTGAAAACCCGAATGATAAGAAGAAGGAGGAAGAGGATGATGGGTTTGAGTAAGAAGATCCGCGCGGTAAGCGTATCTAAATTAGCCTAATTAAACTATTAATCAAACAAAGTTAAATTTCCGAATTGATCGGCCGGTGGAGCGGGCAGCAGGAGCGAGGGCTTATCAACATCAGGAGAAAAAACAGCGGGCGAAACAACATGGCTGGTTAACGCATTTTCATCCAAAGGCTTGATTAAAGCCAATAGTTGTAATTCAGTTGCATGGGGGTTTAACCAAATCAATTCTTGTTCGCGGTTAAATATTACCGGCATCCGATCTGTAACGGATAGCACGGGTGCAGTAGCCGGCATGGTTAATACAGAGAAGGTGTGAAATGAATTTCCATCCTGATCGTCATATTCTTCCCATATTCCTGCAAACGAGATAAGAGCTTGTTGAGGTGTAAACAAATGCGGTACAAGTGATTTTTTGCCGATTTTTTTCCACGCATAAAATCCATTTGCAGGAATAAGGCAACGATAGCGCATCAATGCTTTGCGTAACAAGGGCTTTTCCTGAATCCATTCTACACGCGTGTTGATGATACGCTCGGCCAATGTTTTGTTTTTTATCCATGCCGGAGCCGTGCCCCAATAAAAAAAAGAAAACCCTTGTGGGCTTTGATGGGTTATAACGGGGAGCAATTTGCCGGGAGATGCATTGTAGCAAGGTGTATAACCCGGTGCCTCTTCAATTCCAAATCGTGCAACAAGTTGGTTCAGGTTTGAATGAATGGCGTAACGTTCTGTCATATTCCAGATTGAATAAACTGCAATGCCCGCAGTTCGCTCCAATATACCCCATTTTTAGTAAACTGTGCGAACCCCACATGGCCTCCATGTTGTGGGTATTCAGTTTTTAAATAGATATGTTCTTTAAAGTTATTCGGGTAGCACCGGGTACTCAAAAAGGGGTCGTTTGCTGCATTTACCAATAAAGTTTGTCTTCTTAAATGATCTAAGAAATAAAGCGAACTGCATTTTTCATAATAGTCCAGCGCACCAGCAAAACCATGTATGGGAGCGGTGTAGGCATCATCGAAATCAAATAAAGTATTAATGCGATCTAATGGTTGTATATCAATACCGGGCATCATGCTGGCTTTCAATTTTACTTTTTGCTTTAGCGTTTTTAAAAACCGTTTTGAGTAAATACCATAAGCACTGGATGTAATTTGCATGCTGCAGCTATGTAAATGCAAGGGTACAGAGAATGCCACCACCCGGTTTATTTGTTTGGCCAGTGTATGTGCTTGTTCACCCACGTATTTCAACGTAAGGTTTCCACCCAGGCTAAAGCCAACCAGGTTTATTGCAGCATAACCTTTGGTGATGGCGTATTGAACAACAAGATCCAAATCATCGGTAGCGCCACTGTGATAAAACCGTAATTGCCAATTCATTTCTTCGCTGCAACCCCGGTAATTCCAGGCTAACACATCGTAGCCATTCTGCGAAAAAATCTTTGCCATACCTTTTATGTATGCGCGCTCACTATTCCCTTCCAATCCGTGCGAGATAATGACGAGTTTATCCGAGTTGTTGTTAATCCAATCCAGATCCAGAAAATCCTGATCGGGGGTAATCATGCGCTCGCGCGAATAGGTAACTCCGGTTACAGTACGAAACAAGGCCGGGTAAATGGTTTCGAGGTGATTGGTAAACAGGATTGCGGGGGCACGATAAGCCTGCATACTACCAATTCATTCGCTTTCGAAGTTCGGTTATGTGGGCTGTGTGATGGGCGCCATGCCATGCATACATAGCAATCATATTGTGCAATACCACCTGCTTCTGTGTTTCCGGATGAATGAATGCTCGTAACAACTGTTCTTCGGTTAAACTTTCCAGTAACAATGGAAGCTTTTGATGCAATGCCTTTATTACCGAAAGCGAAATTTCTACCGGTAACAATGCGTCAGGAGTTTCGGCCCACCGTTTTTCGTTATAAGCTTTTATCATGGGTGTGTCTTCAGTAAGCGTCCACTTAAAACGGATGTAGGCATTCATGTGGCTATCGGCTACGTGGTGGACTACTTGTCTTACGGTCCATCCGCCTTCGCGATACGGGGTATCTAATTGGATGTTGGTTAATCCTGTTACTGCGGCTTCAAGTTGCTGGGGCAGTTCACGAATGTGGTTAACAGCTGCTGAAATTTCAGCAGATGTATGACTTTGTTGTGGTGTAAATTTACCAATAGGATAACGCAGGTCTGTTTCGCTCAAACTCATTTATTCAATTCTTTAACAGCTTCTTCCAGTTGTTTATCGTCATACCCTTTGTTCAGTTTTACCGGGTTTGATTTTGCTTTTCGTTTTTTACGCACCCGTATATTGGTAAACTCGATCAGTAGCGAAAAAGCTACTGCAAAGTAGATATATCCTTTCGGGATTTCCTGGTGCAAACCTTCTAACAATAGTGTAAAGCCAATTAGTATGAGGAAGCCCAATGCCAGCACTTCCATAGAAGGATGGTTTTTAATAAACGTACTGATGGCACCGGAGAAGAACATCATAACAATAATGGAAACAATAACAGCAATAATCATGATCACTACCTGCTCGGGCGGAACAATACCTACTGCAGTAAGAATAGAATCGAATGAAAAGATAATGTCCAATAAAATTATCTGAACAATGGTGCCGGCAAAAGTTACCGTTGCGGCCTTACCAATAGAAGTTTCTTCTTCATCATCGCCTTCCATTTCATGATTGATTTCTAAAGTGCTTTTTGCGATTAAGAACAAACCACCAAAGCCAAGAATTAAATCCTTACCACTAAAAGCCATATCGTGTTTAATCAGAAAGTTGGCGGGTATTGTAAAGAGTGGCTCTACAAAACCAATGATCCATGTAATGCAAAGCAACAGCACAATGCGTACAAACATCGCCAACCCCAGGCCCAGGTTGCGGGCTTTAGGCCGCTGCTCTTCTGGTAGCTTGTTGGAGACGATGGAAATGAAAATGATGTTGTCGATACCGAGAACTATTTCCAGAAAACAAAGTGTAAGCAGGGCCAGCCAGGTATCGGCTTTAAGGAACATTTCCATACTAATAAGCGAAGTTTGGTGCTACTTTAAACGGTTAAATTAGCCAAAGAAACTTACATTTTAAACTCGCTTTAGCAAAGAAAGAAACTGGAAAATTTGAATGATTTTGCGGTTTTCGCCCGAATCAGCCTACATATAAAAGGGTGGTGGTTTTGGGGCGGAATAGTACGTGTTATTTTTTTAATTTTGCCGTATAATTATGGATGTATGGACGCAAAAATAACCTTAAGATTTGATGCCACTGTAATTGAGCGCGCCAAGAGATTTGCCGATAAACAAAACATTAGTTTATCGCGGTTAACAGAACTTCTCTATGATAAGATCACACATCAATCTTACGCTAGCCTGGAGGACATTGCAGTTGCCGATTGGGTAATTCAAGTAGCAGAAGGCAAGGCTGAATACAGAACCAAAAAACGCAGCCGGAAATCGTTACGGAATGAATTCTTGAAATCACAGAAATGAAAATATTTTTGGATGCCAACGTTCTGGTAACCGTACTAAACAAAGAGTATCCGGTGTTTCCGTATGCGGCCAAATTGTTGAGTCTTGCCGACCACCCCCGATACACATTGTTTACATCGCCTATTTGTTTGGCTATTGCATTTTATTTTGCTGAGAAGAAATCAGGTAGAGTGGGGGCGTTAAAGAAAATGCAAGTGCTGTGCAGTAAAATTAAAATCGCAGCAGTTGATACGAGGGTTGTAATGCGAACCTTGGCAAACAAAACCATTACTGACTTTGAAGATGGGCTAGAGTACTACGCAGCCGAACAAACCAATTGCTCTTGTATAATAACCGAAGATACAGTCGATTTTTCCTTCTCAAAAATGGAAGTGCTAAAGGCAGAGGAGTTTTTGGTGAAGTATGCGAGTTACAATTAATAAATCCAAAGTTTAAAAAGACGGGTTACTTAAACTTTGGATTTAATACTATAAGCTTTAATGGACTATCAGCACCTTCTTTCTTACTACACCGGTTTTGCCCGAGCTAATTTGCACTACATAAATTCCCTGTGCTAAGTGTTGTGTGTTTACTGTTTTGGTTTGCTCGCCTTTTTCGAAGTAGAGTTGTTGGGCTGGGCGACCAACCGGGTCTATCAGGTTAACCATTAAACGACTTTCAGCTTTGGTTGGTAACTCAATTTCAAAACTTGCATTAGCCGGGTTGGGGTAAATTTGAATATACTCGGCCAGGTCTTCGATGGCGGTAATAACATCTGGTTCCACCGGGTTATTAAAAATCTGGGCTTGTAATATTTGCTGATTGGATGCGCGAATAGACTGTATAAATACAACAATAGCGCTGTTGTTAGTAGCAGCAGACACAAGTTTACGGTCGCTCCAGATTATCTCGGGTATTGAAACCGACTCCAGCGGATCGATAACAAAATCGAGCGGAATTCCGGCTGCTGTGGGAAGCAATTGACGCACTACGTTTGTATAGGTTCCTGCACTTTTCTCAACAACCGCCACAAAAAGGTTGGCTCCGGTTAAGGAGAGTACGGATGAGGTAGTATTGGTTATTGTACCGTTAATTTTAACAATACTTCCATCTTTAACCGGAGTACTGATATCAATTTTAACTGGCGAGGGTTCCAGCACGCGGCTATTGAATACAGCATCGGCCCATTGGAATGCAGTGCCGGTTTGGTTAAACAAGCCATCAATGCGCAGTGTGGGAGCAGTTGTTATTCCGTAAAATGCGGTGCGGGCATTATTGATTGCGGGTGATAATTGATTTTCGGCATCTGCACCCGGAAAGTTAGTATGAAATTGCAGTTTAATTACTTCGCTGGCTCCACCAGAAGGAAAGGTATTAAACTGTTGGTTGTGCACGGTAGCGTCAGTTGCATTGGCATTGGTGAAACTTTCAACCAGCACATTTCTATTTCGTTCGCCAATAAATACATTATCAAACGCAAATCCTTCGCGCGTACCCGTATTGGTGCTGGCAAAGGCTAATCGAAAAACTACGCCATTCGCACCACCTACCGCATCAAGTTTATGTACCACATGTTTCCAGGATTTATACCGGCCATCTTCCTGATTACCCGACCAGCCGTAATCAAATAAACTTTGATTTCCGGGCTTACTGGCAATGCCTTGCTGCTGATACCAATTAATGCCCGAGTTAACCGTACCTACCGTAAGCCAATCGGCATCATTTAAAATATTGCCACTCAGGTTATATTGTAATACGGCACCATCAATACCTCCGGGAGTATCGGCCCACACATCCATAGCTATTACGGGCTTAGAGGTGGCAAAGCTAAAGCATCGACTTAGTACCCACGATTTTTCTAACGGATTGTATAACCCGGTCCGGTTTGTAACCCATGCATTGCCTAAGCCGGTAGCGGAAGAATCTCTTGAAATTACAGTACCGGCAGGTACTCCAAACTGCCACGATGTGTTGGTGCCGCCTGCAATCCATCCATCCGAATCGGTATTGAAATTTTGATCGTACGAAGTGCCGGAGTTTATGGGCTGAAAGGTTGGAACAATAAACACCGGTTTTTGAACGGTATCTTTACAGTTGGCAAACGTTGTAACAATTAATTCAACAGCATCTCTTCCGGAAAGAGCATATAAAAATGTTGGGTTTTTACCGCTACCGGATGTTGGTGTGCTTGACAAGCTATTGTTTTTTGTAAAATTCCAGGCGTAAGAGCTGATCGATAAGTCCAGATTGGGATTGGTTGTGGCATTAAATTGAGTAGCCGAACCCAAACAAGCATTTGTCCAGGTAAAATCTGCGTTGGGAACAGGATTAATAGTTATTGTTTGTTGCGCGTTAACCGTACAGCCATCGGAGGTGGACATCGTATAACGAATCGTTTTTGATCCAACGCCTGAATATTTATGTTCTAAATTAAAATAGTCACCCCGTGTTCGTCCTCCGTGCAATGGTGTTGGCAGAGGCCCCGAGCCTTCGGTAATAATATCGCCATCATCAAAATTCCAGCCGGTAGAAACAATTGTAGAGGTAGCGGCTGCAGGAGTAATGGAGGAAGTATTGGCAATGGGTATGAATGTATTATCGCAAATATCGCCAATGGCCAAGCTTGGAATTATGCTGGGGTAAATTGTAAAGTTTTTAGTTACAGTATTGGAGCAACTGGTTGAGCCATCCGTGAATGTATATTGTAATGAGTAGTTCTGACCTGGAACAAATACTGCACTGGCCGGGTCGAGTATGGCTTGACCAGCAAGCAGATCAATGTTACTTAATCCGGGTGTTGCAGAGCCGCCCCATGCTGCACCCACACCACTTGGTGAGGCACTTAATCTTACAGGTTCGGATGATTTACACAAAGCAGAAAAATCGGGAACTACATTTACCGAGGGCAATGGATTGATCGTAGTTGCTACCAGACGCCCTTCGCTTTGGCATTGATTAATAGTTTGTGTTACAAACCTGGAATAATTACCCGCAGCACTTGAAACAATGTTAAGTTCGGAAGCGGTTGCATTTAATGGATCAGCAATTGAAGTAATTTGACCTGTTAGGTTTGCATTCGAATACCACTGTACCGTTGCAACAGGTGATGATGTTGTAACATTATATGGTGAAATCGTTTCATCCAGGCAATAGGTGGGCGATGCTGCAAGCGGTGGAATTGGTTTTTCGCGGACCACAATATCCACACCAGCAACGGGACTCTCGCAACCGTTTATAAATCTTGAAACATAACGTTGAAAAGTCTGGGTTGAAATTACCGTGTTGGGCACAAGCAAATCGCTTGGATTTACAGTATTTCCAACAGGGGTGTAAACAGTATTATAATCAGGCGTGTTGGGCCCCAGGGTTCCATACCACTTAAATGCTGCCCCACCTCCGGTAGCTACTAAGTTTGTAAATGAATCGCCAGAGCATATAGGTGTGGGGTTAGAAATACCGGGTGGCGAAGGGTTACTATTAACTGTAATAGAAACAGTTGTGGCAACACTGGCGCAACCATTTACGGTTTGTGTCATGTACTTGGTAAATACGCCCGAAAAATTTTCATCCAATCCTAATTCAGCAAAGGTGGGCCTTGTGGTACTGGCAATACCCGTTATGATGGAGGTAGGGGGCGACCCACCATTGTTGTACCAGGTAACCGTGCCAACAGCATTAACCTGAACCCTGTTTGAATTGATTACATCAGAAACACAGAATGAAGGTATGGGTTCAAAAAGTGGAGGTGCCGGGTTGTTGAAAATTTCGGTCGTGCCCCAAGTTAGTAATTGTTCAAAAATTCCATTTGATGCAAAAATATCTACAAAGTAGTATCCTGTTCCTACCAGCGAAGGATTTAATTGGTATGTTTTGGGATTACTAAGAGGTGTTTCTGAAAAATAATTTGGATAATTCAGTGGGTCTATTGCGTCTAAATAGCCAACTCCACTTTTGTAGAGTCGCATACGAGTATAAGTAAATCCAGGGGGGATGATAAGTGGGTTGTGGCTAAGGACACCGCTTGAACCTCCGGCAGTACAATAGAAATTATTCAGGTTATTGACAATCACGTTTGATGCGAACACATTGACTTGTATTGTGGTAGAGCTAATACAGTTATTAGGTGATGTATGAGTATAAGTAATGGTAATGGGATTGTTGGCAGTACCGGCAATTTGTGGAGAAAAGTAGTATTTACCATTTGGGAATAAACTAACCCCTAACCCGCTAAATTCACCCGATCCACCTGCGGGGGTTGCAGAGGCAGCAAGCTCGTATGGGTTTTCTGAGTTATTAAATTGAGTTCGTACATTCAGATCAGTGCCAGAAGGAATAAACTCAACTGTGGGGATAGCATTTACCGTTATCGTAACGCTACTGCTGGCGGTGTTAGAAAAATTATCTGTAACGGTTAGATTATAAATACGTGTTACCGTTGGGTTAATAATAGGGTTTGGACTACTACTTGTAAATCCAGAAGGAGTGGATGTCCAGGAATAGGCAAATATTCCACCGCCACCAACTGCAGGTGGGTCGCCACCAAGTACAGTGTTTTGTCCAGCACAAACCGATCTGTCGGCTCCCGCATTAGCAGATAATGCGATTACATTTAGGGTAACAGTGCTAGTGAGATCAAGACTGCTACAGCCTGCTCTGGATACCCTTATTTTATATTGATAGCTGCCTGTAAAATTTAATGTACCGGTGCTAAAAACTAAGTTACCATTATTACCAACCTGGGCTGCTCCAATATTTGATTCGGGTGCAGGAACGTAACTCGCAGGAGCAGCAGTTATTACCAATTGATACGAGTAGTTATTACTTTGTGTTGTACCTACAGTAATGTTCACACTTGAATTTTGAGAAGGGTTAGTTGTTGCCGGAGTAACAGAAATTCCGGTATTAATGGCTGGATTTACTGTGAGGTTAGATGCCGAATTATTGCTTACTAAATCGCTATCGTTGTTTCGTATTGTAATTGCTCCTGTTGAAACACCAGCCGGTATCGTAAATGTTACAGAAGTACTGGAGTGGCCAGGTAATATGTTGGCAGCGGGTATTGTTACTCCGTTAACAGTAATAGTAGGAACTGAGTTACCAGATGCAGGATTTCCCGTTCCGCTAAAGCGAGTGCCATTTACAGTAACATTATTACCAATACAGGTTGCAGTTGGTGTAAAACTTGTAATAGCCGGTCTATCTTCGGTTGTGAAGGTTATACTTTGCGCAACGGTTGCATTGTTGTTACTATCTTCAACCGGATTTACTTCAACATAATAAACCTGATTTGGTAACAGTGTGCTGGTAGGGTTTAAGGTAATAACTGTATTTGCACCGTTAATACTACCTGCAAAGTCCACAGATGCACCGCCATTATTTGTTATTTTAAGCTCAATAAGCCCGCCTTCAATATCAGTGCCGGTAATTGGTGTATTGTCAAGTTTGCGAATGGGCTCGTCAAAGCTTATTACGATATTTCCCACAGCCGAAAAGTTAACAGTGGCATTAGCCGGTTGGAAGCTAATGTTGGGTGGCGTTGCATCGGCAAACGAATAATTAGTGCCGGTAAGCGTAATGGTACCCGGTGTAATGGCAGGGTTTATAAACGTAATACCCGCTTGTGTAAATGAAGGTTCGGTGGCCAGGGTGGATGCATTTACACCGGCTTCAACATTTACAACTATAAAGTAATTAGTTGTTCCGGCAGTTAAGTTTTCATTGACGGCATTAAACTGTAATTGTGTTCCGATTGTGCCGGTGTTTATGCTGGCATCGCCTCCAAATACAGCATCGGTGGATTTGAAAATGCGCGGATTAAGAAATTTGCCGGTTGCTGTGGTAGTAAGCGAAACAGTTAGCGCATTAAATGTGGTGGGGCCATTGGTAGTAATGGAGAATCCTAAAATAGCCTGATCGGTTGAACCACTATTTAAAGGACTTGCGGCTATATTGCTACCACCACCGGCAATTTGATTAAGTGTTACAACCAAAGTAGTCGTTGCTGATGCTGCCGGTGCAGCACCATTATTCAGGTAGTTATAGGTACTGGCATTGCTTCCGTTGTAATTATAGGGTATCAGTGCGTAGTGATATGTTGCCCCCCCCGGTAAGCCGCTATCAGCATAGGTGGTGGCAGTGCCTGTAGTAGTATGAATTAAGGTAGCACCATTTAATGGATCAGGTGGAGCTCCTCCATCGGTTAGGCCCGTCAAGTTTACGGCACTTCCGGCTAATCTGTAAATTAAGTACCCATCGGCATTTGTGAGTGTATTAGCAGCATCAAACGCCAGGTCGATGGTAGTAGTACCATTGAGTGTAGCTGTAAATGTGGTTGAATGTCCGCCAGGTTCTAACGAGAAAGTAAAATCCGTAGCGCTGGGTCTTCCACCTTCTTTATAGTCGGCTTCTCCGGGAGTTCCACCGGTGGTGCGATAGGAATAGATAGCAAACTCATACTCAGTTTCAGCATCTAAGCCGGTAATATTAAAAATGTTAGGATCTGAAAAGGCCACAATGGCTGCAAAGTTTCCATCACTCCAGTCTGCATCGGCTGGTATTAAAGGAATATCGCCTGAGCCTACTGCGGCAAAAGTTCCGCCTGTCGTTTTTCTCCCTAAGATCAGGTAAAATTCCGGAAGGGTAGGTCCCGTTGCATCTGTCCACGATAAAGTAATTTCAGAACTACTCGATGCTGTTACCGAAAACCCCGTAACATGGTTGGTTGGTTCTTGTATTTGTGCGGCAGCGTTAAACCAGCAAGTTGCGATTAATAAAATTAGTATGCCCTGTAAAGCTTTTTTCATAGACATCAATCCTTTAACTCTCCGTTTCGATCTGTTTTAATTAAAAATATAGAAGGAACATTACCCAATGTATTTGTACCACAAATCAATAAGCCTCCATCCTCGGTTTCGCGTATGGTGCTTACTGTTTCGCTGCCGGTACCCCCCAATGTTTTCATCCATTGTAAACTTCCTTGCGTTCCAACTTTGATTAACAATATATCGTTGAGGCCACTTCCTATTTGTGAGTTGGAAGTAAAATGACCAGCTAAAACAAAACTGTCATCGGATGTAGCGGTTATTGCGGTTCCATAATCTTCAGTTTCTGATGTAGTGGCCTCGCTGTTTCCAGCAAGTGCATCAAAGTAAGTCATGGTTGCCGGCTTAATGTTGCCCAGAAAATCCACAAACACAAAAAACATATTAGAACCACTGTTGTTGGGGTTTGATCTTGTACCCACTACACCAAATCCGGTGGTGAGTGCAGGTTGAATATCATTTGGTCGCAATGATTGGGCTGTGGGTGTATTTTCTCCGAATGAGCTGTAATTTGTAAATACCGATCCGCTTTGTACATACGGAATGGATAGGTAAGAAAAATCAAAATTTTGTTGTTCTAAGGCAATGGAACTGGCCCAGATGAATGTATCGCCCAACGCATGTACTGATTTTGAATTACGATAACTGCGCTGTAACAAGTTGTATTGTACTAAACTTTCCTGAGTTGTAAACGTGGCATTAAATTGCTGCAGGTAGGGCTTAACGGGTGTGGATAATGTTTCCTGATATGTTCCCAACACAACTACTTTACCTGCGGGAGTAATTGTAACAGCAGTAGCACCGTAATCAGTTTTTATTGCCTGCGTGGTTTCATCACGTAAGTAAATGGTTTTAATACTATCCAAATCGTTGCTGATGTGCAGCATGCGGGCCGAAATAACATCAATGTTATCGGTTTGAGCGGCACCCGGGTCGGTTTTAATACGTTGGCCTACAATAATAAAACCCTGGTTACCGGCCAACGCTTTTATGGCACTACCCGAACCACCCTGGTAATACCGGATAGGAGTGGTGCGATTACCTTGCTTATCGGTTTTAAATACCACAGTAATAACAGAGTCGCGTGTAAGCGTCATGTTACCTAATACAATGTATCCGTCTGGGGTAACCTCGGCAGCGGCTGCATCAATGCCCCGTATGCCGCTGTATAATTTTATAAACGTGTTGCGCTTAGCCGGCTCAGCATTTTCCATATTGGTGCACGCGCCAAGCAGCATAGTACATGCGAAAAATAATGAATACTTCATTTTCTCTGAATAATCTTTTTAGGGTTATGCTTATCAAAAATATAAGAACCGGCAATAGATATGGAAGACTGTTTAAATACCGGATCGGCATAACCATAATCTAATGCCAGCGATTGGTTAGCAAAGGCTGTTGCCGGAGTGCTAACAGCGGTGAGACCATGAGCATAACGAATTTCAAAAACGATAAGTCCAGGGCCAACGGGTAACTTAATACCAGTTGCAATTAATACACTTAGATTTATCGGTCTTCGCTTCAGATCAAGGCTTTGCTCGGGCACACCCGGTTCATCTGTTCGGGTGCGCTCGGCCGATAACCTGCTTCTGTAAACATAGTCGGTTGAAGCCCCCATAGCAACATAGGGATTAAACTTTTTATTCATGAATTTGTATTCAAGTGTAATGGGCAACGACAAGGCTGTTTGTGACTCTACACCTTCAAACTTATTGATTAGTTCTTTGTCGGGTTCGGCAGGGTCGGTTCCACGATTTTCATTTTGCACGATGGTAAATCTTCGTTGTTGATTTAACAGCTCTCCGTGCAGGGTCCATTTTTTTGTTTGTTTGAAAAGCGTAAGCGGAACATCCAATGCTGCACCAAATTGAAAACCTACCGCCCGGTTAAATTTACTGTCATCGGCCAGTTCAATTACGGTTACCAGTTCGTTTACATTGGGTTGTGTAAAGTTTACACCTAACCTGATTCCTACCCGATAAACCGGCTCTTCCCGAAAGGAGTTGTAGAGGGCTACAAATTCGGCCGGATCAATTTCAGGATTGGGCCTAAAGTAGGGATCGGCCTTCTTCAAACTCAACATAGCCGCATCGGCCTGTTGGGGTTCTTCCAGGTAGATATAACTCAAGGCAAGAATTTTAAGTGCTTCTACCCGCAGTTGATTCTCTTGTTGGGAGAACCCACCTTTTTCAGCAGGTTCTAAACAGCCCTTCAGTTGCGATTCGATTTCATGTAAACGCCCTTGTTCATACGTGGCCCGTGCCAATCGTAATGTTTGAGCACATTGTGTCCAGCCCTGCATGAATAATCCGGTGAATAATGCAATCAGTAAAATCTTTTTCATAGATGGCTAATTCGCTCCGGGTTTAAAATTTTTACAAGTCAATTCATAGTCCAAATCTTTACCAACATAGGTGGCCCACTCATCGGGTGTCATGTTGCGTTCAATAAATTCGCTACATAATATGTTGGACATGGTAGATACTTTGGTAGGGTAGGAGCGAATGCTCTCTTCGTTTTGTATAGCGCCTAACCGCACGCGCTGGCTGCTGCTTTGCAAGCCAACCATTAGTTGTTCATCGTTGGGTGAAAACGTAAGCGACCAAATCCAGTCGTTATGATCAAACAAGCGAATGGGCGGTTCGGTTAACCGGTTAACATTCCAGATTCTCACTGTTCGGTCCTTACTGGCAGTGGCAAAGAAACTGCCGGCATGGTTGTAAACAATATCTTCTACCGGACCATCGTGGCCTGGCAGGTTTCGAACCAATATGCCGTTACGTACTATGCGAAGTAATCCCGATTCGTTACCAACAATTACCTGATTTTCGGTGGGGTGCCAGGTAACAGCTGTAAGACTACGGCCTAAATTTTTCACTTCGGTTACAGCATAGTTATTTGTTACATCCCATATATATAAGGTTCCATTATCGCCTGCACCGGCTAATTTTTTTCCATCGCGGCTTAGGTTAATAGCATTTATCTTTACAGGAGCTTTAATCACTTCTTTGGCGGTAGTAAAGTCAGCTTGCTTAATACTTAGTCCGCCATTATCGCGGGCAAACAATCCCTTTCCATCAGGCGTAAATTCTACATCTTCAATGTTATAGGTAAAGCCCACAATTTTCCTGGGTGCGGCATTCATATTCGTTAAGTCATATAACTCAACGTAGTTGTTCTGGGCATCGGGGGTGTATAAACCGGCCGCTACTAACTTAGTTTCATCCGGACTAATAGACATGGAATAAACCTGGTAGTTGGGTCGTTTAATTTTGTCAACCAGGGTTTCTCCTTGCCATGCGCCATTGCGATATGTCCATCGGATAATCTTACCATCGCTGCCCCCGGAATAAATGTGTTGGTCTTTACCGTGTGTAACCAGCGAGCGTGCAGCTCCAAAATCATGTCCTTTTAAACTGGTGGTTAACGGGTGCGGATTGGGTTTGCCTTCTTTGTCGGTTTTATTCTTTAAGGCAAAATAAAGTCCGTTATAAATATCGGTATCAAACTCATAACCATCATTCTTGGCATTAAACAGGTAGGCTTGTTGTGCCAGTAAGGCTTCTAACTGCAGGTCGCTGCTAAGCGTAAGCGATTGCAATGCCATGGCTTTTGCCTGTGCTACATATCTTCTTCGTGTAGCATCGGCACGGGCTATATTGGCTTTTTCTTCATTTTCTTTTGCTAATTTTTCGTTTGCCAAAGCTGTTCTCTCATTGGCTTCTGCTTTACCTTTTTGCAGTAAAGCTTCAGCTTCCTGCTCTTTTGCTCTTCGCTCATTCTCCTGTGCCAGTTCTCGCTGTACAGCTTCTGCCTTTTGCGCATCAATGGCTACCAATCTTGCAGAATCAGCAGCATCTCGTTCTTTTTGCGCAACTATGGCCAGTCTTTTTGCTTCATCTGCACTCTCAATAGCCTTTGCTTCATTATCTTTTGCTAACTGTTCCTGGCGTTTGGCTTCGGCCTGTTGCATGTAGGCATAAACAAAGGCTACCAGTGCTATGGCAGCCAGCGATCCAAATACAATAGCCGTAATGCGGGCGCGTTGCAGCTTGCGTTTGGCCTCCAGTTCTTTAATGCGTTGCTCGGTATCAAATTCTTTCTTGGAGTACTCCAGAAAGATCATGGTACGCTCAAAAGCCGGGTGGTAGCGCTGGCCCCACACTAAGGTAGGTTTGTGCTTGGCTTGCCAGTTAAGGGCCAACTGCAAATCGGGTGGGCGCCATAAACCGGCTTTGCCTATCTGGTATTGCGAGGCGGCCTCGGCTAAACGCAAATACATTTGCACAGCTTCGCTCTCATCGTCCACCCAGTTTTTTAATCGTACCCAAATGCGCATCAAACTTTCATGCGAAATGTCGATCATCGACTTGGAGCCTAACTCAATACCATATGCTGGTGTTAACAAGGAGCGACCAGGCTCGCGGAATTTTTCAATCACCGCAGCTACATCGGCTTCCGAAACATCGGCAATGGAAGCAATTTCATTTAGCTTTGTTGGCCTTCGAATACCAAAGTTTTCACCACGCTTTTCGGTAATAGCTTTGAATAGGATTTCGCAAATGCGTTGTTGCTCTTCGTCCAATTCATCATACGCTTCGTTGGCGTGCATCGATAGCGCTTGCGACATAGTGCCGATGGCCTCATAGTGTTTCAGGTCAACCGGCTCATCTTCGTAGTCGCGGTATTTGGCCCAGTAACTCCAGGTGCGCATTAAAGCGTGTTGTAAAATGGGCAACTGATCGGGGTTATCGCCAAGGTCGTTTAAAAGTTGTTGTGTTAAGCGCGGTGTAATTTTAGCATTGCCTACGGCAACAGGGCCTTCAATAGCCCTGCGTTTCTGATCGCGCGTCATTTGCGGAATCAGGTAGTGGCTATCGTTAATCTTGCGGGTTAACTCCGGAAACTGCGCACATTCACCAATAAAATCCGAACGCATGGTAATGGCTACGTAGATGGGTGCATCTTCGTAGTTTACGGCTTCCATTAACAGGTTAATAAAGGCAAGCGATTCGTTTACGGAGTTCGGGTCGGTGCTGTCTTTAAAGCGAAAGAGTTCTTCAAACTGATCGACAAGAATCAGGTAATTGATGTCTTCTTTTCTGCGCGATTGTTGAATAGCTTCTACCAACCCCAGCGAACTGCTTCGCAATAAAGTAGAAACAATAGTGCGCTTTATTTTTTTATCTTCTACATCGGCCGCGTTATAATCTTTTACTGTTTTTAAAAGTGACTCGGCCAGGTTATCGATAGGGCCGGCACCGGGGCGGGTTACCACCACTTCCCAATTAGGGCTGGCATCGGTTAAAAAGCCTCCGTATAAAATGGGAAGTACACCGCAGTATATAAAAGATGACTTACCACTTCCAGACGGACCAATAACGCCTACAAACCTGCTCTTGGAAAGTTTGAGCAGCACTTCATCGCTCTGGCCTTCGCGGCCAAAGAACAAATGGCTCTCTTCAATTTTGAACGGACGCAGCCCGGGGAAGGGGTTAATCGTTCCTACCAGCGTGCCCTGTTCATCTATCATCTGGCTCATAGATTATGAGTTAATGTCTTGTAAAAAGTTTTTCAGGTTTTCAAGCGAGCGGTTGGTGTCGCCTGCTATCAACGTAAGGTTTTGATTTTTGAATCCATCTAATGCAGCATTATCGGCAGCCACAATGGCTTTACCTTGAATGGGTTTTTTTCTTCCAAAGCCGGGTGCCTTCAGCAAGTCCAGCACCTTCATGCGCACCCACTGGTCGTTTACTTTTCCTTTAAAGATGATGGCACCATCGAAGTTGCGCAGGTTTTCGATGTGTTGTTTACGAACTTCCAATAGCTCGCCTTCAAATGCTGGCGTAAGCACCTTGAAGCCCGATTTTTCAATTACTTCGCGGTATGGACGCACCTCGGTATCGTCAATTTTATCGTGTACTAGGTAAATGGATTTACCACCGGCCTCATCCAGGTTATTGCGCTCCTGCGATTCCAGTAACTCTTCGCGCATAATATTTTTAAAATCTTCGAGCGGGTTTTGTAAAATCTCGGCACCTTCCTGGGCTTCGGTATCGCGCTTTAATGTGTCGATAAATGCACGTTGTTTGTCGCTGGCATTTTTCAGGTTTTGCGAAATCCAGATGAGGCGCGAGAATTCCTGCTGTTGTTGTTTTTTTTGAAGGGCTATTTCGGCAGCAAGTTGGTTTTGAATATCAACGATTGATCGATCGGCACCTTCGGGTATTTCGCCATAGGCGCTGCCAACCAGGTGTACAGAGAGCGAACATTCCTGTAAATCTTTCTGAACGGTTCGCATTACCTCGCTTGCATGTGTAGGTAATGTGTTTTTAGGAAGCACAATATACCCATGGCGTTGCAACTCGCGCTTAATAATATTGCGCTGTACCGATAGATCATGCCCCGTCTCTGCTAAGTAAATAGCCTTGCGCTTGAAAATATTTTTTACAGTTGATTTTACATCGCCTTCATTCAAAATCATCAAGGCATCATGTATATCATACGCCAGGTCCACCAACTTCATCCAATATTGTTTTTCAGCTTCCTGACTAAAAAAATCTGAATACTCTTTTTGAAGCCCGGTTTCTGAATCGAGCTGGTACATCTCATAGCCAATCAGGTCGCGCAGGCGGGGTGGTTGTTCGGGTAATGAAAGCGGGGCCTTCATAACTTTAAACACACGGTTAATTTTAGACTGCGATGAGTTTTTATAAAATGTTTCGAGGTTATCGAGGCATCGGCCTGAAAGTGCGAATGCTTTCGTAAGTATGGGCACCAGAATGGCTGCATTGTTCAATGCCGGGGCTGTAGCCGAATCAAACTCTGATTTAAGAATGATGTTTGGTTTGGTTCCTTGCACTTGGGTGAGCATGAGTTCCAGAAATTTTTTGAATTGCGTAACCCACCCTGTTTCTGATTTTTGAACAGTCTCGTTATCTTGTTCGGCAAATGTTATCAGTACATCAATTTCAAAAGCCATCGTTTAAAAAATTTTAGTTTACAGGTTGTTTTTCGGGTTGTTCGGTAATATTGTGTATAAGCCCCTGCGCCAGTTCGTGGTGGTTGGCTAACACGAAGTAAAAGTCGATCAAACTTATTTTGAATATCACACTTCGTTCGCTTGCCAGTACTTCAGTTATGGCAGGTGTTGGCCCTTCCTGAAAAAGATCGCCATAAACGCTGCCGGGGTTTAACTGCATTACAAGCTGGCCATGGTTTGTTAATTGAGCTTTGCCATGTGCCATTATTAAAATGGGCATTTCTTCTGTTTGCGGAATGGTTAGTTTTTCGTTTGCTTTTAGGGTGATGGGCTGAATTTTATCAGCCAAATCGCTCAATACTTTCCCTTGTATGTGATAAAATGCGGGGATCGATTTGATGAGCATAATCATTTCGATGTAGAGGAAAAAACCATCGTCCAAACCATCCAGCAGTTGGTTGCTTTCGATGGATGAATCCAGAAATTTTTTGTCTTTATAAGGCAAGCGTTCGGAAATGGATTGGTAAGCAGCCCTGTCTTTATTGTAAATTACCCAGGCGGTAGTTTCCTGTAGCAGTTTGTCGTTGTTAAACATTTGGCTGATTAACCCCCGGCTTACACGAAAGTTGGGTATGTAAGCACACGCATGTACCGCGCACACTTTCGTCCACCGGTTGTTGTAATTAAAATCGCGATTTAAGATGTAGTTGATTACTTGAACGGGGTTGTAACTTTCGCGTGGGAAAAAAGTTTGCAGGTTCTCTAATTTTTTGGTAGTAGAAGAATCATCTAACAAGGGGATTAGTTTTGGCTTTAAATCCTGATCTACAAATAAATCCAATAGTTCAAGCGCATATTGAACACTATCGGGCGTGCCCAGTTCAATATTCTCCTTCACTAATTGTATGGATTCGGGATCGTATAGTAACGAGAGCAGTAAACTAAGATGATCGTAATTATCGCGCACTTCTTCGCGCAAGGCTTCGCGCAGATATTTATAAATGGGTTGCTCGGGTAATTCATGTAAGGCAGCCAGGTTCCATAAAGTCTTACTCATTTCTGTATCGAGTAAATCTTTTACAGCCAATACTTCGCGGCCGGTAGCCCGGTAATTAATGAAGCGCAGCGAATAGAGAATTTGTTTTACTACTCGTTTATCGGGGTAGTCGATTTTTTTCCATAGCAGTTGTAAACTTTCTTTACCAGGAATGTGGCCCATAATCTGAATCACCTTTAGCATTACCTGATCGTTCTGCCCTGATTTATGAAAAGCTGTTTCCAAAACGGGTAATGCAGCCGGGCCTGCTTCTTTTAAGGCGGCTGCGGCCTGGTGGGCATAACGCGGAGATGCTAATAGTTCTATTAACACATTCCAGGTTTCGGGGCGTTTTACTTTGCGGGCGGTAAGCAACGCTTCGGTACGTACTTTCGGGTCGGCATCGCGCATCAACTCCAGCAAAATGAAAATGGTTTTCTGATTGGTAAGTTTGCGCATTAACTTGGCAGCCAATAAACGGTCGGTTTGTTTTACCGACTTACTTAACTTCATTAGCTTTTCTACCGGTATTGAAAGCAGGTCGCTATCCTCGGCCATGCCGGCAGCCTGAGTTGCCAGACCTTTTATTTCATTGTCGGCAGCGAGTATTCCCAGTTCGTCAATTTTTTTGCGGGCAAACTGCGATACTTTTCGGGAAGGACTATCGGCCAATTGCAGAAGCGATGTTTCGAACAGGGCCGGCTCTAACTTCTCCATTAACTTCAGTCCATAAATTATTTTCTCCTCAGCAGTGCTGCGCACTTCTTTTTCCAATACGCTATCCAAGGTGTATTCTTTAACCAGGTTTTTCTTAACTGCCGATTTATTTTTGATCAACGAACTTTGGAGCGTATCGCGATAGCCTTTGTACATCCGGTTACTTACCCAATACCAGCAGAGCAAAACCGGAATGGTAAATAGTGTAATGGAGAATACGGTAAAAATATCGAACGAATTAATCAATACGATTACGCCCCCGGCTATGGCGCTGGCCAAAGCAGTAACGGTACCTTCAATTTTTGTCTGGGTATCAATGCTGGTTGCACGGTCAAGCGGTACGTAAAAGAACTTAAAGGTGGGTTCATCGAGGGCTTCTCGCAAAGAGTTAATAAAAAGTTTACTCATAGCCACCGCTATGAAGAAAAAGGCGATTGAGCTTTTTTCACCGGTAGTAAGATCGTACCCGAAAACAGAGCCTAACGCAATGGCAGCGCCTGTAAATATTATTAATACAATTGGATTGATGAGCAAGGAAACGCGCAGGCCGTAATCCTGATTGATGCGATCGGTAACAAATGTGGTGAACAAGAAACTGAATATAACTACAGTTGCCTCGAAGAAACTGAGGAAGGTGGCCACTTGCTGATCATCCATTTTGCCGGCCTCATCGGTATATTGAATGGTAGTAGCATTAAAAAAGGCATAGTCCACAAATCGCAAGGCTACCAACGAAACCACGATGAAAAGCGAAAGAGTAACTATATACTTGTTACCCAGAAACTGACCAACTGTAAGTTTTTTAATTTCAGATTCGCTTTTAATAACTGTTTTGCCACCGCGCAGGTACTTATTCGATAAAACAAGAAATAACAACAAGAAGCCTACAATACTAACCAGGCCTATCGAATAAAGCGATTCGGGTGTAAAACCTGCACCTAGTAAAACAGGAATAGAGAAGAAGGCAAAGATGGCTGCTATATCGGTACCCACATCTACACTGCCTACCAGACGCTTGGAATCGCGCACGTTAAACATACGGTTAAACGATCCCCAAAATACAAGCTGCGTAACAAAGGTAAAGGGCAGTATTAACGTAAAACCGAAATAGAAAAGCAGGTTGGTATCCTGCACATATGTTTCGCCAAACTCGATAAAGGCAGTAAAAGCAATAATCAGAAACAGGTTAAAAACAGCGAGGGCCGTGAATGGAATCCGGCCCTGTAGAAAATTGTAAAGTAAGGTTATTAATATACCTAACCCCCCCGATATGGCCAGGGCAATAGGAAGGTCGGTGCGTTCATCAAAATGTGCAAGAAATAAGGTTTGAGAAGCTACCGCAACCGAGGCTAGAAAAAGCCCCATCACGAAACTCATAATAAGCAGCAACGCTACCGGGCCGGTTTCATCGGGTTCAACATCAAGCGCTTTCCATAACCGTTGGAGCATAGGTTGCAGTTTAACCTTTAAATTTTGCACAATTCATCGAAAAATCCAATTCAATTAACAGTTGATTTGTTATTCGTTACCAACTGATTTATAAGCTATTGATGTAAAATTACCAGCGTTATCACCTACCTTTTACCGATAATATTACCAACAGCATGAATTACTACACCTACTTGTGTGGTAAACAGGTTAGCTCTTCTTTTTTAAGAATAGTAAGGAACTGTCTCCATAACTGAGAAAACGATAATGGTTATCCAGAGCCGATTGATAGATAAGTTTCCAGTCGGGGCCGGTAATAGCAGCCACTAATAACATTAGGGTGGAGGCAGGCTGATGGAAATTGGTAATAAGCGCATGTATAGTTCTAAAGGAATAACCGGGTATTATATAAATAGAGGTTTCACCAACGAGTGTATCTAAGCCTTTAAAAATCATATAATCAAGCACTTGATTTAATGCTTCGTTTTTTGAAATACCTTGCGGAAGCGAGTATGCATCGTACTGGTTGATGTGAAAAGTGCTTTCAGGATTGTTTATCAATTTCACACCGAACCAATACAAGCTTTCCAGGGTGCGAACTGAAGTGGTGCCCACCGCTACAGAAAAGTTGGAGGCTAACAATGCTTCGAGATTACTTTTATTAACCACAACCTGCTCCTGGTGCATGGTATGCTCCAAAGCGTTATCGGTTTTTACGGGTTGAAATGTTCCGGCACTTACGTGTAGGGTTAGGTATTCTTTTTTAACTCCAACTGTTTCCAATTGATTCAGAACAGCATCCGTAAAGTGAAGACCAGCCGTTGGTGCTGCAACTGCCCCATCATACTTTGAGTAAACAGTTTGGTAAGACTCTTTATCTGTTTCTTCCGAATCTCGGTTTAAGTAAGGTGGGAGGGGCACATCCCCGCAAAGGGTAACTACTTCAGCAAACGTGTGTGGTGTATTCCAGCTAAACTCCACAATGCCTCCGGCCCGGTTTATTAATCGGGCATTGAGTTGAAAGTCCGGATGGATGAATAGAAGTGGTTTATCATCCGGCCAACGCTTCAGGTTACCAATGGTACATTGCCATTGGCAGTTACCCGTTGCTTCCATAGCTTGCTGTACAATAGCCGATGGTGCAACAGGATGTAGCAGAAATATTTCGATGGTTGCACCCGTATCTTTTTTAAATAACAGGCGGGCTGGTATTACGCGGGTATTATTAAAGAACAAAGTGCTTTGGGCTGGCAGGTGAGTTGTCAGGTTATAAAACTGATCGTGCAGGATGTTACCTTCACGATAAACCAGTAATTTGGACTGATCGCGCTGTTGTAACGGAAACCGGGCTATCCGCTCGTCCGGCAACTCGTAGGTATAATCCTGAATTGAAATTATTTTAGTTACTGACATAATTCAAGGGTAAAGTTAACTATGATTGTTCTGATTAATTTGATTTAACCCTTATTCTGATTAATCTGATTTTTATCATTTCTTTTGTCCTGATTAAATTGGTTTTCATCATTTCTTTTCAATACTAATTCGCATGCTAGCGGCTGAACTAAAAAAGCAGATTTTTGAATTCTCGTTTAATGCGCGCACTTCGCGCGGGGCTATGAAAGACAAAGCCTCCTGGTTTATCCGGTTAACCGATGCTTCGGGGGTGGTGGGTATAGGAGAGTGTGGTCCGTTACCGGGATTGAGTCCGGAGTTAACGCCCGATTTTGAAGAAAGCTTGAATGCGTTGGTTGCACATATCAATCAACAGCAATTGAATGTTCCTACAAAACCTGACCTTACCGAGATCAGTGCCTGGATTCAGCAACACTTTCGGGATCAACAACTAAGTTCATCCGTATTGTTTGCGCTGGAAACAGCGTTACTTGATTTGATAAACGGAGGTAAGAAATTGATTTTTAAAAATTCTTTTTTGGAAGGCACACCCATTCCAATTAATGGCTTGATTTGGATGGGTGGGTTGGATTTTATGTTGCAGCAGATCGAGATTAAGATCCGCGAGGGCTTTACTTGTTTGAAATTGAAGGTGGGCAGTCATGATTTTGAAAAGGAATGCGATGTGTTGCAGTACATTCGCAGAAAATACTTTCGCGAAAGCATTACCATCCGGTTAGATGCCAATGGTGCATTTAAACCCGAAGAAGCATTGGACAAACTTAACCGGTTGGCCCGGTTCGACATTCATTCCATTGAACAGCCATTGAAACCTGCTCATGAGTTTCTGCCGGAGTTGTGCCGGCAATCGCCCATACCTATTGCCTTAGATGAAGAGTTAATTGGTGTGGTGAACAAGCAAGCGAAAATTGATTTACTGAATCGCATAAAGCCAGCCTACATTATCCTGAAACCAACCTTGCATGGTGGTCTTGCATCTTGTGCGGAGTGGATTGAACTAGCCAACAAAGCAAACTGTGGTTGGTGGATAACCTCGGCTTTGGAAAGCAACATCGGGCTAAATGCCATTGCCCAGTTTACGGCAAATTACCCCGTTACAATTCCGCAAGGGTTGGGTACCGGTATGATTTATACTAATAATGCAGAGGGAGTGTTGATGGTTGAACGAGGGCAGTTGATTTGCGATAAAAGCCTTAATTGGGCTGATTTTAAGCCTACAGAAAAATAAACTAATTTTTTTAGCTTTATTTCTTGCTAATCTTATTTTGGTTGTGTTATTTGGCTAAAATTATTAGCCAATGGGCGATTTTAAGCTAAAAATTGAGACTAAAAGATTACATTCAGGCCGGTTTCAGGTGAACTTCAGTACCGGGAATGATGGCGGCTATTATGGCTACCTGTTAGCCGAGCCTCAGACTGCTGTGAGCGAAATCATCTCAAAAATCAACCGGCACATTACTGCTTTCGATAACTCTGAAAGATATTTTCAACGCAACTTGTTTTCATTGGGAAACCGGAAAGTAACATCGGGTAGAATCTTAATCTTTAAACGATAACAACTATGGTTAAGCTGAACGAAAACATTCGCATTCTGCGCCGGCGGTTGTCGCTTACGCAAGATCAATTTGCGCAGAAGCTCGGCATTAAACGCTCGCTGGTGGGTGCGTATGAAGAAGGTAGGGCAGAGCCGAGGCTCGAACTCATGCAAAAGATGGCCGAGATTTTTTCAATGTCGGTTGATCAATTGATTGGGCAGGATTTTTCTGCCGGTGCGGAACCAATAGCAAAATCGTACGAGCGAGGTAAAGAGGTGGTGGTTGTAACGGTAGATGCACAGCAGAAACATAATATCGAATTTGTTCCGGTTAAGGCTGCAGCCGGATACCTGAATGGTTATGCCGATGTGGAATATGTAAAGGAGCTTCCGCTTTTCAGCTTGCCGAACTTAAAACAAGGAACTTATCGCGCTTTTGAAATCAGTGGCGACTCCATGTTGCCGTTAATGCCCGGTTCTATTGTAGTTGGCGAGTATGTGGAAAATCTGAAGCACATCAAAAATGGTAAGACTTATATTCTGGTAACCGAGCGCGAGGGAATTGTCTATAAACGCGTCTTCAATTATCTGGATGAGAATGGTAGTTTGTTTCTCGTTTCGGATAACCGTCAGTATGCCCCCTATCAGTTACGAGGTGAAGATGTATTGGAGGCGTGGGCAGCAAAGGCCTATATCAGTGTGCAGTTTCCAGATGTTGCCGAAAAGCAAGAGGTAACCGTAGATCAATTAGCCAGTGTTGTGCTCGACCTGCAAAAGGAAATACTCGATTTGAAATCAAAGAAATAAACTTAGCGGTTTACTTTGCCCGTCCTTTCTTCTTGGTTCGAATTGAAGAAAGGCGGGTGGAAGGTTTTTTCGAGTTGCTGTTTGCTTGATACTTGTTACTGGTTTCTGGCTGCTAGGTTCAGTAAGCTGATCGTTTATTCTCAACCAACAGAACTGTTTCTGGTCTGTTAATTTTACCAGAGGTTGTATAAACAAACTTCTCCACGCAATGGATAGCTTTTGGGTTTTCGTAACGCGAAAGTGTTTGACTGAAGGTTTGTGCGAGTGATTCCGTTTGTTCTTTTGTAAGAACTCCTTCCACAACTAAGCATACAGCTTCGCCTAATTGCATGTGGGGTAATCCAGCCATGAAAAAACTGTTTGGTAGATTAAGTTTATTGAAAATGGTTGCTATTACAGCTTCCACTTTTTCTGGAATAATTTTTACACCACCACTGTTGATTACACCATCAATTCTTCCTAACCATCGAAATTGATTTTTGCTTACCAATTCAACCAAATCGTTGGTGATGATGTCATTTCCCAGATGGTTTGCTTTAATGGTAAGACAACCACGTGTGTCAGTTGCAATAACAAAACCAGGCAAAACCTGAAACGTTTTATCTGCAACCTCATTTATTTTTTGTAGTGCTATATGCGTAAGGGTTTCCGTCATGCCATAGGTTGCATACACATTGTTGGTGAAAGGTTGTAATTCAACTTTGGCTTGTTCGGATAACGGTGCCCCACCAATAATTACATTCTTAATTGTATTTAATCTTTCACGTTGAGGTGATTTTAAGATTGCCTCAATCTGAAAGGGAACAAATGCAGCAAAGTCCACGTTGATGGCGGGATCAAATGATTGTAATGGATTTGCTTCGGGGTGAGTAACAAGTATGTTCATACCTACTTCCATTGCACGTACCAGCATCATTAATCCGGCCACAAACGAAATATCCAGGCAAACCAAGGCAGTTTGTTCGGGTTTAAGTTTTAGATAATCAGCTGTTATTCTTGCACTGGCTCTTAATTGCTCACGGGTAACGGAAATACTTTTCGGTGCTCCAGTCGAGCCGGATGTTTGTAAAGTAAACTCAGCTTGTCCGGTTAACCACGCATTACAAAAGCGAATGGCTGAAGAAGATTCAGCCACTCCGGTTTTTATTTCATCAAACGTATAACGTTTACCATTTTCCTGTAACCACGGCATGGCTTAGTTTTTCTTTCTGATTTTTAAATCCAACTCTTTGTAGCCATACGTGCTGTCAGTGCTGCGATTAAATTCCAGATTAATAAGCTCACCAATCACAACTTCAGCTGTGGTGTAGATCAGATTGTTATCCAACAAATGACCACCGATGGTTTTACCTGTGCTATCAGAAACCGAAATATGAATATGTGAGGAAGTATCAGAGAATGTACCGACAAGTGAAACAATTTCGAAATGACCTTTCAATAAAGTACCATGCTCTTCATTGGCATAGCGAATATGAATTTGCTCAAGACTTCCTACACCCGTTGTAATAAATGCTGCTTTAAGCTGATGTTTCTTTGCAAACGTTACTAACTCCTGCTTCAGATCCTGATGCGGGCTTAATCGTATAGCAGTCATTTTTACATCACTCCAATTCATTTTGGTTTGCGCCATGGCCGATGTTTGTAAACCAATAAACAACAGGAGAATCCAACGCATGTTTATGGAAACTTCGGAAACTTTGAAAAGTCCGGTTCACGTTTTTCAAGAAACGCATTCTTGCCCTCTTTTGCTTCATCGCTCAGGTAGTAAAGTAATGTAGCATTTCCTGCCAGTTCCTGAATACCAGCCTGGCCATCCAACTCTGCATTGAATGCGCACTTCAGCATGCGAATGGCCAATGGACTTTTCTTTAAAATCTTTTTAGCCCAGGCCACATACGTTTCTTCCAGTTTATCCAACGGCACTACTTTATTTACAAGGCCCATATCCAATGCTTCCTGTGCATCATATTGATCGCACAAATACCAAATCTCACGGGCTTTCTTTTGACCAACAATCCGCGCAAGGTAAGAAGCTCCAAAGCCACCATCAAAACTTCCAACCTTAGGGCCGGTTTGTCCGAAGCGTGCATTCTCAGCAGCAATACTCAAATCGCACACAACGTGTAATACATGGCCACCTCCAATAGCCCAGCCGGCAACGGCAGCAATTACAGGTTTTGAAATTGATCGGATTATTTTTTGAAGGTCGAGCACATTTAATCGCGGTACTGTATCGCTACCCACATAGCCACCATGGCCGCGCACGCTTTGATCGCCACCACTGCAAAATGCTTTACCACCCTCACCGGTAAGAATGATTACACCAACCTCGGCATCTTCGCGGCAAATCAACATGGCATCAATCATTTCCTGCACGGTTAGTGGAGTAAATGCATTGTGCACTTCGGGGCGGTTAATGCTAATGCGTGCAATTCCTTCAAACTTATGAAACAGAATTTCCTTGTATTCTTTTGCGGGCTTCCAATCGTATTTAAGTTGCATAACTATTTTTTATTGTTTGTTTAAATTCCTGAAAAGCGGTTTTGGCACTTGCCTGATTACTTTTTATCTCGAGTATTTTGGTACTACCATCAAAAGTAAAAAACTCCTTCAAAGCAGTTTTAAGTTCAGCCAGCGTTGTTGCTGTTAAAAAAACAAAACCAAACTCCCTTGTAAGATGGTGTGCCGATAATTGTTGGCGGGTTACAAAAAATTCATCTTTTGCTGCTACCTGTCCGGGGCCATCAATCAGGTTAAAAATAATACCACCATTATTGTTAACAACCACTACCCGAAGGTTCGGCAATTTATAATTATGCCAGAAGGCGTTGCGATCATAAAAAAATGCAAGGTCGCCTGTAATGAGAATATTCGGTACATCGCTGTTCAAAGCATGGCCAACGGTGGTACTGGTACACCCATCTATACCACTTGTTCCGCGATTGGCAAACACGTACACACCTTTTTGTTTTTCGGTTAAGCCTATCAGGTTAACATAACGAACTGACATGCTGTTGGCTACATGAAGGTTACAGCGTGTTGGCAATTCTTCTATTATTGACTTAACGCCTGCTAATTCGTGAAAAGAAGTTTTATTAAAGTACTGTTGATAATTACGTTGTGTGCGATGTTCCTCGGCTAACCAACGTTTTGTGTAGTTGGTTTTCTTCTGTAATTCAAATTTGGTTAGGGTAGGTGCACCCGCTAAACCCGAAAAGAATGATTTAGGGTCGCAGTTAATTATTTTAGTAAGTGATTGAAACGGATCGGGAACCATACCGTATGGCTGTACATGCCAATGTTGTGTGGGTGCATTTTGGCGTAAGAACTGTTTCAGGTTTTTGGAAATAACCGATTTACCAAATGTAATTACGAGGTCAGGCTGCAACGTAGTCTTCATTGAATCCGGTGCATGAGCTAGAAATACATCGGCATATCGAATGGTTGTTGAGGCAGCATGGAAATTAGAAATTACATCGCCCACAAGTGTTGCCTGATGGGCTTCGCAAAACCGGGTTACAACTTTTATCAGTGCCGGTTGATTTTCCTGCTGACCGGCAATAACCAGTATGCGGGTAAAGCCAGCTAACAAATGAGTCAGGCTCGCTTTGCTTGCTTTGGATAATTCAGTTTGAACGGGTTCCGCTTCAACAATTTTTACTTTTTTACTGAACCTGATTTTTTCTCCGGCTTGCGGATAGAGAGGTTCGCGTAGCGGAACATTAATATGTACCGGCCCGAATGGAAAAGTTTGTGCAAGCGTGATGGCTTCATTGATTACGCGCTGAATATGCCATTCGGAATCAGGATGTGCATAATCAACGGGTAAGTTATACGAACGCTTTACGTGCGATCCAAAAATATTTTCCTGCCGGATGGTTTGGCCATCCCATTGGTCAATCCATTCAGCGGGGCGATCGGCCGTAAAAACTACTAGCGGAATTTGTTGAAAGTAGGCTTCGGCAATTGCCGGAGCAAAATTATAGGCCGCGCTACCGGAAGTACACACCAATGCTGATGCCGTTTTAGTTTGTTGTGCTAAACCCATTGCTATGAATGCTGCACTACGCTCATCACTAAATGTTCGGCTTGTAATAGCCGTATGATTGGTAAATGCGAGCGTGAGAGGGGCACACCTAGAACCCGGACAAAGCACTGCGTGCTGCATACCACGTTGCGCACAAACTTCAGCTATATCAAAAATAGGTTGCAGGTGTGTGGCCACTCAGTTGAAAAGTTTTTTCAGATTATCCATCTTCATCATAGTCTCGGCCCATTCTTCTTTAGGTACCGAATCTTTTGTAACTCCGGCTCCTGCATAAATGCGCACTTTATCGGCAAACAGTTGCATGCATCTGAGATTTACAAATAAGTTTGATTGATGTTGAATGTTGATCGGTCCCATGTAGCCACTATAAAATTGACGGGAATAACCTTCGCTTGCAGTTAAAAATTCAAGTGCTGGTTCAAGAGGCATTCCACATACGGCTGATGTAGGATGAAGGAGCTTTAACATAACCGATCCCAACTGCGGAAAATTGGTTGCCTGCATATCAACCACAAATTCGGTTTTCAGATGCATTACATTACCGGCAACAATTGTTTTAGGGCCGTGTTCTTCATATTCGCGCAGCCTTATTTTTTTGAAACAATTGATAATGTAGCGGCTTACCAGTGCTTGCTCTTCAATTTCCTTTTGAGTCCACGCTACAGTTTTAAGATTGGTATCGGGCGTGTAGGGGAGCGTTCCTGCAAGGGCAATGGTTCTAAATTTATTTTGCGAAACACTTACCAATAATTCCGGAGTGGCACCCATCCACGTTCCGGTTTGTGGTGATGATACAAAAGAAACAAATGCTTGTGGATGTTGGACACAAAGTTGATCAAACGTTTGGATCAGATCTATGTTCGATGAATAGGGCACATCTTCAAAGCGCGATGGAACCACTTTCTCAAACTCACCAGCTTCAATTTTTGAAATACTCTTCTCAACTAAAAATTCATAATCAACTGCAGCGGTGGCAACATGAATATTGAAATGATAGTGAGGTGGAGTGCCATTCAACTCTATGCCCTCCGGTAGTTTACCTTCAACTAAGTTACCATCACGAAATTTATAGAGTGTATTGTGCAGGAAAATTACTTTTTGATCGGCCGGGTTAAATGGAGCATAAACAAAACCGGAAACATTGTCGTGAAGATTAATTTCACTTTCAAGCAGTACTTCACTGGTTATCAGCAAAAATTTTTCACTCGTACCTGCTGACCTCCATAAACAAAAGGAATGTCCTTGTTTTAAGGCATGACCAATCAAGCCTTTAATAATTTCAGTTTCGGTGCTAATGGATGTACTGCTAATCGATACCATTTATCGTTTGTCTAATACAGCCAGGGTTATCCGGCTAATACATACAAGTTCTTGTGCCTCGTTCACAATTTTTATTTCCCAAACGTGGGTGCGCTTACCAATGTGAATGGGTTTTGCTTTTCCCGTTACAAACCCGGTGCGAACACTCTTAAGGTGATTTGCATTTATTTCTAAGCCTACACAATATTGAATAGCAGGATTTACGCAGCAGGTTGCCGCAACACTGCCCAGTGTTTCAGCCAGAGCTACCGAAGCCCCGCCATGTAACAGGCCCAAAGGCTGGTGGGTTCGATGATCTACCGGCATCCGGGCCTCAATAAAATCTTCACCTACTTGTGTGTATTCAATTCCAAGATGGGCAACCATCGTATTAGCCGATGTGGCATTGAGTTTTTCGATTGTTACTGCGGAATTGAAAACAGACATAATTTTAACAGTTCTGGTTAAAAACGAATTCCCTATTTTTGCGCACAATTTATAACAGATACCTCAAAACTTAGTTAGAATTTGACTACTAAAAAAATATATCTCATTCGCCACGGACAAACGGACTTTAACCTGCGTGGTATTGTGCAGGGTAGTGGGGTAGATTCTTCATTGAATGCACGTGGAATGGCGCAGGCGAAAGCTTTCTACGAAATGTATAAACACGTACAGTTTGATAAGGTTTACACTTCGGCCTTGAAAAGAACCAGCGAGTCGGTGGCCGGCTTTATTGAAAGTGGCCTTCCAACTGAAAGCTTGAATGGATTAAACGAAATAAGTTGGGGAGCCAAAGAAGGCCAGCCTATTACGCCAGAAGAAGACGCTTACTACCATTGGATGTTAAATCAATGGCGGTTAGGAAATACGCACGAACGTATTCAAGGTGGTGAAAGTCCGGAAGATGTGGCCAGGCGACAGGAGCAGGCATGGGCACACATCATGAGTCATGAAGCTGAACAAAATGTGCTGGTGTGCATGCACGGCAGGGCTATACGCATTTTACTTTGCCGCTTGCTCAATTATCCGCTAAAAAGCATGGATATGTTTGAACACGAAAACCTGTGTTTGTACTTGTTGGAGAAAACAGGAACTTACTTTACAGTTCGCAAATACAACGACACCACCCATCTGAAAAGTCTGGTAATGGAACATGTGGTGGCTTAAGATTGTGTTTTAGGATTTAATAACTCAAGTTCGGTTTTAGCCTTGCTGTCGATGCTATTTTTATACTCGTGGCGCTGAAAACTCAGGGCTAATTCAAAGTACTTTCGTGCATTAGTAAAATCTTTTTGCTCTTTGGCAATGTAACCTAACTGTAAGGCTGCATTGGCGCCAAAATACCAGGGATTGTTTTTGGTCATATCGATGCTTTGCTGATAGAAAAGTTTGGCGGCACTGATTTCGCCCATCCGATGGGCTAATCGTGCCTTGCGATAATAATATTCTGTTTGTTCCTTAACGGTTGGCAGATCGGCCAGGGAAATAGATTGCAAATGTGAAGCTGCCTCTTTGTAATAGCCACCATCGGTACTAAACCGAACCTTACTTAATTTCTTGTTGGGAAGACTTCCGGCCTCTAATTGATACGCGGCATACCGATCGGGTTCGGCTTTGGCACTGCCAGTTACTTTGGCTTTATCGAAACAAAGTTGAGCGTTACGGGCATCGTTCAACAACCAATAATTAAGTGCGATTTTAAAATGCGAATCTTTTTTAAAACTGATGCTGGGATAAACCTCTATAAATTTTTTAAATGCCTCGATTGAATTAGCGTATTCACCTTTTTGCAGCAGTATCTCTCCGCGCAGGTAATGAATATAGTGCATGGGTAAGCCAGGTGTTTGCTGATCGATGCGGTGAATGAGTTGTAGTGCTTCTTCGCTGCGCGCATCTTTTATAAGCATGTTTACACCCATAAATAAAAGCAATGGATTGCCGGGTTGCTCTTTCAGGCAATCGTTAATACCGCTGGCCGCTTCATCAAATTTTTGATTGATAAAACCTTTAACTGCAAAAAATAAAATATCCGCTTCAATCTTTAACGATGAACCCGAGTTACGCAGTTCCGAAAGCAACGCCTGGCCGGTAACAACCGAACCCTTCATCCCCAACAAACTCATAAACCATTGGTATTTATCGGGTACTGCGCCTACCATTACCTGGATGGCTCCGGCTGTTTTTTTTAAAGGAATAAAACCCGGAAACTTTTTCTGGCACTCGGTTACAAGGGCATTTGCTTTACGGATGGAAAGCACAGCATTAAGTTCCTGGCCCAGGTTGAGATAACAAAAGCCGCGTTGCAGATGAATTTCCCCCAACAAAAAAAGCGATTCTGCCGAGGGAGTAAGCCCTTCCAGGTATTTAATACGTTCCTTAAAATGTTCATCAAATTCTGTAAAGCGGGCATGGTCTTCCGTTATCAGAATTTGTAAAGTTTCATTTAATGTTTGCACATAAATTTTGTGCAGTGTGTTTAAGGTGTAGCGGTTTAGAAGTTCATTGGCTTTTTCGGGTTGCAGGTTTACAACCAACTCGTACGTTTTAAAAAGCTCGGCATCAAACTTCCAGTCGTTGGCATGGGCAACCCATGGAAACAAAAAAAGGCAAGTGATTATACCTGCCTTCTTTATTTGTTGTATGAATATTTTTCTATTCAACTTTTTTAGCTCGTTTTACCGGAGCTGCTTTTTTGGGTTTTGGCTCTTCTTCCATCGAACCTAAATCCACGTCAGCCAAAATCCGGCCTGAATGTTCATCGATTACTATTTTCTTTTTCTCACGAATTTCGGCAATCTTTTGCGGAGGTATAATGATGTTACAACCTTCGGCTGCGCCCCTCACTACACGCACAACTGCCAATCCGTTTGATAAACTACTTCTTAAACGGTTGTAATGCTTTAGAAGTTTATCTTCTATTTTTTTAACGGCTTTCTCACGTTCGGCCAACAAACGCTTTTCTTCTTCCTGGCTTTCGGCTAAAATACTTTCCAACTCCTCTTTCTTTGTTTTCAGGTCTTCTTCTCTGTCTTTAATAACCGATTCAATACCTGCTATCTCAGCTTTTTTGGCATCAATTTTTTCCTTGGCCTCTTTTATGCGCTTTTCGCAGATCTGAACTTCAAGCTCCTGAAGTTCAATTTCTTTGGTTATGGCATCGAACTCGCGGTTATTCTTAACGTTCTTTTGTTGTTCGTTGTACTTTTTAACCAGCTTTTCAGCCTCTTTAATTCCTTCTTTGTTCTTCTTAATTATATCTTCTAATTCCTTTTGCTCACCTTCAAAACGGCTTAACCGGGTGCGGTAGCCCTCCATTTCGTCTTCCAGGTCCTGAACCTCATCGGGTAGGTCGCCCCTCAATTTCTTAAGTTCGTCCAGGTTTGAGTCTATTGATTGTAATTTTACTAAGGCTTCGAGTTTTTGTGCAACTGTTTGATTTTCCATTACTTAGAGGTAACTAATTGGGTTGGTAACAACTTTTGAAAAAGCGATTGCAAAAGTAGGAAAATTTTCTTGCAAATACGCCAATAGCAGTTCTTTCGTAAACTGCTCGCTTTCATAATGCCCGATGTCGGCCACCAAAATTTTGCTATCGGCATCAAAAAATTCGTGGTATTTAAAATCGGCCGAAACAAAGGCATCGGCACCTTTTGCAATTGCCTTGGATAATAAAAAACTGCCCGATCCGCCACACACGGCTACTTTTTTGATGGCTTTTACAGAAGCAGTATAGCGTATGCACTTCGTTTCCATTTTAGCTTTCACGAATTCAAGAAAGTGCATGGCCTCCATGGGTGCTGGTAATTCGCCCATTATACCGGCACCGACCTCTTGATTATCATTTTCTAATAGCGAAAGGTAATAGGCAACTTCTTCGTAAGGATGATTTGCTTTTAGTGCCTGCAGCACCCGGTTTCGGGCAGGTTCTGGTAAAATTACTTCTATCCGAACTTCCTGTGTTCGTTCCAGCTTGCCTGATGTTCCCTGAAAAGGGTTTGCATTTTGGGTGGGTAGAAAGGTGCCTTCGCCAGTAAGGTTGAAACTGCAATTTTTATAGTTGCCAATATGCCCGGCCCCGGCAGCATATAAGTGATTGGCCACATTTTGCGCATGATCGGGCGGCACAAACGTAACCAGCTTTAATAACGTGTTGGGTCGAGGTGCAAGCACTTGCAGGTTGGTTAGGCTCAATTGTTCGGCAATTTTTTTATTCACCCCTGTGTGCACATTATCCAAGTTAGTGTGAATGGCGTAAATAGCAACGTTATTCTGAATCGCCTTAATTAAGGTACGCTCCACATAATTCTGACCCGTTAGTTTTTTTATTCCTTTGAATACAATAGGGTGGTGGGCCACCACTAAGTTGCAATTTTGCTGAATGGCTTCTTCTACTACAGCCTCGGTGCAATCCAGGGTTACGAGTATTCCGGTTACTTCGGTTTGTGGATTTCCTGTAATCAAGCCGCAGTTATCGTAATCTTCCTGATAGACCAGCGGTGCCAGTTGTTCCAGTTTGCCGGTAATATCTTTTATGGTTACAGTAGCCATTGATTGTGTACTTTTGAAACTCAAAAATAACGAAAGATTAGCGGCACGACTTTATGTCTTTTCTCCGGTATTTGTGGTGGCCTTTTGCGGTGTTGGTTGATACAATAACCCGATTACGAAACTATCTTTATAACATAGGCCACAAAAAATCATTTCGGTTCGATACCGTAGTAATAAGTGTGGGTAATCTGAATGTGGGTGGTTCCGGAAAAACACCCATGATTGAATACCTGATCCGTTTACTAAGCCCGCATTATAAAATTGCTACACTCAGCCGGGGGTATGGTCGCAGTACTTCGGGTTTTCGGTTGGCTAATTCCAATGACAATGCCCGCACCCTTGGTGATGAACCCTATCAATTATTTAAAAAGTTTGAACCTGATATTTATGTAGCTGTTGGCGAGCAACGCGCATTGGCTATACCCACCATTTTAAACGAGTGCCCCGATGTAGAAGTGATTTTACTTGACGATGCATTTCAACACCGGGCTGTTATACCCCAGTTTTCAATTCTGGTAACAGATTTTCAAAAGCCATTCTTTAAAGATCAATTGCTACCGATGGGTCGCTTGCGCGAAAACCGCTCTGGTGCAGCGCGTGCCGATGTAGTGGTAGTAACAAAATGTACTGCATCTGAAAATAAAATACTGGATGAAGTGCGCAAATCAATCTTACGCTATACACCAAAACCGGTTTTCTTTTCGGCAATTAAATATGCCCAACCCATACCGATGAGCCCCGGTAAAACCATTACACCAGATGTAGTTTTGGTTACCGGTATCGGAAATGCTAAACCCTTTGTTAAGCATATTGCACAACAGTATAATGTGTTGAAGCATTTTAGCTTTAAAGACCACCACCGCTACTCGAAGCAAGAATTGAATAAAATCAATGAGGTGGCAGGTGTCAACTCCATTATCACCACCGAAAAAGATATGGTTAAACTCATCAATCCTGAACTATCTTCGGTTGTTCAAAACGCCAACTGGTTTTATTTACCAATAGCGATGGAAATAATCGGGAATGGTTCGGAATTTGATAGTACGGTGCTTTCAGTTGTTGCCGACAAATTAAAGCTGGTAACAACGTCTGGTAACGATCTTTCTTAAAACTGGTCTATTTTTGCGCGTGCGATTTGTTGTTTTGCTTTTGTTTCTGTTGCCCGTGCCGGTTTTGCTGGCGCAGGAAACACCCGTTTCGAAAAAACAGCGGCTTCCAGCCGATACTTCCAGAAGCAATAACCCAACAACCGTAAAACCTAAGGTTGAACAGCCCGCAGGCCGGGGCTCGCAAATTGTGGATGACTCAACCAAGAATGTGTATGGCCCCACTACAACTTTGTGGATTACCGAGCAGGATATTTATCTTAATAAAAATAACTATCAACCACTGGATACAGCCATCAACAATTACCACCGGTGGACCTTCATTCAACAACTTAATAACTTCTATCAGGATTTAGGAAATGTGGGCACTGCTCTTAACCCCATCTTTCCGCAGGCCCCGCTTGCCATTGGCGCCACAACCGGGTACACCACATATGCTCCGTATTTTGATTTAGCCGAGCCTCGTTTTTTCGATTCCAAATCGCCTTACACCCGCATTTTGGTAGTATGGGGTGGCGATGGCAGAGCAAAAACGCACATTGAGTTTGCACGAAATATAAATCCGCGTTGGAATTTTGGATTTAATTACCGGCCCATCCTGGTAGATAAACAAGTACAGCGCATCGGTAAAGGCGATCGGCAAACTGTAAGTCATTATTATGATTTTCATACTTCGTATAAATCGGAGAATGAGCGCTACCGGCTTATTGCTTCCTACAGGCGCATGCGCCATCGGGTGTTCGAAAACGGTGGTATTTTGTTGTTGCCATCCGATACTACATATACCGGGTATTTCGAAGAAAATGTTGGGCCATACCTTACCGCTGCCCAAACGGAAGAATTACGAAATGCTATTCATGTATTTCATCAATACCAGTTAGCATCGCCATTTCAACTGTATCATAAGGCAGATTTTACCCGCCAGCGTAATTTGTTTGGAGATAAAAGCGCTAACGAGGTTAACTACAATCAATACTTTACTTATACCAATCCTGATAGCGACATCAATACCGAAGTAGTTAGCGATGGAATGCGATTTAGTACAATGGTTAATGAGTTTGGTATGAAAGGAAAGGCAGCGTTTTTCTATTACAGTCTCTACTACAAGCTTCGCTTATACGAAGCAGCCAATAAATACCTGGATCATTTAGCTTTACCGTATGCAAAAAGTGGTGCTGAAAATTACCTGGGTGGACAAATTGCTTTTCGATTCGATTCCCTCAGTGAGTTATCCGGTCAGGCCGAGTATCTGTTAGATGGTAACTACCGCCTGCACGCGCAGTTGCGTACGCCCTGGTTAGATGCAACCGGAACCAGTGCCTTGGTTAAGCCTGGCTTTTTACCTTTGGCATACCGGGGCAGCCACCACGAGTGGCTAAACAGTTTTAATAATCCTTTCACTAATCAATTATCAGCCTTTATAAAAGTAAAGTGGGGCAGGCTTTTTGTGTCGCCAGGCGCTACCTATACAGCACTTAGTAACTATATTTATTACCGGGCGAACGATGTAGCCAACCAGCCCGCTGTAGTGGCTGCTCAATCGGGCGGAAATCAACAACTATTGGTGCCCGAACTGCGTACCAGTGTGCGATTTTTCCGGCACGTTTATCTGCGCCCGCAACTTCTATATACGTCCTTCTTAAATAATGATGGAAATATATTGCGCATTCCTAAATGGTTTGCCAACGCACAATTGGCATACGAAAACATGTTGTTTAAAGGAAACTTACAGGTACAGATTGGTGTAGATGCACACTGGCGATCGGCCTACACTGCATTGGGTTACGATCCGGCCATTCAACAATTTTATGTGCAAGACAAAACTACAGCACGGGCATTTCCATTGGTGGATGTTTTTTTCAACGGAAAGTTTAAACGCGGTCGGTTCTTTGTAAAATATCATAATCTGCAGCAAGCTATTACCGGCCTGGGGTATTTGCCAACCCCCACCTACCGGGGGCAAGGCAACATTCTTGATTTTGGGTTTGATTTAATTTTGTTTGATTAATGGAAAAGCACGTGCTTGGATTGGAGTTACCCACCGACCCACGCTGGGTAAACATAGCTGAAAAAAATATTGCTGAGATTCTAATCGATCATGCGTATTGCGAACAGAAAGCGGCATCGTCATGCATTTCATTAATTGTTAATTATCCGGAAAAAACTGAGTTGGTGGAAATGCTTACCCCGGTGGTGGCCGAAGAGTGGGCACACTTTGAACGCGTGCTGGATCAATTGAAGAAACGCGGTTACACACTGGGCTATCAACGCAAGGATGAGTATGTAGAACAACTTCAGAAAATTGTAAAGAAGGGTGGGAGCCGCGAGCAACAGTTAGTAGAAAAACTATTACTCAATGCATTAATCGAAGCACGCAGTTGCGAACGGTTTCGGTTATTATGGAAGGAAATTGGCGATGCCGAACTGAGTAATTTTTATTATGAATTAATGGTATCGGAAGCAGGGCACTACAAAAATTTTTTAAGGCTGGCTAAGACTTATATGGATGCCGATACAGTAGAAAAACGTTGGCGCGAAATTCTGGAACAAGAAGCTGCCATCTTAGAGAATATGGAGGTGAGAGCCGATAGAATGCATTGATTTGTAAGCTGGCTAAAGTGCTGTCAGAAACTTCAAGGTATCTATGTTATCGGCATAATCCCAAACAGCAGGTTGTTGGGCTTTGCCAAACGCAACACTGTTGGGGTACCAGCCATTGGCCGACACAATACATTGTAATTTTTCAGTGTGCGATTGAATCTTCTGCTGCAGATCGGTCTGATCGCGGTAGCGTTCAAAGAACACAACCGAAATAGGCGATACCAGGTTGGCACTTTCGGTAAGCAATACAAATCCCGAATCAAAAAAAGGAGTTTGGTTTATCAATAATATCGACTTCTGGTAATCGTAGTTGTTGGCATACTTATGGTGTTGAATAATATCCTGGTAGGGTTGCCAGGCATCCAACAGATTGTTTAAGGAATATTCTTCGGGCACAAAAACCTTAGCCACGTTTCGGCAGCCCAGTCCAAAATAAGTAAACACATCTTTCCCTAATTCTGCTAATACATCACGCGGCTCTTCGCCCATAACTACCGCGCATGACGATCTGTTTTTACGAATAATATGCGGCCTGCTTCTGAAGTAATATTCAAAATAGCGCGAAGTATTATCGCTACCGGTTGCAATCATAGCCTCCGCTGCATTCAAACGATCAACCAGCTTAATTTTAGTTTCAAAATTCGGTTCAATTTCAATCAACCAGTTAATAAGCACTTCCATCAATGCATCTTGCGAACTTAACTTAATCAAAGCCTTGTGGCCGCTGATGAGTACACACAACAGATCATGAAAACCAACTAACGGGATGTTGCCAGCCATGGCAATGCCTATTGTTTTTTCAGCAGGTGCAGTGGCATATCGGCTAATCCACAACCGAAGATTTTCCGCATCGAGGAATAATACAATTCCATCTAATGCATTTTGTACCGATGCAGCCGTAAACCAGGCATTATGTTGGATCGCTTGTTCGTACAGTTGTTCGCGCCCGGTATTGTTCAGCGCTTTAATCCGGATGCCAAGTTGATGAAAGGCGTTAATTCTGGTTGCTAATTCCATTGTTGTTTTAAACTTTTAGGCTTACCGAGTTGTTTTGAGTAGTGCTTAAGTAGCCGTATTTTTGCGGCAAAAGTAGAAAATCTGAACACAAACCGACATGGCTATTAAGATAACAGAAGAATGTATTAATTGTGGTGCTTGCGAACCGGAATGCCCTAATACTGCTATTTATGAAGGTGGCCGCGAGTGGAATTGGGCCGGAGGTACTGCGCTAACGGAAGTTGAACTGGAAGATGGTTCTAAAGTAGATGCCAAGTCGGCTCAAAGCCCGGTATCAGATGAATTCTATTATATTGTTTCCGGCAAGTGTACGGAATGCACCGGCTTTCATGAAGAACCGCAGTGCGCGGCCGTTTGCCCGGTTGATTGCTGCGTGCCCGATCCGGACATGGTAGAAAGCAAAGAAGAATTAACCGCTAAAAAAGCCTGGTTGCATAACGAGCAGTTGCAAGCGTAAGCTGGTAGTTTGTTGCTGGCCTCTGGTTGCTGGTAAGTTAAGGTTAATAAAGAAAAGGAATTACCAAATACTGATTACCCATTTACCGATTCCGATTCACCGAATACTGATTACCACTCAGAGTAAACTAGTGCATCTTACTCCGTTTAATCATATAAGCCTGCAGCACATCAAAATATCCGGTGTTAATATCGGCTGAGATAAAATCAATCTTCAATTGGTTGCATCGCATTTTCAGATTAGCGTGGTAGGCAGCCAATTCTTTTTCATAGCGATCTTTAATTTCCTGTGGATTGAGTAACAGTTTCTCGCCACTTTCCAGGTCAACAAACTCGTAAGGGCGCTCATCAAATTGAAAGGTAAGCTCGGTTGAATGATCGGTTACATGAAACAACACTACCTCATGCTTGTTATGTTTCAGGTGTTGCAGGGCTTTAAAAACTTCCGCATCGTTTTCGCCATCAAACATGTCACTGAAAATGATCACCAGCGATCTGCGATGGGTTTTTTCAGCAACCTCGTGCAACACTTCAGCCACGCGGGTTCCCTTGCCGGGAGCGGCTTCCGCACGCAACCGTTTTTCCAATAAGGTAAACAACTTATCTACGTGCGAAGCGGTTGACTTAACGGGTGTAAAGTCTTCAATCTTATCAGCAAATAAACACAACCCAACGGCATCGCGTTGTCGCGTAAGCAATTGGGCCAACGCAGAGGCCGCATAAATGCTAAAGTGCAGTTTGGTATGCTTGCCGGGCGGGTAGTGCATGCTCGAAGAACAATCCAGGGCTATAACACAGCGCAGGTTTGTTTCTTCTTCGTATTGTTTGGTGTAGAGCCGGTCGGTTCGGGCAAAAACTTTCCAATCGATGTGGCGGGTACTTTGACCTTCGTTATAAAGTCGGTGTTCGGCAAACTCAACCGAAAAACCATGATAGGGCGACTTGTGCAGGCCGGTGATAAAACCCTCTACCAGTTGTTTGGCTAATAACTCTAAGCTACCCGCCAGCCGAATGTCTTCCACGCGCAAATCCACTCCCGAAAATTGTAAAAATTCCAATACTTTCTTTCACTTTCTGAAAATTTTCGGGGCAAAATCAAGGTATGTGCTTTGCACAGCAGGATTTTCCTATTACCTTCGATTTAACCTAAGTACCAAAAACCTAACCAGTACCCGATTGTGGAAGAGAACAAGACTAATGGAAGAGAAGAGATTTTCTCTGAGAAAGTGAAGGCCGGTAAGCGCACCTACTTTTTTGATGTGAAGTCAACCCGCTCTAACGATTTTTACCTGACGATAACGGAAAGTAAAAAACGTTTTAATAAAGACGATGAAGGGTTTACCTACGAAAAGCATAAGATTTTTCTCTACAAGGAAGATTTTAACAAGTTTCTGGAGGCCTTGAACAACACCGTAAACCATGTAAAAAATGAACTGATGCCGGGTGTGGATTTCGATGCCTTCGATAACCACCGCGATAAAGAAGAAGTGAATGGCAACCCTGCAGTTGACTCTGAACTGAAGTGGGATTGATGTTAAGAGAACCCTAACCTAAACCGGACTAACCCTGGCTGTAAAGGCCGGGGTTTTTCTTTTTGGAATTTTTAATCTACATGCTTCGAGTTGAGATTTCCATCCGGAGGACTCAGTAAGTTAGCCGCGATCAAAAACGAGGTAAACTGCATGAGGTCTTTGTGCCATCTTTTGATTGGAAGGATTGCAGGAGCAATAGATTCATCAAACAAAAATTAGATTACATCCATGATAACCCTTGCCGGGGTAAGTGGAATCTGGCGGAAAGTCCGGTAGATTATACACATAATTCAGCCCGGTTTTAGCTTACAGGAGAGCCCGGTGTTTATGAAGTATTTCAATTGTGGTCTGTTGGAAGACATTGATTTAACACAGCTACGATTGATAAATAGATGTTTATGCGCGGGAGTCTCCGGGGCGGGAGACTCCGCTAGGAAGGGGATAATTACTCCTCACTCTATTTCGCTCCGCATTTATATTATCGGTTAAACGGTCGCTTTGATTTTGGTGGTGGCGGTATCGTTCATTTTAATTTTGATAAACAACCCCAGTTCATTCATAACCGCGATGTTTGGGGCTATAAAACATTTATCAACTATCGGTTTTATAAGGCTTTTTATTTCAGGTTAGAAGGCGAGCGACTCAGTCAACAATTACCAATAGGTAATACTGATGATACATATCGGCAATGGTCAACAGTAGTATTGGGTGGTATTAGAAAAGAATTCAGAATATCAAGGCTCTTTAATGGCCATACGTGGATGTTTTATAATATGAAAGGGCAAGATTTTAATCCATATTCCAGCAGGGTTGTGCTACGCGTAGGTTTTGATATTTCAATGAAAAAAGATCAGCGAAGGCAGTACATTAAACAGTTAATGAAAAAGATTTGAGCAATCCCATCAGCTCATACCGTGAACCTAATCATCGTTTTTAAATCTTCAAATCCTTTCAGGCAACAATACAACCCTATAAAAATCCACCCTACTTTTCTCCACACTTAAACCTTATATTTGCGCCCTGATTTTTAAAAACTAAGTAATGGGTTTAAAGTGTGGTATTGTCGGGTTACCCAACGTGGGTAAATCTACTTTGTTCAACGCAATTTCTAACAACAAAGCCGAGGCGGCTAACTTTCCGTTTTGCACGATCGAGCCCAACGTGGGGGTTATTTCCGTTCCGGACGAACGCCTCAAAATTTTAGAAGGCCTGGTTAATCCGCAAAAAGTTATCTCCACTTCGTTCGAGTTTGTGGACATTGCCGGCCTGGTGAAAGGTGCCAGTAAAGGCGAGGGGTTGGGTAACCAGTTTCTGGCCAATATACGCGAGGTAGATGCTATTGCACACGTGGTACGTTGTTTTGAAAACGATAATATTATTCACGTAGCCGGTAAGGTTGATCCGGTTGGCGATAAGGAAGTGATTGATGTGGAATTACAGTTGAAGGATCTGGAATCCGTAGAAAAGAAAATCTCCAAAGTTGAGCGTACCGCCAAAAGTGGTGATGCAAAAGCCAAAAAGGAATTGACTACTTTAATTGCCTATAAAGAAACCTTACTGGCCGGAAAGAATGCCCGCAGCCTGCAAGTAGATGCGGAGGACAAAAAGGCTATTGAAGACCTGCAATTGCTTACTGATAAACCGGTGATTTATGTGGCCAATGTTGACGAGGCAGCAGTCATTACAGGCAACAAACATGTGGAGGCGCTCCGGGCACTTGTAAAAGAAGAAGGGGCAGAAGTAGTAGTAGTTTGTGCTGCTATTGAAGCTCAGATTGCCGAGTTGGAAAGTGAGGAAGACCGGAAGGTATTTTTGGAAGAATATGGATTAAAAGAATCCGGCTTGAATCGCCTTATCCGGGCGGCTTATAACCTGCTTAATTTGATTACCTACTTTACTGCAGGTGAGAAAGAAGTGCGAGCCTGGACTATTCACAAGGGGTGGAAGGCACCGCAGGCAGCGGGGGTAATCCATACCGATTTTGAAAAAGGGTTTATTCGGGCTGAGGTAATTAAGATACCTGATTATCAGAAATTTAAGACCGAAGCAGGATGCCGCGAGGCTGGCAAATTGGCAGTCGAAGGCAAGGAATATGTGGTGCAGGATGGCGATGTAATGCACTTTCGCTTCAACGTGTAAGATTTTTTACATTTTTCACTTAAACTTTTCTTTGCAGTAGTTGGCTTTATTAATCTGATTTGTAGTACCTTAGCTATCCGCAATTTTTTGTAAGGCGCGGTTTTGTTAACCTATTTTTTAGCCAAAACGCAGGAGCTGTGAGAGTCCGGATAGTTTTTTCTCTTAAGAACAGAGGTGGCTATGTGCCCTTCCATCATCAATTTTTATTGGCCCAAACCATTAAAGGTTTGATCATGCTGGGTAAAAACGAAAAGTTTTTTTCATACACCCAGTATAACTTTTCTGGTTTGAAAGGACAGATCAAAATCTCCCGTAAGGGTTTACATTTTTATTCCTCAAAAGTTACACTCGTTTTTGCTTCCGGAGATCAGGAGTTTCTGGATTACTTTGCAAGTGTTTTGTTTGCGCAAAAGGAATTGCTGGTAGGCGCGTTGCAACTTATTCCGGAGTCGATAGAAAATGAGGATCCGGTTTCGATTACCGACTCCGTTAAGTTCTTGTGTATTTCGCCCATTGTATTGGTACCTGCTTCTTTTAATGACGAGAGTGGCAAGCGCTTCATTAGCCCCGAGTTGGATGAGTTCTCGGATTTACTTTATGATAGTACAATCGCCCGCATGGAAGCCAGCGGCAAATTCAAACCCGAACAATTAGCCGACTTCTATAAATTTCAATTGGTTGCCGATAAGGAATACATTAACCGCATACAGGCTTCCCATAAAAAATTTGCCCGCATTTATCCGCTGTACGACCTGGATATTAAATATGAAGTACGCGGTTACACGTTTCCATTTACATTATACGCGCCACAACCTGTACAGCAGTTTGTTTATGAAAATGGCCTCGGCCATTTTTCGCACAAAGGTTTTGGAATGCTGGATGTAGCACAGGCCGATATGGATTCCATCCGCAACGAAGCCGATCTGGAAGTAAATTACGCTTAGCGACTATTAGCCGGTAACTGGTAGTAGCCTACTAATAAGTCGGCCTGCGGGCGGAAGGGCCGATAGTAGATGAATACTTCGTACAGATTTTCCGTTTCGAAGTGGCTGCCTTCAATCTTAAAACTGTTTTGGTTAGCGCCTTCTAACCAATATTGGTAATCGTACCAACCTTGTTTTAGAAATAGTGTTTTTTCGTAGGCATTGGTAGTACGGTTGTAATCCATGCGCGAGGCTGCGGTGCGATCCCAATTGGTAAGGGCTCCCATTATGTGAACATTACCGGGCAATGGAGGCGATGCCAAGGTGAATGTTACAAATACATATTCGCCAGAAAGTTGCGGATCGCGGTTATCCCGATTATCAATTACAAAATTTCCGTTCATATCGCGGTATTGCGCATAGGCCTGACCTTCGCGGGTCTTATCGGTAAGCACCGAAAGATGAAAGGGGCGTTGGCTTCTGTCTAACCGGCCTGTGTTTTGGCCAGGAAAATTCAACGATCTGAAATCCACAAACCGGAATTCGTTACCCGCCATAAATTGGTTAGTCTGGTCGAAGAAGCGGTACTCCAATTCACGCCTGTCTTCGCGGATGAAACTGGGTTTAATTTCGCCCCGGGCATTGTCCCATCGTTGGTTTTGCCGCACCCAAATCTTTATTGATTCCATCGGGTTAACCACATCTACTTTAGCGTAGTTAAGTTTAAAGTTCAATTGTTGGTTGCTTACACGAAGGGTACCCAGCCCTTGATTTTGATTATCCAACGATAGTGCTATTTCGTTGGTGTAAATCATAAACCGCTTACTTAACAATAAATCGTTCTGATTATTTTCCCGATAGGCAACCAGTAAATAGTTTCCCGGAATTTTTACGGCTGGCACATCGAAGTAATAATGAATGTAGGGCACCGATGTATTGGTAGAAACATCGTAATCGGTTATGGCGTATTCGTTATAATCATTTAAAAACTCCAGGTCTTGCAGGTTGGATTTGGTCCAATCGTAATTGCAATGTACAATGCGCACATAGTAGTTACTGCGTTGGGCTATCAGGTCGTCAAATTCCAGTACTAAGTTTTGGTTATTGATGGGTGCAACGGCCGGCTTAAGTTTATCTTGAGCCGTATTAAGAGCCGGGTAAAGTTGTATGGTTCTGATTTCTTCTTCATAACTTTTATCTGTAAAAGTTAATTTTTTCTGTGAAAAGCACAGCTTGAAAGAAACCAGGCAAAAAAGTAGGAGCAAGAGCCGCACGTTTTAAGAAATTTACGTTTTGTACAAAGATGCAGTATAATCAAATGGCATTCCAACCTAAATCAAACAACCAGAGTCTATAATGGCAGAAAGGTTCATTTTGAGCGATCAGGAACTGATTAAGGGATGTGTGAAGGGGGAAAGGGCCTCGCAAGAGGCCCTCTATTCCCGCTATTGCCGAAAAATGATGGTGATCTGTCAGCGATATGCCAAATCGACCCTGGAAGCCGAAGATATTTTGCAGGAAGGCTTTATTAAGGTGTTTGCCGCTATTGAAACATTTAGAGGCGAAGCTCAGCTAAACACCTGGATAACGCGCATTATGATTAACACGGCTCTTAACCATCAACGCCAGAAACTTTACTTGCTGCCGATGGTAGATGTGGCCAACACTAACCTGCACGAAACAGAAGAAGTAAGCCTGGCCGATTTTAACCTCGCAGAGTTGATTGCTATGATACAATCTTTACCGGATGGTGCACGCGTGGTTTTTAACCTGTTTGCCATTGAAGGCTACAATCATAAAGAAATTGCAGCCATGCTGGATATAAGTGAGGGCACATCCAAATCGCAATACAGCCGGGCAAAATCATTATTAAAATCGAAATTGGAGAACGTAAGTGTATATGGAAAATTCGGAGAGGCAAAAATTTGAGGAGAACTGGAAGGCCGCATTTCAAGATGCCGAACAGCATCCGTCCGAACGGGTTTGGTGGTCAATTGATAATGCATTGACCCAGGCCGAAGGTGGAACCATGAAGCAGAAGATAGTTTTTTACAAACGCCTGGCCGCAGCCTCGGTAGTATTGGCATTGGTATTGGCCGGTTCAACAACTTATTTCATTAATCAAAGCCAGGATAAACTAACAGCATCAGCAAAGCAAACTGAAAACGAAACACAATCGCAAAGCAAAACAGCAACAACAGATAACCGGACAACAATTACCGAAAATAACAACCAAACATTGCCGCAATCAAATACAAACGGCAGCGTAGCAACAACCCGATCGGGATTGGCCGATGCTCATGATGCTAACCTGATTACAACCGTTACCGGGAGCAAGGCCGCATTTACCATGCAAAAGGAAAACGATACTGAGAATAATAATGTGTTTGAAAAAACATTACTGGTATCGGATGCTGCATTGCAATGGCCTGGCTTCGGTTTAGATGCCTATGATCCGCTGGATGAATATCATGACATCGATTTAAATACAAAGGGCAAACTTCGCGAAGTAACCATTGTACGAAAACTACCGGCTATGCCGGCTTCTATGATGGCTGATTCGCGCAGAAAGAAAACTGACGTTAAAGAAAACTTATGGGCAGCGGTAAATGCATCGGCAGGAGGATTTAATTCTTACACACAAAGCGATCAATCCGCCAGAAGTTTTATGATGTCGAGTCAATCCAGTTCGTTTAATAACCTGGTATCCACATCCAGCCAGGCAAAACCTACCGGTAATAGTTATTCCGTTGGCATTAACATGGGTGCGCGGTTAGCCCCACGCTGGGTGCTGCAAGGCGGAGTGTCGTACTTAAATCAAACACAAGGTTACACTTCTAACTTTGCTGCTGTTGGATTCGATAATTCGGCAAAGGCAATCGTAACGGAGTACACCACGGCAAGGCAAAGCATGCTGGCCCTAACACCTACCACTCCGTACGAAATTAACAGTGTGAATGAATTGGTATCGGTGCCCGTTCAGGCTGGTTACATGCTCGTCAATCGCAAGTTTGGGTTACAACTAAACTCGGGGGTAGCTACCGATATGTTTGTTCGAAACACGCTTACCGATAAAAGCGGCCAATTAGATTCATTTTCTGAATCAGCCGGCACCGATTCACCCTACAACACTTTCAGTTGGTCGGCATTGGCGGGAACCGAATTCAGTTATAAAATTGGCAGCCAATATCGCATATCGGTTGCACCCGGTTTACGGTATGCACTTACCCCCATGTTAAAGACAAGTACCGATACTACACCCGTTATGTGGGATATGGGTTTCAGATTCAGGTATATTTTTAAATAAATAAAGCGGCTATGAAAAGATTTATTATTAGAGTTGGACGGGCTTTGTTATCCATCGGATTTATAACCTTTACGCTTATCATTGGAATTTTTAACGAGCGAAGGAAAATATACTTGTAAAAATTTTTTCAAGTTTCAAACCTGCCAGTAGTAGCTTGTGTCTATAGCAGTAAACCAAACTTATGCTGCCATGAAAATGTGTTTACGCTTCTATTACTTGCTGCTTACCGGTGCGCTTGTTAGTGTAATTAGTTCCTGTTCGGATAAATGCGAAGAAACCTACAACTATGTTTATTACGAGCCGGTGTATTCCACTTCAGCCGCCATTCGGGCAGCGGTTAAGCAAGAAGCACCTAAACCACTTTCGCAGATAGGCCGGATATATTTTAAAGATGGATTTCTGTTTATTAATGAAGTGGGTGAGGGCATTCACATAATTGATAACCGAAATCCGGCAGCACCCCAAAATATTTCCTTTTTAGTTATTCCTGGTAACTACGATCTGGCAATAAAAGGCAATACGCTTTACGCAGATAGCTATGTTGATCTGGTTGCTTTTGATATAACAACCTTAAGCGCCATACACGAAGTTAACCGGATTGAGAACCTTTTTAATAATTATCAAACACTTGGCCTTATGGTAGCATCCGAAAGGGGCATTCTTACACATTGGGAAAAAAGGGAGGGAGTAACCATTCAAAAAAGTGAGTGTGCCACCGAGTATCAAACCTGGGGTGGGTTTTATTATGAGCGCGGAGTTGCTTTTTTAAGCAGTTCATCTGCTGGTTCAAAAGCTGCTATTTCACCAGTACCAAGTGCAACCGGTATTGGCGGTTCCATGGCCCGGTTTACTATAGTAGAGAATTACCTCTATGGATTAGATGGTGCCAACCTAGATGTGGTGAATATAGCACAACAAACCGCTCCAAAATCAGTAAAGGAATTTTCATTAGCCTGGGATATTGAAACAATTTTTCCTCATAACGATAAACTGTTTATCGGTTCGCAATCGGGCATGTACATTGTAGATGTATCTGAGCCCGAATCGCCCGTGCAGGTGAGCCGCTATTCGCACATTCAAAGTTGCGATCCGGTAGTAGTAGAAGGCGATTATGCCTACGTAACATTGCGAAGCGGAACCGCTTGCCAGGGTTTTACCAATCAATTGGAAGTAATTAATATCAGCAATCCGGAAAGCCCGATATTAGAGCGCACCTACCCCATGACAAATCCACATGGACTTGGAATTGATAACGGAACATTATTTATCTGCGATGGGAGCGATGGCTTAAAAATTTACAATGCAACCAATATTCATGCAATAAACCAGAACCAAGTGGCACATTATGCCAACATCAAAGCCTTTGATATCATTCCATATCAAAATATTGCCATGATGATTGGTGAAGATGGTTTGTATCAATACAACTATTCTAATCTGCAGGATATAAAACTTATTAGTGCACTTAGCATTACACGTCCTGAATAATGCGTGTATTCTTTGCTTTGCTGATTAGTGTTTCCGGACTGGCACAGTCAGTTCAACCCGATTCCGTTTCGAAATCTAAAAAGAAGGTTACATACTTTGCTACTTTGCAAACGGCTTCGCTTATCGGTTGTAATGATTGTAGTAAAGGCAAAGAAGTAACTTTTTCCGGAGCGATTGTTTCGGGTGTTCGCATTAAAGCATTTGGGGTTGGTGTTGGTGTGGGGCACGATTCGTATCGTGATGCCAACACGGCCCCGATTTTTATGGTAACCAGTTGGGATATTATCAGGCGAAAGAATGCGCTTGTTCTTCAGGTTCAATATGGCACAAGCCTTAAAACCTGGCGCTACTTTCCTTATGATTATGAGGAGTATGGTTATAAAAGTACAGCGGGTGGTACCATGTTTAACCCCGTTATGGGATACCGGCTTCAGTATGAAAAAGTGCAGATAACGTTTGGGGTTGGCTACAAATACCAGGTTATAACCAATAGGTACGAATACCCTACCTGGCGGTGGACGGGCACCGAATATGTACCGGGCGACCCAAGCCGAAGAAATGTACTAATGGAGTTGAGCCGGCTTGTTGTTTCGATGGCCGTTGGCTGGAACTAATCCTTCAAGGTTTCCAGTTCCAGCACCATTGTTTCCCACTTATTGTTTTCAGCAGTAAGATTTGCTAATACTTTTTCAAATTTTTGCTGGCATTCGCTCAACTTCGAAAAATCAGAATACACTTCGGGCTTGGCCAACTCAGTTTCAAGTTGTTGCTTTTCTGCTTCCAGTTCTATAATCAGCGCCTCCGATTTTTTTATTTCACTGTTCAGCATTTTAATCTTCTTATCATTTGGCTGATGTGAAGGAGTGGGTTTCGTTACCGGTTCCGATTGTTTTTTAGGAACTGCTATCGTTTGCTTTACTTCCGGCTGCGCTTGGCTTTTACGCCAATACTCGTATTCTTCGTACGTGCCAGGATATTCTTTTATCTCGTGGTTCTCAATGTACCAGATCTTATTGGCTACCTGGCTCACAAAATGGCGATTGTGCGATACCACCACAAAACTTCCCTGATACTGTTGCAATGCCTGGATCAAAATGTTTTCTGAAATAAAATCGAGGTGGTTGGTTGGTTCATCCAATAACAAAAAGTTAGCTTCCGATATCAAGGTTTTAGCCAATGCCACGCGCGACTTCTCTCCGCCACTCAGTACTTTGATTTTCTTAAACACATCTTCATCGGTAAACAGAAAACACCCCAATACATTGCGCAATTCCTGCTCGGTTTTATTGCTGCCCGATTGTTTCAGTTCGTCCAGTATTTCATTGTCCACCTGCAACGATTCTAATTGATGCTGTGCGTAAAATCCGTAAATCACATTGTACCCGATGGTACGCTCGCCTTCTACCGGCTCAGTATTGGCAATAATGCGCAACAAGGTGGACTTACCTTTACCGTTAGCGCCAATCAGGGCAATCTTATCGCCTCGTTCTATGCTGGCATTGGTGTGTTTCAGAATCTGATTTGAACCGTAAGATTTCGAAATGTCTTTTAATGTAACCACATGCCTGCCCGATGGTTGCTGGAAGGTGAACTTAAAGTTTACAGTAGCGGCATCGCTCACTACTTCATCAATCATATCCATTCGTTCCAATGCCTTTACGCGCGATTGCACCTGCCGCGCTTTGGTGGCTTTGGAGCGAAAGCGTTCAATAAATCGTTCGGTTTGCCGGATTTTAGCTTGCTGGTTTTCGTAAGCATTATTCTGAATCTCTTCGCGTAGCTCTTTCTCTTCTAAATAAAAAGTGTAGTTGCCCTCGTAGGTTACCAATTGCTGGTTGGTAACTTCAACTGTTTTAGTAATCACATTATCTAAAAATGTTCGATCGTGTGATACAACTACTACCGCACCTTCATAACTGCGCAAATAATTTTCAACCCATTCTATGGAAGGTAAGTCCAAATGGTTAGTGGGCTCATCCAGCATGAGGCACGATGGTTTTTCCAAAAGCAGTTTGGCTAACATTACCCGCATGCGCCACCCACCCGAAAATTCGCGCAAAGGCCTATGCAAATCTTGAGTGGTAAAACCTATTCCTTCCAGCACCTCTTCGGCTTTGGCTTGCATGGTGTAACCATCCAAATGTTCAAACTTCTCCTGTAATTGGGTTAGTTTGTTCACCAGGTCATCGGAGTATTCTGTTTCCAGCTTGTGCAGAATCTTTTCAATCTGCCGTTGTGTATCCACTGCCTCTTTAAAAGCTTCCATCGCCACGGTAATAATGGCATCGTCCGATTGGTAGGAGAGTAAATCCTGATTCAGAAATCCCAATGTGCAATCCTTTGCCATGCTGATAGAGCCACTGTTGATGGATAAATCGCCATTGATAATTTTAAGCAATGTGGATTTACCGCGACCGTTCAGCCCGATAAGGCCTATTTTGTCGTTAGGGCGAATAAACATGGAGGCGTTTTCATACAACGGCCTGCCGCCTATATAATACGAAATGTTGGAGATCGAGATCATCTGACTAAAAAACTGTGCGCAAAGGTAGGGGATAAGCGGGCCTTATGCCAACCGTACCTCAAAGGTTCTATTAATATAATTTGTACAGAATTTTTGCTCGCGAGGTGTTAAACTTGCAATCTAAAATCAATAATCACATGCGTGTATTTATTTATCTGCTGGCTGGTATTATTTTGTTAAGTGCCTGCCAGACCCAAAAGCAAGAAACTCTAACCAACGATAGTATTATCAGCAACCTGCAACTGCCGCCCGGTTTTTCCATCTCTGTATTTGCCGAAGTAGAAAATGCACGGTCGCTCGCTTTGTCGCCTGCGGGTATTGTGTATGTGGGTAATCGCAACGAAGATAAAGTGTATGCCGTGCAAGATACCAATGGCGATTTTATTGCGGATAAAAAATGGGTGTTAGATACAGGTTTAAATATGCCTAATGGTGTTGCTTTTCGCGATGGCGATTTGTACGTGGCGGAAGTAAGTCGTATTTTAAAATACGAAGCAATCGAATCGAAATTGGATAACCCAGGCGAGCCGGTGGTGGTGTATGATCAGTTTCCCACCGAAACGCATCACGGTTGGAAATACATTGCCTTTGGGCCCGATGGAAAACTGTACGTACCCGTGGGCGCTCCGTGTAACATCTGCGATCCGGAACAGGAAATTTATGCAGCTATCCATCGCATGAATGCTGATGGTACCGGGCTGGAGTTATTTGCCAGTGGTGTGCGCAATACGGTTGGCTTTACGTGGCATCCGCAAACCAATGCTTTATGGTTTACCGACAACGGTAGGGATATGCTGGGTGATGATGTTCCGCCCTGCGAATTAAATACGGCACCAACGGCAGGATTGCATTTTGGTTATCCTTATTGTCATGGTGGTACGCTGCAGGATCCTGAGTTTGGAAACAAACGTGCCTGCGATGAGTTTGTAAAACCGGCTTTGAATTTTGGAGCACACGTTGCGCCTTTGGGTTTAAAGTTTTATACCGGTTCGATGTTCCCCTCGCAATACCAGAATCAATTGATTGTGGCGGAGCATGGTTCGTGGAATCGTTCGAAGAAGAGTGGCTATAAGTTGAACTTAGTAAAGTTCGATGTAAATGGTGTTGCCACTGCCGAAACTTTTGTTAGCGGTTGGTTGAATGATGAAAGCCAAAAAGTTTCAGGCCGGCCGGTAGATGTATTGCAATTACCCGATGGATCGTTATTGGTATCTGATGATCATGCCGGAAGGATATACAGGATTTCGTATTCAAAGCCTTAAATAATTTCACGCAAAGCACGCTAAATTTTCGCAAAGGGAATTGAGAGCGACAGTATGTATCTTTTGCACGCTTTGCGTGAACCTAAAAATCATCAGCCACTTCTTCAACCTGCTTGCCCTTGTCCACGTACATCATGCGGATAACCGGTGCCGAACGATAGGTGAGTTTTACTTCTTTGCGATGGCCTTTGTACACAAGGCTTAGTGTTTGTGCTTTCCAATAGTACGATTCGGTACGCAAGCTATACGTTGCCTTGCCATATGATTTCTCTAAGCCACGCATTACTTTGGGATCGTGGCCGGTGGTAACTTCTATTTCGTAGATAATACCTTTGTATGCCTTCACCAGAATGGATTTTACCGGTACGTCACCAATAGTCATATAATCGGTATGTTTGGTTTCGTACTGCTTTACCGGAAACTCCTTACGTTCTGTCAGATCTTTCTTAAACGCTGCGCCCTTTACGCTGTCAATCAACATCCCCAGTTTAATTTCCTTAAAACCGTTGCGCCTCTCCAATTCGTTTACATCTTGTGCATTCGAATAAGCATAAGTAAGCAGCAAAAGAATTGTTAATACTCTCATGATTTTGGTTCATTGAATTGAATGGGAATTACCACTTTCACTTTATCCCACAACAACAGCAGGTCGGCTACCTTGTTTTTCTGATCTATCTGAATGGTAAAGGCTTCATACACTACATCGGTTAGCATTTGTGCCGGTACCTCAAAGCGGGCAATATCTTGTTTGGCGTTATAATTATACGATCCCCACAGGCCGGTATCCTGGTTGATAATAATGGTCCACTTATCTTTTTCGGGAATGGTGAAGATAGAATAGGTGCCGGCTTTGAGTGCATAGCTGTTGATGGTGATATCGCGGGTAACGGTTAACTCGGTTGCCTCATTGGCACCCGTGCGCCATACTTTTCCATAAGGCACTAAGTTGCCAAAAACCTCCCGACCTTTTTTGTGGGGCTGGCTGTAGGTGATTTTGAGATATGTATCTTTGTAGCGTGCTGAAACAATACTGAGCGGACTGGGGCGGGGCTTTACCGCATCTTGTGTATGTACAACAAAGGGAACCAATAGAAGTAGTATAAAAAATACCTGAGTACGATTAATCATGCCTGTCATTTTCATCGCGAATATACTATTTTGAAACTTTTATTATGCTCATGACCCGACCCGCCTTTGATGATATCTATATGGAACTGGCTGTTAACTTAGCCAAGCGTTCGCACTGCATTAAGCGCCACGTGGGTGCTGTACTTACCAAAGATACCCGCATCATTTCCATCGGTTATAATGGCCCACCATCGGGCACGCACAACTGCGATGAAGAATGGCCAGACACCGGTTGCCCCCGCGATTCCAAAGGCGGTTGTTCGCTGGCCATCCATGCCGAACAGAATGCTATTCTATATGCTGTTAAAAACAAAACCTCAGTAGAAGGTGCTACCTTGTATGTAACGCTTTCACCATGTTTAGCTTGTTCGCGCATTATTTTCAGTATGGGCATCAGGCGGGTGATCTACTTCAATTCGTATGCCGAATTTAAAGGCCTGGCTTCTGATGAAGGTGTGGATTTCTTAAACAAGTTTGGTGTGGAGTGCGTGCGTTACAACGGCAAGTTGGATAATGTAACGCATATGATTTAGGGTTGAGATTTAAAATTCAAGATTTAGAATTTCAAGATTGCAGGCAGTCCGATGCCATCAGCTATTTAACCAAAATATTATTCAGGTTTTGTAAGTTTTAGTACTAAACCCTTACTAAAGCATCAGATTCTACTTTATGGATAAAGGGTTTGTGCACATTTTGAATAAACATCGCAGTCTTATCTATAAGGTTTGCAATCTTTATTGTAATGACCCCGAAGATCGGAAAGACTTGTTCCAGGAAATTGTATTTCAAATCTGGAAATCATTAGGCAGTTTTCGAAACGAATCGGCTGTAAGTACCTGGATGTACCGTATTGCGTTGAACACGGCTATCACACATTTTAAAAAAGATAAACGTTCCGTTAAACCGATTTCCATAACCGGGATAGACTTTCCTGAATTAGACGAAGATCTGGCCGAAAGGGAAGGCCTCCGGCAACTTACGCATGCCATCGAACATCTGGATAAAATTGATAAGTCGATTATACTGCTTTACCTCGAAGAAAAAAGCTATGAAGAAATAAGTGACATCACCGGGCTGTCGAAATCGAATGTTGGGGTGCGGATTAACCGGATTAAAACAAAACTATCACAAACGTTAAAATAATAACTATGGAGCTCGAAGTGCTGAAAAAATCGTGGGAAGACTTGAATAAAAGGCTTCAACACACAACAAACTTTAACCAGAAACTTATAGAAAATATTATCGCTTCGCGTGCCCTCACTACTGTTGATAAAATAAAAAGAATGTACACGGGGTTTTATATGGTGTTATCAGTGGAGATTGTATTACTGGTGGCAGTTCTGGCAGGCAATCCATTCGATTTCCGTTACAACCTTCAATTCTTGCCTTATGCCTTGTTATTGGTAGGTATTATTATCGCGTTTGTGAATCTCCGTCACCTTTCGACTTCCATTAACCGTCTCTCGGCCCGAAACAGAATTGATTTATACCTGAAGGGAATTGTTTCGATTTATGATAGGAACAAACGATTTGAAAAATGGTTTGGTGTTAGTTTGCTGGCAGTAGGGTTATTGGTTCCATTTTCATTTTTGCCGCAGAAGCTTGAACGCATGGAGCTTGGTGTGGCTCTAATGGATACGTTCATTATGATTTCTATTTCGCTTATACTTTACATAGCAGCCTTTAAGCTGGGTGTTTTTAATAACCGGCACAAACAACGGTTGCAAAAAGACCTTGCAGATTGGGAGGAGTTAAAGTCTTTGGCGAATGAGTTGGATTGATTTTTCAGCACCTGAGATAACATTAATCGTTCGCTTGCAATGTTCAATAATAAAAAACGTCTCGCGTACCAGCGAGACGTTTTAATTCAAAATGATTTGAAGAACTTACAAACTCCAGCCTGCGCGGTACTCGCGTTTTACAAATTGGTTGGCTTCATCAAAGTTGGTAATCTTCATATTCTTGGCATCCCACAACAATTTCTTGCGGCCGGTAAAGCCCTTGTCGGTGCGCAGGTTATAACTGCGGATGGCGAGGTTACCCATCAGCACCGCTTCCGTAAACGGTCCGGCAAATTCAAACGGTGAACTCAATTGCATTTTACCATAACCTGCAATACAAGCATCAACCCATTGGGTATAATGTCCTGCTTCCTGGCCTTGCACGCGTGGTAGCGTAGCAGCAGGGAATTTAATATCCTTCATGCTGGCCGTAGGCAACAATACGGGCATACGCTCGTAGTTGGCCATCAGTTTGCCTTTGGTGCCTTCAAAGATGTAGCCATTGCCGCCACCATCACCCAATTTTTCATCGGGCAATAACTCATCGGGGCGCTTGGGCAGCAAGCCACCATCCATCCACGTGAAGTTAATGTTGCCTTTGCCATCGGTGCGTGGAAACTTCAAGTGAATAATCGAAGAAGAAGGACAGCTATCCGGGTAATCGGCAACTTTAAAGAAGTCGGCCCACGCAGTAGTGGCGCTGCACTCCACTTCAGAAGGATAATCTATAGGCAAAATGCGGAAGGCAGCATCCATAATGTGGCACCCCATATCGCCCAATGCACCGGTACCAAAGTTCCACCAGCCGCGCCAGTTAAACGGATGGTAAGCAGGATTGTATTCAACATCTTTAACAGGACCCAACCATAAATCCCAATCCATTTCTTTAGGCACATCATGCTTGCCAGTAGGGGTAGCAATACCTTGTGGCCACACCGGTCTGTTCGTCCAGCAATACACGGTGTGTACATCGCCAATCAAACCGGCATCCACCCATTCTTTGGCTACGCGCACATAATCCGCGGAAGCGTATTGATTACCCATTTGTGTAACCACTTTGTATTTTTTAGCAGCTTCGGTTAAAGCGCGGGCTTCAAAGATGTTGTGTGTAAGTGGCTTTTGCACATACACGTGCTTACCGCGTTGCATGGCCGCCATAGCCGCTACTGCGTGCGTGTGGTCGGCAGTGGATACAGAAACGGCATCGATGTTCTTTGCTTCTTTATCCAACATCACGCGGAAGTCTTTGTAATACTTTGCGTTTGGAAAATTCTTTTTCGATTCTACTGTCTGGCGTTCATCAATATCGCAGAGGAAAGAAATTTTTGCTTTCGGGTTGCCTTTGGTTTTACCATCAATACTTCCGGCAAAACCGGTAAGGTCGCTCGTACCTTTACCACCTACACCAATACCCGCAATGTATAACGTATCGCTGGGCGCGATGTAGCCGGGGCCGCCTAATACAAAACGTGGAACTATGGAAACTGCGGCTGCACCTAAGGCAGCTTTCTTAACAAAACTTCTGCGTGAGATCATACGGTAGAACGTGTGGTTTTAATATGTGATGAAAAAATTAAAGACTATAGCCTTCGCGGTAAGTGCGTTTTACAAACTGGTTGGCATCATCGAAGTTGGTGATCTTCATGTTGGGGCCATCCCACAACAATTTGATGTAACGACCAGGATAATCGAACTGATCGGGTCGGCCACCTTCACGTGGTTTACGAATATCAAAACTTCTCAAAGCAAGATTACCCATTAGAATGCTTTCAGTCAGTGGCCCTGCAATTTCAAAATCTGAACTCAATTCGGTTTTGCCATAACCGGCCATGCAGCCATCTACCCATTGCAGGTAGTGGCCTGGTTCGGAGCCACCGGCAACGCGGGCATATTTCTGCGGCACGTTTACTTCTTTGGTTCGTGTGGTTGGTAACAACTGCGGATTGACACCGTATGTACCACACATCATTTTTCCTTTTGAGCCAATCAACAATACACCGTTGCCACCATCGCCAAATACTTCATTGGGGCCCAGTTCATCGGGGCGCTCGGGTTGAATGCCACCATCCATCCAATGGAATTTAATATCGGGTTTGCCATTGGCACCCGCAAACTTTAAAGTGATGTGTGAGGAAGGCGGGCAGCTTTCAGGAAAATAACCGCGCCTGAATTCGTCTACATATACACTACCTACGCTTGCTTCCACTTCCGTGGGATAACCAAGACCAAGAGTGCGGAATGCAGGTTCGATAATGTGACACGCCATATCGCCCAATGCACCGGTGCCATAATCCCACCAGCCGCGCCAGTTGAAGGGAACAAGTTTATCTACATAATCTTTGTAAGGAGCAGTACCCAACCACAAATCCCAATCTAATTCTTTTGGTACTTCGGCTTTGTTTGCTGACCACGGAATGCCCTGTGGCCACACGGGACGGTTGGTCCAGCAATACACCGTATGTACATCGCCAATTAGACCAGCATCAAACCACTCGCGCATTTGCCTGACACCATCACCTGAAGCACCCTGGTTACCCATTTGCGTTACTACTTTGTATTTCTTGGCGGCTTGTGTAAGCATGCGCGCTTCGTAAATGTCGTGTGTTAATGGTTTCTGAACATACACATGTTTACCCAATTGCATGGCGGCCATCGCTTGTACAGCATGCATGTGATCGGGTGTGGATACTGACACAGCATCAATGTGTTTGTGTTCTTTATCCAACATTTTGCGATAGTCTTTATAATACTTCGCTTTGGGAAAATTTGTAACTGAGGTTGCTGCCCTGCGGTCGTCCACATCGCATAAAAACGCAATGTTAGCCTTCGGGCTTTTCGCGAAACTGGCAAGGTCGCTCTGACCTTTGCCACCTACACCAATACCGGCAATATAAAGTGTATCGCTGGGGGCTTTATAGCCTTTGCCCAATACATGGCGTGGCACAATAGTTACGGCTGCTGCTGCAAGGCCGGCTGTTTTAATGAAAGATCTACGGGTAGTCATAGTGGTTGATTTTTTAGTACTATTTATTTGTTACCAGTTTCCGGTCGCTGGTTACTGGTCTCTCGCTTCCGATAGCTATCGGGAGGTTGCTTCAACTAATTTATTCAAACTGATTACCGATTACTGATTACTGTTCACTGGACAGGTAACTGGAAACCGGTAACTGATTTTTAACTGTCAAACTTCACACTTTCGGCAAGCGTACGTTCATCATACTTCAAGCCATATTGGTCTAATACATCTTGCGGAACGCCATCCCACTGGTTAGGTTTGTTGCCCATGTAGCCCAAATCTTTAATACCGATTTCGGAAGTAAAGAAGCCACACGCGGTTAGGTCGCGCATTAAATTGAAGAAGGCCACGCCTTGTGCGAGTTCAGGTTTTGCTTTTTCGGGATAGGCGATTTCATCAATCATTTCAATTTGCTGCGTTGCACTGCACGAAGCAAAGTCGGCATTGAAACGTTTCATGCATTGCAGATCAAGCCACTTCAAGCCACCGCGCATGGGTGTTTGATGGCGCGGCATATCTTTTACAATGAACTCGATAAACTCCGGTACTTTCGCATCGGATGCGGAGCCGGAAGTATCATCTTTGGGAATGATAATATCCGCCAGCAGGCGAATGGTTTTCATTTCGTGCTCATCGAAAAATGTTTCGCTGAGCAACTTATGCTCACGTTTCAACTCATCGGGTGTGCGATCGAGTGTGAACGTAGGAAGCTCAGGCGTTTTTTCTTTCGGTGTTTCGCACGATTGGTTGAGTAGGGCAGTGGCACCAAGCGAACCAACGGCAAGTGTTTTTAAATATTTTCTTCTATCCATAACCTCACCCCCAACCCCTCAACCTCATCCGGCCTTTGGCCACCTTCTCCGCAGGAGAAGGAAATCGGCCTAAAGCGCTTTTTAGGAGAGGGGGGAGGATTTGTTTTTAATTATTAAACTTAGTCTCTAGTATTTAGTATTTAGTCGTTAGTCCTTAGTCGTGAGTTAGAATGAATTACTAATTACTCAGGACTATGTACTAATGACTAAAGATTTTGTTTTTTCAATTCATCAATAATAAATTCACTCGCGCGCATCGACAGTGCTAATATTGTCCATGTTGGATTTTTATCAGCTTGCGATACAAACGGGCCACCATCTACTACAAATAAATTCTTCACATCGTGGGCCTGGTTAAATTTATTCACCACCGATTTTTTAGAATCATTTCCCATACGTGTGGTACCTACTTCGTGAATGATGCGACCAGGGGCTTCTAATCCATAATCATTTTCCGCACTGCCCTGTCCCCACGTAACCACACCGCCCATTTTGTCAATGATCTCGGCAAAAGTTTCCTTCATGTGTTTGGCTTGCTTCACTTCCTGATCGCTCCACTTGTAGTGAAAGCGTAGCACCGGTATTCCAAACTTATCAACTGTTGTTGGATCAATCTCGCAATAGTTGTCTTCGCGGGCAATGGCTTCCCCACGACCGGCCATTCCAAATGTAGCCCCGTAGAAATAACGGTAGTCATCTTTCAAAGATGCACCATAACCACCGGCTGCTTTTTGAGTACCATCGCGACCAGGATACTTACCATTTAAACTTTGCATGCCAAATCCAAAACCATAGCCAGGCATACCCATACCGCCCCAGTATTCAATGTGGTAGCCACGTGCAAAGTCTAACTTCTTATTATCCAACCACCAGGGTGTGTACACGTGCATACCACCTACACCATCTTCGTTGTAGCGCTTGCGACCAATCAGTTTTGGTAAGATACCACCCATAGAAGCACCCGTTGAATCGTGCAAATATTTTCCAACCACACCGCTTGAATTGGCAAGACCATTAGGGAACAGGCTTGATTTTGAATTGAGTAACAGCCGTGCTGATTCGCAAGCACTCGCAGCGAGTATTACAACTTTGGCGTTAACGGTATATTCTTGCTTATCGTCTTTATTTACAAATGAAATTCCTGTTGCTTTTCCGGATGCATCAGTAATTACTTCGCGGGCCATCGCATTTGGGATCACATCTACATTACCTGTTTTTAGTGCAGGGTTTACCAATACCGATGAGGATGAAAAATCGCCATACACTGTACAACCACGATTACACTGCGAGCAATAGAAGCAGGCCCCGCGTGTATCATTAATTGGTTTGGTTAAGATCGATAACCGCGAAGGGATAACCGGAATGTTGAGTTGAGTTGCTGCTTCTTTAATGAATAACTCGTGCAAACGGGGCTTGGGTGGTGGAAGAAAAATACTATCCGGATCGTTGGGTAAATTTTCTTTTGAACCGAATACACCAATTAACTTATCAATCTTATCATAATACGGTGCCACATCATCGTAGCTGATTGGCCAATCATCGCCCAGGCCATCAATACTTTTGCGTTTAAAATCTTTTGGTCCGAAGCGCAGGGAGATCCGACCCCAGTGGTTGGTCCTTCCGCCCAACATGCGGGAGCGAAACCAATCGAACTTGGTTCCATTCTTATGTGTATAGGGTTCGCCCTCCAGTTCCCAGCCGCCATAGGCAGCATCGAAATCGCCAAAGTGACGATAAGGTGAGCTGGCACCTCTGCGGGGCGATTCCCACGGCCACTTGAGTTGTGTAACATTTTTAGCGGGATCGTAGAGCGGACCAGCTTCCAGCAATACTACTTTAATGCCGGCATTGGCCAACACATAAGCAGCCATACCACCACCGGCACCAGAGCCAACTATACAAACATCGTAATCCTTGGGAGTTTTTTTGATTTGAAAATCGGGCATACTTTCCTGAATAAGAAAAAGTAAGATGGCCCAAAGGTTTTAGAAATCAAAGCATGATTTTATAACCGGAATGTTAATTAATTGAGTGATCGTTTTGTGTGTGCGAGTTGCGCTTGGGAACGGGATCATAACCACTGGTGCCCCACGGATGGCAGCGACCTATTCGTTTGGCACCGAGTACAATACCTTTTAAAACTCCCCATTCCTGTATAGCTTCGATGGTGTATTGCGAGCAAGAGGGAGTATGTCGGCAATGTGCGCCCAGCAACGGAGAGATCGTAACCTGGTAGATACGAACGGGTAGAATGAAAAGTTTTTTCAGCATGAGCAACAAATCTCCTCGTTAACCTGCTTGATAACAAATTAGTTCGTAAGAATTATCTAATATTAAATAAGCAAACCCAATTGAGTATGAAATCAGTAGTACTAATCTTATTGTTTACAAGCCAAATTTTATATTCCCAAAATCCGGTAGGTCTTTTTGAAAATCATGCCGACATCGGCAATCCAATCAATAAAGGAAGTGTAACGTATTCCATGCTCGATCAGGTTTATCAGATTACAGGCAGTGGTTATAACATTTGGTTTGGCCGCGATGAGTTTCACTATATATACAGAAAAATTTCGGGCGATTTTATTGCCACTGCTAATTTTCAATTTGTAGGAAAGGGTACCGATCCACACCGGAAAGTTGGTTGGATGGTAAGAGCCAACACGCAGGAAGATGCTCCGCACATGAGTGCCGGTGTGCATGGCGATGGCTTAGCTTCGTTGCAATGGCGCCAGTTAAAAGGTGCGCACATGCGCGATCCGGAAGATGAAATAAAATTCACAAAACGGAATCCGCAGATAATTCAGTTGGAGCGTGCAGCTGGTGTTTACATCATGCGGGTAGCAAATCCAGGCGAACCTTTACAAGAAGTGGGTCGGTATGAACTTAACACGTTGCCCGATTCGGTGTTGATAGGAATTTTTATTACCGCTCACAACAAAGATGTAATTGAAACAGCACAGGTATGGAATGTACGGATCGACAGACCAGTGGTTGAAAGTTATAATGCTTACCGCGAAGGTTTTATAGGTAGCCGCCTGGAGGTGATGACCATAACGGATGGTAAACGAAAAGTAATTCACGAATCGAAAACTGGTTTTGAAGCACCCAACTGGATGCCCGATGGCAAAACACTTTTAATTAATGAAGGTGGTAGTTTGTACAAAGTGTCAATAGCCGATGGTAAAAAAGAAAAACTAAATACCGGTGCTGCCAATCGGAATAACAACGATCATGTTATTTCTTTTGATGGTAAAATGCTGGCCATTAGTTCGCACCGCGATGGTTTGCCCGGAGGCGGTTCCACAATTTATACTCTACCACTGGCAGGTGGTGAACCGAAACTTATTACAGAAAACACACCTTCATATTTACACGGCTGGTCGCCCAATGGAAAAGAACTACTTTTTGTTGGCCAACGCGGCACTACATTTTATGATTTGTATAAAATCAGTTCTAATGGTGGAATGGAAACGAAGCTCACCAATAATACCGGTTACCATGTAGATGGTTGCGAATATTCGCCCGATGGTAAATACATTTACTACAATTCAAGCCAAACGGGCACTATGCAATTGTGGCGTATGAAACCCGATGGTACGGGTAACGAGCAACTTACGTTCGATGAATACAACGATTGGTTTCCGCATATCTCGCCCAATGGAAAATGGATTGCGTTCATTTCATTTCCAACAACTATTAATCCAAACGATCATCCTTTTTATAAACGCGTAATGTTGCGGTTAATGCCAGCCAACGGAGGGGCACCTCGTGTAATTGCTTACGTATATGGCGGACAAGGCACCATCAACGTACCTTCGTGGTCGCGTGATAGCAAACAGATAGCATTTGTGAGTAATTCAGAAAAGGCGAAGTAGTTACTCAAAGGAGTAAGTCATCTCACCATCTTTTCCATCTTTCACCTGAATGCCTAATTTCTTCAGGTCGTCTCGGATTTTATCTGAAAGGGCAAAATTTTTATCGGTGCGGGATTTCTTTCGCAATTCAATCAGCAATTCGATGGTTCCCTTTAGTGTTTCATCGTTTTGTTCCGATTCTTCCTGCAAGCCCAGCACGTTTTCAACAAACCCGATAAAGGTACTTTTAAATGTTGCGAAAGTATCTCCGTCAAGATCTGCCAGCTTAATGTTGCCGGATTTCAGATCGTTTATGCGCGAAGCCATTTCAAATAACACAGCCAGTGTTTTGGCAGTGTTAAAATCATCACTCATGTTCCGATAGCACTCTTCGGTTAATCGGTTAAATTCGCTGCTAATTTCACTGGTTTTTGCACCAGGTGCAGGTTCCACCCTTTTAAGCAATCCAAGCGCATTTATTAATTTCTTAAATCCTTTTTCTGCGGCCTGTAGTGCTTCATTCGAAAAATCCAATGTGCTGGAGTAATGCGATTGCAACATAAAAAACCGTACGGCCATCGGTCCATAACCTTTGTCGAGCAGTTTATGCGTTCCGGCAAATAACTCGCGTGGTAAAAAAGAATTGCCCAACGACTTACTCATCTTTTGCCCGTTAACGGTAAGCATGTTGGAGTGTAACCAATAGTTAACCGGTGCTTTACCCGTTGCGCCAGTGGCTTGCGCAATTTCACACTCATGATGTGGAAATTTTAAATCCATACCACCGCCATGTATATCGAACGTCTCGCCAAGATATTTGGTGCTCATAACAGTACACTCAATGTGCCAGCCCGGGAAGCCATCGCCCCAGGGAGATGGCCACCGCATGATGTGATAGGGCGAAGCTTTTTTCCAAAGCGCAAAATCAATTTTCTCACGCTTCTCATCTTGATTATCCAACTCGCGCCCACTCGCCATCAACTCTTCAATGTTACGACCTGATAGAATTCCGTAATGATTTTCTTCGTTGTACTTGCGAACATTAAAATAAACCGAACCATTCGATTCGTAGGCGAGGCCTTTTTCCAACAGCTTTTTAGTGATCTCAATTTGCTCCACAATATGCCCGGTGGCACTGGGCTCAATGCTCGGTGGCAGAATATTAAATTGCCGCATCACTTCATGAAAGCCTTCGGTATAGTACTTCACTATTTCCATGGGTTCCAGTTGTTCAAGCCTTGCTTTCTTGGCAATTTTATCTTCACCTTCATCGGCATCGTTTTCAAGATGGCCTACATCGGTTATGTTACGCACGTAGCGAACTTTATATCCTAAAAACCGGAAGTAGCGCGACACTATGTCGAATGTGAGAAAAGTGCGCACGTTGCCAAGGTGTACATCGTTATAAACGGTAGGTCCGCATACATACATGCTAACAAAACCGGGTGTAATGGGTTTAAATATTTCTTTCTTTCCGGTTAACGAATTGGTTATAGATACCGGGTGCTTGTCAATCTGCTTCATAAATCAAATCCAACTGCGAAAATACGATAAAAGTCAAACGGTTATATCGTATTCTTGTGTGGATTGGAATAAATAGGAGGGTAAGTTTTCTGAAGTAATAATATCTAATGGAAAGAGATAGTGTGGATTAAATCTTCGGTTGAAGAGCAGGTGATTAGCCAAAATCTGTGTTCCTAACTTTGCTTGTCTGGTTGGATTTTGATTGATAATAAAATCGATGGTACCTTTTTTCAGGCAATCAACATTGGCAGGAATAAGGTCGTAGCAAATAATCTTTATAGTAGCATTAAACACCTTGATAATTTCTGCAACTTTAAAACCTTTGGATGTGCTGATTAGCATACTAACCGGATTATGCTGCTGAATGATTTCCGCTAAGTTGGTTTTCAACTTACTTTCATCTTTACTGTTTAACCAGAAGGAATATACGCGGTGATTGTTGCCTATAAAGTCACGAAAGCCAGCTTCTTTTTCTTTCAGGTGAATGGCATTTTGAAGATCCTCATCTATATGCAGAATTATAAGTGTTTCTTTTTTACAAAGACCTATGGAAGCAAGTTGTCCCGCTAACCTGCCGCTTGTTATCAAATCTTGTCCAATAAAGGCAAGGGGTTCAATTCCGGGAATTTTAGAATTGATTAGTACGTACGGGATATCTTTAGCTGCCAGATTTTTAAATAATGATATGGATGGGAAGTAGAAAAGGGGGGCAATGAGTACGGCATCGGGTTTGGAATGGAAATTTTTTAACGCAGCTTCTATAAAAGAGTCGCGATTATTTAACTCGTAAAAAAAATTTTCAATCCTTAAACCTACTCCAAGTTGCTGAAATTGTCTGAGTGCTGCTAAAATTCCGTCATATGCCTGTTTCCAGAAAGGGTCTGTCTGTGGGTTGGGGAGTAATGTTGTTATAAGGTGTTGTTTGCTTTTACCCAGCGTTCGCGCAACAAGGTTAGGGCTGTAGTTAATCTTGGTAAGAATCTCATTAACCTTTTCTTTCGTAATTTTTGAAACCTTTCCCCGGTTGTGGATAACCCGATCCACAGTACCTTCCGATACCCCGGCCATTTTTGCGATATCTTTTATTCGAATAAGGTTGCCAGATGCCTCCATGCTGCAGTAAATATAATTCAGAAATGTTGACTTTTTAAGTAGTGTGTGCGCACACACAAAACATGCTGGCAAATGGTCGTTAGGACAATATCCCTACACTAAAATTTGTAAAATCTGAGTATAACAAACGTAACCGCAATCGTTTTCGTAAAAAAATATCGAGCTTTTTGAATATAGCGTGGCCAAAATTTTAATTTTGAATAATAACCATTGTCCGGAATTTTATTTTGGCCATGTGTTTATAAACAAACAAAAACCCTAAACAATTATTTTATGATGAGAAATCTCTACAGAAAACTCTCGCTCACGATGTGTTTTCTGCTAACGATTGCATCGGTTATGGCTCAGGAACGAACCGTATCGGGCACCGTTACAGACGAAACAGGCAGTACTATGCCTGGTGTAAACGTGTTATTAAAAGGTACTTCATCGGGTACCGTTACGGATGGCGATGGAAATTTCAGAATTTCCATTCCGAACGATCAGGCTGTGCTTGTAATTTCCTTTGTGGGCTATGCCACATCAGAGGTTATTGTGGGGTCGCGCTCGGTTGTAAATATTCAACTTACATCGGATGTTCAAACCTTAACAGAACTTGTAGTAACCGGTTACTCAGTTGATAAAAGGCGTGAGTTAACTGGTTCGGTTTCTACTGTAAAGGCGAAAGAACTTACCATTGCGCCAACAGGAAACGTAGAGCAAATGCTGCAGGGTCGCGTAGCCGGTGTTACGGTAATCACCAACGGTCAACCCGGTACCACCAGCCAGATTCGGGTTAGGGGTTTTGGGGCATTTGGGGGTAACAACCCACTCTATATTGTAGATGGTGTACCAACTGAAAGTGTTGGCTTCATCAATCCTGACGATATTGAGAGTGTAACGGTATTGAAAGATGCAGCTGCTGCATCCATCTATGGAGCACGTGCGGCCAGTGGTGTTATTATTTATACAACCAAAAAAGGTGTAAAAGGTGGTGGCAGAAAGATTAATGTTACCTACGATCAAATGATAGGTGTAACCAATCCGGGTAAAGGGTTGGAAATGTTAAATCCTACTGATTTTGCAGATTGGACATGGAGAGCCATCAGAAATACAGAAGATGCCAATGCAAGAGCAGAAGGTCGTTCTCCTAATTATGCCTCCGCTATAGCAACATTTAATCACCCTCAGTTCGGAACAGGGGCAACACCTGTTATTCCTGATTATTTAAGAGTTGGTGCGCAAAATGGAGCCTCAATTACAGGCCCAGTAGATTTGAATGCACAGCGATTACTTTACAATGTTGACCCTCGCTTGGGTGGTATCTACAACGTTATAGCAGCTAACAAACAAGGTACAGATTGGTATGATGAAATTACAAGAAATGCTCCTGTGGTGCGCCAAACCTTAGGTGTGAGTGGTGGTAACGAATCGCACCGGTTTTACATTGGTCTGAGTGGTCAAGACCAAAAAGGTATTCTGCTAAATCAATCATTCAAGCGTTATGCTGTTCGGGCAAATGCTGAATTTGATATTAAAAAGACTTTCCGGGTTGGAATGAATTCACAGTTTACATACAACCAGGCATTGGGTCTTATTGGTGATGGTGGTGGAATTGGCAGCGCAGATGATGAAAATGATATTCTTGCAGCTTTCCGGATGCCAACCATTATTCCTGTTTATAATGTGTTTGGAGGTTATGCCGGAACTGCTGCCGGTGGATTTAACAACCCGCGTAACCCAGTGGCAACACGCGATGGTATGAAAAACGATCGCAGTTACAATGCAGCGGGTTTTGGAAATGTTTATGCAGAATGGGATGTGATTCCGGGGTTAACCCTAAGAACAAGTGCCGGGGGTAGTTATTCGAACTATAATTATCGTTCTTATGGCCGTTGGCAATATGAAAACTCTGAAAACAACTCAGCATTTTCTTTTAGCCAGGGAAATGGCTATAACTTCGGATGGACGTTTACCAACACGGCCAATTACAAAAAGACTTTTGATGTACACAGCTTAGATGTATTAGTAGGTCAGGAGGCTCTTAACACAGGAGCAGGTTGGGATTTGAGTGCATCTGGATTAAATCCATTTTCATGGGATCCTAATTTTGTGAATTTATCACAAACAAGTTCCCGGGTTGTAAACAGTTCTCAATACCTGGGGGTTAATTTCTATTCTCTATTTGGAAGAGTAAACTATAGTTTGAAAGAAAAATACATTTTAAGTGCGGTTGTTAGACGCGATGGTTCAAGTCGCTTTGGTGCAAACAATCGCTATGGTGTATTCCCTGCAGTTTCGGTTGCATGGAGAATTTCAGACGAAGCCTTTATGGACGCGTTGCCATTTGTTAGCGATTTGAAAATAAGAGGTGGGTATGGAGCCATGGGTAATTCGAATAACGTGGCACCAGCTAACCAGTATTTCTTGTACGGTGGTTCTTTGGGTGCTTCATCGTATGATATTGGTGGTTCTAATAGTTCAGCTACTCAGGGCTTTTACAGAACCCGCATTGGCAACGTAGATGCCAAATGGGAAACCAGTGTAACGAAGAATATTGGTTTTGATGGTAACCTGTTTGATGGACGGTTAGACGTTATAGTTGACTTCTGGGAGAAGGACACCAGAGACTTGTTGTTGCAGGTTCCTGTAGTGGCACAAGCTGGGATAGATGCTCAGGCGCCTGCACGAAATGTAGCCCGCATGTTGAACCGGGGCTTGGATATTGCCATAACGGGCAAAGGAAAAATTGCCGGTGGTTTAACCTACGAAGCAACTGTTAACGGAAGCTTTTTGAAGAATGAAATTTCGCAGGTTGCTCCTGGCCTAACATATATCACAACCATTAACCCAGGCTACAGAGGTATTAATCCTATCCGAAACGGAGTAGGCCAGCCTATCTCGGCATTCTTTGGTTACAAAGTTCAGGGTATATTCCAAACTCAGGAAGAAGTTAATGCGGCTGCAAACCAGGATGGTAAAGGTATTGGTCGTTTCCGGTTCGAAGATCTTAATGGTGATGGATCAATCACTCCGGATGACAGAACATACTTAGGTAGCCCGGTTCCTAAATTTACCGGAGGCTTGAACTTCATTCTGCGGTATAAGAATTTCGATTTGGAAGCTTATACCTATGTATCGTTGGGTAATAAGATATTCAATGTGTCAAAGTGGTTTACAGACTTCTACCCATCATTCCAGGGTGCTTCAATCAGTGCTCGAGTGAAGGATTCATGGAGTCCGGATAACAGGGGTGCATCTACTCCGATTTTTGAAAGTGCATCAAACTTCAGCACGAACCAGCAATCCAACTCTTTCTATGTAGAGGATGGTAGCTATTTGCGCATGCAAAACATTACCTTAGGATACAACATGCCTGCTGCCATTATGGATAAAGTTAAGTTAACCCGTGTGCGTATATTCTTGTCAACTAACAACTTGTTTACTATTACTAAATACAGTGGTCTCGATCCTTCAGTAGGTGGAGCAGCTGATACCAGTTTTGGTATTGATGTTGGAAATTATCCAATTACGCGCAGCATTACTGGTGGTTTTAATATTGGATTCTAATCTGAAATCTTATGAATTTTATAAATATGACAAACAGAATCAAGAAAGGCATTGCCGTTTCGCTGGTGCTTTGCCTTGCTGTAGTGTATTCTTGCGATGACAGTTTTCTGGATGTTCCTGCAACAGGAGCGCTGGATTTGAATCTGCTCGCAACTGGTCCGGGTATGGAAGCTACATTAATTTCAGTCTATGCTCAGGTAAATGGTAGGGCTAATCGTATGGCCAGTGCAACCAATTGGGTTTGGGGAAGTATTCGCGGTGGTGATGCTAACAAAGGCACCGACCCGGGCGACTTCTCAGATATTAACCCTATACAACGTTTCGAAGCCATACCAACACAAGGCGTTATTAGCGATTTGTATAATGGCTCTTACGAAGGGGTAGCTCGTGCCAATGCGGTTTTAAAAATGACCAATCTCGCACCGAGCGAAACTACAGCCCAGCAAGCGCAAATCTTACAAATTCGTGCACAGGCAAGATTTTTGCGCGCTCATTTTTACTTCCAACTGAAGCGTGCCTTTAACAACACACCTTACGTAGATGAGACAATAGATGTGGCCGGTGGTGGTGTGGCTCCAGGAATTGAACTTGTTAAAAATGATCAAGACTTGTGGCCTAAAATTGAAGCCGACTTACAATTTGCTTATGAAAACCTACCGGTTACACAAGCTCAGGTTGGTAGAGTTAATAAGTGGGCCGCTGCTGCATATTTAGCTAAGGTTTACATGTATCAGAAAAAGTTTGCCCAAGCTAAAGCATTGTTCGATTTAATGATCAACCCTGACGGAACTGGCAAAGTTGTTACATCTAATAATAAAACCTGGGGCTTGGTTCCTTATTATGCAAATATATTTAAAGCATCTAACGACAACCATGAAGAGTCTATTTGGGCTTATCAGGCTGCTGCTAATACAGGTTCAGTTAATAATGCCAACCCAGAGTTTGACTTGAACTGGCCATATAACACGGGTGCGGATGGACCTGGTAACTGTTGCGGATTCTTTCAGCCAAGTTTTGAGTTGGCAAACTCATTCAGAACTGATGCAAACGGACTTCCTTTATTAGATGGTTCGTACAATACGGGTGCTAACCAACTTGTTACAGACATGGGCCTTGAATCTGAAGATGCCTTTACGCCTGATGCAGGTAACCTGGATCCGCGTATTGATCATTCTATTGGAAGGAGGGGTATCATGTATTTAGACTGGATTCCATTTCCAGGTAAAAAATGGATCCGTAACCAACCAAATGGTGGTCCTTATGCCCCTAAAAAATATGTTTATTACAAAACAGACAGAGGTGGCCTTCAGGATAACAGTTCTTGGACACCAGGCTATACAGCCATTAACTACACTATAATTCGATATGCCGATGTTTTGTTAATGGCTGCGGAAGCTGAAATAGAAGAAGGAGACCCGGCTCGTGCTAAAGTTTATGTTAATGCCGTACGAGCCAGGGCTGCTGCTTCGGAACTGATTGTAAACGGTAACCCTGCTGCCAACTACGAAATAGGTCTTTATCCACCCGGTGATACCTGGGCGAAAGATGATGCTACCCGTAATAAAGTTCGTTTTGAACGTAAGTTGGAACTATCCGGTGAGGGACACAGATTCTTCGATTTAGTACGCTGGGGAATTGCAGCTCCAACTATTACCGCATATTTAAATTATGAATCAGTGAAATTGCCTAACACATTGGGCGGATCGGTATTTAATGCTGGTAAAGATGAACTCTTACCAATACCACAGGCGCAAATTGATTTGGCTCCTGGTATTTTACAACAAAACCCAGGGTTCTGATTTACCCTTCTAAAAATTCGGATTACAAACAAGGCCAATTTAAATTGGCCTTGTTTTTTTATTTTAACCACAAATGAAAACTGCTGCTATATCCACCATTGTATTATTTGTCCTTTGTGTAGTTGCCTGCAAGGAAAAAAAGGAGGATACCTTGTTTAAACTACTTGATGAAGATTTTACAGGAATTGATTTTAATAATAAAATCTTTGAATCGGATAGTTTTAATATTTTAACCTACGAGTACATTTACAACGGAGGTGGGGTAGCTGCTGCGGATTTTAATAACGATTCATTTATTGATTTGCTCTTTACAGGAAATCAGGTTTCCAACCGCCTGTATCTCGGAAAGGGCAACATGAAATTTACGGATGCCACCCAGGCAAGCGGACTTTTCAGCGAGTCAAAGTGGAGTTCGGGGGTAAGTGTGGTGGATATTAACAACGATGGGCTGCTGGATGTATATGTGTGCGCAACGGCTCATCCCAGTGAGGAACTGCGAAAAAACATGTTGTTTATCAATAAAGGAATTGACTCAAATGGCATTCCTGTTTTTGTGGACGAAGCAAAGGCTTACGGTCTTGATTTCAATGGCCACAGTATTACATCAGCCTTTTTTGATTACGATAAGGATGGAGACCTGGATGTTTACATTCTTGTTAACGTGAAGTTAAACAACGTGCCAACAACTTTCCGCGCCAAGATTGAAGACGGTTCCTCTGCCAATAACGATCGACTTTTCAGAAACGAGGGTAATGGAAAATTTACTGACGTAACCTTGGAATCCGGAATACGCTATGAGGGCTTTGGATTAGGGTTAGCCATTCAGGATTTTAACGATGATGAGTGGCCGGATATCTATGTTTCCAACGATTACCTATCCAACGATATCCTCTACTTAAACAACACGAACGGTACATTTACAAATGCCACCAGCCAACTATTAGGCCATCAAAGTCAATTCTCGATGGGCAACGATGTGGCTGATATCAATAACGATGCGCAGCCCGATATAATCACCTTAGATATGCTACCCGAGAACAGCGAGCGAAAGAAAACAACCATTGGAAATAAAAGCTACCAGAACAACATCAACAACGATACTTATAAGTATCAATATCAATATGTGCGAAATATGCTGCAATTGAATAATGGTGTAAAATCGGGAATAAAGTTTAGCGAGGTAGGTCAGTTTTCGGGTGTTTATCAAACCGAATGGAGTTGGTCGCCCTTGTTTGCTGATTTTGATAACGATGGTTACCGGGATTTGGTTATTACAAATGGCTTCCCGAAAGATATCACCGATAAAGATTTTGCTAATTACAGAGCTCAACTTATTAACATTGCGCCCCCGGGCTTCCTGGTTGATTCTATACCGATAGTAAAAATCCCAAACTATGCATTCCGAAATAATGGCGATTTAACTTTTGAAGATGTGTCGGCTTTGTGGGGATTGAACCAGGCTTCATTTTCAAATGGGGCAGTATTTGCAGACCTTGATAACGATGGCGACCTCGATTACGTAGTTAATAATATTAATGGAGCGGCCTTTGTATATGAGAATCAACTTAATAAAAAAACAGAACCAACAGCATCTAATTTTTTGCGTATTGAATTTGATGGGCCTAAGCACAACTTAAATGGGTTGGGCACCAAAGTTTATGTTTATGCGAACGGGCTATTACAATATCATGAGCATTACCCGTACAGAGGTTACTTATCATCAGTAGAAGGTACAGCTCATTTTGGATTGGGAACATCCGTTAGTGCCGACTCAATAAAAGTAATCTGGCCTGATGGATCAGAACAAATTTTACGTTCAGTACCGGCCAATCAGGAATTAATTGTGCATCATCAGGATGCCACACCTAAACGTGCGCAACCCCACAGCAACAACCACCTCGTAACCGAAGCTTCGGTGGAGTCTGGCATTCAATACAAACACAGTCAAACCGATATTATCGATTTTAATATTCAACGAACAATTCCACATAAATTTTCTCAGTTTGGGCCTGCGCTTGCTGTAGGGGATGTTAATGGCGATGGCAGGGATGATATTTATATAAGCGGTGCCACAAATCGAAGCGGACAATTTTTTATTCAAGGCGGCAATGGGAAATTTAAAGCAGGTCAAAAGATAAATGGTTCCAATGAATTTACGGAAGAAAGTACTGCGTTGCTTTTTGATTTTGATAATGATGGCGATCAGGATTTATACTTAGGCAAAGGTGGGTTCGAACTGGAAGAGGGAACAGCCTACCAACCAAACTTGTATATTAACAACAAGGGGAACTTTATGTTGAGTAACGGATTGTTACCGGAAATTAACATCAGTACATCCTGCGTTAGGGCGGCAGACTTTGATCGGGATGGTGACCTTGATTTATTTATAGGAGGTAGGGTTATTCCAGGTAAATATCCGTTACCGCCCCGTAGCTACCTGTTAAGAAATGAAAATGGTAAGTACGTGGATGTTACGGAGGCGGTTTGTCCGCAATTGGTGTCGTTGGGTTTGGTAACGGATGCAATCTGGAGCGACTATGATAATGATGGAACTCCTGATTTAATTGTGGTTGGAGAATTAATGTCTGTTACACTTTTAAAAAACACAAGTGGCAAGCTTTCAAGAATAAACTCCGGTTTGGATAATTATGTTGGGTGGTGGAATAGTATTGTGGGTGCCGATTTTGATCAGGACGGAGATATAGATTATGTAGTTGGTAATTTAGGATTAAACAACTCGTACAAGGTTTCTGATAATCGCCCCATGCGTGTATTTGCAAAAGATTTAGACAGTAATGGCAGTATAGAAGCGTTAATGTTCTGCTACAGTAAAATGGCTGATGGAACCGAACAATTATGCCCCATACATTTCTGGGATGAATTGAATCAACAAAGTCCACGATTCAGACGCCAGTTTACCAAATACAAACATTTCAGTAAATCTACGTGGGAAACACTTCTTTCTGCCGAAGATAAAAAAGACGCTTACATAAAGGATGTGAATTATACCGCGTCCGCTTACATCGAAAACCTGGGTAATGGCAATTTTAAACTGGATGCATTACCGGTAGAAACGCAACTGGCTCCGGTTAACGGAATACTTGCAACCGATATAAACGGTGACTCCTGGTTAGATATATTGCTGATAGGTAACGATTATGGAAATGAGGTGTTTATTGGGCGGCATGATGCCTTAACCGGTGTTGCGCTTTTAAATAATAAGCAAGGTAGGTTTACGGTTGAACAAACAAGTAATAGTGGGTTTTATGTTCCCAACGATGCAAAGGCTTTGGTTCAGCTTTCGAGGCCATCAGGAGATTTAATTGTAGCATCGCAAAACCAGGATAGCCTTAAAGTATTTTCAAACCGCCAACAAATTTCATCGGTATTCAAGCCAGAACCCCTTGACGAATATGCGATTCTGTCTTTTAAAGATGGCGGAAAAAGAAAATATGAATTCTACTATGGTGCCGGGTTTCACGCACAATCAACTCGCAACCTCAACATTCCGGCACAAGTTGTTGAATTAGTAGTTTTCAATTCGAAAGGTGAAGGTCGGAAAATTGTTTTAAAAGGAATCTAAACTTAACTACACGCGTATGAGCAACATCAAAAAATCAAATCGTAGAGTGTTCATTAAGAAACTTACGGGCACAGCTCTTGGGGCCGCAGTAGGCGCAAATGTATTAGGCGCAGCAAAAGCAGAAATACTTGAACCTGTAAACCATGAACAAAAATTATTTGCAGCCAACGATCAGGTAAACATAGCCATTATCGGTATGGGTATTATGGGTTTTAGTAATGCTTATTGGAGTTTACAAGTACCCGGTGTTAAACTTGTTGCTGTTTGCGATTTGTATTCAGGCAGGTTGGAGCGAGCACGCGAAAAATTTGGAAAAGACTTATTCATAACTAAAAATTATAAAGAGATACTGGATCGTAAAGATGTAGATGCTGTAATCGTAGCCACATCCGATCATTGGCACGACCGCATTTCAATTGAAGCGATGAATAAAGGCAAGCATGTGTATTGCGAAAAGCCAATGGTACACAAGCTGGAAGAAGGAGCCGATGTAATTGCTACCCAGAAAAAAACCGGCAAAGTATTTATGGTAGGAAGTCAGCGCGTTAGTTCAATCGTAACCCAAAAAACGAAAGAGATATTTGAATCTAAAACCATTGGAGATTTGGTAATGGTGGAAACCTGGATGGATCGCCACAGTGCCAACGGTGCGTGGCAATATTCAATACCCACGGATGCCCATGCAAACACTGTTGATTGGGAAAACTTCCAGGGCGATGCCCCTAAACGAGCCTACGATCCGGTTCGCTTTTTCCGCTGGCGAAATTATCAGGACTATGGCACCGGTGTTGCCGGTGATTTGTTCGTGCATTTGTTTTCGGCACTTCATGCGGTAACAAGTTCCAAAGGCCCGAATAGAATTTTAGCAACCGGAGGATTGCGTTACTGGAAAGATGGTCGCGATGTCCCCGATGTGGTAATGGGTGTATATGATTACCCTGAAACCAAACAACATCCAGCCTTTAATTTACAAATGCGGGTAAACTTTGTAGATGGAAGTGAGAGTGGGGAAGGGTTGCGACTCATTGGAACGGATGGCTTCATCGACATGGGATGGAGTTCTGTAAAGGTAAAACATCATAAAATACGCAACGAACCCGGTTATGGCGGTTGGGATTCGTTCGATACGTTTACAGAAGCTCAGCAAAAGGAATACGAAAAGTGGTACAAGGCAAAATATCCAAAGCAGCCGGGTACTATTTTACCTTCTGATTTGGAGTACCTGGCTCCGAAAGATTACAGTGCCAACCTCGATCATCATATCAACTTCTACAAAGGTATTCGCGAAAAGGCGACCATCTTGGAAGATGCTTTATTTGGAATGCAGGCGGCTGGCCCGGCTTTAGCAACAAATAAAAGTTACTTTGATAAGGCCATTGTTAAATGGAATCCGGAAACGGCACAATTGGCTTAGTCTGAATTTATTCACCCACAAACTTAGGCACCTGTAAATGGGTGCCTATTTTTTTATTCATCTCAGCAATCAGGTATTTACAAAGCTCTGGTGAGTGTAATTCTTCATGTTGATGCATAAAGAAATAGATTTTTTTTATTCCCATTTCTTTCCAACTCTTCATCCTATCAACCCAACTATCAATACGCGTATAATCAGTAGGGTGGAGCCCATTGCCCACAAACCGGATAAAAGCCTGCGAAGTACTTAACCGCATGTGTACACAATCTCTCCTTGCACTCGCATCGGTAATTACTGCACCAGCAGAATTTTTCTCCATCATACTGAAAAGACTATCGAAAGCTTCCGTGTTTGCATACCAATCTTTGTGTCGTTGTTCCACAAATAATTCAATGTCTTTTGGTATCGATTCAATAAATGCTTGTTGAACTTCAAATGACTTAGGCCCCATCTGCGGATGTGGCATTAAAAAAATTGGTCCGAGGTTTTCTTTGAATTCATAAATAGCTTCAAAAAAACGATCTAATAGTTCCTGGGTTTCTTTTAACCGTTTGATGTGCGTAATCTGATCTACAAACTTAGGGCAAAACTTAAACCCTTCACCCACTTTACTTTTCCAGGTTTTGATTTGTGCTTTGGTTGGCATTTTGTAAAAAGTGGCATTCAATTCAATGCAATTGAAGTGGCGTGCATAATGTTGCAAAAAATCGGCTGCCTTTGTTTTGGGTGGATAGATTTTGCCAACCCAATCGGGCCGACCCCACTTGGCACAACCTACAAAAAACTCAGTCGTTCCTCTTTGTTTGCCAATGGCTCTGGCCGTTGCCGGATGATCAGGCGGAAGAGTAAAGTCAATGGCTGAAAGATCAAGTTCAAATTCAACACGACCGAATTGCATATATTGGTTGGATTAAAACTAATGTGCAAAGATTTGTGGTTTAAATTACCACATAATTAACAAACCACCCAAAACCTATTTTTTCACTTCTTCCAGTTTTTTTTGACTGCCTTCTGCTTATCATTACATTGCAATTCCTAACCCTCTTCCTATGAAACCGTTTGTTTTAACTTTTAGTCTTTTATTGTTCGGTTTAGTTTTATTTGCTCAACCCGAAGTTCAACGCGTTGAAAAACTAAAAGCCGAAGCCGCTACCGAAGTAGAGAAACTTGCCGTATTAGGTCAACAAATAAACGACATGCTTTTCAGTTTTGCTGAGTTGGGCTTTCAGGAATATGAAACATTTACTTACCTAACCACCTTACTTGAAAAGCAAGGTTTTAAAGTAGAGAAGGGTGTAGCCGGTGTACCCACGGCATGGATTGCGCGGTGGAGTTATGGTTCGGGCAAACCGGTAATCGCATTAGGTTCTGATGTTGACTGTATTCCTAAGGCATCACAAAAACCCGGTGTAGCTTATTCCGATCCCATTGTAGTGGGAGCGCCCGGTCATGGTGAAGGTCATAATTCAGGACAAGCATTAAACATCATTACGGCTTTAGCGCTAAAGAAAGTGATGGAGCGTGAAAAAATTTCGGGCACGCTCATGCTGTGGCCTGGTGTGGCGGAGGAGTTGGTGGGTACAAAAGCCTATTACGTTCGGGCTGGTTATTTTAAAGATGTTGATGCGTGTATTTTTACCCACGTAGCCAACAATCTTGGCGTTGGTTATGGCGATGCCGGCCAAAATGGTTTGGTTTCGGTTCGGTTTACATTTGAAGGCGCAGCCGCGCATGCGGCTGGTGCACCGTGGCGCGGCCGCAGTGCGCTGGATGCCGTTGAATTAATGAACATTGGTTGGAACTTCAGACGCGAGCATCTTGAACTTACACAACGCTCGCACTATGTAATTTCTGATGGGGGTGATCAACCCAATGTGGTTCCTTCCAAAGCTTCAGTTTGGTATTACTTTCGTGAACGCACATATCCTAACATTAAAAAGTTATTTGATATAGGTGTTAAGATTGCCGAAGGTGCAGCCACTATGACGGATACAAAATTTACCTATGAAGTGCTGGGTTCAGCATGGCCTGGTCACTTTAACAAACCCATTGCAGAAGCCATGTATCAGAATATGAAAGTGGTAGGCTTACCCAAGTGGAGCGATGAAGATCAACTTTTAGCAAAGGCAACACAATTGGAATTAAAAGCACCAAAAATTGATGGCCTTGCTACTAAGTTAGATACAATTAGTTTGCCTTCGCCTACAGGATCGGTAAATATTATGGGGCGCCAGCTTATGTCTATGGGCGGTGGTTCGGACGATATTGCTGACATCAGTTGGACGGTTCCAACCGTTGTGTTGCGCTATCCATCCAACATTCCGGGTTTGCCTGGCCACCACTGGAGTAACGCTATTTCAATGGCAACTCCTATAGCGCACAAAGGTATTGTATATGGTGCCAAGGCTGAGATTATGACCGTGTTGGATATGTTGTTAAAGCCTGAGTTGTTAGCCAATGCCTGGACGTATTATAAAGACGAACAAACCAAAGAATTAAAATACACACCACTCGTGGGCGAGAAAGATAATCCAGCCATTACATTGAACAAAAAGATAATGGAAGACTATGCACCCAAGCTAAAGCCATTCTACTATAATCCGGCCAAGTACAAAACATATCTCGATCAGTTGGGCATTGTGTACCCAACGGTTAAACCAGAACAAAAGGAAGAGTTAAAAAAATTGGAAGAGAAAAAATCGAAATAAGTGTTTACTGGAATTATTGAAACAGTTGGAGTAGTTAAGCAAGTTGAGGCTGAAAACTCGAATGTTACATTTTGTATTGAAAGTGAAATCAGTAATCAACTAAGAATAGATCAAAGTGTTTCGCACGATGGTGTTTGTCTTACCGTTACTAAAGTAGATGGCAATAAGCATTGGGTAACAGCGATTCATGAAACATTACAAAAATCAAATCTGGGTAGTTGGAGAATTGGCACAAAGATAAATCTGGAGCGGTGTATGGTGGCCAATGGCCGCTTCGATGGCCATATCGTACAAGGCCATGCTGACCAGGTTGGGGTTGTAAAATCCATAAAGGATGAGAACGGAAGTTGGCTTTTTGATTTTGAATATGATGCTGCGTTGGGGAATGTTACCGTAGAAAAAGGCTCTATTTCAGTTAATGGTGTTAGCTTAACTTGTTTTAATAGTAGGGTGGGTGCTTTTTCGGTGGCGATTATTCCCTACACCTATGAACACACAGGCTTCGGACAGCTAAAGGCTGGCGAGAAAGTTAATCTGGAGTTCGATATAATCGGAAAATATGTAAAGCGGCTGCTGGGCAAAGTGTGAGTTAAGCATCGTTTAAATGTTTAGTACGGTACCGGTTAAGGAGCAATACCGATGCCCGGTAACTGAACCATCCGCAAGTCAACCCAATCAAACTGCCAACCAAAACATCGCCCGGAAAATGAACACCAAGATAGATTCGGGTGTAGGTCATTACTACAGCCCAGATAAAAATTACCCATATCCATTTAAAGTAACTTCGCAAAACCAGCCATACAAACAAGGCTATCCCAAAGGTATTGGCTGCATGGCCTGATGAAAATCCATACTTGCCCCCTTTGTAATTGTTTACATGATGGAGGAGCCCATCAAGTGTGGGATCGTGCGAGGGACGTAACCGTTCAAAAAAAGGTTTCATGAAGGATGATGTAATCTGGTCGCATAACAACACGGTAAGTGCTGCACCAATCAGAACAAACCAGGCTTTTTTCTTGTCTATTTTAAAAATCAGGTAAATCAGAAATCCATAAAGGGGAATCCAAAACCAGGTTTGGGTAAAGTAGTACATAACAGGATCCAACCAATCGGTATGGTGGCTATTTAACCAGATCAGCAACTTTTTATCCCATTCAATCAAGGTTTCTAACATGGTTTAAAGGTAAGATTAATGCGCTTGAAAACTCGCCATAAATTGTAACTTGTACGCCTGTTATTTTTGGCATAATCGTATGGAAAAATTTGATCTTGTAATTATCGGAGCCGGCCCGGCTGGCTATGCAGCCGCCATGCGGGCACTTGATTTTAAAAAGCGCACCTTGTTGATAGAGAAAAATAGTGTGGGTGGGGCGGGAGTTACCAATGGAGCTTTGTCTTCAAAAACATGGTGGGAGCTTTCGCGCGAAGCCGCAGCCTTTCGTAAAAATCTGAGGCGTTATAATATCGAGGAGCCGTCCATCAGTTTTAAAGAAATACAAAATGAAGTGCGGAAGGCTGTGGCTGAACGTAAAAGTTTGCTGGAGGAGCACATGCGCGAGCTGAATGCTTCTACCTATTCTAATTTATTGGTTCATAAATCCGGCCATGCACGTTTAAAAACTGAACACGAAGTTGAGATTACACACGGTACCAAGGTAGAAATAGTGTATGCCGAAAACATTATTCTGGCAACAGGCAGTCGCCCACGTTATTTGCCAGAGTTACCCATCGATGAAAAAATAGTACTCACCAGCGAAGGTATTGAAGACCTGGACGATTTTCCGGAAAGCATGGTAATAGTAGGGGCGGGGGTTATTGGTTGCGAATATGCTACCATTTTTAGCGGCTTTGGTCGCACGAAAGTGCACCTGATTGATAAAAGCGATCGTATTTTACCTTTTGAAGACGAGGATGTGGTGCGGATTGTAGAACGCAACATGGAAAACAATGGTGTGCTTATACATCGCAACTCGCGTCTTGTTGAAATGAAAATTGTAAACGGCAGGGTAGAGTATGAGTTGGAATATACCGATGGCAGCAGAAATACATTTAATGTTGAGAAAGCACTTGTTTCAGTTGGCCGCATAGCCAATATTGAAGAACTGTGGGATGATAAAGTGGGAATCAACATCACCAAACGCGGCATTGATAATAACGATACACAAACCAACGTGCCGAATATTTATGCAGTAGGCGATTTAACAGCCGATATCTCGTTGGTTAATGTGGGGGAGTTGGAAGGACGTTATGCCGTTGAGCGAATTTTTGGAAAGCCTGATCGCAAGCTGGTATATGAAAACATCAGCACCATTATGTTTTTAAGTCCGGAGGTAGCAGGTGTGGGAATGAATGAAACGCAGGCCCGCGAAAAAGGAATTGACTATAAAGTGGTTACACTTGAATACAGCACCATTAGCAGGGCCATTGCCAAACGAAATACACAAGGGTTCATTAAGTTATTGGTAACCTGCGATGATCACATGAAAATTTTAGGAATGAAAGTGGTGGGCTTACATGCCAGCAGTGCCATTCAGGCGGTTGCGGTATTAATTAGTATGGATAAAGGTATTGAAGAACTTGCCGAGTGTGTGCATCCACACCCCAGTATAACAGAAGGTATTCAGGAGTGTGTACGTATGTTGATGGGAAAATCCTTATTAAAACCGGCTGGTTTGCGGGGTCGCCTTTCCTGCCGCACCTACGTTAATGGTACCTATACCGATATAGAATTTTAAAAGAAATGCGCAGACTTGTTATTGTGTTGTCACTATGTTTGCTGGTCTCGTCCTGCTCGTTGCAGAAATTGTATTCTTTAAAGGAGATTCAAAAGAATAGTGAGTTCGAACAAATTGATTTTCATGATATGATTCAGCGGTACATGTACAAAGAGGAAACAACTCGTACTATTGAGGGTATCTATGCTGTGTCGGTAGTAGTGTTGCGCAAGGGAAAACCTTTTCTTTCATCGGTAGAACGCGAAAAAATTGTAGAGCGAAAAGAAAATTATTCTACTGTAGCTATCATCCGCGATCCGAATAATGCCAATCGCGAATACCTTGAAATTTCACTTGATAAATCGCAATTACCCTCATATTCAGTGCGGGGTGAGTTCACCAAATTAGCTGAATCAAACTTGTTGGTCTATCGTCATTTCGAGCCTCGAAAACAATCGGTAACCTATACATTTACCTACGATGCAACCCGCGATATGCTGGAGGGGGTGCGAAAAGAAAATTCAGGAAACTCCGAATTTACCTACACGCTTACGTATGTGAAGCTGCATCCAAAAAGAATTTAGGGCGGATTCAGGAATGGCGTTCTTTTAATACTTTAACAACATCACTCAATTCATAACCTTTGGCAGTAAGCAGCACTAGGTAATGATACATGAGGTCCGCTGCTTCTCCTAAAAACAAATCAGGGTTGTTGTCTTTTGCTTCAATTACAAGTTCCACAGCTTCTTCACCAACTTTTTGTGCCACCTTGTTTATTCCCGCATCCAGTAATTGGTTGGTATAAGAGCCTACTTTAGGATTTGCTTTTCTATTTTTAATAATTGCCTCCAGAAATGCTAAACCATCAATTTGATTTTTCTCTTCAAAACACGTATCAGCCCCGGTGTGGCAAGCTGGGCCTTTTGGTTTTACTTTAAACAATAACGTATCGTTATCGCAATCCAGCAGCACATCTTCCAGCAATAGAAAATTTCCAGATGTTTCACCTTTTGTCCACAACCTTTTTTTAGAACGACTATAAAACGTAAGTTTTTTTTCTGCTAATGTTTTAGCAAGTGCTTCAGGATTCATGAACCCAAGCATAAGCACTTTACTTGTAATTGAATCCTGTACCACGCATGGCACAAGACCATTCGATTTCTCGAAATTAACTTTAGATAAATCAATCATAGGTATTTAGATTCGGATGGGGATACCATTCCCATTAAGGTACGACTTTAGTTCAGGAATGGAAAGTTCACCAAAATGAAAAAGTGAAGCGGCCAATGCTGCATCGGCTTTTCCCAACGTAAATGCATGAATAAAATGTTCTTTGTTACCGGCACCTCCGGAAGCAATTACAGGAATATCCAATAACTCATTTAACTTAACCAGCGGATCGATGGCAAAGCCTTGTTTGGTTCCGTCATGATCCATACTGGTAAATAAAATTTCTCCGGCCCCGCGGTTCTGACCTTCGTGCGCCCACGAAAATAATTTTTTATCGGTAGGATTACGCCCACCGTGGGTGTGTACCGTCCATTGATTGGCAATTTTTCGCGCATCAATTGCCAACACCACAAACTGCGACCCGAAAGCTTTGGCGAGATCATCAATTAATTGCGGGTTTCGCACCGCAGCCGAGTTGATACTGATTTTATCGGCACCCGCTTCCAACAAAGGTTCTACGTCAGCAACGGAACTAATGCCCCCGCCAACGGTAAACGGAATGTTTACATGCCGGGCAATGTCTCTAACCAGTTCAACAAATGTTTTACGATTATCGTTGGTGGCAGTAATATCCAGAAATACCAGTTCGTCAGCACCTTGTTCTGCATAGCTTGCACCTAACTCAACAGGGTCGCCTGCATCGCGTATGTTAACAAAGTTTACACCTTTAACGGTTCGCCCATTTTTAATATCGAGGCAGGGAATGATGCGTTTGGTAAGCAAAGTGGAATAAATTAAGAGTTCTGAAAAGCTTTGAGGTCTTCCAATCTTATTTTGCCTTCGTAAATAGCCTTACCAATAATAACACCATATACTTTAGCATACTTTAATTCTTCCAGGTCGTGCAGGTTACTTACACCACCACTGGCAACAACCTTTAGTTTTGGAAATTTGTTGATGAGCTTTTTATAAAGTCCGATGTTAGGGCCTTCCAGCATGCCATCGGTGCTGATGTCGGTACAGGTTAAATATTCCAGACCCTCGGCTTCAAACCTACTCACCAGATCAAACAGCCTGAACTTGGTGTCTTCCAGCCAACCGTTGATAGCCACGTTTCCATTTTTTACATCGGCACTTAAAACAAAATTTTCAGTACCGTATTTCTTTAACCATTTGCTGAATGTTTCAGGTTCTTTAACGGCCATACTTCCGATGTTAATCTGATGCACCCCCAGATCAAGCAGTTGTTCTACTTCGGCTTCGGTTTTTACGCCACCTCCAAAATCAACACTTAAGGCTGTCTTCTCCTGAATATCCCGAATCACTTCCCAATTAACGACATGGCCAACGCGCGCGCCATCTAAATCTACCAGATGCAGACAATCCAGGTCTGCATCCTGAAATTCTAATGCTACTTCTACCGGATCTTCGCGATACACTTTTTTCTTGCCGTAGTCACCTTGTGTTAAGCGCACACACTTACCATCAATAATGTCGATTGCGGGAATAATTCGCATGTCCTACGATTGCTTTAAAAATGAACGTATTATTTTTTCGCCTACTGTGGCCGATTTTTCAGGATGAAACTGAACGGCATAAAAATTATCTTTTTTCATGGCGGCACTGAATGGCTGAATATATTCTGTAATAGCTGATGTGTAGGCATTAACCGGTACAAAATAACTATGTACAAAGTAAACAAATTTATTGGCTACATCACTATCTAACCAACTGTGTGTTGGTGTAAGCGAGTTCCATCCCATGTGTGGTACTTTTTCGTGCTGTAGCGGTTGAAATTTTTTAACCTGTTCATCAAACACACCAATGCAAGGTGTATCATTTTCTTCTGAATAAGAGCAAAGCAATTGCATACCCAAACAAATGCCTAACACCGGTTGTTTAAGTTCTTTTATCAATACATCCAACTTTCGGTCTTTCAGATAGCGCATGGTGGTATTGGCTTCGCCTACTCCAGGAAAAATTACTTTATCAGCTTTTTGAATTTCTTCTGGATTATCGGTAATGGAGAAATCAACGTGCAATCTTTCCAGTGCAAAAGCTACTGAGCGAATGTTGCCTGCGTTGTATTTGATTACGGCTATCATACTGGCTTCTGGTCTCTGGTTACTTGTTTCTGGTTTCTGGTTAATTACTCCTATCTTATTAAGTTACTTTCTAATTGAAGATTGTTGAATACTTGTTACTGATTACCGAATACTGATTACTTCTTACCAACCACCGCTTACTGCTACCTTTCAATCACAGAGTCCCCTTCGTGCTGGGCAATTGATCATTGAACGGATTTTTTCGCACGGCCATTTTAATCGCTTTCGCGAATGCTTTAAAGATAGCCTCAATCTTATGGTGCTCGTTGGTGCCTTCTGCTTTAATGTTCAGGTTGCATTTTGATGTATCCGAAAATGATTTAAAGAAGTGATAAAACATTTCTGTTGGCATCTCACCAATTTTTTCGCGCTTAAATTCAGCTTCCCATACTAACCACGGGCGACCTCCAAAATCAATTGCTACTTGTGCCAGGCAATCATCCATCGGTAAACAAAAGCCGTAGCGCTCAATACCTTTCTTGTCGCTTAATGCCTGTTGAAATGCATCACCTAAAGCCAGTGCGGTGTCTTCTATGGTATGATGTTCATCAATATGCAAATCACCTTTTACACTTATTTCCAGGTCAATAAGTCCATGTCGTGCTAATTGATCTAACATGTGATCATAGAAACCCAAACCCGTACTTATTTTTGATTTACCGGTTCCATTCAGGTTAACGGTAATAGCAATGTCCGTTTCTTTTGTTGTTCTGCGAATAGAAGCGCTTCGTGGAATTACGACATCATAAATATCTTTCCAATTAGTGGTAATGCTAACACAATGTCCGGTCAGATTTTTTTCTTCCAGTTTGGAAGCGAGGGAACCATCGTTAATTAAGATACCTTTTGCACCCAGGTTTTTAGCAAGTTCAATATCGGTAATCCGATCGCCAATTACATACGAGTTGGTAAGATCATACTCGCTACTAAAGTAGGAGGTGAGCATACCTGTACCCGGTTTGCGTGTAGGTTTGTTTTCATGTGGCATGGAACGATCAACATGAACGGCAGAAAAGTGAATGCCTTCACCCGATAGCGTATCGGCTATCAGATTTTGTACTGGCCAGAATGTTTCCTCCGGAAAGGATGCTGTGCCTAATCCGTCCTGGTTGGTAACCATCACTAATTCATAATCGGTTTCGCGGGCAATACGACCAAGCCATGTAAAGACACCCGGAATAAATTTTACTTTACTCAGGCTATCAATCTGTGGATCATCGGCTGGTTCTACAATCAATGTTCCGTCACGGTCAATAAAAAGTACTTTTTTCATAACGCACTAAGTTCGCGAATTAAGATTTGATTTTCAGTGGGTGTTCCTACTGTTATGCGTAAACAATTGTCGCATAAAACTACATTCGAGCGGTCGCGTACAATCACTCCGCGTTCAACTAATTTTTGATATACTTTAGCAGCAGCGGAAATTTTCACTAAGAGAAAGTTGGCATCGGAAGGATAAACGTGCTGCACCGTTTTAAGCTTCTGGAGTTCAACTTGTAATTTCGATCGTTCTTCAATAATCTGCTTTACCCACTTATTTTTTTCAGTTTCTTTATCTAATGCTTCGCTCGCAACTTTTTGTGAGAGTAAACTGATATTGTATGGAGCCTTGATCTTATTCAATACCTGAATAATTTCTTTCGAAGCAAAACAAATTCCCAATCGGATAGCAGCAAGTCCCCAGGCCTTTGATAAAGTCTGGAGTACAACAAGGTTGGGATAACGATTCAACAGCGGCACAAAACCATTATAATCGGTAAAGTCAATATAAGCTTCGTCCACAATAACCAAACCCTTAAATTCACTTAATATCTTTTCTATTCGTGATTGGGTAAGCAAATTGCCGGATGGATTATTGGGACTGCATAGAAAAATCAGTTTAGTGTTAGTATCGCACGTGGTCAATGTCTGTTCAACGTCCACATCAAACTGATTGGTAAGATTTATGGTTTTGATCGCTACGTTATTAATGTTGGCGCTTACCGTGTACATGCCATAGGTAGGCTGGGGGATAACTACGTTGTCAATTCCTGGTTCGCAGCATGCACGGAAAAGCAAATCGATTGGTTCATCGCTGCCATTACCTAAGAATATATTTTCGGGATTGACTTTCTTAATATGACCCAATTTCTTTTTCAATTCAACCTGATGTGGATCGGGGTAACGATTGTAACCAGTTTCAAAAGGGTTCTCATTAGCATCGAGGTAAACTGATGCCTGGCCCTGAAATTCATCACGAGCTGATGAATACGGCTTCAGGTTCAAAACATTTTTTCTAACTAACTTCTGTAGATCGAACATACTGGCTGGTTACTGGTCTCTGGCTATTGGTTTCTTGTTGCTGGTTACCGATTTCTGTTTACTATTTACTTAAAACTTAATCTAACCCGGACTGCTTGTGCATGCGCCTTTAATTGTTCAGCTTCTGCCATTGTCTCTACGACCGGGCCTATAATCTTTAGTCCGGCTTTCGTTATTTCCTGCACCGTTATGTACTTCGTAAAGCTTTCCAATGAAACGCCACCAAATGCTTTTGCAAATCCATTGGTGGGTAAGGTATGGTTAGTACCCGATGCGTAATCGCCTGCGGCTTCCGGAGTATAGGCACCTAAAAAGATAGAGCCCGCATTAATTATCTTTTCCTCCAGGTCTTTGTTGTTAGCGGTATTGATGATGAGGTGTTCGGGTGCGTAAGCATTCACAAAGTCAATCATAGCAGTTTCACCTGCAAATGAAATGGATAAGCTATTATTCAAAGCTTCCAGTGCCAGTTCTTTTCGAGGAAGTGATACCAATTGATTAGCAACTTCACTTTGAACTTTGTCTAAGATAGTTTGTGTGGTGGATACCAACACTACCTGACTATCTATACCATGCTCGGCCTGTGATAATAGATCAGCAGCTACAAAAGCTGGATTGGAATTTTCATCTGCAATCACCAAAACTTCTGATGGGCCTGCGGGCATATCAATGGCAATACCCAGCTGACTCACAAGCTGTTTGGCTTTTGTTACATATTGATTTCCAGGCCCAAAGATTTTACTAACCGAAGGAATACGCTCGGTTCCAAAAGCCATAGCCGCTATTGCTTGTGCGCCACCCACTTTAAAAATTTTGGTCACACCAGTAAGTTGAGCGGCAAAAAGTATGGCGGGGTTGATAACACCTTTTTTGTCGGGCGGTGAGCAGAGAATAACTTCCTTGCAGCCTGCCAAGCGTGCCGGAATAGCTAACATTAATACTGTTGAGAATAATGGCGCGGTTCCTCCTGGAATATAAATTCCAACTTTTTGAATAGGAGTAGCCTTGCGCCAGCAGGTAACACCGGGCATGGTTTCTATTTTTTCCACGCTTCGCTTTTGCGCGGCATGAAACACTTCAATGTTTTTGGCTGCTGTTAGAATAGCTGCCTTTAGTTCGCCCGATAAGGATTGAACAGCCGCAGTAATTTCGGATTCAGTTACCTGTAGATTCTCTAATGTTACTCCGTCAAATTTTTGTGTGAGTTCAAGAACGGCAGCATCGCCCGACTTACGGACCCGCTCCAATATGTTGTTTACATTTCCTTCCAGAAAGTCTAACTCAAGCTGCGGACGTTGGCATAATTCGGGCCAGGTGTTGGTGGGTGGATTTACAATTCGTTTCATTAGTCGGTAGTTTAGAGAATCATTTTTTCGATTGGAATAACCAGAATGCCTTCGGCACCGAATGATTTCAATTGTCCGATTTTTTCCCAGAAATCATTTTCATCCACCACAGAATGTAACGATGACCAACCTTCACGCCCCAGCGGCAATATGGTAGGGCTCTTCATACCTGGAATTACAGACGTAATTTTTGGAATAGCTTCGTTGGGGCAATTCAGTAAAATGTATTTGTTGTTTTTAGCTAACTGCACCGCCTGAATCCGGAACAGCAGTTGTTCTAAAATACTTTGCTTACTACTTTCCAATTCGGGTGTGGCAATCAACACAGCTTCCGATTGCATTACAATCTCTACTTCTTTCAAGCCATTGCTAAGCAATGTACTACCGGTACTTACGATATCGCAAATGGCATCGGCCAGCCCAATACCCGGAGCAATTTCTACGGAGCCGCTTATCTCGTGGATGTCGGCCTGCACATTATTCTTTTGCAAAAACTGTTTAACGATGGTAGGATAGGAGGTGGCAATGTTCTTGCCTTGTAGCCACGTTACTCCGGTGTATTCTTCGGAGCGTGGAATGGCAATAGAAAGTCGGCAGCGGGAAAAGTCGAGGCGTTTGATTAGCTGATTTTGTTTCTGTTTTTCGATCCACACATTTTCACCTACAATGCCTACATCGGCCACGCGGTCTTCTACATATTGTGGAATATCATCATCGCGTAGAAATAGCAGTTCGATAGGGAGGTTGCGTACCTGGGCTTTCAGCTGATCGCGCCCATTGCTGAACTGAAGTCCGCTTTCTTTTAAAAGTTTGAGGGAGTCTTCCTGCAGGCGACCGGATTTTTGAATGGCAATTCGTAGTTGAGTCATAAAGTTAATTCTAAAACAAAAAAGGCTTACCAGTTGTTGGCAAGCCTTTTTTCAAATTTTGGTTATGATTAAATCAAAACAAAGCATTGCCACCCATGTTGGTAACGTGATGGTGGTGGCCGTGTATGTTTTGTGTGTTTTTCATTTTGATGGCTCAAAACAACAGAATTGTTTCAAGATGTCAAAATGAAATAGTGAGAAAGTTTGGGCTAACGGGTGTTATTGAAGGAAAGTTAACACTTAACATCTTCCTTTCGGTACACAGATTTTTGTACCGTCTTGTAAAGTACATTCATCCATGTCATCCGGGGAACCTTTATCTTCACAGGCAATGGATAAAGATGCTACTAATAATAAAGCGATATTAATAACTCTTTTCATAAGAAACAGATTTTAGGTTTCTCTAAGTTAAACAGAATGTTGCGACTTTAAAACATTATACTCGTTTCCTCCCCATCCACACCCCTAAATATCCAATCATCGAAAACACAAACCCGATAAACCCGAATACAAAAATTAAAATGTATCGTTCGGAGATCATGTTAATTACTACATCCTTCGGGTTGTCCGGATTGATAAACAATTCAACTTGCTCGCCAATCTCAACGGCTGGTGGGTTGGAATAAGTAGAGCCCTGGTAAGTCATTTTGGTACCTTTCCAGGTGTATTCAATAACCGGAGCAGCACCACTTCCGCTACCCATGCCATAATACAAATCAACTACTTCGCCACTGGCTGGTACTGCCTTGGATGTAAACTGGTAATCGGTCCAAAGCCAGTACATGCTTAAAAGCATAAACAGTGTTCCTAATCCTGCAAAGAGTAGAAACACAATACCAGCCGGACTTTTTGGGAGTGAGAAACCAAAACGGGTATCAGCTGCATCTACCAATTCCTTGGCTTGCTTTAATGAAATCTGGTATTCATTCATCACCATTTTAACGGCCTGTATTTTATTGTTGGATCGAAGCAAATCCTCCACACGGGCTCGCATTTGAGCAGGTGAAACGGTTGATGTATGGGTTCCTGGTACAATTGAAGTTTCTCCGGCCAGGTATTGAACCCACTCTTTAGCATCGAATAAGGAAAGTTGATGCTCTTTACACAAAAACTGAATGGCTTCCAATTTTTGTCCGCGTTGCAGTAGTTCTTTTATTTTGGTTTGTAATTGGGGCGGCAACATACTGTTTAGAGTTAGTTGTAAGGTGAATCTACACATCTATCCATAAATATAAAACCTTATCTCAACAATCATTTCGGATAAACGGGTGTAGAATTAGCCGAAGTCATTTCTTATTATTTGCAAGTATTGTACAACCTGAATTAATTTTAAGCATGTGTGTTCGCCAGGTGCTTGTATGGTTTTGCCTTCTGTTGGGTTGGATAAGCGGTTATGCGCGGCAAATTGAGTTTGTCGAAAACAAATGCCAGTGGCCCGATGCTGTAATGTTTAAGGCGCGCATTCCGGGTGGTACCATGCAGCTTCAATCCACCGGGTTTAGTTACACATTTCTGGATTATGGGCGGCTTCAACATCTGCACGAGTTAGGTCATGGAACACCCAACGAATCGTACGGCACAAATTCTGTTGCGTTAATTGATGGGCATCGGGTGGACGTGGCATTTATAAACGCAAATCAATATGCTAATGCTCATCCCGTTGGTAAACTACCCCGTTATTACAATTACTTTTTAGGTTCCGATCCATCGGTATGGGCTTCGCATGCAAATGCTTTTGAAGCAGTGTATTATACCGATTATTATGCGGGTATTGATTTAAAAGTGTATAGCCAAGGCAAGCACATCAAATATGATTTTTATGTTGCTGCCGGAGCTAATCCTTCGCAAATAAAATTTATTTATACAGGCACCGATCGTATCTATTTGCAGGAGGGTAATTTACACATCAAGGCTTCTACGTTTTCGTTTACCGAGCAAAAACCGGTGGCGTGGCAACAGGTAGGAAGTGAAAAGAAATTTATCAGGTGTGAATTTGCGCTGAATAACGCTTCTGTAGAGTTTGTTTTCCCGGAAGGTTATGACTCTTGCTACCCACTTATAATTGATCCACTCCTCATCTTTTCTACTTATAGCGGTTCAACAGCTGATAATTGGGGCAGCACTGCTACACCTGGAGAACAAGGAAGTCTTTATTCAGCAGGAGTAACCAATCACAATCTGGGCGGATTTTTCCCGGCTACTCCGGGTGCATTTCAAACTACCACCAGCGGGGCTTACGATGTAGCTATTCTTAAATATGATTCTGCAGGCACTGATTTATTATATGCTACCTACCTCGGGGGCTCCAATGGCGAATCGCCTCACAGTTTAATAATAGATGAAGCTAAAAACCTATGGATACTGGGAACCACAAGCTCGGCCAACTTCCCCACTACGGCCGGGGCAATTGACAATACCTACAACGGTGGTATTGGTTTGTTTAATGTAATTTTTTACGAAACCGGCTCTGATATTTTTGTGGCGAAGTTGAGTGCCGATGGAAGTCAGTTGTTGGCCAGTACGTATTTAGGCGGCTCTAATAACGATGGCCTCAACCCCATTAACAGTCCACTGGTGCGCAACTATGGCGATGAATTGCGGGGCGATATTATAGTCAATTCTCAGGGCGATATCTATATCAGTACAGTTACGAGTTCAACAGATTTTCCGGGTTCAAACAGTTTTAGTACAGCGTATCGGGGTGGTGTTACCGATGCCGTAATCATGCACCTGGATGCATCGCTTACACAAATTAAGTGGTCGGCTTTTTTGGGTGGTACTGGTGCTGATGCCTCGCATACCATAAAGCTTACAGCCAGCGATGATGTTTGGGTGGCTGGCGGCTCTACCAGCACCGATTTTCCCACCACACCGGGTGTTTACCAGACTGCCCTGGCTGGCAATGCCGATGGTTGGATGGCCAAAATAAAAGCCGATGGCTCTGAAATAATGAAAGCTTCTTTTACAGGAACAGTCCAATACAATCAGGTTTATTTTATTGATCTTGATTTGGATGAAAATGTGTATGTATATGGACAAACCCAAGGACCATTTCCTATAACAGCAGGAGTTTTTTCAAACCCCAATAGCGGTCAGTTCTTACAAAAATTTGATAAAGATCTTACCACACTTTTATTCTCTACGGTATTTGGTGCAGGCCGCGGCATACCGGATATTTCACCAACGGCATTTCTGGTTAACGATTGTAACAACATTTACATGAGTGGATGGGGTGGGGCCATTAATACTTCGCGTGGATTCTGGAACAGTGGCACTGCCGGAATGCCCATTACTTCCGATGCGTTTCAAAAAACAACTGCCGGTTCTGATTTTTATTTTATTGTACTTACCGATGATGCGAGCGAAATGTTGTACGGAACATTTCTGGGTGGCAATCAATCGCCCGTACATGTAGATGGAGGCACCAGCCGGTTTGATAAAGGTGGAATTGTATATCACTCGGTGTGTGGCGGATGTGGTGGTGGGTTTGATGACTTCCCTACAACAGCCAATGCCTGGAGCCGGTTAAACCGAAGTCAGAATTGTAATAACGCTGCTTTTAAATTTGATCTATCCTCATTAAAGGCCCGTATTCAAACCAATAGCATTACCTTTGATATGCCGGGTTTAAACCGGGTGTGTATTCCCGATCCAATTGTGTTTCAAAACCTGAGTACGGGTGGCCGTATTTACGAATGGAACTTTGGTGATGGCGGCCAGTTGGTAAAACAAGATACCACTTTTATCATGCATCGGTATAAACAACCAGGAACGTATCGCATAAAACTGTTAGCCATTGATGCCGGAACGTGTGTTGGCATGGATTCAACTTTTGCACAAGTTGTAGTAACGGAGGCGGCAGGCTCGGCCGGGCCCGATGTAGATATGTGTTTCAATGCCGGTACGCAACTTACAGCCACAGGTGGCTTTACGTATTCATGGATTAATTATAACAGAACCTTTACATCAAATGAACAAGCACCGCATGTAAACCCTGCCGATGATGAAGTTTACATCGTGACGATAGCCGATTTTAATGGCTGCGTGAAAAAAGATACCGTTCATGTTCGGGTTATTCCAGGTGTAGAGTTGGACTTTAGTTTCTCTAAAACTTACGATTGCTTTAATCGACCTACTATCCAGGTTCAGAATCTGCTGCCTTCTGGTGAGCAGGTATTTTTTGATTTTGGTGATGGCAACACTTCTGATCTGGATCAAACAGTACATCAATACCAGCAGGATGGCACTTATTCCGTTAAACTGGTCGGCCTTAAGGAATCATGTATTTATGAAAAAGCTGTAAGCATACCGGTTTATGAGTTGAAGGTTCCGAATGTAATAACACCCGATGAATATCAGGAGAACAATAAGTTTGTTATTCAATATGGGACTAATAAACTTTCAGCCTCAGCACTAACTGCACGCGTAGTTATAGTAAACCGATGGGGTAAGAAAGTATTTGAAAGTGAGAACTATCAAGACGATTGGGATGCGGCTAATGTAGAAGCAGGGATGTACTTTTATGAAATTCAGATTCCGGGTGAAGCCGTTTGTAAAGGTTGGTTGCATGTAATAAAATAGTTATGATTTATATAACACAACTCATTTACATTATTCCGGGTCAGGAAGATGTGTTTGAACAATTTGAGGCAGTAGCCATTCCGATCATTTCAAAGTACAACGGCAAACTATTGTTCCGGGTGCGCCCGGATGCTGCTGCATTCATTGGCCCCCATACCGAAAGGCCTTACGAAATTCATCTGGTTGAATTTTTAACTGATCAGGACTTTGAGGACTTTAAACACGATGCGGAACGAAAGAAATTTCTGCATTTGAAAGAACAATCAATTCGGGCATCGGTAATGATTGTGGGAACAAGGCTTTAAGGTTAATCAAATTCAAAGCAAGCTGTACTGAGTTAGCAAGTTTTTGATCGCACATCCTTTTACTATAGACACGGTACATGGTGCTTTCTCCTTTGTTACAGCCTTCAGATTTAGAACTTATTTCAATAGCGTGTTTATGAAGCTCATCCTCAGGTTAGAAATAAATCACCCTTGCAGAGGTGGGCCTTTCTATATTCAATGCGACATCGTTTTATCATACGGTCGTGGCATGATTCAAATGTTAAAGAAATATTAAGATAAAATCAATATAAAACTAACATATTTAAGCGGTTAATTTTTTCATCACATTACGGCCAACAATAATTTCCCGATAATAAATTCATAACATGACCTGGCTACTATTGTAATTTATAAATGAAACCATTTGCTATGCGTAGATTTTACATTGGGTTATTACTTCTCTCTACTCTATTTTCAAGACTTACCTCAGAAGCACAAACACTTATTCACTACTGGAATTTTAATAATTCAGCCTCTGTAAATGAGTTACTTACACCAACTTCATCATTAGTAGGTTCACCGGCCTTAACACACATTGCCGGTGGTATTAGTGCCATACAGATTACCAGTAATACGGGGCAAGGCTTTGATGTAACAAATCCTAACGCACGAAATTCAGATGCAGCGCTTACACATCTGCGCTTCAACGATCCTATAGGTGGCGGTTTACTTTTTTCGCTTCCTACTACCGGCTATCAGAATGTAGTAATAAAGTATGCCACACGAAGGTCAGGTTCAGGAGCGGGAACTCAAATAATAGAATACTCCACTGATGGAAGTAGCTTCGTTTCGTTCGGCACTGTTTCCCCTGTTGATGGCAATCCGGAATTAGCCACTTTGGATTTTTCATCCATTCCGGCAGTTGATAACAATGCAAATTTTAAAATAAGAATCACGTTTGCGCAGGGCAGTGGAGGAACTGTGGGTAATAACCGGTTTGATAATTTTACAACCGAAGGATCACCGCTGCCATCTTTATCTTTAATACATTATTGGAATTTTAATAATTCAACAAATGAAACAACGCTTTTGACAGCCTCTTTCACAGCAGGTGGTGCAACGCTAACAGCCGTGAATGGTGCCACCAGTGTAATTCAGGCTACCTCCAATACTGGTCAGGGTTTTGAGATTGCAAATGAAAATGCGAGAAATGGGGATGCATCAGGTTCGCATTTACGTTACAACAACTCAGTTGACGGAACTTTGATATTTGCCCTGCCCACTACAGGGTATGAAAATGTACTTGTTAAATATACCACAAGGCGTTCCAGTGCGGCCAATGGTGCAGGTGTTCAGGTGATTGATTACTCAACTGATGGAAGCACCTACATCAACTTTACATCTATCAATACTGATTTTAATGGGCCAGTACTTCAAACCTTAGATTTCTCTGCTATAGCAGCGGCTGACAATAATCCCAACTTCAAAATAAAAATTACTTTCCAGCAAGGTGCCGGTGGAGTTACCGGAAATAATCGTTTCGATAATTTCACCATGGATGGATATTCATTATCCGGTGGTGATGTTAGTCCGCCAACTGTTGTGCTTAGTCCGGCTAATAACGCTATTGATGTTGCTGTTAACGTAACCCCAACCCTAACGTTTAATGAAGATATCCGGTTGATCGATAACACCATACTTGATAACAATAATGTAGATAATGTGGTAGAACTGCGAATAGGTAGCGCAACGGGAGCGAGTGTTCCATTTGATGCTACCATTGCAGGCAAGGTGATTACGATGGTACCAACCTCACCTTTATTAACAGGGCAGGCTTACTACCTCGCGGTTAAAGCAAATGTTATTGAAGATTATAGCAACAATGCATTAACAACTATTACGTCTTCTACATTTACCACTCAAGTGCCACAAACTACCTTTGCCGCAGGTGATATTGTATTTGTAGCGTATCGAACCAATGCTTCTACACCAGATGAAGTAGCCTTTTTAACGTTTGTAAATATCCTGCCGGGAACAAAAATTAATTTTACAGATGCCAAGTTTACGGATAACCCACAACCACAATGTGCGGGAGGCTTTGTGTGGACTGCACCCGCTACAGGCATTGCTGCTGGTTCGGTTGTAACTATTAGTGTAGATTCTCCCTTTAATACCAGCGCAGGTAGTGTTGCCGGAGCTTCATTCGGTTTAAGTTCTGGTGGCGAACAGGTAATTATGTACACCGGTACGGCAGCTAATCCTTCGTACATCACAGCTTTAAGCACTAACGCATGGCTAACTACTACAACCACTACTTGCAGTGGTAGTTTTTCAAAACTTCCGGCAACCTTGGTGGATGGACAAACTTCCATCAACCTGAGTGCCGCACCTGGTAATGTTTCAGGCAACACGGTGAACGCATATTATGCCGGAACTCAAACAGGCACAGCTTCAGAACTAAGGGCTGCTATTTTAAATCCTGCCAATTGGATAGGTGTTGGATCAGGTACTCCGGCTCAGCAATGGCCTACATGGGCATTTCCGGGACCACCGTACGTGTTAAGTGCATCGGTACTCAATCAAACATCTTTACAAATTGTATTTAGTGCTGCTGTGGATAATGCTACCGCCACCAATCTGGCAAATTATTCTGGTATTGCCGGGTTGCAGTCGGCTGTAATAGGTGTAGATGGTAAAACCGTCATCCTTACGTATGCAACTCCTTTTGTGATTGGTTCATCCAATACGGTAAGCGTAAATTATATCAAGGATTTGGAAGGCAGAACAATGTTTACTGCCTACAACTTTAGCTTCACCTACTCCACGTTTATCAGCTTCGACAAAAAATTTGTTTCAGTGTTGGAAGATGCCGGATCATTGGCTGTAAAAATTAAGATTCAAAATCCCGCAACTTCCAGCGTTGAGTTGGTGGTGAAAGGAGCACCTTTTAGTACGGCTACACCAAATGATTTTACCTTAACTTCACAAACTTTAAGTTTTGATGGTACAAGTTCCCTGGAACATACAATTACGATTCCAATCCTGAACGATAATGCGCCTGAGCAAGATGAATATTTTGTTTTGAGTCTCGAAAATCCTTCGGGTGCCGTAATTACGGGTGGTAATTACATGACCATCTTTATAAAAGATAATGATAGGATTGCACCAATTCCCAATAAAGAAATTGAATTATCGTATGTAACCAGTTTTGATCCGGGTTCCAGCACAGCTGAAATTGTGGTGCATGACCCTGCATCGCAGCGACTTTTTGTAATTAGCTCTGCTCAAGACCGTTTGGATATTGCAGACTTTTCAGACCCAACAGCTATTATGTTACTAAAATCTATTGACATGTCTCCTTACGGAGGAATTACAAGCGTTGCCACTAAGAATGGAATTGTGGCAGTTGCCAGTCCCAATGTAAATGAACAGCAAAATGGTTCTGTGGTTTTCTTCAATAGCAATGGTGATTTTCAAAAACAAGTTACCGTTGGCGTATTACCCGACATGATTGTGTTTTCGCCTGATGGAACTAAAGTAATGACGGCTAACGAAGGTCAGCCAAACGATGCCTATACTGTTGACCCGGAAGGCTCTGTGAGCATTATTGATATTGCTGGCGGCATTTCTAATCTCGATCAATCAAAAGTGACTACACTGCTCTTTGATGGTTTTAATAGCCAGGAAGCAACCCTGCGTGCTGCAGGTGTTAGAAAGTTAAAATCAACCAGCACATTGTCTCAGGATTTTGAACCAGAGTTTATTACCATTACCCCTGACTCGCGCACAGCTTGGGTTACCCTACAGGAAAATAATGCAATTGCAGAAATTAATATCGAAACAAAATCCATCACCAACGTGTGGGCAATGGGTAAGAAAGACTACAATGCCTTCGGAAATGGATTTGATGCTTCGGATAATAGTGGCATTGTTACGATTGCAAACTGGCCTGTAAAAGCATTCTATATTCCCGATGCTATTGCTAACTACTCGGTAGGCGGAACACAATACTTAGTAACCGCCAACGAAGGTGATGAGAAAGAATATGGTGGTTTGAACGAACGCACTACCGTAGGAGCCGTAACATTAGATCCAACCATCTTTCCGCATGCAGCAGTTTTAAAAGAAAATCATAACCTGGGTCGCTTACGGATGTCAAACTTATCTGGTGATACTGATGGTGATGGTGATTATGATGAGATCAATGTTGTGGGAGCGCGTTCTTTCACCATTTGGAATGCAGCAACGAAAACAAAAGTATATGATAGCGGTGATGACTTTGAACGATATACAGCTTCGGAGCCATCCGTTGCGGCAATTTTCAATGCCGATAATGAAAGCAACACGTTTAAAAGTCGCAGCCGTGCAAAAGGCCCTGAACCAGAAGGGTTAACACTTGCATCCATCAATGGTAAAACCTATGCCTTTATTGCCTTAGAGCGTGTAGGCGGTGTAATGGTATATGATATTACTAACCCAAACGATGTAAAATTTGTGGACTATAAAAACAGTCGTAGCCTTTCAGCCTTTGAGGGCGATCATGGTCCTGAAGGCATTATTTATATCGCACCTGAAAACAGCCCGAACGGAAAGGCTTATATAGCTGTAGCGAATGAAATAAGCGGAACCGTTTCTTTATTTGAAATTACACCTACTCCCAAGCGCGATCAAACAATTACGTTCGGTGCACTTGCCGATAAAGTTGTGGGTGATGCTCCCTTTACACTTTCAGCAACGGCAAGTTCACTTTTACCTGTTACCTACATGGCCGATGGAAATGAAGTTACCATTGCGGGTAATCAGGTAACAATAGTTAAGGCCGGAAGAATTAGTATTAAAGCCAATCAGGCTGGCAATGCTACCTTCAACGAAGCTCCAGAAGTAACTCAGAGTTTTTGTATTAAACCTGCTAAGCCAATTATAACACTTACTGGTGAAAATACAGAAAGCCCAACGTTACAATCCAGCGCAACGGAAGGAAATCAGTGGTTCCTGAACGGTGTGTTGATTGCCGGTGCAGTAAATACAACCTATCAGGTGAGCCAGCAAGGTGCTTATACCGTTAGGGCAAGTGTTGAGGAATGTACAGGGTTAATGTCAACCGAGTACCCGGTTGTGATTACGGGCAATCATATCAATACTAAAGAATCAGTGCATGTTTCTCCTAACCCTGCTGATAATTTTGTTGAGTTGCAGCTTCCAGGTACAGGCTTAAAAGAAATCCGGATATATCAATCTACTGGCGCTGTACAGGAAAATCGTACCACCAATGCAGCTATAGAGAAAGTAGATATACAGATGTGGAGCAGCGGTATCTATCTTATTCAACTTAGAGCAAACAACACAAACTATTTTACCAGATTTATTAAGAAATAATCAATATGACATTCACGTTTAATAAAACTATTTTGAAGCGGGTACAACAGGTTAGTGTTTTAATACTGTGCCTGGCATTTCCTTTTCTTTCAGGTTGTAATAACGATCCTGAGCTTAAAGAAACCGACCGTGTAAAGGCTATTCTTATCGATGGTGCTTGGACTATGCAATCTGTTCTTGTTTCAGGTGTTGATCAAACTGCGGTTTATATTGGCTTGCAGATTAATTTTTCAGCCACCGGCTATACAGCACAGCATGGCGGAAGTGTGTGGCCTGCATCCGGTACATGGGAGTTTACAGATGAAACTGCGAAAACTATTATGCGCAATGACGGACTTTCGGTGTCCATTGTTCAACTGGAACAAAAGAAATTAGTGCTTGGATTAACCTGGAACAAAACAACGTTTGGATCAGGTAGAGTAAACTCGGTTTCCGGGGCGCATACGTTTACATTAGTCCGACCTTGAGCTGTTTTTCTGTCATATTTGTACCGGTGCTATAGTCGGCCGTTCTTTAATATAGAGTCGCAGTTAAAACTGAAAATAGATAAATGGCTGTATCCCTGCCGATTTGGTTTGAATTACTACTAAAATTGTAATTAGAACTACCGCAGCCTTTCCTGCAAGCGAAAGATTAGTTATCCAATTTTCTGCGCGTTGCTCTATCTGCGTTGGGGTAAAGTGCAGTGTATAGCCGAGCATCATCAGAAACAATACTCCTTTGTAACCCAATACAAAGTGAAAAAATACGCCCGGTGAAAAGTGTGCCGTAATCTGCTTGAGTACCTGCCACGCTGTGTCCATGTCCTGTGCTCTGAAAAATATCCAGCAGAAGCAAACAAAGTGAAACGTGAAAATGATACCTAAAATGTTGCTACTATTTTGGAAGAATTGATTTTGAACTGGTGACCACTTAAACGATAAAATAAGCTTGTGCACACCAAGTGCCAACCCATGTAATGCACCCCATAGTATAAACCGGAAAGCAGCCCCATGCCACAGCCCACCTAACAACATAGTAAGAAACAAGTTGATGTACGTTCGGACTTTCCCTTTTCGGTTTCCACCCAATGAAATGTATAAATAGTCGCGCAGCCAACTGGAAAGCGACATGTGCCACCGCCTCCAGAATTCGGTAATGTTTTTGGATTGATAAGGCGAATCAAAATTAAGGTTGAAATGAAATCCCAGCAACAAAGCAATACCTATTGCCATATCAGAATAGCCAGAGAAGTCGCAATAAATTTGCAGGGCATAGCCATATACTCCAAATAGATTTTCGAGGCCTGTATAAAGTGTGGGCGCATCAAAAATGCGATCCACAAAATTCATACTGATGTAATTCGAGATTACAGCCTTCTTAAACAAGCCAGTACAAATAAGAAAAATACCGCGCCCCAACATCGCCTTGGTTACAAATGTGGGCTTGGTTAGTTGCGGTAAGAAGTCGGCAGCACGAACAATGGGCCCGGCTACCAACTGCGGAAAAAAGGAAATGTAAAATGCATAATCTAATAGGTGTGGAACTGGTTCAATCTTTTTTCGATATACATCAATTGTATAGCTAAGCGATTGAAACGTGAAAAACGAAATACCTACGGGCAGAAAAATATCGAACGGTTGAAATTCTATTCCGGCCAGTCCGCTGAAGATTTCGTGTAAGAAGTTAGTGTACTTGAAATATCCCAGCAAACCAAGGTTCGCAATTAAGCTAATTGCCAGAATGGTACTGCGTTTCCATGGAATGATTGTCTGTGCCAACAACCGGGCAAGATTATAATCAACAACGGTAGTACTAATCAGCAACAAAAAGTAAATGCCGCTTGATTTATAGTAAAAGTAAAGTGAGAAACAGGTTACAAATAGTAACTTAGGCCGATGCGTTTTGTGCAGTAGAACATAAATAGCGAGGAAGGCTGTAAAAAGAAAAAGAAACAGCCCGCTGTTAAATAGGAGGGGCTCTTGCCGGTTGTACCCAAGTTGCTCAACTAATTTATGGGTATCGATACCGAACATACTCGTTATACCCTTTTATCAATGCCTGGTAAAGTAAAGCACCTTGCAACTCATACCCACTCTTGGTAAAGTGAACGCCATCGCTTTGCATCAGCCCACTGTTCTTCCAGGCATCGGCAATGTGTTTTCCTCCTGCAACGGAATACAAATCCCAAAAGGCAAGACCGTTGGCATCGGCATACTCGATCAGTTTACTTCTCATTACCTCTACACCTGGGTTTCTGCGCGTTTTCTTTTTATAGAAATCCATTGGGATAGTGAGCATAATTTTAGCAGTGGGATTATGTTGCTTTAGTTGATTGATAAAGGTATCAAGTTGGTCGGTAAATCGTGGATCTACATACGGATATTCAATCGCTTCATTTGTTCCCAACGAAACAATAATCAAATCGGGTACTAACTCTTTGGTTTGTTCGGCAAAAGCAGTTGCTTCTATGTAGTGTTTTACTTTGGCGCCATTAGCTCCGGTACTGTGGTAGAGAACACCAGGTTTGCCGTTTTCGAGATTAATGCCGTACAATGTAAATTGTTTTTGCAGATGGTTTGATTGCAGTGTTTGCAATTCTACCTGGCTGATGGCGTAGGGCAGCAGCACCCGCGAGGTATTGGGAGTTTCAAATGTATAAGGCCCTGCGTACGCTATTTGTTGCCCGATGGAATCTTTCACCACCAGGTTAAAGCTGGATAAATCTTTCTCGAATAAGAACGTTATCTTGTTGAAGCTGTAATCCAGGTCTCCTGGGTTTGCTTTCAGTTTAATACCATTACCGGGTTGTTCGGTCTTAATAGTCATGCCTCCAATTCCAATTGGCAGCGGCTGGTTTGTATAAATAATTCTTTTGGCATCCCACAGTCCTGTTGAACTGGAGGTAATGGTACTGGATTCATTGGTGCGGCCTACGCGTCCGGGAAAAATCAATCCCCGGCCTGCATTGCCAAATTCTGTTTGAAACAGTTTGCGTGTAGTGCCACTCAGAATGTCGGCCTGAATGTGCGAATCGCCAATTTGCAGAATGCTAACGTTGTTCTTTTTGAGTTTCTTTAGTTGATATAACTTTTCATAGAAAGCGGATAACGCAACTGAGTTATGGATAATGTTGGCATCCTGCTGAAGAAATGGATATGATTGCTTCAACGTAAAGGCGATGGTATCTTGTGCCCATGCCGCAGTGCTCATACTAAAGAGCAAGCTAAAGATCAGGTTTCTTTTCATACCGGGTTCGTTCAAACAATAGCGCATCGGCTAACTTTTTAGCTAACCTGCGTCCACCCAAAAAAGTTAAATGCGTAAAGTCTTTTGCCGCTAAGGGTGGTTTTGCTTCTGCAAATTTAACGATACTATTTTCTCCACCCATAGCCTCAAACAAATCCCAATAGGCAATTTGCGTGCGTTGGGCGATTTTTAGTTGAGTTTTGCGCATGCGCGCAATAGCCGGAATGGTAAGGATTTTTCCGTTTTGATTTCCAGCCCGATCGCTTATGCCAATCAAAACAATACCGGCATCCGGAAAAATAGCTTTTATGCGATTAACTACCCGAACCATACGGGTCTCGTACCAGGTGTAATCGGTCGAGTCGGTTTCGGTTACTACGTTCAATCCGTATTGCAGCAATATAAGTTTATAATCAAGGTAGTGATTAAATTGTTTGAGGTTGGTAGTATCCAACCCATACAAACCAATACCGGAGTTTCCACGCATGGCTAAGTTATCTACAAAAATACCGGTTTCACTATCGAAGTTTAAGCCATAAGCAATCAAACTATCGGCATTTGGAAACGAAAGCTTGATTGTTGCAGCCTGATTGGCCTGCAACACAACCTGGTTTGCAAGTATGGAAGCAGGAAGCGTATCGTTAACCGTTAAGGTATCGTTCACCACGTAGCGAATGGGTGCTTCCTTTTCGCTTTTATAGAATAAACTGATGCGATCAAATTTTTTGTTGGCGGGTTTGCGTGGGGGCTTAAATTCAGCTTCATTATCCGGTAACGGAACAAATGCATGGCCTGAAATACCCAGTATTATTTGAGGACTTTGTTTTCCAACCAACGAGTATGCTTCCCAATTGGTATAACTATGTTGAATGGAAGTTCGATATTGTGCCACTTCGGAGGCGATGGGTACAAAGCCTACACCACTGCCACCAAACAAACTTTGTAAGGTGTCGCGGAAGCTACCGCACAGTACATCACCTTCAATAAACGAATCGCCATAGAATGCAATGCGTACTTGCCTGCGATTGGATTGTTTGAGTGCCCGGAAAAAGTTTTTAAGTGTAATCTTGTTGGGGCTAAAGTCTTGCAAACAATTTTTATCAGCACAGGGAAATGGCTGCGGTACAGAAGTTGGTTTTACCTGGATAACCGAATCAATAACGGAATCGGTTACTATGGTAGCAACTGCAGGGGTTTCGGTAAGCTCGGGCAGATCGCCTTTAATGTCGGCTAATAAATCAGTTTTCTTAATCTCGATGGAACCAACTTTAAATGCAGGCACCAATGAACTTATAAGCAAAGCACTCAAAACCATTAGCAAAAGCCAGAGCGATTTTTGTAACTGGTTAGCCTGCATGATGCACTTTTGTTCTCAAGTATAGGCAGGTTAATTGGTAAATGAAAACGAAAATTAAATGTACCCGGAGAATTTATAAGCCACCATACCGGCCCACTCGCGCATAAGCGTAGTCCAGATTGTAACGGCTTCGGCTCGTGGAATCAATAGTACATCGGGTGTAAACTTTCTTTCGCGGGCTAAAAAATCGCAGGTAAATGTATCGCATGGCCAACCGGCTTTTACATAACATGCACGCGACCTGCGCATGTGGTAAGCGGACGTTATCAGCAAACAATCGGCTGGTTTAAATTTTTCTTGCAGCATGGCTTTAACAGCTATTGCCGATTCGTAGGTATTGCGCGTTTGGTTTTCGATGAGTATATCGTTTTCGGGTACGCCCATTAACGTAAGTGCATCCGCTATTTCATCAGCCTCCTGGCGTGTGCGTTGTGTAAGCGAACCACTGCCACCGCTTACTAAAATTTTTTCGATGATACCCAGTTTATAGAGTTGCAACGTATGCGTAACCCGATCGGCCCCACGCTGAAAATATATACGATCATCGGGTTGCATGTTGCTTTTTGTTACTCCCGTAAGCAAAATACCAAGTTTGTATTTTTTGGTGATTTGGTTATAAGGCGTGGCTGCGGGCTCCCATAACAGGGCTACCTCGTTTGTAATAAAATCATTGGAGATAATGAGCAGCAAACTTAAGCCTGCTAAGCCCAACCGCTTTTTCCATTTGGTGTTGCGTATTAAACGCGAGCTGATCCAAAGTAAACAAACCAACACCAATGGCATGGCCAGAAAGTTGATTGTTTTGGAGAGTACAAAAAACATGTATTACATCCGTTTAGGTATTGGATTAGAGATGTTGCCCAACCCATCTACAATTTTGCGCAGTACTTCAAAATAGAGTGTAATCATCAATAAGATAGTCATCGACCAGATAACGCCCATGTTGAAATAGAAGGTGTCGATATTTTTATTAAGAAAGTGTTTGGCCGGCATGTAGAACTGGGCATCAAAATCAACCACGTGTTCAGGATCGGGGTTTTTATAAATTGGAAATATTTTTTGCACCAGTTTGCCATCTTTCTCAATAATGCGGTTTGCCTCAACCGTATTTTTTACCAGTTCAGAAATGGCCTCGTTTTGATAATCATTACGGAACGTTTCAAATTCTTTTTCAAGTTCGGGTGTGCGGGTCATCGCACTTATCTTTTTGTCTTTTTCTTCATCGGCTTTGTTGTAGCGCATGATGTAGAATCGTTTTAAGGAGTTTAAGAACCGTTGGGTTTCATCGTAGGTGGCACTATCAAAATATACTGGTGTAAACTTGTCTAAGCTTTTAAAGTCGGTTTTACCAACAAAATTCAGTTCCTCCTGAATCTCGGTTTGCAATAGCTTTAAATCGGCAGCTATTTTTTGTTGCACAATCGTATCGGGTTTGAAATAATTTTGTTTTACATAATCAAGCCTGGTTTCCAATGCCGGTATAAAGTATATTTTTTTATAGTCGGCATCGGCCATAATCTTATCATACTCATAAAACTCCTGCTCAAACTTATTGTCTTTGTATTGGGCTACCATGCTTGCTTCAAATGCCCAGCGCGAAGCCATCATATCGCCTACCATGGGCACGGTGGCGGTGTTTCCAATAACAGGATTTAATTTATCGAACTTAACCACCACTCCGCTTAATATCAATTGCGGAATTAATAAAATGGGAATGAGGATGTAAATGGTAACAGCCGAGTTGAAAGCAGATGAAATGTTTAATCCAAGCAGGTTGGCGAAGCAGGAGGTAGTGAACAATATACCCCAGTAAATAAAGAACATGCCTTTAATAGCCAGCATAGAATTTCCTACGGCTACAAACAAGGCGGTTTGTATGGCTGAGATGAAAAACAAAATTCCAATTTTAGATAATAAATAACTGCTGCGGTTGAGGTGAAGAAATTTTTCGCGCTTCAGAATTTTACGATCGCGGATAATCTCTTCGGCACTTACGGTTAAACCCATAAACAATGCCACGATAACACTCATAAACAGATAGGCAGGCATGTTCAGGTTTTTGCTAAACACATAGCCTATATTGATGGTGTCATCGGTGTTGTAATACCGTACAATAAATGCAAGGATAAATGCCAGCAACGGGGCCTCCAGCAAGTTGATTACCAGGTATTGGGTGTTGCTAAGTTTAGATAAGAAATCGCGGCTGCCGAATATGTTAATTTGTTGTAGCCAGGAAGGAATACGCAGGGTAGAGTGGGGCTCTTCCGTTGAAGGTGTTACCTGCTGAATTTTAATTTTGTCTTTAAACTTTTTATTCCAAAGTTCAGGAAGAAACTTTCGTTCGTCTGTAAAATTTCCAAACTCGTTAATAACCTTTGTCTCAATAATGTTAAATATCTGTTCGGGGTTAACATTGCCGCAGGTTAGACATTCGCCTTCCTGGCTGTTTACTAAATTAATGTTTCGTTTAAAGTACGTGATGGCATCTACCGGGTTGCCATAATAAATCTGGTAGCCGCCCGTATCCAGAATCACCAGTTTATCAAACATTTTAAATATGTCGGACGAAGGTTGGTGAATAACGGCAAATACAAGTTTACCTTTTAGTGCTAACTCTTTCAGTAAGTCGATTATGTTTTCGGAATCGCGCGAGGACAAGCCCGAGGTTGGTTCGTCCACAAACAAAACAGCGGGCTCGCGCAACAATTCTAATCCAATGTTGAGGCGTTTGCGTTGGCCGCCACTGATGGTTTTACGAAGTGGTGAGCCAACTTTTAAATCTTTTGTCTCGGCTAAACCCAGATCGGCTAATGTTTTCACCACCAATTCGTCAATGGCAGTTTCGGTTAGATGACTAAAACAAAGTTTGGCAGCAAAGTACAAGTTTTGATAAACCGTAAGGTCTTCAATCAGCAAGTCATCTTGTGGAACAAAACCAATTACGCCTTCAATACGCTTAGGTTCTTTATAAATATCGATACCATTAATCAGTACTTGTCCGGCCGATGGTTTTTCAGTTCCGTTCAGCACATGCAGTAGTGTGGATTTGCCGGCACCACTGGCCCCCATTAATGCTACCAGGTTACCCGACTCTTCGTGTATATCCACTTCGCGTAAGCCCAGTTTTCCATTCTTGAACTTGTAAGAAATAGTTTTGGCTTCGAAGCTGGTACGTGAAGTGCTAACTTGCTTGCGAAACAGATTTAAGATTTCTCCAAAGTAAACGGCCTCGGTCGATTCCCACCGTAAAATACTGCCGCTTGCCAATACGTTTATGTTGCCTGCTTTTTGGGGTACTCCGTTCAGGTAAACATCGGTTTTGCCCTGGTATTTAAAGAAGAAGGTATCGGTACTGCGTACATATAAAATTGCGATAAAGCCATCTAACCCGGTACGCACAATGTGTTTGCCAGCACCGGGAGTCTTTGGTTCAGAATCAATAACCAGTATGTCTTCGTGATTTACTTTTGTTCGGCTGTCGGCCAATACATAATGGTTAATCAGTTCCAGGTCTTGGGTTTTAATAAGCAGCGCTTCGCTAATGATTTTTGTTAAGTGTTGCTCGCGCTCAGAGAGTGTTCCATCGGCCATTACCACACTCATTAAATCCAGCATGATAACTATCTTTTGCTTTTGAGCTGCCTCGCGGTTAATCGATCGGCATATTTCAAGAATGGTAGCTTTTTCCTGTGCTTCCGATACTTTCTGAGCAATCAACTCGTCAAATAACTGCATGTGATCGGCCGTAGCTTTCTCACTTAAGTGATCGGATAAAAAGGTGCGTATGGATTCCCGTTCTTGTGTGGTAATCTGATCTTCTTTGGCTACCAGTGCAAATAATTTTAAGATGGCATTTAGTACGGGTTCACTCATAGTTGTATCAGGTTAGGCACCGCTTAAACCGGGTTTATGAATCAAAACTCTTGTCTGAACTTTTTTGATCTCGTACATGCAGATTCTTTATAACAGGGCATGTACTACTATCAACAACCTTCAAACTTATTCTGAATGCGTTAGCATGGTTAAAGATAGATAAAAGGTGTCGATCGAAAATAAAAAAGGATTGGCCCCATGACCAATCCCTTTATGATTTATGATAGTTCAATTTTAGTTTACAATTGAACTGCGCATTTTTTCAACAATGGAAGTAATATCAGCCAGGTTTTTGTCTTTCAAAACCAGGTCTGACCGGTTGTTTTTTATTTGCTCTTCTATGTTAAGTGCTTTGTAGCTTGCCTGCAGCGATTTTAAATCTGAAATAAGAGTGCCCACGGGTTCTTCCTGATCTACAGCCGAAAGCATGGCCAGCAATTCATCCACCGATTTTTCCTGTTCAAGAATTACGCGCATAAGGGGTGTGAGCACCAGGTTGCGCGAATCTTCCGGAAGTAAATCTTTTGGATAGGTTTTGATAAGACCGGTAGAAATGTACAACCCTTCAATAAAACTGCCGCTTAGCAACAGGGCTGCCAGTTTATTACGGCTATCGTCTTTCAAATATTTTTCGCTGCTTTGAACGGCTGTGTTCAAAATGCTTGCCAGTGAATCTTTATTGGCGATGTTACTTTCAAAACGCTTTAAAACATCTACATCAAACGTTCCGATTACGCCTACATTATCGGCCAGTTTTTTGGCTGCATTCAGGTAGTCAATTGCTTCCTGGGTTTTATCGTACGAACTTAGGTAGCCAATATCGGCCGCATATACACCCAGGTTAAGGGCGGCTTTATCGGTGCGGCTGCCATATTGATCTACTTTACTGCGGCTGTTAACCAGGCTTTGGTTGTATTCGGCACCGGTTTGCTGCAATAAATACGGTATTTCGGTAGGTGAAGGTAAGTTGTAAACAACTTCTTTAATCTGGTCTTTCAGAGATTCTTCGGCTTCATTAAAATCTTTGGCATTGTTCTCAGTTTTTGAACCGCCACCGCAGCTCCACAGCCCTGCCAAGGCTACACCTGCAACAAAAAAAAGTAAGAGTCGAGTAAATTTCATGGGTTTTTGGTTTAGACCTTCAATTTTAGCACATTTTTCGAAACGGGTAAAACCGTTGGTGCAATATTTTGACGATAAAGTGGGTAAAGCCAAACATATTTGGCGTAAATTCAGTTTAGTAATCACATGGTAGCTGTTAGTACCTTTCAAACTGTATTCCTGGTAGATGACAATGAGGTGGATCTCTTTGTGCAGAAGCGTTTTATCGAGATGAAGAAATTTGCCGACAACATTGTTACCTTTTCCAGCCCATCCAAAGCCTTGGAGGCACTAACCAACAACCCCGCACACGTACCGGGCATTCTTTTTTTAGACCTTAACATGCCTATGCTCAATGGGTTTGAGTTTCTGGAGCGGGTTCGGGAAAAATCGCAGGATATTTTTAATCAATTGCGGGTGGTGGTGCTTACCAGTTCCAACAGCCAATTCGACCGCGACCGGGCTTTCAGCTTTAGCAACGTTATCCGCTTTATTCCCAAGCCTTTAACTTCGCAGGGGTTGGACGAATTGCTGAGCTCGCTCAATGCTTAAGCTTTTGTAAGCACCCGCAGGCAAATCCCTTTTAACCATTCCAGATCAATAATCGGAACATTTACTTCTTTGGCGGCTTCGTCCCACTTGCGTAGCAGTATGCTATCTTCAAAAAGCGGATCTTGTTCAAACGCAACGGCCTCTTTCTCGCTCATAATGCCTCCTTGAAAAATGAGGGTCTGCTTACTGGCTTCTGATAATTGCTCGAAATAAGCTGGGTATTTGTACGTAAGGTATCGTTTAGCCTTTACATGATTTTCCACTAATTGGGCCATTCGGTCTGAAAATCCGCGTGAGCGCAAAAAACCGGCTCCAATTTCTTCATGGCTTTTAATTCCAAACGATGACATCCTGAGCGAGGCATCGTTTTGTACGCAGATGTGCCCAATGTCGTGAAAGAAGGCAGCCAGAATAACTTCATCATCAGCGCCCGATTTTAGGGCAAGTTCTGCTGCTTGCGACATGTGTTCAATTTGTGAAACAGGTTCGCCTATATAGTCGGCCCGGCCAAACTTTTCGTATAGTTCAAAAATTTCGGCAGTAACTTGTTGTGCGTTCATAAAATAGTTTGTTAAACCGGGATATAGTACTAAAGATATGATGTTAAAATCTTCAGCAAGTTTCAACTTGAAGTTTTAGCAGGCAACCAATGTACTATTATCAAATAATTAATAATTCGGTTGCGATTTTTTTCTAGCAAGTGTTATCTCTAACATTACAGCCATAAAATTATAGTGGTATGAATACCCAACTTGTTGTATTTGATCTGGCAGGTACTACCGTTAAAGATAATCTGGATGTACCCCGCGTGTTACAAAAAGCACTTGTAGAATTAGGCGGAGTAAATACCAGCCTGCAACAAGCTACCGATTTAATGGGAATACCCAAACCGGTGGCCATCAAAAAACTGCTGCAGGATGGAGGCGTAACTTCTTTTGATGAGAAATTAATTGAAGCCATACATCGGTATTTTGTTGATAATATGATTGACTTCTATCGATACGATGTTTCGGTAGGTGAAAAGGAAGGAGTAAGCGAAACATTTGCTGCCCTAAAAAAAGTAGGTATAAAAGTAGCGGTAGATACCGGTTTTGACCGGGAAATTACAAACGAACTTTTGAAGCGATTAGGCTGGGAAAAAAGGGGGCTGTTGGATGCGAGTATTACCAGCGATGAAGTAGCCAACGGGCGTCCGGCACCGGATATGATTTTTGAAGCAATGAAACGTACCGGAGTAACAGATGTAAAACGCGTTGTAAAAGTAGGCGATACTGCCAGCGATATGCAGGAAGGCACCAATGCGGGTTGTGGTTTTGTAATTGGAATTACAACAGGGGCTTATACACCTGAACAATTAGCGAAAGAGCCGCATACACACCTTGCCCAACAGGTAAATGAAGTGTTAACTATTATTGGCCTTGCGTAGGTTGTTGCTTTTTCCAGTATCGGTGCTTTTGATGAAAGTAAAGCATGGAGCCGAATATGAGCAGCGTGCCTGCAATGGACATCACGTACCCGCCAGTTATGAAGAAACTGATCCAACTCAAACTTTTTTGAAAAAAGTTTTTGTAGAACAAAACGGCCACACTTCCTAAATAACCGAATGAATCGGCAACGTACATAATAAAACCCACGGTGCTTACGTATTTGAATGCGGCAATCAGCCGATCGAAGAAAATACTATTGAATGGAATGTAGCCTAAGTATAGCCCTATTCCGACAAGCGTCATCCAAAGTACGGGGTTAATAAGTTGAGCTTCGAATAACAGGTTGGCAATGCCGATCAGAATCATGCCGAAGGCAATAATTAAATGGTTAACCATCAGCGCAAGCTTATTGTTTTTAATCAGCATTAAACTGCCGATACAAATCAAAACTATTAACGATACCGGAATTTCAGTTTTGGTGTAGATGGAAGGATCGTTGCCCATATTCAGACTCTTCCATATTTCGGCAGAAAAATTATCGCGAAAATCGCGAAATGCAGTAAGCAACACATAGCATAGTGTAAACAGAACAATGCCTGGCAAGAACGCGTGCGTAAAGGCTCTTCGTTCATCCGCATTCATGGGTAGCCGCTTGGTGCGCAATTGTTCATCTTTATCAGATGGGGGTGGAAGTTTATCTAACAGAAATTGAAAAATTAACAGCGGTACTAAAAACAAACAACAGGCTACAAAGGGCATCCAGTATTCCGAAGTACCCCACGCACTCATGATGTAGGCACCCGCTGAGCGGCATAATCCTGCTGAAAAAATAAAGCTAACGGCAAGTGATGCGCCCAGTACTTCTGTCATGCGCCTTCCTTCCAGGTAGCCAAAAACCATTCCCCACACCATGCCCAACGGCAGGCCGTTTGTAAACAGAAAAACTATATTATAGGGTGCTGGCACCACTGCAAATAACAGCCACGAAACACCGGCAATGGCTACCATCAGCAATATTCCGAAACCGCGAGAGTGAGCCTTTAATTCAGATATAACTTTAATTCCAATAAACTTGGCAAGTGCATACCCCATTACCTGAAAAGTTACCAGCCATACCTTATAATCAAATCCAGCAAAGGTATGCCCGCTAAAGGTGGCTACTGCAAACGTTTTTCGAAAAGCATACACACACGTATATAATGCGAAGGCACAAAACGATGCATAGATCGTAAACCAAATTGTGTGGGTTGCTTCAAGCCATCGTGTAATCGTGTGCTTCTCAATCATGAATTACCAATTCCGTTTTGGTTAAAGTTAACTTCTTTCCAAACACCATCTTTCAAGATGGTAATTTTTTTATAACCAGCTTTGAGTAATAAGGAAGCGGCAAGTTCAAACTGATTACATAAATCTTTTGAATGATGAGCATCGGAACTAATGGTAACCCGGATGTTCAGCGTTTTCATCAATTCCAAGATCCAGGGCGATGGGTAGGTAGTTTCAGATTTTTGTTGGTAAATACCGCGCGTGTTGATTTCTATAATGGTATTGGTTTGCGAAACCACTTTCAACAAGCTTCTTATTTCTTGTTGGTACCAGGATTCGTTTTCATGAAAGTATTTGTTTTCCAAATTCTGAATTTTCATTTTGTCGAGATGGCCCAGTATATCCGGTTCAGATTCTACCAGCAGTTGGCGGGTAAGTTCAAAATACCGACACCAGGCTGCCCGGTAGTTGTTCTTAAAAATCTTTTCTAATCCTACTGTAAAAACAGTATGCAAGCCGTCAATTTCCCAATGGGTATTTTCATATTGATCAACAAAATGAATGGACCCGATACTATAATCAATCTGGTTAAAATCTTTTGGACTTATTAAGCCGGGAATAAAATCAACTTCCAGACCTGCATAAATTTCAATAGGGCTGGTTTGTTTCATTACTGCAATCTCCGCCAGGTAAGCATCCAGCCGGGAAGGGGGCATACTCCATGGGCAATCAAAAGGTAATGGAGCATGCGATGAAAACCCCAGACTTTGCACAGCCGGATTTACATAAGCCGAAAGCGGCTCTTTGCCATCGCAATAGTTGCTGTGGGTATGATAGTTGGTCCACATGCGGCAATCGGTTAAGGATTTAGTCTCTTAGTATTTGCTGAACACTTTTTTGCGCATAACCAGCCGAAGAAGTCATTCCTTTTCCTCCGATAGCCGTTCGGATATGAATTCGGTTTTCGATATCAATTTCTACAATATCTTTTTGCGGATGTTGGGAATAATAGCCGGCCCAGGCTGCGCTCAACTTCCATTCTTTCATATCTACAATGCGCGCGGCCTCCTGCCACATCAGGTTATTAATGTGCTGATTGATTTCGTAACCGGGTTCTTCTTTCCCAACTTCCACATACTCGTGCGAGTCGCCCACAATAACAGAACCATCCATTGCCTTTTTAAACAGGATGTGAATACCCCAGTTTTTAAGTTCTTGCAAGTGTGCCGGAGTTTTGATTTTGGAGAAGGATGGACATTCTTCAAACGATTCGTATCTGCGCGTGGTGAGGCCGGTAAGAATATTGCCCTCTAATGGTAATGCCGGCATGGGTTGGGTACGCAGCATTTGCAACTTGCTTATTACGATTCCACTTTTCTCAAAAATATCGGCAAACAGAATCTTAAACTCACTTCCATTACAGATTATAACCTTGTGGGCAGTAAACGATTGCCCGGCACTACTCACCACCTTTACCTGGTTGTTTAATACTTCGCAGGCCTGAATGGTTGTGTAATTTTGATAGGTAAGGTTGGAAAAGCGCTGGGTACAATACTTGAGTAAATAATGAATCAATACATTTGGCTCAGCGCTAACTTCCTGCGGAAAGAATAACCCTTCGCGGCAATATTCCGGATGCAGTACGGGCCAGCGACTAAGGCATTGCTGGGTGGTTAATATGTGCGCTTCATAGCCGCGCGCATCCATGCGTTGTTTTAATTCGTGCAGTAGTTGCTGCTCATCATCATCCGAAGCTATATAAACACTACCGTTTTGACGAATACCTATGTTATAGTCAGCTTGAATGGTTTTATACAATTGCGTGGCATAAACTCCAAATTGAAACCAATCGTTACTCATACCCGAAGGTACCACTTGCCCGAAATTGCGAACGGTGGCCTGCATGGGTTGTTGATCCTTCTCCAACAGTAGTATCTTTTTGTTTGCAACAGCTGCGTGGTAGGCATGAAAGGTACCCAACACACCGGCACCAATAACAATCAGGTCGTAATGATTAGACTTCATAGTATTAATTCAGTTTGCAAAGTGAGCAAAATGTAACGCATTGTTATACTTGAAATTTTATTTAGTTGTTAAGAAGTAACAAACCAACATGGTAACCTGTTTGCGAAAGGGATTAAGCGGATGATGGGGCCTTGAAGCGTCAAAGTAAAGCGAATCACCTTCTTGCAACAAAAGTTCTTCATCTTCAATTCGATACAAACAACGCCCTGAGATTATAAACTTAAACTCAAAGCCATCGGTGGTGGTGGGGTGGCTTTGTGTACGGGGTTGCAAACTCAGCAAAACAACCTCCATGGTAGTAGCGTGCATATTTTGAGTTAAAATGGCCTGATATTTAAAGCCGGGGCGCTCTTCTTTTTGAATTACCTGATAATCTGCTTTCCGGATTAGCAAATAATTTTTGCCCTGTACCAGTTTCATATCTTCAAAAAAATCCTGCGTGGATACTTCAAGTCCTTGCACAATTTGTAAGAAAACCGGTAGCGATGGAATGGTTCTTGAGTTTTCAATTTTAGATAACAAGCCTTTGGTTATGTGCGCCCGTTCGCTAAGCACCTGCAGGGTTAACCCGCGTGCATTTCGTAATGCCTTGATTCTTTTGCCAATGCGCCCAATCAGTTCGTCTTGCATGTTGTTTTTGTTTCCTATTTGGAAACTTTTTCGGATGCTGCAAAGCCGCGATTGATTTATTAATCGAATGTTAACACAAAAATGAACCTTCAAATAGCAGATTCAGGGTTTCATATATGTCAATTTACTGAAAGGTTATTAAAGTTTGCTTTTGATGTGGGCTAATTAATGAAGCCATAATTTATAACTAAAAGCCGGGTTATCTGGATTGTGAAGTTTTGAGCTAAAATTCAAAACCAAACATCCTATGAATCAACCGCTACAAGTTTTTAAAATCACAGGGCGATCGTTCTATGCGATTGCCGTGCTGTTGCTTGGGTTGGCAGGCTTTTCTGCCTCTGCGCAAAGCATCGTTTCCGGTAAGGTTATTTCGGCTGATGATAACAGCCCAATACCCGGTGTAAATATTTTAGTTAAAGGTACTTCGAATGGTACCATTACCAATGCGGATGGCATGTACTCAATAACCGCAGGCCAATCGGATATATTGGTGTTTTCGTTTGTAGGTTTTAAAGTACAGGAGGTGGCTGTTAGTGGCCGGACAAACGTAGATGTTACCCTGGCGGTAGATGCTACGGAACTTGCCGAGGTTGTTGTAACAGCTTTGGGTATCGAAAAAGATAAAAAGGCACTGGGCTATGCGCTGCAAAGTATAGGTTCTGAAAGCCTTACAACCGCACGCGAAACCAATGTTGTTAATCAATTGGCAGGTAAGGTTGCCGGTGTAACGGTTATCGGCAGCCCTTCCGGTATTGGTGGTTCATCGCGGGTAAGCATCCGGGGCGAGCGCTCGGTTGACTTAAATAAAAATCAACCTTTGTATGTTATAGACGGAGTACCCATTAGTAATGGTATAACAGGTACTTCAGGTAGAAACAATCTGGAAGTTGATTTTGGTAATGGTGCCGGCTTTGTAAATGCCGATGACATAGAAAGCATGGTAGTATTAAAAGGTGCTGCTGCGGCTGCCCTCTATGGTTCGCGCGCTGCCAATGGTGTAATAGTTATCAAAACCAAATCGGGTAAAGGCTCTAAAGGTTTAGGTGTTGAACTAAATTCAAACACTACGTTCGAAACAGTATTACGATTGCCCGAGTATCAAAACGTGTATGGACAAGGGAATGGCAACGGAGGCGATTTTTCTTTTGTGAACGGTGCCGGAGCCGGAATGACTGATGGTGTGGACGAAAGCTGGGGCCCTGCCTTTAATGGCCAGTTGTATCCACAGTTTAATTCACCACGCACATTAAATGGTCAACCCATTGCATTCAGAGGTGGAGATTTAAATGCACCGGCAGGAAGTGTAATAACACCTACACCTTGGTTAGCCGATCCGGATGGTATCAAAAATTTCTTTCAAACCGGCAGAACCCTTACCAACAACGTAGCCCTAGTGAGCGCTAACGATAAAGGCGATTTCAGATTGTCTTACACCAACTTAAATCAAACCGGAACGGTACCAAATACGGATTTGAGTAGAAATACAATTTCATTTGGTGGTGGCTATAATCTTAGCTCTAAATTTTCAGCACGGGCCTTTGTAAGTTATATCAAGAGTGAGAGTGATAACCGGCCATCCATCAGCTACGGTACTGAAAACATCATGTACCTGTTTAACTGCTGGTTGCCACGCAGTGTAAATATGAAGGACATGGAAAATTATTGGATGCCGGGCTTGGAGGGTAGAAGACAATTTAATTTCAATTACAACTACCATGACAACCCTTTCTTTACGGTATATGAAAACACCAACGGGCAGTATGTAGATCGGTTGATTGGTAATATCTCGTTGAAGTACGATTTTACGAAATGGCTGAGTTTGCAGTTACGTACAGCAACTGATTATGCAAATGAACGCAGGCAGTTTCGCAGAGCTTTTACTTCTCAACGCTTCCCATTTGGCCAGTATCGTGAAGTAAATATTGTAAGCGAAGAACGTAACTCCGATTTCCTGCTTACATTTAATAAGGAGCTTGTTCCTTCTACGTTTACACTAACTGCATCCGTGGGTGGTAATCAACTTTTTCAAAAATCAGAATTTCTGGAAGTAAATGCACCTCAACTCAATATTGCTGAGATTTACAACCTCACCAACTTCCGGGCTCCGTTGCAAACTTCTCAAAGCGATGTGCAAAAGCGCATCAATAGTTTGTATGCATCAGCACAGTTGGGTTATAAAAACATTTTATTTCTCGATCTAACCGCTCGTAACGATTGGTCCAGCGCACTTACTTTACCACAAGCATTAAAAGATGCGGGTATCGGATCGGCCGATAATTCTTATTTCTACTCTTCGGCTGCATTAAGTGCTGTTGTATCAGACATGGTAACACTGCCCGATTTTCTTTCTTTCTTAAAAGTGCGTGCCAGCGTAGCACAAGTGGGTAACGATACCGATGCATTTACCTTTACACAATCCTACAACCCGGGCGATCCATTTGGAACTGCACAAGTTTATGGCGAAACCGACCGGTTAGCCAACTTTAGTCTTAAACCCGAAATCAGTACTTCGTACGAAACCGGTTTAGATGTAAAATTTTTCGGTGGCCGGTTAGGACTTGATGTTACATATTATCAAACCCGCACGCAAAACCAAATCTTGAATATTCCGCTTTCGCTTACCAGTGGTTACAACAGCCGGGCTATCAATGCCGGTGAAATTAAAAACTACGGGGTAGAGGTTATGGTCAACAGCATTCCGGTTAAACTGAGTAATGGCTTTCAGTGGAGTTTAGATATTAACTATTCACGCAACCGAAGCGAAGTGATGTCCTTATCGGATGGGCTAACCAATTTCGTAATGGCCAGCCGCAGGGTAAGCATTGAAGCCCGCGTGGGCGAACGCATGGGCGATATGTATGGAATTGGTTTTGCACGGGTTCAAAACACAGACCCAACCAAGCCATACTACAGTGCCAATGGCCAGTTTGTTGGCGAAATGGTATTTGATGCACAAGGTCGCCCGGTACGTACGACCGAACGAATCAAGTTAGGTAACTATAATCCCGATTGGATGGCCGGTATCAACAACACCTTTACTTTTAAAGGAATTAAAGTTGGTGTATTATTCGATATCCGTCAGGGTGGTGAAGTATATTCCGAAACGCAAACGGTTGGTCGCGAAGGCGGTATTATAATCGAAACATTAGAGGGTCGCGAAAATGGTTATTACCCACAAGCATCAGTAACGGCCGATCCGCAATTGTTGAATGCACCGGAAGGTACCTACGTAGTTGGCAAAGGTGTGGTAGCCAATGGCGATGGAACATTTAGTGTAAACACCAGAAGAGTATTACCTCGCCAATGGCATACTGCCTGGACTGGCGGCCGCAACATTGCCGAAGGTGTTATGTACGATGCTTCGTTTGTAAAGCTGCGCGAGTTACAGGTTGGATATACGTTCCCCGATAAGTTTTTCAGCAAAACTCCTTTCCGCAGTGTTAGCATTGCTTTTGTTGGGCGCAACCTGGCATTATGGACTGATGTTCCGCACATCGACCCGGAAGTAATGTCTTACACCGGTGGAACTGCGTTGCCGGGTATTGAATACATGTCAATACCTTCTTCCAGAAGCTATGGCGTAAACATTGGTTTGAAATTCTAAAAAGAAAGATCAGCAACATTATGAAAACATATTTTAAAAAATCCTTGTTGAGCATTGCTGCCTTACTGGTGGTGTTCGCTTGCGATAATAACTTTGAAGACATCAATACAAATAAAAATGTTCCTACTACCGTTACACCCGATTTGTTATTATCGGGTGTTATCCGCAATACACTCAACAACCAGGTAGGCGAGGCGTGGGGCATTGGCAACATTGTGGTTCAACACACGGCAAAAATTCAGTTTGTAAACGAAGATCGCTACCTGTGGGGTGAACTGAACGGTGTTTGGAATACGGTGTATGGCAACATGCGCAACGTGCAAAACATTATTGACTTTGCACAAAACTCAACTCCGGTTCAAAACAATTACTTGGGTGTAGCGTTGGTTCTGAAATCGTGGATGTTTTCGCTTGCAACAGATGCGTATGGCGATATTCCCTACACAGAAGCTACCAAAGGAAAATCGGCAGGCATTTACCAACCGGTTTACGATGCACAAGAAACTGTTTACAATGGTATTCTGGCTGATTTAAGAACAGCCAACCAGATTTTAGGAAGCAGTTCAGAAACAATAGCGGGCGATATTTTATACGGTGGTGGTACCGCTGCCATAATCAAGTGGCGCAAGCTTGCTAATTCACTGCGGCTGCGTTACCTCATGCGCATTTCAAACAAACGTAATGTAACTTCTGAAATGCAAGAGATTTTAAGTAACCCTGCGCAGTTTCCCATATTTGAAAGTAATGCCGATAATGCTGCACTAGTTTACCTGGCATCGGCACCCAACCAATGGCCGCTTTATACAACCCGTGTTGGTTCATTCGATGAATTTCGCTTAAGCAAAACCCTGGGCGATTACCTTACCTCCATCAATGACCCACGATTAAGAGTATTTGCACGCCCTACTCAAAATTCGGTTACAGCCGGCACACCGGTTATAGCGGGTATCCCCAACGGGTTAGAAGATACGCAAGCACTAAGCTACAATGGTGGCCCTCAAAATATTTCGCGCGTGGGTTATACCTTTGCTTGCCTGGTGTGTAACGATGCCAACCAAAATCCGCCTCAGGCTAACGTAGCCCGTGGCTTGTTAATGACGTTTGCCGAACTTCAGTTTATTCTTGCCGAAGCGCGTGAAAAGAATCTGATCACAACGGGGTCGGCAGAAACATTCTACCTGAATGGAATAAGCGCCAATATGAATTATTATGCATCCATCGTTCCGGCTGATTATGGAATTAACCTTACGCTGCCCGCTGACTATTACACGCAAGCAGGCGTAGTTTACACCGGAACTACTGCCGAGAAATTAGCTAAAATAGCAAGCCAAAAATGGGTGGCTTTATTTTTCAATGGCTTGGAAGCCTGGTTTGACTGGCGCAGAACCGGGTTGCCTGCTTTACTGCCCGGATCCAGCAACTTGAACGACAATAAAATTCCTGTGCGCTTTATTTATCCACAGTCTGAGCAATCGCTAAATGCAACTAACCGCAGTGCAGCTGTTGCCAGGCAAGGCGCAGATAATATTAATACACCCGTTTGGTGGGACAGTAATTAAGTGGGTTTAATTGTAGTGTTTAGTGTTTAACAGTCAGGAGGGTTTTCTCCTGGCTGTTTTTTACCTTATCTTTTATCCTAATTTATTTCAACACATGAGATTTTTAATTTCGATTATATCAATTCTGCTTGGTACAACACAATTACTAAAAGCGCAGGCTCAAGCGGAGAATGTAATTATTATAACGCTGGATGGTATGCGCTGGCAGGAAGTTTTTACGGGAGCAGATTCAGTTCTTATAAATGAAAAAAAATACGTGGACGATGTAGTGGATTTACGCGCACGCTTTTGGCATGAACAATCAGAAGTAAGGCGTGAAAAACTGATGCCCTTTTTCTGGAGTACGTTGGTAAAGCAAGGTGTGCTGTTGGGTAATCGTGCGTATGGAAATTATGTGAATTGCTCTAACTACATGTGGTTTTCATATCCTGGTTATAACGAAATACTCTCAGGCTTTGCCGATGATGCCCGGATAAAAAGTAACAATAAAGTAAATAATCCCAACGAAACGGTTTTAGAGTTTTTAAATAAACAAACACCATACAAAGGTAAGGTTGCTGCTTTTGGCTCGTGGGATGTTTTTCCGTTTATCGTAAACGAAGAGCGAAGCGGTATTCTTGTTAATGCAGGATTTGAATCAGCTTCGGATAAAAATTTAACAGATCGCGAAAAATTTCTAAATCAACTACAAGTTGAGATACCAAGCCCGTGGGGCGGTGTCAGATTAGATGCCTTTACGCATCATTATGCATTGGAGTACATGAAAAAGTATAAACCCCGTGTGGTTTACATTGCTTATGGCGAAACGGACGACTTTGCCCACAACGGAAAGTATGATGCTTACCTTAAGTCTGCATATCAAACCGATCAGTTTATAAAAAATATCTGGGAGTGGGTACAGTCGCAACCGCAATACCGCAATAAGACAACCATCCTGATTACGACTGATCATGGCCGGGGCACAATTCCAGTTGATGAGTGGCGCAGTCATGGAACAAAAATCAATGGTGCCGATCAAATCTGGATTGCTGCCATTGGTGCAGGTGTAAAACCAAATGGCGAAGTTAAAGTAAGCGGCCAACTTTATCAGAATCAGGTGGCAGCCACCGCAGCGGGCTTGCTCGGTATTGTATTTACTCAAGACGGAAAAGCCGGTAAACCCTTAGCGTTAAATAAGTGACATATAAATATTGGCTGCTGGCAATGGTGTTGATGGCTTGCCAGGCTGAGCGCAGCAAGCCATTGCCCTATGCAACTTTGTGGCAAACACCCAATCCTTATCAACACCTGAATCAAATTATCCAAGAGCCCGATACTGTTTTTAATACAGGTTGGCGTTTTGTTAAAGGTGTAACACATGAAAGGCTGGTGCCCGATTACCTTCCGCAACCGGATAGTTTGGTTGAATTGCCACACCGGGTACTATTTCCAAATACAGCTTTATGGTACGAACAAAAGCTTACTATTCCCGAAAAGGGTGTACTGATTATTCATGCTGATGATGGTGCCCAACTGTGGATAAATGGTGAACCCGCTGAGCGGATTCAAGGCGATAAATTTAAAGTAGCCGCAACTACTCAGGCATCTGTGTTGGTTCGTGTACTTAACAATGCCATGTTCGGAGGCCTGAGGCGAGTTTCATTTCTTACACAGGCGCAATATGAAAACACGCAGCAAGCGTATGAAAATAACCTGGCTGAAATACGCAAACATGAGCGAGCCGTATTACAGGTAGGTGCTTCCACACCATTGCTGATAGGGCCGTGGCTAACACGCACCGATTCAGTTTACACCATCCGGATTTTAGCCGATGAGCAACCTGTAAAGTTATATTGGGGTATTGCTGCAAACCAATTAACAAATTCCGAACAAAAATCGGGTGAGCTACTTACATACCGGGTCAACGCACCAAAAGGAAATTGGTATTATAAAATTTGTTCTGGCAATTACTGTTCTGCGGTTTATGAAGTTGCTGCCGGGCAGCGCGAGTTTTCATTCACAGTTTGGGGCGATAGTCAATCGGGTTGGTACAATTTTCAGAAACTCATTCACCACATGCAGTTGGGAGCCGATGCATTTACTATTGGCGCTGGCGATTTGGTAGGCAATGGCAGCGATGCAGAACAATGGCGAACGTTTTCAGGAATATTGTCGGGCTATGCCGCGAACAAACCGGCATACCTGGTGGCCGGTAACCACGACTATGATGGCTACTATACAACCTTATATCCTCACTTGTATCATCAATATGCTTCACCAGCAGGTAAACCTTACTTTGCGTGGACGTATGCAAACTGTGCTTTTATAGCGCTGGATGCCAATACACAATTCCCTATTGAATTTGATGAAAAGCAACAGGCCTGGTTTTATCAGCAACTTCAATCCGACCAGTGGAAACAAGCTACATGGCGATTCATTGTGTTACATCAACCGCCTTACTCGCAAGGATGGCCAAGATACGAGGGCGATGCAATTGTTCGGAATTTATTGGAGCCCGTGATGGAAAGTGCGCAAATTGATTTTGTTATAGCGGGGCATACGCATGATTACGAGCGATTAACAAAAACGTATGGCAAACAACAAACACATTTTATCATTACCGGTGGTGGAGGTGGTTCATTGGAGCCAGACGAATCATCCGCACAGCCGCTTATGGATACCCTGATTAAAACTCATCATTACATCAGGTTTCGAATTTCGAACAACAACCTGAATTGGTTTGTGTACGATTTAAATAACAACCTGCTTGATAAACAACATGTAGCAAAATGAAAAAATTAATCTGGTGTTTGTTGATTGCCGGTAACCATGTATGCATTGCACAGGAATTTTGGTTTTGGCCCGAATACGCTTTAAACAATAAGGCCCGAAATTTACCGGGTAACAGATTAACCCATCCGGTATCAATACCCATAATTGCAACCGAGGCTTTGCCATTAATTTTTTATGGCGAAGAACCAACCGAACGAAAGAAGGGGTTGATGGATGCCCGGCAACTACCAGGCGATGCATTTACAATTGAACTCTGGCTCTCCAATCATGTAAATAAACCGGTAGGGGCGCTGGTGGCCCTTAAACCAAAATACCAGGCAACCGAACCCGAGTGGTTGCTGGGGTACTTCAATCAACAGTTGGTCTATAGTTTAAAAACGCAACAATCAGTATATGCATCGGTACTCGATTATCAGATAAAGAGCCGGGGCTTTAAAAAATACTGGTCGCACGTAGTGGCAACTTACCAGCAAAAAAAGATGAGCCTATACTTGAACGGTATATTAATTGGTGAAAAAGAAGTAGGCAACCGACTGTTACCAGATCCATCGCAATACGAACTTGAGCTGGCCGCCTATATGCGCGAAGAGCCCTACATGCAATTTGGTAATCTGGTGCGGATGCTTAAAATATCGGATAAGGCATTAACGCCTGTACAAATTAAAAGCAGGTATGACGAACTCACAAACATAGTAACGAAAGGAATTTTATATCCTGATCTTTTTCATTTTGCAGCCGGCCCGTATTTAACACATGCAACTACAAATGGTATGGATATAGTATGGGAAACAGACAGAGCTGCTGATTTTGAAATATGGTACGGAACAAAACTTCCGTTGGATAAAAAGGTGGAGGTTAAAGATGTTAGTTCTGCTACGGAACGCAGCGATAAATCGTTTATTTATAAAACCACGCTTGCAGGCTTAACTCCTGAAACTCCTTACTTCTACTCGATTAAAGCCACCGATCGGAAAGGTAATACGATGGAGTCGGGGGTGCTTACTTTTGCTACAGCCGTACAGGATAGCAGTTCCTTTAGCTTCTCGATAATTGGCGATACCGAAGCACGGCCTCATATTTCTGATCGTACCTCTAAACTGATTTGGGGCGAGCGGCCCAATTTTGTGTTGCTGGTTGGCGATCTTACAGACGGTGGTTTCAAAGACCAGAAGTTTGAATGGAACTACGAATACTTTGCCGGCATTACGCAAGTTGCCAGTCGCGTGCCGGTATTTCCGGTGGCAGGAAATGGCGAAGCCGATTTGTTTTGGTTTAACCAATACCATCCTTCCATACCGAAAGGCGGGTACTACAAATTTTCATATGGCAACGCAGATTTTTTTATGCTCAACAGCAATGAAGAAAAAGAATTTGCACCGGAGGGAGCGCAATACCTTTGGTTGGAGAAAGAATTGAAAGCATCAACTGCAAAATGGAAATTTGTGGCGCATCACCACGCGCCCTACTCAGCCGATGAAGATGATTATGGCGACTCGTGGTCGGGTAGTTCACTGCAAGGCGATCCGGCTATTCGAAAAATAGTGCCCTTGTATGAAAAGTATGGGGTGGATATGGTTTTCTTTGGTCATCTGCACACCTATCAACGTACCTTGCCAATCAACCAAAATCATATTACCACAAATAAAGGAGTGGTTTACATTCAAACCGGTGGTAGTGGTGGCAACCTGGAAGATTTTGCACCCTCGCGGGCCTGGTTCAGTGCCAAAACTTTTCGTGGCCATCATTATTGTACCATTACGGTAAACCAGGGTATGCTGGAGTTTAGAATGTATGATGTGGACGGTAAGCTGAAAGATTTCTTTAACCTGAACAAATAGGTAATATTCATTGCATAACGGATAAAACCACCCATCCCACAACCATTGTAAAATGTAAACAAGGCCGGTAGTTTCGGCCAAACATTTTACACTATGATCAGATCGTTTACCATTTTTACCGTACTGGTTTTATGCTTTGCATTGGCATTACCAGTAGCAGCACAAAAAACAAAGAAAAAAGATGACAAGAAAGCTACAGCGGTAGCTCCCGCAAAAACTGACACCACAAAAGCCAAAGGCCCCACACCGCCAGGCCCCAAGCCTTATAAGCAGGTGATTACAGCAAAAGCCAAAACACAAAAAGGGTTATTTACCGTTCATAAAATCAATGAAGATTATTTCCTGGAAGTGCCCGATAGTATAATAGGGCGTGAGTTTATGGCTATTACCCGCATGGCTAAAACTCCTGCCGGTGCTGGTTATGGGGGCGAAGAAGAAAACCGCCAGGTATTGCGTTGGGAACGAGGACCGAACAATAAATTGTTTTTGCGCGCGGTGCTTACCATCAACACCAGCCCCGATGAAAACAAACCGATTACACAAGCAGTGCGCAATTCAAACGTAGAGCCTATTGCCGCAGCTTTCGATATCAAGTCAATCCGCAAAGACACTTCGTATGTGATAAGCGTTACCGATTTTTTCAAAGGCGACAATCAACTTATATCATTAGATCCGCGTACCAAGCGCTCATTTAGTTTAACTGCTATTCAGGCCGATCGCTCGTACATTCAAAGCATCAAATCTTTTCCGATCAATACCGAGGTAAGAATGGTGAAAACTTTTACCTCTGTGTTGCCTCCGCCAACAGGTGCCTCAGGGCCGGCTCAGGTACGCGAGTTACCTGCAGGTGCATCGGCCGGTGTTGTAACCGTTGAGATTAATACATCGATGATCTTGTTGCCTAAAGTACCAGCCCGAAAAAGATTGTTCGATCCTCGCGTAGGGTATTTTGCAAATGGTTATACCGTTTATGGCGAAGAATCTCAGAAATCTGAAACAGAAGTTTTTGCCGTACGTTGGCCGCTTGAACCAAAGGCTGAAGATATTGAAAAAATGAAGCGTGGTGAATTGGTTGAACCTAAGAAACCAATTGTATTTTACATCGATCCGGCTACACCCATTAAATGGCGCAAGTATTTAATTGCCGGAGTACAAGATTGGCAAAAAGCTTTTGAACAGGCTGGTTTCAAAAATGCAATTTTAGCGAAAGAGGTACCTGCTGGTGATACCACCATCAGCACCGAAGATGCACGGTATTCCTTTATTCGCTACTTCGCTTCGGATATTCAAAATGCTTATGGGCCTAATGTGCACGATCCCCGGTCAGGTGAAATTATTGAAAGTCACATAGGCTGGTATCATAACGTAATGAGTTTGCTGAACAGTTGGTACACCATTCAAACAGCAGCCGTTGACCCACGTGCCCGCAAACGCAAGTTTGATGATGAACTGATGGGTGATTTAGTTCGATTTGTAGCAGCGCATGAAGTGGGCCATACGTTGGGGTTGCGTCATAATTTTGGATCGAGCCATAGCACACCCGTAGAAAAATTACGCGACAAAGAATACCAGGCAAAGAATGGCCATACACCTTCTATTATGGATTATGCCCGGTTTAATTATGTAGCGCAGCCCGAAGATGGTGTAACAAACTTGTTTCCCGGTGTAGGTGCTTATGATAAGTGGGCCATTCAATGGGGCTATAAGCCAATCTTTGATACCAAATCAGCCGAAGAGGATAAAAAGATTTTGAATAAGTGGGTGCTGGAACATCGCGACCCTATTTATTGGTTTGGTTCCGAAATCAATCCGTATGATCCACGATCGCAAAGTGAAGATTTGGGAAACAATGCCATGATTGCCAGTGAATATGGAATCAAAAACCTGAAACGAATTTTACCAAGCTTAAAAGAATGGTATAAAGAAGATGCAGAAAATTATAAGAAGTTGGACGAAATGTATAACCAGGTAGTAGGGCAGTACCGCAGGTACATGGGCCACGTTACCAAGTATGTAGGCGGTATTTATGAAACCCCTAAAACATACGATGAAGCCGGGGTGGTATATGAACCAACTCCTAAAAACCTGCAGCGCGATGCGGTTACGTTTTTGAATAAGCAATTGTTTGAAACACCCGGTTGGATACTTGATCCGGCAGTGTTAAGTTATACACGTCCGGGTGCTGGTGTAGAACAAGTTCGCCAGATGCAGGAGGCAACCATTAATGCATTGCACGACTACAGTCGTATGCAGCGGTTAATTGAAAGCAGTGCACTTACCGCTAATGCCTATAGCTTAGATGATTTGTTCACCGATTTGCGTAAAGGAATCTGGTCTGAACTTGCATCGGGTAAAACAATTGATACATATCGTAGAAATCTGCAAAAGGTTCACGCTGAAAAGATGATTGCATTGCTAAGCCCTCCGGCTAATGCCCCAACGGGTGGCGGATTTGGTTTCTCGAGTCCGTTCTTCCCGGCATCACCGGCATCGCCTGTGGCCGACCCTAAGAAGAGTGATGTAATTTCATTGGCGCGTGCGCATTTAGTGGCTTTGCGTGGTGAAGTAGTCGCAGCAATTCCGCGCACGGCTGATAAACTAAGCAAATATCATTTACAGGATATGCTGGTTAGAATTAACCAGGCATTGGATCCGAAATAGGAGTTGGTAATTTGCTAAAATCAAAACGCCCTGAGCAAATCGGGGCGTTTTTTTATTGTCTTTCGAGAATCCGGATCAGATCATCGTTCAAGTAATAGATTTCAGTCCCATCTTTTTTTCGGGATAAAATCCCGGCATTAACCAGTTCATCCATATACTTTGTTAACGTTGTTCTTGATTTTATCTTGAGTATATCAGCTATAACCCGTGCCCGACTATAAGGTTGAGAAAACAGAGCTTCGTTTATCTCTTTATTATACCACTTGATATTTTTTTTTCCATGGGCAAGTGTGGCTTCCATTTGTATAACAATCAAATCGATAAGATTATTGGTGAGCAAAGATGTCTTTTCAATAGCATCAAGCATGTAAAGCACCCAAGGCTTCCAGGCTTTTCGTTGGGTTACTGCGCTAAGGCCAAAGTAATATTCATCTTTGTTGAGAATAATATATTTAGATAAGTAAAGAATGGGCTTATTTAATAAGCCTTTAGTTACAAGATAAAGTAGGTTTAGAATTCTACCGGTACGTCCGTTTCCATCTGCAAACGGATGTATTGCTTCAAATTGGTAATGAGCTACGCACATTTTAAGCAAAGGATCCATTGGATATTGGTCATCATCGTTCAGATATTGTATCAGGTTGTTCATAAGTTGTTCTAGAAATTTTTCGCCACGCGGTGGAGTATAAACTACTTCACCTGTTCTGAACTCACTTTGGCCTTGGCGGATTACTACTTGTGCTTGTGGAGGCCTTAACCCTGCATTGGTATTTTTTACCTGCCTGAATGTATTGATAATTAAGTCGAGTGTAATTGTTTTATCCAACGAAAGCTGCCGGTTCCCTTCCCACAAGGCCTCTCTATACCGCAAAACTTCTTTTGTAGCCGTATTACTTTTTTCTTCCGTTAGGGAATCAGAGATAGCTTTATACAATGCATCTTCGGTTGTAAAGATATTTTCAATCGCTGTAGATGTTTTGGCCTCTTGTAGTGCGATGGTATTTACCAACATGTATGGGTTTGGCAACCTTAATACATTGGTATTAACCGAGGCTAATGCTCGGGATGCAACTACTAACTTCCGTAGAATTTCCAAATCGGTTTCCAATTCCGCTGCTGGCGGTAGTGTGGGAAGGTCATTAAATGGAATATTTCTATCGAAGTTTGGCATTGTGAATGTCCATTTTTTACTATTAAAATGGACATTTGCCCAAATGTATATCAAAATATGGACACTTTTAGTCTATATGTCCAATTTTATACCGCAAAATGGACATATACTCATTTTATGTCCATTTGGTGGACAGCTACCGGTTCACCTTAATATCCTTAATGCTTCGGGGCAACCAAACCTGCATCTGGTTCTGGCCGCGGTTACACCACGCATAGTAGGGTATGGCTGTGATCTTCCTGGTTTCGGTGGTGATGGATTGGCCATCGGCATTAATCTGCAAAGTGGGTGCGGTAAACTGAATAATGGTGATACCTTCTAATAAGTCTTCTTCATGGCGCGTGGTAAAGGTGGTTTTATCGGGTAGAATAAAATTCCAGGCTTGGCCACCATTATCTACACCTTCCACACAATAAACTAATGGGCCTCGTTGCAATGCTACACGACCATCATTCTGTTTTACTTCAGGGCGTGAGGTAAGTCGTTTTACTTCCATCGCAAAATTCAATTCAACTACATCTCCTTTTTTCCATTCGCGGGTAATGATTGCATAGCCGTTATCCATTTGATAGGATGCAGGTTTGCCATTAACCTGGATTGTAAATGCATCGGGCGATTTGTTTTCAAATACAAACAAATCACCGGGCACGGCTTCACCGCGAAGCCAACCGGGTATGCGCAGGCTTACTTTAAATTTTGATTTTGTTTTTGGATTGAATGTGAGTGTGGTTTTGCCGGCCCACGGGTAACTGGTTGTCATCGTTACTGGCACATCTTGCTTACCGATTTTTACCGATGTGTTGCTGCCAATAAAAAGATTTACCCACAGCCCGGCATTGGAATAACCATAAATATAATCACCAAGCGAAGCTACCAATCGGGCAATGTTAGCGGGACAACAAGCCGTACCAAACCATTCTCTGCGGTAATGCCGGCCATCAGAAGCCAACGGATTTCCATAGAAGAACCGATCGCCCGAAAGGGATAACCCATCACGCGCACCATTGTATAAACTACGTTCCAATACATCAATAAACTGACTGTTACCAGTTAACAAATTCATGCGTTGATTCCAGAACACCATTCCTACCGAGGCGCAGGTTTCGCAGTAAGCTTGTTCGTTTGGTAAATCGTAATCAATACTAAAGCCTTCGTTACTTCCCGATGAACCAATGCCACCGGTTATATACATGTTGCGATGCACTACATCTTCCCAAACGGTTTTCATGGCATTCATGTAACCTTCATCGCCTGTAAGGGCAGCAACATCTGCCGCTCCCGTGTATAGATACATAGCGCGCACGGCATGGCCAGTAATTTCTTTTTGCTCGCGTACGGGCACCACATCTTGTGCATAGGCTGTGTCGCGCCAATCCGTCCATGTATAACCTTTTGCCCGTTTATGACCACGTTCTTCCAGCAACCAATGCGCAAGCGAAAGATATTTTTTGCTTTGCGTAACATTATAAAGTTTTACCAATGCCAGTTCCAGTTCCTGATGACCCGTTACCCAATGCAATTTTCCCGGCCCAAAGCGCGCATCGAAGTGATCAGCAAATTTTATGGCAACTTCCAGCAACTTACGTTTTCCGGTAACCTGATAGTAGGCAACAGCAGCTTCAATCAAATGGCCACCGTTGTAATCTTCATGCATACTCATGTCCGTCCAACGTTCATTCATGCGGCCTAAAGAATAGTAGGTGTTGATGTAACCATCTGCTAATTGGGCAGCGGCTATTTTATCAATCCACTCGTCAGCTTTTTGTTCGAGTTTTGGATCGGGATGATTTTTAAGCGAGTAGGCAATAGCCTCCAGCGCTTTGAATACATCGGAATCATCATAGAAAATGCCTTCGTGTTTTTCGTTTTGGTTGCGGGCAACTTTTTCGAAGTTGCGGATGCGTGGCGTTTTTACTTCCGTTTGATAAATACAGGCCTGTAGGGTGGTGGTAGCAACTTTATCCAGCGTTGGTTTCCAGAACGAATCGGTAATGGTAACTTTTGAAAAGTTGACGGGCTCAAACTTACGGGTAGGAGGTTGAGCTTGGGCAGAGAACACAAACAACAAAAAGAAAGACAGGGCAGTTGGCTTAATCATAGTCAGTTTATTTCTGACTAAAGATAACAGGTAAATGATGACAAGATCAATTACAGAGTTGCAGGAAGAGAACTGATTGTAAGTAAAATTTCAAAAGCCTTGTTCGCAACTTTGTGCCTTTATGATTGTTAAGCATTACTCAAACCGATAACTGACCCCAAGTTTGAACCATCGGCCGGGCATGGTTACAAGGTTTGTTTCTTTGTACGAAACGTCACCAATGTTAGTCACGTCTGCAAAGGCGCCCATTGTTTTTCCTTGCCACATCAGACGGGTATCCACTAAGTGATAATCGGGCAAGTTGGCGCGATCGCAATAACGGTAGTTGATGGCGTGCGAAATAGTTTTTGAGTAGGCCAGCGTTATTCCGCCCTGGACTTGATGCTTCAGATTTTCGAAAGCGTATTTTGAAAAGCCAAGATCAGAAACTTGTTTGGCATCAATATACGTATAGCCACCGGTTAAAGAAATAAAGCGGGCTGGCTTAAAGGTGAAGTTAGCATCAATACCTTGCATGTTTACACCAATCAGGTTATCGGGCTTCCACGGATCGCTCTGCTGGGCTTTAGTCCAGTCAATGATTCGTTTTCCGTTGCGTACAAAGTAAGAAGCCTGCCCCTGAATCATTTTAACTTTAATCAACTTTAGCCCTACTTCATACGAAATGGCATACTCGGGTTGCAGATTTGGATTGCCAAGGTTGGCCGGATCGCTGTAATATAAATCGGTATAAGTAGGTACGCGATAGGTATAACCTGCATTGCCAAATGCTGCTAAGTACGGAGTTACTACAAACCCGGCATCAATACCCGGAAATAAGTTTGAGCCAAAATCGGAATAGTAATTAAGTTGAACACCGGGTGTGATGTGAATCTTGTTATTCAAAAATTCAAATCGGTGCTCTGCAAACACTGTAGCAACGGTTCGTTCGCGATTGCCCAGGTTGGTGCTGCGTAACCAAAGCTGACTTACATCTACTCCTAATCCGGTAGTGCCAAGACTGTGGTTAACGGTGGCATTCGCTTCGTAACCAACCGTATTGTTTAAGTGAAAGTTACGATAAGCCGCAGGATTAAATCGGTTAAAAATATAGTCATCCTGGTTCCTGCGCCAGTAAACTCTGTGATTGATGTTTAGCCGTTGAGTGGGTTGAGTTTGCAGTGCAACAGCAGCTAAACTTGTTTGTATCGTTTCAAACTGATCGCGGTAAGCAGGACTGGCATAAAAACCATTAGCGCCAAACTCACGATTGGTGTAACCCGCTAATAGACTTAACTTACCAGCAGTTGTATTTACCTGCGATTGATAAAAGAAATTATTGATTTCGTAGGCTGTGTTGTATTGATAGCCATCAGAAAAATCGCGCGCGGCCGAAAGATAGTGTTTCACTTTATCGCTGGTTTGTGCGGCACTTATTCTGAACCCACCTAAACCAAAATCGCCACCCACAGCCTGTAATTTAATAAACGACCTATCAGGATTTTTAGTGATGATGTTGATGGCACCGGCAAATGCATTTTGTCCAAAGATGCGGGCTGCAGGGCCTTTCAATACTTCGATTCGCTCAATATTATCGATGTCGATGGGCAGGTTGAGCGAATGATGCCCGGTTTGTGCATCGCTTATTTTTACACCGTTAATTAAAATCAAAACCTGATCGAATGTGCTGCCCCGAATACCGGCATCGGCTTGTATGCCGTTGGCCCCGCGTTGGCGAATGTCCACACCGGCAACATAATGCAGCAAATCGCTAACACTTAATGCGGGAAGTTGTTTTAATTCTGCTTCTTTCAGCACGATAATACTGGCGGCAGTTTCATCAAAGCCGGTTTGAATGCGATTGCTTTGAATAACAACATCTTGCAAAACGCGTGTGGTGTCTTGTTGTGCAAAAACTGAACTTGAAAGAGTTAGTAAAATCAGAATATAGCGGGTCATAAAGGTTGAGAAAGCGCGCAAGTTAGTGCAATCGGTTCGTAATAGTCAAACCCGATATTTATGCCAGTGGTTGGGCATCGTAAATTTGATTGTGCATCTTTAGATGATGAAAACTTTACTGCGATTAATACTAACGGTTCTAACAGTGGTTGCAACCACGTTGTTTAGTAATAGTCAGACTTTTAATTCCTCTAATTTACCCATTGTAGTAATCAACACCGGTGGGGCTCCCATTTTTGATGAACCCAAAATTATGGCCGATATGGGTATAATTGATAATGGCCCCGGTAATCGAAATAACTTAACCGATGCATTCAACAATTACAATGGAAAAATTGCTATTGAAATCCGGGGCTCATCGTCACAATCTTTTCCGAAAAAACAATATTCAATTGAGCTGCGAAATGCTGCGGGCGAAGATGTGAGTGCTCCTTTACTGGGTATGCCGGCTGAAGAGGACTGGGTGTTGTTTGCACCTTACAACGATAAAGCACTGATGCGCGATGTGCTGGCCTATAAAATAGGGCGCGATATGGGCCGCTATGCACCCCGAACCCGCTATTGCGAATTGGTACTGAATGGTCAATATCAGGGCTTGTATTTACTCATCGAGAAAATTAAACGCGATAAAAACCGGGTTGATATTAATAAACTTGATCCCGATGAAAATACCGGCAATAACCTTACAGGTGGTTACATCATTAAAATAGATAAAGAAACCGGTAGCGGTAATGGCGGTTGGACATCGCTCTACACACCCCCTAACCGAAGCGGAACGCAAACTATCTATTACCAATACGATTATCCGAAAGCAGCTGATATTTCAACAGCACAAAAAAATTATATCAAACAGTTTATGCTTGATTTTGAAACCACATTGGTTGGCACTAGTTATAATAATCCGGTATCTGGTTATGCGCGTTATATTGATGTGGATTCGTTTATTGATTTTTTTATTGTGAATGAAGTAGCAAAAAATGTAGATGGTTACCGGCTCAGTACTTTCCTGCACAAACAACGCGATTCAGATGGTGGTAAATTGGCAATGGGCCCGGTGTGGGATTTTAATCTTGGCTTTGGTAATGCCGACTATTGTACCACGGGCACACCCACCGGGTGGGTAACTAATTTCAATACAATATGCCCAACCGATTACTGGTTAATTCCATTTTGGTGGGGCAAACTTTATCAGGATGGTGCTTACCGTACCAAACTGGCTGCACGCTGGGCCGAATTACGTACCGATAAATTACAAACCACGCGCTTACATGCTTACATCGATTCGGTTTATACTGTGCTAAACACAGAAGCAGCAGCACGCAACTTTACGCGCTGGCCAGTGTTGGGGCAATATGTGTGGCCGAATTTTTATGTGGGTAATACTTTTCAGGACGAAGTAAACTGGTTGAAGAATTGGATTACCCAACGCATGAATTGGTTAGATGCCAACATGCCGCAGGTGATAACCGATGCGAGGGGCGAAGCTTCCATGCACTTTTATCCTAACCCGTTTTTAAATGAACTATACCTTGAATACACATTAACACAACCCGGTCGGTTTGATGCGAAATGGTTTGATGCATCGGGCCGTGTGATTCATAAAATTTCAAGAACTCATCCAGCAAGTGGAACTTATCAACTAACAATTAATACACAAGATTGGCCATCCGGGTTGTATTACTTTCTGGCGCAGCCCGGAACTGATTCGCAACTTTCTGGTAAGTACATAAGGCAGTAACCACTACTAATACCCGGCTGACATTCGCACCAGGTGTGCTATGATAATTCAATTATTGTGAGCAATTTAAGCAGCTTAATTTTTTTTCATGACAAACTTCAATCGCAGAGATTTTATAAAGCGGGGTGCCCTGGCAACCGCTGGTGTTTTTTTGTATTCGCCCTGGCTGGCGCATGGCCGCTCGTTAGCCGATAAGGTAGTAATAGGCGTAGTGGGTACGAACAGCCGGGGTCATTACCTGGCGCGGTTGTTTGCACAAATGCCTGAAGTGGAGGTTGGTTTTATCTGCGATGTGGATGCTAACGTTCTTGAACGTACCGTAGCCGATATTGAAAAGCTTACAGGAAAAAGACCCAAAGCATTTACCGATGTGCGCAAGCTGCTCGAAGAAAAAAATCTTGATGCTATTGCCATTGCTACGCCCGATCACTGGCATGCACCGGCCACGCTAATGGCGCTAAAAGCAGGCAAGCATGTGTATGTTGAAAAACCTTGTTCGCATAATCCTGCTGAAGGTGAAATATTAATAACTGCAGCGGCTAAGTATAATAAAATCGTGCAGATGGGAAACCAGCGCAGGTCTTTCCCCAACATCATTCAGGCCATGCATGAATTGCAAAATGGTGTAATTGGCAGAGTTTATTTTGCTAAAGGTTGGTATGCCAACGCCCGCAAATCAATAGGCACAGGAAAAGTTGTTCCCATACCTGCACACCTCAATTACGAATTGTGGCAGGGACCAGCTCCGCGCAGGCCCTATAAAGATAACCTGATTCATTATAATTGGCACTGGTTCTGGAACTGGGGCACAGGCGAAGCATTGAACAATGGTACCCACGAGTTGGATGTAATGCGGTGGGGGCTTGGTGTGGATTATCCAACAAAAGTGGTATCAGCCGGTGGCCGCTATGCATTTGCCGATGATTGGGAAACGCCCGATACACAAACAATCACCTACGAGTTTGCCAACAAAACCTCTATACTGTGGGAAGGCCGAAGTTGTAATGATTATGATGAATTTAAGAGCGGGCGCGGAGTTGTTTTTTATGGTGAAAAGGGAACAATGGTTATACCCGGTGGCGATGACTACAAAATTTACCAACTGGGTGGTAAACTGGTTAAAGAAGTGAAAACAGAAATTCAGCAAGTGGATGCAACCAATACCATGGGCATGGGCGAAAAGTTAGATAGCCTGCATTTAAAAAACTTCATTGAAGCGGTGCAAGGAAAAGCCAACCATACATCACCGATTCACGAAGGCCATAAATCGACTTTACTGCCGCAATTGGGCAACATTGCTTGGCGAACCGGGCAAACATTACATTGCGATGCCACAACCGGTCGTATTCTAAATAATAAAGCTGCTAACAAATTGTGGAGTCGCGAGTATGAAAAAGGTTGGGAAATGAAATTATAATCTTGCACCACAGGCGTCAAGACCGCTCCAAGCGGTCAGACGCCTTAAATGCTCAATCGTCATTCTAAAATCGAAAATCGAAAATAGTTATGTGGAGACTTTCAATGAAATTCATTGCTTTAATTCTGGTGGTAGCTCATACAGGTTTTACTCAGGCTAAAGAAAAATGGATAAAGCTTTTTAATGGTAAAGACCTTGCTGGTTGGAAACTGGTAAACGGTACAGCATCGTACCAGGTGGTGAATGGCATGATTGTAGGTACCTGTGTAAAAGATTCGCCCAATTCATTCCTGGCAACTGAAAAAGAGTATGGCGATTTTATTTTAGAATTGGATGTTAAGATTGATGCAGGCATAAACTCCGGTATTCAATTCAGAAGTTTACAAAGAGAAAGTGACGGGCGTGTGCATGGCTACCAGATGGAAGTCGATCACCGGCCTGAGCGCGGTTGGTCGGGCGGTATTTATGATGAAGCCCGCAGAGGGTGGTTATACCCGGTTGAACTTAATCCCTCCGCGAAAGCAGCTTACAGATGGGGCGAGTGGAATACCTATCGTATTGAGTGCATAGGCAATGTCATTCGCACGTGGGTAAACGATGTGCCGGTTGTTTATCTGGTAGATGATGCCTCGCTGAAAGGATTAATCGGGTTGCAGGTACATTCGGTTTATAATGCCGAGGGAATAGGGAAGAAGACGTATTGGAAAAACATTCGCATACAAACTGAAAATCTTACGCCACGAACATCAGCAAACATTCCAGTTGTAAATCTGATTCCCAATACGTTAACTGATCTTGAAAAAGAACAAGGCTTTACATTATTATGGGACGGCAAAACTACCAACGGGTGGCGCGGTGCGCACAAACAAACTTTTCCTGAAAAGGGTTGGGAGATAAAAGACGGAGTACTATCGGTGTTGCCTTCTGGTGGTGCCGAAAGTACTAATGGTGGCGATATTATCACCAATGAAAAATATGGTGCATTTGAACTTACGTTCGATTTTAAGTTTGCCGAAGGTGCCAATAGCGGAGTAAAATATTTTGTAGATGAAAAATATTTGTCAACGGGCTCAGCCATTGGTCTTGAATATCAGATCTTAGACGATGCGCGCCACCCCGATGCGAAAGAGGGTGTTGTTGGCAACCGCACGCTTGGTTCTTTGTATGATTTAATTCCATCCATAAAAATTCAAGACATTCCGCGCGTGTGGAATGAGGGCCGCATTCGGGTTTACCCCGATGGCCGGATAGAACACTGGCTTAACGGAAGAAAGATTGTAGAATATCAGCGCGGTACTCCTGTATTCTATGCGCTGGTGGCACGCAGCAAGTATAAGGATTGGGCAGGTTTTGGTATGGCTGAAAAAGGTCATATCCTTTTGCAGGATCATGGCGATGCCGTGTCTTTCCGCAGTATTAAAATCCGCGAACTGAAGTAAGATGCAGCCAATTAAAACAGCAATATTATCCTATGGCATGTCGGGCGAAATATTTCATGCACCCTTACTCCATGCACACAAAGGTTTTGAAATCAGTACCATTGTTCAACGTTCAAAGGATACAGCCAAACGTCATTATCCGGATTGCAAACTTGTAAAATCGGTTGAAGAAGCTATAGGCGATCCTGCTATTGAATTGATAATTGTTAACACCCCAAACGAACTGCATTTCAACCAGGCATCGCGGGCTATATTGGCAGGTAAACACGTGGTTGTAGAAAAACCGTTTACCGTAACCGTGCATGAGGCCGATCAATTGATTGAATTAGCAAAAGAGAAGAATCGTGTACTCACTGTATTTCAAAACAGACGGTGGGATGGTGACTTTCTTACTTTAAAACAAGTATTTGAGAAAGGTTGGGTAGGTAGAGTAGTGGAGTTCGAAGCGCATTACGACCGCTTTCGAAACTATGTGGAACCAAACACATGGAAAGAAGAATCGGGAACTGGAAAAGGAATTTTGTATAACCTCGGTTCGCACATGCTTGATCAGGTAGTGGTGCTGTTGGGTATGCCAACTTGCATAGACGCGCGCATCGGCATACAACGTACCGGAGGCCAGGTTGATGACTTTTATGATTTACGCCTAACCTATCCGGGTGTGAATGTGATTGTAAAATCAAGTTACCTGGTGCGCGAACAAGGGCCCCGCTATCAACTGCACGGCACGGAAGGTTCATTTGTTACTGCCAGTAATGTCGATCCGCAAGAACAAGCATTGAAGGAAAAGAAGATTCCGGGTAGTGCCGGATGGGGTACCATGCCCGAAGAAACCTGGGGAAAACTTAACACCACCTTAGCGGGTGAGCATATTCAAAAAAGAATTGAAACCATACCCGGCAATTACCTGGGTTTTTATGATAACCTATATGCAGCTATTCGCGAGAGCAAACCATTGCAGGTAAAACCCGAACAAGCTCGCGCAGTAATCCGGTTGATTGAGGCAGCATATGAAAGTAATAGAGAAAAACGTGCCGTTATGCTGTAAGCGGCTCTTATAAATCTCTGTTTTAAATTAACCATTTACCGTTCAATTAGTATAACCGGCCTCATGCCTGGTATCAGGTTTTTAATTCAGATAATCATTCGCTACATTTAGATGAATCAAATTTTTGAAGTATGAAATTACACTATCTGTTGGGTGCGATGGGCTTATTTGCTTTGTTGGGTATAAGTGCATGCGGTGATGACGATCCGCCACCCAAAACCGGAATTACATTCGAGTTGGAATCGTTTACAACACTTGAATCCGATGGTACACTCACTTCCTTTCATCCCGATTTGGTTAATGGTGGAACAGGGCGCGATGTAACAGTTAAAATTATTTTAGACAGACCCTTAACCGAAACCACCGTTCTTCAATTTTCTGTTTCTGGTACAGCCGTTCGTATAAATCCAAGTGGTAGTGCGGTAAACGACTATGCTTTTAAAGAAGGCCTGAACACCATTGTAGGAACCGATAAAATTACCATTGAGAAGGGTGCAGCCGAAGCAAATTTTTTGATTACAGTTTTTGAAGATTTTTCGTTTGAAGTGAATGATGATGATAGTCCGCTCGAAACGGTGATCATAAAGCTAACCTCAGTAGTTTCGGGTAATGCCGAATTAGGCTTGGCTGATACCTACACATTAAACATAGAGGAAGATGATGCCATCATCATTCACCAATGGTATGTAGATGGCACGAATGGATTTGGAGATGTGGATATGGATTTATTCGTTTGGTTAGATGGTGAACTCGTAAATAGTTCTACGTACGACAATACCTCCGGTACGCGCACGAGCCCTTACGAGGGGTTGTTTATACCAGCCGGATTTCCGAACGGTACGTATGGTGTCAGCTATAATTACTATTCCGGCACTTCTAATGATGTAGATGTTGTTTCGTTGATGTGGGGTAGGTTAAACGGTAAAGTATATCCCTACTTTAATGTAACTACCGGAAATGTTTTAGCTTTTGAAGCCAACTATAGCCTTGCGAATCTTAATAATTACATTGAAACGGAAGTTGATCCATTGGTTGTTCAAACAATGGTTAAAAACGGGATAGCGTATTCAAATATTTCGCAAATTTCAGTTCCGGCAACGGGTAGCCGAATCGGTTCATCGGGTTTTAAATTTAATCGGAACGCTCCTGTTAAACTCAACAACATTAATTTAAAGATGGTTGATTTACCAGAGGGCCTGAGGAAATAGGCTGTTGTTAAATAAGTGTAGCTGCATGAATTGCATCAGCATAATGATGGCGTTCATGCAGCTTTTTATATTTAACGGGGATTTATGCATAAAATCTTTTCCGAACGATTTAATCACACATTCATGTTCGTAGGATGATTAAGTGATCCCTGTCAAAGCTGCCTGTTCTGCAGCAACTAAAGTCCAACAAAAACTTAAACATGTTTAATGAACAGCATGAACATTCAAGGAAGATGAAAAATTTAATGCTTCACCCATTTACGGTGCATGGTTTGTGCATTCATTTCAACGGTAATCAGATACATACCTGTAGCTACATCCGAAACATCAACAGGAGTTACCATTTCTTCGATAGCTTTAAATAAAACTACTTTTCGGCTTGTTAAACCCGCCAGGTTGGTTACTGCAATTGTTACCGGACCGGTGTAATTATTTTTAAGTGCCACTATAAGTTCTTTACCAGGATTTGGATATAGGTTAAAAGATTGTCGCGATGCTTCGTTTATGCCCGTTACTTCGCCACTTACAAAAATGGTTGTGGTGGCCGTGTTGTTACAAAGTTCTAACCCTGAACCTGTTGTTACGTAAGTTGTGGTTTGCACCGGGTTAACCACTAATTGCGGGCCTGTAAAATTTGTTACCGAACCATCATCGGCATTCCATACAAAAATGCTGGCACCACGGCCATTTAATATTACCTGTTGGCCGGGGCTTATCAGCAAAGCAGAACTTGCTACCTGCACAGAAGGTTTCATGCCCACCACGGGTTCAATGTCCATGGCTATATTAGCTCCTAACTCAATGGTATAAGGTGTCCAGCTTCCGGCCTGGGTTTTAAGCCAGGAGGTTACACCCGTAGAAGCTCCATTGGCTGAAGAGTAAATAGCCAACGTATCGCCTGCATATACCAACTCAATTCCAACCTGGTAGGGCCTTCCAAACACAGGCGTTTCCCGGTCGAAGTAAACAGCTGTTGGGCGGTTGGCGGCAACATCTTGTTGAATTTGTTTTAGTAAAACAGTTTTACGTTCTATAACTGAGCCGGGCGCATTTTGAGCACCCCGTGCATTCCATACTACTATATCAACCGTTGCGCCCTGGTTTACAACCCTGGCTTTTCCAAAGTTGATAGTAACACCGCTTATATATTGGTATCGCAACGGGTTACTGAAATACTCGGAAATAGCCGAATACCTGCGGCTGTTATGGCCGGTAAGGTAGCCGGTGTAGGTACCAAAGGTTGATAGTTTAATGAGTGTAGGTGTATCTGTTTCTTTGAAATTGTTTTCGCTGTTACACAATCCTTCTTCCGAAACAAAAATATAATCTTGCCGAACCAACGGTGCGGATGCACCAAGCGAATTGGTGGCCACTAAGGTTACAGAATAAACTCCCGGGGTGTTATATTTTATTACCGGATTTCTGGCTGTAGATGCTGATGGGTTGCCACCTTCAAAAGTCCAGGTCCAACTGGTAGGAAAATTAGAAGAAAGATCGGTAAAGGTTACTTCGCCACCCAACAGTACTGTCGTGCTGTTAACCTGAAAATTTGGTGTGGGTACATCTGCTACCAACGGACTGCAAAGGTTACTTTCCACTAACGTTTTTCTTCTTGGACTAACCTGCAACACAGCCATCATCCTGGTTTTCTGCCCTTGCGTAAAAATATTCATACACGCATCATTGGTGTAGTCCATATAGTTTTCAACCATATTAACAGCCGAACAACTAATGCGCCCGATGGGGCAACCCGAACTGGGTCCGTCAGCATTGGGTGTGTCGCTTACAAAATCATCGGCACTGCAGCCACCATCGCCCCAAATGTGTCGCAGACCCAACCAATGTCCGGTTTCGTGAGTAAGGGTGCGGCCTTTATTGTATGGTGCTACCATAACCGGAAAATTTCCTTTATCGGTTGAGCCGAATGATTGAAACCGAACTACCACACCATCGGTAGATGCCGGGCCGTTGGAAGGCAAACCAGCTAAACCCGATTGGTCTGGAAACTGCGCATAGCCTATCAGGCTGGCATCGCTGGATGCAAAGCGCACCGTCCAGATATTATAAAATAAGTTTGGGTTCCAGATAGTGGCGGGCTTTAACAGGTTTTCAATCTGATCGCGCGACCAATCTGCCCGGCTGCCATTGTACCGGTGAATGCCCGGTTCGCTCATGGCATTTCCATTCAGATCAACAGGTGAAAGACAAAACTCCAGTTCAATATCGGCACCAACCGGATTGGTGTTAAATCCGGGTGTGCCCGGCTTGCGCCTGAAATCTTCGTTGAGTACTTCAATCTGTGCCTGCACCTGCGCCTGACTAATATTGGTGCCGGTTCCGATGGCTTCGCCATTGTGTACTACGTGAACAATTATTGGAATAGTAAGCACTACATTTTCAGTGCGGCCCTGCGCGCGCGCTAATTCTAACTCTTTAATTTTTTTTTGAATTACAATTTCAAGATCGTCCAACGAACCTCTTTCCGGAAAACGCGCACGATTTTTCCGGTCTTCTTCCATTGTACCACATGGCTCAGCAACGGGAAGTTGTTGCGCTAATGCAGTACAAGAAAGGATGAAACAGGCAATAAATAAATTTACACGCATAGCAGTTTAATTTCCTCCTGTTGATTGAAAAGTCATGCGATAACTTTGTGTGTTGGTTTCGTTAATAAAAATTTCCAAAACCATTGAGCTATTGGATACTTCGCGCACAATGTAGGGCAAAGTTAAATCGCTTAAGAAAGGGATTACAATGTTTAAGGTAGCACCCCCGTTAATAAACGACCACGTGTCTGTTAAAATAAGGTCGGGTTCGTTCGCTGCACATTTGGTAGCGCCATTGGTTACTTCATACTTTTTCTCGGCATCGGCATAGAATATATACAAGTCATCGCTGATGCAGGTGTTCAACGAAAGATTGGTGTCGGGCTTACCTTTTTCCCAAAGTACAATGCCTTTAAAGCCCCATGTTTTCTGATTCTTACCCGAAAATATTTGCGAATAAGTATAAGGTGATGGTGTAATTTCTTCTGAACAACTGATACCGGATACTACTAATACAATACCAAGAAAAGTAAGTATGCGGTTTGAATTCATGAAGAGTTTGCGACCCATTGCCGGCAAGGTTATAATATGGTTAAATACACTCATACCTTAGTCAGGAAAAAGGTTAAACGTAATAGATGGCTGCCCGGTAAAATCAACTAACGTAATGGTAAATGTAATTTGGCGCGTAACCGGGTTAACAATGCCAGAGCCCCGAATGGTAGCCAACGCTGGCGGAAAGTCAGGCTGTTCTTGTTCGGGTATTGTTAACGTGTTATCGAAGTTGTCGGTAAACTGCAATGCCAGCGGATCGGTAAAATCGAATAAATCAATATTCCAGTTCGACAGGCGGTAGTTTTCACAATCTGAACTCGTAATGCTGATGTCGCGAACGGGAATGGAAAATGCGCTGCGTGTTCCGGTATAATTTCCGCCCAACACGCAATCATCCAAAATAGTATAAGCGAAGGATTTACCAATACCACCTTTGCCCTGGCCCAATGCCAGTTGCGCATCGCTAACTGCGGTGAGCGTAAACTCAATGTCTTGCGAACGCAGAATGTTGTTGGAGTTATTGATCAGTTGCAGTTCGAGATAACCAAAGTATTGACCTTTGGGAATGGTGATGGAACCGCGCGATCCTACAATTCGGAAATCGATGTTTTCGCGGGCTGAGCCACCAATAGAATACTGAACGATTACATCTTGTTCGCGTGCGGGTGCAGCCAGGTGTACTTCAAGTTTAATCGCTTTACTATAGCTCTCGCGTTGTGTTTCGGTGGCGGTTGTAAACCTTACATGATAGGGTCCGGTAAAGAGAATGGGTTCGGTTTCGCATCCTTGTAAAAGGCTAACAACTATACATAAACCCATTATGGTGTAAAGCTTGTTCATCAATAGCCAGGGTTTTGGTTACCTACTAATGCCGGGTTGGTTTGCAGTTCGCGCTGAGGTATTGGCCAACGCTCATAAGCAGCACGCCAGTTGCTGTTAAATGGGGGCATAACAGTTGCAGCTCTGCCCGTACGAACCAGATCATACCACCGGTGCCCTTCATAAGCCAATTCATACACACGCTCATTCTCAATAAGTGCTAACATCTGGCTTTGGGTAACGGTGCCAATGGCAGGGGCTTTGGCGCGGGCTCGTAAAATGTTGATATCAGTAGTGGCGCTGTTGGCTCCACTTACACTTCCCAGGCGGGCGCGGGCTTCCGCCCGAATCAAATGCATTTCGGCAAGCCGAAAAACAATTACGTTATTATTGTTTTCATCGGCAGTTCCATATTTAGCAACCGACCAGCCATTGTCATTTCCTTTAAGATTATTTGCATTAAACTTAATGGAAGCAAACCGATCGCCCGATTCGGTCGAGGCCAGTGCAAGCACCGTTTGGTTAGATGGAATTATTTCTCTTCGGCCTACAAATAAATTATTCAATCCGATGGTAGAACTGGTTCCGGGATCATCGTTGAGGGTATAACCCATTTCAAAAATGGCTTCGCGCGTAAAGTCGGTATTTACAAGTGTAGCAAAGTTTGATTCCAACTCATACAGGCCGGAGTTTATTACTTCGGTTGCAAATGCAGCAGCCTGCGCCCAGTTACCCTGGTACAAATGAAATTTTGCCCAGGCAGCATGCAGGGCTTGTTTGCCTGCAAAGCCTGCGTTTACCGGAACATCAGGAAGTTTATCCTGTGCAGCAGTAAAATCAGCTTCTATCAACTGTAAAATTTCGGTTTCGGATGCACGCGGTACATTGCGGTTTGCCTCTATTGAGGTAGCCGTTACGAGCGGAACACCACCATACGTTTGCAATGCAATAAAATAAGCGTAGCCACGCAAGAAATGCGCGGCACCCATTACCCGGTTTCGATCTACTGATCGAACTCCGGCTACTTCGGGTAATCGCTCTATTACAAAGTTGGTAAGGTAAATTAGATTGTAAATAGAACCCCATAACGCTGTAACGGAAGCATTAGCCGAGGTAATTTGTTTGGTGCCTAATTCGCGGTATTGCGAAAATGTACCATTGTGCAATAGCATATCAGCAGTAAAATCACCCGCTATTACCACCGAAGGAATAATTGGCCGGAATGCGCTGTACATTCCTATTTCAACAATCGGTACATCTTTAGGCTCATTCAGTACAACTTCATCCGTTAGCAAATCAATTGGTTCTGGTTCCAATATGGAATTACAAGACAGTGCGGTTGCAATAATTACAACAACTATAAACCGGTTAAGTTTTATGGTGATATGAGTTGCTTGGTTCATCGCAGGGTAATGTTTAAGCCCATCGAAATTGTGCGCACCTGTGGCAGGGTAAAAAAGTCGATTCCTTGTGCTGTAGTGGAACCATCCAACGTACTTACTTCCGGATCGGAACCTGTATATTTTGTAAAGGTAAAGAGGTTAGTGGCGGCTACGTAAATACGAGCCTGGTCGATCATCCAACGTTGTGTTAACTTGGGTGGTAACGTGTAGCCGATGCTTAAATTTTTTAAACGTAAATAAGAGGCATCTTCCAGCAGGCGATTGCTGTGCAGGTTGTTGAGGGTACTGTTTAATTCGTAGCGGGGTATGTCGGTAACATCGCCCGGCTTGCGCCATCTGCGAAGTGCCTCTACCGATTGATTGCTCTGTAAATCAGCCCCCATATTTACCAGTGTGGCTTTGGTAAAGTTTAATACCTTGTTTCCATACGAAAACTGAAAAAATACAGAAGCATCGAATCGTTTGTAATTAAAGGTGTTGGTAATACCGCCAATCCATTTAGGCTGGGCATTGCCAATAACCATCGCATCTGAATTATTAATCAAGCCATCGCCATTCACATCTTCATAAATAGCATTGCCTGTGGCAGGATTTACACCCAGGTAGTTTAAGCCCCAAAATGTTCCTAACGGATGCCCTTCTTTAACAATGTTGGTGGCATCCACACCTTCGGCAGTATAACCTCTGTAAAGCGGAATAGAATCAGCTAAGAAAAGAACCTTATTTAAATTTTTTGAAATGTTAACCGTGGTAGTCCATCGCACGGCCTTATCGATGTTAACAGATGTGGCACTCCACTCAATGCCTTTGTTTTCCATATCGCCAATGTTATCCGGTATGCCGCCAAAGCCGGTAGTAAAAGGGTAGGGGCGGTTAAGTAGCAGGTCGGATGTTTTGTTGTGATATACTTCAATGGAAGTTTGCAACCGCCCTTGCCAAAGTTCAAGATCAACACCCAGATTCATTTCGCGGGTGGTTTCCCATTTGATATTGGGATTAGCCGTATTTGCAGGTACAACACCCGAGTTACCATTATAGGTGGCAGCATTCCACAAGCCTAGAAATTGAAATGCGGCAATACGTTCATTGCCGGTAAAGCCATAGCTGCCCCTTAGCTTAAGATCAGTAATAGCAGAAGCGTTAAAAAAGTTTTCCTGCGATATGCGCCATCCGGCAGAGATAGCCGGGAAGTAACCAAACCGGTTGTTGGGGCCGAAGTTAGAAGAACCATCGGTTCGCATGCCAACCGTAACTAAAAAACGATCGTCATAGTCGTACCTGCCTTCGGCAAAAATTGAAAACAATCCACCCGGTGGTGATTTGGATGAAGAGCCGGCATCCACTACACCAGCCGAAGTGATGTAGGTAAAATCATCGCTTGGAAATATACGCCCTTGCACACTACCGCCATTGTAAAATGTGCGAAAAACTTCGGTACCGATAAAACCGCTAAATGAATGTTTGTCTGAAAATTTTTTGCTGTACGATAATGTAAGATTTGAAACCATATTGGAAGCAGCCTGGGCAATAAATACACCATAGCCTTGCCCACCTACGCTGGGTAAAAATCCGCCAATGGCAGTTTGTGATGATTCGTATTGATCTTCGGTAATATCATTGTAATCAATACTAACCTGGCCTTTCAGGCGCAGGTTGGGTTTTATTTCGTAGGTAGCATGTAGTCCACCAATTAATTTTAAGGTAAGAGTTTCAAAGCGCGGCAACAAGGCTTGAGCCACCGGATTAAAGTTGGGAAACCCGGCATACATACCTGAACCGGGGCCAATTAATTTACCGTTTTCATCGTACGGTACGTAATAAGGCAAACTTTTAATTGCACCCGAATAAACGCCATCTAAAAAGTTGTCGCCTTTTACCCGATTATTAAGTGTGCGCGATAACGTTAGGTTAGTACCTAGATTAATTTTACGCGAAACTTGTTGATCAAAATTCAACGTGGCCCCCATGCGTTCAAAACTATTGTTTAGTTGTACGCCTTCCTCATTGCGGTAGTTGGCACTTACATAAAAGGTTGTATTATTATCGCCCCCGCTCACAGCAACCTGATATTGCTGCATAATACCACTTCGCAGTACTTCGTCTTGCCAGTCGGTGCTAACGCCATTGGTAATACCGGGTATTAAGCCTAATGCTTCCGGGTTTTCGCCTGCATTGGTTGCTGCTTCGCGCTGCAGTTCAAGCAACTGGGTAGCGTTAAGTAATTTAAGTTTGTTCACCGGATCGATAACTCCTCGTTGTACATCTAATGTGATTTTTGTGTTTGAATTTTTAGAGCCGCGTTTGGTAGTAATAATTACTACTCCGTTAGAAGCCCGCGACCCATACATGGCTTTGGCTGATGCATCTTTGAGCACTTGCATCGATTCAATATCATTAGGATTGATCATGGCCAGTGCATTATCGGTTTGCCCGCCAAAATTACGTGCCGATAAACTACCCGTTTCAACGGGGATACCATCTACCACAAATAAAGGCCGGTTGCCTGCACTTATGGAAGTAGAGCCTCTTATACGCACCGCAATACCACCACCGGGTGTACCGCTTGATTGAGTAACCTGAACGCCTGCAACCTGGCCTTGCAGGGCCTGATCAACCCCGTTAATAGAAATCTCTTTGAATTTATCGGACTTAACAGAAACGATTGAGCCGGTTAAATCCCGCTTAGAAACGGAAGCATATCCGGTTACAATTACTTCGCTGAGTTGTTGTGCATTCTCTTCCAATAAAACATCAATTCTTATTTTTCCGGATACAGAAATTTCTTGCGTTCTGTAACCTACAAATGAAAATACCAGAATGGCATCAGCCGGTGCAACAATGGAATATTGCCCATCTAAATCGCTAATGGTTCCTTGTGTTCCTCCCTTTATCGTAATATTTACTCCCGGTAATCCTGATGGATCGGTAACAGCTGTAATCTTGCCAGAAACAGTTAACTGGCTGAAAGCATAAACAGGTAATAATAAGAGATACGTTAGTAAAAGTTTCTGCATGCGCCCTCCGTTAGTCAATCCTATGGCACTAAAGTTAAAGGGCAAGGGGTGTACTTCAAAAGAGTTTTCAAAATAAATCGGTTAATGCTCCAATTTTGTAGAACATTTTTACACCTTGTAAGTCAAAAATTTTACAAGAACAATAATTAATGCATAGACTATGTCGTATCTGGAAAACCTGTTTTCACTTAATTCTAAAGTTGCTGTTGTTACCGGAGGTACCGGGGTATTAGGAAATGCCATGTGCAAAGCATTGGCAAATGCCGGGGCAGCAATAGTAATAATTGGAAGAAGAAAAGAAGCGGCCGATCAACTGGCACAGCAAATAATTACTAATGGAGGCCGCGCCATCGGAATTTCAGCAGATGTTTTAAATAAAGAACAGCTACTTGCTGCCAGAGAGATTATCATAAAACAATTCGGCAAGCTTGATATACTGGTAAACGGTGCCGGGGGTAATATGCCCGGTGCGGTGGTTATGCCAGATAAGACCATCTTCGATTTAAATATTGACGACTTCCGAAGTGTGGTTGATCTGAACCTTACCGGTTCGGTTTTGCCTACCCAGATTTTTGGCGAATCGCTTGCCGCAACTAAGCAAGGGGTTATCATTAATATTTCTTCCATGACGGCCATTCGCCCGCTTACGCGTGTATTGGGCTATGGTGCAGCAAAAGCGGCCATTAGCAACTTTACCCAATGGCTGGCTGTAGAGATGGCTAAAAAGTTTGGTGAAGGCATTCGTGTTAATGCGATAGCACCCGGTTTTTTTCTTACCGAACAAAATCGTAATCTGTTAACCAATGCCGATGGCAGCTTAACCGAGCGCGGTCAGTTAATTATTCGTGGAACTCCCTATGGGCGATTTGGCGAGCCCGATGAGCTTAGCGGAACCCTGCTTTGGCTTTGCTCAGATGCATCGAAGTTTGTTTCAGGAATTGTAGTACCCGTAGATGGTGCCTTTAGTGCTTATGGAGGAGTTTAAATAGTGTTTAGGTGTTAGTACATAGTCGAGAGTAGTTGACGAAACACATCCATCGACAATTGATCATAGACTATAGTTACAATGAATTATTACCAATAAACTGCTTTAAACATTGAATAACCCAACTGGTAAACCGTGGCCCAACTATCGCTGGGTGGTATGTGGGCTCCTCTTTGCAGCTACAACAATCAATTATATCGACCGGCAAGTATTGAGTTTACTCAAGCCCGTTCTGGAAAAAGAATTCAACTGGAATGAAATTGACTATAGCAATATTGTAATGGCCTTTAGTGCGGCTTATGCTTTCGGTTATCTGGTGTTTGGCAGAATAGTAGATTGGGTGGGAACAAAAATGGGTTATACCATTTCGGTATTTTTCTGGAGTATTGCTGCCATAGGGCATGCGTTTGTACGAACTACAGCCGGCTTTGGGTTTATGCGTGCATTTTTAGGAATTAGTGAGGCGGGAAATTTTCCTACAGCCATCAAAGCAACGGCCGAGTGGTTTCCTAAACGTGAACGGGCTTTGGCTGCAGGAATTTTTAATTCGGGTACCAACATTGGTGCTGTGGTTGCTCCTTTATTAGTACCCTGGATAGTAGGTGCTTATGGTTGGGAAGAGGCTTTTATTTGGACCGGGTTGGTAGGGTTTGTGTGGCTCATTTTCTGGTTTATATTTTATGAAATACCTTCCCGACAAAAACGACTATCACCCGAAGAATATAAACTCATCCACAGCGATGAGGATGAACAACAGGAAGAATCAAAACCTATAAAGTGGATTAAGCTATTAGGCATAAGACAAACCTGGGCATTTATTTTAGGTAAATTTTTTAGCGACCCGGTGTGGTGGTTCTTGCTGTTTTGGTTGCCTTCGTACTTTACAGAAGTATATGGTGTTGATTTCAGAAAGCCCAACCTGCAACTTGCTATCATTTATACAGCCTGCACCATTGGAAGTATTGGCGGTGGTTATCTATCCTCTTGGTTAATAAAGAAAGGCTGGCCTGTTTTTAAAGCCCGTAAAACCGCAATGCTTTTATTTGCATTTAGTGTAATGCCAATTATGACAGCGCGCTTCGTAGATAATATTTGGGTGGCGGTGGCACTTATGAGTCTGGCAGTTGCAGCCCATCAGGCATGGAGTGCCAATATTTTTACAACTACTTCCGATATGTTTCCTAAAAAAGCTGTTAGTTCAGTAGTAGGTATTGGCGGTATGGCCGGTTCAATTGGTTCTTTCTTGTTTCCCTTGCTGGTGGGGCATTTGCTTCAGCATTACAAAACCTTGGGGTACATTACAACAGGCTACAACATCTTGTTTTTGATCTGCGGGTTTGCTTACCTGTTTGCGTGGTTGCTCATGCATGTGCTGGCGCCTCGCATGGACCGCGTAAAACTGTAAAGACGAATTAGTGCGATAGTCAATAGATATCCATACTTTCAGTACAAATTTATCGTTACAAAACGTATCAACCTGCCTGATGCGATTTGATGCCGCCAATGAATTAGCCTGTTAGACATCAACTTGTTTAAATATTTTTTAGTACATAATCCCGGCTTAAGCTGTACAAAGCACTGTATAGTATAATATCCGGTTGTGTAAAGATGTGGTTGAGTTATTGGGTAGTTTCTTAAGTTTACTAGCATAATTACCAGATAGCAGATACTCGTCAATTATTAAATGAAATGAAAAGATACTTCTTCTTGCTGCTTATGCCCATGTTTGCATGGGGGCAGAATCTACGTTCAGGTGGAGCCTTAAAACCGGAACAAGCTATTATGGATATCCGCCACTACACCATTGCGCTGCAAGTGGACCCGGAAAAGAAAACCATTAACGGTTATACCGAGATAGAACTTAATCTTTCAACTGCTTCGCCTGTGCTGGTGCTTGACTTATGGCACGGGCTTACAGTTGAACAAACATGGGTAAATGGTAAAAAAGAAAACTTTACCCATACCAAAGATGACCTACTAACCATAACCGGTGCAAAACCATTTTCGGCAGGGAAAGTAAAAATAAAAGTTATGTACGGTGGTACTCCCGGTGTGGCACTCAGGGCCCCGTGGGATGGCGGCTTCACATGGAGTACCGATTCAAAAGGAAACCCCTGGGTGGCTATTACATGCCAGGCAGAAGGTGGTAAAATATTTTTTCCCTGTAAAGACCATCCGAGCGATGAACCTAATGAAGGTGCCGATCTGATCATTACTGTTCCAAAAGGACTTTCAGTAGCTGGGCCCGGTTTGCTTAAGAAAGTAACGAATACATCAACAACTTCTACATGGCATTGGAAAACAAACTATACCATTAGTAATTATTGCCTGGTATTTAATATTGGCAAATACAGTAAAGTTACCAGTACCTACACCTCTGTTTTGGGTAATAAAATACCCATGGAGTTTTATGTGTTGGAGGAACACGCAGAGAAGGGACCGCATCACCTGGAAGTATTGGCCCAAACATGCCGGGTGCTGGAAAAATATTTTGGTGAATATCCCTGGGCTAAAGAAAAAATAGGAATAGCAGAAACACCTCATCTGGGGATGGAACATCAGTCCATGAATGCCTACGGAAACCAGTTTAACTATACACAGGTAGGTGGTCAGGATTTTGATTGGCTGCTTACGCATGAGTTTGGTCATGAATGGTGGGCTAATAAAGTAACTAATATCGATTGGGCGCACATGTGGATTCAAGAGGGCATTTGCTCGTATGGCGATGCGTTATATGTACGCGAAATGGAAGGAGAAGAAGCGTACCAACGCGTAATGAGACGCCATGCTCAAAATGCACAAAACAAAAAACCGATTGTGCAAGGCGAGGTGGTAGATTCTGACGATACCTATCACAGCGATATTTATGGAAAAGGCGCACTCTTTATGCACACACTGCGGTATGTTATTGGTGATAGTATTTTCTTTCCAACCTTAAAAATATTGGCAACCGATTCACGCTATACCTATCACAATTTTGTTTCCACCAAAGATGTAGAGCAGTTATTCAGTGCAAGATCAAAAACAAACCTGCAGCCATTATTTGATTTCTATTTGCGCACAACCAATAAACTGGAGATGAATGTTAAACAAATAGGAGAAGGAAAGTATGCCGTTAAGGTTGTGAATTTTGAAGGTATGATGCTGCCGGTCGAAATTCTCGCAGATGGCGTTAACACACTTTATAAACTGGATAAGACGCCTCTCCTAATTGAAAGTAAAACCTTACCACAGATTGATCCAATCGGGTTTTACCTGAAGCGTGTGATTTACGAATAGAGACTGCGAACGTAAACGATGTTACTAAAGCAGACAAATTAAAGTTAAGCGAGAACCTTTTCGATGCTGGTTACAAATGCTCCCGTAACACCTTTGGTTTTTTTAGCTTGCTCAGCCTTTAGTACACCAATGGCACGGCTTAGCGCTTCTACCAGTCCAACAGGGTTTCCATCATACCGGTAACTTCCCAGGCACCATTCTAAATCTGCCTGTAATTGCGGCTCAAGTGTTAGCGCACGAAGTTTATCAAGCGTGGCCTCTGCAGCAGTTTCGATAGTTAGCGACTTGGCTTTTGAAGCTGCCTTTGCTGCTGGTTTCTTTTCAGCGGTAGATTTTGTGGTTGCTTTAGCCATGGTTGTTTGTATTTGATTTAGGTGCAAAGGTATGAGGCGTTTCGATCGGTAAACAAGCATTAGGCCGATTAAATTTCCGCAATCGTATGATTAATCAAATGAATTTCAATGCATTGCATAGGTAGTAAACGCACTAATTAACCGAGATTATGCATTAAACATCTCAACAGAACTGTTTGATTCTAGTTTATTCTAATTTTTTTATGCTTTTCCTGATTTAGATACCTGTTGTGCAGCTATTTAGAGTTGCCACCAGCCGGATTTTGAAAAAATAATCTGTGGGAATTACCTGAATCATTAAGAGGTAAAAACGTTCGGGTTTAAAATAGTATATAAGTTTTTTTAACGCACATGTAAAACGAAACCGTCCGGTATATTAAAAGGGTTGAATGCTTATACCAATCATGTTAACACAACATTGAGGAAATGGTAAATCAACGTTCTTAGAATTCGTGTTCAATGATTTTTCAAAAAACTAACCAAACTCTGTTAGATGGTATTGAATACATTTTTAGTAATGCAAAAATTATGAATGTTGGTAGTCCTTTATAATTGCTGAATAAAAAATTAGTTACAACAGATGCCCCTAAAGAAACTTGTTAATATGATTATAAAAACAAAAGAGAAGTGATCCTGGATCACTTCTCTTTGTAAAAGCATCAAGCTTAGCTTGATTACTTCTTCTTCTTAGCAGCCTTCTTAACTTTCTTAGCAGCCTTCTTGGCTACTTTTTTCTTAGCTGCTTTCTTAGCGGGTTTTTTTGCCATAACGTTTTAATGTTTTTAGTTAAAACTGTACGAAAGGTATAATAAAAAATTAATTCACAAAAATTTTGCTGAAAAAATTTTTTGATGTCAATAAAAACTATGATTGAAATTTTTAATCAAGCAACATCATAACTCAATATCAAACATCATCATTTGATGTTTACTTCGCATACTAATTCGATATTGAATTTTTCTTTTACAGATGAAATGATATCCATAGCAAGCGAAAAAATTTCATTACCACTTGCGTTAGCATAGTTAACCAACACCAATGCTTGTTGTGTATGCACGCCTGCATCACCTATTCGTTTTCCTTTCCAGCCGCAGCGTTCTATCAACCAGCCAGCAGGCACTTTAACTTCTTGATTTACAGAAATATAACCGGGTATATCGGGAAACATTTTTTGCAACTGCTGATAATGTAAAAGTGTAATGGTTGGATTTTTAAAGAAGCTGCCAGCATTACCCAGTACGGTAGGATCAGGTAGTTTACTTCTTCTGATTTGCATAACAGCATTACTTACTTGTTGAATAGTTGGTGTTGAAATATTTTGTTGTTTGAGTATTTCATTAATTGCTCCGTAGCTTGTGTTGATGCGATGTGTTTTTTTACTGAGAGTTAAAGTAACACTTGAAATAAAAAAAATTTCTTTCAGTGCGCCTTTAAAGATGCTATCGCGGTAACCAAAGTTACATTCGTGGTTAAGCCATGTCTTTGTTATTCCAGTTTCAAGATCAATACCGGTAACCGATTTGATTACTTCTTTTACTTCTACACCGTAAGCACCAATGTTTTGAATAGGTGCAGCACCAACAGTTCCGGGTATAAGCGCGAGGTTTTCAATTCCACCCCAGTTGTTGTTTACACAATATAATACCAGGTTATGCCAGTTCTCGCCAGCCATTACTTCAATGTTTATTGAACTTTCGTCTTCATGCTTAATGAAAACGCCTTTCAGTGCATTTTGAATAACAAGACCGTTATACTGAGCAGTAAACAACACATTGCTGCCACCCCCTAATATAAAACGACTATTATTCTGGTAAACAGGATGCTGAATAAGTTCGCTCAACTGTGCCAACGATGTAATGGTGCAGAAGTAACGCGCGTTAGCCTGCACCCCAAATGTGGTTAGTGGTTTCAGTTCTTTGTATTCTTCTATATTGATCATAATTGAAATTATGACCAAGGAAGAAAAAACGAACGAGATATTAAAATCCTTTAAAGGCTTCGGTTAATTCTTGTGCCGATAACTTGAAAATGCAGATGCGCGCAAAGCGTCCGGCTACATACGTAGTACCACATACTGCCAATCCGCCATCGGTAGTGGGGGTAAGCGATGCCACTTCAAAGGGATTTGAGAAACCCAGGTATTTACTTCCGATTAACGATCCTGTACTCTCATCGTATCCAACCAATGCTATCTGCTTACTGCGGGTATTACTGGCATACAAAACAACTTTGCGGGCATTTATTGTTGTCCGGAGTATTTTTACAGTAGCGTTAGGCGTTAATTCAGGCATGGAGTTACCACCTAAATCGGTACTGGCACTTATGCCTGAAGAATTTAAGGTAGCTGTGGGCAAAAAATAGTTATCGCCAAAATTAAAACGGGCTAATGCAAACTTGCCACCCTCTAAAGGTACAACCTGGCTTAGTCCACCATCATCTTGTTGGCCTTGCACTATTCCTTGTGGTTCATCGGCTGCAAGATTGGTAAAGGCAAGCGAGAGGGTATAATTATAAAAACCATTAAAATAAAAAACCCCACCAGGCATGCGACCAACTAAAAACGGTAGTTGGCGCCCCGTGCGCAAGTAGTGGTTTATAATTGGCTCTTCAACAGCATCGCCTGCACCAATAGAAAATGATTTACTGGAGCTAACAGATCCGGTTGGCGTTACTACTGACACTACACTTTCCTTATCCTGATTGTCATAACTCAGTAATAAAAAATTACTGCCGTCTTGCGCAGCTGCAGCCGGATAATTTCCCGCTACATTAAATTGTCCATCAATGGTACCATCTGCATCTAACTTAACAAGTTGCGTTTGCAAGCCAACATTGGTCATACAAAAGAAATAATAACCATCGTTGGCAACCAACAAGGGGCCAATGGGTGCAACCAATTCGTCTGCAACTTCAGTTTCAGCAATAAAGCCACCCAACTCATCAACCTTTAGTAAATAAATACCTGAAAAGTTAGAGTTGGTTAATCTGCGCCCGCCTAAAATTAAATAACCACCATCGGGAGTTTGTTTAATGTCGATGGGGTAGTAGGTAGCATTGAATTTATTATTGTCATAAATGCGGGTAAAGCTTGCTTTATCGGCAGCCGGATCCGATTCGTTTGAACAAGCTGCTAATAGGAGTAATCCGAATATAAAAAGATAACGCATGGTATTAACGATCTAAGGTTTTGAAATTACTGCTGAGGAAACGCATCGGAAATAATACTCCCGCTGAAATAACAATGTTGTTGAGTTTCATATCATCTTGCGCATCGCCAATACCGGCTAACCTGTCGTTGCCAAATCGGTTTTTTGTATTGGTAATGTTACTCATGCCTTTCCAGTACGAACCCTCCAATACAATCCGCACATTACCCAGGTTATAGTCCAAACCCACACCGGCTGCAAGCCCCCAATAGTTTTCAAATAAATCTTTGGCCCCTACTATTAGGGTTTCGTTTGAAAATTGGTTGGTGCCACCCGAAGCATAATCGGTACCTTTAATGCTTACAGCTTTATTGGCATTAATCAACAATGAATAAGAAATACCTACCTGTACATACGGGCGAAGTTTATCGCGTAGTATATCATACTTAATGAAAAACGGAAAATCGGCATAATCTAACTTTTGTTCTTGATCGTAGCGTAACTCCAGCGTTTCGGCACTGTTCTCGGCATTGTACCATCTAAACTGGTTGAAATATGTAAAACGGGTATGGCGATAAGTTGGCTGTACACTAAACGATAAACCCTTATAATAAAAGGTAGCTTCCAATGCAGCCTGGCTTCCGGTTTTTAAAAATGAATCGTACGATTTTAGGTTAAGTTCACCCGCATAATTAGTGGGCACCATTACCGTGTAAGATTGAATCGGCTTGGCTTGCGCAAGGTTGGTACCGGCTTTAAACCCCAGCCACCATTGTTTCTCCAAAAACTTAGTTTGTTGCGTGGGGCGTGGTTTGGGGAGGCTGTTGTTTGATTTTCGTTTAAACTGTCCATAGCCTGATGAGCAGATCAGAAACGTGAGGGTAAGTGATAGAATAACTTTCATTTGTTTAATTTTCATACATGAATGATAGCAACTTGTCGATTGCCTTCTGATTCTTGGTTTTTGCCACAGCTTCGATAGAATACCCCTGTTTAATCATCGCACTTCGGTCTGCAATTTGTTGATGCGTATTTCATGGCTACCGGATAACAATAAGTTTTTTGGTTTCCTGTAGGAAGCCGGTTTTAAGTTGATAAAAATACGTGCCCGGGGGCAAAGAAGTAACATTTACAGTAACTTCATGTGTGCCCTCAGGCTTTTCTTCGGCCAATAACGTATTGATAGTTCGTCCTTGAAAATCTTTTAATGTGAGATAAACCAGTTGGGAAGTGTTAATTGTAAACGAAATGGTAGTGGTTTCGTTTGCCGGATTGGGATAACAATCTTGCAGGTTAAACCTCGTGCTAATGAAATTATCTGTAACACCTGAAATTACTTGTTGTGCAAGGGGTAAGGGCTCATAGTTGCCGGTACCTTCTTCCTTCGCGCCATTCAAAAAATCTTTAAAGAAAATATCGGTGTTGATTTTGGTTTCATCAACCAACATCCAATCGCGCAGCAGGTTAGCATAAATCTGCCGGTAGTCGTATTGCATCTCTACATTCTGCAAACTCATATCGGGTACTTTGCCTACCACACCGGGTTGCACGCCTTTTCCAAAAATCATAACCGGTGCTCCCGTACCATGATCGGTACCATAGCTTCCGTTTGCACGAACGCGTCTGCCAAACTCAGATGTAGTTACTGTTAGTACTCTATCTTCAAGGCCACGTGCTTTCAAATCATCCTGAAAGGCTTTCATGGCTGATGCAATGTGATACATAAGGGCTGCATGTTGCCCCATCGTGGGGTCATAACTTTCAACTTGCTCAGCATGTGTATCAAACCCACCAAGTTTAACAAGAAACACTTTTGTTTTTACACCCAATCCTGCACCGCCACCATCCAGCAATCGTGCAATAAGTTGAAGCTGGGGCGTTAATCCATTGCGCATGCTGCCGCGGGGCGCATTAAACGGGTACTTTTCCGGATAGGTAACGGTTGAAACGGGGGCGCGTTGGTAAATTTCGTTTAACCTTTCGGCATAATCCTGCGATTTGTTTTCCAGCCCTAAAATCCAATTTAATTCTTTGCCGTATGGGGAGTTATCTAACGCAAGGGGTGGTTTTCCTCGCGGGTCAATACCCTGATCTGAAAAACCTTCCAGTTCGCTAACCAGCCGTGCAAAACTTTCGGGGTTATTGATAGAGATGGAAGTAGGAATGTTTCCCTGCTGATGAAAGATGAGTGATACATCGCTACCCATCTCGATAGCAAGTGGATCTTCCATTTCGGCATTCGGAAATTCATCCGGGTATTGCTTAGGAGCAAACTCCTGCTGCAGGTAGCGGCCTACCCAACCTGATGAAAAGTAATCATCGAACCCACCACCCATAAACGAGATATCTCTTCCACGAAAGTGCGAGCCATTATTATTCTTATAGGAAACACCCTGAACCACAGTCATTCTACCACGATCGTACAAATCTTTCATGGCCAGCATATCCGGATGTAAACCAACCTGGGCATCGGCAGGCAGTGTGTTGTCTAACAAAATCATTTTACGGGCACTGTTCTTGGCTGGTATGGCAATGTTGGCGCGCCAACGATAGTATTCATCGTAGGCTTGCACCGGAATAATACTGTTGAGGCCATCATTGCCGCCATGCAGTTGTAGAATGATTAAAACACGGTCGTTGGTGCTATGACTGGCCATCCGCGTAAGCGAATTTTCGGCCATTAGTTTAATAGGGATGCCGCCTAATGTAAAGGGAACTGCTGCCAGCGATAGTTTCTTTATAAAGTTTCTGCGTTTCATTTTGTTGTTAATAAAGTTGATACTCGGGCGACTGCAACATGGCGTTAAACAAACTTTCAAGTTGTCGCCTTACCACTTCCATATCTACCGGGTTATTCCAGCGGAATGTCCAGGCAGCTTCCGGGTCGGCATCAATCTGGGGTGATTTCAAAAATGCCGTTAGAAAATAATTCAAGCGTTCAGCAGTAAGCCCGGCATTATCATCGGCAGCAGGATCGAACGTAAGATTATCGGCCAATGGCAAAAAGTATTTAGCCAATTCAATTATCAATGATCGTGCATTGGAGGCAATGGCATTGCTGATATTGGTTTGCACAAATGCAACGGGATCAATCTTCATCATCCCGCCCATCTGGCTATCGGAAATGAGGTTGCGGATAAACTCATACCGGCTTACCAGGTAGTTGGTACTGATCCAGCTACGGTGGTAAATGGGATATTGATGGTAGGCATCGTAACCGGCTACATCAAACGGTTCGTAAAAATGCATGCCCATGTTCGATAGTGCCCGGATTAAATCACCGGTTTGCTCGTAGTAGGCGGCAGTATTTGTGGCCGGGTTGGGTAGTTGTACATTGAATAAACGCAGCGTACCAATCATTAAATCAAGTGGCGACTTAATGATGCCACCAAAGTTGTCATCGTTCACTCCGGCAGCAGCTTCGTAAAAATGCTGGCTTTGAAATAGATCTTCCAGCACCGGTTGAATTTTATAACCGCTGTTGATAAATGTGTTTGCCATTTCGGCAATTATGGTATCGTCTGTGCTTTGAGTTATTTCGTGGTACACAAAATAGCGGTACACCCGCCTGCAAAAGTTTCGGGCTGTTTCAGGCTGCGCATAAATTAATTCAATTAGTTTACTGATCTCATCCAACGCACTTGCTTCGGTGGCATTGGTACCGTTTAAAAGTAGTGGATCGGGTTGAATGGTTGCATTGCCAAACCTGTCGCTGAATTGTTTTACTGCATTATCATGCGCATTGGCATTAGTAGTGCTGCCCCGCACTTTGCCGCGCGGAAGTTTTTGTGTTCCGGTTGTATAAAGATTAACGGCTTCATCAAAGGTTGAAAATGTTGTGTCTAATTCCCAACCTGAAAGTACCGCTGCTGCCGCGCGCACATCTTGTTCCGTAAAGTTAAAATAGTCGCCAGGAGTGGTAGCCGGTGGTAACGTACCTTCCAGGCCTCTTCCGATGGAGTAAAGCTCCAACAGTTCGCGTGCATAGTTTTCGTTTACGCTGCCGCGTACATTCAGGTTGCCGTCTAGCAGGCGCAACATGGCATTGTCAACGCTTATTTTTTTGGTTAGTTCTTTGAAGTTAAATTCTACCGGAAGGGTTTTATCAAATGCAAATTTGCGGAACAGTTGATTTTGAAAGTAAAGTGAACGGCTATTATCTACTTTTGATTGGATGGTGGTGAGAACGGTGTGTAAAAAGAAAACAATTTTTTCGCGTGTTGAATAAGCTAATTGATTACCGGGTGGAACACCTAACGTTAGCATTTGCCCCATGAACCAACCTTTAAAGATTTCTTGTAGTTCAGGGTCGCCACTGTTGGCCGGGGTGGTGCCGGTAAGCACCCATTCTGTGCCGGTTTGTGGATCGAGTGGTAGTACTGGATCGGGCAGCGGTTGTTGAAACAGCAAGGCTACTGCCTGGTTAGCAGTAAGAGTTGTAAATGAATCAATCTGTAGCTTGGTTGGCCCGAAAGTAGCCCGATGCAACAAGTGGGCAGCTCTTTTATAACCCAGCGAACCGGCAAACGAAGGTAAAGGCATAGAATTTTTAAATCACTTGGTAAATTAATCCTTTGAGAACGAAGATACGACAGGTTTTTCAGTTAAATGGCCAATACTTCCGATTACTAACCGGAAAATTTCGGGTATGTGGCGCTTACCGATTTTAAATCGATTGTTGCCGGAACAAAAAGTTAACAGTACCTTAATAGCATGAAGATTATTGAGTGTCCGCGCGATGCCATGCAGGGCCTGAAGGAGTTTATCCCAACCGAAAAAAAAATTGCCTACCTAAACCAGTTATTGAAGGTGGGATTTGATACAATTGATTTTGGAAGTTTTGTTTCGGCTAAAGCCATTCCACAAATGCGCGATACTGCCGAGGTTTTAAATAAACTCGACTTGGTAAATACATCATCTAACTTGTTGGCTATTGTAGCCAATGTGCGTGGAGCAGAAGATGCCTGTAAGTTTGATGTTATTCGCTACCTCGGGTTTCCGCTTTCCATCTCCGAAACGTTTCAGCAACGCAACACTAACAAATCGATTAGCGAAGCATTAAATACCGTAAGCGATATTCAGGAGTTGTGTACCCGCTGCAACAAGCAACAAGTTGTGTATATCAGTATGGGGTTTGGTAATCCGTATAACGATCCTTATGATGTCGGGATTGTAGAACAGTTTGCGGATATACTGGCTACACTTGGCGTGAAGATTATTTCGTTGGCCGATACGATTGGAGTTTCGGAACCACAACAGATTGAATACTTGTTTAAATCATTAATCAAAAAATTCCCCGCTATTGAATTTGGCGCACACCTCCATTCCAATCCTAAAACGAGTATAGAAAAAATTGAAGCTGCATTTAATTCGGGTTGTCAGCGATTTGATGGTGCGCTAAAAGGTTTTGGTGGTTGCCCGATGGCAAAAGATGAGTTGGTAGGAAATATGGCTACCGAAACGATTGTTTCTTTTTTAGAATCAAAAGTTGATTTAAAACTGAATAAGGAAGAATTTAGTAAAGCGTTGGTAATGGCTAACGAGGTATTTCAGTAGGTCGGTAATCGATCATCAGTATTCGGTGATCAGTAACCAGTATCTTCATAAGGTTACTCTGATCAACCAGAAACCAGTGACCAGTAACTATTTCAATGCAAACATCTTCCCCGGCAACGACTTCACTATATTCTTAAACTCTAAAGTAAGTAAGAGCGAAGCTAAGCGGCTGGGTGCGAGCGATGATTTAAAACTTAATTCATCGATCATAACAGGTGCTTTCCTTTCTTTCAAAAGACGAATCACTTTTTGTTCATCCGCATCGAACGCACTTAAATCTAAATCGGGTTGTATAACAGCAGTGGTTTCTGCCGACCAGTTCATAATATATTCCAGATCTTTAACGGACGAATATAAATTTGCCCGATTGGTTTTAATCAACTTGTTGCAGCCTTCTGAATAACTCTGGATCAGGTTGCCCGGTACTGCAAACACATCTTTGTTGTAGCTGTTGGCAATATCGGCAGTAATTAAAGCACCCCCTTTTTCGGCAGCTTCTACTACAATCAGTGCATCGCACATACCGGCAATAATGCGGTTGCGTGCCGGAAAATTATGCGCATCGGGTTTGGTACCAAAGCGGTTTTCAGTAATCAAGGCACCTAGATTCTGCATCTTCTTCGCAGTTTCTTTATGAGCTGCCGGATAAATCACGTCCATACCACTACCCATCACACCAATAGTGGGCAGTTTGTTTTTCAATGCGGCTTTGTGTGCGGTAATATCAATTCCGTATGCAAGACCACTAATAATTAATGGATGATGCGGAACAAGTTCCTGACAAATACGCTCCACCATTTCTTTACCGTATTCTGTAGCTTGCCTGGTTCCCACAATGCCAACGGCTTTGGGCACATTCAGATTTTGATTGCCCTTATAATAAAGTAAAGCCGGGGCATCCTCAAGAGACTTAAGTCGCACCGGATATTTTTTGTCGGTGTACAGAATAAGTTCAACTTCATCGCGCTCTGCCTTCTTCAATTCTTTTTCAGCTTCCTGAAAAGTATTACCATGCTTAATAGCCGCAGCCGAAATTTCACCCACACCGGGTATTTTTAAAAGTTTACCTTTAGGTGTTTTGAAAACCTGTTCGGCCGAACCACAATAGCTTACCAATTGCTTTACCAGGAAATCGCCTATGCCCGGTATGAAGTGCAAAGCCACAAATGAAAGGCGTTCCTGATCCATACTTGAAACCGGAAATTTAAACTAAAAGGTAATGATTAAAGTTTTTCGCGCACCTGCACCAGAAATTGGCGCACTTTTTTTAGCGAATCGAGCAAATCCATTTTATCGCGCACTGCCTGGCTATCGTTTTTTAGCATTTCCTTAGCGCCTTGCAATGTAAAACCTTTCTCTTTTACCAAGTGGTAGATAGTGCGTACATGATCTATATCTTCTTTGGTAAATTGACGATTGCCTTTTCGGTTTTTCTTGGGTTGAATAAGGTCGAACTCAGATTCCCAGAAGCGAATAAGGGAGGGGGCTACATTAAACATCTCGGCTACTTCACCGATTGAGTAATATATCTTCTCAATTTCTTTTTCTTTATACGCCATGAGGGACTAAAAGGGGCTTGGTTGAGTTGCTGTTGGGTGGCGAACTCTGTGCAAAGTAACAATTCTTTAAACTTGAAGCAACGTGATAACTTTTTTTTATCTACAAGCTGTGCACATCATTTTGTGGATGACATTACCCAACCATCATCGCTTATTTTTAAAGTACTTTCCGGAAAATCTTCGCGCGTAAGTTGTTGAATGCGGGTAAGTACCTGCTGTTGCGGATCTAGTTTTACAGGTGAACGAAACGTTTGGTTGGTTGAAGTAATCTTAGCTTTTAAAAATTCGCCTTGCGGGGAAGCATACACCTTAATGATGGGAGCAAGGCCGTTTACTCCGTTTACATTAATACCACTATATGTACAGAAATTTCCCAGGCTGTAAGCAATAAAGCGATTTTTATATACTTCAATAGCACGGGTAACGTGCGGTCCGTGTCCAAAAATAATATCAGCTCCGGAATCGATCAGACCATGCGCAAAGGCATACACATCGCCCCGGTTTTCGCCATGGAAAATTTCATTTTTTCGAGGTACGTGTTGATGTTGTGGCCCTTCGGCACCACCATGAAACGAAACGATTACTACATCGCACAACGAACTTAACTCTTGAACAATTGCTTTGGCCCCCGGTAAGTCATTCAGACTGAGACATCCGCTGTTGGGTGCAAAAGCCGTAAACCCATACCGTACACCGTTCTTTTCGATTATTACATAAGGGGTAGTGGTAAGGCCGGCATGTTTTATTCCTACTTCATCCAAAGCCTTCATGCTGCTGCGCCTGCCAACATCACCAAAATCTCCGGCATGGTTATTTGCCAGGCTCATCAAATCAAATCCGGCAACTGCCAGGTTTTGTGCATACTTTACCGGGCTTCGGAACACGTAACAAACTTTAGGATCGCGGCAAGTTTTTGCTGTTCCGCCTTCATCTAACAACACACCTTCCAGATTGCCCATGGTTATATCGGCTGTTTGCAAAATGGTTGATACTTCACTGAAAAGTTCGCGGCCATCGTTAGGAGGAAGTCCACCTTTATCAGGATAATTGGTACCCATCATAATGTCGCCCACACCTATAACGGTAATGGTGTCTTTTTTTTGAGCAAGAAGGTTAATGGAACTAATCAGTAAAATCAGGAAACAAATGCTGCGCATGGGTGTAATTTACAAGGCTGCAAATATAAGGAGTTACAAGTTTTATTGATGGAGACCTTCCAGGTCTTTTACTATTGGTATAAAAACATGGAGGGTCTTTATCAACTTAGTCAAGTGAAGTTGCCGACTGGCTACCAATCTCAATCAGCTTTTCGTATTCCTTATTATTTAGGTCGCGCTGAAAGAAGTTGATAGGGTTTATGTAATTGCCCTGATACAAGACTTCATAATGCAAATGAGCTGCTACCGATAATCCGGTATTTCCAACATACCCAATAACCTGGCCTCGTTTTACCTTTTCACCGGCAAACACAATAAATTTAGTCATGTGGCCATAGCGTGTTTGAAATCCAAAACCATGATCGATGAAAACCATGTTGCCCAGCGATTCAGAATATTGCGCTAAACTAACGGTACCATCGCCTGTTGAATAGATGGGAGCTCCGGTTGGCGCGGTAAAATCCAAGCCATTGTGAGGTCTAACATATCCCAGCAACGGATGTAACCGCAAACCAAAAAGTGTGTGTAATTGCTTCAGGTCTTTATTACTTACTGGTTGAATGGCCGGACGCGAAGCCCACATCTTTTCTTTCTTTTCCAGTTCTTGTTGTAGCTGCTGTAAAGATTGAGCTTCTATCTCTAATCGGTTTCTGAGTTTCTCGGCTTGTTCATAAGCGTTGCGTACCAACGGGTAGATTATAAACTTACTGGCTTTTTCCCGGCCGCCTACACCGGCTTCGCGCTGCGATTGATCAAGCGGCTCTAAATCCAGAATTACCCGATAGTTGTGATCATCGTTGTGCTCTAACGCACTTAGCTGAGAGGAAGTACGATCCAACTGTTTATACAGCACGTGCCACTCTGCTTGCAAAGCCTGGTTAATCTGCGTTTGGAAAGTTTCATCCAAATGCGGATAGCGGGAGTTAAAATAAAGCAATCCGGCAATACCCAGAGCCAATGAAATTCCTAAAAACCGAAACAGTTTTTTTGCAGCATCTTTTGGCGATACAACTACCGGTTCATATTTGCAGGTTTCTGCGTTATATATGTATCGCATCCGGTTCATTGTTAGTCCAGCGATTGGTTTTGTTTTTTCGATAGACTGACCAAAACTTTGTATTGCCCCGATGAAATTCCTTCTATAAAAAATTTGATTGGATCAAGGTTAATGCCATGCTTTATCACCTCGTAGTGCAAATGTGGAGCAATTGAGCCACCAGTGCTACCAACGGTGGCAATGGGTTGTCCCTTATCAATTTTTTGTCCGGTACGCACTGCAATATCTTCCAAATGCGAATAGCGGGTTATGTAACCGTTGCCATGATCTATTTCAATGTAGTTACCATAACCAGCCACCAGGTCGCTCTTCTTGGTAATTAGCACCCGGCCGGGAGCAGTAGCTACCACCGTTGTACCACGCGTAGCCGCAATGTCCACACCATCGTGTTGGTATTTGCCTTTATGAAAAGGATGAATACGCGTACCAAAACCTGACACTAATTTTTCAAGTTCAAAATTTTGAACAGGAGCTAAGGAAGGGGTAGCGATTAACGCAGGTACATCGGTACGGCCAACGTGGGTTTTCAGAGCGAAAAACTGATTGCCACTGCGGGCGGTTTGTATCAACTCTGAAAAACGATTTCCGAGTTGTGTTACCGATTCATCAAATTCGGCAGCATCCGAAATCAGAATTTCTTCCCGCTCGGGTAGCACCTGACTGGTGGCCTGGGGTTCTTGTGTTTCGAATAACCGCTGATAGAGCGAAAGATCTTGTTGCTTTAACTCGCTTAATTGTTTGTTCGATTCTGATAACACAGAAGTAAGGATAACCTTATGTTCCTTCAACGCTTTGTTTTCGGCCCGCAATTGTTTTTCGTTTGGCGTTTCTATGATCAGGTTTTGAAGCAGGAGTAATGCAGCAAAAAACGCAAAGCCAAAAACCAGGTAGCCAACAATGGCCAGGGAAAATCGCACGATCGAAAACCGGGCGCGTTCGTACCGTAAAGTTTTAGGGTTATAATAAAATTTTGTCAGGGCCATGTGGGGTTAAACACTACACAACTTTTAATAACCCAAACTAACCTTTAATTCACATTCGAAAATCAAACCTTTCATTTCAAAATGAACCCAAGCGGGTTAATTTTGCGGCTTATCTGGGTTAAAAACCCATAAATATAGAGAAAAACACCAGTTGCAAAAGTTAAAACGGATTTAGAATTAATGGATTCAGCTTCAATCAGACGGAAATTCCTCGATTTTTTTGAAAATAAGGGGCATAAGATAGTGCCTTCGGCTCCGCTCGTACTTAAAAACGACCCCACTTTACTCTTCACCAACTCGGGCATGGTGCAGTTTAAAGATTACTTTTTGGGCAACAGCATTCCCCAACACAAACGCATTGCCGATACTCAAAAATGTTTACGCGTAAGTGGTAAGCACAACGATCTGGAAGATGTGGGGCTTGATACCTATCACCACACCATGTTCGAGATGCTGGGTAACTGGAGCTTTGGCGATTATTTTAAGAAGGAAGCGATTGCCTGGGCGTGGGAGTTGTTAACGGAAGAATATAAACTACCGAAAGAAAGACTTTATGTTACTGTTTTTGGTGGCGATAAGAACGATAACCTTCCGGTAGATGAGGAAGCAAAAGAGTTGTGGAAACAATTTGTAAGCGAAGACCGCATCATTCACGGTATTAAGAAAGATAACTTTTGGGAGATGGGGGAGCAAGGCCCATGTGGTCCGTGTTCAGAAATTCACATTGACTTACGCCCCGAAGCGGAAGTGAAGCAAAAGCCCGGTAAAGAGTTAGTGAACAGCGACCATCCACAGGTAGTAGAAATCTGGAACCTGGTATTTATACAATTCAATCGCCTTGCATCAGGTGCATTAGAACCACTGCCCGATAAACACGTGGACACCGGAATGGGATTCGAACGGTTGTGCATGGCTATTCAAGGCAAGACCTCGAATTACGATACCGATGTGTTTCGGCCATTGATGGATTTTATTGCGAAGGAAGCAGGTATTGTTTACACAGCAACCACCCCCTCGCCTGTGGAGAGGGGGCAGGGGGGTGAGGTCAAAACCGACATCGCTATTCGTGTAATTGCCGATCACATTCGTGCAGTTGCATTTACGATTGCCGATGGGCAACTTCCTTCGAACACCGGAGCAGGTTATGTGATCAGGAGAATTTTAAGAAGAGCAGTGCGCTATGGATTTTCTTATCTGAATTTCAAAGAGCCATTCTTTCATAAGTTAGTACCAGTTCTTGCAAACCAATTTAAAGATGTGTTTCCGGAATTGCAGCAACAATTGGATTATGTAACGCGCGTGGTGTTGGAAGAAGAGGTTTCGTTTTTGAGAACTTTGGGAAAAGGCATTATTTTAATAGAAGGTATTATAAAATTTGCTCAAGACGGTGATGAGGAATCATTGAACAATGAGGCTGCTCTTGATTTCATTAATAGTGGCGGTGCCGAGATTTTAGGTGCGGATAGAGATGGTAAGCCGACTATGATAATGGGTGAAGTTTGTTTTACCCTTTATGATAGGTATGGTTTTCCTTTGGATTTAACAGAACTCATAGCACGCGAGAATGGATTCTCGATTGACAGAAAAGGTTTTGATTCCGAAATGGCCAAACAAAAATCTCGCTCTAAAGCCGATGCCACCAAAGAAACAGGCGATTGGATTTTGGTTGGTGATGATGTAAAGACCGAGTTTATCGGATACGAACATCTTTCTGCGGAAGCAAAAATTGTGAAGTACCGCAAGGTGAAACAAAAGAATAAAGAGTTGTTTCAAATTGTGCTGGATAAAACTCCATTCTATGCCGAAAGTGGTGGGCAAGTAGGGGATACCGGAGTGTTGGAAACAGCCAATGAAAAAATTCTGGTTACCGACACTAAAAAGGAAAACGAACTGATCGTTCACTACACCGAAACCTTGCCTGAAAATTTAGCGGCTACCTATTTTGTTTCTGTAAACGAAAGCAAGCGCAGGCAAACCATGAATAACCACTCGGCCACGCACTTGCTGCACGCAGCCTTGCGCCAGGTGTTGGGTAAACATGTAGAGCAAAAGGGTTCGCTGGTTAACGATAAGATTTTACGTTTCGATTTCTCGCACTTTGCGGCTATGACTGAGGCTGAGTTAGCGAAGGTAGAAACCATCGTGAATCAAAAGATCCGTGAGAACATAGCCTTGAACGAACAGCGCAATGTGCCCTTGGAAAAAGCTAAGTCGTTGGGTGCAATGGCTTTGTTTGGCGAAAAGTATGGTGAGTTTGTACGCGTGATTACGTTCGATCCGAAATTTTCAGTAGAGCTATGCGGTGGTACGCACGTTCCGTTTACTGGAAATATTGGGTTATTGAAAATTGTATCAGAGAGTTCGGTGGCGGCTGGTGTGCGCAGGATTGAAGCCGTAACTGCCGAAGGTGCGCAAGAATATCTGAATGATAACCTTCGATTATTGAATGAAGTTAAATCGGTGTTGAAAAATCCGAAGGACATTCTTGCTTCAGCAAAGTCGCTAATGGAAGAGAAGCACGCGCTTGAGAAAAAGCTGGAGGTTATGTACCAGCAGCAAGCCAACGTGTTGAAAGATGAACTGGCGGGTAAGGCCACCAAATCGAATGGCTGCACTTTAATTTCAGAGAAGGTAAGTGTACCTAATGCCGATTCGCTGAAGAACATTGCTTATGCGTTGCGCAATCAGTTTGATGATTTATTACTGATTCTTGCAGCCGATGTGGATGGAAAACCACAAGTGGCTGTTATGTTAGGCGAAAAGCTGGAGGCGACTAAAAAGTATCATGCCGGCAATATGGTAAAAGAACTGGCTAAAGAAATTGATGGTGGAGGCGGTGGTCAACCTTTCTTTGCAACAGCTGGTGGCAAAAAATTAGAAGGCCTGGATAGCGTGTTGGTAAAAGCAAAACAATTAATCTGACTACAAATGAAAAAACTCTTACTGGTGTGGGTAGCTTGTCTGTTGCTCATTACTACCTATGCCCAGAAAACGAAGGAGGCAATAAAGCAATTTAATGCTTACTCGCAATTGGTGCTGGACAAGCAATTCGATAAAGCATTGGATCATGTGCATGAAGGAATTTTTGAAATCGCGCCTCGCGAGCAGATGAAGGCAATTTTGGAGCAGACCTTGAACAACGACATGATGGAGGTTGAGATGTCGATGCCCGAAGTGCTAGGAGTAAGCCACATTAAGAAGATTGTGAATACACACTACCTAAAGTTCATCAGCAAGAATATTGTAAAGATGCGTTTCAGCACGCAGGCCATGGGCGAAGGTGAGGCTGCTATTAACCAGGTAAAGCAAGGTTTGGTTGCGCAGTTTGGTGAAGCAAATGTGGCGTACGATAATACTACGCGGTTCTTTAGTGTAATAGCAGTTAAACCTGTTATCGCCACTTCGGTTGATAAGAAAGACTGGAAGTTTGTAACGATTGATAGCGAGCAACTTATCCCTATGCTCGAAAAGTTTATCCCGAAAGAAATACTCGATTTGAAGGTTGAATAAAGAATTAGTACATAAATATTGGGTTAGCCTGCTTTAAATTTTTATTGTTATTTTGTAAAACAATGAGCTTGATATGACGCAACTGACAATTGAAATAATTGATAAAAAGACTTTAAAACTGATAGAAGATTTAGAGTCTATGAAATTGATTCGGGTTTTGAAAGGGAAAGAAAAGACTAATAAAAAGAAGTTATCAGAGCGATTGGCGGGTAGCCTATCCCCCTTGCAGGCAAAAGCTTGGAATAAAGAATTAGAAAAAATGAGAGGGGAATGGCAAAGAGATATTTAATTGATACAAATGTTATTATTGATTTCTCAGCCAATCTGATTCCTAAAAAAGGAAGTTCGTTACTTTCAATTTGCTTTGATGAAGAGCCCATCATTTCAGTAATTACTAAAATTGAGCTTTTAGGTTACCCGTTGGTCACAACCGAGGTGAAGGATTTGGTTAGCACTTCGTTGGTAGTTGGATTAACTGATGAGATTGTTAACCAGACCATTCAGATTAGAAAACAATACAAAATAAAACTACCATATTCAGTTATTGCTGCTACTGCACTCACGCTTGATTTAATCCTTCTCTCGAGAAATACGGTGGATTTCAGTAAGATCAAGGCCTTAAATCATTTGAATCCACATAAACTTTAGACGGGTTCATGACTTTAACAGATAAATACACAATTGTAATCGGCCTTGAAGTTCATGCACAACTGCAAACGCAAAGCAAAATCTATAATTCCGATTCGGCTGCGTATGGTGGTGCACCCAATTCGCACGTAAGTGCAATTACATTAGCCCATCCTGGCACGCTACCCAAGCTTAATCGCCAGGCAGTTGAATATGCCATTAAGATGGGGCTGGCGTGTAATTCTGAAATTTCGCGCTACCAGATTTTCGATCGCAAAAATTATTTTTATCCCGATCTGCCCAAAGGCTATCAGCTTACGCAAGATCGTACACCCATCTGTAAAGGCGGGTACATAACCATTACAACCAAAGCGGGCGAACAAACTATTCCGCTCAACCGCATCCACATAGAAGAAGATGCCGGCAAATCTATTCACCTGGAAAATGAGGCCGATACATTGGTAGATTTTAACCGGGCCGGAGTACCGCTGATTGAAATAGTAACCGAGCCCGCACTACGAAGTTCGGAGGAAGCAGGGGCCTTGCTCGGTGAAGTGCGAAGATTGGTGCGCTACCTCGACATTTGTGATGGCAACATGGAAGAAGGTTCGTTGCGATGCGATGCCAACGTTTCGCTCATGCTAAAAGATGCAACGGAATATGGTAAGAAAGTGGAGATCAAAAACATGAACTCCATGCGCCATGTACAACGTGCCGTTGATTTTGAAGTAGAGCGCCAGATGGCCATTTTGGAAAGTGGAGGCCAGGTTGTTTCTGAAACGCGAACCTTTGATGCCAACACCGGAGAAACGTATGGCATGCGCACCAAAGAAGAGCTAAACGATTACCGGTATTTTCCCGATCCCGATCTAAGTCCTTTGATTGTTTCAGAAGAATGGTTAAACGAGATTAAAGCCTCCATGCCTGCGTTACCACGCGAATTAAAGGCAAAGTTTATTGCTAACTATAAATTGCCCGCCTACGATGCAAACCTGTTAACGCAATCAAAAGAGTTGGCGCACTATTTTGAAACAACTTGTTCGTTTACCTCAAATTTTAAAGCAGTTTCCAATTGGTTAATGGGCCTTGTTAAATCTTATTTAAACGAGCATGCCATCGAAGCAGATCAATTACCAATTGAACCTTCTGTATTGGCACAATTGATTGATTTAGTCGATTCCGGTAAGGTAAGTTTTGCTACCGCTTCTCAAAAGTTGTTTCCGGAGTTGATTCATAATCCGCAACTTAGCCCGGCAACGCTGGCGCAAACCCTAAACTTGATTCAAGATAGTAGCTTAGATACGTTAATGCCGGTAGTGGAACAAATTATTAAAGAGTTTCCGTTAAAGGTGGAAGAGTATAAAAATGGTCGCAAAGCTATACTTACTATGTTTATGGGCGAGGCCATGAAACGCACCAAAGGTAAGGCTGATCCGAAATTGGTAAACGAGTTATTTTTACAAAAACTGAATTAAAGAATATGAAAAAGATTTGGGGTTGCATGTTAATGGTAATGATTTTGTTTGCTTGCAACCAACAGAAGCCAGGTTGGGAGGTTTCGCTTTCGGGAAAGGTTGGCTTTCCACAAGCAGGTGAAATTTCAGTTAAAGAATTAAAGCAAGACAACACTGGAGCTACCGATACCATTAAACTCAAAGCAGACTATTCTTATTCTAAGAAACTTTGGCTAACGGAGCCAGGGTATTATCAGATCAATTTTTACAACAAACAGGTTGTAACATTCATTCTGAATAAAAGCAATATTACCATTAATGTGGATGGGAACCGGCCCGATGGCTTTGTTGAAATTAAGGGTTCGCCCGATCAGGATTTGATTGCGAAGGTGCAACAAATGCTTGGTAATCTTCAAACCTCGCCCCAAATGGCAGAATTGGAAATGGAATTTGCGCAGGCTTCAGCGCAAGGCAACCAGGCAAAGGTAGAGGAACTGCAACAACAATATCTTGAGCTGATGGATAGGGGATATGTACAGGTTGCAGATGTTATTCGCGAAGAGCCAGCCTCGCTTGCTGTTATGAATCTGCTGCAACAGAATGTGTTGGATAAAGATAAGTTTTTTGACTTGTATGTAAGCACTGCTGAAAAGTTTAAAAAAGATTGGCCCGATTCGCGCTACACCAAAGAGTTTACCGAAATGGTGGACAAGATGAAGGTAACAGCTATTGGTCAAACAGCACCCGAAATAGATTTACCAAATACGGAAGGTGTACAAACCAAACTATCTTCGTTGCGTGGTAAGTATGTGTTAATCGATTTCTGGGCAAAGTGGTGTGGCCCTTGCCGCAGGGAAAATCCAAATGTGGTAAACGCCTATCATCAGTTTAAGGATAAGGGCTTTGAAGTATTTGGCGTTTCGTTAGATCGTACCAAGGAAGATTGGTTGCAGGCAATTGCCGAAGATGGCTTGGTGTGGACACACGTATCAGACCTAAAGTATTTCGAATCGCAAGCAGCTCAAACGTATAATATCAATGCCATTCCTTTTTCAATTCTGATTGATCCGCAAGGAAAGATTATTGCCAAGAATTTACGGGGCCTTGCTTTGCATAAGAAGCTGGAAGAGGTGCTTGGTGGAATTTAAAAAAAATGAAAATGAGGCTGATTCGAATTCAGCCTCATTTTTTTTCGTTGATCAAATTAATTCTTTGTGGGCTGGCCAATTACAACCATTTCTTCCGTAGTTCCATTTTCTTCTTTAGGCACTTCTAATTTTAAGGCTGTATTACCTAAACTAAACACAATAGGTACAACCATGCGCTGCCTTACAGTTTTTCCATCTTGCTTTGCAGGAATCCATGCTGGGGAATTGGCAACAACCCGCAATGCTTCTTCATCGCAACCAGCGCCAATACCCTTAAGTGGCTTGGCATTCGAAATGGAGCCATCTTCATTAATAACAAATTCAATAAATACGCGGCCCTCAACTCCCTTGCGTCTGGCTTCGGCTGGGTACCGCATGTTGGCAGCTATGTACTTGTAAAATTCGGGCATACCGCCATTAGGTTCGGCCGAATGTTCAACAATACTATGTATTCCATCGATACTTAAGTTTAAAGTGTTGATTTGTTTTGCTTGTCCATCTTTGTTATAAATAAAGAAATTCCGAACCTCATTTCCTTCCTTTACAATTACGGGCCTTCCCTCTAAGCTGCTAATTTTTAACTCCTTTATAATTTCATCCATTTTCCGCTTTCCGTCATCGTTCATTTCAAGTACATAGAATTCAGTGCCAGGCATACCCTGCCGGGCTTTCTCTAATTCAAGTTGCACTTCTAGCGGATAGGATAATGCCATTGTTGAGTTATCAGCAACTTCTTTTACATTCTCAAGTAGTTGATCCTGACAGGCCACTACAACAAAATAGGTTGCCAGCATTAAAATAGCGGTAGCTATTTTCCATTGACTTATTTTTCTTCTAACAGTTTTCATCATGTTAATTCGTTTTAAGGTGAAGGAATTGGTAAAATGATTGGCGAGTACAAACCCGTTTTGTTGTAAAGCAACCTTCGCCAGCAGGCCGCAATACCGGTCCACATCCATGTTTTCAACCGAGCGCGCATCGGCTTCAAATTCATGAACCTGTACCAGGGATGTTTTATAAAACCAAATGATAGGATTAAACCAACATATTGCCTGCAACACATGCACAAATAGAATATCAAATGAATGACCTTTTTTGATGTGCACCGCTTCGTGTTGCAGGATCTCTTCTTTCTCTGCCTCATCAATCGAATCTTTACCTGGAATAAAAATGTAATTGAAAAATGAGAAAATGCCTTGCACGTGAGTTGATTCGGCCACTGTGTACGTTTGCCATTGATACCGCTTTGCCTGATAGAAAAACATAACAATGCGACCGATGCGAATAAACAACAGCACTAGAAGAACTACGGCCACTATCAGGTAAGCAGGAATAACCCAGCTCCAGTAGTTGGTTGGAGTTGCTGAGGCAGATGCAGTTCCATTGCCTACAATCACAATTTCGGGTAACCACGTAGCCATAGCGGAATTACTGAGGGTAGGGATGAGGGTATTTTGGCCACTCGATATAGTAATGAGTGGAAATACAACCGAGCACATCATCGCGATAAGCAAAAACCAACGCTTGCTGGTAAACTGAGTTTCTTTGCCCAACAATAAAATATATACTGCATAGAAAAAGATTAGCCCCAGGTTTAGCTCAAACAGGTAGTTCATGATTGTATTCATGGCTTTTTGCTTTTGAGGTTTTGTAACTCGTTCATCAGTTTATCTATATCGCCTACATTAAGATTGTTCTCCTTGGCAAAGAATGATACCAGGTTTTGAAACGAACCGTTGAAGTAACCTTTTACCATGTTGTTGAGGTAAAAGCGGGTGTAATTTTCTTTCGCTATAAGCGGAAAGTATTCGTGCGTTTTGCCGTAGGCCTTGTAGCCAACAAAACCTTTCTTCTCCAAAATTCTTACAATGGTAGATACCGTGTTGTAGGCCGGTTTGGGTTCAGGAAGTTGATCAATAATGTCTTTTACAAAACCTTTTTTAAGAGTCCATAAAATTTGCATGATCTGATCTTCGGCTTTCGTTAGCTCTTTCATAGTCAACTATCAATTACGTTTCAAAACTAATTATTTAGTTATTAAATACAAATTCAACCGAACTAAATTTTTTAAGCAATAAAAATCAATCAGTTATAAAGCAGTATGCCAGAATATTTGCACCCATTTGCAAGGCCTGCTGTCGCTTTTCGGTAGGTACATGGTGAATGCGCTGATCTTCCCAGCCATTACCCAAATCGCACTCGTATGAGTAAAAAACTACCAGACGACCTTCGTAAAAGAGGCCAAAGCCCTGGGCAGGTTTACCATCGTGTTCATGAATTTTAGGAAGCCCATTTGGGAACTTAAATTTCTGATGATAAATCGGATGCGAGTAAGGAACTTCGATCAATTCAAGCTCAGGAAAAACTTTTTTAAGTTCAAGGCGGATAAACTTATCTAAACCATAATTATCGTCTATATGTAAAAAACCACCACCTATTAGGTAGTTTCTCAGGTTCTGGGCTTCGTTTGCTGAAAAAACAACGTTACCATGGCCGGTCATATATACATACGGATAATTGAATATATCCGAACTGCCTGCTTCGGCCACCGCATCCTCAGCCTGAATGCTGGTTCCTAACTCTTTATTACAAAACTCAATCAGGTTGGGTAATGCAGTTTTGTTGGCGTACCAATCGCCACCACCGTTGTATTTAAGCTTCGCAATTTTAATGGCCGGCTGCGCATGCAGCGTTAGTAACGGAACCAAGTAAATAAGTAAGGTTAATCTCATAGCATTAAAAATAAAAAACGGCTGCCAATTGGCAACCGTATATTTTTCGGAGTTGTTAATTTTACCTTAGAAGGCGAAACCTAATGTTAAACCAGTACGAATACCGAAGCCGTCAAATACATCGGTATCAAAAGTATCCGAGCCACTTGTTACTTTCACATTTCCGCTTGAATACTGTGGTCCAAGGAAAATATCCAATGAAATTTTTTCTTTAAAGATCCATTGCTTTCCAATAACCAAACCACCACCAAAGGTCGTAAACGTACCCTTCGATGCAGTTGATTCTTCTGTTAACTTAAAATTTTGATAACGAACAAAAGGAGCCAGGTAAACACCTGCCGGGGCCTCCGTTTCTGATAAATAAAACCGATATTCAGGGGTTAATCCAAATCCTGAAAACTTGGTGGATGCGGGATTATAAGAAGTAAAAAACGCTCCCAACTGAAAACTGCTGTTAGCGCTTAGCTTTCTTTCGAAAGAAGCATTGAATGTTTTTACAATGGGGCTGAAAATATTGATTTTAAAAACATTTTATTGCGCTTTTGCGGATGTAAACACACCGCCCGCTAAAAATACCACAAATACAATAACTAAGTTTTTTTTCATGTGAAGTAGATTTGTTTAATCAAATATAGCGAACAATCATCAAAAAAAATTTTGGTTACCGATTAAACCTTTAACTGATGTAAGGTTCTAAGGCATGTCTAAAATTAATAAACGCATGAAAACAATTTTCAAAAACGGTCTTGTAGTATTTACTTTAATCTCAATTACGTTCTTGTCTTCCTGCCTGGATGATAAGTTTGAACTTTCCGACCTGGATTCTCAAAATATAGAAAATGAAGCTGTTACTGACAGCTATTTTGAAGATGCCGAAGATATGTCGGCTCTTGCAGTGGCTGTGGAGCCCGCCAGCGAAGGTGGCCGGTTATCTTTAAATGGTAAAGTGGAAGGCACCAAACCTGCCGATTTTCGCTTTGAAGGAAACTGTGTTGTGGTAACGCTTGAAATGGCAGCAGATACGCAACCCGGTAATCCACATGGCTATATTATCATTAACTTTGGCGAAGGCTGTACCGATGCGCGCGGCAATGTTCGTAAAGGAATTATTAGGGTTGAGTTTAAAGGCAAACAGTTTTTACCGGGTTCAAAAATAATTACCACCTTCAATAATTATCATATCAATGGCATTAAGATTGAAGGTACGCGCACGGTTACAAACATTACCGGTAGTACTGCCTCTGCACCTAAGTTTGAAATTGTATTGGAAGATGGACGCGCTACCTGGCCGGATGAAACATTCGCAACCCGCGAAGGAAGCCATACCCGTGAGTGGGTGCGCGCTACAAATCCCGTAAACGATCAATGGCAGGTGCTGGGTTCAGCAACGGGTTCAAACCGCAAAGGAACACTCTATCAGGTAGAAGTAACCAAAACTCTTGTTTACAAACGTACATGTGCAGCCAGCAACCGGGTATTTATGGCCGTGGAGGGAACCAAAGTACTAACGGTAGATGGTGGCCGGGTAATAACATTAGATTATGGAACTGGCGAGTGCGACCGGATTGTAACCATTACCATCAATGGCCAGTCGCGCTCGGTAATAGTAAGAGGGGAATAAGCGCTTGTGGGGAGCGCGGAAAAGCCTGATGCCAATTGGCGCGGGCTTTTTTTTGTTACCGGGTTAGGCGTAATTGCACTTCAAAATAAGTTATGCGTCAATACCTCGATTTATTACAGTATATTTTAGATAACGGAGCCATAAAAACCGACAGAACTGGTACCGGTACCCGTTCTGTGTTTGGAAGGCAATTGCGATTTAACCTTGCTGAAGGCTTTCCATTGGTTACTACTAAAAAACTTCACCTCCGCTCCATTATTTATGAGTTGCTCTGGTTTTTGAAAGGCGATACGAATATTAAATATCTGAAAGATAATGGTGTAAGCATTTGGGATGAATGGGCTGATGAAAACGGAAACCTCGGTCCTGTTTACGGAAGTCAGTGGCGTAGTTGGCCGGCACCAGATGGACGCAGAATCGATCAGATCACCCATGTATTAGATCAGATAAAACAAAAGCCGGATTCGCGCAGGCACATCGTGTCGGCCTGGAACCCTGCCGAAGTAGATCAGATGGCTTTACCTCCGTGCCACGCATTATTTCAATTTTATGTGGCCGAAGGAAAACTTTCTTGTCAACTCTATCAGCGCAGTGCCGATTATTTTTTAGGTGTACCATTTAATATAGCCAGCTACGCATTGCTCACGCACATGTTTGCGCATCAAACTGATCTGGAGCCGGGCGAGTTTGTGTGGACTGGTGGCGATGTACATTTGTATTCCAATCACTTAGAGCAGGCTCAGCTTCAGTTAAGTCGCCAGCCATATCCGTTACCACAGTTAAACATTCGCAGAAAACCCGACACGCTGTTTGGGTATGAGTTTGAAGATTTTGAAATTCTGAATTACCAGGCCCATCCATCTATAAAGGCACCTATAGCTGTATAAATCAGCTTTTAATGATCTGTTTCAGACTTAAAGGGGTTATTTTTGCGGCTTGCTAAAAAATTACCCTTTGCGGGAGCATAAAATACCTTCAAAATCAATCCTTTTTTAAAAGATTCCGTTAGTTACCGCGTATGGCTGAAAAGAGTAGCATTTTTGACATGATCGGGCCCGTAATGATTGGACCGTCAAGCTCTCATACAGCCGGAGTGGTACGCATCGCCCGTGCTGCCATCAAAATACTGGGTGGTATTCCCGATCAATGCGAAATTACATTTTACAACTCCTTTGCCCGCACCTACGAAGGTCATGGCAGCGATCGGGCAATAATTGCCGGGCTGATGGATTATGGAACAGACGATAAACGGATTCGCGAGTCGTTAGAGATTGCGCAGGCAAAAGGTTTGAGCTATTCATTTAAATCGGTAGGAAATGCCTCAGCGTTACATCCTAACTCTATCCGGCTTAAACTCAAGCACGGAAAAAGATCGGTTGAAGTGTTAGGCGAAAGCAAGGGCGGTGGTGTAATTAACATTGCAGAGGTAAACGGCTTTAAGGCCGATTTCAGCGCGGCACTCCATACGCTCATTATTTTTGCCGATGATAAAAAAGGAAGCATCGCTTTTATAGCGAATGTATTAGCACATGACGACTGCAACATAGCAACCATGTCCGTTTCCCGCAAAGGCAAAAACGATCAGGCATGTTTGGTAATAGAAATGGACTCGGGCATTAAGCCTGTAACATTTGAGTACTTACGGAGTCTAAGTTGGGTAAAAGAAGTGATTTATATACCGGATATTGTTTTATAAAACCTATGATGAAAAAATTACTGTTGTGTTGCCTGGTAATAAGTGCATGGACAGCACAAGCACAAAACAAAAAAGTGTGGACACTGCGTGAGTGTGTGGATTACGCACTGCAAAATAACCTTACGGTTAAAACAAGTTTAATAAATGCCGAAACCAGCAAGGTAAACCTGGATCAGTCTAAATTTCAAATGCTGCCATCGGTAAGTGGTAGCGGTTCGTTTGGATATAATTGGGGACGCAACATTGACCCTACCACCAACTTGTTTGTTACCGATCGGATTAACTCACTTAATTTCAATGCAAACTCGTCTTTATTACTCTTTAATGGTTTTAGATTGTATAATTTTTACAAGCAGAGTAATGTTGACAATGAGGCTGCCGCTGAAGACTTCATAAAAGCCAAGAATGATGTTATACTAAACGTAATTACCCTATATATAACTATTGTGTTTAACAAAGAGTTGTTGAACAACGCACAATCGCAGTTAACTACAACCACGCAGCAGTTAGAACGTACTCGTATCTTAGCGCAGGCCGGCTCGGTTCCTCGCGGTAATGTGTTAGACCTGGAGGCACAACAAGCCTCTAACGAATTAAACCTGATTACAAATGAAAATGCTGTTAACCTTTCCATTTTAAGATTAAAACAAGCACTGCAGATTCCGGCATCGCAAGCAATGGATATTGAAGTGCCGGCAATGGATGCAGATGATGGTACAATTTCCGAAACAGTCGATGAAATTTATTCTCGGGCTATCGAGCTTATGCCTGAAATACGAAGTGCCAAATTAAAACTACAAAGTTCGCTGTATGCCTATAAAGCTAATAGAGGTGCCTATTTTCCCAGGCTATCCATAGGCGGTAATTTATTTACGAATTATTCCAGCGCACGCGATATAGTAACACCCATAACACCAGATGGGTATAGCCGTTCAGAACAACTGAAGGATAATCTGGCTAAGTCAGCATCGTTACAATTGCAGATACCGATTTTTAATGGCTACCAAACACGGGCATCTGTAAAGCGCTCGTATTTCAATACCCAACAGGCTGAAATTAATTTAACAAGTGCTGAGAATACGTTGCGGCAATCTGTTGAAACCTCGTATAACGATGCAATAGCATCTTCCAAAACATATCAATCAGCTTTAAAGTTGGTTAACGCCCGCGAAGAAGCGTTCCGGATGTCGAAGCAACGTTTCGATAATGGAGCCGTAAATTTTGTAGAATATCAAACAGCCGAAAATTCACTCTTTCAGGCCAAGTCTGATTTAGTGCGGGCTAAGTACGACTTCATTTTCAAGAAAAAAGTGCTGGATTTTTACCAAGGCAAACCCATCGAATTTTAATCACTCCTTATCTAAACTATAATGGCAAAGCAAACGAAGAAAAAATCGAACAAGACTCTCTATATCATTATTGGAGTTGTAGCCTTTCTGATTCTATTTCTAATTATTGGTAAATCGGCTGGCTGGATAGGTAAACCTAAAACGCTTGAGGTTGATGCTACCAAAGCAAAGAAAGTTTCTATCGTTGAAAAAGTTAGTGCATCGGGCACGGTGCAACCGGTAGTTGAAGTAAAGCTTGCACCTGAAGTTTCGGGCGAGATTACAGACTTGAATGTAGAAGATGGTGACTCGGTGCGGGCAGGGGCGGTGCTTGTTAAAATTCGCCCCGATGTTTGGATAAGCCAGTTAGAACGTTCAGAAGCTTCCTATAGTCAGCAGTTAGCTAATCTCGAATCTACCAAGGCAGCCCTTGCAAGAGCGCAAGCTACCTACACACGTGCCGAGCAGGATTATAAACGCCAGGAAAAATTATGGAATGAGAAAGTTATATCGGAAGCAGATTGGCAACTGGCGCAGCAAAATTTTAAAGTGGCTGTTAATGATTTAAAATCGGCCGAACAATCTGTAGAGGCTGCCCGGTTTGTAGTAAGCAGTACCGAAGCAGGTGTAAAAGAATCGCGCGAAAATGTGCGCAGAACAACTGTACTGGCTCCCATGAATGGTGTAGTTTCCAAATTAAATGTAAAGCAAGGCGAACGGGTAGTGGGTACAGCTCAAATGGCCGGTACCGAAATGATGCGCATTGCCGACTTGAGTAAAATGGAAGTACGCGTAAACGTTAATGAGAATGATATTGTACGTGTGCACTTGGGCGATTCGGTACTTATTGATGTAGATGCCTACAGTAGTTCGGGTAAAGAGTTTAAAGGTATTGTTACCAACATTGCCAATACAGCCCGCGATAAAGTATCTGCCGATGCCATTACCGAATTTGAAGTACGGATTTTAATTCTTCAATCCAGTTATGCTGACCTGAGCAAATCCGGAAACAAGTATCCCTTTCGCCCGGGCATGACAGCCAGTGTTGATATTATTACAACACGCAAAGATAATGTGTTGTCAGTTCCGCTTGCAGCGGTAACCACTCGCGCACCGGAAGGTGCTAAAGCTGTGGTTAATCCGGATAATGAACGACCACAAGTAACTGATTCAAGCAAACCAAAAGCTGAAAAGAAACAAGATAAAGTGGTAGTCTTTATTAACGACAATGGAGTGGCTAAAATGGTTGAAGTAAAAACGGGCATTAGTGATTACGATAATATAGAAATTATCTCAGGTTTGCCCGATTCGGCAACCGTTATAACGGGTCCGTTTTTGGAAGTATCCAAGCGATTGAAAGACGGTGATAAGATTACTGTAAAACAGGATGCAAAAAAAGATGATAAAGCCAAAACCGAAAGCAAATAAGGTTTAACACGTGTTATAAAAGCCTGGCCTAAGCCGGGCTTTTTTTATGTCTGAATTTTTTAGTATAATAACTGTATCTTGCACTATAAACTTTTAAGGCTATGATAGCACACCCCTGGCACGAAGCTCCTGCCGGAACAAACACACCTGAGTTTGTAAATGCCATCATCGAAATTTCGATTGGCATGCGTACCAAATACGAGGTTGATAAAGACACTGGATTGTTGAAGTTAGATCGGGTTTTATACTCGGCAGTTCATTACCCGGCTAATTATGGATTTATTCCGCAGTCGCTTGGTGAGGACAACGATCCATTGGATATAATGGTACTTTGTCGCGAACCGATCAGGCCCTTGTGTTTAGTACCGGCACGGGTAATTGGGGTAATGCGAATGGTAGATCAGGGCCTTGCCGATGATAAAATTCTGGCTGTTGCTGAAAATGATGCTAATACGCGCCATGTAACCGACATAGCCGAACTGGCAAATCATTACAAACTTGAATTGAAAGAATTTTTTGAAAGTTACACCCGGCTTGAAAATAAAAAAGTATCAGTTCCGGAATTTCAGGGCAAGTCCATCGCCATGAATATTGTGTCGGAAGCAATCGCCTATTACAAAACAAAATTTAAGCAGGCGTGAAAATCGGATTCGATGCCAAACGACTGTTTCATAACTTTACAGGGCTTGGTAATTACAGTCGTTTTGTAGTAGATGCTTTGGTAAACGGCTATCCCGAACATGATTATCTGCTTTATACGCCCCGCTTGCGCGATCATCCCGAAACACGGGTGTATCAACACCCCAAGTTTGTTATTCGTAAACCAGAATCGGTTTTAGCCAAGCGCTTCTCATCTGTATGGAGAAGTTATGCCTTGGGTAATGTGGCTGCAAAAGATGGCGTTACAATTTTTCATGGCCTGAGCAATGAATTACCCATTACCAAACCGGGTTCACTAAAAACGGTGGTTACCGTTCACGATCTGATCTTCAAACGGTTTCCAGCGTATTACAAAGCAATTGATGTACAGATTTATACATGGAAATTAAAAAAAGCCTGCGCTTCCGCAGATGTAGTAATTGCCGTTAGCCAACAAACAGCATCCGACCTGCAGGAATTTTTAAATGTACCGGCATCAAAAATAAAGGTGGTGTATCAAGGTTGCCATCCAAATTTTAAGTTGATTGCTTCGGAGCAACAAAGGCAGCGCGTAAAAGCCAAATACAAACTTCCGAATGAATTTCTGCTTTGTGTTGGAACAATAGAGCGGAGGAAAAATGTACTCACGTTGTTGAAAGCCGTTGCCGGGTTAAATAATTCACCACCGTTGGTTATAGTAGGTAAAGCCACCGAATACATAAAAGAAGTCAACGATTTTATTGCAGCCAACAATCTGAAACACCGGGTTTTTATTTATCACGATGTGGCGTTTGCAGATTTGCCAATAGTTTATCAGTTGGCACAAGTGTTTATTTATCCTTCTTTGTTCGAAGGGTTTGGAATTCCGATTGTGGAGGCCATTGTAAGCGGTGTGCCGGTTATAACATCAACAGGTTCGTGCTTTGTGGAGGCAGGCGGTGAAGCAACAGTTTATGTTGATCCGAACAATGAAGAAGCACTGGCTGCACAAATTCAGCGGCTGTGTTCAGATAGCGATTTACGTGCTAACATGATTTTAACTTCACGCGAATATGTTCGCCAATTCGAGCCATCTGTTATTGCTCAAAATCTGATTCAGATTTATCAAGCACTTTAAATCAATTTCTGAAAATAGGCCCCGGCCTCCATTAGCCAGGCAACGCCTACATGAATAAATACACCACCCCAAACTGACCGGGTATAAAGCGCAATGGTTCCTAAAATGTAGCCACCAAAAACCGAACTAATGGTTTCGCCCATAGGTTTTCCGAAGTGCAGGTAGCAATAAATTGTAACCATAGGCAAAATAGCATCTTTGCCCAACACCTGTGCCAAACCAATCACAAAGAATCCGCGAAAAAGTAATTCTACATTTAAGAAATCCAATCCGTAAAAGAATTCAAAAATAAGCGCAGGCAGATAGTAAGGCCAATTCCAGAGCTCAGCTACAGGGGTGGTTTTATAAACAGGGTAGTAGTTTGAAAAGCTGGGGTGAAAACTTGCCATTAAGATTAGTGGCGCAACAAGCACCAACAGATATGCATAGGGTTTTATGGTACCCGCATGTGTAAGTCCGTAAAACCCAGACCGCGATTGATCTGCTATTTTATAAAAGATAAATAATGGTAACAAGGTGAGGAAGAAGCCGGTGATGTGGTTACCGGTTTTGAATAGCCAGGTGTAGCCTTGGTAGTGTTGATCAAAGAAAGAAGCAATGGCATGCAGATAGGGAAAGCCCCGGTCTGTTGATAACACCAGTAATCCGAATATCGAGAGCAACCAGAATTTTTTATTCTTCCAAAAGTTGTGATTGCGATTAAACACCGAAATAATTAAACAGGTTATATAATAGCCGGTAGCATAGAGTACGAAATAATATGCAACCCGAATCCATTTACCGGTGTGTTTGTCAATTATGCCATTCTCGAGGTTGATGGCGTAATTGATACTGATAGAGATAATCAACAGCAGCGCAATAGCACTATAATACAACGGTTTATAATCGCTGCGCAGATGGTCTCGTATAATCTTTATTAACTTCTTCACCGAAACGAATACAGCTTTTGATAGACCAGATGGATTGGTAACCCCATTACTGTAAAGTAGGAGCCCACCATTTTATCTATGATGGTGATGCGTGTGCCGGTTGCCGGCTGGGTAATGGTTTGCTCAATCAGGTTGTGGCGACCAATACTATTTAGGAAATTAATTTCTTCTTTTGAGCAGGGATTAAAATTTTCGGGCAAACAATCTTGCGCGCCATAAGCTCCTGCTTTATCGAGCGGCTTAAAGTGATCAATGTAGAATTCAATATCTTTTTGCGAAAGCGATCGGAATGTGACGTGTGTTTGGTCGCTAAAGCAGATTGATTTCGTTTTGGACAACAAACATACTGCGGTTACAACCGTATGTGTTTTACCACTGAGTTTACGAAGCAGGTTAATAGCATCGTTGCGATCGGTTGGTTTGTTCAGGATTTCATTATTGAGAATTACCACCGTATCCGAAGCCACAACAACTTCATCTTGTAAGTCAGCTTCAAAAACACGCGCTTTCTTTTCTGCCAGATAAGCCGGCACATCTACCGCGGGTATAGAAGCAGAAAAGGATTCATCAATATCAGGAACACGTACTGTAAATAAAAAACCAATCTCACGCATCAGGTATTGCCTGCGAGGCGAACTGGAGGCAAGTATAAGCGGACGGTTGATCATTTGAAGTCGGGAGCAAAATCTGGAAGTGCAAAATCTTCTTCGCGAATAGAACTGAACAACAATCCACATACAACCTTAGGATAGAAGTATGTTGACTTCTGCGGCATGGTATAACCACTGGCGCACACCCGCTTTACATCTTCAATGGAAATATCTTGCGTAATGATTGCCATTTGCACTTCCTCACGTATTACTTTGGCTAAGCAATCTGAAAAACTTCTATCAAATGATATGTTTTCGGACTTGCGTTGATCTTTGCCTTGTATCCCCAAGATTTTCTCAATAATGAAGTAGTGCAATACGGTTAGATCTAATGCTTTAATGTCTTCTGGAAAATTCCACTTTAACTTGTGAAAGGCTTCGGGCTTAAGCCTTACTTTTAGCGTTCGGTCTTTCAATAAAATTCCAAAAGCCCACTTTTTGCCCAGAATAATTTCATTTAACGTATCCGCATCTTCAATTTCCTTTACAAAAAAATCGGTTTGAAGTTGTTCGATAAATTCAGTTTCCGAAAAATTTGGTAAATCATGTATAAGTCTGTGCGTAGGCAAAATCCGTAAGTCATCAGCTTCCGTATTGGTCAGGTACATCAAGTGGAAATTGTACCCTTCATTGCCGGTGTGGTTTGCGTTAAGTTGCATTTGCTGATGTTTGTAAAACAACGAACCTTCATAGCGATGATGGCCATCAGCCAGAATTATTTTTTGTACTTTCATCGCATCCATAAACTTCTTGATTACCGATGCATCGTGAATGATTGCCAGTACATCGCGCACACCCTGATAGTCTTCGCTTTCATACAAGGGCGAAAGCATAGCTTCATCCATGTATTTTTCTAATTCAAAATCCGGATCGGTATAAAGCCCATGCGTAGGGCTTACATGTAGTTCTGTTTTCTCCAGCAGTTCAATCCGATCGTTTACTGCTTTTGGTATAGTGCTTTCATGACGTAGAATTACATTATCTTCCCAATCGTATGTGCGTATATGGCAAATAAATCCTTTGCGACAATAATCTTTTGTAGAACCCGCCAACTTAAAGTACTGATAGTACACATAAATAGCCGGGAGTTTATCTTGAACCAATGTGCCGTTGTTTTTCCATTGCTCTAAAAGCAAGCCGGCTTTGGTGGCAGCATTTGGTCCTTGTGGTACTGACAGGTGAATGCTGTTAAGTGGATTTTGAAACAACGCTTTTCGTTGCTTATCCGATACCACATCGAAGAGGGGCGAAGTAAGTGTATCAATTTTTCGTGTTAACGCTTCGTTATACCGCCACGCGCGGAAGGGTTTTATTTCGGCCATGTAGAATGCAATTTTTGTTTGAAGGAATCAGACCGATTTACAAATCAGCGTACATGAGTCAGACTCCTTTAGTCAAGTTCGGTTTTTCTTCCAATTTGAAACGGGTGTTGATTCTGCTGGCGCTATTTGTGTAACTTTTTCTGTTGGTAATGTAGCCAGCAGTGCTACCAAAAGTTCTTCGGTTTCATCACTTTGTGTCCGCAATACTTCAGGCTTAAAATATTTTTCTACAAACTTGGTATCGAAGTTACCACTGGTAAATGCTTCATGCTTTAAAACGAACTTGCAAAAACCTAATGTAGTTTCAAGGCCTGTGATTTCGTACTCATCAATTGCCCGAATGGTTTTAGCGATGGCACGCTCTCGGGTACTATCGTGACAGATCATTTTGGCAATCATCGGGTCATAATAAAACGGTACGGCCATGCCTTGTTCAAAGCCATCGTCAACCCGAATGCCGTGCCCTTGCGGACGCGTGTAGGTTTTGAGGGTGCCAATATCCGGTAAGAAATTATTGGCCGGGTCTTCGGCATACACGCGCACTTCAATGGCATGTCCATTGATTTTTAAATCCTCTTGTTTGAACGGAAGTTTTTCACCTTCCGCAATTTGAATTTGAAGTTTAACCAAATCAAGTCCTGTAATTTCTTCCGTTACCGGATGCTCCACTTGCAACCGCGTATTCATTTCCAGAAAATAGAAATTCAGATTTTCATCTACAATAAATTCTACCGTACCGGCATTATAGTAATTGGCAGCCTTTGCAACGTTAACAGCCGCTTCACCCATTTTTTTTCTAAGCGCAGGTGTAAGTACAGATGAAGGCGCTTCTTCAATTACTTTCTGATGCCTGCGTTGAATGGAGCATTCCCGTTCAAACAAGTGCACCACATTTCCATGTTGGTCGCCAAAAATCTGAAACTCGATGTGGCGGGGCTGCGTAACATATTTTTCAATAAATACAGATCCATCGCCAAAAGCAGATTTAGCTTCGCTTACGGCACGATCCATTTGCGTTTCGAACTCACTTTCAGCATCTACAATGCGCATGCCTTTGCCACCGCCACCGGCACTTGCTTTTATCAAAATAGGATAACCGATTTCGGCAGCAATTTTTTTGGCTTTCACCAGGTCGGAGATAGGCTCCGATGTTCCGGGTACAAGTGGCACATTAAATTTTGCAACCGCGGCTTTAGCGGCTAGCTTGCTTCCCATCAATTCAATTGATTCGGGCGAAGGCCCAATGAAGATCAAGCCTTCTTTTCTTACTAATGCTGCAAAATCTTCATTCTCTGAAAGGAAGCCATAACCAGGATGAATAGCATCGGCACCGGTTTGTTTAGCCGCGGCAATGATCTTATCCATCACTAAATAAGATTGTGCAGAAGGTGGTGGCCCAATACACACGGCTTCATCTGCAAAGCGAACATGTAAGGCTTGGCGGTCGGCCTCACTGTAAACCGCTACGGTTTTGATGTCCATTTCGCGAGCGCTACGCATAATGCGCAAGGCAATCTCGCCCCGGTTGGCTACCAATAGTTTTTGAATTTTTTTCATTGGCAAAGTTCTATTCTGCAATGCTAACGAATTAGGGAAACAAGTGCGCAGGTTTTTGATTTAAAATCTACAGAATTCAGTACTTAATCTTGGTTGTAAAGTAACGTCTCTATTTGTACCTTGAGAATAATACTACCTATTTGAGAGATTATAAATAATACCCTATACCTTAATGAGCAAGTCACTAATAATCACCGATGAAGCGGTAACCAATAAGATATATCTTATAAGGGGTAAAAAGGTAATGATGGATAGAGATTTATCTGAGATGTACGGAGTTGAAACGAGGTGATTAAATGAACAAGTTAAACGCAATGAAAAACGCTTTCCTAATGATTTCATGTTCCAGATGACACATATAGAGTTAGAGGATTGGAAGTCGCGTTTTGCGACATCCAAAAAAGAAAAGATGGGCTTACGAAAGCTACCATATGTATTTACTGAGCAAGGTGTAGCAATGTTGTCGAGTGTTTTAAACAGTGAAACAGCCATTGAAGTGAACATCGGGATAATACGGGTATTTACGCGTATGCGCGAAATGTTGATTACCCAAAAAGATGTTTTATTAAAGTTAGAGCAGATTGAGAAAAGGTATTAAAACAAGATAGTAAATTGAACAAGCACGAAAAAGAAATGCAAGTTGTTTTCAAGGCATTGAAAGAGTTACTCAACACAAAAACGGAACCTATGCGTAAGATTGGGTTTAAACAAAAAGAAGAGTAGTTATCCCAATTACAAACCAATGATATTTTTAATAAATCGGACGCAAGATTTATGAAAGTTTGTATGTTTTTCTTATTACTGATTTTAGTAGTAGGCATAAGGTGCCAAAAATCAACTAGTACTGATATCAAATTCAATGATACGACCTATTTGGATCTTAATTCATTAGAAACTGAACAGTATCCTTACTTTATGAAAATTGAGGACACTTTGAGACACCCTCTTAATATAACCGATCAAAATGAAATTGATGAGATGATGCAGTCTTTAATTAATGAAGGAGATGTAGATGCACCATTTATTCTTGAGAAGGATAATGGGTTACTTAAACGTTAGATATGTTGGTTATGAGGAGTTCAAAATTAACTTCCGACAAATAAAACGGGACAGCGAACTTTTGGATTGCCTCTACCACAACCATCAAACAATGAAGCCTTTATCAAGCAAAAGGCTAATGAAACACCTTTTACTCGTATTTATGAACTCTGTGTTAATTTTTCTATTTTTGCCGCGAATTTTGGCGCAGATAAGTCTGACCAAAACAGTTTAAAAATCAAGTGCTTACGTTTACTCAAACCTTACTATGGTCGATTTATTTGACAAGCTGAAAATGGAGGCCGGTCCGCTGGCCAAATACTCACACCTGCCCGATGACTATTTCTTCTTTCCCAAACTGGAGGGCGAGATTGGCCCGCGCATGAAGTTTAACGGTAAAACCGTTTTGAACTGGAGTTTGAATAACTACCTCGGATTAGCCAACCACCCCGAAGTAAGAAAGGCAGATGCCGATTCGGCTGCGCAGTACGGTCTTGCTTCGCCCATGGGTGCGCGTATGATGTCCGGTAACTCCGTGCATCATCTTGAATTTGAAAAGCAACTGGCGGCTTTCGTACAGAAAGAAGATGCTATGTTGTTGAACTATGGCTATCAAGGTGTGCTTTCAATTATCGATGCCATTGTAGATCGTAAAGATGTGATTGTGTACGACAGCGAATCGCACGCCTGTATTATTGATGGCGTTCGTCTGCACATGGGTAAGCGTTTTGTGTACCCGCACAACAACATGGAAAACCTCGAAAAGCAATTGCAACGTGCTACCAAATTAGCCAACGAAACCGGTGGTGGTATTCTGGTAATTACCGAAGGCGTTTTCGGAATGTCAGGTAACATGGGCGATTTGAAAGGAATTGTTGAACTGAAGAAGAAATACAATTTCCGGTTGTTTGTAGATGATGCGCACGGCTTTGGAACGATGGGTGCTACCGGTGCAGGCGTAGGTGAGGAGCAAGGTGTACAAGATCAGATTGATTTATACTTCTCTACGTTTGCCAAATCAATGGCCAGCATTGGTGCATTTGTGGCTGGCGATAAAAAGATCCTAAAGTTTTTACGCTACAGTGTGCGTTCACAGATTTATGCCAAGTCGTTGCCGATGCCGTTGGTGATTGGTGGATTGAAACGATTAGAGTTGGTGAAGAAACATCCGGAATTACGGGCCGATCTTAAGAAGATTATGGCTGCTATTAAATCCGGGTTGAAAGATCGTGGGTTTAGTATTAATCCTACACAAACACCACCCACCCCGGTTCTATTCAAAGGTGGGGTTGGTGAGGCGGCTAATATGTCGATGGACTTGCGCGAGAATTATGGCATATTCTGCTCGGTGGTAATCTACCCGGTGGTACCAAAAGATGTAATTATGTTTCGGATTATTCCTACAGCAGCGCATACGCTGGCCGATGTGGAAGAGACCCTAAACGCGTTTTCCGCGCTAAAAACGAAGCTTGATAGCGGTTTTTATAAGGAGGAAGTATTAGTTTCGGTTACTAAAGTCTAAAAAAGTGGCCTTTTGGCTTGTTTTTGAAGGCTTTTGCTTACATTAGCCTTACGAAATCAAAAATTTTAACATCTAAACATCCATAAAATGAAAAAATTTGAAGAACTAAAGACCATCATTGCATCATTGGAAGCCGATGCAGATAAGTTCTACAATAAGGGCAATAGCGCTGCCGGAACCCGTATCCGTAAAGGAATGCAAGATTTGAAAAATGCAGCTCAGGCTATCCGCCAGGAAGTGCAGGAATTAAAGAATAAGGAAGGTCAATAATTTTATCATCTTAGTAAAAGGCTGAATCAACTTTGGTTGATTCAGCCTTTTTTTGTTTACAAAGCGTCTTGAAATTGAACATAAGTCGGCAGTATGTTCTGTTAACTTAATAATTCGTTTGGAGTTACTTGCAGATAGTGGTTTCTACTTTAGTGGGAATGGTTATGCCGAACGATTTTGCTTTATGCAAGTCATTACACGCTTCACCCTGTTTTCCCAGCCTATGCCAGGCTTGCGCGCGGTTATAAAAAGCAAGTCCGTATTCGGGGTAGTAGGTAGCTGCAGTTGTATAGTCTTCAATAGCCTCCGCAAAGCGGTTTAATTTTACCATTACATTACCGTGGCTAAGCCAACCCTTTTCATAATCTGGCTTAAGAGCGATTACCTGCCTGTAATCAGCTAAAGCTCCAGCAAAATCTTTTGTGCGCTCTTTTATCAGGCCACGATTCAGATAATAATCGTAATTATCGGGTTCTATTTTAATGGCTTCGTTGTAATCGCTTAATGCACCGGCATAGTTGCCTGCATTTAATCGAAGCAAACCACGCTCGGCATAGGAGTATGGTAACTTGGGATTGGCAGCAATGGCTTCACTTAGCATCTGCTCCGTTTCTGCTGCAGGTTGATTTACCTTTAATAAAGCCATGTTATACAGGGCCAGGCTGTTACCAGAATCTAATTGCAAAACCTTTTCAAAGTCAGTTCGGGCTTTTGTGGTATCACCTATTTGCTGATGCGCCAACCCACGACTTAAATAGAAATTATATTGATCGGGTGCTAAATGGATAGCCGAATCAAAACAAAGAATAGCTTGCGTGTAATTCTTCAACCTCAATTCAATCTGCCCGAGGTAATCATAAAACACTGGGCGTAAATTGTTACCGGTTGAGAATGCGCGGCTGGCACCTTCATCACCTTTCTGGGTTTGGAAGAAAACGGTATTGGTTTCGCCTCCAGCCGGTAGTTTGAGTAACTGCAGAAAGTCTTCTTTGGCAACAGCCCACTGTCCGTATTCAAACCGGCTTACCGCGCGACTAAACAAGGCCTCTTTGTTTTCAGGGTTGGTTTCCAGGTAGATGTTGTAGTCCGTTAACGCACCCTGTTTATCGCCTAAGGCTTCGCGCACTTGTGCCCTGCTGAAATAAGCCTGCATGAAGTAAGGTTCCAGCCGCAAGCATTCTGTAAAGTGGGCGAGGGCCGTTTTGTAGGATTTGGCAGTAGCTGCGGCCTCGCCTTTTTCGAAATAATACTGGGCAGTTCGTTTTTCCTGGGCAACTAATACCCCACTAAAAACAAAAACCACCACACAACAGGTGCGAATCAAAGCCATGATTCAAGATGCGTAATTATTCGCCTAAAAGAAAACCGTTAACAGGCTATTAACGTTTTAAGATTGGTTGTAAACCAAACAGTACAAATCTTGTTTAATTGATATGGAAAAAGTTAAGAAGACCAAAACTCAAAAGGCTATCTCAGCCGATAAAATAGCCGAGGCTTACCGCGAACAAATTTTAACTTCGGGCAAAGTGCCGGCTTCGGTGTTTACATTCTGTAAAAGCATCGGTATTACCGAAAGCGATTTCTATCAACACTTTGCTTCTTTCGAAGCCATTGAAAAGTCGATCTGGACCAACCTCATTGAATCTACCCGTAAGCGCATTGAGACTGATGCCGATTACCAGGCTTTTGGAGCCCGAGAAAAAATTCTTACGTTCTACTTCAGTTTGATTGAAGCACTTAAAACAGACCGGAGTTTTATTCTATATCAATTAAAAGGCTGGAAGCAACCGCTTATGCCTGTTTTCCTGAAGGGTTTTAAAACTTCATTCGATGAATGGATCAACTCGGTGCTGAATGCGGGCAAAGTTTCGGGCGAGGTAGCCAACCGACCTCTTCTCGATAAACGCTACGATGTTTTGTTCTGGATGCATTTCATGTTCATTCTGCAATTCTGGACACACGATGACAGTGCCAACTTCGAGAAAACAGACGCTGCTATTGAAAAATCGGTAAACCTGGCTTTCGATTTAATTGGAAAAGGAGTGCTCGACAATGCACTCGACTTTGGAAAGTTTTTGTACCGGAACGCCAGGAACTAAATCCGAATGAAAGAACAAAAAAGTATTCCGGTAGGTAAGGTACAACGCGCTTCCAAATTCATTTCCACCGGTGCCAAAATCGGAACCAATTACCTGAAGCATTACGGCAAAAAACTGGTTAACCCCGATCTCTCCAAAGATGAATTGCATCAGGACAATGCTACTGATATCTACAAATCGTTAAGCGAATTAAAAGGCAGTGCGCTTAAAGTGGCGCAAATGCTAAGCATGGATAAGAACCTGCTACCCACAGCCTATCAGCAACAGTTTGCTATGGCCCAATACAGTGCGCCACCACTCTCTTATCCGTTGGTTGTGCGCACCTTCGAGAAATCGCTGCAGAAAAAACCAGCCGAGTTGTTCGATTCCTTTCAGACATCGGCCAGTAATGCAGCATCTATCGGACAAGTTCATCAGGCCACATTAAAGGGAAAAAAGCTTGCAGTTAAAATTCAATACCCGGGTGTGGCCGATAGCGTAAAGAGCGACCTGGCTATGGTAAAGCCAATTGCTCTGCGCATGTTTAAACTAAACCCTGCCGATTACGATGAGTTTATTGGCGAGGTTGAAGTGCGGTTGTTGGAAGAAGCGGATTACAAACTGGAATTGAAACGATCCATTGAATTATCGAAACAATGTGCTGAAATTCCAAACCTGGTTTTTCCAAAGTATTATCCCGGCCTTTCGGCCGATCGCATTTTAACCATGGATTGGATTGAAGGAAAACCATTGGGTGAAATGTTTAAGGCCAACTCATGGTCGCAGGAAGAGCGCAACAACATCGGGCAGGCCTTGTGGGACTTCTATCACTTCCAGATTCATACGTTGCGTTCGGTACATGCCGATCCGCATCCGGGTAATTTCATTATTACCCCCGATAGTAAATTGGGCATCATCGATTTTGGTTGTGTAAAAGTTGTGCCACAGGCATTTTACAAAGTTTACTTTCAGTTATTGGACAAGGATATCCTGAACGATAAACCTCGGCTGAACAAAGTATTTCACGATTTGCGCTTTATTTATCCCGATGACACCAAACAAGACATTACCTTCTTTACGGAAGTATTTACCCGCCTTGTTGAGTTATTGGGCCGTCCGTTTCGTACCCCTCGGTTTGATTTCTCAGAAAAGCAATACTTCGAATCGCTGTATGCATTTGGTGAAGAAATTGGGCAGATGAAAGCTTTCCGCGAGTCGAAAAAAGCCCGGGGTGTAAAAGATGCTTTGTATATCAACCGAACCTATTACGGACTTTATAACCTGCTGCACGAGTTGAAAGCGGAAATTGACACCACCTCTTTTGTCGCGTTTACCCCCTAAAGTTAATTTTGAAAAAATATTCATAACCAATAACTTAGTGGCCTGTAGTTAATTTTTTAAACTAACATACTATGAGGGCCATCTGGAAGGGACACATCCAATTTTCGCTTGTTACAATTCCGGTGCGGATTTACAACGCGATTGATACCGGGCAAACAATCAGCTTTAACTTGTTGAGTAAAGACGGCCACAACCCGGTTAGCTACGAGAAAAAAGATAAGGTAACCGGACAACCCCTCAAGAACGAAGACATTGTGAAAGGGTATCAATACGAACCGGGCCAGTTCGTGATTATTGAACAAGAAGATTTGAATAAAGTAAAACTCAAGAGCGAGAAGATTATAGAAATGGAAGGCTTTGTGAAAGCCGAAGAAGTGCACCACACTTTATTTGAGGCACCTTACTTCATTGGTCCCGATGGCGATATCGCTGCCAAGACTTACGGATTGCTCTGCCAGACCTTAAAGGAAAGTGGCAAAGTAGGGGTGGGTAAAGTGGTATTGCGCGATCGGGAAACCCCGGTATTGATTTCACCGCACGAAGGTGGTATTCTGATGTACCGTTTGCGCTACCCGAATGAAGTACGCAAAATGAGTGAAGTTCCACAATTATTGGAAGTAAAGGCAGATAAAGAACAATTAAAACTGGCTAAAACATTAGTTGATTCCATGACCACCACCTTCACCAAAATAGAAATGAAGGATCATTATTACGATGCGCTCAAGGCGATTATCGATGCGAAGATTGCCGGTAAAGAGATTGTAATGGTTGCCGAAGAAGAACCCGTGGTGGTTGATATTATGACTGCTTTGAAAGCCAGCATTGAAGCCGCCAAAAAGAAGCCGATGGAAAAAGCCAAAGGCACAACTATGAAAGTTGAGAAGGAAACGAAAAAGGTTGTGCGCAGAAAAGCAAGTTGATCTTTTGATTTAGCGGCTCAAAACTTCATTATTAATTCAGAATTCAACTCCGTTAGGAGTTAAATATTTGTAGCCACCGGTCTTTAGCCGGTGGTTTTTTATTGTTTAAAAAGAGTAGGTGTCGATTACAAGCTAATGGATGAAATGAGTCTTTGAGCGACACCAGAGCAATGCTTGTTTCCAGTTCTGTTTCATTCCTAAGCTAAAGCTTCAGGTAATTCGTAACAAACCAACTTCATTTTGGTTAATTTTGCACAATGGCTAAAGTTATCCAGTTTCCAATTCCAAATCCTGAAAAGTTTGGGTTTAAGCCGGTTCGGAAAAAGAAACCCGATACCAATACAAACAAGCCTGGCCAGTTGCACTTATTTGGAGGTGCAAAAATTGTAAACCTCAACAACTTAACGCCATTTGAAGAAGCACTAATACTTGATGAGCAAGGCGACAACCGTGCCGCTGTTCAATATCAAAAAGCCATCGATGCCGGGGATTCCATTGCCGATGCCTATTGTAACCTGGGTATCATCGAATCGGGTAATCAACATTACACCAAAGCGGTGGATTGTTTTACCCGCGCACTTAAAGCAGACCCGCGCCACTTCGAAGCACATTACAACCTGGCCAATGTGTATGCCGAAATAGGGAACATGGCATTGGCCAAAATTCACTACCAAATCTCAATCGAAATTGAACCTACCTTTCCCAACAGTTACTTTAACCTGGGGATTACATTGGCTATGAATAAAGAAATTCACGAAGCAATTCAAAGTTTACTTACTTATCGCAAACTTGCCGGCACCGAAGATCAGAGCCAGGCAGAAGAATTAATTGCAAGCCTGATGCGTTCGTTGCGTTGATTTACATCATAAAGATGGTAACGAAGAAAAGCACGCTCCGGTAAACTTCAAGGGCTACTTTCAAAAACAAGATCAGGATTACTGATTTTATTAATAATCGCCAGCCTCGTTCGTGGTAAAAAGTATAGCTGCTGCGCAATACGAAATACAGGTTGGTGGAAATAAATATTGCGGTCAGGATGGTTTCATCTAAGTACGAACCCAGCCCCAGCAGCCGCACCACAATGGTAAGTACAATTGCGTTTATAAAAAGATTAAAGCTTGCCAGTTCAACCGCATACCCCACATGATCCATAAAGAACTTATTCTTTTTCCAGTACAACACATTCAGAGGCAGCGAACTAATCACCACAAAAACCATTACCAGCAATTTTGCCAGGGTGGCCGTTTTTAAATTGTACAGCATGGCAAATGCATTTATATCTACACCCAGGTTTACGGCCTTTGTGGCAATAATTGTTTTATAAAACGCGCTAAAAGGCGACATGAGTTGTGTGGTAAGCGAAGCATTAAACAGTTGGATGAGCGGAAAGAAAAAATAGATCAGGTTCAATACAAAAAACAACGACATCGGGCTGACGTTCTTTACCCTTTTACCGGCAGCAAAATCGCGGGCTACGGTACCCGGTTTACGAAGCACCTGCCAAAGTGTGCGGATAAATTTGCTATCGGCAAACGTAACCGTTAGCATTACTGAGTTGAGAATAGACTTAAATGATTTATCCGCTGTGGTCAGAACTTTTTCGCCACAAATATTGCAGTAAGTTCCAATAAATTCATTGCTACAACTTTTGCAAGTATGGCGAGTGTCAGTCATGCCAGCAAAAGTAAACCTTATTTAAAAACAGAACTATTGTCGTTTGGCAAGGGTGTACACAGTACCCAGCTTATCGGTTAATAATAAAATGCGCCCACCTTTTACTGCTTCAAACTGGCAGGCAAAGTTTTCCGTTTCGCCCTGAAAGCGATTGGTTAATGTAAGTGTCCAGTTATTGGAAGAGAACTTTCCATTATAAACTTGTCTCGAAAATTTTTGGTTGCCCACTACACCGGAAGCACCAGCATGATCGCTTTGATAGGTGCCATTGGGATTGAATGTAAAGATGTGTGCCAATGAGGTTGCCGTGGCCCCGGCATAGCCACCGCCATTTACATAGTAGTAAGAGAGCGAAGCATAATCGCTTGCTCCCCATGTTCCGGTAAGGTCAGTTGCAGCTACAGCAAATTTATTCCGGTATTGCATGTTTACATTTTTATCCCACCCAAACTCATCGTTGTGGTAGGGTACAAACTCATTATCGTAGGTTTGTTTGTTGGGTGATACAAATTCAAGGTAGCGGCCATTGCCATTGGAGTAATGTTTTTTGAAAAGTACAATATGAAATTGTTTGCCACTTGCTTTTTCAATTCCATCAGCCGAAGCAAACGAAACGGATTCCCAGCTTTGAATGGGTTTTACTTCCAGATTGCGGATATTGGTGTAACGTGGAGCTACCAATACACTCCAGGCTGTTGCAAGGCCATCGCGTAGAACGGAATTGTAGGCATCGGCTTGTGCATTCGGGTAATGGACTAATACTTTTAGATTACCTTTTGTAACAGTTACAAAATCAGGTTCGGCAGTTGCACTCCAGCCATCATCAAAATTAGTTGTTTGAAAAGAATAAGATTGACTAGATATAGGTTGAACGGTTGTTTTGCTTGTAACCTCAGCGGCAAGTGGTAAAAACTTTAACGACTGAATAAATTGATCAATTGTTGCCTGGTATTTGTTGCTGTTGGTAACAAGGATTACCGCTATGTAACGCGCTTGTTGTGTAGCAACCACTTGCCAAACCCAACCGGCAGTATTCCGATCTTTAAACGAGGTAGAGCCAGAAATTATTTGCCATCCGTTTTGATTTACTACCTGATTAAGTTGAGGTTGCGAAGTAACCGAAACTGTCTGTTGTGCAATTTGTTCCCACGCTTGATTGAAATTTTCTGAGGCTGAACTCAACCCTTGTTGCGATGGATAAATTCCGGCCATTGCATACGTACCATCATTTGTATCCATAACCGTAAGCTGAACTACATCGGTACGTTTGGTATCGATACCCCACCCGGTTGGTACATGGTACATAACATAATCAAATTGTTGTTGCGCAATTGTTTGTGTACTTACCAAAATCAGAATAGTGAATGCTGTTTTCATGGAGTATGGTTTACAAACCCAATCGAAGATAGCAAGAATTCCGCCAACCTTTATCGAAGTTGTTTCAGCACTTTTCTGGCGCGCGAAACAAAACCAGGCGAACCAAACGGCAACTGACTTTCTAAGATGAGAACGATTTCGTTCTTCAATTCGCGATTTGTGTTGGCAAGATTGGCCAGCACGGTCATGGCAAAAACTTTAATAGCGGTTGGTTCATTACTGGTTAAGAATGCAAAGCAACAATTTGCAATTCGCCCCTGATACCGGGAAGGTATCTGAACAAACTGAAGTGCCCGTAATAGGTTTCGTTTTATAGCATCGGCAAGTACTGTGGCTTCCAACATTTTTGCGATTGTTGCAAAGTGTTTATTTAAAAATGCGGGTTGGCGCTGCACGCAATAACTAAGCGGCCATGCTGCGCGTTGGGTAACCCGATACGGCCCGGCAGCAAATACCAACATTAGTTCATCAAACTTCTGTTGGCTGGTTATTTGACTAATAATTCTGTCGCGCTGTGCTTTTGTTTGAGGTTGCTCCAGTAATTCTACCAATTTCATTTTCAGCAGATTAAGCTCTAATAATACTTAAATTTTTAAATATAACTTATTGATAATGTGGATTTTTAAATAATCTATCTTAACTTTATGTTTAATATAAAATTGATGGAGTTATGATGCTCATTTTTACCATCGCAGCAACCGCATTTTTTCAACTGGGTTTGTGCTTTTTCTGCTTTTATATGAAGCAACGCACCGCCTGATTGAGTCTGCACTGCGCCTTATAATTTATTTTCAACCCTTGCTTTAACACGCTTCGGGGCTAACTGGGTTATGTTAATTTTGCGATCTTAATTTGATACGTTTCGTGAATTATCTCTCTGCAGAAGGAATTGCCAAGTCGTTTAATGATCGCTGGTTGTTTAAAGATCTTACCCTGGGTATGGCACAAGGTGAGAAGCTTGCATTGGTAGGCGAGAACGGTACCGGTAAATCAACCCTGTTGAAAATTCTTACCGGACAACTTGCTGCCGATGCCGGTGTTATTTCCTTTCGGGAAGGAATTAAGTCCGGATTTTTAACACAACAACCAGTAGCCGATGATCGGCTTACCGTAAAGGAAATCATCTTCGACAAAAACAATCTGGTGGCGGCCGCGGTAAACGAATATGAATCGTGTTTACACGACCCGCAGGTTTCGCCTGAGCGCATGCAACATGCCTTAGAGCAAATGGAAGCATTGAATGCGTGGGACTACGATGCGAAGGTTCAGACCATAACCGGTAAACTTGGAATTGTTAATCTCGATCAACCTTTCGGTGAACTTTCCGGAGGTCAGCGAAAGCGAATTTTTCTCGCTCAACTGTTACTGGCCGAACCGGACCTGATCATCATGGATGAGCCTACCAACCATTTGGACCTGGAGGCTATTGAATGGCTGGAAACTTACCTGAGCGGACAGAACATAACCTTGCTAATGGTTACCCACGATCGCTACTTCTTAGACAATGTGGCCAACCAGATTCTGGAACTTGACCGAGGTAAACTTTATCGGTATAAAGGCAACTATGCCTATTTTTTAGAGAAGAAGTCGGAACGGGAAGAGATGTTAAAAACTGAAGTTGCCAAGGCCCGCAATCTTATGAAAAAGGAATTGGAGTGGATGCGCAAGCAACCGCGGGCAAGGGGAACGAAAGCCAAATATCGCATTGATGCATTTTATGAGTTGCAGGAAAAAGCATCCGTTAATCTGAAGAAAGACAAGCTGGAATTAGATGTGCAAGAGGCACGCCAGGGCGGTAAAGTATTAGAACTACACAAAGTGAACAAACGCTTTGGTGAGGCTGTGATGGTGGACAATTTTTCGTATGTATTTAAAAAGAAAGATCGGATTGGAATTGTGGGCAAGAACGGTGTGGGTAAGTCAAACTTTTTGGATTTACTTACCGGAAAAACCAAACCCGATAGCGGTGAAATTATTCCGGGTGTAACAACCAAGATCGGATACTTTACACAAGAAGTGGAAGACCTGAATCCCGCACATCGAGTTATTGAAGAAGTAAAAGAGATTGCCGAGTTTATAACGTTAGCGGATGGATCGCAGGTATCGGCATCGAAATTTTTAGATACATTTTTATTCGCGCCTGAAAAGCAGCACAACTTTATTGACAAACTTAGTGGTGGCGAAAAAAAACGATTACAACTATTAAAAGTGTTGGTACGCAATCCAAACTTTTTGGTGTTGGATGAACCCACCAACGATTTTGATATCGACACCTTAAATGTGTTGGAAGAATTTCTGGAAAAGTTCAACGGTTGCCTCGTGTTGGTTTCGCACGATCGTTACTTTATGGATCACCTGGTAGAACAGCTTTTTGTGTTTGAAGGCGATGGCAAAATCCGATTGTTCAATGGTAATTATTCCGATTACCGCTTGTGGGCTGATGGCCAAACTTCAGAGGAAGAAGTTACTCCGGTAATTGTAGAGACAAAAAATGAAGAGCTTAAAAAGCGCCTTAATTTTAAAGAAAAGCAAGAATTTGAGCGTTTGCAAGCTGAAATTCAAAACCTGGAGCAGCAAAAGACAGAACTAACCAATCAACTGAACAGTGGCATCAATGATCATCACAAACTGCAAGAACTGGCAAGCCAGATTAAACACGTTGCGGATGATCTGGATACTAAAACCATGCGTTGGCTGGAGCTTTCTGAATTCGAGAATTAGCCTGAGGCCAAACGAACAAGTGTTATTTAACCATTCAACCAAAAATTTTACCGAACTGCGTTATTTGCACTACCTTTGCGTTAATTAATTCTACCTGTGAATCACGCGCAAACCATAACACTTTATCAACCGCTGCTGCACCAGATTGCTTACAACATTTTACGTTGTAAGGCCGATGCAGAAGATATGGTACAGGAAACGTTTACCCGTTGGCTTACCATCGATCAGACCAAAATTGAAAATACAAAGGCTTACTTGATGCGGGCCGTTACAAACAACTGCCTCAATCACTTAGCCACACTAAAGAAAACCCGCTTCATTGATTGGGAACAGGTTAGTGTAAAAGATTGGATGGGGAAGTTCAAAGAAATAGACCTGTCTCACATAGATGTAGAAAAAGAACTTTCGGCAGCTTTTAAAGTTATTCAACACAAATTAGAACCGCTGGAGCGTGCTGCTTATTTGCTACGCGAAGTCTTTGATTTTGATTACCACGAAATTCAGGAAGTATTAAACAAAAAGGCCGACCACTGCCGGCAGTTGTTCAGTCGGGCCAATAAAAAATTAACTGCTGAAAAAAGCAAAATTCATAGTGGACTTCCAGATACCTCGCATCTTTTTGAAAGTTTTAAAAAAGCCTGCCATCTGCAAGATGCTCAGGAGTTTATCCAGCAACTGAAAGCTGATGTTACGCAGGCATTGGCAGGCAAAAAATAATTTCCAGAATTCTGTCACAAAGTACGTTCGAATTGGTCTTACAATTCGGCAGGTTATAACCTCCTGCCTGTAACATTATTTATTAACCGAACTTATTTCGATGAAAGAGATTTTGATTTTTTTTGTTGCCCACTGGTATCTTTCCCTGTTTTTCCAAACATTTTTTCTGCACCGGTATGCTTCGCACAAAGCATTTACCATGAATAAGTTTACCGAACGCGTGTTCTTCGTACTTACCTGGATTTTTCAAGGCTCCAACTACCTAAGCCCGTTTGGTTACGGAACAATGCACCGCATGCACCATGCATTTGCCGATACGGAAGATGATCCACATTCACCCATGTACGATGAAACCATCTGGAACATGATGTGGAAAACCAAAACTATTTACTCGGATATTGCCAGCGGACGTGTAGTGCCCGATAAGCGCTTTACAGAAGGCGTACCGCGTTGGGATGCGTTTGATAAGATTGCCCGCTCATGGCCATCACGCATTTTCTGGGGCGCGTTGTACATCGCATTCTATGTAAAGTTTGCTACCGTTTGGTGGTTATGGCTTTTATTGCCGCTACAATTTTTAATGAGCCCGATTCACGGTGCTATAATTAATTGGTTTGCGCACAAATACGGTTATACCAACTTCGAGGTACGCGATACGTCCAAGAATTTCCTTCCGGTTGATGTGTTGATGATGGGCGAAAGCTACCACAACAACCATCATAAGTTTGGTTCAAGAGCCAATTTTGGTGGAATTCGTTGGCACGAAATCGATCCCACCTATCTGGTTATTCGGGTATTAGATAAATTACGAATAATTCGTTTGGCGAAGCAAAAAGAGGTTACGCTGGAGCGGATGAAGCGGGCAGCGTAAGCTTACGGTTATTCCGGATATTATCCGTATGTTTGTACCATCAAATTATTAACAAATCATTTTAATGAAAGAAGGAACAGTAAAATTCTTTAACGAAACCAAAGGATTCGGTTTTGTAAAAGAAACAGCAACAGGACAAGAGTACTTTGTACACGTGTCAGGCCTGGTAGATCAGATTCGTGAGAACGACACGATTACTTTTGAACTGAAGGAAGGAAAAAAAGGTTTGAATGCAGTTAACGTTCGCGTTACTAACTAATAACTAATTTTTCGAAGTGAAAAGCCCCGCCCACAAGCGGGGTTTTTTGTTGGTAATAAAAAGTTAGGATTCATTTTGGTTGGATATCTCAGTTTTGATAAAGCCTCACTTTTTGTAACTTTAATTATTCAATAAATCAGTGAAAATGGATATCAATGCAGAAAAAGCTTCATTGATTCGAGAAATTGAACAACTGAATGATATTTCTCTTTTGAGAGTCCTGAAGTCAATGCTTCATTACGGCTTAAAGAATGAAGGAAGTATAAGCCTGGAGCAATACAGCCAGGAGTTGGATGAAGCTGATGCTGAAATTGAGCGGGGTGAATTTTTAACTCAAGAGGAGGCACTCAAAGAAATTCGCTCATGGCGAGAACAGTAGTCTGGAATAAGCAACCTGTCAGCTTTTTAATTCGGGCACTCAAATGGATCAGCGCTGATTCTGTACTGCAGGCTGAGCGCATAGAACAAGAAATTATAAGAGCTGTAAATAGTATCCCGGATAACCCTGAAAAGTATCCACCAGATAGATTCAGACGAGCCAATACTGGCAATTTTCGAGCTTTTGAAGTTGTCTTTTAGTATTGCTTACAGAATCATAAGTTCTCAAATCAGAATATTGCGCATCCGGCACGTTAAGCAAGAACCAAAAGTATATTGATCCAAGTATAGAAAATCTGCTACTTCTTAATCAGCGCAGCCGCTACACCCTCAAACGTAATCTTCACCGGAAGAATTTTGCCTTCGGCATCAAACTCCATCTTATCGATACAGACTACACGTGCGTTGCGATCGGTTTGATCTAATGGCCTGCGGTGATATACAATGAACCACTCATCGGTGCCGGGACGATTAATAACGGAATGATGGCCCGCTCCTGTAGCCACCGTAGCATCTTGTTGTAGAATTTTAGCTTCGCGCTTAAAGGGTCCAAACGGACTATCCGAAATAGCGTAGGCCACACTGTAATCGGGGCCGGTCCAGCCGCCTTCCGACCACATGAAGTAGTATTTATCATTGCGCTTAAACATGAATGGGCCTTCCACATACCCTTCGGGTGTTACTTCACGAAACAGAGTACCATCCGCTTGGGGTAGAAAGGTTTTGAAATCGGAACTTAGTTGAGCGATGTTGCAATGCCGCCATCCACCATAAATCAAATAGTAATTTCCATTATCATTAAATACAAATTGATCGATTGGTTGGGCACCGTTATAAAACTGACTTACCAAAGGCTTGCCTAAGTAATCGCTGAAAGGGCCTTCTGGTTTATCGGCTACACCAATTCCAATTCCGCCATACTCTTCATTGCTCTGAATATCATTCGCACCAAAAAATAAAAAGTATTGATTGTCTTTATGGATAATGGCCGGAGCCCACATGGCGCGCTTTGCCCATTTGATTGCTGCGGTATCAATTATTCGTTCATGCTTTGTCCAAGTCACTAAATCGGGCGATGAAAACGCATCCATATAAACTTGCTGATCATACGGAGCCGAAAATGTTGGATAGATCCAATACGTGTTGTTGAATACGATCCCTTCCGGGTCGGCATACCAGCCTTCAAAAACCGGGTTGCCAGATTTTTCTTTTTGAGCAGTTTCTTTGGTTTGGCAACTGAGCAGGCTGGCAGCAACTGCAACAATGAATAACTTTTGCATCATGGATTTTTTTGTAAGCAGGTTCGTTACGATTTGATAAATAAACAACAAATGTAGTTCAATGAAAGTTGAAGTGGATGGAATGAAGTTTCAACTACATAAACGGTTCCATCATACCAGATTCAATCCGTTTTGGATTTAATGTATGCGCATCCAACATATACCAAACCGTACGGGCTTTAGCTAATGTTTTGCCAGAAGCACTCATAATCTCTACAAAGCGAACTGATTTAACACCACCCGTTTCACCTACCCAGGTTTTAGCCTGCAATGTTTCGCCAGCAAAAGCAGGAGCGAGGTAATCAATCTCATGACGAAGTACTACCCAAAGTACAGCAGTTTGAAGTTTTACATCAGCCAGAGCTTGCCAATGTGCCGTAGCAGCTTCTTGTACATAGCGCAGGTAAACTACATTGTTTACATGGCCCATTACATCAATGTCGCCTGCTGAAACCGTAATCGGATGGGTATAAAAATTCGGGTTGGTCATGACGTTTGAAAGCCGCTGTTAAGATAATTTATTTCGAATGATATTCTTAGCCAATGCCGCAAGCCTGAAGTCTGCTGGCTCATAACCCTGAAGTACCACGCTATGTTTCCCCAACTTATTGTACCTTGCGCTATGTTTCATTTTTTAAACTTATTCACTTGACATTTCATGAATTTGGTTTTCATGCCCGCTTACTTGACGGACTGGATGCCATGGGCTTTTCGAAAGCTACCCCTATACAAGAACAGGCCATACCGGTTATTCTCGATAAAAAAGATTTGATTGCCTGCGCGCAAACCGGTACGGGTAAAACGGCTGCGTACGTGCTACCCATTCTGCATAATATTGTTAGCAAACAAAGTGGCCAACTGAATACTGTAATTATTGCGCCTACGCGCGAGTTAGCTCAACAGATTGATCAACAGATTGAAGGATTCTCGTACTTTTTGGGTGTAAGCTCCATTCCCATTTACGGGGGTGGCGATGGCGCCATCTGGGATCAGCAAAAGCGGGCAATGGAAGGTGGTGTGGATATTATTATAGCAACACCAGGTCGTTTGATTGCACAAATGGCGATGGGTACCATTAAGTTCGATCAGGTGGAGCACCTGGTGTTAGATGAAGCCGACCGTATGCTCGACATGGGCTTTTATGACGATATAATCCGCATCATCAAACAATTACCCCAGCAACGCCAAACGCTTTTATTCTCGGCAACCATGCCTCCTAAAATAAGAGCATTGGCTAACAAGATTTTAAATAGGCCAGAGGAGATTAATATTGCTATATCTAAACCTGCCGAAGGAATTTTACAACAGGCCTATGTGGTGTTTAATGAACAGAAGGAAAAACTAATTGACTCGCTTCTGAAAGATAAGACCTTCAACAGTGTTATCATCTTTGCATCTACTAAAGAGAATGTGAAGAAGTTGGATCGTAACCTGCACAAGTTGGGCATTCAATCCAAGTCGATACACAGCGATTTGGAACAAATTGAACGCGAACACATACTACGTGAGTTTAAGAACAAACAACTGAATGTATTAATTGGTACCGATGTGCTTTCGCGCGGGATTGACGTAGAAGGAATTGATCTGGTAATTAACTACGATGTGCCGCCCGATCCGGAGGATTACATTCATCGCATTGGTCGCACGGCAAGGGCTGCTACTACCGGTACAGCCATTACATTTATCAACGACCTTGATCAACGAAAATTCTTTCGCATCGAAAGCCTGATTGGTAAAGAGGTACCCAAGATGCCGCTACCAACTGAATTGGGTGCAGGGCCAGCCTACACTCCGGAAGTGAAAAGAGAATCTACTGGCAACCGTGGTGGTGGCAAGAAGAATTTCAGGCGCAAACCCTTTCGGGGGAAGAAAGGTGGGAAACCTTCACAATCAAATTGACAATTGACAAAGGGCAATTGTCAATTTGTTGATGCCGATAGCTATCGGGATTGGCTATTACTTCGTGATTAATCTTTTAATCATCTCAGTATAATACTCACCAAAGTAAGGGCCAACCCAATTCAGGGTGGTTACTTCTTCGCGCAAGCTATTGTTGTAGTGTGCATCTTCTGTAATGTAACCGGTATAATCGCCATTAAAACTGGTGATAATTAAACGCTTATTATGTAGGGCCGCTGCTGCCGCTAAATTTTTAGTTACGTAAATCTCTCCTGAGAAATCGCATGGAGTTCCTACCAACATAACCGATCCGATCTGCAAGCAGGTAAGTTCGCCTTGCAGGGGTTGTAGCAAAGTTGAAAAAATCCAGTTGCGGAGTTTATAATTTTGATTGAGGCGTAATTGGGAATTTCCATGCTCAATAGGAATGTGCATTGTTTTTATTTCAGCGTTTAATTGATGCTGAACGGCTGGATGCAAGGCCTTATCGGCAAGAATTTTAGCGGCTTGTGCGGCACCGGCAAATTCAGTTTCGGTAACTCCAGCTAATCGATGGCTGCCCACCATACCGGCCATAAACATTCCAAAATTTTGTTTATTGGTTTCAATCTGGTTAACCAATGCTGCCGGGTAATCGCCCGAAAGGGCAGTACTTTTTTTGCTGATGCTGGTTGCGTGTGCACTAAAGGTAACAAGATAGGCGTGCGTACTATCTGCTCTCGAAAATCTTAAACCCCGCAATTCACCATCGTACGAGTTACCAGCTTGTAGTCGGTTGGCCGCGTATGGGTGGGCATCGGTTTGCCAGTACCATGCTTGTGTGGGTAACAAGTTGATTCTTGCGTTCGCGATGGCACTGGCTATACGTTTAGCCGTAGCTTGAATCCAATTCTCTTGGTAGTTGCCCACGGCAAATTGGGCGCCCCACGCAGCATGCCAGCCACCCAAACCATTATGCGTATGCGTAGCACTGTAGTAAAGAAAAGTGGGTTTGCCTGTTGTGGTTAACTGGGCTTCTAGTTCTTTCTTTAAGGCTGGTGGAAAGATCAGCAAATCCGCACTGATCAGTATAGCTTCTACACTTCCATTGTCAATAACAATTGTGCGTACGAACAAGGAGTCGTGCACACTTTCAAATGTTGGTCGGGGACGATACCCGGCCATGGGCATGGAATAAGCAGGTGTAATGTTTACCTTACCCCAGGCTGCCGAAAGTGTTTTGGATGGATAAGCTGATGGCTGTACTGTATCCAGTTTTGCCAGCATGCGGGTGTAAAAATCCTGGTTATGCAAAGGTGTTCGATCAATCCGGCCAACGATGCTTGCAAAAATACCAGTAGCAATAAGTACAAATACACTCAGCCTGACTATCCACTTACGCAGGCTTATGTTCATTATTTTTCGATAATGGTAAACTCTGTTCTGCGGTTAAGCTGGCGATTGGCCCGGGTTTTATTATCGGCAATGGGCTTATCCGGGCCATAGCCGGCAACAGTAATTCTGCTTTCATCGATACCCGCATTCACAAGATGTTTTTTTACTGCTTGTGCGCGTCTCTGGCTTAGCCCAACGTTGTAGGCATACGATCCAACATTATCGGTATGTCCGCTAATTTCTACTTTGATAGATGCCGCAGTTTTCATGATTTGTTCGAGGTATAAAATATCTTCAAATGATTTGGGTATATCGCTGTCATGCGCAAAATAAACGTTGAGTGTGCGTTTATAATTAACGGCAATTTTATCTAAGTATATGGTATCTGTTAAAGCGGTGGTCATGCCCGGTCCGAACAAGTAAGTGGATGAGTAGGGTATGTGTTCCATACCCGATACCAGCAGTTTGTAGCGTTCAACACCAGTGGTTTTGTTTTTAACATGCGTAAAATACGTTCCGGGTTTGGTGGCTGTCAGGTTCACATCAGTACCAACTGCGGTTAATTTTACTTTTGCATTTGATATAGGCTGTTTGGTGTCGCCTTCGGCTACATAAACCGTTAACTCTACGTTAGCTGGTGTAAGGGCAGGTTTTTCAGAAGCTACGGGTTTGGTTTTTGTTTGAGTGTTGGTTTCTGTTTGGGGTCGGCCACCAAATAGAGGCATTTGATCTTCCATGGCTAACACGGCATCGGCAAAATCGGGTTGTGTATAAACCGGTTCTTTCCAATTGCGGATGTCAATTTTATAAATGTCTTGCTCGCCAATACCTTCCGGGCGCAAGGAAGATATGTAGGCATAATCTTCGTTGCGGGTTAACACTATGTAGATATCGTTTTCAACCGAGTTGATAGGGTAACCCATGTTTATTGGTTTTTCCCACATATCTTTTTCAGCGTTAAAGGTAGATCGATAAATATCCAGATCGCCCATGCCAGCATGGCCATTGGAGCTGAAGTATAAATGCTTACCACTTGCTGAAACATAAACACCGTCTTCATCCATTTCGGTATTCACGTTTCTTCCCAGGTTGCGGGGTGTTCCCCAACGGCCTTTCGAATCTTTTGTGCTTACATAAATATCGGTACCACCGTAACCTCCCGGGCGATTGCTGGAGAAGAAGAGTTTGTTGCCATCGGCCGTAATGGTGGCTGAGTTTTCGATGTACTCGGTATTGATTTCGAGTATTTCTTTCGGGTCGGTCCAGGTACCATCAGGTTTTAGAAATGAAGCCAGAATATCGCCCCCGTTGCTATCGTGGTAGAGTAACATCTCCTTTCCATCAGGCGAAAGGTTTATGCTTGCATTATGGTAATTATTATTAAGAGGCCCCGAAAGATTACGGGCCGGAGTCCATTGGCCATCAACCTTTTTAGAGTAAAAAATTTCTTCGTAGTACTCGTTGTCGGCTGCTAACCGGTTATTCAAATTTTCTTCGGGCCTGCGCGTGGTAAATACCATAAACGTTTCATCAGCATTAATAGCGGGCGCATAATCCGGCCATTCTGAGTTGATATTATTATCCAGGTGCGAAATAGAAACATCCACCGGCTGGGCAATCATAATTTTGGCATTATGACACTCGAATATTTTTCTGTTTACTTCATTAATTTTTTTCGATTTTTCGTAATCGAGCGAGCGGGCCAAAAGCCGGTTATACCGATCGTACAGTAAAATGGCGCTGTCAAATTTTTCGGAATAATGATAGGCCTGGCCGAGATAGAATAAAATTTCGGTATCGATTTTAGGATCGAGTTGATACGCGTTTTTAAAATATTGCAGTGAAAGTTCTTTACGCACGGTAAGCATGATGGAGCGGCCTGCCATAAACTGAGCTTTCGCATTTTTTGGATTGGCCTCTACAGCCAGTATAAATAATTCGGAAGCAACCTTACGGTGCTCGTAATCAAAAATTTCCATGCCTTGTGCATAATACTGCTCGGATAGGGCTATCGAATCTTGTTGAGAAAAAAGCGGAAAGTAAAGGCCGGTAAAAACTGCAATTGCCAGCAGGCGTTTGTAAGCGTTAGCCATAGGTAAAATGGGTCAAGGTTGGGGTGTTCAATACAACCTTAAAGGTATTGAATTTTTAGCTTTTATTGCGGTACCAAATGGCTGTGCTTAATTTTTCAGGCACTGTGTCGGTATTGCTCTACTTCCCAGTTGGTCATTTTCTTTATCAGTGCTTCTTCCTGTAGCGAAAGGGTAGAGTCTGCATGTTCTTCCGGTACGGCATAGTGAAATTGCAATCGATACTTAAAGATCAGTTTGCTGCCCAATTCACTTTTAAAGTCCCGTAAAGGCAAAGTGCTATCAATCCAATACAGCAATAAGTCGTGCTCCGATTCGGCCGAGCCCGGTAAGTAATACCTGCTTGTGCCAGATAGTTTATCTAACACAGCTTCTTTAAAGCCAGGCCTTCCGCTAATATATAATGTAGTCCATGCCATATACAATCATCCTTCATAACAACTAAAAAAACATCCTTTTACGTATGTATGGATTGTCAGAACTTTCGTTCGCTACCGGAGAAGATTAAAAAATAAAATTCAGTTGGTAGATTTTTATAATTCAGGATACGCTTTAGAATACGCAGCGATGTGGAAATGGTTACAATAATTTATTGCTCGCTACTACTCGTTGCTGGCTGGTGGTTGCTGGTTAGTCTTTTCGCACGAGTAACACAATCGAGTTTACGGCAATACGTAGAATACCCCAGGTGGGCCATTTAATCCCAAAACGGGAGAACCGGTGTTTTAATAACCTTGAAATTTAGTCAAAAAGCCAGTTTCGGGTGCTGGCATGATAATGCTTGCTGGGTACAGCATGAAAAAGAAAATAACAATCGGGGTTTTTGAAAATGACTCAATCAACCGTTTTATCTACAAACGAATGGTTAAGTTACAACCCGGAAAAGTAGATGCCCACATCTTTGAAAATCATGAAGAAGGAATTGAAAAGGTGCAACAATTAAAACCGGATGTTCTTTTTGTTGACTTACACATGCATGGCGAATACTTAGGTGGTATAGAATGGTTACGAACCATGAAATTGGTTTTGCCCCACACGAGGTTTGTGGCGATGACTACCCTTGTTCAAAAGAACGATCAGGAGACTGCGCTGAATGCTGGTTTCACCATGTGCATTGAAAAACCATTACCTTTCTACGACATGGAGCGGTTGTTGAAACAGGTATCGGATAATTAACCTGAACACTTCGTTGGCTTATTGTAAACCTGTGTGCAAAGCATGCGGGTTTTTTTATTCGTTATTAGCCATAGAAGTTATTAGCGAATGGGGACTTACTTATAAAAAATTTGCATCTTCCCACCTAAACATAATGTATGGCAACGCTCGATAAACTGCTTGGCATTGAATACCCTATTCTGGTTGCGCCTATGTTTTTGATTTCCAACACCAAAATGGTAAAAGCTGCTTTAGACAGCGGTATTACAGCAGCGTTTCCGGCACTCAACTATCGCACCGATGCCGAACTGCGGGCTGCCATACACGAGATAAAAGCCCATACTCAAAAACCTTTTGGTGTTAACCTGATTGTAAACAAATCCAACTTTAAGTATAAAGATCAACTGAAAACACTTGTTGAATTAAAAGTGGATTTCATCATTACCTCACTCGGTAGTCCGCAAGAAGTAATTGAACAATGCAAACCAGTGGGCATAAAAGTTTTTTGTGATGTGATTGACCTGGAGTATGCCAAAAAAGTGGAATCGATGGGGGCAGATGCACTGATTGCCGTAAACAACCAGGCCGGTGGACATGCTGGAAAAATTTCGCCCAAAGAACTGATAACCTTGCTCACTGCAAATTGTAGTATTCCGGTTATCTCAGCCGGAGGTATTGCTTTCGCCAAAGATGTTGCAGAAGTTATGAGCTGGGGTGCGTCAGGTGTATCGGTGGGCACCATTTTTATGGCAAGCGAAGAAGCACCAATCTCTGCTGATTACAAACAGGCTTTAATTGATTATGGAGCCGGTGACATTGTTATGACATCTAAACTTTCAGGTTCACCCTTAACTGTGATCAACACGCCTTATGTAAAGCAATTAGGTACTGAAGCCAATTGGTTAGAGCGATTACTGCAAAAGAACAAACGACTAAAGAAATATGTAAAGCTGTTGATTGCCTGGAAAGGCATGAAGCAAATTGAGAAAGCCGCCTTTAGCGCAACCTACCAAACTGTATGGTGTGCCGGCCCGGCTATTGAACATGTGCATAACGTACGGCCGATGAAGGAGATTGTGAAACAGTTAACTAACGAGTAATAAGTATCAAGTAGTGAGTATTGAGACTAACCTATTATGTCTTGGTTCTAATTTCTAAAAGGAATGAATGAGAAAAAGCATTGGGAGCGGCTCGCTCCGGAATACAACAACGAAATCTTCGATGTTTATGCCAGCGATAAATTCAAAAAACTTCCGCGCTACATTCGTAAACATGCTGCACACACTAAAACTGCAATCGACTTTGGTTGTGGCAATGGTAAATCGTTTCGCTATTTAGCACCCGTATTTAAAAGTGTATTAGGTGTAGATATCTCCAAAGGATTATTGAAACAAGCTGCAACACGCAATTATAAAAACGTAACACTCAAAGCGCATGATGTAACACGCAGGTTGCAGGCGCCCAAAGCCGACTTTGCTTTTTGTTGTAACGTAGTGATGTTTCCCGATCTCGATAAAAATACAAAGGCCTTTCAAAACATTGGCAAAGCCCTTAAGCCTGGTGGCACTGCGTTGTTTGTATTACCATCCTTAGACTCAGCCATATTCTCTTCGTGGCAGTTGATTCAGTTGTATAAAAGTGAAGGAGTAAAGGCGGCCGATATTCCCGCCCATGAGTTTCACTTTAAAGGCAACAAGCGCGACATGCTGCAAGGTATTGTACACATCGACAGAGTACCCACCAAACATTATTCAGCCAGCGAGTTGGAAGTGATCTTACCACAAGCAGGCTTCACCATTACCAAACTTGAAAAATTAGAATACGATTGGGACACCGAGTTAACAAACCCGCCTAAACATCTGGGTGCACCCTATCCGTGGGATTGGTTGGTGGAAGTGAGGGTGTGAATAAGTTGCTGGTTGCTGTTTTCTTATAGCTGGTTGTGAGAATAAGTTACCGGTTTCCGGTGTCTTGTTAATCAAAATAAATTCTGAGTGGTAAGTCGCGCTCATTTATTGATTAGCAATGATGAAGTTAACAGAATCGATAAGTAAAACCGAAATAAACGAACGAAGAATCCTCAGCTTCGAAGCCACTAGCAGATTGGCCACACCAGCTTTCATTGAAGCGGGGGAAAACCACATCCGATTTGTGGAAAAACCTCTATCGTAAAATCGCCCTGTTTGGTTGAATTAAAGTAATTTTAGGGTTAGTCAATTTTTTTATAGAACTCCTGATTTTGTCAATGTCAACTAAATTCTTCACCAATTCCAACGAAAACACACTCCTCGAAAAATTCAAAGGCGTATTTACTTACACTAAGGTGGCCGCCTTCGATGCGCTGGTAGGAGCCAGGAAGCTGGTTCATTGAACAAACGAAATAAGAAATCTTGAGGTCGCAAATTGCGTCCTTTAACTTCTAAGGTCACAGATTGTGATCTTAGACAAATTTGAAATATGAAAGAACTATCTGTTATTACCACCCCCGATTTCATCGCCACAAAAATTCTATTTCTGCGGAGCGAAAAAGTGCTGTTGGATTCCGATTTGGCTCTTTTATACGGGGTTGAAACCAGAGTTTTAAATCAAGCTGTTAGGAGAAATGCAGATCGTTTCCCAAATGATTTCATGTTTGAACTGACACGGGATGAATTCGATGGTTTGATATCACTAACTGTGACATCAAACAAAGGCCGAGGCGGGCGAAGGAAATTACCGCTTGCCTTTACCGAACAAGGGGTGGTCATGCTCTCAGGAATTCTCAACAGCCCACGAGCTGTAGAAACCAACATTGCCATTATGCGCACGTTTGTGGCTCTGCGCAAACTCATGGAAACCAATAAAGACCTCGCAGCCAAAATCCGCCAACTAGAGAAAAAGTACGATCAACGTTTTAAATTGGTGTTCGATGCCATTCAAAAATTAATCAAGCAGGAAAAGGAAGCACGACCGATTGGCTTCGAAATCGGAAAAAAGAAATAGCCATGCCCAACACCGACATCAAAAACATCTTCCAAAGCAACCTCACTTCACATACTCAATCTTTGTAATGCGCCACACAAACTGATGCGTAGGCGTTTTAACAACCACTTCATCGCCCACTTCTTTTTTGAGCAACGCTTGCGCCATAGGCGAGTCCATCGAGATGTAATCTTTGGCACCAATTAATTCTTCACCACCCACAATGCGAAACCGGTTTTTCATGCCTTTGTTATTCTCAATTGATACCCACGCGCCAAACATCACTTTACCTTCCTGAAAAGGAGAGTAGTGTACTACTTTCAATTCATCAATGCATTTGCGCAAATACAAAATTCGTTTGTCGATTTCGCGCAAGCGTTTTTTGTTGTAATGATAGTCAGCATTTTCGGAACGATCGCCCAGGCTGGCAGCCCACGCTACTTTGGCAGTGGTGTCGGGTCGTTCTACCCGCCACAGGTGATCAAGTTCGGCTTTTAACTTCTCCAAACCTTCGGGGGTGATCATGGGTGTTTTTACCAACATCTATAACTTCAGTTACTTGCTCTCAGAATTTTCGGGTTGAAGATATTGAATAGGAATCTTGCTACTGGCAAACAGTAGTCGCAAACTTTTTTACGCTTTCCGTTCAATCTCCTTCAAGTTCTCCATTTTCTTATTGCGCAAAAAGCCGTTGATGTCTTCAAAGTGTTCGCGTACCCGTTTGTTACCGAATTCAAATACTTTTTGAGCCAGGCCATCCAAGAAATCACGATCGTGCGAAACGAGTATTAAGGTGCCATCAAATGCGAGCAAGGCATCTTTCAGAATGTCTTTTGTTTTTATGTCGAGGTGGTTGGTAGGTTCATCCAGAATTAACAGGTTAACCGGTTGCAATAATAACTTCAGCATGGCGAGGCGGGTTTTCTCACCACCCGAAAGTACTTTCACTTTCTTGTCGATATTTTCGCCACTAAACATAAATGCACCGAGCATATCTTTAATCTTGGTGCGGATGTCGCCAAATGCTACCTGATCGATGGTTTCAAATACTGTAAGTTCACCATCCAAGAGAGACGCCTGATTCTGTGCAAAGTATCCGATCATACTATTATGCCCCACCTGCAGTTTTCCTTCGTAGTCAATTTCACCCATAATAGCTTTTATCATGGTTGATTTACCTTCACCATTCTTACCTACAAAGGCAACTTTTTCACCACGGGCAATGGTAAGCGATGCATCTTTAAACACGAGATGATCGCCATAGGCCTTGGTTAGCCCATCTACAATTACAGGATAGTTACCCGAGCGTGGGGCTGGTGGAAACTTCAAGTTAAGGGCTGAGGTATCCATTTCATCCACCTGCACAATCTCAATCTTCTCCAGCATTTTTACACGCGATTGCACTTGCAATGTTTTGGAATACGTGCCCTTAAAGCGTTCTATAAAAGCGGTGATATCGGCAATTTCTTTCTGCTGATCTTCAAAATGTTTTTGTTGCTGCTCGCGCCTTTCCTTGCGCAGTTGCAGGTAATGCGAGTAGTTGGTTTTATAATCGTAAATGCGGCCCATGGTTACTTCAATGGTACGATTGGTTAGATTATCCACAAATGTTTTATCGTGGCTGATCACAATTACTGCCTTTGCACCTGTCTTTAAAAATTCTTCCAGCCATTGTACCGATTCAATGTCCAGGTGATTGGTTGGTTCATCCAATAAAATCAAATCCGGTTTTTGCAACAAAATCTTGGCTAACTCAATGCGCATGCGCCAGCCACCGCTGTATTCTTTAGTAGGTCTTGTGAAGTCGCTACGCTCAAAGCCGAGGCCCATCAGGGTTTTTTCAATCTCAGCATCGTAGTTGATTTCCTCAATCGAATAAAACTTCTCACTCAACTCCGACACTTCTTCAATAATTTTCGCGTATTCATCCGATTCATAATCGGTTCGGGTTTCCAGTTGATGATTCAATTCATCAATCCGTTTTTTCATACCGTGAATTTTCGAAAATGCCTTGCTGGTTTCTTCAAACACGGTGCAATCATCTTCGGTAAGCAAGTGCTGAGGCAGGTAGGCGATAATGGCATCTTTGGGTGCCGATACCTTACCGCGGGTAGGTTTGTTTTTTCCGGCAATTATTTTTAACAGCGTGGATTTGCCCGCCCCGTTTTTACCCATAAGGGCAATGCGATCGTTTTCGTTAATGTTAAAGGTGATGTCGCTAAAAAGAGCCGAACCATTAAACTCTACCGTTACTGCGTCAACCGAGATCATAAAGTCGTTAAAATAAGGCCGCAAAGATATTAGATTCTGGGGTGAGCTCAATACTTACTTTGAATTCATTTTATACTTTAGATGTAGGCAGTAAGCAGATTACAGTAGGCAGGTTGATAAGTTAGCGTTATTTTTAAGCTTGCAATATATAAGTGCCATATGCCTGCCAACTGCTTACTGCCAACTGCCTACTTATTAACAATAAACTAAGCCAATGCAACCCATTCTTGATTTTCTAAAACTCAGCATCGAAGACCAGTTCTTTTCAAAGTCGGAACGTAAAACGTTGCGCGAGATTGTAGAAGAAGCAAAACCTACCGACAATCAGTTAGCATTTTTACGAAGCCAGGTTTTTGAATTGGCCAATCAGAAAGCTACGCCCGAAAACTATCGCTTTATTGTAGAATGGATTCGCGATGCTACCAGCGCGTTGATGAATACCACACCCAACACACCCGGTTCTGATGCCTATTTTAGTCCGGGTGAAACGTGCCGCAACATCATCATGCAACAGATTCGACAAGCCACACACCATATTCAGATTTGCGTGTTTACCATCAGCGATGATATAATTACCCATGCCGTTATCGACTCGCACAAGCGCAAGGTTCCGGTAAAAATTATTACCGATAACGATAAGATGCTGGACGAAGGTTCTGATATTGATCAGTTAGCCAGTGCCGGTATTCCCATTCGCATCGATCGCACGGCCAACCACATGCATCACAAGTTTATGATTACCGATAACAAAGCGTTGATTACCGGTAGCTATAACTGGACGTGAAGTGCCGCAAAGTTCAATCACGAAAATATTTTGCTTACGCGCGATGGCAGTGTGATTAAATCCTTTGCCAAAGAATTTGATCAACTGTGGAATACCTTGGCGGAATATTAAAATAGCCAGTACTCCTTTGTCAAGTTTAATAAGTAGTCTGAAGAATGATTCTTAACAATTTAGATAAGTTTCCATTTTGAAACTCAAGTGCGCTGGCCCGACAAAAAGGCGGGGGTGCAATGGTAGGTGGGGGGAAGCATCTTTTTGTCTTGACTTTTTTTGGGTACTTTTTTGTGTCAAGACAAAAAAGTACCAATTAGAATTTAGAGGGAGAAAGAATTATCAAATAGAATAATTTAACTTCTATCACCTGATATAAGCATCTTATCGAAGCGCATTAGTTAAAATAAAATGCATGAAAGAAAAAATTCTACTCAAAGTTAATCACCTCACCAAGACCACTGAGTTTGGCAAAGTACTCAGCAAGGTTAGGTTTGAGATAAAACAAAACGAGCACGTGGTAATTGCCGGTGAAACCGGTTCGGGAAAAAGTACGCTACTAAGAATAATTGCCGGTCTCGAACAACCTGATAGTGGAACAGTAACGCTGAACAATGAGCTTGTGCGCGGCCCGGCTGATAACCTCGTGCCAGGTCATCCGGAAATTGCTTACCTATCGCAGCATTTTGAGTTGCCAAAATTTTTGCGGGTGGAGCAAGTATTGGTGTATGCGAGTAATGTAACCGATGCGTACCGGCAACGGATTATTTCTATTTGTAAAATCAAACATCTGCTTTCTCGGAAAACGGATCAGCTTTCAGGTGGGGAGAAGCAACGCATAGCTATTGCAAGGTTGTTGTTAACACATCCAAAGGTGCTGTTATTGGATGAACCGTATTCGCACTTAGACACCGGCTTGAAGGCCATCTTAAAAGAAGTAGTGAATCAAATCAGCACGAAACTGGGTGTTACGTGTATCCTGGTTTCACACCATCCAGAAGATACGTTACCGTGGGCACATCGGATACTGGTAATGAAGAAGGGCGTCATCGTGCAGCAAGGCAAGCCCGAGGAAGTGTACCACCAACCTAAAAATGAATACGTAGCGCGGTTGTTTGGTGAATACAATTTTATGGATGCCAGCCTTGCACGGTTGTTAGGCAAATCAAACCTGAAAGGAAAATTTCTAAGACCCGAACAACTTCGGCTCATCAATAAGAAAACCGGCAAGTGGGTTATAAGGGAAGTAGCGTATTATGGAAGTTATTATCTGATTAGGGTTGGGTATAAAGAAAAATTGATAGTAGTATTTTCATTACGCAAATGGGTTGTGGGAGAAATGGTGGAGTTGAATTTGAGTAAGTGATATAAAATTCTTTCTACTTAGTTGCTGTAAGGTCTGTGCCCTGGCAGACTTACAAAACCGTCAGGTTGAAAAACCTGACGGCAGTAATAGAATTGAATTTGAGTAAATGATTAAAAGCCTTTCATCCGCTTTTAAGACGCTGTCAGGTCTTCCGAACTGACGGGCTCAAAAAAACCTCAGGTTGAAAACCTGACGGCAGTTACATATTCACCTTACCACCTCACTAATAATAATTACCGGTGAAGCGTTGGTATAATTTACAAAATCGGCACGGATAGCATCGCGGTTGGGTGCTATAGCTGCCAGGTAGTCATTCAGGTTTTTAACATAGAAAGTACCAATAGCCATGTAGGGAAGTGGTTGATTCGGAATGCCACTTGCAGTAACTTTTTCGATCGTGTATTTGACGAGGTTGTTTCCTATAAACTTAGCTACCATGGGCATGTGTGTTTTTTCATAGTAGTCCATATTAAAAGTATTACCTTCTGCATACGGATACATAATAGAAACTTTGATCAAACCCTTTTCAACAACAGCCACTTGTTTGTCCTGGCTGAATGCAATGAAACTTACGGTGAGCAATAAACAGGATAAGATGAGTCTTGATTTCATGATCGTGTGTTTTTGTTTAAAGTAAAAGTTTTTAAGGTTTCAAAAACCGTCAGGTTGTTTAAGCCTGATGGCAATAACGAGTCTTAATAGTTAATCGGTGAGTCTCTATTTTTTCAATACCAAATGCTGAATAAAAAACTCCATCATCCGGTCGCGGTTCATGGCCACGTGTCCGCCATCAGGCGCAATCTGAACTTCAAAACTCTTACCTGCCTTTTGCAAAGCATCAATTAATTGTAAGGAGTTGGATGGATGCACGTTGTTATCGGCCGTGCCGAAAAAAATCATCAACTCACCTTTCAGATTTTTAGCCATTGGCATTAAGCTGGAAGCATCGTATCCTTTTTTATTATTCTCAAGCGTATTCATAAAACGTTCGGTATAAACATTATCATAATTGCGCCAATCCGTTACGGCCGAGTTGGCAACTGCTGCATGAAATACATCAGGGTAACGCAACAATAATGTTGCGGCAGTGGTGCCTCCATACGAAGTACCATAAACCCCTACACGATTTTTATCAAAATACGGACGATCGTACAGTGCCTTTACTCCTGCAGCAAAATCATCCATTTCTACAAAGCCCAGGTTACCATAAAGCTGATCCAATAACTTTTTGCCTTTACCACCCGCGTTGCGACCGTCAATGTTTAGTACCAGGAAACCAAACTCTGCTAAAGCATCGGGGTAGGTAAAGTTTTCACGGAAAGCATTGGTGGCAGGGCCGCCATAGTTGCTGAGGATAACCGGATATTTTTTGGCAGGATCGAAGTTGGAGGGAAAATGAATTACACCATGCAAGGGCGTAACACCATCAGCAGAAGTAAATGTAAATACTTCTACTTTCTTCAAACCCAATTGTTCAAACTTGCTCATATCGCTCTTGGCTACCTCGGCCACCACTTTGCCTTTTGCATCAACCAAATAGGTAGTTGGTGGCGTGCTGTGTGTCTCGGCCACGTCCACAAAAAATTTATTATTGGGCGAAAGCGTAATGGTATGATTAAATGCCGGGTTGGTTAAGCGTACATCTTTTGTGCCGTCCAGCTTTACACGATGCAGTTGCAGCTTCATGTGGTTATCGCCACTGCGGGCCATGTAGTACAACTCGCCAAGCTTTTCATCTACTTTCACAATACGCGAAACTTCAAACGGATGTTTGGTGATGGTGCTGATCAAGTTGCCACTCCAATCGTACAAATAATAGTTATTAAAGCCACTTCGTTCAGAAGCCCAGATAAAACGCTTACCATCTTTCAATACATAAATTTCGGGTGTGTTTTTGGTAAAGCTGGCTAACCATTCTTCACGTACCACCGTGCGACTTTTTCCCGTTACCGGATCAGCAGCCCGGTATTCCATAATATCTTGTTTGCGATTGGTGCTATGGTATAATAGTTCCTTGCCATCCGGTGTCCAATCCATACCATAGATGTAAGTACCTAAATCGCCATCGTTGTAAGGTTTTCCATCACGTAAGTCTAACGTTGTAGTTTTTTTGGTTTCCACGTCATACACCATCAAATCTACCGGTAGGTTAAGGGCACCTACTTTCGGGTAAGCCTCAATCTCCAACGAATCCTGTAGCTTAAGTTGGTTCAGTAGCACATAAAATTTACGGGCATTTTTTTCATCGAACTTATAGAAAGCAACTTTCTTACTGTCTGGCGACCACCACATGGCGGTGTTTTGTCCCAGTTCTTCGCCATATACCCACGTAGCAATTCCATATTTAATTTGATTCTGTTCGTTACCATCGGTAGTAATAGCAACCGGATTAGAACCGTTAATTTCACTCAAATACATATTCCGATCTTTGGTATAGGCTTTCCATTTGCCATCGGGCGAGTTGGCGAAATCATACTGCCGGCCACGAACCGGGCGTGGTGGCATTCGTCTTTCTGTTGCCGGAGCATCTCCAACTTCTTTTACAGTTTTGGTTTTTACTGCATAGCGATAAAGTTTTTTGTCTTCCACGTAATCAAACGTTGCGCCATCTTCACTCCAGGTAACGGAAAGATTTCCGGGCTTTACAGATGAACGGATCTGCGGGGCCATCTTACTATATTGGTCATAGCCCGGCATGCGTTTCAGTTTGTCCTGGGCTAAAGAAACGAATGGAAGAATGGCCAATAGGCAGAGTTTGGTGAGCTTATTCATGCGAGAAATGTTTTATAATTCAAAATTAGCAGAATGACAAAATACACATTTACATTACTACACGAATGGTCAGTCCCTCACCCAATAAAACTTTTCAGTTCAGTTAATTTCTACAGCCCTCTCCCGCGGGCGAGGGCCAGACAACTCTTAGTTCACGCACAAGTTACAATTGGGTGAGGGTCAAATACTTCTTATCTTTCGAAACTAATTTAAAAGCAATGCGCCCTAAAGTATCTATTCTGCTACTCCTTATTTCGATCGTTTTCAGTTGCGAAAAACCACCGGCTGATCTTCGAACAAAACAATTGACACCATCCAAAGCTGCTGCACTTTCGCAAGCCATTCAAAAAACGGTAGCACCCCAAATCGATTCGGGTTTGGTGCTTACCCTCTGGGGTAGTGATTCATTGGTGGCCGATCCGGTATCCATAGACATTGACGACCAGGGAAGAATCTATTACACCCGCACCAATCGCCAGAAGGATTCTGAGTTTGATATCCGCGGCCATCAGGATTGGGAGATCGGTTCTATTTCATTACAAACAATCGAAGACAAACGCGCTTTCTTAAAGAAAGTATTGGCACCTGAACTTAGTTCCAAAAACGAATGGCTGCCCGACTTAAATAAAGATGGCTCGCACGACTGGCGCGATCTAACCATTCAAAAAGAACACATCTATCGCATTGAAGACACCGATGGCGATGGCTTTGCCGATAAATCACAATTGGTTGTGGAAGACTTCAACGATGAAACCACCGATGCAGCGGGTGGGGTTTTAAAACATGGTGATGATCTGTTCGTAGCCATTGGCCCCGATCTGTGGCGCATTAATGAAAACAAGTGGGGACTTGCTGAAAAGAAAAAGTCACTCTCACATGGCTATGGCATCCACATCGGTTTTGGTGGTCATGGTATGTCGGGCATAGAAGTTGGCCCGGATGGTCGTATCTATTGGCAGATTGGTGATATTGGTTTTAATGGTACCGGCCCTAATGGCGAAAAGTACGAGCATCCCAACAGCGGTGTGATTGTACGATCAGAACCCGATGGCAGCAACTTTGAAGTATTTGCGTACGGTAATCGCAATACACACGAATTTGTATTTGATGAATACGGCAACCTGATCAGCGAAGATAACGATGGCGATCATCCCGGAGAAAGTGAGCGACTGGTGTATGTTGTAGATGGTGCCGACATTGGTTGGCGTACTAACTGGCAGTTTGGTAAATATCGCGATCCGGATAACAACACCTACAAAGTATGGATGGACGAAAAGATGTACATCCCGCGTCATGAAGGTCAGCCGGCATACATTCTACCCACTATCAAAAATTTTGTGAACGGCCCCACGGGCATGTTGTACAACCCCGGCACAGCTTTGGGCGAACGATTCAAGAACACATTTTTTATTGTGGAGTTTGTGGGCAACCCCACAAAGTCGGGTATTCATTCCTTTAAGCTCAAACCAAAAGGTGCTTCGTTCGAGTTTGTAGAATCGAAAATGATCTTGAGCGGTGTACTGGCAACCGGTATTGATTTCGGTCCCGATGGTGCCATGTACATGGGCGATTGGATTGAAGGTTGGGGTACAAAAGATTACGGTCGCATCTGGAAATTGGATGTAAACAATCCCGATAGAGTACTACGTGCCGAAACTGAAAAACAGATTCGTGCTGATTTTAAAAAGTATAAAACCGATGCATTGGGCGAATTGTTGAAACATGCCGATATGCGGGTGCGACAAAAAGCGCAATTTGAATTGGCAGCGCGCAAGCAAACAGAAGAATTTAAAAACTACTTGAGTCAAAAAGAAAACAAATTGGCACGGGTTCATGCCGTGTGGGGTTTGAGTCAGATTGCAAGGAAAGATTTTGCTGTTGCTGATAATTTGGTTCCTTACCTGAAAGATGAAGATGCTGAAATTCGCGCGCAAGCTGCCCGTTGGTTAGGCGATGTACGGTATGCTAAAGCTGCTGGCGATTTGATTCCATTATTGAAAGATGAAAATCCGCGCGTAAAATTTTTCGCAGCCGAAGCATTGGGCCGTGTAGCACATGAACCTGCTTTTGATGCATTGATCGAATTACTTCAAACCAATAACGATTCGGATGAATACATTCGCCATGCAGCGGCATTGGCGCTTGCGCGGATTGGCAAGGCAGAAAAACTGATGGCGTTGAGTAGTCATCCATCCAAAGCAGTACGCCTTGGAGCTGTATTGGCATTAAGACGCATTCAACATCCGGGTATTGCAATGTATCTTAACGATGTGGATGAGTTTATTGTAACAGAAACCACCCGCGCCATCAACGATGATAAGTCTATACCAGACGCATTACCGGCATTGGCTAACCTTTTAACAACAACTACTTTTTCGAATGAAGCATTGATTCGCAGAAGCATTAATGCCAACCTGCGGGTGGGTTCCGATGTAGCCTTGCAAAATTTACTAACCTATCTGCAAAAACAGAATGCGCCAATTGCGTTGAGAGCCGAAGCCATAGCCGCTTTAAGTACCTGGGCAAAACCTTCGGTATTAGATAGGGTAGATGGTCGCTATCGGGGTGAAATTACGCGCGATCTGGCCACGGTGCAACAGAAGTCAGAAGCCGTATTGATTCAACAGCTTGCCAATTCGGAAGCAACCATTCGCACCAGTACCGCAAAAGCAATTGGCAAATTAAAACTTGATGCAGCTGCTAAACAGTTGTTAACGCGAATAAAATCCGACAAGCAACCGGAAGTAAAAACCGAAGCACTTCGGGCATTGGCCAAACTAAACACATCGCTCATGCAAGATGCAATTGCTGTGGCACTGGCCGATAAAGACAAAAGTGTTCGCGTGACTGGATTAGATCTCTTAGGCAAAATCGACCTCGATAAAAAAGTGATGGCCACTTTGCTTACCGATGTAATCAACACCCGGACAACAGAAGAACAACAAGCAGCCATCACTACACTGGGCAGCTTACCCTTAGAGTTTTCTGAAAAGACCTTTGAAAATATCCTTACTAAACTGGAATCAAAAAAACTTCCTGTCGAATTGCAATTAGAGTTAGCTGAAGCAATTGATAGCACAAAATCACAAATCTTAAAAGACCGGTTTGCAAAAGCCGTTCGTACCCAATCAGCAGATTCGTTGGGCGCAAGCTTTGCCGGTGCATTGTTGGGTGGCGATCCGTCCAAAGGTGGAAGACTCTTCTGGAGTCACCCCACCGCGCAATGTGTACGGTGTCATTCCATTGATGACTATGGCGGAACTGCGGGCCCACGCATTAATGGAGTAGCCAAACGCTTAACACGCGAGCAACTATTGGAATCCATGATCAACCCAAGTGCGCGTATTGCTGATGGCTACGGAGTAGTAACACTTGAACTTACATCGGGCAAAAAAGTGATTGGTATTTTACAAAAGGAACTAACCGATTCGTTTGTGATAAAGTCGGGTGATAAACCCGATACCGTGATTCTTAAAACCGCTGTAAGCAAGCGCACAGATTCACCATCCAGTATGCCACCCATGCAATACTTGCTTACCAAACGCGATATCCGCGATGTGGTAAGCTTCCTCGCTACATTGAAAGAGGAGTAATGGCATTGTATGATGTAATTGTAGTTGGAGTAGGCTCGATGGGCGCGGCAGCCTGTTATTACCTTGCCAAAGGTGGTACAAAGGTTTTGGGTATTGAACAATTCAGTATTCCGCATGAAAATGGTTCGCATGCCGGCCAAAGTCGCATCATTCGCAAAGCCTACTTTGAACATCCGGATTATGTTCCATTATTGGAACGCGCGTATCATAACTGGAAACAACTGGAAGCTGAAGCCGGAACACAACTTTACTTTCCTACCGGATTATTATACGCGGGTAAACCCGATGGGGTATTAATGAAAGGTGTAAAAGAATCTGCGAAACAATACAACATCAACATTGAAAAAGTTAAACACAGTGAAAGTAAAAGCAGGTTCCCTACATTCACGATCCCGGAAGACTTTGAAATTTTGTTTGAACCCGCTGCCGGATTTTTAATTCCGGAGCGCTGCATACTTTCATTTACTGAACTGGCAATTAAAGCCGGAGCAACCATCCACACCCAGGAACAGTTGGTGAGCTGGAAGCAGGAGGGAAGTGTGATTAGTGTACAGACGAGCAAACAACACTACCGTTGTAAAAAATTGATCGTAACCACCGGAGCCTGGACTTCAGATGTGTTACCCGTGTTGCGACAACAGCTTTCGGTTACACGGCAAGTTATTACGTGGGGCATTCCCCAACAGTGGGAAGAATTTACGCTGGGTAATTTTCCATGTTGGCTGATTGATGATGCCCAACAACCGGGTATGTATTATGGATTTCCGATCCTACCAGCTTCAAAAATAGGTGGCCCCATTGGATTAAAAGCTGCGTATCATTATCCCGGCAAACCAACTGATGCCAATCATGTGGATCGAACCATTACACCTACTGAAGAAACTGAGTTAGTAAAGTCGGTTAAGCAGTATATACCTACTGGTTTTAATTCCATTCACTTGTCCAAAACCTGTTTATACACCAACACGCCCGATGAAAATTTTATTATTGATTTCCTTCCGAACAATAACAACGTAATTGTAGCTGCTGGGTTCAGCGGGCACGGCTTTAAGTTTGCATCAGTAGTAGGTGAGGTGTTGAGTGAGTTGGCTTTGAAAGGCGAGACAACTATGCCGATTGGATTTTTGAATAGCACGAGGTTTAAGTAATCCCAACCTGTTTTTTAAAACTATATAAATAGGGAGCCTTATGAGCCTTGCCCAAAAATTGTTTCTCGTGGCGTTTCAAAACATCGGCAGCTAACATCTTTCGCTGAAAGGTTGTTCTGCGAAGTTTAACACCCAGTATCGCTTCATATACTTTTTGCAATTCATTCATCGTAAACTTTTTGGGTAACAAATTTCCGCCTACCAATTTCCGATCGAGATTATCGCGCAGAGTTTGAATTGCTTTTTCTACAATTAGTTTATGATCCAGTATCAACTTCGGTAATTTTTTGATCGGATACCATTCGCAGGAATCGGAGAGCGCATCGGGGCGAGGTGTTACATCTTTGTAATTGATCAACGCATAGTAGGCCACCGTTACAAACCTGTCCAGCATCCATTTGTATTCGCCTTTTGCATCAATGCCGTTTGCCTCCAGCAATGTTTGCATTACCTCCGGTTTAAATCGGGCCATATCGCCAAAGGTGTAAAATTGCTCTAAATAAATGTTGGCAATACCCGTACGTTCGTGCAAACCCCGCAATACCGCATCATTCAAATTCTCGTTTGTTTGTACGAAGCCACCCGGCAAAGCAAACAAACCGGTATTATGGTACTCCATAATCAGGATTTTCAATTCACCGTCCGAAAATCCAAATATCACGGAGTCGTACGCCAAATGTGGTAAATAAGTCTTCTTCGCCATGCCCTTTCAACTTTCCTCAAAAATAACTGGCATCTGTGCAAAACCCTACTTATTATTGTTACAAATTGAGACAATAATGAAATACTTCACACACATTTTACTGATGCTGGCCATAAGTTCGGCATGGGCGCAAGGCAACGACTCTTTTCCCGTTCAAACCAAAATTGAAAATGGAACAATCGAAGGGTTGTACGATACCCGTTCGGGTTTGCAAATTTATCTTGGTGTACCGTTTGCCAAGCCACCGGTTGGCAACTTACGTTGGAAGGCTCCACAGCCATTAGATAACTGGACAGGTGTTAAACAAACCAAAAAGTTTGGGCCACGCCCCGTGCAAGCCATTGTGTTTGGCGATATGAATTCCCGCTCGGACGGCATCAGTGAGGATTGTTTGTATCTGAATGTGTGGACACCAGCTAAAAAGAACACCACCGGCTTACCCGTGTTGGTTTATTTCTATGGTGGTGGCTTTGTAGCAGGCGATGGTTCGGAACCGCGTTATGATGGTGCCGCTATGGCGAAGAAAGGAATTGTAGTGGTTACCGTGAATTATCGGTTAGGCTTGTTCGGATTTTTTGCACACCCGGAGTTGAGTAAAGAAACTACTTATAAAGGTTCGGGCAACTATGGCTACCTCGATCAGGCATGGGCACTGCAATGGGTACAAAAGAACATTGCCGCTTTTGGTGGTGATGCCAAGAAGGTAACAATTGCGGGCGAATCGGCCGGCTCCATTTCAGTAAGTGCGCAAATGGTATCACCGCTTTCGCGGAAGTTGATTGCAGGTGCCATTGGTGAAAGTGGATCTGGTATTAGTGCGTTGGCTGCCGTGCCGATGGCAGAAGCCGAAAAGACCGGTGCTGAGTTTGCTAAGAATGCAGGTTATACTTCTTTGGCACAAATGCGCCAGGCATCTACCCGCGAGTTGTATGAAGTATATGTAGATTCAAAACGATTTGGTTTCCCACCGGCAATTGATGGTTATTTTTTCACCAAGGGTATGCTGGAAACATTCAATGCAAAAGAACAAGCGCAGGTTCCATTATTGTTAGGTTGGAACTCAGCCGAAATTCCCGGTGTGGCATTTACGCAAGGACCTATCAACGAAGAAACCCTGATTAAGAAAGTAAAGGAAGCTTATCCCAACGATTGGGAAGAAGCATTAAAAGTCTATCCGCATGGCAATCCCAAAGAAGTAGAATGGGCGGCTACCAACCTGGCATCCGATCGGTTTATTTCTTATAGCACCTGGAAATGGTTCGATGCACATCGTAAAAATAGTTCGCAACCCGTGTATCGTTATTTGTATAGCAAACTTCGTCCACCGTTGGTGGATAAAAACTTAACTCCGGGTTTAGCTGGTGGCACACAACAAGGTGGTATGCAAATGCCGGAACCCATTGGTGCGCCACATGCCTGCGAGATTGAATATTGCATGGGCAATCTTTCGTTGGTAAAGGACTATGCGTGGACTGCCGATGATTACAAAGTTTCAGATACCATGCTGAACTACTTCGCCAACTTTGTTAAAACCGGAAATCCGAATGGCGATAAACTTCCGGAGTGGCCTGCAGCACAACCCAATGATAACTCACCAGCGGTGATGATACTGGATACCGAATCGAAAGCAGTAAAGTATGATGATGCGCGGTATTTGTTTTTGGATAAAATGAACAAGCCTAAATAATGCTTAACCGCAAAGTACGCGAAGACGCAAAGGAATAAATCAAAATCAAAAGAATTATGAAAAGTCTTAAACATGTAGTATTATTTTTCTTAGGCTTGATATTTTTTTCAGCATGCGAACAAAAGCAAGTAACCACTAACCCGACACCGCTGCTAGCTGGTGAAAACATTGCCGTAACCGATACCGAATCCGGAAAAGTGCGCGGTTATATCCACAACGGAATCTTTACTTACAAAGGCATTCCCTATGCGCAAGCCGCACGTTTTGAAGCGCCACAAAAAGTAAAACCGTGGCAAGGCGTGCGCAGTTCCATGACGTACGGCCCGGTAGCACCTCTTGTGGATCCTACTACAACTGTAAATGATGAATCGGAGTTTGTATTTCATCACGACTGGGGTTATGTCAATGAAGATTGTCAACGCATCAACATCTGGACTCCGGCTATCAAAGGTGAACCGAAGGGTGATCAGAAAAGACCGGTATTGGTTTGGTTACACGGTGGCGGCCATACGGCTGGTTCCTCGCAGGAGTTGCCTTCTTATGATGGTGAAAACCTTTCGCGCAAAGGCGATGTGGTGGTGGTGAGTATCAACCATCGCTTGAATATTTTGGGTTTCTTAAACTTAACTGCATATGGCGCTAAGTATAAGACCTCGGCCAACAACAGTATTCTCGATATTGTGGCTGCGTTGCAATGGGTAAAAGCCAACATCGCCAACTTTGGTGGCGATCCGGATAACGTGTTGATCTTTGGTCAATCGGGTGGTGGTGGAAAAGTAAATACACTTTTAAATGCACCATCCGCAAAAGGATTATTTCACAAAGCGGTAATTCAAAGTGGTGGCTTGGGTTTGAGTTTTCATAGCAATGAAAATACGCAACGCATTGGTGCTGCAGTATTGGAAGAATTAAAACTGAAACCCACGCAAGTGGATTCCCTGCAAAAAGTTCCGTTCGCTGTGTTGGCGGCAGCAGGTAAAAAAGCAGTTGCAAAAGTGATGGCCCAAATGCGGGCCGAAGGTCATCAGTTTGGAAGATTTGGTTTAAGCTGGGGCCCAGTATTGGATGGAACATTTTTACCCTATCAACCTACACAACCTGAAGCACAAGCCATCTCAGCGGATATTCCAGTGATGATTGGTTCTACCAAAAATGAATTCATGACCTCGCTGTTCATGCCACAGTTGCGCAATGCATCGTTGGATTCGGTGAAGGCGCACATCGCACGACAGTATGGCGATAAGGCGGAAGATTTTATTGCAGCCGTGAAGAAGGCCTATCCCAACGATACCAAACCAACCGATTTGATTGATGTGGATGCCATGTTCCGCAAAGGTGCTTTGAAGATGGCGGAATTGAAATCGGCTTCGCCTGCTCCGGTATATATGTATTTGTTCAGTTGGCAATCGCCTGTACTGGATGGCAGCTACAAGTCGTTGCATTGCATGGAGATTCCATTTGTGTTCGATAACATTGCACGCTGTGAAGAGATGACGGGCGGCACGCCAGAGGCCTATGCATTGGCCGATAAGGTGAGCCAGGCGTGGATCAACTTTGCACGCACCGGAAATCCGAACCACAAAGGTTTACCCGAGTGGGGTGCTTACAAACCTGATAATGGTATTACGATGATCTTCGACAACACATGCGAGATTAAACAACACCACGATAAAGATTATCTTGCAATTGTTCCTGATCCGGCCATCTAAATTTTATGCTATGCACTTCCGGTACTATGCAAATTTGTTTTTAGTTCTGGTAATCGTTCAGGTGAATGCCCAATCATTGCTGGAAACATCTACCAATGGTGGCAAAGTAAAAGGTGTAACCAATACCGATCGCACAGTGACAGCATTTAAAGGAATTCCATTTGCTGCAGCACCGGTTGGTGAGTTGCGTTGGAAGGAACCTCAACCGGTAAAACCGTGGTCAGGGGTGTTGATGTGTGATAAATTTTCTGCAAGTCCGGTACAAAACACACCAGTACCATTTGCTATGTGGACGGAAGAGTTTATTGCACCGCCCGAACCCTTGAGTGAAGATTGCTTATACCTGAATGTGTGGACACCCGCGAAATCACCAAAAGAGAAACTACCGGTGCTGATGTGGATTTACGGTGGTGGGTTTGTTTCAGGTTCTGCTGCCTGTGCCGTTTACGATGGCGAAGCCTTGGCGAAAGAAGGAATCATTTTCGTAAGCATCAATTATCGCGTGGGTGTGTTTGGATTTTTATCGCATCCGGATCTCACGAAGGAATCAGGCAAAAATGCATCAGGTAACTATGCGTTGCTGGATCAATTGGCAGCATTGAAGTGGATTAAAGCAAACATTGCTGCCTTCGGTGGTGATCCGGGTAAAGTTACCATTGCCGGGCAATCAGCAGGATCATTTAGTGTACAAGCATTGGTGGCTTCACCGTTATCGAAAGGTTTGTTTCGGGGAGCGATAGCACACAGCGGAGCTTCGATGGGCAGGTTTTCGAAGAAGTTGAGTGATGCTGAAAAAACCGGGATTGAACTTTCGCAAAAAGTTAAATCAATCAGCATTGCAGCGTTGCGCAAGCTACCAGCCGATAGCGTGTGGAAGTTAGCCAGCACACTTCCGTATGGATCGTTCGCGCCCATTACCGATGGCTATGTGTTGCCCGATGACATCGGCTCAATCTTTAAAAACAAAAAACATAACGATGTAGCGTTGATGGCCGGATGGGTAACAGGCGATGCTGCGTTAACCGGTCAGCCTAAATCGGCTACGGAATTTAAAGCCTGGGCAAGTGCAACCTATCAAGCAAAACAATCAGAATTTCTGAAAGCATTTCCTGCTAATACCGATGCAGAAGCTTTGCAATCGCAAAACAAATTGGGCAACCTGAACTTTGCCGGCTATGCCAATCATGTGTGGGCAACAAACAATACGAGCAACAGTTACTTATACCAATTCAGTTATGTACCCACCGATAAGCCGAGCTTTCCGAATTACGGTGCGTTTCACACTTCAGAAGTTCCGTTTGCGCTGCACACTTTATCGAAGTGGAACAGACCGTGGAAGGATACTGACTATGCTGTTGAGAAAGCCATGTCTGCCTATTGGATTAACTTCGTGAAAACCGGAAATCCCAACAGTAACGGTTTACCCGAATGGAAAAAGTACGATGCCTCACAACCCATTATGGAGTTGACTGAAAAACCGGTATTGAAACCAGGGTTGTTCAAAAAGGAGTTTATGGTTTTGGAATCCGTTAATCGATAGTCTGAATGAAAAGAAGTCTTGTATTGATTCTGCTGTTAGTTGGCGTAAATGCACTTGCGCAGCAACAAGGTAAAGTAGTAAGCTTTACTATAAATGCGAAGACGCTTCAAAATACAGGTGGTGAAAATCCCAATCGTAAAGTGTCGGTCTATTTGCCGCCTGATTATGATCAACCTGGAAAACGGTTTCCGGTTATTTATTATTTGCACGGATTCATGGGTACCGACAGCATCTATCAACAAATGAAGTTGATTCTCGATCGGGCCATCACACAAAAGAAGATCCGATCTTTTATTTTGGTTCAGGCTAATCAATACACGCAGTATGAGGGTAGTTTTTATAGTAATTCAACGCTCACCGGAAATTGGTCGGACTTTACGGCAAAGGAATTGGTAGCGTATGTCGATAAAAACTATAAGACGATTGCCCATCGCGAAAGCAGGGGAATAGCTGGCCACTCGATGGGAGGTTACGGTGCCCTTAAAATTGCCATGCTTTATCCGGACGTGTTTAGCAGTGTGTATGCATTAAGTCCGGGTTTGCTGGCTTTTGTTAAAGAGTTTGGTCCCAATAGTTCCTCGTTTAGAGATTTGGGTAAAGTAACTTCGCAGGAAGAACTCAAGCGAACTTATTATCCGAAAGTACTGGTGGCAGTAGCGCGGGCATGGTCGCCCAATCCAAACAAACCACCCTTTTATTGCGATGTTCCTTTTACCTATCAAGGTGATAGCATGATTGTAAACCAGGCGGTGTTGCAAAAGTGGAATGAAAACATGCCCGTTTACATGGTTGATAAGTATGCAGATAATCTGCGCAAGCTTAAAGCCATTAAGTTGGATTGGGGAAGAAATGATGCGGCTCGTTTTCCTTTGCAATGTGGTATGTTTAGCCAGCGTCTGGAAAATCTCGGTATCGCGCATTATGCTGAAGAATACATTGGCGACCACGGCAATAAAATCTGGACAATTGATGGTCGCGTCTTAAACGATTTGTTACCTTTCTTTAACGAGTACCTGAAGTTCGAAACCAACTAACTACTTCGCTTGCTTGCACTTTTTGGATTTGGAACCATTGCCGTATTTCTGATACTCATTATTTCAAAGCGATTATCAGTAATCACTGCTTTGGTTTTGGTGCCGGTTGTATTTGGCTTGTTAGCTGGCATATCGGTTAAAGATCTTTCCGAAATGATGTTGGCTGGAATCAAGCAGGTAGCACCAACGGGCATCTTGCTGGTGTTTGCTGTGCTGTATTTTGCGGTGATGCTGGATGTAGGCTTGTTTGATCCGGTGATAACCTTTATCATCAAACAAGTAAAAGGCGATCCATTGAAGGTAGTAATGGGTACTGCTATCCTTACTATGATTGTGCATTTGGATGGCGATGGCACTGCAACTTTCATGATTGTTATATCAGCCTTTCTGCCTATCTACAAAGAATTAAAAATGAATAAGCTGGTATTGGCCGGGATCGTGGCATTAAGTGTTGGCCCGCTGCATCTCGTTCCCTGGTCGGGTACTTCCGCACGAGCCATTGCTACTATGAATAGCACTGCGCCTGAAATCTTCAATCCCAATATTCCCGCTATACTCGGTGGAATCGCCTGGGTATTGTTGGTTGCATATGTCTGGGGTAAGCGTGAACGCAAACGACTGGGAGTAGCAGATCTAAACTATAGCCATCACGAATCCCTAACAGAAGAACAACGCGCACTGCGCAGACCTAAGCTGATTTGGCTGAATGCACTGCTTACTATAACGCTGATCATCGTTTTAATGATGGGTTGGATTCCAACACCGGTTTTGTTTTTGGTGGCAGCGGCTTTGGCATTGCTTGTTAACTATCCTAACCTGAAGGATCAACAGAAAATTGTTAAGAGTCATGGTGCAAATATTTTTCTTGTTTCGAGTATGATTTTCGCAGCGGGAATATTTTCAGGGATTCTTACCGGTTCTAAAATGATTGATGCCATGGCAACCTCGTTAGTGAACCTGATACCCGAAAGTCAGGCTGGTTTATTACCTTTATTAACAGCCGTTACGAGTATGCCTGCCAGCTTATTGTTTACACCCGATGCGTATTACTTTGGCGTTGTGCCGGTGCTAAGCGAAACCGCACAGCATTTTAACATCGATCATCTGGAGATTGGTCGTGCGGCTTTGCTTGGGCAGATGACGGTTGGGTTTCCCTTGAGCCCACTTACGGCTTCCACTTTTTTATTGATAGGATTATGTGAAGTGGATCTGGGCGATCATCAGAAGTTTGTGTTTAAATGGGCGATGGGCACTACGCTGGTGATGACACTTATAGCTTTGCTTACAGGATCCATTCATCTATGAAAGAGAAAATCAGAGTTGGGTGTGGGGCTGGCTTTTCGGGTGACCGATTAGACCCTGCTGTGATTCTGGTAGAACATGGTGAACTGGATTACCTTGTATTGGAGTGCCTGGCCGAACGAACTATTGCACTCGCACAAAAACGTAAACTTCAAAATCCACAGGCCGGCTATGATCCGCTACTAGAGCGAAGAATAGAGTTGTTGCTGGAGCCTTTGCTTCGTAAACGAGTAAAACTCATCACTAACATGGGCGCTGCTAATCCCCAGGCTGCGGCCGGTAAGATAATAGAGATTGCTAAACGAAAGAAGCTACAAGTGAAAGTAGCCGCAGTTGTGGGCGATGATGTATTGACCAGCATCGATCCCACCGCACCCACACTTGAAACATCGCAACCATTGGTAACACACGGGTCTTTGATTTCTGCCAATGCTTACATGGGGGTTGAAGGAATCCTGGAAGCCTTGCAAACAAATGCTGATATTATAATTACCGGTCGCGTGGCCGACCCTTCACTTTTTGTAGCCCCGATGATGCATGCGTTTGGTTGGACTGAACAAAACTATGATCTGCTTGGTAAAGGAACTGTGTTGGGTCATTTGCTGGAATGCGCAGGTCAATTAACCGGTGGCTATTATGCTGATCCGGGAAAAAAAGATGTGCCCGACATGGCTCACCTCGGTCATCCGTTTGTAGATGTGCAGGCCGATGGGAGTGGAATGCTTGGTAAAGTAAAGGGAACCGGTGGTTTGATTAACCTGGATACAGTGAAAGAACAATTGCTGTACGAAGTGGTAAACCCACATGCGTATTACACACCCGATGTAATTGCCGATTTTACATCGGTAAAGTTAATGCAACACGCTCAGGATGAAGTTAAGGTTATGGGTGGAGCTGGCCAATCAAAACCCAACACTTTAAAAGTAAGTGTGGGCTACCAAGCTGGGTATTTGGGGGAAGGGGAAATTACCTATGCCGGCACTAATGCTGTTGGCCGTGCCACGCTTGCAGGAGAAATTGTTAAGGAGCGGTTGAGGTCTGTGCTTCCGGATTTGCGTATCGATCTGATCGGACAAAATTCAGTGCATGGGAATGCGTTTCACCGCAACGAGCCCTATGAAGTGCGGCTTCGGGTTGCGACAAAGACGAGTGATGCCAGTCTCGCTGCATTAGTGGGTGAAGAAGTAGAAGCTTTATATACCAACGGCCCCGGTGGTGGTGGCGGTGTACGAAAATATGTTCATGAAACGATTGGTATAGTTTCAACACTTATTGACCGGCAACTTGTAAAACCACAAATTATAGTTAAGACTTCATGAAACTGTATGATATTGCACACAGCAGGGCGGGCGATAAAGGAAACACCTTAACGCTTTCGCTGATTCCCTATAAAGAATCGGATTATTCCATGTTGTGCGAAAAGGTGACGGCTGAAAAAGTGAAAGCACATTTGAAGGAAATTATAAAAGGTGAAGTAGTGCGTTACGAACTTCCGAATATAGCTTCATTACTGTTTGTGTGTCAGCAAGCGCTTAGTACCGGAGTAACCACTTCTTGGGTGATGGATGCACATGGTAAAACGTTGAGCTACGCCTTACTGGAGATGGAAATCTAAACGATCAGGAATGAAAACCTTGAGAGTAATTCAGCTTTTGATACTCTTGTTCGGAGCAATAACTGTTGCCGCGCAAGAACAAAAACCTCGCACCATCGTTACCACCGATGGCGAATTGGATGATGTGGATTCTTTCATCCGGCTGTTGTTGCATGCCAACGAATTTAAAATCGAGGGTCTCATCATCAGCAGTTCCATGTGGCATTACAAAGGCGATGGAAACGGTACGAAGTTCACCTCCGAGATGGAGATGACCAAAAAACTCTATGGTGAACGTACGGAATTACGTTGGCCGGGCACGGATTGGATTTACAACCTGTTGGAGGCTTACGGAAAAGTTTATCCTAACCTGAAATTGCACTCACCCAATTTTCCTACTGCTGAATACTTACGCTCGGTCACCCGTATTGGTAATATTGATTTTGAAGGTGAGATGGAAAAAGACACGGAAGGTTCCGAATTTATCAAGGCAAGTTTATTGGATGATAATACCGAGCCACTTTACCTGCAGGTGTGGGGTGGCACCAATACGATTGCGCGTTCGTTAAAGTCGATTGAAGATCAATACAAAAACACCCCGCAGTGGAAGTCCATTTATAAGAAAGTTTGTGACAAGGCCATCATCTATGCCATACTTGATCAGGATGCTACTTACCGCAAGTACATTTCTGTTAACTGGCCCGATGTAAAAATTTATTACAATGCCAGCCAGTTCTGGTGTTTTGCCTACTTCTGGAAACGGGCTGTGCCGGAGCAGTGGCACCACTATATGCAAGGTAAGTTCATGGGGCCAATCATCAACAACAGTGGACCCTTGTTGAAAATGTATTACAGCTATGGCGATGGTAATCCGCCAGCAGGCGAGTTAGAAGACATCTATAGCGATCCTGAGAAAATAAAGAGCAACATGTGGGGTAGCTTCACGCAATACGATTTTATTTCGGAAGGCGACTCGCCAGCATTCTTTCATTTGATAGATGTTGGGTTGGATAACCTGAACAATCCACACTATGGAGGGTGGGGTGGAAGGTTGGTTCAATCAATCACTGTACCTTCTCGTTGGGAAGATGGCGAACACGTGGTGGACTATAATCCGTTTACCCAAAAGCCGGATGCAGCTTATCCGCAAACGCGGTGGGTAGATGTGCTGCAAAATGAATTTGCGGCCCGGGCTGCATGGTGCGTGCAGCCGTATAACAAAGCCAATCATCCACCCAGGGTTATCTTGAAAGTTCCTGAGAATAAAGAAGTAAAAGCGGGTGAAAAAATAAAGTTATTGGTAAAATCGTCCGATCCTGACTCCGGGCAAGAAATAAAATTTAAATGGTGGCAATACCATGAAGTGGATTCTTATGCAGGAAAAATCAATCTTGAAAATGAGAATGGCGCCACACTTATGCTACGTGTACCGGCCGATGCCAAACCCGGAGATGATATTCACATCATTCTCTCAGCCACCGATACGGGTACGCCTGCGCTTACACGGTATGTGCGGGTGGTGTTGAAGGTGAGGTGAGGAATTTTAAGGTCTTACAATCTATATGCAAATTCAGGTTGCCGAAAATTATATATAAAGTGCTACAATTTTTCGTAAATTCAGGGTTCCAATAAGGGTATATAAGCAACTCGTTGCTTATAGCCGGACGTTAGCGCCAATGCCCTTCCAGCACCGCGGACAATTACGACCAAGCCGACAAAGACTCGGCTCCGCAGACAAGAAAAAAATTAACGGGTGACACTCTACTAATTCAGATTCCCCACGCGGACAATTGAACGTTTCTTTAGACAACGTGGGACTGAAAATCAAAAAATATAACTTGGGACACGACTACGAATTAAGATTCGTACCATATCCACCCACCGCACAGCAACCGTGGAGAGATTCTCTCCCACGCTTTTGGCACATGCCATAGCCGCACAAACCCACGCGATACCAAAGCTATGGCAAGAGCCAAACCCACAACAAAAAAATACTAAATTTGAGTATGGCTATTCAATCTTTTGACGAAGTGACTTTGCGAAACATTTCAAAAATATTTTCCGATATTTTGTCACACAAGCAAATAACAGAACAGTTTACAATTTGTGGAATCGTAGAATCAGGACCTGGTTCAAACAGGGAGGATAGAATCTACTACTCACTCCAAGAAAGGCAAAAGCAGGACAATTGCGGAAATACAGTATTAAGTTTCATTCTCAAAGTAATACAGCCAAAACGCTATAGTGATGAGGATACGTATGAACTACACAGGACAAGAATAAACGAGAAGCTTATTTATGATGGAATTGAAATTGACAAAGCAGGCCAACCCAAATCAGTTGCTAAAGCAAAAACTATTTCGGAGGCTAAAGAGCGTTCCTTAAAAATAAAGCAAAAGGTACATGGACTTAATATTCATCATGAGATATTGCCGTATTGTGAGGAAGAGTGGTTAAAAGAAAATTACTTTCATTCCATTTTAGAAATCACGAAAAGCGTTGCTGAAAGACTTCGACAGCTTAGTGGCTATACCAATGATGGTGCGGACTTAGTCGATGATTGCTTTGGACTTGGGAAGGACAACAAACCAATGCTTGCGTTCAACTTACTAAAACTTGAAAGTGAATTAAGTGAGCATAAAGGATTTGGACATTTTATTAAAGGTTTTTTCAGTATGTACAGAAACCCAAAAGCTCATGACCCTAAGATTTCAAGCGAATCAGGTCTACTCCAAATGACAGAGGTTTTGGTTATCTCTACAATAATTCACAACAAATTGGATAAAACATTTAAGACGGGATATAAATGAATGAATTAGAAAATGAGCATCAATAATTGGGCAATTCTAGCCTACTTCCTATTAAAACTTTTAGTACCTGAGCTGCTTCCTAACTCTTATAAATTAGAGGCAGAGATTTCGCTTTCGTGTATTGGTATTGGCCTAATAGCAGTAGGTTTATTGAATTTATTTATAAGTGAGAAAAGGCTCAGGAAGATTTCTGAGATAACAACAAATGAAAATATCGGTGCGTATTTTAAGCTTATTCTGTTACTGTCATTTACAAGGCTGGATTCATTAGGAAGCGGTGGTCCAATAGTATACATGACCATTACTCTGTCTTTACTTCTTTTCTGCCTTTTCGTTATTTTGAAAGAAATAAAACTAACAAAAACTCTTATTAATGGAGTAATCGTTGGGCACATCGTTTTTGGTTACTTTCTTTACAATTGGAGTAAGAGCACGTATGTTAGAAACTACGGAAATGAAATAATCGGAAGTTATTGGGAAAAGCCGGATTACCGAACGAAGTACTTAGTAAAAATGTCAAAGAGTGAAGATTTCTCAAGAGCTTATACATTGCCTGCCCAAGTCCATGTATACACTATTGTCGAGGAGAGTGACTATCCGCAGGAGGATGCATACGGCAATGAATATTATGACTCATATCGTCATAAATACATAATCATCGAAAAAGTATTTTGGCCAAATGGTGGTTTCTTGGAATTTCAAGACTGCGATTTGGAGGAAAGTGACTATTGTCATGATAGTCACGGTAGGTATTGGTACTTAAAAATTGATAAGAAATTGTAATCCCGAGTTCGAAAAGACAAATATTATTCAATTATGGATAAGAATAAAAGTGATACTAAATCAATTATTTTAAGGCAGAATACAAGCATTTTCAAACTAGGTAGTTCAATAGCAATTACAAACAAACTACTATTCGGAGATATTGAATCGTTTTTTAACCAGGCATTTGTCTTAATGAATAGCCGTGATATAAGTTCAGTAAAGGAAAACTATCTATCGAATTTTGAATATGATAACGATTATGAAGCTAAAATGAAATTTCGCTATTGGTCACCCTCAGAAGATAACGAAAAGGCTATCGCTTTACTAAATAAGGTCGTTGAAATAAGAAGTAAACATTTCTTGTCTTATTACTTGAGGGGTATCGCAAATAGAAATTTAAGAAACTTTGAACAGGCAATTTCAGATTTTTCTAAAGTGATTGCTATAGAACCTTATTATACAAATGCGTATCGTAAACGCGGTAAAGCAAAAGTTTCTTTAAAAGATAAACTAGGAGCAATCAATGATTATTCAAAAATAATTGAAATTGAAAATCGAGCCATCTCCTATTTTGAAAGAGGGCGTATAATGCAAGAATTTAGGCACTTCTCAAAAGCATGTGATGACTATTCAAAGGCGATAGAGATGGACCAAAATTATTATGAGGCTTACTTATATCGTGGTAACGCTAAGCAGTTTTTGAGGGATACCAGGGGTGCATTAGAAGATTACTCAGCCAGTATTAGAATAAATCCAACCTATACTTTTGGATATGTACAGCGGGGAAATCTTAAAATAAAATTAAAAGACTTAGAAGGAGCAATTGAGGATTACTCGAAAGCAATTGAAACAAGTCCTAACCGAGGTCATGCATATGAACTTAGAGCCATTGCAAAGACTGAAATACGAGACATTGAAGGTGCCATTCAAGATTATAATAATGCGATAGAAAACGATAGTCATCCATCACCACGTATTTTTGTCGATAGAGGTAGATTAAAAGTAAATCTTAGAGATTTTAAAGGAGCTATAGAGGATTTCTCTAGGGCAAACGATATATACGACACAGATTTCTCGGAGGCATGTTATGAACGGGCGAACGCAAAAGCTCTCTTGCAAGATTATCAAGGAGCTATCGAAGACTATTCAAAGGCAATTGAATCGTATAACGACATAACACGCATTGAAATCGAGACAATTTATCTCGCCCGAAGTAAAGCAAAAGAGGCATTGAATGATTTTGAGGGTGCTGACCAAGATATCAGAAAGTACAAAAACTTAAATGAAGGATAATGCAAATAGAGGCAGTATTTGAAAATGTTCAAGAACGGATAGTCCAAGAAATAAGGAGTGCAAAGAAGTCGATTTATGTCGTTATAGATAATCCTAATAACAAGATTCTTTCCAATGAATTACTTAAGAAAGCTAAGGATGGCTGCGCAGTATCACTTATTATATATATAGACAACATCAACTTAAATCCATCAATCAATTTTCATGAACTTTTAGTCAACAAGGCTAACCTCTATAAAATTGAAAATAGTAAGCCGGATTTGAGGCATGCCAACTATTATGTAATTGATTTTAGCAAAGTAATTACTGGTTCTTACAATTGGGGCATTGAATTAGAAAACAATTTTGCTAGTGCAATTATCACAAGTAATGATACCTCTTTGGCCGAACAATTCATTTCAGACTTCAATAAGATTAAAAATCAATATTATTCAAATGACATAAAGGAGGAAATCGATTTTCCTCTGAATAAAATCATCAAAAGACTCGAGATACTAAAAAACTATATTCTCCTTGAAGATATTAAGGAGTTAAACAAAGAGATTTTAAAACTCAAAGAATACGAGTTTAATTCGGACTTATTTGAAATAGTTGATGCCTTAAATAGAAATGAATTCGCATTGGCTATCAGTAGAATTGAAATATTTGTATCTAAAAATCAACAACTTTCAATTTGGACTGACCCAGAACTTATTGCTCTAAAATTGGAAATTAGAAATCTCGAAAACCAAATAAATGCATTTGATAACGAAAAAATTGAACTTGAAAAGTTAATTACTGAATTTCATCATCGCCATACAATTGAGTTAGGCGACATCATTCTTAATATTTTGAATTTACGTAAACGGAAATATAGAGCCGACAAATCAAAGTATGAAGAAGCCACAAATGATGAAAAACAATATCGACAACAGTATGAATCAGAAAGTAAAAAACAAATATTCGATTTAACCGAGGAGCAAAAAAAGGAATTGAAAAAAAAGTTCAGAAAAGCAACTGTATTGTGCCATCCAGACAAGGTGAGTGATGAATTCAAAGAAGCAGCACAAAAGATATTTATTGAACTAAAGCAGGCCTATGATGCTAACGACCTAGAAAAAGTAAATGCTATTCTTGAAGACCTAGAAAAAGGAAATTACTTTAGGTCAAAGTCTGAAATGGTTTCGGAAAAAGAGCTACTAAAACTCGCTATAGCAAGACTAAGAATACAAATAGATAATTTGGAACAAGAAATTATAGCAATCAAGCAAAGTGAAACATACAAAACGATTATTGGTATTTCTGACTGGGACGATTTCTTCAAAAAAACAAAGATTAAATTACAAAAGGAACTTGAGCAACTAAAGCTGGAAATAAACCAAAACTCTAAGCACTAATGTTGCGAATATTATGAAATTGAATTCTCACCGCGCTGGCACACATGCCAAAGCCGCACGTTCCAAACGCACATCCAAAGCTTTGGCAAGAGTGCCGCCACCGCACCACGGGGACAAAGTAGTAAGAGTTCACAGTAAACCGATAATGTAGTGTAACGGTTGCCCCGTCCGCGACTTAAGTTTCACGAAACAATTCGGTGGACAAATTGACAATATAACGGTGGACAAATCACCAAGGACGGGAGAAGGGCACAGGCGCTAACAAAATGTTTCTGCAATGTGGGGGTTCGGTGTAGGTATTAAAAGTAATTTCTTAATTTAGTTCGGTGTCGGGGGACAGAGACGTGCAGGTCGGGCTTAACATTTCGCTGCGCTTCATTTTTAAGCCCTCCTATTCCCCACACTGCAGAAACACAAACGTTGTGTGCCATTTCCGGGACAGAAAATTTAAAGATGACAGACGACAAATTTCTGAGTTCTGACTACTTCAACAAATCTTGGACTTGGTACAAGAGACTTGGATATTTTTTATTCTTCGTTTTTCTCGTGACAGCTTGGGAGATTGCAGAAGACCCGTGGGATTTTTGGTGGATAAAGTATGCAATACTGACATTTATTTCATTGGGACTATTTCTATCTCCAGTTGACGACATTGCAATTGACGACAATTATTTCTACCATATCAAAAGGTCGTTATTAAAATCTAAGAACAAAATTGACAAGTACGACATCTCGACAATTAAATCAGTAAGATGTTTGGGGGTTCACGTTCCAGGACTTAGTCTCCAAGAAATGGCGGGGACGAATAGACAATTGAGTACCGAGACCAATACTATTGAGATAACTTTTAAAGACGGGACATATAAAAGTATAGAACTCGCGATTTATAAAAAGGAGTTAATCTTTTATGCGGAGAAAATTAGAGAACGACTTAAATGAAAACGGCACACAACACTGTGCATAAGCCATAGCGGGGTTCAGTGTTGCATTATAGTTTTTGTTTCTTAATTTCGTTCACCCACGTGGGACAAGGCGCAGCAGGTCGGCCTTGGCATTCCGCTTCGCTTCATTGCCAAGTCCTCCTAAACCCCGCTACGGCTCATGCACTCACGTTGTGGCTCATTTGCTGAAATTGGTCACGCGGACAGTGACGACCTTGACGATTTAGATTTTTCTACGCGTAAAGAGTGGACTGAAATAAATTAAAAAATATCAGACCAGATCAGTAACGCACGACACCGCGACTACTTTGGGACTTTAACAAAAAACTAAAAACGGGGACAAGGACTTTTTATTTACGCGGACAATTTTCCAACGGTTGACAGTTTTTCACTCCGCGGAGAAAGAAATAAACGGGGACTTGACCTCGCCCGACAATTGATTTTAAATGGAGCTCGCTTCTTCGTGACAACAATTTAGGGTCGACACGGTCGACAACAAAGTCTACGGACGAAGCAAACGAGCCACAACAACATGTTTGCGTCAGGCGGGGTTGACGTGTAGTTTGAAGTTTTGTTATCTTTAGTTCGTTTGGTGTCGGGGACAGGGCGTAGTTTCAAATTCCCGCCCGACCGCAAACACAAACGTTGCCGGCAAGCCATTTTAGGGTCATCAAAATTTGACAATTATGTTTGATAATAAAAATATTAGGTTTTACAATTGGCCAGAGTTCCACTATATTGAATTAGAACTTAATATATCGTTTAGTGCTTTACTTCTTCTGAGTAGGAACAATGAAGAGATATTGAATCACAAAATGACTGAGCTGGAAAACGCAATCAAGAACGACAATTTACTTAGTTCCCTAGACGGCTCAGATGGTGCAAACTACTTTTCGCAACAATACGAATATTCAGTTATGACAATCAAAGAGATAAGTCAAAAACAGCGATTTGCAATGGTACTTACAATATTCGCAACTATTGAAAATCATCTAAAAAGAATTATTGGAATAGTTGAGACTAGGAGAAATTCTAAAATTAAATTGAATACTTCACTAAGTAAGATTCAGAATTACTATAATTTCCTTGCAAAAGAATTTAGCATAACTTCTGAATCAATTATTTCATTATTTACAATGCTCAACGACCAAAGACATATTAGAAATGCGATTGCACATGGTGATGGATCAATTACTGGAACGCAAATAGCCAATACTGATTATGGTATTAGTGTAGCAGTGAATGGCGATTCAAAGCAGCTTATAATTAGCGAAAGTATCTATGTAGAGTACCTTCTTAAGACCAGTCAGGATTTTCTTGACAAACTGTTATTTGAGATAAATTCTAAAACTACTCCAATCCAAACCTGATTGAACATGAAACTCCAATTGCTACTATTAATTTTTATTCCGAGTGCTGTATTTGCTCAGACGGAAGCTGAGACAAAGGCTTTTATTGAAAATATCGTATTTCACAATCCTTCCGAAATTCAAAATTTCTACTATCGTTTTTTTTTCAAATCTGACAACTCTGGATTTTCAATTAACATAGCAAATTGCCCCCCAAAGAAAACCGACTACAACGCTCCAGACTTTATGATTATTGAAAGAAAAGACGTTAAAGAAGGAAAGTATTCTTCGGACTATTTAAGAATATCTTACTTAAGAGGCTATAAGATCACAACATATAATAACACATACTACATCGAATTACAGACCAAGGGTAGTGATGGAGCATTTTTTGAAATGGCGTGTGCAGATTCAAGCTGGTCTTCAACTACTCTTTCAACGAGTTCAAAGGAAGATGCAACTAAATTTATTAAAGCACTAAAACATCTGTGTAGCTTATACAAAACTTCATTTGTTGACCTGGACAATTTATTTAATGATAAATAGCTTCTATGTGAAGGTGACTGCTGAATAATAAGGTACCCGGACAGTTTTGTTTTCAGCGACAAAAATTCACCAACACGGAAAATTTGAGAAATGGAATACAAACAACGACTGACCATTGTGACACGGTGGGCTGAAAAT
>JAHBTX010000004.1 GCA_019638395.1 Cyclobacteriaceae bacterium
GCATGAAATCATGGCGGTATTTTCTCGTAACAATATAGTTGAATGGTATGCAAGATGTGATGATTTCCCTCAATGGCCTTTTCGATTTAAAGTTCATGGCACTATACCACCAACAACGGTAGCAGGAGAATTTTATACAAAAAAGGATAGTAAGTATACAGGTGTCGAAAAAGTGAGTGCGGATGATTGGTTCTATCCGTTCAAGGATGACGCCAGAGCAGATCGTCAAATGTATGAGCAATGTTATTATTCTGATAGCTACGACTACGTTATTAGTCTGATCTGGTTCGACTAGGAAAAAGGTAAAACTGCAACAATTTCGGCCTTTTGAATAATCCAAGGGTTTTATCAGACCTCTCGAATCTTTATCTTCAACCCAAAAAATTTACATGACCGAACTCCATTGGGAAGGCAAGTACAAAGACGGCAAGAAAGTGGCCCCTGTGCGCTTGGCGTTACCCTTCCAGACCGTTGAAACTATAAACGAAAGTGCTGCCGACCGGAAACGGAATCTGGAAAGCCTGTTTGGCAATCCTAACAAACCCACTGAATGGAGGAACAGACTGATATGGGGAGATAAGAAGTATGTACTCCCATCCTTGCTGCCGGAGTTTGCAGGAAAAGTTAACCTAATCTACATCGACCCTCCATTTGATACGGGTGCCAATTTCTCCTTTACTGCCACCATTGCCGATCACCCAGATACTGACGAAGATGAGACTACATCATTCGTTAAGGAACCAAGCATGATTGAACAGAAGGCTTACCGTGATACATGGGGCCGTGGCCTTGATAGTTACATGCAATGGTTTTATGAAACTATAGTCCTACTTAGAGAACTTCTGGCTGAAGATGGCAGTATCTACGTTCATCTTGACTGGCACGTTGGGCACTATGCTAAGGCAATTATGGATGAAGTTTTTGGCTACGAGAATTTCAGAAGTGAAATCATATGGAAAAGAACCACTGCGCACAGTGATGCTAAGTACTACGGAATGAACTATGATCAAATCCTTTTCTACACCAAGTCAGAGAAGGCAACATTCAATACTGTCTATCAGCCTTATGATGATGATTACATCGCGAGATTTAAAAACTCCGATCCTAACGGTAGGAAATGGACTGATGATAACTTGACAGCGAAAGGCCTAAGTGGTGGTGGTTATGAGTACGAATACAAAGGAGCCAAATCTTTATGGAGGATGCCTATCGAAACGATGAAGAGATTAGATTCTGAGAATAGGCTTCACTTCACAAGTAAAGGAGGTATTCGGCTAAAGAGATATCTTGATGAACTGCCAGGAATGCCAAGTCAAGCACTCTGGTTGGATATCAACGCAATAAATTCACAGGCTAAGGAGAAGATAAATTACCCTACACAAAAGCCTGAGCCGCTACTGGAAAGAATAATTAAAGCAAGTAGCAACGAAGACGATCTCATCCTCGACTGCTTTTGTGGAAGCGGATCAACAGCAGCAGTGTCGGAAAGAATGAAGAGAAGGTGGATCACTTGCGATTTAGGCAGATTTTCAATTCATACTGCACGAAAGCGCTTCTTGGGCATCGCCAATGTAAAACCCTTTGTTGTTCAAAACTTGGGTAAGTATGAGCGTCAACAATGGATGGTGAATGAACTAACATTGGATGGTGGTCTAAAGAACGCCTCAGAGGTTGAAAAGCGAGCCGCAATAGAAAATCAATACCGTAATTTCATTCTTGAACTGTATCATGCTAAGTCTATTTCAGGATATACTTGGCTTCACGGTGCTAAAGCTGGCAGGCTCGTACATGTGGGCAGTGTGGATGCACCGGTATCCAACGATGATGTCAAACGAATGGTGCAAGAATTCTGGAAAACGGTTGGCAAAAATACTGATCAGAAAAGTAATGGTATTGATGTACTTGGATGGGACTTCGCGTTTGAGTTGAACGAAACTGCCAGTCAGTTTGCGGCCGCCAACAAAATTGATTTGAAGTTTAAGAAAATACCACGTGAGGTCCTTGAACGCAAAGCGGTGGAACAAGGAGATATCAAGTTTTTTGAAATGGCGTCACTTGGACTAAAGGTCAAGACTTCAAAAAATCAGGTGAGCGTAACGTTAGACAACTTCATGATTCCTCCGGATGATGTACCGCAAGAAGTCCAGAGTAAGATTACACATTGGAGTCAGTGGGTGGATTACTGGTCAATTGATTGGAACTTTAAGGAAGATACTTTTCATAACGAGTGGCAGAGTTACAGAACCCGACAAAACACCAAGATTGAATTGACGACTGGAAAAACCTACGATAAACCGGGCAAATACACGATATTGGTTAAGGTTATTGATATTCTGGGAAATGATACTACCAAAGCAGTTCAGGTAGAAATCAAGGGATAGCAAAAGAACATAGCGTACTATAATAATGGGTAAACGTAAAAAGGCGGACCTGAGTCAAAAGAATGTATTTGACATAACGGAGCAGTTAAGCACTGCTGCCTGCGTTCCCTCTATTCGACCAAAAGTGAAGGAGTGGGTACAAAAGGATTATCCCGGAATAACTGAGACAACACGGGAACTACTCAACTTCTGGTTTTTTACGGATCATACACTCCCCAATGGCACCAACTTCCGGTATCACAATGCGCAGAAGGAGTCTATTGAGACGCTGATTTACTTATTTGAAGTTGAGAAGATCAGAACCCGGAAGGATTTGCTTGAGAAATACGCTTTCAGTAGCAAAGGCCTTACTCACCTTCCGCCTCATGATGACTTTGCCCGTTTCTGTATTAAGATGGCCACTGGTAGTGGTAAGACAAAAGTGATGGCGTTGTCTATCGTTTGGCAGTTCGCAAATGCCATTAAGGAGGATGATACCCTCTATGCTAAAAACTTCCTTATACTCGCACCCAACGTAATTGTCTATGACAGACTGCGTACAGATTTTGAGAGTGGCAGAATTTTTCGCACTGATCCGTTAATCCCAAGGCACTACAATCTATGGTGGGACTTGGAGTACTACATGCGAGGTGATACAGAGCGAACTCACAGCGAAGGTGCCATCTACCTTACCAACATTCAACAATTCTACGAAAGGGCGGATCGTAAGGCTAAGAAAGAAACCGATATCATGACTGCCGTAATGGGCAGTGCGCCTCCAACCACAAAGACTGAAATATCTGACTTCGATGATCGAATTGGCAGGCGCGAAGGCCTGCTTATGGTTCTGAATGACGAAGCTCATCATACATGGGATGAAGAAAGTGAATGGAATAAGTTTATTCGCAAGATGCATGGAGAACGACCACTCTCTTTGCAGTTGGATGTGTCAGCTACACCACGTTTCTCCGGTAGCGGTACGCTTTTCCCTTGGACAATATTTGACTATCCCCTCAAGCAGGCAATCATCGACAATGTTGTCAAGCGACCAATCAAGGGTATCTCCAAAATCGAGGAGGCCAAATCAGACATTGCGAGTGTCCGATATCAGGGATTCATAACTGCCGGTGTTGAGCGATGGAAGGAATACAATACCCAACTCACCCCACTAAGGAAAAAGCCGATTCTGTTTGTGATGATGAACAACACAGAAGAAGCAGACGATATTGGAGATTGGTTACAAAGAAAGTATCCTTCAGAGTTTGGTGGAGAGAAGACTCTTGTCATCCACACAGACCGTTCCGGTGAGGTATCCAAAAAGGATTTAGAGGCTGCCCGAAAAGTTGCGCGAGATGTTGATGATGAGAAGTCTCCTGTGAATGCGATTATTTCCGTATTGATGCTGCGCGAAGGATGGGATGTTCAAAATGTAACAGTGGTTGTTGGATTGCGACCCTATTCTGCAAAAGCTAACATTCTGCCTGAGCAAACCATTGGTCGTGGGCTGCGCTTGATGTTTAGGAATCTCAACTTTCAAGAACGTGTTGACATCATTGGCAACAAGGCCTTCATGGAGTTTGTTGCCGATCTTGAAAAACTGGAAGACCTGAAGCTTGAAACATTTCAGGTTGGTAAGGATAAATTGCAGATCATTACGATCCATGCAGTTGATAGTAAAATGGATTTTGATATTGGCATTCCTGAAATCTCTCCATTACTGAGCCGGAAGAAAAGTTTATCGGAAGAAATTGCCTCTATCGATGTTACTAAGTTCAAGAGCAATCCTCTTCCTTTAAAAGAGAAAGAAATCGAAGAAACCAAGTCCTTCATCTATGAAGGCATTGATATCCTAACGAACGAGAAACTCTTGGAGCGTGAGTATAAAATTCCACCGGCACAAACGGCTGAAGAAGTGGTAGGCTACTACGCCCGGAGGATAGCACAAAATATAAAGCTCCCTTCTCAGTTTGCGGCACTTGCCCCTAAGGTTCGTGAATTCTTTGAGGTAAAAGCATTCGGAAAGAAAGTGGATATGACAGACTCGCTTGTCATTCGTGCAATGAGTACCAACCTTGCCAGTTACGTAGTTATAAGAGAGTTTGAGAAAGTGTTGCGGGATTTGATAGTGCAGCAGCAGGAGCCAGAACTTATCAGTAAAGAAAGGAAGCTATCAACTACAACTCCATTCCCATTCTCTAATACACGAGCAATGACGGAATCAGGAAAGACAGTCTTTAACTATGTGACATCTTCAAACGAGTTTGAGAAGTCCTTTGCTCGTTTCTTGGATCAAGCTGAAGATATAGTTGCGTTTGCAAAACTACCCGATCAGTTCGGTTTCTGCATCCAGTATACCGACACTCGCGCTAACATACGAAACTACTTCCCAGATTTTATACTTCGCTTGCAAGATGGTAGTCACTGGATCGCAGAGACTAAAGGTCGGGAAGATGTTGATGTTGCAATGAAGGACCAAGCCGCCAACAATTGGTGTGAAACTGCCACATTATTGACAGGCGTTTCATGGAGCTACATTAAAGTTCTTCAAAAGGAATTTGATGACTTACATCCGGATAGTTTTGAGGAGTTGAAAGTCGCTTTAGAGTAATAGAAATATGGAAGCCATAAAAGTCACTCAATCATTTCCGGATCAAGAAAAACAAAAGAGCGCCAAGGAGCGTGTGCTTGAGACTTATTCTGACGAAATAATTATTGGATTATGTGCTCCAATTGGCTCCCTGAAAAGCGATGTTAAAAAAGCACTTATTGAAGTATTGGGAGAGTACAAGTATGATATTCAGTATATACGCCTTAGTGAAATGTACATCGATAAGTACTACAAGAATGGAGTCACTTCTATTGATGGCAAGTCACCGGGCTATGTCAACCTGTTTAATAAAATTAAAGGTGGTGATTTTCTTCGTAGTGAATCGAAGAGTAAATCGATCCTTGTTGAACTGGCAATTCAAGACATAACACTTGAGAGGCAAGAGTTTTTTCAGAAGGAGGTCGGGAAGATACCTGATGCAACAGATATCTTGTCTCGTAGAAAATGTTACATAATTGATTCTTTAAAGAATAAAGAAGAGTTGTCCCTCCTTAGATCAATCTACAAAGAACTTTTTTACTGCATAAGTATTTTCTCTCCAAAGCATGAACGACATGAGAATCTGAGACAGCAATTTGACCTTACTGACAATGAGATCAAGGATATTATGGATATCGATGAATTTGAAGTTAATTCAAAAGGATTCGGGCAGGACGTTAGAAACACTTTTGTTGACGCTGACTTCTTCATGAGGGTTTCTAATGCAAAGAAAGATTATGAGACGGAGATTAAAGAAAAAGTAAAGCGCTATTTCAAAATTATCTTTGAGAGTGAGATTGTTACTCCATTCAATCATGAGAAGGCTATGTATGCCGCGAAATCTGCAGCAGGCAATTCAGCGTGTCTTTCGAGACAAGTAGGCGCATCAATAATGTCAAATGATGGTACTATCCTATCGAAAGGGTGGAACGATGTTCCGCGAGCTGGGGGAAATTTATACAATGAGGATGACCAAAACGATGATGGTCGTTGTTTTTCACTTAATGGTTATTGTAGGAATGACGCTAACAAGGATTTTCTGTCCAATGAGATTATATCCCAAATTGAGAATATCCCTCAGTTGAAAGAGGTCTTTGAAAAGGTTGGTGTCAAAAAGCAAGCCTTAGATTTGATTAGGAATTCCAGTAAAATCAGAGATTTGATTGAGTTTTCAAGGTCGGTGCATGCCGAAATGCACGCTATTATTATTGGGAGCCAGATTTGCGGGGATAAAATCGTTGGATGTAAATTATTTACCACAACATATCCTTGCCATAATTGTGCTCGACATATAATTTTGGCTGGAATAAAAGAGGTATATTACATAGAACCATATACAAAGAGTTTGTGCTTAGACCTTCATTCCGATGCAATCACAGAGGACGAAAGCGATAAATCAAACAAAGTGAAAATTCTGGTGTATGATGGAGTGGCTCCAAGGCGATATCTGGAATTTTTCTCCAAGAGTAGGTCTAGAAAGAAGGATGATGGTTCAAAGTCTTCTTATGGAAAGGATACGATTGGACCAAAGGTTAGAATGTCATTACAGGCATTGAAAACCTTAGAAGAACAAGCAATACATTCTCTAAAGAACTTAGAATTTTTAAACCCATGAAGTCGAAAATCAAGACTGAAAAGAAAAGTGAAAGTCAGCTTAAAATTGATTTCACAAAGAAAACTTCGATGGATGGCAAGGTCGTTAGCATTAATAGATTTGGTGTCTTTACCGCTAATAAGGTTTCGCTAAGGGATCAAATTATTAACAACACCAAATCATTCTAATCTGCTGTCTGTTGCTACACTAATAGCTATTCAGAAATTTTATCTACTTTAGCAAGAGCCCAAGAGTCGAATTGACTCATTTTTTGGTTATTAAAATTTTTTTAAACTCAAATGGGCACAATATGTCTACAAGGTTCAGACCGCTTATCCAAGTCCAAGACGATGGTCTACACATTCCAGAGGTGAGAGAGTGGGCGCTTGAAAAGTATTCCCTTGTTGGTGGGTATGGTGATATTTTTACTTCCGGGATGTATAAAAAATGGAACCAGCTCGCATACATCGATTTATTTGCAGGCGCAGGCTATGCTCGTATCAAAGAAACTGGAAAAATTTACAAATCCTCTGCTTTAATATCACTATCCCTTCCTCACCAGTATACTAAGTATGTTTTCTGTGAGAAGGATGATAAATGCTTTGAAGCTCTCCAAATAAGGGTGAAGAGAGATTTTCCAAATGCCGATGTATCCTTTGTTCATGGAGACTGTAACGAAAAAATTAATGAGATTAAAGGTAGTATGCCGTCATTCAGTCGAGGCAACACTTTGCTCCCATTTTGCTTTGTTGATCCATATTCATTGAACCTATGTTTCAAAACAATCCAAGTTCTCGCTGAAACCCTGATGGACTTCCTAATACTGCAAGCACTTCACATGGATGCAAATCGGAATTTTGATAACTATATGTCAGAAAATAGTCAGAAGATAGAACAATATTTAGATGATAAAGAATGGCGGAAGAAATTTGATGAGAACTCGTTGAATAAGAAAGACTTTGTCAAATTCTTGTTCGACCAATATCATTCCAAAATGCTGGAGATGCAATATCAGCCTGAGAAACAGGCACACCAGATCAAATCAAACGTGAAAAATCTTCCCCTATATTATCTTGCGTTTTACACCAAACATCCAAGGGGTAATGACTTCTTTGATAAGGCGAGAAAGTATGTAAACCCACAGCTGGGACTATTCTAATGGCACAGTCAAAAATTGAATGGACAGAACTAACATGGAACCCAATAACGGGGTGCTCAAAAATTTCCGCAGGATGCAAGTTTTGCTATGCTGAAATAATGTCCCGTAGATTAAAGGCTATGCATGTAGAGAAATACAAAAATGGTTTCAAATTAGCTTTGCACCCTTCAGTTCTTAACGAACCATACACTTGGAAGAACCCAAAAATTGTCTTTGTCAATTCAATGAGTGATTTGTTCCACAAAGATGTTCCAATAAAGTTTATTCAAAAGGTTTTTGCGGTCATGAACGATAACCCTAATCACGTCTTTCAAGTGTTAACAAAAAGGGCCGATATTCTTCTTGAGTATGATCGAGCGAAGCTTCTGAAGTGGACACACAACATATGGATGGGTGTTAGTGTTGAGGATGCACGTTTCAAGAACAGAATACAACTTCTATCAAAAACAAAGGCTAAGGTAAAATTTTTGTCATGTGAACCTTTGATAGGTTCTATAGGAAAAATGAATCTCAAAAAGATTGATTGGGTTATCGTAGGAGGTGAAAGTGGAAGAAAACCACGTCCAATGAATGTCGATTGGGTTTTAGAAATAAAGGAGCAATGCGACATCTCTGATGTTGCCTTCTTCTTCAAACAGTGGGGAGGAACAAGCAAAAAGAAGACTGGTCGTTTGTTGGAAGGACGTACTTATGATGAAATGCCAAGCACTGAACGAATGAGAGTTGAAAGATGATTGGTTCTAATTGGAACGATCTGGACAACCCTCTTATTCCATGGGTTAAGTCATTCAATAGAATTGTCAAGTCAAGTGGCCCTCCTTATATTCATGGAGATACAATACTAATTTCATCAGATTATAGTGGAGAGCATCCAAAATCAAAATACACAGTGTATTCTTTGGTCGCTATTGACCTTTCTCGCGTTGGTAATTGGAATGGAGAGCGCACAAGGATAAGGGCAGAGTTACTCGCGAATGATCGAAGAATATCTTTCAAATCGCTGAATGATGCTCAAAAAAAGAAAGCAATTCCATCCTTTGTTCGAGCAGCCAATTCATTACACGGGCTTATGGTAAATGTTGTAATAAACAAAAAGCTAACTGACATCAATTATTCTGGTTCGTTACAGAGACTCGTGACTGAACTAAATTTACTCGAACATAAGTGGACAATAAATTCATTTAATCGTATGGCTACGTTACTACATTTCGTGGCGTTGACGATCGGTGGAATGATAAGGGAAATGCAGAACGTATACTGGTATTCAGATGAAGATAATATTTTTTCTAATGAACGAATGTCACGTGATGTCTCGGTAATTCTTGGTAGGCTTTCCTCAATGTACGTAAAAGTTAATCCAGGAGAGCTCGGTATTGGAACAACTAAACTAAATGAAAAAGATTATTTTGAAGAGGACCTAAATTCAATTTCGGACCTTGCCGCAGGTACTTTGTCAGAGTTTTTTGATAAGGTACACTCGATTACAGACCAAAATAGTATGGGCGATTTTGCTTACAAGTTTCCTCTAAATCTAACGGACAAAGCAAAGTACCTAATAGACTGGGTGACTGAACCGAGTAGAACTCTTAAAAAAGTAACAGTTGTATTTGACAGAGGAAGAAAGACCGGTTCATATAAAATTTGGAGATTTGATGTTAAGACCGATCCACGGTATGTCGATTAATTCTTTCGACATTGTCCTTATGATTTAACCCGTGATTTGTGAAAGTAGAAGGGCCAGAGAAATATTTCTCTGGCCCAAAATTGTGATCCCACGGAGGTCATAATCTTACCTTAGTGCACGCTTTACTTTATTCAACCATGCTACATCTGGAACTACATTAAGTCTTTCCGAAAGGAGTGCAACGGTACACTGGTAATAATCTCTCCACGATTGTGACCGTATGTACTTTAGTTTGCGTTCGAAATGCTCCGGAGCTGGAATTCCTGTAGTTTTAAGTACGACAAGTGCATCCAAAGGTGGATCACCGTTTCGAATGTCTTCATCTGCTATGTAGTCCAATTCAAAATTTACCTTAGAGATTGGAACGCCAAGTTGGTTCGCAAGTTCCTCGTAGTAAACCCCTCTTCTTAGGTCAAGAAACAATTGAATTATTACTTGCCGAATGGTTTTCCTTAAACGACTATTGGTTTTCATAGATCAAATACAAAGTGATTGTTGAACTTTACTTTTAGGTTGTTGACAGCATTTTCAAACTCGTATAGACATTTTACGCTATGATCATCCCAATAGAACTGACCCTTTATCTTTGCGGACTTGATAGGCCACATAACCTTGGGTATAAGGCGTAGAAATATGCTATAACCATCCCCTATTTCGTCCATATAGTTTTCGTAAAACTTGTATGTTGGGTAGTCGAAGAAGCATGCTTCAAGCTTTTGACGCTCAGAAACTGGCCAGCACAAGTATGATGAATCGTAGCGTTGTGAGAAATCAACAACACTAATCCGTGTTTGATCGAGGTAGTCAAATACATCGAATTGCTCATCGCCTGGCTCGTAGCCAATTTCCTTCTTGATATCTTCAATGATGGCATCAAAGTGAGCCGCAGTGGCCTCAATTGATTCAGACACGTTTGAGATTTCGTAAGAGTGTTTTTGTAGCAACCTGAGATTAATCAAAGAGTTGCTTAAATGGTATGCGTTGAAAACACTTTCGCATGGATATACAAGCGCGTCTGGCCCGTACTCCTTTAGAGTTAGTTCAGCATCCCACATGTTGTTCGTAAATGGTTCCATAATAGATTGATTTTAATATTTGTTTTAATGTCAATTTGAATTGGGCCCGTTCATCGCGGGCCCATTAGCTTTAGTCGAGCCCTGTTAATGCGTCAGTATCTTGTTGAGAGAGTACAGTGCTTGCCGGCAGGAGACTGCGTATGGCTTCATCCAGTGGAGTGGGCTCCGCACCTCTCATGGCTGGCGTAACGTCACAATAGTACTTCCAGACCTTGGATATCTTACCGTTGTATGTTACAGTAACAGATGTCTTGCCTTCGTAGCCCAAGCGATCAACGGCCATGCCGACTTGCGTGAAATTGAATGTTCTTTTTGTCCTTTCGAAAAGAAGATCGCACATTTCACGTACGGATAGCAGAGTTGCATCCGGGTGCTTAGGATCAAAAGGAGGACAATGCATAAGTAGTAGTTCGTCAGCCTCCGTTCTAACTTCGAAATCCTTGCTAATTTGAGAGATGGCGTGGAGTAGGTCATCATTCAATGTAGTGTCATACCCCGCTTTATAGAGTTGATAGACCTCGTAAAACAAATCCATCTTCTTTATGCTATTATAAGTTTCTTTGTTTATGTCCTCAAGCCAGAGAGGCACAAACCTTCTGTTCCCTCGCGGGTCACGCAGTATGAACATATTGTTTCCTGTTCCAGCAAGAGATGCAATGCGTTTTCTCAATTTTGGTTTTCTTGCATAAGGTACCCTTAGTGGGAATGCTGGAGTCGACATAGTCATTTTCATGAATTCGTTAGAGCTCATGTCTTTTTCTCTGATCTCATCTATGACTAACAAGGCACTTTCCGCAAGCTGTACTTTAAAATCCTTATCATTGGTAAACTGAGTAATACGGCACAGGTCAGATAGCTCATCTGGTAATAGGTGAGTTAGCCAATAGGTCTTCCCCAAATGCATATCACCGAGAAGTACAAGACATAGGTCGTTTGCCTTTGGTTCGAAGAATTGTTCCATCATCTTTACAAGGTAGACCTCCAGCACAACATCGATGAACGGTCGCTTTTCCCCGCGCCACTCAACGATAAGGTTCTCACCTGTCTTTGTTATCAAAGACTGCCTGAGCTTATGGATGTTTCCTGTGGTACCTGTAGGAACGTGGTTTTTTATAAGGTCAAGTATCCTGTGTGTTTCTTCCACATAGTCGGACTCAAGCACAGATTGAATAAAATCTTTATTGATCTGCTTCAAACCATATTTTGCTTGTGCGAAGACAAGAATGTTATTAAGATCACGTTCTTCAAATGGTCTTCCATCAATGAAGACTGTGTCTGTAAACCGATCTCTGGTAACCTTGTGTCTTGAAAAGATGATGCGTACAACTGCGTAAAACGCATTAGGTTCAGTTGGGGTCAGTTCGGCACGTTGATGAACGCGAGGTCTTATGCCATGTTGCCTGCACAAATAGAAGAACGATCTGGTGGTTCGCTTACTGGTCTTCTTTTTCTCTTGTGCTTTGAGGAAGCTGGTGTATGCTTTATCACATTCGGTTGGATTGTACTTAGGAGACAGGCGGCTAAACTCATGAAACAGATCGCGTCCTGCCTCACCAAGATCATTACCAAAAGCAAGCCCGGATTTGTGCCACTCTTCATAACCGTGTGAGAGGTTTACATTTTTCTCCTTTAGTTGTTCTATGCAGTCCATGATTGACTCTCGAAGGTTAGTGTCAACGGATTTGGGCGTTTGTTCTTGAGAACTCTGTGCATTGGGTTCATTCAGTTCGTAACCAAGTTTTGAAATGACGTCTTTAACTTGTTCTGGAGATAGGTGAGCTATTGGTTTATCAAATTCGTGGTGATTGACAAACTCATAATAGTTCCCGGACTCATGCTCGCTTCCCGGAGCAACTATTAATCCGTTGATCCTCAATTCAACCTGACTGCAATTAATCATGGAGTCCTTGACTACAATGACTTTTTGATTATTGAATGCCGGGAGCAAATCTTGACTTTTAAAGTAGATATGGAACCCTGATCCACTTCCGGAACGGACTAGCCACGGGTATTCTTTGGGAAGACCAAGGAGGTCCAGGAGTTTAAGGGGTTCTTCATCTCCTGCAGCTTTATCGATGTCGAATGCATGAATGTTTCCGACTGGTCCGAGTACGATTCCAATGCCAGTTAGGATTCCCCACTTACATTTGAAAGCTTCATCCTCGGTTTGGCGTTCGACTTGGAAGCGTTCCCATTTACCAATTGGCTTCTTGCTTCGCTTTTCATACCCAACTATGTTGAAGCCAAGGGTTAGGTAAAGTACTTCGGCAATCTTTCTTAAGTTATACTTCAGTTTTTTCATTTTTCGAATTTCGTTTAGGCACATGCACCCCTTCAGGGCTTATTTCCTGCACATTTTTTATAATTGATTTTGGAAGTTAGGAGGGGCGGTCGCCCCTCCTTTCAGGTTATATTTCTTCGCTGGTGTACTCAGCCATCCAATCAAAGTTTGCAACCCGTTTCTTTCGTTCTTCCTTCGGCACGAACGCATTCCACGATCCTCTTGCTGGCCAGCGATTAGCCTTGGCTATGTCGCTCATTTTCGACTCTGCTTCTTTGAAGCGATCTCCCAATTGCTTCTTGTAAGTGTAAGCAAAGTTGTAAGTCATTACTGCATCAACAACACTTTCTACATCGTCAACCAGCAAAACCGGTGCGTTATTGCCATGCTTCCCTATGACTTCATGTCCAGCTAGTGCTCTGTCAGTCAATAGCTTTAAGAAGGGATCACCGTTGGATAAGTTATGATTCTGAAGTTCAGGAAAATTTTTCATCATTTCCTTTAGTTCAGCATGCAAGAGTTCCAGTGTAGTGGTTCGCTTTAGCTGAAGCTCGTCACGGTAATCAGTCATAAGTTTGAGCCAGCGGTAACGTGATGTCAGTTCGGAGTACTCAATTACCTCTTGAAGGAGTACGAACTTGGCATCCATACCAAAGAGTTCAATCATCTTACTTGCAGTTTTAGAAAGGCTTCGTAAAGCCATTATTAAGAATGAAATTTTCATGTGTGAATAAATGTTTTTGTTACAGGTCTTAATGTTCCTTCAGTCATGCTGTCGTGACCTATCAAACAGAAATGGCGCAGAACCGGTATGAGCGCATTCTGAAGGTTATATTTACAATCGATCAATTCATTTCGAATCTCTTTTTGCCATGAACTCGTTGATGTCCTCTATACGGAGTTTATATCCCTTACCAGCCTTTACAGCAGGTAGGCCTTCTTTGATATACTTATATAGAGTGTGGCGGTTGATACCACCGAGCAGCTTAAGCGCAGTGTCTGTATCTATATAGGCTTTGTCCTGCGCTGGCTTTGTGGATAATAAAGACAGATGATTTTCGGCAAACCACTCGGTCAACGCTTGCTTGATGACTGGTTTGGCGTGTTGCTCAAATATTGCGCGTAGGTAACTTCTCTCGTGATTCATATGGACATTCTTTGCGTAACTGACTATGCAAAGATTGCCCGCGTTCTGTTCACTGAACGGAAACACTTTTTTTTTAATAGTGAAAAATCTGACTACCGCTTCAGGTAGTTACGGACGGTTATATCAACATACTTGAAGTATAAGTCATTGGACTCCTTCTGCCCGGTGTCATATGGCGTAAAGGACTGGATGGATTTGATAGTCCCAAGAACAACAAGGAGGCTTCCAATTATGCCGGACTCTTTATAGGTAACTTTAGCTGTTTCTTTCTGTTTAGTCTCTTTTTCTTTTCGCAAAAAGCGCAAGACGACCGAGCTAACCATATTAGCAAAAATCTTGTCAATTGGCTGCTTTGAATTTACCTTTGGATTGGTGGACAGGCGCTGAATGTCATCGATGAAGAGTCTAAATTTAGACTTCGTATATTCTACAAAATCACTAATCATGAAAGGGGGGATGTCATACGATTTACTATCCATTTTGAGAATCATCCTTTTTACATGCGGCACGGTAGTTCGGAAAGAATTTGGGTCGGACTTTAGTCTTGCTCGGTAGTCGGCCTCCATTTTGTCAAATCCCTTTACATACTTCTCAATCTTGTTGATGCTGGTACGGTTGGCCTTGTATGACATTAACTGCATGGATGGATCGCTTATGTATGTAAGTTGCATGAAGTATTCTTGCAGCAAGGGATCGTCATCATCGCAGTAGTAGCTAGTACAAAGTTTCTTGTCCTCTAACTCGAAGTATTCGATGGTCTTTTCGCTGAAAAGGAATAGAATGATAGCCAAAATCGTAAGTTCGTCACTTGACACCTCATGATTGAAACTCTTGCATTTTAAATGGCTAAGCACTTCTTTGATCCTTAGTTTATGATATTCGTGCTGCGCATCAGGTAGATGGTAATACTTAAGGTCGCAAAGTAGAGACACAGAAAAGTAGGTATCGATAATCTTCTTATGCTTCTTTAATAGTGAGTGCATAACCCAATTTACCTTTTTTCAAGCGTATCCCAAGCCTTGCTCACCTCCTCCCTCAATTTTGGTTCAGCGACATGAACGTACCTCATAAATGAACGAAGGTCGCGGTGGCCGGTTACCCTCATGACGAATGCCATTTGCATCCCGCGTTGCAAGCTTTGGGTTGCGAAGGTACGTCTTGCCGTGTGTGAGGTAAGTAGTTGATAGGCAGGTCGGTAATGCTTTTGCTTCTTTCCTGATTTAAAGGTAGTGACTTCATGCTCTTCGAAGAATTTTGCTCGGATACCAACTTCCTTCAGGTATTTGTTTAGGTTGACATTACTAATGGTTGGTAATCCGTTTGGGTACTTCGCTATGATGGCTCTGCTATAATCGTTCAATGGTATTGTAACTGCTTTGTCCATTTTTTCGGTCGAGATAGTTATGCTGTCGTCTTTTATGTTGGCTGGTGTGATGGCTGAGTAGTCGCTGTATCTCAATCCGGTTACACACCCTATTAGGAACAGGTCACGTGCTTTTTCTAATCTTGGTTCGCCTGATAGGTCGAGATAGAACAACGTATCCAATTGTTGTTGCGTCAACGCGAAAATTGTGGTTTCGTTGCTTGGCTTTTTGAACTCTCGGAACTTGACATTTTCTGTTAGCAGCTTTGCCACTGCCCAGTTAAGGTAACTTTTCAAATGCTTTATTTTGCTTCCAAGAGAGTTATGCGAGAAATTCTTCTCGTTGTACATGAAGCTATTGAAGTCATCAATAAAATTATTATCGATCATATCAAACGTTAGCTTTAGATTCATGTGTTGCTCAAAGTCTTCAAGTTTTACCTTGGTTCCCTCGTATTGCCGAATGGTACTTTCTTCTAACCGTTTCACGTTTCTCTGATGTGAGATAAAAGCCGCCCAATGATCAAGCAGGTACGGAGAATGCACTACTACATTTTCTGGTTCTGAATTGGCTTTGTTGTATTCGCGCTTGACTGCTTCTGTTGTTGGTTCAACTTTGCGGCTTTTTAGTTCCAGCCGGATAGTGTCAACCTCTATTCTCTTTTGTTCGATGAATGCGTTAATTCCGGAGTGACCCTTGAGAGACTTTCTAACTTGCTTGTGTGTGTCATCCCAGTACCGCGGTTGGACTCGTTCGCCAGTACTGAAGTCAACGGTTTTATCGTTGTGACTATAGCGTACAAAAATGATTGCTTCGCCTTTGGCGTTGAGTTTACTTTTCCTTAAAAAGAGTTTTGCTTTTCCCATGATTTTTGTTGCAAAAAAAATCACGGAGAATGAAGGATACAAATTCGTACCTGATCTGAGAGTTAACGTGACCTATTATGAGGAATGTTTTTGGCTACAAAGACTCAACCCGACACTTGAACTTTGGCGAATCATGGTGGTTACAGTTGGTTTAAGGTAAAGTATCTGGGTTTAACTCGTTCAAAGAAACTGTTAGGCCTAAAAAAACACCACCTTATGTAAGGCAACGCTCGTACATGTCAATCAATTCATTAAATGTTGCTCGCTTTTTCTCTATTACTGTCCGGGAGGTAGAATATGGAACAAGCAACTCAATTTCTCGCCCTTCAAAGATTAAATGACCCTCTTTAACCTTGTCATATTCATTCAACTCTGGAGGGTCGTAGTTGTTCTGGAGCAAGTAGGTTTCAAAGAGGCCTAAGGCTCCGATTATTTTTGTGCGACTTGTAAAAACTATTGTTTCAATGGAATCGAACTTGCGCATTGCCTCAAAAATGTTCCTAAAAGTTATGGGGAAGATATAATCGTCTTGTGATTTACCATCTTTTCTGTAGGCCTTCTGCAACATGTCAGTTAGCCCAATCCCTTTCTTTTCCATAAATACTTGTCGCTCCAAAATAGCATCAGCTCCAGTTGAGTGTTTAAAATCATGATGATAGACCTTTTCGATAACTGGCCAAAAAACGTTTCCATTTCCAGCATAGTAGTAAGGAAATGTATCACGATAGTTTCTCTGATGAGTAGGGAATGTTCCAATTATGAGAAGTTTACAATTTGGTTTGATGAATTGATCAAACGGATGGTCGCATATTTCAAAATTATCGTACTGACTCATACAGTATACTTAGTCCTAGTGTGAACTGAAGCGAATAGATTTTACTTCAGCTTTTCTTCTTGAAGAGTCACGATGGTCTCAAGTATTCTAATCATTGGTTCTAACAACAAACGTTGGTGTTCTTCAAAATGCTTTTCGCCATGTTGCATGTTATTTCTCACGTTGTAAATGGCACTCACAACCGCCTGTGCTTTTGTTTCGTTATTCTCACTTCGTAGGTTATGCATTAGAGCTTCGTCTTGAGCCTTCTGTGAGACGCCATTTGCAAGGTTAATGTGAAAAATATCATTGTCGATCAGATTTGCGACTGTTTCAACATCAACAATGTTATTGTTTTCAGTCAAGCGAGTGACTATGTCATCAGCTGAATTGAAAAGAACAACCAGAGATGTCGCTTTTTCAAAATCAGAATACCTCGACTTTGTCAGTTGCCCGTTATTGCTTAAAACTCTGTATGAGTCATTGTAAAACCTATTGTATAATGTGAATAAGATCGAGAATCTGTCAAAGACAGAGCGAAGATCGTTTCCGTTAGTTTCAGAGAATCTCCTTCTCCAGCTTTGTAAGTATTCTTGTGTGTCTTGGTTCATATTATTACATAATAATAGGAGTTGCCAACTGGAACCCTTACGAACATAACTTTTTTTGAGACTATTTGGAAATAAAAAAGCCACCGACTGGTGGCTTTGATTGGTTTGCAAGCATCTTCACTGGGCCCATAAGTGTTCTAAGCGGTTATATTTGAATTAAGTGGCCTGACCTATTACTTTTCCCAAGAAGCGCTTGCGGAAGTTTTAAATGGGATACCCAGTGAAAAGTAAGAGGTACGCACTACTCACTATCAGTCCAACGGTCAGATGTAGAATAGTCATACTGTTATTGCGGATACGTTTTTTGAATCCACGGATCAACTTATTGTAGGTTTTTGTTATGTTCTTTTTCATTTGCTTCAACGTTTTTGTTTTCAGATTATTAAAGAATGCTCCTGCTTGGTAAATATGCTTCGCAAGAAATCCCACAACTACTTCCTGAATAAGTTCAAGAGCCACATTTTCAAAGAGCGCAGAGAACGTTATATTTTCAAAATCGTCAACTTCTGGATTAACAATTTATTCAAAACGTCTACGATATAAATACGTTTCAAACCAAAAAAGTTACCAATTGATCCAAAATATTTTATTTTTTCGTTTCAGAAGCTCCCGGTATGATGGGGTAGCGGGGTTGGTGGGTCCCCCACGCATATCGCGCAGGTACCATTAGCCGCTTATAAACATTGCTGGATCACGGAAGAAGTCATGGAAAATCCTGCTGATCATAGTTGAATCCGGGTTACCAGACTTAGAAGAAAAGTTTAACTCCGGAGGATTGCTGGCATTTCGAGCCATTTGATGTTGTAACTACTTGATTCCCAGCGGGATCACAAAATGTCACTAAAGCACCTAAACCGGGTGCTTTTTTCATTTCTTTAACACCTTTTTAACACCAACACCAAATTTCACCAGATTAGTACTAATCCATATCATTTGATACTGATCTTTTTTGGATCAGACGTCATGTTATTCTGGTCCAATAAAATCCGTAAATGCACCTGGGAAGTCCAATTTTTGCAGGGAGTCTGTGAAGTATTGAAAACTGTGATTTCAAAAAGAAATCATATCTTCAACAGATGAGTCTATCTAAAGTGCCTAATTGGGTTCGAGTACTTGAGCATTTTGAACGCAATCACTATATTACTAATGGCCTTACTATTCCCTTCCTAATAGGATGTCGCCCACATATATACCCAAATCAACACGTTGTAGATATAGAGGAATTTCTGTCTGAACTAATGCTATCGAGTCGGAAGACATCATTAATGACTTGTGGAAATAATGGACAAATTGTTGTCGGATTACTAGATCTGGAGAGTAGCAAGGTTGTCGATCAATGTGGCTATCGCAGCTTCGGCAATATCTATTTCATTGATGATACCTTTAAAAGTGCAACATGCATCGAGGATGTAATTTCTGATTGCAAATCACGTTATTCGGACCTGATTAGCGCGGAGAGATACTCTTTTGAAAATGGGAAATGGAGTAGATTTTCTGAAATTGATATGAATAGGTTTAGTGAGGTTTCGCAACCGGCCATTCTGGAATTTATGAATCCAAAAGATGTTAATATAAATACACGATTAGAAGAGATTTTTAAAGAATATGAATCAGGACAACTAGATAAAATAGTTCCGCTTTGGCACACTGATATCGTAGATATAGATTTGCGTTGCCAACGGCACAATTTACCAGCTGCGAAATTGCGACATGGTATTGAAATAATTCAAAATGTTGATATTGAATTACTATTTGACAACATGTTTTCTTCGGAAGCTGAGTATTATAGAGAGAAGAAATTGTTTCGAGACGACTCTGATTGGAGTATATCACGTGTTATGGATCACTGGATCAAGGGTGAGAAACTCATTCCACCCACAATCACATTTGAATCACATGTTACGAGTAGAAATTTATATCCTGCTGATGGTAAGCATAGGATCAATGTTGCATATTTTTATGGAGCGTGTCAGATTCCGATCCTGATATTGAAATCTCAGAGGCAACAAATTCTTGATCTGTTGGGTATCTAAAGTGAAATAGGATTTAGGACAAAGATTGATCTGTTTAAAGCCTAGAACAATATGACGATTTCAAAATGGAGTCTCATCCTCATAATTCTCCTCCTTCATCTTCCTAAACTCTTTAAAAGTAGGCAACTGTTCAATGGGCGAGATGCTGAACCCTCCAGATTGTCCGATTCCTTTTTGGCTCTTCGTTGAAATGTTTTCAGCTAAAAAATCAGCATAACTGACCAATACATCTAATCCACCTGCTATATATTCCATGTATTGAATTGAGCTTTTTAAACGAGCATCTATTGTTCGAATCTTACCTAACAAGTCAGACAATCGTAAATAAATTGCTTGAAGCTCTGCTCGTTCGGGGTTTGTGGTTTTATAATTCTCTTCCATGTTTTTTGACTATTTGAATTATATATCAGTTCTCCGAGTCGCGGATCGGATTTAATTTTATGCCAACAAGAGTTAAGGATGATGAATAAGCTTACTATAGTGGAAAGAAGGTTTCCATTGGATCATTATTTAGTTAGGAAGATTTTTGGAACAATGTCTATTGGCAAGAATTCTGATGCTTATGGCCAAATAGTTTATTATAATGAAAGCAATCCGCAAATAATCACGGCTAAATTGGTATACATTCAAGATTGGGAGGCCGAATCCAAACGTTTTTGTAGTCTTATTGAAGAAGACGTAAACTTCAATGAGTGTCTTCTTATTTCTACACTTTATTTTAATAAACCAACATCAACGATTAAGACTATCCTACAAAAGAGAATTGAGTCAACCGAGGACTTCCTAAAACATATTGTCCAGCAAACTAATGGCTATTTAGTTTACTCATTTCAGTTTGAGCAGTTAGCGCAACTCATGCTTAATGTTCCACTTGACGAAGCTATTCGACTTCGTAGATTATACAATAAAATGCCCTCATCATTTATCAAGAGTTGTGATTCGGATGATGAAAATTTAGGACTCTTTAAGGATACAATCCGAGCAAGAAATATTTCTGGGTCTGTTCATATACCCAATTATCAGGGAGCACTAAATCTATTTCATTATGCCACATCATTTGCATGATTGTGTGCAGAAGTTGAATAAGATCAATAAGCTTTATGACTATTCAATTTTAAACGCAAGGCAGTATAGGATTGGAAAAATCCGTACGCTCTATCTGAAAATGTTTGAGTTTGCAAATGTTCATTTCGGAATCAACGATTTCAGCTCCAACTCATACATTGAATTATTCGGAAGGAACGAAGACCTTGAAGCAATTCTTCAAAAAAAGAAAGAGGCGATTGATTCAAATGAATATGAGGTGGCGGCAGGATTAAGGGATAAAGAAAAGGTCTTTCTGTATGCGCTCCTATCAGAATTTGGAGTGAGTAGTTCAACGAAGTTTTTCATCGTGGATGGGAAGATTTATAAAATCTAATGACTTCTATCCTTTGTACTTAAAATCCAATAGGACTTTAGGTTCTACATCTAATCCCCTAGCTAAAATCAAGATTGTACTCAAAGTCGGGCTTCTCACTCCACGCTCAAATCTACCGACCTGACTAAGGGGAATGTCACATCGATGTGCCAGTTCTTCCTGAGCCATATCTTTTGAAGTCCTAAGTTTTCTGAGGTGTTCCCCGAATGCTTTTATGTATTTCTGATCTCTGTTGTGTCCCATTGTCATCCGGATTGACTCCGGATGAAATCTGGTAAAATGGGTAACTAATAATTAGAGCCAATTGGCTCTAATTATTTATATTTGACATCTAAATCTTAAATAAAATGAAAAGAATTACAATCATTCAATTGCTCTTGAGTTTTGTTGTTGTATCCAATGCTCAAATAAAAAATGTGTTGGATAAAGGAAAGTATGCACAAATCGAACTAGAGTCCGAATTCTATAAAAATGGCCCGCCCCGTGACATTATTCTTAAGGATGGCTATGTAGCAGGTTGGAATGCCAAAATAGTTGTTGTTGCAGAGCATGTAAGTGACCAAAGTGGCGGCACATTATACATCTATGATCACAGAGGTAGTATACTTAACAATGGATCACTTAGACTCGAGTCCATAAAGAACGCCAAGATTTCTGTTACCGCAAATAGTATTGTCATAACAAGAAACGGCACATCACGCTATTTTGATCTTAAAGGACAGCCTAAATAAATTATGGTGTTGATTCAATGCATTCACCGATACTCCATAATCATATTGATTGTTCTCTGTTCATTGAGCGGAAATGCTCAAACGATCATATTTGAGACAAACCCAGTTAATCTCACAAAAGTAGACATTGAAAGAGAACTCGCTAAATACCCGAATGGATTGCTTTCAAAATATTTGAAGCAAGTTGTAGTCGTAAAAACTGATAAATACTGCGGACTTTCTTATGGTCGAACACCTCGAATCAATCTTAATGACGATTGCCGTTGTAAATTAGGTGCCACTATTCACCACGAATTAAGCTCTATTTTCTTATATCAATATAATAGCGTTTCTCCAGTTATTGATGAGATGCAACAAACATTCATATCCTTAAACGGAGAATATTCTTATACACAGCAAATTGTTCATTCCAAAATAGAACCCGGCACTAAAATCTCTAACCATTTTTATGGGAGAATGTATGCAACACATTCATTTGAAAACGACTTCAATGTAATAGCAGAATCTCTTTTTGTTAATGGTCGTGAAACTATTCAGTTTATGAATGATCGTCCGAATTTACCAGTTTCAAAGAAAATCAAACTGGTTTTAGAGCTTTATCAGAAAATATCGTCTGATTTTACAACCGCTTATTTTGAAAAACAAAAAATATGAAAAATTTAACATACATCTTTTTGTTTTGTGTAACATCAGTGTTCGCGCAGATTGAGGTGCAAAACATCTCACAATTAACTCAACACGAACAAGAGCAAGTTATGCAGTATTTGGAGTCTCATGACGAGGTAATTCTAACATCACCAAATACTGACACGTTATTATTTGAAGTTATCAATCAATATCGTGTAAGTAAGGGGCTTAATAAACTGGGACACTCTATTAGATTAGACACTTTAGCTAATTTGGTTATTCGTCATGAATTGAGATACGACCCGGTACATTATTCACAATATACAAACACATATCGCGATCTATTAAGTATTGAAAATTTGCGATACGGTATTCTATTTGGCAGCAATTTTGATCGTAATGATCTCATTAAACATCTTACAACTTTTAATCATAATTTTAATCCTGACAACGTTTTACAAGGCTGGATAAAGTCACCAGGTCATCATAAAAATTTGTTAGCTGAAGCTGAAATAGGTACTGCAATGGTCTTAATGGTTATTTGGAAAAATGATAATCGTTATGATATTACACATCGTGCTATCTATGAAGCTGATTACAAGCTATCAAAAAGAGAGCTTGATGAAAATGTTAAAAAGAAAAACCAACAAATATTGCAACGTAAAATCGTAATTAAAAGATCATGAAAACTGTAATATCGTTTGAAAAGATTAAAAATCCATTTTCATCCATGAATTTAGACACAGGGCTTGCTAAATAATTCATAGTAGACACATCTATTGGGGGTCTGTATTTAAGCAGGAGTGGCAATTCGCCAGCCTTAACAACTATTTCAATCGTGACTTAAATGTCAAAAAAATTCTCACTTTCCATACATATAACAGCACCTCTTGCTTGTCCCTATACACCCAAAGCATAAACCTTTCATTCTCATTTTCTTCTACTACTATTGTATAAAATAAACGTACACAAACTGAGAACACTCCTATGTTCTCAGTCAGTATATGTTGGGAAGCTGGAAAATATCGTGAGAATCTTTCTGTGATTCCAAATATTCGGCTTCTGTTGGAGTGCTCCAGAGCCTAGTTTTATAATTGGCTATAAGTCGCTTGTCCAGAGATGACTCGAACTTATTGTCCTTGCTAGAGAAAGGCTCAATAGCCTCTCCTTTGGCATTCCTTAGAGGATGGTGGCTTACTATTTTTAATGCATTCACGTATTTCGTTTTTCTTCCTTTGGGAGCGATTGCTCCCGGCTCGGGCTTCTTCGTTCTTTTTGTCTCAACAAAAAGATTTAAGACCTGAGTTGCCATTGTTCTACTTGTAATACCATTCCTGCGGATAAATTCCGGAATTGTATTTCTATGAATTGATGTGATTGCCTTTAATATTTCGTCACTACTCCATATGGAGTTTAGAGGAAATGTATCGAAGATGACATTGGCAAATTGACGTAAATCACCTTGCGAAAATAGCAGTGCTTGCCGAATTCTAATTTGCTTTATTATTATTTCATACGCCCTCTTATCTACAGCTTGGGTGATTAGTTCGTTTGCGTTCTCTTCCTTTACCAGATGTCCGAGGTAGGCATACTTCTTTCTAATATCAATCTGCCACTCTGCACTACCATATGATTTCTCACTCAAAACCACTAAGTTATCGAGTGCCCCCCGGCTGACTAATTGTTTTATAAAGCAATCAATACTTTCAGCTCTCTCTTTTTTTCTAGCTTTTAATTCTGATTTATCAATTTTGTCCTTATTGACACGTGAAACCTCTTCTCCTAGAACAACCCAATTGTATTGTTTGAGATATTCATATAGCTGGTTGGGGTTATGACTATAGAGCTGAACTTGCTGTTCCTGAGTATTGAAGTCACAATTCAAATAGTCACATTCCAATACAATAGTGGTACCATGTTCATGTAAAGGACTTAAACCACTATCATTCGTTTGGAATGTGACTCTTTTTTTTCTTACCACCTCTGCGCCACCAAAAGTTTCTCTATGAATGTCGTCCCACTCGGTGTCTTCATAAGCCTTTATTAGGTTAGCAGCCCAATTAATCTGCCCTTGGTAATATCTTTCTTGATCAAACCAATATGAGCTATCTCTATCTTCAAGACTATTAGCATGCCAGTACAGGTAGACATCACATTGCTTGTTGTTCCTTGGTCTAGTTACCAGTTGTTGCATGTATGCGCCATGAATAGGTGATAGGATATGAAACGCCTCTACTTGGTCATATAGGTTTAGTGCTTCAACAAATATTTTAGTTGCAATGATAATTTTTAAACCCGCTTCTACCCTTCCTGTCAAAATCATGTTCTGATATTTCGCATCTGATTTCTGATCAGCGTTAGCAAGCTGAATTTCACTTTCAGAGTATCCTTGTTTCTTTAAACTCTGTATCAATTTACCTAGACTACCAGACGCACTCTTATTGTCCAAATAAATGACTTGAAGGCCAGCGTAAGAACTGACCTTTTTCATTATAGTATTCCAATGATTGGACGAATCGTGATATACGATTTTTAAGTTCTTTTCAGTATCTTTTTCATATCTGACTTTTAATTTTTTAAAACTGTTTAGAATAGGATGATGGCACTTTAGATTAGTACCAGTCATTAACACCACAAATTGAAATTTGTGGATACGATCAAGAATAACATTCAACTCTCTATTGCGATATCCTTTTGATGTTGATAACACGACATTATGGAATTCATCCACAACCAAAAACCGATCATAAATATTAATTTGCTTGTATAGCTTTTCAAAACTTGCGTATGTCGTGCAAATTAGCACATCATTAAAGCTAATCTCCTTACTTTTCTCATAGAACAATTTTGCTTCTGGATAGTCGGCATGTATTTGTTCCAAGGCACCTTGAGTGGGAACAACAATTAAGCCTTTAATTTTTTGCTTCAAAAAATATCGTGTGAATGTGGATGTTTTTCCAGAATTAGTAGGACTATCCAGCAGGTACTTATTCCAGCCTTTCCAATCTTTACCTTCATAGAGTTCGTTAAGCTCATTTTCGGTGAACAAAATCGGTAGATGTAGACTGCTTAACTTTTCACCAACTGGAAGAGTCAACTCCATATCGTAATTTTCTCTACAAAGTGAAGCTTCTTTCTGTTTGTCGAAATCAAAAAGATGATGTTGATTTTGATAGCTTCGATAAAAGCCCGTAAAGTCTTGCAGAATCCTGTCGACATCATGGCTCTTACTTATTATGTAGGGATGATCCTTAAAAAAATTATTCCATGACCACTGAACTGCATAGCTCAAACTTAAACCATAGTGATTAAAGGCCCAATGGTAGTATTGAAGAAAGGTGTGCAAGTGATCTCCGATATCGCCTTCATTTAGTTTTAAATTTTTTGCTGCATTTTTAAGCCCTTTCTTGTGACAGGCTTTTGCATATTCACCTGTATCATAGTTAGTTGTGGCACCAAGTGGTTGTATTGGGTTTTCTTTTGACCCTCTATTGATTCTTACTTCATCGGGTACTTCATATACGTCCTCAAAAGGTTTGACATTCTCATTTATAATTACATCATCAGGAGGCGACCAGTATCTGAGCCGAGTTACATCTTTTAAAGGGTCAAGGCCAATCCCATTCTTTTGCATTAATAGATTAATTGCTTCAAAGTGTCCAATTAAATTATCTGTAGATACTGGAACGAGTGCATAGACTCCGGTGCCTGTTATGGATTTGCTGATCCAAAAACAAATATCAAGTGATTTTAATTTTTTTATTGTGTGTTCAGTGTCAACCCCATCAATGTCCAATGCGATCATTTTGTTCACTTGATGCGGTTCCTTCTTGCTTCTAGTCTTGTTAAAGCAAGCGCTTACAGTTGCACCTGGTATCATTTTCTTTACGGCATCAACAACACCGTCTTTACCATGAATTGATACATAATTTCTCAGGGCTTCCACGATGTCAGGTATGAATTTGCCATCAACAATATTCCTTATTTGACTGTATAGCTTAGGGTCGGCAATCGTCTTGTTATTATATTTTGTATTCGGCTTGAAGAACCAGTCAAAATCGCGCATCCTTATTCTAACATTTCTTTCGATGAACACTTTTCCGCTTAAGAAATCACCTAGGTTTTCATTCCAAGGTTCCTTAGCATTAAGTGAATGACTCCATATACTTACGGGTAATTCAAAATATCGACTGTTCGGCAATTGTATTAGCATAGATTATTTTGCTTTTAACTTTTAAAGGGATTAGTGAAAATGTTTCATTTTAATAGGTGCTTACTATATGGATTCCATTTTCTTTCAGAATGGCGGATAAGAAAATGTAATCTCTTTTTGAGATTGTTCTCGTTGGGTATCTAAGGAGATGAGTTTTGTTTATAACAAAGCTGAAGCGATCAAACGAATCGTCTACACTTTGAATGACGTGTTGCATAGTATAATTGAGGTGACAATTAACTTGCTTATCCGTTAGCCGAATTATCATTTCATGAGTTCCTTCATATTTCTTTTTTGTTTTCTTCACCGTTTTCACTTTTGTTTTTCTTTGTTTCATTTCATCTATTTTGTTTAGGGAAATTTTTATGTTCAAATTCCCATCTGAAAGCGACTCTGGAAGGAAATTAAATTGGCTAAGACCGATTTTCATCCTTAAAACCAGATTTGAAATTTGTTCAGCGTATCCGCCTGAAAAATTAAATTGCTTGTAATTATTTTGAGTTTCACTTCCGGATGGTTCTATTTCCAGATGCTTGATGTCATATATGTTCTTTTTCATAATGACAAAGTTCTGAAGAACCCCATTTTCGAAATAGCGACAATTACGGACTATCCCAGACGCCCCAGATACATTGAAAATGTTAAAACGGTGTTAAAGCCACCTGTAGAATGTGCCTCTGGGCACCCCATTTGCACAAAGTTCAAGTCCTACTAGAACTTGAACCTTTGGCTGATTAGGAATTTTTGACCCGAGTGATTCAGGTGACGCCAGCTAAATTGATATTAAAAGTTAAAGTCTACTATTAGCTAAGCTGTTTGGGTGTGACAGGAGTGATTTGGAGAGGCCATTTTTGCTAATCAAGGCTTAGAATGTACAAAAAACCCTTAAAATCTAATGGATTTCCTTATTTTTGGTTGATGCCTATGGCTCAATTCCTTACACATTACTCTTTTATCATTCACTTGAATGCAGTTGACCGAATATCATGCAAAATACTTCGCTTACGAACTCACGAAGAGAAGTTCCTCTGACAGCATGCAGAAATTGGCATCGACTCTGGTTGATGCACAAGTTGATCTCAATCCTCACCAAGTAGACGCGGCTTTATTCGCTTTCCAATCACCACTTTCAAAAGGGGCTATTCTTGCGGACGAAGTCGGACTTGGTAAAACTATTGAGGCTGGATTAGTAATTGCACAGAAGTGGGCTGAGAGGAAGCGAAGAATACTAATTATCACCCCTGCACACCTTCGGAAACAATGGTCACAAGAATTACTTGACAAGTTCTTTCTTCCTACTCTTATCCTTGAGGCAAAATCATTTAATGATACTATTAAATCTGGAAACTTAAATCCATTTGATCAATCAGAGATCATACTTTGCTCTTATCAATTTGCTCGTTCCAAAGAATCTTATCTCCGACTTGTCAGATGGGATTTGGTTGTCATTGATGAAGCTCACCGCTTAAGAAATGTCTATAAGCCAAACAATAAAATAGCTAAGTCAATCAAATCTTCATTGGAGGATGCTCCAAAGATTTTGCTTACAGCCACACCACTTCAAAATAGTTTAATGGAGTTGTATGGATTAGTTAGCATTATTGATGACTACACCTTTGGAGACTTAAAAAGCTTTCGATCACAATATAGTCGTGTTAATGGTACTGCTGATGAGACCCTTTTTGATGAACTAAAGGAAAGACTTAAGCCAATATGTAAGAGAACCTTAAGAAGGCAAGTACTGGAATACATCAGCTATACGAATCGTATCGCTCTTGTAGAAGAGTTTTATCCAACGGATGAAGAGCAAAAGTTGTATGACCTTGTTTCCGAATACTTACAGGCTGAAAATTTATATGCACTTCCTGCTAGTCAAAGGATGTTAATGACTTTGATATTAAGAAGGTTATTAGCTTCATCCACCTATGCTATATCAGGAACACTGGAAGGACTTGTTGCCAAGCTTGAAGGCATATTTCAAGGTAAAGACACCTCTGATTTGGAAGGTAACATACAGGATAACTTTGAAACTTATGAAGAGTTAAAGGATGAATGGGATGAAGATGACGGACAAAGTAACTCTTTAACGTATTCAAAATCCGATTTTGATAATATTAAAAAGGAAATTGAATCACTTAAGGAATTCGAAAATCTTGCCAAGTCAATACAGAAAAATTCAAAGGGAGAAAAATTGTTCACTGCTCTTGACAATGGGTTTAAAGAACTTGAGCGATTAGGAGCAGCACGAAAAGCTATTATTTTTACTGAAAGCAAACGAACCCAAGAATATTTACGCGGATTGTTGGAATCACGAGGATATGAAGGGAAAGTTATTCTGTTCAATGGAACCAATAACGATTTAAAGTCAAGAGAAGTATATAAAGAGTGGTTTTCAAAATATGAAAATACGGACAAGGTTACTGGCTCCCGATCTGCCGACATGAGAGCTGCTTTGGTTGATTATTTCAGGGAACGTGCTACCATAATGATTGCCACAGAGGCAGCTGCTGAAGGAATTAACCTTCAATTCTGTTCATTGATCATAAATTATGACTTACCGTGGAACCCACAAAGAATAGAACAAAGAATAGGCAGGTGTCATAGATACGGACAAAAGTTTGATGTTGTAGTTGTCAACTTTCTCAATAAAGCTAATGCAGCTGACCAAAGAGTCTACGAACTACTAAAGGATAAATTTAGATTGTTTGATGGAGTGTTTGGCGCGAGCGATGAAGTGCTAGGTAGTATCGAAAGCGGTATTGACTTCGAAAAAAGGATTGCCAGCATTTATCAGGAGTGCAGAACAACCGGACAAATTGAAATTGCTTTTAACCAACTTCAGGCAGACTTAGAAGCGAATATTTCTGATGAATTAAAAAGAACTCGACAACAGCTACTGGAGAATTTTGATGAAGAGGTTCACGAAAAATTAAGAATCAACCTGGAGGAAAGTCGGCAGTATCTCAATAAATACGAAAACTTACTATGGGAGATCACCAAATTTAAGTTGGGTAATAATGCAAAGTATGCAGTTGATCATTATTCCTTTCAATTAAAGAGTAATCCTTTCTCAGAAGAACGAATTCATCCGGGGCCATATAGGATTGGAAAGCATATTGACGATGCAAATGTTTATAGAATTAATCATCCACTGGCGCAGAATATCATCGCAAGCTGTAAAGCTGAAAAGTTAAAGATCGCATCACTTGTATTTGATTATTCTTCAACTGAAAAGAAGATTAGTATTATTGAAGAATTGGTTGGACAAAAGGGCTGGCTGACTGCTAAATGTTTTTCTGTATCAACGTTTGAAACGGAAGATTACGTAGTTCTTTCAGCATTAACTGAAGAAGGTTTAGTACTGGACTCAGAGCAATGCTCAAGATTGTTTTCAATACCAGCTACAATAAAGGAAGAGGAAGTAACCATCAGCGATAAGTTTGATGATCTCCTTAAAGATGAAAATAAGCGACAAGAGAATTCAATTTTAGAAGAAGTAGGAGTTAGAAATTCGAAGTTCTTTACAATTGAATTGGACAAGCTGGATAAATGGGGAGAAGACAGAAGAAATTCTTTGAAAGTGACACTAAAGGATTTTGATGATCAAATAAAGGAGATCAAAAAGCTAGGCAGACTTGCCCCCAACCTTCCGGAAAAACTAAAGCTCGAAAAGGATCGAAAGGTTTTAGAGTCCGAACGAGATAAAGCGTGGCATGAGTATGACGGAGCAGCCAAAGCTATAGAGAAGAGCAAAGATGAATTGATCGATCATATTGAGAAGAGACTAAGCCAGCAGATTACGGAAGATTCGTTATTCACCATTAAATGGGAAATGATTTGATATGGACACTGAATTAACAAGTAATGAAACCGTAGCAAAGACTGTTCTTGAAAAACTCAAGGAGAGCAAACTAATACTTAATGATGAATCTGTAGCAGAAAAGAAGATTGCTAACGGAACTATTAAAGAAAATGACTGGAAAGTGTTGTTTGAATCTAAATTAAAGGAAGTTATTCAAGACGAACCACCAAGTGAAGCTAAGTAGTCTACATATAAAATCATTTCGTGGTGCCACCCAACCATTCACTCTTAACTTTAGTCAGGGTAAGAATATCACCTTGGTCTATGCTGAGAATGGAAATGGCAAGACTACCATTGCAGATGCTTTTGCATGTCTGTGCACTAATAGTATTGGTTCGTTAACTGACAAATCCGATGCGGAAGCCACCTATTTAAAATCATTAGGTGCTAGTAATACCGAATTATTAATAAAACTCACCACCGATAATGGTGTTTATGAGGCAACGCTTTCAGGTTCCAATAAAATATTAAAGAACCCCGATAAGGGACAACCAAAACTCAAAGCATTACGAAGAGCGCAAGTGACTTCGTTTATCGAAGATCGCCCTTCTGAGAGATATAAAGTATTAAGTTATTTCATTGATGTTTCGGGTATTCAAAAATCCGAATCCGAACTAAAGAAATTAATCAGCACTCTTGAAAACGATCTCGAACGAAATGTAAAAAGCCTTTCCGATGCAAATGCCACATTAAATTCAATCTGGGAAAAAGAAGGCAAACCACTTGGTACGATTGAGGCTTGGTTAGCAGCTGAAATTTCAAAAGATAATACCAAGCTGGCAGCCGAATTATCAACCAATAGTGGGGTACTTAAAGCGTGGCATTCTTTTCAATCTATTGTTGAAAGTATCCAACTAGAAAAGGCCAAGTACACAAAAGTTCTTGAGCTATTTACAACGGCAGAAGGTGAATTAAAAGCATATCAAGAAAAGCATGGTGAGGGAGAAAAGGATTTATTGGCTCTTCTCAATGAGACGAAAAAGTTCCTAACCGTAAAACCTATTGTCGATAAGTGCCCGGTTTGTGGTAAGGATAATAAGAAAGATCATTTACTAAAGCATGTGAACGAGCAGATTGATCGAATGAAAGAATTGACCAATCTCACTAATGCATTTAATTTAGCAAAGAAGGAAAAAGATCAACTTCTTCAAAAGTTGAAGGGACTGATTGAACCCTTTAACAAAGGGGTTATTATTTTTCAAACAGGGGCATCAAAGCTCGATAGCTATAAATTCAAGGATATTTTGTCTGACATATCTTCTTCTAAAGAAACGAAAGAGAATTATGATGCCTTTACTGTTGTCCAAAGTCAGGCGGCTAATGAAATAGAAGCTCTTCAAAGCGAAACGGAAGCTATTAATAAATCATTAGTACTTAGTAACTCAATAAAGACTAATCATGCTTCCGTGCAACAACTCACAAAAAAATGTGAGGAATTAAGTGCGTTATTGGTTTTGGCTAAGCCAGCACTTACAATTTTGGAAACATCCAGAAAAGAATTTATTGATAGCGAACTAGAATCTATTTCAGGAGATGTGGAAGCAATGTACAATAGAATCCATCCCAATGAAGGACTGGGTGGTGTAAAGTTGTTTCTTAATCGAACGTATCAAAGCTCATTAAGCTTAACTGCCAAGTTTCACTCTGAAACCGATATTGCACCACAATCACTATACAGTGAATCACATCTTGATACTTTGGGGATTTGTATCTTCATTGCTTTAGCCAAAAAAGAGAGTCACGGAGATATGATTTTAGTACTCGATGATGTTGTGATGTCCGTTGATGAAAAGCATTTGGATCGGATTATCAATTTGATTCACGATGAATCCCCAAACTTTGCTCACGTTATCATCTCAACACATTACAGACCTTGGCGAGAGCGTTACCGAAACAATAGAGCCCCAAATGCGAATGTTCAGTTTGTTGAGCTACGTGGGTGGACTAAAGAAAGAGGTATTACGCAAGCCAAGCCTCAACTGGTCTTGGATGAGATAAAACATTTGTTAGAACCAGCGAACTTTCACAGAGAAAATTTGTCAGGAACGACAGGAAGATTTTTGGAAGCGCTACTTGATTTTTTAACGTTAAACTTCCAGTGTAGACTGAAGCGGAAACCAGCAAGTGATTTTACATTAAGTGAATTACTTGATTCTCTTTCTTCTGGCTTGCTTAGACTGTTAAAGGTTCAGCAAATGGAGAAGGGAGAAGATGGCAAGTACAACAGTACGGTAGTGAAGGAAATTGATTTGAAACCTATAATTGATAATATTAAAGCCTTAAAGGCTGTTCGTAATCAAGTTGGTGCTCACTTTACCTTTGATGGGGCTCTGGTTAGTGACAGTGACATTGAAGATTTTGCTAAAGCAACAGTACAGTTGGCTGAGTTGCTAATTTGTCCGAAAGACGGAAATTTACCTGACCGAAATAAAACTGGTTCCTATTGGGAAACAAAGAGCGGATCAATCCGACTATTCCCATTAATTGAACCTTAAGAGAATTGATATATGAGCAAAATAGAAAAGCAAGAATTAACATCAATGAGTATTACCGACTTGCAAAAAGAAAAGCTTAAAGAACTTTTCCCTGAAGCATTTACGGAAGATCACAAGATTGATTGGGATAAGCTTCGCCTGACTCTTGGTGAAACTATTGATGTTGGTAAGGAGCGGTTTGGTATGATTTGGCCGGGTAAGTCAGAATGCTTCAAAACTATTCAGCAGCCCAGCATTGCAACATTGGTTTCAGCGCGTGATGAAAGCGTAAACTTTGATACAACCGAAAATCTATTTATTGAAGGTGATAATCTTGAAGTTCTTAAGCTTTTGCAGAAGAGTTATTTGGGAAAGATAAAAATGATTTACATCGATCCTCCTTACAATACTGGTAATGAATTCATTTATCCAGACAATTTCAGTGAGAGTTTAGAGACGTATTTGGAGTATACTGGACAGCTTGATAGCGAGGGAAAGAAATTTTCAACTAACACGGAAACTGATGGCCGTTTTCATAGCAAATGGATGAATATGCTGTATCCTAGGTTATTTTTGGCTAGGAATCTGTTAAAAGCAGATGGACTGATATTCATTTCGATTGATGACAGTGAGGTATCAAACCTGAAATTCATTTGCAACGAAGTCTTTGGAGAAGAAAATTTTGTGGCATGTTTAGTCTATGATAAAAATAGAAAGAATGATGCGAAGTATTTTTCTGTCGGTCATGAATACATATTGGTCTACTTTAAAGATTATCAAAAAGTCTTTGAATCGGGCACCATATTTCGAATTCAAAAAGAAGGAATCGATGAGGTGAAGACAGAATTCGAAAGATTAAAATTGATTCATAATGGAGATTGGTCAAAGGTTGCTGACAGTTTAAAAGAGTATTATTCAAAATGGGGTAAGGATGATCCCAGAAAGTCACTTGCAAGATATACTAAGGTTGACGCGGATGGTCCGTTTCGAGACGATGGGAATATTAGTTGGCCAGGCGGGGGCGGACCAAAATATGAGGTTATTCATCCCGTAACGAAGAAGCCATGCAAAGTGCCAGATGCAGGTTGGCGTTTCCCATCAAAGAAAAGAATGGACGAGGAAATAGAAAAAGGTAGAGTTGTCTTTGGGCAGGACGAATCAACCCTACCCAGAATTAGAAGAAACTTGTTTGAATCCGATAAAGAAGTAATGACTAGTGTGCACTACAGTTATGCTCAAACTGCGACCATGGAATTCAATAAAATTTTCGACAATAAACGCGTCTTTGAGAACCCTAAAAACTATCAGGATATTAAAAGGCTAATTGACTATGTTACTTTTAAAAATGATGATGATATCATTCTAGACTTCTTTGCCGGAAGTGGAACAACTGCTCATGCCGTTCTTGATCTTAATAATGAGGATGGTGGAAATAGAAAATTTATATGCGTACAACTCCCAGAGCCATGTGATGAAGCAAGTGAAGCATTCAACGCTGGATATAAAACAATAGCCGACATAAGTAAGGAACGAATTAGAAGGATTATCAACAATTTAGTTAAAGAACAAAAACTGCGAGTATCGAAGGAAAGGGCAACTTTGTTTGGAGAACAATCTACGAATGTTATGGATTGGGGTTTTAGGGTCTTCAAACTATCAATATCAAATTTCAAAATTTGGGATAGCAATACAGCCAAAGAACCAGAAGCAATTCAGCAAGCACTATTTGGTCATGTTGATCACATTTCACCAGAAGCAAAACAAGAGGCAATTCTTTTTGAATTACTGCTAAAATCCGGTTTCAAGCTTACTACTCCAATTGAACAGCTAACTATTGAAGGTAAACATGTCTTTAGCATTGCGGATGGACTTCTCTTGATATGCTTAGAAAAAGAGCTTACCAATGACTTGATTAAAGCAATTGCAGAACGTCAACCGTCAAGAGTAATATGTTTGGATGAGGGATTCCATAACAACGATCAGCTTAAGACAAATGCTGTTCAGATCATGAAGAGTAAAGGTGTTTTGAATTTTAGAACTGTATAGTAGCAATGAAACTAAAATTCGATAGCACACAACCTTACCAGACTCATGCAGTTTCGGCTATTGTCGATCTCTTCGATGGCCAACCCCTTGCTCAAGGTGATTTTACCGTAGAGATAAATGCATCAAATCGGGCAGAACAAAAAAGCATTTTTCAATCTGAACTTGGTATCGGAAATAATATTGTTATTAATGAAGAAGCTATCTACAAAAATCTAGCGGCAATTCAGGAACATAATGATCTCGACCCCATAAGCAAGGAAGATTTCATAAGCAACGGAATGAACTTTTCAGTTGAAATGGAAACTGGAACGGGAAAAACCTATGTGTATCTAAGAACAGTTTTCGAGTTAAACCAAAAATACGGCTTCAAAAAATTCATCATTGTTGTTCCCAGCGTAGCCATTCGTGAAGGCACACTCAAGAATCTTGACATTACGCGTGATCACTTCTTGGCTCTATATAATAATGTTGAGTTCGAATACTTTGTGTACGATAGCAAGAAGCCAGGCAAGACCGCTCAGTTTGCCCGAAGTAATCAGTTGCAGGTGATGGTGATTAACATTGACGCCTTCAATAAGGATGTTAATAAGTTCAATCAGGAGTTGGATAAAACATTATGTGGCTTTAGCCCAAAGGAATTTGTTCAAGCTACTAACCCGTTCGTAATAATAGATGAACCTCAAAGCGTTGACAACACACCAAAAGCGCAAGAGGCTATTCAATCGTTAAATCCATCATGCATTCTCAGATTCTCGGCAACACATAAAAACCTCTATAACTTAGTTTACAAACTCGATCCTGTTAAAGCTTACGAGCTTAGATTGGTAAAGCAAATAGTAGTGGCTTCGGTAATGGGAGCCAATGCGCAAAATGATGGATACGTTAAGCTATTGGACGTTGACAATAAGAAAGGCATAAGGGCAAGAATAAGAATTCAAGTGCAGGGCAAGAGTGGTGTTGCTGAAAAGGATTTTTGGGTAACACAAAACACTGACCTGTTTACTCTTTCAAATGAAAGACCTGTTTACCAAAATGGTTTCGAGGTATTGGATATTAGTGCGGAACCGGGAAATGAATACATTGACTTTACAGTTGGCAGATTATCAAAAGGTCAGGAGCGTGGTGGTATCAAAGAAGATTTGATGGATATTCAGATCAGGAATACCATCAAGAAGCACCTCGATAAAGAACTTCAGCTTAAAGGCCAAGGTATAAAAGTTTTGAGTTTGTTTTTCATTGATCGGGTAGCCAACTATAGAAGTTATGATGAAAGCGGGGCAACTGTTAAGGGTAAATTTAACGTTGCTTTTGAGAACCATTACAAAGACCTGATAAAATTACCTCAATACAAAGAGCTTGATCAGTACTCTGTTGAGCAAATACATAACGGATATTTCTCTCAGGATAAGAAAGGAATTGTAAAAGATACAAACGGAAGCACTCAAGCGGATGATGATACTTACTCTTTGATCATGAAGGACAAGGAGAAGTTACTTTCAATAGATGAACCTTTGAAATTCATTTTCTCACATTCAGCGTTACGAGAAGGTTGGGATAATCCGAATGTGTTTCAAATCTGCACGTTGAATGAGACTCGCTCCGTCTCTAAAAAACGTCAGGAGATTGGAAGGGGATTACGTTTGCCAGTCAATCAAAATGGAGATCGTGTTTTTGATGACAACATTAATAAACTAACCATCGTTGCAAATGAAAGTTACGATGAGTTTGCTAAGAAGCTCCAAACGGAGTATGAGGAAGATTGCGGTGTTACTTTTGGAAAGGTGCTCAAGCTTGCCTTTAAGGGCATCAGCCAATTGATCGGAGATGAAGAGGTGATTCTCAATAGAGAGCAGTCTGAAAGTATTTGGGAGAATCTCGTATCAAATGGAATACTCGATAATAGTGGTAAAATAAAGCCATCATTTAAACCTTCAGAAAGTGGCTTTACGTTGGGCTTGCCTGAAAGCTTTGCATCTATTGAGCCGGAAATAATTACTGTTCTCCAGAGTTATCAACTTGAAAGACACATCAAGTCCGATGAGGAACCGAAACGACTTAAACTCAATAAGCAAATCTTTCTCGATCAAGAGTTTGAAAAACTCTGGAACAAGATTAAACACAGAACAACTTATCAGGTTGACTACAAGACTCCCAAGCTTGTTTCAAATTGTATTGATGCCATTAAGCGGATGGAGAAGATTGAACCTGTAACGATTAATTACAAAGAAGCTCAGCTTGGAGTGAAGGTTAAGGGAGTAACAACGGTAGAAACAAGAGCAAATATTCACAAAGTCGAGTACACTGGTGGCTTGCCAGACATTATAGCATATCTACAAAAACAAACTGAGTTAACCCGAAAGACATTAGTTGATATTCTTACAGGGTGCGAAAGGTTAGCTGAGTTTGCGATTAACCCTCAAAAATTTATGGATGAAGTATCGTCCATCATAAATCGAGAGCTTTATAAAGTGATGATTGATGGTATTAAGTATGAGAAGCTAACCATTGGTCAAACGGAATGGAGTATGCAGCTACTAAGGGAAGATGAATTGAAAGATTATTTCGAGCAATGTATGGCTGTAGAGAAGTCAATTTTTGATCGTGTTATCTATGAAAGTGAAATAGAGCGAAAATTCGCTGAAGACCTTGACAAGCGCACCGACATAAAGTTGTTTGTTAAACTACCTAAGTGGTTCAGAGTGGAAACTCCAGTTGGTGAGTATATTCCAGATTGGGCTATCGTTAAACATAATGATGAGACTATTTATTTGGTGCGTGAGACGAAGTCAACCAAGAACTTTGAGAAGCTGAGAAATACAGAGGCTGATAAGGTTAGGTGTGGAAGGAAACACTTCGCGGCACTTGATGTCGACTTTGCAGTTGTTACTTCAGCCTCAGATATCGATTAATTTAAAGCTAAACCTATATGGCAAAAAAGCTAGAATTCTCATACGACAAAAATTCCCCGGAATCGTGGAAAAGGCATTTCATAAGATTACTAGATGACTTGAAGCATGATCGATTGACAGATGACGATATAGCGGAGGCATTTGCTGATTTTAATTTGAGTGATGATGACGCGAAAGAGTTGATGAATTTGTTCGGTTCAGCTGTCGTTAAAATGGAAAAACGGATATGGGTAGATAAAAAATCTATGGCAGAAGTTCTGGGGGTTTCGGAAAAAACATTAGAGCGATTTAAAACGGATCATGCGAGTAAGCTTACGATAAATGAAACTCACAAAAAATTAGACGGTAAGACACAACGATATCACATTAATAATTTTGCTGATGTTTATCGAAAGGTAAGAGATCAGGAGAGTTGGGAAGCGATAGTGAATAGACAAAATGAAGAGTTAGTCGCGAACCCCGCAAAGCCAAAAATCACGAAAAATAAAAAAAAGAAGGGCTAAGTTTCCTTGCCCTTCTTCCTGAATAGCACACAACTTAAAGACTATTTTTGAGTGTTCGATTAAGCTGCCTTTCCAATCTTTGATTTTACATCAGCTTTGGGCTCCTTCGCTTTCTTCACTCTGGGCAATTTCATACGAGTGAGTTGTACGAAATTGGCATAGTTTTCATCCGATAAAGGGTATTCTCCGAACAACTCTTGAGAGATAGCATGGTCAATTACTTTAACCACGCCTTTTGACCCTGTCGTCATGGGGGTGTAGGTTCCATTTTCACCCAGTACCACGAAATCGTTTTTGCCTTTCTTTAGTGTAAGTAAAACGCTTAAGTTTTTCATTGTTAGTTTTGTGACGTTGAACATTTCGGAATTGGATTTTCCATTTCCGGCTGCTTTCATTTTCAATGGTTTTTGATTTCACTGGAACCATTCAAAAGACAGCATGCCTACAAAAATTCCTACCAGTACGTTAGCTAACAATGCTAAAATAATTTGGGGTTTTGAGTCGGAAAAATATGGGATATATAGTTTACACTTTTATTTTAATAATCTCACCAGTAACCTCAGGGGTGACTTTTTCTACCCGAACAGATGCCCTGAAAGACTCAAGTTCCCCTACGGTGATCTTGACAACCTTATTATTGTACCTCTTTGTATTCAGCTTACCTTGACCTACCAGACGTTTGATTGTGCTCACGCTACAATCCAGATATGTAGCTGCATCTTCATAGCTTAACTCCCTATCCAATTCCTTTTCCTTCATTCGTTCATCAAAGTCATGTCGACTAAATTCCTGTAAGGCTGATAATGCCGATTCAAAAAGCATCCGCTGGCATTGCACTATGTGCTTGGCATCATAGCTATCAGTTTGTTGAAAGAGGATCAGCCAGACCTTTTCAAGATCATTCATTTTGACCTTGTCATTTTGCATAGCCTTGTACATTTGCTCGTTTGAATCAAGCATAATGGGTATTTGTTTATCAGGACTTAGATATGTCATATTTCTTTCATTTAAGTTTAGCCATCCAATCGGTGGTTTGGAGTTTCATCTTTTCAGAATAGTAGAAAAGCATATCGCTGTTTGTCCAGCCACACCAACCCATAATTATATTGTGAGGAATTCCATTTAGCAATGCTCGAGTCGCGAACGTATGTCGACCCACTGAGGTGCAAAGCATATCATAGAAGGGAACCGTTACAAATTCATTTATATCTTTTCGATATCGTATTACTTCTGTCCATCCTAGTGTTTTACCAATTGACTGAATTCCCTTATTCACTTTTTGACCCGACATTTTGGGAGGATTTTTAAGGATATGTTTGATTGCATCGTGTATAGGTATTTTAAACCTTACCTTAGTCTTCCGAGCTACTTTATCGATACAACCGTTGTGTATGTCAGTTTTGATATTAAGGTGGAAGTAATCACTATATCGCATTCCGGTATATATCAACACGAGGAAAATATTCTTGATACTTTCCTCGAACTCACTTTTGGGAGCGTAATCCGATAGTTCCTTAATTCTCTCATCAGTGAGAAAGATAAAATCCGGTTTGAATGTTGGTTTACTTAGCCTCTTCCATTCTATTCTTGGCAGAGGGTAACCTCCATCCTGGCACCATGTAACAAAACGCTTAAAATTCTTGTACCGTGTATAACCAGTATTAGCGTTTACATTACCCCGAAACTCATCAAGAATTTCATGTAAATAAGGAACACGTATAACCTTGCATACACGATCATTGTTTATGATGATCTTTTGAAGAAGCTCATATCGCCAACGCAACCCCCTATTCATCTTTGGCTGATTGGAGATAAAGTCTTTGAATGCTTCACTTAAGAGTGCAGAACTATAATCCGCTATTGAATTATCTATTACCGATTCTTCCGGCTGCTTTAGTAGCTTAAGTATTTCCTTAATTCGATCAACATCAATAGTTCCATGCGCTCTTAAGTCACTCAGAATTGCATCATCCAATTGTTTCTTATGAATCAGTATTTGCTCATTAAGGTTCTGCCAATTACGCATTGACTTAGGCTTAATCAATCCCTTGCTATCTATTGCGCTCTTTGGCACTTTAACATTAGTTGTATGAAATATTCTCTTTCTCTGATTTGAGAAATGAACCTTCACACAACCCATATGATATATTATAGTACTCTCCATTTAACTATGCTTTCCTGTTCTTGCTAAAATATACTGATCCGTATTCCCGTGACACTTTCTTATGAACGAATTCTAAAATAATCACAATACAAAAGTAGGTAGCATGTAGTTGGTAGAATACCGACAATGAAAGACGTTGTGAGACATCCATTAAAGAATTAAGTAGTCTAAAAAGAATAGGTTAGTCCCGATGGGTAAGAATGTCTCATATCGTCCGATAAAGTCGCTGTTCTAGGGTGTTGCTCTGAAGTAATTTTGTTCCCGGAATCATGCATGAATCCAGGTTTAGAAGTCATAACGAATTAAAATTAAAACAAAATGAAGCACAAGGAAAGAAAGAATCTTAACAAAAAAGTGTTAAAGAAAAACAGAATCAATTTCTACAGAGTTCAGGGAGCATCAATAGCTTTCATTGAATTCTTAAGCATGTCTAATAATTTCAATGAAATTGTCAGCATGTGGCGATGGCTAACAACTGAATTTGAAGAGAACGGAGTTGAAGACCGAATGATATTTGCTTTTTTCAAGAATGCTGGGGAATGGGGGTATGATATTCAATCACTATCATCGAAGTTGATTAATTCTTTAATGATAGTCGATTGGGATGAATTAGAGGTTGGTTGGTTGCAAAGTCATTTTGCGATTGCCAGCACACTTAATGTTAAGCAACCAAAATAAAAATAATAAGCATTATAAAACTTAAACAAATTAACATGAACACTGAAGAAAAATTTGACTGGATGCAGGGTGAACCGATCCCGGAGTTATCTAAAAATGATTACTTCAAAATGCAAGGAGCCACGATGGCCTTTATTGAAGCATTGTATTATTCAAATGATGAAAAGCTTATTCATCACCTATGGGAATGGTTATTGAATCAATATTATATCCATAAGATCGATGATGACCACCTCTTTACGTTTTTTAAAATGGCTCAACAAGATGGGTGCAATATTGAAAGAATTTTAAGCAGGTTATTTTCGATACTCTTCAATAATCGTACTGACATCGAAGATGATACACCCGAAAGGATAGCTTGTGCCCTTGGAAGTTCATACTTCACTGATGAAAACTCTAAACCTAACAAAGTATGAAACCATCAACAATAAAAAGACACCAAGCCAGATTACAACAAGAATATCTTCAACTCGCAAAGTTTGAAGGAAGGATTGCTGTAGAGAATTGCCAAGACATTTGTACACCTCTTTTTTATAGTGAGAATATTTCCAAAGGAGATGCAATTCAAATACTCTCGGAAATATTAGAAATCATATCTGAGACAAGAGCTTTTAGAATGGCTGAGTTCTACGCTACACCAAACGACCACCATGCGTTCAATGAGCTTCATAAGGAAATGTTTACTGCCCGTCACGTTATTCAGTTTGTTGATGGCGCACTTCCTGTGGTAGAAACACTGTATCATGCTCTCAATAAGATTGCAAACGGGATAAGAGAACTGTCATGGAATGCAGACCGTGAGCTTGTGGTGAATTATCAAATAAGCAAAAATTAAACTTATGAAAATAGCAGTTATTAGTTTAAACCAAAGAACGAAGCTTCAGGAACAGAACATTAGGTCACTAGAAGCAATATACCTCCGGCAATGGATAATGAAAACATTGAATTGTGAACACGTAGACTATGTGAGCACGAAGACGAAGCGAAGAATTCCCATTGAAGATGTAGATTATTACAAGGATTCATTCTGCACAAATCTACTGGACTACGATCAGGTATTCGTTCACAATGACACCGATAATTTTATGGGAGGAGCTCTTCAGCGGCATACTATTAAGCAGATTAAAGAATTGTGTCAGTTTAAGGGAAGTATTTACTACTTCTACACCGACCCCAATTTGCATCTGCAAAATATGGCGAGAATCATTTATGATAGGCAAATTCGTGGCACGAAAACAGAGTTCAACACGGAATTACGGATAACCGAAGATGAGACTGTGAAATTTGCAAATTTGAAATGGAAGATTATCTGGTGTGGTAAGAATTTTGAGGAATACTATAAAAACACCTACCTGAAATTAAAGCCATCCCTTCGTTGTCATGTCGCTCGTTCAAGAAATATCAAGGATTTCTTTGAGTTCATTTTTAAGTCAAGAATGAAAGAACTTCCAGAAAAAGCCCTTAGTCAACGTACCGTTGACATTACCTACTATGGGAATTGGCGTCCAAAACGATTTCCGAAAATCAGATTATTTTTAACAAACGGCTTATCGAAACGAGTGATTGGGTTTGATAGTAAGAAAGTCACGTTGTCAAATACAGAGTATTATGAGTATCTCAAACCGGAAGAACTTGGCCCGATGGTTCAGCAATCAATCGCAAGTATTGTCATTGGTGACCCAGATCACAATAATAACATCGTGACAGCCAGATTCTATGAAAACATACTTTTCAATGTGTGCTCCTTCATCGACTTAGAATATGACCCGGCAAAAGAGCTGTATAAATCTGATTTCCTAAAGGAGTTTATGTATGTGACTAATGGAACTGAATTGAGCAAAAAGATTCAGATGATAAAGGAAGATGAAGCATTGTTCAATAAAATTCTCAATCTGCAACGTCTGGAGTTGAATTAATTTTCAATCTCTTGGTTTAAAATGGATAAACGGGCTCTTAAATAGAGTCCGTTTTTTTTTCGAGACAGCAATTTTTGATCATTTGAGCTTATTTTCGTTACTTAAACTGGTACAATCTTGGAATTATGGATGCAAAGTCAAAATCTCTGTCCTTTCTCTCAAACGAGGGTCTTGTTACAATACCATTTTTCCAACGTAGCTATGTTTGGGCGGAGGATAATTGGGAGGATCTTCTGGCTGATCTCCTGAATTTTAAGAAAAGTCATTTTCTTGGTTCGCTTATATTAAAGCAACAGCCACCAAGAAGTGGCGAGCCGAAGGAGGTTCATGTGATAGACGGTCAACAACGACTTACTACCTTAAGTGTTTTGGTGAAAGCTCTATACGATTCTTTTGCTGATGACCTTAAAAGAAATTGTGAGATTTCGGTTAGATCAAATCTTTTTCATAAGCAGTATCAAACGGATAGTGAATACTTTGTAAAGATTCAGCACTCACACGTAGATGCTGCCTTTTTTCAACAAGTAATTAGATTCGGCATAGATGATGTGAATATCACTGAGGAAGAGCTAACAGACAACCGGATTATTAAGTGCTATTGGTTTTTTAGACGTAAGCTGAGTGACATTGAAGAGAGCATTAGAAAGCGGCTCTTCAATAGTATCCTTGATCAGGAGAATAAAATGTTGGTTGTAATTGACCTCACTAGAGATGACGATGAGCAATCAATATTTGATACAATAAATAGTGCTGGTGTTCGGTTGAGTAGTGCAGACATAATTAAGAACTCACTCTTTCAAAAACTATTGGAAATTCAAAAGGATCAGTCTAAGGCAGCGGCTATTTATAGAAGGACGTGGGAGAAATCATTCTTGAATGACGAGGAAACAATTTCTTATTGGGAAAGAGAGAGAATAACAGGTCGATTAAAGAGGGATAATATAGAACTCCTTCTTCATGCGATAGCAGTCATAAAGGGATTCTACGATCCAGACAAACATACATTGTCAGACCTGTCGCAGCTCTACAAAGAAATGATTGATGAATTCAGTGATGTCAAAAGCCTCACTGAATTCATTGAGGAAATATGTGAGTATTCGTCAATTTACAAAGACAAAATTCTTGAGTTTGAGAGTACTACATTGTTTGATTTCAAAAATTACAACCAAAGACTGTTTCATATTCTAGAAGCTTCGCAGATTTCCACATTTCATCCATTCATACTCTTTCTTCACAAGAAATATGGGAATAATGAGATTAAAGTTACTAAGCTACTATTTGACTTAGAGAGATACTTAGTCAGAAGGATTATTGGAAAGGCTGAGACTAAAGGCTACAACAAGATATGCAGAGATTTTATTGACGACCCGGAATCAATTGAGCCTAAATTGGAAAAGGACTCGATTGTAATTGAAGGCTTAAAGGGGATTACAAATAAGAGTGCCGCAATAATACTTTTTTGGGTTGAGTTAGCTAGGAGGGCGAAGGAGAAGAAATTTGATACTAAGGAGCTGAAGTATAGCTATTCACTTGAACACTTAATGCCTCAGAAATGGGAAGAGTATTGGACAGACATTCCATCGAAGAAAACCCCAGATGGATTAGAAATGAATGATGATCAGGCAAAAGCCGATAGATATGAGAAGATTTATTGGATCGGAAACATGACACTACTAACTTCTTCCTTAAACACATCTCTTCGTAACTACTCGTACGAAATAAAGATGAATGGTGAAGGTAGAAAGAAGGGAATCAAAGCCTATTCCGACTTATCAATAACTAAACACGATCTTGTCGAGCTATTCGATAGTGGAGACAAAACTTGGGATGAAGAAAAAATAATAGCACGAACTAATGCTCTATTCACAGAGATTGATTCGATATGGGGTATCACGGCATCTGTAATCAAATAGAGTGTAGAGTTCTCTTAAATAATAGCCTGATCTTCTCGTCAGCGTATGTCTGATCAATCTTTTCCTGCTCTAGTCGCAAATTATTCTCCTTTACGTGAGTATACAATTTCTGTTCGGCCTCTGACAAGGTTTTTAGGATTTGATTTGAGGCTGGCTGACCTCTTGAGTGTTTAAATCTATAAAAAGTTTCTTCATCCATCATTACTGCGGTGGTATCATTAAAATATGTTCTGAATTGATTTAGGATTTGAAACCCATGTGCATCAATATCACCCCAATAGAAGAAACACTTCTGTTTCAACCATATTATATTCTTTAGGTAACTAACCTGAAAGCCGCCACCACTCCAAAGTGCTATTGTATTTGGAAGTTCAGGGAGTGCCAAGAAATTCATCTCGTTTTCTGCAACAAATACGTACTTGCAAGCGATGTTCAGATGATCTAATTCGTAGACCAGAAAAGACAAATCTGTGAACTTCTCCAGTGGAGACAACGTCTTATCCAAGAAACGGATTCGGATTCGTTTCTCTTTCTCCTTTAAATGAAATATCTGCTCAAATGTCTCACCTTTTAAATCAATTTTTGTAGGTATCAGATAACTAAGCAGTGACCTCATTAGGGGTTTATTTTCCTCAATATATTTGGTATGGATTTCTATTGGCAGTTGCCTAATGTAAAGATTGGGTGAAGGATTATTTAGAAAATACTCACATACCTTTAATGTTTCTGCCCAAGTATCATGTTCAATCAATCTCTGGGGATTAGAAATTATCCATTCTTTCAAAATGGGGAGTCGACCAACAATTAGCTCCCAGTTTCGACAGAAAATAGCAAATTCTTTTTCTTTTTTTGTTAAGGCCAGATAATCCTCTAAACTGTCAATTGTTATTCTGACTGGTACTATCTGCACACCAATCCTATTGAATATTCTCTCCTCAGTAACGAGAGAGTAACCATGCTTTTTCGAACCCTTCGAGTTTGCACTAAGCAAGTTAATTTCATCCTTATAGGTAGTCAGCTTGCTCAAAATATCCTTCGAGTTAACCTTGCCAATTCGATTGATCTCTCTCGGAAAGGATGAGTTACCCAAAATATATTCTACAAGAATATCCTTCCACCACTTCGTGCATTGTTCTTTGATATCATTCGGTGTAATCATTCGCTGATATCAGTTACCTCAACACTCGTTTTTCTATTATTGAATATGAATTTGGCATTCCTGTATTCATCCACGGTCATGTTCTTTATTTCCGAATTATTACCCTCTGTATTTGAGACGTAGTGAACCGAGTTGATGTAGTTTTCAATGACATGAATTTTTTGGAGTGGCGTTACTATGAGTAATTGCAAATTCAGCTTTTTGAATAGTTCCAAACCATACTCAGCACTTGCATCGCTTCCTTTTCCGAATGCCTCATCAATAACCGCAAATCGAAATGACTTGCTTTTGGGTTCACCGATTTTCAATCCAAATTGGTATGCTAGGGCAGATGCAATTATTGTATAGGCTAGCTTTTCCTTCTGCCCGCCAGATTTCCCGGAACTGCCAGAATAAAATTCTTTCTCCTCATTATTCTCAGAATATTTTTCACTGGCATTAAAGTCAAACCAATTTCGTACATCAGTTACTTTATTCGTCCAGTCTATATCCTTGTTTTCATTTCCTCGAAATCTGTTTAGGATTTTCTGAACATCATTAAATCTGTCTTCTGTGTAGGCATCATTAGCGTCCAGGATATTGCTATAACATGCCTTTAAATCTTCTCTGAAAGTTCTTATCTCTTGGTCTCTGTTTCTATCTGCAATCAATTCAATATATGTTCCTCTGTTGTATTCAATTTCCTTAAGGTGTTCGTTGATGTTCTTAATTTTATTTTTTATCTCTTTTTCGTGAATGTCAAGTTTGTTATCGAATGCTACGATATCATTTATTGTATTCTCATTGAGCATGGTTTTTAAAGTTGCTTCATGAGCAGGCAATCCCTCATATAAAATCTTTTCAAATTTATCGAGATACTCTCCCCTTGATTCTATCTCGACAGACAAGCTAAGCGCCTCGGACGGAAATTCATCCTTGTATTCTTTCATTGTCTGAATAATTTTGTTGCTCTCTTTACCTTTTCGTTCGGAAAGCCTATCCTTTTCTTTGTTCTTTTTAGTAAACAAATCGTCCCTTATCCCATCTATGCTTTTAATGGTATAAATTTGATCTTCTGTTTCTTTTTCAATTTTTGCGAAGAACGATTCTATTTCATTCTGTTGTAGAGTATCAACTATCTTTCTACAAATTTCTATGTCTTCTTTATGACTTACTATTTTGCCATTCAACTGCCCTCGGGTTTCCAAGAGTTTATCTTTTGATTTTTCATGATCTTTGATTTCATTTTGTATTGACTCCAGTTGAGCTTGTAATGTTCTGAAAATATCGTTGCTATTCCTCAATTCGTCTCGCTCTTTCTCCAACTGAACTATTGCCTCGACTTCATCTTTCCAGTTAAGCTCAAACCAATTGCGATACCCAAGTATTTGACCCAGCTTGGATTGAAGGTTAGTGTTGCTTTCGCTTTCAGTAAGTAACTCTTTGATTTTATTGTTTAAAGTCTCCTTTTCGGTTTTCAGTTGATTTAGGTTCTTTTCGATAACACTAATCTTCTCCCTATTACTCCAACCTAAAATGAAGTTTCTCCTATCCCATAGGTCTCGCCTATCATCTTTAATGTGACGATGATTGCCAACTTTATACTGCCCCTCCCTTGTGATGACATCGCTTGGGATTCGTTGAAACTCATCAAGAGATACGCACCGCAAATTGAATCGTTTTTGTAATTCAGAGTCCACCCAATCCTCAAATGGACTATCAGATTTAATTTGAATTTTGTGTACGACTGACTCAGTATCAAGGTGGATATTTTGATTCAATTTGAAGGAATGTGGCACTTTAAAATACTCAAGTCTCATGCCCTTGCTCCGCGTGTCCAACAGCCGTATCTGATTGATGTAGTTACTTATTTGCGGGTAATGCCGCTCAGGCACTAACATACTTAAACCAAATCCTCTCAATAGTCTCTCTAACGCACCCTCCCAGTCCTTTTCTGAATCAATTACCTTCATCAGCTCTCCAACAAAAGGGATATCAGATTCAGAGACATTTAGAGACTGTGACAATTGTTTTCTAATTGATAAATAGTCAAGTGGAATTTGGTTCTCTCTTTGTTTCAATGAATCGAGTTCATTTGTTTCGATCTCGATCTCTTCTTCAATATTTGTTCTTTTCGCAGCAAATTTTCCATGTTCCTCTAGTATTTGCTTCTGCCGTAATTTCAAGTTATCAATTTTGATTTCTGCATTCTTCAAATTCCCAAAAAAAGTGGCTTCAGATTGAGCGATTTCCAATTCGCAGAATTGAGTTAATTTGGAATACTCTTCATGCCTCTCCTTCTTCGTTTTTTGTAGCTTCTCTTTAGTCAGTATTTCCTCATCGATCTTTTCCAATCGCTCACCACCATTACTTCTAATGTCTTGCTTGATCTGACTTGCCGTGTTTCTTTTATTAGAAAGAGCCTCTTCAATTTCACTTAGTTGTCCGGTCAATTGCAGAAGTTTACGTTCACTGTCTTCGATTTCATCAGCTAACAACTTCATCTTTTTGGATGAGAAGAATCCGGGGATAGAACTTATAGTATTTTCAATGTCTTGAATTCTTTCTTCGAACTCTCGAAAGTTCCGACAAAGGGCAACGAGCGGTTCCAGAACGTCTCTCTGTCTTCTAGCATCTAGAACTGCCTGATGAGCTTTGTTTAAGTCATCAAATCTTTTCTTAAGATCTTCGATCTGAATTTTAATATCAGTTCGCTCTAGCATTTGTTCTCTAACAAAAGTTGTTAGATTACTAACTGACTTCATTGAAACAGTCTGATAGAACAGATCGACTGCTTTATCTGTTTGCATTCCAAACAAATGTCGGAACCGTTGACTATATCTTGAGAAATTGTCATCAAAAACTTCGGTATGAGCAAGCTCCTTCAATCTCTTTCTTAACTCCTTAACATCTTCAATATTTGAAAACTGTTCTTTTATTGACAGAGGTAGCTTCTCTCTGATTATCAAAAGTTTGTGGGCTTTGTCATTCTCAATCCAAAATACCTGCGCCAGTGAGATTGACTCATGGTATCCCACATTAGAAAAGTTGGCTACTATGACACTGAAAGTGGTGTCCGAAGGATTGTTGTAACGTAAGGTTACGGATTTTTCTCTTGAGTCTTTTAGATCACTATCCTCCGTTTTGGTGTTTTTAAACTCACCTTTAATATATGTTGCTAAGCTGCGTTCGTTTTTTTCGGCTCCAGCCGCTTTGTTGAAGCTTATTTTTTGATGTGGAACAATTAAACAAGTTATTGCATCAACCAATGTAGATTTTCCAGACCCAACATCTCCAGTCAAAAGGGAATTATTGCCGTTCGGTTCAATCTTCCAAATGTTTCTATTGAAAGTTCCCCAGTTGAGAACTTCCACAGATTGAAGACGAAACCCAATTTGCGAGCTGTTATTATTTGATCCTATTTCATTCATTCAGTTGGCTCATTTGATGATTGGTTTGCATAGTTTTGAAGAATTTCCAAGGATTCTTTCACAACGTCAGCATTCACGAATGCTTTGATAATCCGATTAATTTCATACTGCTCATCTTCCGTTTTCATTTTCCGTAAGAACCCCTCATCAATTACCCGCTTGAAGGCAGCCTCTATCTGTTTTTGTTGAAGAGCCTCATTCGTTGTTTCCTTATAAAAAGGCTTTAGTAAATTGACAATTTCCTCTTTTGTTAAAATTGCCTTCGATGACTCTCCCTCCCTGTCGTTTTCTATTAAGTGCTTTCTAAGGAGTAAGCACAGCAAAGACACATGAAAATTAAGTTGCCTTCTTTCGAGTAATCTTGGAAGGTCATCCTCATCGGAGTCTTCTGACATTTTTTGCTTTAGATAGGCGTATCCTTCAGATTTGTCAATTATCAAATCTAGATTGATATCTGCAAAGTATTTCTTAACGCCAGACTCATGTTCTGGTCGTATTAAATCGTCCCATACCTTTTCGTTGTGGCTATAAACAACTCCTTTTAATAGAGCAATTAAAATATGTGAGTATGGTTTCATTATTTACAAAAAATGATCTGTGGAATTTTCAATTTGAATTTCTTGTCCGTTTTTGAATTCACAATTTCTATGAACTCTATACTGTCTTCTTTTATGATATGTTTTTTCTCATTTGTTGCGATTTCGATGTAGGCTACGACTTCAGCAACTCCTTTTTTGATTTCAAATTCGTGTATAAAGTCTGAAAATGTAATGTGAGTTTTGTTTTTAAGAGAGTTCCTTATGTTGTCCTTAAGCTCCGTCATGTTAATTTCGAATTGAGTAAATAGTGCTGCATCATTATCAGATGTAGTAACTCCATCTTCGAAGTTGCTATCGGCAAATTTAACTTTTTGAGGTGGTTTAAACCCCCTAATTTTCCAGTCGTAGGCCATGATCAGTTCAATGTCAATCACATCTTCTATTCTCAAAAAATCTATTTTACTGAAATCAAGATCACTATTATTAGCAATAACCTTTAGAATTTCATTTATGTTATCATAGATTCTTTTGTTCTCGGTGAAAGACTTATGCTCCAAGTACTTTCTTAATTGCTCAAGTAATGAATTGGTAGACCGTTTCGTTTTGTCACCAGCCTCTATCAAATCATTTCTGATATTCGCTATGTTTAAATTTTCACGCTGAACTTCCTGAACTGCTGGGAGACTTAAAACATCATTGATATATTGCTCAAGTTCTTCTTGCTTTGACTGAGACAAAAGGAATTCCCAAAATGCATTAAAACTTTTTCCTTGATCTTGCTCTAGTAAATTGGCTTGTTGTTGAAACAAATCTTCCAATACTTTTCCTTTGACCAAAGTAGTGGTAATGATTTTCTGTCTAAAATGCTTGTCTAAGTCACGGAAGTTCTGCTCTACTTGTTTGAAATCTGCCAACAGATTCTGTGCGGTATCCTCTATAATAAAATATTGCTCCTTTATCTGTCGGTCATCGAGAACATCCATTTTACCACCCTTTACGTCCTCAATTTCCTTTTCGATTTGCTTTTTTCTTTGCTCCAATTCTTTTAATCGCGAGAGATAGTCTCGTTTCGACTTAGTTGCCAGTTCTTTCAGGCTTTCGAATAATTGTTTCAATCTTGACTCTTGGCCTATAAATTCCCTTTTGTCTAAGCTATCAATCCATTTGAAAGCATTTTCGGTAGCTGGTGTTAGCTCAAAAGCAAATTCATCATTTTTTGTAGGGTACTTTCGTAAGTATCCCGCATTGCTCCACTCTGTCAGATATTGCTTAGGTGGTCTCGGGAACTGTGCTTTATCTGCGTTGAGAATAAATAGGTAGTCTGAGAGTTGTTCAGTTAAATCTTTTTCAGAAACAATATCGGTTTTAAACCCATTAGGATTTTGCTTAAATGACCGGAAGAGAAAACTAATAATTAATGCAGCATTATCTGCTGTGATCAGCGTCACGGTTCTATGAGTCTTTAAGAGCTGATATAATTTCTCGAAGGTCATTTTATGGCATTTGAGCACTATAAAATAGCGAATTTCCTTCGTCAAGTAGTGTCATTATGGGCTTTTTGGCTCAATTCTGTTTGAGAATTGGGGTTTTTCAAGGAAAAATCTCAAATTCTGAACCAACTATATTTGTGGGTTAGGTAGTCATAGGCCGTTTCATCCTTGAATTTAGTCACTGTGCTTCCATCCATCAACTCCTTTCAACAGAGATAAGGGTAAAAATTAATAAAATTGAATGAGTTAATGACAAATGAATCACTCATCTCGCAGCTAGCATCTATTGATAGGCTCAAAAATGCTTGGGGGTTATTGAACAAAGAAAATGAAGATTCATATGGATTTTCAGGAAAGACTATAAAAGATTTCAGTCAGGATTTAGATTCGAATTTGACTAAGCTTAGCGAAGTACTTCTAGATGGATCATTTCGCTTTTCTCCAACGAGGGCTGCTATCATTAAGAAGGATAATGGCGAATACCGACCGTTGCAGATACCTGAAGTCAAGGATAGAGTCGTTCTCAAAGCATTAGCGATTTTATTGGAGGAACAATTAGACACTCTTTTGTCCAAGAGTGAAGGAGTAAGCTTTGCATACCAACAAGGTAAGGGAGTGCGAGAGGCAATTCTTCAAATGAAAGCAAACTACCTTCAAGGTGGTAAGGTAATCCTCAAGGCTGACATTGTGAACTTTTTCGAAGAGGTGAAAAAGGACAAGCTTCTAAACGAGCTGATCTATCCGAACTTAAGGGATAAAACAATCAACAAATTGATTGCCGATTCAATGTCTCAGAAACTTAAACTAAAAAGACTTAACAGGAAACATTGGGGTTTATTCAAGAACGCAGGTAAGGGTATACCACAAGGCAATCCGCTATCACCACTTTTATCCAATATCTACTTATCGAAATTTGATATTCAGTTAAAAGAAGCAGGATATTCGCTAATTAGATACGCGGATGATTTTATTGTCATTTTTAGTTCAGAAGAGGAAGCAAAAGAGGGTTATGAAAAACTTGTAGCCTTACTGCGAGATCAATTTTCATTGAAGATTCATGCGCTTGGTGACAAGAACGAAAAGACTAAAATTGTGCATCCTGCTAAAAATGAATTCTCATTCCTTTCGGTGAAATTTGATGGAGAAAATGTTTATCCTGGTCATGAAACTGTCGGCTATCTGAAGCACATAGTCAGGGAAATTGTTAAAAAAGGACAGCTAAATTCTCAGCTATTTGCTTCCATCTATGATGCAATTGAAAAATGGATAGCAATCTATTCATACTTAGATATTGAAAGGTATTTTGACGAGATTGATTCATTTGTTAAAAATCTACTCATCAAAAAATTTGGTAAGAAAAGGTATAAAATCACAACATGTAGTAAACTGGCCCACAGGAGGAGAGCCAAACAATATGATAAAAACAAAAAGAGCTTTTGGCGAAACCCTGATTTAACAGGCCTTCTACCAAATTTCATTAGACATAGATTTGTCCGAAATCCAGAGCCAATTGAAGCCTCGCTTGAGGCCTCTTAATCCATTGTTACGTTTTAATGATATTTGAATTTTAACACCGTTTTAACATCAAAATTAAAATCAATCAAAACCAACTGATCCCTATAAACTACAAATGAGCCTAATCTGAATGACCAGAGTACTAAATGATACTGATTGACACTAATGTCCCTGTTCCAGCGGGATCACAAAAAAGCCTCAGAAATTTTTTCTGAGGCTTTTGTTTGAGGTATCAGTTCTCTACCCGTAGTTGATTTTGGTATTCAGCTAAATAGATTATTTCCTTCATGTTTATTTTATAAGCGGAATAAATTTGTTTCTGTTATCAAAAATAACCCAGATTAAGAGTATCCAAATAGCTAAAGCAATGGGTAATCCTTCTTTTGCTACTGTAAGATGGGTTAATAACACACCAACCATAACTGGAAAAACAACCAAAGCCCCTAACGCCCTAGTTCTTGGAATAAGAATGAGCAATCCTCCCAGCACTTCGGCAAAACCAACCAACGGCATTAACCACGAAATCTCCATAAGTGCCTCTGTATCTTTCATCAATTCTTCCGGCAGGCCTTCCGGTACCGGCATGTAGTTTAGAAATTTATTTAAGCCACCATTAAGTAGTAGTAGTCCAAAGAGTGAGAATAAAATTGTTTTAACGATTTTCATAATGTTTAAATAGTGAGTTAAGCTAACGTAGAAGTTATTAGTATAAGGTGATCTTATTTTTTTTAAAGCAGGGTTGTAAACCTTATTTCAACCGGATCAATTTGCCCTTTCGTTTTATTATGTTTTTATAATCCCATTGAATTTCTCTTGCTTTGGTAAGCCAGCGTTTCAGGTCTTTTAAGTTAATTTCATCAACCGATGTAAAGAAGATGGATGCATCTTTAAATTTTTTGCCTACTTGGTTTAAACCTTCTTCTTCAAAATCGGCACCACTCCAGAACATCAAGCGTATGCCAGCCTTCAACTTATTGTAGCCAGTTATGGGGTTGCCATCCAGAAACCAAACGGGGTGAGCATGCCAGATTTTATTCTCAGCCTCTGGTAAGTGTTTGGAGATTTCGCGCGCCAATACTTCGCAGATAGCTTTGTCTTCGGCTTCTTTAGAAGCATTGTATTCCAGTATTTCTGGTGCAATCTTATTTGCCATACTGCTATTTCTTTAAAGTTGGTAATAAACTTTCCAATTGATTCAAACCCATGGTAAAGCCTTCTTTGAAACCCATGGCAATTATTTTCTCCAGCGTTTCCCAGGTATCAACTGTTATGGTGATGTTTACCACAGTGCCACTTTTAGAGTTGCTGAAAATGTTTTCCCAGTGCATTCTGGAAAAATCAGTGTTAAGTGTTCCGGCTTCATCGCAAAAAGCATCCAAACCACTATAGCTTTTTTCTGTTTCAACTTTTTCGTAATCGAAACGGCACCAATGCGTTTCGTTTTCAGGACTAATCATAGAATATAACCAGGTACCACCCGCGCGCAAATCCAGCGATTTGGTTTTATTGCGATAGGGCAGGGGTGCCCACCATTGATCTAACAGTTCGGCAGTAGTCCAGGCTTTCCATACCAGTGGTAACTCGGCTGCAAACTCACGTTTTACAAGGATGGTTCGCGTTTCTTTGTTTACTGTAAAGTCGAATAGCAGGTTAGTGTTCATTTCTTTGGCTTTTTTAAGGTGGATAATAATGTATCTAATTGTGTGAAGCGCTTTTCCCAGATTTTACGAAACTGTTCAAGCCATTTGTCAATCTCTTTCATTTTATTGATTTCGAGTTGGTAATAAATCTCGCGACCGCGTTGTTCCGGTTTTACCAGTTCGCATTCGGTTAAAATGCGCAAGTGTTTGGATACCGCTTGCCGCGATGTATCAAAATGCTCGGCAATGGCATTGGGTGTCATGGCCTGCAAGGCAATAAGAGTAATGATGGCGCGCCTCGATGGGTCGGCTATGGCTTGAAAAATATCTCTTCGCATGGTGTTAATTTCTTTTAAGAAACCATTCGGTTGCAAATATATATGCAACCAATTGATTTCACAATGTTCGTTAAAATTATTTTTCAGAAAGATTGAGAGGGAGGTTTTGGTTAAACTGTTGTTGCTACTCGTTTTAAAATTGATACTTTAGTAAACACTAACCGCTACCACCATGCAGTCGCGCAGACAATTTATAAAAACACTTGCCACAGGAGCGTTGTACGTTCCAGCGCTTAATCTTCTATCTTGTAAGCCTGAAAAGAATAATACATTGAAAGCTGGCCTTAACATATCGCTTGCACAATGGTCGTTGCACCGGGCCTTTGAAAAAGCTGAGTTAAATGCAGCCGACTTTGCTGCGATTGCACGCCAGTATAGTATTAGCGCAGTTGAATATGTAAATGGTTTTTATCGCGATAAGGCAACAGATGAAAAATTCTGGAACGATATGAAACGCAGAGCCGATAATGAAGGTGTGAAAAATTTATTGATCATGATTGATGAAGAAGGCGATTTGGGAAATCCTGACGGGGCCGCGCGTACCCAAGCCATCGAAAATCATTATAAGTGGTTGAATGCAGCAAACGTATTGGGTTGTCATTCTGTTCGGGTAAATGCATTTGGCGAAGGTAGCCGTGAAGAAGTACAAAAGGCAATGATTGATTCGATGCAACGGTTAGAAGAATATGCAGCACCACTTAATCTGAACGTGTTGATTGAGAATCATGGCTTATTCAGCAGCGATGGTAAATGGGTGGCTGAGGTAATACAGCAAAGTGGTAAAACAAATTGTGGTACATTACCCGATTTTGGTAATTGGTGCCTGAGCGCCAAGTGGGGCACTACGCAAATTGAATGTGCTGAAGTATATGATCGCTATCAGGGTGTAGCCGATCTGCTGCCGTTTGCAAAAGGTGTTAGTGCCAAATCGTATGCTTTTGATAGCGATGGAAATGAAACGCGAATCGATTATCTGCGCTTGTTAAGGTTGGTAAAGGATTCTGGTTTTGATGGGTACATAGGTATTGAGTTTGAAGGCTTTGATATGGCTGAGCCAGATGGCATAACAGCAACACAAAAATTATTGGAGCGTTGTTGGGAACAGTTGTCTTAGCTTAAACCTTAGAGTAAACAGGGACTCCGTTAGGAGTCGGATATTGGTAGAATAGCATAATAATGAGAAACGACCCCGTAGAGGTTGAATGTTGTGGTGCGGCAATTTGAAATGCACCCTTTCAGATACAGTATTTAAGTGCAAACTCCAGATTAGAGTTTCAACTCCATGCGTTTACCGGTTTTAACCGCCAGGTAAATGGTATCGATAATTTTCATATCCTTCAACCCTTCTTCACCATCTACAGGTACTTCCGGTTTTTTGTTTTCTAAAATAATCTGAGCCATTTCATCCATTTGCGTAGTTTGATGGGTAACATGTGGTAAGTTAAGTAAACCGCGGTGTGTACGACCTTGTATGGGCCCGTATCCTGTTGAAGGTTGTAATTCGGCAAATCCTTTTTCGCCATTCAAAAAGAATTTATCTAAGTTGTTCATGCTGTAGGTTGAAAGACAAGAGGCAACCGCACCACTGGCAAAGCCTAATTGAAACTGAATAGTTTCGTCCACTCCTTCTTTAAATTTCTGAGGATCGGTTTTGGTTTCCTGAGCCGCAACCCAAACAGGTTCTTCACCCAACATGTATCGCGAACCATTGATGGAATAAATCCCAATATCCATCATGGCACCACCGCCTGCAAGATTTTTTGTGAGTCGCCATTGACCGGGATCACCAATTCGAAAACCACTTAACCCTTGAAAGAACAATGGCTTACCGAACTCACCCGCTTTGCGCATGCGCACTACTTCTAATGTGTTTGCTTCAAAGTGCATCCTATACCCAATCAACAGTTTTACGTTCGCTTGCTTGCATGCATTCACCATTTCCAATCCCTCCATGGCGTTTAATGCCATGGGTTTTTCACAAATAACATGCTTACCAGCTTTTGCTATGCGTAAAGCCTGGCTGTGGTGTAGCGCATTGGGTGTAATAATATAAACCGCATCAATATCAGGGTTGTTCTTAATCTGATCGAAGTTTTCGTAATTGTAACAATTCTTATCAGCAATACCATATTTGGCTTGCCAGGTTTTTATTTTAGATGGTGTTCCACTAATTACACCGGTAAGTTTTGCCCGTTTACAAGCAAGCATAGCCTCAGCTACACGCGTGCCGTAACTGCCCAACCCCATAATAGCAACTTTTAGTACGGGGCCTTGCGGGATGGTTTCGGGATAGGACCAACCGGCAAGTGTGGGTAGTGCAACCGCTGCTGAAAGTTGTTGCAAAAATTGTCTGCGCGATTTCATTTAAATGATAAGTTAGATAGGTAAGGTACAGTTTATTACTAAAATTGACAATCTGATTTAGTTGAAAGGGGTGAGTTCCATCTTTCTCCAGACATGATCGGATAACCCGACAATAATTTTTTCTATAATAAACTGTATCTTTTTAGCGTAACCTCATTTTGATAACAGGAATTAGAAAATGATAGATACGGAACGTTTAAGCAGCGGTAAGGCAGATATTGAACAGGAGGCTATTCTCATTCGCAGGGCAGTGAATAATCCTGCTGAATTCAGACCGCTGTATGACCGGTACTTTAAAGAAATATTCCGGTATGTTTTTAAACGCGTAGGCGAAAAGGAACTTACGGCAGATCTTACCCAGCAGGTCTTTTTAAATGCACTTACTAATCTGGGTAAATATCAATTCAGAGGCGCACCATTTGCAGCCTGGCTTTATAGAATTGCATCCAACCAGTGTATGGATTACTTCCGTAAGAGTAAGCGCGTAAGACATGTTGTAATTGAAGAGTCGGCATTGGTTAACCTGGTGGATGAACTAACATCCGATCAGACAATTGAAGAATGGCATCAACGGCTTCCTCAAATTCTTGAATTGTTAACAGAATCAGAATTGCAGCTTATTGAATTGAGATTTTTTGAAGCGAGGCCTTTTAAAGAAGTAGCCGAAATATTGGACTTAACAGAGAATAACACCAAGGTGCGTACGTATCGGGTTCTTGATAAAATGAAAAAATTATTTGTGCAGCGATGAAACGGAAGATACAAATTATGAAACAAACTTTAACCGATGATGAAATTGAAGTCTATCAGAACTTTGATTCGATTATCAAACAAACTCGTGCCCATTCCGGCAAATGGGTTTATTATGCTGGTGGCACTTTTGTTGTGGCTGTCCTGATAGTATCAATCTGGTGGAAAAACCACCCGGTTACTGCACCCAATAGTGTAAAGATTGATGAGCCGGCTATACCCAGGATACCGGAAGTAAATAAACCCGAGCTGATCAATTTGGATTCTGTACAAGCTGTTGTTGCGGAAAAGCAACCTTTGCCAAAGAAAAAAATTTCGAAGCCCGATGCGAAGACTTTTAGCGAGGAGAAACCAAAACCGGTTGGATACAAGCAAGCCGAGCCAGCCGGTGGCTATGAAAAATTGTATGACTATTTCAATCACGAACTTCAATATCCGGAAAGTGCCCTTCGCGATTCAATACAAGGAGTTGTAGTAATTGATTTTGTGATTAACGTTTCAGGTAAACCGGAACAAATCCAGATTCAACAGTCGCTTGATAAAGCATGCGACATGGAAGCTAAGCGAGTTATAGAAAGTATGGACCCCTGGTTGCCGGCTTCCTTAAATGGCAAACCAGTTCCTGCACGCGTTTCGGTTCCGGTTACGTTTCAGTTACTTAAACCAAAACAAGAATGAGACTCCTAATCCTATGCGGTTTGTTGTGTGGGAGTATTACACTTAAGGCACAACAGTTTAAGCAACTTACCAAAGTAAAACTAAGCGAAAAGTTAGAAGTAAGCCAGGCAGCCTGGATAGCTTTAAATAGTGATACACTGCTGGACGTAGTAGTGGCTGGTAAGAATCAAGCGGGTGAGGTAAAAATTGTTACACTCCAAAATGAAGCAGGCACAAATCTGCTTGAAAGGGTATCATTTACAGCAGAAATTCCAGAAGGAAAATTTCTTTTAACCGATGTTAATAACGATAACCAGATAGACCTGCTTGCCGCGACTGGTAATAAAGTAAAAAGCTTTCTTAACCGTGGTGATTACTCGTTTACTGCATCCGAGGTAAATCTACCAACTCAAATTCTAAATGCAACAACCGCTGATCTGAATCGCGATGGTGTTCTGGAGTTGATCACTTTTGAACATGTTTTGGATAAACCGCATATACGCATTTATGAACGCGTAGCAGGCCAGTTTAAATTACGATCGGATACCACCGGTATTTTCGTTACCGACTTTAAATTGTTTGATCTGAATCAGGATAATTTTACTGACCTTATTCTATCCGGTACTAACCCCGCTGGGCAGCCGGTTGTACAACAATGGATGAATGAAGGTCAATTCAAGTTTAAGAAAAAATCACTTACAAATCCGGTAAACGGAAAACTATCACTACTTGATTTTAATGAAGATGGTTATTTCGATTTGTGGGCCATTGGTTTAAATCAATCGGGAAATTCCATTTATGTAAAATGGCTGAATGAGGCCGGGCTATTGAAAGTAACATCCGAAGCAGATGGGTTAATACCCACACAATTATTCAGCGGAAATTTCGATGCCGATGGTTTGGCCGATCAGTGGATTTTCGGAAGCTTGAACGATAAGAAGATTAATTACATCCTAACGGCAACAGATACAATTAAACTGGATACGGCTGGTGTTGTATTAATACAACCCGGAGATTTTGACCGCGATGGTAAGCTGGATTTTTTACAAGTACTTGATTCTGCTGGCGCAACCTGGTTAAAGCTATTTAGAAATATCCTCGATGTAAAAGATAGCCGGCCAAAAGGTTCCTCGTTTTCGTTTGCCATTTCCACTTTCAACCGAACCTTCATTTATTGGGCACCAGCAAGCGATGAAAGTACAACAACAGCTTCACTTACTTATGATGTGTGGTTGGGAACAAATTCTGAGACGCTTATTTCCCCATCTTTTAGTCTGAATCACAGTAGAAGGGCAATTGTTGAACATGGAAATGTTTATTCGAATAATCACAAAATAATTGAGGGCCTTACCGACAACCGTTACTATTACCTGATACAAACAGTGGATAATGCATTTAACGGTAGTTATGACGTTTGTACAGGAGGTGTACTTCCTTGTTTTGACTTGACGCGCGAAACGGTACAAGCCTGTAAAGGAAACGAGGTTGAATTAACAAGTGAAGGTGTTGCATACTGGTTCTCACTTTCACGGGGTTTCCTGGGCTTGTCGGAAACCTACACCTATTTTGCAACCGAAGCCGATACCGTTTATTCATTTGTTCCGCAAGGCAACGATTGTTCAAAACATAAAGCGTGGCTCATTCATGTAAACGATGGCAATCAATCGGAAAGCAAAACCATTTATGCTTGTGCAGGCAGTACGATTAAACTTGGCATTGCACCGGGTTGGGGTTCCATCAGGTGGTTAACCAACCCGATTATTACCAACCAGGATTCTATTTCGGTGGTGGTTGCTCAACCGCAGCTTATTCAGGTGCAGGCAAGTGTAGGAGGATGTCGGCTAAATAATTTATTCGATATTAAACTGAGTAAACCTGAGTTGAGCATAGGCACAACACAATTTAATATTCAACGGGGCGAGTCGGTGCAGTTTGAAGTAGTCACCAATGCGGAGGTCGTTATGTGGATTCCGCCAGACGGGTTGTCGGATAATACCATTCCAAATCCTTTTGCAAGCCCGGTACAAAACACGCAATACACCATTGAAGTAATAGATTCAATTGGTTGCAAAAACACAGGTAGTATTTTAGTGCAGGTACAACAAACCGGGTTTATTCCCGATTTGTTTACACCCAACAGCGATGGAAGCAACGATGTATTATTGGTTTATGGATTAACACAGGTATCATCATTCCGGTTTAGAATTTTTAATCGCGAAGGTTCGGTTGTTTATCAAACCGATAATGTAAGCGAGGCAGTTGCATCTGGTTGGAATGGGAGCACCAACGGAAATGCGCAACCAACCGGCATGTACTTCTGGCGTGTAGAAGGAGTACTACCAAATGGAGAATCGGTATTGCTGAATGGGAATAGAAATGGTTCGGTTTTTTTAATGCGATAGCTGCGTGATCCGGATTGTTGCTTTGCTACTGTTTGTTGCTATTGGCGGAAAAACCTGCGCACAATATTTTCAATACTCCCAATATAATTTTACAAGCTTGCGGGTAAACCCGGCACTGGCAGGCAATACCAACTATGCAGAAGCAACTTTTCTGCATCGAACACAAAATACCGGTGGTGATTTTAAAATTCAAAGTAATTTTCTTTCAGGTTCTTATCCATTACTAAATCCCAGTACGGGTAAACCCTGGTCGGGCTTGGGCATATTGGTACATAGCGATCGTACAGCCGGAGTGTTTCAGGTGCAGGAAGCAGCATTGAGCTATGCCGTACATGTAGCGGTTGGTCATCTTCAAACACTCTCTTTCGGAACATCCTTTTTATATCAAAACAGATCGGTAAAACTGGATGGGTTTACAACCGGCTCTCAATATGTTCCGGATCGGGGATTTGATCGCTTTGCTTTTTCGGGCGAGAGTTTTTCACAATTCAGAGGAAGTCACGTAACTTTTAATATGGGTCTTCAATGGCAACAACTCAACCGGAAAGGTTTGCTCTTAAATTATTTTGGTATTTCCATTTTTGATCTTAACAAACCTGTTAGTTCGTTTACCGATGTTCAGTACCAAACACCCATTACGATGGTGGCAAATGCAGTTTTTAAATTATATTCAATTGAGAACCTCAGCATTTTTCCAGAGGGGTTGATTACGCTTTCAGCCGGTAATTTTTCCGCAAATGTTGGTGCACGTTTTCAGTGGGAATTGAATGGCGATCCGCGCACGATTGGCGATCGGGTTGATTTGATTACCAGGTTAGTCCCGGGCCGGTCGGGTATTCTGGGTGTTCAGTTGCATCGCGAAACAATTTCGCTCGGTATGTCTTATGATTTTCCGGTGTTTAGTAATCCCTCCAATCAGGGAGCGCTGGAAGTGGGGTTGCAGGTTCGTAAGTTAGTAAAGACACGGTATCAGAAAATGCGCGAAAAGCGATTAGCAGAAGTAGCCCGGAAAAAGGAAGCAAACAAAAAGCCTGTTGCAAAATCAAACATTACAGCAGTAGATTCAATCAAGTCTGCTACTCCGGTTGATTCCGCCATGCAAACAACCGCACGAGCGGATTCGCTTAAACAAACTACACCTAACCCTGTGGTTAATGTTGGGCCATTTGCACAGCAGCCATTGGTAGTAGAGCGCAAGGTGCTGCATTTTAACTTTGAATTTAATTCGGCTGATCTGGATGAGGAAGCGGAAGACTTTTTAAAAAATCTTGCTCATACCCTTCAGCAAAACGAATTGTTAAACCTTATAATTGAAGGCCACACCGATAATATAGGCAGCGATAAATTTAACCTGCGATTATCGCAAAGGCGTGCCGATGCCGTGAGGCATCAACTGATAAAAGCTGGGATAAATCCAGGCCGCATAAAAAGTGAAGGAAAAGGCATGCGCGAACCACTGAATGAAAACCTGACAGATAAACAACGTGCTGAAAATCGCAGAGTGGTATTAACGCTGGTTCAAGAGCAATAAGCACTACTTAAATCGCAACTTGAAATATAAAAGTGAAGAAGCCAGCACCAGCGTAAGCATGTTGGCAACTATTACTGGTACATCGCCAATAATAATTCCATAAATCAACCACAACAGCACTCCAAAGCAAAAGAACGAAAACATCCCTAACGATAAATCTTTAGCCGAACCGCTTTTCCAGGTTTTAATTACTTGCGGCAAAAAAGCGATGGTTGTGCAGGAGCCCGCAGCCAATCCAAGCAATTGAGTAATATTCATAGTTTTTATTTTTCAATGCAAAGATACGGCTACGAAAGTAGCGGGTTGTGTGCGTGTAAGATTATTCGCTATGTAACTCAGTTCAATCGTTTGCTGAGTTTTTATTTGCTAACCAAATAAGTGAATTAAGAATTAATGTGTTCTGGTCTGAACTGGAAAATGTATTGGATAAGGTTCGGTTTGTGCCTCCTTCGTAATCCATATCATTATGGCCCATGTTAAAATATATCATCCGATACCGGGTATTTGTCCACACAACAGGATAGTAACCACTATGCCAGATTTCGTGGGGCTTGGGGCCGGTGCCTACCGGAAAACTGGTTGAATCGATGGAAACAAGAATTTGAATGTTGGTATTGAGCCGTAGGTCATGTTGCCACCGATACCATTCGTTGTAGTAGTTTCAACATCAATCCAAAATTATGAGTACCGATACTTTAATAATCATCGGTTAATGCAAATTCATTTTTTCGCTGCATCCATTTGCCTTGTGTAAAATCCGGAAACTCCACGCTCTCGCCACCTAATTGAATAGAAGATTCTGAAAGCGGGGTAATGGCGCTCCAAGTCACAGCATCATATACATCTTGTGGTGTATTGGTTTTCCGTTTTACCGATTCAATAAAGGCATGTAACACAAACCAATCCATGCCACCGTGCCCGGCCCCACTGGCATCGTTGCCATATTTTTTCCAGAGCGGATGATCGTATTTATCCAACCACGCCTTGGCATCTTCCCATTGGTGTGGTTTGGGGCTTTGCCCTTCTATGTAAATAGATTTATTCACATCCATCCAAATGCCTTTGGTGCCTTGCACGCGAAACCCTAATGAATAGGGCCGAGGTAAGTTGGTGTCGTGTTGTAGTAAAATAGTTTCTTTGTTAGCGGTGCTGATCATGGTAGTAACCACATCGCCTAATTTGAAATTTACTTTTGCATTGGGGTGGTTGGCCCCACCCAATTTTACCACATGCTCATGCAAACCCTTTGCTTTGGTTGAGTACGAAACCAATTGTGTAAACCGATTGCCACGGTTAATATCAATCATCATGGCTACCGGGCCAATGCCGTGTGTCGGATATAAATCGCCATCGCGGTGCACAGAATGGTTTGTACGCCATTGAGCTTCCGAAAAACCTTTCTCGCCAAACTCGGCACCACCACCGTACGGATTTTTGCCATCGTTAAATTTTACTTCGCGTAAATCGTGTTGGTAGCCACCTTGCAGATGAACAATTTCGCCAAACACATTTTGACGTACCATATTTAATACGGCCATTACATCGCGTCTGTAACACACATTCTCCAACATCATTAGCGGCATGCCGGTACGTTCGCTGGTGTGCACCAGTTGCCAGCATTCTTCTACTGTCATGCCGGTAATTACTTCGCAGCCTACATATTTTTTGGCGTTCATGGCATCTAAGCACATTATGGTGTGCCATTCCCACGGAGTGGAAATGATAACCGCATCAATGTCTTTATTTTCTAAGAGTTTTTTGTATCCATAGGGTCCATCTATAATAACCTGTGGTTTTGGTTTGCCCGATTTTGTAACCAATGCAAGGCTCATGTCAATCATGCGTTGCTGTACATCGCAAATAGCCACCACCTCTGTATCAGCACGTTTCAATGCAAGATCCAGATGACCTTGCCCGCGTAAACCTACCCCAATAAAACCTACTCGTACTTTGGCAGCCTTGCTGTTTGCCAGCAGCACATTGGATGGCAGAATCGAAAAACCTAATCCGGCTGCAGCCGATGTTTTGATAAAATTTCTACGGGTAGTCATATCAATTTAGTTTAAGTAACTGCGCTGTTTTTAAAATTCCAATTACACTCAGGCTGTCAGTAATCTTACCTTCCAAAACCATTTGGTATGCATCTTTAAATGGAAGTTTCCATGTTTTTAAATCGGCTTCTGTTTCTTCTAAGTTATTTTTTTCTTGTATTAAGTCTTCGGCCAGAAAAATAAAACCTTCTTCATCGCTTACCGAGTTTGACAAATGTGTGCGTTGAATCATCGTCCAGGTTGTGGCAACCAAACCAGTTTCTTCCTGAAGTTCACGTTTGGCAGCTTCTAATGGATCTTCATTTAAAGGGCCACCGCCTTCCGGTATCTCCCAACTCCATTCATTTAAAGTATAGCGCCACTGCCCAACCAACCACGTGTTTCCATCGGCATCCACCGGCACCACACCAATGGCCTTGTTCTTAAAATGAACTTTACCATAAATGCCGTTACCGCCACCGGGGTTTATAACCTGGTATTCGGTTACGTTTATCCACCGGTTGTCATATTTTTCAGTTGCCGATAATGTTTTCCACGGGTTCATGGTGTTGTTAAAAAATTCAAAGTTCAAGATTGAAAATTTATTTCATTATTAGTGATGGATTACTTTGAATTTTAATTTCTGAATTTAGAATTTTGAATTGCATGCTGATTTCTGCTTTTACTCCTGATCTGATTGAAGCTGGTTGCGATGAGGTGGGTCGCGGTTGCCTGGCAGGGCCGGTAGTAGCAGCAGCCGTCATTTTGCCGAAGCATTATCAACATGAATTGCTCAACGATTCCAAGCAACTCGGCAAGGAAGAGCGGCAACTACTTCAAACCGATATTACCCGCGATGCCCTGGCATGGGCAATAGCCGAAGTAAGCAATGAAGAGATTGATTCTATTAATATCCTAAATGCTTCGTTTAAAGCCATGCATCTGGCATTAGATCAACTGCAACTTAGGCCGCAATTTTTACTTATTGATGGCAATCGTTTTAAACCTTACGGGGACATTCCGTTTGAGTGCATTATAAAAGGCGATGGGGCATATTTGTCGATAGCAGCGGCTTCGGTACTGGCTAAAAATTACCGCGATGAGTTGATGAGTAAACTGGCCGATCAATACCCTGGTTATGGCTGGCATACCAATGTGGGTTACCCAACCGATGAACACCGCGATGGCATTCGTGCGTTGGGTATTACACCGTATCATCGAAAATCTTTTCAACTGCTGCCTTCGCAGCTTGAGTTATTTGAGTAATTTGGTTAATGCCTTTTTCATTCTTTAAAAAGAAGCCCGATACGTTCGATTATGAAGAATCACGGATTTGCCGGTGTTGCAGCAACATGTTTAAAGGCCGATACTGTAACATTTGTGGTGAAAAGGTAATTGAACCCAGTGAGCGAACGTTTCTTGCTTTTCTTGATAATCTGTTGAATGCTTTCACCTTTCTGGATGGAAAGTTTATTAAAAGTTTGAAGTTACTGATAACCCGACCGGGTCAGCTTTCGCGGAATATTGCTGATGGCTTGCGCGTACCGTATATGAAAATGGTTTCGCTGTTTTTTGTAGCTAACTTCTTTTATTTCTTGTTTCCAATTTTTGATTCGTTTAACTCATCCTTGTATTCGCAAACGAATTTGATGGGTGAGCACAGCATTAAAGCCAAAGCCATTGTTGATCGTGAACTAAATAAGCGCCAGATTTCAATGGAAGAGTTTCAGGAAAAATACCAGGTACAATCCACCAATCTTTCGAAACTTCTGTTGGTAACATTAGTATTAGCTATGACCATCACCTACATGGTGATTAACTATTCGAAGAAAAATTATTTTTTTGATCATCTGTTGGTTTCATTGGAGTTCTACAGTTTTCATTTGCTGGTGAACATGCTCATGCTGCCGGCTATCACGCTGCTAGTTATAAAATTGGCAAGTTGGTTAGGCTGGGATTGGTCTGCTGTATTAACCGACAGAGTTTTTTCGATGCCAGTGTACGGATTGATTTTATACTTTTTATTCAGAGCCCAGCGCACATTCTATAACCAAAAGTGGTATTGGGCTATACCTAAAGGATTAATGCTGTTTTACCTGATGACAGAAACTGTTCAGTTATATAGAAAGATGTTGTTTTATATTACAGTTTGGACTATCTAACGGCCGCAAAATTTTAAACCGTGTGTCTCGTCTTTATCGCCTTAAACTCTAATTCAGATTATAAAGTAATAGTCGCAGCAAATCGCGATGAGTTTTATGCGCGCAAAACTGAGCCTGCCGCGTTTTGGAAAGATCATACGGAAATAATTGGTGGTCGTGATTTGGAAGCAGCAGGTACCTGGATGGCCATGAACACCCGTGGAAAGATTGCATTAGTTACCAACTATCGCGATCCGGCTGCTATTAATCCGCATGCACCTTCGCGCGGAAAGCTGGTATCTGATTTTTTAATAGGAGAGCACTCGGCTGAAGCCTATGTAAACGCAGTGAAAACAAAAGCAAGCCTTTACAACGGCTTTAACTTACTGGTGGCCGAGGTGGACCAATGGTTTTATACATCTAACTACACCGATCAGGTTGAAATACTTCAATCAGGAATTTATGGTTTGAGCAACCACCTGTTAGATACACCCTGGCCCAAAGTTGAAAGTGGTAAAAAAAAATTTGCCAACATAATCAAGTCTGCTTTTGTGCCTGAACAATTATTTGAAATACTGGCTGATGAACAAATAGCCCACGATAGCGATTTACCCGATACTGGAATTGGCTTGGAACGTGAGCGGGCTTTATCGGCCCGATTTATAAAAATGAAAGGCTACGGTACCCGCTGCTCTACTATTTTATTAATAGATTATAAAAACCGCGTGCAGTTTATTGAACGAACCTTTAACACTGAAACATTCAAATATCATACACGCGGTTATCGGTTTGGTATTATTGCACCACCAACCGTCTGATTGTACCTGAAGCATTTTTTACGATGTAAACGCCAGGCGCCAGCGAGCTTGCGTCTAAACGGTTATCGTTTGTAATGCGCAGCACCATTACACCCAGGTTGTTGTAAACCGCATAATCACCTTTTTTAGTAATAGTAACCGGTTCATGCCGGTTGGCCGGATTAGGATAAACAGTCCATTCTGCATTCATATTTACCGCTACAATGTTTGAATAAGAAACGGTGCCATCATAATCAGTTTGCTTTAACCGGTAATAATTTATTCCTGCCAAGGGGTTAGTATCAACAAACCGATAGGTGCTTGTACTATTTTTTGTGCCGTTGCCATCTACAGTGCCCAAACCAGTAAACTCAATGCCATCAGCCGAACGCTGAATGGTAAAGAAATCATTATTGAGTTCGGAAGCTGTTATCCAATCTAAGTTAACCCGACCATTATCAGCCTGTGCTGTAAAACTTAACAGTTCTACCGGTAGTGGGTTATCTAAACCTGAAGAACCCAAAGTAATAGGACTGAAACTGGTAATTACGCCTGCAGAAATTACAGTTCCATTTGTTGCATTACCTGTTGTGCCTCCGTTGCCGTGATTTACCCAAGCCGAACCATTCCAGCGTACTACGCGCAAGTTAGCAGGGTTGGTAATGTAAGGCCCCGTACAATCGGGGGTATTCCAACTTAAGGTTACACTTACGTTCGATCCGCCCACAGCTGGATTGCGATCCAGCATCCAGTATTCGCACGAACTTACAGTAACTATACCTGTTGGATACGTGGTAGGCCCGCCAAATGCCTGACTTGCTTTAAAGTATTCGGCAGTAAAAAAATGTGCGGCATTACTAGGTGCTGAAATACTGATGGGCCTGTAGAAACCACCATCGCCCGTAGGAAAACTGAACGCATTCGTTCCTGTTTTTCGTACTGGGCCATCTACGTGGCTTGCATTTGAGCCTCCGGTTACCGTAGCTCCGTTGGCAAAGTTGAGGTAATTGCTGGCACTGGTAAATAACACACCATTTGTAAAGGTACCATTAGTGCTAATGGTTACATCGGTACCCAGCACGGCCAATCCACCGGTTTTATTAATTGTAAACCTTCGGAAAACAGGAGAAGCTGCGCCAGATTTTATAACACTTTGAATGGCACCACCGGACATTACCAAAGTACCGTTGTTCGCACCAAAAGTAATTGCGGCAGGTCCATCTACGGTAATGTTATTATAAAAATTACTGATTGAATTGTAAGCAGGTTGTAACGTACCGTTTGCCTGATTAAACGTAGCGTTGCCAATAAATTCATCAGTTGAGACATTACCCAATCTGAAAATGCCGGTGCCGGAATTGGTAAAGGTAGAGGCACCCCCGAAAACGTTACCACCGGTACTGCTATCGGTTGAGGCTCCGGTTTTGATAAATGAGTTGGAGCCATTAAAAGAAGCACCATCCAAAAATAAGGTTGGTGCGGTTACAGATAAAGCGCCATTCCAGGTGGAGGAGGGGCCCGTTCTGAAAATAGAAGAACCGGTAAGCACCAGGTTTTGTGGTGTAGCACCAAATTGCGTAAACCGTTGCAAGCGTAGCTCACCTGCAGTAAAGCCTATGCCACCTATGCTAATGGTTCGGCCACTTGCCAGTGTGGCGGAGCCTGTTACACTTTCAGAGAAAATAATACCCACCCCATTGGTACTGTTTACTATAATATTCCCATTAAATGTGCTATTGCCAATGTAAGCCGGACGGATGTACGAGCTTCCGGTGTTGGTCATGGTAACATCGTTGTTGTAACTGCTGGCGGTAGCAAGCTCTAACAGCAGATCGTTCGAGCCATTATTAATAAGGTTAGTAACGCCATTAAAGGTATTGCTACCGTTGGTTCTTAAAAACCCGGAGCCACTTAATTGAATGGTGGTTGTACCGTTAAAAATTGTATTACCACTGCCGGTATTACCGGTTGCTCCGGTTTTTTCAAGGAATGCTGTTCCATTAAAAATTCCACCATTGATAAAAAGTTGTGGTGCGCGGAAATCAGCAGCACCATCAAATGAAATAGCAGGGCCTAAAACTAATGCAGCAGTTCCGGTTAACAAAAGCGTTTGTGGTGTTGCACCGGTTTGGGTAAACCTGCGCAACCGTAACTCACCTAAACTAAATCCAGTGCCACCCACTGAGATGGTTTTGCCTGCCGCAAGGGTAGCTGTGCCACCACCGCTTTCGCTGAAATAAATGCCACCACCAAAAGTGGAGTTAACAATTATGTTTCCGTTAAACGTTGTTCCGGGAATATTATCGGCCATGCGAATGGTAGATGAGCCCGTGTTGGTTAGTGTAAGATCGCCATTGAAGGTATCAAGTGCAGCTAATGCGAAGCGAAACCAGCCGCTGCCGGAGTTGGCGATGGTGGTGGTACCATTAAAGGTATTGCCACCATTGCTATCGTTATTGTTGGCACCGGTTTTTTCAAGATAGGTCGTGCCATTGTAAATCGCTCCTTCCAATGCAATTTGGGGTGATCGGAAATCCAGGGTACCATTAAATGTTGATGCAGGTCCGATTCGCAGCAAGGCAGTTCCGGTTAACAATAGTGTTTGAGGTGCTGTACCTATTTGGGTAAATCGTCTAAAACGTAATTCACCACTGCTAAAACCCAACCCGCCCACCTGCAGGCTGGCACCGGTTCCAAAAGTTGATGTGCCTGTACCGTTATTGGAAAAGTAAACTCCACCGCTGCCTAAGGTTGAGTTAAAAGTAATGTTGCCATTAAATTGAGAGCCTGCAACGTTATGGGCAAGGTAAATAATATTAGAGCCAGTATTGGTTACGGTTAAGGCTCCATTAAAAGTATCGGGGGCTCCGTTGGCTGTTAGTAAATACCCGCTGCCAGAGTTCACCAGCGTAGTGCTACCATTAAACGTATTTCCGCCTACGCCCGGGTTATCGATGGCACCCTTCTTTTCAATGTAAGCAGTACCGTTATAAGTAGTGCCATTCAAAAAAACTTGTGGTGCCCGGAAATCTACGTTGCCTCCAAAAGATGAGTTGGGGCCAAGTGTAAGAATAGCAATGCCACTTAAGTCAAGTGCCTGGGTGGTTGTTCCAACTTGTGTAAAACGAATCAAACGGATATCGCCACTAAGCACACCCGAACTGCCTACGCCAATGGTGCGGGTGGCAGCAAGGGTTGATGTTCCGTTAACGTTATTGCCAAAATAAATGCCCCCACCAAAGGTTGAGTTTAATTCGATGTTACCATTAAACTGATTACCGGCTGTGTTATCGGCTAAGCGGATAGTTGATGAACCAGAGTTGGTTACTATTAAGTTGTTGTTAAAAATATCGGGTTGCGTACTTGCGGTTAGCAAATAAGCACTGCCGGAGTTAACAATAGTGGTTGTTTGGTTAAAAATATTTCCCCCTTCACCATCGTTGTTGTTTGCCCCGTTCTTTTCAAGATAGGTAGTTCCATTATAAGTTGCGCCACTCAACAACAGTTGGGGTGAAACAAAATTCACGTTACCATCAAATGAAGAAACAGGCCCTATCCAAAGCCTGGCCGATCCCGTTAAGGTTAGGTTTTGATTAATCGCACCAGCCTGCGTAAACCTTCTTAACCTTAAATCACCTACAGAAAAACCACCGGCACCAACGGTAATGGTTCCGTTCGTAAACGTAGAAGCTCCGGTAGCATTATTGGAAAAGATAATTCCATTGGCGCTTCCACTGTTGTTCACCGAAATATTATTGTTGAATTGATTACCCGCTACGTTGTGGGCCATGAAAATCCAGTTTGAGCCTGTATTGGTAATGGTAAGCGGTCCATTGAAAACATCAGGCGAAACATTGGCCATGTACACGGCACCACTGCTGCTGTTGGTTAATGAAGTTGTTCCGTTAAAAATATTTCCACCATTACTGGCATCGTCATTAGGCCCATTCTTTTCGAATGCGGCTGAGCCGTTATAAGTAGCACCATTCAGGAATAAGCGTGGAGAAACAAAATTTACATTACCACCAAATGCCGAGTTGGGTCCAACCCGCATAATAGAGGTTCCGGTTAGAGTTATGTTTTCAGGTAATGCACCCACTTGCGTGAAGCGATACAAGTTCAATGATCCGCTTGTGAAGGTGCCGGTTGTTATAACTCCGTTCAGCATAGAACTCGCAGCGGTTTGTCCATTGAAGGTTACACCAGCCGACCCACCTGAGTTTATTATGTGAATATTTCCGTTATAAGTTGTGGTTCCATTTTCGCCCATTTGAATAACTGTGCCAGGAGCTGTGTTAGTTATGTTAACGTTAATTGGGCCATTGAACAAGGCATTAGAACCGGCACCCTGTAACAAACGATGATTGCTTTGAATGGAACCACCTGCATTAATAGTAAATGTGCCTGCTACCGATAAACCTACGTTGGCTCCTTCACCAATAAAGAACGACCAGGCATCGGTACCACCTGTTTTGTTGCTGTTTAGTGTAAGATCGGAAGCAAAGGTTGTTGTTTGTCCGCCATGATTATGGGCAAAGTAAATACGGTAACTTCCGGTATTGTTAAAAGTGGTGGCGGCATTGAACTCATCGCGGTTGGTCCCTCCGGTAAGTAAATAGCCCGACCCCGAATTGGTTATGGTGGTTACTCCATTAAAAATATTCCCACCGGCACCGTAATCGTCTCCGGCACCATTCTTCTCAAGGTTCGCGCTACCAGAGTAGGTACAACCGTTTAAGAGTAAACGAGGTGCTGTAAAGTTTACGTTTCCGCCAAAAGCCGAAGCCGGCCCGATGATTAGTTGATTACTTCCGGTAAACCCGGTTATTGTTTGTGGTGTTGCGCCAACCTGTGTAAATCTAGCCAGTAAAAGGTTTCCGCTAGAAAAACCAGAACCTCCAATGGATATTGTATTGCCGGCTGCCAGTGTAGCCGTGCCGGCAACATTTTCGCAAAAAGTTATTCCAGTACCATCCATACTGCTAACGATAATGTTACCGTTAAACGCGGAGTTACCGGTAAAGGCCATCCGGATATTGGATGTACCGGCATTTAATAAGGTAAGGGAAGAGTTATATGTACTTCCGGAGGTTAGTTCCAGCAATATATCACTTGTACTGTTATTGATTATTGAGGTTGGTCCATTGAAGGTATTATTGCCATTGGTTCTTAAAATACCACTTCCATTGTTAACAATGGTGGTGGTTGAACCAAATGTATTGTTACCGATGCCCGTGTTGTTATTACCACCTGTTTTTTCAACGTGGGCTGTTCCACCTATGGTAATACCATCCAGAAAAAGTTGTGGGGCCCGTAAATCGGCATTGCCACCAAAAGAAGTTGCCGGTCCCACACGTAACAAAGTAGTGGCTCCGCCCAGGTTTAGATTTAATGCACCAGTTCCGGGATTTGTAAAACGCTGAATGTTCAAACTGCCGGATGTAAACCCGCCCGCAATACTAAATGTGCCCGTTGCCTGCGTAGCATTGGCGGAAACTCCACTATTAAACGTTACACCGTTTGAACCACCTGTATTGGTAAGTGTAATGTTTCCATTGTAAGTAGAGGTTCCGTTTACACCCATTGTAATAATAGTGCCCGAATCGGTGTTGGTGTTATTGATGATCAGGTTCCCGTTAAGGGTTAAGGTAGAGCCGGCCCCATTCAAAAACCGATGGTCGCTGCGTAAGGATCCAGCACAATTAATAATCAGGTCTCCGCCAATCGATACATTACTATTTGCGTTTTCGCCCACCAGAAAAGACCATTGGTCAGTTCCACCCGACTTGTTTGAATTAAGTGTAAGGTTATTGGCAAACGTAGTTGTTGCACCATTGTGATTGAAGGCAATCCGGATTCTGAAACTTCCGGTATTGTTAAAGGTGGTTGCAGCATTAAACGTATCGGCAGCACCATTTCCAAAATAAATTTCATTCGAACCACTGTGGGTAATGGTAGTTACACCATTAAATGTGTTGCCCGAACTAGAATTATCAGTAGCCCCGGTTTTAGTTATAGATGCAGTTCCATTAAATGTACTGGATGTTAAAATAAATTGGGGTGAAATAAAAGTTACATTACCACCAATAGTTGAGTTAACCATACGCAGTAACGAGTTGGCACCCGTAAGCGAAAGATTCATGGCTGTACTACCGGCTTGTGTAAAATTACGAATGGCTAATTCCGATCCGGTAAAACCACCAGCCCCAATGCTAATGGTATTTCCAGCCGACATGGTAGATAATCCGGAGCCTTGCATAATGGCAACTCTATCTGAACTCGTAATAGTAACATTTCCATTAAAGCTTACATCTCCGGCATTTCCAATCCAGTTTTCAACGTTGGTTACACCTGCGTTAGAATTTAAAATCAAGGGGCCATTGAAGGTAGTAGAACTTCCGGCATCATAACTGATATGAATATCGCCACCGGGTGCATTGTTATTAAAAGTGGTGGTTCCGTTAAAGGTTACACTGGCTGTTCCAAAACGACTTATTTGAATTCTACTTTGAATGTCGGTAGCACTCGTGTTGGTAAAGGTGGCATTGGCATTAAAAATATTACCGGCATTATCTTCACCTACCCGAATACGATTGCCACCGGTGTTAATAAAGAAAGCGTTGGCATTCCAGGTGTCGCCCGCATCGGCAGCGTTCGAACCCATTACAAAATCATTGCCCTGGTTGGTAACGGTCATCACCCCGTTAAAAGTATTGCCACCCCGGCTGTTATCAATTTGATTTCCTGTTTTGGTAACAGTAACAGCCTGAAACGAACTTGAATTGAAAATGATGGATGGGGTGGTTACAGTTAAAACTCCACTAAAATTTGATGCCGGCCCCAGAAATAAAATGGCGGTATCATTTCCAGCAAGCGCAATATTCTGTGCGGTGCCGCCAACTTGTGTTAATCGGGCTAACGATAAATGACCACACCCCGAAGCACCAAAACCAGCTACTGTAATAGTACGACCTGCTGCTAATATTGCTGTACCACCTCCTGCACCAGTTGAAATAAGCCCGGTTGAATTATAGGTTACTGTTACATGATTGTTAATTTGATTGGCAGCAGAATTAAAAGCAATCTCAAGGGAACCTGTATTGCCGCTTACTAAAGCTAATGGTCCATTAAATATGTCGGGGTTGGTTCCTCCGAGTCGAAAAGGCCCCGTTGAACCATTGGTAAGGGTTACATTTCCTGAAAAGGTATTGCCTCCAGCACTCGTATCGTTGTTATTGGCCGTCTTGGTTACTGAAACTGTTCCATTAAATGTAGAACCGTTAAAAAATATTCTGCCGGTAGAACCATTTACGTTTGCGCCAAAAGTAGTTCCACTAAAAGTGGAAGTGCCTGTGGTATTAAGCGTAACGGCTGCAGCACCACCGCCATTGTTAATGGTGCCACTAACAAAAGAGTTGGTTCCGGTAGTGGTAAGATTAAATCCATTTAAATTGATAATACCGGTATATCCGGTAACGGTAATTCCGGCTACATTTGGAGCAACATCCAACGTACAATTACCAATACCATTGGCATTAAACGTTACAGCATCCGAAGGCCCCGGAACCGATGCCCCACCAGGCCCACCCGATGTGGTTGACCAGTTGGCGGTGTTGTTCCAGTTAGATGCTCCGGCAGCTACCCAAAATCGTTGGCCGAAGGAAAGTTGGGATGCAAGAAGTAGGGTAAGGAATGTTAGGTAAGAAAGTAATCGTTTATTCATAAAAAATAATAGGCGAATCTTCAAAAATATGCTTTTATCCCGCTTTGTTAATTACTGTAACATGTACTTTTTTTATATTTTTTTAACTTTTTTAAATTGAAGAAGCAGATTCCGCTAGCACTTCGCTTTGTGCGTTGGTTTTTTCCAAAACTTGAAACAATCTCAAGCCGGCTTGCCGTTAGGTATTTCGATACGATTTTTTTCTCCCCGCTCCGGTATAAAATTCCCGAAAAGGAACAGGAATGCGAGAAGCAGGCAACGATGGATGTAATTGTTGCAAATGGAATAAGAATTCAGACCTATGTCTGGGGTGAGGCAGATAAACCTTACATTTTACTAATGCACGGATGGGCCGGCAGGGCAACGCAGTTTCGAAAGTTTATTCCGGAGTTTGTTATGGCTGGCTACCGGCTTATAGGTTTTGATGGCCCGGCACATGGCCGTTCTTCGGGCAATCGAACCAATATCTTAGAGTTTGAGACCGCCTTAAAAATGGTGATTGGCCGCTGGGGCGAACCAGCCGGAGCAATTGCTCACTCGTTTGGTGGTGGAGCACTGCTTTATGCAATAATGAATGGCCTGCCGGTAAAAAAGCTCATCAATATCGCTTCGCCTACTATGGCCGATGAGATTATCAAATCCTATCTGCGTGCTGTAAATGGATCGTGGAAAACGGGTATGAAATTCAAAGAATTGATTCGAAAAAAATATAACCGCGATTTCGAAGAGTTTACAGCCAACTATTTTATTAAACACATAAAAAATTTAGACCTGATGTTGGTACACGATGAAAGTGATACAGATGTGCCTATTATTCAAGCCGAGAAATTGGCAGAAAAATTCCCGGTTCAGTTTCTGAAAACTTCAGGCCTGGGCCATAATCGTATTCTGAAAGACGAGGCTGTAATTAAGGCTTGCCTCGATTTTATCAAAAAATAAACCATGGATGTAACTTACAACCACCAAACCCGTCTGAAAGACGAATACATAACCGTTCACAAAAACTAATCAGCCTTTTTAGGCGTTTTTTGAAACCAAAACCAAAATATCCAGTAAAAGACTAAGATTGTTCAACTATTCTACTAATCGTACCATCCTTCTGCTTTAAATTCTTTTAACCATGCCGAATATTATTAAGACCACCCACATTGCCCGCATGTATAAAATGGGTGATAACATTGTAAATGCCTTGCAGGATATTTCCATTTCGATTGAGAAGGGTGAGTATGTAGCATTTATGGGCCCTTCAGGTTCGGGTAAATCTACCTTAATGAATATTGTTGGCTGCTTGGATACACCCAGTTCGGGCGAGTATTGGCTTAATAATCAACTGGTAAGCGATATGACGGAGAATGAATTGGCCGTTGTTCGCAATAAAGAAATAGGGTTTGTATTCCAAACCTTTAACCTGTTGCCGCGTGCTTCTGCTTTGGAGAATGTTGCGCTTCCGCTGATCTATGCCGGTTACAACAAAAGCGAACGCGAAGATATGGCGATGGCCGCGTTGGAAAGTGTAGATCTGGCTAACCGACATCATCATAAACCCAACGAACTTTCGGGTGGACAGCGCCAGCGGGTGGCAATCGCCCGAGCGTTGGTAAACAACCCATCCATCATTCTGGCCGATGAACCAACCGGTAACCTCGACTCCAAAACTTCATACGATATCATGAACCTCTTTCAGGAGTTGCACGATAGAGGCAACACCATCATTATGGTAACGCACGAAGATGATATTGCACATTATGCACACCGCATCATTCGTTTAAAGGACGGTTTGATTGAGTGGGATAGAAAGAATGAGCAAGTTACACGGGGCCAGGCAGTGCCAGCATAAATTTCATTTTGTTTTACCGCGTTCATTGAATCTTGAATATTAAATCTTCAATTTTCCAACATGAAGATTTATACCAAAACGGGCGATCAGGGTTCTACATCCTTATTCGGAGGTAAACGGGTATTAAAATCAGACTTACGGATTGATACCTATGGTACTGTTGATGAATTGAATTCATGGATGGGTGTTTTGCGCGATCAGCCTGTAAATCAAAGCCGAAGCTCTGTTCTGATCGAAATTCAGGATCGGTTATTCACCATTGGTTCTATACTGGCCACAGAACCCGGCAACACAAAAGTTAAAATTCCTACTCTTACCGAAACCGATATTCAGTTGCTGGAAAAGGAAATTGATAGCATGGATACAGTATTACCACCCATGAAATTTTTTGTACTTCCAGGTGGACATCAGGCTGTTTCGTTTGGGCATGTTGCCCGTACCGTATGCCGCAGGACCGAGCGTTTGGTAATTGCCCTTAACCAGATAGATCCAATCAATGAACTTGTAATCAAGTATTTAAATCGTTTGTCCGATTATCTCTTTGTGCTTTGCCGTGTAATGGCCAACGAGTTGAAGGCACCCGAAGCTCCATGGAAACCACGCATGTAAATAAGACCTTCCAGGTCTTTAAGTTGACTTAATAAAGACCTGGAAGGTCTATAAAATAAACCACGCATGTAAACTAACCGGATTTTAACCTAACATCTGTTAGTGGCTGGTGTTTTAATGTGGTATCTTTAACCGGTTTAGTTTTCATTTAAAAGAAGTAAGCATGGTAGAAACAGAAAGCATTTCCATTACCCGCACTAAAAAATCGAGGTTGAGAAAAACCAACCTTACTAATCTTCCTTTCGGGAAATTTTTTACAGATCATATGTTTATGGCCGATTACCGCGATGGCCAATGGAAAAATCTTCGCATTGTTCCTTACGGAAATATTCAGATTAGTCCGGCAACGCCAGCACTACACTATGGTCAATCCATTTTCGAAGGTATGAAAGCATATCGTGCAGCCGATGGCAAAGCGTTGGTATTTCGTGCAGCCGATAATTGGAAGCGCATGAATATTTCAGCCGAACGCATGTGTATGCCGGCACTGCCCGAAGATCTTTTTATGGATGCACTCTCAACAATTATCGATTTAGATCGTGATTGGATTCCTTCGCAGGAAGGAAGTTCACTTTATATTCGCCCGTTTATGTTTTCGGCCGATGAGTTTATTGGCATCCGACCTTCCTTGGATTTTACATTCATGATTTTACTCTCGCCTGTTGGCCCTTATTATTCCACACCCGTGAAAGTTAAAATTGAAACCCATTATACCCGTGCGGTAGAAGGTGGCACTGGTTTCGCAAAAGCGGGTGGTAATTATGGTGGTGCAATCTATCCGGCAAAGTTGGCACAAGATGAAGGCTATCACCAACTAATCTGGACCGATGGAAAAACACATGAATATGTGGAAGAAAGTGGTACCATGAACCTGATGTTTGTTATCAACAATACATTACTAACTCCGGCCCTTAGCGATTCCATTTTAGCTGGTATTACCCGCCAGAGCGTGATTGACCTTGCTCGCCATTGGGGCATGAATGTAGAAGAAAGAAAAATTTCCATTATTGAATTAGTAGCCGCATTAAAGCAAGGGCGCGTGCAGGAAGCATTTGGAGCTGGTACTGCAGCCACTATTGCCCACATTGAGTTAATCGGTTACGAAAACGAAAAATTTCAATTACCCCCAATTGAAACGCGTACGTTTTCCAACCGGGTTCTGAATGAGTTGGAAAACATAAAACGCGGTAACGTTCAACCACCGTTCGATTGGATTTCGAAAATTTAATTTACTTCCGCCTCAAACAAATTTGAGGCGGTTTCTTTTTTTCCGTTCTTGCCTGTATGCGGTTTATAAGTTTAGGTTTTCTGTTTTGTGTGTTAGCATTTGCAACGTTTGGTCAGCAACAATTGGTATTGTTAAAGCGGGGCGAAGTTGTGGCGCGTTTTGAACAAGGTGACAACATAAAATGCAAACTGCGTAACGGAAAAACCAAAGAAGGTATGGCGCTTCGTTATACCGAGGTATCCGTGATTTTGCGGGGCGATACCATTATGTTTTCCGATATCTATAAAATTTATGCGAAAGGAAAACGCAAGGCCGACTTCCGGCAAAAAGTAGGCACCGTGTTAATGATTGGTGGAGTAGGTTACTTCGCTATCGATATGGTTAACACCCTGCTGTTTGTAGAAGGCCAGAGCGGTATTGATGAAGGTGTGGCAATTACAGCCGGTAGTTTGGCTGCAGTTGGTGCTGCGTTAACTTTTATCAGAAGCCCGTATATGAAAGTGCGAGGGCTGTCAATAAGAATGATTACACCAGAGTCGCGGTTTTATCGGTATGAGTAACAGCTATTATTTTTAATTGATTGGTGTTACCTTCGCGCCATAATTTTTTAAATCAATGACTACCGAACAATTAAAGGATTTGAAAGTCCGTGTTGCCGCCCTCAGGCGGTATCTTTGACTACGATCGTAAAATCGTAGAAATACTAGACGAAGAACGCATTACACACCAGGCCGATTTCTGGAACAAACCCAAAGAGGCCGAAGTTATTCTTAAAAATATTCGCACTAAAAAAGTATGGACCGATGCGTTTGCTGCTGTTAGCAAACAATTGGAAGATCTGGAAGTGTTGAACGAATTCCACGAAGCAGGCGATGCCAGCGAAGAAGAACTGGATGCCGAATACCAAAAGGCTGCTAAAGCCATTGAAGAGCTGGAGTTCAAGAAAATGCTGAGCAAAGAAGAAGATCAGTTGAGTGCCGTAATGGAAATTAATCCCGGTGCTGGTGGAACAGAAAGTAATGATTGGGCCGATATGCTCAACCGCATGTACATTATGTGGGGCGAAAAGAGCGGTTACAAAGTTTCGCAGATCGATTACCAGGCGGGTGAAGTAGCAGGAATAAAATCAGCTACACTGGAGATTGAAGGCCCCTTTGCGTATGGAAAACTAAAATCAGAAATAGGGGTGCATCGGTTGGTACGCATTTCGCCTTTTGATAGTAACCAACGCAGGCATACTTCATTCGCATCGGTGTTTGTATATCCAAAAGTGGACGACTCTATTGAGATTGAAGTAAACCCTGCAGATGTAGAGATTCAAACTTCACGCTCGGGTGGTGCAGGTGGCCAGAATGTAAACAAAGTAGAAACCAAAGTGCAACTCACACACAAACCTTCGGGTATTGTTATTGTGTGCCAGGTTGAGCGTTCGCAACATGCCAACCGCGAGCGGGCCATGCAAATGCTTAAATCTAAACTCTACCAGGTGGAAATGGAAAAACGTAACGCTGCACGCGATAAGGTGGAGGCTGGTAAAATGAAAATTGATTTTGGTTCGCAGATTCGGAACTATGTATTGCATCCTTATAAACTTGTGAAAGATGCCCGCACCAGTGTAGAGCGACACGATGCACAAAATGTATTGGATGGCGATCTGGACGATTTTATAAAAGCATATCTACTGGAAGATCAGGAGGCTGCTTCGGGTAAGCAGTGAATTGGTAATCGGTGATCAGAATTTCGGTATTTGGTAAATCGGTATTCGGTAATCAGTGGTCGGTAACAGTAATCAGTAAATTTTTAGGTTTATGGATTATGTAGATAGTTTTAAAGAGTTAGCGGTTTACAGGGCAGCAAGGCAATTATCCAAAGAGATTTTTATACTAACGAAAAGTTTCCCGAAAGAAGAAATGTATTCGCTTACCGATCAGGTAAGAAGATCATCACGATCTATTGGGGCACAAGTTGCCGAAGCCTGGGCGAAGAGACGCTACGAAAAACATTTTGTAAGTAAACTAACCGATGCTGATGGCGAACAACAGGAAACCCAACATTGGATTGAAACTTCATTTGATTGTGGTTATATATCCAAAGAAGTAGCAGATCAACTTTTGAGTCAAAGTAGTTCTATCGGAAAGATGATCAATTCCATGATTACCAAATCATCTTCTTTCTGTAAACCTAACTAATTACCATTAACCGATTTCCACTGATCACCGATTACCGATCACCGATTAACCGAATACCTCACCACTTTGCCCAAAACCTACAACACATCCTTCTGGCTTCTCTGCCTCAGCTCGCTGCTTTTCTTTGCAAGCTTTAACATGATCATTCCGGAATTGCCGGAGTATCTTTCTAAACTGGGTGGTGCTGAATACAAAGGGTTAATCATTTCGCTTTTCACCATAACGGCTATGATTTCACGACCGTTTAGTGGAAAGTTAGCGGATAGTATTGGTCGCGTGCCGGTTATGATTTTTGGTGCTGTAGTCTGCTTGATTTGCAGTTTAATTTATCCACTCATCACCACGTTGATGCCTTTTTTTGTTCTACGTTTTTTTCATGGATTCTCAACGGGCTTTACACCTACTGGCAACACAGCTTACCTGGCGGATATAATTCCCGCACAAAAACGAGGCGAGGCGATGGGCTTACTCGGCACAGCCGGAGCCATTGGTATGTCGGGTGGGCCTGCATTGGGGGGCATGCTCAGCAACCAGTTTGGCTTGAAAGTAATGTTCTATGCATCGTCCATACTGGCATTGTTATCGATTCTTATTTTAATCCGCACCAAAGAAACACTTCAAACCAAACAGCGATTTACGTTCACACATTTAAAAGTAAAACGAACCGATTTTTTTGAACCGCTTGTGGTGGCGCCTTGCATTGTAATGGTTTTGGCTGCATTTGCTTATGGTGCAGTGTTTACATTAATACCCGATTTTGGTCAGCACGTAGGTGTGCGCAATAAAGGTTTGTTATTTACCTACCTCACGGTAGCTTCGCTGGTAGTACGGTTGGTAGCAGGCAAAGCATCCGATCGGTACGGACGCCAACCCGTGCTGCTGGTAAGTACATCGGTTATTGTTGTATCCATGTTGGTGATTGGTCTTGCTTCCACCAAACTGCAATTAATGATTGGTGTGGTGCTCTATGGATTTGCACAAGGCTCCACTTCGCCCACGCTGTTGGCATGGGCAACCGATTTGAGCGACAATCGCTTTAAGGGCCGTGGCATAGCTTCGCTTTATATTTTTATGGAATTGGGCATTGGTTTGGGTGCGTTGATTTCAGGCTGGCTTTACGCGAACGACACCAATTTATTCTTTCCGGTGTTTTCTGTTAGTGCAATACTTGCAGCCATTGCTTTTCTTTACCTACTTTCATTGCAACGATTAAAAGCATGAAAAGAGTAACGCTGATTTTATTTCTGGTAATAGCCATTTCAAATTTGGTAGCCGTAACTTTTAATATAACGTTGTTGAATCTTATCACCAAGCCTTTATTAGTTCCGGCACTGGCCGTTTATTACCTCGTAGCAACTTCAGGAAAGAGTTATCTTTTTTTAGCTGCACTTTTTTTCTGCTGGCTGGGCGATGTATTGTTGATGTTGCAGCGCGATGAAATCTTTTTTATAGCAGGGTTGATCGCTTTTCTAACCGGCCATGTGCTATACATTATTTGTTACCGCAACTTCCGCAGTGCTGGCACCGGGTTAACAGGTACACAACGAATCCGATTTTCATTACCAATAGTTTTAGCGGGCACAGGTTTGGTTACCATTCTCTTCCCGCATTTGGGCTCCTTGCAAATTCCGGTAATGGTGTATGCGTTAGTGATTACAGTAATGGCGATGCAAGCGTTATTCCGTTATGGCCGCACCAACTCAAAAAGTTTTACGCTTGTGTTTGCGGGTGCTATCAGCTTTATGCTTTCTGATTCGTTATTGGCTATTAATAAGTTTATGCAACCGCTTCCACTTGCCGGGTTAGCGATTATGTTTACGTATATACTTGCGCAGTATTTGATTGTGGAGGGAGTGGTGAGGTGTGAAGCTTAAACACTGATGCATGTATCCAGTTCGCTAATATCTTAACCTCATACATATTAAAAATGCCTCCCATTCGGGAGGCATTTTTTATTATCAATTAAAAAAACTTCTCTTACATCTTTCTCACTTTTCCACTCCCTGATGAATGACTATTCACCGAGCTGGGATTACCACGATACGAAACACTACCACTGCCCGAAATGGTTGCGTCCAGTGTCTGCTTTACATTAATCTCTACATCGCCTGACCCAGAAATCCGAACTTCGCATTTTTCAACTTCCAGGTCGGCAGCTTGCACTTCGCCTGATCCACTGATAGTGGTACGAATTTCTTTTGCAGTACCGCTTGCAATAATCCGGCCCGAGCCCGATACATTCATATCGGCACGTTCGGTAATCGTAGCGGCTAATAATACTTTCCCAGATCCACTTACCTTACTTTCCAATGCCCGGCAGTTACCTTTCACCCGAATATCGCCCGAACCGCTTACATGAGCTTCCATATAGCCAGTTGCATTTACTTCAATTTCCATCGAACCCGATCCGCTTACACTCAGCACCATGTCGCCTGCTTTAATTACACCTTCACCAATCAGGTTGCCTGAGCCACTCACACTAATGCCTTCAATATTTTTTACCGTTACATAAGCAATAATATGGTCGTTGTTTTCCCAGTTCCACGAGCGCCAATTGTTTTCGCGACCAATACTCAAACGGCCACCTGTAACTTCTGTCTCGATTTTAGCGAGTAAATCTTTGGGTCCTTCCAATACAACTTTTTGTTCGTTACCCTGGCGCAAGTATAGTTTGCCCGGCACGCGGAAGTTTACTTTTGTGAAAGTATCAACGTTTCGGGTTTCTTTGGTTTGAGCCCAAACCAGCACAAAGCCGAAAACAAACAAGAGGGTAATAGCGGTGCGTTTCATGTGTTATTGATTTTTTACGGGTAAATGACAAGCCCAACTCAAAAGAGGTTGCTTGGTGATTGATTTTTTTAGTGGGATTTGATTTTACTTTATTAGGACGCAAAAAGCAGGTAGTACGTTGCAGCCTTGCGTTTTTTCTTTTCAAACAGTGTAAAAAATACTCCCGGTTGCGAAAATGTTAGTTGAGAAGCCCTTGTAGTTTATGATAAATCTCCAAACAAACCCAGGCATCGGTAGCCGCATAGCTGATTTGTTTTTCATTTAATACATCGGCTTCCCAGTTGCTGGTTTGTGCACTTTTGGAAATACGGAACCCTAATAACAAGGCTGTAAGTTTTTTCACACTCTCCACTTGCAGCCCGGCTTGCTTGCTCAGCTCGGCCAACTCAATAAAGCCATTGGGTTCATACTGTTTTAATCGTTGCATGGCTTTGATGTCATCGCGTAAAGCCACACCAGCTTTCCGAATGTCATTGCTTTCCAAAAACTTAATGATGGAAGCATGCATACCTGTATATTTTACACGCACCAGAAAAACTTTATCGGGTAGGGCTATTTGTATAAGTGAAACTTTATTTTGCTGCCCACGCACAAACACCGGTTTGGTTTCGGTATCGAAGCCCACTACTTTATGTTCGCGCACTTCATCAAATACACGGGATAAAAGTTTTTCTTCGGATATAACCAATACCTTACCCTCAAACGCACCCAGTGGCAGTTCATTTATTTCTTCGTTCGAGATGGTAACAGATAAATTATGCTTCGGTGGCATCCAACCTGCGGATTTTATAATTGACATACGCTTGCAGCACTGTCATAAACGGACTCATGATACAAAAGAAACAGAAAGGTGCATACGCCATAGTAGCCACACCCAACACGTTGGCTTGTGTGGCTCCGCACGTATTCCAGGGAATTAATACAGAAGTTACTGTACCGGAATCTTCCAGCGTTCGGCTCAATACCTCCGGTTTTAATCCGCGCTTGCGAAACGTATCGGCATACATGCGCCCGGGCACAGCAATGGCCATGTATTGATCGGATGCTGTGAAGTTGAAGAAAATACAGGTAACAGTAGTAGATGCCACCAACGAGCCGGTGGAATGTGCAAACTGAATAATTTTTTCGGCAATAATTTTAAGCAACCCGGCCGATTCCATTACACCGCCAAAAATCATGGCACATAGAATCAGCCAAATCGTATTTAACATCCCACTCATGCCTTTTGCTGTTAGTAACTCGCTAATCATAGGATCGGCCGTTTGAATGTGGATGGTGGTTGTCATGGCATTCATCACTGCAATAAAAGAGGCCTTCAGAAAGTTTCCATCCACTTTTGAAATTTCTATCACCAGATCGGGTTGAAAAATAATGGCGGCAATGCCACCCAACAAGGCCCCCACTAAAAGTGCCGGTAGTGCTGGAACTTTCTTTACAATCATTACGATAACCAGAACCGGTACAATAAATAAGAATGGACTCAGGTTAAAACGCGATTCAATAGCCTTTAAAACTGCAGAACTATCGGTTGCCGCACCGGATGTATCTAACGTAAAACCCCAGATGAAAAAGATAACCAGGGTAATGGCTAAAGTAGGGAAGGTAGTGTACGTCATATACCGGATGTGGGTAAACAAATCGGTACCGGCCATGGCGGGTGCCAGGTTAGTGGTATCTGATAAAGGCGACATTTTATCACCAAAATAAGCCCCCGAAATAATGGCCCCGGCAATTACACCTTCGTGAATGTCCATTGCTTTTCCAATTCCCAACAAGGCAATGCCTACCGTAGCAACTGTGCTCCACGAACTTCCGGTAGCTACCGAAACAATAGCGCACACTACGCAGGCAGCAAGCAGAAAAATAGTTGGGTTAAGAATTTTTAATCCATAATAAATCATGGAAGGTACTATACCACTCAACAACCAGGTGCCAGCTAACGAACCAATGGCCAATAAAATCAGCATGGCCCCCATAGCTGAGCTAATACTCTTTACAATACTGCCTTCAATGTGGTGCCAGTTGTACCCACATCTAAACGCAATAATGCCTGCAATACCCGAAGCCATCAGCAAAGCAATTTGATTAGCTCCGGTTATAGCATCGCTACCCAACACAATTACATTGATGGTAAGCAGGCCAATCAGAACTACAATGGGAGTAAGCGCCTGAAGAAGCGAAGGTTTTTTTATTTCGGACATTGGCAACGTGTAAAAGGGTGTAAGATACTAATAATGCTTTAGCCTGTATATCTGTAAAAAATCGTAAATCGAAAATAAAAAGTAAGTATGCAAGCCGAAAAAATTATAGTAAAAGCCCGGCACTCGGGTTTTTACCGTTGGTTGTTGAATGTAGCCTTGGATCGTATGATTCCCTTTAACAAACCACACGGGTTTAAGATTGTGGAGTTGGAAGAACACCGGCTTAAAACCAGCATACCGTATAAGCGCAGCAACTTCAATCACATTCGCGGATTGCATGCGTGCGGGCTTGCAACCTTGTCGGAGTTTACAACCGGATTTTTGCTACTCAGTGCATTGGGTATGAAAAAGTATCGCATTATTATGCAGCGGTTGGAAATGAACTACCACTATCAGGGTAAGATGGCCGCTACGGCCGAGTTTACAATTTCAAAAACGTGGATTGAAGAAAAAATAGCAGTGCCATTGCAAACGCAGGAATCGGTAGTAGTACCATGCGAAATAAAAATTCACGATGTGAAGGGAAATCACTTAACCACTGGTTTGGTGTATTGGCAATTTAAAGAGTGGACAAAAGTTAAAACCAAGGCCTGATGGCTGAGAAAACCAAACACCGGTCGGCTGTAAATTTTTCCACTGAGGTTTTGTATGTGTATAACTCGCCTCGGCATTTGCAATTGCAAGCAAAAGCCGGCTGGATTGTTTTTGAACTAACGGGCCCCGCGCGCACTGTGTTAGCCCGGATAAATGTAAATGTGAGGCAAAACAAAGCTATGAGTCCGGTACGGGCGCCTTTTGGATCGTTCGAAATTTATTCGCGACTTAGTCCTACTACTCTGCTTCAATTTATTCAGTTTGTGGAAGCCGCATTGGTGCAGAAAAAAATCAACTATCTGGTAATTAAAAACTGGCCATCCATTTACCAGCCTGAGCAAGCGAAGCAATTGTATAAGGTTCTGGTTAATAAACTACAATTTAAAGTTAGTGAAGAGGTGAGCAGCGTAATTCCGGTTAGTAACACACCCTTGCGTGTTCGCATGAAAATATCAGAACGGCAAAAGGCCAGAAAGGCAGAAAAGTTATTTTCATTTAGCATGTGTGGACTAAATGAATATAAAACCATTTATGATTTTATTTTAACGTGCCGGCAAGAGCGTGAACAATCGCTTTCACTTTCGTGGAAAGAAATCCGAACAACAATTTCAAAACTTCCGGATTGGTTTATGTTCTTTAAACTTGCTGGTGCTACCGATATAGCGGCAGCAGCTATTGTTATCCGCGTAAGCGATAAAGTGTGGTACACCTTTTACTACGCGCATGCGGCTACGTACAATAAAGTTAGTCCGGTGGTGTATTTGCTGGAATGTATTTATAACCAAGCGGCCATTGAAAAAATTAAATTGATTGATATGGGTACATCGATGTTACACGATAAAATCAATAAATCATTAATGCACTTCAAAGAAAGTGTGGGCGCGGTAACGGGTTCTAAGTTTACGTTCAGCAAAATGTATGACTAACCCAATAGTAACTATAATTTGTGTTTGCTACAATCAGGCGCGGTTTGTTGTCGAGGCTTTGGATTCGGTTGTTGCGCAAACCTATCAGCCTATCGAGTTGATTGTGATTGACGATGGCAGCACCGATGGCAGCCCTGAAATTATCAAGCATTGGATAGCAGCACATCCGGAAACGGTTTTATTGCTTAACGCTACCAATCTTGGGTATTGCAGAACGTTTAATAAAGCCGCAGCACTTTCAAAAGGAAAATACCTGATTGATCTTGCTGCTGATGATATCTTATTACCCAATCGGGTGGAAGTTGGTGTTACAACCCTGGAATCAACACAGCAAGCGGGTGTAACTTTTTCGGATGCTGAGCATGTGGATGAAGCTGGCGTTAAAATCAGTTTGCACTCCGATCGGTTTCCACATTACACCATTCCATCAGGCGATATTTATAAAGAACTTATAAGCCGTTTTTTTATTTGTTCACCTACCATGATGTTTTCCCGAGCAATGTTTAATGATATGGCTGGATACGATGAGACTTTAATATATGAAGATTTTGATTTCTGGATCCGGTCGTCACGAAAGTGGCACTATGTATATACACCACAAGTGTTGGTAAAAAAAAGAAAAGTTGCGGGCTCATTATCCGAAAGGCAGTTTAAGATTCGTTCGGATCAGTCTTTAACAACCCTGCGTGTTTGTGAAAAAATTCTTCAATTGAATGAAACAGAATCAGAACGTAAAGCTTTGAATTCCCGGCTTTGGTATGAAATGCGTGTAAATTTGCGGTTGCTTAATTTTAAAATCGCGTCAGAATTTTTTAGGCTGTGGAAACGTAATAGAAGCAATCTTAAACTCTGATCAGAAGCTACTTCCGCGTATCTTCTCCGGTTACCATACTTACATAACTGTTGTAGCGGCTGGCGGCAATAGTTCTGTGTTCAACAGCATGCAATACAGCACACTTAGGCTCATTCATGTGCAGGCAGCGCGAACCAAACTTGCAATTCAATCGTAAGTCGCGCATCTCCGGGAAGTAATCTGAAATTTCCTGTGGCTCCATATCAACCAACCCCCACTCTTTGATGCCGGGGGTGTCAATAATAAAGGTACCTTCATTTACCTGAAACATTTCAGCAAAGGTGGTGGTGTGTGTTCCTTTTTCAGAATAATCTGAAATAGCACCGGTTGCAAGATTAAGTTCGGGTAGTAATCGGTTTAAGAGGGTTGATTTACCAACACCGGAGTGGCCGGCCACCAATGTAACTTTTCCTTGCAGGTGCGATTGTACTTTTTCCATTTCAGCATCATGCCGGGCTGAAATTAATAGTATGGTTGCGCCTATCTGTTCGTATAAGCGTGTCAACGCATCAAGTTCTGCAAACTCTTTTGCGGTAAGCAAATCTTTTTTATTGAAAGCAATTAGCTGCGGAATGCGAAATGATTCAGCAGAAACCAGCACGCGATCGATAAAGCCCAACGAGGTGCGGGGTTGTTTTAAAGTAGCCAAAACCAATACCTGATTAACGTTGGCAGCCAACACACTGGCGTGGCCCGTTCTTTTAACAGACTTCCGCAACATGTGGTTTACGCGTGGTAAAATTTCGGTAATGATTCCCTCCTTCCCCAGGGCATCAAACTGCACTCGATCGCCCACGGCAATCGGATTACTTTCTTTAATACCTTCTAAGCGTAATTTACCCCGCACCCGGCAAGCGTAACGCAGTGCATCTTCACCTGCTACCTCGTACCACGATCCGGTAGATTTTAAAACGCGTCCAATCATGTGGTAAGTAGATTTTTGCAATAGGTGATTATTTTATCAGTAGCACCCAGATGCTCGTGTATATAAGCTTTGGTTACTTCGCACGCTAATAAAAAATTCTCAGGCCTGCTCACCATTAACTCGTAATTAGCTTTCAGTTCGGAATAGTCGGCTACAGCAAAAGCCCCACCGCGCATAATCAATTCGGTAGCTTCTTTAAATTTCTCATAATTTTTGTTTCCAAAAAAAACCGGTACTCCGTAGCATGCTGCTTCTAATATGTTGTGTAATCCTTTACCAAAGGCGCCACCTACAAAGGCAAATTCACCGTACCGGTAAAGTGCCGATAACAACCCCACGTTATCAATAATTAAAACGGTAGCATCTAAGTCGGCAGGGTTTGAAAACCGGGTACACCTTACTTCTACACTTGCTTCAATTTGTTGTAAAAATGGTTCTGAAATTTCGTGCGGTGCTATTATAAACTTGAGTGAATGTTGGTGCTCGTTAATAAATGGAGCAATTACTTCTAGGTCTTCAGGCCACAAACTACCCACCACCAATACACGCTCGGTTCCTTTAAATTTTTCGGCAACTGCAATGGTTTTATTTTGTTGGGTAATAGCATGCACACGATCAAACCGTGTATCGCCCGCTAAGGTTACCGCGAAAATGCCAATGTTTTTTAATAACCTAACCGATTGTTCATTCTGCACAAAGAAGTGATGGAAGTTTTGAAGGATTTTACGGAAAATGCTACCGTACCACTTAAAAAATAGTTGGTTCTCTCTGAAAATACTGGAGATGGAAAGTATGGGTACCTGGTGTTGTTTTAATGTTGTAGTGTAATTATACCAGAATTCGTATTTAACAAAAATGGCAAGTGCAGGTTTTGTTATGGCCACAAACCTGCGGGCATTGCGGTGTGTATCCCAGGGTAAATAAAAGATAAAGTCAGCACCGGCATAATTCCTTCGCACTTCATAACCGGAAGGCGAAAAAAAAGTGAGTAGAATTTTATAAGCCGGAAATTCTTTGCGAATCATTTCCAACACGGGCCGGCCCTGCTCAAACTCACCCAGCGATGCACAATGCATCCAAATGAGTTTACCCGATTGGTTTGAAACAGCGGCATTAAGCCGGGTAAAAATATGCTTGCGCCCGTTTACAAAAAGTTTTGCTTTGGGATGAAACAACGCAGCCAGCCAATAAGCGAGGCGCAACAAATGAATGGCTAAAGAATAGAACCACATGAGCCGCTAAATTACTTCTTAAAACCACAAATGTTGATGCGCCTGCCGGTTGGATTACGATAAATTAAATAACTTGCATAACCGTTTAAACTTAATTCTATGAGAAAAGCCTGTATTCTATTTGTTGTATTCGCTGTTTCATTTGCCTCCTGGGCTCAGGATATAAACGACCTAATTAAAGGAAGCGTGGAAGATGCCAATAAGTTGGTGGAAGGCTATACAACCCCGGCATTAAAAGCTTTTGGTTACGGACTTAACCAGGGTTGGTATAACACCGCAAAACCTCACAAAACGCTTGGTATTGATCTTACATTTTCAGCATCTGCTGTTTACATCCCTAATTCAGATTTATTTTACAAGGTTGATAATAGTCAACTGCAAGAAGTTGAATTAGTAAGTGTGGGCGGGGTGCCCATAAGTAATTCAGGTGTGGGCAATGTGCCAACTATTTTTGGACCGGATGTAACACCTACTTATAATGCTACTAATGGGGCTGGGAATTTCGATGGCCCGGGCGGAGTGGATTTGAAAAAAGAGCTTGGCATACAAGCTATGCCAGTGCCTATTGCAAACCTCGGTATTGGTTTGCCAAAAGGTTTTGACCTTAAGTTTCGGTTTGTTCCAACGCTTCAAATTGGCGATGATGCCGAGTTTGGCCTCTTTGGAGTAGGTGTAATGCACGATGTAAAGCAGTATATACCCGGAATCAAAAACCTACCGTTCGACTTATCTGCGTTTGTTGGCTACACTAAAATGAAACTAACCACCGAATTAGATGTGCAATCGGGTAATAACCAGCGTGCAACTTTTGAAGCTTCCGCCACCACTATTCAAGGTTTGATTTCAAAAAAGATTTCGGTACTTACATTTTACGGGGGCGTTGGTTTTAATGTAGCGAATACAAAGGTTGCCGTATTAGGAGATTACGACCTTGATGAAGACGGATATACCGATGTTACTGATCCACTCAGCATTAAAGCCGATGCAAATGGATTTCGTACTACCGTGGGTATGCGGTTAAAATTAGCCGTAATTACATTTCATGGAGATTATACGGTACAGAAGTACAACACCCTTACCGTGGGCTTTGGTATAAACATTCGATAATTACCTGAATAGAAAAAACGGCTCGCACCTGCGGGCCGTTTTTATTTTAAATGAGCTCAAGGATTATTGCCCTTTAAACTCAGGCTTACGTTTTTCAACAAATGCCCTCATGCCTTCTTTTTGATCGGCCGAAGCAAACGTGAGGTAAAAATTTTTGCGTTCTAAGGTTAACCCTTCGTCTAAGTGTGTTTCAAAAGAACGGTTAATGGCCTCTTTTGCAAGTTGTACTGCTACGGGCGATAGCTGTGCAATTTCTTTGGCTAAGGTAAATGCTTCTTGAAGGTACATTTCTTTGGGTACTACTTTATTCACCAATCCATAAAAGTGTGCTTCCTCAGCCGATAAAAATCTGCCTGTTAAAATCAACTCCATTGCTTTGGCTTTGCCCACCGCTTTGGTAAGGCGTTGGGTACCACCGGCACCGGGTATCGTACCAATTTTTATTTCAGGCTGACCAAATTTTGCTGTTTCCGATGCAATCACCATATCGCACGTCATCACAAATTCGCAACCACCACCTAACGCAAAGCCAGATACTGCGGCAATAATTGGTTTCTTTGTTTTACGAATTTGATCCCATGTAGTGAACTGATCAAGCAACAACATATCTATAGCCGATTTGTCGGCCATTTGTTTAATATCAGCACCAGCCGCAAAGGCTTGTTCATTACCGGTAATGATAATTACCCGCACGGCTTCGTTTTTATCCAGTGCCACCAGTGCATCACGTACCTCTTGCATTAATTGCGGGTTTAGTGCATTCAGTTCTTTGGGGCGATTAAGCTCAATCAGGGCAACGTGTGGTTCTTTTTGTTCCGTTACTTTAATCAGTTCCATAGTATTTTATCAGAGTTTATTTCAACCGTTAGCAAGGCAAAACTAAACTTTATAACAGCTATAAAAAAGAAAGACCGCCTCACGTTTGAGGCGGTCTTATCTAACCAAAAGGCGGATAAAAAATGTGCTATGCGACTTTATATACAGCCGTAAAGTAGCTCGTAACCCCAATGGATGTTTAATTTTGAAAAATTGAGGTGAATGGGGTTTGATATATCCAAAATGTTTAAAATTTACTATGAAAGTTCTTTTTGTTTGCCTGGGCAATATTTGCCGGTCGCCCATGGCCGAAGCCATTTTTAATCACAAAATCCAAAAACTGAATTTGCAGCATCTTATCTCGGCCGATTCGTGCGGAACCGGAAATTATCATATTGGCAGTCAGCCCGATCCACGTACTATAAAAACAGCAGAAAAGAATGGGGTAGAAATCTGGCACCAGGCCCGGCAACTTACCACTGCCGACTTAGAAAAGTTTGATTACTTATTTGCGATGGATCAACAAAATCTGAAAAACATTTTGCGGCTACCCGATGCCGATAAGTATGCTCAGAAAATAAAATTGATGCGCGAATATGATCCGCAAGGGCCGGGCGATGTACCCGATCCGTACTATGGCACGCTGCACGATTTTCAATACGTGTTTGAAATGTTAGATCGCTCGCTGGATGAATTTATAAGTACAGAAATAAAATTATAGTCGCACGAGTACTTGTAAAGTAGAGCGCGAGGATTGCTCTAATAAAACGCCTGGTTTATTGCGATACGTGTTAAAAGTAGTGGAGTCGTAATTCTTTACAGTGATTAGTGTTAAACCTGTATTATAATATACTTCAAAGTTTTTGCTCAAGGCTTCAATAAGGTGTAATGTTTTGGGTTCACGGTAATCCACACAAAATGAAAATGAGATGGCCGAGTTCTGCATTACGTTAATGCGTACATTGTGTTGCGTAAGTATGTTAAAGATAGTACCCATCTGTTGTTCGTTTACAAACGAGTAGTCAGTAACCTTGCACGAAATCAAACATTGGTTGTCTTTAAAAACAATGAGGGGTGGAAGCTTATCAAGCCTACAAAGATGAATGCGTGTGCCGGGCAACGATGGGTCGTCAAAGTTTTTTACCAATAAAGGTATGTTGGCATTGGCCAGGGGCTTAATGGTTTTAGGATGAATAACCGAAGCCCCGTAGTAAGTCATCTCGGCTGCCTCTTGGTAAGGTAGTTCATCAAACACAACAGCATCGGGCAAGCGCTTGGGGTCCGCACTCATCACACCGGGTACATCTTTCCAAATGGTAACCGATTCGGCATGGAGGGTAGCAGCAAAGATGGCTGCACTATAGTCGGAACCTTCGCGCCCCAGCGTGGTGGTTTGGCCTTCAGGTGTTGCGCCAATAAAACCCTGGGTTACGATAAGCTGGCTTTGCAGAATTTTTTTCAATCCCTGAACTTTTGATCGCGTTTGTTCCCAATTCACGTTGCCTTCGCGCCAGGAGCTATCAGTTTGAATATAATGGCGCGCATCTATCCAAGTTGCTGAAATTCCTTGCCGGATTAAGAACTCACTTAAAATAAGTGAAGAAAGCAGTTCACCCTGGGCTACAACCTGATCATACACAAAATCATACGCACCGGTACTCGTAGCTGCGGCTGTCAGGTTTTCAACTTGTGTTGAAATGCGTGCAAGAAAAGCGGGAGTCTGGATTCCAAGTTGTTCAATTACCTGATGATGATAATCCTTTATTTCTTGTAAGGGAGCATCAAAGCTTTGCTGTGCCTGGGCCAATGAAATCACACGTTCAAGCGCATTGGTGGTTTTGCCCATGGCCGAAACCACAATCAAAAGCTGGTTTGCTTGGTGCTGGCGTACTATGGTGGCAACATTTATTATGGCGGCAGCATTTTTAACCGATGCCCCCCCGAATTTAAAAACCTTCATAAATGAAAATTATTGATTTCAAACGTTTGCATAGCTATATTTCGCACGTTTTGCAAACCGGGGCCGAAGTTACTAAACCGGGTTAAACAATCTGCACATGGCTAGCTTTATGGAATCATCGCGCATTGCTTTACCAATCGGAACGGCCCTCGACCGTTTCATTAAAAATAATCAAGACCAGTTTCAATATGCCAGTGGGGAGCTATCGCAGTTGCTGCGCGATATTGCGCTGGCATCGAAAGTAGTAAACCGCGAAGTAAACAAAGCGGGGTTAATTGACATTATGGGACCGATGGGTTCGCAAAACCCGGGTGGCGAGCAACAACAAAAGTTAGATGTGCTGGCTAACATTCGCTTTACGCGAGCACTTACTAAAGGAGGCGAAGCATGCGCTTTGATTTCGGAAGAAACCGAAGCGTATGTGGATTTGAATAATGCCGGTGGATATGTAATTGCGATCGATCCGCTGGATGGTTCTTCCAACATAGATGTGAATGTTTCGATCGGAACCATTTTTTCTATTTATCGAAGGAAGAGCGCCATCGGCAAACCCATTCAGGAAGAAGATATTTTACAAACCGGGGCCGAACAGGTTGCAGCTGGTTATATTTTATATGGGTCATCGACTATGTTGGTTTATACAACCGGCCACGGAGTAAATGGTTTTACCTATGAAAGTACGTTGGGTGAATATGTACTCTCGCATCCCAACATGAAAATACCAGCCGATGGAAAAATTTATTCTATAAACGAAGGGTTAGCCAACTCATTTGCACCATCTGTATTGGATTACATTCAACATTGTAAAGATCAGCAATATACAGCCCGCTATATTGGTTCGCTGGTTGCCGATTTTCATCGCAACTTACTAAAGGGTGGCATTTACATTTACCCGGCAACAGGTAAAGATAAAAATGGAAAACTTCGTTTGATGTACGAGTGTAATGCGCTTGCTTTTTTAGCTGAACAAGCCGGAGGTAGTGCATCGGACGGACAAGGAAGAATTCTGGAGATAAAACCGAAAGACCTGCATCAACGTACGCCTTTTTATGTAGGTTCAAGGAATATGGTACAGAAAGCGGTGGGGTTTGTGCATGCAAGTTGAGGATTGTTAATCTACATTATTGTTTGGCACATCAGTCAGAAACCAAAGTAAAATACATGTTAAAAAAGTAATAACGTAAGTATTATATTTTTATGCTCCCCTCTCTTCCAAATGATGATAGGTGGCAGATATCATCAAAAATGTAAAACTAATAATGGTAATTTTTAAGAAACATGTGGGGTAATGTGTGTATACTAAAGACAAGCAAGGTTAGCGTTCCTATTATTTCTGCCAACGCCAGACATTTGATCCATTGAGGTTGTATGTTTTCGAATCCAGTTATACCTTTTGCTGGTAAATCTTCTTTTGATGTTAAAAGCTTAACGCCTCCTGTACACAAGAAAATTAATCCGAGTATTATTTGAAAACCTATCTTGGCAATATTCATGGTTTAGAATTTTTTAGGGTTAGTGCCCTGTAGAGTGCGGTATGACTTTGCTAACAAGTATCCGCGCCTTTTTCGACAATATCCCACCGTTAAATTTTAAGTTTCATGTTTTAACTTTTACCTGTATCTGTGTGTTAATTTCTGCTACACGTGCCAATACCAGCTTCCTTATTAGCTTATCAGGTATTGGATGTTGTGGCGTGAATCGGATTACCGTTGATGAATAATTGTAACCTGACAAGGCTGATTTATGATTGTGCAATACATTGCCTTCCATGATGAAAAATGATAAGTGCGTCTTGGACGAACGAAACCCAACCGCTCTTTTCCCTTTGTAATAGAAGAAGGGAACACCCCTGCTTAGGCGCTCTTCAGCCCCAGGTATCAGGCTGCGGATATGCTTTCGGATATTTGCTAAGGTTATTCGTTCATCTTTCGGAAGATTGCGGAGATAGTCTGAAACTTCGTTCATTGTACTAACTCTTTAGAAAGTCGATGATGAATTTGGCAATATCATTGGGGGCGGCAATGTGTGCGGGCGCTTCCAACATTTCAATGTGACTATTTACCAGGTATTTGGCTGCATCCTGTGCAGCGGGTAGCCCATATTCAAATGTTAGTAGCAGTGTGGGCACCGTTATTTGCTTGAGCAGCGTGGCCGGTGTAGTTCCGTTTCCCAGTATGTCATAGTCGATCGGCAACGTGGGACTGATCTCAGCGGCTAATTGTCCACCTTCTGAAGCGATGAACCTATCTAGCTCTTCTTGCGTCATGCCGAAATCTTTCAGAAAATATCTAACTGCCCCTTCCTTATCTCCTTCGTTAATCAATCGTTTTATTTCTTCACGTTCCTGATCGTGCTGCTCTGCTGCTCTTTTGCTGTTTTCATCCAGAAGGGAGAAGGGAAGGTCTGCCAGAATGAGTTTCTTAATGTTCATGCCTTTAGCGGCAGCTCTTATCGCGAGGCCTGCCCCAGCTGAATGAGCGTACAGTATTTTTGGTTCATTGTCAATGTACATGAGTGTCTCTAAATCATTCAATTCTGTTTCCACACTATGGTTAGACGAAGTTCCACTCAGCCCCCTATTTCTGCGATCGTAGTTATACACCTTAAAGTGCTTTGCGAGTTCTAGTGCAAGCGGGTGATACATGTGGTGATCGGCCAGCGACCCGCCAATAATTATAAGGGCAGGGCCGTTTCCTAATTCCTCGTAGGCAATTGTCACGTTATCCGGTGAAGTAACTTTTCTCATGTTCAAATTGCTTTTTGAGTTCCGGAATGAAGCACGCGTTAGCGTATCACTTCACTAATAAAGATGATGGGGCTTGCGTTTGTGTAGTTCGGGAAATCTGATCGGATCGCCTCCCGGTTTGGTGCGATTGCCGCCTGGTAATCACTCAGACTTTTTACATAGAAGGTGCCAATGGCCATAAACGGCAAGGGTGTATTCGGAATACCACTGGCAACACCTTTTTCGATGGTGTATTTTACTAAGTTCGATCCTAACAGTGCGGCTACCATTGGCATGTGCTTCGTTTCATAATACGCTATATCAAAAGTTTTGCCTTCTGCATAAGGATATATGATGGAAATTTTCGTTAATCCTTTTTCGATTACCGTGCTGTTGCCTTGATTTTCCTGGCTAAGGCCGATGTTACAAATAAACAGAAGTAATAGCGCTGCAAGTAATAAAGATTTCATGATTGATTATTTTTTGTGATTGGATTGTAAATGGGAGATATCAGTGTATAGATTTTTAGCTGGTCTTTTTTGAGAGCCTATGGGTTGCCTCGGTTATTCTTTAGCGTTACGTCTATCTCCATGAACTTACTGCCTGCAATAGGATTGAATCGATAGGGCTCTATTTCTTTAAAGCCCACTTTTTGGTAGAGTCGAATGGCGGATGTCATGGAGGGCAACGTATCAAGTCGCATACATTGGTAGTTAAGTGCTGCTGCCTTGTCAATGGCGGCTTTCAACAATTTTTCACCCCATCCATTTCCTCTTGCTTCCCTTCGCAGATACATCCGTTTGAGCTCGCAGGTACGGCTATCCATTTTTCTGATGCCGAAGCAACCCACAGGCTGGTTATTGTGATAAGCGATGACAAACGTTCCATCTGGTTCAGTATAGCGCGTTGCCACATTTTTCAATTCAGTTTCAAAATCCTGAAACGAAAGATCTACACCAATGTCAGCCGCATATTCTTTCATCAGCTTTTTGGCAAGCTCAAAATCCTGTTCGCTGGTGGCCGTGGTGATCGTGATCTCCATTCGGAATTATTTATTTGACTACCAGAATGCCTTTGTAGCTACCAAGGTTATTTACGATCAATATCATGTTGGCTACAAACAGGAACATGGCAACGGGTAAACCTTCGGGGGCCATAAATAAATGAATAGCCAAAATATTGACCACAACAGGAAGGATAAGCAGCGCAGCCAACGCAACGAAGCGATTGAAAACGAAAAGTATGCCGCAGGCCAGCTCAATCCCCTTTACTAAGGGCATCAGGTATCCTGCCGCATCAAGACCCTCCGTGAAAGCTTTCATATTACCTTCCAGCGGAGGTGATGGCATCAGGTTTAAGAAATAGGCTATCGAAGCAAAAATCATCAATCCTCCGAACAGCACCCGGAACAATGAAGTGATAATGGTCATTATTTTTTCCTTGACAATCATAGCGAACTCAGATTACTTGATTTGATTCCTTTCGTTTTCGAAACTTTTCAACGTCCAGGCATATGATACCCCACACGTGGCCATCGAAGTCTTCAATACTTCTGAGTTGCATAAATCCCTCATCCAACATGGGGTTAGGTTCGGAGCCACCTGCTCTCAAGCCTTCCTCCACGATTTGGTTCATAGTGTCAATGCTTTCAACGGGAAGCGTGAAGTTTGCCGTTGTGAAGTTCTTATCTGGGATCAATTTGGCATTCCATTTCACAAATTGTTCGTGTGTTATCAGCATCACGTAAATATGCTCACTCCACACCATGCATTTTTGCTGCTCATCGGTAAACAGCGGATTGTTGACAAAGCCCAATTGGGTATAGAATTGCATAGACTTCTCTGCATCCTTTACGGGGAGATTGATGAATATTTGTTTCATACCATTGAGCTTTCTGTTCCTACTTTTTGTTTAAGGCTAACCACTTCGTTGTTCAGTTATCTTTTGTTCTCCAACATTTCAGATGCTGTTTCGTTGCCCAGTTGTTCAGCTAATCCTATGAGTATCCCCTCTGTTCCACGTATGTAGCAGAGTCTATACATTTCTCCAAACTGAACCACCTCGCCAACCATTTTAGCATCGTGTTTCTCCAATCTAACCAAGAGTTCGTCCAGATTGTCAACTCTAAACATTATTCTTAAATAGCCAAGTGAATTGACGGGAGCAGTTCTGTGGTCGGTAATTGCTTCAGGCGTTATGAATCTTGAAAGTTCAAGTCGAGCGTGTCCATCTGGGGTAACCATCATGGCAATCTCCACCTGCTGATTACCCAGACCAGTTACGCGCCCCGCCCATTCGCCTTCTACCATCATTCGCCCTTCAAGTGTTAAGCCAATTTCTGAGAAGAATGCTATTGCATTGTCAAGCGATTCTACCACAATACCAATATTGTGCATTTCCATCAATTTACTTTTTGCTATACGCTTTGCGGTCATAAAATTCTGTTTGATGTTGGTATTCTTTTAAACCCATTCCACTAGTTGGATGATTACGCCATTGGGATCTTTGACCATGAACAGTTTTTCACCCCACTCTTCCGTTTTCATGGGCAGGGCGATGGGAACGCCTGCACTCCTGAGACGTTCTTCTTCGCGCTCGATGTGGGTAGTAACAAAGGCCAATATGGTACCCGCGCTGGTTATATTTCTCATGAAGGCGGGGAGCACTTCTATCCCCTTTTGCAAATAGATCACGTTAATGCCCGACTGCTCATGTTGAAGGGATGCAAAGCCCTCAGCGGCCATTTTTTCTACGAAACCAAAATGAGTGGTCAGAAACTTGCTGGAAAGAGTGACATTGTCTACAGTAAGCGATACGGTAAAGGAATTGATATTCATGGATTTAATGAATTGGCGATTTTGAGCGCACAAAGTTATTGGCAATGCCGCCTTGGAACCTGTAGTAAATGCGACATACGTACGGGTTGATTGCGACATTCCCTTGGCCTAACTTGGCTTGAAATTCCAGCATCATGAAACATGTTTCGATACTAGTGCCCAACGGTAGCCATAGTGTTGTTAATATCATGGGTACGCTGCAAATACTACAAGTTGCCAATGAAAGATTCGAAGAACTGTTTGGTCGAAAACTGTTCAATATAGATTTGGTAGGCTTTGCTGATTCGTACACGGCTGTGGCAGGTTCTGCGCAACCGATACCCACCAAACTGTGGATTGAAGTGAGCAAAACGGACATCGTCATTGTGCCAGCAGTCTATGATGATCCTGATGAAGCCATCCAAAAGAACCAGTCCATGCTTGCATTTTTAATCGACCAGTATAAAGGTGGTGCAACACTGGTAAGTATGTGTATTGGCACGTATGTGCTTGCGGCCACCGGGCTGTTGAATGGAAAAGTGTGTTCCACGCACTGGTTGCATGCGGGTCTATTGAAGGAAAAATTTCCCGGCCTGTTGGTGCGGGAGGAGAAACTGATTGCCGAAAGCGCAGGCATTATTACCTGTGGTGGTGCCTACGCATTTCCGAACCTGATATTGTACGTGGTTGAGAAATTTGGTGGCCGGGAGTTGGCGGTGTTTCTTGCCAAGACGTTCATGATTGACTTGGACAGAACGCGTCAATCTCCTTACATGATGTTTCAGGGACACAAAGAACATGCAGATGAAATGATTCTGAAAGTACAGGATTTCATTGAAAACAATTACGCTGAGAAATTTACAGTGGAAGATTTGGCGAGCCAGCATCATCTGGTAAGACGCACGCTGGAACGGAGATTCAAGGCAGCTACCGGATATTCTATTAATGAATATACCCAGCGGATTCGAATTGAAACCGCCAAGAAAGATTTGGAAGTAGGAAGGAAATCAGTTACTGAAATTATGTACGATTGTGGTTATCAGGATTCCAAGGCATTCAGAGACGTGTTCAAAAAATATGCAGGTGTCAGCCCGCTTGAATACCGGCAGAAATATGCCAAGGAAGTGAGTGTATTACATGCCGTTTAGTGGGTAGCTATTAAAATAACGTATCTTAAGATTTCTTCTGTTCAGTAAACACTTCGGGTGCTTGTTGAATTAAAATGCCATACCACTTCACCAGCTTTTTTATATCCGAAATGTACACGCGACTTTCATCAAAATCAGGCAATACCGATTTTAAGAATGCTTTTAATTCGCTGCCATCCGAATCGGCATCTACACCTAAATCATTTTTATACTCGTGGTTAATTTTTTTCAATACGTCTTCCAACGGCACGGTACCTTCTTTGGTAGTAGTATAGATAGAGATTTCACTTAATAACGATAATCGTTGGGTAGCATTGGCAACCATACGGGTTTTGGTTGCATCGAGCGATTCCAGCAACACCCCTGACTTGCCCGGCTTTAATACTCTAAACAAACCTCCCTTACCACTTATCGATGCAATTTCAGATAACTCCATATTGAATTTTATTTTTTAATGGGCGCAAAAGTAATCGATTTTAGTTTCTGGCTTTAAGTGCCGTTTCAATAAAATTAAGCATGGGGTTGCGGCCGGTTTTTTTCTCGGCCGAAGTAACAAAAATGGGTGGTAGCTCAGCCCAGGTTTTCAGAAGTTCCTTTTCAAATTGGTTTCGGGTTTTGGCTAACTCACTTTGTTTTAGCTTATCTATTTTGGTAAAAACAAGTGCAATTGGAATTTCCAGTTGCCCCAAACGATTAATAAAATTTATATCGCTTGCCTGCGGTTCCAGCCGCGCGTCTATCAGAATAAAAGTACAGTACAGGTTATCGCGCAGCTTAAAATATTCATCAATCATGTGGCTCCAGTTTTCACGATTTGATTTGCTAACCTGGGCATAGCCATAGCCGGGTAAATCCACCAGGTACCAGGCCTTGTTAATCATAAAATGGTTAATCGTTTGGGTTTTTCCCGGGGTTGAGGAGGTTTTGGCCAAATCTTTGCGATTGGTGAGCATGTTGATGAGCGATGATTTGCCTACATTCGATCGGCCAATGAAGGCAAACTCCGGTTTATCGGTTTGCGGGCACTTGCTTACCTCGGTATTACTAATCACAAACTCGGCCTGAAGTATGTCCATATCACTAAACTATTGTTTGGCAAAGTAGTAAAATGTAATTTATGAGTACCTTATTCGGCTTTTTACAACTTTTGTTGCCAATGGTTTTAGATAATTTGCCGAAATTTTGAACTTGTTAAGTAGTTGCGATCCAACACTCCCTGTACATGTGCCTGCGTAAGATTTTATTTTTTGGTGTTTTGTTAACCGGTTGTGCCGTTCAGGCGCAGCAACAGGATAAAGAACAGGCCCGCCAATATTACGAAATGGCTACTGAAATTATGACCAGTACCCGCGCGGTAGATGATGCCCGCGAGTTAATGATAATTGCCGCCAATTTTGACACCACCAATCTGAAAGCCAATACCGAAGCCGGTATTATGCACATCCGCACCATTCAAAAGGAAGAAGGAGTTAAGTATTTACTTCGTGTGTATCGTCAAAACCCAACTTTCAGATTTGATCTGGAATACCAGATTGGCCTCAGCTACCAACATGGATTAAACTTCGATAAAGCCATTGAGTTTTTTAACAAGTATAAACTAAAGGCCAGTTACAATACCAGCTACAAAGGTAAAGACCGGGTTGAAGTAAAAGAGGTTACACGCAGATTGGAGGAATGTGCCAATGGTAAAGAGTTTGTGGCATCCGCCAAACCACTTGCCATTACCAACATTGGTCAGCAGATTAATTCAGAATTTGATGATTATGCTCCGGTAGTAAATGCCGATGAAACAGAAATGATTTTTACCTCGCGCAGGCGCGATGGTAACCTGAACGAAAACGTAAGCGATGATAACCGCCCCTTCGAAGATATTTTTGTAAGTAAACGCGAAGCCGGAAGCTGGCAACCCGCACAAAACATTGGCACTATTGTTAACACAAAACATAACGAATCCAACATAGCGCTATCGCCAAACGGCAATACCTTGTTTATATATAGAGATGGCGTGGGCGATGGTGATATTTTTACAAGCACCCGCCAGCCCGATGGCACGTGGACTAAACCCGTTCCGCTTCCGGGCGCAATCAATTCGTCATTCCGCGAGTCGTCCATAACCATTAATAAAGATGAAACCATGCTTTTTTTCGCAAGCGAACGGCCCGGTGGGTTAGGCGGAGTGGATATTTATTCTTGCATAAAAGATAAAAAAGGGCAGTGGACTGTTGTACGCAATTTGGGGCCTGGTATTAATACCGAGTTTGATGACGATGGTCCGTTTATTGATTTTGATGGCAAAACCCTTTACTTCAGTTCTAAGGGTAGAAAGGGTATGGGCGGCTACGATATTTTCAAAGCTACTTTAATGAATCTTGAAAAACGGGAATGGACCGAGCCGGAAAACCTCGGCTATCCGATTAACACCCCCGATGATGATATTTTTATAGTAGGTACGGCAACACCCAACCGATTCTATTACTCATCGGTACGCAACGGAGGTGTTGGTTATTCCGATATCTACCTGATTTCTGAAAAAGAAAATGCTCCGCAGCCCGAAACCATACCCGAGAAGAAAGGAATTCAACCTATAAAATTCATTCTGGAGATTGTAGATGCCGAAACCAAACAACCTATCGAGGCTACTGCCCGCATGCGCGGTAAAGACAATACTGTAATTGGGTCGGCCAGTTTGGGTACCGGAGTTTATGAATTTGGTGTTATGTCAACCATTCCAAAAGAATACACTGTTTCGGTTGAAATGGAAGGCTACATATTCGAAAATCTGAAAGTAATGTTGGGCCGCGCTACCGAAGAACCACAAACCATTAACCGCAGGCTACTGTTGCGCAAAGTTGCCATTGGTGAAGTATCGGCCTTGCGCCATGTGTTTTTTGATTTTGGTAAAGCCACCTTGCAGGAAGCCTCGTTTGATGAACTCAATATGATGGTAACCATGATGAAGCAAAACGAGAGCATGCAGGTAGAGATTGGCGGCCATACCGATGATGTAGGCAGCGATGTGTTTAATAAAAAACTTTCGCAGCAACGGGCCGATGCCGTTAAGCGATACCTGACCGATAACGGAATTAACACCCGAAGAATTAAATCTGTTGGCTATGGCGAAGAACGCCCCATTGTTTCGAACGATGATGAGTCTGGAGGCCGGGAGATTAACCGCAGGGTAGAGTTTAAAGTAATTGCCAAGTAAACGATTACCCGATGCAACTATTTTAGTTGCAGTTTATCTGTATCTAAACATAAAATCTGAAGGGTATGCGCAGGTACAACCTCGATTGGTTACGGGTTATCGTTTTTGGATTACTGATATGCTACCACGTGGGTATGTTCTTTGTTCCATGGAGTTTTCACATTAAAAACAATACCATTTACCCTGACATTCGGTGGCCTATGCTGTTTTTAAATCAGTGGCGATTACCCTTATTATTTGTAATCTCAGGCATGGGTACATGGTTTGCCCTGTCAAAACGAAGTGGTTGGCAGTTTGCACGTGAGCGCGCCACACGGTTACTCATTCCGCTAATAGTAGGAATGATTTTTATTGTGCCACCGCAGGTTTATTTCGAACGGTTGGCTAACGTACAAATATCAGGTAGTTATTTAGATTATTGGCCCGCCCGTGCATTCAGTGGAGTTTATCCCGAAGGCAACCTGAGCTGGCATCACCTCTGGTTTTTACCGTACCTGCTTGTGTTCTCGCTTATTCTTTTGCCGGTGTTTCTTTATCTGTGCAAGCATCCACAAGCTACCCTGCTTAATCAAATCAGAAAGTTAGCCGCCACCCCCTTCGGATTATATGCGTTTATTATTCCACTTTATTTTTGGGAGTCATTGCTCGAACCGTTTTTTTCTTCCACACATGCCTTAATTGGCGATTGGTTTAACCTTATCAACTTTGGCACTTTCTTCTTGTATGGATTTTTGTTGATTACCGTTGGCGATGATTTTTGGAAAACCGTGCAAGCACATCGTAGAAAGTATTTGTATTGCGGAATAATCGGGTTTAGTGGGCTAATGGGTATCTGGTTGTTTTTAGAAGATTCAACACTTGTTCATTTTATTGAGGCTCTTTTTAAAGTGTTTAACCTTTGGTCGTGGATAATATGCCTGATGGGTTATGCCGCAGTTTACCTGAATAAGCCAAGCTCCATACTTTCGTACGCCAACGAAGCTGTGTATCCTTTTTACATAGTACATCAAACTATTACCATTGCAATTGGCTATTACCTGATGGATCTTACCTGGGGTTTTTGGCCTAAGTTTTTAGTGATGGTATCAGGTACATTTGGTGGCTCGTGGTTTATCTATGAATTTACAATCAGAAGATGGAGCTGGATACGGCCTTTGTTTGGATTAACCAACAAACGGTAGTGCTGCCATAATAAGATTGTATTGTTTTAGATTTGTTTTGTTGAAATAACAAAGGCATGAACCGGGTTGATAGGTTAATGGGCATACTTACTTTTTTGCAGGCGCATAAATATGTAATGGCCGAAAAACTGGCCTCCAGATTCGACATCAGTGTTCGCACCGTTTACCGCGATATAAAAGCATTGGACGAAATCGGAATTCCGGTATCGTTCGAAAACAACAAGGGGTATTTCATTATGCAGGGTTATTTTTTACCACCTGTTTCATTAACCATGCACGAGGCTAACGCCCTAATATTGGTAAATGCCCTGGCCAACCGATTTACGGATAAAACAATTGCAAAGAACAGCCATAACGCCATTCAAAAAATCAGAACGGTATTGCGCCAGTCCGATAAAGACATTTCCGAACAACTGGAAGCCCGTGTAAGAGTTTTAAACTCAAAACCGCAGTCCAATCATTTTTTATCCGATGTGCAGCAGGCAATTGTTGACCAGGTAATCTTAAAAATTGAATATACCGATAGTAAAGGGCAAACAACCAAACGTGAAATTGAACCCATTGGAATAATCTATTATACCGAACAATGGCACCTGATTGCCTGGTGCTGGAAACGCCACGATTACCGCGATTTTATCATGAGCCGCATCAACGCCTTATCCCTTACAGGTAAATCCTTCAAAAAGAAAAACCATATTAGTTTGGAAGAACACATGCTTACCTGGAATTAATTTTTTCACACTGCCATAGGGTTGGCAGTGGGCCCTGTTTTATTTGTTGCAGCAAATACTTTTCAACATGGCAACTGCTAAACATACACCAACCCATTCAACCGCATTTACCGAAGTAGAATTTCAGAAAATTAAGGCAGCTCTTCAATGCGCAGCAGAAAAGAACTGGCCAACATTTGAAATGCGTATTACCCGCACTGAAAATTTAACGGTAACCAGTACTGAAATTAAGTCCACAGTACCTGTTAAAATTACAGTTGGTTTGTATGATCTGGGTTGGTAAAAGCACGCAGCAGTTATTTTTTGTTCTACTAATTACACTGGGCCTTGGCAATGAAGCACACAGTCAGGATACAATGCGCACAGTTTTTAGAATAACCCCCCGTTTTAATACGGCTGGTCATTTTCCGTTTACAGGTTCGTTGCTGAACAACAACCTGAATTTTGATTTGAATTTTTTCTATGAGAAAAATAACTATGGTTTTTTCTTGTTTAAATCGATTGATTTGGAAGATGCCCGATCGTATATCAATTATCTTCAACCTGGAATTTTTAAAAAGTTTGATATAAGCACTCAACTGTACATGCGGGTATTTGTTGGATACCTTTTTTCGCAAACACGGGGTTTTGCAGATAAGGATTCTGATTATTATACGGCAGCAGCTTTTTATGGATCGTTGTCTCCCTCATTAAAAGTAGAACACACTGCTTTGCTTTTTGATTTGAGCCAATCGGTTAAACTCGCTAACCGCTTACTGTTATTTTACACGATGAAAAACTTTAAGATAGAACTATACCTTTGGCACAGGTGGGAGTTTGCAAAACAATTTAATGCTACTTCAGCCAGCCTGGCCCTTAATTTTCCAGCCGTTAAAATTTTTCGTGAAGTATCGATGCTCAATACAATCTCATATCAAGGTTACCTAAGTTCAAAGAAACCAGATTTTGCGCTACCAAAAGGTGTGCTCATTTCGGTGGCTTTTCCCATTAATGCCGATAAAAAGTAAGTCTGACAATCGGGTAACCAAATTTCTTTTTACTTGTTTTTCCAAATGCCAGGGTAATAAGTACCTATTGCCTGTTTTAAATTCAGTATTTTTGACGCTTTAATTCATTTTTAGTTTTGACTGTAGTACCATATAAAGAAGATGATGCCGGCAAAAAGCAACAAGTTGCCCGCATGTTCGATTCCATCAGTGGCAAGTACGATTTTCTCAATCACTTTTTAAGTTTAGGTATTGATATTCGCTGGCGCAAAAGAGCTGTAAAAATGTTGGCAGAAGTTAATCCCAAAATTATTCTGGATGTAGCCACCGGCACGGGCGATTTTGCTATTGAAACATTAAAGCTTTCGCCCACGCAGGTAATTGGTGTGGATATTTCGGAAGGCATGTTAGAAGTGGGTCGGCAGAAAATGAAAGCCCGTGGTTACGATCATATTATAGATATGCGGTCGGGCGATTCGGAAAATCTTCCATTCGAGGAAAATAAATTCGATGCGGTAATCGTTGCTTTTGGTGTGCGTAATTTTGAAAATCTGGAGCGCGGTCTTGCCGAAATGAAACGGGTGCTGCGGCCCGGTGGCAAAATGATTGTACTTGAATTTTCTAAACCCAGAGCATTTCCTTTTAAACAGTTGTATAACTTTTATTTTAAATTCATTTTGCCTAAAATCGGGCGATTGATTTCACGCGATAAGGCTGCATACACGTATTTGCCCGAATCCGTGCAAGCTTTCCCCGATGGGCCTGAGTTCGTAACCATCCTAAACCGGTTAGGATTTAAACAAACGGCATGCAAGTCACTCACATTCGGAATAAGTTCGCTGTACTCAGCTACAAAATAGTTGTAGTTAGTGTGCTGCTGGCGGCACCCTTGTTAACACAAGCGCAGGCGTTTAAATGGGCACGCCAGAATAATCCCAACTATGACGAGCGCCTGATAAGCTATGGATTTATGATTGGATTACACACCACGGCTTATCAGGTAAAGTATGCTCCTCAATTTATAACGCAACAGTTCGATACAGTTCACTCGGTTATGCCGGAGTTCTCGCCCGGATTTTCACTGGGCTTTCTGGTAAACTATCGGGTAAATGAATTTTTGGATTTGCGCATTATGCCCAAGGCCGGTTTTTATACACACCGGCTGCAATACAACTATACCGATGAAACCACCAAACAACAATTTGTAGAAACTACACATGTGGAGGTGCCCTTTCTTCTTAAATACAAATCAATGCGCAGAGGCAATGTGCGCATGTACATGGTTGGTGGCATTACACCCGGCTTTGAATTATCGGGTAAGAATGATATTCAAGCCTCATCGGCTGTGTTGGATATTCGGAAGAATAACTTGCAATTAGAAGGTGGGTTGGGGTTTGATTTTTATTTTCCCTTGTTTAAGTTTTCCCAAGAGATACGTTTTGCGCGTGGCATTGTAAATATGTTGGGTAATAATTCAAGTATTTACAGCGATCCTATTCAGCGACTTAACACCAACACCATTGCGGTTTATTTTATCTTTCAATAGGTATTTCATCTTATAGAGTTATGTCTAAGCGTATTGCATTGATTACCGGAGCTACTTCGGGTATTGGCGAAGCCACCGCCCGCTTACTGGCAGTAAATAATTTTGATCTGATTCTGTGTGGCCGTAGAAAAGATCGCCTCCAAAAACTATCAGTAGAACTGGAATCGCTTACACGCATTCATACGCTTTCATTTGACGTGCGCGATCAAAACGAAACCACTCAGCAAATTGCTTCCTTGCCGGTTGCCTGGAAAAATATTGATGTATTGATTAACAATGCCGGCAATGCGCATGGGCTTGACCCGATTCAACAGGGAAGTGTGGAAGATTGGGATGCCATGCTGGATATTAATGTGAAGGGTTTGCTATATGTTACCAAAGCAGTGCTGCCGGTAATGGTGGCACATAATCATGGCCACATTATTAACATTGGATCTATTGCCGGTAAAGAAGTGTATGCCAATGGTAATGTTTATTGCGCCAGTAAGTTTGCGGTAGATGCCCTCACCAAAGGCATGCGTATTGATTTAAATGCACACAATATTAAAGTTACCGGTATTCATCCGGGTATGGTGGAAACAGAGTTTTCATTGGTTCGCTTTAAAGGCGATACTGATAAAGCCGTAAAGGTTTATTCCGGATTAACTCCTTTGCGTGGCGAGGATATTGCCGACCTAATTCTTTTTGCGGTTACCCGCCCGGCACATGTGGTGGTGGCCGATTTGGTAGTATTACCTACCGCCCAGGCTAGTGCCACCGTGGTAAAACGCCAGTAATTTTTTAAGTGTCCTTCATAGGAGAGACTATAAATTGCGTCAGTTTGGTGACGGAATTTATATAAATTGCGTCAGTTTAGTGACGCAATTTTAATACCTTTGCCAACATGGATTATCAACGAATTTTGACCAAGTTGATTCAAAAGGCTTTGGTTCCAGGCAAGGTGGTAGTATTGTTGGGTGCCAGGCGTACTGGTAAAACCTTTCTTGTAAATCAATTGATTGAATCGGTAGGTGAGGCCGCGTGTTTACTTTTAAACGGAGAAGACATGTTGGTTCAACAGCAGCTTAGTCAACGTTCGGTTACAAATTATAAACAACTTGTAGCGGGCTATAAATACCTGATAATTGATGAAGCTCAAAAATTGCCGGATGCAGGTTTAATACTGAAATTGATGGTTGATGGATTAAAGGGCATTAGAATTTTAGCAACCGGCTCTTCCATATTTGATCTTAATAACAAGTTAGGCGAACCCTTAACAGGCAGAAAAACAGAATTCAGATTATTTCCGTTAGCGCAATTAGAGTACGCACAATATGAAGATGCGCTTAGCCGCCAAAAATTATTGGATGATAAGTTGGTATTTGGATGTTACCCTGAAGTATCCAACTTGCGCACTATTAAACAAAAACAAGATTATCTGCGCGAATTAACAAGTGCTTATTTATATAAAGATATTCTGGCACTCGAAAACCTTCGAAATGCTGATAAAATTTTTAGCCTCTTAAAATTAGTTGCGTGGCAGGTGGGGCACGAAGTGTCTTTGGAGGAGTTGGGCCGTAATCTTCAAATGAGTAAAAATACAGTAGAGCGTTACCTCGATTTACTCACGAAAGTTTTTATCCTATTTAAGGTAGAGGGTTATAGTCGTAACCTGCGCAAAGAAATAGTAAAGACCAAACGCTGGTATTTTCATGACAATGGTATTCGGAATGCGATTGTTGCAAACTTTACAACCTTTACACAGCGTGATGATGCCGGCTTGCTTTGGGAAAATTACCTGGCCTCCGAACGATTAAAAGTGCTGCATTATCAACGCATACATGCTAACAATTACTTTTGGCGTACCCACGACAGGCAGGAAATTGATTGGGTGGAGGAACGAGCCGGAAAATTGTTTGGCTACGAGTTTAAGCTAAACAACAACAAGGTTAAAGCACCCAAGGCCTGGCGTGAAGCTTACCCAGATGCAAAGTTTTCTGTGGTGAATAAAGGAAATTTCGAATCGTTTGTATTCAAGAAGTAGTTACTTCCTTCTGATCGTACACCCCGATGCCCGTTGATTGGCTACCTCAATTTTTTGACCAGCCAATAACTTTTCAATAGCATCTTTTAAAAAGGTTTGCTTTACATCCTTGGCTACTTGCGGATTATCGTCAATGGCACCACTGTAAACTACATTCAGCTTTGCACCAGTGCTGGTAATCAAAAATACTTCGGTGCTCTTGCGGGCACCCAACGTTTCCATTGCAACCTGATCTTTATCGGCCAGATAGGGCACGTTAATGTCTTTGTAGTGAATAGCCATTTGCTCTACACTCTCTTGCGCTTCCTGGTTTGAGTTAATCAACACAAACTGAATTTTACCAGCATATTGTGCTACCAGTTCCTTCAAACGTTCCTTGTAATAATTATCAAACGGACATTCATGACTGGTAAATACTACGGCTATTCCGGTGCCGGAACCCAAGCCCGAAAGAGTAATAGTCTTACCATCTTTTGTGTTGGTAAGTGAAAAGTCTTTTACTTCTTGTGCACTTACCAAAGTGGCAGCCAACAGTAAAATCAAAACCAAAACCATCGGATTCTTCATAACATTTTAAATTTTTGTGCAAACCAAAACATAATCGGGCTGAATGCGATACTCCAAAAATAATTGTCGCGAGAAGTCATCAACTTTAATACTTCCATGCAAATCGCCCATGCGCGCCAGGTTAAATGGTTTTACCTGTAAGTGAGCCGCAAAATGAAGGCCACGTTTTCCATACGATTTATATAAAGCCTCTTTGGCACACCAATATACACAGTGTTTCAGTATATCTTCTCCGGCATCGGCCAACTCGCCCGAAGCTAAAATGCGGGGTGCAATGTTCAACAACTTGGCTTTGGGTTGTTCCAGGTCGATACCTACTTCGGTGTGTAAATCAAGTTGTGCTGCTACATAGGGGAATGAATGGGATAGTGAAATGTGGTGTGGGTGTTTGAGTAGCAAAGGTTTACCAAACTCATTCTTTTCCAATCCATAAAACTCCAACCCACATTGTTCTACTAATTCCTTCAGCAACGATCTTCCAGCCAACCATTCCAAACGCTTGGTATAACTGGCAATTGTATCATCCACCCGTGTACCACTTACTTGTTCAAGTTCTTGTTCGGTTTCGGTAATAAACCAAAGCGCCCATCCACTTTGTGCATTGTCCTTCTGTAATTTCATCAGGGGCATTGGTTTGTCTCAGTTATTCATACAATTTTGGTAAAAAAATCGAAATCCACATCATGTCGGCTGTTCAGGTTAATAAACTACACGCATTTACCGGCCATCACGATTGTGTTTACACGTTAGCGCCTGCCGATAGTAATTCAGTTTTTTTTTCGGGCGGTGGTGATGGTATGGTTGTAAAGTGGGATTTAACACAGCCCAACGAGGGTGATCTGATTGCGCGGCTTCCTAATTCGGTTTATGCCATTCATTACGATAAAAAATCCAACTTATTAATAGCTGGTCATAATTACGATGGTATTCGTGTATTGGATTGGCAGCAAAAAAGAGAAGTAGCATCCTTACAAGTTACATCGGCTGCTATTTTCGATATCACCACCATAGAAGATGATTTGCTGGTGGCAACAGGCGAAGGAATAATTGTAATAATAGATCGGATTAACTTCCGCATCAAAACCAGGTTAGCCCCATCCGAAAAGAATGCCCGCGTGTTTGCCATCAATCCAAAAAGCGGAGATGTAGCGATCGGTTTTAGCGATAGCTACATCCGGATTTTTTCCTTACGAGATTATAAATTGAAATACGAGTTTAAGGCGCATGCTAATTCTGTTTTTGCACTACGCTATACACCCGATAGTAATTTTTTAATTAGCGGCTCGCGCGATGCCCGGCTTAAGGCATGGGATGTACGCGCCAGCTATAACCAGGTGGGTGAGGTGGTGGCCCACCTGTTTGCCATTAATCATATTGTGTTTAGCCCTTCCGGGGAATATTTTGCTACTGCCAGTATGGATAAATCGATTAAAATCTGGACAACCCGGGAGTTGAGGTTACTAAAGGTTATTGATAAAGCCCGACATGCCGGCCACGGCACATCGGTTAATAAACTGTTGTGGACATCGCACCAAAACCAATTGGTAAGTGCCAGTGACGACCGTAGTATTTCTGTTTGGGATCTACGGTTTCTGTTGTGAAATGTATCCCGTTAAGGTAATTCTGATAAAAATTTATACATTTGGCTGTGGATTAACGTTATAGCTATCAACAGATTAAGAATTGATAGCCATTTTTTAGACTGACACCATTTTTTAAACTTGTAATTAAACCACGCCTGTATGAAAATCACACCGCTGGAAATCCGTCAGAAAGCTTTTGAAAAAGTACTTCGCGGCTATGACAAAGATGAAGTAAATGCCTTTTTGCTTACGCTATCGCAGGAATGGGAGCGTGTATTGGATGAGATGAAGGAACATCGAATTAAGTTGGAAGCTACCGAGCGCGAAGTTTCCAAGTTACGCGAAGTAGAAAGTTCACTTTACAAAACACTTAAGACTGCCGAAGATACAGGCGCCAGCGTAATCGGGCAAGCAAACAAAACGGCTGAGTTAATTTTAAGGGAAAATCAGCTAATGGCCGATTCAATTTTGAATGAAGCCAAAACAAAAGCGAAGAATACTATTGAAGAAGCCGAAATGCTGTCGCGCCAGATGTTGGATGAAATGGAAGAACGCCTGAAAACATTGGGACAACATTACAAAACATTAGAACTCCATCGCGATAATTTGCTTTCGGATTTAAAACGCCTTGCAGGTGAAACCATCGATCGTGTGGAGCGTGCTAAATCTGCGGCTCGCGATTTCGATCCTGATCAACACCTGGCATTGGCCAAACGCGAAAGCAAAAAAGCATTGTTCCCCAATGCCGAACTTGAAAACGAAATTAAAAAATCGTTGCAGCAACCTGTGGCAACAGAAACTGTAAAGATGGTGGCAGTTGAAACAACGGTGGTGCAACAAACCCAACGTTCTTTCTTTGACGATATTCAATGACCGGTAAAGTTGCGTTGGAGGGGCTCGAGTTTCATGCATACCACGGGGTATATCCGCATGAGCGATCTTCCGGAAATAAATTTGAAGTAGATGTAGTAGTGCAAACCGAATTTTCCGATTCGGCTTTTCAGGACGATCTGAGCGGAACCATCAACTACGAAAATCTTTATGCGATTGTAAAAGATGAAATGGCTAAGCCTTCCAAGTTGTTGGAAACAGTTGGCTATGCTATTGCAAGCCGAACGCTGGAATCTTTTTACGAAGCACAACGTGTGGAGGTTCAGATCTCGAAATTTAATCCTCCTATTGGTGGAGTGTGTAAAAAAGCAACGGTAACCGTTAGTAAAGCCCGCGATTAATTTCTAACCCTACTATTCATTCCCGGTAAGTAATCTTTATGCCAAAACTTACCCTTATTATGCCGGCTTACAATGCTGCCAGCTTTATTGAAGAAGCCATTGCAAGTTTGTTAGAGCAAACCTTTACCGATTTTGAATTGTGGCTGGTGGACGATGGCTCTACCGATGCCACCCGTGCTAAAATGGAATTGTTTCAGGATTTACGCATTAAACGATTTTATTTTGATGAAAACCGGGGCCGCGTAGTAACCATGAATGAGATGGTTCAGTACGTTGAAACAGAATATGTAACCATAACCGATGCCGATGATGTGTCGCATCCTACCCGAATAGAAAAACAAATTACATTACTCGATCAAAAACCAGAAGTAGCCATGTGCGGCACCTCCTATTGGGCAATGGATGAGAGCGGAATACTAATTAGAAGCATGAATCTTTCTGATGATTACAACTACATTCAGGAAGCCAATTTAGCAGTACCGCAGTTTCATGGGCCAACTTCTATTTTCAGAACCAGGTTGTTACGGGAGTTAACTGAATTTTACAGGCTTTACTTTAGAACTAACATGGCCGATACCGACCTGGCTGCGCGTGTGGTTGATAAGTTTCCATCGGTTAATCTAACCGAGCCACTTTACTTTTACCGGATAGTAAGAACATCTGTGTCCAGAAAAGAATTTTCTTTTCGCTTTGCATTGATTGATCGAACGATCAGCTTTTTATCAAAACAACGAAGAAGTTCTGGTTTTGATAGCCTTCAAAAACCGGATAGCAGTGAATTGGAAAAATTTATAAAAGATTGGGAAGTAGTGTATGCGGCCGATCCCGCACGCCTCCATCGCGAAGCGGCCTTTTATCATTTATATTGGAAGGTAACAGGCAGCGCGCTTGCCAGTGCCCGGCAGGCAATTTTGAAAAGGCCACTTGCTATTAAGAACTTATTTTGCCTGGCGTATTGTTCCGTGATGAGTTTAATTTATCGGGTTAACCGTTTAACTACCAAACATTATAGCGAGTTGATGAGATAATCTTATTGGTTAATCTACTTCCCCTGCTCCGCAAACATAAACCCCTTCGCATCGGCACCTTCATAAAAATCCACTTGCTTGCCAATCAGGTACATGGTGTGCTTTTTATCGATGTGAATGGTAATACCTTCAAGGGTATAAGTAAGGTCGGTTGGTTTTTCTTTATCGAAACCAATTATTAGGGCTACTCCCCCGCAACCACCTCCACGAATGCCCACCCGTAAACCATACTCAGCGGGTATGTTTTTGGTTTGCATAATCTTTCGTACTTCTGTTGCTGCCCGGGGTGTTAATCCTACCGGTTCAATTTTTTCAAACATCAGGCGTTAATATTATAAGGCAACAGTCAAAATTATCTAAAAATTAAACACCTTTGAAACTCATTTAATTCCCATGGAAGCTGTTATTGAATTTGGAAAAATCCTGATCCCCGCGGCATTGGTACTGTATGCAGTTTACCTAACCGTTCGATCGTTTATTATCAAGGAAATTGAATTGAAGAAATTAGAAATACGCACCCGCAGTATTGAAACCATTTTACCCGCCCGGCTACAAGCGTATGAACGCATGACGTTGTTTCTAGAGCGTATTGCACCCCAGAACTTATTAATTCGGTTAAACAATCCGGGTTTTACCGCACGCGATTTTCAACGGGTATTGTTGGATGAAATCCGCAATGAGTTTAACCATAACGTATCGCAGCAGGTTTACATGAGCGAAGAAGTTTGGAACCAGGTGCGTAATGCCAAGGAAGACCTTGTGTTAACCATAAACGATGCTGCTTCCGTTTTACCAGCCGAAGCCACCAGCATCGAATTGTCGAAAAAGATTTTTGAAGCGATTATGTCCAAGCAGGTTGACCTGATCGGGCTCGCACTTTCAGAATTAAGAAAAGAAATTCAGCAAACATTTTAATGGCCCGTACCGCATTAGTAGCAGGAGCAACCGGATTAATTGGCAACCAATTAGTACAGTTACTGCTGCCTGATGCGGCATATCAAAGAGTGATAGCACTTAGCCGCAAGCCGCTAGCTATTACTCATCCGAAGTTAGAAAATGTTTTACTGAACGTAGAGGAATGGGCTAAACTCAACAGCCTGCAAGCAGACGATATATTTTGTTGTTTGGGCACCACCATCAAACAAGCAAAAACCAAAGCAGCGTTTCGTAAAGTAGATTTTGATTACCCGGTTGAAGTAGCAAAAGCACTTAAACAAAATGGTGCTGAAAATTTTTTGCTGGTATCAGCGCTTGGCGCGGATAAGAACTCACGTATTTTTTACAATCAGGTGAAGGGCGAGGTAGAGGCTGCAATTATAGAAATAAACTACCACGCTACGTATGTTTTCAGGCCTTCGTTGCTGTTGGGCGATCGCAAAGAGCAGCGCAGTGGTGAAGATGCAGCCAAGGTATTCTATAAAATTTTCGGAGCACTCATTCCACAAAAGTATAAAGGCATTGATGCACAAAAAGTAGCGCGTGCTATGGTAGCCGAAGCGAAGTCGGGAAAACAGGGGTTGCAGGTGTATGAATCGGCAGTATTACAACAATATTAAGCACAGTTTTATCTTTTGTGCAGCTTTGCTCGCCACCGTAGCAAGTGCGCAAGTCAATAAAATTTCCGGAACCATTACCGATGCCGATTCGGGCGAACCCATTCCTTTTGCCAATGTATTTTTTGCCAGCACCAGTATTGGCATCAGCAGCGATATGGAGGGAAAGTTTGTGCTTCAGAAATTTCCAGATGGCAAATATGATTTTACAGTTGCTTATGTTGGTTATGAACCCTTTCAGCAAGCCTTTGAATTTAATGGGTCTGAATTCAGGCTTACCATAAAACTTAAAACCCAGGAGGTTAAATTGAGAGAAGTAATTATAACAGCAGATACAGCGGGCTGGGCTCAGAACTTTGCCATCTTCAAACGAAGTTTTTTAGGAGAAACAGCAAATGCAGCTAATTGCACTATTCTGAATCCACGCGATATTCATCTTTATTTTGACAAACAGGCTCGCATATTAGTGGCACATGCCCGTAAACCCATTGTAATAGAAAACAAAGCGTTGGGTTACACCATTCAATGGTATATGCAAAAATTTGAGTTGAACTATTCAGAACAGCGATTGGAAGTTTTTGGCATTCCATCTTTTCAACAATTAACACCTAAGCACGATCGGCAGTTGAAACAATGGAGCAAAGAGCGGGAGCGTGCTTATCGTGGTTCTATCACCCATTTTATGCGTACACTTTTGCGCAAAAATTGGATGGATGAAGGCTTTGAAGTGCGGTTAGTAAATCTGGTTCCTAATCCACAACGCCCTTCAAAAGAATTTCTGGATAAAAAGCTGACTGCACTGAAAGCAGATATAACTTCTTCGGGCGATAGTTTGAAATATTATTCGCGCCTGGCAGCCAAGCCTGAGCTGATTGAAGAAGTTTCGCGCGAGTTAGCCAATGCAGAGCAGATCATGAACGATCAAACACAAACTCTGTTTAAACGAACCCTTGCAGTACGCTACAAAAATGAAAAGCCGGCTTATCCGCCAACGGTGGGCCGCACTACACGAAAAGTTCAGGATTCATTTCTTCGTATTTTTGATGAAATGAAAATTTATTCGAATGGATATTACGAACCGGTTCAAAATCTGTTTGTAGAAATGTATTGGGGCTGGTCTGAAAAAATCAGCGATATGTTGCCCCTGGATTATTTACCACCATCAGCAAAATGATTGCCGTTATTCAGCGTGTAGCGCGAGCGTCAGTAACCATTCATCAACAGCTTAAAGCAAACATGGGTTTGGGTTTGCTGCTATTGGTTGGAATTGAAGATGCCGATACACAGGAGGATATTGATTGGCTGGCAGCCAAGGTTGTTAACCTTCGAATTTTTAATGACAGCGAAGGTGTAATGAATGTAAGTGTAAAGGATGCCGGTGGCGATATCATAATCGTGAGCCAGTTTACATTACACGCCAGTACTAAAAAGGGTAATCGACCCAGCTACTTGAAAGCAGCAAAACCGGAGGTGGCAATTCCGCTGTACCAAAAGTTTATCGAGGCTGTTCAATTGGTGTTAGGCAAGCCGGTTCAAACCGGTGAGTTTGGTGCTGATATGAAAGTTGAGTTGGTAAATGATGGGCCTGTAACCATTCTGATTGATACTAAGAATAAATTCTAAAGTGATGTTTGTGTAGCGAAATTTCAATTTTGAGATTTTACTACTACTAAATAATGGCAATCCCCACCAATATCAAGTTCAAAACGCCATATACCCATAACACAATGCGGGCGCCCACCTGATTTACCCGAACGGCTTTGTCTTTTTTTCCATTATCGTAATACCGTAAGGCTAAGGCCGAAACTACCAATGTTCCAAAAATTCCTAAGAAGGTAAGTGTGTGTAACGTATCTACCAATGTAAAGGCCGAAGTTTCGGGCAAGATGGAATCGATAATGTATTTATTACCCACTGTAGCAAACAAGCCACCCACCGGTAAGCCAAAGCGTGGCTCAAGTTCTTGCACCTGAATTGTAAAACTGATAACAGAGATCAGAAATGCGATGTACATGCCGATAAAGATTTTAAGAAATAAGCCCCACGCATTTCTTTCAATATCCAGTTCAATAGCAAATGCCGAAAAATTCTGAAAGTCGCGATGAGGGCGGGGGTCTCCAAAGCCGGTTTCATAATCATTCAATACCGATGAAACCTTAAAGTTAGTTATGTCCCAGCCATCTAACGCCTCGGCTTTGTCGTACGTGCTTCCTTTCACATCGGGTTTAAACACTAAACTGTTAATATCAAACAGGGCGTTTTCTATCTGTACACGCAAGTGCTGTTTATCGAACGGAAAATCTGTTACCTGCCAGCTTTCTTTCATGGTGGCTTTCATTTTCATAATGGCCCAGGTTTTTCCATTTATGCTATCTAAAATTATTTCGGGTGCATCAATCGATTTGGCATTGGGAATATCTAACTGGGTGGAAAAATCAAAGGCGGGGTTGTCGTATAAAAACCACAACCAAAAACGCATGGTATATTCCTTATCACGAAAGTTAATATCGTGCACACTAATCACATACGAACCTACCGTAACCGAATCGGGTTGGGCTTGTGCTTTTGTAATGATGAATGAAGATAGCAGAATAAAAACCGGGAGGACACGGGGGAATTTCATACAACAGGAATGGGTAAACGAATGTAAGTAAAAATTCAGTCTTATATGAAACTGGTTAAAACCCAACAGGCAATCCAGATCGGATTGCCTGTTGCTGTTGCTTGGCGTCTTGCGATAATCAATACTTCATGTTCACCTTGGTATCTTTTGGTTTTTCGGTAGGATTCTTTACGTACGTATCTAACCAGGTATCCATTTCCCAAAGCGTGTGCATAATACTTTCCTTGGCGGCATAGCCATGACTTTCGTATGGTAATACTACGTAGCGCGCTGTGCCACCATGACCTTTAATGGCATTGTAAAAACGTTCGGTTTGAATTGGGAAGGTACCCGAGTTGTTGTCAGCCTCACCGTGTATAAATAAAATTGGTTCTTTCAGTTTATCGGCATATGAGAAAGGCGACATCTGGTAATACACTTCGGGTGCCTGCCAGTAGGTACGCTCTTCGGCCTGAAAACCGAATGGTGTTAATGTGCGGTTATAGGCACCACTGCGGGCAATACCTGCTTTAAAAATATCGGAATGTGCGAGCAGGTTGGCAGTCATAAACGCACCGTACGAATGCCCGCCAACCCCTACGCGGTTTGGATCAAGCACTCCCAACGCTGCACCATAGTCCACTACAGCTTTGGCACTGGCCACCAGTTGTGGAATATACGTATCATTTGGTTCGGTAGTGCCTTCGCCTACAATAGGCATCGAAGCATTATCAAACACAGCATAACCACGCATTACCCAATAAATGGGCCCGCCCCAACTTAAACGCGTAAAGGTATGCGGAGAGCCTTTCACCTGGCCGGCAGCATCGGCCGATTTAAATTCGCGCGGATAAGCCCACACAAATCCCGGTAACGGTCCGTCTTCTTTTTTATAACCGGGTGGTAAATACAAATCGGCAGTAAGTTCCACACCATCGGCACGTTTGTATTTTAAAACCTGCTTGGTAACGTCTTTAAGTTGTGGATACGGATGCGGAAAAGCAGTTACAGGGCTAAGCTTGGTTGAACCAATTGTACGCGCATAATAATTCGGGTTTTCTGTATTCGATTCGCGCGAGGTAATAAAGGTTCCTTTCTTTGAATCGAGGAATGTGATAAACGTTTCGTAATACGGTGCGGCACATTGCCACTGGCGGGTTTTTTTTCCTGTATTCAAATCCATTTTATCCAAAAAGGGTAAATCACCGGCAGGCGAAGAACCGGCTCCGGTTAAGAATACAGTATTGTTGGTAATCGCCATAACGTTACGTCCATATTGATTAGGGGTTGTGATAACGGTACCCGGATCGTTGTATCCATCTTCGTAGTTGCGATCAAATACAGTTTTCTTAACTCCGGTAGCTGGGTTTACCTGATATACACGTTCTTTGCGATCGCTTGTCCAGCGCTCATACACCCAGGCTACATTATCGTTACCCCAACTAATCCGCGAGAAGCGAAGTGGTAAACTGATTAACTCTTTTGCATTGCCGCTGAAAGGATAATCCCACGTATAAACTTTATCGCGTATATCGGCTTTGGCTTTCGGATCGCCACCATCTTGTGCATGCGCCCACACTAAAGTAGCTGGTTTATCGGCACGCCAGTTATGTGCGCGTGGTTCGCGTTGGGTGGCATTAAACCCTGTGGGGATATAATCCAGCAATGGAATTTTTATTATCTCTTTCACCAGCTTACCATCTAAATCAACCACGCTAACAGTGGTAGGAAATAAATAGGCTGGAACTAAGTAAGAGTAGGGCTTCTGAATAATTTCGGTTAGTATTAATTTACCATCGGGCGATGGATTAAAACCAGCATGTATGGCTTTGGCATTAAGCGTTTTTTCAAGGCCGGTGATACTTTTCAGAACCAGATCGGATTGTGCGTAGTAATCGAAGGCAGCCTCATCATGTGGATTTTTTAATAAGTCCTGATATGTGCGCGAAGGTGCTTTCTTACCCAGGTTTTCTTCTACCACGGGGCCGGCTGGGATTCTCGATTTTTCAGGAAGTGGCTTTAAGTTTTCGGGTACGGCTGCAAACAGGATTTGTTCCGAATTGGAAAGCCACGTGTAGCCGCCCATTACGTTGTTGATTTTGCGCTCGGTTAGTTTAGATGCAGCAAGTGTGGTAATATCAATCAACCAAAGTTCAATCTTATCCGGATTGTTTTGCAGGAAAGCAATCTTCTTGCTATCGGGCGAAAATGAAATGCTGCTTGCTGAAAGTGGATCGGGTAAATTTTTGATAGCTAATTCTTCGCCATCATTTAATCGTTTAGCCTTTAAGCCGATGGTATAGCTGCTGCGGCTGGGGCCAAAGTTTTGTGGATTGATGCGCAGCCCTGCAATCCGTAGCTCGGGCCGCGAAAGTTGTTCAATGGTTGGAAAATCAGAACGCTCCAGAAACAACATCCATTGTTTATCGGGCGAGAATGAAACAAACGGAGTAAGCGGTGCTTCCAGCAGTTTTGCAATTGCTTCGGGTGGGCGTTGATAGCCGAGGTTTTCCTGTGCAAATGTGCTGCAGGTAACAAAACAGAGCAGATAAAGTATTTTTTTCATAAGCATATTGATTACTAAATAGTAACCGGAAATTTAAGGTATGCTGCTGCTTACTCGTTTATATTTTCCTTTAAGCCCCTAATTTTAGATTTAACTGGCCGGATAAGCGAAAAAACTTGGTAATTTTCGGAGTAAAACGAATTAGATTTTAATTATGACCGATTTATTGGTACTTACCCACTCCACCTTACGCTATTTTATACTGGTGTTTCTGTTGATTTTGTTGTTTCGCTCCTTTCAGGGCTGGCAACAGAAGCGGGCATTTACTGCTACCGATAATAAGGTGAGCCTTTGGTTATTTATTCTTACACACTCGCAATTGCTGATTGGGTTAATACTTTACTTCATCAGTCCGCTTGTAATATTTGACGGGGCTTCTATGAAAAATGCAGTAACCCGCTATTGGCTGGTAGAGCACATTAGCATGATGTTGATAGCAGTGGGTTTGATTACACTGGCCCGCACTACTTCCAAAAAGATGACTGATGCGGTAGCCAAACACAAACGCTTGTTTATCTTTAATCTAATAGCATTTGTAATAATTCTGGTAGCTATAGCACAAATGGCTCGGGTTGATAGCAGCCGACATTTCTTTAGTTTACCAACATTGTAAAATTTCACTGATCAAAAAATCGTAATTCGTAAATCATAGATTGCAAATTCTAAAACATGAAATACAAATTTGTCCTTATTGTCTGGTTGGCTTCCGTTTCAGTATGGGCTCAGGAAATCAGTTCGCGGTACGAACTGGTAAAGATGAACGATAAAATCAATACACTTTATCATCAGGTATCGCCTGTTATTTCTATAGATGGAACCAAGTTGTATTATTTTGTAAGCAACCATCCGCAAAATACGTTCGGTAAAGAAAACAGCCAGGATATCTGGGTTTCCACGCTGGATGATAAAGGCGAGTGGTCGGAAGGTAAACGCTTAGGGCCACCGCTTAATCAAAACCGCTACAACCAGGTGTTTAATGTTTTGCCCGATGGTTCGCTGTTTGTGCGTGGCGGGCGAGCCAAAAACTCAAAAGGGTTTTCAATTGTAAACACAGCAGGTGGCTGGACGGAATTAACTATTCCCGGTTTTGATGCAATGGATAAGGGGGTTTTTAATGGCGCCACTATTTCTGCCGATGGCCAGCATCTGATCATTTATATGAGCGAAAAGCAAGGCGATAAGTTTAGCGATTTGTATATCTCCAATCAGGCTAATGGCCAATGGAGTAAGCCGGTGAAACTAAAAATCAGCTCGCCAGCCGATGAATACAGTCCGTTTCTCGCACCCGATCAAAAGACGTTGTATTTTTCCAGCGACAGGTTTTCAAAAGATAAAGTAGGTGGAACCGATATTTACAAGACAACCCGCTTGGACGATAGCTGGCAAAACTGGAGCGAACCTGTAAACCTGGGTAAAAATGTGAACACACCCGTAGCGGATGCATATTTTTCAATTGATACACACGGAAACATTTTTACAGCACGCACAGGTGCCCGCATTGATGGTGGTAATTTTGATTTGTTTATTCTGAAACCCCGCAACTTCAAGATTCTACTTACCGGCACTACCTACAATCAAAAAACAAATCTTACAGTACAATCGCTGGTAGATGTTAAAATGAAAGATCAACAACCCGTTCATTTAAGAACCACACCCAACGGAATTTTTGAGACACGCGTTCCGGAAATAGATACTTATACATTAGATGTAGCCGCCACAGGCTTTATGCCGTTTACGCAAAGCTATAAGGTGCCACGCATCAACAGCGATACCACTATTCACGTGGATGTGTACCTTACTCCGCTAAGCAAACAATTGATATTGGCAGGCGATCTGATTGATAAGAAGACGGATCAGAAAATTAATGTGGGTAAGGTGGATATTGTGTACAAGCCCGATCGCTCGGTTAAATACAACCTGCCGGTAACTGTGGGCAAGTATCAGCAAAACATTGCCGGTTTGGGTTGGTATTTGTTTACAGCTTCAGCAGAAGGTTATTTGAATACAACGGATAGTGTGCAGGTAGAAAGCGCAGAAATTACACCTGTTATTAAAAATCTTTTTCTGGCCCCCATTGAAGTTGGATTAACCGTTCGGTTAAAAAATATCTACTTTGATTATGATAAGACCACCCTTAAGTCCGAATCGTATGTGGAGTTAAATAAAGTGGTTGACTTTCTGAAACAGAACCCAACAGTATCAATTGAAATTGCAGGCCATACCGATAGCCGCGGCTCTGATACCTACAACCTGAACCTGTCACAAGGCAGATCGCAAGCCGTAGTGGATTATCTGATTAGCCAGGGTATTGATTCTTCCAGATTGGAGGCACATGGTTATGGCGAATCGAAACCAATTGATACCAACAATACCGAGGCTGGTATGGCTAACAACAGAAGGGTGGAGTTTACCGTGTTGAAGATTTAGTATTATTTAATTCAAGATTCAAAATCAGGATCAACTAATCCGGAATCTTAAATCTTGAATCTTTGAATGGCTCTACTTTAGTCAATTGATTCAAACTCCCGCTTACAAGCCTGGCACCGATATACTTTCTTAACCGGTAGAAACAATCCCATCAGGATTTCAGCCATTACATACGTGGTTAAACTTTTGCGGCTGGGTTCAAATACAATTTCAGTTGATTGGCACACCGGGCATGCATGCTCAATGGAAATTTCATCCTTTAAAATTTCTTTTACCTGTGCGCGATCTTTTTCAAAAATGTGTAAGCGGATACCGGGGAATACCTCGTTACGGATAGGGTAGAGGCCTACAAAATTTTCATCCGTTAAAAAACAGGGAATGCCAAATGCATCCAGTTTAGTTTTAACAAGATTGGCAGCCACTACCGTATCGTACGCATCGAATACAATTATTTTGTCTTCGTTCATACCGAAAGGTACGCGTTCTGTTAGTTTTTATTTGATGCCAGGAGCTCAGAGTCATAAACTATCCACGGAAATCGCGCAATAAAAGCACCTTTACCGAGTAGATATTTTCATGGTTTCGGAATGCTGACTCAGATCAAGACCTACTTGTTCATCTTCAGGCGAAACGCGCAGTCGTGTAATCATGCCGGTAATTTTAAAGATTACATACGAGCCACCAAACGTAAATACGCCTACAATTACCAGCGCGAGTAAATGGTATTTAATGGTTTCGGTGTTGCCATTTATTAAACCCACATCGCTTGCAAACACGGCCGTAAGAATCATACCCACAATCCCGCCAAGGCCGTGGCATGGAAATACATCTAAAGTATCATCCAACGAAGTTTTGTTTTTATAATAAACCGCCATGTTGCTTACAATAGCTGCCACAAAGCCAATGAATATACTTTGACCAAGATTTACAAAACCGGCTGCTGGTGTAATTGCCACCAGGCCAACCACTGCACCAATGCATGCGCCCATGGCAGAAATTTTTCGGCCTACCAAGGCATCGAACATAACCCAGGTAATCATGGCCGATGCGGAAGCCATGTTGGTTGTTGCAAAGGCCTGCACAGCCAAACCATTTGCGGCCAAAGCCGAACCGGCATTAAAACCAAACCATCCGAACCAAAGCATACCGGTGCCGAGGATGATGAATGGAATATTGGCTGGTTGATGTTGTTTTTCTTCGCGCTTGCCCAACACATACGCTCCTGCTAAGGCTGCAAAACCAGCCGACATGTGTACCACGGTTCCGCCTGCGAAATCGAGTACACCCCATACACGCAAAAAGCCTTCGGGGTGCCACGTCCAATGTGCCAGCGGGCAATAAATTAACAGCGAGAACAAACACATGAAGATGAGATAGGAAGTAAACTTAACACGCTCGGCAAAACTACCGGTAATTAATGCCGGGGTAATGATGGCAAACTTCAATTGAAACAAAGCGAATAATAAAAACGGAAATGTAGGTGCTAGGGCCGGATGCGGATTAAGTCCTACATTTTTAAATGCAAAGAATGTTGTTGGATTACCTATGATGCCACCCATGCTATCGCCAAAGGCCAGGCTGAATCCAACCAGGTACCACAATAAACTAATCACGCCCAGTGCAATAAAACTCTGCAGCATGGTTGAGATTACATTTTTGAAACTCACCATCCCACCATAGAAAAACGAAAGACCGGGGGTCATAAACAATACAAAGGCAGTAGCTACAATCATCCACGCTGTGTCTGATTTATCAATGGCCTCGGCCTGATCGCTAACGGGGTTGCCAGCCTGGAATAATACCAGCAGTTGTAATACGGTAAGGATAGTAAAGATTACAATCCAACGGGTTTTTGGTTTGCTCATAGGGAGGTAGATTTAGATCAAAGTAAACCCAATTAGGATTAAATATTACCCTATTAATACCAAAATATTACTGAAAACGATTTAGACGGATTGAAATTTAGCCTAACACTTGTAAATATTAAGGTTTCTTGCTTTCCAGAATTTTCTTTTTCAATGCAACACCAGCCCGGCCGCGCGCCCGAAGCACCCATTGAATATCGTGCGCAGTAATTAAAGAAGCATGCGAAGTAATTGCCAGCGAATCGACTGTGAGTTTTACTTTGTTGCCCGACTTACCGCGTGCAATAGCTCCTTCTATTAATTGTGGCAATGCATTTAGTTCTTCTGTTAAATCTTTTTTTACGGTATCGGCCAATATTGCCACCAGGTTATCGTGCAGCATCCAATCGGCTGTGTTCAGCAAAGCTTCTTCCGTATTTAAGTCGTACCTCAAATTGGTTAGCCCTATTACTTGGGTAACTGTATCGTAGTATGGTAAGGCTCTGAAATAAATTTTTCCACGCAGCGCTCCGCGCACCCGTAGCTCAAGTGCCAACTCTTGTTCGCTGCCATACAACTCGGCATGGTGCAGGTTTAGTACATAGTTGCTATACTGTAACGACATCTTATCGAGGTTTCGGTTTACATAAGCATTGATTTGGTAAAACGGTAGCCTTGTATGCACAAATAAATCCAACTCATCTTCTTCATGTGGTGCATACCGGTGCCGGGGCAGTGGAGCCGGCTCTATCAGCAGCGGCTTTTCAAACCAACTATATACGCGCGTTTTTAAAGTTACCATAGCCGAAATGTTACCATCCGGGTTTGGATTCCAGCGCGAGCTCAATGCTTCTGCTTTGGCTACAAGGCCTACCTGGGGTTCGGATTTTTTAATGATAATGGGATTATGAATATCGCCCCAGATTTTTTCAACTACTTTTCGGCTATCAATTACTTCGTGCATCAAGCTATCAAACCGATGCGTTAGTTTTTCCTGATTGCGTGCTACGTATTTATCGGCCAGGCCGCGCAGGTTTACATTTACAAACACAACTTTAAGCGTTGGTTCCATTTTCCAAAGCACGGTGTCAATGCTCGTTGTGGCATTCAACCCCCAATGGTCATCGAGCATAATCTTCGATTTCAGACAAACCACTACTTCGGCTGCAACAGGCTTATCGTTCGCAATGCGAATGCCCACCGCTTTTTTCATAAACTTAAATTCGATGCGCAAGGGAATTTGAGCGGTGAGCAACCCCGGTTGCCATTTTAATTTTATCAGATCAAATCGCTGCAGTGCCAGGTAAACACTATCTTTTTTTTTGTCGCCCACCGCTATCCATTCCTGCAAAAAAGTACCACTTAGTTTTTTATTTACCGTTGCCTCCAGGTCTTTTAATGAAAACTCAAGCGGTATGCGCAAGGTCGATACCGGAACCTGCAAGGCAGAATCCAGTGTGGAACGGTTGGGCGCAGCGGGCTTTACAGTTTTGCGCATGCTGTAATACCACCAGGCACCGGCAGCACCCAGGGCCAACAGCAGCACCAACAAAACTACTTTACGGATTACCATTTATAATCAAATTCAGATACTCGCCACACCAGGCGTGGTTAAACTTGCTGAAAATACCTACTTTCCAAAAAACTTTTCACCATGCGCATATTAATTTTTATTTGTTTGATTGGCTTATCTGTTGTTGCTAATGCACAAATAGCCAAAGCCCCCGAGGTTAAAGAAGGCGATGGCCCATATTCACAGCTTATTATAAGAGGTGTTACCTTAATAAACGGAACCGGAGCGCCACCCATTGGGCCGGTTGATATTGTGGTGAAACAAAATCGCATAGTAAACATTGCCACGGTGGGTTATCCCGGTGTACCCATCAACGAAAGTCGCAGACCAAAATTAGAAGCAGGCGGAAAGGAAATTAATTGTGCGGGCATGTACCTGATGCCGGGCTTCGTAGATATGCACGGCCACATTGGTGGAAGCCAGGCACCCATTGCTGAGTATGTATTTAAACTGTGGATGGCACACGGCATAACAACAATTCGCGAACCATCGGCTGGCAATGGGTTGGATTGGGTGCTGGATCAAAAAGTAAAGAGTGCTCAAAACAAGATTACCGCTCCGCGCATATATGCCTATACATCATTTGGGCAAGGGGCCAAAGACCCAATTGTAACTGCCGATCAGGCCCGTGCGTGGGTTATCGAAAATAAAAACAAAGGTGCGGATGGTATTAAATTTTTCGGTGCCACCCCCGAAGTAATGGATGCCGCCATTCGGAAGAATAAAGAGTTGGGTCTTCGCTCGTGTACGCATCATGCACAAATGAGTGTAGCACAATGGAATGTGTTGCATTCTGCGCGCGCGGGGTTAACCAGCATGGAGCATTGGTATGGTTTGCCCGAGGCCTTGTTTACCAACCAAACCGTGCAAAATTTTTCGCTTGATTATAACTACCAAAATGAAATGCACCGCTTTGGCGATGCCGGAACTTTATGGAAGCAGGCAGCCGCACCGCATTCGGAACATTGGAATAAAGTTATGAATGAATTACTGGCACTGAACTTCACCTTAGACCCTACCTTTAATATTTACGAAGCCAACCGCGATTTACACCGGGCGCGCAGGGCCGAATGGCATGAAGATTACACCCTGCCATCGTTGTGGGCATTTTATCAACCCAGTAAAATTTCGCACGGCTCATACTGGCATGCGTGGGGTACCGAGCAGGAAATACAGTGGAAAGAAAATTACCGGTTATGGATGACTTTTGTGAACGAGTATAAAAACCGGGGTGGTCGGGTAACAACAGGTTCCGATTCAGGATTTATTTTTCAGTTGTATGGTTTTGCCTATATCCGCGAGTTGGAGTTGTTGCGCGAAGCCGGATTTCATCCACTGGAAGTAATCCGATCGGCCACTATGTTTGGTGCACAGGCATTGGGGGCTGACAAAGACTTGGGAACAGTGGAGATTGGTAAACTGGCCGACTTTGTAATTGTAGAAGAGAATCCATTAACCAACCTGCAAACCCTTTATGGAACCGGAGCTATTAAATTAACAGACGATAACAAAGTAGTGCGTGCAGGTGGTATAAAATATACCGTGAAAGACGGCATTGTTTATGATGCCAAAAAATTATTGGCCGATGTAAAAAAGATTGTGGATGAAGAAAAACGAAAAGCTGGTTTTACATTAAAACAGCCGGGTAACGATTAACGTATGAAACGATTTAGCTTTTATTTATTGTTTGTGGTAGTGTGTGCCTGTAAACAAAACAACCCCGAGCAAGCGGCAGCAGAAGCAGCTGAGGTATATTCGCTGTTGGGATTGGAATACTACGCACCCACACAACCCAATGCAAAACTAGACAGCAACCTGGCGGTGGCGCAGAAAAATTTTGAAGCAGACGCTTCAGAAGAAAACTACATCTGGTTGGGCCGCAGGTTGGCGTATAAAGTAAAATACAACCAGGCCATTGATGTATTTACACAAGGTATTGAGCGATATCCCCATTCATACAAACTTTATCGGCATCGGGGGCACCGGTATCTTTCGCAACGCAAGTTCGATGCCGCCATTGAAGATTTTACAAAAGCGGCAGCGCTAATGCCTGCCACTCCGTTGGAACTTGAACCCGATGGAATTCCGAACCGAATAAACAAACCATTATCTACTACGCAATTTAACGTATGGTATCATTTAGGATTAGCCCATTATCTGAAAGGCGAATTGGATAAAGCCGAGCAAGCTTATTTAAAATGTATGGACGTGAGCGATAACGATGATTTGATAACGGCCACAGTTGATTGGCTGTACATGACCTATCGCAGGCAAGGAAAAACAGAGGCGGCTCAAAAGTTATTAGAGAAAATTTCTTCCGACATGACGATTGTTGAAAATGATTCCTATTTCAAGCGACTGAATCTCTACAAAGGCAATCTACCGGTTGATTCGGTTTTGAATGTAAGCAGCACAACCAGCGATGCTGACCTGGCATTGGCCACCCAAGGTTATGGGGTAGGCAATTGGTTTTTATACAATGGAGATACGGCAAAGGCAATTGAAGTATTTGAACGTGTGGTGGGTGGTAACCATTTTTCTGCTTTTGGTTTTATTGCAGCCGAAGCTGACTTGGCAAGGCTACGATAATGGTTGGGCTAAACTCAATTTTATTTTAAATTTGTAACCTGCTTAAAATCACAACGGTCTCATAGTTCTCCCGATAGCTATCGGGAGGATAGAATAGAAGTTTTCCTGAGTTTTAAAGCTTAAGGTGATTAGCAAGTAGAATGAAAAAAATATAACTGAAAAGAAAATTGATTTTGTAGTTCCCGATAATTTATCAGAGAACACAACGGTCTCATAGTTCAACGGATAGAATAGAAGTTTCCTAAACTTTTGATCCCAGTTCGATTCTGGGTGAGACTACTAAAGCCTTACTTATTTTTTTTACCAGGTCCGCTTACTACTCTTCCCGGTTTAGCTCCCGTATGCTCACCCGCTTGTAATACTTGCACACCATTTACAAATACATGTACCATACCAGTGCTATATTGATGTGGATTTTCGAACGTAGCATGATCCTGAATTTTTGCGGCATCAAAAATGGCAAGGTCGGCATAAAAGCCGGGTGTTAACCAACCTCGCTTTGTTAGTTTAAGATTAGCAGCAGGAAGCGATGTAAGCCTTCGAATGGCTTCTTCTATGGGTATTACTTTTTCATCGCGCACATACTTACCCAGTAAGCGCGCAAAGTTACCGTAAGCACGAGGATGGTTGCTGGACTTTAGAAACACACCTTCTGTTGCGGGCGAGCCGGCATCCGATCCAAAGCTCATGTATGGCAACGCGATCTGGCGTTTCACATTTTCTTCACTCATCATAAAATAGGCAGTACCCACGCGTGTGCTATCGGCTATTACTAAATCCATGGCAGTTTCCTCCGGAATCTTTCCATATATTTCAGAAACTTCGGCCAACGTTTTTCCGGTAAACCGCTTAAGTGAATCGTTGGCAAAATCCAACAGTAATACCCGGTTGGCTCCACCAGCCATCAGCAATAGGTTTTCCCACTTATCAGATGGTTTGCGCATTTCGTCTAATGCTCGTTTTCTTATTTTCGGATCTTGCAGCCGTTTAATCCATTCTTTAATTCCGCCTTCTTGTACCCAGGGTGGCATGGAAGCATCCAATCCGGTAGCCCCTGCTATATAGGTGTACATATCGGTAGTAATTTTTACTCCCGCTTTATTTGCCTGCTCAATCATGGCCACAACCGAATCCAGTTTGTTCCAGTTATTCTGGCCGGCCATTTTCAAATGATATATTTCGGCCGGTAGGTTTGCCTCGCGTGCTATCCGGATAGTTTCAGCAACTGCTTTGAATATATTATCGCCTTCACTGCGCATGTGGGTAATATACATTCCGCCATATTCGCTTGCTACTTTACACAATTCAATCAACTCTTCGGTGTTGGAATAATTAGCCGGTGCGTAAATCAGCGAAGACCCAACTCCCAAGGCACCGTCTTCCATAGCGTGCCTAACCAGTGCTTTCATGCGCTCCAGTTCTTCGGCAGTTGGCAACCGATTGGCATAACCCAACTCGTGAATGCGCACCGAAGTAGCTCCGATAAACGAAGCCACATTGGGTGCAACGCCTCTGCGCTCTAACGACTGAAGGTATTCGCCTAACGAAGTCCAATCAATTTCAAATGTCCAGTCGGGATTGCGTAGCATATCGGCCTTCATATCCGCTTTCATTTTGTCGTTTAAAGGGCCCATGCTCCAACCCTCACCAAAAACTTCCAACGTTATACCTTGGCGGATGTCGGCCTGCGAATTACCATCAATTAGCAATGTTTCAGTTGCCCAACTCAACATATTGATAAAACCAGGTGCTACGGCAAGGCCACTTGCATCAATTTCGGTTTTGCCAACTGCTTTTGAAAGATCACCAATAAAAGCAATTGTATCGGCATTAATACCGATATCAGTTACGTTGCCCGGTTTACCCGAACCATCATATACGGTGCCACCCCTAATAACCACATCAAATTTTTGTTTTTGACACGCGATGCATACTACAAGTAAAAGCAGAAGCGAGATGTTTGTTTTCATAGAGAAGAAATTGTGGTTCAGAAACAGCATGTAATGTTATCGATAATTGAATTATGAGATCAGTAATGCTAAACAACGGGAAATTTAAATGTTGACTTCAACATTACCCGCTTGCCGGTTTGTTGCGAAGCGCGTGTGGCTTCTATTATTTCCAGCACATGCAAGGCGTGCTCGGCTGCTATCAACGGTTCGTTTCCCATTGCCAGGCTTTGCGAAATTACCGATGCACCTTCCTGCCACACGTATGAACCCGTATCGGTTGCTTCGCGTCTTGTTTTTTCATTATCGTGCGTGGCCACATCTACACCAAATGGAGCCCAATCGTATCCTATTAATTGGAGGTTGCCATGTGTTCCCCAAATGGATATAGTAGGTTTATCCTGGCCGGAACCTTCGTGCCCATACGGATCGAAATAATTAAACCCGCACTGCACGTGCGATAATACTCCATTGCCATGATCCATTAACACCATCGCATTATCTTCGGCCACCACTTTTATTTTCCCTTTATTATCTACTGTGCGTTCGGGAGTAACTATGCTTGTCATGCCCATTACTGATTTTGCCGGGCCCAACAATCCCGTAAGGGTAGCGATGTTATAAACACCCAGGTCGGGTAAACTGCCTCCACCTTGTTCGTAGAAAAAAGCCGACCAGGTTGGCCCCAAGTGACCATAATGTGCATGTGCCGCAGCTACCTTACCAATTTTTCCTTGCTGAATCATACGCGACATGTGTGCAAACTGTGGACTGTTAACTACAGCCGGTGCACCCCAGATGCGCACCCCTTGTTGCTTCGATAAATCCAGTAAGGCTTTACCTTCGGCATAGGTGTTGGCCATTGGTTTTTCGCTCCACACATGTTTTTTCTTTAACAATGCTAACTTGTTAAGCCGCCCATGCGCTTGCATATCAGTAAGGTTCACCAGTAAATCGAATGGAGCGCCCGCTAACTGCTGATCGATATGTGTATAATAATTGGGCACACTATATTCTGCTGCGGCACGCTTGGCCCGTTCCGGAACAATGTCGCACACGCTTATTAATTCTACATGTGGTGACTTGGAAAGATGGGGCAGATACATACCTGAAACACTTCCGCAACCAATCAATCCTATTTTTATTTTTTTTGTTTGATACAGGTCGGCTCCGTGTGTGATGAATGGTGCCAACATGCCGGCCATCATTAATTTAGTACTGCGATCCAGAAATTGCTGCCGGGTAATTTTGTTTTCCATAAATAAGTATTAGAATGGTTTTAAGGTATGAAACGTTTACCTTCTGATTTTGAAAGTAAGTAAACTTCATGAAAACCTAAAGCAAAATTTGGCAGATGGCTTAGTGTACGCGACCTATTCGAAGAAAGAGTGGAAAAGTTACTTCCGTATTGTCCTGCCAATGGGGCTGAAGTTGTGGTATCAATTTATCTACCGGATTGGTTTGATTGATTTGAATATACTTGCGCACAGCCGACCACGTATTGAGATAACCTGCCACTTTTGCCAACGACCATCGGAAGGAAAATGAAAACGGGGGAGCTGCTATTTCCTGAAAAGGGAACGGAATTGTGCGGTAGTGCTCGTCAATCATTTTTCGTTCAATATCCCAGTATGAACCAATTACTGCCTGGTAGAAGTCATCAATAAGCAGATTAATGGTTGGATTTATGCGCAACAAACCATAACCCCATACGGCCAGTATTGAATTGGTGGTTCCAATCTTTTTTACACAATCAAAAAATTTTTGAAAATTAAACCAATGAATAGCTTGTGCAACCGTAATTAAATCGACTGATGCTGCTGGCAGATCAATAACTTCTGCGCCCAGCGCGTAATGTATGTTTTTAATTCGAGAGGCCTCAAGGAGCTGTGTTGAACTAATATCGGTAGCATAAACTGTTTTAAATTTTTTAGCAAGTGCTTGTGCCGCCTGGCCATTTCCGGTGCCGGCATCCCACGCGCATGTAAAATGCTTTACATGCGTATAAATAAAATCATACAATTCGGTTGGATAGACAGGACGAAATTGAGCGTACTGTGGTGCATGTTGTGAAAATAGGTCTTTCATATGGAAAGGCTTTTGTTTATGGCATTCATAGCTTCAGTTAACTATTTTAGTGCTGCCAAAAAATTTTGCTTGTAAACTCGGCCTAATGGAATTTCGCGATTACCAATATGCAAACTATCGTGGTTAAACCGGTTGATTTTATCCAACGCTACAATAAATGATTTGTGTACCCGTAAAAAATGCATATCGGGAAGTTTTTCTTCCATGTAGCCAAGCCGGTCGTACGCCACTAACATTTTATCGGTGGTATGTACCTTAATATAGTCCTTAAGACCTTCTATGTATTGAATGTCTTTTAAATAAACCTTTATCTGATCTTTACCTACTTTTAAAAAGATATAGGTTTGTTCGTAGGCTGAGATTTCGGGTTGAGCAAAAGATTTATCGGTATAGGAATGAAATTTCGAAATTGATTTTAAAAACCGGTCTTGCGAAATGGGTTTGAGTAAGTAATCAATCACATCCAATTCAAAGGCATCCAAAGCATAATCTCGAAAAGCAGTTGTAATTATTGTTTTGGGTGCGTGTTTAAGTGAACGCAATAACTCAAGCCCACTCATGCGCGGCATCTGAATATCCAGAAACATGAGGTTTACGGCATTGGTTTGCAAAAATGTAAATCCTTCAAAGGCATTATCGAACACTCCTTTTACGTCCAGTCCGGGTATTTGCTCTACATATAACTGTAGCAACTCCCGTGCGGGTTGTTCATCGTCAATTATAATGCATTGATAGTTCATTGTTTAATTTTTAAAATTACCATAAACGTGTTTAACTCGTTCAGTAATTTAAAGTCGTGGTGCTTACCATAAATCAAATCCATTCGTTTTTTAACATTGGCTATTCCTAATCCGCTGCTTTTGCTGGTTTGTTTACCGGTTCCTTCTTTGCTGTTTTCTATTTTAATAGTAACCTCATTTTCCTTACGGGAAACATCCACAGTAACCCATGCTTTATCCAGCGAGGCATCGGCTCCGTGCTTAAAGCAATTTTCTACCAGGGGCAATAGTAGTAGAGGAGCTATGGTAAATCCTTCTAACGAAGCGTGTACATTTAGCGAAACATCTACTCGCGTACCATACCGCAGTTGCTGCAAAGTAAGGTAGTTGCGGATGTACTCCACCTCGTCCGTTAGGGGTACGGTGTTTTGGCGGGCATTGTAAAGATTGTAATCTAAAAACGAAGCCAGCTTTAGCAAATAATTTGCGGTATCCGGACTTTTCTTTACGGTAACGGAATAAATGTTATTCAACGTGTTAAATATAAAATGGGGGTGTACCTGCATTTTAAGTAGTTCTAACTCAGCATTGGTCTTTTCTTGCTGCAGTTCTTGCAAAGTGCGTTGTTGCTCGCTCCAGGTGCGCATCAAGTAAAACATGGCGTATAACGATACAAACACATACAGGTTAACAAATTCAATGATAAGTTTTGGTAAAAACAGAAGTGGTTGTAATTGGGTAGCTTCGGGATAGTATAACGGGTACGTATAGTAATAATTGAATGTTCGCCTTACTAAAACTATTGTTAGTGCAACTGCGATTTGGCCAATCCAAAACAAATGTTTTTGCGAATAATAAAAGCGTGGCAGATAGTGAACACTCAGGTAAGCGGTTATAAATGCCGTAGGTATAACCATACAGGCATTAATAAAATAGCGTTTATACTCATCGTCTAACACGCCATTACCCAGCCACTCGTACAGAAAATAGAGTAACCAGAATACAGAATTAAAAAGAACATTGCCCTTTTGGATATTCATACAACATAAAAATACAAAACTGCTGAATAGGTTGCAGGTATCGCACCTGACAAAGCAACGAAGTGAAACAATTTAGACCAACAACAGTTACTGCCCACCAACTACATTGGTGTATTAAAATTGATGCTTGTCTAATATTTACTTCGATTGAGCTAATAAGAAAATTCTTTAAGGAAGACGGGTTTAAGTTTGAAGCAAATATCGTGTATGCTTCGTATCACTATTCTTCGTGCCACTATTTTTCTGTTGGCTGTACATATGAATACATTTGCCCAGCAGGAGCAACTGCTGTTTGAAGCTACTACCGAAACTATTGTGGTGGATGGAAGTTTGAATGAGTTGGTATGGCAATCAGCGCCTGTCATCAATAAATTTCTTAGAAACTTTCCTGATAGCGAATCGATTGCTGCCTACAGCACGCAAGTGTGGGTAACGTACAATGCAGCGTTTGTTTATGTGGCAGCAAAAATGTTGCGCAACCCGCAGGCTACTTATTCCATAGCCTCATTGCAGCGCGATTTTATTTTTTTAGACAACGACTCATTTGGAATAATATTGGATCCATTTCAGGATAAAACAAACGGCTATGGATTTTATGTAAATGCAGGGGGCGCCTGGCGCGATGAACAAATAGCCCAGGGTACAGTTGCCAATGCCACGTGGGATACGAAATGGAATGCAGAGGTAGTGCGAACTGCAGACTACTGGACGGTTGAGTTTGAAATCCCGTTTCGATATTTCAGAAATAGAGGTGGTATGGAATGGAATATTAATTTTATACGTAATGATAAGGGTGCTAACGAGCGCAGTGCTTATACGCGTGTACCTATTAATTTTCTTCTTCACAACCTTGCCTTTACCCATGCGTGCACATGGGCCACACCTATAACTGAACAGAAGAAGAACATTTCTCTGATTCCCAGCATCACCACAAGCGTTTTACACAAAACGGATCAACCACCTACAGTAGCATTGCAACCTTCGCTTGATGCTAAAATAGCACTATCCTCGGCCGTTAATTTAGATGTAACCATTAACCCAGACTTTTCGCAAACCAGTGCCGATGTGTTTCAACTTAACCTTACGCGATTTGAATTGGTTTATCCGGAGAATCGTTTTTTCTTTATTGAGAATAGTGACTTGTTTGCAAGCTTTGGTGATGAATCGTGGGGAAATCCTGTAATACGTCCATTCTACTCCAGACGTATCGGACTTAATTATGATGCTCAAAGCGGAAGTTTTTTGCCTTCTCGTATTTTAGGTGGCGCACGGCTTTCTGGAAAAATCACCAACGACTTACGGTTTGGAGCTATGACTATGTTTACCGAAAGCTCCAAAACACCAACTGACTCATCAGGCTATCTGCCGGCCCAAAGTTATTCAGTAGTGGCTGCGCAACAGAAGATATTTTCGCGGTCAAACCTGGCAGTATTGGTGGCTAACCGACAGGCTTTTGGAACTAATCAAAGTAATGATTTTAAGTTTAATCAAAATGATTATAACCGGATGGCTGCATTGGAATATAACTTTGCTTCGCCTGATGATAAGATTTCAGGAAAGGTTTATCACCATTTTGAATTTAAAGATCAAAACCAGAAGCTGGAGTTTGCCAGGGCGGTACTATTAAATCATAATACAAGGCATTGGCGAAACAATTTTCACTTTACGCAAGTAAGTGATAACTATAACCCGGAAATTGGTTTAATCTCGCGTAATAATGTTCAGGATATGAACATTCATTTGGGGTATAGCTTTTACCCTAAGCGCGGGTTCATCAATCAATTTGAATTGTTAACCAACCAACAAAGTTTCTGGAACAACCAGGGTCAATACACTGATTACTTTAACATCAGCGGTATTCATACCATTCTCAAAAACACGCATGATTTCTGGCTGGTGTACATTTGGGAGAAGAATACATTACGCGAACCATTCGATCCTTCTTTTAAAAATATTACGAAACTGGATTCGGGCTTTGTTGGAAGATTTGGCTATTGGCGATTTAGTTATGCATCTGATACCCGAAAGGAACTTTACTGGCAGGTGGATGGCGATTACGGAACATACTATCAGGGAACCCAAAAAAAATTTAACGGTGTTATACGTTACCGCTTTCAGCCATTTGCTACAATTGGTATAAACTGGAACCTGGTACAATATAATATGCCCGAGCCCTATAAGCTTGTAAACATAAACTACCTGGGCCCACGAACAGATATAACATTTAACCGAAATCTCTACTGGACTACGATGGTTCAATACAATACAGTATTTGAAAACCTGAATATTTATAGCAGGGTGCAATGGAGGTTTTTACCCCTGAGCGATTTATTTGTTATCTACTCTAATAATACAAATGTTTCTGATAACCGATATTCTCAAAACCTGAGTATTAAAGTAAGTGTTTGGCTTTAAAATAGTGCCATCCTGATTCCATTAATAACTTAACTATACTAACCATGAAATCTCCATTAACGCTTGTGCTTTTATTACTGATCGGTACGGTATCCTTTTGCCAGAATAAACAATCTGGTAAAGTGAGAAACACTCAAGTCTCTTCTGAAATGGGTTTAATTAAAATTTCCATTATCTATCCATTTGCAGAAGGTAACACCTTTAATATGAACTATTACGAAACCCGGCACATGCCCTTGGTTGCCGGTTTTTTAGGATCGAACTTAGTTAAATATACAATAGAAAAAGGTGTAGCCAGTGGTATTCCAAACACACCTTTACCATTTATGGCTGTGGGTACTTTCTACGTAAAAAGCTTGGCTGACTATCAGGCGGCAATTGCACCCAACAGGGAAGTTATTCGTGCAGATTTTCCTAATTATACTAATGCAAGTCCGATTATTTTTATAAGCGAAGTAGTGCACTAGTTGTATAAAAAACAGAAAGACTTAGGTAAGGGAGGTTGTCTGATTGTGAATGAGATTAATGTGTTGAAAGAATTATAAAAATTTACTGAAATGATAGAAGCTGAGCACCATCCTAAAAAACGGTTTACATCTCTAAAAGATGAAATAAGGGAACTCCTTGTTAAGGTAGAAAAGCAAACGGGCGTTTATGCCCGAAACGAACAATTAAACTGGGGGCATGTGGGTAGCCTGGAATACGTGAAGAAAGAATTAGCGCGCATTATAAAATTTCTTAATCCGTAGTTGTGCTAAACGTTGGATTCCACCCCGGCCCACGCACACACTTGCCCGGCATAGCACCGGTGTGGTTTCCGTTGTTCAAAACATGAACTCCATTTACAAATACATGCACTACACCTGTTGCATATTGATGGGCATCTTCAAACGTGGCCTTATCCTGTATGGCATTCGGATCGAATACAACCACATCGGCAAAGTTTCCAACAGCTAGCCTTCCTCGCTTTTGAATTTTAAGATTTGATGCCGGCAGTAACGTCAGCCTGCGAATAGCTTCCTGCAGTGTGATAATTTTTTCTTCGCGAACATATTTGCTTAGCAATCGCGCAAAGCTACCGTAAGCCCGTGGGTGCGTGGGTTCCAGATTATAGGGTTCTTCATCGGCTATTGAAGCCGCATCCGAACAAATACTTACATACGGCAATGCCAGCATGCGTTTTACATTCTCTTCCGAAATCAAAAAGAAGATGGCGGCAATCCCTGATGCATCTGCCACAATCAGATCCAACATGGTTTCATCGGCACTTTTTCCGTGTAGCGCGGCCACCTCATTCAATCGTTTGCCACGATATAAATCATTCAGCGAATCTTTTTTGAAATTCATCAGCATAACATCCTTCGGATGGGAATTTCGGGTTGGTATGCCCTGCTTTAACTCAGTTAAGACACGCGCACGCAATGCTTTATTTTTTAATCGTTTACGCATGGCAGCTGCACCACCCTCTTGCACCCACGTGGGCAACCGTGCTGTAAGCGAAGTGCCACTGGCATTGTAGGTGTACATATCGGCCGTAATTTTTAAACCTGCTTTTTGTGCACTATCTATTTTAAAAATTACTGTATCAATCTTATTCCAATTCCAAGTGTTATTGATTTTAAGATGGTAAATCTCGGCTGGTACATTAGCCTGATGTGCGATTGTAAAGACTTCGTTCAGGGCCGGAAAAATTTTATCGCTTTCGCTGCGCATGTGAGTAATGTACATGCCTCCATATTTCGAAATCACTTTGCTAAGCTCTATCAACTCTTCGGTAGAAGCGTAATCTGCAGGAGCATAAATTAGCGATGAACCTAATCCCATCGCACCTTCACGCATCGCTCCATCCACTAATTGTTTCATTTGCTCCAACTCCAGTAGCTCAGGAGCGCGGTTCTCATAACCCAAAACATAATTGCGAACCGAAGTGGCACCCACAAATGATGCAAAGTTTGTGCTGACACCTTTCTTTTCGAGCATGGCGAAATACCCACCCAGAGTAGTCCATAAAGTATCCTGATCATTTTTCTTTTTGCGTGGCCCGGGGCTCCACCCTTCACCAAATACTTCCAAAGTAATGCCTTGCTTTAAATCGCTCATCGACCGCCCATCTTTTAACAAGGAACCATCGGCCCAGCTTAGCATGTTAATAAACCCCGGTGCAATGGCTTTACCTTGCACATCAATTTCTTTTTCGCCAGTAGCATCAAATGTGCCCATGGCAACAATGGTATCGCCCCGGATGGCCAGATCGCCTTTGTATGGAGCGGCCCCACTGCCATCGTAAATCACACCATTGCGGATGATGAGCGGATACTGCTCTTTAACAGCACAATTCGATAGAAATAATAATCCAAAGAAAAGCAGGCGCATAGCGGTAAACCCCAAGGTACAAATAAGTAACCTGGATAAGTGCGTTGTGTAAGATTTTATGTTTTGTTATGATTTATAAGTATGGTCACCATCTCACTTTACCTGCATGGTATGGTGGTGAACCCGGTGTTGAAAGGTAGAAAGTTGTTCGGTAAAATTTTGGACTGGGTTATTGTACATGGTAGATCAAAACATCTCGATTCCGTGCTTCGCAGAAAAAACGTTACCCGCGTGGTTGTTTTCGAAGCTGAGGCAGTAAGCCCAATAAACTTAACACGCACATTGTACTTTTTTGCCAATCTGACTGGCTTCTGTTCCCTCTGTTGCGTAGCCATCAAATTTCCACCACTCAATTCCTCCTATAAGTTCTTTCACCTTAAAACCGAGCCTTGCCATATTCAATGCTCCTTTTGTAGAGGCGTTACAACCAATTCCGTCACAATAGATAACATATACAGTATCCTTGTCGAGATTCTTTGTTCTATCTACATTCATTTCTCTGTGTGGAATGTTAATTGCATTAGGAATGTGCTCAGCTTCAAAGCCGAAGGATTTTCGGGCATCAAGCGGAATAATTTTTTCACCTCTATTCAAAGAATCAAATAAGTCTGAAGAATCCATTTCAAACGATAGCTTGTTTTCATAATATTTAACTTGTTTATCCATTTTATGTTATATTTAAATAATGACACAGCAAATTTATAGGAGAGCTTTGGTCTGTAAAAATGAAAAGAATTCATCGCTTTCATTTATTCTTTTCATGGTATGTGAAATAACTATTTGGTTACTTTGAATGTCATTTGCAGCAAGAATGGAGTTACGACATTTAAGATTAATAAAATCAATAGTTGAAGAAGGTAGCATTACAAAGGCTATTAATAAATTACATTTAACTCAATCGGCCCTAAGCCATCAATTGAAGGAAGCGGAGTATCAATTGGGTACGAAGATTTTCCTAAGGCAAAACAAAAAATTACTATTAACCAAAGCTGGCCAAAAGATTTACCAAACAGCCAACGAAATTCTGGAAAAGCTAACTGACACTGAAAAGCAAATTAAGTTGATGGTGCTTGGGGAGGTTGGTGAAATAAGAATCAGCACCGAGTGCTACTCAAGCTATCATTGGCTTCCATCGGTTTTAAAACAATTTCATTTGGTGTACCCCAACATAGAATTAAAAATTGTTATGGAAGCAACCCACTATCCTTTGCAAAAACTCCTAAATAACGAGTTGGATGTTGCAATTGTTAGTGATCCCATCAAAAACGATAACATAAATTATGTAGAATTATTTCAGGACGAAATGGTAATGGTAGTTTCAGATAACCATAATTGGACAGCAAAGAAGTATGTTACAGCAGAGGACTTCAAAGCCGAACATTTATTTATCCATTCTTTGCCGTTGGAAACGGTGACCGTCCATCAACTTCTATTAGCACCAGCAAAAATATCTCATAGAAAGATAACCCCGTTGCCACTTACGGAAGCATCAATAGAAATGGTAAAAGCGGGCATGGGTGTTATGGCAATGGCAAATTGGGCTGCGCAGCCATATATAAGAACCAATGGAATTAAGACGATTAAAATTGGGAAAAATGGTTTAAAACGAAAGCATTACATCGCCTTCATTAAGAATAAAACCTACCCTGATTACTTTAATCAGTTTAATCAATTTTTGCAGACAGAAATCAACTTACAATGGAATACTTAATTAGAGAAATTAAAAAGACAGATTTACCACGCTTGATTGAACTGTGTAAAAGTCATGCAGACTATGAGCAAACTCCCTATGTTGTAGTTGAAAAAGCCAACCTACTGCAAAGTGCACTCTTCTCAGGCAACAAAAAACTGTACTGCTTTGTGGTAGAACATCATGCACAATTAATAGGCTACTATTCTTATACATTTGACTTTTCAACATGGGATGCAAAACCATTCATGTATTTGGACTGTCTATACTTAGAGCCAGAATTCCGAGGAATGAAAATTGGGGAAAAGATATTTGAAAGCCTGAAAAAAATTGGAGCCTTAAATAATTGTGCAAATATTCAGTGGCTGACGCCCTCTTTCAACGAAAGAGCTATAAAGTTTTATAAAAGAATGGGTGGGACGGGAATAGACAAAATAAGATTTTTTGTAAACCTGTGACACAATGACTATTCATGCCAATAGCAACAAAAATGTTTCTGTAATAGTGTGCTTAGGTGTAAGCACAAAGTGATTTATTCATCGTTTTACCGAAATTTTGTTTTCGGGTAATAAATTTAGTCGTAATACGATCGGATGGAGAATCTGAAGCAGGTGTATGCAAAAATTATCACAATAGTTTAATCTGAAAAGGATAATGCTATGATAATCTGTTCCGTTACATCAATGGGATTCGAATTTACGGAGCAGGTTATACTTCAATAGGTGTTCTTAATTATCTATAAAATTATAGATATGTTCAAATATTTATACTAAGACTGTAAGAGAAATAAGAAATAAACACCCAACAAATAACAACATAAACATGAAAATACAGAAATTGAACCTGCTAACAGGAATAATTTTCCTTTTTTTTGGAGCTGTTATTATTATCAATTCTTGCAACAGTGAAGATATTAATCCCGGACCGATTCCCGAGGACACACAATTGATGCAAGAAATTGTAAACATAGCAGACTTCCAATACACCATATTCCACCCAACTATTGTTCAATCTGTTTCAAACTCACCAAGAGAATTTGAAAGGGTGAGAATTAACTCTATAGGAAATGCTGTATTAGGTAATGACGGAAGACTTCCTAAAGGTGGGGTATTTCCCGATGGAACAATAATCGTTAAGGAAGCATACAGCGGACTAAACGGAACTTTGATTCAATATGCCATTATGAAAAAAGAATCAACTAATAAATATGCAAGAAACGGATGGTTGTGGTATGAAGTAAATGCAGACGGCTCAAAACCTTACTCAATAGGAATGAAAGGACAAAAATGTATAAACTGCCATACTAAACCTGCAAACAGAGATGCTACGCGGACATTTGAGGAGAGATAACAGTTCAGATGTCACAAATTATTTGGTTCAGGACGTAATAAAAAGTACATTTCTATAACGTTGTGCTTCCAATAGGTATTAGTTGTAGGTTGATAACGGAGTACTTCTAAATTCACCACTATGCAAAGCCTGGAACCTATGTTGCATTAAGGCCATAACAAAGTAAGAGTCAAACCATATTCGGAATCAATCAGATATTTTGAAAGGGAGCTTATCACTACTAATCCACTTGATATCAAACTCACTGCTAAAAAAGAAATACTTTCTATCAGGTGAAAGATTGGGACAATATTCATAAGTAGGTGTGTTAAATAACGCTCCCATGTGCTTTGAGTTTCCCCAAGCGCCATCGTGTCTTTTCGAAGAATAATACAGATCGGCTTCTCCGTAAGAATCTGTACGCGAGGAGTTGAATATGATAAATTCTTCATGGCCAATTATGAGGGGATCGTGCTCATCCGCCAAAGTATTGATATAAGGGCCAAGATTTTCAGGAACTGAATATTCTCCATTAACCAATTTACTCACATAAATATCAAGCCCTCCATATCCGCCCACTCTGTTTGAAGCAAAATAAAGATTCCCATTATCTGCAAGCGATACATAGTATTCGGTGCTGTCGGAGTTAACCCCTTCTACATTGATAGGCTTCGACCACTTATTGTGCCCAAGTGGTCTTACAAACCAAATATCAAAATCGGGTATTGTATCGTAAGTATTTCGAGGACGATTGGATATATAATACATCGATCCATCAAGGGATACAAAGGGGTCAGCTTGTGAGTATTGATCTTCCGAAAATGGAGCTATGGTAGGAAGTGACCAGTTATGTCCATCGAATGATGACTGAAGAATCAGCCATTTTCCATGTTTAGATCGGCTAAAGTATATGGTCTTTCCGTCCTGTGAAAACGTAAGGTTGAAATCGAGGGAATCGGACGAAACTATACCCGGCAGAAATGGTAACGCAACTGTGTCTGGTTTCGGGTCGGGATAGAGAATTGTAGAATGATCGGATTTGTTTGAGCACTTCACCAGCGCAAATAGGGCAGCAACAATAAAGACTATGCCTGTTGTCTTCATAGTGATAAGTTGTTAGGTTAATTATTTGGATTGCTGTTGGTTTTATTTCTATGGTAATACCTTAAAGCTTTATCGTGGCTACCACATACTTGCATGTTGCACCACCTTCGTTTGCCATTCTTTGATGTATCCAAAAAAAGCCAGCCGCAGCCTGGACATGCTCTGATTCTTCCATAGTCAACCTCTGTCAAAATTTTATACGCTGAAATGAGTATTATCCAAAGGGGTTCTTCAAGCGAAACGTTGCGATCAGTAAAGGTCACTTTGCTCGCTCCGGAATTAATTGTAATTCTTATCATTGAAAAAGCCTGACCCAACGCTACATTGAATGACTCCTCCATAGCAACGTCTGGTGTACCCCCCTGGGCGATTACCGAAAAAAAAGCATACAAGAGCTCTCTGATTTTTATTGTTTTTTTAAAGACGCGTTTTCCTTTTCCTTCATCGCCTTCTAAACATACACTTATAAGCTTAAGCCTTTTCTTATCCAGTAATTCAGCTTTTTCAGCCCACGCCAATAGGTCGCTATAGTCTTTCAAGTAGTCAAACTCGGATGTTTGTATCCTTGAATTTACTGTATTAATAAAATTGAACACAATACATCCTCCATCAAGCTTTAAATTTTTGAGGCTTCTTGCCATAGATGCAAACATAATATATTTTACCGTTTATTTTAGTTTTAATGGTATAAGGTTCTATTTGCATTAATAGAAACAATGTATTAAGTCAGAACATACCTTCTACTGATTATGAGTTTCGAGAACCCTGAGCTAAGTGCGCAATTTAGAGTTGCCAACAAAGAGTTAGTCGTGATAAAGGCGCCTTCAAACTTAGGACTTAAAAAAATGAAATATGCCGATGCCAATGGCCCTGGTGTAAGAAAAATGCCTCAGATTTTTGATGATTTCAAGTTTTCAGATCGGCTTGGGATTAAAAGAGTTATTTCAACTACCCCAGCTCCCTATAGAGGTAATCTTGACAAGGCAAGTGGTATTAGAAATGTAAAAGCGCTGATAGAGTATTCAATTGAGTTGTCATCGGTTATAGAGAAGGAGATAGTCACTCAAAAATTTCCGATTGTGATAGGTGGAGATTGCAGCATACTTATAGCACCTGCTTTGGCTCTTCGTAGGATAGGTGAATACGGCCTGGTACACATTGATGGGCATACAGATTTTGCTATTGGAAACAAAAGTTCAGCAACAGGCGGGGCCGCTGGAATGGACTTGGCTTTGGTTACAGGGAGAGGACACTCTTCATTGACCAACCTACAGGGACTTAGCCCATACCTTAAAGATTTTAATACAGGTCAGTTTGGTAATCGGAGTAATGATGTGATGTTCAATGGCGATTTCTACGATACTGAAATTTATAAAGCCGATCTGGCTGCTTTGAGAAAATCAGGCATAAAGATAATGGCTCAATCATTCGTGGACAGAATGCGTCAAACTGATGTCAAAGGGTTTTGGATTCATGTAGACTTAGACGTGCTTCACGATAGTGTTATGTCTGCTGTCGATTCACGTCAGGCCGATGGTCTATACTATAATGAGCTAAGTCAACTCATTAAGTATTTGCTCGATTCTGGTTTTGCCACAGGAATTCAATTTACTATTTATGACCCCGACCTTGACAATACTAAAGAAATAGGTAAAAGACTGGTGGATGAATTGGTTGATATATTTGCAAAATAGGGTGATGAAAATATTCCCGTACAATCATCACCTTGCCGCTTATTCGACCCACCAAAGCAAGAAGCAATGTGTTCAGTTTCGTGAGATGGCGAAATTAGCAAAATGAAAAGTTACCCCAACGTGTGGCTAAATAAAAAAAGTCGTGCTTTAACCCCTTTTGTAGTCCCGGCAGGAATCGAACCTGCATCTTCAGAATCGGAATCTGAAATACTATCCATTGTACTACGGAACCAAATTGATAACCCTGATCCTCCATCTGAGAATCAGAATAGCAAAGGTAGTGCAAAGCACTATTCTTTAAAATGTGGAGCTGCAGGGAATCGAACCCTGGTCCAGAGAAGATGAACGTGTACGTTCTACATGCTTAGTTGCACTTTAATTGTCGGGAAGCGCAAGGCAGGCAACGGCCAAACACTTCCTTAGTTACTGTTGTCTCAATTATACTACGTAACCATAGCACAATCCAGTTTTTGCTATCGACACTGCTCCCGATAGCTATCGGGATCCGGCACCGCTAAACAGAGCACCGGGCAATGATGGCCTCCACTGATCTTATCAGCGGATAAGCAAATCTAAACTCAGTTTAGATTAAGCAGCCATGGCGTAGTTATTCTCGCCACTTAAATTGTTGGAACTATCTTTCAAGGCTCTCATTCCATGAGCCTGCATGCTGGCTACACCCCCACACATCCTGTCAAAACCGGTCAGCCCCGGATAAATTTCGAATTCGAAATTTAAAATTTTGAATTTTTTGGGCGGCTAAACCGGGCTTTCGGCACTCGCCAGTCCGGCCCGCATGCCATTTCGGGCTCAAACAAACTGCCTCAATCCCTGCCGCAAATTCAGTTTCAAAGAACGCAAATCGGGTTACAAATGTAACGGAAAAATAGTTCTCCGGAGAATCACCATTTTAATACCTTTAAGTACCTAACTCCCAAATCTCATGAAAAAACTAATCTACCTCCCCGTGCTACTGGTGTTACTGCAATGCAGTCCTAATCCGGTGCAGCAAGACCTGCTCAACTACATTAATGTAGAAATGCCCAAAGTGGCCCCGCTTGAAAGTGAAGCTGTTGAAGCTTATGCCAGCATCAGTGGCGAAAATTATCAGGGAGATTCTGTTATGTACTATACAATTACCGAAACGGTAGTTCCTAAATACGAAGAATTTTATAGCATTCTAAAAGATATAAAGCCAGCTACCGCAGAGGTACAAAGCCTGCACAAAGAATACGTTCAGGCTGCAGCCGATCAGTTGGAAGCTTTTAAGTTGATTCTGGTAGCTATCGAACAGCAAGACCCACAAATTATTAGCGAAGCCAATGATGATCTTGCCGAAGGCCGTGCCTTGTTAAAAATGTGGCGGGCAGACCTGGACTCTGCGTGCGTGAAACACAACATTGTGTTTACTGGTGACGAGGAAGAAAAGTAATCGAAGGTAATTCGCTGGTTTAAGTTGGAAGTAAAAAGTTGAAGAAAGTCATTTCAGGCTTTAGCCGCTCAACTTTTTACTTTCGACTTGCTCTATTCCCACCTGATCAATCACCAGATATTTCTTAGTAGATACCGAATGGCGTGCCAACAACTCGGCAATAAAGCCGGTAAGAAATAATTGTACGCCAACTACAAGAGCTACCAGCGCCAGGAAAAAAATCGGTTGCTCCGTAACATCACGCTTAAGCGGAATTTTTGAAATAAATATTGAATCAATTTTATCGTATAGAATCTTAACTGTAAAACCAAAACCAATCAGGAAAGAAACAATTCCCCAGGCGCCAAAAAAATGCATGGGCCGCTGTGCAAACCTGCCTATAAACGTTATGGAAAGTAAGTCGAGGAAGCCGCGTACAAAACGCTCCCAGCCAAACTTGCTGTAGCCGTATTTGCGTTCGCGGTGTTCAACTACTTTCTCGGTTATTTTAGTAAACCCTGCCCACTTGGCTATTACCGGAATGTAGCGGTGCATTTCGCCATACACCGAAATATTTTTTACCACGGCATGATGATACGCTTTTAAACCACAATTAAAATCGTGGAGATTAATACCTGATATTTTACGCGTAACGAAATTAAAAAACTTAGAAGGTATTGTTTTAGAGAGCGGATCGTGGCGTTTTTTCTTCCAGCCACTTACCAACTGAAATCCATCCTGCTTAATCAACTTATACAACTCCGGTATTTCATCGGGGCTATCCTGCAAGTCGGCATCCATAGTAATCACCACATCGCCCTGCGTAAGTTTAAAGGCGGTATGCAGCGCAGCCGATTTACCAAAATTGCGATTGAATTTTATACCTTTAAAGGCCGGGTTGATTGCCCCAAGTTTTTGAATTTCTTCCCAGGTATTATCCGTACTGCCATCGTCCACAAAAATAACTTCATAAGAAAAGCCGTGTGTTTGCATCACACGGCTAATCCATTGACTTAGTTCGGGTATAGACTCCTGCTCGTCTTTAGCAGGGATGACTATGGAGATATTCATTTAAAATTCAACTGGCTGGTTTTTCTTTACAAAGATGGCAGAAATTAAAGCCATAATTGCTGAGAAGAAAAGAATGGAAGCGTAACTGATCAATTGACCTGTAATAGTAAATTGATTGGCTGTTCTACCCTTTGCATCTTCTAACGCTTTGTCTATTGCATCTTCAGGGGCACCAAATTTCTCCATCATTTGACGCGTATTCTCCAACGAGGCATCTGTAAGTTTCTGAGGTAACTCGGTATCAATAACATGGTAAAGTACTGCCGAAAATAACGTTGCTACCAAAGCTGAAATCGCCAACACTAAAAAACCATGCACAAATGCTTTACCATATGGTAAAAATCCACCAATGTTGTTCCTATAATCAATACCCGCATAGATTGTAACACCTAAATATATTAACAGCATCAAAAACAGGGTTTTGAGTTGTACCATAAGTGTATAATCGATAACATAGAGCAAAACAGTAAGCGTTATACTTATTGCTCCAACAATTAAGCCCCACTTTATAACATGACCTTTGAGGGAAACAGATTCTTCAGTTTGTACCATACGTTTTAGATTTTGGGTTGACGTCTTAAAATTACTGATATTATTATGCTAACAAAAAAGCTGATCATCAGGCTCTTGATAAAATAGTCGAAAGCCAATGTACCGCCATTAGTAGCCGGAAGGGCCGATAAATTACGCTCGTAGGCATCTTTTCCGATTTGCTCAATAATCGAAGCATCTAACGCGCGCAGTTGCGTGGTCATCAATTGAATGTAATCTGTAACAAAAGCTGGGTTCAATGCCGAAAAAATCCAAACGAAACCCATTACCAATACCGCAAACACCAGCGTAAAAAGAAACGCACAAATCATGGCTGCCCCAAACGATAACAAACCTTGCTGATGGTCATCGCGCAATTCCTTCAGACTCATCACCACAAAAACACTCAGCATGATAATGCGAAAATCAAAATAGATGGGGAACAGAAATGGATGGCGGCCCACATAGTATAGCACCAGCAAAAACACAATACCCAACACTCCGGCCAATAAGCCATTACGCATGGCAATAAACACCCACCGCGGAGCTCGCTCAAACATCAATACTTTGTTTTGAGTTATTAAATACGGCCACAGCCCGGCCTTTCAACTTCTGCCGCAGCCAAGGTGAGTTTTTAGATTTTGAAAAATTCAGATCCGAACTAAAGGTCCACTCGCAATTGGGATCGAACAAGGTAAGATTGGCGCGGGTATCTATATCAATAACCACCGGTTGCAGTTTTAATAACCTGCGCGGTGCATCGGTAACTTTTTCAATCAGGTCGGCTAATTCTACTTCTTCGGCCAGTGAAGCAAGCTGCGAAGCAAATGTTTGCAGGTTAATCAAACCAAATTCTGATTGGTCAAACTCCAGAAATTTACTTTCATCATCGTGGGGCGTGTGGTTGCTCACCAGCACATCGATGGTGCCGTCTTTTAAACCCTTTAGCAATGCGTCCTGATCGGTTTTTTCGCGCAACGGAGGATTGACTTTGTAGTTCGTATCAAAATCAACCAACAATGTATCGCTTAACAAGGGTTGGTAAGCTGCCACATCGCAAGTAAGCTGCAATCCCTTTTTCTTTGCTGTGCGCACCAACTCAATCGACTTGGCCGTAGAAAGTTTACTTAAATGCAACCGGCCCCCGGCATACGTTAGCAACTCTAGATTTTTACTGATGGCCACTTCTTCGGCTATGCGCGGCATTCCTTTTAAGCCCAGCATCGTACTCTGTGCACCCTCATGCATCTGTCCAAATAAGTTTAACCAGTTGTCTTCAGGGTGATCGATCAGTAAGCCTTCAAACTTCTGCAGGTATTGCAGCGACTTTAAAAAAATGTCGGTGTGCCACACAGGCTTTAATCCATCCGTAAAGGCAACCGCACCGGCATGATGCAAGTCAATCATTTCAGTAAGCTCTTCGCCTTTGCAATTTTTGGTTACGGCTGCGAGTGCGTGTATTTGCACCAACCGGTTATCGTTATTGGCAGTAAGGTAACTGATTTCGTTTTTGGTTTGTACGGCCGGCTGTGTGTTTGGTAACACCGCCACTTCTGTAAAACCTCCGGCTGCTGCCGCTTTAGCCAGCGATTGCAAATCTTCGCGTTGTTCATGACCCGGATCGCCTACGCTAACACCTATGTCAACCCAACCGGGCGAAAGAATCATACCTTCGGCATCAATCACTTTGTCGGCCGTATAATTCTTATCGCCAATTTCGGCAATGCGCCCGTTGTTAAGCAACACATTGCGGGTTTTAAGGTGAAAGGGCGAGCCTTTGGAAACTATTCTGGCAGATTGGATCAGGATTTTCATGGGTTTGGATTTGCCCGTTTCATTGAGTTATAATTTTTCACGCAAAGCCGCTAAGTCGTAAAGGATCTCCTACATCGCAAAAAATCAAACATAGGACTTTACATCTCTAAAGTCAGTTTGTTTCTTCTAAAAGTGAAAATCCATGCTTTTTAATAAGTTCCACAAAAGTGGATTTAGACAAATTGATAAGGTCAGCCGCTTCGTCTAAAGTCAATTTTTTATGCTTGTAAAGCCCACCAGCCAAAATTATTTCCAACTCCAATTCAGAAAACTGAAGGTTGTCTGGAATTGTAAGACTTAACTTCTTCATTTCATGAACCTTATCAAAAGCACCTCCACCAGCAAAAACACCAATGCAAGCACCAGTGCATACTTCCACAAAGGAGTTCCCAAATATCTTGCTTTTATTTCGTTACTGAAAGCCTCGGGGCTATCGGCTTCAAATAGGGCGGCCTTACTTCCAGCAAATGCTGTTAAGATTTCGGTATTGCTGAACGCTGTTAATACCGATTCATCCTTTTCCAGGTTAAACGCAACCAGATCAAGCGTATCGCGCTGATGGATTACATAATAAAATCCCGGGCCTACTTCATAGCGTGGTAACTCTAATACCACCCGATTACCAACTTTGCGCTGTGCAGGAACTAATTCCCCCTGGCCCACCATACGCACAGGCTCACTTCCAACAAGGCTGTCGGCAGCAACCGAAAACACAGCATGGGAAAGGTAGTGGTATGGTTTACGGTCTTGTTTGTTTCCCGTGGCGGCCACACGATACATCACCGGCACAAATAAAGCATGGGTTGCAAAATCGGTTGCTTCGGTAGTAAGCCCGCTTGCCGCGATGTAGATGTTGGCAAGCTTCGATAAATAAGGTTGGCCATTCTGAAAACTTAAAATGGCAGAACGATCCATTCCCCAATCCCACACCCGTTGTGCAGTTGGCATTGCCATAGCTGCTGTTCTTTCTTCAAACACATTTTCGAAAAATGGATTTTTGAAATCCGGTTTATCCAACGGCATGCGTGCCACACCTTCCGCTTTGGTAAGTGCAGGTAGCGTAAGCAGATTCTGGTATGACTTTACATCGGGTTGGGTACCCGGAAATACGAGCAACACACCTTGGTTATCAAGATACTGGCGCAACGCTGTGCCCAATGCCTGGTCAATGCTATTAATACCATTTAATACGAGCAGGTTTGCATCCGCGAAAGCACTGTAATTAACATTGGCAGTGGTATAACTTTTAACATCAAACAGTTGCTTGTTGCCATACACTTGTTCCACATGGGTTATGCCGGGTTGCGATTTAAGCTCTACTACCCGCAAGCGCCCGGCATAATTCAGTGTAAAGAAAAATTCATTATCGAAGCTTACCGGAAAATCGCTGAAGCTGAAAACAGCTTTGTTGTTGCCTTGCAGGCCACCAGAAAGATCGAACGAAGTTTCGGCTGAACTATTGGGTTGTATGGTTACCGATGAGGTAGCAGCCTGCACTCCGTTAATGCTCAGGCGCGATACCAACCCTTCAATTGCTTTAGAGCCATTGTTGCGTAAGCGAACTTCTATGGAATTTTTTTCGCCCCCGATTATGAATGGATTAGTAAGATAAACCGAATCGACATACACATTGGAGATAGCATTGAATTCAACCGGTACCAGCCGGATGTTCCAGGCCGAATCCAGCATCAGCGGTTGGCCAAAAGTTGATTGTTGAAAATCGGAAATCCAGAAGACGGTATTGTTGGCATCGCCAATGCGTTTAATGATTTCATCGGCTGTGCGCGCAGTTGACGAAAACCGAATCTGCGAAAGCTGATCGAGAATTTCGGCTTTTGATTTGAATGAATTGGAGAACGGTGCAAAATCGTTGGTAAGGAGTTTAAACCGGGTTTCGGCCGGAAACAGTTCTGCAATTTCGCGCACGTAGGCAATGGCCGCATCTAGCCCACGGGTTTTTTCCTGTACCGGGGCCGACATGCTGTACGAGTTATCGAGGTAAATTACAAGGTTGCGCTGCGAGGTAAGCTGCTCGCGGGCCGGCAAATAAGGTTGGGCAAAAGCCAGCACTAAGAAAAATAAAAACAGTAACCGCGAAGCGAGTATAAGGTAGCGTTTCAGTTTACGTTTTTGAGTGGTTTCCTGCTTTACTTGTTTAAGGAAGCGGGTATTTGAAAAAAAGATGCGCGTGGTGCGTCTGAAATTGAATAGGTGAATGATGATGGGGATGGCCAGCGCAACAAGCGCCCAAAGAAACTGCGGATAGTTAAAACTCATCAGTGTAAAAATAAGGAAACCGTTGGGTTATTAACGCAAGGGTTTATGTGCTGTTGTGCCCAATACACGAGCGGTCTCACAATAGAAAGCTACCATATCCGATTTATTCCGTATGAATCAAATTGCTTGTCGGCACTTATAACTGTAAAGCCTTCCGTTCGTGCCTGTGCTATTAGTAATCTATCGAAGGGGTCTCGGTGATAGTACTGCCGTAGGTGTTTTAAGTGGTCTCCGCTAATATGAAGCTGAGCATAGCCGCTTAGCGAAAGTAATTCCTCGAAAGGTATATGCAAGATTAACTTGCCGAGCGAATCTTTAATACTGATTTCCCAAAAGCTCGCGATACTAATAAACTTTACATTAGAAGTTGATAAGATGGCTTGCTTTGCGGGCTCAGAAATTTGTGCATCCCCACTTTCAAACCATAAAAATGCATGGGTATCAACAAGCAGGTTCATTCGCTGTACTCCTTAAAATCTTCCAGGGGTTCATCAAAATCAGGGGCTAATATGATTTTTCCTTTTAACCTTCCGAATATAGGTTGTTGCATATCTGGAGTAACCGTACGCTGTTTCAGGCTTTCGATTTTCGCCAAAAGTTTGGCGTCATTAACATGCATAAGCCAGTCAAGAAGTTCCAGTTTTTTTGAGGCTATGTCCATATATATTTTTTTAGCAGTTAAAAATTACTAATCATTTTGAAATTAAGCCATTGTTTTCTTGATAAATCTATCCGTAAATACTCGTCATATTGTTCAGTTTAGCAAGTGCCCAAAGAAACTGCGGAAAGTTAAAACTCATCAGCGTAAAAATAAGGAAACCGTTGGGTATTTAACGCAAGGGTTAGGCGCGTGATTGCTAGAATATATAAACGGTTACCACAACAAACCTAAATCAGTGAGTTTTTGAATCTCCTTGAATTAAATTTAATGGCTCATCATCAGTAAGACTTTCTAGTGAATCTTTAAGAAAATTAACCCTTATAATTTCTTTACAATTCAAAACTTGTAAGGATGTCTTGCTCCAATATTCAATAAACGGAATATACATTTCTGTCTCGCCCACCTCCTTTTTTGCATCTTTCCAGTAAATAAGCGATTTTTTAATTTTATCATTAAATATGAAGTAAACTGGATTAGTAATGAATTGGGGTCTAATAAAATCAAGCTTAAAGAGTGATTCGTTTTGTTCACCAGAACTTGATTGGCTTAAATCGAACAAGCAAACATAATTTCGTTTTCTTCCATAAGAATTTAGTGACTATGGGTGTGTTTTAATCAATGAATTGTCTCCCCGTACCATTCCTTCCCTAATGATGCTTTGTGCATTAGCCCATGAAGTCAAATGAAATAGCTGAACTTTTAGAAGAGGCAAAAGTATTTTATAAGCATCGTTATTGTCAATATTGAATTCTGTTACGTTCATTAACCTCCAATATTTTTTAGTGACTCGTTGATTAAAAACTTTGTTTGCTCAAAATCTTCCAACGACCTTAAAACTAATTCAAGATCGCCTGTTCCGAAGTGGCTAATACTGCGAACATCACGACATTGATTTGGGTGTGGATTCACTTCACTTGGATTCACTTTTAAGAATAATGTCAATTTATTCTTGTGAGTTTCAAGGCAAACAAAATTCTGACTAGTCTTATAAGCGATATAATTCTGTTTCGGTGTCTCCTCTATGTTATTATCCAAGCTGATAATGTGATCTCTGACTTCAACAAAAAGTCTTTTCAGATTTTCATCTAGTATCTCTAAATGGTCTTCAATGTTATGATTTGCGTTCTTTCTTGTAATTGCTGCTTTCTTTCCTGCCTCAACCATTTTGGGATCCTTGCTTTGAGTCTCATTAACTCGAACTTGAATTGAATCCGAGCGCTTATATACCTCCTCTAAATTCAATATTCCATTACTATAAATTTTGTACTGCCATAGTTCAATATTGGCTCCAATAACTTGAACAGCCTGGAGATCATACTTTTTATATTCAGGAGCCAAACAAATAACTCTTATTTCAGACCAATCAACCTTTATATCTCCTAAAGAATTTTGCACTGCAAGTTGAAAATCGCCACGATGATCCATCATCCAGTGTAGGTAATATAAACTCTGATTGATTAAGTCGGATGAGGCAACCTTCTTGTATTCTATGATTACTGGATTATTATCCTCTGAAATTGCAAGCGTATCTATTCTCCCTGAATGTATACTTCCTGTTGAAAACTCTGTCGCCACAAAGCGGCAATTAAAAATGGTTTCAAGATTACCTTCAATAATTTTTTGCAAGTCCTTTTCAAGTTTAAATTCCGATAATTTGATTAGTTCGACTCTATTATTGTTGACTTGAAAAATTGCCATAAAAAATAATTGTTTTTCAAGTTCAATATAACAAAAAAGCCCCGGCTATCACCGAGGCTCTCCCTAAACCAATTTACCAAAAATTTTACTTCTGCTTACCGCCCAGCATGGCCAGGTCGTTTACGTTAATCTCAGTAACGTAGCGCTTCTCGCCTTTGTCGGTTTCGTACACGTGGTGGGTTAGTTTGCCTTCCAGGGCAACCTCGGCACCCTTCTTTAAATACTGACCCGCAACCTCGGCAAGCTTGCCCCAGATCACCACGTTGTGCCATTGCGTGTCATCCACTTTTTCGCCTTTGGCATTTTTGTAACTGTCGGTAGTGGCAATACTAAAAGAAGCCTTCTTCCTGTCACCAAAAGTTTTCACTTCGGGGTCTTTGCCTAATCTTCCGATTAACTTCACGCTGTTTCTCACACTTGTCATAATTGTAGTATTTAATTGTTAAACATTTATTTTTCTGATGCTGCAACCGGGGTTTGTGCCGATTTGATGATGCAAAGGTGTGGCAGCCTCTAAATGGTAGTCGTTTATTAATCAATTAGTTTCGTTTATATTCGTTTATAAACGTTTATAAACGGCTACGAAAACCCTTAAAAACTGTTAAATCATGGCAAAAACACAAGAAAGGGGCTGCTTAGAGTGTGGTGGAAAAATTTCCGGCCGGGCCGACAAAAAATTTTGTTCGGACCAGTGCCGCGTTACCTACAACAACAAATTGAACCGTGACGAGACTACCTACATGAATAACGTTACCAACATTTTGCGCAAAAACCGCAGGGTGTTGTTGGAATTAAATCCCACCGGCAAAACCAAAGTTAATCGCGATAAGCTGAACGATAAAGGATTTGATTTCAATTACTTTACAAGTCAATACAAAACCAAAGAGGGCACTGTTTATAACTTTTGCTACGAACAAGGCTATTTGCCATTAGAGAATAACTGGTACCTTTTGGTAGTAAAAGGCGAATCACCTAAATCACAACCCCAATGAGCTGGACCCTGCAAGGAAAAAAAGTTTTAGTAACCGGAGGCACCAAAGGTATTGGCCTCGCCATCGCGCGCGAGTTTCTGGAACTCGGTGCCGAAGTATTGGTAGTAGCGCGCAACACCAAAACCATTCAAGGCAAAGTAAAACACTCGGCTAACTTGTTTACTTACGAAGGCGATTTGAACAACATTGAGTTTCGCAACCTACTGGTGAAAAGAATTTCTGAGAACTGGGGTAAGTTGGATGTGTTGGTAAATAATGTAGGAACCAACCTGCGCAAAAAGTTTGTTGACTATTCTGAAAGTGAAATCCGCCAGTTGTTCGAAACCAATTTGTTTAGCATGATTCAACTAACGCATGCGTGTTACCCGCTCTTACAAAAGTCGGGCAGTGCAAGTGTGGTCAACATGGCTTCGGTAGCCGGTTCTACCGATGTACAAAGTGGCCCGCCTTACGGGATGACAAAGGCTGCGATTATTCAACTTACAAAACACTTAGCAGCAGAGTGGAGTGTAGATCGCATTCGGGTAAACGCGATTTCACCGTGGTACATCGAAACCTCCTTAACCGAACCTGTGCTTTCCAATCCCGAACGACTTGCTAAAATTCTGGATCGCACCCCGATGGGCCGTGTAGGCAAACCCGAAGAAGTAGCAAGCCTGGCAGCGTACCTGGCAATGGATAAAAGCAGCTACATCACCGGACAAAATATTGCCGTAGATGGTGGCTTTAGTGTGAAGGGAGTGTAAGATTTGTGATTCTTGATTTAAGATTTGCAATTGATAACATCAAGTTGAATTAAATTAAACAGCAATACCATGAAAAAGATATTTGCCTTGCTTTTGATTACGATTTGTTTCGGTTCATTTGCACAAACCCTTACACCTGCCAAACCTGAACAAGCGGGTATGTCTCCGGAAAGATTACAACGCGTTGATCAAATGGTTAACGGTTTTCTTGCCAACGGACAAATACCGGGGGCAGTAGTGCTGATTGCGCGCAATGGAAAAATTGTGTACCACAAAGCATACGGTTACAGCAACCTCGAAAATAAAACTCCACTTAAACCCAACGATATTTTTCGAATAGCCTCGCAATCAAAAGCTATTACCAGTCTTGCCGTAATGATGTTGTTTGAAGAAGGTAAATTTTTATTGGACGAACCCGTTTCCAAATACATTCCGGAGTTTAAAAATCCACGCGTGTTAGTAAACTTCAACGAAAAAGATTCAAGCTACTTTATCGAACCCGCCAAGAGCGAACCTACTATTCGTCAATTGTTAACGCACACATCGGGTATTGATTATGCCGGGATTGGCAACAAAGAATTGAAAGCCATCTTCGCGAAAGCAGGTGTGCCCAGCGGCATTGGCAATCATGAAGGTTTGTTGGCCGATAAAATGAAAATCTTAGCCAGGCTTCCATTAAAACATCATCCGGGCGAACGCTATACCTATGGATTAAATACCGATGTGCTGGGATACTTAGTTGAAATCTGGTCGGGTATGTCGTTAGATCAGTTTTTCAAAACCAGAATTTTTACTCCGCTGGGTATGAACGACACGTACTTCTATCTGCCAACTGAAAAGCATAACCGGTTGGTAACACTTTACGAAACGCGCGATGGTAAACTCGCAAAACCAACAGGTAAAATTTACGATGGCGTTACACCAGAATATCCAACGCTTGCTGGCACGTACTATTCCGGTGGGGCCGGCTTGTCATCCACGGTAGAAGACTATGCGAAATTTTTGCAGCTATTTTTAAATGGTGGCGTGTATAACGGCAAGCGTTTACTTAGTCGCAAAACAATTGAGTTAATGCTTACCAACCAGGTACAACCACCGCTTACTAATCAAATGGGCTTAGGCTTTGGTTTGGAAACTACAGTGAACGATTATCAATCTATATTTTCCATTGGAAGTTTTTCGTGGGGCGGTGCATTTAATACGCATTACTGGGCCGATCCAAAAGAAAAATTAGTAGGATTGATTTTTACCAACATGTATAACTCACCGGTTTGGTCGATTGGCGAAAAGTTCAAGGTCGCCACTTATCAGGCTATTGCCGATTAAAATCTTTAAATAACTGAAACGTTGTTGCACTTGAAGTACATTTTTGTGTAGCCGCGTTGCAACAACGTTAGTTTTTGATGAATTACTTTTGATGTAGTAAAACACGCTGCTACCTTGCGGGCATGAATGCCCTAAGTTTAAATGCATCAGAAGAAAAAAAGTGGAACCTCGCTTTAATTCTGGGTGTATTTACAATTGTTTATAATCTTACTGAGGGAATTATTGCCACCTGGTTTGGCTTTGAAGATGAAACACTGGCACTCTTTGGCTTTGGAGTGGATAGTTTTATTGAAATGATTTCCGGTATTGGAATTGTTTCGATGGTGTTGCGAATAAAACAACATCCGCACAGCGATCGTAGCACGTTTGAACGCACCGCATTGAAAATAACCGGGTATTCATTTTACATATTAGTCGCTGGGTTGGTTGTTTCATCGTTGCTGGTAATTTACTTAGGCAAAAAACCAGAAACTACTTTTTGGGGTGTAGTGGTTTCGCTTATCTCGATTGTAGTAATGTTGGTTTTGATTTACGGAAAAATTAAGACCGGGAAAGCGTTACAATCCGATGCTATATTGGCCGATGCCAATTGTACCAAAGTTTGCATTTACATGTCGGTAGTATTGTTGGCATCCAGTGCCATTTATGAATATACAGGCTTTGCCTATGCCGATGCGTTGGGTACATTGGGCCTAGCCTGGTTTTCGTACAAAGAAGGAAAAGAATGTTTTGAAAAAGCTGCCAACAAACATTGTGGTTGCGATCATTAGTTCTTGAACCGAACTTTGAAAAAGAGAATAACAAGTGCTAATACCAACGTTATTACGTTCCATAGAATTACTGGCAATTCGTTAATCATTATACCGTAAATCATCCACAGAAATACTCCGGCACAGAAAAGAGAAAACATCACCAGCGAAAGATCGCGGGCCGATTTTGTTCGCCACGTTTTAACTACTTGTGGCACAAAAGCCACGGTGGTAAGGAATCCCGCAATCAACCCGATTATTTTTGAAGTATCCACAAATTCTTTTTTAACAAAAGTACAACTCCTGCTTACCTTAGCAAGGTATGAAAACACAAATACTGGAGGCTACCACTTTGCATGCTAAGGCAATAACCGAACTGCTTATTCAAATGGGTTACCCCGATACGGTAGAAGCGGTGGCACAACGCATAGAAGAAAATCAGCGACAGGACTATAAAATATTTGTTGCTGAAATTGATAAGCAAATAGTAGGTTTTATATCGGTGCACACCTATACTTATCTGCATACTTCAGGTTTAATTGGTCGCATTATGACCTTTTGTGTGGATGAATCCACGCGCGGTACCGGCATTGGTACGCAATTACTTACGTTTGCTGAAAATTATCTTGCCAGCCAAGGCTGCCTAAAAGTTGAACTCAACTGCAACAACAGGCGCACCGACACACATCGGTTTTACGAACAGCGTGGTTACACCCAAACCAGTTTACACTTTGTTAAAAAAGTAAACTAAAATCAGATGTCGGATTTTTTGAGTTTGAGATATGAGAAGTAATTGAAAAGGGCTGTCCAGCCCAGCGCGATTAACACCGCAGTAATGGAAACATAATCTTGTATTTCCTGCAAGGCATAGCGTGTAAATGGAAGTGGAACAAGATTGGTGATCGATTCCAATGGAAAAAATTGTTGCAACCAACCGATATTACCAGACCAGTTTTCTCTGAAAAGGTTTACTTTGATTATGGCCTCAATCATGTGCGAGAGCATGAGCAATACGATTGTTAAACCCGAACGCTGCACCAACACACCCAACATTAACGCGTAAGAAAGAAAGGCAAACACTTCTAAAAAGTAAGCAATGAAAAACTCGGCACCTACAAAGAAAAATTCCCATTCAATTTTAGGTGTATAAATAAAGCCTGTTAGCAGTGTGATGGAAAGAATCATACCAACACTAACTAAACTTAGCATTACGTTTGTAAGAATTTTTGATTGCAAAAACTCCCATCGGCTCAAGCCGTCAATCACATTCTGGCGTAAGGTGCGGTATTGGTACTCGTTGGTAATGGAGATAACTACCATTACAGCTAACACAATTTTAAATAAACCGCTTATCCAGATCAGGTTTTGCCAGATATCGGGGAAGTGATATAATGGAATGCGATTGATATTAATAGAAGCCCCAAACTCAGAACTTTTATTGGCTATCCATTTTAAAATTTCCATGCCACTGGCGGTGGTAAAACCCAGTGTTAAAAAATACAAGCCACAGATAACCCAAAATGTTCTGTAACTGGTCATTTTCTTTAAATCTATCTTTAGTAAGTGCAGCATGGCGGATTTAAAATTTATCGTGTAGTTTGTATAACGAGGTTTATTTCATTTTTCGAAATTCGAAATCTTAAATCCGGAATTCCGAATTCGAAATCATTTTGCATCAGCCAGGATTTCAAGAAATTGTTTTTCCAAACTTTTCTTGCGTGTAGCCAAATGCGAAGCCACAATTCCCTTATCAAACAAAAAGCGGTTCAAGTCTTTGCTATGAAAGCCATCTTTCATCATTACCTGAAAAATTCCATTTTCCTTTTTTATGGTGGCACTACCGGCAAACTCTTGCAATAAAATTCCGAGATCATCGTGGTAGGCTTGTACCTCTACAATTTCTTCGCCTTTGCCCACATCGTCCACCGGGCCAATGTGCATCAGGTTACCGCGTTTTAAAACTGCAAAGTGCGTACATACCTTTTGCACCTCATCCAATAAGTGGCTGGCCAGAATAATGGTTTTACCATCATTAGCAATTCGCTTGATGATTTCACGAATCTCCGCAATCCCCATTGGGTCCAACCCATTAGTGGGCTCATCCAGAATTAAAATAATCGGATCGCTTACCAACGCGGAGGCAATGGCCAAGCGCTGCTTCATCCCCAGCGAATAGGTTTTATACTTATCGTCTTTGCGTACGGTGAGTTCTACAATATCCAATACTTTGGCAATGTTAGTGGGATCGGCACCTTTAATCATGGCGTTTAGTTCCAGATTTTTCTGGCCGCTCAGGTATGGATAGAAGATCGGGTGCTCTAACACGGCTCCAATCTTTCTGCGTGTAAGGTGCGTAGCTGGTTCGCCAAACCAACTAAAATTTCCGGCAGTAGGGTTAACAACCCCCATTAGCATGCCCAGTGTAGTAGTTTTGCCGCTGCCATTTGGGCCCAGCATACCAAACACCTGGCCGCGCTTTACTTCAAGATCCAGTTGATTAACGGCACAAAGCTTTCCGAAATTTTTGGTTAGCTTGTTTACAGATAAAACAGTTTCCAAATTACTTATCGATTAGTTATCGCTGCTCGCCTTGTTCTCTTTTGCTTTTTCGCCATCCTTCTTATCATCATCACTCATAAAACTTTTGATCTTTCCGCCAATATCGGTACTGTTATCAATGGCATTGAAGAACTCGGGTATCTTGTTGATGGCAATCTTACCAAGAATATCCAACACCATCACCGACTCATCATCTTTTGCGAGAATAACGGTGCCTTTTACATTACCGTTGGTTTCGCGCAGGTAAACGGTAAAGGCACGTCCTTCGGCCCGGCCACTCATCATTTCTTCATACGATTCGCCCTTGTAACTTTCCAATAATTTTTTGAAGTCCGTATCGGTAAACTTTGATTCAGCCTTGTTGATCATCATAAAGCGCATCTTCTCAATGTCTTTAATCAGTTCATCAAAAGCCGGATCGTCTTTTTGATTGAGCATGCGCAATGTATTGCGATAGAAAAACAACGATAGTCCATCGTATTTTTTGTCAAGCTCCTGGGTGGTTTTGGTTTGCGCTTCTGCTAGAATGCCAATGGTAACAAACAAAAATGTGGCAACTAATTTCATACTATTGATTAATTATAACCTCCGAATTTTCTGACGGCACCAGTTTGGATGGATCAATATAGCCAGTTAATTCAATGGCTACAATTTCGGAAGGTTCTTCAATCAACATCAGGTACCGGTTGTTGGTTTTGTTTTTCCCTTCTTGTATAAAGATTGAAACCACATCGCCCTTGTCTTTAATCTGCGCCAGGTCTTCAAAGCCATCTTGCTTCATTAGCAACTTAAATCCATTTACGGTTAAGTTACGATTGTTGAATTCGTGGCGCGGTATGGTTATTAGCCGTACGTGCTTCAGATCTTGAATGGCTTGCCGTACTTCGCTCTCGCCCGCCATGTTCAGAATCATACGACCAAACCAGCCATTTACCGAAAAACTGTGCACATCGGGCTGGCCTTTGAAATTATCCTTAAGGGCGTTGTAGCTGCGGCTTTGTGCCCGGGTGATACCCAAGCTAACAACTACCAGTAGCAGCGAAAGTAAAATTTTTCTTTTCATAAGAAGGACTTTATGTAGCATGGAAGATTTATAGCTAAGACGTAACTAAAAACAAAAAGGATGCAGCACCTGCATCCTTTTTATCAATCTAAAAAATCAGTTCTTCTTTTCTTTAATGTTATCTAAGTTTTGCAAGCCTTCTATATTCATTCTCTTGCTGATTTTGGAAACCTGTTTTAAGTCGATCTCGCCAAATAAACTCAACACCATAAATTCTTCGTTCCCTCCGGCAATCATTATCAATTCGCTGATCTTACCGCCTGATTCCTTGATGAAAAATTTCATGTCTTTATCTTTATCGCGCACGGTCATTAATTCTTCAAAATCTTTTTGCGGAATCATACCCAAAGCCTCTTTGTATAACTCGCGCGAGTTACGGGCTTGTTCTTTAGCCAGAATCCGCAAGCCTTTAATCTTGCTGATCATGTTTACCACTTCCTGATCTTCTTTATCGTTTACGTCCAGATTTGCCATCAGGCTGAACATTTTGCTGCTGATGTTTACCTGGCTAAACGATTCATCGTTTTGGTACTTGGTAAAAAACTTTGAAACAGCATCCTGGGCTTGCACCGCAAACACAGCGGTCATTAACATCAATCCAACTATTACCTTTTTCATACGCTTTATTTTTTAATTTTTTTAATTCTTCTTGTTTAAGTTCGCTTTCTAAATCTGTCCTTCTGTTGTTGCCTCACTATCCACAACCGTGCCTTTTATTTTTTGCTCGGCTTCATTAAACACTTTTAACTTACCGGCCTCTTTCTGCGCTTTGTTAAAACCTTTGGAGAGCATCATCAACGCCTTTTTGGTTTCTTCAAGTGCTAATTGCGGATCAGAATAAGTATCGGCTACTTCTGATGAGTATGACTTTCGTACTTCAAGCCGTACAAAATAAGTGGCTACCAATACCACTACTAACCCGGCAGCTATCCGCAAGGCAAAAGCCAGGTTTATTACTTTGCCTTTCGGCCGTTGTTGCCGGATTTGTTGCTTCACTTGTGCATCAAAATCCGAACCTGCAATTTCTTTTTGTTGCTGACTTTCAAAGTAGCGGAACAAACCGGCAACTTCATTCAGATTTTCGGGCACCTGTCCGCGAAAGTATTCGCGCAACATGCGCTCTTGCTCTAGCGAAGTTTCGCAGTTCCAATACTTCTCCAGCAACTGTTCTATCTGCTTAGAGTCCATATGCATTAATCTTTACAAACTTTTCGCGCACCGTATTGCGGGCCCGAAACAAATTCACTTTTACCTGGTTCATGTCTAATTCCAGTATTTCACAAATCTCGTTGTAGCTATACCCCTCTACATCGCGGAGGTGTATCACCTGGCGTTGCTTTTCTGGCAGCGCGGCAATCATTTCAGTTATTCGTTGCATGTGCTCATGAATTTCTGCCCGCTCATGAGGCGTTAACGTTTCGTTTTTAATTTCAGCTCCTTCCTCTATCGGGTTAGTGGCCCTGCGTTGGCGCGAGCGAAGGCGATCGAGGGCGAGGTTTTTGGTGATGCGCATGCACCAGGCCTCTATATTTTGAATGGCTGTTAAATTTTCGCGGCCATTCCACACCTTAATCAATACTTCCTGCACCACATCTTTGGCTTCTTCGCTGCTTCCTAAAAGCCTGAATGCAAAGCGAAAAAGCTTGTTTTTAGTTGGCAGTACCCGGTTTTCAAAGTCTTCGAGCATCATCGTTTTCAAAGGCAAGACGGGGCGGGTGTAAAGTTGTTACAGGCCGATAGCATTTATTTCTCAAAATCTGTAAGGGTTGGGCATTTATCTTTCTTTTAGAAACAAAAGTTGAATGCTCACCTAAATGTAGGGGTTTCATTTTCAGCTATGAAGTAGGCACATTTCAAAAATCTGAAAGTTGGGATATTTGTTTTGAAGGACTGTTTTTCAATACATTTACTTCAACCTAACCTTAATACTTATGAAATACATAAGCCTTGCCTTGCTCTTTTTTAGCTTAACCGTTTCGGCCCAAAAGAAAAAGCCCGATTCAAAAGCCCAACAGGAAATCATTAACTCGATTGATGCCGCGTATGAAAAGTATGCAGGCATTGCGCATAAAATCTGGGAGTTTGCCGAGGTAGGTTACCAGGAAGTGAAGAGTTCGGCCCTATTACAAGAAACGCTAACACAAGCCGGGTTTAAAGTGGAGGCGGGTGTGGCTGGTATGCCTACCGCATTTGTAGCATCATACGGATCGGGCAAACCCGTAATCGGAATCTTAGGTGAGTTTGATGCTTTGCCGGGTGTATCGCAAGATGCAACCCCCGAATTAAAAGCTGTAGCGGGCCGGCCGGCTGGCCACGCCTGTGGGCATCATTTGTTTGGAACAGCTTCGGCAGCAGCAGCCATTGCCGTTAAAAACTGGATGATAGCAAACAATAAATCTGGCACCATTCGCTTTTATGGAACACCGGCCGAAGAGGGTGGTTCTGGTAAAGTTTACATGGTGCGCGAAGGCTTGTTTAAGGATGTTGACCTGGTGTTTCATTGGCATCCGGGTGCACAAAACAGTGCCGGTGCGCGTAGTTCGTTAGCAAACAAAAGTGGTAAGTTCCGCTTTACGGGAGTGGCCTCGCATGCGGCTGCAGCACCCGAGCGTGGTCGCTCAGCATTAGATGGTGTAGAAGCTATGAACAACATGGTAAACATGATGCGCGAGCATGTATCGGCTGATGCCCGCATTCATTATGTAATTACACGCGGTGGTGAAGCACCCAACGTGGTGCCCGCTTTCGCGGAAGTCTATTATTATGTGCGCCACCCCAACCGCGAGGTAGTTAAAGAAGTGTGGGAGCGGGTAACACGGGCGGCACAAGGCGCTGCTTTAGGTACCGATACTAAAGTAGAGTGGGAGATAACCGGTGGTGTTTATGATTTATTACCAAACGAAGCATTGGCCCGGGTAGTAGATGCAAATCTGCGCGTAGTAGGTGGTTATACTTATTCAGAAACAGAGAAAGCTTTTGCTGAAAAAATTCAAACAACATTTAGCAATGCACCGGCACTTTCCAGTACCAACACAATTGCAGCGTTTAAGATTTTACCGGGCGCTGGTTTTGGTTCTACCGATGTGGGCGATGTAAGCTGGGTAGTGCCTACTGCGGGGCTATCTACTGCTACGTGGGTACCAGGCACAGCTGCACATAGTTGGCAGGCTGTAGCTGCCGGAGGCACCAGTATTGGCCATAAGGGTATGATGATGGCAGCAAAAACAATGGCCTTGAGTATTACCGATGTGCTAAGCAACCCGGTGTTGATTGAAAATGCATGGAATGAATTCAGAGCTGCTACCGGGCCAGACTTTAAGTATGAATCGTTGATTGGTACCAGGCCACCGGCACTGAATTACAGAGATTAACAACAACGTTATTTTTTTGCCAGGCATTAAACCGGCTCAGAAGTTTGAAGAGCCTGTTTCCGCAAGGTGCTATTCAGTAAAAAAACCTGTCGCAATCGAACAGGTGAGCCAGTTGGCGAATGGATAACCTATAATGAGAAAGGCAAGCCACATAAGCTAACAAGAAAGTAATTACCAATTAATAATGAGAAAAGTAATTGCAGCTTTTAATATAACGCTGGATGGAAACTGCGATCATACTGCCGGAATTCCAGATGAAGAAATACATAACCATTACACTGAATTGCTCAATAAAGCTGTCGTGATTTTGTATGGCAGAATTACATACCAGCTAATGCAATTTTGGCAAACGCTACTAAAACAACCTTCCGGAAATATGTTGATGGATGCCTTTGCTGAGGCAATAAATAAAATACCCAAAATTGTCTTTTCACGAACGCTGGAAAATTTCGGTTGGAATACTTCCGTACTTGCAACTGAACCTGTTGAAGCAGAAGTTTTAAGACTTAAGCAACTTGAGGGAAATGATATTTTTGTTGGTAGCCGAAGTTTAATCATTTAGTTATTAGAGCTTAAATTGATAGCTGAACTTCAGCTTTGTGTTCATCCGGTTATAGCCGGTAAGGGTCTGCCATTGGTGGAACACTTAACTGACAGGATAGAGTTAAAACTTACTAACTCAAAAGTTTTTTCTGGGTAAATTGTAAGGTGGTTCTATAATTTTAGATCTCTTGCACGATGATGAATATTGGTCCAAATCAGTTTAACCATTTACTCATTTTAGCTTTGGCTTGTCCCAAGCTGTTCGACATTTGTTAATGTCGAACGACAGATAATTGAGGATTTAAAATCCTAGCCATCCCCGTTCGCGATTACAAATCGCGAACAGCTATCGGCCTCACCCTGCTTTTACATAATGCACCCTTTCAGGGCTTATCTTTACCATTACCAACTCTTTCTAAACTCACTCACTTCTCAAACTATTCACCGGATTTGCCATAGCCGCTTTAATAGATTGATAACTTACCGTAAGTAATGTAAGCGTGATCGAACCCACTCCTGCGGCTACAAAAATCCACCACGCTATGTCGCTGCGATATTGATATTTCTGTAACCAGTTGTGCATTACGTACCACGCAAAAGGCATGGCGAATACCAATGAAATGATAACAAGTATTAAAAAATCTTTTGAGAGCATGCCCCATAAGTTCACCACACTGGCGCCCATTACCTTGCGCACCCCAATTTCTTTGGTACGTTGCTCGGCAACAAAACTAGCCAAACCAAAAATACCGAGGCAACTGATAAACACGGCAAGTATAGCAAAGAAACTCGCCAGTTTGCCCACGCGTTCTTCATCGCTGAACTTGCGCGCGTATTCTATATCCACAAACTCATAACTGAAAGGCGATTCCGGGCTATAGTGTGTAAAAATTGTTTTGATTTTTTCGAGTGCATCGTGCGAACTCATTTCCGGGTTTAGTTTCAGAATAACCAGGTTCGCATTGTCGTTGCGATCAATGTGCCACAACGAAGCCCGCACCGGCTCATAGGGCGATTCAATAATCATGTCTTCAATAATGCCAATGATTTTGTAGGGCCGATCATTCCATGTAAGTGTTTCGCCAATCGGATTTTCCAATGCTAAGAATTTAGCGGCTGCTTCATTTATTACAAATGCATTCGAATCGCTTGCAAACTCGCGCGAGAAATCGCGACCTTCTTTAAATTTCCAACCTACAGTTTTGCCAAACTCATGGCTTACTCCGTTATTCGGAAAGTCAACTGCTAATGCCGGGTCTTTACCCGTCCAGTTGAAACCACCGTTACTGTTCCATACTTGTGTAGTTGGGCTTCCGGCTTCCGTCATCTCTAAAATAGCACCCTGACTTTTCAACTCGTTGCGCACCGCTTCAAAGTGATTGTGTATATCGGGTGTTTGCAGATAAATATTAATTAATCCGTTGCGCTCGTAGCCAATGGGTCGGTCTTTGGCAAATTCAATTTGCCGAAACACCACAATAGTACCAATGATCAGGATTACTGAAACGGTAAATTGAAGTACCACCAACACTTTGCGTGGAAGAGAAGCAAGCCGGCCTACACGAAACGTTCCCTTCAAAACTTTTACCGGTTGAAATGACGATAGATATAAGGCCGGATAACTGCCTGCAAGAATGCCTGTGATTAAACTGAATGCAAGACCAATCAACCAGAACGTAGGGCTGTTCCACAGCAGTGTAAGTTTTTTACCGGCCACATCGTTAAATGCTGGTAAGGCTAAGTAAACCAAACCCAACGAAAAAATAAATGCCAGTATGGCAACCACAATTGATTCAGAAAAAAACTGATTGATTAATTGTGCGCGCATGGAGCCAATCGATTTACGAATGCCTACTTCTTTGGCGCGCTTTTCAGAACGGGCTGTACTCAGATTCATAAAATTGATACACGCCAGCAACAGCACAAACACCCCAATAATGCCGAACATCCAAACAAATTCAATTCTACCACCAACATTCTGACCGTTTTTAAAATCAGAATACAAACGCCATTTGCTCATGGGGTGCAGAAATACTTCTGGCTTATAGTTGCGCCCGCCTTCATCTACCTTATTTAGTTTTACATCTACAATTTTTACCGAGACAAGTTCCATATCGGCATTCTCGGCAAGCATGGCCCATGTTTGGGTAAAGTTGCTGCCCCACGGGTTGGTCATGGTTTTTATCCATTCGTTTTCGATGATGTATAAATCCCATGGCATTATAAAACTCATGTCGCGAAACTTTGAGTTATGGGGCATATCTTCATACACACCGGTAACTTTCACATCGTTTTTATTGTTGATGCGCATGGTTTGCCCGATGGGATCGGCATCATCGAAGTAGGCTTTGGCAACCGATTCGGATAATACAATCGAGTAGGGGTCTTTCAGTGCTTGCTCAGGATCGCCTCGCAGTAATTTAATAGAGAACATGTCAATCACCTCGGGTTCCCAATACATACCGCTCTTGTTGAATTTTCGTTCGCCTACGGTAAGAATGCGCCCGAAGTTCCAACTGGATTGTATTACGTATTTGAAGTCGCTGCCATAATTATTTCGGATTTCTTCCGCCATTACATACGGATTCGAAACCTGCGAACGCTTTTCGCCATTGTATAAATTATGTTGCCACACCTGTGCGATGCGATCGTAGTTCTTATGATTTCTGTTAAAGGTTAGTTCGTCCCATATCCACAACCCGATAAGCAAGGCTACACCCATACCGGCTGCTAATCCGGCAATATTGATAAAAGTATAGCCTTTGTTTTTAAGGAGGTTACGAAAAGCGATTTTGAAATAACTACGTAGCATAATGTTGGGTTTTGGGAATACCCTTTAGATACTGCACTCAATCCAAAAAGTTGCATCCGCGAAGTACTTATTTATAAACGGTTAAAGCTGTTGTTCACTTTTGGCCATCTCCCAACCTATAATGCTCTTTTTTCGAACACTTTCCCATCGGTATTCACCCAAAATGCCATCCTTGCGAATTACCCGATGACAGGGGATGAGATACGCAATATGATTGGCACCCACAGCCGAACCCACCGCTTGCAATGCTTTTGGATTCCCGATTTTGTTCGCGATGCTTTGGTAAGTAGTAACATGTCCGATTGGCAATCGCAGTAATGCTTCCCAAACTTTAATCTGGAAGTTGGTGCCTTTGATGAAGAGATGAAGTCCCTCACCCCGACCTCGTTCCTCGGTCACCCCTCTTCCCGATACTCTATCGGGAGAGAGGAGTAGGGGTGAGGGAAAAATTTTAGCGACATACTCCTTTACCAACTCTTTATTCTCTCTGAAAACAGAATTATGCCAATACGTTTTCATTTCTTCCAGGCTTGCAAATACATCACCATCGGTCTGAATAAAAGATAGCCAGCAAATACCCCGCTCGCTGATTCCGATTAGCGCAGTACCAAAATGTGTTTCGGTAAATCCATATTGAATGGTAATACCACCGCGCTGTTTGTACTCTTGCGGTGTTACGGCTTCGAGTGTGGTAAACAAATCGTACACACGCGATTGACTGGATAACCCTGCGGCCTCGGCAGCTTCTACTACAGTTGTCGTTTCTTTTAATTTTGATTTTAGAAAGTCAACGGTTAAGTATTGTAAAAAACGTTTGGGACTAATACCCGCCCATTCGGTAAACAAACGTTGAAAATGAAATGGCGAAACGTGTACCTGTTCAGCAATTTCATCCAACTCTGGCTGATGTTGAAAATTTTTTTCGAGGTATTCGATGGCCTGCGCAATGCGCTGATAATTGAGTTCGGCTTGCGTTTGCATGATCATAAAACTAAAGTTTTTGTTGCTGCAAACCTCACTAACTTAACGTTTCAGCTCAACCTGTTTCTTGCGGTGTACACCAAAACGCAGATAAAAGATAACCTGGTAAACAAAGTGCACATTCGGCCAGGGATAGAAGTGAAAAGCCCGCTAAGGGTTGTGTTGCGCGTGGGCGCGGACTTGCAACGGATAGCCCGGCCGAGCGGAGCTGTGCATAGTGGGTAGGGCGAGGGGCCGCCAAAAGAATTGTAAATGTTGTATCCTCAAGGAGGTTGGCAACCTTACAAAAATCACCTAAATTTCAATTCACAACCTTCACTTACATGAATCTAAACCTGAAAGCCGAACAACAAAATACCTTCGATGCCATTGTGGTGGGCACGGGCATTAGCGGTGGCTGGGCCGCCAAAGAACTTACTGAAAAAGGATTAAAGACACTGGTGCTGGAACGCGGTCGCCCGGTGAAGCATCAGGTCGATTATCCTACCATGAACAAAGACCCGTGGCAACTTCCGTTTGGCAACCGGCTTACACCTGATGATTTGAAATTAATTCCGGTGCAAAAAAGAACAGGTTGGATAAGTCAGGCAACCAAACATTGGTGGGTGAACGATCTTGAAAATCCTTATACAGAAGTAAAACCATTTGATTGGATTCGCGGCTATCATGAAGGTGGGCGCTCCATCATGTGGGGCAAACAAACCTATCGATTATCAGATTTGGATTTTGAAGCGAATGCCAAAGAAGGTATAGGTGTGGATTGGCCAATCCGTTACAAAGATATTTCGCCTTGGTACGATTATGTGGAAACGTATATCGGTGTAAGTGGTCGTGCCGAAGGATTGGCGCACGTACCAGATGGAAAGTTTCTTCCACCGATGGAGTTGAATTGTGTGGAAGAAGTGTTCCGCGATAAAGTTGCTGAGAAGTTTGGTGGACGTAAAGTTACGATTGGTCGTGTGGCGCATCTTACTGCACCGTTACCACACGATCCTTCGCGCGGGGTGTGTCAATCTCGTAACCTGTGCGATCGCGGTTGTCCGTACGGAGCTTACTTCAGCAGCAATGCATCCACACTTCCGGCTGCAGCTAAAACCGGCAACATGACCTTGCGACCGCATTCTATCGTACACTCTATTATCTATGATGAGCAAAAAGGTAAAGCGGTTGGCGTGCGTGTATTGGATGCCGAAACCAAACAAGAAATTGAGTTCTTCGCCAAGATTATTTTCCTGAATGCATCCGCTTTGGGAAGTACACATATCTTATTGAATTCTATTTCATCTCGTTTTCCGAACGGCTTGGGTAATGGCAGCGATCAGTTAGGCCGTAACTTAATGGATCATCAATACCGGGCTGGTGCCGATGGTGCCATGGATGGTTTTGAAGATAAGTATTACATCGGGCGCAGACCCAATGGCATTTACATTCCTCGTTTTCGAAATGTAGGTAATGATAAACGCACCGATTACGTGCGCGGCTTTGGTTATCAAGGCGCAGCCAGTCGACAAGAGTGGTCGCGCGGAGTAATGGAAATGGCGTATGGATCGCAACTAAAAGAAAAATTGGAAACACCCGGCCCGTGGCGTATGGGTATTACTGGTTTTGGTGAGTGTTTGCCTTATCAGGAAAATCGTGTAACACTTAATACAGAAAAGAAAGATGTGTATGGCTTGCCTACATTAACCATAGATGCCGAGTGGAAACAAAATGAAAAAACAATGCGCGAAGACATGAAGGCTTGCGCAGCCGAAATGCTAGAGGCGGCCGGCTTTAAAAATGTAACTACGTTCGATGCGCCTAATAATATCGGGCAAGGCATTCATGAAATGGGAACTGCCCGTATGGGTAAAGATCCAAAAACATCAGTGTTGAATAAGTGGAACCAGGTGCACGAAGCTCCCAATGTATTTGTAACCGATGGTGCTGCCATGACTTCTTCGGCTTGCCAGAATCCCTCGCTTACCTACATGGCGCTTACTGCGCGTGCGGCTGATTATGCTGTTAATGAATTAAAGAAACAAAACCTGTAACCCATGGATAGGAGAGAAGCATTACAAAAAGCAAGTCTGATCTTAGGCTATGCTATTACCGGCCCTACGTTAGCTGGAGTATTAAGTGGCTGCAAGGCTACACCCGAAGCAGGTTTTACACCGGCATTCTTTTCAAATGAACAAGGGGTGTTGATTGAAACGCTGGCAGAGATTATTATTCCAAAGACAGCTACACCCGGAGCGAAGGAAGCCGGAGTGCCCCAGTTTATGGATACGTTGATTGCGAATGTGTATTCAAAAGAACAACAAGAAAAATTTATTGCTGATCTGATTGCATTTGATGCGGATGCAAAAGCAACATTTGGAAATTCTTTTATTGAATGCGGTGCTGAAGAACAACTACAACATTTTGAGAAACATCATGCGCAAGCTATAAGCGATGCAACGGGTGGTGGCCCTACAGGCTGGTGGAATGCCGGCACCGGTAGCGATAAACCGTTTGTGCTAAAAATAAAAGAGTTGGTGCTGGCAGGTTATTTCACCAGCGAAGTTGGTGCAACACAAGCATTGCAATACAATCCCGTGCCCGGACCGTTTAGGGGCTGTGTTCCTTTGGCGGAAGTGGGTAAGGCGTGGGCGACTTAAAAGATTGAGTTCTTTATTCATGTTACACATTTGATTCTGCGTATTCCCTCACCCTAATAGAGCTAATCAAATGGCACGATTTATTTTGCCCTTCTCCCTAAGGAGAGGAGAACACAGTAACTGTGCTTACAAGTAAGCGATGCTGGGGTGAGGCTTGTAACGCCAATTATTTCTTCTTACCCTTCTTCTCCACCTTCGGAACTTCCAACAGCTTCGCTACTTCTTCATCGCCTTGTAGATTATTCATTTGATTGAGAATCCACGAAGTGCGCCTCGCTACATACGGTGAGGCCGGTTCGGTTTTGTATTTTTTGGGATTGGGTAGTACTGCGGCAATGCGTGCAGCTTCGGTGCGGGTAAGTTTACTGGCGGGTTTCTTAAAGTATTTCTGTGCGGCTGCTTCTACACCAAAAATTCCGGTACCCATTTCTGAAACATTCAAATACATTTCCAGAATGCGTTCTTTGCTCCACAACAGTTCAATCATAAACGTAAAATAGACTTCCAGTCCTTTGCGGAACCAACTGCGCCCTTGCCACAGAAAAACATTTTTTGCCACCTGCTGGCTGATGGTAGAAGCACCACGAACGCGCTTACTTTTCTTGTTGCTCTCCAACGCTTTCTTGATACTTTTGATATCAAACCCGTTGTGGTCAGGAAACAACTGATCTTCGGATGCCATCACGGCTAACCGAATGCTGGGCGACATTGCATCAAAATCAACATAATCTCGTTTTAGTCCATGGCCTTCTATCCAATTGGTAAGTTGCGTGATGGTAATGGGTGGATTAACCCAGCGCAACACAATAATGTAGAAGAGGTGTAATACAAAAATCCAAAGCGTAATCCGCTTCAGTTTTTTCCATACCCGCGATAAAAAGTTATTTTTAGCCATCTGATTTCATGATTAGAAGTCATCTCAAAAATACTTTGTCATCGCGGACATGATCCGCGATCTGGAAATCTGTGCAAAAAAACGGGATGCCGTGCCGATAGCTATCGGCACGGCATGACAGCTTCACGTATAGTATTTTTGAGATGACATTCAGCAAATTAGTAACATGGCGCGAGTTGAGTTAAACCTTCCCGATAAATTTATTTTCGAAACGCAGTTGACCGTTCGGGCTTCTGATCTCAATTACGGAAATCATGTTGGTAACGACCGGATACTTACGCTGATGCAGGAAGCGCGGGTCTTATTTTACCAAAGTCTCGGCTTTAAAAACGAAATGAGTTTTGACGGCAGTATTGGCCATGTAATTGCCGATGCGATTGTGGTTTATAAATCCGAAGCCTTTTTAGCCGATATATTAAGAATTGAAATAGCTATTGCTGATCTAAGTAAATATGGATTTGATGTCTATTACCGCATCACCAATCAACATAAAAAAGAAGTAGCACGTGGTAAAACCGGTGTGGTTTGTTTTGATTTTGAGAGGCGGAAGGTGGCACCTGTACCTCAGAAGTTGTTGGAGAAGTTGGTTGGTTGATTATGCTATGTGTTCTATGTTCCTATGTGGTTAATTTTTTACCACATAGAAACATAGGTCACATAGGATTTACTTCAAGGATTTCAAAAATTCCAAACTCTGCGGAATCTGTTGTACTGAGCGTGAAGATTCATCTTCAATAAAAAAGTGTTTAACACCATACTTCTTTGCCACTTTCATAATGGCGGCAATGCCTACATCGCCCTCGCCCAATACTACATTCGTCTCCACATCGGCATGCCCGTTTTGATTTCCTTCTGTGCCTGGCTTGCGATCTTTTAAGTGCATGAGCGGAAACCGGTTTTTATATTTCTTCAGAATTTTTACGGGGTCTTGACCCGGATGTTTGATCCAGAATACATCCATTTCAAAATTTACATAAGCCGGATTAAGTTTAGCCATCATTAAATCGAACAACGTTCCCTTTCCACCTGGCCGAAACTCGTAGCCGTGTGGGTGGTAACAAAAAGAAATTCCTTGTTCGGCCAGAATTTTACCAGCCGTATTAAACACATGAATAGCATTTTCAGTATCAGCTAACGTAAAGTTATCGCCATGGTGTGGAATCCAATAACACACCACATACGTAACACCAAATGCTTTGGCGCGTTGGGCCACAGCCATGGGTTCTTTTTCCAACTCCGCAAAGTCGGCCCCGATGGCGATAAGTTTTAATCCGGTGTTTTTGCTGAGTGTATTAAATTCTTCAATAGTCATTCCATAGGTGCCACCACCTTCAATTTCGGTAATGCCCCAACTTTTAATTTGCTTCAAAGTTCCGGCCACGTCTTTCGGAATCTCGTTACGCAGACTATAAAGTTGCAATCCGATTTCCTGTGCGGAGGTAAGGGTAGAGGTTAATGCAACCAGCAGCAACCATCTGAAATTTAAAAGGCTCTTCATAGAGTGAATCTACAAAAAGCCTTTTGATTTTGAACAGAATTTTTTTCTACGGTTTATCGAGTACGGGCATGCTGGAAACAAGTAACAGCAAATCATCATCGTTTACTTCTTTCTTCTCGTCAGCGACTACCAGAAAACTTTCATACACAGCATTCAGATCTTCGCCTGCCACACTGTAACCCAAAAGTTCAAGCCTGTGTTTCAATGCGGCCCGACCACTACGCGCGGTAAGCAAAATAGAAGATGAAGGCACGCCTACATCCGATGGGTTGATGATCTCATAATTCTCAGCATGTTTCAGGAAGCCATCCTGATGAATGCCTGATGAATGCGAGAACGCATTTTTTCCCACAATAGCTTTGTTAGGTTGTATCGGCATACGCATCATGGTTGAAACCAAGTGACTGATTTCAAAAATTCTTTCAGACTTGATGTTGGTGTAGAGATTCAGGTCTTTATGAACTTTCAAGGTCATGGCAACTTCTTCCAAAGAAGTATTGCCAGCACGTTCGCCAATACCATTAATGGTTACTTCAGCCTGGCGGGCTCCGTTAATCAATCCGGAAATGGTGTTGGCCGTAGCCATACCTAAATCATTATGACAATGAACCGAAAGAATTGCTTTATCAATGTTCTTCACGTTTTCCACCAAATACTGAATGCGTTTGCCATACAAATGGGGTAGGCAATAGCCCGTAGTATCGGGAATGTTTACTACATCGGCACCGGCAGCAATAACAGCCTCTGTAAGTTGTGCCAGAAATTTCAAGTCAGCGCGACCGGCATCTTCGGCATAAAACTCAACTTCGTAACCTTTTTCTTTTGCGTATTTGGTTGCCCACACGCCTTGTTCCAATACTTGCTCGCGCGAACTTCTGAATTTATGTTTGATGTGAACATCGCTGGAGCCGATGCCGGTATGAATGCGACCTTGCTTGGCGTGGCGCAACGCTTCAGCTGCTACATCAATATCTTCTTTTTTCGAGCGGGTTAGTCCGCAAACAATAGTAGTTTTTAAAGCTTTGGAAATTTCAACCACCGATAAAAAATCACCGGGACTTGAAATCGGAAAACCGGCTTCGATTACATCCACACCAAGTGCCTCGAGTTCACGGGCAATAATTACTTTCTCCTCGGTTCTTAATTGACAACCGGGCACCTGCTCACCATCGCGAAGTGTGGTATCGAAGATTTGAATTTTTTTACTCATAAATCAGAAATTTAGAATATAGAATTTAGGAGTTAGAATTGCTGCCTACTGCTAACTGCCTACTGCTTACTTTTTGAAGTTGATTCACTATTTGTTCTCCCATTTGCTGGGTATTCAGAATTTTATCTTTCGATGTTTTTGCATCTGCGATGTCGGCTGTGCGATAGCCTGCCTTCAACGTTTGTTCTACGGCTTTGATTACCACTTCCGATTCTTCCTTAAGTCCTAACGAAATATCAAGTAGTAACGCGGCCGATAAAATAGAAGCCAATGGGTTTGCAATTCCTTTTCCGGTAATATCATGCGCACTTCCGTGGATGGGTTCGTATAATCCTACTTTATCACCCACTGATGCTGAAGCGAGCATACCCATGGAGCCAGCAATCTGCGAAGCTTCATCGGTAAGAATATCACCAAACAAATTTCCCGTAAGCACTACGTCAAAACTTTTCGGATTTTGAATAAGCTTCATCGCGGCTGCATCAATAAACTGATGCTCTAATGTTACATCCGGATATTGTTTACTTACTTCATTCACCACTTCGCGCCACAGGCGTGAACTTTCTAATACGTTAGCTTTATCAACAGACGTTACTTTCTTTTTGCGAGTGCGCGCAGCCTGAAATGCTTTGTGAGCAATACGTTCTACTTCATATTTCTGATAAATCATCAAATCATACGCTGTTGCACCATCATCTTTTCTTCCCTTCTCACCGAAATAGACATCGCCTGTTAGTTCGCGGAAGAAAAGAATATCCGAATCTTTCAGGATTTCTGGCTTAATACTGGATGCTTCGAGAAGTTCATCAAACAGTTTGATAGGACGCAGGTTGGCATACAGTCCAAGTTCTTTGCGCATTTTCAACAAACCTTGTTCCGGTCTTACCTTTAAAGTAGGATCGTTATCGTATTTGGGATGGCCCACCGCGCCAAACAAAATGGCATCACAGTTTTTTAGTTTCGTTAATGTTTCGTCTGGTAAAGGATTGCCGGTTGCTTCAATAGCATCGTGTCCAATGGTAGCACTATCAAATTCAAACTGATGCCCGAATAACTCAGCAATTTTCTCCAACACCTTTTTACCTTCGGTGGTTACTTCTTTTCCAATTCCGTCTCCGGGAAGAATTACTATTTTCTTTTTCATGCTTCTGGTTCTCGCTTCTGGTTTCTGGTTTGCGAGCCGTTAACGAGTAACGAGCAACCAGTAACCAGCAACTATCAGTGTGCTAAATCAAATTCCCTTATCTCTTTATTCAAACTCAACAGGTAATCGATATCATCGTACCCATTAATTAAACATTCTTTTTTGTAGGCATTAATCTCAAACTGCTCGGCCTGGCCATCAAAACTGATTTGCTGATTGAGTAAATCAACAGTAACTTCTGTTTTTGGTTTTTGCTGAATAGAGCTTAATAAACTTTGTAAAAACTTATCAGAAACCACTACAGGCAACACTGCATTATTCAATGCATTGTTTTTAAAGATGTCTGCAAAGAAACTGGACACCACCACACGAAAACCATAATCGTAAATAGCCCAGGCTGCATGCTCACGACTGCTACCACAACCAAAGTTTTTTCCGGCTACCAGAATCTTACCGCTGTATGCGGCATTGTTCAGGGCAAATTCTTTAATAGGATTATTATTACCATCAAAGCGCCAATCACAGAATAGGTTATCGCCAAAACCTTCGCGTGTAGTAGCTTTTAAGAAACGAGCAGGTATTATCTGATCGGTATCAATATTTTCTACCGGTAAGGGTACCGCTGTTGATTTCAGAATTGTAAAGTTGTCCTTGCTCATCACTTATATAAATTCTCTCACATCAGTTACTTTACCTGTTATGGCAGCCACGGCTGCACTTAATGGACTTGCCAAAAACGTTCTTGACTTTGGTCCTTGTCGCCCTTCAAAATTCCGATTGCTAGTGCTAATACAATATTTACCGGGGGGCACTTTATCTTCATTCATACCTAAACACGCTGAACATCCTGGGCTACGTAGTTCAAAGCCAGCATCTTCAAATACTTTGTTCAATCCTTCTTTTAAAGCCTGCTCTTCTACTTGCTTCGATCCGGGAATAACCCATACTTCTACGTTGTCTGCTTTCTTTTTTCCTTTCACAATAGAAGCAACCAATCGCAGGTCTTCAATCCGTGCGTTGGTACAACTTCCAATGAACACATAATCAACAGCTTTACCCATTAAAGGTGAACCAGGCTCCAGCCCCATGTAATCCAACGATTTTTTAAACGAAGCTTGCTCGCTCAGTTCTTTAAGTTCTTCAACAGTTGGAATGCGATCGGTGACCTTCATGCCCATGCCGGGATTGGTACCGTAGGTAATCATAGGTTCAATATCGGCTGCATCATATTTTAATACTACATCGTATGCTGCACCAGCATCGGAAGGTAATTGTTTCCACTTAGCAACAGCTTTGTCGAAAGCTTCGCCTTGTGGTGCAAACCTGCGACCCTTAATATAATTAAAGGTTGTTTCGTCCGGAGCAATCAACCCACCACGAGCACCCATTTCAATACTCATGTTGCAGATCGTCATGCGGGCTTCCATCGAAAGGCTGCGAATGGCATCGCCAGTGTATTCAACAAAAAAGCCAGTGGCACCACTGGCTGAGATTTTTGAGATGATGTATAAAATAATGTCTTTGCTGACCACACCTTTACCCAACTTACCGTTGATTTCAATCTTCATGGTTTTGGGTTTGTATTGCAAAATGCATTGGGTAGCTAATACTTGTTCTACTTCGGATGTACCAATGCCAAAAGCTACGCTGCCGAACGCGCCATGTGTAGAAGTATGACTATCGCCACACACCATTGTCATGCCGGGTTGTGTTAGTCCTAATTCTGGTCCAATGATATGCACAATACCTTGAAACGGATGTCCCAAATCATACAACTCAACACCAAACTCTTTGCAATTCTTACGAAGTGTTTCTACCTGATGACGTGATAAGGCTTCTTTAATAGGCAGGTGTTGATCTTTGGTCGGCACGTTATGATCGGCTGTAGCCGTGGTGCGATTAACATTAAAAACTTTTATGCCGCGTTTACGCAAGCCATCAAATGCCTGCGGACTGGTAACTTCATGTATATAGTGGCGGTCGATAAATAAAGCATCGGGATAACCCTCCGCACGCTTCACAACATGTGCATCCCAGATTTTTTCAAATATTGTTTTCGGTTTCTGCTCGCTCACAACAATCGTTAGTTTGTTATAGACTATAAAAAACGAAACCGTCCCACCTGAGGCGGGACGGTTTACGTTAGGTTTAGGTTAGGTTATTGGGTAATCATTTCGATTCGCTAATAACTGCTTCAAATATGAATAATGATTCTGTATTACTCAAGAAAAATCAGGAAGATGTTAAGCGAAGGCTTACGAGTGTTTGGACTACCACCAGGGCAATGGTAGTTTTATTTCGTTAACCGATTCAACTACTAAATCTGGTTTATAGGCATAACGAATCAAATGTTCTTTTTTAGTGATACCACTCAACACCAGAATAGTTTTATAACCCATCTGCACACCTCCGCGAATGTCGGTATCCATTGTATCGCCAATAATGGTAGTTTCGGCTGTTTCCAAACCTAATGCTTTGCGCGCACCGCGCATCATTACCGGGCCCGGCTTACCAACCACAAATGCTTTAATGCCAGTAGCCTCTTCAATCATGGCTGTGGTAGATGCGATGCCCAGATTATCCCAACCTTTTTTCTTAGGCGATGGATCGCGATTGGTGGTTACAAACTTGGCTCCGGCCAAAATCATATCGACTGCGCGTTGGACCATCTCTAAGGTAAAATTTCTTCCTTCACCCAACACCACAAAATCCGGATCGGTGTTTACCAATGTAATTCCATTTTCGTGCAGCGATGAAATCAAACCACCTTCACCCAAAACATAAGCAGTTCCATTCGGAATCTGACTGGCAAGAAATTTTCCTGTGGCCATCGCACTGGTATATACATGATTTTCAGTAACATTTATTCCAAGCCGGCCTAATTTACGGACGGCTTCCAGGCGTGTACGCTGGCTGTTGTTAGTCATGAAACTAAACGGAATGCCATCTTTCAATAAGCGGGCAATAAAAATGTCGGCTCCCGGAATCATAATATCCCCGCCATACACCACACCATCCATATCAATCAGTAAACCTTGTGCCATAAATTTGCTTTGTCATAAAGATACACCATGGAGAGTAATTTTATTTAACTACCTTTAAAACATGGAACAAGAGTTTCCCTTTTCAAAAAATTTGTTTTGGGATGTAGCTCCGGAATCGATTGATTTAACGAAGCACAAGAGATTTGTGATTGAACGCGTGCTTGTACGGGGTAATCTGATTGATTTTGAAAAATTAATTCAGATATATTCCAAAGACGAGATCCGTGAGGCCATTCGCATGTCTAAGGAATTAGATCCTAAAACTCAGCATTTTTGTAGTTGGTATTTCGAAATTCCTGCTGAAGAACTCTATGCTTCATTATTCTACCGTTGAACCTGACACCCTTAAGCTAGCTCAGGAAATTTTTAAAATTCCATTTATAGCAGAAAATTTTGCTTTGGCCGGAGGCACCTCGCTTGCATTGCAGATTGGGCATCGCACTTCTATAGATCTTGATTTATTTTCTCCAAATCAATTTTCTCCAAAGGAAACGGAACTGATTCTGGCGGCTCATACAAAATGGAGTTACCAACCCTATAGTATGAGTGAACGAATGCTTTTTTGTTTCATTGATAAAATCAAATGCGACTTTGTTCACGAGCCTTTTCCGTTTATTAATCCTCCTTTTGTAAAGGAAGGAATTAGACTTTATTCGGTTGCAGATATTGCAGCCATGAAACTCCATACCGTTTGTGGCCGAGGAAAGAAGAAGGATTTTTTTGACATTTTTGCGCTTCTTAAACTTTACACATGGAAGGAACTTCTGTATTGGTATGAAGTTAAGTATGGATCGTCTCAGCTATTCTTTTTGTGGAAGAGCATCACTTATTTTGTTGATGCTGATAAAGATCCGGATATAGTAGGACATCCACCATTTGATGTTACCTGGCAAGAAGTAAAACGAATAATTATTTCAAATTGCCGAACTTAAACTGAACAAAACTCTCAGCGGCTGATAAAAACATTCTTCAGGTAACGTTTGCGCACATCCCGATAGATGTAAAAATCGGAATCGATTGTTGCTATTTCCTTAATGTTATTTGATTCGGCCGCCACAATCAATGTGGCATCGGCCAGATCCATGGGCACATCTTTAAATTTTTCAGATAGCTCAATCAAACGAACAAGGTGGTAAGACTCTATTTCGATCAAGTACAAACCGCCCCGGTTAATCCATTCCAGCAACGCGATTTGTGCCTTTACACTGAAGTTTAACAAATGCGAAGCTTCGGTTATTACCGGCCAGGTGGTAAACAATGTTCCTTTGTAACTCTTTATGAATGAAACAGCCTGGGTATGATAACTATCACTTTTATCGAAAAGCGCAATGAGCGGACCTGCATCAATGAGTGTGCTTTTCACGCAGTAATTCTTTTAGCTTCTTTTTATAACTAACCGAATTATTTTTTGAGCCGCTGCCTTCCTTGCCAAACAGATCGGCACCCGCTTCGAAAGGGTTTTTATTTTTTTTTCGTTGGGTAAGATATAGTTCAATCGCTTCTTTTACCACAATGGATTTGGAGACACCCTCCCTTTGGCAATAGGCGTTTAATTGCTCTTCCTCATCTTCTGATAACCGTACCGTAAGCATAACTGTAAAAATTTGTAATACAAATGTAATACAAATGTATTGCAATCCAAGAACTAACAGATACATTCACATTGGCGGTACCAAAAAATTCGACCCCTACGGGGTCGTTCCCAATCATTATGATTCATGCTACCAACATCTGACTCCTAGCGGAGTTCTATTCGCCTAAATCCCGATAGGGATTAAAATGTAGGTAGAAATCTCAGAATTTAAGGTTAAAGCAATCCCAAAAGGATTGAATGTTGAATTAAGCTCTACCATTTGATTTAACAACAGCAACAAGCTGAAGAGGCCGGTAATCAGCAGAAATTTTGGGTTTTTAGAAAGGCTACACCAGATACTCGAACAAGTTCTCGTTTTGATTAACGAGCGTATAATTAAGCTTGTAGCTATCCATGCGTTCAATCAGCATGGCAAAATCTTCGCGCGATTTTACTTCGATACCAATCAAAGCTGGTCCGGTTTCTTTGTTGTGTTTTTGTATAAATTCAAACCGAACAATATCATCATTCGGGCCAAGAATATGGTTTACAAATTCTTTCAATGCGCCTGGCCGTTGTGCAAACCGCACAATGAAATAATGTTTCAGGCCTTCGTATAACAACGATCGTTCTTTGATCTCGTTCATCCGATCAATATCGTTATTGCCACCACTTAATATACACACTACTTTCTTTCCTTTCAGATGGGCGCCATATTGATCCAAAGCTGCTATGGCTAATGCTCCAGCTGGTTCAGCAACAATAGCGTCTTCATTATAAAGTTGCAGAATAGCAGAACTCACTTTGCCTTCTGGCACAAGCAACATATCTGCAATTTTATCTTTACAAATACTGAAATTTAACTCACCTACTTTTTTTACGGAGGCACCATCCACAAAGCGTTGAATACTATCCAACACCACCGGCTTACCGGCTTTGAGTGCTTCTTTCATCGAAGGAGCTCCACTCGGTTCTACACCAATAATTTTAGTTTGTGGCGAGTAAGTCTGAAAGTATGTACACATGCCGGCACATAGCCCACCACCGCCAATAGGAACAAATACATAATCAATATTGGATTGCTCTTCCAGAATTTCTTTCGCTACTGTTCCCTGACCTTCAATCACTTTATGATGGTCGAACGGTGGAATAAAAACCATTTTATTTTCTTGAGTGAATTGTATTGCATGCGCCTGGCACTCATCAAACGTATCGCCAATCAATACAATCTCGATATTATCGCCACCAAACATTTTTACCTGATTGATTTTCTGTTTGGGTGTAATAGCGGGCATGTAGATCACACCTTTTATATCCAACTCGCGACAAGAATATGCAACACCCTGTGCATGATTACCCGCACTGGCGCAAACCACTCCGCTTTTGCGTTGCTCTTCCGTTAAACTTTGAATTAAATTATAAGCACCACGAATTTTATACGAACGCACAACCTGCAAATCTTCCCGCTTCAGATAAATTTCAGCACCAAATTTCTCCGACAGTTTGCGATGGTATTGCAAAGGAGTTTTAAGCGCTACGTTTTTGAGCACGTAAGCTGCTTTGTTGATGTCTATTTGATGTTGTGCTGATTGTACCATTTTTATAAAGAGTTGACAGTTGACAATAGGCAATAAGCAAAATTTTGCACGGATGCGACTTGCCTATTGCCTTTTGTCAATTGCCTATTGATTTCAATTGATCATAGAAGCTTCTACCTGTTGCTTTTCAGGGCGGAGTTTACGCACGGCTGCACCGGCCTGCCACAATTCGCTTTCGCGAACTTCTTTCAGTTCTTCCGCCAGCTTTTCGCGATAGTCGGGTTTGCTACACGTATCGATTGTACGTTTTGCCTCAGCACCTGATGCTACACTCTCATAAAGTTCTTTGAATACCGGAAGAGTAGCCGCTTTAAATTTCTTTTTCCAATCTAACGCACCACGTTGTGCTGTAGTAGAACAGTTGGCATACATCCAGTCCATACCATTTTCAGCAACTAATGGCATAAGCGATTGCGTAAGTTCTTCTACTGTTTCGTTGAAGGCTTCAGAAGGTGTATGACCTTTTGAACGCAACACTTCATATTGCGCTTCAAAGATTCCGGCAATAGCGCCCATTAAGGTACCACGTTCGCCAGTCAAATCAGAATAAACTTCTTTTTTGAAATCAGTTTGGAACAAATAGCCCGAGCCAACACCAATGCCTAATGCAATAGCTTTTTGAGTGGCATTGCCGGTTGCATCCTGAAATACAGCATAACTTGAATTGATTCCTTTGCCTTGCAAAAATAATCTGCGTACAGAAGTACCCGAACCTTTGGGAGCTGCCAATACAACATCTATATCAGCCGGTGGAACAATGCCGGTTTGTTCTTTGAAGGTAATACCAAAGCCGTGTGAGAAGTATAATGTTTTTCCTTTTGTAAGGAATGGTTTAATGGTAGGCCACAAGGCAATTTGTCCGGCATCGGAAAGCAAAAATTCGATAACAGTTCCACGCTTGGCGGCTTCTTCAATATCGAACAAAGTTTCACCGGGAATCCAACCATGTTCTACAGCTTTGTCCCAGGTTTTGGAACCCTTGCGCTGACCTACAATTACTTTAAATCCGTTGTCGCGTAAGTTGAGCGCTTGTGCCGGACCCTGCACTCCGTATCCAATAATTGCTATGGTTTCATTCTTGAGTACATCCAACGCTTTCTCCATGGGGAATTCTTCGCGGGTTACCACTTCTTCCCATACACCTCCGAAATTGATCTTTGCCATTTTTTAATAGTATTTAGTAGTTAGTATTGAGTAATTAGTATTTAGTAGTTAGTATCTTTTTAATCTTAAATCTTGAATTTTAAATCGTTTAGTCCACATCAACAATGCGTTCGCTAAGCTCCAGGTAATGATCGCTGCCTGCTGTGTAGTTTGCATATTCTACTTCAATTAGCTTTTCCAATTGATGTTTTACTTTTTCCATCATATCGGGTGTAGTGTGCAGTAACAATACAGCACCACCTTTGCGAAAATCGTTTTCGTTTTCGTGGGCCATTAGTTTTTTTATACGGACACGTCTGCGGTTAAGTACATTAACAATCCGATTAAGGATAGAGAAGTTGTTTTCGGCTACGAGTTCTAAGGTATAATCTTGTTTCATATTCAGTTACCAGTTTCTGGTTACCGGATTACCGGCAACTGGAAACTTTTTTGTTACATTCTACTTCGGTATTTCGAGTATCACTTCTGCTACGCCAGCTCCGGCCGGTACCATCGGGAATACGTTATCTTCTTTTTCTACTACTACTTCCAAAAAATACGAAGTTTCTGCAGCGAGCATTTTCTTTAGTTCAGCCTCCAAGTTTTTTTGTTCTGTAACTTTTGCCGCGGGTATGCGGTACGCTTCAGCAATTTTTACAAAATCAGGATTCTGCATTTCGGTAAACGAATAGCGTTTGCCATGAAAGAGTTGTTGCCACTGGCGCACCATGCCCAGAAAATTATTATTCAATACCAGAATTTTTACTTGAATGTTGTACTGCATAATGGTTCCTAATTCTTGAACCGTCATCTGATAACCGCCATCGCCAATTACAGCTACTACTTGTTGTTCTGGTGCCGCTACTTTTGCACCCATCGCTGCTGGTAATGCAAAACCCATGGTACCCGCACCGCCAGAGGTAATATTGGTACGGGGATTTTTATATTGGTAATAGCGCGAAGTTACCATCTGATGCTGACCAACATCGGTAACTACTACTGCCTCGCCTTTGGTAAGCTCCGAAAGCATGTAAATCACTTCGGCCATTTTTAGGCTTGCGGTGTTTTTGATTTCTTTTGCCACTACTTTTTCAAACTCTTCCTGATTAAGTTTTCGAAAACTTTCAATCCATTCCGCAAAGGAATTTTTTACACACAATTTGGTTAATGCGCTTAATGCTTCTTTTGCATCCGCATGCACATAAACTGTAGGCGTGATGATCTTGTTGATCTCGGCTTTATCGATATCAATATGAATAACCTTTGCTTGCTTGGCATACTTGCTTACGTTTCCGGTAACGCGATCGTCAAATCGCATCCCCACCGCAATCAACACATCACATTCATTGGTATTAATGTTTGGTCCGTAGTTACCATGCATACCCAGGTAGCCTACATAATTCGGGTGATCAGACGAAAGCGCACCCAATCCCAACAAAGTACTTGCTACAGGAATTCCTGTTTTTTCAACAAAGGTTTTTAATTCATTGCTGGCTCCGGATAGCAGCACACCTTGACCTACTAACAGGTAAGGCTTCTTAGCCTGATTGATGAGCGCAGCAGCAGCTTCAATTTGTTCAACCTGAAGCACAGGCTTGGGTTTGTACGTGCGCACGGTGTGGCATGCTTCGTATTCAAACTCTTCAATCAATTCGTTTTGTGCATTCTTGGTAATGTCAACCAACACAGGTCCTGGTCTTCCGCTTGCCGCGATGTAAAATGCTTTCGCGATGGCAGGAGCAATGTCTTTTGCTTCTGTTACTTGTACATTCCATTTCGTAACGGGTAATGTTGTGTTAATTACATCGGTTTCCTGAAAAGCATCGGTACCCAGCAAATGGGCAAACACCTGACCGGTAACACAGACAACCGGAGTGGAGTCAATCAGGGCATCGGCCAAGCCAGTGACCAGGTTAGTCGCACCCGGACCTGACGTTGCAAACACGACCCCGGTTTTACCTGACACGCGGGCATAACCTTGCGCAGCATGTATGGCACCTTGTTCGTGGCGAACAAGCAGGTGAGTAAGTTTATCCGCATAGTGATAGAGCGCATCATATACTGGCATGATGGCACCACCCGGATAACCAAAAATGTGTTCTACTTTTTCAGCGACCAGGCAACGCAACAAAGCTTCTGAGCCTGTAATTTTGGTTGTGGTTTTAACTGCTTCCGCCTCTTGTTTTTCGATCTTAGTTGCTACCATCTTTTTCTTATTTACCTGCTTCTCTTTTTTGTCAATTGCCTATTGCCCTTTGTCAACTTTATTCTTCATCCGTAACGCATCCGTCCGCAGCAGTTTTTACATGTTGGGCATATTTATAAAGCACACCACTCTTTACCCGCAATGCCGGAGCTTTGTAGTGCGATTTCCGGATCGCAATTGTTTTTTCATCTACCAATAAATTGATCGTGTGTTTTTTTACATCGATCTCAATCCAATCGCCATCTTCAATAAGTGAAAGCAATCCGCCATCAAATGCTTCGGGTGTGATATGACCAATTACAAATCCGTGCGAGCCACCTGAAAATCTTCCATCGGTAATTAGAGCCACACTTTTACCAAGACCAGAACCCATAATTAAACTGGTAGGCTTTAACATTTCTGGCATACCCGGAGCGCCCTTCGGGCCAACGTAGCGAATCACCACTACATCGCCTTCTTTTATTCTTCCGGATTTAATACCATCTACCAATTCAAACTCACCATTAAACACGCGCGCAGTTCCTTTAAAGCGTTCGCCCTCTTTGCCCGTGATTTTTGCAACCGATCCTTGCGGAGCCAGATTACCATAGAGTATCTGCAAGTGCCCGGTTTTCTTAATAGGTTTTTCAAACGGCAGAATTACGTCTTGCTTTTCGAAGTCGAGGTCTTTGGCGTTGGCAACATTTTCGGCTAATGTTTTTCCGGTAACGGTTAAGCAATCCCCATGGATGTAACCCTTGCTTAATAAATATTTGATTACTGAGGGCACGCCACCAATTTTGTGTAAAGCCTCCATTAAATATTTACCGCTGGGTTTTAAATCGGCAATAAGCGGAGTTTTATCAGAGATGCGTTGAAAATCTTCTTGGGTGAGTTTAAGTCCTACGCTTTTTGCCATCGCAATTAAATGCAACACGGCATTGGTAGATCCGCCTAACACCATCACAATCGTAATTGCATTTTCAAATGCTTTAAACGTCATGATGTCGCGCGGCTTAATGTCTTTTTCCAACAACAACCGTATGGCTTTAGCGGCTTCGGTACACTCGGCCGATTTTTCTTTACTTAAAGCTGGGTTGGAAGATGAATAAGGCAACGCCATACCCAATGCTTCGATAGCGGATGCCATGGTGTTAGCTGTGTACATGCCACCACACGCACCGGCACCCGGACAGGAATTTTGAATAATGCCTTTATAATCTTCATCGGAAAGTTTGCCTTGAATTTTTTCGCCCAGCGCTTCAAATGAAGATATGATGTTTAACTCGCGGCCTTTGTAATGACCACCGGCAATAGTACCGCCATACACCATAATAGCTGGACGGTTTAATCGGCCCATCGCGATAAGCGAGCCCGGCATATTTTTATCGCACCCTACAACAGCAATCAATCCATCGTAATATTGTGCACCGCAAACTGTTTCAATTGAGTCGGCAATTACTTCGCGGCTTACTAATGAGTAGCGCATGCCTTCTGTGCCATTGGCAATGCCATCGCTTACGCCAATGGTATTAAAAATCAAACCCACCAGTTCCTGATCCCACACGGCTTGTTTTACTTCACCAGCCAATGCATTGAGGTGCATGTTGCAAGTGTTGCCATCGTAACCAGTACTTACAATACCAACTTGTGCTTTTTTAAGGTCGTGCTCTGTTAAGCCAATTCCATACAACATGGCCTGCGATGCGGGCAGCGTAGGGTCTTGGGTGATTGTCTTACTATATTTATTGAGTTCCATTCTGGTTACTGGCTTCTGGTTACTGGCTTCTGGTTGTTTGCTACCAATTTACCAGTAGCAACAAACCAGAGACAAGCAACTGATTTAAACAATTACGTACGAATAACTCTTATCCAACACAATACATTTGTAAGCCTCTTGCACTACTGCACCCATGGATTGTTTCCAGGGTTTGGCAAAGGGTTGCCCTTCGATTGATTCAATGGCTACTACTTCGGCAGCTGTACCGCAGAAGAAGGCGCTGTCAGCTTCAAACAATTCTTCGGGACGGAAAAACTTTTCTACTACCGGCAAATCCATCTCGCGACAGATTTCAAAAACAGTTTGGCGGGTAATACCAGGAAGAATGTTTCCAAGTGGAGGCGTGTAAAGCACACCATCCTTTTCAAAAAAGAAATTGGCTCCGGGCCCTTCCGCCACGAAGCCATTTATGTCAAGCATCAATGCTTCATCAAAGCCACGTTGTTTCGCTTCGTTGGTAGCCATGATGGAGTTTACATAATGACCACACACCTTGGCTTCCATTTTTACCGATTTCGGATTAGGTCGTTGGAAAGAAGACACACAAACCTTTAGAGATTGATGGCTGTGGTATTTACCCCATTCCCATGCGGATATCATTACTGATACCCCGGTGGGTGCCGATAAGGTCATATTAGGAGCGCAATAAACCAGTGGGCGGATGTAGGCATCTTTCAGATTATTTTTTTCCAACACCTGGTAGGAGAGTTGGGTTAGTTCTTCGGTAGAATAGTTGAACGGAATACCCACCAGTTCACAGCTGCGCTGAAGTCGTGCAAAGTGTTCGTGAGGTTTAAAAATTTTTACGCCATTTATTGTTTGATAGGCGCGAATGCCTTCGAAGACACCATAACCATAGTGCAAGGTTTGACTGTATAAATCGGTGGCGGCATCTTTTGCCTTTACAAATTTTCCATCGTGGAAGATGATGGTGCTGTCGGTGTAGTACATAAGGTAGTTTAGAACAATCGTTAGTTTGCGGTTAATACTATAAAACAAAACCGTCCTGCTTGGGGCGGGACGGTTTCAATATCTTTTTACAATATCGCTACAGCCCCGGTTTTCGGAGAATAATGACATTGAGCACGAGCACACGGATTACTGCCAGCGTGCGATTGATTTGATTCATGTTGTTTATTAGACTCATAATCTTGTGCGTGAGTACAAGATTCAAAAATTTTGTAATGAGTTTCAACGAAACCGAGATAAAAAGTTTCAGAAAATGACTATAACGAATGTTAGGTGGGTCAAAAGATATTTCCACCCCAAACAAAATCCGAGTATTGACCGGGTGTATTTCCCACCAATATTGTTTTGCTAAGGTTAGCAATTTTTGATCTTGTCTTAAGTGCAGCATGATCCGGTTGAGTAGGAGTTGTTTTTATTTCGATGGCTGTATTCTCTTTCCAAACCAAATCTATTTCCTGGCCCGATTTCTTCTGATAAAAATGAGTTTCGCCTCCCAACCGCTTGAATTGATTAATGACTGAATTTTCAAAAAGCTTTCCTATTGGCACATCGCCTGTCAAACTTAATAAACCTGAATCCGAAAAATAGTATTTAGCCTGCTGGCTTATTTCTTTGTCCACGTTGTTTGTATATGGAGCGAGTTTTACCAGGAAGTAGGTTTGTTCAAACAGGTTGAGATAATTGGTAACTTTGTTTCTATTTAACCCAGCTACCGAAGCAAGTTTACTGATGTCAAGTTTGCTACCCACCCGGGTGCCCAAGAGCCGGATAAGTTTATAAAGTTCATCATTTAAGGAATAGTCGGAAAGAATTTTTACATCCATGTCGATGTATGCATTCAGAATATCCTCCAGCATTCCAACTTTAGAGATTCGTTTATCCATAAGTGTTACTTCTGGAAATCCACCGAACTTCAAAAAATCATCGTAATGCTTTTTATATTGGATATAAAAAGCTTCGTTGAACTTTTTCAGGCTGAATTTTTGATAAGCTTTTTCCTCAAAGCCTTTGAACCTCAGATATTCACTAAAAGTAAGCGGATGTAAGTCGAAGATTTTTTTCCGGCCAGCCAAACTTTCTGAGAACCGGTTCTTCAGGTAAAATGAACTTGAGCCGGTAACTATAAATTTTACATTGTATGTGTCATACCAATATTTAATAACACTTACTATTTCAGGGAGTAGTTGAATTTCGTCTAACGCGATAGTACACTTTTTTGTAAAATCAAGACCCCGCACTTCAAGAAATTGTTCCATTTCCTGGTAGGTAGCTTGCTTAAAGATCAACCGGTTTTCTATCCGCTCCAGATCCAGATAAATTTTATTCCTTCCGGGAATCAAATCCAGCAATGCCTTTACCAGAGTTGATTTACCAACCCTGCGCATGCCGGTGATTACCGTAGCCGACCGTTCTTTCAGGTGGCTGGTGAGCGTTGTAAATAAATCTCTTTTGAAGGGAGTCATAACTTTGTGCACAAATATAGTGCATAAAGTATAACTATTTGCACAAATTTTGTGCAAATAGTTAAGTCTAATTTGCCAGATACTCCACTATACCATCACGAATCGCGGTAAATGTTTTCACCAGAATCTCTTCATTCTCTTCCAGCAGCGTAACACGGAAACCTTGAAGCTCGGAACAGAAAGAAGAAATTGGAACCACACAAACTCCTTTCGCGCCAAGCAGGTAATACACAAAACGTTTGTCGTGTGGAATATCTTGACTAGTCCATTCTTCTACCAACTTGCGTACGCGATCATCTTCAATATGAATATTCTGTCCGTGTTTTAAGGTGCCTTCGTGGAAGATGATGGTGTTATAGAATGCTCCAAAAGTTTCGTTGAACGTGAGTTGCGGAACAGTTCGCAAAATATCGGCAATGATCTTACTGCGCTTGCCGATGTTGCGATTGGTTTCATCGCGATAGGTTTTAAAGCGCGCATCCCCCAATATTTTTGGAATAGCCAATTGCGGCAACTTGGTTGAACACACTTCAATCATCTTGGCATTATCCAACGCCTGGCAAAACCGGTTGAAGTCCCCATCCTTATCCCGGTTGTAATATTCCATCCAGCCGCAACGCGCTCCCGGCCACGGTAACTCTTTTGAAATTCCTTTCATAGAAATGCCAGGCACATCATCAATCACTTCCGCTAATGAATAAGCCTTAGCTCCGTTGTACGTGATGTTGATGTAAATCTCATCGGCTACCAGAAACAACTTAAACTTCTTGGCGATCTCAACTATTCGTTTCAGAGTCTCGTACGGATACACCATGCCTGTGGGGTTATCCGGGTTGATAATAAGAATACCTACGATGTTGGGGTTGTACTTTACTTTATTATAAAGATCGTCCAGATCGGGATACCATTTATTATTAGGGTCCAGTTTGTAGGTTAACGGTTCGTGGCCGGCATGAGCCGCTTCGGCACTGGAGTGCGTGGAGTAAGCAGGCGAGGGACCAATTACTCTGGAGGTAGGTGTAATGTATTGATATACTTTGGCAATGGCATCGCCCAATCCATTGAAAAAGCAGATATCATCGGGTATAATCTGAGTGCCACCCAACTGGTTGGTTTGTGCAGCCAAAAACTTTCGGGTTTCTAAAATTCCTTTGCTCGGACAATAACTATACGCATCGTTTTGTAGGGCGAGGTCGGCAATAATTTTTCTGATCCACTCCGGCAATTGATGATGCTTTTGAATCGGGTCGCCAATGTTTTCCCAATAGATTTCTTTACCAAGATTGCGGATCAGTTCGGCCTTCTTTACGATCTCACGAATTTCGTAGCTAAGCTCTTTGGCACCTTCGCTTAATAGTTGTTGTCGCATGATTGAATTGAAAGCATCAAAGTTGAGAACTTAAAAGGTTATTTTGTATAGAATGAATCCAAAAAAAATGAGATATACCAAGTGCTGAATAATGTGCCAAACAAACAAGGGTTAGTTATTTCAATAATTCGTCATCCAGCAATGCAATAACCCGATCAATTTGAGTGGTGATAAGTTCGGATTTGTGAACAGGTATTTTTTGTTCGACTTTAACCAGATCGCGAATTTCATCTAATGTTGAAGTTAGCTCAACCGAGTCAATCATTCGGATAGTTGTGATAGCCTTGTGCAACGATCCTAGGAATAAATCCGGATTATTTTTTTCAAGGGCTTCAAAGAATTTTTGGCGTATCTCCACCAGGTTGTCTTTAAATAATACAATCAGTTGTTTCTTAAGTTCAACATTACCTTCGGTGTATTCATCAATACTCTTCAAGGTAGTGGAATTCTTAATTTGCTCTCCTTGTATTTTCGAATACCTGTCAACTATTGATTTAAGATCTTCCGGCTTAAAAGGTTTGGACAAATAACCATTCATACCATGATCGGTTATGCGCTGCTGAACTTCGGTTGAAGCAGAGGCTGTAAGTGCTACAATTGGAACACTTTTGAAATAACTTTCTGACAATTGGCGGATGCTATCAGTAGCCTGATAGCCATCTATGGCGGGCATTTGTAAATCCATTAGTACCAAATCAAACTTTTTGGTTTTGATTTTTTCAATGGCTTCCTTTCCGCCATCAGCAAGGGTAACTGTATGCCCCCATTTTTTTAAAAATCCTGCAGCAACCTCCTGATTTACGGGGTTATCATCCACCACAAGTATTCGCAACGAGTTGCTTGCTGTATTTAGGTTTGAAATTGGTACCGATTCTATAAACGCTTCTTGCATTACCACCTCGAATGAGAAAGTAGAACCTTCACCCATTTTACTTTTTACCTGCAGTTGCCCGCCCATTAGCTCCACCAGATTTTTGGTGATAGCAAGCCCCAAACCCGTGCCCCCATATTTCCGGGTGGTGTCGCTGTTGGCTTGTGTAAAACTTTCAAAAATTGTATTCAATTTATTGGAGGGAATTCCGATACCAGTATCGGTAATTGAGAATTGAATGGTATGTGTATGACTTCCTATTTGTACTGATTTTATTTCTACGTTTACGCTTCCAACCTCGGTAAATTTTATAGCATTATTAACCAGGTTATTTAATACTTGCGTTAATCGCACTGAGTCGCCAGCAAAATAGCGGGGTAGTTTTGAATCAAGAGATACTGACAGCTCAATTTGCTTCTCATTAGCTTTAAGCGTCAGAATATTTATAACATTACGGGCTACCTCGTGTAAATCAAAAGGTATAGTCTCCAAAATAATCTTACCCGCTTCGGCCTTACTAAAGTCAAGCACATCGTTGATGATGGAAAGTAAATTTTCACCTGAAAATTTTAAAAGGCTCAGACGTTGCAGTTGGTCTTCGCGGGGGTTTTCAGCCAGCATCAGATTGGTAAGGCCCAGAATACCATTAATGGGTGTGCGGATTTCGTGGCTCATCATACTTAAGAACTGGCTCTTCACTTTTGTTGCATTCTCGGCTTTTTCTTTTGCCTCTTGCAAGGCAGCCTCATACAGTTTACGAGCTGAAATATCGCGCACGGTAGATTGAAAACCGGTTAATTCATTATTAGTGTAAACTGGCTTAATAACATTTTCAACCCACACCAAGCCACGGTGTTTGGTTGCAATCCGAAACTGCATGGGTTCGATTGATTCGCGATTCTGCATTTTATCCTGTAGATGGCCTACACTACTTAAGATTTTTGCAGCATCTTCGGCATAAATAAAATCGGTACCCAGTCGTCCAATCATTTCTTCGGGGGAATAGCCGTGTAAATCAAGACATGCGGATGAAATATATTCAAAGGTTCCATCGAGTTTATGCAGACTAACTACATCGTGCGAGTTCTCTGACACAAGTCGATACAGTTTTTCTTTACGCGCCACTTCTTCGCGCGCAAGTTTAGATTCTGTTATATCAATACTTATACCCACCAGGCCAATGATATTTTGATTTTCATCGCGCAATGGAACTTTAGAAATTAAAAACCAACATTGACTTCCATCCTTGCGCATGTTCAGGGTTTCTACGTTAACGATACTTTCCCCTGTAAACACACGTTTATCTTCCGCTATTGAAAGCGCGGCTGATTCAGATGGATACAATTCAATATCACTCTTTCCTAAAATTTCAGCTTCGGTTTTAGCGCCCAGGTATTCGTACTCGGCTTTGTTAGCCAGAATTTTTTGGGATTGCAGGTTTTTTACATAAATATTTACAGGTATGTTATCAATAATCGTTCGCAACAAAAGTCGCTCGCGGTACAATCTCAGCTCAGCTTCTTTTATTTTCGTGATGTTGCGGGCAACTACATTTACCCGGTATGCTGTTTTGCCCGCGAACTGAATTTTTACATTTTGCCCTATCCAAACATCTTTACCCGATTTTGTTTTTATACGAAATTCCTGATATGAATTTTTGTTGAACGTGGCCACCTGTTGTTGATAAAATTCTATAGCAGTTTTTCGATCATCAGGATGAATAACTTCGGCATAGGTTTTTGTTAACAATTCATCGCGGCCATAACCCGTAATAGATTCAACTCCGGGATTTACAAACGAGAATTTTCCAATCTCATTTAATTCGTAAATCATATCGGAGGCATTCATCACCAACTCGCGGTATTGCCGTTCGCTTTGTGTGAGGTTGTCTTTGAGCGATTGCACGTGCGCAAGACTTTGTTGCAAATCTTTTTCGCGAGTCTGTAATTGATTGTTTAATTCTGAGAGTAATTTGTTTTGGTTTGCTACCCGCATTAAGGTAGGGTAGAATATATAAACGAACTCAAGAACCAGAATAATCAACCCTAAAACAGCCAGTAGATATTCTACCCGCTTCAGGTTAGTTAGTTTGGCTTCGGCTTCTTTTTGGTATTGACCTACCGTATGCTCCATTGTAAGTAGATAGGGTAGTTCAACTTCGGCAATCTGCTGAATAGCTTTTTGTATAGTTTCTGCTTGTGGGTTGGCCAATATTTGCTGTGCGGCACGTTCAATCTGGTTAATGCGGGGTGAGTTTAATAAGAGCAATGAGTCAATGGTTTTACTTTGTGGGCCATTGCTATTTTGTTGAATTAGCAATTCGTGTGTACTCTTCCAGTTTTGAGTAAGTGTGCGCAGTGTGTCTAAGCTGTATGATCCTGAAATCAATTCGATATTTTGATTGTAAAAAAGAAATAGCGTTAGCTTAGAAATACGTTGGCTAAGCATGCGCTGTCGGCCAGCAAGGTTAATCAACTCGGCATCCTGGTTTTGCTGGTGTAAGTCGTATTGAATAATTACTTGCGATACCACCAGCGTAAGTACAATAGAAGCAATAAAAACGAGGTACCGTTTTTTCAGCCGGGTTGAAATCTCTTCCATTAAGTGAAAATAATAAACTCAACGCGGCCTGTTTTGCCGTGTACACCAAATTTTAAACCGTACGTGTAGTAGGTTTACTTGAGTGGCTGTTTCTGGGCTTTTAGAGTTTGCGCCAGTTTTACGGCTTCGTATGCATTTACCAAACCACCGGTGCTGCTAAGTTGGTCAAGTTTAGCTTTTCCACCACCTGGTTTTTTAACCTGTAGGTTGTCGAACTTTCGGGTTGATTTCATCAGAATATCTTTAACTTCGGTAGCGCTAAACTCCGGAAAGTAAGACATAATAAGTGCCGCCACACCAGCTGTGCTAGGGCTTGCCATACTGGTACCGCTTTCATTTTTGTATTTACTGCCCGGCACCGTAGAATAAATTTCAACACCGGGTGCAAAAAAAGCCACCATCTTTTTACCGTAGTTGCTGAAACTGCCCACCAATTCATCACCACCCCAGGCCGATGCTCCTACTTCAATCCAGTTTTTGGCTTCCTTACCATCTGCATACATGCGGGTTGGAAAATTTTTTTCTTCATCTATGTTTTCACCATCATTGCCCGCGGCATGGATCAGCAACACGCCTTTTTGTTCGGCATACCGCACAGCCTTGTCAACTGCTTCTTTTTGTGGCGAGAATGATTTGCCAAAACTCATATTAATAATATGGGCACCGTTATCCACCGCATAAATAATGGCATTGGCTACATCTTTGTCGCGCTCATCGCCATTGGGTACTGCACGCACAGCCATAATTTTTACATTATTGGCAATACCTTTAATACCGAGGTTGTTGGTTCGGTCGGCCGCAATAATACCGGCTACGTGGGTGCCATGGGTAGCATCGGGCCCGGTTACATCGTTGTTGCCATACCCTTTTTCATAAAGATTATTTATATCATCACCCACTATCTCCCGCGAATTGAACGTTTCGTTATAGCCGTATTTTACAATCACTTCGTAGTAATCCACCGCCTCTTTCAACTCGCCTACATAATCTTCTATGTTTTCGCCTTCACCCATATTCCGGTACATGTTTAACAGAAATCCTTTTGCAAAAAGAAGTGCAGGTTCTTTGGTTTCAAATTTTTGTACATCTTCGGCTGTAAGCTTTTCAACTTTCATAATCGACTTAATAGTGTCGATGCTGTGATTAATGTTGCGATAGATATTTGCGTATAATTTGTATTGTTGTTCATTTTTAGCTTTCAGTTTTTCAAACTTAGTTTTAATCTGCTTATAGGTATCGTATTCGGCTTTTTGTTTTTTATTTACTTTGTTTTCTTCCAGGGTTCCGTATCGGGCATGCAGCCGAATGTATTCACGGGTAAGTTCATAGGTGTCGGCATCAACATTCCCATTTTTACCACCAATAAAATTCCAACCGTGCACATCATCGATATACCCGTTGTTGTCATCATCAATACCGTTACCGGGAATTTCCTTTTCATTTCTCCAAATTACCGTTTTCAGATCTTCGTGTTCGATATCCACACCCGAGTCGATTACGGCTACTATTACTGTGCGCGAGGGTTGTCCTTTCAGCAGCGTTTCATAAGCACGTTCGGAGCTTACACCCAACAGGCTATCCAATTCAGGGTCGCGCAAAAACCAATCTTGCGGTATTGGTTTAGAAGTGGTGCTTTGTGAAATGGCCGGAACCAGAAATACGAGTGAAAATATTACACTCAGGAAAGTCTTTTTTATCATACTGCTTAAAGTCTAAAAACTGTGCCAAGATACATCTAAACCGTTTTCGATGCGCATTTATTTAGTATGATACCCTAACAACTGCCTCAATGGATGGAATATTTGTAAAAAATGAAGGAAGATATTACCTCCGTACCGGCAAAGGCAGGATGAAGAATATCTGGCAATGCAGATTTTACATCTTTGATGTTAAATAAAACGCACCACTATGATTCTCTTATGTCTTACAGCCGTTTTAACTTTCTTTTTAGTGTTCTTTTCCTCTGTGGTAAAACTCCATAACGAGTTGAAACCAAAAGCCAGTGCGTGGGGCCGTAAAGAAGTTGTGGCTTAAATCTGTAACCGAATTTTTGAGCAAGACCATCCGGAAGGGTGGTCTTTTTTATTTATTTCCTTTACGGATTCGTAGTATAATTTGAAACCTGCGTATGCGATGGTGTTACTACTTCCGCGAAAGCATGATCAGCTCGTTTACTTACCATGGGTAACTTTTCCATACGGGCCACATCAATAGCATACACACCAAAGTCTTCGGTAACTTTTCCATGTAGCTGATAAAATCCGCGGCCCCGAAACGGAAACTTTAAAGCTGAATCCGGGAAGTGAACGGTATCAAACACTTCTCCCTTAGCATCGTAGAAAGTTCCAAAGCACATGTGGTCGTGGTTTTTCATGGTAAAGGCATCTTTGGTTGTAACCACATAACCGACTATGCGTACCGGCTTTCCTTTCTTCGATGACAATTCACGTGCAGTGGTATCGCCATAATCCTGCGTAAGCAACAGATCGAACGGATTGCATAATGGAAATCCAAGTAACTCTAATTCGTCAAAGGCATCTTCCAGGTTATTGCGTTTCAACACCGGCAACGGAAAAGATTTTGGCTCAGTATCAAACAATTCTTCTACGGAAGTAGGGCGCGAACGGGTTTTATTAAAGAACAACATCGATTCCCAAAGTAATTGTTGCTTGGTTTTTCCGGTAAACCGGAATGAACCTAAGCGAATGAGTATGCGCAACTGTTCTAACCCAATGCCGGGTGTGCGCCTGAGAAAATTATCAAGACTTTTATACGGGCCATTTTTATTTCTTTCCTGTTCAATGTGATTTCCGATTTTTTGTTCCAGACTTTTTAAGTGAATAAACCCAATATAAATCTGCGTGCCGTAGATAGTGGTGAAGTAGTTGCTATGGTTTACGCACGGAGCCAGAATGGTGGCCCCGTTCATTCGGGCTTCATGAAAATAAAACTCGGTGCGATAGAATCCACCAAAGTTATTGATCACACCTACCATAAACTCTAATGGATAATGCGCTTTCAGAAATAAACTCTGGTAGCTCTCTACTGCGTAGCTGGCTGAGTGACCTTTGGCAAACGAATACCCGGCAAAACTTTCAATCTCAAACCACACCCGATCAATAATTTTTTTATCATAACCGATCTTTTCACAGTTTTCAAAAAACTTATCACGCACGCGTTGAAACTCCTCGCGCGAACGATACTTGCCACTCATACCTCTTCGTAATACATCCGCTTCGGTTAACGTAAGTCCACCAAAATGGTGTGCTACCTTAATCACATCTTCCTGATACACCATTACGCCATACGTGTCGTGCATGATTTCATCCATCTTCGGATGAATGGATTCGTACTTAATGTTATTACGATGCATGTGGTAGCGTTCGATGTAAGCCTTCATCATACCCGAACTGGCTACCCCCGGCCGAATGATGGAACTGGCCGCAACCAGTGTGAGGTAATCATCGCAACGCAACTTGCCCAGCAACATGCGCATGGCGGGCGACTCCACATAAAAGCAACCCATGGCTTTGCTGTTGCGCATCAGGTCTTTTATTTTTTCATCGCTTTTAAATTTTTTGAATTGATATACATCTACATCAATACCCTGGTTTCGCTTTACATGTTTAACCGTTTCTTTAATGTGGCCCAAACCCCGTTGACTTAAAATATCGAACTTATAAATACCAAAATCTTCGGCAGCGTGCATTTCAAATTGCGATACGGGTAAACTCTTTGGTGGATATTCGGTTGCCGTAAAAGCATAAATGGGCTTGTCGGTAATGAGCACACCCCCGGCATGAATGGAAATATTGGCGGGTAATTCTTTTTGTTCGATGTATTCCGCGAAAGCAATAATTTTATTGGCGATGTGATCGCGCGGTAAAGTTTCTTTCCGACTCTCCACCAACATATCAATTTCGTCTTTGGGTAAACCAAAAACTTTTCCCAGCTCGCGCAGAATAGATTTGGCTTTGTAGGTTACGTGTGTGCCCAACAAACAAACATGATCGTAACCATATTTATTAAACAGGTATTCGTAAATGGCATCGCGGTTATCCCACGAAAAATCAATATCGAAATCGGGTGGTGTTACGCGTTCTTCATTTAAAAACCGTTCGAAGTATAAATCAAGTTCAATCGGATCGACATTGGTGATGCCGAGACAATAAGCAACCGTACTATTAGCCCCACTACCGCGGCCCACAAAATCGTATCCCTTTGAACGGGCAAACAGAATTAAATCGTAGATAATAAGGTAATACGAGATAAAACCTTTGTGCGAGATGATGCGCAATTCCTTTTCGATGTGTTTGTTCCAGATGGTGCGGTCTGCACCATAGCGTAAGGCATATCCTTTTTCTGTCTCAGCCCGCAGGTATTCCAGGTCTTCGGCCGCGTTGCTGCGCAGGTACTTTTTATTTTTGTCTTCACCGGGTTTACATTCAATTGAACATTGATCTAACAGAAAGCGTGAGCGTTCCAATAAATCAGGAAACTGAGCAAACCGGTTTCGCAATTCGGGCTCGGGCAACATGTATTCATCTTTGCGGGCCTGTTGGTGTTCGGGCAACTTGCTTAACAACGTATTGTGAGCGATGCACCGGAGCAAGCGATGGGTGTTGTGATCGCGGTAAATAAATTTATTGCGGCCAGATTTTTTATCGTGTACTTTTTGTGGAGGTAGAAACGTTACCGGATGCAGCGCTACAAATTTAGGTGCAAATGCTTCGCGCGATGGATCGGCTGCATAAGCTACCAACTGGTGACTGCTTACGCCTATAAATTCATTTTCGCGTAAAGCTTCAGGTTGGATTTGTGGGTACGGATAAATTACAAATGTATTCTCCATAACCGGTGCCCGTGGAGGTAACGGTTTGTCTTCACGATTATGATAAGAGAGAAACCGGTTTATTAATTCAAAGCCAGTATTATTCTTAGCAATAATAATATAAAGCAGTTGCTGACTTTTATCGCGAAACTCAATACCGACCACTAGCTCTAACGGATAGGCTTCTTTACCATATTTAGTGAGCCCATTGGCCTGTGGTTGATTTTCGTAACAGATGCGGAGTAATTCAAGATAAGAAGCGGTGTTATTAATTTCGGTTAAGGCCAGTTTATGAATGCCACAGCGTTTGGCTTCGTTGAAAAGAGTTTTAATAGGCAGCGTGCCGTATTTAAAACTGAAACCGGTGTGGCAGTTGAGGTACATAATTTTTTATGGTCTGTGTACTCACAGACCATCCATCTTCTATTTATGACTATTCATGGCCTGTGTCTCACAGGTCATCCAACTAATTTTTTTCGTTGGACTTTGGTGATTTTTCATTTCGGTCTGTGAGGACACAGACCGATGTAAGAGATAAATTTTGAGTAATCGTTATTGATATTCACATTACTCGTGTATTCAAAGACCATTTTTTCCCCTTCCCCGAAGTCTGTGTCCTCACAGACTTATCTCTTTCAAAACCGTTCCCGATAATCCGTGATAATTCCAAACTCATCAAACCCTTTTTCGTAAAAACGAGCAGACGACCACTTGTAATCTTCTGGTTTAGAAACAAGATTCCAGTGCTCTTGTAGCGGATTCAAATGAATGTATTCGATCTTTTGCTCAACAATCAATTTAGAATTCATTTGAATTGCTAAAGGATCGCGTTGCCAGAAGCGGTGTTTGCGCTCGCGATCATGTGAATCTTTAAAAGGAATAATCTGTGGAGTTAGTCTTACTCGCTCTAAAAACTGATGGCTGGTAAATTTGTTAAAACTAGCATAAGGCATTTCTTTCCCATTCAGATTTACCATCTCCCAGATAGCATGAATGTGATTGGGCATAATTACAAATGCATACAACTTAATTTTTTCACGACTGACAAGATTTTTCCAGCAATTAATAATGATGTACTTGTTCAAATCGTGTTCTAATAGTCTATTCCAGTTTTTGATAGTATCCGTCCAGAAATAGACTTCATTTAAAATCATTTCAGATTTACGAGGAGCATATTTTCCTTCGAAGTTCATGGTTTAAGTGTGTTTCATGATTTCGGTCTGTGAGGACACAGACCGAGGTTTGGATTTATTTTAATTTTTCTCTCTTTCAATGTTTTTCTCTCAATATTCTGTGTTCGCGGAGAACATCTGTCTTCAAAACCACTCTTATATCTTCCCAATGGTCTGGTCTGTGTCCTCACAGACCATCTTACATCTTACATCTTACATCTTACATCTTACATCTTACATCTTACATCTTACATCTTACATCTTACATCTTACATCTTACATCTTACATCTTACATCTTACATCTTACATCTTACATCTTACATCTTGCATCTTACATCTTCATCAAATCCTTCCTGATCTTGCCATTAAACACATTCATTTCCATGCGCACGCGTTTGCTTACACCCAGCGTGGTGGCGCGCACCAGTTTATCTACACCATGTTTATGTTTGATAATATCCATCGCTTCATACAGGTTTACATCTTCTTCGGTTTCGTCAAACAAACTTATTTGATGATTGCCCTGCACCAGGTTACTCAGACGTACACCCACCAGCCTGATCAGCATTCTGCGATTGTAGAGTTTATCGAACAGCTCTTGCACCACGCGTAAAATCACATGGTCGGAAGAAGTGTAGGGAATATGTACCTGCTTGGTTTCGGTATCGAAATTGGAATAGCGGATTTTTACCGTAATGCATGATGTTAGCTTTTTCTGTTCGCGCAGTTGAAATGCCACCTTTTCTACCATCGCAATCAGAATAGACTTTAATCGCTTTACATCAATCGTGTCCTGATCGAATGTCGATTCGGTTGAAATCGATTTTTGTTCGCTGTACGAAACCACGGGCGAGTCGTCCAAGCCGCGGGCTTTATTCCACAAACTCATGCCATTTTTACCAAACGCACTTACCAGAAAAGGCAGTGGCATTTCCCGTAAGGTAGCTACCGTGCGCACGCCCATGTCGTATAAGAAGGAGGCGGTCTGTTTTCCGATCATCGGAATTTTATCAATGGCGAGCGGATCGAGAAACTGGTTTACCTGGTGTAATGGAATTTGTATTTGCGCCTGTGGTTTGTATTCGCCTGTGGCAACTTTGGATACTAATTTGTTTACCGATAGTGCCATGGAAATAGGCAGGTCGCTCTCTTTAATAATTTTTTTTTGTAGTTCGATGGCCCATTTATAAGTGCCTACATAGCGATCCATGCCGGTGGCATCGATGTAAAATTCATCGATGGAAGATTTTTCGAAAGCCGGAGCTTTGTCGGCAATGATTTCAGTAACTAAATGCGAATACTGACTGTAGGCTTCCATGTCGCCCGAAATCACTTTGGCATCGGGGCAAAGTTGCAACGCTAAATACATGGGCATGGCCGAGTGTACCCCAAATTTGCGGGCCTCATAACTGCAGGCTGCTACCACGCCTCTGCGGCTGCTACCGCCTACAATAAGCGGTAACCCTTTCAATTTTGGCTCTTTTTTGCGCTCTACGGCAACAAAAAAGGCATCCAGATCTAAGTGTATAATGCTCTTCTCCACAGAACAATAATACTAAATTTTTTAGTATTAACTAATACCTGTGGGTAACTGAGCAGAAAAATTTAGGGTTCTGAAAATCAGTATGGCTGGTAATTTTTACTGGTAGCTTTTAGAGCAGGCTGGATATCGGCCGGTTTAATGGCTGCGGCATTGTTCCCCCAGGTATTACATATATAGTTGAGTACATCGGCAGTTTCCTGATCGGAAAGTGAAAAGCCCGTCATTTCTCCGTTATAATCTGTTCCGTTAACCTTCATTTCTCCGCGTACACCCTGCAACACTACTTTCACTAATCGGTTTTTATCAGCCAAATAGTCGGCCTTGGCTAATGGTGGAAACACACCCGCCAAGCCTTCACCTTCGGCCATGTGGCAGGTAATACATTGGGCTTCGTAAATACTTTTACCGCGTTCCATGCTGGCTTTCAGATCAAAGGTTTGATCGAACGAAAAAAAGAATGGTGTCAGTAATAGAAATATAATTAGCGTTCGCTTCATGATCAGTTTAGTTAATGCATCCACCAAACAATATACCGTAATAGAAAATCAGGTACGGTATAAAAATATCAAAGTCACCTGATTTGCAAGTGACTTTAATAATTAAGTACCGAAGGCGCCCCGATAATTATTGGGAGAACCCGCAGATCTTTTTGTACCGAAGGCGGGACTCGAACCCGCACATCTTGCGACACACGCCCCTGAAACGTGCGTGTCTACCAATTCCACCACTTCGGCATTGTAAGTTTATCAACCTTCACCGTTCCCCACTCCTATGGAGAGGGGTTAGGTTGTGCCCAGGACTGGACTCGAACCAGCACACCTTGCGGCACTACCCCCTCAAAGTAGCGTGTCTACCAATTTCACCACCTGGGCTTTAAATCATTTTAACCAGGTTAATAGAAACAGATCGACCGGGTTAAATGAGGGACGGCAAAAGTAAAAAGGTTTTGGAATTTTACCAATGCACTTAGCGGACTGCTTCCGGCACCTTTTTACCCGGAATTTTTCGTTGCAGGTAGTGCACCAACTTTTCGTATTCGGTGTGTTCTTTTTGCCCGATGGCTATGCGCAAGTGGTTATCGCACTGTATTTCAAGTTCTTTAAACACAGAATTTTTACCGGTTTTTACAACATGCTCGCGCCAGCTTATAATTTGTTTAATGTTATAGCTATGTGTTCTTTTTAATACTGGGTACGTAAGCTCTAATTGGTTATTACCAACCCGAATTATCTTATACCGGATAAAAATGCGGTACAAAACAAAAATGGCAAGGGGTATAAGTATAGCGACTATGGCCAGGTTATACCAGGCATACACGTTTTGTATAACAGCCATTACATTAAGCCCAAGCACAATAAATGTAAGGAGCAAAAAAAGCACAAACGAGATTAAAGTTTGGGAACGGGGTTTGGAAACTATCACAACAGATTTAATAAATTAAGAGCCGAAGATGAGATTTGAACTCACGACCTACGGTTTACGAAACCGTTGCTCTACCCCTGAGCTACTTCGGCAATTACAGTCAAAAGTAAAATTAAAATTATTGACAAAAAGCATATCTTGGCGAAGCAATGCTTTCGAAGAAGTGTAAATACGCCATCCATGCGCTTGTGTACTTAGCTGAACGCTATCAGCAAGGGCCCGTTCATATTCAGGAAATAGCCGAACGACAACACATACCTAAAAAATTTCTTGAAGCCATTTTACTTGAGCTCCGCAATGCAAAGGTGCTCAACAGCAAGAAGGGCAAAGGTGGTGGCTACTACCTCTTTAAAAAACCCGAAGATGTAAACCTGATTGAAATTATCCGGTTGATGGATGGTGCCATTGCCATGCTGCCTTGTGTATCGCTTAATTATTACGAACCCTGCGAAGAGTGCCGCGATGAAAAAACCTGCGGTATTCGCGATAGTTTTTTAGGCGTGCGCGATGAAACATTAAAAATTTTACGAGAAAGTACCCTCGCCAAAATTGTAAAACGCGAAAAGGCACTGAGTAAAAAATAATTTTATTTAATGTCTATTAAATCTATAGACTTATTATATTTGAAACTATTAAAACCCTTAAACTATGTCAATTCGATTAGGCGATATCGCTCCAGATTTCAAAGCAGATACAACGGAGGGCTCTATTCAATTCCATCAATGGTTGGGTAATAGTTGGGGAGTTTTGTTCTCGCACCCAGCTGATTTTACGCCCGTATGCACAACCGAATTGGGAGCCGTAGCCAAGCTACGTTCGGAATTTGACAAACGCAATGTAAAGGTGGTGGCCTTAAGTGCCGATCCGTTAGAATCGCACACAAAGTGGATTGGCGATATAAACGAAACGCAACAAACAGTGGTAAACTTTCCATTGATTGCCGACCCGGAGTTTAAAGTAGCCAATCTGTACGATATGATTCACCCACAGGTAAGCGATAAATTTACGGTACGTTCGGTCTTTGTAATTGGGCCCGATAAGAAAGTAAAACTTACTATTACGTACCCGGCATCAACAGGCAGAAACTTCGATGAAATTTTGAGGGTGATTGATAGCCTGCAGTTAACAGCCGGCTACAGCGTGGCCACACCGGCAAACTGGAAACACGGTGAGGATGTTATAATTACAGCGGCAGTAAAAGATGATGATATTCCAGGTAAATTTCCGAAAGGCCATACCCGCATTAAACCTTACTTGCGCACCACTCCGCAACCTAATGTTTAACCTTATGCAACAAGAGATTTTGAAGTTGTTGAGCGTAATACTTCTATTCTAAAAGGAATGAATGAGTTTGTTTTTGCTTATTAAGCAAGGGTAGCAATTATTTTTTAAAACCGAACTGAAAGGGAGCCTCGGTATTCCTTATTGGTAAATTTGATTACATAATAATAGACACCAGCAGGTTGATTGCGTGCATACCACCTAAATTTTCGGTCGTAACTTTCATATACTGGTTTGCCCCACCTGTTAAAAACTTTAACCCACTCAAAACGGCCTTGGCAATTATCGGGTGGAAAGGCTACCCCGGCATCCGGGTTTTGATCCGGATCAGAAATTAACGGATCAATTCCTTCCACAGCAAAGTAATCATTATAGCCATCGTTATTAGGTGTAAATACGTTGGGTGGTGTAAAATCTTTTTCAAAACCTATATTGTCTTTTAGGTTAATAAGTATGAGTACCGTATCGGCTTTTGTACTGAAGCACCGGTTATCGCTTACGCGAAAAGTGAACTTATAATTATTGTCAAAAAGTCCATTGCGAAATACACTGCAATCGGGTGTCCAGGTAAAAGTGGTTTGTACCGGCCCTACATTTTGCACCGGTGTAAATACATAACCTTCGGGTTTTATATTTCCACTGGCATTTATCAGTTGCAGTGTTAGCAAATCTGGTTCGGGCAATATATCGGCATCGGTTCCGGTTAGGGTTAGCAAAATAGTGTTGCCGGTTTGGTATGTAAGGGTTTGTTCATTAACGGTTTCATTTTCGTTTTGAATTGTAAGGAGTGGTTTTGCATTTAAGGGTGGTAAAATTTTTACCTGCACATCCACGGTATCGGCTTTGTAGATCCGGCATTTATTAGTTGCGTCTTTTACTACGAATGTAAATACCACGGTGCTGTGCTTATTCAAATCAAAATTTGCACATCGAATATCCCAATTAAATAGCGAGCTGATGCTGCCATTACCACTTGCAGCAGCAAAGGTGGCTCCATAAAACTCCAGCGAATCTCTTTTTACAACATCCAGTGTTAAAAAATCATGATCAACCAAATCGGTACCTGTAACGGTGAAGGTAAGCGATTCATTTATTCTGCGCTGAATATTGAGTACGGTGCGTTCATTCGGATTGGGAGTAAGGTCGGTATCAATTACCGGATCGGCATTGCCGGGTAGTATAACCTGAAATTTGAAAGTAACGGATGTAAGTGCATTGTTATCGCATATGTCTTTATCGTTTACCAGAATTTTCACTTCAAAAAAGGTACGATTGGTAAAATCAAAAATATTACAAAAAGCATCCCAACGGATTTTGCCGGTAAGTTTTCCATTTATACGTGGCTCGTTTATGGTAACGGTAAATCCGGCATCGGCCAACACAAAACCATCGGTGGTAATAAAGGGAATCAGTTCATCATTTTCATCATCGCGTATTTCAAAATCGGCTTCGTACACTGCGCCTTCCAAAAGTGTAACCTGTGTAACGGGTAAGGTGGGTTTTACAAAATACGGAGCGGAGTTGAATGGTGGTTGGGTGTTTACAATTACTTTTAAGGTGTCTGTTAAGGGTAAACTACAGGCGTCATCAAACGCAATGATGCCAATCTGGTAAGGACCATCGATAAACGGGCATTGCGGAAAGCAAATTCTAAAATCGCGCGTGCTGCCATTGGTAAGCAGAGCAGTAGTTACTTCCGGTAAAATTGAACTAATATCTTTTCTGAAATTGAGCGGCACAACCCGAATGGATACGCGCTCTGAAAAATTTGTTTCAAGTTTACTGGCATCCGGATCGCTTACGCGTACATCAATGCATCGATCGGCATTGGTAACAGTATTGCTAAATGAAACCGACATATTCTCTGCATATATAAACGCTGCATCGGTAAGTTTTTTTCCGGTAATGGCTGGTGGTTCGGCTTGCGGGCAGGCATCTACTACCAGCATTTGAAAATCGCGCCTGCTCTCACCAATTTTTTCACCATTGCGGAACTCATCAATCTTTACAGCAAAAACAAATAGCCCTTGTGTGCGGGGTGTAGCTGTTAATAAACCTTCTTTACTAATGCGCAGATCGGGTTGGCCATTTATTATATTAGTGAGGCTGTAACCTGGGCGCCACACTACGGGCGGATAAGGGCCTGCTGAAACCGGAGGTAGTGCATCGGCTGTTGTGGTATTAAGCGGAGTAGTAATGGAATACACCAACGAGTCGCCATCATCATCAACTCCGGCAAAGTCAACATAATAAGGTCTGAAAGGGCAGGCAAAATCATTAAGTGGAGGAAACAACCGGGGCGAAGAATTGCGAAAAGGTTCACCATTTTTTACTACCGGAGGAAATTCAAGGTAAAAAGTTTGTCCTGCAGAAATGTTAGCGCCACCAGGCACCTGGCTGAAAATGTTGGTAATGCTGTAATTACGGCAGCATCTTTCCCATACTACAAAATAACCTAGCGGATCGTTAAACTGAGCAGGTGATAGCGTAATAACGCTGGTATATAAAAGCTTACTGGTTACGATTTCGCCTTTAGAGCACTCGGGTTGTGTATAGGGCACATTGGTTTCATCTACGCGGGCTAGTGTAACTGTACTCATTAATACTTTGTCGCGCTTGCGAAAAATGGAAACTGTAGCCGAGGGATCTTTGGCACCGGGGGCACCATTTAGCTGATCAAAATAAATAATCAGGTTTAGCCGATACTGATTTCCGGAAATATGAATCAATTCAAATTCGCCACCCACAATGTGCGAGGCAAATACCGGAAACACGATTAACAATAAAAGTGTGAGTAGAATCTTTCTCATACAAACCAACTGCGTACGAAAGGTAGCGAATTTAAGCGGCTGCTAAAACCGTCTATTCTTGTAATTTCGCACTCTATTTTGGAACGATTAGATGATGAAATGAGCATAAACGGATATTTACCCAACGGTTTATTAATTCCGCAATACTTGTTGGTGGCAGTACTCTTGGTATGCGAATTCCTCCCGATGGTTATCGGGTTGGCCATAAAAAAATTATGAGCACATGAAAAAGGGCGACCGGTTGGAAAACATTACCATCGAAACGATGGCTGCTGAAGGTAAATGCGTAGCTAAAATAAACGGGCAGGTATTGTTTATTAATGGAGGTGCACCGGGCGATGTAGTAGAAGTTGAACTTGTTAAAATAAAAAGTAACTTTTTAGAAGGAAAAGTTACCGCTATTCAAAAACCATCTACCCAGCGGGCTACACCTTTTTGCGAACATTTTGGATTGTGTGGTGGTTGTTCGTGGCAGCATATTAACTACGAAACACAATTAAAATACAAACAACAGCAGGTTGTAGATAACCTGGAACGCTTGGGCGGATTAACCCTTCCGGCTATTTCACCCATTATTGGTTCAGTCCAAACCCAACAATATCGAAACAAATTGGATTTTACCTTTACGGCAGGCAGGTGGCTAACGTTTAATGAACTTGCAGAAAAAAAGAATAGCGGATTAGAGCCATTACCAAGTGGTCGCTTTCCGGATGAGCCTGGTTTGGGGTTCCATATTCCGCGCATGTACGATCGTGTTTTTGATGTGCATACTTGCCATTTGCAACCCGAACCATCCAACGGCATCCGCTTGCTGGCGCGAAAAACAGCCCTTGAAAACAATATACCCTTTTTTGATCTGCGTAAGCAGATTGGATTTTTGCGCACGCTAACCATTCGCACGGCCAGTACGGGCGAGGTAATGATTATACTGCAGGTAACATACGAAGAACAAAAATGGATTGAGTTAATCCTCCAAACCCTTACGGATAACTTTCCTCAAATAACATCGGCCAACTACATTATTAATGGTAAGCGTAACGATACGTTTGCCGATTTGGATGTTATTTGCTGGAAGGGAAATCCGTACATAACCGAACAAATGCCCAAACCGGATGGAACAGGAGTTTTACACTACCGGGTTGGGCCTAAGTCATTTTACCAAACCAATTCGCAACAGGCTTTTGAACTTTACAAGGTAGCCTGGCAAATGGCCGGTTTAAAAGGCGAGGAATTGGTTTACGATTTATATACGGGCACGGGTACTATTGCCAACTTTGTAGCGGCACAGGCTAAAAAAGTGGTGGGTTTAGAATATGTGGAAGCCGCTATTGACGATGCGAAGGTTAACTCAAAGATCAATTCAATTACCAATACTGATTTTTATGCGGGCGATATGAAAGATTTGCTAACAGAACGTTTTCTTTCGCAACATGGAAAGCCCGATGTAATTATAACCGACCCCCCGCGTGCCGGCATGCATGAAGATGTTACCCGCATGCTTCTTATGGCGGCCCCAGCACGCATTGTTTATGTTAGTTGCAATGCAGCAACACAAGCCCGCGATCTTAAAATTTTAACCGAGCAGTATGCCATTACAGCCGTGCAACCTGTAGATATGTTTCCACAAACCATGCATGTAGAAAACGTGGTACGGTTGGATCGGTTCCAATAACAAAAATTCCCGTTGCCTGCACCGGTAAGCTTTTTTCAATTGTTCTTTTACCGCACCAACTTGGCTACCAATAATAATCTCCTAATTTTGTGAGCTAACCTTTTTCTCTATGAGTGTACTTGTTAATAAAAACTCCCGTGTAATTGTTCAGGGTTTTACTGGTTCTGAAGGCTCGTTCCATGCCGGCCAAATGATAGAATATGGTACTAACGTGGTAGGTGGTGTAACACCCGGTAAGGGCGGGCAAGTGCATTTAGGGCGGCCTGTGTTTAACTCTGTAAAAGAAGCAGTGGAGAAAACAGGTGCCGATGTATCAATCATTTTTGTGCCACCGGCTTTTGCGGCCGATTCAATTATGGAAGCTGCCGAAGGCGGAATAAAAGTTATTGTAGCAATTACAGAAGGTATTCCTGTAAAAGATATGATGACGGCTAAAAAATATGTAAAGGAAAAAGGAGCCACCTTGGTGGGCCCGAATTGCCCGGGTGTAATTACTCCGGGTGAGGCAAAGGTGGGTATAATGCCCGGCTTTGTATTTAAGAAAGGTCGGGTAGGCATTGTGTCAAAATCAGGAACCCTAACGTACGAAGCGGCCGATCAAATTGTGAAAGCAGGGTTGGGAGTTTCAACTGCCATTGGTATTGGTGGCGATCCGATTATTGGCACTCCCACCAAAGATGCGGTTGAACTTTTAATGAACGATCCGGAAACGGATGCCATTGTAATGATTGGTGAAATTGGTGGTAACTACGAACCCGTGGCCGCACGGTGGATTAAAGAGAATGGAAACAAAAAACCGGTTGTAGGTTTTATTGCCGGTCAAACGGCACCACCCGGAAGACGCATGGGCCATGCCGGTGCAATTATTGGTGGTGCAGAAGACACAGCCGATGCCAAAATGAAAATTATGCGCGAGTGCGGCATTCATGTTGTGGAATCGCCTGCACTGATTGGTGAAACCATGCAACAGGTATTGAAAAAATAGTTAGCAGTAATTAATTATAGAAGAAAAGAGCTATCTAAATGATGGCTCTTTTTTTTAGTTAATGTTAGATTGAGTCTGAAAAAACTATAGACTTTTTCATTAAGCCGCTTATCAAATTTTTTTTACCCTTAGTTGTAATTAAAATAGATTCATATTACTCAAAAAAACATGGTAATCTCTAAACATAGAATTTGATGTTCATTATAAACTTTAACTGCATTGCAAATAAGTGTGGAAAAATTACACAGTCAACCAGCGGTTACCGTTAACATTATTCTATTTTTTACTAGAATCTTGATGACGCTTGCTCAATGGATGTTTTTACCATTTATTTCAATGCATGACAATCAAGATAAAATTTAGAAGAGCCATTTGTGTAAATTTCTATTTATAAATGTTTATTCTAAATGTAAGGTGTAATCCGTTTACATTCAATTTTTATCATTTATTCACAATAATCTATTGCAGCTCAGAACAAGCGCTATAGTAATTACCCCAGCAATAATTTGAGTAAATCATTATGAAGTATATGTTACGTTCATGTAACATAAATTTTGTTTTATACACACTTCTTATACTTTGCCTCTTTAAATATTTAACCTAAACTAAAAATCTATGAGGAAAATTCTTCTATTGAGTATGCTTCTTGCTGCTTGGGTCACCGTCCTGGCCCAAGATCGGGAAGTATCCGGAAAGGTAAGTTCATCGGATGATGGAGCCGCCTTACCCGGTGTGAATGTGGTTCTGAAAGGAACCTCGAATGGAACAGTAACTGACGCAGAAGGTAACTTCCGATTAATTGTTCCAGCGTCAGGTGGTAGTCTTGTGTTTTCATTTATTGGTTTTAAGACTACAGAAGTTGCAATTGGAGACAGGTCTTCTATTACTGTTAGTTTGGCACAAGATATTGCTGAATTACAAGAAGTGGTTGTAACCGCTCTTAACATCGAGAGAAGCAAGAGTTCATTGGGTTATGCCACACAACAGGTTAGTGGAGATAACATCCGCGTTGCTCGTGAACAGAATGTAAACACAGCCCTTGCCGGTAAGATTGCAGGCGTTCAGATTGTTTCCGGATCAGGTGCTAAGTTTGGTGCTCCTGCAGTGCGCATCAGAGGTATAAGAGGTGTTAGTGGCGGTACTCCTTTATACGTATTAGATGGTATTGTAATTGATGATCCTACTGCAGTTAACATGGATAATATTCAAAATATTAACGTGTTAAAAGGTGCCAATGCAGCAGCACTTTACGGAAGCCGGGCCCGCGATGGTGTGGTGGTTTTAACATCAAAAGGCGGTAATCGCTCTGGTAAAATGTCTATTGATATCAACCAGACCACTACTACTGAGCGTGTTTACATTCTACCTGAATACCAAAACGAATATGGCGGTGGATACGATCAGGAATTTGATATATTCACTTTTAACCCGGCTATACACGCACCTCAACTTTCGAACTTAAACGGAATGCCCTATGCGTATTTCAGTGCTGATGAGAGCTGGGGCCCTAAGTTAGATGGCCGTATGGTAGGACAGTGGGATTCGTTTACCCCTGGCACCGCCAATTATGGAAGAGCGCATGCCTGGTCACCGCAACCGGATAACATTCGCGATTTTTTCAGAACCGGTGTAATGAACAATACGAGTGTAAATATTGGAAAGAGTGGTGAAGGGTATTCGTTAAATACAACCTTAACCAAATCTTCCCGAACAGGCGTAATGGAAAACACAAATCAAGATAAAATATTCCTGAACATTAATTTCAAGGCAAAGCTTTCTGAAAAATTAGAAGTACAGGCTTTTGCTAACTACAACCAATCCTATACAAAGGGTAATCTTTTTGAAGGCTATAATAGTATTGGTTCAAACTTTAACCAATGGTATCAGCGCCAGCTAAATACCGATGACCTTAGAAAGTATTGGAAGATTAATGGCAATTACACTTCATGGAATATTACATCACCAACTAATCCAACTCCATTATATTGGGATAACCCCTTTGCTTATTTGTATGGTGCATACAGCGAAACAACCCGCGATGTGCTAAGCTCAAAATTTGCCGCAACCTACGAAATAATTCCTGGCCTGAAAGCTTCGGTAGATGTGATGCGAAACAGCCGTAACGAAGTTTTCTATGACAGAAGAGATGCTAATTTGAAAATTGGCCCAGCCTTTTTCAGAACGTATAGCGACAAGCGAATAGAAGATAACATTCAAGGTATGTTAAGCTACAACAAACAATTGGGCGATTTCTCATTAGTAGCGTATGCAGGTTTGAACTATCGTACCAATACACGCGATTATATTAATGCACAAACATCTGGTGGTCTTGCTCTTCCTGGCTTATTCAATGTGCGTAACTCCTTAGATGCTTTCCCACCAGAAAACTTCTGGTCTAAATATAAAGTAAACAGCTACTTTGGTTCTGTTTCTTTTGACTGGAAAAGGATTGCATTTATCGATGCAACCTTACGCTCAGATTATGATTCCCGCTTGCCTAATGGAAACAACGCCTATGTTTATCCATCCGTTTCAGCATCGTTTGTATTCTCTGAACTTACCGATCTGCCCTGGCTTTCATTTGGTAAAGTCAGAACCAGCTTTGCAAGTGTGGGTAACGAGTTAAATGTGTATCAAAGCACACCTACTTATTCATTGGGTATTCCGTATGGAAGCAACCCAATTACATCTGTACCTAATGGTCTTATTGATCCAACCCTGCGTCCGGCAACAACCAGTTCGGTTGAGGTTGGTATTGAGTTAGGATTTTTGGATAATAGAATTAACACTGAATTTTCGTACTACAATCAGGATAACAGCAATGAATTGCTAAACGTTGCAATTCCATCTGCTTCTGGTGGTAGCACCTTCCTTACTAACTCGATTAACTCTTATACAAGAGGCTGGGAGCTGTCTATTGGCGGATCGCCAGTTAAGAATGCCCGAGGTTTAACCTGGGATGTTAACTTCAACATCGCCAAGAACACCGTGTTTATTCAAGACATTGGTTATGGTGTTAATTCTTTTGCCTTGGGTAATGGTTTCCGTGGTACATCAACTTCTGGTGGATGGGATGGTCAGGCTTTGGCACGTGCCAACGAAGAGTGGGGTGTAATTGTAGGCCGTAAACTGAGAAGAGACGATAATGGTAATGTGATTGTAAATGCTTCGGGATTACCATTAACGGATGCTAACCAGGATTTAGGACATATCCTTCCTGATTTTACAGGCGGTATCTTTAACAGATTTACCTACAAGAATTTTGAAGTAGCCTTTACGATCGATTATCAGATAGGAGGTAACTTCATGTCAATATCACGTATGTTTGGTGCCTATGCTGGTTTAACAACTGAAACTGTTGGAAACAATGATAAGGGTAATCCCATGCGAAACCCTCCTGCCGAAGGCGGTGGTTTAACCTTTGGTGGTGTTTTTGCTGACGGCACACCTGCTAATGTGTATATCGGGGCCGATCAGTATTGGAAATCTTTGTTTGGTGTTTCTGAGCAATGGATTTATGATGCAACATTTGTTAAGATGCGTGAGTTGCGGATAGGATACAATATCCCAGCTTCATTCCTAACAAAAACCAAATATCTGAAAGCTGCTTCTGTAGCCCTTGTAGCCAATAATCCATTCCTGATCTATTCAAAAGTGGATGGAATTGATCCAACCGAAATTGGTGGTGACCTGGTTGAAGCCCGAAACAATGGTTCGTGGGTTGAAAGTGGTAACCTGCCCGGAACAAGAAGTCTTGGTGTAGATATAAGACTTAAATTCTAATTTGATTATGAAAATGAAGAAGATACTATCCATAACAACACTCTGTTTCACCCTGGTAGTTACATCATGTAATTGGGATGATTTCGGAGATATGAATGTTAACCCGAATGCTACCACCATACCAACTACCAGCACATTGCTAACCAATAGCATGCTGTCGGCTGGTGGAGCAATACTTGCATCGCAAGGAGCGCTGTATGCGCAACATTTGTCCAACAAACAATATACTTCTGCAGATAACTACCAAACGATAAATTTCTCAACAGATGGCTGGTATAATGGCCCTTTGATGGATTTGCAAAAAATTATCGAGTTAAACACGCTTACGCCAGAAGTAACAATTGTTAATGGAGATGTGCAAAATCAAATTGCCGTGGCTAAAATTCTGATGTGCTACTATTATCTGCACATGACCGATCGCTGGGGCGACCTCCCATATTCTGAAGCACTTCAGGGTGTTGATGGACTGTTGTTACCTAAATTTGATACTCAAGAATCGATTTACAACGGTTGTTTTGAAACACTTAAGGCTGCTGCAGCAGCCATTAATACCGCAGTTCCAAACTCTAATTTGAAAGGCGATATTATTATGGGTGGAAATATGAGCAGATGGGTGAAATTTGCAAATACTATTAGGTTAAATGCAGCATTAAGGTTATCAAAAAGAAACCCTACAAAAGCTGCTACCGAGTTTGCAAGTGCATTCAGCGATGGTGTAATTGCGTTAGACAATACCGAAAACATCCGGTATGCATACCTGAATGTTCAAACCTATGAAAATCCTTATTACAATTCGTTTGTAACACAAGGCCGTGCTGATTGGGTATTGGCAGATCCACTCATGAATTTGATGCAATTGGATACTTACACAAGTCCACACCTTAGTTTCTATTCTGCCACTCATCCGTACAAAACAGCAACAGGTAAATTAAATGTGGTGGCAGATCCGCGCTTACCGGTTTATGCAAACCCTATCGAGAATACTACCAATACCTTTATTGGCATGCCTTATGGTTTAAGCGAAGCAAATGCGGGCTCAATTTCAGCAGCTCAGGTTTCGTTTTTAGGCAATGCGTTTAGGCAAAGAAATACCGGTGCAGATATTTTCACATCGGCACAAGTAGCATTTGTATTGGCCGAAGGAAGATTAAATGGCTGGATAAATTCAGCACCATTAACAGCGCAACAGTACTACGAAGCCGGAATTCAAGCTTCCTTAAATCAACACGGAGTAGGCAGTGGTTTTGCCAATTACATAACCAACACCGAGGTTGCGTACAATCCTGCGCGTGCTCAGGAACAAATTGTAACACAAAAGTGGATTGCTCTTTTTCCAAATGGTTACGAGGCATGGGCCGAATGGAGAAGAACAGGTTTTCCAAGCCTGGCTCCTGGCGACAATGCTTTAACACCTAACAGATTAATACCAAGACGCCAGGCATACGGTACAGCAGAAGCAAATGCAAATACTGCTAACCATGCTGCGGCCTTACAAAATCAAGGCTTTACGGCCGATGATTTAACAGGTAGAGTTTGGTGGGATGCAAACTAGTTTCTAAGAATTAATTGAAAAAGGCACTCAAACACGAGTGCTTTTTTTTTGCCTTTTAAATAACTGCTATAACTCTGATCAAGTAATGATTGAATAGGCAAGCATGAATGCTTAACTCGAACGGTAATTATGAAATTTTTTAAAATAATTTCGATAGGCCTACTGGTACTTTCTACAGCTCGGGTAGTTCAAGCTCAAACGAATAATCTTAACCAAACCGTTATGGTTGATAACGATCAACCTCTAATTGACGTTTTGCTAGATTTGGAAAAAAAGACGGCATTACGATTCTATTTCTTTCACGATTGGATTGATCATCTAACAGTAAAAAAAACTTTAAGCGGTACACCGCTTCATGAATTATTAACAGATTTATTGGAAGGCTCTGAAGTTGGATATGTGTATATGTATGACTATGCGGTTATATTTTACAAAAACCCAGTAGCAGAGCGCACCAGAAGGGAAATAGTTAATTCAGCACGAAAAAGAAACTTAAAAGTTGAAAGCATAGTAATAGGCCAAAAGTCTTCTGCCAATGAAGGTAGCCACATTACATTAAATGGAAAGGTTATTGACCAGCAAACAAAACGGGCACTGCCGGGTGTTTCGGTAAAGATTGATAACTCAAACATGGGAACCAGTACAAATGCTGCTGGCGAATACCAATTTGAGATCAAGGCCGGTGAACATGTGCTAACCTATCAGTTGGTGGGTTATGAAGAAGGAGTACAACAAATCTCAATATATACAGCGGGTTCAGTGTTATTTGAAATGGATGAAGCTCCTACAACGCTGGATGAAGTTGTAATACAAGACAAGCGTATAGTTGAAAGATCGGTAGGACAAACATCTATAAGCATACAAGACTTAAGCCGCGCACCAGCGTTTTTAGGACAACCCGATATTATAAAGGGTTTGCAAGTGCAGGCTGGTATTACTACCGTAAGCGAAGCAAGTTCTGGTTTTAATGTAAGAGGGGGTGGGGTAGATCAGAATCTGATCTTGTTTGATGGCGTGAGCATCTTTAACTCATCGCATGCCTTAGGTTTTTTTACTGCGTTTAATTCCAATTCTGTAAAGGAGGCAACCCTTTTTAAAGGCGGCATTCCTGCCATTTATGGCGGAAGAGTATCGTCTGTCTTGGACATTTCATCCATTGAAGGAAATTACAACCGCTGGACGGGTAAAGTAGGTGCCGGGTTGATAGCTGCTGATATTTCAGCTGACGGCCCTATTAAAAATGACACCAGTTCTCTTGCTGTTTCCTTACGTACCACCTACTCCGATTGGGCACTTAACTTACTTCAAAACCAATATTCAGGCATTGAAAAAAGCCTCGTGGCATTTTCAGACGGCTCATTCAAATACGCACATAAACTGAAATCCGGAGCAAAGCTCACCTGGTCTGGTTATGTAAGCCGTGATAAGTTTCAATTAGCTACCGATACAATAAACTTCTGGAGTAACATGGCAACCAATGTGCGCTATGATAACATGGCAGGAGCAAAAACTTACTATAGTATCACCCTGTCTTTGGGGCGGTATGCTTTTAAAATTTCAGAGTATGATCCGGCCACAGCTTTCCGGCTATCTTATCAGATTTTGTATCCAGGCTTTAGTATGGATTTTAACAGAGATGGTACCCATAAGATAGCATACGGTTTTCAAAGCATGTACTATAATTTTAACCCGGGCACGTTACAACCACTCACAACCGAATCAAACAGTAAAACAATAGATATGTCGAACGAAAGTTCAATTGAATCTGCATTTTATTTCAGCGATTCCTTTCAACCTTTTGAAAGAATAAATGTTGATGCAGGAATCAGATTGCCGGTATTTACCAGATTGGGGCCAGGCATCCAGTATCAATATGAAGCTGGCCTGCCACGCGAACCTCGCAACATTATTGATTCGGTAAAATATAACAGTGGGGAATGGATGAAAACATATACGGGTGTTGAACCACGGCTATCGGTTCGATACCTGCTTAACAGAACCTCATCTGTTAAAGCAGGTTACAACCGAATCAATCAGTTTCTTCATCTGATTACCAATACAGCCGCTGTAACACCGGTTGATATTTGGCAATCCAGTAATTCGTTTTTTAAACCACAAGTAGCTGACCAGGTTTCGCTTGGCTATTTCTGGAACACAACCAGCACCAGGTGGCATGGGTATATTGAGGGCTATTACAAAACCATTAGCAACATTTTAGATTTTAAAGACGGTGCAAATCTGATTCTCAATCCTCGCCTGGAGACAGCTTTAATTCAGGGAAAAGGTAAATCGTACGGAGTTGAAGTTTCTGTAAGCAAACTACAAGGAAGATTACAAGGCGAGTTTAATTACACCTACTCCCGTTCATTAAGGCTTTTGAATGGTACCTTCGAAAACGAACGAATAAATAATGGAAACTGGTATGCTGCTAACTTTGATCAACCACATGTTTTAAATTTAAATTGGCGATATACCCTCGGGCGCAAAGTATTTTTTTCAGGCATTTTTACCTATCATACAGGCAGACCTATTTCAATGCCCATTGCTGCTTATGATATAGATTACAATCCGATCATAGATTTTTCTGATCGTAACAATTACAGGTTACCCGATTACCATCGTTTGGATTTGGCTCTGATAGTGGAAGGCAGCAACAAAAAGCAAAAGTTTAAAGGCGAGTGGACTATTTCCATTTACAATGTGTATGGAAGAAAAAATCCATATTCAGCTTTTTTTGATTACAATGTGGCTGGATCTGTTCGCTCCAATCAAATTGCATTAATTGGAATACCCGTGCCCTCGGTTACCTATGCCATAAAATTTTAAGCGTATGCGTAAGTTTTTCTCAATACTAACTATAATACTAACCGCCTGCATTGATCCACTATCAGTAAAAGTAAATACACAGGCTGCCAAAAGACTGGTGGTAGATGGTTACATCCTTGACGGAACCGGTTTAAATTCTGTGAAGTTATTTTATTCCAAACCCCTATCAGTATCACGGCCATTAGCATTCGAAATGGTAACAGGAGCTACCGTAGAGATTAAGGACGATTTAGGTAACAGCCAATATTTAAATGAAGGTAAGCCCGGACATTATGCTGCAACTACACTAACTGCCACAGTTGGTAGAACGTACAAAGTAGTTATTTATACAAACGGCCAACAATATGAATCTATACCTGAAACCATGACGAGTGCCGGAACAATAGATGATGTGTATTTCGAAGTTGCCTCCCCTCCGGTAAATGGTATGGGGGCACTCGCAGTTTATATTAATTCACAAGGTATTTCCGGTTTGGATAATTTATTACGGTGGCGATGGACTACAACGCATAAAGTTAAATCAAACCCCGAGTTGCACATCACACCAACACCGGGTGGCGACAGGCCAACGCCTGAACCCTGTAGCGGGTATATTTATCAGCAAGGACAACTCCGGCAGGTAGGCGAGTGTACATGTTGTATTTGCTGGTCGTATAACTATAATGAAAAAGTATATGTTGCCAAAAACGACTTGGTAAGAAGTAACCTGTTTAACCGTCAATTTTTAGGTACAATTCCAGTATCGGCAATGCATTTTTACGATAAGTATCTTGTGGAGGTACAACAACTAAGTCTTTCACAGGAGTCTTATTATTATTGGGATCTTGTACAAAAACAACAACAAGGTAGTACTAACCTCTTTCAGCCAAATGCAATAAAAATACGAGGTAACCTCAAAAACATAAATAACCCGGATGAAGAGGTGCTGGGGGTATTCAGTGTTTCAGGTGTAACAACAAAATCTGTTTATGTAGATGTTTCAAACTGGCCTTACCCGATTCCGCCTTTAGATACAGTAAGGTTTTCTTGCCTCGACTATTTTAAAAATCCTACCACAACTAAACCACTGTTTTGGTAATGAATTATTCGCATCAACCCGCACCCCGCGCCCCGCAGCTAATCACGTTACGGTTATTAATTTATTTTGTAGCCAGTTTAATGTTTAATGAAGCCTTAGCCAATGATACCAATTGGCGGATAGTTTTTAACCAACCCCAGTATGCTTTGGGCGATACGGCTCATTTTGCTGTAGTTGGTATTAATAGTAAACATGCTTCAAGGAAATCTGTGTTGACGATAAAGCTGTTAGACAAGCAGGGTAATTCTTTTTTTTATAACCGGATATTAATGACAGAAGGTTTTAGTGCTGGTTACTTACTATTCCCGGATCAAATGCCTGCCGGAGTATTAACAATGGTAATAATTCCAGAAGTTGTATTAGAATCTGATTTTTTTGCATATACCGTAAATTGGTTTGTGTCTGAGAATGGAACCCTTGTGCCACTAACGGGTAAGTCAATGATTGAAACCTGTAAGAATATAACTATTAATATGGATAGTATATTTATGGTGAGAGACAAAGTGGAAATTAACGTTAAAGGTGAGCGTATAAATAACCTTATAGTTTCCGCTTATAACAAGCAGGTATTTGCCGATTTTAATAATAATATCTATGTGGAACCAGATAGAGTAGTTCCTAACTCTAATCTTAAAACATCAGCCAGATGGCCATATTATTTCAGAGGCCGTGTTGTGCCAGAATCAACTCAAAAATCCACTATGGATTCAATCGCTATTACCATTTATTTAAGTAAAGTAAACCTGGTGTATAAAGTATTCACCAACAAGGCTGGTATTTTTGATTTTCCGCTCTTTATGGATTTTGAAGATGATTGGATTTTTTACAAAACCACTTATAAGAACCAAACGATTGACGCAACCATAGAGCTTGAAAATGTAACAATCAACCCTCCAAACCTGAATGTTGATACAAGTAACTTTAAATTGGAGTACAGCAGTTATAACAACATCAGAAAGTCTGTTGAAAACTCCTATAATTTTTTCCGTTATGGTGAGGGTATTGAAGAAGAAACGCTTTCTGAATCGGATATTATAACCGATATAGATGTAAACATAGAGAAGTATGAACCATTCAATACCATGTACGATGTATTTCTGAACGTTGTACCCATGGTGCGGTATCGCATAGGCGAACCAGACCAGCTTAGAGTCTTTCTTAAAAAAACGGCTGGGTATGCAATGGCCGATCCGCTTTATATAATAAATGGCTATATGACTAACCAAACCGAATTAATTGCAGGATTGGATCCAAGATTTATTAAAAGAATTGGTGTATTACGTACTGACAAAACGTTAGCTCGGTTTGGTGAATTGGGTAGCAATGGTATAATTATTATTGAGACAAAGGCCAATGTAGAACTAACAAGCAAAAACACACTCTTTATAAAGGGTATAACCAAACACAACAGTGTGAGTAAAACAATTGAATTGGATTCCAAGAGTCCTGACTTACGGCCATCGGTTTTTTGGTGGGCAGGTACAAAACCACCAGCAGCAGGATTTTCGTTTTACACAAGCAATGCACCAGGCCAATACCTGCTTCAGGCATTCTTTACCGGTAACGAAAAATTTTGTAACCTTAAAAAGTCTTTTCAGGTTTCAATCAGCAAATAGCGTTTTACAACAACTCATTTGCCAGGTTAGCCAACTCAGAACGCTCGCCTTTTTCCAACGTAATGTGCGCATACAACTCATGATCTTTTAACCGATCAATCAGATAAGAGAGTCCGTTACTTTGTGCGTCCAGGTAAGGGGTATCAATCTGGTGTATATCGCCTGTGAAAATGATTTTGGTGTTTTCTCCGGCACGTGTAATTATTGTTTTTACCTCGTGTGGTGTAAGGTTTTGAGCTTCGTCCACAATAAAACAAATGTTGGATAAACTTCGACCCCGGATATAGGCTAACGGGGTAATTACCAGTTTTTCGTTTTGCACCATTTCGGTAATCTTCGAATACTCTTTATCCGATTCGCTGTATTGGTTTTGAATAAACTTCAGGTTATCCCACAAGGGCTCCATGTACGGATTTAATTTTGATTTTATATCGCCCGGCAAATAACCAATGTCTTTATTACTAAGGGGTACAATGGGGCGGGCAAGATAGATCTGTTTAAACTCCCGCTTTTGTTCCAATGCTGCCGCCAATGCAATTAGAGTTTTGCCCGTGCCGGCAACACCCTGCATGGAAACTAATTTTATTTCAGGTTTTAATACAGCATGAATGGCAAACGCTTGTTCTGCATTACGCGGTTTTATGCCATAGGCATTACGTTTTTCAACTTGCTCTACCATTCCGTTAGCCGAATTGAAAAATGCCAACACCGATTTTTTACCACTCTTTAAAATGTAGTAGTGGTTTTTCATAGGTTTATCTTTACCCAATACATCTTCGGGTGGGCAATAACCTTTTTCATACATCAGGTTAATAATGGCTGGGTCAACTTCTTCTACCACGGTGCGCCCTGTGTGCAGCGAACTAATGTTCTGAATTTTTCCGGTGGTGTAGTCTTCGGCTTGCAAGCCAAGCGCTTTCGCCTTCAATCGCAGGTTAATATCTTTTGAAACCAATATAACCTTGCGGCCTTTTTCTTCTTTTTGCAAAAGCAAGGCCGAATTGAGAATGCGATGGTCGGCTTTGTCTTCATTAAAGATTTTATTGGCATCCATTAATGCGGTGCCACCGGTATCCATTACTACTTTAAAATTTCCTTTGCCCTTTCCGTTTATCGGATTCCAGCGGTGCAACATCTGGTCTTTGGCCAGTTTGTCTATTAACCGAATAAACTCGCGGGCTTCAAAGTTTTTAGTATCGTTGCCTTTCTTGAAGTTATCAAGTTCTTCCAACACCGTAATGGGAATACCAATATCATGCTCATCGAAATTGAGTATGCTGTTGTGTTCGTAGATAATTACAGAGGTGTCGAGTACAAAAATTTTCTTCTCCTTGTCTTTCTTACTCATATAGGCAGGTTAAAAAAAGCGAAGACACGTTTCTTACCGTAGCGTTCATTAAGCCGGAAAGTATGAAACGTGTCTTCGCAAAGTCAAATTCTATAGCGAAATCTAACAAAACGAAACGACAATTTGCAAATGTTGGCTGGTAAACTTTTTGTTATCAATCATCTATTTGTTACATAACTTAGCCAACCCGTTCATACAAATCTCCTTTTTCCGAAGCGGTGATCTTAAGTACATTGGCCAGTACCAATAAAATCAGTTTGCGGCTTGCCCGAAAGCGATTTAAACCAGAAAATTCCATGTATTGCCGCAGGGTGATTAGCGTATTTTGATCCAGATAGGTCATCAAATTTTTCTCGGCATCGCCAAACACAAAGCGCACATCGCGTTTCTTTTTCGATCTGCGCAGTATCTCCTGCATTTCTCTACTGGCCTTAATACTTTTATCCTGCACACGCACAAAGGTTTCGCGTGTTTTATCGAATGTTAAAAAATGTACTTTTTCGCTGGGCGATATATCGTATCGCACTACAAACCGATTTTCGGAAATGGGAATTATATCTTCCTGATAGACAAGCAGCGGTTTGCAATGTTTGCTCAGCGCTTCGGTTATAACATGAATTTCTTCTTCCGGATATTTTACTCCGGGTATGGAGCCATCATCATCCACACCAATTAACAGTGTGCCACCATCGGTATTGGCAAACGCAATAAATTCGCGTACAATTTTTTCGGGGTGCGCAGCTTTGCGTTTAAATTCCAACTGCTGGCCTTCACCTTCCAGCACTAATTTCCGAAGCTCAAAAAAAAGTTGAGCCTCAGCGCTGGCCGGTGCCGAAGTCTTCATCGTCTTCCGATTGGTCTTCATCTTTCGGCAAGCTAAACATACTGCTCAGTAAATCCTTAAACTGCAAGCCCGATGTAAGCGTGTGTTTGCTGATGAGGCTAAACTCCGCCAGGCCGTGCAAGGCAAATTCCATCAGGAAAAGTTTTAGGCTGCCGTCTCCACCTTTGTGGTACTCATTTATTAAATCGGCCAACCCGGGTACCGATTTCAAGACCTTCTCGTAATCGGATTGGGTAAGTTCATGCAACAAATCGATGGTGTTGCCATCGCCAAACCAGTTGGTAATTTTTTTATACGGACTTTTTTCTTTTTGCTTCCTGAATTTATCCGGATCAGGAAAATAATTGAGAAACTGCGTACGGATGGCTTTGCCAACTAAGTTTTGTGCTACAATGCCGGGCCCTTCCTGCTGGCCTTCATACACCAACTCTACTTTACCGGTAACGGAGGGTACTACACCCACAAAATCGGACACGCGGATGCTTGTATTTTTTTCTTTGTTCAGTAAAGCTCTGCGTTCGGCTGCAGCCACTAAGTTTTCAAAAGCCGAAATAGTTAAGCGTGCCGATACACCACTCTTGGCATCCACATACTCACTCTTACGTGCTTCAAAAGCAATTTGCTCCACCAGGTCTTTGGCAATTTCGGGCACTGCTACTAATTGCTTTTGCTCACTGCGCACATGTGCTTCCTGTTGCGTAATTTTTTTTCCAATCTCTAAGGTTTTGGGATAGTGTGTGATGATCTGACTATCGATGCGGTCTTTCAAGGGTGTTACAATGCTTCCGCGATTGGTGTAATCTTCCGGGTTGGCCGTAAACACAAACTGAATATCCAGAGGTAGTCTGAGTTTAAACCCACGAATCTGAATATCGCCTTCTTGTAAAATGTTAAACAACGCTACCTGAATGCGTGCCTGCAAGTCGGGTAGTTCATTTATAACAAACAAGCAACGGTGCGATCGTGGTATTAAACCGAAGTGAATAACACGCTCATCGGAATAGGGAAGTTTTAATGAGGCGGCTTTAATCGGATCCACATCACCAATTAAATCGGCAATGCTTACATCGGGTGTGGCAAGTTTTTCGGTATAGCGTTCATTGCGATGCAGCCAGGCAATGGGTGTATTATCGCCTAACTCGGCAACTTTATCTTTTCCGTAACGTGAGATCGGTTTCAAGGGATCATCATTCAACTCCGAGCCTTCAATAACCGGAATGTATTCATCCAACAAGTTTACCATCAATCGCGCGAGCCGCGTTTTAGCCTGGCCGCGTAAGCCCAACAGGTTTATATCATGCCCGGCCAGAATAGCCCGCTCCATGTCTGGGATAACGGTTTCTTCATACCCCCAAATACCCGCAAACACGCTTTCACGTTTTTGCAATTTGGTAATCAGGTTTTGACGGAGTTCTTCTTTGATTGTTTTATACGTATATCCGGCACGCTTTAGTTCTCCGAGGGTTTTTACTTTTTCTATCATGGTAATTAGTCAATGGATGTTTGGTCGATAGTCAATAGCTCATGCCTGTCGACTTTCTTTTCCTATAAGTTCTTTGTTCTGTTACGCTTAAAATCTTCAAAAACAAGATTACCCAGGCCTTGCAAACTGCTGTAGTATGCATTGCCATTGTTGGCTTTAGTAAACTCGCGCACAAACGCTTTCAGGTACGGATCGGTAGCAATCATAAACGTGGTAACCGGAATTTTTATTTTTCGCAATTGCGAAGCCAGGCTCAATGTTTGATTCAGAATTTTCTGATCTAATCCAAAACTATTTTTATAATATTTAATTCCTTGTTTGATACACGTGGGCTTGCCATCGGTTATCATAAAAATTTGTTTGTTGGAATTTTTTCTGCGCCTTAAAATATCCATCGCCAACTCTAACCCGGCCACTGTGTTGGTGTGATATGGACCAACCTGTAAATAGGGAAGGTCTTTAATTTCAATCTGCCACGCATCATCGCCAAATACCAGAATGTCCAAAGTATCTTTTGGATATTTTTTGGTGATGAGTTCCGCTAACGCCATCGCTACTTTCTTGGCAGGGGTGATGCGATCTTCGCCATATAAAATCATGGAGTGCGAAATGTCGATCATCAACACCGTAGATGTTTGTGTTTTGTATTCGCGTTCTAAAACCTCCAGGTCTTCTTCGGTCATGAAGAAATCATCCACACCATGATTTATTTGTGCGTTGCGGATAGAATCTGTCATTGAAATCTGTTCCAACGTATCGCCAAACTCATAATCGCGTCTGTCGGTTGTGGGTTCATCGCCCCGGCCACTATGTGTGGTTTTATGATCGCCCGATTTTGTCTTTTTCAATTTACCGAAAATTTCTTCCAGCGCAGACTGCCGCAGGTTTTGTTCAGCTTTGGCTTTCATACGGAGTTCACCGTTGGGGCCACCATCGGTTATGTAGCCGTTGCGTTTCAGGTCTTCTATAAAGTCGCCAATCCCGTAATCTTTGTTGGTAAGATTATATTGTTTGTCCACTTCGGTAAGCCACTCCAATGCTTCGGCTACGTTGCCTGATGTGATCAGCAACAATTGCATAAAGATCTTGAGTAGTTTTTCGAAGTCGCTCTTGGCGCTATCGGGTGGCGGTGTATATTTTGAAAACCGGTGACCTAGCATATTGAATTTCTATCGCGTTTCTATAAAGTTAATAACTCGCCTGCTTGGTTATTGTTTTAGAATTCGGTAATTGATAGGTAGCGTTACAACTTTTGCTGCCTGGGCATTAAAGTATTATACGCCAACCAAAGGTTAACTTCTAATCACAGCCTGTGTTCTTTCCAAAACCCGCTCGTAGTATTTTTCATACAACGGTAAAATGCGGGTAATATCAAACTCGCGCGCACGTGCCAATGCATTTGTTTTAAACTGTGGCAGGTTGTCTTTATCCAAAATAAAAAGTGCTTTGCGGGTCATATCCTCCACATCGCCCACGTTGCTCATAAAGCCGGTTACTCCTTGAATGTTTAATTCGGGTAGCCCACCGGTATTGGATGAAATTACGGGTACTTCGCACGCCATTGCCTCTAATGCAGCCAATCCAAAACTTTCTTTTTCAGAGGGCATTAAAAATAAATCGGCTACTGATAGCACTTCCTCTACTGCTTCCAGTTTGCCTAAAAACCGAACGGCATCGTTTATGCCCAACTCGCGGGCTAACGCTTCGGCCGGCTGGCGTTCGGGCCCATCGCCAATCATTAAAAGTTTAGATGGAATTTCTTTGTGAATGTTATTAAACACATGTACTACATCCATTACTCGTTTTACTTTGCGAAAGTTGGAGGTGTGTACAATTAACGCTTCGCCATTTGGGCAAATGGCTTTTTTAAAATGATCTTTCTTTTGTTTTTTGAATTTTTCCAAATCAATGAAGTTGGGGATCACTTCAATCTCGTTGGTGATTTTAAATGAGTAGTACGTTTCGCGTTTCAGATCTTCAGATACGCTGGTTACACCATCCGATTGATTGATACTAAACGTAACCACTGGTTCATAGCTGGCATCTTTACCTACAAGTGTTATGTCGGTTCCGTGCAAGGTGGTTACCACCGGAATGTAAATGCCGTGTGTTTTTAAAATCTGTTTGGCCATATACGCTGCCGAAGCGTGTGGAATGGCATAATGCACATGTAGTAAATCAAGGCCTTCGTTTTTAACAACACTTACCATTTTGCTGGCCAACGCCAACTCGTACGGAGGATATTCGAACAACGGGTAAGAACGAAACTCTACTTCATGGTAAAATAAATTTTCATTCAAGAAGTCTAACCGGCTGGGTTGACTGTAAGTTATAAAGTGAACCTGGTGGCCTTCTTTTGCGAGTGCTTTGCCTAATTCGGTGGCAACAACACCACTACCACCAAAGGTAGGATAACACACTATTCCGATTTTCATTTGTTACATTCTGTTTTAGAGTGGAGAGACGGATTAACCCCGGTATTATTTTGACGTAGAGCAATTGGTTTGGGGCATTCCATCTGGTAGCATTAAAGTGGCTGGTTTGAAGATAAAATAAAATCCTAAAACCTCTTTGGTAAACCCGATAAACGGTCATTTAGTTTCAGCCGATGGTGCTATTAACTTAATATTAATATTGATTGTAGTTGAAAATAGCTCTGTAAATAACCTCCTGAATGCGCGGCCGGATGTTCGCATTCAGCAACTTATTGTTATTCATATCGGGGTGTACCCGATTGGAGAGATACACAAACACCAGGTTAAATTGCGGATCGACCCAAATGCAGGTGCCGGTAAAACCCGTATGCCCAAATGTAAGTGGTGAAGCAAATAACGTAGTAGGGCCTGCCCAATCGCTTACAGTAGGCTTATCCCAACCCAGGCCGCGCCTGCTGGTTTCGTATTGTTTGGTGGTAAAAAATTCTACTGTTTCGGGTTTATAGAATTGATGGCCGCCATAGTTTCCTTTTTGCAGCAACATCTGGCCAAGTTTTGCCAGGTCGTTAGCATTGCCAAACAACCCTGCATGGCCGGCAATATTTCCATGCATGGCTGCCCCCTGGTCGTGCACATAACCAGTTAACAAGCCACCTCTAAAAAGTTTATCGTTTTCTGTTGGTGCAATCTGGTTAGCAGCAAATTTTTGAAGTGGCAAATACCCAAGTGTATATGCTCCCAACGGCTCGTACAGGTTCTGTTCCAAAAAATCTTCCATCGGTTGATTTAAAAGTTTTTCGGCCAGGCGTTGTAAAATATAAAAGCCCATATCGCTGTAGCGATAGCCATACACCGTGCGTGCTGGCTTTTCCTGAATGCGGGCTTTAATAATCCATTGCCACAAGCTGTCTTTCATAGCTTTAGAGGCAAACATTTTTTCCGTTACCGGAAAGGGGTACTCCGCACTGGCAGTGGTGCTGTAGTATTGCGGTAATGGTAAATTATCTTTTACGGTACTGCTCCAAAAAGGAAGAAACGGCCATAGACCAGCCTGGTGAGTAAGTATGTCTTTTATAGTAAAATCCTTTTTGTTCGATTTTTTTAGTTCAGGTAAATACACGGAGGCCTTTTTATTAATATCAATCAGGCCCTTTTCGTACATAAACATTACGGTTTGCAGCGTAGCGGCAACTTTGGTTACCGATGCTAAATCATAAAGCGTATGTTCTGTTACCGGTATAGTTTTGTTATAAGTTAGCCAACCACTGGCCTTATCATAAATTACTTTACCATCTTTTACTACCATTACATAGCTACCGGGAGTAGCGCAACTATCAATAGCCTGCCGGGCAATGGCTTCTATTTGTGCTAAGGTTTTGCTATCTACACCTGCGGCTTCGGGTAAAGAATAAGAAAGCCTGCCCAATGCATTTGTTTGAATACCAGTGCCAGCTTCATAAAGGTTAGGTACTGCAACAGGCAACACCCCCTGTGCCGGCATACCACCAAAAACAATTTGCGCAGCTATTTTTTGTATGTCGGCTGCCGGAGTATAACCGGCCAACAGAACAGGAAAACCTTTTAAGTGGATTAATTCATGGGCATAACCAAAGTAGCACATAATAACCTGCTGCTGGCGACTAACATTTTTGAGAAAAGAAATTATTGCCGAATCAGGAACTTCCAACAGAGCAACCACTACTACATTGCTACTGGCCATTTCTTTTGCAAGCACAGTTGTATCGCTTAGTTGGGTTAAGTTAAAATGGCTAAAGGGTGCATACTTACTCAGGTATCGGGTAAATGTGGTTGGGTACGTGTTGCCAATAGAAAGTGAGGCAAATTTCTGGTTCTCTAACTGAACAACCGGCACAACCTGGCTGGCATTGGTTAGCACAGTAACCATACGTTCTGCTACCTGGTGCCGAAGTAGTTTTGCTTCGGGGTTATGCAGGCGCGCTAACAGGTTATCTGTGTTTATCCGCTTGTTAGCCAGGCCGGCATCGTATTTTATGGCCAATATTTTTTTTACAGACGCATCTATGCGATCCTGCAACTCTTTATTCTTACGCAAGGCTCGCATAATTTTACGTACGGCCGCGGCTACATCATCGCTGCCCATAAGAATATCGTGGCCCAGGTGCAGTGCAATCAATTCAATTTCACCCTCCGGTTGCTTTCCGGCTAATTGTTTCAAATACGGGATTTCAGCAATTAAAATTCCATCGTAATTTGGCCGCGGTATCAATTCTTCATCTTGCTTGCCGCGATCATCCGCCTTCAGATTAATAATGTGAGTGTAAGAGGATACTGCACCTTGCGTTTGTTGCAGGAATGGTTGAGCCCAGTCGGTATCAGCATCGGGTAATCCGCTTAGCAACGTAATGTTACCAGCAGTATTTAGCCCTTTTAAATAAGCAAGGTAGGTAGATAGAACACGGGTGCTGTTGTACTGGTTTGTTAACTCCTTTTGTGAAAACGGAATAGATACGAGGTTGGCATGAATACCCAGTAATTGTTGTTGCCGAACAGTTTCGGCACCGGCCTTTTCTATCAGCTCGGGTTGGGTTAGAGCCGCCAGCAGCCGTGGCGATTGCAAGGGTAGCAGGCTGTCGATATTAACTTCGGCTTCCCATGCGCGGTTTATTACGAACAGCGGAACATCAGAACTTTGCTGGAGTTTATTTAATCGCTTAGCGTGACTCACCGGCCCGCTTTGCGTTATAAAAACACCACCGGGTTTAAGTTTTATAAAATCATTTTCTTCCGGATCGGCCGGAAGTTGTACCCAAAACAACTGGCTGATTTTTTCGGACGGTGAAAGGGTTTGAAAAACACTATCAACCCAGCGGGCTTTTGATTCTTGCGCAAGTGTGGTTAACTGAATGAAAATGAATAGAATAAAGAAAAATTTTTTCAACATCGGCCCGTTCGGTTTTTGTACTTTTACCTTTCTTTTAGAATTGTAATTTAAATCTATAACGAAAGGGAAAGGTTTATCCGATGCGAAGCTACGTTTAGATTAAAAGAAAAGCTATGAAGTTTTTATCGTTATTCTCCAAAACGCCACAACATCAACGCTTTGTGTATAAGCCTCGTTTTTACGATGAGCAAAAAGAGGAGATGCTGGAGCGTGAAAGCCGGATTAAAAAAGAAATTGAACGCGAACGAGGTATTGTGAGCGAAGCAGATAATGGCTATCGCTCGCGTATAGCAGGGTCGTTTCAGGCAGCGCGCAAACGAAGTAAGCCCTCGTCTAACACCAATGCCACGCTTATCCGGCTGGGAATATTGTTGTACTTAACAGTTCTAATAATTGCCTTTTTACAGTGGGGCAAACCAGCACTTTATTCCATATTCGCGTTTATACCAGCCTACATTTATTTTAAGTTTAAAAAGTAATCTGCTCTCGAAACTTCATGCCCGATATCATTCATTTACTTCCCGATTCTATCGCCAACCAGATTGCCGCGGGCGAGGTGGTGCAACGGCCGGCATCGGCAGTAAAAGAGTTGATAGAAAATTCGCTTGATGCCGGGGCAACGCACATCCGACTTTTCGTAAAAGAAGCTGGCAAAACGCTCATTCAACTAATCGACAACGGAGCAGGTATGAGTGAGACCGATGCGCGCATGAGTTTGGAACGACACGCTACTTCCAAAATCCGCACGGCCGATGATTTATTTCGCCTCCGTACAATGGGCTTTCGTGGCGAAGCACTTGCTTCCATAGCAGCCGTATCGCACTTTGAAATGAAAACCAGGCAAGCGCATGCCGACCTCGGCACGCATTTAATCGTGGAAGGCTCGGAAGTGAAAAGTCAAACACCCGTAGCGTGCGAAAAGGGAACCAACATCAGTGTAAAGAATTTATTCTTCAACATACCTGCCCGCAGAAATTTTTTGAAATCCAACCCGGTAGAAATGCGGCACATTAGTGACGAATTTCAACGGCTTGCTTTAGCTCATCCGCAAATAGCATTTCAGCTACGGCACGATGAAGAATTGATTTATGATTTACAACCTTCCAAACTAAGCCAACGCATTGTAGCTATTTTTGGAAAATCCTTTCAGGAACAACTTGCACCTTGCCAGGAAGAGACTTCGCTCATAAAAATAACCGGGTACATTGGCAGGCCGGAATCAGCACGCAAAACACGGGGCGAACAATTTATTTTTGTGAACCAGCGGTTTATCCGCAACAACTATCTCAACCATGCAGTAACCAGCGCATTTGAAGGGCTGTTGCCCGATGGTAATTTTCCGTTCTATGTATTGTTTATAGAAATCGATCCGAAACATATTGATGTAAACGTACATCCTACCAAAACCGAAATTAAGTTTGATGATGAACGTGCAGTGTATGGTGTAGTGTGGTCGGCCGTTAAGCAGGCACTGGGCACACACAACCTGGCACCGGCAATCGATTTTCATGCAGATGTAAACCTGGTGGGCAAACTCAACCAAGGTGTCAGTAAAGAACAGTATGTTGATGAGCAATTTTCAAATTCACTTAACCGCAGCAACCTGAGCAATTGGGAAAAACTTTTTGAAAGTGAGGTTCCGGCTTCAAAACTGTTTCAGAAAACAGAACCGGAAAATACCGTATTGCGCTTTGAAAGCTCAATCAACAAAACGGATGATGAGAAACCGAGCGAAGAGCAAGGGCTTTTCCAGTTTCAACAAAAATATATTGTGCGCGCTTCCAAAACCGGATTAATGATTATCGATCAGCAAGCGGCACATGAGCGGGTTTTGTTTGAGCGATACCTCGCGCGCCAAAAAGGCAATGCGGGTAACAGTCAGCAGAGTTTATTTCCACAAACGGTAACCCTCACGGCTTCCGATTATGCGCTTGCTATGGAGATTGAGCAGGAACTAATAGCCCTCGGGTTTAGGTTTGAAATTTTTGGTAAGAATGCCGTGTTGGTAACGGGCATACCCACGGGTGTAACCGGCACGGAGAAAGAGTTATTTGAAGGTTTGATTGAACAGTTTAAGAAAAACCAGGCCGAGCTACAGTTGCCCGTGCGTGATAACCTGGCGTTGGCACTGGCGAGGCGGGCCGCGGTAAAATCGGGGCAAAAATTATTGCCCGAAGAAATAAAATCGGTAGTGGAGGGATTGTTTGCCTGTGCCAAACCTAATTTTTCTCCTGACGGGCGCCCAACATTTTTTACCTTTGAAACGTCTAAGATAGAAAGTTACTTTACCCGATAATCCGATCGCATGTTTCGAGTTACTCCTTTGGTCAGGAATCTGATCATCATCAACATAGTGGTTTTTCTGGCCCAGAATTTATTGAGCAATCTTCACATAACAGAATATTTATCGTTGTGGAGTGTAAACTCTCCGTATTTTAAACCGTACCAGTTTTTTACCTACATGTTTGCGCATGGCGGTATGGGCCACATTTTCTTTAATATGTTGGCATTAGCCTCGTTTGCACCCATACTGGAAAGCTACTGGGGCGATAAAAAGCTACTGATTTTCTATCTCGCTACGGGTATTGGAGCCGGAATTATTTATGCAGCCGTAAATTACTTTTTAGGAGGAGGCGGTGGTGGCATTATGTTGGGTGCTTCGGGTGCCATCTATGGAATTTTGATGGCTTTTGGTATGAGTTTTCCCAACATGGAAATTATGTTATTGTTTCCGCCCATTCCTATTAAAGCCAAGTACATGGTTTTTATTATGGGTTTTATTACGTACGCATTAGATAGCAGTGGTACTGTTGCACACCTGGCACACTTTGGTGGTGCGTTTGTAGCGTTTATCATTATCTCCATTTGGCGTGGACAAGGCAGCAACCGCGGTTGGTAGCGTAATAAATTAAGTTTTATCTTAGGTAGAAATTGAAGGGTTGTGTTTGACGAATTTAAAAATGCATTCAGCCGGCATAATAATGCCCACGTACAGTTAATCATTATTAACGTGGCTGTGTTTTTATTGCTTGCCGTTATAATGGTTGCTGCTAACATTACTGAATCTGAAAGCGTGTTTAGTTGGGTGCATGCCCAGGTTGCTATTCCAGCCCGGTTAGCGGTTTTCATTGAAAAGCCGTGGACAATTATTACCTATTCGTTTGTTCATGACCTATCCAGCATCTGGCATATCCTTTTTAATATGCTGGTGTTCTATTGGTTTGGAAAACTTTTTATTGAATACCTCGGTAGCGATAAACTTATCGCCTTGTATATATTGGGGGCGTTGACAGGTGCTTTTTTTTATCTGCTCGTCTATAATACAATTCCTTTTTACCAGAATAGAATTCCAGAGCTTGGTATGGTGGGGGCATCGGCTGCGGTGTATGCCGTGCTGGTTGCAGCCGCAACACTCCTTCCAGATTATACCTTCTTTTTATTATTGTTAGGTCCGGTACGCATTAAATACATAGCATTATTCTATATCGTTATTTCCTTTCTGGGGTCGGTTGGCTTAAATGCGGGAGGTAACATTGCACACCTCGGTGGTGCATTTATGGGTTACATCTACATCAAACAACTTCAGGCGGGTGTAAACTGGGGCGGTTGGATAACAGCAACATTGGGTTGGGTCAAAGGTTTGTTTGCTCCATCCTCTAAAGTGAAGATTACTTATCGTAAAACAGAGCCGCGCGCTACTTCGTCTACACCAAATTCAAAAATGAGTAAGGCAAGTCAGGACGAGATAGATGCCATTCTCGATAAAATCTCAGACCGGGGTTATGAAAGCCTGAGCAAAGAAGAAAAGGAAAAGCTTTTTAACGCGAGTAAAAGGTAGAAAAGATACTCGGGTTACACAAGAAGACTCTTTGTGTAACCCGAGTTTTATCTTTATTAGGCAACAGTTTTGCTACTGGTGGCTTTGTTGTTGAAAACAAAATAAAGGATTAAGCCTACTATAGGCATTATAAATGTTACAACATAAAGAGCAATTTTTTTCTCTTTATCTAAAACTGCGTTGTACGTTTTAACATAAACAAACGCAATAATTGCAAAAGAAATAAGTAATAGAATTTGAATGTAGTTGGCCATGGCTTTTTAGTTTAAATTTAAAATATTCAATTTAAGATTGTGGAACTTGTGGTACATCTGGTCGGTCGCATCCTCTGTAAACACAATCCAACACGAGGGCGGCCATACAAAATGGAAACTCACCAACGCATAATGCTGTACTAAACGGCCCCATATTCTCAAAATCCCTTCCAGCGCAATTAAGTGCATCTTCAGCATCTCTACAAGCAGCAGCTTTACCATTCTTCGAATATTTTCCTTTCGTTAGCACAGAATTTTCAAAATGAAACGAAAAAACATCTTCATTACCACCTAAGATAATACTTCCATTAAAACTCCCTTCACGGAATGCATCCTTCATATTTGTTACTGGAATGGCGGAATGTACCTTCAAAGTAGTTACAAAAAGAATTTCCTCATTTTTATCAAAAGATCATATTGTCCAAGTAGGCACATCTTTATAACGTACCTGAATTGCTAACATTTCATTTCCATCTTTTGTTAAAATTAGATTTGTATTGTTTAATTCTAATTTTTAGAAGCAATACCTAAATTTTTGAATTCCATGGAATTTAAAAAAATCTAGGTTAATCTTTCAACCTTTGTTGAGAGTTCACTTTAAAAACCTTGAATAAAATTTATAAGCTTAAAGGATTTTTTTTCTGACTTGTAATCTAATAATCCTTCAACGCAAAAAACTGAATCATCATCGTGATAATCTCCTGCGCAGAAGTAAGGTAGAATACATCTGGATTTTCTTCGTTAAAACGTTCTAATTTTTTATTGTATTGGTCTTCGGTAAGATTATACAATTCAATCAATTTCTTTTTAGTCTCCGGATCGCTAATTGTTTTGCGATAGGTTTCTGTTCTGCTAAGTTCATCGCGTTTGTTTTTGGTTTTGTCTTTTCCGCCAAGACCAATGGTAATACCAGGGCCAAATACGGCAACCTCATTTGGTGGAGGTTCTAAGGTCTGCTTCTTTAGTTGAATCTGTGTGTTAGGCGGTAAGTCTTTTTTCCAATCATCCATTCCTTTTATATCGTAATCGCCATATACGGTTACATCCTTCAGCAGGCGGCTGTCTTCGGCAAGCAAAATTCGCAACCGGTCGTCAGCCTTGCTTACACGATGTAAATGTGGTTTATGGCCCATGCGCGTAAATACCAGTGTATCGCCTGGCGAACAGCTAATCCGAAACGTTCCGCTTTCTGAGGTAGAGATGCCAATGGGTTTGCTCTTAACCTGAACAGCTACAAAGGGTAGGGGTTGAAAGGTGGCGGAGTCTTGAACAATGCCCGATATGCTAACCTGAGCCTGACTAACAATGGAAGCTACTGAAAGGAAAATAAATATATAAAGTACGCGCATCTTGTAAAGATGATTTCAGGAACAATTTAGTTTTAAAAGGGGTCTTTACAATTTTCGCAATAAGCCTTTTTAAGAACAGGTTCTTTGAGTAATTGAAAAGAAACGCCTTCCTCGAATGAAGAATTGAATTGGCTGCAAAACCGGTAACGATTTTGATTAATAGCATTTAGCATAATGGCGCGATAACCAACCGATTGTAAATTCCGGCTATTGTAAATTGTAAGGCTTAAGTAGTAAAACAATAAATCTTCGGAAGCCTGAATCGATTTTACCCGGTTTTGCAAGAGGCGAATAGACCAATCGAACATGCTGTAATGCGAAAAATATTTGGCGAGGTTAAGCAGGTCGGCATCGTTAAGTTTGAGCGGGGTATAGGTTTGATAAATAAATTGAAGCGCTTTGTCCTTAGCAGTAAAATTGTGATTACGCATGTGCACCTCCGATAAAATAATGTGATAATTAATGAGCAGGCGCCTCACCAGTACGTCCGGTATTTTTTTAGCGCGAAGGGCTTCAATTTGTTTTTTTAAATTATCCAATGGTTGTAATAGATCAGTATAAAGCCAGGCTTCCAAATGGAGGGCACACAGATTGTAATCTATTTTAGAGTTGCCCGGTAAAATTGTTTTTAGTCTTTCAAAAACCTGAATAGCTTCAAATACATCGGTAGCACCAATATCGTGTAAAAAGGAGGCTCGGTTTAACAGTAAGCTACCCATTTCATTGGCCTCAGGAATCCGCAATTCCTGAAGCACCGTATCGGGCAATTCGCGCTTTCGGATTTTGTGAAAAATAATTTGCTGCAAGTAGCGGGCTTCGTCCAGGTTTCGCTCTAAAATAGATTGCTCGAAAAACTTTTTTAGTTGCTGTGGGTCACTTTCGCGCAACGAAAGCCTTTTCTCTAATTGAATTATTACAATTGCTTTGCGATGATTTTTTAAAATTGGTTCTAATCTGCTTTCAAGATTGTTTCGCGTTAGCTCTTGTTTCACCTCTTCTTTAGTTAAGGCAGCTAAGTATTTATAAGGAGAAAGTTGAATGTCGTTCAGAAAATCAACCCAGTTTTCAAACGTGGTTACCTGCGATTCTATTTTCTCTTTTTGAAAAGCCTGCAACGCACCCACCATGCTTTCTGCCCGCTCTTGCTGCAACTTAAGGTTACGTTGATAATCGCCTTCGATGGAAGTATAGGCTTGAATGGAAATTTTGGTAATAGCGTAGTCGGTTAGGTTAAGCGAATCAATTAGTGGTTGAACATCTTTTTGATTGTAGATACTTTTATTTTTTTCAAAGGGAATTGAAACGTGAATGGTTTTGGAGAGTGCTTTGTGTTTTTCAGTGAGCTGCGATTCGGTGAGTGTATCATAATATAAACCTGTTTCTAGTAGTTTCCAACCATGGAAATCCACGTTAACCATACGCCCTGAATAGCACAAGTATTTATCCTGCAACAATAAGTAATTGGCCTCCAGCGATTGGCCCGCTAAAACATCGGGTATAGTACCGATAGTAATGGCAGTATATTGACCAGGACTTTCCAACATGCTCCTTCGGATGTCATCGCGATACAAAGGTTTCAATAAATAACCGGTATGCGAAAACCACGATGAGGCGGGTACAGGTTCGCAACCAAATTGCGATTTCTGTACAATATCTACTGCAATGCCATCATTCTTGTCTTGGAATAATGCTTCAAACCATTGCCGGCCATTTATATACACCAGCACCTGGTTGTTTTCAATACGGGGGCTTAGCCGCACTTCTTTGGGAAATAGTGAAAGAGTGGTTAAGATTTGCCGGCACTTGTTAACATCACCTTTTGGATCTTTAATGTCGTAGTTCCCCTCATTAATCAGTTGCGCTGAAATTTTTGAGAAGGTTAAAATCAGCAAGCATACCAAAACCAATAAACGCATGGGTTTAACTTTAAAGCTCTTAACTCTTAATTATAACTTAATAAAAAAAGTCACGTCTTATTCGCTAATTGTCCGCACGCGGCATCAATATCTTTTCCTCTGCTTTTGCGAATGCGGGTAGTAATACCATTACTTTCTAATAAGTGCATATACATATCCAGCACAGCTTCATCGGCTTGTTGAAACTCACCATCATCAATCGGGTTGTATTCAATCAGGTTTACTTTGGAAGGCACAATTTTTGCAAATTTTAGTAAGGCCTGCGCATGGTGGGGAGTGTCGTTAATTCCCTTCCACACTACATACTCGTAGGTTACTTTGCTTTTTGTTTTCTGATACCAATATTGCAAGGCTTCGGCTAATTCTTCCAGCGGGTTGGTATCGTTAATGGGCATGATAGACGATCGCGTTTCATTTAGTGCAGCATGCAACGATACAGCAAGGTTAAACTTCGGGTTATCATCGGCCATTTTTTTAATCATCTTGGCCACGCCTACAGTTGAAACCGTAATGCGCCTGCTGGCCATGTTTAATCCTTTCGGAGAAGTGATTTTTTCGATGGCGGCCATTACGTTGGCATAATTCAACAGGGGTTCACCCATGCCCATAAACACGATGTTGGTGAGCGGTCTGCCAAAAAACACTTCCGCTTGTTCTTTGATTGCGGCTACCTGATCGTAGATTTCATCTACACTTAAATTTCGCTGCCGTTTTAATCGCGCGGTAGCGCAAAATTTACAAGCCAGACTACAACCCACTTGTGAAGACACACAAGCGGTTATCCTTTTCTCAGCCGGAATTAATACCGATTCTACAACCAAACCATCGTGCAACGTAACGGCATTTTTAATGGTGCCATCAGTGCTGCGCTGCATGTTGTCAACCTTTATGTGGTTGATTACAAAGTTTGCCTTCAGCATGTCGCGGGTTTCAAGCGAGATATTGGTCATCTGATCAAAACTCTTGGCCGATTTCTGCCAAAGCCATTCATAAACCTGCTGGGCACGAAAAGCCTTGTCGCCCTTTTCTACGAAAAATGCTTTTAGCTCTTCTAACTTAAGTTTGCGAATGTCGCGTTTTGCCGTTTCTATCATGCTAATAAAATCGATAGCAAAGGTACGCTAACACAAAACATTTTTTTTGAGTTTCGGATTTTATCCTTGTATTTTTCGAGACTATCAAACTATGGAAAAGAGCAACGCAATTATTATCACAGCCGGATATTTAGACAGCAACAACGGAAAAACTGCCCACGGATTGATTCGGGGCACCGATCGCTATACCATTGTGGGTGTTATCGATCAAAAACATGCAGGCAAAGATGCCGGTGAGGTTTTAGATGGCAACCATCGTAACATTCCGGTTTATGCTTCCATCGAAGAATTTTCGAAATCCTCCAAGCAGTTAGCCAAGTATTGTATTATTGGTGTTGCTACCAAAGGTGGAGTAATTCCAGATTCGCTACGGGCAATTCTGAAAGATGGCTTGATACACGGTTATGGACTCGTGAATGGTCTGCATGAATACGTTTCAGATATTCCGGAGTTAGCCGATTTTGCACGAGCCCGCGGCCTTGAAATAATTGATGTACGCAAGCCAAAGAAAGTGAAAGACCTGCACTTTTGGAGTGGCCAGATTAAAAGTGTGCATTGCCCCAAGGTGGCGGTGTTGGGTACCGATTGTGCCTTGGGTAAAAGAACTACCACCCGGTTTCTGGTGGAGGCCATGAAAAAGGCTGGCTACCGGGCCGAAATGATTTACACCGGGCAAACCGGTTGGATGCAAGGCGCGAAGTATGGTTTTGTGTTCGATAGTACATTAAACGATTTTATTTCGGGCGAAATGGAACATGCCGTAGTGCAATGCTGGGAAGAAGCCAAGCCCGATATTATTTTTATTGAGGGCCAATCATCCTTGCGAAATCCCAGTGGCCCGGCTGGTGCCGAATGGATTGTTTCGGCCGATGCTAACGTGGTGGTGTTGCAACACAACCCGGCCCGAAAAAAATTTAAAGGTTTAGAAGATTATCCGGCCGACATTGCCCCGATAAAAGACGAGATTGATCTGATCAGAATTTATGGTGCCACAACGGTAGCATTAACGGTTAATACCGATAAGATGACCGTAGCAGAAGCGCGCGCTTACGCGAAAGAACAGGAACAAGCATTGGGTATTCCCGTGGTGTTGCCATTAGAAGATGGTGTTGATAGGTTGATACCAATCTTCAAGGATTTAATTGATAAATCAATTGCACAGGTTTAGTACGAAATAAGATGAAAATTAAAACTATAAAAGTTTGGTCGGCCGATCTGGGCAACACAAAGCCCTACACCATTGCTTTTAAAACAGTAGATGAAGTGTTAAATGCGTTTGTGGAGATTACACTTGATAGTGGTTTAACCGGTATTGGTGCGGGTAATCCCAGCGAGTATGTAACCGGTGAAAGTTTCGAGCAATGTATAGAAGCCCTTCAGGAAAAGAACATTCAGTTTTTGATTGGTCGCGATATTCGCCAACTCAGCCAACTTACCTTTGAAGTATGGCAACAGTTACCCAAAAATCCTGCTGCACGGGCTGCGCTGGATATTGCACTTTATGATGCGTTTACAAAATACCTGGATGTTCCGTTAGTAAAATTCTTAGGCCAGAAAATAAAATCCCTGCCAACATCTAACACCATTGGTATTAAGAATGTAACCGAAACCTTGAAAGAAGCCAGAGAATATGGTGAACGCGGCTTCCGGATTCTAAAAGTAAAGTTGGGGAAGGATTTAGAGGAGGACATTGAGCGCATGGTGAAACTGCGCGAAACCTTCGGTAAAAAATTTGTGATTCGCATTGATGCCAACCAGGGTTATACCGTTGCGCAAACAATTGAATTTTATAATCGAACCAAAGCACTGGATATTGAACTGATTGAGCAACCACTAAAAGCGAGAGCCATAGAAGAAACGCGCCAACTTCCGGATGAGATCAGAAGAATAATAGCAGCCGATGAATCATTACTATCACCCAACCATGCGTTGGAGTTAGTGAAGCCACCTTTGGCAACGGGTATTTTCAACATTAAGTTGATGAAGTGTGGTGGTGTGAGCCAGGCATTAAAAATTGCCGATGTAGCCCAGCATGCCGGTGTTGAATTGTTTTGGGGTTGTAACGATGAAAGTATAGTAAGCATTACAGCCGCCCTTCATACTGCGTTTGCGTGTGCTCAAACAAAATACATCGATCTGGACGGAAGCCTCGACCTTGCAAAAGATGAAGTAACCGGAGGCTTTATACTGAAGGATGGTGTAATGTATTGTTCGGATAAACCGGGTTTAGGTGTAGATAGAATTTAAATGATGAATGTTGCCAGGTTGATTTGGGTATTAACGTTCGTATTGAATTTGAACGGCTTTGGTCAGAGCCATTCACATGCCAATGAAGGCTCACAAAAATTAGCAAGTCCACCCAAAAGCATTGTAATTTTTATGGCAATAGATTGCCCGGTAACTCAAAAGTATATGAGTACGATCAAGGCTTTGGCATTGCAATTTCAAAATAGGATTTCAGTTACAGGCTATTTTCCGGCCGGATTAACCAGGCAACAAGAAAAACAATTCCGCAAGGAGTATAAACTTCCAGCTACGATCGGATTAGTAGATGACAAATCTCATCGCATGACGAATAAACTAGCAGCTTCCATTACTCCTGAAGTATTTCTGCTTAGCGCAACAGGCGGAGTTTTGTATTCGGGCGCAATTGATAACTGGTTTTTTGAATTGGGCCGATACCGACCTGAAGTAACCGAGCATTACCTGCTTGATGCAATAAAGGCCACTCTAAATCAAACTGCACCCCCGGTTGAAAAAACTACGGCAGTAGGGTGTTTTATTCAATCAAAGAAAGCTGCTAAAGGTCATCACCAACACGAATGATGTTTAAACTTTTTTTGATATCGGTTTTGATAATAAGCAATCAGGTTTGCCTGTCACAATCGATAACCTACTTTCAATCCATTCAACCTTTACTCGAAAAAAACTGCACCATGTGTCACAGACCTGGTGGAATTGGTCCGTTTAGTTTACAGACATACGAAGAAGTAGCAGCAAAAGGAAATTTTATTGGCCACGTAACCAAAACCAGGTACATGCCACCCTGGAAGGCCGATCCAACATTTCAATCCTTCAGAAATCAAACTACCCTGAAACAAGACGAGATTGATCTGATACAAAAGTGGCTTGCTGCAGGCATGCCGAAAGGTAAAAAGCAGAAAAATGCTTCAGCAGGGCCAACCACGCAGGTAGTTAAACCCGATTTGAGTTTGCCAATGGTTAAGAGTTATCAACTTTCTGATCAGGCAAAAGAAGACTTTCGGTTTTTTGTTATTCCAACCCATTTGCAAAAGGATACTTATCTCTCGGCTATCGAATTTGTACCGGGTAATCGTAAACACGTGCATCATAGTCGGGTAATGGTTGACTCTACGCAGAAAATAAGAGGCATCGATGGTATGAGTGAACTCGATCCGCGCATAAAAGAATTTCAGACTATTCCATTAGCCGATGAATTTCTCTATGGCTGGGTACCGGGAAATACAAAAATTTTCTTCCCACCCGGAACGGGAAAGTTTATTAAAAAAGGTTCGGATTTAATTTTGAATATTCATTATTCACCAACCTCTGGCACGCAAAAAGATTTATCAGTTGTGAATTTATATTTTGCCAAAACACCGGTTAAGCGCGAGGTAAAAACACTAACGCTAAAAGAGAGCGACATCCGGAATCAACCATTTTTTATTGAAGCCGAACGTAAACCAATTTTTTATATGGATTACGCGGTGCGAAAAGATATTTCACTCATCTCCATTATGCCGCACATGCATTTTATTGGTAAGTCATTTCAGGCTTACGCAATTACACCAACCGATGAAAAAATTCCGCTTATTAAAATTGACGATTGGGATTTTAACTGGCAAACAACCTATCAGTTTAAAAGTCTTTTAAAAATTCCGGCCGGGTCGCGCATTCGGGTAGAAGCTAAATTTGATAATACTTCCGAAAACCCCATGAATCCCAATAGGCCGCCCCGCGATATTGGCTATGGGTGGAATTCTACTGACGAAATGTGCGATCTTATAATCTACTACCTCGACTATGAAGAGGGTGATGAGCACGTAAAGTACTAATCCGTAAGGGCACGTAACGCAATCAACAATTCTTCAATGGAGGATAGTTGCTGGGTTTGCTTATCTGTTTCTAAGTAAAACGAAACCATACCGTGCAATGAAGAAACACTGACTTTTAAGGTTGCATCATTTGCTACCTCGTATCCATTTCGCTGCAAAGCATTCTTAGTCCATAAAAACTCCGGTCCGGCTCCTGATAGATTCACAGATACTTTGCGAAAAGGTGTGTGTTGAATTTTACCGGTTTTTAAATCAAAACCTTTTAATTGAAAAACCTGGTCAAACGTGCCATTCAACACCAGGTCTTCCGGAATACCCGTTACAATTTTTTGATCGGGTGTGGCGAGCCATATTCTATCGGCTGTTTGTAGGGCCAGGTCCAACTCATGGGTGGCAACCAGAATTGTTTTACCGGCATCGCGTGCCAGCCTGCGCAACAAATTCATTATTTCCACCCGGTTATTAAGATCAAGGTGTGCGGTAGGTTCATCCAGCAAAAGGATATTAGCATCCTGAGCCAATGCTTTCGCAATCATAGCCATTTGTAGTTGGCCGTCACTCAATTGATGCAGTTGCTTGCCGGCAATTGATTCGAGATGAACAAGCCGGATGGCATGGTCAATTAACTCATGATCGCGTTGGCTAAGTGTTAACCACCAATTGAGATATGGATAGCGCCCATACGTTACAAGATCGCGCACCGTCATCAGACTTCCGGAAATTTTATCGGTTAGCACAATTGCTACCGATTGATTTCTTGTAATGAATCCGCTAAAAGGTATGTGAATGCCCGCAAGAGTTTTTAATAAAGTTGTCTTTCCAATTCCGTTGGTACCCATAAAGCAAACCAATTCGCCTTTCACCAGTTGAATTGAAAGCGGCTCAAATAGAAAGAGGTTTTGGTTGCCGGTGGTAAATCCAACCTGCAGATTTGAGGTTTGGAGTGCTATGTTTCCAGGCTCAGACACTGATGCGTTTTGTTTTTATTACCATCCAGATTACTACCGGTGCTCCAATTAAAGAAGTAATAGCATTAAGTGGAAGTACCTGGGTGCTTCCTGGAAGCTGAGCCAGAATATCGCAGCACAACAGTAAAACAGCACCACCCAACATTACAGCAGGCAGCAATATTTTATGATCGGATGTAGGCATGAACAATCGTACAAGGTGTGGAACGGCAAGTCCCACAAACGCAATAGGCCCACAGAACGCGGTTATTGCACCAACCATCATTCCGGTGGTAATTACAATAATAACACGCGCTCTTTTTGTATTGATTCCAAGATTCAACGCATAGGCCTCACCCAGTAATAAGCCATTCAGGTCTTTAATGAGTGCTATACTAATGGCTAGTCCAACACCTACCATAATGGCCAGTACAAGTAGCTCCGACCAGTTGGTGCTTCCTACACTCCCCAGCATCCAGATCATAAAAGTTTGCAGGTCGTCAGCCTGGCTGGTAAATTGAAGAACACTTACAATTGACGAGGTAGCTGCGCTGATCATTAACCCCACTATTAATAAGGCTGTGTTGTCGCGTACATAGCGGGCAATATTTATAATTAACAAGAATACCAGTGCTCCCCCCATTCCAGCCGCAATCGCCACACTCCACGAACTTTGAATAAGTAGCAAACCACTATAATGACTGGCCATCAGCAATACGGCAACAAACAAACTTGCGCCAGAGGTAAGCCCTAGCACATCGGGCCCAGCCATGGGGTTGCGAAAAAGAGTTTGCATTAATAAACCGCCCGTGGCCAAGGCACTTCCAGCTAAAATGCAGGTTAGTGCTTTGGGTAACCTGAATTGCCAAAGTATTTCAGAGGCCATTCCGGTTTTCGAAAACAGTCCATTTAAAATCTCTGGTAACGATAATGAAACACTGCCTAAAGAAATATTAATAAGAAAAAGTGCCCCTAAACCAAAGGCAAAAATTAATAACACCAAACCCGATGAAGTTTTATTCATTTCTTAACAAATCGCAATTGTACGAAAAGTAAAGCCTTTTTAAGCTTGCTGAAAACTTACCTCTAAGCATTTCGGTGTTTCGAGTTAAATAAAAATATATTTGTTGTATGGCATTGATAGTGAGATTATTATAACTAATAATTTCTCTCAACCGGTTGGCCAACAACCGATTCTATTATTTTTTTGAAACCCCCTCTTGGTAGCTACACTTTAGTTCCTATCTTTGCAGTCCTTTTTGCGGAACAAAACCCTCAAAACGGATTAAAAACAAGTAAAATAAGGTTTCAACCATGCCTGGAATTATCGGACGAAAAGTAGGAATGACCAGCGTATTTGGCTCAGATGGCCAGAATATCGCAGTAACGGTCATTGAAGCAGGCCCTTGTGTTGTCACTCAGGTTAAGAACCATGAGACGGACGGATACCGGGCTGTGCAGCTTTCCTTCGCAGAGCGAAAGGAAAAGAATACTCCCAAGCCGCTGGTTGGTCATTTCAAAAAAGCCAACACCAGCCCCAAGAAATCTACAGTTGAATTCAGAGACTTCCGTGCGGAGTTTGAAGGCATTGTAGAATTAGGAAAGGAGATAAAAGTACAAGATGTATTTGCCGAAGGCGACTTCGTAGATGCAGTTGGCACCTCGAAAGGTAAAGGCTTTCAAGGTGTAGTAAAACGCCACGGCTTTAGTGGTGTAGGTGGTCAAACACACGGTCAGCACAACCGCTTAAGAGCTCCTGGTTCTATGGGTAACGCATCTTTTGCGTCACGCGTAATCAAGGGTAAGCGCTTGCCGGGCCGTATGGGTACCGACCGTGTAAAGGTTACCAACCTGAAGGTGGTAAAAATTCTGGCCGACAAGAATCTGATCTTGGTAAGTGGCTCAGTACCGGGTGCAAAGAATTCAACCATAATCCTGCAGAAGTAATGGAAATAGCAGTTGTAAAACAGAGCGGGGAAAGCACAGGCCGCAAGGTGAGCCTTACCTCAGAGGTATTTGGCATTGAGCCGAATGACCATGCTATATGGTTGGATGTAAAGAGTTTTCTGGCTAACCAGCGCCAGGGAACACACAAATCCAAGCAGCGTAATGAAATTTCTGGTTCTTCTAAGAAGTTAAAGAAGCAGAAGGGAACAGGTGGAGCCCGTGCGGGTAACATCAAGAACCCACAATTCAAAGGAGGTGGACGTATTTTCGGTCCTACTCCACGTGATTATTCATTTAAGTTGAATAAGAAAGTAAAAGACCTGGCTCGCAAGTCGGCACTTACTTACAAAGCAAAAGATAATCAGATTGCTATCGTGGAAGACTTCAACTTTGAAGCTCCCAAGACCAAGCAGTACATAAGTCTGTTAAAGTCATTATCCGTACAGGATAAGAAAACGTTGGTAGTGCTACCTGAAGTTAAAAAGAACATTGTTCTTTCAGGACGTAACATCCAGAACTCAAAAATAATTACTGCCGATCAGATCAATACCTACGATGTGATCAATGCAGAGCAGATTATTCTGGTGGAGAGTTCACTTTCCAAGATCGACAACCTTTTAATTAAACAGTAATACCATGAGTATCTTAAAACAACCCCTGGTTACTGAGAAAGTTTCATCCCTGAATGAAAAAGGCAAGTATGGTTTTATTGTAGATGCCGCTGCCAACAAGGTTGAAATCAAGAATGCAGTAGAAAAGATGTATGGTGTAAACGTGGAACGTGTAAATACCATAAATGTATTGGGCAAGTTCAAAAGCCGCTTTACCAAAGCAGGTGTATTGTCAGGACGCAAGCCCAGCTACAAGAAGGCCATTGTAACGTTGGCTGCTGGTGAAGTAATTGATTTTTATAGCAACGTATAAATTCTGAGCAATGGCGTTGAAAAAACTTAGACCTATTACCGCTGGCACACGGCATAGATTGTCGCCCGGTTTTGAGGATATTACCGAAAGCAAGCCCGAAAAATCATTGGTGGTTACCATCAAGAAAACGGGCGGACGCAACAGTAACGGTCGTTTAACGATGCGCTACATTGGCGGTGGACACAAACAGAAAATCCGATTGATTGACTTTAAACGCAATCGTTTCGGCATTCCTGCTGTTGTAAAGTCGATAGAATACGATCCAACGCGCACAGCACGGATTGCTAAACTATTTTATGCAGATGGTTTCAAATCCTACATTCTTGCACCGCAAGGAATTAAAGTAGGCCAAACCCTTTTGTCGGGCGAAGACATTGCACCCGAAGTTGGTAATGCATTACCGCTATCAAAAATTCCAATCGGTACCATTATACATAATGTAGAAATGAAGCCTGGATCGGGTGCTGCAATTGCGCGCAGCGCAGGAGCTTTTGTTCAGTTGGTAGCGCGCGAAAGTGGCTATGCTACCTTAAAAATGCCTTCGGGCGAATTACGGAATGTATTGGTAAACTGCCTGGCTACTGTTGGTGCAGTTTCAAATGCCGAACACATGAACGAAAGTGTTGGTAAGGCAGGTCGCAGCCGTTGGCGAGGCATCCGTCCGCGTACCCGTGCGGTTGCGATGAACCCGGTAGATCACCCCATGGGTGGTGGTGAAGGTCGTGCATCCGGTGGACATCCACGGTCGCGCAAGGGTTTACTTGCAAAAGGCAAGAAAACCCGTCACCCAAAGAAATATTCTGATGGTTTAATCATTGCAAGAAGGAAGAAATAATTATGGGAAGGTCAGTTAAAAAAGGTCCTTATTTAGATGCCCGCCTCGCAAAAAAGGTTGTGGCAATGGAGCAATCAGGTAAAAAATCAGTTATCAAAACCTGGTCGCGCAGATCAACCATTACCCCCGATTGCATCGGGCACACTTTTGCTGTGCACAACGGTAACAAGTTTATACCTGTATATGTAACCGAGAACATGGTAGGGCATAAGTTAGGTGAGTTTGCACCTACCCGCACGTTCAAGGGCCACTCGGGTAATAACAAATCTTAAGTAATCAGGTTAACACAAGACTCCTGAACAATGGAAACAACAAAGAAAACAAAGAAGTCAGTACTTAAAAGGGCTAAGATCAAAGCAGTGAAAGAAGCTGCCAAGCAAGGCCCTGCTACTGCATATTTGAAAGATGTTCCCTCTTCGCCTCGTAAAATGCGCCTGGTGGCGGATATGATTCGTGGCGAAAGAGTGAGCAAAGCTCTAAACATGCTGAAATACGATGCTAAACATCCATCTGCCAAAATGGAGAAGTTGTTACTTTCTGCCATCAGCAGTTGGGAGGCTAAAAACAGTGATGTAAAGCTTGAAGAAGCAGATCTTTTTGTGAAAGAAGTATTTGTAGATGGTGGCCGCATTCTGAAGCGCTTAAGACCCGCTCCGCAAGGCCGTGCCCATCGGGTACGCAAAAGATCAAACCACGTAACATTAACAGTTGACCGCATGCCTGCAAAGGTTGAGGCGGCTAAATCAGAATCTAAAGAAACGAAAGAGTAATGGGACAAAAGATTAACCCTGTAGGTTTCAGATTAGGCATCGTACGTGGCTGGGATTCCAGCTGGTTCGGTGGAAATACGTTTTCTGATAAACTGGTTGAAGACCAGAAGATAAGAAAGTATGTGGATGCCCGCATTCAAAAAGGCGGTATCTCTAAAGTTGTTATCGAGCGCACACTCAAAAGAATCACATTAACTATTCACACGGCTCGTCCAGGTGTAGTTATTGGTAAAGGAGGTAACGAAGTTGATAAGATCAAGGAAGAACTTAAGAAACTTACCAACAAAGATGTGCAGATCAACATCTACGAAATCAAGCGTCCGGAATTAGATGCACGATTAGTAGGTGAATCCATTGCGCAACAATTGGAAGCCCGTATCTCTTACCGCAGAGCCATGAAGCAAGCAATAGCTTCTACCATGCGCGTAGGTGCCGAAGGTATCAAAGTAAAATTATCCGGTCGTTTGGCTGGTGCCGATATGGCGCGTACCGAACAATACAAAGAAGGTCGTATTCCATTGCACACATTACGTGCAGATATCGACTATGCAATTTCCGAAGCACAAACAGTGTATGGAAAAATTGGTATTAAGGTGTGGATCTTTAAAGGTGAAGTTTACGGTAAACGCGACTTATCGCCCAATGTAGGTATGGTAAGCAATGCCGGTGGCGAGAACAAACCTCAGACTGGCGGTGGCGAAAGAAGAAGAGGTGGTGATCGTAACGAACGTGGCGGAAGAAACGAGCGCGGTGGCGAGCGTTCAGAAAGAAGACCCAAGAAATAATTTCAGGACAAGCAAAATTTTAGGAATCTATGTTACAGCCTAAACGAACGAAATTCAGGAAGATGCAGAAAGGCAAGATTAAGGGGCTGGCTACTCGTGGCCACCAGATAGCCTTCGGCTCATTCGCATTAAAAGCTTTGGAACCTGGATGGATTACTGCCCGACAATTAGAAGCTGCACGTGTGGCTGTTACCCGTGCAATGAAGCGCGAAGGTCAGGTGTGGATTCGTATTTTCCCGGATAAGCCGATTACCCGTAAACCTGCTGAAGTACGTATGGGTAAAGGTAAAGGTGCGCCTGAATATTGGGTGGCAGTTATTAAACCCGGAACAATATTATTTGAAGCAGGTGGTGTTACAGAAGCAACTGCAAAAGAGGCGTTGGCATTGGCCGATGGTAAGCTGCCAATCAAAACACGCTTTACTGTTAGAAGAGATTACGTAGAACAAGCAGCAAAATGAAAAACGGAGACATCAAAGGATTAACTCTGGCTGAGTTAAACGAAAAGATTGGAAGCGAAAACGAAGCCCTGCGCAAACTAAAATTTGCACACCGGGTTTCAGCTATCGAAAACCCGATGCGGATTAAGGAAACCCGCAGGCTAATTGCCCGCTTGAAGACAGAATTGAAAGCAAAAGAAACTCAAAAATAAGTTGTCATGGAGACGGCAAGGAATTTAAGAAAAGAAAGAATCGGCAAGGTGGTGAGCAATAAAATGCAAAAATCCATCACGATTGCAATCGACCGTAAGGTGAAGCACCCGATCTACGGTAAGTTCATGAACAAAACAACCAAGTTCATGGCCCATGACGAGAAGAACGAAGCTGGCATTGGCGATACTGTGCGCATAATGGAAACACGTCCGTTAAGCAAAAGTAAAAGATGGAGATTGGTTGAAATTATTGAAAAAGCGAAATAACCATGATATCTACAGAAAGCAGATTAGTTGTAGCCGATAACAGTGGTGCCAAAGAAGTTCTTTGTGTGCACGTACTGGGCGGAACAAGAAGAGAGTCGGCCAGTGTAGGCGACAAAATCGTTGTAACGGTTAAGTCTGCTATCCCTACCAGCCAGATAAAAAAAGGAACCGTATCGAAAGCTGTTATTGTGCGCACCAAGAAAGAGGTTCGTAGAAAAGATGGCTCGTACATTCGCTTTGAAGATAATGCGGCTGTGCTTTTAAATGCACAGGATGAACCACGTGGTACCCGTATTTTCGGTCCGGTGGCTCGTGAGTTGCGCGAAAAGCAGTTTATGAAAATTGTGTCTTTGGCACCTGAAGTATTATAAGTTATGGAAAGAAAGTATAACAAGCAGCCCAAGTTGCACATTCGCAAAGGCGATACGGTGCTGGTGCTGGCTGGTGATGACAAGGATAAAGAAGGCAAAGTACTGGAAGTATTTGCCGATAAGAACCGCGCAATTGTAGAAGGCATCAACATGGTAACAAAACACCAGAAGCCTTCTGCCGGCAAGCCTGAGGGTGGTATTAAGAAAATGGAAGGAACGATTCACATCAGCAACCTGATGTTGATTGAACCTTCAACTGGTAAGCCAACCCGCACAGGTCGTAAGCTTAACGAAAAAGGTAAACTGCAAAGATTTTCAAAGAAAACCGGAGAATTTATTAAGTAATGGCAACTCCAAGATTAAAAGAAAAGTACCTGAAGGAAGTAGTTCCTGGGCTGAAGCAAAAATTTCAGTACTCATCTGTTATGCAGGTACCTAAAGTGGAAAAAATTTGCATCAACAAAGGTATTGGCGCAGCTGTAGCCGATAAAAAATTGATTGATGTAGGTGTGGAAGAATTAACCATCATCACAGGCCAGAAGGCTGTGGCTACTCGTTCCAAAAAAGATATCTCTAACTTTAAGTTGCGCGGAAACCAGGCAATTGGTGCCAAGGTAACCTTACGTGGCGATAGAATGTACGAGTTTATGGATCGCCTGATGAGTGTGGCTTTACCTCGCGTACGCGATTTCAAAGGTGTGAGCGATAAAGGATTTGATGGACGCGGTAACTACACGCTTGGCGTGAAAGAACAGATTATCTTCCCGGAAATCTCCATCGATAAAGTGAATAAAATTAATGGTATGGATATCACGTTTGTAACGTCAGCATCTTCGGATGAAGAAAGCTATGAGTTATTGAAAGCGTTGGGAATGCCATTTGTAAATAAAAATTAATTGACTCCATGGCAAAATTATCAATTGTTGCAAGAGACAAGAAGAAGGAAAAGCTGGTAGCACGCTACGCGGCCAAACGCAAGGCATTGAAAGAAGCTGGCGATTGGGCAGGATTGGACAAACTTCCACGAAGTTCATCGGCTGTGCGTTTGCGCAAGCGCTGTAAACTTACCGGTCGCCCACGCGGCTATATGGGTAAGTTCGGCATTTGCCGGAACCAGTTCCGCCAAATGGCCAGTGATGGTAAAATCCCAGGACTGACCAAGGCAAGCTGGTAAACGCCTTCTAATACATATTTGGTTGCTGAGTATCAAGGTCGGGGCACCCTCTAAAACAGGCTAATCCGAAACCCGATAACAGTTTGGATAACAGAAATTGTTATATATCTTTGCAGCCCGTTCAAAAAACGGGTTTGCTTTTTAAATAAGTAAAATGAAAACAACGGATCCAATAGCAGATTATTTAACCCGGTTGCGTAACGCCATCAAGGCACGCCATCGCGTGGTAGAAGTTCCTGCTTCCAACATCAAAAAGGAAGTAACAAAGGTGCTCTTTGATAAGGGCTACATCCTTAATTACAAGTTTGAAGAAACTTCCAACAAACAAGGTAACATCAAGATTGCGCTAAAGTACAATCCTGAAACCAAGGAGTCAGCCATTACCAGTTTGCAACGGGTAAGTTCACCGGGTTTACGGCAATACAAGCCTGCGGGCGATTTACCTCGTGTTTTGAATGGTTTGGGCATTGCTATCCTTTCAACCTCCAAAGGTGTAATTACTGATAAAGAGGCCAAGGCACTTAATGTAGGTGGTGAAGTATTGTGTTACATCTATTAAACGAAGCAGGTTATGTCACGTATAGGTAAATTACCCATAGCACTTCCTAAAGGAGTTTCGTTCAGTTTCTCAGAAGGTGAACACGTAGTAAGCGTAAAAGGCCCGAAAGGAGAACTGAAGCAAAAAATTGATCCTGACTTTAAAGTAGTATCAGAAGAAGGCTCCATTGTAGTACAACGGCCAACCGAGCAGAAGCGTCATAAAGCCATGCATGGACTTTATCGTGCTTTGATTTCAAATATGGTAAAGGGTGTAAGCGAGGGTTACAAAGCTCAGTTGGAGTTGGTGGGTGTTGGTTACAAAGCATCGGCCCAAGGCAACGTATTGGATCTTAGCTTGGGTTATTCACATAGTGTTATCGTGGGCATTCCCTCTGAACTGAAAGTGGTAGCCACACAAGAGAAAGGACAAAACCCAACCATAACATTGGAAGGAATTGATAAACAATTGATTGGGCAGGTGGCTGCTAAGATAAAGTCCCTGCGTCCGGTTGAACCGTACAAAGGAAAAGGTATCCGCTTTACGGGTGAGTATGTTCGTAGAAAAGCTGGTAAGGCAGCTGCTAAATAATTTTAGGCATGGCAAACATTAAAGACAGAAGAGTCCGCATTAAAAAGGGCATTCGTAAAAAGCTGGAAGGTACATCAGCACGGCCGCGCTTGTCGGTGTTCAGAAGCAATAAAGTAATCTATGCACAAATCATAGACGATGCCAAAGGTCATACAGTAACTTCATCCTCTTCGGTAGAATTGGATAAGAAAGGTGGCGTTAATCTTACTATCTCTAAAAGTGTTGGTAAGAAAGTGGCCGAAAAGGCAGTTGCAGCCGGGATCACAGAAATTGTGTTCGATCGCAATGGCTATCTCTATCATGGTAACATCAAAGCTTTGGCTGAGGGAGCCAGAGAGGGAGGTTTAAAATTTTAATTCAGCATGACACAAAGTAACGTCAGCGCAGTAAAGGCAAGCGAAATCGACCTGAAAGAAAAGGTGGTTGCCATTCAGCGCGTAGCCAAAGTAGTAAAGGGTGGTAGAAGATTCAGCTTTGCTGCCATTGTTGTTGTAGGAGACGGAAATGGCGTGGTAGGTTATGGATTGGGAAAAGCCAATGAAGTAACGGATGCCATTACAAAAGGAATTGATGATGCGAAGAAACATCTGGTAAAAGTTCCGATTATTAAAGGAACTGTGCCCCACGAGTCGCTTGGTAAGTTTGGCGGTGGTTTCGTATTGTTGAAGCCCGCTTCGCCCGGTACGGGTGTAATTGCCGGTGGTGCCATGCGTGCCGTGTTGGAGAGTGCCGGTGTGCACAACGTTTTGGCAAAGTCCAAAGGTTCATCTAATCCGCACAACGTGGTAAAAGCAACTTTCAAAGCTTTAACAACTATGCGCGATCCGCAAAGCATTGCCCGTAACCGGGGTGTGTCGCTATCAAAAGTATTTAACGGATAAGAGTTATGGCAAAAGTTAGAATTACTCAAACCCGCAGCACCATCAAAAGACCAGAAACTCAATTGAGAACTATTCAGTCTTTAGGTTTAGGAAAAGTACATCGCTCTGTTGAAGTGGAATATACTCCACAGATTCAGGGAATGGTAAAGAAAGTAAAGCATTTGGTGTCAGTAACTGAATTATAAGAGATGAAACTGCATACACTTAAGCCGGCCGAAGGATCGGTAAAAACAAATAAGCGCCTCGGCAGAGGTCAGGGTTCGGGTGGTAGCACGGCCGGGCGTGGGCATAAAGGTGCTCAGTCGCGTTCAGGTTATCACAAGAAATTCGGTTTTGAAGGTGGTCAGATGCCATTGCAAAGACGTATTCCGAAGTTCGGTTTTAAAAACAACGAGAAAGTGTTTTTCAAAGCTATCAATCTGGATACCCTGGAAGAGCTGGCGCAGAAGACAAAAGCATCGGCACTTACTGTTCAGTTAATGATTGATAACGGAATTGTTGGCAAGAAGGACAGTGTTAAAATTTTAGGACGTGGCGAATTAAAAGCAAAGGTTAGTGTGGAAGCACATGCCTTTTCAGAAACAGCCACTAAAGCAATTGAAAACGTTGGCGGAACAGCCACAACTATTAAGTAATGAAGCGTTTCTTTACTACCATAAAGAACATTTTTTCGATCGAAGACCTTCGTGTTCGCATTCTGAATACCATCGGATTTCTGATCATATTCCGTCTTGGCTCATACATTGTATTACCAGGTGTGGATGCTGTTACGCTGGAACAATCCGGAGCTAACCAGGGCGGTATTTTCGATTTGTTGAATACGTTTCTGGGTGGTTCGTTTAGCAGGGCATCAATCTTTGCGTTGGGTATTATGCCGTATATCTCGGCATCTATTGTGGTGCAGTTGTTAACAGTGGCCGTACCTCATTTCACTAAACTTCAGAAAGAAGGTGAGAGCGGTCGTAAACGTCTTAACCAGTTTACCCGCATCCTAACAATCATAATTACTGCAGCCCAGTCTTATGGTTATATCCGGGCTACTATTCCCAACGAGGCTATCGTAAATCCCGGCATGTTCTTCACACTGTCTTCCATTATTATACTTATTGCCGGCACTATGTTCTGTATGTGGTTGGGCGAGCGCATTACCGATAAAGGTATTGGAAACGGTATCAGTATGTTGATTATGATTGGTATTGTATCCCGTTTTCCGGTAGCAATTTATCAGGAGATCGACACGAAGGGTATGAATGGTATGTTGCTGTTCATTTTAGAGGTACTGGCTCTGTTCTTTGTAGTAGTAGGAGTAATTGCACTAACGCAAGCAACTCGCAGAATACCGGTGCAATACGCCAAGCAAGTTGTAGGCAATAAACTTTATGGAGGCAAACGCGATTTCATACCATTAAAATTGAATTCTGCAGGTGTAATGCCAATCATTTTCGCACAAGCGTTGATGTTCATTCCTCCGTTGGTAGCACAGATTTGGCAAGACAGCGATATTGGAACGTATGTAGGTTCTACATTTGCCGACTTCACTTCGTGGCAATACAATGTATTGTTCGCGACACTCATATTGATTTTTACATTCTTCTATACAGCTATCACAGTTCCATCAAACGACATTGCTGATAACCTGAAGCGGAATGGTGGCTTTGTTCCGGGTATTAAGCCTGGAAAAGAAACAGCCGAATTCATTGATAGTATTTTATCAAAAATAACTTTACCGGGTGCCATCTTCCTGGCTGCAGTTGCCATCTTACCTGCTTTTGCAGTTAAGGCTGGTATTACGCAGAACTTTGCTCAATTCTACGGTGGAACTTCCCTTCTGATTTTGGTAGGTGTTGTATTAGACACACTGCAGCAGATTGAAAGTTACCTGTTGATGCGGCACTACGAGGGTATGATGAAATCGGGTAGAGTAAAAGGACGTTCTCAGTTTGCTGCGGCTTGAAGTTGAATGATTCGCTACAAGACGGACGAGGAGATTCAGTTAATGCGGGAAAGTGCACAGCTCTTGGGCAAAGTGCATGGTGAAATTGCCAAACGGGTTAAGCCGGGGGTAAAAACCAAAGAACTGAATAAACTTGCCGAAGAATTTATTAGCGACCATGGTGCTTGGCCATCGTTTAAAAATTACCACGGTTTTCCGGCTGCGTTATGCATCTCGGTAAATGAAACGGTAGTGCACGGTTTTCCGGGCGAGTACGAATTGAAAGAAACAGATGTTGTTTCAATTGACTGCGGTGTGAAATACAATGGATATCACAGCGACTCTGCCTATACCTATCCGCTTGAGAAAGTGAGTGCAGATGTGTTGCGATTATTGGAACGCACGTACGAATCATTGGAGATAGGAATTTCACAGGCACGATCGGGTAACCGTATGGGTGATGTAAGTTTTGCTATTCAACAGCACGTAGAGCAGTTTGGCTACGGAGTTGTGCGGGAATTGGTTGGGCATGGTGTGGGTAAAGATTTACACGAAGACCCCGAGGTTCCAAACTATGGTAAACGAGGCAAAGGTGTAAAGTTGGCTCCGGGAATGGTGTTTGCGATTGAACCGATGATAAACATGGGAACCAAAAACGTGGTACAAGAAAAGGATGGCTGGACTATCCGTACAACAGATCGTAAACCTTCGGCCCACTTTGAGCATACGGTAGCGATCCACAAGGATAGAACTGAAGTCTTAACGACTCATGAGTATATAGAACAAAACTATTCGTTCAAGTGGCGAAACAAAAGTCGATAGAGCAGGACGGAACCATCTTAGAGGCACTTTCCAATGCCATGTTCAGAGTGCAATTGGAAAACGGCCACGAAGTGTTGGCACATATTTCAGGAAAGATGCGGATGCACTACATCCGGATTTTGCCTGGCGATAAGGTAAGACTAGAAATGTCGCCTTACGATTTAACAAAGGGAAGGATAACATTTAGATATAAATAGAAAGACTATGAAAGTCAGAGCATCTATAAAGAAACGCAGTGCCGATTGCAAGATTATCAGGCGCAAGGGCAAGCTGTTTGTTATTAACAAGAAGAATCCAAGATATAAACAAAGACAAGGATAATTATGGCACGTATTGCTGGTGTAGATATTCCGGATAACAAAAGAGGGGAAATTGCCCTCACATACATCTTTGGCATTGGCCGCAGATCAGCTCAGCGCATTCTCACAAAAGTGGGCGTAAACTGGGACAAGAAAGCAAAGGAGTGGAACGATGAAGAATCGAATGCCATCCGTGCAGCTATTGCCGAAGAATTTAAGATTGAGGGTGCCCTGAAATCTGAAATTCAGTTAAGCGTAAAGCGCTTGATGGATATTGGTTGCTACCGGGGTTTGCGTCATCGCAAAGGTTTGCCAGTACGCGGACAAACTACCAAGAATAACGCCCGTACCCGCAAAGGAAAACGTAAGACGGTGGCGAATAAGAAGAAGGCAACTAAAGGATAAAATATAGTAACGGGTAGATAGTAGCGAGTATTGAGTTTACTAATGACTAATTACTAAATACTACGGACTAATAATAAAAAGACTGAAAATATGGCAGCACCAGTTGAAAAGAAGAAGGACAAGAGTAAAAAACGCGTAGTAGTGGTAGAGGCTATTGGCCAAGCCCACGTTCGAGCTACTTTTAACAACATCATTATTTCCATGACCAACTCAACTGGTCAGGTTATCTCCTGGGCTTCTGCAGGAAAGATGGGCTTCAAAGGTTCTAAGAAAAATACACCGTATGCCGCACAAGTGGCAGCACAAGAGTGTGCGGTAAAAGCCTTTGAACTTGGCTTGCGTAAGGTAGAAGTATTTGTGGTTGGCCCCGGAGCCGGTCGCGAATCTGCTATCCGCAGCATTCAGGCTTCTGGTATTGAAGTAATGGTGATTAAGGATATGACCCCCATTCCGCACAATGGTTGCCGTCCGCCAAAGAAAAGAAGAGTTTAATAATTAACGACAACGTAACAATAACATGGCAAGATACACAGGCCCCAAAGCTAGAATCTCCAGAAGATTTAACGAGCCTATTCTTGGTGAAAACAAAGCCCTGCAAAAGAAGAACTACGCACCTGGCCAACATGGAAAAGGAAAGAAGCGTAAGCAATCGGAGTATGCAGTACAGTTAGCCGAAAAACAAAAAGCTAAGTACATCTATGGAGTGTTAGAGCGCCAGTTTGAGAATATTTTCGACAAGGCTTCGCGCAAGAAAGGTGTTACCGGTGAGGTATTGCTTCAAATGTTAGAGTCGCGATTAGACAACACCGTGTATCGCTTGGGGATTGCGCCAACCCGCAGAGCGGCCCGCCAATTGGTAGTACACAAGCACATTACTGTAAATGGTGAGGTAGTAAATATTCCTTCGGTAAACTTGCGCCCAGGCGATGTAATTGCGGTGCGTGAGAAATCTAAATCGCTGGAAACAATCAGTAATTCACTTTCGGTACAAGGTGCAAAAAAGTACAATTGGTTAGAGTGGAATAACGCTGAATTGGAAGGCAAACTAATTAACCTGCCATTACGTGCCGATATTCCTGAAAACATCAACGAGCAGTTGATAGTTGAATTGTACTCAAAGTAATACTTAACACATTAATCAAATTTGATATGTCAATATTAGCGTTTCAAATGCCGGAGAAAGTGGTGATGGAAAAATCAGACGATTTCCATGGCCTCTTTACTTTCAAACCATTAGAGAAGGGTTACGGAGTTACAATTGGTAATGCCCTCAGACGGATTTTGCTTTCATCACTGGAAGGTTACGCGATTACCGGAATTAAAATACCGGGAGTATTGCACGAGTTTTCTACCATTGAAGGAGTGGTGGAGGATGTAGCTGAAATTATACTTAATCTGAAACAAGTAAGGTTTAGAAAGGTTAACGACAATTTTGACAGCAAGATTGTAGTAAACATTAAGAAGCAAAAGCAATTTAAAGCAGGCGATATTACCAAGTTCACGTCATCATTCGAGATTTTGAACACCGACCATGTTATCTGTAACTTAGATGAAACGGCTCAATTCGAAATTGAATTAACTATCGAGAAGGGACGGGGATACTTGCCGGCCGAAGAGAACAAGCCCAATGAGCAGGTGTTTGGCTTTATTCCGATCGATGCCATCTTCACACCCGTAAAAAATGTGAAGTATAGTGTTGAAAATACACGCGTGGAACAAAAAACCGACTACGAAAAACTTTTGATTGATATCGAAACAGACGGTTCTATCCACCCAGAAAAAGCTTTAGAAGGTGCTGCCTTTATTCTGATTCAACATTTCCGTCTGTTCTCAGACAAATCAATCGAACTGGAAACCGGAAAAGACAGTGAAGTTGAACAGGTTGACGAAGAGATGTTGCACATGCGCAAGTTGTTGAAAACACAATTGCATGATTTGGATTTGTCGGTGCGGGCCTATAACTGCCTGAAGGCTGCCGATGTAAAATCATTAGGCGACCTGGTGCAGCTTGATATTTCAGATATGATGAAATTCAGAAACTTCGGTAAGAAGTCTTTGGCTGAATTGGAGCAACTGGTAGCGGAAAAGAACCTGACCTTTGGTATGGATCTTTCCAAGTATAAACTCGAAGAAGACTAAACGATGAGACACGGTAAAAAAATTAATCACCTGGGAAGAACCTCTTCGCACCGCGAGGCACTTCTTTCTAATATGGCTTCATCGCTTATATTGAATAAGCGTATTACCACCACATTGGCTAAAGCCAAAGCATTGAAACGCTATGTTGAGCCTTTGATTACAAAGGCGAAGGATAACACAACCCACTCGCGCAGAACGGTAATGTCCTATCTGCAAAACAAGGAATCGGTAACAACCTTATTTGGCGAAGTGGCTGGTCGCATAGCCGATCGACCGGGAGGTTATACCCGTATTATTAAGCTAAGTGCACCTCGTTTGGGCGATGCTGCCGACATGTGCTTGTTGGAGTTGGTGGACTTCAACGACATCTACAAGAAGGATGGCGCTGAGAAAAAAGGTAAAACCCGCAGAAGCCGCAGAACGAAGAAGACTGAAGCGGCACCGGCAGCCGATGAAACTTCGGAAGTAACAGCAACTGAGGAAACTCCGAAGAAAGCAGCAAAAAAAGCTAAGAAAAAAGAATAAGTTGAGCTTAGCTGTAAATATGAAGGGATTGAATTTCAGAATTCAATCCCTTTTTTTATGGCCGTAACCGTTTGAAACTTCACTTTGAAATTTTAAAGAAATTAAAATCTTTAAAACCCTTAATACCAGTATTTTTGTTAACCAAAACCAAATTGAATTGAGTACAAAAGCCTACTTACTCCTGGCCGATGGCCTTCTGCTGGAAGGAAAAGCAATTGGAAAACGTGGTACCTCCGGTGGCGAGATTTGCTTCAATACCGGCATGACCGGCTACCAGGAAATCTACACCGACCCGTCCTATTTTGGGCAGATAATCGTAAACACAACCGCGCACATTGGAAACTACGGAACAGTTGCTGATGAGCAGGAATCGGCCTCCCCCAAAATTAGTGGTATTGTGGTGAACGAATTCTCAGACGAATTTAGTCGTAAGACGGCCAAAGAAAGTTTACAAACCTATTTGGAGAAGAATGGGGTAGTAGGAATAACTGACCTGGATACACGCATGCTGGTGCGTTATATACGAAGCAAAGGTGCCATGAATGCCCTTATATCTTCTGAATTAACGCCAGAGCAAATGAAAGCAGAAATTCAGAAAGTTCCATCGATGGATGGGCTTGAACTTTCATCCATTGTAAGTACCAAGACTCCATACTTTGTGGGCAACAGCCACGCGCCTATCAGAATAGCAGCGCTTGATTTGGGTATTAAAACTAACATCTTGCGTAACCTGGCTTCGCGCAATTGTTACGTACAGGTGTTTCCTGCAAAAACTTCGTTTGCCGAAATGGAAAAATGGGAACCACACGGATATTTTATTTCGAATGGACCGGGCGACCCTTCTGTAATGGATTATGCCATTAAAACGGTGAAAGAAATTCTGGCTGCTGATAAACCAACCTTTGGCATTTGCCTGGGGCACCAACTGCTGGCTTTGGCGGCTGGTTTAACTACGTATAAAATGCACCATGGACACCGGGGGTTAAATCATCCGGTTAAAAATCTGATTACCGGCTTGGGTGAAATGACTTCACAAAATCATGGCTTCGCGGTAAGCGAAAAGGAAATTGAAAAAAATATTCATGTAGAAGTTACACACCTGCATTTGAACGATAATACCATTATGGGCATTCGGTTGAAAAATAAGAAAGCATTTTCAGTGCAGTATCACCCGGAGGCTTCACCGGGCCCGCATGATTCGCGCTACTTGTTTGATCAGTTTGTAGAAATGGTTAAAGAAGGAAGCCTGGTGGGCACTCACTAAAATATTAATCAATGAAAAAAGTTTTATTGTTTATACTCTTTATTACGATGGCAGTTGTAAGTCCGGCTCAGGAAAAAATGCTTCAGCATGTGGTATTGTTTCAATTTAAATCAACGGCAACACCTGACGATGTAAAAAAGATTGAAACGGCCTTTAAAGCACTTTCAACTACCATAAAAGAGATTAAGAAGTTTGAATGGGGTACAAACAACAGCCCGGAAAATCTGAACCAGGGTTTTACGCATTGTTTTATTGTGAGCTTCGCATCAGAAAAAGATCGTGATATTTATTTACCACACCCGGAACATAAAAAATTTGTTGCCCTGGCCGGGCCTTTCTTCGAAAAAGTACTGGTGGTTGATTATTGGCAACAACAATAGAAAATCATTATAAACAACTTTCATTTTTAACTAAAACACTATGAGTTTAATCGAAGGAATCCATGCCCGGCAAATTTTAGATAGCCGCGGCAACCCAACTGTAGAAGTAGATGTAGTTACCGAATCGGGTGCGTTTGGTCGTGCTGCGGTTCCTTCAGGTGCTTCAACTGGTACACACGAAGCAGTTGAATTACGCGATGGCGATAAAAAGAAATACCTGGGTAAGGGTGTTTTAAAAGCAGTAGAAAATGTAAACAGTAAAATTGCAGCCGAGGTAGTAGGGTTAGATGTGTTTGATCAAAACCTGATTGACAAGGTGATGATTGAATTGGATGGAACAGCCAATAAGGGCAAGTTAGGAGCAAATGCTATTTTGGGAACATCGTTGGCTGTAGCGAAAGCAGCAGCCATGGAAGCAGGACAATCGCTGTATCGTTACATTGGTGGTGTAAATGCCAACACACTTCCGGTACCGATGATGAATATTTTAAATGGTGGTAGCCATGCCGATAACTCAATCGACTTTCAGGAGTTTATGGTAATGCCGGTTGGAGCCGATACGTTTTCGGAAGCATTACAAATGGGTGCTGAAGTATTTCATACTTTAAAAAAAGTATTGCACGATCAAGGACTTTCTACTAATGTGGGCGATGAAGGTGGGTTTGCACCTAACATCAAATCCAATGAAGAGGCAATCGAAATTGTAATAAAGGCAATTGAAAAAGCGGGTTATAAACCCGGCTCCGATATCTTCATTGCGCTGGACCCTGCTGCTTCTGAATTTTATGATCCAAAAACAAAGTTGTATCACTTCAAAAAATCATCAGGCAAGAAATTAAAACCTGAAGAAATGGCGGCTTACTGGACTAACTGGTCGAAGAAGTACCCCATTATATCATTAGAAGATGGAATGGCCGAAGAAGATTGGGCTGGCTGGAAAACGCTTACCGATAGTATAGGAGATAAAGTACAATTGGTGGGAGATGACCTGTTTGTAACTAATGTTGATTTCCTTCAAAAAGGAATTGATAAAGGTGTAGCCAATGCAATTCTTGTAAAAGTAAACCAGATTGGTTCGCTTACCGAAACCATCAATGCTGTTAACCTTGCTAAACGCAACAGTTATAAGAGCATTATGTCGCACCGCTCGGGCGAAACTGAAGATAGTACCATTGCTGATTTGGCGGTAGCACTAAACACTGGCCAGATCAAAACCGGTTCGGCTTCGCGATCTGATCGGATGGCAAAGTATAATCAACTTATCCGCATAGAGGAAGAACTTGGCGAAACAGCGTATTTCCCAGGCAAGAAGTTTTAATAAGTCCGGTTTCTCAACCACGTAAGGCCGTCAAGTTTTTGACGGCTTTTTTGTTGCCCAATTTGGGAATGCAAAACCAAGCCAAGCCATTTTTGGGATTGATTGAATCCCTGAATTTTGAAAATACTTGATTTTTTGATCTTTTAGGCCTTTTGCGAGCCCTGCCTGGTTTTTGCCAACTATGCCAAAAGGTTTCCATCTAATTGGAGCCTTCAGGTTATGGAAGCAAATATGATGATGGTGTCGTTTGTGTTGTTAGTAGTAGCAGGTGGTTTAATCGCATTTCTGGTGCGCGAACAATTTCTGGGTGCCGATTTTCAACACAATTTAGTGGGTGTATGGTTTAATGAAAGCCTGAATGTGCGGGTACTCATTTACGATGTTGATTCAGTATTTCAAGGATCCATTGTTTGGGCTGACAATATGAACAACTCCATATTGGGTACGCGGGTGCTGGAAAATTTAAAAGTAGGCATGTTTAAAAAATGTAAAGGCTCTTATATCGACCCGGTATCGGCTAAAGAGTTTGATGTTACCGTACAACTCAAGAACAAGTCGTTACTGAAAGTAACGGCCTTCCATAAGAACACACAAGATCAGGCATTTGTACAAGAGTGGAAGCTAATGAAACCTTAAAGTTGAATTTTCATGTACATTATTGGTAAATCGGGTGTAACAGCCCGATTTGCTATTTAAGTAGTTAAATTTCTATCTTCGTACGTCTATTTTTTAAACTTATGCTCAAGAAACTCCCACCCGCATTCAGAAACTTTTATGTTATTACCGGGTTGCTCTTTTTTATCTGGCTGCTGCTGCTCGATTCCAACGATTTGATTTCGCGTTTTAAAATGACAGCGAAAGTAAACAGCCTTGAAAATGAGCGCGAGTTTTACCTGGAAAAAATAAGTGAGGTAGAAAAAGACCGCAAAGAATTGCTAACCAATAAAGAACTGCTCGAAAAATTTGCGCGCGAAAAATACCTGATGAAAAAGGAAACAGAGGATATTTTTATAATTCAGGAAGAGTAAAAACTAAACGTTACGAGTATGAAAAGGGCTGTGGGTGTAATTTTAATTTTTTTGTCTGTACAAACCTGGGCACAACGTGAAGTAAACGAGAATACTGGCTGGGGATTAAAAGACAGAATTTACACCGGAGGTGGTTTGGCATTGAATGGTGGTAACGATGGGTTTGGAAACAGGTATTTTTATTTTGCGGTTAACCCGATTGTAGGCTATATGGTTACCCCTAAATTTTCGGTGGGCACCGGAGCAACCTGGCAGCGCTTTGCCTACACACAGCCCATTAAACTCAATATCGATCAGTACGGAGTAAGCCCGTTTATGCGCTACAACTTTAATCAGTTGTTTGCTTATGGCGAATATAACCTCATTAACACCCCCATAGCTTTCGGAACCGGTGAACGCATGAATTTCGACCGGCTGCTTTTGGGCTTGGGTTATACCCAACCATTTGGTAAACGAAGTGCTATTAACCTGATGGCTTTATACGATGTAATTTACGATAATCAGGAACGCGCCTTTGCCTCGCCCTGGGTGTTCAGGGTGTTCTTTACGCTATAGGAATTCGATCAATTTTTAGTCCGTCCTACCTACGGGTTAACCATTTGTCTATTTTTTAGTCAGGAACAGTTTAGAGTCTTATAATTTTAGCAAGAATTCAATTTGTATTTATTTATATCAATTCAATTAATATGAAATCAACTGTAGCACTATTAGTTGCACTGGCCTTGTTAACTGCAATGAGCTTTGGCCAAACTGTAACCGATGAAGCTTTGATTAAAAAAGCAAAAGCTATTCACGAGCGCGTGATTACGCTCGATACACACGATGATATTGATGTGTCTAATTTCACAACTTCAGTAAACTACACACAACGGTTAAATACGCAGGTTAATTTGCCAAAAATGGTTGAGGGCGGCTTGGATGTAGCCTGGTTTATAGTTTATACCGGGCAAGGTGAACTTACACCGGATGGTTATGCCAAAGCCTATGAAAATGCGGATGCAAAATTTAACGCTATTCATAAACTATGTAAGGAAATTGCACCCGATAAAATTGAGCTGGCCCTTACATCAGCCGATGTGCGCAGAATTGTAAAGGCTGGAAAGAAAGTAGCAATGATTGGTGTTGAAAATGGTTACCCGATTGGAACGGACATCACCAAAGTAAAAGAATTTTATGATCGTGGAGCCCGCTACATGTCATTGGCGCATAATGGCCACAGTCAGTTAGCCGATTCCAATACAGGCGAACGCGATAATGTTTGGTTACACAATGGATTGAGTCCGCTGGGGCGTGAAGTAATTAGTGAAATGAACAAGTGGGGTATTATGGTCGATCTATCGCATCCATCCAAAGCGGCCAACATAGAGGCAATCAAATTATCTAAAGCTCCGGTTATCGCTTCGCACTCATCGGCTCGTGCATTAAATGATGTAAGTCGCAACCTGGATGATGAGCAATTGGAATTGATTAAAGCCAATAAAGGCGTGGTGCAAGCCGTAGCGTTTAAAAGTTATGTAAACACAAAAAAGAATGAAGCAAATGCTGCGAAAGTAAATGAGATTGTAAAGGCAGTAGCTGTTGAAGAAGGATTTACCATATTGGAGCGATCTGCCATGCGCGATCTATCAGCAGAAGAACGGCAGGCTTATTTTAAAAAGTATGCTGAGATAACCGCCAAGGCAAAGCCACGCATTGAAAAGGAAGTGAACCCGGTAGCGCCACCGGTTAATGTATCTGATTTTGTAGATCATATCGATTATCTTGTAAAAAAGATTGGTATTGATCACGTAGGCATCAGTTCCGATTTTGATGGTGGTGGTGGTATTGAGGGCTGGAACGATGCGTCTGAGACGTTTAATGTTACCTTAGAATTAGTGAAACGCGGTTACACCGAAGCCCAGATTAGCAAACTGTGGAGTGGAAACTTATTGCGGGTGTTGGATGATGTACAAGCAGTAGCAAAGAAGATACAAGCTGGTAAGTTGTAATACTTATCTATGAGTTCTTAATAGAAAGGATGGTGTTAGCCATCCTTTTTTGTTGTGTTGTTTCTATTGCCTAGGTTCGTGTCTTCACGAACCTCACATTAATCTAAATCTTTATTTGTGAACAAAAATTCAGGTGGCTTTAAACGAATCTCTCAAATGGATAAGGGCGGTTTGTACTTTTGGACGGCAACTATTAACAAGTGGCAACACTTGTTGGGAAGTGATACTTTTAAGGAGATAGTAATTAGCTCACTCGAATACCTAAGTAATGCTGGTAAGTTAGATGTGTTCGCATTCGTCATTATGCCTAATCATATCCATCTGATTTGGCGGATAAATGAAGATAACGGTAAAGAGAGTTCTCAGGGCTCATTCTTAAAATTTACTGCCCATGAGTTTAAGAAAATGCTTCCGCAGGATGAATTGGCAAACTATGCAGTTGAAGCCTCCAACAAGAGATATGAATTCTGGCAGCGCGATCCGCTCGCTATTCACTTATACTCGAAATCAGTCGCCTATCAGAAGTTGGATTATATGCATGCTAATCCGGTTTCAGGAAAGTGGCAATTAGCTAGTGATCCGTGCGCGTATAAGTTCTCAACTGCACGATTCTATGAACTAGATGAAAAGGCTTTCACTTTTGTAAAGGATTTGAGAGAAGAGTTTTGATTTGTTCAGGTTCGTGAAGACACGAACCTTGGCGGTGGAAATAACACATTTACGAAGCGATCTCCCTCATTCATTCCGGTATCTCTTCTAACCACTCGCAGGGTACTGATGTGCTATATTGTTTATGTTGTGGAGTCTTCGAACATATTAACTTTTCAGCGGGCACATTTATAGAGCATATTCTATACCCCCACCCTCCTTCAGAATGAGTTACCATTACTTCTGTTCCGATCGGTACAGTGCAATCAAAAAAAGAAAAACTACCATCATCCGAAAATTGGAACTTGTACTCAGGTTCTTTTATTACCCTTGCCTTATAATGCCTGTTTGATCTTATTTCTCTTTCTTTTTTAACCCAATGCATGATGCTGAATATGCCAAAAAAGATTAAAACAATAGGTATAAATATACAACCGCCACGGAAATCGTTCAGATGTCCTATTTTCCTTCCCGATGAATCATAAATATCAGACATTATTTTTTGAGGAATAATTTAGAATAAATTTAAATATAGTTTTCGTTGGTGCCAAGGTTCGTGTCTTCACGAACCTCTTAACCCAAACTAACCCCCAAACTTTCTCCAACTACTCTCAAATCCTCAACAACTTTCTGCACCAACGGAATCCCTTCTTTCATTCGAATCGCTTCAAACTCTCTCTCCGGATCGCCCGGTATTACTAAATGGTCGTAACCTTCAGCAGTTTTTGCACTACGAAAGCGCGCAATCCAATTGTCCATGTGTGTTTTAAATTCAGCTGCTGGGCGGAATGCATCTATCCGCATCGCACCAAAAAAATGACCAATACCTTCACCCACCGGGTCGGCAGGTGGGGCAAGAAAACTAACAAAAGGCGGAACCCACGGCCCATAATTCGCGCCACTTAACACAGCCGAAAAAATATCTACCCATGCACCCAAACAAAAACCTTTATGACTGCCATGCTCGCGATCGCTACCCAGCGGTAACAGCGCACCGTCATCTTTCAATTCGTTAGGATTGATTGATGTGCTGCCATCTTTTTTCTGAATCCAGCCTTCGGGTGCTTCTTTATTTTTGCGTTGCAGTATTTCAAGTTTGCCATTAGCTGCGGTTGTCGTAGCAAAGTCCGCCACAAACGCAGGTTGTTTATCGGCTGGTATCGCTACACAAATCGGGTTGGTGCCCAGCAATCGCTCAACAGAAAAAGTAGGAGCCACTAACGGGCTCGCATTCGTCATGGCTATGCCAATCATATCTTTTTGCAACGCCATCATAGCATGATAGCCGGCAATACCAAAATGATTAGAGCCTTTTACAGCAACCCAACCTGTTCCGGCTACAGCCGCTTTTTGCATCGCTATTTCCATGGCTTTAGGTGCTACTACAAGTCCTAACCCACTATCACCATCCACCACTGCAGTGCTGGGTGTTTCGTGTACCACTTTAATGTTGGGTGTACTGTTGATGCGCTTTGCTTCCCACAGGCGCACATACCCTGAAAGTCGCGCTACTCCGTGCGAGTCGATGCCTCTTAAATCAGCGCTAAGCAATACATCGGCTGCAAGCTGGGCATCGGCTTCGGGGCAATTCATTTTTCTGAAAATAGCAACGGCAAACTGCCGTAATTGGGGATAAGAAATCGTTAATTCAGTCATGGCGCAAAAGTTGCCTGATTCAGGTCGAATTTCAAGTTAATATTAAAATTTATCAGAGTAGTTATGGAAAAACAGCGTGGACTTCATCTTAAAGTCAAAATTTTAAAAATCATGACAAATCAACTTTTAACATCGGCTTTGGTGATGAGTGCGCTCGTAGCAGCGGCCCAGCCCGATAAGCCGGTGGATTCGAAGATTACAGATGTTACGGTATTCCTAAACAAAGCGCAGGTTTCGCGCACGGTTAAAACGCGGGTGGAGGCCGGCAAAACCAACCTGATTGTTGCTGGACTTTCTTCGCAGCTCGATCCGCAAAGCGTACAGGTTTCGGGTAAAGGCAGCGTGGTTATTTTGGGAACTACGCACCAACAGAATTTTTTGAGTGAGTTTAATTTACCTAAACCGATACGAATGTTGAAAGATTCGGCAGAAACATTGCAACGGCAGTTGGTATTGGAACAAAGTCAGAAAGAGATTTTGAATAAAGAAGAGCAGATGTTGCTGAGCAATCAGAAAATTGGAGGTACTAATCAAAACCTAACGGTAGCCGAACTGAAAGCGATGGCCGATTTTTATCGCTCGCGCTTAGGCGATATTGTTTCAACACGCATGAAGCAAGACGAGAAGATCAAAAAACTGAATGAGCGTATAGCCAAATTGAATACGCAGATTAATAGCGAGAATGAATTGTATCGTAGAAATACGAGCGAACTAATAGTTAGTGTTTCTGCGGAAGCAGTTACAAATGTAGAATTACAAATTCGCTACGTGGTGGCTAATGCCGGTTGGAGTCCGGTGTATGATTTAAGGGCCGTGGATACTAAAAATCCGGTGCAGTTAAGTTATAAAGCCAATGTGTTTCAAAGCACAGGCGAGGAATGGAGCAATGTGAAGTTGAAACTCTCCACAGCTAATCCAAATCTTAGCGGACTAAAACCTGAATTGTATAGTTGGTATCTCGATTTTTATTATCCTTCATTTGATCGTGCACTACAAGGACGAGTTGTCGGGGTGCAGATTAAATCGGCAGCACCCATGTCCTTGAGCATGGACAAACGAAGAGAGGTTGCCGATGAAGAAATAATAGCGGAGTCCATTTCTAATTATACGTCAACAATTCAGACCTCACTGAATACAGAGTTTGATATTGCATTGCCCTACACCGTTACTTCTTCGTCAAAACCGGTTGTGGTAGATATTCGCAACTATAATATGAAAGCAGATTACATTTATTCAGTTGCACCGAAGTTAGATGCCGATGCGTTTTTGATGGCCCGGGCTACGGGCTGGGAAGAGTTTAACCTGTTACCCGGTGAAGCTAACATTTTCTTTGAAGGAACATTTGTAGGCAAATCGTTTATCGATCCAAACAACATTAAAGATACACTGGCGGTATCACTTGGTCGCGATAAGTGGATTGTAGTAAAGCGTGAGAAGCTGAAAGACCTTACTTCCAAGAATTTCATTGGCTCCTCGAGCAAGGAAAGTTATACCTGGGAAATTTCACTGCGCAATACTAAAACCGATGCAGTTAAGATTATAGTGGAAGATCAGGTGCCGGTATCGCAGAATACTCAGATTGAAGTAACAACCGTGGATTTGGGTGGAGCGAAGTATAATAAAGATACCGGTAAGCTTACGTGGGAGTTGGAGCTGAAGCCAAACGAAACCCGCAAGCTTGTTTATAAGTTCGATGTAAAATATCCGAAGGATAAACAGATTTCAAGATTGTAAGGATTTGAAGGGGCGAAAGCCCCTTTAATTTTTATCAGTAACTACAAGGCTGTTATCGCGGTAGGGATGGGGAATCAGATAGTTAAAAAAGAAACTTTAAACCCCGAACCGCGATCCTGATGAGGTGCTGCTGATAGAAGCTATGAAATACTTTTCATAGATACTTTCGTGCTTAGCTAAACGGGATTCCGGAATTCGCCAGAGTTCAAAATTCAATTTCAACTTAAATTATAGAGCATTTTCAACCAGCAATATTCAAGCTCATCCGGAATGACATTTTATAAAAATGGACTTGTTTCGTTACTTTCTATTGGTAATAAGCCTAACTACTTAATTTTGCCAACACGCCCTCCTTCAACGAATAAGAAGAAACCCGGATCGCATCAAACGGATGTACTTGCAATAGGTATTTTATCAGACAACACGCCACCACAATCATATCCACCCGCATTTCAATCATCCCCGGTATCTGCATGCGGGCAGCCCGATCTTTCACCAATAACTCTTCATAAATTTCATCAAAGGCGCTCAAGGAAAAAGGTGTTTCTGGAGCTTCGGTTACCGGAATGTAGTTGCGAAAGCAATAGATATCACTAAGAGTATCGAATGTGCCACTTGAACCAACCAGCGTTTTGGGCTGATGAATTTTCAATTGTTCAACCAAAGGTTTCAATTCGGAATCAGCGTAACTAAACAATGAGTTGATTTCTTCTTTTAAAATAGGATCGTGTTTTTGAAATCGTTCCAGCAATCGTTGTCCGCCAATCTCAAAACTGTGACTCCAGAAAATCTCAGTTTGATTAGCAATAATAAACTCAACACTGCCACCCCCAATGTCCATAACCAGGTGTTTGGAATTTCCCATGGCAATGGCAGATCTCGTTCCAAAGTAAATGTATTCCGCTTCCTGTACACCCGAAATGATGTTGGTCTTAATCTTGGTTTCGGCTTCAATTTTTTTGGTTACTTCAGCTCCGTTTACTGCATTGCGCAACGCACTCGTACCAAATGCCAACACACGGGCTACACCAGCTTCATCGAGCGTTTGTTTAAAGGCCATCATGGTTACAAGTGCCCGAGCTATGGCCGCATCGGTAATCAGGTTTTGGTTAATGCCACCCACCCCCAGTTTTACGGGCACTTTTTCGCGATGAATGATATGGAAACTACTCGCTTCAACTTCTGCAATAAGCAAGTGGAAGGTATTGGTACCCATATCAATAATAGCTACTTTATTCATGGTTGTAATTCATGGGGCCAAGATACAATTCAGTGATAACAATTTCTATCTTTGAAGCTATTACCAAAGTGTTATGACAAAACGAACAATAAAATCAGAAATCCTTCAGCCTAAGTTTGATGAACTGGAACGTAAAAATCAGGAATCACTTTTGGGTGGTGGTGCACAGCGTATTGAACAACAACACAAGCGTGGTAAACTAACAGCCCGCGAACGCATTCATTTACTGTTGGATGAAGATTCATTTGAAGAGTTGGGAAAGTTTGTAATGCACCGTGCCAAAGATTTTGGTTTGGATAAAGAGCATTACTTAGGCGATGGTGTTGTTACCGGTTACGGTACCATTCACGGGCGGTTGGTGTATGTTTTCTCGCAAGACTTCACCGTGTTTGGTGGTTCCCTTTCCGAAACGCATGCCGAAAAGATTGTAAAGATTATGGAGCTGGCCATGAAAAATGGTGCGCCCGTAATTGGATTAAACGACTCGGGTGGTGCCCGCATTCAGGAGGGTGTGGTTTCGCTGGGTGGCTATGCCGATATTTTTTATCGGAATGTGATGGCGTCAGGAGTTGTACCACAGATCTCAGCCATCATGGGCCCATGTGCTGGCGGGGCAGTGTATTCCCCGGCTATTACCGATTTTATTTTCATGGTCGAGAATACTTCGTTTATGTTTGTTACCGGTCCGAATGTAGTAAAAACGGTAACACATGAAAATGTAACAGCCGAAGAGTTGGGTGGAGCCTCGGCACATAGCACAAAAAGTGGTGTAACGCATTTCGCGTGCGCGAATGAAGCAGAATGCATTACGCAGATCAAACAGCTATTTAGTTACATTCCGCAAAATTGTGAAGACAGTGTTCCGCATTTGCCTTACACACAAGGTAACGAAAGTCGTCCCGAATTGAATGAAATAATTCCCGCTAATCCCAACCAACCATATGATATGCGCGAGGTAATAACGGGAGTGGTGGATGAAAATACTTTCTTTGAAGTACATAAAAGTTTTGCCGAGAATATTGTAGTGGGCTTTGCGCGGATTGCCGGCAGAAGTATTGGTATTGTAGGCAATCAACCCGCAGCATTAGCTGGCGTATTGGATATTGATGCGAGTGTAAAAGGTGCGCGGTTTGTACGCTTCTGCGATTGCTTTAATATTCCGTTGTTGGTGTTTGAAGATGTACCCGGATTTTTACCAGGTACCGATCAGGAGTGGAATGCGATTATTACCAATGGTGCAAAATTGTTGTATGCTTTTTCCGAGGCAACTGTACCGCGTGTTACGGTTATTACACGTAAAGCATACGGTGGTGCCTATGATGTAATGAACTCTAAACACATTGGTGCCGATTTAAATTATGCGTGGCCAACTGCCGAGATTGCCGTAATGGGCGCAAAAGGTGCAGCAGAGATTATTTTCAAGAAAGAGATTTCGGAAGCCAGTGATAAAGAGGCAAAGCTCAATGAAAAGGTAGATGAGTACACCAAAAAATTTGCAAACCCATATCGGGCAGCCCATCGTGGTTATATTGATGAAGTAATCTATCCCGATCAAACCCGCGAGAAATTAATTCGTGCTTTCGGCATGCTAGAGAACAAAGCAGCAAAGTTGCCGAAGAAGAAGCATGGAAATATTCCGCTGTAGATTATTTTTTTACAGATTGTAAGTTGCGGTTACAATCTGTAAGCTATATTGATAATCACGTAGTTGTAAAAAAAATATTTCAAAATGACACTTCAGCAAGCTCAACACCAGGTTGACGAATGGATTAAGACGCACGGTGTGCGTTACTTCAGTGAACTTACCAACATGGCTATGCTTACGGAAGAAGTAGGTGAGGTAGCTCGCATCATGGCGCGCAGGTATGGTGATCAATCCGAAAAAGAATCCGACAAGAATAAAGACCTGGGCGATGAGATGGCCGATGTGTTGTGGGTGTTGATTTGTTTAGCCAATCAAACGGGTGTTAATCTCACGGAAGCGTTTCAAAGGAATCTTGAAAAGAAAACAATCCGAGATAAAGATCGCCACCATCAAAATCCTAAGCTGAAGTAATCAGCAAACCAGTTCGCCACGAACTAATTTTGGTATCACGGTATATTGATCGGGTGTTAAACAATACTCAATGTCCTTTTGAATGTTGAGTCGCTGTAAACGCTTTACGTGCGAAGAGGCACTCAGATACTCAACCATATTATCTTTAGCCTGGTTATACAAACGTTGTGCAGCTAATGGCGCATCGCAGTCGGGCTCGATATGATTTTTTAATCGTTCAACCAAAGCTCCTGCAAACAAGGTGTCTTCTAGATTTACTTTTCCTTTCCACCCTGCACAAACAACCAGAATGTTGTTGTGGCTAAATAAAAGATACTTGGTAATGGAAGCGAGGTTCAGAAAACTACCAATAATTATCTCTTTTGCCGACTTTGATTTTTCGATGGCTTGGGTACCGTTGGTGGTGGTGAAGGCAATTTTTTTGCCGGATACCTGATTGCCCATGTATTCGAAGGGAGAATTTCCTTTATCAAATCCTTCTACTTTTTTTCCATCCCGTTCACCCGAAGTAATATAACCTCTTGATTTCATTTGTAAACATTCTTCCTGGCTGGCGAACGGAACAATTCGCTCGGCTCCATGTGCAAAGGCAGTAACCATGCATGAGGTTGCTCTGAGAATATCCACTACAACAACGGTTTTATCATCCAGTTTATATAGATGAATCAGTTCCGGACTTAAACAAACATCAATTGATTTCATATTGTCTGAACTATGATGAGATTGATACCTATGATAATCATGATTTAAATTTTTTATTTATTAACCTATGGAAATCCAGTCTGAGCCAGATGCACAGACTCAATCATTATCAAGGCTTTAATTTCAACGCTGATTTTATCTTCGACTAAAAAGTCTAACCTTCTAGAGCCAATTGAGTTTTGTTTATAATGGATCGGCATTTCGAACTCCCGATGAAATGAAAGGCCTTGTAATTGCATTTCGCAGGCCAAAGCCCGTTGATATATCACCTCTTGAAAACCATTTCCCAAAATGTTGTGAACTTCCATAGCACAACCAATAATTTTGCCTGTTAACTCTGAATATTTATACTCTGATTTAATCACAAATTATCAGGTCAAATCTAAATTATCAGAGTTTAGACAAATGGCAATTTAACGACAACCGCTTTTAGACTTCGTCCTCTCACATCAACAAAAATTTCTGAATCTACTTTTGCGAATTCGGTTGTTACATACCCCAAGCCAATTCCTATATTCAACAATGGTGATTGCGTTCCGGAGGTAACTTTACCCATCACATTTCCGCCAGCGTCTTTTAATACGTAATCATGGCGCGGGATACCCCGATCAATCATTTTAAACCCAACCAGCTTTCTTTTTACGCCTTCTTCTTTTTGTTTTTTCAGATTTGCACTATTGGTAAACTCTTTGGTGAATTTGGTGATCCAGCCTAATCCGGCTTCCATCGGTGAGGTGGTATCATCAATATCATTTCCGTAAAGACAAAAGCCCATCTCAAGGCGTAACGTATCGCGTGCGCCAAGTCCAATTGGTTTTATATCCACATCTTTACCCGCTTCAAAAATGGCAAGCCATACTTTTTCCGCATCGGCATTCTTCACATAAATTTCGAAACCACCGGCACCTGTGTAGCCCGTATTGCTCATCATAACATTTTCAACACCGGCAAACGTGCCTATGGCGAAATGGTAATACTTAATCGTACTTAAGTTGGTAGCAGTTAATTTTTGTAATACACCTACCGCTTTGGGGCCTTGTACAGCAAACAAGCAATATTCGGATGAAAGATTTTTTAAGACGGCTCCTTTGGTATTGTGTTTTACAAACCAGTTCCAATCTTTATCGATGTTACCTGCATTTACCACAATAAAATAATCATTCTCTTTTATCCGGTAAACAATCAAGTCATCTATAATGCCACCTTTATCGTTGGGTAAGCAGGTATATTGTGCCTGGCCATCTACCAGCTTGGAAGCATCGTTGCTGGTAATACGTTGAATCAGTTCAAGTGCATTCGGACCTTCTACCTTAAATTCACCCATATGCGATACATCGAAAACACCCACACCGTTGCGCACGGCCAGGTGTTCTTCAATATCAGACGAATACCGAACGGGCATATTGAAGCCAGCAAACGGAACCATCTTTCCACCTAGTTTTACATGTAGTTCGTGTAAGGGTATGTTCTTTTCCATGAGATTTATTAGTGGTGTGCAAAAGTAATCAATTGATAGCGGTAATCGAATCAATCCTGAACCGTAAAAATATCGGGGTTTTCGGTTATAAACTTGTTGAATGATTTAGGGGATAGCAGTTTCCGCAGTTTTTCCAGACTTTCATTCGCTTCATCTTCAAACCCAATGAGGGCTGAATAGCGGGTATGTGCCTTTAACAATTTAATGGAGTTGGGCTTTGCTATCAAACCGCTTACCAGAATTGAATAAGGCTTAAGTCTATCGGTTGTGTCTTGCTGGTAAAAGTTTGCTGCTTCCACTAAACCTGTTTCGAAGTGAACGTTAGCTGTACTAAGGTGTGCATAATTATTTGTTATAACGGTTGCCTGGTTGTTACGTGCACCTTGCCAGGTTTGTAGCAGCAACACCTCGTTTGTAAATCGTGGTTTTAGTTGATCGATAAACTCAATTTTTTGCCGGCCAAAGGTTTCGGGATCTAATTGAGCCAGTAGTAATAACCGGTATATGATTAATTCCTCTTGTAAACTTTGTGTTGTTACGGATTCAATTTTATTCAGCCACGAAGACGCTATTTCAAGTTCGTCTTGCTGGTACCATTTTTTTGCGGCATCTAAAATAGCACGTGCCTGAATGTCGGAGTTTTGTATGGAACGTATCGTTGAAAAAAGCCGACCACTATCGGATGTGGCGATTCGATAGCGCGCGTACCAATATTTTTCCTGATCGGTATTAAGCGTGGTTGCGTTGTCGGTTGTTAAAACCTTTTGCATGATCTTAGCCATTGCACTATCTGTTTTTTTAGACGATAGCACTAAACTATCCCACAATGGTTTTGCAAGCAAAAAGTTATTGGCTTCAGTAAGTGCCAACGCCTGGTACAGCATGGCGTTGGGCACTTTTTTTTCGTTGGCTATTTCGAAATAGTTAGCGGCTGTTTCCGGATTATTTTGTTCCAGCGCCCAATATCCAAGCAATGCATAATAACGTCCCCTTCCCGAGGCAAAAGCCATTTCGCGGGTTAAATCGAAAGCAGCTTTTATTTTGCCGTGCATATAAAGTGCCTGCGCAGCCGCAACAACAACGGCTTCTGAATAATACTCGTTAACGGGTTTGCGGGCTACTTCAATAATTTGCTTAATGGTGCTTGTATCGAGTGCTGTAGGTTGGTTAATCAGGTAATTACACAAGTATGTTACACGGGTAGGTGTCCAGGTGGTGTCGCTATCCGCAATAAAATTATTTTGAATTTTTATGCCCTGCATATTGGCAAGTGCTAAGCCGTTGGCTAAGGCACCAGCCTCACGTGCACCCACCAGCCTTAGTAATGAATCGGCTGGATAGTTTAAGTTAAATTTTGCACTGGCGGCCAACAGGTTGGTTTCGGCAGCCGTTCGAAAGGCCTTGTCTTTACGAGCTTCCTGAAAAGAAAGCAAAGCTGAATCAGGAACTTTTAAACGAGCAAATGCCAGGCCTAATGAATTATGAATAACGCCACTTTGTGGGAACTTCTTTTTTGCCTGATTAAGTAAAAATAGTGCTTCGTACGGCTCATGGGTTTCCTGTAATGTTACACTCAGGTTTATAAAAGCTTGTTCCGTTGGGTTAGAATTGCAAATGGCCGCAAGCTCGGCCTTTTTTTTACGCAGCTCCAAACGATTTTCCTCAATAGAAGCAAGGGCATAATGCGCGTGATGATTTTGGTTTCTGAACAACAACGATTTTTGATAATAGCTTTCTGCAACCTGATCGTTTCCCTGGTGGTAATACACATCACCCATCCCATTGTAATAGCCCGCATAAAGTTGATCCACCACAGTATTATAGCTCGTATCAAAAATTAAAAAGGCAAAGCAGGTAATTAAACCCATTATACGAAAGGTAACATAGTACATGGTGTTTGGTTTATAAAGTACTTTGTAAACCTGCAGGTTCTGCATAAGCATAGGGCCAAAGTTGGCAATCACATAAAACAGAAATATAATTCCGTAGCCCAGGTGGCTGTAAAGAATTACATCGTGCAATACTTCGGTGGTGTTTTCATTTGCACTTGCTAATTGAAAGGCTAATGTTGCAAAGCAAATGCTTGCAAGTGTAAGCACCAGAAATGCCGCAAGCGATTCATCAGGAACTATGTTGCTGTATTGATGACTGCGTTGCAAAAATCCCCATAAGCCTAACACTGCAGCAGCTGTTAACAATACATAGGTATTCAGTAACCAGATATTCCAACTGAGGTATCCAATTTCCTTTGCATAGACTAACAAAAGATTTAGAATGTAAACACCTGAAATAATTGTAAAGTGCCGAAGGCTTTTGGTTTGACGAGTACCACGCGTGATTAAATTAATAAACGATGCCGGAATTTCATGCCCAATCATTAACATAAATACCAGCGTAATAAGTATGCTTAAGGTGTAGCTTCGGGCTGCCAGGTGAAGAAAGGGCGTGGCAACCTGGCTGTAAACTTCTGTTAGTATTCCTGCTGCTATAAATACAGGTGCTATCAGCGCAAGCCTTTTAAAGAAGGTAAGCTGAACCTGCGTATGCAAGAAGTAACACCATGTAATGCAAGTAAATAAGAATACAAAAGCAGGGTATTTGTTGGCGAGTCCGGCAATTTCCAGCGTTTCGATACTGAGCGAAACGATCAACACCGAAAACAACGTCATGCCGGCAAGAAACCATAAGCGTTTAAGTGTGGTGATGATAGAAAGTAAAATGATTATCCCAGTTGTAAATACAAACAGGTAGGTATAACCTATAGAAGGGTTTACCTGTAATGCGCTACCTTGTTGCGTTTGAAATACAAAAAAATTATCCACACGAACCGGCATCTCAAACAACCCAACGGGTATAGTACGCTGGGTAATTTCTTCTGCCTGGATTTCCTCATAATGTTCCCACACAATGGCAGGCGCAGGGTTTTGAAGATAGGCGTTCCAGAAAAGTAGAATTGAACTAAGAAAAAGTATTCCGAGTAGTGCTAAAAAAAAACGTTCGGCCTTAGGCCAATTTTTCCAGAATGCAATGTTGTACATGTGTTTAAATTAAGACAGAATTACTCCAATACTTTTGGCACCCGAAAGTAGGTGTCGTCTTTTTCAGGAGCGCTTTCTAATGCCATGTCCCTGTTCAAATGTGTGGCGGTTTTATCTTCCCGCAAGGCATTAACCTCGTGGCTCATGGTGGTGAGCGGCTCCACACCGTCAGTATTTACTTCATTCAATTTCTCTACAAACGCTAAGATGTTCGACATATCTGCTGCCATGGCTGCGGCATCTTTTTCATTAAATTCTAACCGGGCCAGGTGGGCAATTTTTGTTAATGTTTCTTTGTCGAGTTGCATAGCGTTAGTTCGTTTTCAATCACTTGATAAACTTCTTTTTTATATTCATCGATGGTATCCAGCGTGTAGCCTTTTGGGTGAATGGGTGCATGAAAGATTACACGAACACGACCAACATGCAATCGTAACGGATTTCGATCTGGTAAAATTATCCAATTGTATGGAATGGTTACCGGTACAATGGGAATTTGTTTTTCGATAGCAATGCGAAAGGCCCCGTCTTTAAATTCAACCATGCGGGGTGGTTGCTTGGTATAAACGCCACCTTCTGGAAAAATGATCAGGCTTTTCCCTTCGTCTATGGCCTGCATGGCCTGCAGCATGGTGTTTACCCGGCTTCGAAGTTTCGATCGATCGACCGTGATGTGTAATTTCCTATACATATACCCGAACAGGGGTATGTGCTCCATATCATTTTTACCTACAAAAATTGCGTTTACTGGATTGAATCCCATAGCGGGTATATCCAGATAAGAGAAATGATTGGGGCAGAATATGTATTGGCCTTTACGATCCAGTGTTGCGCGGCATTCAATCCGGTACGGAAGAAAACACAACGGGAATAATAGTTTGGCCCACCACCTGTTAAAAATACCTACCAGTTTAAATTGTTTTTTAAACAGGATGGGAATGAGAAACAGCGGAAAGAAAATCAGGAATAATACCGCAAATAAAAACAGACCATAAAAAGTATGAATAGTTCGCAGCATCCGCATCAAATAAAGAGACTTACTGTCTGTTAATTTTATCGGCCTGAGGAATGGTGATAATTTCTTTTTGACGGCCATCTATATACCGGAAGCCAGTCTCATCAAAATAGCCGTCTTCTTCCAACTGAATGCGGATGTCTTTTTTCCATTCGGGTATGTTCACAGTGCAATTCAATTCGATGGAGTAAGCTGTTTTATAATGCAAGGGGTAATCTCCGGTAAATGGTACACCACCTTGCATATCCCACATACCAATAGTTGTACCGGCTGCATGTCCATGAAACCCGATAGGGTGCGTATAAATAGAAGGCGTAATTCCTTCAGCAAGCGCTTGTTCGCGCGTGGCTTTTAAAATATCGTTACCCGTGCGGCCTTCTTTAAAGTGGGAAGTTAAAATGTCTTGTAAGCGATTTCCTTTTGCAAATGCATCGCGTAAGTATTTTGGTGCTTCGGTTTCTCCGGCTCTTAAAATATAAGCATGTTGTTGTGTGTCGGTATTCAAGCGCAGGTAGGTTATGCCAAAATCTACGTGCAATAAATCTCCAGGTTGAATAACCAGTGGTTGTGGTCTTTTAAGTGTGATGGCTTCGGGTTCGTTACGCTGAATGGAAACGGAAGTATGAAACCAGGTTTCAAGCTTCAATTCTTTAATTCGCTCGCGGTACCACCACACCACATCTTCGGTAGTGGTTACACCAGGTTGAATTACCATGTCAGAAAAGCCTTCCTGAATAATATCGTGTGCAATGCGGCAGATTTGTTGATAGAGCACCATCTCTTTTTCGGTGCGGGTTTCCAACCAGCTTACAGCCAGATTTTGCGCTGAAGTAACTTTGGGTTGCAAATTTTTAGGAAGTACTTTTATGAGATTATCAAAATCGTTGCTGGTTAATCCATCGGCATGCCCGTAATGGGGGGCTTTGTTTACGCCAATTTTTTTTGGATTTCGTTCGGCAATAATTTTTCCGAGTTGTGCCCATTGATCGGGGTTGGCATCCGGATCCCACGCGCGTTTAAAAACTTTACCCACATCGTAGCGGGCAACAGCCAGGTATTCCATTTCTTTATCGGCACCGCGATCGAATGCAACCAGCATGGTGGTTCTGCGGGCAGCATGCCAGGTGGCCGGTAACAGGGTGCGGATTACCGGATCTTCGTTGTATTCGCGCGAAATAATTACCCACATATCAAAACCTTCTCTGCGCATTAATGCCGGTAAGGTATTGCGTAGCCGATCTTCCAGCAGTTCGTCAATTACACGGGCCTGATCGCGTTGGGATAGGATTACAGGCTGACCTGATGTTAAGAGCGAAACTGAGAGTAAGAGTATTGAGAAAATGATTTTCATATTTGTTTTAAGATTGGTCGATTTTAACTAAAAGAATTTAAGATAATCCCTATAGCTGCTAAGTACACGATGAACGGTTAAAATTCCGGAATCAAAAGTGTAAAAAATGATATAGTTCCCAAAAACAAGCGAATAATATCCCGCCTTCGAGAGTTCTTTCTCAGTTCGTTTAATGCCTGCCTGCGGATACTCGCTCAGGTATTCAAATTTCTTCTCCAGTTTGTCAAAGAAAGTTGATGCAGCCGAAACATTATCCAAAGCAATGTAATCAAGGATTTCGGCTATGTCCTCTTCAGCAATTGGCAAGAAACGTACATCACGCTTTTTTCTCATGCAGGCGTTTTCGCATGTTTGCTGATAATTCCTTTAGTGATTTGGTTTTGGCGCCTGATACCACTTGTGCTTGAGCTTCAGCCAGCTTGCCAAGCAACTCAATTTTCTTTTGCATGCTGCGGTAATTCGATACCGAAAGTATTACAAGATCACCCTCACCATTTTTGGTAATATAAATAGGCTCCTTACTCTCATGCGCTAAGGCTGAAATTTCGTTCGATTTGTTTCGTAAATCGGAAATAGGTTTAATGATTGCCATGTATCAAAATTATATCATTTTTATGATAAAGGCAAACCCTTTTGCGTCTTTCACCCTCTTGTGCTGGACTCCTAATACAAGTTAGGCATCTAGGCAATTTGAATTTTACACCGTTGGCCGTTCAGAATTTCTGCTGCATGCTCTACATCAATATGCGATTTGGCATCGTCCATTTGTTCGCGCATGGCATTTCTGATTTCTTTTACCCGCATGGCTTCTATAAATCGTTTTATATCCTCTTTGTTCTCAAGAATAAGTTCGGGTACTAAAGCCGGTTTATCGTTATCGTCTTTGGCCACCATGGTGAAGAAAGATGAGTTGGTGTGTTTTATTTTTCCGGTTTTAATGTTTTGCGATTCTACCCGAATGCCCACTACCAGCGAAGTGCGCCCTACATAATTTACAGAGGCATGCATGGAAACCAGTTCGCCCACTTCTACCGGTTGCAGGAATTCAACTTTATCTACCGTAACCGTTACACAATAAGTGCCCGCATGTTTACTCGCGGCAGCATAGGCAACTTTGTCCATCAGCGAAAGCAATGTGCCGCCATGAATTTTACCACCAAAGTTGGCATAGCTCGGAATCATTAATTCGGTAATAGTGGTTTGTGAGTATTTAACCGGACGCGCAGATTCCATAGGAGAAAATGTTAGTGTAGAAAGGTAAGATTTTTATCCGGCTTGCGAAAAACTTAAGTGCGACAGTTAGTCTTTAATCGCTATTCGCGATAAGCGGTTAAACCGGATTACCATGGCTGTGGCTGTAATGGTAAGTCCTACCAGCAAACCAATCCAAATACCAAGTGCCGCCCAATCTAAAATAAAGGCTAACACAAACCCTAACGGCAAAGCAATTACCCAATATGCAACAAAGATTAGTAGTGAAGGAATTTTTACATCCTGCAATCCGCGCAAAGCACCGGCCGTTACCACTTGTATGCCATCAGATAATTGAAAGAACGCTGCAATAATCATGAGTGCGGCTGTGAGTTGTATAACTGCTTCATCATCGATGTAGAGTGCGGGTAAAAATTCTTTACCAACTATAAATAATAAAGCCCACAAGGTCATAATAGCGATTGCCATCCAGATCATGGCAAATGCAGAGGCGCGAAGATTCTTTTTATCTTGTTGGCCCAAAAAATTTCCAACCCGTATGGTTGCGGCCGCACCAAGCCCGGAAGTAGTCATGTAGCTAATGGTGGCCAAATTAATAGCAATCTGATGTGCCGCCAATGCAGTAGTTCCAATCCACCCCATCATAAGAGCTGAAAACCCAAAAGCACCGGCTTCAAAAACAAATTGCGATCCTGAGGGTATGCCAATGTGCAACATTTTCTGAATGAGTTTTCGCGAATAGTTACCAATCGAAAAACCAGCCCGATAAGATTGATATCTTTTTCCAAAATAAACGTAAGCCATCATACTGATAGCCATTATTATTTTGGAGATAAGCGTAGCCCAGCCTGCACCATTCAAGCCTAATTTCGGGAAACCATAATAACCGAAAATCAACACATAATTTAGCGCGATGTTTACCACGTTGGTGCTTACCACAATAATCATAGCTACCCGGGTGCGTTGTAAACCTTCTGCAAACTGACGATAGGTTTGAAAGATGAGTGTGGGAATAATGGAAATTGCTACAATGTTAAGGTACGGCAATGCAAGCACAACTACTTCTTCGGGTTGCCCCATTTTATGCATAAAGGGTTCAATGCTGAAAATAAGTGTAACCAATGCAATGGCGGTAAACAGGTTAATGATTGAACCATTTTTAAGTACCGCAATAATAGTTGAAGAATCTTTCGCCCCCTCGGCTCGTGCCACCAGTGGAGTAATAGCATACGAAACCCCCACACCAAAAAATAATGGAATGTTGTAAAATACATTAGCAAATGAAGAGGCGGCTAATGGCAAAGCACCCGTCCAGCCAACCATGATGCTATCGGCTACGCCCGTCATTACCTGGCCCAGCATACTGAGCATTACCGGGTAGGCTAATAAAAAATTGGGTTTAACGTGTTGCCGCATTACAGTTCTTTCATCAGCACTCTATATAATGCTATCATGGTTTCGATATCGTGCTTATGCACTTTTTCGTTGGGTGTATGGGCATGTTGTTCGGGAGCGCCTACAAAACACCAATCGAAAGGAACAGGGCTGCGTTGTAATTCGCCACCATCGCTTGAGCCCATGCCTTCTACTTCTAACTGATAATCGATCTGATATTTTTGTGCGATGGAAACAATTTTATCAACAAATTTTTTTCGCGGTAAATTCCGGTCGCGCAACGATATGGCCACACCCTTGCCATGATGCACACCATCCGATACCCAAGTAATATCGGAGATAAGTGCCTGCCGAACATTGTATTTTTTATAGATGTAATCGGCTAAGTAGCCAACCGCTCCGCCACCGTGCTCTTCCCAACAACCAAAAACAATGATGCCGTCTTTTAAAGTTTCAGCAACTTTTAAGGCATTGTAAATACCAAGGCGGTTGTCTAGGTAAGGCGATTCTATATAGTCCTTGCTTTCACGAAAGTTGATTTTGTATGTAAGCGAAGTGCCGCGTTCAATTGATCTTCCGAATTTATAGAAGGCATGATTTTCAGTATCAAACTCCAGTTCGCATTCAATGGGGCCATGCGCATCGTGCCCTACCAGTTTGGTGCCAGTATCTGCATCGGGGCTACCAATGGAAAGCAGTTGATTAAAATAGCGCACGGTAAAGCCAACGGTATCCATGTGGGCAAAAATCACCGTGCGCGGTTTGCCAAACTTCAAGATCAGGTTATCCTGAAACTCTTCGGCCGCAATTATTTGTGGTTTGGTTTTCCAATGTTTGCTTGCTTTTTTAACATATTGAATCAGAAATGCTTGCAGCGGACTTTCTTCGCTAGAAGGCGCATGAATCTGGCAGAGTTCGTGTAAAAGGCTATAATCACTTTTAACTTGTTTTACTTTTTTATTTTTAGCTGTTGCCATGGTGTTCAACCTTTTTGTAAATTTTCCGGAGCGTAATGCCGTGCAAAATAGCCGGTTATTTAGTCGTTAACCAAACATGCAAGTAATTAACCTGGGCGAACAAAATTCGATAGCCAATCAGTTGGTGGCTGGCTTGCGCGATGTGCGCGTGCAGCATGATCGGTTGCGGTTTAGAACCAACTTAGAGCGATTAGGTTCAATTATGGCTTATGAAATTTCCAAAACGCTGCCGTATCAACAACAAATTATACAAACTCCGTTGGCATCTATTAACGCTAATCTATTGCAAACACAGCCGATACTAATTACTGTGTTACGTGCGGGTTTACCATACTACCACGGCTTTCAGAATTTTTTTGATGCTGCTCCTGCGGGATTTATAGGTGCTTATCGCAAAGAGGGTGCTGAGATTAAAATAAATCTGGAATACCTCGCGACTCCAGACTTAAATGGGCAAACCGTAATTTTAATCGACCCCATGTTGGCAACTGGTAAATCTGTAATTCGTTCGGTGCAGGAGTTGCAGCGACATGGAAAACCCGCGCACATTCATGTAGCCGTGTTAATTGCTGCACCTGAAGGAATTCAGTTTGTGCAAAATAACCTGAACCATCCAGCTACTATCTGGACATTTGCAATTGATGAAAAGTTGGATCATCGCAGTTACATTGTTCCGGGTTTGGGTGATGCAGGTGATTTGAGTTTTGGTGAGAAGCTTTAATGATTGCCTATTTAAAAATCTCGGATTTAAATTCAAAACAGATAAACGAAATGCGAAATTTTAAATTTTTGAATTGAATATATGTGGGAAGAAATTCTAAAGGCGATATCGGTTTACTTTTCTTCAATGATAAAGTTTTTTTTCGGCCCAATAGGTGGTAAGGCTGCGGGTCTGCATCTCATCACAACCATGATTGTTACCGTTGCCGGGATGATGACGATGGTGGTTGCCTTTACTTACTTTGGTGATTTTATCCGCAAGCATATCATTGAGCGGTTTCGTAAACCCAAACCAGAAGGCGAAAACCTGGAAAAGAAGCCAAGCATTTTTAAACGCTATGGATTGGCAGGCGTAGCCTTTCTTACACCCATTCTGCTTACGCCTATTGGTGGAACACTGTTGGCGATAAGTATGAGTAAAAGCCGAGAAAAGATTTTGCTCTACATGCTAATCAGTGCCTGTGTGTGGTCAGTAATTGTAACCTGTGCAGTTTACTTTGGGTACGATGTCGTAATGGAATGGATTGATAGGGTACAGCCGGATAAGATGTTGGAAGATTAAACATCAATCACCTCTTGCCAGGAAAGTATAGCAATTGATTCATCTATTTTGGATTCAATTGCCCGATCAGAACCAGTTATCAGAATCCCTGATCCCGTTCTATTATACTTTAACCAATACCGTACACCACCTAGCATATCAGACTTAAATTGTTTTCCTGCCTTTACTTCAACGGCAAGCGTCCGATCATCTTTTTCCAGAATTAAATCCACTTCATTGCCCGCGCTATCGCGGAAATAGTACATACCTCCTGCAATACCTTTGTTAAAGCGATTTTTACGAATTTCAGTAATCACCCAATTTTCAAACAATGCTCCGTACTTAGTGCTATTTAGCATGGCACGCTGCGAAGTGAACCCCAACAGGTAGCATAACAACCCAGTATCGCAGAAATAAAGCTTAGGTGATTTAACAATGCGCTTGTTTAAATTTTCGTAATACGGTTGCAGTAAATAGATGATGTAACTGCTTTCTAAAATCCCCAGCCAGGCTTGCACGGTTTTAGCATCTACACCGGTTGATTTTGCCAGCGCATCTTTATTTATAATCTGCCCGGCATAACCAGCACAAAGCCGAACAAAGCGGGTAAAAGCTGGCAGATTATTAATGTTGCGAATCAGACGTACATCGCGCTGCACATATGTTTGAAAATAAGCAGCCATCCATTTCGATACGGAAAGTTTTTGTTGCCAGATTTCCGGATAGCCACCGGTAAAAATGTGCTGTGCAACTGTTCCGTCCATTTTGGCTGCTTTCAATTCGGCATACGAGAGCGGTAATAATTCCAGGTAGCCAACCCTGCCTGCCAGCGACTGCGCAATTTGTTCTTGTAAAAGAAAGTTGTTAGAGCCTGTTAAGATAAACTGACCTCGTTTTGAACTGGCATCTAACCGACCTTGCAAATACCTGAATAACGTGGGCACGCGTTGCACTTCATCCAATACAGCACCTTCCTTCAGACTTTGTAAAAAACTTTTGGTTTGCCGGGCTTCAGCTTCTACATCAGGGTCTTCAAAATTGAAATAAGGCTTTTCGCCAAAAATCATTTGGCTAAGCGTGGTTTTACCGCTTTGTCGTGGGCCAACAATGCACACAGCCCGAAACTGCCGGGCATTGTCAAGTGCTTCGCCATAAATATGTCTTTTAACAAGTTTCATTACGAATTCCAGATTTGCAAAAATATGTAATTCTGGAATCAAATTCCAGATTTGCAAAAACGTGCAAATCTGGAATTGGTGGAAAATCGTGATTAACCTTCGTCTGGTAAAATTTCAATATCGCGGATCAATACTTTTTTGCTGATGGCTTGCCCGGTTTTAGTAGCAGCCAAACCGCCCAGTGCCGTTTCTTTATACCGGGTTTCCATACTGGCGCCAATCTCGCCCATCGCATCAATCACCTCATCTACCGGAATAACACTGCTTACATTGGCCATAGCGATTTGTGCTGAACTGTTGGCAATTGCAGCGGCACTGGCATTGCGTACCACACACGGCACTTCTACCAATCCGGCAACAGGATCGCACACTAAGCCTAACATACATTGTACGGTTATCGCCACCGCATTAAAAATCTGATCTACATTGCCTCCCAAACAATACACAATGGCACCGGCACCCATAGCAGCTGCAGTTCCGGTTTCAGCCTGGCATCCACCCACAGCACCGGCAATGCTGGCTTTTTGTTCTATAATCAGCGCAATGCCTGCAGCAAGCAACATCGCTTCCAGAATTTTTTTGTCTTCGATGTGGTGAATCTCCTGCAAGGTGTAAAGTACACCCGGCATAATGCCACTGGCACCTGCAGTTGGGGCTGCCACAATCCGACCCATGCACGAGTTTACTTCTTTGGCGGCAAGTGCGCGCGAAATCAGGTTTTGAAATTCTTTAGAGAGAACGGGAGTAGGGTAGTTGTAAACTTTTTTTGCACCATTGTTAATCATGCCCGAGCGTGAAGTCATGTCTTCGGTTAAGCCGGTTTGCACCGCATCTTTCATCACCGCCCAGGCTTTATTTAAGCCTTCCCAGATTTGTTTTTCGGAACGGCCCTTTTGTTCCAGCTCATATGCCAGCACTACATCGATAATGGTTTTCTTATTTTCGGTGCAGTATGTTTTCCAACCTTCAAACGAATCAAACAAAAATGCCATTGGTAGAAATTTACATCGAAGTTCGATTGTAAAAATTGCTTTTCAAATCTTTGAGTTGGTTTTATTGAGTCAACTTGTAATTATTCGAATAAAAGCTGTTTTAAGGATGGTTGCGATTGCACATCTTTAAGCCATGCGGTATTTTCATATTGCGGTTCTGATTTTGGGTTCTGTTTGTGCAGTTGCACAGGAGGTCAACTTTTGGCACGTATTGGCCGAGGTAGGTTTTAAGAAAACCAAAACGGCCGGTGGCGAAATGGAAGTGCCGATCTTTAGCGCGCATCTGAAAGAGTATCACGGTAAGAAAATCAAATTAAAAGGTTTTGTAATTCCGGTAAGCGAAACAGGCGATGAAAGTAAATTTATGCTATCATCTTTACCGTTTAACGTATGCTATTTTTGTGGGGCGGCCGGCCCGGAGACAATTGTTGAAGTTGAATCCAATCAGAAAGTAAAGTTTACCTCGCAAGCTATCTGGATGGAGGGAATCTTGTATCTTAATGATAAAGATCCCGACCATCATATTTATATGCTTAAGTCAGCCCGAATAATTCAATCGCCATGAAACAATCTGTATTATTTTTCTTATTCATCGCAACTGCTTTGTCAGCGTTCTCACAAGCTAAAGATGAAGCGGCCATCAAACAAATTTTTGATGAAGCACTAAGCAAAGGTAAATCATACGAGATGCTGTATGATTTATGCACTAACATTGGTCCGAGGTTGTCTGGTTCGCCCGGTGCTGCGGCTGCGGTAGAGTGGAGTCGCAACGTAATGGAAGAATTTGATTTTGATTCGGTGTGGTTGCAACCGGTAATGGTTCCGCATTGGATACGCGGCCAAAAAGAAACCGGTAGAATCATATCGCGCAAGCAAGGTACACTATCGGTAAATGTGTGTGCGTTGGGTGGAACGATTGGCACTGGCCCATCAGGCATTGCTGCGGGTGTTGTAGAGGTAAAAAGTTTTGACGAACTGAAAGCATTGGGTTCGGCTGGCGTAAAAGGAAAAATTGTATTCTTTAACCGACCGATGGATCCAACAAAGATCAACACCTTTACAGCTTATGGTGGCGCAGTAGAGCAACGCGCTAATGGAGCTTCCGAAGCTGCAAAATATGGAGCCGCAGCAGTATTGGTTAGATCGATGGGTTCTAACCTCGAAGATTATCCGCATACGGGAAGTATGCGCTATGCCCCCAATGTGGTTAAGATTCCAGCACTGGCTATCAGCACACGCCATGCTGAGTTGTTAAGTCAACTGTTGAAAGAAGAAAAAGATGTGCAGGTTTATTTACAGAACCATTCAGTAACGTTGGAGGATGCCCCTTCATTTAATGTAGTAGGGGAAATCCGCGGCAGCGATTTTCCAGATGAAATTATTGTGGTGGGCGGGCATTTGGATTCGTGGGATCTGGGACAAGGTGCACACGATGATGGTGCCGGTTGTGTACAGGCAATTGAAGTGTTGCGTTTGTTTAAGCAGATGGGTTATAAGCCGAAGCGAACCATCAGAGCGGTAATGTTTATGAACGAAGAGAATGGTTTGCGTGGCGGATTAAAGTATGCAGAGCTTGCAGCAGCAAACAAAGAGAAACACATTGCGGCTATCGAATCCGATCGTGGTGGTTTTGTACCGCGCGGCTTTACCGTACCAACCGATGCCACTGCCAAAGCAAAAGTGCGTAGTTGGAAACCGTTATTGGAGCCATACGGACTCTCTGATTTTTCGGCAGAAGGTGGAGGAGCTGATATTGGACCGCTGGCGAACCAAGGTGTGGCATTGCTTGGTTTTCTACCCGACTCGCAACGGTACTTTAATTATCACCACACGGCTGAAGACACGATTGATAAGGTTGACAAACGCGAACTGGAGTTAGGAGCAGCGGCTATGGCCGCGATGGTGTATTTAATTGATCAATATGGATTGAAGTAGAATCTTAAACCAGGATCACTTAAAAGAATCTTGCCTGAATAATTGATCTTGCCAACTTTAATTTTGTGTTGATTTATATGATTCTCCTGATTTAGTTGCCATTCTATAGAACAAGCTATTAATCGGCACCAATTGGGTTAAAAATTAATAATCAGGTTTAAAAATCAATTTCACCCAGAAACTCCGCATCAACCAACACATAAATCATTTGATCGGGATTACTGTCGTTTAAAACCAGTTTGCCTTTTATCTCAACAGGTTTATCTGTGTACGAAATGGGCTTGCTTAAAAAAACTTCGGCCACACCTTCTGGTCCACCCACACCGCAAAAGAAGCAAGCATTTACGGGCAAAGAAGAAAGCATAACGTGTGTTTCTTTGGCTACACCTTGAAAGGGAATGATGTACCCTGGCAACACAACTTCTTTTCCGGCCAGTGCCTTTACTTCTTTCGTAAATATGGGTTTATCAAATTCACCATTGGGATCTTTCTGATAGGTGATGCCATACAGTTTTGGCCACACCAATGATGGAAAGCCGGTATAAACTTTTTGAGCTTGTGTACTTACTACGAACAAAAGGCCAACTAAAACTAACTTGTACTTCATATCTCGGGTACTTCAACGGTAAAAACCGAGCCTTTGCCGTATTCTGATTCATGACTGATACGGGCCCCGATTTTATTTGCCGATTCGCGTGCAATATACAAGCCAAGTCCGGAACCACTGGCTTTATCTGATGCGCGGTAAAACATTTCGAATATTTTTGGACTTAAATCAGGAAGTATGCCCTCGCCATTATCTTCAATCCGGATAAAAGTTTTTTTCAAATGTCGTTTGGTTGATATTTTGAGTACGGGCTGATGCCCCGGTGTTTTTTTCTGAAATTTAATAGCATTGGATATAAGGTTACTCAAAATAATTTTTAGTCGTACTTTGTCTTGTTGAATAATATCTTGTTCAAATTCATTCAGGTCAATTCTAATTTTATTGTAATCGTCCAGATACTTCAGGTTATCGAGAATTTCCTGGCATAATAACTTTAATTGAATTTGTTCTGGAGTAATAGTGAGGCGTTTGTTGCGCGAGTAGTCTAAAATTTCGGCAATGAACAGATCCAACTTTTGTACGCTGCGTTCTATTTCATTCAGGTAACCAGGTGCGTTATGCAAGTCCGATTCAAGTTTGGATAGCGTAACTAATCCCAGTATTGATTTAAGGGGAGCACTTAAATCGTGCGAGGCACTATACACAAAGCGATCCAATTCTTTATTGGTGTTTTCCAATTCCTGATTCTGATGATGGAGCAGGGTTTCTACCTGATGCAGATCGGTAATGACGCGTCCTGTAATTGCTGCAAACAACGAGAGCAGGATGTTTCCCAGAAAAATGGTAAACAACATTTCTGTTGAGCTGAATAGATGATCGGGCGAACCGGTAATGAAGGATGGAATAACATAGGTGATCAGAAATACAAACAGGTTACAAAAAGCAGCAGCACCAAAGCCGAACCGGATGGCTACATAGAGCGATACAATTCCATACGCAAACCAATATTGCTCAAATGGAATTACCCGCGAAAGCATTACAAGCACACAGTAAATTGAAACTATTTCTATGCGCTTAAGCGGAGTGTAATTCATAGTCCGCACCAGCATGGTGTTGGGGGGCTCCAACAGCAACTTCTTTTGTTGCAGCAATGGTGTAACCGAAAAAAGCAAAGGAACAGCAATTCCAAAGTTGGCCATAAATTCGCCCAACCAGTTTCGTAAGAATAACTCACCAAAATTTTCCCAGGTCTGATGGCTAAAGTAAATCAGCGTAAGCTGTAGCAAGATTAATTCAATCGTAATGGGTATAACCAACGCAAATACGATAAACCGAATCAGGTGATTGGTGTTGGGCAACCAATACTTGCTATTGGTGAGTGTTCTAAAAAGATAATATGAGATGATTACGCCTATTACTTCCGATGCTGAGAACACAGGCCATAGTAGCCAATCTTCAACACCCCAGTAAAAGGTATTTAATGTTACAACCACATACATGGCCGGTACTACACGTACAAAACCCCACCAGTTTACCAATACTATGGCAATGGCGGTGGGAATATAAAAGGTACTAACACCCTGATCGTATTTAAAAATGAGCGATACCTGTGCTGCAAGGTGAAACAAAACAAATGGAGCAAGCCATGTCCACCACGGAAGTTTTGTTTCGGTATGCGCCAGGTTTTTCAAATTACTTGATTAAGGTTTTGCAGCCAGCGGAATTGCTTTGCCTGTTTTAGCGGATTGTTTGGCAGCTTCCAGAATCTCCATCACCAATATGTTATTTTCAAGAGCGGACAGATCATAAGGTAAAATTTTTATTTCGGCCCGAACAGCTGCGGCAAGGTACGTAAACGGATCGTGCAACGGCTTGGGTAATTCGCCACCGGCTACAAATGTTTCTGGCTTATCGTGTACGGATTTAATTTTCGATCCTTGCCGATCGGCAATCACGTAACCTTTCTCACTATACACCTCCATATCTTTTCTGCCGAAGGGCCAGTTCCACGAGGCTTGAATAATACCTTGTGCTTTGGAATACGTAAGAATGATGGTGGCCTCATCATCTACTTTGGGATACAGGTGTGGTTTAATTTGTTGCGTTACCGCTAATACAGACAAAGGCCGTTCACCATTGAGCAACCAGGTAATCTGGTTGGCACCGTAACAACCGAAGTCCATCAATGCACCACCTCCATTTTTTACCGGATCAATTAACCATTCTAAAAACTCAGGCCCTACATTAATTTCTTTCGGGCCTTCATGACCATCGTGTACCACCACTTTGCGAACAGACCCCATCGGTTTTGATGCCCGAAAAAGTTCTTCAAGTTTTGTGTTGCTTCCATACCACGTAGTTTCGTAGTTGGTTAATACCAGAATCGAATTAGCCTTCGCCAGTTGTTGTATTTGTTTGGCGTGATTGAGACTTACGGCCAACGGTTTTTCAACCATCACATGAATTTTGCGCGGTGCGCATGCTTGTACTACACTTAAATGATCGAACGTGTTGCCGAAAGCTGTTACGGCTTCGGGTTTTGTTTTGTCGAGCATCTCGTTGAGCGAATTATAGAGTAAACTGATTGGAAGGTTATACTGAGCCAATAACTTTTCGGCTAATGGTCGATTACTTTCGGCAATGCCCACAATTTCAAAATCGCCATCGTGAGCACGATTCAAGACCCAATGCACATGGCCATGTGTAAGCCCGGCCACGCCAATGCGAAATGCTTTTTTGGATTCCTGCGCTACTGCAGATGAAACTACGAGAATAAACAGTAAAAACTTGTACATAAAAAAATTGGGTTACCACAAGATAACCCAATTTGAATGAAGTAAAAATTGAAATTCGAAGACGATCCTTACGCTTCGGCTTTTTCGTATTCTTCCAACGGCAAACAACTACATACAAGGTTGCGATCGCCATAAGCATTATCCACGCGACTGACACTTGGCCAGAACTTGGCTTCCTTAACAAACGCTAATGGATAAGCTGCTTTTTGTCGGCTATAAGGACGAGTCCATTCATCGGCAGTAATTACAGCCGCGGTGTGTGGTGCATGTTTCAATACATTATTTTCTTTATCGGCTTTGCCTTCTTCTACTTCGCGGATTTCGTTGCGAATTTCAATCAACGCTTCTACAAAACGATCCATCTCAGCCTTCGGTTCACTTTCAGTAGGTTCAATCATCAAGGTTCCTGCTACTGGGAATGAAACAGTGGGCGCATGGAATCCATAATCCATTAAACGCTTCGCTATATCTTCTACCTCAACACCGGCTTTTTTAAAGTCGCGGCAATCCACAATCATTTCGTGCGCACAGCGACCATTGGCACCGGTGTACAGAATTTTATAATGACCATTCAAACGCTCTTTAATATAATTCGCATTAAAGATGGCGAGTTTGGTAGCGTTGGTTAAACCCTCACCACCCATCATGGCAATGTAGGCATACGAAATAACCAGAATGCTGGCGCTGCCAAATGGAGCAGCCGATACGGCTGAGATTGCTTTGTCGCCACCAGTTTTTACAACCGCATGTCCAGGAAGGAAAGGTTTAAGTTTATCATTCACACAAATAGGACCCATGCCCGGGCCACCACCACCGTGTGGAATACAAAATGTTTTGTGCAGATTTAAATGACACACATCAGCACCAATATTGGCGGGCGATGTTAATCCAACCTGTGCATTCATATTGGCGCCATCCATATAGACCAATCCGCCATTGGCATGAATGGTTTCACAGATTTCAATAATCGATTCTTCAAACACACCGTGTGTAGATGGATACGTAACCATCAAACACGAAAGTTTGTCTTTGTATTGAATGGCTTTTGCTTTCAGATCGGCCACATCAATCTTTCCTTCGGCATCGGATTTAACCACCACCACTTCCATACCCGCCATTACCGCACTGGCTGGATTAGTGCCGTGTGCCGATGCCGGAATAAGCGATACGTTGCGATGGCTTTCATTTCTGCTTTCGTGATAGGCACGAATGGTCATCAAACCTGCATACTCACCTTGTGCACCGCTGTTGGGTTGTAACGATACACCTGTAAAGCCAGTAATTTCTTTCAACCAGTTTTCCAGGTTGGTAATCATTTCCTGATAGCCCAACGTTTGATCAGCGGGAGCGAAAGGATGCATTTGGCCTAACTCAGGCCAAGTTACCGGAATCATTTCGGTAGTAGCATTGAGTTTCATGGTACACGATCCCAACGAGATCATAGAATGCACCATGCTTAAATCTTTATTCTCTAACTTTTTGATGTAGCGCAGCATTTCGTGTTCGGAATGATGCGAATTGAAAACCGGATGAGTGAGGAATGGTGAAGTGCGGGTTAGAGATGAAGATAATTTGAGAGATTCTGAAGGGGCCATTTGAATTGAAACTCCTTCACCATGCTTACCAGAAATATTAGTGTGCTTATCTTCAATGAAGATGTTTAGAATACTTTGAAGGGAATTGAGCGAAGTCGTTTCATCAACGGAAATCCCAACATGGTTATCTGCAAAGTACTTAAAGTTAATCCCTGTTGCTTCTGCTTTTTGTTTGATGGCGTTCTTATCGGCTACAGCCAACTTCAACGTATCGAAGTAGTTTGCATTAACTTGTTTGATACCCAGTTTGGCTAAACCACTTTCCAGCAGTTGTGCGAGCGCGTGAATACGACCAGCAATTTTTTTCAAGCCTTCGGGACCATGATATACGGCATACATGCCGGCCATTACCGAAAGCAATACCTGAGCAGTACAGATATTAGAAGTTGCTTTTTCTCTGCGAATGTGTTGCTCGCGGGTTTGTAGTGCCATGCGATAACCGGGGTTACCTTGCGCATCTATGGAAATACCAATTATCCTTCCGGGAATTTGTCTTTTAAATTCATCTTTGGTAGCAAAGAATGCAGCATGCGGACCTCCAAAGCCCATTGGTACACCAAAGCGTTGTGAGTTACCCACCACTACATCGGCACCCATTTCGCCTGGAGATTTCACGAGTACCAGGCTCATCAGGTCGGTGCCCATTACTACAAACACTTCTTTTTCGTGGGCCGATTCAATAAAAGCGGTGTAATCTTTTACTTCACCGTTGTTATCAGGGTTTTGCAGGTAAACAGCAAACAAATCGGGGTTGGTAAGATCGAGTTTGCTTAGGTTGCCTATTTCCAGTTTTACGCCAATTGGTTCCGAGCGGGTTTTTAATAAATCAATAACCTGTGGAAAGGTATTTTCATCTACAAACAATGTGTTTGCTGCCTTCTTATTCGCTTTGCGCGATGCATACAACAAATGCATGGCTTCGGCTGCAGCCGTAGCTTCATCCAACAACGAAGCGTTGGCAATCTGCATTCCGGTAAGATCAATTACCATGGTTTGGTAGTTGATCAATGCTTCCATGCGACCTTGTGCAATCTCAGCCTGATAAGGCGTGTAAGCTGTGTACCAGCCTGGATTTTCTAAAATGTTGCGCAGTATAACACCGGGCGTAATGCAATTGTAGTAACCCGTACCGATGTACGATTTGTAAATCTTGTTTTTAGAGATTGTCTTTTTGAAGTTGTTCAAAAACTCAAACTCCGATTGTGCAGCCGGCAAGTTTAAAGGTTTCTTCAACCGGATGTTGGCCGGCACTGTTTGATCAATCACCTCATCTACCGATTTTGCTTTTACAACCTTCAGCATTTCTGCAATCTGCTTTTGGTCGGGTGCGTTGTGGCGCGATTCAAATTTTTCGGAATAGGTAGGATTGATGATGCTCATAGATGAAATGATGGTGAAATAACCGGGAAGTAGAAAAAAAGTTTCTGGTTGCTGGCTTCTGGTTACTGGCGCTGACTTTACCAGCAACCAGTAACTAGAAACGAGCAACAATTAAAATCGCTCAAACTGCGAGAAGAAGAAGTTGCCTTCAATGGCTGCATTCTCATCCGAATCTGAACCGTGAATGGCGTTGGCATCAATTGATTTTGCAAACAAGGCGCGGATAGTACCAGGTGCGGCTTTAGCCGGATCGGTAGCACCTATCAACTTACGGAAATCTTCTACGGCATTATCCTTTTCCAAAATCATGGGCACAATGGCACCGCTGCTCATGTAAGCAACCAGTTCGCCATAGAAAGGACGGGCCTTATGAATTTCGTAAAACTTACCTGCCAATTCGGCACTCAGTTTAACTTTTTTCATGGCCACAATGCGAAAGCCGGCCTCTTCAATCATTTTGGTAATTGCCCCGGTGTTTCCTGCGCTTACTGCATCGGGCTTAATCATGGTAAACGTTCTGTTTCCTGCCATTTTATTAAGTATTTAGATTGTTTCAGGTTTAATAATTGGCCGCAAAAATAGCTTTTTAACTAATAAAGAAGTGGGTGGCTCAAAATCATTTTTAACCTTGATAGCCATTATAGAATTGGGCCCGTGCGCGAAAATAACTTGTAAAAACCTTTCAGATCTTTACAATGGAAGTTAAAACACCCTGAATGGTTTTGGGTCGAAACTAAAACTCGAAATGCTCCAAGTTAGCAGCTTCACCATTGCCAGAATTAAGGTTATGCACTCCCGATTAAAATTGCCATTTTTGCCGCTTCGATGAAGAATTTAAACGCTTTTAAGTCGCTGATAAGCAAACCGGCTGCGGTGGTAATTGTTACCCACTTTAAGCCCGATGCCGATGCACTTGGTTCTTCACTCGGTTTGGCGGCCTTTCTTAAAAAGTCCGGCCACCAGGTTTCGGTTATTACCCCCAGCGATTACCCCGACTTTCTGACCTGGATGCCCGGCAACGAAACGGTGCTGGCCCTTTCAAAAGAAAACCCAGCCCCTGAGGCGCAGGCTGCAGCCCTTATCGCACAAGCCGAAATTATTTTTTGCCTCGATTTTTCAAGCCTAAGCCGCATCAACAGCCTGGGCGATATGATCCGCAAAACAACCGCCACCAAAGTGCTGATCGATCATCATTTGGAACCTGAAAGTTTTGCTTCGTATGAGCAGTGGGATCCAGCCTCGGCTTCTACCGCTGGTTTGATTTTTGAGTTGATCGAAGAACTGGGCCTGCAAGATCAGATTGATGCAACCATTGCCACCTGCCTGTATGCCGGGTTAATGACCGATACCGGAAGTTTTAAACATAATAATACCCGCCACCGCGAGTTTGAAATTGCATCAGCGTTGGTGAGTCGCGGGGCCAATCCACACGATATTGCCCAGCAAATTTACGATACCAACTCGTTAGAGCGGTTGCGCCTTACGGGATTTGTACTGAGCGAAAAGTTAGTGGTACTGCCCGAATACCGTACGGCCTATATGACTCTAAGCCAGGACGAATTAAAAAAATTCGGAGCACAAACAGGCGACACCGAAGGCCTGGTAAATTATGGGCTGTCCATTAAAGGCGTGAAGATGGCCGTATTGATGTACGATCGGAAAGAAGAAATAAAACTCTCCTTTCGTTCGTTGGGTAATTTTTCGGTAAACGAATTAGCCCGAAAACATTTTGAAGGTGGAGGTCATAAAAATGCCAGTGGCGGGCAATCCAAACTTTCGTTGGATGAAACCCTGAAGAAACTACTTCGCATTTTGCCCGAATATCAACAACAACTAAACCAAGATTAAAACCTATAATTCAATTCAAAATGAAAAAATCCTTTTTGCTGAGTGTGTGTGTAGCCGGTTTGCTTATGGCGTGTTCCAAAACGAAAGAAACACCTTCGGGTTTAAAATATACTGTTCTGAGAGCCGGCACCGAAGGTGTAGCCGAAAACGGCCAGATTATGATTCTCAGTTTTTTATTTAAAGACAATAAAGACTCGGTATGGAATGATAGCCGCCAGAATCCCTTTCCGGCTATGTTCAAAAAAGATTCAGCCATGAGTAGCGACCCGGTTATGGAGGTAGTGCAACTGTTAGGTAAAGGCGATAGCGTATCGTTTTCAATACCAGCCCAAACACTTTTTGCCAAAGCCTACCAACCGCTGCCCCCAGGGGTTGATAGCACTACAACTTTTACATTCTTTGTGGGTGTAACCGATGTTGTAACTGAAGAGCGGGCACGCGAAATGCAAAACGAATACATAGCCAAACAAAACGAAGAAGCCGTGAAAGCTGAAAAAGAACAATTGGCGAAAGACACGTTGGCTATTGATTTATTCCTGAAAGAAAAAGCAATCGTAGCGCAGAAAACTGCTTCGGGTTTACGGTATATAATTTCAAAACCCGGTGTGGGTGCCACTGCGCAGGCAGGCCAGCAGGTAAAAGTAAATTATGTTGGTACTTTGTTAGACGGTACCTACTTCGACTCCAGCATAGAATCGGTAGCCAAAGCTAACAATGCCTACAATGCACAACGCGCACCCTACGAGCCGCTGCAATTAACATTAGGCACACAATCTGTAATACCAGGCTGGGAAGAAGCGTTAACCTTAATGAATAAAGGCTCGAAAATGACGGTATATATTCCTTCCACCTTGGCATACGGTAACAGGCGCAGAAGTGAGGTAATAGCCGAAAACTCGATATTGGTGTTTGAAATGGAGTTGGTTGATATTGTTAAAGCGAAATAGAGAGATGATGTCCGCAAGGAAGTTTTTTAGTGTGTTGGTAGTGCCCATGCTAACGGGGCTTTTATTCGTTCAGAGTTGTAAAAAAGATGTTGACGACAATGGGCCCAAGTGCACCAAAGAAGTTGCCGAAAGTAAATTAACCGCCCCCAATCAGGATAAAATAGCGTCTGATCTGGTGTTGATTGAACAATACCTGGCGGACAATGGAATTGATATTGCCACTACGCAAATCAAAAACAATGTGCGCTACCGGATAAGCGAGTTAGGAACCGGGGAAACACCGTGCATTGAAAGCAATATTAAAATCAAGTATCGCGGTCGTTTAATGCGCAGCGGTTATATTTTCGATCCTGATCAGGAAACCATGCGTGATGTGAATTGGCAAGAACGCGAACTCACTTACAACCTTAGCTCACTTATAACCGGCTGGCAGATAGTGCTACCATCCATTCCTATAGGTTCAAAACTCACCTTGTACATTCCTTCCGGTTACGGCTACGGTACAAGCGGGAGCCTGAGTGGTTCAGTACCTGTTAATGCTAACCTTATTTTTGAAATAGAATTGTTAGAAATTGTGAAGTGATGACGCTTTGCTTCGCTACCAACAACACACACAAGGTAAAAGAGATTCAGGCTTTGCTGGGTAACTCATTTAACCTGCAAAGCCTGAATGATATTGGTTGTACGGAAGAGTTAGCTGAAGATCAGGATACGATAGAGGGTAACTCATTGCAAAAAGCGCAGTATGTGTTTGATCATTATCAGGTAGCCTGCTTTGCAGATGATACCGGCCTGGAGGTGGAAGCACTAAAAGGAGCACCCGGTGTTTACTCCGCGCGGTATGCTGGCACGCAACGCAATGCCGATGATAACATGCAGTTGTTATTAAAAAATCTGCAGGGTAAAGATAATCTGAGCGCACGATTCAGAACAGTTATCACTTTAATTACACCTACGGGTACGCATCAATTTGAAGGAATACTAAACGGCACTATCACATTTGATAAACGGGGCACGCAAGGTTTTGGCTACGATCCGGTTTTTGTACCGGATGGTTACAAACAAACCCTTGCCGAGTTTAACTTAGAGGAGAAGAACAAGATCAGCCACCGTGCTCGCGCAGTTGAAAAATTAGTTTTATTTCTAAAGGCATCACTTTGAAGCAATGCAAGTAGGTTTCGCAGACTTTCATTCAGGGCGAAACCCCTCTCCTGTGAAGAGGGGCATGGGTGAGGCCAACAAACGCGCATTGCACAACATGAGATTTAAAACACATGAGTAAACCCTTTACCATCGGCATAACGGGCGGTAGTGGCTCCGGTAAAACTTATTTTTTACAAGGTCTTTCGGCTTGTTTTGGTGCTCATGAAATTTGCCTCATCTCGCAAGACAATTATTACAAACCGCGCGATCAACAACCCATTGATGAAAACGGAATCAAAAATTTTGATTTGCCGATATCGATCGATCGCGATGCCTTTCGGCACGATTTGTTGTTGCTTAAGTCGGGACAAAATGTAATAAAACAAGAGTATACGTTCAACAACCCGCAGGCTAAAACCCAGCTGCTGGAGTTTAAAGCAGCACCCATTATTGTAGTGGAGGGTTTGTTTGTGCAATACTTTGAAGAGATTAGCAATGAATTGGATTTGCGCATTTTTATTGAAGCCAAAGACCACGTAAAGCTGGGCAGGCGCATTAAGCGCGATCAGGTTGAGCGCGGCTATGATATTGACGATGTGCTATACCGCTACCAGTATCACGTTATGCCGGTATATGAGCGATTAATTGAACCTTTGAAACATCATGCCGACCTCGTGATACCTAACAACAGCAAGTTTGAGCGCGCATTGGAAGTATTGGTAGCCTTTTTGAAATCGAGATTGAGCTAAAGCTCATTATAAGAACAGCAGGAGTTTACATTGTTCAGTCAAGATATTTTAATGTATCCTGATTGAATTAGTGGATTTTATGTACCGGTTGGCGATTACGGTAAGCTATGTAAAATCCAGCCAATATAAACGGAATGCTTAATAGCTGGCCCATGTTTAATACCATGCCGGCTTCAAAATCGGCTTGGTCTGCTTTTACAAATTCGATAAAGAACCGCGCGGTGAAGAGTAACACAAAGAAAATTCCAAAGATAAAACCGGGTTTACGTGTGTTGTGCCGGTCGAGCAGAAATAGCAACGCAAAAATAAACAGGTAGGCGAGGGCTTCGTATAATTGCCCCGGATGACGAGGTAAATTATCTACGCGGAGAAAGATAAAAGCCCACGTCACATCAGTTGGTTTACCTACAATTTCAGAGTTCATCAGGTTGCCCAAACGAATGCACGCACCGGCCAAAGCGCCTACAATGGCGAGTTTATCAAAAATCCACCAGGCATTTACCTTATAATTTCGGGCAAACAACAGAACAGCAATTACAATAGCAAAAATACCACCATGGCTGGCTAAGCCCATAAAGCCCGTAAACTGAAACTCAGGTTTAAACCGAAAAGGCAATAAAATTTCCAACAGGTGTTGCGAGTAATATTCCCAATCGTAAAATAGGCAATGTGCCAGGCGCGCACCAAGCACAGTGGCTACCACCACATATACTGTAAGTTTGTCTAACAGGTTTTCATTGAGAACAGCTTTTTTGAATTGCTCTTTTAAGATAATGTAGCTTAACACAAAGCCGAGTGCAAACAGCAGCGAGTACCAGCGCACTTCATAAAATCCAAAGTCAACAAGTACCGGGCTGGGATTCCACTGTATAAACGCTAACATTTTTTTTAGCTATATCAAACTTGATAAACGGAAGCAAATTAGGTAAAAATGCAATTCATTAATCAGGGGCAAATCGCTATTAACAATTTAAACATGAATCCGGGTTGGTTTTTCGATTGATCTTATGATTAATTGTACTATCTTTAAACGAATCAATTCTTTGAATCCTGCCTGTAGGTAATCCTCATCCGATCCTTCAACACGATTTTTTTTATTGAAAGTTCCCGCTGTAAGCGGGCTTTAATTATTTATCAAAATTCAACAATGGCTATTCGCAATCAAAACTTAAAATTTTCGGCTCTGAACCGCAACTTCACAGTTGCCCTTAACAAACGCGTAAATGATTACTTTAAAATTAACAACATTGCCCGAACCGGTAATACCGAGATGGCGGTTAAATCCGCAGTAATGTTCAGTTTATACTTTATCCCTTATGCGTTAATTATTTCAGGTATAATTACCGGATTGGGTTGGATGTTCGCTCTGGTTTTGGTGATGAGCCTCGGTTTGGCAGGTATCGGGTTATCGGTAATGCACGATGCCAACCACGGGGCATATTCCAACAAAAAATGGATTAACAATTTAATGGGTTATTCGCTCAACCTGGTTGGGGCAAACGCTTTTAACTGGAAGATTCAGCATAACGTGTTGCACCATACCTACACCAATGTGCATGAAGAAGATGAGGACATTAGTCCACGCGGTGTACTGCGGCTGTCACCACATTCCAATTGGAAATGGTTTCATCGCTACCAGTTTATCTATGCCTGGTTTTTGTATGGACTAATGACCATTGTATGGATGGTTTTCAAAGATTTTGTGAGAATAATCCGGTATCATCAAAACGGACTGGCTCGTAGCAGTAATGCAAATATTGTAAAGGAATGGGTAATTCTGATTGCTACCAAAGTGGTGTATATAACCTATATTTTTGTGATTCCGTATTTAATCACGCCCCTTTCAGGATGGCAGATCTTGTTGGGAATTTTAACCATGCATTATATTGCCGGATTTATTCTGGCTATTATTTTTCAACCGGCACATGTAATTGAAGGTACCGAGTTTCCTTTACCCGATGAAGATCATACACTTGTGAACACATGGGCCGTACACCAATTACACACCACTACTAACTTTGGTAACAGAAGCAGGTGGTTTTCGTGGTATGTAGGTGGACTAAATTTTCAAATTGAACATCATTTATTCCCGAATGTCTGCCATGTACACTACCGCAAAATTTCAAAAATTGTAGAAAGCACTGCGCGCGAATTTAATTTACCCTATAAAAGTGCAACCACTTTTGTACAGGCTTTAAAGGGCCACGCACGCCTATTAAAACAATTGGGAACCAGTCCGGTTCGTATTTAGTTATACATAAATACTGGAAAGAAATTTTATGAGACAATTAAAAATAAGTAAACAGATTACAAACCGCGAAAGCCAATCGCTGGATAAATACCTGGTGGAAATCGGAAAAGTAGATTTGATCTCAGCCGAGATGGAAGTTGAGTTGGCAAAACGCATTCGTGAAGGCGATCAACAAGCACTTGAGAAATTAACCAAAGCTAACCTGCGTTTTGTGGTATCGGTGGCCAAGCAATATCAAAACAATGGTTTAACACTGGGCGATTTGATTAATGAAGGTAACGTAGGCTTAATTAAAGCTGCCATGCGATTTGATGAAACGCGTGGATTTAAATTTATATCGTATGCCGTGTGGTGGATACGACAATCCATTTTACAGGCAATAGCCGAACAATCGCGCGTAGTGCGCTTGCCTCTTAACCGAGTAGGTTCGTTGAGTAAAATTTCACGGGCAGTTTCTTCGCTTGAACAGGAATATCAGCGCGAGCCTTCACCCGCAGAAGTAGCTGAACTTATGAACATAACAATTGAGGAAGTTGAGATTAACATGCGCGTTGGCGGCCGGCAAATTTCAGTTGATGCACCTTTTGTACAAGGCGAAGAAGGCAGGTTGTTGGATGTGCTGGAAGATAAATTGGAGGTAATGCCCGATTCTGGTTTGATGATTGATTCGTTGAAACAGGAAGTAGCCCAGGCGTTGAAAGCGTTAACCCTGCGCGAAGCAGAAGTGATTGTGGATTATTATGGCCTTAATGGTACCCATCCACTTACGCTGGAAGAGATTGGTGATAAGTTTGAATTAACACGCGAACGCGTTAGGCAAATAAAAGAAAAAGCCACTCGCAGATTGCGTAATGCCAAGCGTAGCAAAAACCTGAAGGCGTACTTAGGATAACATTAAACCAAAAGTTTGAATGAGTCAGTTTTATAATCTTACGGACGAATATGCATCCATTTGGAATAAATACCGCCCGGCAATTTTAAGATGTATGGTGGATTGCGATACCGGGCCGCAGCAATATCAGTTTTATCAGCATGAGTTTAAAGCGCTTAACCCGAAGGAAAAAGGTAGTTATGCATTTACATTACTAATAGCTGCGGCACGGCCACAAAAGTTAGCAAAGGAATCTCGCTTGGCGCATCAATTATTTTCGATGATCTCGCAGTCGAAACGCGGTTCAGAATTATTAGCTGCCGCTGATTATAATTTTGAGTTAAGCAAAAACCTGTTACTTACTGTAAGCAAGGCACCAAATTGAGTAGTTGCATGCAACCAAGTTAAGTTATATTGGCTTAAACTGCTCGAAGGCTTCCTTACACGTATGGCAATAGTATATAGCGCGGCAAAGTGTTGGGCCAAACGGAGTTTTTAGTTCGGTGTGTGTGCCGTTGCAACGGGGGCAAGCAGTTTCTAAAATTTCAAGATCAGTAAATAAGGTACTATCAGGAGGAGGCGCAAGGCCATATTTTTTTAGTGCGGCTTTACCTTTTTCTGAGATCAGGTCTGAACTCCACGGTTTCTCAAATGTAATTTCAACCCGAGGTTCATAGCCTTGTTGCTGCAATACCGTTTCCACTTCGGCTTTCATGTAATCCATAGCGGGGCAGCCGACAAACGTGGGCGTCATTTTTACAAGCACGGTGTTACCTTCAACGGTTACAGCCGTAATCACACCTAAATCCACCAACGAAAGCACGGGTATCTCCGGGTCTCTTACAGTTTCAAGTATGTGGAGAATTTGCTCGTTCATTTTATCTTTTAATACTGTCAATAGTCTTATGGCAGCTATGGACTATTGACTAAAAGGCTATCGACTAGTTACCATTCGGCAGAAGGATCAATCCGAAACACTTCGCTCATTTCGTCCAACAATGGTTGCAGATGTTCACTATGTTTTCCTTCGCGACCGCCATACACAGGCGTAATTGTTTTCCAGTCGGGCAGGTGGAGTTGCGTTTGGTTTAAAACCGATTCAACTTTTGCCATCCATTTTTCTTTCAGTGCAACTTCGCCTGTAAATATTTTCTGATCGATCAGTTCGGCTTCGTAAGGGGAAGGTTCAAAAATTCCTAGTGCATAGGGGAGTGCAATCTGTAATGAGTTTTGTAGTCGCGTGATGCTTTCTTCGGTAGCTGAACCGAGTTGTTTCATCCACGTGTTGGCGTGCAGCGTATGGTAACGGAGCTCACCGCGAATTTTTCGCGCTAGTTGAGCCAACGGTTCATAAGAAGAATTGCCCAAAGCTTCAAAGCGTAATGCTTCGGCTGTATCAAATAAGAAATGACGGATCAAACTAAAGTCGTATTCTTGATTAGGTAGTTCCACTAAAATGCAATTGTGAAACTGGTTGGCATTGCGGGTAAAGGCAACTGTATCGGGATCGCTTTCACCCAGTGTTTGCAACAATGTGTAAAGCGCTAAACTCTGACCTACTTTATCCTGCGCCATCGAAGAAAACGCGATGTCTTCTTCCAGTATCGGGCCAAAGCCTGTCCATTCCGAATTGCGATGACCGAGTATCAATTGATCATCGGCCATTTTATAGAGGAGTTCTTTTAGTGCGAGGTTCATGGTCATCAATTTTCTAACACAGCCTGTATTCGTTCTTTCATTAAACCTGGCACTTTTTTGTCTTGACACAAAAAGTACCCAAAAAAAGTCAAGACAAAAAGATGCTTCTTCCCGCTTGCCATCGCGCCCCCGCATTTTTGTCTGGCCATCGCACTTGAGTTTCAAAATAGATATTTGTGTAAACTTTAAACATTTGCACCAACTATCTCTTTTCCAAAAACTCTTTCAACTTATCACCGCCTTTATAATCACTTGCATCGCGGAATTTTTTTTCAGGCAAGGTTAGCCATAACTCTTTTTCTTCATCGTTGGTAAACCGAATAGTATCAGTAGCAATGGCCCATACATTAAATACAACTTTGCCATTGTTAAATTGTTTGCCGGCCAGTTGCATGGCTTCCTGTGGTAACACCGCCTGTACCGTACCTACATGCACATGTTGCTTGCCCCTTTTTACCAGATGATAGATTTCAAAATTCTTTTTGCTTCCCGATTGTTCTGCTACTTGTGGAAGTACATCATACACATTTTTATCGCCTTCGGTTAAGGGCGATACATACACATCGCGTGTATCCACTACATACAACGAAACACAAGTAAACCTGCGGGTAAAAGTTTCTTTTGCCAGCACCCATGCCAATTCAAGATTAGGTGCATGTACAATACCTTCGTGTTGAAACGGTTTGCCTTCTTTGGGTTGCACAAATACTTCGTACGTGCCAAACTGATCTAACGGAGCTTTGGTTGAAATAGCTTCATTAAGTTGAGGAAGTCGGTTAACACGTGGATCGAGTGAATTCAATATTTCGGATTTTTATTTTATAATTTAGAATTTCGGATTTAACATTTCGGATTGATGGAAGAATCAAACCAATTCGAATTTTTAAATTTTCAATTTGAAATGAACTAAGCTAAAGGTGTAGCGTAACTCATTTTAGGAGTCTTCAACGCTTCGCGTACCCACTTGCCTCTCGCTTCTGCAATTCTGCGTACTTCCAACCGTTCTTTGTTGCATGGGCCATCGCCATTAATCACGCGTTTAAATTCTTCCCAGTCTGGTTCGGTGTATTGCCACTTGCCGTTTTCATTTTTCTTCAGACTCGGATCGGGAATGGTAAAGCCCAGTTCCCAGATTTTAGGAACATACATATCTAAAAACTGGTTGCGCATTTCATCGTTGGTGCCCATCTTCACTTTCCAACGCATCAATACTTCTGTATGTGCCGAAATCTTATCAGACGGCCCAAAGAAGTGCATCATAGGCGGCCACCAGCGGTTCAATGCTTCCTGAAACATTTGGCGTTGTTTCGCGGTACCGCTGGCTAAGTAAATAACACAATGATGGCCATACTTCAAGTGAAAAGATTCTTCGGCACAGATTCTTTCCAGTGCGCGGCAGTAGGGGCCGTAACTTCCTTTTGCATTCGCCAACTGATTCACAATGGCACCCGCATCTACCAGCCAGGAGATAAAACAGCAATCGGCCCACGTAAAGGTGGGATAGTTAAAAATGTTGGAGTACTTTGATTTGCCGTTGATCAGGTCATCAACCATTTGCTCGCGCGATTTGCCAAGTGTTTCGGCAGCACTATAGAGTAACTGCGCATGACCAACTTCATCTTGCACTTTGGCCATTAACGACATTTTGCGTTTAAACCCCGGAGCGCGTGTAATCCAGGTGCCTTCGGGTAATGCACCAATTATTTCACTGTGCGCATGTTGTTCGATCATGCGGATGAGTTGCTTGCGGTAAAGCTGCGGCATCCAATCGGTAGGTTCAATTTTTTCGCCTCTTGCAATGCGGGCTTCGAATGCAGCCAACCGTATTGGATCTTCCTGCGCCAGACTATCAGTCTTTAGTCCTTCAAATGTATTTCCCCCTCCGTACATAAAGCAGTTATTATTGCCTAACAATCGTTTGCAAATATAAACAGGAATCCCGGCAGAAGGTTACTGAAAGTGAATAAAATGCAGGGTGAGCCTCCTTACTTTTTCAAGCCATTCACCAGCATATCAGCCAGTTGCTGGCCTAAGTCCTGTGGCACAATTTTGCTGGAAGGGTCGTACCACATAGGCATCCAGTTGAGGGATGAAAACAACGTCATTACCGCCAGTTTTTTATCGATGGAATCTTTGAACTCACCTTGTTTAGCACCGGCTTCAATAATGGACTTAAAGCGGTTTATGTAGTTGATGCGCAGTAACAAAAAATCGCGCAAGTAAGGTTGGCTCAGGTGGCGATGTTCATTCATAAATACAGCCGAAGCCGTAAGGTCTTTAGCCATAACCTGTATGTGCCCGATGATTCCGAGTTTCAGCTTTTCGGATGCCGTTACTTCTTTCTTTTCAACTTCGGCTAACGACTTACGAAACTCAGCAGCCATATCAAAACACAGGTGCTGTAGAATTTCTTCCTTCGATTTAATGTGCGAGTATAAACTGGCTGCTTCAATGCCCAGCTTCTGGGCAAGGTCGCGCATAGAAGATGCCGCATAACCTTTCTCCCGAAACAATTCGGCAGCGCTGCGGATTACTTGTTCTTTACGGGATAAATTGCCTAGTACTTCCATAGGTGGTAGAAATCACTGGCTAAGTTAATTAATTAAATTTGATTAAATTCATAACAGATAAAAAATGAAATTCAACTCGGTTAAAGAGTATTTCTTAAGGCTAAACAATACCGGCTACCAACTGATGATGGTGCCCATGATCTTGTTTATCTATCATTATGCCAGCGTTTATGCATTTACAACTCGGGTATGGATAACCGATTTAGCGATTGTTCACTATTTATTAATTGGTGTGATTACACTTTCGTTGATATCCCTAACGGTCGTTCATTTTTTTGTACGCTCGCGCGCGATAAAAATTTCCGTACAAACGGGACTTGGATTAAAACTTGAGCAGTTGGGAAGTGTGTTGATGCAACGGTTAATTGTACTTGCACTGATAACCCTGGCAATGCCAGTGGGATTGGTACTTACACATCACATCGGGTTTGCAATTGGATTTGCTATGCTGTTAGTGTGGTTTTTTTTGCATTGGCCCACGCCCACTCAGGTTTGTAGTTTACTTAAACTGAAAGGTGATGAAAAGGAAATGGTATTAAGTAAGGGGGAGGCGTTTAAATAAACCTTATTCTTCAGTTTTTTGTAAACTTCTTAATCGTTGATTCATTAAACCAAGCAGTGTAGTTGCACTACCAAACAGGATGATTGTTCGAACATAATGATCCCCTTTTACCAAAGATATGATAACTCCAATGACCACGCCTATTAATAAGTGGCCCAATAAGTCAGCAATTTTATTTTGTGAGAATTGAATTGCCCCGAAGTCATAATAGAATTTAAGAAGCTTTCTCATACTACAATATTTTAAGAAATTATTCATAGTAAATGTGGTTCTTTTTGGCCAGAACTCAAAAAATATTGATTACAAAATCGTGAGAAACTCCTTCTTATTTCTTTCTTAACTTCTGAGTTTGAAAATTGACAAGCTCTGGAAGTGTAATTTTTAACCCCATTGAAATAGATATAAGAACATCTATGGTTGCGCAGTATTTAGCGTTTTCAATACGCTGAATTGTGATTTTAGCTAAATCTGATAAGTCAGCTAGTTCTTGCTGACTTAGTTTTTGAGCATCCCTCAACTGCCTTAGATGAGTTCCAAAAGCTTTAATGCCGGAGGGATTCTTCACAGAGCGAAAGTCGCTCAGTGAAAAAATATTTTTGGATACACATGTGTATCCAAAAATAAAAATTATATATTTGAAAAGAAGGATATGTGCATACCAAGACTTCTAAATACTTTGATTGAGGATTCTTAGCAGATTGAAATAATAAATTCCAATTATAAATTTCTTAAACCTAAATCCAATTCTATGAAAAGAAACAAACAGAGTATTAAAATACTAGCGTTAATGCTAGTTTTCACGTTTATGGTGGTAACATCCTTCAGAGTGAATGCTTCTTCAGCATTTGGCTCAACAAGCTCAAATGTCTATAAAACAACATCGAATGACAGCCAACAGATGAATGCGGTAGCTCCTAATGTCGTTGCAGCTGCATTAGTCGCGGGATTTGAAGTTGGAGTTGCTGTTGGTGCAGTTGTTGGTATAGTTTCGGGATTTGCATATCAAATGGTTACTAATTTTCTTCACGGTGTTGAGAGTATAGCATCTTTAGACTATTTGAATTATGATCCAAATGATCTCTCAAAGTTTGATAATTAATAATTGACTAAACCCAAAAACAAAATGAAAAATAGAAAAGTGTACTCTCTTTTGATTTTAGTTGCTATGTTAGGATCAATAGCTATGCAGGCATCAGGAGCGTCAAGTGTTGGTTCTGTAGCGGTAAATAAGTACGATGTAAGTGCTGTTGGTACTATGAGTAAAGATGTTAATCTCGCAGCAGCGGCAGCATTTGCTGTTGGATTTGTAACTGGACTGGCTGTTGGTGTAATTGAAGGATTTAATGTTGGAACTTACCTTGCTAATTTCTTATACGGTGGAGAACAATTAGCATCTTCTTTAGAGAATCTAGATTATTCTAAGAATGATCTCGCAAGATTTGATCCCAAGTAATTTGACTGATCAAAAGCGAAGAGGTTCGAAATACGGTATTACCGTTTTTCGGGCTTCTTTGTATTTAGTAATTTTTCTTCATTTTTCAATTTTGACTTTGTATTTGGCTCCCTCTAATCCTGTAAACCACATTTTTAAAGTTGAGATAGGTTCTTATGTAAATCCTTTTTTTAGTCAAAATTGGAGCCTCTTTGCACCAGATCCTGTTTCAAGTAATCAGACTTTACAAATTAAATTTATTGCTTTTAATAATGAGATCGAGAGTAAAACAGATTGGTTAGATTTAAAAGAGATGGTCCATGCAGAACGAGCCAAAAGCTTCTGGTCTCCGCTTCAAAGGTTAGAGAAATATCTTAGTGGTGTTACGCAATCTATTGTTACTGATCAAATCCACTTAAACAATTTCATAGAAACTCACTCAAACTTTAGCCAAGATTCTATAAGGGTGCTACAGGATTTATATAAAATGAATTATGGCCACAGAAGTCTTAAGTCTTATTCTCAAATCGTATTGTCAAAATTAAACTTCGCCAAAGAATACGATAGCATAGCTGTAATGTATCGTATAGTTGATGCTAAGTTCCCACGTTTCTCCAAGCGCCATTTAGATTACCACGATTTGAATAACTATGAGATAACTTATTTTGAGTTAGACTTAGGGGTTATCAAATATAAAGATTTAGAAGATGACGGCCGAAGTTCAGAAAACTAACCAATTCATCGGGCTATCAATTATCAGGTTCATTTTTGGCTTGATTATTTTAAAGAATATTATTTTTTATCTACCAACATCGGATTACTATTTCGGTAAAAACGGAATTGTTCCTTGGGAGGATTTTCTGCTAATCTGCGGAACAATAAACATGTCGTTCATGACAATATTTTTTCAAAATGATTTAATGCTTAAAATTTACTTATTGTTGACAGTTGTGTTAGCATTTAATTTCTGTTTAGGAATAGGCTCAACCATAAATGGTGTAGCATTAACTATTTTTTTGTTTTTCTTAAAGTTAAGAAACGGATTAATACTTGATGGTTCTGACAATGTTATTTCAGTAGTATTGCCATTTTTAATATTTACCAATTGTTATCGTTTTTTCAATGTTCAATTGGCTTATGATAAGTTGGAGCAAGTTTTGAGAAGTAAAGATTGGATGACAGTTGTGGACAGAGTATTTGTTTTAGCGATTAAAATTCAAGTGATCTTTGTCTATTTTTTTACGGCTATTGCAAAATCTGGAGGAGTATTATGGCAAAATGGTACAGCTGTTTACTATACTATGCGCGTGAAGGAGTTTAATGCTACGTCATTGAATGTTCCCCTGACTCAGAATGTTTATTTTGTTGTATTTACAACTTATACTACTCAACTTATTGAAATAGCATTTGCCTTTTTAGTCTGGTTTAAAAAGACAAAATTCATAATTCTCACCATTACGGCATTATTACATGTTGGTATTTTTATCTTCATGAGAATTGATAACTTCTCTTGGGTGATGATAACCACGTATGCCGTGTTTATAAATGATGATGAGTTTTTATCGATACATAAAGGCGTAAAACTAAGAATATCTTCTTTCTTACTCTGGAAGCAAAAAATATTAAACATAATCATCAAATGATTTCAATAAAGCGTCTATATGGACTAATAGTTATAGTTGCATTCTTCAATGTTGTTATTACTCGTTTTCTATGCTATTTAATAATCACAGATTATAACGATTATTCAGCTATGGGAGAGTTCGCATTATTGAGTATCATCTTTTTTCCGGTTTGCTTAATGCTTAATACAGTAGGTTTACTTTACCTTATTCGTAATGAAGAAGTCGTGATAGATCGTAAGTTTAGGCCTGGTTTATTCTGGTTAATGGTGATCTGTTTTCTTATTTCATCTTGTGCTACATTCGGAATTGACTTTGTTTATGATCTAACTATTGAAAATAATGTATCAACATTCTTTGCTAATATGCTTTTAAACTCATTAAAAAATACTAATAGTGATGTTTCTGCTTTATTGCTGAGTACTCCATTTCTCCTTCAAAATTATATTTTTAATCTTTTCGCACTCTTATTAGCCTGGTTCATAACAGGAATGTATGTTAAGCGCATGCTGAGAAAGAGATTGACATCTGAGTAAGGTTTCTTGTAGAAAATACTAATCTAGAAAGTTATTCCAAAACTAAACGCATTCAACTGCGGGCCTTTGTTTGCTACGAAGAGTTCGTTCAAATCGTAGTTGAAGAACAAATCAACATCATCAAAGCCAATTTGTGCGCGCAAACCGTAACGTAGGTTGTTCAGGTAAAAATTGTCGTGGTTGCGGGGTTTACGTTCAGCATCATTTTCTTTAAACACCTGTTTGCTGTAGCTGGCGATGCGGTAGCCCACATAAGGGCCAACACCTATGCGAAATGAATCGGCATTGTATCCATCAAAAAAACTAGGCTTATGTCGATTGCCTCCAAAGTCCAGCATAGGTACCAGCGATGCATTCAGGTACGTAGCCGTTAATTTACTTTTGATGAAATCTGCATCACGTGTGTCGGGCTGAAAGATTACACTATTATCATCTTTGCTCACCTGGGTTTGTGCATTTTGAAATTTGAAGTTATACCAGCTTGCGCCCAATGCCCACTCCATGTAAAACTTATTGGCGATGCGGGTACGTTGCACACTGTTAATACCCACGTACCACGATCCCCACGGTTTTACAGTGAACAAGCTATTATCCTGATCGGGGAAACCATTTTGGGTAATGTAGTTGTTGGTACCCAGATCGAAGTTCATAGAGTGATAGGTGCGTTTGCGAAACCTTTTGCTCTCTTTGTTATTGCTACTCCAATCTACACCCCAGTCTTCCTCTTTTTCGGCATCAACAGTTTCTTTGGCATCGGCAAGCCGAGCTGAATCTGTTTTTAAATAGTCGATGGCTGCTTTTTGATGGCTGGTCGTATCTTCTTTTTCCAACTTGGCTATTAAATCTGCAATCAATTTCTGAAAATCATATTGTTTCATAGTCTCCAGATCTTTCTTGTCTTGCACGGCCAGAATCAGTTTACTGCCATTTCCTACTTTAATTACAACAGTATCGGCTGGTTTGGTTTGACTAAATCCAACCACACTTATCAAGGCAACCAAACAGGTCGTTATCATCTTACGCTTCATACTCAGTTTCTTTTTGTTTTGTCTTTTCTAAAATCGAGGGCGAACAATTCGTTCTTGGCATCGCGCAAGCTGCCCAATTCGCTTTCTCCGTTTTTAATATCGCGCGCTTTCTCGAGAATTTTTTGCAGGCCACTTTTATCATCGGCTGTGCTTGCCATGGCAATTACAGGTTCAGTCATGTTAATCGGCATCACGTCTAATGTAAACTCAATTACAATTGGTTTGCGGGCCGGAATGGGTTCAGTTTTATTTTCGGTGATCAATACTTCCGGTTGAACAACAATCGCTGGTTCTGGATTCACTTTTTCAGGTTCTTCTTTTTTTGTTTCTGATTGGATGATCGTTGATTTTTTCTTTTGCTTGGGTTGTTCTGTTTTCGTTTCAGCTACCAGATTCTGTTTCTGTTCTTCCGGTTGCACCACTACCGGAATTTCTTTTTGTGGTGAGGGCAAAGGTTGTTGTACTAATTCAGGTTGTACTTGGGTATGCTTGCTCCACCTATACCAGGCGCCACTCACCAATCCGAACAATACCAATGCAGCAGCCAGGCGCCAAACCCACGCGTTATTTTTTTTTGTTAAACCAGCTTCTACTTTTTGCCACGCATCAGCCGAAGGTGGCACCGGGTGATTGGCTAGTTTGTTTTTGAAAAGCTCATCTATTCGGTTCATATCCTTTTTGTTTGTAGAGCAAGTCTTGCTCTGCTTCTTGTAAACTTTTTTGTAAGGCCACACGCGCCCGGCTCAATTGCGACTTCGATGTGTTTTCGCTGATGTTCAGTTGCTCGGCAATTTCTTTGTGCGAGTAGCCATCAATGGCATATAAGTTAAACACAATTCGATACCCGGCCGGCAATGCTTCAATCATCTTCATCAGGTCTTCGGCCTCTAAGTGTGCCTCCAGGTTTTGATAGTCGGGTTCGTAATCGGCAGCTTCAATGTCGGTTTCGAGGTACATGTTTTTGTGCTTGCGCAGGTAGCTGAGCGATTCGTTCACTACAATCTTGCGCATCCAACCTTCAAAATTTCCTTCACCGGTGTATTGATCGATCTTGTTCAGGATTTTGGTAAAGGCTGTGATCCACACATCTTCTGCCTCCATTTTGTCTTTGATGTACCGGCAGCACAAGGCATAAAGTTTAGACGCATAGCGATCGTACAAACGTTTTTGCGCCTGGCGGTCGTTGCGCCTGCAACCTTCAATCAGTTCCATGTCTTTGGCCCGGTAAACCTCAAATTCCATGTATAGCAGCTAATCAATACCAAGATGCCACATGTAGTGCAGGGGTTGCATGGGGGGTTAGAATTTTTAAACCCCTGCCTGCAAGTGTATGCGGTAGCGGAAAGAAATTGAATTAGCAATGCTTTTAATGCAGTTCTGCTTAATATTTTCGCTTTAACAACTGTTGTTCGCATTTATATCCCGCTAAACAATTCAAACGTCTCCAGATAGCGGGGTATCACCGTATTCCAGTTCTTAGCTTTTAGTTTTTCGGCAAGTGTATTGGCACTGGCTGTTTCACCGTGCGTGATAAACGTTAACTTCGGACTTTCCTTGAAGTTATTGAGCCATTGCAACAGTTCCGCCTGATCGGCATGAGCCGATAATCCATTAACCGTTTTTACATGACACTTTACCGGAACTTGTTCGCCAAAAATTTTCACCATCGGTTCGCCATCCTGAATTCTTCGGCCGCGTGAACCTTCGGCCTGATAGCCCGCAAACAACACCGTATCATGTTCGTTGCGCAGCCGGTGAAACAAATGGTGCAGAATACGACCACCCGTTACCATCCCGCTCGCTGAAATAATAATGGCAGAGTTCTTCAAATCGTTCAAGGCTTTGGAGCTTTCGCGGGTTGTACAAAAATGAATATGGGGCGAATCGAAAATACTCATCAACTGATGGTGCATTCGTTCCACTTTTATTTTGTGATTGTAGCTGTGTTGTTCGTATAAGTCGGTAACATTAATGGCCATAGGGCTATCGATGTAGATGGGAAGTTTCGGAATCCGCTTTTGTTCCATTAGTTGATGGAAATGATAAATAAGTGTTTGCGTTCTTCCAACCGCAAATGCGGGTACTACAATTACACCTTGATGCGCCACTGCTTCATTTATAAGCTGGCTCAGGTCGTTGTCAATCTGATCTACCGGATTTAAGCGGTCGCCATAGGTAGATTCAACTAACAGCACATCGGCATGTTCAACTGCTTCGGGTGGATACATAATGGCATCGTTGTATCGCCCCAGGTCGCCCGAGAACACAATTTTCTTTTCTTGCTTTTGCGAATTAAAAGTAAGCTCAACAATAGCAGCGCCAAGTATGTGGCCGGAGTTATAAAACCGAACTGATGCATAGTTCAGAATTTTTACTTCTTTGTTAAACCGCACGCTACTCACCAACGGCAAAACTTCTATTACGTCCTTTTCTGAAAAGAGCGGTTCGGGCTTGCTATGTTTGGAGTAACCGCGCTTAAATGCAAATTCAGCTTCTTCTTCCTGAAGTTTGGCGGCATCCTGCAGCATAATCTTCATCAGGTCTTCGGTTGCATGGGTGCAGATTATCTTACCCCGAAATCCATCTTTCACCAATCGGGGCAAATACCCGATGTGATCGATGTGAGCATGTGTTAAAATAACGGTATGAATAGTTGCCGGATCTACCGGTAACCGTTCCCAGTTGCGCAGGCGTAATTCTTTTTGCCCTTGAAACAGACCACAATCAATCAAGATTTTTTGTTTATCAATTTCCAACAGGTATTTGGAGCCTGTAACACTTTGTGCTGCACCCAGAAATTTTAACTTTACATTCATTTCGATTTTGTCTTATCGAAATGTAGGGAAAAATGAAAGGCCATTTCTACTAATCAAGATAAAAGCATGAGGTATTTGCACAAAGTTATTATTAGTTCTACCTTGAAGGTCTAGGTTTAAACTTAGTTGATGAGAGTTATTCTACTGCTGCTGCTTACCGCAGTATTGTTTACAACAGAAGCACAACAAGCGCGCATTCAGGAGTTATTAGATAGGGGTAATACTGTTTCTGAGTTTAATCCCGATTCGGCCCTGTTGTTGTTTGAACAGGCACTGGCTTTGGCTAACGGTAAAGATACGCTGATGATACCGCGCATCTATAACCGCTTTGCCCAGGCCTATAGTATGAAGGGCAACTATACCGAGGCAGCCAAATTTCTGGTGCAGGCATTAACCTATGCTGAAGCACTGAAGGATACTGTGGCCCTGATTGACGGAAACAATAACATGGGTATTGACTGGATGTATCAGGAAGAATATGAAAAAGCGTTAACCTATTTTAAGATTGCCGAACAATTAGCCTCTCAATCGCACGATTCGCTGCGTTGGGGCCATGCGCTTAACAACCTGGGGTTAACAGTAGGATATATGGGGCTTGCAAAAGAAGAATTACAATATTACAACCGGGCCGCAGCTATCTTTAAAAATATAAATGAGTTGGAAGGTTATGCCAACACGATATTAAATACAGCTACCTTGCTAACAGCCGAAGGAAAATATAAGGATGCAGAACGCCTGTACCAGGAAGCCCTTAGTATTTATAAAGGAATGGATTATGCCAACGCACAGGGAATGGTTTACCAAAGCATGGCAGAAAATGCACGCGAAGGCGGGCACTACAACCATGCCCTGAACTATATTCGGCAATCTTTAAAAATTGCTCATACCAATGGCTACACTACTGAAGAAGCCAGTGGCTTGCGGCTTGCCAGTACCATATTTAAAGAGATGAAGCTCTTTGACAGCGCCTATTATTACCTGGATAAGCACCGCGAATTACGCAATACTATTTTTAACTCCGAGAAAAATAAAATCACTTCCGAGCTGGAAGCCCGGTATCAAACTGAAATTAAGGAACGAAAGATAAAATCGTTAGAACAAGAGAATACAATTAAAGACCTGCGCGCAACCACCGCCCGCCAATGGCAAATCAGTTTGGTGATATTAGTAATACTGATTACAGGTTTGCTTGGTGTACTCTACAACCGCTACCAGCTAAAGCAACGCACTGCTAAAGTACTTGATGAAAAAAATACCGAATTGCAAAAACTAAATTCTTTCAAAGACAAAATGTTTGCGGTTATAAGCCACGATTTGCGCAATCCGGTTGATGCTTTCAGCACGCTGATGGAAAGCCTTACCCAAAATTTACAACATGCCAGCCCGGAAGAACTGAAAGAGTTTTTGGAAAGTATGCTGCACTCGGCTCGCGATTTAAAGAGTTTATTGGATAACCTGTTAGAATGGTCTATGGTGCAGATTGGTAAATTGCCATTTCATCCAAAAGCTTTTGCGGTAACGCAAGCTGTGCAGGAAAGTATTGCCCACGTACATGCCATGGCTCATGTTAACAAGATTAACATTAAAACAGACGGCCCGGATGTTAGTGTGCAAGCAGATAAAAACATGGTGGTAATTATTATCCGAAACCTGCTTACCAATGCCATAAAGTTCAGCCCTCCGGGTAAAACAATCAGCATTAGCACAACCCGCAATGCTAATACTGTTTTGTTGGCTGTACGCGATGAAGGCATAGGCATGACTACCGAAGAAGTAGCAAAGCTCTTTAAAACTGCCGATGATGCCCGCACTGTTGGCGGCTCGCTAGCTAAAGGTGCCGGTATTGGGCTGCTGTTGTGCAAGGAGTTAACCGAGAAAAACAATGGAAAAATTTATGCTGAGAGTGTACCCGGATCGGGAAGTACTTTCTATCTTGAACTTCCGCAATGAATCCAGTAAAAATTTTTTTGGTTGATGATCATAAGCTGGTTCGCGATGGAATACGCGCCATGTTGTTAAGTAATATAAGTTTTAAAGTAGCTGGTACTGCGGGTACTGCGGCAGAGTTATTTAGCCAGCTGAACGAAGTACAACCGGATATTTGTGTTTTGGATATTCAGTTGCCCGGTAAAAATGGTGTAGAAATTTCCAGGCAGTTAAAAGATCAATATCCGCAAATCAAAATCCTGATTCTTACCGCTATGAAAGACGATGCACCTGTTAAGGAGTGTCGCAACATCGGGGTAGAAGGTATGATCTCGAAAGACTCAGGTAAAGAAACCTACCTGGAGGCACTGGAAGCTTTGAAAGCAGGTCGCACCTTTTATGCCGGTCAGTTTACCGAGTTATTACTAAAAGCCACCCAGGGTAAAAGCGATAAACTGAAGATGTTAAGTGAACGCGAACTGGATTTTGTAAAAGCCTTCGCAAAAGGATTGTCGCACAAAGAAATTGCCGATCACCTTCACATCAGTCCCCGCACGGTGGAAGTGCACAAGAAAAACGTAATGGATAAACTTCAACTCAGGAACGATGTTGACTTGGTGAAGTTTGCGATCAAAGAAGGCCTCACGTTAATTTAAAAAGTAGGCAGTAGGCAGGTTGCAGTTGGCAGTCCTGCCTACTGTTTACTGACTACTGCCAACTTTTACGTAAAACCCCTCATCTCTTTTACGGGCAATCCCTAATACTCTGCTGCGTGTGCTAAGGCCATTTTTACAGCGCCTTATTCATTAAACTATTTAACCCCTATGAAAATTGATTCAACTTTTACCAAACCGCGTTGGCTTTACTATGGCCAATGTTTGCTAAGCACGTTGCTATTGATGGTAGCAATGGGCACATTGACAGCTCAACCACTTACACCCGCTGCATACTATCCAGCCATTGGGTCAACCGTTGCAACAACCAGTGGAGTTTCACTTCGGTACAATACAATGGCTACTATGGGCAAAGGCTCAGGCAACATCACGGTGTTTGCCGGTGGCCTCTGGCAAACCATACCGGTGTCCAGTTCAAATGTAACTATTCAACCGGTCAGTAGCCCAGCCGGCTATTGGTTGTCGATTAATTTTACTAATGGAAGGCCATTGCCCGATGGTACAGCGATAACAGTGAATGTGCCGGCATCGGCAATTAATACCAACTGGTCGCAAGGCTTTTCCGAACTTAATAATACCTGGAATTTCAATACCTTACCATCAGGCCCTATCTTATTCAGCCGAACACCGGCTGTGGGGTCGGCCATCAACTCTTCCACAACAACTTTTTCGTTGGAGTTTCACGAAAATATTTCGAAAGGTAGCGGCTCCATTATTTTTAAAAACAAAGACACCAATGCCGTGTTGCATTCCATTGATGTTAACTCATCAGCCGTGAGCATACTCAGTGGCCGGATCGCATCCATAAGTTTACCCTCGGCATTACCACAGGGTGTTAATGTAATGCTGGAAATGGCTTCGGGAGTATTTAAAGATTCGGGCAACACTAACTCAATAACCATCAATGATACTAACACATGGTTTACAGTGGTAGATAACACAGCTCCTCAATTGGTTTCAACAAACCCAGCCCATCAATCTACGATCAATGTGGCCGATCGCACCGTTACACTCACGTTCAATGAACCCGTTGTAAAAGGAACGGGAGCAATTACTTTCGTTAATCAAAGCAACGGGTCAACAATTTTCAATGCGTCACTTTTTGGAGGCGATGTAACGTATGCCGGTAATACCATAACTATTGTAAAACCAACAAACTGGCCATTCAATACGCAGTTGGGCGTAACCATACCAGCTACAGCTGTAAAAGATGGTGCCGGAAATTTTTGGCCTGGCATCAATGGTGCAAATTTTACTTTCAGCACGTGTTCATCGGCTACGCCTACGGTTTCAATTGCCGTAACGGGAGGGACAAACCCGACCTGCGCGGGTCAGTCCATCACCTTTACGGCTACGCCCGGTAACGGAGGATCAGCACCTGTTTACCAATGGCGTGTAAACGGTGCTAATGTGGGAACCAACAGTTCTACCTTTACTTCTTCTACCTTAACCAACGGTCAGGTAGTAAGTTGCGTACTTACGAGCAATGCAACCTGCACTACGACTGCGACAGCAACCTCCAATAACATTACTGTAGGAGTTACGCCAGTGGTTACTCCCACCGTAACCATTACCGGCAGTACTACAACCTGTTCCGGAAATTCAGTAACGTTTAATGCTGCGGTAACCAATGCCGGCTCAAACCCAACCTATCAATGGAAAGTGAATGGTGCCGATGTGGGAAGTAATCAAAATTTTCTCATCACTAATAGCCTTACCAACGGGCAGGTTGTAACGTGCCAGATCACACGCGATAATTCAGGTTGCATATCAACCACAACGGCTACTTCCAATGCACTCACCATGTCCGTGGGCACTATGCCGGCACAACCCTCTGCCATTACAGGCAATGCTACTGTTTGCCAGGGAACAACTGTAACATACAGTGTTACCAATGTAGCAGGTGTAAACTATTCGTGGGATGCAGGAGGTGGTGGCACCATTTCCGGTAGTGGAAATTCAGTAAGCGTTACCTGGCTATCCACAGGCACCAAAACATTATCGGTATATCCAAGCAATAGCTGTGGTACTGGTACACCTTCTACTTTATCTGTAACCATCAATGCTACGCCATCAGCGCCCGGTACTGTTGCCGGTGCCAACGCTGTGGGACAAAATCAAGCCAACCAATATTCGGTTACCAATCAACCCGGTGTTACGTACGCATGGAGTGCCGGGGCTGGCGGAACGGTAACCGGCAGTGGCAATTCGGTTAGTATTACCTGGACTACCGCAGGTAGCAAAACAATTACAGTAACACCATCTAATAGTTGTGGAACCGGTGTTGCGAGCACACTTGCTGTAACTGTTGGTTCATGCGCGGCTCCGGCTCAACCCAGTACCATTAGTGGTGCAGCAACAGCTTGTGTGGGTGGTAGTGGCACGTATAGTGTTACAAGTGTTGGCGGTGTTAATTATGCGTGGGATGCCGGATCAGGTGGGAATGTTTCTGGCTCCGGAAATTCAGTTACCCTTACTTGGTCAACGCCTGGTACTAAAACAATTACCGTTACACCTTTTACTGATTGCGGTATGGGTACACCTCGCACCACTACTGTTGTTGTTTCAACATTGCCCGATCAACCGTCAATCATTACTGGTAATACCACATCCTGTATCAGTTCTACTGTTGCATACAGTGTTACCAATGTGCCGGGCACTACTTATACGTGGGATGCAGGTGGTAAAGGAACCGTTACCGGCACAGGCAATAGTATCACCGTTCAATGGACTGCTGCAGGCAGCAATATTTTAACGGTTACACCTTCCAATAGCTGTGGTACGGGTTTAGCCAGAACACTATCGGTTGTTGTAAATAATGTGCCACTTGGCACAAGTGCAATTACCGGAGCTAATTTAATGTGTACCGGTACGTCATCAACTTATTCGGTTACCAATACAAGTGGGGTAACGTATGTGTGGAGTGCGGGGGCAGGAAGCACCATAACGGGAACAGGTAATTCCGTTTCCATTACCTGGTCAACCGGAGGTGAGAAGGTAGTGCAGGTTACACCATCTAATGCTTGTGGTAACGGTGTTGCTACAACCTTTACTGTTTCCGTAACACAAGCTGCTGCACAGCCGGGCACCATCACAGGCTCCACTTCCGTGGATGCAGGTACAACCAACACGTATTCCGTGCCCAATGTTGCCGGAATTAATTACGCCTGGTCAACCAATGCAGATGGTGTGATTATAGGCAGTGGAAACTCCGTTCAGGTTTCATGGTCGGCTGGAGGTACAAAAACTCTTACTGTTATACCATCCAATGCGTGTGGAAATGGGCCTGCGCGCAACCTTACTGTTAACGTGGCTACGCCTTGTGTTATTCCAGCTACCCCATCGGTTATAATTATGAGTGGTTCGGCTAATACAACGGTAAATCAAACGTTACGTTTTCAGGTAACATTTTCGGCAGGGGCTACTTCCAATGATCTTACGGTTGTTCCTTTAACCGGAGTTACACTTACTCCCGTTTCCGGGAACACGTGGGACGCCACCTTTGCTACAGCTGGAAAATATACCGTTGTGGGTAAGGGTGTAAGCGCTTGCGGTAGCAGTGGACCTGCTACGCTGGATGTTAATGTGTGTGCACTTTCGGTGGATCCTCCGGCATCTGTAACCGGGCCAACCGATAATGTTTGTCCAGGTTCAACCACACGCTATGTTGTAAACAATCCGGTAGAAGGGTATTCATATGACTGGAGTTTTAGTTTTGCACCCGGCCTTGTTACGTATTTAAATGCACAGCGAACAATTGCGGATATTACCTGGACGATAAGCGGTGCCAACGTAACCGTTCGTTCGCGCAATGCCTGTAATAACACCAGTACATTTGGAACCACCGTTTCCGTTGGGCTGGCTACACCTCCAATAACACCATCTTTGAATGTATCACCGGCAGGCGGAATATGCACGGGTAATACTGTAACCTATACAATTACAAATCCGGAAGCCGGAGTAGATTATAACTGGAATTTGAATGGAGCCGGCACCGTAGCCGGAAATAAACTAAGTGCCACCGTATTGGCCGATGGTCAAGCCAGAACAATTAAAGTATTGGCTACAAAGTCTTGCTTTGTAAACCAGGAAGTAAACAGCATTAGTTTTGGTGGTGGTACTCCCACCCCCGTACAACCCAGTCCGGTAAACGGGCCCGCTACCTTAAACTTTAATACGGATGGTACATTTACTGTAGAAGCGCAACCGGCTGGTGTTAGTTTTAATTGGAGTGCCGGTGGCGATGCTACCATTACCAATACCGCTTCCCCAAATTCAAAATTAATCCGCTGGTCAACCGGAGGTACCAAAACGATTGGCATAACCACCTCCAACAGTTGCGGCATTAGCACAGCAAGAACCTACTCGCTATTTGTGTTTGGCCCGTGTGAGGCTCCTGCTATTCCAGATCCCATTACTGGCCCTTCATCGGGTTGTGCTAATCTTGAATACACTTTTTCGGTTCCCTTTCAACCCAACACTACGTATAACTGGAGTGCCGGTGGCGATGCTACCATTACAGGCTCTGGAACAACGCGTACCATTAAATGGTCAACACCGGGCTCAAAAACAATTTCGGTATCGGCAACCAATGGGTGTACTACATCGGCAGCACAAACTAAGGGCTTTGTTATTATTTCCGTTCCGGCACAGCCTGCGGCTCTTACCGGTGGTTCATCTGCTTGCGCGGGTGCAACGGAAGAATTTTTGGTGAATCCTACTGTGGGTGGTGTTACCTATGCATGGGAAGTTGAAGGGGGTACGTTTACTACATCTGGTGCACAAAGTGAACGCATCAACATCACTTGGTCTTCGGCAGGAACTAACGTGATAAAGGTTAAAGCTTCCAACAGTTGTGGTTTCGGGCCGGAACGTTCTATAACCCGCGTAATTGAAACAACACCCTTGCAACCCTCAGTCATAACTGGCGAGCAAGAAGTTTGTACAGGAACCTTAAGAACTTATAGCATAACGAATGTGCCCGGCACAACCTATGTCTGGAATGGCGGGGCAGGAGCAACGGTAACGGGTTCAGGCAATGCCGTAACAATTTCGTGGAGTACAACCGGAGCAAAAACAATAACTGTTACTCCCTCCAATGCCTGCGGCAACGGCTCGCCTCGCACTTTAAGTGTGAATGTAATTGGTGTACCTTCCCAACCTTCTGCAATTTCAGGATCTTCAACTCCTGTTTTGGGTAATGTTGTAGCATATTCTGTAACCAATGTAACTGGTGTAAACTATACTTGGGCTTTGTCTGACAAAGGGGTGCTTACTGCCAGCGGCAATACTTCTGCTGTTACCTGGAGTACCACCGGCAGTGCTACTCTTTCTGTAACGCCATCCAATCAATGCGGAGCCGGCACCATTCGATCACAAGCAATTACCATCAATAAAATACCACAACTAATCACTTTTACATTGGCAAGCCCGGTGTTAGCCGATGCTAACATTTCTTTGAATAGTGTTTCCGATTCCGGATTGCCAGTGAGCTATTCCAGTTCTAATACAACCATTGCCGAAGTTGCCGGCAACCAGTTGATCATTAAAGGCACGGGTACCGTTAACATCACAGCTTCGCAAGGTGGCGATGCCGTTTATGCTGCGGCAACCAATGTGGTGCGTTCGCTTACCATCAACAAAGCTTCGCAAACCATTACGTTTGCAACTCCTGCTGCAAAAGTGTTTACAGATGAACCTTTCGATGCTGGGGCCTCGGTTAACTCACCGTTAGCATTAACCTATTCCAGTTCTAATACAGCAGTAGCTACTGTTACCAATAATGGAACCGTTACCATAACAGGAGTTGGCACTACTTCTATCACAGCTTCACAGGGAGGAGACGCTTTATACAATGCCGCCACTCCGGTGTCGCGTACACTAACAGTGAATAAGGCTGCTCAAACAATTGCGTTTGAAGCAATTCCGGCAAAAAGTTTAAGCGATCCTCCCTTCCAACTAAACGCCACTGCATCTTCGGGCCTGGCAGTTACCTATAGCAGTTCAAACCCGGCTGTTGCTGAGGTAATTGGAAACACGGTTATCGTGTTGGGTAATGGTAGCACCATTATTACGGCCGCTCAAACCGGTAATGCAAATTACCTGGCTGCTACCCCGGTGGCACAAACACTTGTTGTATCCGATAAGCAAAATCAAACCATTAGTTTTGCACCCCTCACTTCTAAAACAGTGGACGATGCACCGTTCGTGCTGAATGCTACAGCCTCATCGGGTTTGGCAGTTACCTACACCAGTTCCAATACCAGCATAGCTACTGTAAGTGGAAATACGGTAACACTCTTAAGTGCAGGAAGTGTAACCATTCACGCTAATCAAACTGGTAATGCAACATTTAATGCAGCTCCTCAGGTTAGTCAAACATTTTGTGTTAATCCGGCTAAACCAACTATTACCGCTTCGGGTTTAAATACCACTACGCCAATACTTACATCCAGCAGCGTAAATGGAAATCAATGGTATCGAAACAATGAGTTGATAGCAGGCGCAACTGGTACAACTTTAACTATTGATGAGCCTGGCGTATATAAAGTGCAGGTAAGTGCCGGTACTTGTACCAGTGCATTCTCAGAAGATTTTGCATTGATTGTAACTGGAGATTTAAACAGCACGGTACTGCCAGTATCGGTTTATCCAAACCCGACAACAGACAGAATTCAGATTGATTTGCCCAACGATGATCAACTTCGGGATGTGGCTATTCTGAACCTGCAAGGGCAACCCATTAGTGTGCAACAATCCCGAAATGCGAGTCTGCAGTTGGATGTGACATCGTATGCACCCGGAACATACATTGTGCGGGTAATAAGCGGTAAGCAGCAACAGGTAATCCGATTCATTAAAAAATAATTTTTATACTTATGAAACTTCAATTGATAAATAAATTCTTAGCGCTGGCAACCCTTGTTGCTTGTATTTTCCTGATGGCTTGCGGGGGCGATGAACCAACAGAGCCGACACCCGCTGAACAAGTGCGCGCTCTATTAATTACAAGCGAATGGCGCATGCAGCGTGTACAAGTAGATGGCGTTGACAAAACAGATGTTTACAATGGTCTTAAACTGCAGTTTAGTACAACTGGTTTTACTGCTACTTCCGGTAAAGCTATTTGGCCTGCCACCGGCACATGGAGTTTTACGGACGATACTGCTACCAAATTGAAGCGGAACGATGGGCTTGAAATACGCATCAAAAATATAACGGCTGCTCAACTGGAATTAGAACTTAACTGGACAACGACTACGCTTGGCTCGGGCCGGGTTGGTTCAGTAGCGGGCACACATGTTTTTACATTTGTAAAGTAGGGTAGTAAAGCCTGCCATGATTTGGAAAAAACCGAAACGAAGTATTCTGATTTCGTTTCGGTTTCGCCAAAACAAAAGTCTTATGAAAGCAAACTGGTTTAGGTAACACACATGCCTCAACTTTTTTGGAAATATATTTATTTCAAAGTATGCACTTGTGATTTAATGAAGTAAGCAGCCGTTGTGATGGTAAAATCTGGAAACGAAAATTTCTTAACTTTACCTACCATGTCGGCACCGAATCAAAAAAACCGAAAATACACTCCACAAGAATACCTGGAGTTGGAGCGTAAGGCCGAACACAAGAGTGAATATTTTAAGGGCGAAATATTTGCCATGTCGGGAGCTACGCGACAGCACAATGTGATAAGTGGTAATTTTTATGCGTTCTTACACCAAAAGTTAAAATCCGAAGGGTGCCGGCCTTATGGATCTGACATGCGGATTCACATTCCCATTAATTCACTTTATACATATCCGGATATCAGCGTAGTGTGTGGCAAAGAAGAGTTTCTCGACAACGAATTTGATACGCTGCTGAATCCAACTTTTATCTGTGAGGTACTTTCTACTTCTACTGCCGACTATGATACCGGTGGCAAGTTTACGTTGTATCGTTCCATTGAATCCTTAAAAGAATATTGGGTTGTCTCATCGCTGGAGTATCGTCTGTTAAAATTTGTACGCCAACCCAACAACGATTGGCTGATGTCTGAAACAGTGAATGTGAATAACACGGTGTCGATTGAAACAATTGCGGTGGAGGTTCCTTTGAAAGAGATTTATCTGGATCTGGAGTTTTAGGGATAGGTGATCTTTCAAGTGATGGCTTCTCAGCAGGGTCTTCCGCTGGAAATAAGTACTTAAATAATCGCAGGGTCACGAAGCGGAGACCCTTTGCAGAAATTGATCTCAATACGCCCGCACCAACTTTCCATCCATATAATTCAAATATGAACGGTTTACCACGCGCATGCCGCCCGGTGTAGGGTAGTTGCCGGTAAAGTACCAATCGCCACTATGATTCGGAATAGCTTTGTGCAGGTTGTCAACTGTTTGAAAAATTACTTCCAGTTCAGCTTTCATATCGGCAGGCCGCACAATGTCGGTTATCTTTTCAGATATTTCTTCGTAGGTATATTGTCCGTACAGTTTCTTCACATGATTTACAGGCTCACCATTCAGCCATGCCTGCTGACATTGTTCATACACTTCGCCCAACAGATAATCTTTCCCTTGCTCTTTCAATAATTGAATAACAGCTCTGAAGGCTACAAACTCACCCATCTTACTCATGTCGATACCATAACAATCCGGGAAGCGGATTTGTGGTGCAGACGATACCACTACAATCTTTTTCGGTTGCAGCCGATCGAGCATTTTCAAAATACTTTTCTCTAAAGTAGTTCCGCGCACAATGGAGTCGTCAATTACAACCAACGTGTCTTTACCTTTGTTCACCACCTCGTAGGTCGTATCGTACACATGGGCCACCATGTCATCGCGGTTGGAGTCGTCCGTAATAAAGGTGCGCAGTTTTACATCTTTGATAACAATCTTTTCGATGCGGGGCCGGAATGAAAGTAAATCATCCAGCGAATCAACAGTAGGCTTCGAATCAATAATAATATCTTTCTGTTTGGCAATGAGGTAATCTTCAATACCCGACATCATACCCATAAAAGCGGTTTCGGCCGTGTTGGGTATGTACGAGAAGATGGTATTCTTTAAATCGAAGTTAATGGCTTTCAGAATCTGGGGCACCAATAGTTTGCCTAACTGCTTTCGCTCCTGGTAAATTTCCGGATCGGTACCACGCGAGAAATAAATGCGTTCGAAGCTACACGAAGTTTTAGTAAGCGGTTTTAGAATTTCCTGGTGATGAAAATCGCCAGCTTTGTTAACAACCAACGCATGCCCTGGCTGAATTTCTTTTATCTGCGAATAGTTGACATTAAAGGCCGTTTTAATAGCTGGCTTTTCTGATGCCACCACCACCACTTCATCATCGGCATAATAATAAGCCGGACGAATGCCCGAAGGATCGCGTACTACAAATGCCGAACCCGATCCGGTTAAACCGGCCATGGTATAACCGCCATCAAAATCTTTGCAGGCGCGTTTTAATACGCGCGCCAGGTCCAGTTCGCGTTCAATAATTTCCGATACTTCTTTATTTGAAAACTGCTCCTTATACTTTTCGAATAGTGATTGCACTTCCAAATCGAGAAAGTGCCCGATCTTTTCCATCACGGTAACGGTGTCAACTTTATCTTTTGGATGTTGGCCCAATTCTACCAGCACGTTAAACAACTCATCAACATTGGTCATGTTAAAGTTGCCGGCCATAACCAAGTTGCGGCTTCGCCAGTTGTTCTGGCGTAAAAACGGATGCACATTTTCAATGCTGTTCAGGCCGTGTGTTCCATAGCGCAGGTGTCCTAACCATAACTCGCCACTAAAGGCTACATTATCCTTCAGCCACTCTTCGTTTTTAAATTTCTCTTTGCCTTCCTTCTGAGCCTTTTGATATTTCTTGCCAATCTTTTTGAAGAGGTGTGCCACCGGTTGACTTTTAACGGATCGGTAGCGGCTAAAGAATCTGCTGCCGGGTTTGTTATCAATTTTAATGTTGGCGATACCTGCGCCATCCTGCCCGCGGTTGTGCTGCTTTTCCATCAGGATGTACATCTTGTTTATGGCATACATAGGGCCATACTTATCGATGTAGTAGGAAAGGGGCTTTCGCAATCGAATGAGGGCAATGCCGCACTCGTGAAGGATGGAATCGCTCATAATTAGCTTTTTCGGGTTTCCTGTCTAAGCGGTCTCCGTGGGTAAAGCCCCCATCGGTTTGCTTTTACAGCACAAAGGTAATCCGATTTATCCAACCCATCAACAACCCGGGGTTGAGGAAGAGCCAGATAATTGCTACAACCAAAATCAATAACAAAAGATTGCCGGTAATGGAAATTTTTATGGATGCTGTTCCGGGGGGTGTTTCTTTCAGAAAAAGATAATACGGGATTTTGAGATAGAAATATAAGGCAACTACGGTATTGAGTAGTCCTACAATAAAGAGTATCAGCATCATGGTTAACCCGCTATCGGTCCATGCACTCCACAGCGAACTAAATACCAGTAACTTGGCAGTGAACCCGGCTGTGGGTGGTAATCCGGTTAATGCAATCAAACCGGTAACCAATGCTAACGCGGGTATAAAAGCCACGCGACCAAGGCCAGAAAAATCGGCCATGGATGGAAGTTCTTTCCACCGCTCAAAGAAGTGCAAAGCAGTAAAGGTGAGCAGGTTCATGATTAGAAAAACAACGGCATAAAATAATGTGGCATGAATGCCGGCAAGGTCTAATGTAGCAACACCAGCCAATAAAAATCCTGCTTGCGCAATGGAAGAATAGGCCAGCATCCGTTTGGGGTTGGTTTGTGCTAATGCTGAAAGATTCCCAACAACAATCGATAAAATAGAAATGACCGCTATCATCACGCGCCAGTCAACCGATGCCTGACCAAACAAATTAAACGCGAGTATAATTTTGATTAGCAGCACCAGCCCGGCTAGTTTAGGCACCACCGAAAGAAATGCCACCACCGGGGTAGGGGCACTTTGATAAACATCAGGTGCCCATAAATGAAAGGGTACTGCACTTAGCTTGAAGAGTATAGCGGACAGAATTAAAAAAGCAGCAATCAATACCAATATTGAATGCGATTGGAGTAATACATCCACAAATTGAGTAGATGAAAAATGCAGCGTTCCGGCAATACCGTAGATAAGCGATACACCATATACCAGGCAGGCGGTTGCCACTGTGCCCATCAAAAAATACTTCAGGCTTCCTTCCGAACTTTGTTTGTTGAAGGCAAACCCTGCCAGTACGTAGCCACTTAGCGAAACCAATTCAAGTGAAACGAGTACCGTAGCAAAGTGCATGCTCATGGCTACTAAACAAGCACCTACTACAATTGCCTGAATTAAAATAACATACTCGGTAGCGCTTTCTTTTTGTAACGAAATAAAAAGCGTGAATAAGCCGCCTGCTAAAAAGAGTAATCGGAAGAATGCTGAGAAATCGTCAGCGCGGAGTGTGCCGGAAAAAATTTCCTGTGGTTTAGAAGGCCAGTTAAATACGATAAAACAAAAGGCGAGTAATAACGCTAACGCTGTAACCGATGCCAGCAACAGCGATTTATTTTTTTTAATAAACAAACCAATCAGCAAGGTAATGCATATGGAAACAACCAGAATAATTTCTGGTATTACCTGTAGAATATGATTGCCAACATGGAAGATGGGTTCGCGCATGCCGTTACGGATTTGCATTTAACCCAAGCGAAAACCACAACCCGGTAAAGTTTTCGGCAAACGGATTGATAAAGTTGAGCAAGAACTGAGGCAGAATACCAAACAGAAAGGCAAGAACAGCCAGTGGCAAAAGCATGGAATACTCACGGGCTGAAAGATCGGGTAGTTCGGCATAGATTGTTTTGGTAGCGAATGGCCCAAAGAACATGCGTTGAATAGTCCATAAGTAGTAACCAGCACCCAGCAACAAACCTAACGTAGCTACCAATGGCATCCAAAGCGGTACCAGGTTGTTAAGTGAGTGCGATTGAAAAGCTCCAAAGAAAATTAATACCTCGCCAATAAAACCAGAGAAGCCGGGTAACCCCAACGATGCAAAGAATGCAATGAGGACAAATGCGGTATAGTGTTTCATCTTCAACGCCAGTCCCGAATAGTTTTCAATTAACCGGTCGTGTGTGCGATCGTTCAGCACACCGGCAATTAAAAACAACATGGCCGAAATTATTCCATGACTTACCATTTGATAAACTGCTCCGGCAATTCCTTCGGTAGTGGCCGATGCAATACCCAACAACACAAAACCCATGTGCGATACTGACGAGTAGGCAATTAATCGTTTCAGGTCTTTGCTCGCCAATGCATTAAATGCACCATAAATAATGGATACTACACCAACACCGGCCACCCAATCGCTGAAGTAAACGGCACCATCCGGAAATACAGGGTAAACGAAACGTAAAATTCCGTACCCGCCAATTTTTAAGAGTAGTGAAGCGAGAATAACTGAGATGGCAGTGGGTGCTTCTACGTGTGCATCGGGCAACCAGGTGTGAAAGGGTACAGCCGGTAACTTAATGGCGAAACCGATAAACAAAATCGCGAAAGCCCACAAACGCCACGTGCCTGAACTTGCTGCATCCAACACCGAACCGGGAATGAGGTTCTCTGCGTTTTGCATGTGTAAAACATTAAAGGTGTGCACCACGTTTGAACTTTCGGGCGATTGAACGGACAGGTATAAAGCTACCATTACAATCAAAATAAATATTGAGCCCAGTAAAGTGTATAGAAAAAATTTAATGGAAGCGTATTCGCGTTTGGGGCCACCCCAGATTCCGATCAGGAAAAACATGGGCAACAACATAAACTCGAAGAAGACATAAAACAACAAAAAGTCAAGCGCACAAAAACTTCCGATGATGGCACCATTCAGCAGCAGCAATAACGAAAAATAACCTTTCCTGCTTTTTGAAACCTGCCACGAAGAAATCGTAGCAATAAGCATAATCACCACACTTAAACCAACCAATGGAAAGCTTAATCCATCAACCGCCACCAGGTAATTGGCCTGAAGCTGACCCCAGTTGCCCAAAGAAAGTGCGATCCACGATTTTTGTTCGGTTGCTTGCAAACCTGTCTCGGGTTGGTAACCAACTGCCAGCAGAATGAAAATGATTAGTTGCAAAATGTTAGTGCCTAACGTAAGCCACCGGAACACGCGCACGTATCGGGCTGGTATTGCCAATGCTACCAGCGCAGCCACAACAGGAATAAATATGAGTAACGATAGGTATGGCATTAGTATAATATCCAAATTATAAAAGTAAGTAAGCCAGCTATAGCCCACAGTAAATAACTTTGAATTTTTCCATTTACAACCGAGCGCGTTACTCCGCCTAACCCGCGGGCTGCCCAGGATATGCTCCATACGGTTCCATCCACCACATATTTATCGGTCCAACCTGCAATATGTGCAAGCACCACCTTGCCGTAAGCCAACGCGTGAATAAACCGATCAATCCATTTTTTATCGAAAGTGCTTGTTCGTGTACCCAGCGAGGTTGCCAGACGAATTAGCGCGGCATTACTATCATCCAGAAAACTTTGAATGATGAAGGTGTTTGCTGCATTTCTGTTTCGAATAGACCAACCAACCAGTACTGCAAGAGCGGTAACAGCAATAGACCCGATTATGATTACTACGGGTATAGTACTTTGCGTTTGCATAACCACGGTAGCGAAAGAATTCAGGTGGCCATCATAAAATAAAAATGTAATTGATCCTGCAGCCAATGCGATAACCGGTATGCGCATAATCCACGGTGCTTCTTCAACCGTGTACCCGTGAGTTGCTGGTTTTAAGAAAGCAAACCAGAACAACCGAAAAATATAAATAGGGGTTGCAAATACAATTACCCAAACCGCTAATTCTAGCCACCAGATATTTTGCTTATGTACGGCTGTAAGAATAATTTCTTTTGAAAGATAACCAGTGGTACCGGGAATCCCTGCTAGCGCTGCTGCTGCTATAGCAAAGCCAATAAAGGTAAACGGCATTTGCTTGCGCAGACTTCCCAGATTGCGAATATCCTGTACATCAAACCCGGGTTGATGATGCGTTGCCTGATGCATGGCATGAATGATTGCACCAGCACCTAAAAATAAACCAGCTTTAAAAAATGCATGATGTAACAGATGACTAAACGCGCCTGCAACTTCGCCTAACCCAAGGGCCAGAATCATAAAACCTAATTGCGATATAGTTGAATAAGCAAGAATTTTTTTGATGTCGGTAACCAGCCACGCGCCCACCGCACCCATTAATGCCGATGCTATGCCCACATAAGTCATCAGCCATAGCGTATCGGGTGTAAAAGCCGGTACTAAGTGAACAAGTAAAAAAATACCTGCGGCTACCATAGTGGCGGCATGTATCAATGCCGACACCGGTGTTGGTCCCTGCATGGCATCAGGCAACCAGTTGAAGAGCGGAAACTGTGCCGACTTACCCACTACACCTATAAAAATACAAATGCCGGCAAGGGTGCTGATGCCTCCGGTTGTGGTAAGTGTTGTAAACGCCAGCGTGCCGGTTTGTACCCATAGCAGCAACAGCCCGATTAAAAACCCAACATCGCCAGCTTTTGTGATTAAGAATGCTTTTGTAGCAGCAAGCGATGCAGCGGGGTTATGTTGGGAATGAGCAATAAGCCGGTACGAACAAAAACCAACTAACTCCCAGAAGCAAAACGTAATCAACAGGTTGGTACTATACACCAGCCCCAGCATGGCAAATGTAAATACACCCAAGAAACCAAAATAACGATCGGTATTTTTTTCATTGGCCATGTAGCCCATTGAAAAAATATGAACCATGGCAGAAACAAACAGTACTACTGCAGCCATCATGCGTGTAACGGGCGTAGATAAAATTCCTATTTCTATAGAAGTTGTGCCTAACGATAACCACGGGGTTGAGTACGTTTCACTTAAATTATAATCGGCTAACAGCGGGAATAAAATGGCAATGGCTGCTGCAAGCATGAGTGCAGCGCTAAGGATCGGGATGAGCCAACTGAATTTTTCTTTTACCGAAAATGCAATACCGGCCGATGCCAGCGGCATAATAAGTGTAGCGAGCAAAACAAAAAATGTATTGCTGTCGCTCATTGTTCTTTCAGGTTGTTGATGTTATCGGGTACAGCCGATTTATAATAATGATACACGCGCAGAATAATGGCAATACCTACTGCAGCTTCGCATACCGCCACCAGTATTACAAACAAAGCAAACAGTAGCCCATCCATACCTGCTTGTTGTTTATTGAATAAAACCAGGTTCAGGTTGGCAGCATTCAGCATGAGTTCGATGCCCATTAATACCAGCAGCGCATTTTTTTTAGTGAATACAATTAATAGTCCGCAACTAAACAGCAATACACCCAAGTAAAACAGAAAATCAGTTTCAGTCATGTACAGATTTTTTGAACGATGAAGCGGTGAGTGCTGCCCCAATCAGGCACACTAATAGCAACACACCCCCTATTTCAAAAGGTGCGGCATAGTCGGTAAAAAGTGCTATACCCATTGGTTTTAATTCTCTAAATGCTGACAAGCTTGTATTTACAAAATTAGTTTGATGATACCCGAACACTAACATTTGCACCATAACAGCCGCTACCAGCAAGCCCCAAAACCGGTTATGCGATTCAACTTGCAATGGTTTACCTTGTAAGCGATTAGTAACCACAATGGCAAATACAATCAACACTAATACCCCGCCAGCATAAATCAAAATTTGTGTTATAGCCAAAAAGCCGGCTTGCATAATTCCGTAAATACCTGCTAATGCCATTAAACAAGAAAGCAAACATAACGCTGCGTAAAAGACCTGCCGAACAAAAATGATGGCGAGTGCACTGGCAGCAGCAATTCCGGTTAATATGTACAACACCACTTGTTCCATTATGAGTTGGGTTGTGCGGGTGGAGTTGGTTTAAACTTTGGTTTCATAGCCACAACTGGCTTTGTACCTTCTGTAGTGGTAGTTGGTGATTTGGTTTGCTGATGTGTAGCCCACTCTTTTTTTCGTTGTTCAATTTCTGCTACGCTCATATTACCGAAACCAAAGTTGTGTGTCGTTATATCAAACGTAGAAAAATCATATTCTTTTGTCATGGTAAGGCACTCGGTAGGGCACACGGTTGTGCATAATCCGCAAAAGCAACACTTAGCCATGTCAATATCAAATACAGCTGCATAAATCCGTTTGGAAGTTCCGTCTGATGTTTTTCCAAATTCTTCGGGCGAGCGGATGGGTTCTATGGTTATGCAGTTTACCGGACATACCTTAGCACACTTATCACATACAATACAATCGTCAATTTCATTGTGTAATTTATACCTGCCATTATCCGGCACGGGAATGGTTTCGTGCGGGTATTGAACGGTTGTAATGCCTTGTTGTGCTTCGAAGTATCCGGATTCCGCAATTGCAAATGACTTAACACTTTTGCGCGATTTTATAAGGTGCTTGAATGTTAAAGACAGACCGTGCGTTAAGGATTTAACAGCTCTGCTAATATTACTCCAATACGACTGTTCCTTTTGCATGGGGCGTTAATGCTTTCCGCGAATAGATCTCGATAACCGAGGTAATTTCGAGTAGCTTAGTTCAAGTAACAAAAATAGAGGTAAAAAGATTATCCCAACTATGCTTTGGGTAATGTAAAGTAAAAAGTGCTGCCTTTACCGGCTTCGCTTTCCAACCAAATAGTACCTCCGTTTTTTTCTACAAACTCTTTACAGAGAATAAGACCCAGGCCGGTACCTTTTTCGTTGGCGGTGCCGCGGGTGCTGTAACCCATTGTTTTCTCAAACAAAATCTTTTGAACTTCGGGCTGAATGCCTACTCCAAAATCGCGGATGGCCATGGTAATAAAACCGTCTTTTTCGGTTGCAGAAATTTCTATATCGCCACCAGCTTTGGAAAATTTGATGGCATTCAGAATGAGGTTGCGCAGCACCAGGTTTACCATGTTCAGATCGCCCCAGCCATAGGTGTTGGCAGGTACTTTGTTAACCAGCTTCATTTCCTTCAGGTGCATGGACGATAGCAGGTTGAAGTTTTCATTCACCAATCCGGAGAGTTCAATTTTTTCGGGTTGGATTTTAAGTTTATCCATTTGAAACAGTGCCCAATCCAACAGGTTATTGATGAGCGTGCGCGTATGGTTAAATTGAGTTCGAAGTTCTTTGGTTAGGTTTGAAAACTCTTCGCGCGAAACGTTGTCGCGTTCCATCAGGTTCAAAACCCCCGAAAGGGCATTCATGGGCGAACGTAGATCGTGTGATATAATGGAGAAGAATTTGTCTTTAACCTGATTGAGTTGTTCCAGTTCGTCTTTTCGTTTTTTGATTTCTTCCTGGTGCTCCATCAGCAATTTGTTGATCTGAATTCTGCGCTGTCCGCTTCTGTAAACCGTAAACAACATAATGGCGGTTAAGGCTACCACCACTACCAGTATATTTCTTAAAAACTCCTCGCGTTTAATTTCTCCTTGTTGATCGGAGCGGGCTTTACTTAAAGTAGCAATTTCATAATCTTTTGTTTCGGTTTTAAACCGCAGTTGATCCTGGAATATTTTTTCCAACATATCTATGCTGAATAATGAATCTTCCAGTTGCTTGTAGTTTTTATAATATTCGAGCGACACTTTAAAGTCTCCTTTCCGTTCGGCCAGGTTCGATAAAAGTTTGTAACAGTCGATACTCATTTTATCGGCATTGAAACTTTTGGCCGTTGCCAGGCTGCTTTCAATTTTTTTCTGGGCCTCGGCAAATTTTCCCTGCTCCATTAAAATTTCACTCTTACCCAGATTTACTTCGGCAACACCAAATTCGTTGCTGTTATGCTCGTATATGCGGGTGGCCGAATCGTACATGGCCAGAGCTTTATCAAATTGTTTGGTTTCAAAATAGAGTTTGGCCAGGTGTTTCAATATACGCGGCTCTAAAACTGTTATTTTTCTGGCTTTGGTATTCTTCAAGGCTTTGGTCAGGTTTTCTTCGGCTTTCCCATAATCTTTCTTCCGTAAGAAAACATCGCCAACAGCATCTTGATTGTAGGGCAATCCGTCCAGATCGTTACTGGCTTCACTAAGTTTTATAGCTACCGAAAAATGATCTAACGCCAGGTCGTATTGGCCAAGCTCGGTTAACACAGTGCCGGTGTTAAACATAGCAACTGCCATAGCCAGGGTATCGTTAATGGCGCGGGCAACCCGGTACGATTGTGTAAAGTAATAGTAGGCCTCATCGTATTTGCCCAGGTCGCTATAATCATTACCCAAATAGTTTAGCGTTTCGGCAATGGCCGCACTATCGCGTTTACTAATAACCAATTGCAGGTTCAGGTTGTCGTATTTTATTGCACTGGTATAATCGCCACTAATGGTTGCCAGAAATCCTTCTTGCGAGTAGGCCGAAACTTTTCCCCATACCCAATTTTTGTCTTCGGCCAAAGCCAGGGCCTGATCAGAAAATTGTTTGGCTCTTGCAAAATTTTTGTATTGATATTTTTTGGAGAGTTCAATCATAAGCCTTAGCCGAACAGAATCGGTTGTGGTATTGCGCAGCACACTTTCTAAACTATCCAGGTTTTGACGTGCAAACGTTACTCCGGTTAGTAATAACCCACAACACAGAAATACAGATGTAAAAAAATACTTCATACTATTACAATAGCCATAGTTTCCACAAAGCACAGATCAAAAGTAACACAAAAGCCAATGGAGTAAGAAATTTCCAGCTTAAAGATGTTAGCTGGTCTATGCGAATACGCGGGTACGTCCAGCGTACCCAAATCTGGATGGCCACCAGCGTAAAGGTTTTGAACACCAGCCAAAAAATTCCCCACACGTGTATCGCTAATGTTCCTGGTTGCCCGGTTGTCCAATCGGCCAAAGCAACTGTTCCGATGTTGGGCAATGGAGTATTCCAACTGCCCCAAAAAAGAATTACGCCTACAAAACTTACCAGCAACATCATGGCATATTCGGCCAGCATAATCACTGCCCACCGAAAGCCGGAGTATTCGGTTTGATAACCGGCCACTAATTCCGATTCGGCTTCGGGTAAATCGAAAGGTGCGCGGTTGCTTTCGGCTAATGACGCGATGAAGAATATAATCCATACAAAAAATAAAGCCGGCATGCGAAACACATTCCAGGTAAGAAAGCCACCCACCGCAGCTACATCGGGTAAACCTTTTATACCGAAAAGTGGAGTTACACTTTCTGTATTAAGAATGCTTTGCTGATAGGAAATCTCCTGCAAGTCGAGTGATTGCGTGAACACGCAAACACAAAGTACTGCCAGGCTGAGCGGAACTTCGTATGAAATAATTTGTGCAACCGAACGCATGGTGCCCAACATGCTGTACTTGTTGTTGGAAGCCCAACCCGCAATTACAATCCCGATTACATCCAACGAAATAATGGCCAACAGAAAAAAGAGAGCCGATGAAAAACCAAAACTCCATTCTGCCGAAAGGGGCAGTACACTAAACCCTAAAAAGATGGGGATAAAGATGAGCAGCGGTGCAGCTTTGAAAAGAAATTTATTTGCCTGCGCGGGCACGAGGTCTTCCTTTTGCAACAACTTTAACAGATCGGCAACAGTTTGCAGCATGCCGTAATAGCCTACTTCCATGGGGCCGAGGCGATCTTGCATAAAGGCCGAGATCTTACGCTCGGCATACACCGCCACAATGGTATAGAATACCAGAAAGGGTAATATGAATAGCAACGTGGTAAGCACAAGCCTTTGGTTAAAGGGCTAAATTTCTGCTTTTATTTGAGATATAAACGCCACAAAGTGAAAAAATCCTACGTGTGAGAGGATTGAGGGTGGGTTGAGATAAGTTGTGATTGGCTGAACTTCTGGGCTCAATGAAACTTTAAAAGTGCATTGGAACAGACATGAGCGTCATTCTTATTGGATACATTCATAAAAATGTGAGGAAGTATATCAACTATTTGAACGAAATCTTATACTGCGATTGAAAGTTTAAAATCGACTTCATAGATTTCTAAGTATAACCTGAATGAAAAGTGTTTCCCAATTACTGTAAGGCTTGATTCTATAAATCTTCATTTTCGCTAAGAATAACTCGAAACTTGTTTGGGCCTGTTGGACTATCTGGTATTTCCATTTGGTAAATAAATTTATAAATATACTTGTTATCATTCTTCGCGTGGCTATACTCGAGGTAATCCAGAAACCACCAAGAATCTATTATGTTTCTTTAATTCTTTAAATACATATGCTGGTGCAGGATTATCGTTCAAAAAATCTATATTCCATGATATGACTTCCGTTAGGTTTTAAAAGGAAATTGAATTTTGATATGACATAATTGGAATTAGAATTAGGGAATCTTTTGGTAAGATCTTTATTCCTATCGGAAGGGTGAATAAAATCAACATACAACTTGCTTTCACCAACCTTGATTGGATAATCACTTACATTGGAGAATTCGCACCTGAATACAACAGGCTGTTTTTCAAGTTCAGGCCATACATTAGTAAGGGAAATTAAAGGACGTTCATTTCTTCTTTTTTCATTCAAATCCTCCATTGACTTGAGTGAATCTGCCACCTGCCTGTTCTTCTTTATCACGAGTTCTATATTGTTGATCTTGGTATTCGCATAAAAACTTATAAGTCCACCGACAAATGTAAGCGTAATTGGAGCAAGCCATAAAATGTATTTCCAAAACATTAGATCTCCTTCGTTATTCATAGTTATATTCTGGATGATATTCCAGATATAGCTTAAAGAAAAGAACATCTTCCTAAGGTGCTGGTTCTTCACCAGCTTGAACTGGCTTTAAATAGCAAGGTATTTTAGCGACTCAATCAGGACTATTTTTCGTAAATTTAAACTGTGAAGCAAAGAATATATATTGATACATCAGTATTTGGTGGTTATTTTGATGAAGAGTTCGCTGAACACACAATTCCTTTATTCGAAAGATTTAAGAATGGAGAGTTTAAATTACTGTTTTCAACAGTTACACAAGATGAACTTGAAAGTGCTCCAGAACAAGTAAGAGAATTAGTGAAAAGCCTTAAAGTGGAATCAACTGAGTTTCTTGATACTGTGGATGACGCGGTAAATTTGGCCACAGAGTACATAAACGAAGGCGTAGTTGGGCAAACAAGTTACGCTGACTGCTTACATATAGCTTTAGCAACAATTAACCGGGCTGATTTTCTGGTTAGTTGGAACTTTAAACATATTGTTAACGTACAACGAATACGAGGATACAACTCCATTAACATAAAAAATGGCTATAGGCAACTGGAGATTCGTTCACCAAGAGAATTTGAAAGATATGAAGACGATTGAAAAAAAATTTGATGCTGTTAATTTCATGAGGCAACAGCGCGATAAACTCAGTCATAAGTTATCAAAGATGACTAAGGCCGAAGTGATTGAATATTTTAAAATGCGTAAGAAGGAAACGACAACTAGACCTTCTGCATAAAGCAATAAATCTCAATTCCACAACGGATGATGCCTCAACTCTACCTGGCTCTTAAAAAATAATTTGGTGGCAGCTTCAAAAGCTTCGGTATAATCGGAAACAAAGAATTGATGGGTAGCCGCAGTTGTGTTCAGCAAGCGGTGGGCTGCTAAGTATTGATGTAAAGCTTGTGCTACAATCGCAGCTGAGTCGAGAATAGCAATTTTGTTTTGATAATATTGGTTAATCTCAGGTTTGATCAGCGGATAATGTGTACACGCCAATACGAGTGCTTCAATATCATTCAGCGTTGGATCGGCTAAATATTGTGCAATAATTTCATGACTGATCTGGTTATTAAAAAAACCTTCTTCAATCATGGGTGCCAATAAAGGGGTGGCCAATGTTTTTAGTTTGATGGTGTTGTCGGCTTCTTCCAGCTTACGCGTATATACACTTGAGTTTATGGTGCGTTTGGTGCCAATCAACCCAACCGTTTTGCCGGGGTAGTATTCGGCAATGTAATCCACCATCGGGTCGATTACATTAATAATGTGTGCATCGTGGCGCACATATTCTTTCAACAACTCATAAGCGGCAGAGCTGGCCGAGTTACATGCAATCACAATTACTTTGCAGCCTTGCTTCAACAACACATCGGCAATCTTAATCGAGAAAGCCTGAATGGCAGCTTCCGATTTATCACCGTAAGGGAGGTGCGCGGTATCGCCAAAATAAATCAGGCTTTCGTTCGGTAATTCCTGTTGGATGGCATGGGCTACGGTAAGTCCGCCAATGCCACTATCAAAAACCCCAATGGGTGCTGTCGGTTGCTTTTTCACAGAGCGCAAAAATAGGCGCAATGCGCAGGAAATTTGTAATATTGCTCAAACTTTTAAATCGCACTTCACATGGCCAATCTGCTTAAAGGAAAAAAGGGAATCATATTCGGAGCGTTAGATGAAAATTCTATTGCCTGGAAAACAGCATTGAAAATAAAAGAAGAAGGTGGTGAGTTTACATTAACCAATGCCCCCATCGCTATGCGGTTGGGCACCATCAACAAACTGGCTGAAGCCTGCAACGCGCAGGTAATTCCGGCCGATGCTACTTCCGAACCCGACCTGAATAACTTGTTTACCAAATCGATGGAAGTATTGGGTGGAAAACTGGATTTTGTATTGCACTCGATTGGTATGAGTCCTAACATCCGCAAAGGCAAAGAGTATGGCGATATGAACTACGAATGGTATTTGAAGACGCTCGATATTTCTGCGCTGTCGTTTCATAAAGTATTGCAGACTTCAGAAAAATTAGATGCGATGAATGAGTGGGGTTCGGTAGTAGCATTAAGTTACATTGCTGCACAACGCGCTTACCCCGATTACACCGATATGGCACAAGCCAAAGCCATGTTGGAATCCATTGCGCGTAGTTATGGCCAGCGGTATGGCACCAAAAAGAAAGTACGCGTCAATACGATTTCACAATCACCAACCAAAACCACAGCCGGTACCGGCATTTCAGGTTTCGATGTGTTCTTTGATTTTGCTGATATGATGTCGCCTTTGGGTAACGCTTCCGCAGAAGATTGCGCCAACTACATTGCCGTTATGTTTTCGGATTACACCCGCATGGTTACCATGCAAAACCTGATGCACGATGGTGGATTTTCATCATCGGGTATTACCAATAATCTGATTGAACGGTTATCCAAGTAATTTAAATTTAGTATCTGGTTAAGATTGTTGGGTGTGTAACATCAGCAACCAGTAATCGGTAACCAGTAACTGTCTAAATGGTAACCTTTCCGCATTGTAAAATCAACCTTGGCCTGCACGTTGTAGCGAAGCGAGGCGATGGCTATCATAACATTGAAACATGTTTTTATCCCGTTCCCCGTACTGATATTCTGGAAGTAATTAAAGCTAATACATTTGCCTTCACCACTTCCGGTTTACCCGTGGCCGGTTTGCCCGAACAGAATTTATGTGTGAAGGCATATCATTTCTTAGCCAATGAATTTAGATTAGGTTCTGTAAAAATTCATTTGCATAAAATATTGCCGATGGGTGCAGGCGTGGGTGGTGGCTCAGCCGATGCCGCATTTATGGTGCGTTCGCTTAATACACTTTTTCAACTGAAACTTTCGCCCGAACAATTAAAAAGCTACGTGGTTGAATTGGGTAGCGATTGCGCTTTCTTTTTGCAAGACCAACCCATGTTGGCCGAAGGCCGGGGCGAAGTACTTACTGCTGCACCCGTTAGTTTGAAGGGCAAGTACCTGGTGTTGGTAAAACCCGATGTACATGTAGCTACAGCCGATGCGTATGCAGGAGTAGTGCCCACTAAACCGGTTAACAACTTAAAAGATATTTTACAATTGCCCATTACAAGCTGGCGTGAAAAACTGGTGAATGATTTTGAACCTTCGGTGTTTAAAAAGTTTCCGGTAATAGGCGAATTGAAAAAACAACTGTATGCCAACGGTGCGCTTTACGCGAGCATGAGTGGCTCAGGTGCTTCGGTGTTTGGAATATTTGATGCACCGGTTAATCTGCAAAGTAAGTTTAGCGATGTAGATTATTGGGCTGGAGTACTCAGTTGAGTTATACGCATGAATTGGAACACTAAAGACTTTCAAGTCGCCTGGCCTGCGTTTTTTTTAAGATAGGATAAATAATAACGGCACTTAACACAATGGAAGTGCCCATATAAAATTGCCAGTTCATTACTTCTTGTTGCCCGAATACAAGTAAGGCTAATACAATTCCATAAAGTGGTTCGAGGTTTAGCGCAAGCTGAATCATAAACACGCTTATTTTTTTGGAAAGATTAATTGAGGCTGAGAAGGCATATACCGAGCAAGCCCACGCCATAATGGCAATGTAAAACCAATCGCTAACAGTAGGTATCAGGTTGAGTTGATCTACGGTAGGAAGTTGTAGGTATAGTGGCATGAATAACAAAATCAGTAAACACGCTCCCAGCATTTCGTAAAATGTAATTGCATACGCATTTACCTGGTGTACCAGTTTTGAGTTGATAATGCTGAACCATGCTGCGGTTAAACCCGAGATTATACCTAATAATAAACCGAGCGGGTGTTTAAAGTCAAAAGCTAAAATAATTCCCAACCCAATAAGCACTACCACGCCCAACGCTATTTCAACACCGGCAATTTTTTTTCTTTTCAGAATTGGTTCGAGTATAGCGGCCCAGAACGAACATGTGGCAAAGCCAACCAAACTGGTGGAGGGGTTTGAAATTTTTCCGGATACAAAAAATGTAATCCAATGAATGGCAACAATTACACTGGTAGCCACCACTTTTACCAGTAGCGAGCCCGAAATTTGAAACGATTTACGAAGCAACAGCATAATTGCACCCATGCCCATAGCAGCCAGCAACGTGCGGTAAAAAACCATTTCGACCGATGGAATTGAAATGAGTTTACCCAATACAGCCGTAAAGCCCCATAAAAAGACGAGCATGTGCAGGTGTATATAATCTCGTGTTGTGGCAATCACCGTGGAACGTATTTATACATACCCAGTGAGATTATGATAAACGCACCATTTGGCAACCAGGCGGCCAGAAATGGAGGAAGTGCTCCCGTTTCGGCAAAAGTGCGTGTCATCGTAAAAAATAAAATGAAGATGAAAGAAAGTAAGAAGCCAAGTGCAATCTGAAATCCGGTTCCACCTCTGCTTTTGCGCGATGAAACCAGCACACCCATAAATACCAACACAAAAATGGTAAAGGGTATTGCATAGCGAATTTGTTTTTCGGTTTCATATACTTCTACTCCTGTGCTTCCGCGAAAGCGCATCTTTTCAATTTGTTCGGTAAGCTCATGAATGGTCATGCCATCGTACCCGCGGTCGGTGGCATCAAAATCTTTTGGGGTGACGGTAAGGGTGGTATCCAGCGCATCCCCGTGCGAAGCCAGGTCGATAACCGCACCTTTTGACCGTATTCTGAAAATACTATCGATTGGTTTGTGTTTCCAATAGCGGAGTGTCCATTTACGTTTGGCAGTATCCCACTGAATATTTTCGGCCGTTAATTTTTCTACCAACCGGTTGCTGTCAAAACGTTCTAACGTAAACTGGTGGCCCACTTGCGATTGGCTGCTGAAGTTTTGAATAAACAGATATACGTTGGGCTCAACTTGCATGTGTATGTTCGATCGGTTGGTTATGTTGGCTTTTTTAAAATATTGCAGTTCAAATTCAATTCGCTCGCGGTTCGATTTGGGTATAACCCAGCCATTCAGGTAAAAGCTGATTCCACCAATTATCATGGCGGCAATAAAATAAGGCAATAGTAACCTTTTGAAACTAACGCCACTGCTGAGGATGGCGATAATTTCGGTATGGGCAGCCATACGCGAGGTAACATAAACAATAGTTATAAAAACGGTAATGGGTGAAATAAGACCTGCAATCCATGGAATAAAGTCGGCATAGTAACCCAATATGCGGGCCGTGTTCAGGTTGTTGACAACAAACTTGTCTATTTTTTCAGTAACATCAATTACAGTAATAATTGCAACCAGAATCAGCACCACGTAAAAAAACGTAGTTAGAATTTTTTTTATGATATACCGATCCAGAATGGTCATTCAAAAAAATTACAAGCGTTGCGAAACGATTTTTATCATACGGTTTTTCCAGCCATAAAAAGTACCTGCTAAGATTTGTTGCCGGGCTTGCTTTACCAACCAAAGGTAAAATGCAAGGTTATGGATAGAAGCAATTTGTGCGCCTAAAATTTCCTTGGCAATAATCAGGTGCCGCAGGTATGCTTTTGAATAAAAAGAACTTACATAATCGCCCAGCTCCGGATCGATGGGTGAAAGATCGTCTTTCCATTTTTCGTTGCGGATGTTAATAATGCCTTGTGTGGTAAATAGCATACCATTGCGTGCATTGCGTGTGGGCATTACACAATCAAACATATCGATGCCAAGTGCAATGCATTCCAGAATATTTTCAGGTGTACCCACACCCATCAGGTATCGTGGTTTATGTTCAGGCAAAATGTTGCATACCAGATCGGTCATTTCATACATCATCTCGTGTGGTTCGCCAACTGATAACCCACCTATGGCATTACCGGGTTGATCCTGCGAAGCAATAAACTCAGCCGATTGTGTGCGCAAATCTTTATAGACACTGCCTTGCACAATGGGAAACAACGCCTGCGAGTAGCCATACTTTCCTTCTGTTTCGTTTACCCGTTTTACGCATCGTTGCAGCCAGCGGTGTGTAAGGCCCATCGATTTTTTGGCATAGGCATATTCGCACGGATAAGGTGTGCACTCATCAAACGCCATAATAATATCAGCCCCAATAGTGCGCTCAATATCCATTACGCCTTCGGGTGTAAAAACATGTTTTGAGCCATCGATATGAGATTTAAAGATTACGCCTTCTTCGGTAATCTTGCGGTTATCGCCCAACGAATAAACCTGGTAGCCACCGCTATCGGTAAGTATAGGTCGTTGCCACCCGATAAACTTGTGCAATCCACCGGCTTGCTCTAACAAACCAAGTCCCGGCCGTAAATACAAATGGTAGGTGTTTCCTAAAATAATTTTTGCATCAATATCGGTTTCAAGCTCACGCTGATGTACGGCTTTTACTGAACCTGCAGTACCCACCGGCATAAAAATAGGTGTAGGTATTTCGCCATGATCGGTAAGAATTACACCGGCTCGTGCTTTGCAATCCGGATTGGTAGCTGAAAGTGTAAATTTCATTTCGGGCCGCAAGTTAGGTGTAGGCTTTTGGGCGTGCAAATACTTAACACTATCGCTTTTTAGTTCGGGTAAGTTTAGGGATATGCCTCTCATTCCAGTGAAGCCTTTATCTTTGTCGGGCTTAAAAAATTTTCATTGGCGGTAATAGCACTCGTTTTTCTGGCGGCAGTTGGTGTACAGGTAGTTTACTTAAGCTTGTTACTGATAGCCTTTTTCAAAAACCGCCAATCTGCTGCCGGTGTTCCTCAACCGGTATCGATTATAGTTTGCGCCCACGATGAGGAAGAAAACCTGCGCGAGTTAGTGCCGTTATTGCTTGCACAAGATCATCCTGAGTTTGAAGTAATTGTGGTGGAAGACCGCTGCAACGATGGCACCTTCGATTACCTGCGCGAAACAAGTCAGCAGCATAATCATCTGCGCCTGGTGCGGGTTCAACACAAGCCCGATCACATCAGTGGAAAGAAATATGCATTAACGCTCGGCATTAAAGCAGCCAAATACGAACATCTTTTGTTTACCGATGCCGATTGCCGGCCGGCCAGTAACCAATGGGCCAGGGTAATAACTTCTTCGTATCAGCCGGCAACAGAGATGGTATTGGGTTTTTCGCCTTATCAAAAAACGTCCGGTTGGTTAAATGCCTTTATCCGGTTCGAGGCATTGCTTACGGCTATTCAATACCTGGGCTTTGCCTGGCTGGGTAATCCCTACATGGGTGTGGGCCGAAATCTTTCGTATAAGAAGTCGAAGTTTTTATCGGGCAAAGGCTTCATATCACATCAGCATGTTACCGGTGGCGATGATGACTTGTTTGTAAATCAATATGCTAAAAAGAGTAACACGGTGGCAGTTGCTTCTGCCGATAGCCTGGTTTTTTCAAAATCTGCATCGGGCTGGAAACAGTTTCTGCACCAAAAACGCAGGCACCTGGCAGCAGGAAAGTATTATCGGCTGGGCGACAAGGTTTTACTGGGTTTGTTTATGCTTAGCTGGCTGGCAAGTTGCTTTATGTTGGTGCCCGCATTATTCAGTACACTTATGTATTATGTGGCCGGTGTAATTTTACTCAGAATACTGATACTCATGCTATTGTTTAAAGCACTTGCGCGCAAAACAGGTGTGCATTTTGAAATGTGGGAAGTGCCGGTTTTAGATTTTATTTTTGCCTTTTACTATCTTGTAACCGGCCTGCGGGCGTTAGTTGCGAAACAATTACGATGGAAGAATTAGAAGAAAACCGGTTTTCATCCAAGGCGCTGGAAGATTTTAAGCTGATTGACATGGCTGTAGGCGGTGATGATAAAGCCTATGCCAAGCTTTTGCAGCGCTATAAGCGCCCGGTTTATCACATGATATTGAAAATGGTGCGCAACATAGACGATGCCGAAGACCTTACCATGGAATCGTTCTCGAAAGCCTTTCGCAGCCTGGCCCGGTTCAAAAAAGATTTTACTTTTAGCACGTGGTTATTCCGCATTGCCACCAATAACACCATCGATTTTATCCGCAAGAAAAAACTCAATACCCTCAGCATTCAAAATACCTTTACGGATGATGATGGACAGGCAGTGAGTATTGATGTAGAAGATGACGGTAACCTGAACCCACAGGATGAAGCCATCAAGGCGCAAAAAGAAGAGTTGATTCAGGTATTTGTGAACATGCTTCCCGGCAAATACCAGAAACTGGTGCGGCTGCGCTATTTTAACGAACTGAGTTACGAAGAAATAGCCGTTGAGTTAGATGCTCCGCTGGGTACTGTTAAGGCCCAGTTGCATCGTGCCCGCGAGCTGATGTATGACCTCGTGAAGAATAAAAAAGAGCATATCTGAACAGCAACTTAAGGCTGTAAAAATTCATTAAATTCTGAGGCAAACAAAGCTGTTTTCGTATCTTAGAATACGGTAAAACGATCTGTATCAACATGCCCCGATTTTGACATTTCAAACATTTCTTTACCTTTATTCTTGTGAAAAGAAGTTTTGCCCTATTTATGATGCTTTTGTTCCTGCTAAACGTGCTGGGATATTATGGCGTTTTGGTAGGCTTACAACTCAAAAACAAACAAAACTTGCAAGCTCAGTTCGATTCTGATGAATATGAGCGCCAGCACGAGGTAACAATCAAGGTTCCGCTTACAATTCCCTACGCCACCGATTCAAAGGAATATACCCGCGTAGATGGTGAGTTTGAGCACGAAGGCGAAGTTTACCGAATGGTAAAACAGAAATTGCAAAGCGATACGCTGTACATTGTTTGTGTAAAAGATGCTACTTCAAAAGACATTAAACAGGCTTTAGCCGAATACGTAAAATCGTTTACTGATAAACCCGCATCGGAAAAAAGCCAAACCAAAACGCTTCAAAATTTTAGTAAGGACTATATTAATACAACAACCAGCTTGCAAAACAAAACAGTTGGCTGGAACAACGCGGTAACGCATGGCGAAAGGGTAGTTGCATATCCAACCCGCATCGCTGACACAACCAGTCCACCTCCTAAAGTTTAGTCTCTTAATTTAAATCCAGTACCGGATTTAGCCATTCTGATTTTTTCAGGATGACAGGCGTATGCATTTGATCCCGTGTTTCATCGCGGTATTTTGTATGCCAGCAATTGAACCAATACTCTAAAAACAACAAATTAATTTCTGCATGAAAAAAATTCTACTGTTACAGGCATGCTGTATCGGTTTGGTTACAACCGTAGTTGCCCAAACCTATACCGATGCCATTATGATGAAAAAGAAAGAAATATGTTTTGCCATGATGTACGATCAGGGCTCCTGGGATGAATACTGGGAAGGCACCAACCTGATTTCAAATGCGAACATTGGCACATTTACACGAACTACCTACATGCCGATGATCGCCTATGGCATTACTAATAAATTAAATGTGTTGCTATCAACACCGTATGTAAGCACTAAGTCCGATGGCGGCCAGTTGGCGGGCGTAAAAGGTTTTCAGGATGTAAACCTGGCTTTGAAATACGAGGCTATAAAAAAAGATTTTGGTAAACACCGGGTTTCTGCGTTGGCGGTTGCACAATTCGGCACTCCCATGAGTAACTACTTATCAGATTACATGCCCTACAGTTTAGGTTTGGGCACACAAGAACTTACGGGCCGGGTAATTGGCCAGTACGAATTCAATAAAATGATTTATGTGCGCGCAACAGCAGCCTATGTGTGGCGCGGACAAACGGAAGTAGAGCGACCATATTATTACAACAACGGAAGTTACTATACCACGTTTATGGATGTGCCCAGCGCGGTTAACTACCAGGCGGTTTTAGGGGGCTGGGCACTGAAGCACAACCTTCGTATCGAAGCATCCTATTCAACACTTAATTGCATTGATGGCGATGACATTCGCAGATGGAATATGCCCCAGCCTACCAATAAATTTGAAGTTACACAGGCTGGCTTCTTTGCACAATATTATTTCAAGTCCATTCAATCCATAAAAGGCTTTAGCCTGATGGCATCATACAACCAGGTTTTAGAAGGACGAAATATGGGTAAAGCCACGGGAGTAGGTGGAGGTATTACGTATCAGTTTACATTTTGATTTACATTCTATGAAAAAGATAATAGCAATTAGTTTAAGCCTGGTGTTGATCATTGCATCTGTAACCAGTTGTGAAAATGAACTTCCTACTTTTTTTAAATATACAGCCTACGAATTTTCAACGCTGGATAGTGACGGTGGCACTTGGCAACCCATCTTGTTTTCAAGTGCAACTGACATTGCGGTTGCTCCTCCTGCTGCCGTAGGTTCGCCCGCTTACCAGGCCGAATTAGCGACTTTAAAAACAGCCACTCAAAACCTTACAAATAAACAACGCGAGGCAATTACGTACTGGACTAACAACCCAGTTTTAAGATGGAATGAAATTGCCCTTGAACTGGCCGCTAAATATAATCTTATACCGCCTCCCAATCCGGATGGCACCTATACGTTACCTTCTGCTGCTAATCCGGCAGGGCCACCACCGTTTCCGTTTGCGCATCCGCCCTATACCAGCCGCATGTTGGCATACTTAAGTGTAGCACAATATGATGGCTTGATAACCGCCTGGCATTATAAGTATGCCTACAATCGCCCGGCACCGTACATAACGGATGCATCAATTGAATATGCCTATACAAAAAATTCGTTGCCTGCTTATCCAAGCGATGGTGCCGTAATTGCAATAGTATCGCGCGATATATTGAAGGCAATGTTTCCGCTGGAACACGATTACCTGAATGCCCGTGCCGAAGAACATGTTAGTAGCCTGATGTGGTCTGGTTCAAATACAACCAGTGATATTGAAGCGGGAACAGCTATTGCAACCGCGGTAAAAACAGCAGCATTAGCGCGCGCTTCAACCGATAAAATGGGTGCGGCCCAAACCCCGAAACCAGTTTCGGATCAGATTAAACAAGAGGCATTCGATCGCTTCGGATGGTCGTGGGATAATCAGGAAACCCCTGTGCGCCCGGTTGGGTTAACACCCCGCTTTGGGCAAGTAAACATGTGGAATGTTCCTGATGTGGTAGCTGTGCGACCGGTTCCACCTCCTGCACCAGGCTCGGCAGAGTTTGAACGCGATGCAAAGGAATTACGCGACATTGCTAAGAACTTAACCACCGAACAACGCAAAATTGCCAACTGGTGGTCGGATGGTTTAGGAACCTATACACCTCCCGGCCATTGGAATCGCAGAACGAAAGAATACATTGTTAAATACAATATGAACCCGCTGCGGGCAGCCCGCACGTTTGCCTATTTAAACATGGCCGTTATGGATGCCGGTGTAGCCTGTTGGGATGCTAAATATTATTATCACTACCCACGGCCTATTCAAACCATGAATGGCTTTAAAACTATTTTGGGTACACCCAATTTTCCAAGTTACACATCGGGGCATAGTACATTTTCGGGTGCTGCTGCCGAAGTGTTAGCATACATATTTCCTCAAGAAGCAAGTGCTGTACGGGCGTGGGCAATTGAAGCTGCAGAATCCAGAATTTATGGAGGCATTCATTATCGATTTGATTCAGAAGCAGGTTTAACTCAAGGACGTGCCGTTGCCGCATATACTATTGCACGGGCGCAAGCTGATGGTGCGGATGATTAAAATACCGATCATAATTTTTTTTGTGCTAGTAACTTTTTCGGTAATAGCACAAGAAGATTCATTGCGTGCGCACAAGCTGAATGAGGTAGAAATAAAGAGCAATCGCCTTTATGATATTTACCGGCTTTCGGAATCATCGGGCACCAATCTTTGGTCGGGAAAGAAAAACGAAGTGATTAGCCTAAACGCAACCAATGCTAACATTGCTGAAAAAACAGGGCGACAAATTTTTGCAAAGGTTCCGGGTGTATTTGTGTATGATATGGATGGTAGCGGAAATCAAATGAATATTTCCACTCGTGGGCTTGATCCGCACCGGGGGTGGGAGTTTAATATTCGCAGAAATGGTTCGATCACAAATTCGGATATCTATGGGTACCCGGCTAGTCATTATAGCATTCCTATGGAAGCAGTTGAACGAATTGAATTAGTGCGAGGCACCGGCTCGTTGCAATACGGAGCACAGTTTGGTGGTATGTTAAATTATGTAACCAAAGCACCCGATAGCACAAGAGGCTTCAGTCTTGAAAGCATTACTTCAGTTGGCTCATACGGATTAGTTAGTTCTTACTTGGCAGCAAGCGGCACAATTGGTAAGTTTCAATATGCCACTTATTATTCAAAACGCGTATCAGATGGGTATCGAACCAACAGCCAGACTCACTACGATGCTCAATCCATTCAACTAAGCTATGCGCCAACCTCAGTATTAAAGTTTACGGCCGAGTTAAGCCGATCAAATTATATCTATCACATTCCAGGCGCATTAACCGATGCACAATTCGCACAAGACCCACGTCAATCTACCCGATCGCGTAATTATTTCAATCCGGAAATATATGTACCATCGTTTACTATAGACTGGCAACTTGGACAAAACACAAAATTAACATGGTTAACATCGGCCGTATTAGGGTATCGAAATAGTGTAATGTTCGATAAGCCTGCCGATGTTCAAGACGTGCCTGACCCAGCAACCAATCAATATGCACCCCGTCAGGTCGATATAGATAATTTTAACAGTTACACTTCGGAGTTACGGTTGTTGCATAGCTATAGTTTGCTTGGATTTGGAAACAAACTTGTAGTGGGTTTGCAATACTTTAATAACGATTTGCATCGCAGGCAGCAAGGTAAAGGAACAACCGGTACCGATTTTGACCTTTCACTTACCTACCCGGTGTTTGGTCGCAACATGCATCTAAAGTCCACCAACGTGGCAGTTTTTTTAGAGAACAAATTTCAACTTACAAATAAATTATCAGTAACACCGGGCTTCCGGTACGAGTCGGGGCAATCCCGAATGACGGGCTTTATTTCTTACTATGATGCAAACGACCTTCCGAATACAATAGTTCACAAATTTCCATTACTCGGATTAAATGCCCAGTATGCCTTAAAATATGGATCGCTGTATGCCGGTTGGTCGCAAGCTTACCGTCCTGTAATCTTCAAAGATATCGTTCCAGCTTCGGCTTACGAACAAGCAGACAAAAATCTAAAAGATGCTTATGGGTATAATGCAGAGGCAGGTTTTCGCGGTAGTTCAAAATACCTGCGTTGGGATGTAGGCGTGTTTCACATTCAATACAATAATCGGTTAGGTACACAAGCCATGCGCAATGAGTTAGATCAGTTCTATCTCTACCGTACCAACATAGGTAATTCGGCTACTACAGGGGCAGAAATTTATACCGAGTATGTTGCCCCGCTTCGTAAACGGTTAGCATTTTCTGTTTTTACTTCCACTGCTTTGTTTAATGGAAGATACACCCAGGCACAAATTCGGGTGGCGGAAAGTAATGTAAACATTTCCGGAAACAAGCTGGAGAGTGTTCCAAACATAATAACCCGAAATGGTATAACAGTGCGATCTGCTGCAGGAAGCATTTCACTTTTATATAGCTATATAAGCGATACCTTTGCCGATGCCTTAAATACTGTTACACCTTCAGCTAATGGTGCCGTGGGTTTGGTACCTGCCTATGGTCTGCTTGATCTCAATTCCACTTTTACAATTCGGCAAGTTACCATCAGGGCAAATATTAATAATGTTACCAACTGCATGTACTTTACCAAACGGCCTTCCTTTTACCCAGGGCCGGGTATCTGGCCTTCAGATGGTCGCTCGCTGGTAGTTTCAGTTGGGTTTAAGGTATGAGATACTAAAAGAAATTGTTGTTTAGTTTTTTTTGTTGTTTAAGTTGAATGCCGGGTAGGGGTACCCGGCATTCTGTTTTTAGAGTGCAACCGTTTTCAGCCGCTGGCGGCAAATTACTTGGGGTTGCACTTATTGCTTACTTCAACAGCATTAGTATATTTAAGCAATGTCTTTTGCTTCCCTCCTCACAGAATATACCACCCGCCCCAACATCTGGGATGAAATGTGTGTACAAGGCGAAATCAGAAATCATTATCAATTGTTTTTTGATTCCCTAAGCCAGGTTTCGCCAGCAGAGTTAACCCGCAAGGACGAATTAGCCAAAAAGCTATTCATGAGCCAGGGTATAACTTTTACTGTTTATAGCGATGGCGAAGGCATTGAAAAAATTTTTCCATTTGATATTATTCCGCGCATTATTACTGCGGCTGAGTGGCAACACATTGAAGCCGGAATTAAACAACGAATCAAAGCATTAAATATCTTTCTGAAAGATATTTACCACGATCAGTTTATTATAAAAGATGGTGTAATTCCGGCATCGCTTGTACACTCTTGCCCCAATTTTTTACGCGAAATGGTGCATGTAGATGTTCCCTTCAATATCTACACACATATTTCCGGTATTGATCTTATCCGCGATAGCGATGGATCGTTTTATGTGCTGGAAGATAACCTGCGCACACCATCGGGGGTTTCGTACATGTTAGAGAACCGAAACATGACCTACCGCGTATTTCCTGGTTTGGTGCCGCGCAATAATGTTCGTTCCGTTAAAGACTATCCCGACATTTTACTTAAGAATCTATTAGCAATCAGTAATCAACAAAAGAGCCAGCCTACGGTGGTATTGCTTACACCCGGCATTTTTAATTCTGCTTATTTCGAACATACTACGCTTGCCCGGCTAATGGGTGTAGAGTTGGTGGAAGGTCGCGACTTGGTTGTTGATAATGCCAAGGTTTATATGAAAACCACTGCGGGCTTAAAACAAGTAGATGTTATCTATCGCAGGGTTGATGACGATTTTATCGATCCGCTTATATTCAATCCCGGAAGTATTTTGGGTGTGTCGGGTTTGTATTATGCTTTTCGAAAAGGTAATGTAGCTATTGTAAATGCTCCTGGTAATGGCGTTGCCGATGACAAGGCCGTTTATCCATTCGTGCCCGATATGATTAAATATTATTTGAACGAAGAACCAATTTTAAAAACGGTGCCCACCTATGCCATGGATAATCCTGAACATTTGAAGCATGTGTTTGAAAATATTGGTAAGATGGTTATCAAAAAAACAAACGAAAGTGGTGGATATGGTATGTTGATGGGCAGTGCTTCCACCGAACAACAAGTAATGGATTATAAAAAAGAAGTGGCTAAAAACCCACGCCAGTTTATTGCGCAGCCCATCATTAGTTTATCGTCAGTGCCTTGTTATATAAATGGTAAAATACAACCCCGGCATGTGGACTTGCGGCCATTTGCTTTGTATGGCCCGCATGGTATTGAGATTGTACCGGGTGGATTAACCCGCGTGGCATTGCGCGAAGGATCGTTGGTTGTTAACTCTTCGCAAGGTGGTGGTAGTAAAGACACGTGGATTTTAAGTTAATTAAACTATGTTAAGTCGCGTTGCTGATGCTGTTTTCTGGATGGCCCGCTACATGGAGCGTACGGATAACATACTGCGTGCACTTCGCACCAACTATATTGCATCGCAAGATGAGATTCAGAATTTCGATTGGCAACTTTGGATGGATGGCCTGGGGGCAGCGGCACAAAAATCCGAAACCAAAATTGCCTATCGCGATGCATTATACCAGCTTTTGCTGGATAAAGAGAACGACACGGCTGTGCTAACCAACATTGTACGGGCCCGCGAAAATGCCCGATCGGTACAGGATTATGTTACTAAAGAAGTGTGGCAATGCATGAATGATTATTATCACCTGATTCGTGAAAAGCACACCGAGTATTTGATTTTGCATGGCGACCCGGTAACAGCATTTGACAATCTGCTTCGCGAAAGCACCTTGTTTTATGGTACCGTTGATATAACCATGAATAGGGGTGAGGGTTACACTTTTTTAAACCTGGGAAAATATGTAGAACGAATGCTACGCAGTTTGGATATTCTGGAATTAAAAATTAAAGAACTGGGTAAACAGGGTAATGAATTGGTGCAATGGAAATACTTGCTGTATTCACTATCAGGCTATGAGTTCCATACCAAATTTTATCGCAATACACTATCAACTGAAAACGTAATTCACCAGATTATTATGAATGTTCAGTTTCCGCACTCGGTGTTGTATTGCTTGTTGCAGGTGGAGCGCTACTTTAAAAGACTGGATACAATTTCATTACCCGAACATTTTAAAGAGATGGAATTTTTATTGGGCCGGGCCATTAGCAACCTTCGGTACGGTGCACCCGCTAAACCCACTGTTGAAAACATTGTGCCACTGATTGAAAGCACACGCACCGAAATAAAATCACTCAGTCAGAAACTGGCTGCCTTATACTTTGGATATTCTTAACCGATACGTTATGCCGTTGTTTTATATCCGACACCGAACGCATTACCTCTACTCAGGCCTGGTAATAGATTCTGCCAATCAAATAAAACTTTACCCGGTTAACGATGAGTTTCAACGTGTAAGTGAACATCGGCTGGTTATCTCTTCCAATCCAACGGTAACTACCATTCGCGATTATTTTGGTAACACAACCGGTTTTTTTACAGTGCTGGCGCCACATTCGCAACTGGCTATAGACAACATGTTGGCGGTAGAAATGCTTGCTAAACCTGATCCGGTAAAAACACTTTCGCCATCCGAAGTCTGGAAGCAGGTTACCAATTCTGAAAATCAGTTGCGTTTCCACGACTTTATCAAAGCCGAAGAAGCACGTGCGCAGCAGGAAATTCAACAAGCCGTGCATGAAATTTTAAGTAAGGTACAACACCCACTCGATACTATTGTTGACTTATCAAATTACATCTACGAAAACTTTACCTATAAAAAAGGTATAACCAATATCGAAACCAGTGTGGATGAATTATGGAACCTGCGTGCAGGTGTATGCCAGGACTTTGCACATTTATTATTATACATGTTGCGCTTAATGGGTGTGCCAGGCCGTTACATAAGTGGCTACATTTGTCCGGGTAGTAGCGAGTGGCGTGGTGAAGGTGCTACGCATGCCTGGGCTGAAGCCTGGCTGCCCGATACGGGTTGGGTGGGTATCGACCCAACCAATAAATGTATTGCAGGCGAGCGCCATGTGCGCCTGGCTTCTGGAAGAAATTTTAGTGATTGTACTCCGGTAAAGGGAACCTATAAAGGTTCTACCGAACATCGGCTGGAAGTTACCGTTCAATTTGGTACTCAGGCTTTTTCAGACGATCAATTGGCAAACTCAACGCCCACTTTTAGCAGCGGTAGTAACGTGGAGGAAGGAGTGCCTCGTAACTCGTACATGGCCTACATGCAAATGCAGCAACAGCAATAGTATTGTATTGCGTCAACCAAACTCAGGCAGTACGAATGGTTACGCGTTTATTTTCAAATTAGCACACGTGTAATCATTCCAGGCGCAAACCAAAGCTATCATAAATTTTTGCCCGCGCCTCTTTATTATCAGCCAATATAAGTAAGTGGTCATTCGCTTGAATTTCGGTTTCACCATTAGGTGTAACATATTCGTTTTGCCGGTGAATCAAAACAATCAACGATGACTTGGGGAGTTTTAGTTGAACAATCTGTTTGCCTACAGCTTCTGAGTTTTCGGGAATATCTAACTCAATTAGTTCTGATTTCGATCCATCTTTCAATTCAAGATCGAGCGGAAATTTTCGTTTCACTTTTGCGGGCACACCTACATGCAGCCATTTGGCCATAAGCGATAGTGTAGAACCCTGCAATACCACCGATGTTACTGATATAAAAAATACCAGGTTAAAAATAGTTGCGGCTGAATGTACACCGGCAATTAATGGATAGGTTGCAAACACAATAGGCGCGGCACCACGCAAGCCAACCCAGGAGATAAATAGTTTTTTTCTGAAGTTGAGATCCTTTGAGCGAATAAGCATCAGAAATACCGCTGCGGGTCGGGCCACTACAATCAGGAACAAGGAAATTAAAATACCTTCGCCAATGATAGGTGTTATTTTAGAGGGATACACCAGTAAGCCCAGTGTTAAAAACATTACAATCTGCATGAGCCAGGCAATTCCATCAAAAAATTTAATTAAACTTTTTTTATGAATGATGCTGGCGTTACCCAATATTATACCGGCACCATAAATGGCCAGAAATCCATTACCGCCTATGGCATCGGTAAACGAAAATGTGAAGAACATGAGCGAGATCAGCAACACGGGGTAAAGTCCGGCAACATCCAGGCTGATACGATTGATGACATAAACCATCAGACGGCCACCGCCATAGCCACACACCGCACCCAGAACCATTCCTTTTATAAACTTTGGGATCATAATAACAATGGAGGCTTCGGGCTGCATTACCAGATCAATGAAGCTTACGGTTAGAAAATAGGCCATCGGGTCGTTACTACCACTTTCAAATTCCAATAAAGGCCGCAGATTTCCTTTAAGACCAATATTGCGGGTTCGTAGAATTGAGAATACCGCTGCAGCATCGGTTGATGAAACGATGGCACCCAGTAACAATCCTTCCATCATTGATATACCAAGAATGTAGGACGTAAATAACCCTACCGTAACAGCAGTAATAAGCACACCAACTGTGGAGAGTGCTAATCCGTTTTTCAAAACAGGTCTCACACTTTCAAGCTTGGTTTCTAACCCGCCAGAGAAAAGGATAAAAGTTAATGCCACCACGCCCATAAACTGGGCAATTTTCGGATCGTCAAAATAAATCTTCCCAGGCCCTTCCGATCCGGCCAGCATACCCACAATCAAAAAGAGAATGAGCGTAGGCACGCCAAACTTAAAGGAAGTTTTACTGGCGATGATGCTTGCAAAAAGCATAATCGACCCTAATAACAGGATATTTTCGGCCGTTAAGATCAAATTCGTTATGTGTAATTTCTGTTAAGGATGATGCTGTCTTTCATGGGCGAAATCATCACACACGAAAGACAGCCCATCACCAGCTTTTCTCTAAGAGAGTTTCAAGATAATGAAAAGCGCCAACAGGAGCACACCCATTAAAATGATAAACCAAAGTCTTTTAATGTGTTCAAAAAATTCTTTCATATAAATAATACGTAGCGAGCCGTTGCAACGCATGCAGCACGTGCTCAGGTTAAATAAACAAATGGAGAAAACTCACCGAAGAAACCCGATGATCAAAAGAGGATGTAGTTGCGCTCGCTAAGGAGCATGAATGGTAATGAGTGAATAGAATACATTAAAAACATGAGCCGGAATGTGCAAGGCTGCATGCTGGCTAACTTTTGAATTAAGCTGAAGGCTGGCTTGCTGCCAGTTGGCTTCCATAAATTCAGGAATCCGAACCGGATGTACGGAGTCACTTTCTATATGCTCACGAATGGCAATAGCAGTAGCCTGACTAATGTGAATTACCGGTTTGCCGGAATTGATTTTTCTTTCAGCCTGTTGCGTGGCGGAAAATGCAACCAGAAAAAGAACCACCGGCAGCAAGAAACTTGCAAATAGTTGTTTTGTATGCCGGATGATTTCCATTTTTTCAAAAATACTGACAAAAATACAAACAGATTCTGAAACTTTAAGAAGTGGGTTTCAAACGGTTGCTTAACTTCTTAAAACTGTAACCTATCTTTGGAGGCTTAAATGAATTTGAATATGATTGGTGTTGAAATTATCAACCACTACTTTCCGGAATTAACATCTTCGCAGTATAAGCAGTTTGAGAAGATGAGCGGGTTGTATCAGGAGTGGAATGAAAAAATCAATGTAGTGTCTCGCAAGGATATCGAGAACATATATATCAACCATATTTTGCATTCGTTGGGCATTGCAAAAGTAATTTCATTTAAACCAGGTGCTGATGTGCTGGATGTAGGAACGGGTGGCGGTTTTCCGGGAGTTCCATTAGCTGTGTTGTTTCCGGAAACACATTTCCACCTGGTTGATTCAATCGGCAAAAAAATTACAGTTGTTACCGAAGTAAGCAAAGCATTGGGTTTAAAAAATGTAATGGCAGAGCAAGTGCGGGCCGAGCAATTAAAAGGAAAATATGATTTTATTATAAGCCGCGCAGTTACGCGCATGAAGGAATTTCATGGTTGGATACACAATAAGGTGAAAAAAGAATCGGTACACACGTTAGATAACGGCATACTTTATCTGAAGGGAGGTGATCTGGATGAAGAGATGAATGAACTAAAACGGCCGTACAGTGTGTATAATTTACCTGATTACTTTCAGGAAGAATTCTATGAAACAAAGAAGGTAATTTATGTGCCCTTATAGTTTGCTTCCAAAGAAAAGCCCATCCACCCGCTCGCCAATAGCTAAACTGGTAACCACCACCTCAACCGTATCGCCTGCATTAAGTTTATAAATATTGGAGTCGTAATAATTAATAATCGTTACCACCGGGTATGCCTGGGTGCGCTTAATTTCATACAAAGTGGTACTGCCGGAAGTAATACGAAGTTTAATCGGAATACCACCCAGGCTTGAACTGCCTGTAACTGTAAAGGAATAAACTCCGGCAGCAGGTGCTGTAAATCGGTTTGTGGCTACAACATTAAAATCATCAAACACATCGGTAAGTGCAACAGGCGAATCGTTGAAAACACCAAGCAGGTTTTGAAAGCTAAAGCTTGACTTAAAAGCATAGTTGGTTGCGATGGCTGTAGCAATAGCAGTGTCCACATATCCTTTGGTGGTAGCATCGGTAGCTGCAGTAGGTGCACCTACATTTTGAATACGAATACCACTTGCATTTGGATTGTTAGTAAGTGTTTGAGCAAGCGTGGTAGTAATGTTTACACTGTTACCACCCGAAATAGCCAAACTGTTGGTGCCGGCAGTATAAGTAAGCGTTTGTTTATAAGGTGTTAAATCAACCGGGGTAGCATCGTTGGTCAGGCTCAACTGGTTAGTAGCAGCATTCAAACTCAAATCCTGAATTTCGTTGGTAATGCTGTTGTCATTATCGGCAACATCCAGTGTTACGGGTGTTCCGTTTGAAATATTAATAGTGCGATTAGTACCGCTTACTGCACCCAACGATAGATTTTGATTATCGGTATTTACGGAACCTATGTTTACACTATTGCCACCGCTAATGGATAAGGTTGTTCCGCTTAACGTTAGGCTTTGATTCGCAACGGGAGCCAGATCTACTTCTTTGGTGCCACCGGCATCAGTTATGCGTAATTTTTTATCAGCTGTTAATAAAGCGCCCGTTATTAATTCATTGGTTATGCTGTTGTCGGCATCACCGGTGTTGGTAATTACTCCGTTATTAATAGCAATGCCGGTTCCGGCACTTAAACTGTTGTTACCAGAAAACTCAGCATAAAATGCATACGGTACGCTCATCAATTGCTGGCTGCCGGCCAGTTGGTAAGACGATCCTCCGGCAGGGTCAATCTCAATTTGCAACCATTTATTGCCGATGGCCCAGCTTACAAATGCAAAGTTGCCGCTTGTTACAGTACCTTGGCCAATTACCAATGTAAACAACCCAAACGGATTGGTAAGCGGATTGTGCGTTTCGCTATACTCAACGTTTCCTTGAGCGGAGTTTTGCAAAATGCTGATGCGCACCGAAATGGTTTTGGATGCAATAGGTTTACCTTCGTTATCGCGGGCTACACCCTGGTAATTAATGCCTTTGGGTGCTTGCGCAGAAGCGGATGAAAAGATTAATAAAGCCAGAACTGAGGGGAGTAAAAGTCTAATCATAGTCGGTACCCACTTTTATTATTTTAATAGTTTTAGTCTCGTAGTTATTCAGGAACACCTTCATGAAAAACACACCGGCACTTAAATCGCCTAAAGGCACTATGTGGCTGGCGTTGGGTTTTGCGGTTGTAATGTATCGTCCAAACGTATCGTACAATTCCATGTGCGAAATCTTTACATCGCAACCTTTGGCCGTAATAGTTATCTCGCTTTTAACCGGGTTAGGGTAGTACTCAAATTCCAACTCTTTACAGGGCAGTAACTCCGGTTGTAAAAAGCCTTGCGTAAGTATTACCTCTGCATTTTGAAGGGTAATAATGGCAGGTTCGCCAATCGAACTTGTTAAAATGAAATTAGTAACGGAGATATCGAAACCAGCCATGTTGGTGACTTGTTGCCGGGCTTGGGCAAGACCCAAAACGGGTGCCAAAAGAAGTAAGAAGCAGGTAAGTTTTAATCTCATAACTGTTTAGAGAATAGAAACTTACAACATTTGGTTAAATATTCAATTAAAGTGTAATTTTTTAATGATTTTTTTGTTTTTGGCAGGGTTCGGAACCAGCCAGTGTGCGCGCAGATGTCAACAATTTTAGATTGGAAGGGTGTAATCTAAAATATTGATTGCCATGCCGATAGAACAAGTAGAGCCACTCAGGCGCATAATTACAACAACTGTTAGGGAAGCAGGCCTGTTTTATCGGTTTGTAAACGGTTGGTTATGCCTCCAACTCGCTTCTTTCGGTGGCAGTTAGCTGCAGGTCGTTAGTAATGGCACTACTGGTAGGCCTGAAAAGTAGAAACAAAACAATTATCACGGCAGTGAATAGAAGGAATGCGGTATTATTTGTAATAAACGCTGCCACCGCAGCAAACATGCCGGGCATTTCGAAGCCGGCAGCACGGATTAAAACCGCACTTTGATAGCGTTGCAATTTAGAAGTTAATGGCAACTCCGGGTTAATTCCTTTCAATACAGCTTTGAAGGCTATATAACTAATGCTCAATCCGGCAGGCACGGTGGCGATAACAAGTATCTGTAGCAGGCTTTCAAAATCAGCATCAACCGGGGGCATCGCTTCTCCTAAGTAAATCCGCACATACACAAACAGTGCAAAGCCAGCCATTACTACGGGTAATGCAAAATAAACGAGATTGAGCGTTGTTACTATTTGCTTTGCAGATGGTGTCATATCTCGATGGTTAAAGCCGAATAGTTATTGTTTCAACATTCCTTCTAATATCGCAAAAGTTTTTTCTTTTAACAGGCGTGTGTCTTCATCGGCACTTACTGGAATTTCTGCACCCACCATAATTTTTATTCTGCCTGGGCGCAGGCGAATGGTGCCTGGTGGCATTAGTTTACCAGCACCAATCACTACCATTGGCAATAATGGTTTTTGTGTATCGGCCGCAATGCGAAACGCACCATCTTTAAAAGGCTGTAATAATTCTTTAGTCCGGTTTTGTGTTCCTTCCGGGAATACCAGAATGTTGATACCCATGTTGAGTATTTCTTTGAGACGCTCCAGGCTCTTCTTCCTGCTTTCATTGCTGCTACGATCAACCACCACACAGGTAGCACGCGTAATCCAACCAAATACCGGCAACTTCAGTAATTCTTTTTTGGCAAGCGGGCGAAACTGCCCCCGGATAGTCATAGCAATGCCGGGCAAATCGAGAAACGATGTATGATTACTTACATAGATATAAGCTTTACCAGGCACAATATTTTCACGCCCAACCATATCATACCGGATAAACGTAAGCATGCTAAACACCCAACTCCAGGCTTTCATAAAAAAGTAGGTAACGGCTACTGCGTGCTGTCCAAAAAAGGCAGGAATAATAATGCCCGGAAGAAACAACAGCATGAATACTGTAAAAACCAGAAACACCCAGAAGATGTATAATACCGAAAAGAAGGCAGCGATATACTTCACGTGATACTTAAAATAAAAACTCCCGAAAGGTGCGAATCTTTCGGGAAACGGAATTAAACCTTGCAGATCTTTTTGTCAAAATAAAAAGACCTGCAAGGTTTTAAGTAGTAAAATGACAACACCTTACTTGTATCACAAGTTATAGTTGGTAACCCCGGGCACCGCAACCGGATACAAACCATCCGCATCAGGAACAATGGGAGGCAATGCATTAAAATCAAACTGTGTTGGCATAATACTTATTCCCGAATTCAACGCTTTATCAAACTCAACTACATTACCCGAGTAAGTGGCCATACGACCGAGTATGGCCGTCATGGTGCTGCGTGCTCCGTTTTCGGTATCATCAAATTTGTATTCTTTTTTAGCGATGGCTGCAAACAACTCATCGTGCTCGGTTTGGTACGGGTTGTTTTCTTTGGTACGATCGTATTGATACAATACTTTACCTTTTCGATCAACCATGTTGGCGGCACCGAAATAAATGTTGCCTTTGGTACCCATAATAAATTCGTCCACTTTACTCATGGTGCCTTTTATGTGGCGGCATTGACTATTCAACACGGTTCCATCGGCATAGGTAAATTCTACATAGTGATGATCGAAGATTTCGCCATACTCTTTGCCTTTGCGTACTTCGCGGCCACCCATACCCTGGGCTTTTACAGGGTAGCCACCTTTAAACCAGTTGATCACATCTATGTTGTGAATATGTTGCTCCACAATATGATCGCCACACAACCAATTAAAGTAATACCAGTTGCGCATCTGGTATTCCATTTCAGTTTGATTGTATTTGCGATGATTTACCCAAACGCCCTCATTGTTCCACCACGCCTGCGCGGAAACAATATCACCAATCACGCCATCTTTAAACTTCTTGTATAACTCGCGATAGGAGTTTTGATAATGGCGTTGTAAACCAACCACTACATTCAGTTTTTTCTGGCGTGCTATAATAGCTGCATCCAGAACGCGCTTAATTCCAGCCGGATCAGTTGCCACCGGCTTTTCCATAAATACATGTTTGCCTAAACGCACGGCTTCTTCAAAATGAATCGGACGGAAGCCAGGTGGTGTGGTTAAGATGACTACATCGGCTAAAGCAATTGCATTTTTGTAACCTTCAAAGCCCACAAATTTATTCGCTTCAGGTACAGCCACGCGCCCCGATACATTACCTTCTTCATTGTCGGCATCGGTAAGCGCATTAAAACATTGATCAATGCGATCGCGGAAAGCATCGGCCATCGCCACCAGCTTTACATTTTGTTTGGTAAGTAAAGCCTGCATAGCGGCCCCGGTGCCCCGCCCACCACAACCAATCAATGCAATTTTTATTGCATCATCTACAGAAGTGTTAACGGCTTGCGATTTTGTAACAAAGGGTAATGCGGCAAGACTGCCGGCAATGAGTGAGGTTTTTTTTACGAACTCTCTGCGTGTGTGTGATTTCATAATTGGTTACTGGTTATTGGTCACTGGTTCTGTTACTGCAAGTAGCCAGCAACCAGTAACCAGTTACTACTTTAGGTACAAGTTATAAAACTTTTCAATTTCTTCCTTTGAAGGTTGTACGAGTGGTCGCACCACACGAAAGCCTACAAACATGCCATCGGTAAGCCACCATTTACTTTTTGGAATTTGCGGATCGCGAATGTTCCAGTTGCTGTGCGAGGCAATCCGATTGGCGCATCGCAGTTCGCTGGCATCATCTAAATAAGAACCGCCCTTTACGGTTTTGGGATGTTTGGATGCCGGAATAGTTATAGGATTCCTATCTGCAGCTTTGGTGTAATAAGTTACATCGTACTGATCGATTGTCCACTCGCTTAAGTTCCCCAACATATCGTACAAACCCCAGGCGTTGGGTTTAAGTTGTTTTACGTGGTGAAACTTTCCGTTGCTGTTATCTTTAAAGTATCCATACTCGCGCAAACTGGCAGCATCATTACCAAAAGGATATACGGTTTCACTTCCGGCCCGACAGGCATATTCCCATTCCGCTTCGGTTGGTAAGCGATAGAAAAAACCGGTTTTGGTATAAAGCCATTTACAATACATCATCGCTCCCGTGTGACTCATACTATTAGTAGGATGTTTACCATCACGACCCATGCCCCATGTTAAGTCAATGTATTGTGGGGTGGCGCGCGTTACACCATCAATGGTTTTGCTTTGCGGAAGTGCGTTGTCTTTAAAATATAAATCCCATTCGGCAAATGTTACTTCGTGTTCGCCCATCCAAAAAGCACTTAGGGTTATTTCTTTCTGCGGACCTTCATCTTCGTTGCGACCACGTTCGGTAATGGCACTTCCTATTATAAATTTTCCTGCCGGAATAGCCACCATCTTAAATGTAACATCGGTACCAGGAATTGTTTGGTTATACGTTTTGAGATCCTGAGCGATTGTTGCACCGGACAAAGCGAGAGAAAAAAGAAACAAAATGAATTTCATGCCGGACTTGAAACTTGATTTTTTAATAGCAGCTAAGCCTGTAAGGTTTATCAATCTAAAGTAGTAAAACCTTACAGCTTTTAAAGCTTTTAACTTTTTTTAATTCTTGCCATAAAAAATCCATCAAAGCCTTCCGATGGTCGCACCACGCGCTGATCGAGTAATTCAAAGTTAGAATGTGATTGCAAAAACTGTTGCACTTGCTTTTCGTTTTCGGATGGAAACAAGCTACACGTTGCATAAACCATAAGCCCACCCGGTTTTAACATGGTACTGTAATCAACCAGAATGTGTTGCTGCAACTCTTTTACGCGATTAATAAAATCGATGCTAAGTTTCCATTTGGCATCGGGGTTACGCTTTAACACACCCAATCCCGAACACGGCACATCCAATAATAGCCGATCAGCGGAATTTTCTAACCGCTTAATTGTTTTGGAAGATTCAATAATCCGCGTTTCAATATTTCCGGCACCGGCTCTGCGTGCACGTTTTTTTAGTTCTTCCAGCTTCCAGTCTTCAGTATCCATCGCAATAATGCGCCCTTTGTTTTGCATAAGCGATGCGAGGTGTAATGTTTTTCCACCACCACCGGCACAAGCATCAATTACACGCATGCCGGGTTTTACTTGTAAATAAGGTGCGATTAATTGCGAACCGGCATCTTGCACTTCAAACAACCCATCTTTAAACGCTTGTCGCGTAAAAATATTCTGACGTTGTTCCAACAGAAGTGCATCTGGAAATTCGGGTGGTGCATCGGTAGCGATATCTTCTTCGTCCAGTATTTGTTGTAATTCCTTGCGGGAAGTCTTTAATGTATTCACCCGCAGCACCACCTTAGCTTCTTCATTCAATGCGGCTAATTCTTTTTCCCATGCAGTGCCTAATTCAGATTGACCCAACTCGTCTAACCAATCGGGAATAGATTCCCGTAGCACGCGATTATTTTTTAATTGTTCATAGCGGGCTTCAATCCAGGCGCGGTTAATTCCTTTTAACTCGTCCCACTCTGGCAGTTCGGCCCGGCTCCACACACACCACACCCCTAATAATTTCCAGAAGTCGTGTTCTTGTGCTTCGGTTAATTCGCTAAAAAGCCGGTACCAACGCACAATATCATAAGTGGTTTCGGCAATAAATCGCCTGTCGCGTGCGCCCCACTTGGGGTTGGCCTTCAGCACTTTTTCAATCACCTTATCGGCATATTTCTTGTTTACAAAGATTTCGCCCAAGGCATCAACAACGGCTACGGATAAATTACGGTATAACTTCATGGTAATAAAGGGTAGCAAGTTAGCTGCTCCTTATTAATTAAGAGACATTATTTGATGGAATGTTTTTAACTTGTGGCGCAAGTTGTAACTGGTTACTCGCTGCTGGTATCTGGCAGGGCACTACCAGTAACAAGGAACCAGTAACCATCCACCGATTTATGAAATCCACACAATCGCGCAGAGAATTTGTTAAGCAAACATCTTTACTAACTGCACTTACAGCTTTAGCGGGCTCCACATTTGGTACTACAAAAACCAATACTGCGGCCGGTAAACCGTTTAAATTAAACTATGCACCGCACGATGGTATGTTTAAGAATCATGCCGGTGCCGATTTTATCGATCAGATAAAATTTATGGCCGATCAAGGCTTTCGTTCTATTGAAGACAATGGGTTACTCGGCAGGCCAGTTGAATACCAGGAACGCATTGGCAAAACACTGGCACAATTAAATATGACCATGGGGGTGTTTGTAGTAGATGGTGGCGATAACTGGAAAGTTTCGCTCACCACAGGCAAACAAGAGTTTAAAGATAATTTTGTAAAAACGTGCAAGGCATCGGTAGAAGCTGCCAAACGCGTTAATGCAAAGTGGATGACTGTGGTGCCCGGATTTTATGATCGAAAGTTACCGATTGGTATTCAAACCAGTAACGTAATTGATGCACTGCGCAGAGGAGCCGAAATTTTTGAGCCACACGGGTTGATTATGGTGCTGGAACCTTTAAGCGATACGCCAGAATTGTTTATGCGTTATTCCGATCAAACGTATGAGTTGTGCAAAGCAGTGAAGAGTCCGGCTTGTAAAATATTATACGATGCGTATCACATGCAACGCAACGAGGGCAACCTGATCAACAATATAAATTCCTGTTGGGATGAGATTGCGTATTTTCAGGTTGGTGATAATCCTGGAAGGAAAGAGCCCGGCACAGGCGAGATCAATCATAAAAATCTTTTCAAGCATATTTATGATAAAGGTTTTAAAGGTGTGATAGGAATGGAACATGGTAATGCCAAAGAAGGTAAAGAAGGCGAACTTGCCTTAATACAGGCTTATCGTGAGGCAGACTCGTTCTAAGAAACTGATTTAATAAAAGAAAGAATATGAAGCGTTTTGTATGGGTTATGATGTTGATGCTGCCCGTTGCTGGATTTAGTCAACTTCAAAATCTGAAGAACAAAGTTGTTCAAAAAACCAAAGAAGCGGCCAAAGGTAAAGCAGCCGATAAAGCGGATGCGGCCCGCGACCGGTTGGACTCTACCGATTTTAATTATGCCATTTCGGTAATCGATAATTCGGGCATGATGAATGTGCTGGATGCAGATGAGCTAGCTACCCGCGCGGCTTACTCAGCTTCCAACAAATACATGAAGAAAGAAAGCGATATAACAGCTGCCGAGCGGTGCCGCTCCATTTTAGATCAGGCCGAAAACTTTTACCAGGCAAGAAGATACCGCTTGGCGGAGTTATCTTTTCTGGAAGCTAAACTGGCTTACGAAGCGGCCGGATTAACCAACAACATCAATTATAGTAAGGTGCATGCCGATCTGGGTTTATTGTATTCCACGATGGGCCGGTTCAATCAAGCGGAGTATTTTTTGAGCGAAGGCTTAGGCTTGCGTGAACAAACTTTAGGTCGCGATAGCAAAGCCGGTGCATCTTCACTCAATAACCTGGCAGTATTATACCAGGAGACGGCACGATTCAATGAAGCCGAAACTTATTTTCAGGAGGCATTACAAGTAGTAGCAAATCAGTTTGGAAAAGATACTCATGAGTATGCAGTGGTCTTGAACAATCAGGCAATTTACTTTTCGGAAGTAGGGCGTACCGATCAGGCAGTTAATAATCTGAACACGGCCATTTCCATTGCAGAGAAAATCAATAGCAAAAACAAGCGCACCGAAGTTGGGTTTCAGTCTAACCTGGCTATGTTATACCAGGAGCAAGGTAAACTGGCAGAAGCCGAAACGGTTTATATAAAACTGGAAAAAATGTTGCGATTGGTGGGCGATAAGACTTTTTATGCCGGTGTGCTAAATAACCTTGCATTGCTCTATATTCAAATGAATAAACTTGATAAAGTAGAAGAATACCTGAAGCAATCGGCTCAGATTTACCAATCCCGCTTAGGAAAGGAGAGTCCGAATTATGCGAAGGTGCTGGGTGACCTGGGAAATTTTTATCGCATGCAAGGCAAGTTTGCAGAGGCTGAAGACAATCTGAATAAAACGTTAAACATCTACGCTACTGCCCTTAACACCAGCCACCCCGAGTATGTGAAGGCCCAGGAGGATCTGGCAATTTTATATTGGAAGAAAGGCGATTTGACTAAAGCCGATGCCGGATTTAAAATTGCGATGGATAAATCGATGGATTTTATCAATCAGTATTTTCCGCCTATGAGCGAAGCGGAGAAAACAAAATACTGGGATGTGTTGCAACCGCGCTTCCAACGCTTCTACAATTATTGTTTAGAGGCAAGTGCCAGCAATCCGGCTGTAGTGCAAACTATGTTCAACTATCAGCTTGCCACAAAAGGCTTATTGCTAAACTCTACTAATAAAATAAAGAAGGCTATACTAAGTAGCGGAAACGCTGACCTGATAAAGGATTACACAGCATGGCTGGATAAAAAGGAAACATTAGCTCGATATTATTCGCTTTCCAAAACAGAATTAACCGAACAGAATATCGATTTGACCGCGCTTGAAGCGGAAGCCAATACGTTGGAGCGGTCACTTTCACAACGCTCTGCCGATTTCTCGCAAGGTTATGCTGCGGATAAAACTGATTACAAACAAATTCAATCAACCTTAGCGGATGCTGATGCAGTAGTAGAGTTTATTCGCATTCGGTCGTTCGATAAAGATTTTACAGCTGATAGTAAATATGCCGCATTGATTTTAACAAAAAGTGCAGCTGAACCAAAGTCGATAATATTGGATAATGGTAATCAATTGGAAACACGGTACGCAAAATTCTACCGCAACGCCATTCAGAATAAACAGGCCGATAATTATTCATACGAACAATTCTGGGCACGGATTGACCCGGCTTTAACTGGTAAAAAAAATCTATACATCTCGGCCGATGGTGTGTATAATCAAATCAGTTTAAATACCCTGAAGAAGCCTGATGGTGATTTTATATTGAACCGGTATGATATTGTATTGGTAGGTAACTCAAAAGATGTAATTGGGTTGAAAACACAAAAACCAATTGTTTCTAAAAAGAATGCATTCGTATTGGGTTTCCCCGATTATGGTGGCGATGCGGTAGCAGCTTTGCCGGGAACAAAAGTAGAGATTGATAATATCAGTCGTATTTTAAAAGCTGGTGGATATACGGTTACACCCTTTGCGCAGAAAGCGGCAACCGAAGCTTCGGTTAAAGCTTTAAAAAATCAGGCGTTGGTACACATTGCTACACACGGTTATTTTCAGGCCGATGTAGAACAAACTGCCGCGGGAGTACATCAGGAGAATGCGAAGAACAATCCGCTGTTGCGTTCTGGTTTATTGTTGGCAGGTGCATCGCCTACATTAAAAGGCGAACTTGTTCCAAACCTGGAGAGTAACGATAACGGAGTGCTTACTGCTTATGAAGCTATGAACCTTTCGTTGGAAGGAACCGATCTTATTATTTTAAGTGCGTGCGAAACAGGTTTGGGCGATGTACGTGCCGGTGAGGGTGTATATGGCTTGCAGCGTTCTTTTATTGTTGCCGGTGCCAAAGCAATGGTAATGAGCTTGTGGAAGGTGGACGATGCCGCCACACAAGCTTTGATGACCAACTTCTATACAAATCTTTCCAAGGGCACTCCAAAAGCCAGAGCCTTTAAACAAGCGCAACTTCAATTGATGGCGAAATACAAAGAACCATATTATTGGGGAGCGTTTGTTATGATGGGGATGTAAACTAAAAGTTTTTCTATGGCAGCAATAGCTAATCTAAAACAGGCCGTTCCTTTCTTTTGGGTTAGTAAACTGGCGGCATCGTTAGTTTTTTACAAAGATGGTTTAGGCTTTGAACTTAAATCAAGCTGGTCGCCAAACGAAAAGATAGAATGGTGCTGGCTGGAGCGCGATGGGGTAGCATTTATGTTGCAGGAATATCGGGCCGGGCTACACCCTGCTGGCACTCCCGGATCAGGTGTGTCAATATGTATCATGTGCAATGATGCACTTGCATTATACGAGGAGTTTTTGAAGAAAGAAATTCATGTAAAAGAACCGTTTGTGGGTAATCAACTTTGGGTTATAGAAGTAAGAGACCCGGATGGATATGCAATCATTTTCGAAAGCCCAACTGATTTACCTGAGGAAACCACCTACACACAATGGTTAGTGCAAAAGGGTAAACATTGACCAACCGGTTTTTACTTAGTAGCTTCGGGATAATTTCCCTTTTTACTATGAAATTAAAGTTTTTTTTCGCATTACTATTGTGCAGCACAGCTGTGTTTGCCCAAGATGATTGGCTCACCAAAGCTATGGCCGATTTGGGTGCCGAAAAAAAAGCACAACTTGACTCCCTCGATTTTCAATTTGCCATGTCGGTAAACGACAATTCCAGTTTTATTGATGTGCAGCAGAAAGGTGAGGGCTGGGCAAAAGGTTTTTATTCCTTGAAAGCTAAAAATCAACGTACATTTTCGGAGGTGGCCAGCGATACCCTTAATTGGGCGGTTGACTATTACAATATGCGCTGGTATAAGATTGCAGAAGCATCGTTCATTACAGCTAAAAACTTTATGGAGGTTTATAACCTCACGCAAGATATCAGCTACATCCGCTGCATTTCCAACATGGGTGTAATGTACCTGATACAAGGGCGCACATTAGAGGCCGATCAGTATATAACGTATGCGCTTACCGAAAGCGAGCGGCTTGGAAAAAACAGTATTGCTTATGCCGCTAACCTAAATAGTATGGCTAAACTGAAGCAGCTACTCGGGCATTATAACGAAGCTGAGCAAATGTTTAACGAATCGATTGCCAGTATTGCGGCAAAAGTAGGTACTAATAGTTTGCAGCACGCTATTGTATTAAACAACAAAGCCATGTTGTACCAGGTAATGGGTCGCTACCCGGAGGCAATTGAGTTAATGAGGCAGGCATTGGTAGCGCTGGAAGCTTCGAATAAACGTACCCTGCAAGGTAAGAAGTCGTTCGATAGCCGTAAGTTCAATTCTAATCTGGCCTTGTTATATCAGTTATCGGGTAACCTCGCGCAAGCTGAAACAGAATTTTTGGCCATTCGCAAAGTTTTTGAAAATCGCGGTCAGAAAAATAATCCGGAGTATGCTAATCTGCTTAATCAATTAAGTCTGCTTTATATCCAGATGAATAAAATTGATCAGGTAGAACCATTGCTGCTAAAGGCAGCCGATGTTTATAAGAAAAAATTTACTACCGAAAATCCTTCGTATGCGAAAGTTCAAACCGATCTGGGCACGTTTTATCGTTTGCAGAACAGAATGCCAGAAGCAGAAACAGCGTTAACAAGTTCACTCGCTATCCGGCAACGCACGTTAGGCGAAAATCATCCGGATTACGTGAAGTCGATGGAGGCTGTAGGAATATTATACTGGAAGAAAGGTGATCTGCTGCGGGCATATCCTTTTTTACAAGGGGCATGCAATAAATCGCTCGAGTTTATCAATCACTACTTTGCACCGATGAGCGAAACAGAGAAAACTAAATATTGGGATGTGTTGCAACCGCGCTTTCAGCGATTTTACAATTTTGCAATTGATGCAGGAACCACTATGCCCGAGGTATGGATAGATGTGTTTAACTACCAGATAGCAACCAAAGCTTTGCTACTTAATTCCACCAACAAAATCAAGAAAGCAATTTTGGCCAGCGGTAATGAGGCACTCATAAAAGATTACGTTTCGTGGATCGGACAAAAAGAGGCATTGGCACGCTATTACTCCTTATCCAAATCAGAGCTCAAAGAACAGAAAATTGATCTGGATGCATTAGAGAAATCGGCTAATGAGTTGGAACGATCACTTTCGCAACGCTCAACAGATTTTGCCAGGGGCTACGAATCCGAACAAATCTCATGGACAATGATTGCTTCCAGGTTGGGCGATACCGAGGCGGTGCTGGAATTGATTCGGGTGCGCACATTTGATAAAGACTTTACAGACCATGCACGCTACATCGCTTTGATAGCTGCTAAAGGTATTTCGCAACCCCGAATGGTTTTACTTGAAAATGGCAATGAACTTGAAAGCCGCTACGCAAAATTTTATAAAAATGCGGTACAACAACGAGTAGCCGATCCGCATTCTTATACGCAATACTGGGAAAGAGTCGATCCCCTTTTAGCAGGAAAGAAAAAAGTATATCTATCGCCAGATGGTGTGTATAATCAAATTAACATTAACACTTTAAAGAAGACAGATGGCGAGTATGTACTTAATCGGTATGATGTAGTAGTGATTGGAAACTCGAAAGATATAATAGCAATAAGTGAAAAGAAGAAGCCCGTTGTTAATAAGAATGCATTTGTGTTGGGATTTCCGGATTATGGTGGAAATGCAGTAGCCTTGCCAGGAACCAAAGAAGAAATTGATGGGATAAATAAAATTTTAGGTGCAAGTGGTTATAAGGTTGTAAAGCGTGAACAGCGGGATGCCAGCGAAGCATCCTTAAAAGCAGTTAGCGCACCCACACTGATGCACATTGCTACTCATGGATATTTTTTGGCTGATGCAGATTTGAAAAGTGGCGATGTTATGGGTATTGATGCCGAGAATGCAAAAAATAATCCGTTGTTACGTTCAGGCTTAATTCTGGCTGGTGTTCAACAACAAAATAACAACTCGGTTGATTTACAGAGTAACGACAATGGTGTACTTACAGCCTATGAAGCCATGAACCTGTCGCTGGAAGGAACTGATCTGATTATTCTAAGTGCCTGCGAAACCGGGCTGGGCGATGTGCGTGCGGGTGAAGGTGTATATGGATTGCAACGCGCATTTTTGGTAGCCGGTGCAAATGCCTTGATTATGAGTTTATGGAAAGTAGATGATGCCGCCACACAACAACTTATGACTAACTTTTATACTAATTGGAGCAAGACAGGTAATAAACAACAAGCCTTTAAACAAGCACAACTTCAGTTAATGACTAAATACAAAGAACCATATTATTGGGGGGCATTTGTTATGATGGGCATGTAAACTGAAGTTCAAGACCTGGTTGCGGCAAAAGATTGGTACACACATGTATTTCAAACTAAGTCCTACTTTGACGAATCGTTTTATGTGGGCTTCAATATTAAAGGTTACGAATTGGGGTTATCCCAGAAGAAGACGCTTCCTTGAAGGTGTATTAACGTATTGGGGTGTGGGGAATGTCGAGACCGAGTTTGAAAGAATACTAAGCCTGGGCGCTGCCATTCATGAAAAACCTGCCAATGTAGGTGGCGAAATTGTGGTCGCAACTTTATTGGATCCCTGAAAAAATGTTATCGGGTTAATCAATAATCCTGAATTTCGGTTGCCATAAAAATATGTAGTTAACCCAAATCGCCTTCAAGGTATCCCCCCAGTCTGAATATTTTCTTACTACCTTTCTGCCATGAAGGATGACAACCTGAAGGTTCTTTTTTACCATGCACACTTTTTCAATAGTAGCGAAACATTTATTTATCAACAGGTAATTAATCCACACATCAGACCCATATTGTTAGCTAAACGTTTTTTAGATGCTACTGGTATGAGTTGTGAGCCGTTTGAAAAACTCCGGTTCAAACGCACCTGGTGGGATGGACTTATTTCCAATCTGTTGATTGTAGTGGGGATTGATCAATACTATCAAAGCAAATCCATCACTAAGTTGGTTCAAAAAATTAAAGCGTACCAACCCGATGTAATACATGCACAATTTGGTTTTAATGCAGTTCGGATTTTGCGAATTGCCAAAAAACTGAAAGTTCCACTAATAGTATCATTTCATGGTATGGATGCCTCGAGTATGTTACGGAAGCGGTACTATAAAAACGGATTAAATGCGGTGTTTGAGTATGCAGCATCTGTTGTAGTGTGTAATCCGGCAATGGCCAAGGCTCTTCCATTTACGGCCACACAAAAAAATAAAGTACTATGGATTCCTTACGGGATTAATCTGAATCAATTTATTTCGCAACCCAAAGGGGGCACCACTGTGCTTCGCATTTTACATGTTGGCAGGTTAATAGAGAAAAAGGGAGTGCCGGATTTGATTCGTGCATTTGCTAAACTTAAATCAGATTTCGAAGTTCAATTAGACCTTGTAGGCACCGGCCCTGAGGAAGCAACCTGTAGAAGACTTGTGGCTGAAATGAAACCTGATAACAAAGTAATTTTTCATGGTTGGAAGTCGCCTGAAGAAGTAAAAGGTCTTATGCAACAAGCCGATGTATTTGTGTTGAACAGCCGAGTGGCTGCCAATGGTGATAGCGAAGGTTTACCGGTAGGAATTCTGGAAGCAATGGCCATGGGCTTACCGGTTGTATCAACCTACCACGCTGGTATTCCGTGCGCAGTCGATAACCAGGAAACAGGACTTTTGGTTGGAGAACGCGATACCAATGCGTTAGCGCAAGCCCTTATCGATTTGTTACAAGATGCTCAACTTCGGCAGGCCTATGGTGCAGCCGGTCGCAAAAAAGCAGAATTAGTTTTTTCGATGGAACAAATGCATACCGCACTTTATTCTGTTTACAAGAACAGTCTTGAATTGTGATTCCTTTAAATAACTTTTATCAAAGTAGATCAACCGCAGTTAATAATTGCCTGCTCGCCTTACGAACCATCATTCTAAGTGCAGATGAACAAATTACAGAAACAGTAAAGTACGGCATGCCCTGCTTCTGTTTTTCAAAACGTCATTTCTGTTATTTATGGGCAGATGAAAAAACTGGCGAGCCCTACATACTTTTTGTGGAAGGCAGACGGCTGTATCATCCAAAACTGGAGGCTGGTAGCCGCACACGCATGAAAATATTCAGGGCTGATTCGCGTAAGGATTTGCCAATACGAACAATCCGATTGCTGTTGCGTCAGGCTTTGGATTTATATCGTTAATTTATCAATTCCTTGCGTCCGGAATTCCAGATTTTTTTAACTTCGGCTCCTCCAAATACTTCCACTCCTGGGTTGGTATGTGTTGGAAACACCTGGTCAGTAATGGTATAAAGGCCATCCGCAGTAAAAACTTCTATTACCGATTGATCGGCCATAATGCGAACGGTTAACTTTTCAGGTTTGGGTTCGATGGCAACAGACTCCACACTGGAAAAGTCGTTGTGAAAATCAACGCGACCCGATTTTGTCCTATCAAGAAATAGTTTTCCATCGCGCAAGCCAATGGTAGTTTGTTCAGTACCCGATTTGAAAAGATGTATGCCACCGCCTTCTCTTAATTCCACCTCTAATTCAAAAGTTTGCGATTGTAGTTCAGAAATAGATTTCAGTTCTTCAACGTGAGTAAGTGCCCATTCTTTAACCGGATGTTGTGTTAACCGTAAACCAGCAGCTGTTTCTTTCAAACCTAACTCGCGCGGAATTGAAAACATCCCGCGCCATTTACTGGTTGGAATTTGGTTGGCATACGTCCAGTTATTAACCCAACCCAGCATAATAGTTCTGTCTTTTATATTGTTAAACACAATACCAGCATAATAATCTTTTCCAAAATCAACATACCGTGGTTGTGTTTGTGTACTGCTGAAGGTAGTTCCATCAAACTCGCCTACAAAATATTGCATCCCAACGAAGGTGGAACCTGCCGGATGACTTCCGGAAAGAGAAAGAACCCAATGTGTTTTTCCGGGCTGACCTTCAACAGGTAGTTCAAACAAATCAGGGCACTCCCAAATGCGTAACGTATCTCCTGCAGGACCAAATTCACTCATCAGGTTCCACGCCAATAAATCTTTCGATTCATACAATTGAACTTTATATAAATCCGGAATAACCAATGCCATTATCCACTTTTCATGTTTCGGGTACCAGAACACTTTCGGATCGCGAAAATCTTTCCGATCAATATCCAGCACCGGGTTATTGTTGTATCGTTTCCAGGTTCTTCCTTTGTCGTTACTGTAAGCAAGACTTTGGTGTTGCCTTAATCCCTGGTTATCACGATGCAGGTGCGATGTGTAAATCGAAATTAAGCATCCGGGTTTGGTGCAAAGTCGGGTTGAATTATTGACATCAACAGCAGTTGTACCGGAAAAAATCATAGTACTATCGCCAGTGGTTGGATCAAGGTATTCTTCAATAGCAACTGACAACTCTTCCCAATTAACTAAATCGGTGCTAACCGCATGTCCCCAACTCATGTGCCCCCAAGTAGTGCCGTAAGGGTTGTATTGATAAAATAAGTGGTATTCCCCATCCAGATAAACTAATCCATTTGGATCGTTAATCCAGTTGTGTTGTGGGCTAAAGTGTACTTGGGGCCGGTATTGTTCTAACGAAATTTTTTCTTTGTATGCACAACTAATGGTTAACGCAGCAACTACAAGAAGAGCTAAGTGTTTCATGTATCTCTCAATTATTGTAATGTTCAGAATCGGGTTTAGAATAAACCGGAACTACAACGGTAAAAGTTGAGCCAAGTTGTAACTCAGAAGCAACCAGAATGGTGCCATTTAATTTTTCAACAGTTTGTTTTACGATATAAAGCCCCAACCCCGAACCTTCCGCTTTTTCGTTGGCCTGATAAAACATATCGAAAATTTTATGAATTTGATTAGATGGAATACCCAATCCGTTATCCTGAACAATAAAGCGTACATGATTTTCGCGAAGGGTAGCGCTTATTTTCAGTAGTGGGTTTTCTTTGGCAGGATCCATGTACTTGATTGCATTGCTAATCAGGTTACCAAGAATAATTTGTAACCGGGTAGGGTCAGAAAAAATTACCATGTCGGGTGGTACATCTAATTCTATTTTCACTTTTTCGGTATGCGGATGCGAACGCAGATTTTCAAGTATCGTGCGCACCAGTTTACTCACCAACACTTTTTTCTTCTGAATATCCAACCGCGTGTTACGCGAGTAGTCGGAGATATCGCGGATAAATTTCTGCAAATCATCCACCCGCCCCTCCATCATCTCAATCAGTTCGCGCAGTTCTTTTTCACTTTCGGTTACCCGGCTTAAATGAATTAAACCGCGCACAGAACTAAGCGGGGCCATCAAATCATGGGAAGTACTGTAAACAAACTGATCTAATTCGGTGTTGAGCCGTGTTAGTTCTGAATTTTTATCGCTGATCTGTTTCTCATTTTCAAGCAACGATTTTTCTGAACGAAAGTTGATGCTGATCAGGTAATAGATAATCAGCACAGAAGCGGTTAATGCACAGAAAAAATTTGTAATCAGGTTGATTTTATCTAAGTCGCTGCGGTGATAGTCTTTACTAATAACGGTAAAATCAGTTGCTTGCTCAAGCAGAAAAAGCCCGATAGGGATACAGAGCATGATTAAACTTTTAGTGCGCTCTTCGTAGCCGAAGGCGGCCATTGCACCCAGCGAAGTGGGTATGTAAAACATGTAAAGGCCCACCTCGTTTGGTTCAACCTGATTGAATAGAAAGACAATAAGATTTACTGAAATGCCTAACAGTATTTTGGCAGTATTGTAATACTTCAGCCGGTTTAGCAGAAAGCAACCGGCTGTTACTATAATAAAAACGGCTTCGTAAAGTAAGCCATGGTAAACTCCGTAGTATAAATCCAACAGAAAGTAACCAAGCCCAAAAAAGAAAGCAATAGCACAAAGCTGCCCCGTAAGCAGTACACGTTTGTATTCCGTGTACGATAAAATGAAATTGCTTTTTCCGAGAATAAATTTGCGGAGGGTACCTGGGGGGAGCATAGCTAAGTAAACTTACCAAAATTTGTTTACCCGTTTGCTGCAACCCGTCATAAAAAATTGCAACTGCTAACGCACTCTGGCTTTTCGAATTATTCGTGAAAAAGTACGGGGCATAAATCGCTTTAGCAGTAGCGCTAACCCTTCTTTAAAACCGCCTATGTAAACCTCTTCTTTCTTCCGTGCTATGGCTTTAAGTGCTTTTAGGGCAAACACATCGGTTGGCATTCCGGTTTTAGTGCTACCATCCATCTGATTTAGTTTGCTGCCATCGCCTGTTACGGCATGTAGCGTAATATTGGTTTTAATCCAACCGGGGCAAATCAACGTTACATAAATGTTTTTGCTATCGTTCCATAATTCGGCCCGCAGCGAATCAAAGAAACCATGCAAGGCGTGCTTGGCTGCTGCATATCCCGAACGATAAGGTGTTCCTATTTTTCCCATTACACTGGAGATGGTTACAATATGGCCTGCCTTGCGCGATAAGAAATGTGGCAGCAGAAATTTGGTAACTGCTATGGTGCCGAAATAATCTACCTCCATTACTTTTCGGTCAACTTCAAGTTGGGTTTCCTTGCCCAAGCTACGTTGGCTAATACCACCATTGTTGATAAGAATATCTACTTGCCCAAAAAGTTGAATGGCAGCTTCTGCACTCAGCTTCAGCATCTCAGGTTTACTCAAGTCAACCGGTAAAATTTTAATATTAGCCTGTGTAGCAATCGGGCAAGTGCCTTTTACACGTTCCAGTTCTTCTTTTCTGCGAGCCGATAGGATAATACGGGCTCCATGTTTTACTAATTCATAAACCAAGGCTTCGCCAATACCAGATGATGCACCGGTTATCCAAACAACTTTACCCGCGTAATACTTCATGCAGTCTGTGATTTTATTTTGTTATTGCCAGCATAAATCCAAATGGTATAAATGCCAATAGCGGTTCCGATTGGAAATGAAAAAAGTTTAAGACAACCCAATACCAATGCTAATGTAAGTGCCCATGATTTTTGGTTGAGTAACCCCACACCCGCTATAATGGCCGGAATAGCCAGAATTAACACAACACCAATTGCAATGGTACGAATAAATGGAACCAACCAGGTAAACACCCATTGAGCATCGGGGTCGGCTTGCTCGCTAATAAATGGCATAATTGATTCAACTAAAGTAGCCAACAAAATCATACCCAGAATCTGTAGTGAGCCCGAGATTATATAAATGAAAGCCAGAACGCGTTTATGATTTTCCATGATGGTTAAGTTTTATTTTCTTTCATATACAACGAAATCAAAAGCAAACGGATGCCTGTCATCGATCAGATGCCGCTTGCGCGACAATTCTTTCCAAGCAGCCATGTTTACTTCCGGAAAATACGTATCGCCCTCAACCGCGGCCTGAATTTCAGTAAGGTAAAGTCGCGAAGCAACCCCTAACCCCAGGGTATAAATCTCAGCTCCGCCAATAATAAAAACTTCCTTTGGGTTGGAATTTCGGGCTACCGCTACAGCATTTTCTAAACTATGCACTACCTGGCAACCGGGCGCAGTAAAGTTGGCCGATCGTGTAACAACAATGTTGGTACGATTAGGCAACGGCCGGAATTTTTCGGGTAGCGATTGATAGTTCTTTCTTCCCATTATAACAGGATGGCCTTTTGTGGTTTCCATAAAATACTTCATGTCATCGGGCAGGCGCCAGGGCAGGTCGTTATTTTTTCCGATTACACGATTACTCGAAAGGGCGGCTATCAGCGATATAATCATGGGTTATTTATGTGGCTTCAAGTTATAGAAATCAATGGATTAAAGTTTGTTACCTCGAAGAAACTCTTCCACCGTCATTCTTTTTTTTCCTTCCGGTTGAAATTCAAGTACCGAAATCCAACCATCCGAAGTGCGGATTTTTAGTGCATCTTGGTGAATAGTCCATAGTTCATTGCTTGTTATTGGCTGTTGATTATGGTTGGTTGATGTCTCACACTTGAAAATCTTATAAGTCTTTCCATTCAAAATTGTCCACGCTCCCGGATAGGGACTTAATCCACGCACAAAGTCAACTATTTTTTTGGCTGGTTGATTCCAGTTAATCACACACGTTTCTTTAAAAATTTTCGGAGCATGTTTCAGTTCTTCATTATTTGTTTGCGGAAGATTGGGGTAATTACCAGCCTCAATAGCCTGAACAGTTTTTAAAACCAGTGCGGCACCTTTTGTCATCAGGCGTTCGTACAAACTGCCTGCATCATCGTTTTCGTGAATAGGTTCTTTTTCCTGAAAGATGATACTTCCGGTATCAATTTCATGTTTTAAAAAGAAAGTAGTAACACCGGTTTCTTTTTCGCCATGAATGATAGCCCAATTAATAGGTGCTGCGCCCCGGTATTGTGGAAGGAGCGAAGCGTGCAGATTAAAGGTTCCAAGCGCAGGCATGGCCCAAACTGTTTGAGGCAACATGCGAAAGGCCACTACAATTTGTAAGTTGGCATGGTAGCTTTTCAACTCTTCCAGAAATGCAGTTGATTTGAGGTTAACAGGTTGTAGTACCGGTAGGCTGTGTTGTAAAGCTGCAACTTTTACTGGCGAGGAGATTAGTTTTTGTCCACGCCCCTGTGGTTTATCGGGTGCCGTTACTACAGCAACAACATTAAACTTGTTTTGAATGAGCAGTTCCAGGCTGGGCACAGCAAACTCAGGTGTGCCCATAAAGATGATTCGAAGAGAACTCATGAATTATTTTTTCTTTTTTTGATTTTATCATACCCCGCAAATTGAAAGTTAAACTTTCAATTTGCGGGGTTTATTTTTTAAGCTTCTTAAGCAATTCGGGTACCCCAATTGCCAATACGCCCTTTCCTAACAAAAAGGAATTATCAATTGGGCTACACACATAAGCTTCCTTTATTTTTAAATCGTTCAGTAAATAGTAAAACCCTTTTGTAACTACTGGTGCTTTGGCCAGTTTGCATTCTATGGCTACGGTGCGTTTACCCTTCTTTAGAATAAAATCAATTTCTGCCTGATCGGCCGTAGTAGCATAATAAAACTCCCAACCGGGCAGCGAGAAGGTAAGCTGATTGAGTACAAAACCCTCCCACGAAAATCCTGCTACCGGGTGCGATAATAAATCAGATAACCCCGAAATATTGAGTAACGCATGCAATAACCCGGTATCGGCCAGATAGATTTTAGGACTACGCTTAAGTCGCTTATCAATGTTCATATAATAGGGCTCCAGCTTTCTTACCATGTAGGTGTTAGTCATTATATCCACATAACTTTTTACTGTGGAGTGTGAAATACCTAATGAGTTACCCAGATTTGAAAGATTAAGAAATTGACCATGCAGGTGTGCACACATCATCCAAAACTTGCGCATATTTTCTGGTGCTACTCCTATTCCAAATGCCGACAGGTCTCGTTCTAAGAAGGTACGAATAAAGTTTTTTCGCCACACTAAACTCACTTGTTCTTGTTTAGCCAAAAGACTTCCAGGAAAACCTCCGCGCAACCACAACCGGTTCAACCCACCTTTTAGATCAACTGTTTCAGTTAAAGCAAGCGGTGCCAACTCAGTGTAAACAATACGACCGGCCAGCGTTTCGGATGATTGCCTGAGTAGTTCAGGTGAAGCTGATCCTAACAATAGGAACTGGCCGTTCTTTTTTCCTTTATCAATAGCACTTCTTAAGATTTGAAACAATTCGGGCATAAACTGAACTTCATCAAAGCAGATAAGTTTGCCACTATATTGGGCTAAGAAAAGCGAAGGATCGTTAAGCTTTACCCTGTCCTCTGGGTCTTCCAGGTCAACATAAACAGCACCTTTTGTAGCGGCAATAATACTTTTAGCTAAGGTAGATTTACCACATTGCCGGGGGCCGGTAATGGCTACGGCTGGAAAATGCCGCAAGTAGGTACGAATTTCTTTTTCCTTTTCACGTGGTATCATCTGGCAAATATACAAAAATCGGAACCCCGCAAATTGAAAGTCTGCCTTTCAATTTGCGGGGTTCGTAAAACAGGTGCTCTAAGCTGCTACGCGTAATTTCTTACGCAAGTATTTTTTACAAAGCGGGCATTCCTGCCATTGATGGTTGCGGGCCGGGCAGTACTCACGTCCGTAATAGATAATCTGAAGGTGAGCTTTGTTCCATTTTTTTTCGGGTATTAAGCGCTTTAAATCTTTCTCCGTTTGCTCTACACTTTTGCCATTGCTCAATCCCCAGCGATATGCCAAGCGATGAATGTGTGTATCTACCGGAAAGGCGGGTACACCAAACCATTGTGTCATTACTACCGAAGCAGTTTTGTGACCAACGGCCGGTAATGCCTCCAGTTCTTCAAATGTATTGGGTACTTCCCCTTTATATTTCTCTACCAGAATTTTCGACAGTCCATAAATGCCTTTACTCTTCATAGGCGATAGCCCACAGGGTTTAATTATTTCGCGTATTTCTTCTGCCGAAAGTTTAATCATATCAAACGGATTATCGGCTAACTTAAATAGCGCGGGTGTGGTTTTGTTTACACGTATATCAGTACATTGTGCCGAAAGCAAAACAGCAATTAACAAAGTATAAGCATCTTTATGATCCAGCGGTACGGGCGGATTGGGATACAACTTATCCAGCGTTTTTAAAATGTCTGTAACTTTTTCTGATTTTGTCATGGTAGCTTCATGCTATAAGCCACTGTAGCCTGGGGCTTGTGTTTAGGGATATAACAAATACTTCTTCCGTAAGGTTTTGTAGTGTTCTAAGTCTGGTTGCCAGCTTGCTCTTATCTGTTCTTCAGTAAGTCCGTCTTTTATTTGTTGCTGTAGTGTTGATGATCCGGCCAGAATATCAAAATAGGAGGTGAAAAACTTTTCTTTGGTAGGATAAAGCGAATACATTTTTAACATATACGATAAGTCAATCTTACGTGCGGGTTTTTCCTTTCGTAAGTCCATACCATAGCACAACTTGTTTTCGTGCGGAGGCTTTACGGCCACACCTTTAATCGTTACGGGTGTAAAGGTAAATGGCAGTTGTTTCAACTCGGGGTTACCCAACACCTGAAACGGAAAAGGCGTTCCTCTTCCTAAGCTAATGGCAGTTCCTTCAAACAAACAAATAGAAGGATAAAGTTGAATAGCTTGATTGTTAGGTAAATTGGGTGATGGCCCAACAGGCAAAAGGTATGGTTGGCCATGCTTCCAGTTTTTAACCGGAATTATTTCAAGAGCACACTTAACGTTATTCATCAACCAGCCTTCACCGTTAAGCATCTGGGCCAACTCACCCACCGTAAGTCCGTGTGCAATGGGAATGGCATGCATGGCCACAAACGATTTTAAAGGTTTATCATTCATAGGGCCATCTACAAAATCGTTGGGGTTAGGCCTGTCGAGAATAATAACTTTTTTGTTCGATTCGGCACAAGCCTCCATTACATAATGCATGGTGCCGATGTAGGTATAAAACCGTGTACCTACATCCTGAATATCAAACACCACTATATCCACATCGGCCAGTTGTTGCGCAGTGGGTTTTTTATTTTTTCCGTAAAGGGAAATCAGTGGAATACCGGTTTTAACATCAATACTATCATTTACTAATTCACCATCGGCAGCGTTTCCGCGAAAGCCATGTTCGGGACCGAAAATTTTTATAATGTTTACACCCCGGCTTTTTAGCGAATCGGCAAGATGGGTTTTACCAATTAATGAGGTATGATTTACGGTAAGGGCAACTCGCTTACCTTCTAATTTGGGCAATAGGTTGTCGATTTGATCGGCCCCTGTAACAACCGGAGGTATAATGGAAGATTTTTCTGGCGCTGGTTGTGCTTTGCACGAAACTGTGTTTAACAAAACGAATACAAATATCAATAACCTGATCATTTCTTTATATTTTGGCGAAAGTATAAAATTAAGCATTAACAGATGCTTTCCCGTTTCATAGCCCAAAGAATCCGCCACACGCAAGGCAATAGTTTTGCTTCGGTTATCCACAAAATAGCAGTAGCCAGTATTGCCATTGGGTTGGCCGCTGCGTTGGTGTCGTTCCTGATTATGTATGGGTTTCAGGCTGCAGTAAAAGACAAAATTTACAGTTTCAGTAATCATTTACTGATAACCCGCTTTACCATGAACAATGCGGTGGAAGAACAACCTTTCGATTACCGCATAGAGTTGTATAATAATCCTGAGCAGTTTCCTTTTGTAACACACGTGCAGGAGTATGCACATAAGGCCGGTCTTGTAAAAACAGATGCGGAGGTGATGGGTATCATATTTAAAGGTGTAGGTAAAAGTTTTAATACTGCTGCGTTTGATAAAAATTTATTGGAAGGCAGGTTTATTCAATTTTCCGATTCGGTTTATGCGAATGAGGTTGTAATAAGCAGGGTAATTGCCAATAAGATCAATGCCCGGGTGGGCGATGAACTCACCATTCATTTTTTTCAAAACCCACCACGCTTCAGAAGGTTAGAAGTGGTAGGTATTTATGAAACCAATCTTTCGGATTACTTCGATAGTAAAGTAATCATTGGCGATATTGGATTAGTGCAGCGATTAAACGATTGGGCCCCGCACCAGGCAGGTGGTATTGAGATACAGATTAACATGAACTACTTCAGCATGTTTTCACTTTGGCGCGAAGACTTGGCTATTTACCAGGAATATGTGCGGGAAGCCATTTTTAATAATCCGGAGATTAATAACCGAGGCCTAGCATACAGCAAAGCTATGTTGGATTACAGTTTCAACTTCGATAGGGCTGCATTGGAATCTGCCGCCAGGCAAATAGGTGATTCAATGGATTATGATTTGTACCTGGAAACCGTACGCGATAAATATATTCAGGTTTTTGAATGGCTGGATTTGATTAAGCGACAAGTAAAAATTTTACTCATTATCATTCTGGTAGTTGTGTGCGTAAATATGATATCCGTAATCCTGATTCTGGTAATGGAGCGCACACCCATGGTAGGAATACTAAAAGCGATGGGCGCCCGAAACCAATTGGTGCGCAATGTTTTTTTACACAGTGGTATTAACCTGATCATACGCGGATTGTTATGGGGTAATGCTATTGGTCTCGGTCTATGCTTCTTCCAATACCGGTTCAAGTTTATAACCCTCAATCCCCACGATTATTATATGGCGTATGTGCCGGTGCAATGGAATTGGGATACAATATTGATTTTAAATGGTATTGTATTCGGAACGGTGCTTGCAGTTTTACTTTTGCCTACATTGTATATTTCGCGTATCAATCCTATTCAGGCAATCCGGTTTGATTGATTTTTCTACAGGTTGTGGCGTTACACCACACTTTTTTAACGTATTGCCACAACTCCATAAAAAGTTTATCATTTGATTTACAGCTTGTTAGCTGAAATTCATCGTTCTTTTTGTGTTTAGCCGGGTGTTTGCAACCCGTGAAAGAAAATCAAAACGAAGCAACCATGAAAACTCAAATCATCTTAGGCATTGTAGCCGCTTCAATCTTCTCCAGCTGTAATGTGAAGGAGAATGAAGAATTGAAAGCACGCGTAGTTTCTCTTGAAGAGGAATTGAAAGAAACTCAGAAATCGGCCGACCAATTACAACAAGTAAGTGTTATGCTCGACTCCATCGAAGCAAACCGTACTATGTTAAATGAAGGTTTGATTGAGGGCACCAATTACACCGATTATGCCACACGCATGAAAAACCTGAATGCGTATATAAAAGAAACGCAGGGCAAGTTAAACGAGTTGGAATCTTCTTTGAAGAAATCAAAGACCAATGCTTCGGCATATTCCAAAATGGTAACAAAACTAAAAGCCGATCTGGAAGCCAGCACTACTCAAGTAGCATTGTTGCAAGCCGAGGTTGAAAAATTCAGAATCGAAAACCAGACCCTGGCCCAAACCATCGTGCAGAAAGATTCGGCACTACAAAGCAATGCTGAAGTTATAAAAGTAAAAGAGTCTGATATTGTGGCATTGGAAACCAAAGTAAAAGATATTACCAATCAATCTACGTTAACCCAGGCCGACCTATTGTTTGCACAAGGCCAGGCGTTAGAAACTGCGGCTGCCCGTACTAAGCTGGCTCCCCGTAAGAAAAAAGATACGCAGCGCGAAGCGCTTGAACTTTACAAACTCTCTTACTCGCTTGGAAAGCAGGAGGCGAAAGCAAAGATAGATGAGTTAGAGAAAGTGGTTGGCTAAATGTGGGGTTGGCCGGCCACGGCCCACTGGGTGTAAACCCGGTGGGTTTTGTTTTTTTAAACTTGATTATAGATTAAGCAGATTTTGAATGTTATGCTTCTATTAGGATGTCTGAGATCAAACAATTCTGATAAGATATTTTTAATTCATAAAACTGGTTTATGATTAAGTGTGAACCAATGTAACAGTATGCGGAAATTATCTTCACACAGTTTGTGTATCAAAATACACAAATCATTAAATACGGAGCAAAATCAACAGTTATCAGTTCAGATGTTGATTGGCACAGAAATAGAAGAATAAGCAGTATAAACTATTGTTCAACTTAAAACCAAAAGTCATGAAAAAAGTAATTGCAATCCTTTCACTTGTATTGTTTGCAGGTGTAACGCAGGCCACATTTGGTGTATCAAGTTTACCAATTGCTGTTGAAACACAAGATGAATTGGTAAAAATTACAACCGATGAACTACCGGAAGCGGTAAAACAAACATTGGCTACTGCCGATTATAAGAGCTGGACTGTCGAAGAAGCTTACCACAATAAAACCAAAGATCACTACGAACTGAAAGTGAAGAAAGAAGCTGAAACCAAAACACTGAAGTTTGCTAAAGATGGTAAAGAGATTAAGTAGCTTTGTAAGCGCTTTTTACATAAGAGGGCCGGTTAATTCCGGCTTTCTTTTTTATTTTTAAACGCTATGGCAGTATTACTAATTGAAGATGACCGAACCTTTCAACGAATTTTAGAAGGGTTTCTCACCAAAAATAACTTTAAAGTGGTGGCTTGTGCTACTGCCAAAGATGGACTTGCTGCAGTTTCAAAAAAAGACTTTGAACTTGTGCTGCTGGATTACCGCTTACCGGATGGAACTGGTATGGAAGTATTGGAACAAATCAAGCATAACCAGCCACAGTTGCCGGTAATTATTATGACGAGCTACTCCGACATCCGCACGGCCGTTAAAGCCATGAGGGCCGGAGCCTATGAATACATTACCAAACCCATAAACCCGGATGAACTTTTAATGCTGATTAAATCAGCTTTAACTAAACCCACACAAAAAGAAACGCAGGCTGTGTTGGCCCAGCCACAGTTTGTAATTGGAAGCAGCGATGTGGCACGCCAGTTACAACAACAAGTTAACCTGGTTGCACCCACCAATTTGTCTGTTATTATTCAAGGCGAAAGCGGTACCGGAAAAGAACAAGTTGCCAGGTCCATTCACCAACTAAGTACCCGGGCACAAAAACCATTTGTGGCTGTAGATTGCGGAGCACTTTCAAAAGAACTGGCAGCAAGCGAGTTGTTTGGGTATGCCAAAGGTGCTTTTACTGGTGCTTTGCGCGATAAAGAAGGCCAGTTTATTGCAGCCGATGGCGGTACCTTATTTTTGGATGAAGTAGGTAACCTTTCGTACGAAGTTCAGGTAAAATTATTGCGCGCCATCCAAGAGCGCATTATTCAGCCGCTCGGTACAACCAAACAAATACAGGTTGATGTTCGACTGATTACAGCCACCAATGATGATCTTCATGAACAATCTAAAAGTGGTATGTTTCGCGAAGATCTCTATTACCGGCTAAACGAATTTAAACTTCAGGTACCGGCATTGCGCAATCGTACCGATGATATGGACGAGTTTATGGCGTATTTCCGCAACCAGGCAAATGCAGAACTTAATCGAACGACAACAGGTTTCACTAGTGAATTGAAACAACTGTTTCACAGGTACGATTGGCCCGGCAACCTGCGCGAAATGAAGAATGTGATTAAGCGAGCTGTACTGGTAACCGGAACTGGCGAAATTGGGGTTGCGGCACTGCCCCCCGAAATGGTTGATGCCGTAAACAAACCAACTCCTGTTGTTCTAACCGAAACTAATACCTACGATCTGAAAGCAATTCAGGAAGCGCAAGAACGCGACCTGATTACGAAAACCTTAGCCGAGGTGCGATACAACAAATCCAAAGCTGCACGGTTGCTGAACATTGATCGTAAAACATTGTATTTGAAAATGGAGAAATATAACATTACCGGTTAAACCGAAGTTGCAACTTCTTTCGCAAGTTCAGTTTGAAATTGCTTTACTTGTTGCACAACGTTGGTTAGCTCGCGTATTTCGTTTAAGGTACTACCGTTTGCCAGCAATTGCTCAATCCGTTGCAATTCTTTCATCAATGGCCGGGCTCCAAACTGGCCCACACGTCCGGCAAGTTGGTGAATGATTTCCCGGGCACCGGCAGCATCTTTATCTAACATCCGTTTTTCCAACTGCAGCATATTTTTACGGGTTTCGATAATAAATTCTTCCACGATAGAATGCATCAGCAGCTTATCGCCATCAGTCATTTTTTCCAACTCTGTTAAATCTAATGCGGTTGCAGCACGAATAGTTGTTTCCTTACGATTAAGCGCTTCAATAAACTCATTTTCGCGAAATGGTTTTGGTAAGATTCTATTAAAACCATTTTCAACAATAAATTTTCGTTCATCGGGCAGCAGGTGTGCTGTTAATGCAACAATATACAGATAAGGTGCCCGCTTGCGTAGCTGCCGGCACAGGTCAACTCCGTTAATCCCCGGCATGCGAATATCCAGAAAAACAACATCGTTGGTGCTAAACTGCTGCGCTAACATTTCATAGGGGTTTTGCACCGAAGTGTAGGTAATGTTTTTCTTTTCAAGTATGAGCGAACAAAGTTTCAGAATTAGCGCATCGTCATCTACCAGCCAAACATGGCCCGTAAATGCAGGGGTGTTTACGGATTCAACGGCAGAAACCACAGGGGCCTCTGTTTTCTCAAAAGTTAATTGAATATGAAAAGTAGTTCCTGCACCGGGCTCACTCTCCACAACAATTGTTCCCTGTTGTTGCTCGATAATTTTTTTTACGATTGATAAACCTAATCCAGCCCCTCCGTATTGCCGGTGAATATTCTTACCACCTTGCTCAAACTGGTTGAAGATAATTTCTTGTTCTTCTTTAGGAATTCCCTTACCTGTATCTGAAATAGTAAACGTTACATCCAGCTTCGAATCTGTTTTTTGCAAAACCTGCATCCGGAACGTAATAGTGCCCGCATCTGTAAACTTAATAGCGTTGCCCAACAGGTTAAAAAATACCTGTTTCAACCGGAAGGCATCGCCTAACACCGGTGTATCAATGCTATCAAGGTCAACAGTAAAATTTAGATTTTTTTGTCGCGCCTGTATTTCAATTACTGTCGCTACTTCATCCGCCACTTCATCTAACCACAAAGGACTTCTATCCAATACCATTCGTCCGGATTCAATCCGGCTATAATCCAATACTTCGTCCACAATGTGTAACAGGTGTTCGGACGATTGTTGAATTGCTAACAAAGCTTCCGTGTTATCTTTTTGTACATGCAGCTGCTCCGAAAAGCCTAAGATGGATTGTAACGGAGTTCTGATTTCATGACTCATGTTGGCAAGAAACCGCTGTTTAACCAGGCTAAGCCGTTCGGCTTCCTCTTTAGCCTGTGTTAGCTGCAAGCGGTAATAATTGCTGCGCGAAATATCAATCAGTATTAAAAAAACCAAAACGGCTGCACCCAAAAAAAACAGAACAAGAATAATACTAATTCGCTCTACACTTACTTTTACCAGCCAGGCAGCTTCATTATTTTTCTTTTCAAACAAGGCCAACTCTTCCAACTCTACTTCGCGCAAAATGGTTAGCAGTTGATTGATTAACGACATATTGGTGGTAATGAGGCGTAATTCCCGTTGCAACATTTCCTGTGTTTGCAACCGCTGATCTTCATCCAGTTGTTTCATTATTCGTTCTACCTCGGTGCGGGCAATTTCTTTTTGCGCACGTGCAAGGGTATCTACCCGGGTAATCGTTTCTTCCTTAATTTCAATACCTGTAGAAAATGTATCTTTTTTACGATTACCAAATAACCGGTTAAAGAAGTTGCGTTTTTCTTCGGGTATATAGGTGGTGGTGGTGGTTTTAAATTGATTTGTAACTACCGCGGTGTCCAACGGTTTGTTAACCGCCAACACAAGTGATAACGAATCTAATTGCTGTGTAAATTTTTTGTTGGATATAAATTCTGATCGCAAACGCAAATATTCCAATAATAGGTAATCGCGCTTCGCTACAATTCGTTTCATCGTTTCCAGGCGTGTGGGTTGTACGGAATTGTTCCAGGGCATGCCTATGAGCGAATCGAGTGTGATCGTGAGCAACTGCGATTCCTTTAAAACTGCATGGTATGATTTGCCCGGATTGCGGATTGCATCGGCACGTTGTTGTTGATCAAGCCGCGTAATTTGTTCAAACAAACTATTTAATGTACGCAGTTTACTGTTGGGTTCGGTTAGCTCATCTACCTGCCCCAATAAATTGTTAAAGCCTATGTAGGTAGTACCGGCTGCAAGTGCAATGGCCACACATGCCAGTAAAAACGCTGCTATAATTTTTCCCCGCAAGGGTAAAAAAAATGATTTTTCGCCTATAGCCATTCCGAAAGTTAACGACTTAATTTGGCTATTGGTATGCTATTTTTTCTTAGTGAATCACCAACTCGTACCGGTGTTCGATTAATGGTTTGCCAAATGCCGTTGAACTTTTTTCTTCTGTAAGTTTAAAGCCATGCCGCGTGTAGAGCGAGGCCGCAGCCTTAAGTTCGTGCGTGGTTAACAGGTAAGCACTTTTATAGCCGCTCGTTTTTAAAAAGTCCATAAACAGTTCCATTAATTTTTTACCAAGCCCAATGCCGCGGTAAGCGGGATCAATAATAAAATAGCGCAATTGTGCTGCAGTGCCTCTGTTCATTAAAGCCATAAAACCTATCATTTTTTGATCATGTTCACAAACCCAAACCCGATTGGTTTCCGGTATGTAGTTTTGGCAAAATTCCAACAGGCTTTCAGCCACATAACTTTCAAATACAATCCCAAACTGATATTCAGCACTGTACAATTTTCCGTGCAGGTAAATAAGGTACCCGAAATCTCCGGGCTGTAATTCGGTGCGTATCTGAATATCATGAAGAGCAATTGGTCTCATAGCTCGTTATTTAAAAGTTTATGAATGGCTTGCATGTGGCTGATAACAGTTTTGATTTTGTTATCCGGTAGCGGGGCCAGTAATTTTCGTATTTGTGTTGCCGAGGCTGTATTGAGTTTTTCAAATTCAACCTTGCCTTTTGCTGTAAGTTTTATTTCACTTACGCGTGTATCGGCAGGTGTAGGCTGCATCTGAATTAGTCCTTTGCGTGCAAAAGATTTTAAGATGCGGCTCAGGTATCCCTTATCAATATCCAATGCCTGAATTATTTCTTTGGCACTACAAGGTTGCAAGTGATGCAGCTCGTATAACACCCGGGCTTCCGGCAAACTAAACGAGCTGTTCAGAATTCCTTTGTCTAATAAGCCTAAAATGCGGGTATAAAACCGGTTAAACTCTCTTACTTGTTCAATTGCGGCAGATGTCATGTGTGATTATACTATAAATATTTACGTAGAAAGTGTTGATCTCTGCGTAATTAAGTTTTAAACACGTGGCTAAGGTAAATGTAATAGTTGATTTTGTCAACTATTTGAAAAACCAATCCTGGGAAAAAGTTTGGAGAGTAAAATTAGCGCGGAATGTATTTTTTAAACCAGCTTTGCACCGTCATCTGGATAACACCTAAAAATGCCTCTTTAAAAATACCAACCGACATTTTGCTTTGTCCGCGGGTACGATCTGTAAAAATAATCGGCACTTCGCTCAACTTGAAGCCGTATTTCCAGGTCAGGAATTTCATTTCTATCTGAAAGGCATAGCCTACAAATCTTATTTCGTTAAGGGGTATTGTTTTTAGTACGGCACTTCGGTAACAAACAAAACCGGCAGTAGTATCGTGCAGGGGAATGCCCGTTATAATTTGAACGTACTTGCTGGCAAAAAATGAAAGTAGCACACGGCCCATAGGCCAGTTAACTACGTTTACGCCTGTAACATAACGCGACCCTACAGAAAGATCGCTGCCCCATTCTGCGCAGTGTAAATAAAGGTTTACCAAATCTTTCGGGTTATGAGAAAAATCGGCATCCATTTGAAGTATAAAGTCATATCCTTTTTCCAACGCATACTTAAAGCCTTGGATATAAGCTGTACCCAGTCCTTGTTTACCAGGCCGCTGCAACAAATGCAGGCGCGTTTCGGTTTCTGAGTTATATCCTTGTTGAAGTTGTTGAACCATACGGGCAGTACCATCGGGCGAGTTATCATCCACAATCAGAATATCAAAGTCTTTAGGAAGTGAGAACACCGTGTCAATAATCATGGTGATATTCTCCTGCTCATTATAGGTTGGAATAATAACAATAGCGTTGTTCAAAGTCCTGCTGTTTTAAACCGGATAAAATTCCAGGTATAACAAAACTAAATAAATCGGATATGCAAACAAGCCACAGCAAAAAAACTGGTTGCAAATTTAGGCTAATTGCTGGTTTTGGTTGGCAGAATGCCTTAACATTGGTATTGAATGGATTGCTATGGCGATGAATAAATGTGTTTTTTTAGATCGGGATGGAGTGTTAAATAAAGACAATCCAAACTATACCTACCACATAAACGTGTTCGAAATACTGCCGGGGGTAGTGGAAGCAACCCACTTGTTAAAAGCGGCTGGCTTTCGTTTGATTGTGGTCACCAATCAATCGGGAATTGCGCAGGGTATTTACAGCCAGGCACAAATGGAAGCCTGCCATCAGTACTTTCAAAGTGTGTCGGGTAATAGTATTGATCATTTTTACTTCTGTCCGTATCATCCATCGGTTACAGAATCGCTGGCGCGAAAGCCGGGAACACTTATGTTTGAAAAAGCAATTGCACGTTTTCACATTGATGTTTCGGTTTCGTGGATGGTGGGCGATAGAGGGCGCGATATTATTCCTGCTCGTAAACTGGGTATTAAAACTATACAAATTGGAAACGAAGTTGAGCCCGAAAACAAAGCTGATTTTGAGGTGGTTAGTTTGCTGGAAGCAGCCCACCTGATTCTAAAGCATTAAAACTTCAATCTTAGTTTTACAATTGGGCTGGCCAATTGTCCGGTTTGTACAATTTTCTCTCCGGCTTGTTTATTCGCATAATAATTTTCGGGAGCAACATTCATTGAAAACTGAAGACGCTTATCAGTGGTTTGCCCGAGTCTTACTGCTGCCAGGTTTTGTTTTTTATAAGAACTGAACATAGCCTGGTGTGCAATTAAAGCCAATACACTGGGCACACCAATGGCAAGTGAAGCAGATTCAACTTCGGCCACTATCATTAACCCCAGGCCAACCAAAGCAGCCCCACCAGCAGCAAACGAGATGATGTTACCTTGCGATTTTGTGATAGCCGCACCCCTTACTGATCGCTGGCCCAATAAAGTTCCGCTTACAGCCGTTAAGCCAGGTAGCAGGAATAATCCAGGCGACAGGTCTTCGCTTATCGCTTCAGCTACAACGGCAAAACCTAAACCGGTACTGATTATAGTAAGTGAACTTATAACATCTACATCGCCTTGCGTGTAGGCATATTTTTGTGCAGCATGGTGCCCCACCACCAGGCCTCCGATACCGCCTGCCAGTAAGCCGGCACCAATTGCATGATTGTCGCTTACCTCGGCCGAAGCCAATAACATCCCCGATGCAAACGGCCCAAGAAATCCATAGTGTCGCATTAACTCAATATGTCCTTCGCTGTAGTTTTTTCGCTTTTGAGTTTGAAAGGCAATTTCGCCTAAGGTAATACTACCTATACTTGAGAATAGTAGTGAAGTATTGCCGGAGTTTTCGGAATTGCCCGCAACTAAAATCCCCAGGAACGAACCATTTACCAACCCTAATAGCCGGCCTGAATTACCAGCCCGGATGGTGCTGGCGTTAATGTTTGCATATTTTTTTTTATTGATTACCGGGCCCAGTTGCCATAAGCCGGCAGTAATAGGAATAATACCCGCTGCGGCCGGGCCACTGGCCTCGGTTCCGATAACAAAACTAAAACCGTAGTATGCACCGTACACACCATTTACCAATCTATCGCGTGTGCGCAGTTCAAAATTTGATTGAGTTGGTTCAGCTGGTGTGATTAATTCTAAATCCCACTGATTTTTTTGTTGTTGATATTTGCGCTTTTCTTCATCGGGTAACCGTTCATAGTATCCGGCCAGGTACTTTTCATAATCTTCCAGGTAAAGTAATTCAGCACTGGTTAGTGAGTCGCCTTTTAATTTGCGGTCGGCAATTTTGCGATAGGTTTCTTTTTTTGTCTCCTGCCAGAAACCACGTGCCGTGTAGAGCTCTTGTGCGTATAGCTCAAAGCTAAACAGAAGTGTAAGGGTAATTACAAACAGCCGCATAGTATGCTGAATTGATTACCAAAGTAATGAAAAGGTTGTAAACTATTTTAAAATTATTCTGTAGAACCCTCGTAGCCTAACAGCTTCATCATACTGTTGCTGGATTGTTCTTTTGCAAACAACTCGGTTGTAATCTCACCGTCTTCATTCCGGTCGATAAGCACATGCTTGGGTGCGGGGATAAGACAATGTTGAATACCACCATAGCCCCCTAATGATTCCTGGTAGGCACCGGTATGGAAAAATCCGATATACAGCGGTTCTTCATCGGTAATCATAGGTAAAAAAACTTCACCGGTGTGCGCTTCGGAATTATAATAATCGTGACTGTCGCACGTAAGGCCGCCAATGTTTACTTTGTGATAAGGGTCGTCCCACTTGTTTACGGAAAGTAAAATGTATTTCTGATTCAGCCCCCACACATCAGGTAAATGTGTAATGAACGAACCATCAATCATATACCAGAGTTCTTTATCGTTTTGCAGTTTTTGGTCAACCATCGAATACAAAACAGCCCCGCTTTCACCTACTGTAAAACTTCCAAACTCAGTAAAAATGTTGGGTACGGGTACATTATTTTTCTCACAAATCCATTTAATGTTTTCCACAATCTGTTCGATCATGTACTTGTAGTCGTACTGAAATGTGAGTGATGTTTTGATAGGAAAACCGCCACCAATATCTATTGAATCTAATGTGGGGCAAATCTTTTTCAGTTCGCAATATTTAAAAATAAAGCGACTTAATTCGCTCCAGTAATAGGCGGTATCCTTAATGCCGGTGTTAATGAAGAAGTGCAGCATTTTAAGTGATGCTTTGCTGCTGGGTTGAATTTTCTCTTTGTAGAGTGGAATAATATCGCTGTAGCGGATTCCTAACCGCGAGGTATAAAATTCAAACTTCGGTTCTTCATCGGCTGCTACGCGAATACCTACCTGATAGGGGCGGGTTACATTGCTCTCGTAAGTATCTATTTCGCTCAGGTTATCCAGTATCGGAATGCAGTTAAATTCTTCATTCAAAAGCTCTGTAATATACTGGCGGTATTGTGGCATCTTAAACCCGTTGCAAATAATGTAGGTTTCTTTCGAAATCTTTCCACGCTCGTATAAGGTGCGTACAATCGGAATATCAAATGCTGATGATGTTTCAATGTGTACATCGTTTTTCAGGGCTTCTTCCAACACAAAATCGTAGTGCGAAGATTTTGTGCAATAACAGTATGTGTATTTACCGTTGTATTTGAAGCGCTCAATGGCATTATTAAAAGTAGCTTGGGCAAAGCGAATGTTCTCACTAATGCGGGGCAGGTAAGTTATTTTGAGTGGCGTTCCGTACTGCTTGATGATGTCCATCAGGGGTACTTCGTTGAACAGTAATTCATGGTCGCGAACCTTAAATTCTTTTTGCGGAAACTCAAAGGTTTGCTCAATCAGTTCACGGTAACTCTTCATTAAACGCTACTTGTTGTTAGTTACTGGTTGCTTGTTGGCGGTGCAGCTATTTTTCATTAAAAATCTCTTCACCTAATCATCACACTAACAACCAAATTAAGAGGTGCAATAATGAGATAAATTTGCCATCTTTGCAACAGATCAAAACCCGTATGGTTAATCACATTTCCTGCATGATTTTTAACCCCGTCCCCGCGGGCCTTCATGCTTTGCCCGATTTTTAGTGGGCAGGAAATGCGGCCTCTTCGGCCAACTTTTAACGATTAACCAGAATATATAATACTAAATTTTAGTGCTGTGAAAGAGATAAAGATTATCGAAGTGAAGTCTGAAATCGGTGCCGGTACCCGTGGGGCCAGCCTGGGTGTAGAAGCGATGAAAATAGCCAGTCTGGATTTAAAGTCTGACCTCTTCCGCCAGTTTGATTCTATTGAAGTTGAAAATGTGAATGAGCTGCTGTTTGATGGAGCCGAACATGCTTACGCTAAGTTTATAGATGGCGTGCTTATTATGGAAGAACGAGTTTGCCTGGAAGTGTATGAGCAGATATTTGACGATTACTTTCCGTTAATTATGGCGGGCGATCATTCTACGGCTTATGGAACCATTGCAGGAATTAAAAAAGCATATCCAAAAAAACGACTGGGTGTAATCTGGATTGATGCCCATGCCGATATTCATACACCTTTTACCACACCATCGGGAAATATGCATGGTATGCCGCTGGCCATGGCTTTTGGTTTCGATAACCTGGAATGTAAGGTGAACGATCCACGCGGTGAAACGCTTGATTATTGGGAGCAGATAAAAAATGTAGGCATGCAAGGCCCAAAGATTTTGCCGGAAGACCTGGTTTACATTGCTGTGCGCGATCTTGAAAAACCCGAAAACTATCTGTTGAATAAACATAATATAAACTTTATTGAAGTTGAAGAAGTAAAAAAAGCAGGCGCGGCAGTAATTGCACATAAAGCATTACAAATGCTGGAGCATTGCGACCTGCTTTATGTTTCGTTCGATGTGGATAGTATCGATAGCCGGTTTTCTACCGGCACCGGAACACCTGTACCTAACGGATTAACCGTGGAAGAAGCAAAAATTCTGAATACAGAATTGTGTAAAGATGCCAAAGTATGCGCTTGGGAAATTGTGGAGGTAAATCCCACCCTGGATACTGAAAATCGCATGGCCGAAAGTGCATTCGAAATTCTGGAAGCCTCAGCAAAATCAATTATGGGCAGGCCGGTAATGGCGGAGTAAAGGCATAGACAACCCTGCAATTTTAAAATATAATATTAAATTTGCAGGGATGATACATCGGCAACTTTTTTCGCAGCTACAAGTTCAGATAAGACGATTTCCAGTTATAGGGATTGTTGGTCCTCGTCAGGTAGGAAAGACTACACTGGTAAAATCTTTACTAAATTCTTCCGAAAAAGTAATCTACCTTGATCTGGAACTACCTTCCGACCAGGCCATTCTAAGAAATCCAGAGTTGTTTTTCAGGGAGAACATGGATAAAACCATTATCCTTGATGAAATTCAATTAACACCAGACATGTTTCCAGTCATGCGTTCTGTCATTGATATGAAGCGAAGACCTGGAAAATTTATTGTAACCGGTTCAGCTTCACCCGCATTGCTTAAACAAGGCTCCGAAACACTTGCCGGGAGAATTATCTTTAATGAGTTGCATCCTTTTTCTCTTTCGGAGATTAGAGCTGATTACAGAAAGTTGTGGCTGCGCGGAGGATTTCCAGCCGCCTGCCAGGCTAAATCCAATCGTGTGGGTTTTGAATGGTTGTCTAATTTTCTGGCAACCTACATAAATCGCGATTTATCAGTGCTGGGCTTTACATCAAGTCGAGTTCAGATGAGCCGTTTTATTCAGATGTTGGCTGGCTCGCAGGGTTCTATACTTAATTTATCTACTTATGCCAAATCATTAAGTGTTTCGGTGCCGCTGGTTGCCAAATATGTGGATGTGCTTGAAGAAACTTTTTTATTGCGAAGACTTCAGGCCTACCATGTAAACTTCAAAAAAAGAGTTGTTAAATCTCCTAAGGTTTACATTCGCGATACCGGTTTGCTCCACTCTATGCTACGAATAGACAATATGACGGAGCTGTTAAGTCATTTTTTGGCAGGGTATTCATGGGAAAGTTTTGTAATTCAACAGGTAGCTTCGCATCTGGATAATAGGAATCAATTATTCTATTATCGAACTCAGGATGGTGCAGAGGTAGATCTGGTAATTACAAAAGGTGATAAACCGTGGGTAAGCCTTGAAATTAAATTAACGGACAGTCCGACCCTTACAAAAGGTAACTATATTGCATTGACAGATATAAAGGCCAAGCATAACTTTATAGTTACACCTTCTTCACGAGAATATTCGTTCGACAAAAATATTCAGGTTACGAATATAAACGGTTTGATAACTCGTTTGGGAGACCTGAATTTGTTTTATTAATTCAGGTTAAAGATAAACTGTTAACGTTGCGCCTCAGCTAACTTAGTTAACGCCTTTATAGTGCTCATCAGGTTGCTGCGAATTACCGGATCGGTAAACATGCGCGGTATGTGGCTGGGCATCGATAAAATGCGATAGGTAACTTTTACATGCTGGTTGTTAACCTGCTCCAAGGTCCAACTGCCTGCTAATTCCATACGGGTTACTCCTTTTTGAACCGGAGCAAGTTTATCATTTACTTCTGATTGAAAGGTAATGAAGAGTTGTTTGCCTGGAATTTGCTCTTTCAATACATACTTCAGAAAATGATCCTGATCACTTACAGGCCAGGGAATGTCGTGATAAGAATACTCCAGCCACCAGGTTGTATCGGGTTGTGGGTACACTTTAAAGTCAGTTACGTGTTTTTGCCATATTTTGATTTTGGATTCATCTTTTAAGATGTCAAGAACGGTGTACATGGAGGCCCGGATCATAAACTCGCCTTTCACTTCGCGGGCTTTTACTGCCGGCACTTTTCCCGGAAAGGTTATCCAGCGTTCGTGTACAAAAATGGGGGAGTCTTCCTTCACCAGCACAAACTGAACTTCGGGGCTCTGGGCAACAACTTTTAAAGAACTACAACAAACAAAAAGAAACAGAAATTTTAAACGCACCAATAACATCATGAAGCTAAAGATAGAACTAATTGTATGACAACAGAAAAGGTTATTACCCTTGCTCGTTACCTTGCTTTAATTAATTGAATGGGGAAGTTGGGTTGGGGAAGAACCGCAAAGCAGCACCCTCACACCAATCAATTAAAAACTTTATGAACGATACATATAACCTCCTCCGGAGCCAAATTATCTAAACCTTATTTAATTCTGCAAAATAATAAGGTGCTACTCCGGAGCAAAAATGAAAGCGTGATGGGTGCTGATGGTAGCGCAATGGTTATGAGGAAGCCCGCCCAAAAAATTAAAGTATGTGAGCATCCATAACTACTCCTTTCCTCTCATCAAATTTTACTTTTTATCTGCGTGGCAAAAACACTCATTGCACAAATCCTAAACCTGTAAACCATCCGGTTATGTTAAAAAAAATAATTTTTGCGCTGCTGCTTGGCATTCGCCTGGTGCAGGCACAAACCATACCTACACCTAAAGAGCACTTTGGTTTTAATATTGGCGATAACTACATGCTAGCCACTTACACGCAAACAGAGGCTTACTTTAAAAAATTAGCTGTGTCGGATCGGGTAAAGCTTACCAGCATTGGTACTACCGAAGAAGGTCGCCAGCAGTACATGCTTATTGTAACTTCACCGGAAAACCACCGGCAACTTGATCGCTACAAAGATATTTCGGTAAAGATGGCCCGCGCGGAAGGTATTACCGATGCACAGGCTAAGGCCATGGCTGCCGAAGGAAAGGCTATTGTATGGATTGATGGCGGCCTGCACGCAACTGAAGTAGTGGGCACGCATCAGTTAATTGAAATTTTATACCGGGTGGTGAGCGGCACCGATGCCGAAACGCTTCGTATTTTGGATAAAGTAGTGATCTTATTTGTACACGCCAATCCCGATGGACAGGAATTGGTTTCCAGTTGGTATATGCGCAACCCAACACCCGAAAAAAGATCGTATCAGCATTTACCCCGCATGTATCAGAAGTACGTGGGCCACGACAATAACCGCGACTTTTTTATTATGAACATGAAGGAGACGCAAAACATGGGCCGGCAGTTGTTTGTAGAATGGATACCGCAAATCATGTACAATCATCATCAATCAGGCCCGGCTGGTTCGGTATTGGCAGGCCCGCCTTACCGCGATCCGTTTAATTATGTATTTGATCCATTAATGGTTACCGGAATTGATGCGGTTGGTGCTTCGATGATTAACCGGTTAAATGCCGAAGATAAACCGGGCTACACGCGGTTGGGGGGTTCGGTGTTTTCAACCTGGTACAACGGAGGTTTGCGTACCACTACGCACTTTCACAATATGATTGGGTTGCTTACCGAGATTGTAGGCGGCCCTAACCCAAGTGAAATTCCGGTAGTGCCATCGCGCCTGGTTCCTAACAACAACACACCGTTTCCAGTTACGCCCCGCAAATGGTATTTCAAAGATGCCATTGAGTATTCTATGTCGCTGAATTATGCAGTGCTGGATTATGCTGCCCGCCACAGCGATCAACTGCTGTATAACATTTACCGCATGGGCAAAAATTCGATTGAACGGGGTAGTACGGATTACTGGACACCTTATCCCGCCAAGGTTGAAGCCATTACCACAGCCTTTAAGAATCAACCTAAGAAGGCAACTACGCCAACAGCGGCCAATGCATCGGCAGCCTCGGCAACTACAATCTCATTAAATTTTTATGATAGCATTTATAAAACTCCGGCAAAACGCGATGCACGCGGTTACATTATTCCGGCCGATCAGGCCGATTTTTCTACGGCAGTAAAATTTGTGAATGCACTTATCAAAACAGGTATTCGCGTAGAGAAAGCAAAATCGGATTTTACGGTAATGAATAAAAAGTATCCGGCAGGATCGTACATAGTAAAAAACAACCAGGCGTTTAGGCCTCATGTTATAGATATGTTTGAACCACAAGATCACCCGAACGATTTTCAATATCCGGGCGGGCCACCGGTGCGTCCGTACGATGCAGCCGGCTGGACCTTAGCTTACCAGATGGGTGTTAAGTTTGATCGTTACCTTGACGATTTTACTGGGCCGTTTGAGCAAGTACCCTATGGCGAATTGCAAAATCCGGTGGCGAGGTTAGATGGTTTGGCATCACCAGGGGGCTTTGTATTAAACGCCATGGCAAACAATGCATTTATAGCTGTAAATGATTTATTAAAAGCAGGTGTAACAGTTTATCGTTTGCCCGATGGTGTTAGCGGTAATACTAAAATACCAGCCGGAAGTTTTTATGTGCCTGCCGGCAGCAAAGCCAAACAAGTGCTGGAGAAAAGTGGTAAAGAATTAGGATTGGTTGTATCGGGTGTTTCTAAAACTCCGAGTACGTTGGCAAAAGTTACAACTCCGCGCATTGCCTTGTGGGATACGTATGGTGGCTCTATGCCTTCGGGTTGGGTACGCTGGCTCATGGAACAATATCGTTTTGATGCCGACATTATCTATGCAAAAGACATTGATGCCGGTGATCTGAAGAAGAAGTATGATGTAATAGTTTTTGTTACCCGTGCCATTCCGGCTGCACCACAAAGCGGAGCCGATAACGATCCGTATGCCGAGTTTATGCGCAACCAACGTGGTCCAAAAGAAGAAGAAATTCCTGCGGAGTTTCATAAAACGATGGGAAGCATAACTGCAGAGAAGTCGATTCCACAGTTGAAAAAATTTTTGGAAGCAGGTGGAAGAATAGTAACCATAGGCACCAGTGCTAACCTGGCCTATCATTTAGGGTTGCCTGTAAAAAATGCTTTAACAGAAATTGGTAACAACGGGCAGGAGCGCAGCATTCCAAATGATAAGTACTATGTACCCGGTAGTGTGTTACGGGTTAAGTTAGATTCGACACAGAGTGCTTCCTGGGGTATGAGTAATGAAGCCGATGTGTATTTTGACAACAGCCCGGTTTTTAAACTGGCTCCCGAAGCGGTGGCACAAGGCAAAGTAAAGCCCTTGATGTGGTTTGGCGAAGAGAATCCCTTGCGCAGTGGCTGGGTGTGGGGCGCCAATTACCTGAAGGGTGGTGTAGTTGCTTTTGAAGCTCCGGTTGGAAAAGGCAAGTTATTTTCCTTTACACCAGAAATTACTTTCCGCGCACAAGCCCAAGGTACCTTCAAATTATTGTTCAACGAATTGATTACCACAGAAGAAATGCCCCTGAATGTGAAGCTGGATAAGAAGAAATAAGTGACCAATTAAAGTTAAACGTTAGAAACATGAAAAGCCTCTTTTGTCTCTCGCTGGCTCTGCTGTTGGCTGGTGCCTGTAAGCAAGCCGAAGACAAACACGTTGTTGTAACAGGAATTGATGCAAGCAAAAAGCCGGGCGATGATTTCTTTGTGTATGTAAATGGTATTTGGTACGATTCTGCCAAGATACCGGCAACACAAGCAGGTGTAGGCTCATACTCATTCCTGAATTATCCACAGCGTATTCGGCTGCAAGGAATTTTAGACAGTGTATCCAAAGCTAATAATGCGCCCGGCAGCATGGAGCAGCAGGTAGCCTATTTTTACCTGGCTGGAATGGATACTGCCACCATCGAGCAACGTGGCTACGATCCCATTAAACCAATCCTGGAACAAATCGATGCGATTGGTAATGTATCATCACTGTTAAAGTTTGTTGCGGAGCAGGAAAAAGTTGGTAACAGTTCCATCCTTGCTTTTCGTGTGGGACCCGATGTAAAGAAAAGTACGATCAACATCGGCCAGCTTTCTCAAACCGGAACCGGCTTGCCGGAGAAGGGATATTATTTTAGAGATGATGCCTCAACCGTAAAAGTGCAGGATGCCTACAAAAAATACACAGCAAAATTGTTTGAACTAATCGGTACCGATGCAACAACGGCAATCAAAAATTCCGATGTGGTTTATAAAATTGAAAAGCAGTTAGCAGAATCGCACAAGACTAACATTGAACGTAGAAATGTACAGGCCAACTACAACAAACTTGCCGTTACCGACATTGCCAAACGCCAGCCGAATTTGAGTTGGACAAATGTGTTTGCCGATTTGGGTATTAAAACAGATTCAGTAAACATGCAACAACCCGCCTACTACGATCAGTTGAATGCCATGTTAAAATCGGTTTCCATTTCTGATTGGAAAGTTTACCTGAAAGCAAAAACACTAAGTCGCTATGCAAGCATGCTTAGCAAACCATTTTCAAATGCTGCATTCGAATATTCTCAAGTATTGAGTGGCCAGGCGGTACGCAAACCACGGGGCGAAGAAATGACCGAAGCCGTTGACCGCGCGTTGGGTCATGCCTTGGCGCAACTATACGTGAAGAAATATTTTCCAGAAGCAGCCAAGCAACGCATGGTCGTATTGGTTGATAACCTGAAAAAAGCCTTTGAAGCCCGTGTGAATAAGTTGGAGTGGATGAGTGATTCAACGAAAACAAAAGCAATTGAAAAACTCGGCACCTTTCGCGAGAAAATCGGGTACCCTGAAAAGTGGCGCGACTATTCGAACGTGGTTGTAAACAAAGACACTTACTTCGAAAACTGGCAATCAGCCAATCAAAATGAGTATCAATATATGATTGCCAAGATTGATCAACCCATCGATAAAACTGAGTGGCGTACCACACCACCTACGGTTACGGCTTCCAACAATCCATCGCAAAATGAAATCAATTTTCCGGCCGGGATTTTACAACCGCCTTATTTCGATTTGAATGCCGATGATGCCTTAAACTATGGCGGCATCGGTATGGTAATTGGTCATGAGATTACCCACTCATTCGATGACCAGGGTGCACAGTACGATAAAGATGGCAACGTAAAAAACTGGTGGACTACAGAAGACTACGAAAAATTCAAAGCCAAAACGCAACAGGTAATTGATCAATACAACCAGTTTACCGTTTTGGATACCATGCACGTGAAAGGAGCACTAACAGTAGGAGAGAACACAGCTGATATTGCCGGTATTGCCATCGCCTACGATGCCTTTAAACTTACCGAACAAGGTAAAAGCAATGAGAAGTTGGATGGCTTTACACCCGATCAACGATTCTTTATTTCTATTGCACGCATCTGGCGGGTAAAAACCACCGATGATTTTTTGCGTAACTATGTAAACACCAATCCGCATTCCCCAGCCAAGTGGCGGGTTAACGGGCCGTTGATGAACTTCACTCCGTTTTACAACGCGTTTAATGTGAAGGAAGGCGATAAAATGTATAAACCCGAGAACGAGCGCATTGTGGTTTGGTAATGGCTGCCTCAATAATTAACTTCTTGCAAAATCAATCAGTGGTTGTATGTTCCCATTGTCGGCTGCCTTTAAGGCATTAATGTAAGTTGTTCGCGGGTCTCCTGATTTCAGCAGGTTGTTGGTACCCCAGGTATAAACAGGCAGGTTAAAAATTTTCTCGATAATCAAGTCAGCCATCAGGCGGCTGTGTCTGCCATTACCATTCGAGAAGCAGTGGATGCTCACCAGCCTATGTTTAAAACGGATTACGCATTCATCGGGCTGAAAAGTATTGTTCTTGTGCCAATACTGCACGTCAGCTAACAACGTGTGCAATGCAGATGGTATTTGCCAGGTCTCTATTCCTAAGTTCTTTCGGGTTTTACGAAACTCACCCGCCCATTTCCATACGTCACTATACATTCGCTTATGTAACGTTTTTATAAATTTTTCAGTGAATAAGTTTTCCGCCTTAAACGAGCGACTCATTGTCCACATGATAGCTTGCTCAATGTTTTGTTGTTCAAACTCATTCAATTCGCCATGCGTGGTAATGGAAGAAATGCGCAAGCCGGTTATCTCATCTTCATCCAATGGTGTTTGTCCGTCTGCATATTCGAAATCTAATCCCATAATGTTTTTGGCATTTCGGTTTTGAGCGTAGTTGTCAACTCTTCAATGGCCTTTGCTATGCGTTTGTTTGTGTTTGCCTGGTCTTCAAGTTTCATGGTGTTATGCGTGCGCAACACAATTTGGGTGGCCAATACTTTGGCTTTGCGGTCAATAAGTTTTTCCAGACTGCCATCTACGGGCACAAAGCCATAAACCAAATGCATGTCGAGTGCTTTGGCTGCTTCGCGGAGCGATTTAATTGTTATCGACCCATCTTTTTCTCTGCGCTCCATATCCTGAACACCCTGCCGGCTGATGTTTAGTTTTTTACCCAATTGTTGCGCGCTGATGCCCAAGGCAGAGCGTATGGATTTTACCCAACCCGTGGGCAATTGCAGGTGAAACGATTCGGCAAAGACCTGCATTTTTTGACTGAGTTGTTGTTGCTGTAAAGACTTTTTGCTCATAATTGTAATGTTATAGCTTTACAATTTTTTGTAAATGTAAAATTATTACTTTACATTTTGAAATAAAAAGCAATATATAACTTGCTTTTTTGATCGTAAGATAATCTCGAACTGGGTTGGCTTGACTATTTTACACCTTGAAAAATCAGTCATTTTGCGTATTTTCGCCCAAAATTTCAACGAATCATGAGCCAAAACAGACCCATTTCTGCCTTTATCGAGAAGAACTACCTGCATTTTAATGCTGCCGCGCTGGTAGATGCCGCCAAAGGCTATAAGAAGCACATTGCCGAAGGAAAGAAAATGCTGGTTTCATTGGCCGGAGCTATGAGTACGGGCGAGTTGGGAATCAGTTTTGCCGAAATGATTCGTCAGAATAAAGTGCACATTATTTCTTGTACCGGGGCCAACCTCGAAGAGGACATCATGAACCTGGTGGCGCATTCACACTATAAAAGAATACCAAATTACCGCGACCTTACTCCACAAGATGAGTGGGATTTGCTGGGCAATCATTTAAATCGTGTAACCGACACCTGCATTCCCGAAGAAGAGGCGTTCCGCAGGTTACAGGCCCACTTGTTTAAAGTATGGAAAGATGCCGAAGACAAAGGTGAGCGATTGTTTCCGCATGAGTTTATGTTCCGCATGATCAACAGTGGTGACTTAAAACAGTATTATGAAATTGATCCGAAAAATAGCTGGATGATTGCCGCGGCTGAACGCAACATGCCCATGGTAGTGCCGGGCTGGGAAGACAGCACCATGGGAAATATTTTTGCTTCGTATGTGCTAACGGGCGAACTGAAAGCAAGTACCATGAAAAGCGGTATTGAATACATGGTGTGGTTAGCCGATTGGTATACCAACAACGCGGGTGAACACGGTATTGGGTTCTTCCAGATTGGTGGTGGTATTGCGGGCGACTTCCCGATTTGTGTAGTACCTATGTTGCATCAGGATTTAGAGCGCGATGGCGTTCCGTTCTGGAGTTACTTCTGCCAGATCAGTGATAGTACTACTTCTTATGGCTCATACTCGGGTGCAGTACCAAATGAAAAAATCACGTGGGGTAAACTGAGCATCGAAACTCCCAAGTTTATTGTTGAGAGCGATGCGACCATTGTAGCGCCTTTAATGTTTGCGTATATTCTGGATATGTAAATGCAATTAACCGCAGAGAACGCGGAGGTTCGCAAAGTATTCTATGACTGAGAATGAGATTTCTGAAAAGATAATTGGTTGTGCGATTCAAGTGCATCGTGAACTTGGTCCCGGTCTCCTCGAATCGTCATATGAAGAATGTCTTTACTACGAATTGATACAAGCCGGATTGCTGGTTGAAAAGCAAAAGCCTTTACCGCTTGTTTACAAAGAAGTGAAATTGGAATGTGGGTATCGGATTGACTTAATGATTGAAGGGAAAGTGATAGTGGAAGTTAAAGCTGTGGAGGCTCTGAACGATATACACATGGCTCAAATACTCACTTACCTGAAGCTATCGAAAACAAAACTTGGTTTGTTGATGAATTTTAATGTCACTTTACTGAAATCAGGAATTAAGCGTGTAGCTAATAATCTATAAAACTCTGCGCATCTTAGCACTCTCTGCGGTTAAACATGAACTTAGATAATCAATTAAGAATCGAAATACAAAAAGCCATCACGGCTCTGTTCAATCAATCCGTTGAGCAACTTCAACTACAACCTACCAATGCTGAGTTTGAAGGTTCGCACACGCTGGTGTGCTTTCCGCTTACGCGGATTTCGAAAGTAAAACCGGAAGAAACTGGCAACGCGATTGGTCAATATCTGGTTGAATATTCGGGTATGGTGAGCCGCTTTAATGTGGTGAAAGGTTTTTTAAATCTTGTTGTCAGCGACAACGTTTGGGTTAAAGTTTTTGAATCGATTTACGCAAATCCCAACTACGGTGTTACTCCGGCAACGGGTAAAGAGTTGATGGTGGAATATTCATCGCCCAACACCAACAAACCCTTGCACCTCGGTCACTTAAGGAATAACTTTTTGGGTTACTCCGTTGCTGAGATTTTTAAGGCGAATGGTTATAACGTACATAAAGTACAAATCATAAACGATCGTGGTATCCACATCTGCAAAAGCATGGCCGCGTGGAAGCTGTATGGAAATGGCGAAACCCCTGCCAGCAGCGGAACGAAAGGCGATAAGCTGGTTGGAAAATACTATGTGGAGTTCGATAAGAATTACAAAGCCCAGGTAAAAGAATTGCAAGAGAAAGGAGTTGCTGAAGCAGAAGCCGAGAAGCAAGCACTCATTATGAAGTTGGCTGTTGAGATGCTACAAAAGTGGGAAGCTAAGGATGCTGAAACAGTTTCGCTATGGAGTACTATGAACGGTTGGGTGTACAGTGGTTTCGATAGTACCTACAAGCGCATGGGTGTTGATTTCGAAAAGTTGTATTATGAGTCGAACACATACTTGCTCGGAAAGGAAGAGGTATTGAAAGGTGTGGAGAAGGGAATCTTCTTCAAAAAAGAAGATGGCTCCGTTTGGGTTGATCTTACAGCCGATGGATTAGATCAAAAAGTATTGTTGCGTAGCGATGGCACTTCTGTTTATATGACGCAAGACATTGGCACGGCTATTCTGCGCTTCCGCGATTTTCCAAAAATAGAAGGCCAGGTCTATACAGTTGGTAACGAACAGGAGTATCACTTTAAAGTGTTGTTCCTGATACTAGGTAAGCTGGGTTACGAATGGGCTAAGAAATGTTACCATCTTTCCTATGGTATGGTTGATCTCCCTTCCGGCAAAATGAAAAGCAGGGAAGGTACGGTAGTGGATGCCGATGACCTGATGCAGGAAATGGTGGATGCTGCACGTGCACAAACACAAGAGCTTGGCAAGATTGACGACATGACCAAAGAAGAAATTGATGAACTGGCCGAAATGATTGGCCTTAGTGCGTTGAAATTTTTCTTGTTGAAAGTCGATCCAAAAAAACGGATGATGTTCGATCCGAAAGAATCCATACAATTGCAAGGCCATACCGGTCCGTTTATTCAATACACACATGCACGCATCAAAGCCATTTTACGTAAAGCTGCGAGTTTGAATATTGTTGCGGATCAAAAATCGTTACAAAACGTAACAACCTTGGAACCCGCAGAGCGCGAAGTGATTTTTAAAATCAATCAATACCCCAACAAACTACAGGAAGCTGCACGCGAATATTCACCTGCCATTATTGCCAACTACGCCTATGAATTGGCGAAAGAATACAACCAGTTTTACCAGGCAATACCCATCTTCAATGAAACCGATGCAGATAAGTTAAAATTCCGGATTGCATTTTCGGAAGTGACAGCCAATACTATCAAAAAGGCAATGGCCTTGCTGGGAATTCGTGTGCCGGAACGGATGTAATCCATGCAATACTTACTTCACCATCAACAAACCGAACGCCTGCTGTTTCGCACCATAGACGAAAAAGATTTTTCGCAGTGGCTGAAATTTTTTGAAGACCCGAGAGCCCATCAGTATTGGGTGGAGGAAAAGGAAACGCCTGAACAGGAATGTAAAAAGTGGTACGAAAAACAACAGCTACGCTATGCGCGAGATCGGGGTGGCATGAACGCATTGATTGAAAAATCGAGTGGCAAACTGGTTGGCCATGCGGGATTGCTGGTGCAGCAAGTGGATGGTGTTACCGAATTGGAAATTGCCTATTCGTTGCTGCCCGCATTCTGGAATAAAGGCTATGCTATAGAGGCCGCCCATAAGTGCAAAACGTTTGGGTTTGAAAATAATTTTGCCGGATCGCTTATCTCTATCATCAGCGAAAGCAACCTTCCATCACAAAAAGTGGCCACTAAAAACGGCATGATTATCGATAAACGCACAACCTATCGGCAGAACCCGGTTTACATTTTCAGAACATGGCCAAATAGCCCGGAAAAAGTGTAACTTCGGCTTCGAACAATCCGGCTTACATTATTGTTTTAAACACATAATCCAAAAAACCATGAAACTGGCTATTACACTTTTATTCGCATTTGTGATGAGTGCTCCTACTATTTATGATTTTAAGATCAACAGCCTGGAAGGCAAGCAAGTTGATTTTTCAGCGTACAAAGGCAAAACCTTGCTGATTGTAAACACGGCCTCAAAATGCGGCTACACCCCGCAGTACGAAGAGTTGCAAAAACTACACGAACAATTTGGGAACAAGGTTACCATACTCGGCTTTCCAGCCAACAATTTTGGCGGCCAGGAACCAGGCACCAATTTACAGATTGCTGAATTCTGCAAAGCCAATTATGGCGTTACGTTTCAGATGTTTGAAAAAATTTCAGTGAAGGGCGATGATCAACATCCTTTATATGCTTTTCTGAAAGAGAAAACCGGGCAAGAGCCCACCTGGAATTTTTGCAAATACTTAGTGAAACCCGATGGCACTGTTAAATTCTTCGGTTCAAAAGTGAAACCTCTCGATCCACAAATTGTGGATGCGTTGTAATCAACCCTTTAAGCTGCTATCCTTTTCATTCCGATAGCTATCGGGAGGAGAGGATGCAGGGGGTGAGGCATGAAAAAAAGAATCATCATTACAATCATTCTACTCGTGGGCTTAGGTGCATTTCTATCTTCCAAACTTTCAAAATCACCCAGCACACCGTTGGCTGATTCTATTTACGAATTTAAAATCAAAAGTCTGGATGGTAAAGAGATTGACTTTAGTCAGTACAAAGGCAAGAAGATGTTGATAGTAAACACGGCTTCCAAGTGTGGTAAGACCCCACAGTATGCAGGCCTTGAAAAGTTGCACGAACAATTTGGCGAACGTGTAAAAGTATTAGGTTTTCCGGCCAATAACTTTCTTTGGCAAGAACCCGGCAGCAACGATGAGATTGCAGCTTTCTGCGAACGCAACTACGGAGTACAATTTCAGATGTTCGAAAAAATCTCTGTAAAAGGTAGTGATCAACATCCACTTTATCGGTGGCTGGAAGCTAAAACGGGTAAAAAGCCCGATTGGAATTTTGCCAAATACCTGATCAGCGAAGACGGTAAAACCGTAACATACTTTAGCTCAAGTGTAGAGCCACTCGATGATAAGCTTGTTCAAAAGCTTTAAAAATTAATTTCAATTTTTTGAGTTTAATTTTCCTGCTGACATACGGCTGTCATCCGGCTGCTTCAACTTTGGTTCATCAAAAACCAAACAAATAAAATTATGGAGCAACCAATCACACAAAAAGCAGAGGTTATCACCTCAACAGAATTGTTTAAACATTGGATGGGGCATCGCCAGTTAACCCGCAGGGTGATTGAAGCCATTCCTGAAAAGGATTTTTTTAATTTCTCGATTGGTGGTATGCGCACACCGGCATTATTGGTGAGTGAGTTGTTGGCTATTGCCGAGCCTGGGTTGCACCAGATTGTGCATGGCAACACGGAAGCCCTCGATGAAAATCTGGAATTTAATAGCAGCAAAAAAACCGTGTTGGAACTTTGGGATAAAGCCGATGCCGAAATCAAAAAGTTGTGGTCTCAACTTAAAGATGAGCGTTTTCACGATCGTATTGTAACCTTTGGACAATACGAGGGCAGCGTATGGTCATCCATTTTTTATTTTATTGATAACGAAATCCATCACCGTGCGCAAATGTATGTGTACCTGCGTGCATTAGGAGTAGAGCCACCTGCTTTCTGGGATCGTGATTTTGGTGATAAGTAGGCAACGGTGGAAGGTGAGGTAAGGAATAACACTTCACCTTTTACTCTCCTTCGCAATTCTGATAACGCATTACATTTGAGGTGGGTTATTCAATGCCAGGCAGACCCTATTTCACCCCCCTCAACCCCTGGTTTCACCGACTTTTCACTGTCGGTAACCTTTTCCGAATCGTCAAGAGCTTATCTGCTGCGTTATTTCGTGTAAACAAACACACAAGGTTATGAGCAACACAAAAAAATTAAGCAGTAGCGTTTGGGTAGGTGGCCTTATTCTCGCTATCGGAAGTATCTGGCTTTTTAAGAAATTGGATTTACTCTATTTCCCGCACTGGGTCTTCTCCTGGAAAACATTATTGATCGGGTTGGGCCTGGTGTTTGGAATCAGCCGTAAGTTTGAAGGCATTGGTTGGTTAGCATTAATATTGGTAGGTTCTTTCTTTCTGATTGATGATATATTCTTTCTGGATTATGAAGTAAGAAGACTGGCCTTACCAATTGGAATAATTGTGGTGGGTGCATTTATTGTAGGTCGGGCGTTGTGGGGCCCATCGTGTGAAGCGCGGAAGTCGTTGGCCGGTGATGGTGTACTTAATATAGATGAAGGCGGTGAAGATTATTTCGACATCACTACCATTTTTGGTGGTGCCAAGAAGAAAGTTTTTTCTAAGCAGTTTAAAGGTGGTGAAACAACGTGCCTTTTTGGTGGTACCGATCTGGACCTTACCCAGGCGGATATTAATGGTACTGTTGTTATTGATGTAGTGCAAATGTTTGGTGGTGTAAAAATGGTTGTACCCGCCAACTGGGAAATCAAATCGGATATAACCGCCATACTGGGTGGTTTTGATGATAAGCGCAGCACACCGCAAGCACCATCATTAGGCAAGAAATTAATAATTACCGGCTTCGTTATGTTTGGTGGAGTAGAAATCAAAAGTTATAACTAGAGAACATGTTACTGGTTGCTTGCTTCTGGTTACCAGCAGCGAGCAACCAGCAACCAGCTGCAATTATGAATTGGTACCTCGTTAAATTGGTTTTTCAGATTGTGAACGATAATGGTACAGCCCAGTTCGATGAACAGATGCGGTTGATACAAGCCGATGAGTTGGAATGGGCTGTTGAGAAAGCCAGCGTGTTAGGTTGGTTGGAACAATCGGGTGATACCCGGCATCCGTGGCGATTTATTGACGTGGCAGATATCCGGAGAGTAGAAGTATTGGAAGATGGCATTCAGCTTTGTGCCCACACTGTAGAAGTAGAAAACGCTGAAGACTATATTCAACTTACAAAATTAAACGCTGCCAAGGCGTTTCAATTGGCACAACAACAGGAGTTGGTAGTATAACGAATACGTTGATGGATAGATTTCCTTATAGACAGATGTAAGACAGGTCATTTTCAGAAAAAAAACGGGGAAGATCAATTTTACTTGACTTCCCCGTTTTATTGCATACCAACCGTAGTTACTATGCAATGCTAAACTGTTTGCTGAATTGGTAAAATCTGCACGGCTTATTTCACAACATTCCGTCTCAACTTTATGCCCGCGCTTACTTTCAGAAGAAAGTTGTTGCCGACATAATCTTCCCGCCCCGCTTTTTTGTTGATACTTTCCGTAGAAAATATCTTTTTGTTTTTCAGTGCGGGTTGATCTCCGATTCAGAAAATCAACTTAGTGATATGAAAGTACTTGACTGATTCATACTCACAAAACATTCTTCAAAAAAGAATCCCACAACTTATTCACCGGGTTATCAACATGTAATAAGATTGACAACCTTTTAGCTTCTGATTTAAAAGGTTGCCTTTAAAGTGCTGGAGAGTTGTCAACCTTTAAGGAATCATGACAAAAATCATCTTTTGCACTAATCGCAATCATATTGACCGTGGGTGCATGCCGGTACTTTTATGGCCGTAATCAGACCTTAAACCCATGCAACTCGAAAAAATTCACTACGACAACAAGATTGTCAAAGCCTTTATTATCGCAACGGTAATTTTTGGCATCGTGGGCATGACGGTCGGCCTTTTAGCCGCCATTCAGCTCTTTTATCCGCTTTTCAATTTTGACTTACAGTACACAACCTTCGGTCGCATCCGTCCGCTGCATACCAATGCAGTAATTTTTGCCTTTGTAGGCAATGCCATGTTTGCCGGTGTGTATTACAGCATGCAACGCCTGCTCAAAACGAGGTTGTTTAATGATACTCTTAGCTGGATTCACTTCTGGGGTTGGCAATTAATTATTCTGGCAGCGGCAGTTACACTACCGCTTGGGTTTACAACGTCAAAGGAATATGCCGAACTGGAGTGGCCCATCGATATTGCCATTGCATTAGTGTGGGTTGTGTTTGGTATTAACATGATTGGTACCATTATTAAAAGACGCGAGCAACACATGTATGTGGCTGTCTGGTTTTACATCGCCACGTTTGTTACCGTTGCCGTGTTGCACATTGTAAACTCATTCGAAATGCCGGTAACACTTTTCAAAAGTTATTCTTGGTATGCCGGTGTACAGGATGCGTTGGTGCAATGGTGGTATGGTCATAATGCAGTTGCATTTTTTCTTACCACTCCCTTTCTCGGTATTATGTATTACTTCCTGCCAAAGGCTGCCAACAGACCTGTGTATTCATACCGATTATCCATCATCCACTTCTGGTCGTTGATCTTCATTTACATCTGGGCCGGGCCACACCACTTATTATATACTGCCTTGCCCGATTGGGCACAATCGTTGGGTGTTGTGTTTTCCATCATGCTTATCGCACCAAGCTGGGGCGGTATGTTAAATGGTTTGTTTACACTGCGTGGTGCGTGGGATCGCGTGCGCGAAGATGCTGTATTAAAATTTATGGTGGTTGCTGTTACCGCTTATGGTATGGCAACATTAGAAGGGCCGTTGCTTTCGCTGAAGAATGTTAATGCCATTGCACACTATACCGATTGGATTGTAGCGCACGTACACGTAGGTGGTTTAGGTTGGAATGGCTTCCTGATCTTTGGTATGTTGTATTGGGTTATCCCACGTATGTGGAATACCAAACTGTATTCATCAAAGTTAGCTAACCTGCACTTTTGGATTGGTACACTTGGGATTGTGTTCTATGCATTGCCCATGTATGTATCGGGTGTGGTACAAAGTTTAATGTGGAAAGAGTTTGCAGCCGATGGTTTCTTACGCTACCAGAATTTTCTGGAAACCACTACACAAATTTTACCCATGCACATGCTGCGTGCTACTGGTGGTGCACTTTATCTGACGGGTGTATTCATCATGACCTACAACCTGATCAAGACGGCTTATGCCGGTAAGTTTGTGGCCAACGAAGAAGCCGAAGTATCGCCATTGGTAAAAGTAAAACATACTACCGGTGGTTACTGGCACCACATTCTGGAGGCGAAACCGGTTTTGTTTACTGTGTTGGCTTTGGTTGCGATTTTGATAGGTGGCATTATCGAGTTGGTTCCTACTTTCCTCATCAAATCAAACGTGCCCACCATTGCTACCGTAAAACCATACACTCCGCTGGAGTTACACGGTCGTGATATTTACATCCGCGAAGGTTGCGTAAACTGTCACTCGCAAATGATCCGGCCATTCCGTTCGGAAGTGCAACGCTACGATCCGAAAGGTGGTGAGTATTCAAAAGCCGGTGAGTATGTATATGATCATCCATTCTTGTGGGGATCAAAACGCACCGGTCCGGATTTACAACGCCTCGGTGGCAAGTATGCCGATAGCTGGCACTTCCGCCACATGCTTACACCTGCCGAAGTAAGTACAGGTTCTATCATGCCGGCTTACCCGTGGTTGTATGAACAACAGATTGATAAAGGTTTAACAACCGGAAAAATTTCAGCACTGCGTACCATTGGTGTTCCGTATGCCGATGACTATGAAGCCACTGCCAACGATGAGTTGGATGCACAAGCAAACCGGATTGTTGATAACCTGAAGCTTGAAGGTTTGGAAACAACTGCCGATGCTGAGATTGTAGCCTTGATTGCCTACCTGCAACGGTTGGGTACCGATATCAAGTTAAAAGATGTTGCCACTTCAAACGAATAAAGTATGTATAAGCAAGTACTTCAAAGCATGGATAACGTTGCCATCTGGCCGGTTATCTCGTTTGTAGTCTTCTTTACGTTTTTCATCGTGCTGCTGTGGTGGACGTTTACAGCCGACAAAACTTTCATTCGCGAGATGAGTGAAAAGCCGTTGCACGATGGATCTGAATCTAATGTTAATGCCGAATCTCTAACCTGACCCACTATGAGAAAGTTGTTTTTAATATTCGCCTTGTTGCTAAGCTGCTTCGCAAGCTTTGCACAAACCGAGGTAGCGTCTTCATCTGCTTCAACTTCTTTCTGGGACGATCCCATGCTGATGTTTTATACCGTAGTAGGTTTAGTTTTTGTAGTGGTGTTGTTGGTGATGCTGGTGGCACTTTACATGTTACAGGTGCTCAACTTTATGGTTAAACAAGCCACGCGCGAGCGAGCCGAGCGGTTGGGTATTCCTTATGTAGAACAACCTTCTTTCTGGGCAAAAATCTGGAAAGAGTCAAACGATTTTCAGCCTTTGGAAAAAGAGGCCGATCTTATGTTGGATCATAACTACGATGGCATCCGCGAATTAGATAACCACTTGCCACCGTGGTGGAAATGGTTGTTCTATGTAACCATTGTATTTGCCGGTGTGTACATGGTGTTCTACCACATGTCCGATACATTGCCGCTGCCTTTAAAAGAATATGAAACCGAGTTGGCTATTGCCGATGAGCAAGCGAAGAAACTAAAAGCTTCAAGCCCGGTTGCGGCTATTGATGAGACCACCGTACAATTAATAACCGATGCTACAGCATTGGCCGATGGCAAAACTACATTTCTGAATAACTGTGCATCCTGTCATCGCAAAGATGGTGGTGGCGATATTGGCCCCAACCTAACGGATGAATATTGGAAACACGGTGGCTCTGTTCAGGACATCTTTAAAGTAGTGCGCCACGGAGTGCAAGGCACCAACATGATTGCGTGGGAAGGATTTATCAGTCCGGAGAAAATGCAGAATGTGGCAAACTATGTACTTACGCTGCAGGGTACTAATCCGGAAAACGGAAAGAAACCCGAAGGTGAATTGTATAAACCAAAAGAATCTGCGTCTGCTGATTCAGTAAAGGTGCAGGCAAGTTTATAAATATAGCATGTTATAAAACCGGTGAGTCAGGTGAAGGAGAACGGACATAATTTTTATCAGTACGAAGAGGAGTTTCGCAATACGTTGGCCACCGTAGATGAGAAGGGCAAGCGGGTTTGGATTCATCCCAAAAAACCAGCGGGTTATTTTCATAACCTGCGCATTTGGGTAACAGTGTTTTTACTCAGCTTGTTTTTTACAGGCCCGTTTTTGCAATGGCAAGGTCGTCCGTTTTTATTATTCAATATTTTCGAACGCAAGTTTATCCTGTTTGGCCAGGTGTTCTGGCCACAGGACTTTTTTCTGCTGGCGCTTACGCTGATTACGTTTTTTGTTTTTGTAATTCTGTTTACGGTTGCATTCGGTCGGTTATGGTGTGGCTGGGCTTGTCCACAAACTTTATTCATGGAAATGGTTTTCCGTAAAATCGAATACTGGATTGAAGGCGATGCAAATGCGCAACGCAGATTAAACAACAGTAAGTGGACGCGCGAAAAAATTCTGAAGAAATCAACCAAGCAAGTCATCTTCATTTTTATCTCGCTTTTGATTTCGCATACTACCATGGCTTATCTGATTGGCATTGATCAGGTAAAAGAAATTGTAACACAACCACCTACAGCACACCTGGCAGGTTTTATTGGTTTGATAGCATTTACTGCAATCTTTTATGGTGTGTTTGCCTGGTTTCGGGAGCAGGCCTGCATTGCTGTTTGTCCGTATGGACGATTGCAAGGTGTATTGTTGGTGAAAGATTCGCTGGTAGTTGCCTACGATTGGTTGCGGGGTGAACCGCGTGGCAAGCTGAAAAAAAATCAAACCACCATTACTGAAAAGCAAGGCGATTGTATTGATTGTAAACTCTGCGTGCACGTATGCCCAACTGGTATCGATATTCGCAACGGTACACAATTGGAGTGTGTAAACTGTACCGCTTGTATTGATGCCTGCGATGATGTAATGACCAAGATTGATAAACCAAAAGGTTTAATCCGGCTTTCATCTTACAATGCCATTAGCCAAGGGAAACAAAAAATCTTTACACCGCGCGTTGCCGGGTATGCTGTAGTGTTAACAGCGTTGATAAGCCTGCTGAGTTACTTCGTATTTACCCGTGCCGATATTGAAACCACGATTTTAAAAGTACCGGGTACGCTCTATACCAAAACCGATGATGGCCAGATTACCAATCTGTACAGCATCGAATTTGTAAATAAAACATTTGAGGATATTGAATTGACAGTAAAAGTAGAATCGCCCGCGGACGCTACCTATATGAAAGTAGGTGATCCGAACATAGTGGTACCAAAAGAAGGCATTACAAAAGGAATGATCATGATCAAGTTACCCGAAGCAGCCATTACTACAGCCAAAACAGTAATTGAGTTGGGTATTTACCAGGACAATGAAAAGTTAGAAACCGCTACAGCCCGGTTTATCGGGCCAATTAAGTTGAAAGCAAAAAATGCAGACTAAACAAATAACATTATGAAATGGATCTGGGGTTCGTTTATATTCTTCGCGTTGTTTATCGGCACGCTGGTATTTATTGCTATGAAGCAGGAAGTAAGCCTGGTTTCGAAAAACTATTATGAAGAAGAACTGAAGCATAGCGAGAAGATGCATCGTGTAAGCAATGCCAATGCGTTGGCTGCTAAACCCGAATTGGCATTTGAAGGCAATAAAGTGAAAGTGTCGTTTGCGCAGTTCAACCAAATAGAAAATGGCAAGCTAACGGTACAGCGCCCAAGCAAAGCTGCCCTCGATTATCAGTTTGAAGTGCCGGCTGTTTCAGATTCCAATCAATATTTTGAATTGAAGAACTGGGAAGCTGGTTTGTACCGCGTAGGTTTTTCATGGTCGGCCAACGGCCAGGATTATTATTTCGAAAAATTATTGGTGTTATAAATTTATGTGGACAGCCCTTGTGTTGGGATTAGCCGGAAGTTTACACTGCGCAGGCATGTGCAGTCCGCTGGCTATGGCTGTTACAGCGCGTAAACCTTTTTTATTGCACAAGGTTGTTTATAATACCGGTCGTGTTGTTACGTATGGTTTATTGGGTATAACGGCTGCCGCTTTTGGTAGTCTGTTTAGCCTTACAGCCTACCAGGGTGTGTTATCGTTTTTAATGGGAGCTGTTTTTTTGTTGATGGGCATAGGTGCGATAACCGGTGTAAACATTCCTTTTTTTACCTCAGCCATTGCTAAGCTTACCAGTAAACTCAAACAATTATTTGGATTTTGGCTTCGACAAAAGCGAGCCAGTGCCATATTTATGATGGGTATGTTAAATGGGTTATTACCCTGCGGGCTTACCTACCTTGCGCTTACCTATTGCTTTATCCTTCCTACCGCTACCAAAGGTTTTATGTTTATGTTACTTTTTGGGTTTGGTACCTGGCCGGTTATGGTTGGGTTTAGTTGGTTGGTGGGCATGGGTTTTAAGTCCATAAGCCGGCATTATAATCGCATGGCGATGCTTGCGTTTATGGTGGTAGGTATCTGGTTAATGGCGCGGGTCTTTGTTCACCACCCGGAATTGCCTGAGACAGGACGGAACAAAACACTCGCTGGTGAGGTAATCTGCAAGTAAATACATTTTGATTTTGAACCGATTTCAGTACTTTTAAAACAAGGATCAATACGAATCTAAAAATCAATTATCCATGAAAAAAATATTAGTGCCTACCGACTTTTCTAAAATCTCCATTAATGCGGTGGAGGTGGCTGTTGAAATTGCAAAAAAATCAAACGCAGAAATTACTCTATTGCACGTAGTAGAGCAAGCAAGTTCATCTTCGTTTTCAGTTACCGGGGAGTGGCACCAGGAAAACTGGGCCGATAAGTTGTACACCGTTAAATTATTAGAAAAATCAAAAGCCCAACTAGAAAAATTGGTATTGGACCCTAAGTTTGACGCAGTGAAGATTACCGGTGAACTGCGTGTGGGGAATGCGTTTCACGGTATGCGTACTATTATTACAGAAAACAAAGTTGACCTGGTAGTGATGGGTACCAGCGGCCGTTCCGGTGCGGTTGATACTGTAATAGGAACCAATACCGAGCGTGTGGTGCGTCATGCCAAGTGCCCCGTACTGAGCATCAATAAAAAACCCGCAAAAGTAGATTTCAAAAATATTGTATATGCTACAGCTATGCATAAGGATGAAGAGATATTTTCGCGCATGGTTAAGAAAACGCAACAGTTGTATAACTCTACAGTGCACTTAGTGCGCATTAATACACCTGGCGATTTTCAGCGCGATTACATTGTTAAAGACTACATGGAGCGGTTTGCAAAAAAGCTTGGCTTAAAAAATTATACCATTAATGTATTTAACGACATTACAGAAGAGGATGGCATTATATACTTTGCTGAAAGCATTGATGCCGATATGATTGCCATGGCTACACATGGTCGTACTGGTTTTGCGCATGTACTGGCGGGTAGCATTGCCGAAGATGTAGTGGGCCATTCCAAGCGGCCGGTTTTAACTTTCGTTGTAAAGAGAAAATAAACATTTGCATTTTTATAATTCCAAACAGGCCTCCCTTTTCGGAGGCTTATTTTTTTTATCTTTAGCATGCTGAAAAGCTAACCGGGCTCCAATACATATTGGATTTAAATTTTGAAAAACTATTATTTCATTTTAGGGCTTAAAACGTTTGCGCACGTGCAGGAAGTAAAGCGTGCCTATCGAAAATTAGCTTTGCAGTATCATCCTGATCGGAATGCCACGGCAGAGGCAGCATCCATTTTTATTGAGATTACCGAAGCGTACGAAATTTTGAGCGATCCGCAACGTAAATTTGAATATGATCGCTTATTGCAAGGTGTTCAACCGGTGCCAGTTGAGCATAGTCGCGACCCACGGTTTAGACGTGGACCTGTGGCCCGCGAGTCGGCCTCCAAACGCAGAGAGGCACTTGAGCTCATGCGCCTCTATTTAAAGTATGCTGTTATGTTTTCAAGATTGGCACTTATATTTTCAGTTGTTTTGATTGCCGATTATTCCATGCCAGTAAAAAAGGAACGAAATGAAATAATTGATATTTCACGCAGGCGTGAGGCGCGATATGCTCAATCTTCGCAGTTAGCATTAGAAGATGGTGAGGTGTTAACCCTTAACCAGGAAACCGCCCGTCAATTTCAGCGGGGGGCTATCATTACCTTACACACTACCTCGTTGTTTTCGGTGCCTCTGATTCTGGAAAATGAAAAAACGCATTTCAAATCGAAAGTACCAGTTTCCATTTATGCCAATTTTGTTTTCTTACCATTGATTATGCTTATCACTTCTCTTATTGGTACTTTTTGGTGGAAAGGAGTGGAGTTTAGGTTTAACCTTGGAATTGTAAATGCCCTATTGATTTTTTTAAGTTTTATTTTTCTACGCATCCATAGTTTTTAAAATGAGCAAAAAAAGTGATTGGAAAAATCGCGATGGTGTAGTGTACTCTACCAATTCTGATTTTAATTATAAGTACGAGCAATCAGAAGAAGCTGAAACGCTACCGGCTGCTAAACAAAACCTGCGCATAAAGCTGGACAATGCAGGCCGTGCAGGCAAACAAGTTACACTTATTACCGGTTTTATTGGCAGTACTGCCGATCTGGAATCATTAACCAAATTATTGAAAACCAAATGCGGTGTGGGCGGGTCTTCCAAAGCTGGGGATATTTTAATTCAGGGCGATGTACGCGACAAGGTACTGGCTGTGTTAACCAAAGAAGGTTATAAGGCGCGCAAAGTCTGAGATAATCCGCTCTCCAATTACAATTATTAACCGGTTGGTTGATTTTTACCTAGACTAATTATTAGTTTTTAAGCCATGATGGCTATTATGACAGTATCAGAACAAGTAGTGAAATCATGAAAATCATATAAATCATTAAAAATTAGAGCCAACGAGATATAACAGTTCTGATAAGGTATTTTAAATGCATAATCCCGGTTTAAAATTAACGCGATCATAAACTTTTATACTACAAAGCGGGTTCTATTGTATATTTGTTGTTCAACTTAAAATAAAAATTCTTATGGCATTTACACTTCCTGCGCTGCCTTATGCTTTTAATGCATTAGAGCCGCACATCGATGCACGAACCATGGAAATTCATCATGGTAAACATCACAACGCATACGTTACCAATTTAAATAACGCGGTGGCCGGCAAGCCCGAAGAAAACGTAAGCGTAGAAGAAATCTGTGCGAACATTTCAAAATACCCGGCCGCTGTGCGCAACAACGGGGGTGGTCATTACAATCACTCCTTATTCTGGACTGTTATGGGGCCAAATGCCGGAGGTGCACCTACAGGTGCATTGGCCGATGCAATTAATGCTGCATTTGGAAATTTTGAGGAGTTTAAAACCAAGTTTAATGCGGCCGCTACCAGTCGATTTGGTTCAGGCTGGGCGTGGTTAATAAAAGATGCATCGGGCAAAATAGCTATTACTTCAACCCCCAATCAGGATAATCCACTTATGGATGTAGCCGAAGTAAAAGGCACTCCCCTTTTGGGTTTAGATGTGTGGGAACATGCCTACTACCTCAACTACCAAAATCGCAGACCTGATTATTGCGCGGCCTTCTGGAATGTGGTAAACTGGAATGAAGTAGCAAAGCGATTTGCCAAGTAAGGTCAAAACCTAACAACAAAAAAACCACCTTTAACCGGGTGGTTTTTTGTTGCAAAAATTTTAACGGTAAAGAATTAATGGTGAGTAACACGCTTTATCTTAACAATTTTTAAACTAATGTGGCGCAACTCTCAATTTCGCCTTCTTTTGATCCACCAACCCACCAATGCTGTAATCCCCAACACAAACGGCCACACGCGCAGCAACCAGAAAATAAAATCTACCAGGTTAAACCAGCCCGACTTAAGCGAGTTTAAAAATTTGGAACCAAATCCATAACTCACATCCGACTCTTGGTAATATGAAACAGTAAGCGTACTAAACGAAACCTGGTTGCTTAAATACTTCAAACGCCCTTCCATAGATTCAATCTCGGATCGCACGTTGGCAACCTGGCTTTCAATGGAAACAATATCGGTCACAGTTTTGGCTTGCTTTAATAAATCCAGATATCGGGCCTCCAATTCTTTTTTGGTTTTAAGGCGGGCCTCAACATCTATAAACTCTTCGGTTACATCTTCGGTGTTGATGTTTTTATTATCTACTTTCTCAGCAAGTCCTTCCAGTTGTTTCATCACTGCATCAAACTTATCGGCCGGAATGCGCAGTGTTTGATTTACCTGAAACCGGTTGCCATAATTGGTTTCATTCTCGGAAGCGATGTAACCGTTTTGTTCTTTGGTAATGCGTTCTATTTCCGTTTTTGTTTTCTTTACATCGCCCGTTAAGAATTCAATGTTACCATTGCGGATAAGTTTGCGTTCGATAATATCTTGTGTGGGTTGTTCAGTTGGAGGTATAGAAGTCAACTTAGCATCTAAACTGTATTCAGCTTGTGCTGATCCTATTCCCAACCGATGACTATCGCCACCCTCGCATGCAGCAAGAATTACCAATAGCACCAATAACAAATTTATTTTCATTTTGTAAGTAATTTTAGAACCAGACCAAAACAATTAATTTTCCCGAAGGTAATGGTAAAAAGTATTGCTTATTTTTACTTACCTTAAATCTTTCACACATAAACTTTACTTACTAGGTGGGTCGTGTCCTCACGGCCCACCATTAACCTACCTTAAACCTTTAACCATGCGCCACCTCGCTTTTCTTCTCCTCTTTTTAATTGGTTGTTCTACACCACCCAAAGAATACAAAACCTGGAATACCTACAATGGTTCATCCGAAGCAATCAAATATTCTTCACTCACACAAATTGACACGGCCAATGTTGCCAACCTGCAAGTTGCGTGGACATACCGAACCGGTGATGCCGATACAATAAATGGATCGCAAATACAATGTAATCCCATTATAGTGGATGGCATATTATATGGTGTGGGGCCGCAAATGAAATTATTTGCCATTGATGTCGCTACCGGAAAAGAGAAATGGGTTTTCGATGCCAATGCACAAACTGATTTTGATGAAAACCGGACTGTGTTTCATATTATGATTAACAGCCGCGGGGTAGCGTATTGGACAGACGGCAAGCAAGACAAACGCATTTTCTTTACAGCTGGTTCGCTTACCTACGCAGTTGATGCCACCACCGGAAAAGCGATTTCCACATTCGGCAAAGGTGGTTTTATTGATTTGCATGAAGACCTGGATCGCGATGTTAAAGATCAGTTTGTAGTCAGTACTTCGCCAGGTATAATCTATAAAAACTTACTCATTATGGGTACACGCGTAAACGAGGCACCACCCAGTGCCCCGGGCCACATCCGTGCGTACGATGTTATTACCGGAAAGCGCCAATGGATTTTTCATACCATTCCACAACCCGGTGAGTATGGCTATGAAACCTGGGACGATAAAAATGCGTGGCAACACATCGGTGGTGCCAATGTGTGGAGTGGATTTTCATTAGATGAAAACCGTGGAATTTTATTTGCACCTACCGGCTCGGCTGCGTACGATTTTTATGGTGGCAAGCGCAAGGGCTCCAATCTGTTTGCCAATTGTTTACTGGCGTTAGATGCCAACACGGGCAAACGCATCTGGCATTTTCAATTTATACATCATGACTTGTGGGACAAAGATTTACCTACACCTCCGGCATTGGTTACTCTCAATCACAAAGGAAAAAAGATCGATGCTGTAGCACAAACCACAAAAAACGGAATGGTATATGTGTTTGAGCGCGAAACCGGAAAACCTGTTTTTGAGATTGAAGAAATACCCGTTGATACCATTAGTGAACTGGATGGCGAAAAAGTTTGGCCCACGCAACCAATACCCGTAAAGCCACCTCCCTTCTCGCGCCAGACGCTAACATTAGATGATATCAATCCGTATTTACCCGATACTACACGCGCACGGTTATACCGCGATATGTTGGGTTATCGCTTTGGCAACATGTTTATTCCACCAGGCAAAACGCCTTCACTAATTTTTCCGGGGTATGATGGCGGTGGCGAATGGGGCGGCCCTGCATTCGATCCGGCCACGGGAATCTTATATGTAAACGCCAATGAAATGGCGTGGATCATGAAGATGATTGAAAACAAACCCACAGAAACAAAATCAGAAACGTGGTTAACAGCAGGGCAACGTTTATATACACAGCATTGCACCACTTGTCATGGTGCTGATCGCAAAGGCACCGGCAATAATCCCACACTTATAAATATCAAATCAAAATATAATTCAACCGCTTTCGCGGAATTGTTAACCACCGGTCGCAGAATGATGCCCGCCTTTCAACAATTAAAAGCTGAAGAAGTTCAGGCGCTTGCTTCATTTATGTTAGAGCAGCAACAAGAACAAACCAATGCCTTCAAAACAGATGCAGCTCCATTCGATAGTGTAAACTTTGTTCCGTATCGGTTAAGTGGGTACAATAAGTTCATCACACCCGATGGTTATCCGGCAATTAGTCCACCGTGGGGAACATTAAATGCTATTAACCTGAACACCGGTGAGTTTGCGTGGAAAATTCCGTTGGGTGAATATGAAGAACTGAAAGCGCGCGGCATTGCACCAACCGGTACCGAAAACTATGGTGGCCCTGTAGTTACGGCCGGTGGTTTGGTTTTTATAGCTGCAACCCGCGATAAAAAGTTTCGCGTTTTTAATAAGACTACTGGCAAGCTTTTATGGGAATATGCCTTACCTGCTTCTGGCTTTGCTACGCCCGCTGTATATGAATTAAATGGAAAACAATATGTGGTAATTGCCTGTGGTGGTGGAAAATTAGGCACTAAACCAGGCGATGCGTATGTAGCTTTTGCACTTCCTTAACTTGCAAAAAAAGCCCATCTTTACGACTCATTAATAAGTAAACCATGCAAATTACAAAACACAAAGTAGCCGGAATTCATTACACCTTAACGGATAACGATGGTAAAGTTCTTGATTCAAGTTCGGGGCGCGAACCGTTGTACTATATCCACGGCATTGGAAATTTAATTCCCGGTATGGAAGAAGGTTTGGAAGGAAAAGTGAAAGGCGATAAATTCAATATTAAAGTTGCTCCTGAAAAAGGATATGGTGTAAAAGAAGAATCACTGATGCAGCAAGTTCCGCGTTCAGCTTTCGGAACCCAGGAAGTAAAAGTTGGAATGCAGTTTCAAACCAATCAAGGTCAGGTGGTAACCGTAACGCATGTTGGCCTTGAAGCAATTACCGTTGATGCCAATCATCCTTTGGCTGGCGTAGAGTTAAACTTTGCTGTTGAAGTAATGGAAATTCGTGAAGCCAGTGCCGATGAAATTTCACATGGTCACGTACACGGCCCAGGCGGCCATCATCATTAATCTTAATTCATTAATCTTATTTTCATACAAACGATAAAGGGTTGGCTTGCGCCAACCCTTTTCTATTAAGAAACATCTACCTAAACCTAATCTACATCCGTGAAGTTAACAGATGCAGACCTAAGATAGATCGTACTGCCGGGCGCCCCCCGGCCTACGGCAAACATTTTACCGTCAGCATTGGTAGCACTTACCAGCGTAATGGTAAGGCTTTTATCTCCATCGTCAACACCATCCGCTACTGCTCTGATGCCGAGATTTACAAAATCAAAATCAGTTGTACCCGCAGGGGTTTGATTTCTTCTGATTACAATTGTGCCCCCTGTAGCTGTGGCCGTTCCGCCAGGTGTTGTAACAGTAAAGTCGGTACCCAATACAGCGGTGCCGCTGAACGAATACGTAACGGTTACATCCGAAAGGCTGCCGGTAGCTACTTCAATACGGAGGTTCTGAGCAGTTGTTGATGTTTCAGCAACTGTTCTGTTGATAGCTGCAATGGTACCGCCTGTGTTTGCAAACGCTACATAGCCTGGCAATTGAATTACTTTTATTGTTTGATCTTCCAGATCAAAATCAGTGCAAGCTGTAAATACAATAGCTGCACACCATACTATCAGGATTTTTTTCATATTCATTTCTTTTAATTTTCAAACCACATGGGTACATCGGTCAATACATCATTGGGTGTATTGATATTGGCTGCACGTTCAACCGGTGAATACAACAACCGCTTTAACATAGTAGTGATGGTTGAACCCGGTGCTGCTGCTTGAATATCCGGTATTTTAGTTCTGCGAACATGATTCCACGAAACAATCGGGCACCAGAACGTAGCCAGGTATTGTTGTTCGCCAATGGCAACGAGTTGTTGTGCTTGTGTCAGCGGATTAATATCGGGTAATCCGGTAACGAATGTCGTGATCTGACCAGTAGTAAGTGTTTGCTGTGCACCGGGAATAGTTTGTCCCCAGAACTGCAACGTTTCGGTAACGGCCTGGCGATACAATGCATTGGCATCTCCTGCAAAGGCACCTTTTGCAACCAATTCCGCACGATAAAAAGTAATCTCAGCAGGGAGCAACCAAATGTCGGGCAGATTACCGCGAATAAGATTATTGGAATAACGGGCTTCTGCATTAGTTGGAAATACTCCTATTTCTGATTCGGCATAATTACCCGCTGTTCCATCCACACAATAAAGTTGCAAGCGTGGATCGCCCTCCAATAAATCGCGCATAACAGGCGATGGTCCAAAATAATTAGTGGTTTCGTTAGAACCCGTTCCGAATGCAGTTACGATTTGTAACCATGCATTTTGATTTCCGGTAGTGCCGGGATAGCGCAGCATTGCAGCTTGCGTATTACTGGAAATGTATGGCTCATTCAAAGCAGTTGTAATTTGTGCATCTACTGATGTGTCCTTATTTCGCAGCAACATCAACACCCGTATTTTCAACGAGTTTGCAAACGCGCGCCAGTTGGTCATGTTTCCACCATAGATCAAATCGCCTTGCGTTACATTAAAGTTTCCTGTTGCCGGCATCGCATCAATCAGGTCCATTGCTTCATCCAACATGGCAACAATACCTCGTAGCACATCTTCTTGTGCATCGTATTCCGGTTGAGGAAACTCGGTAGCATTAAGTGCTTGCGAAAAAGGAATATCGCCAAACAAAGAGGTAGCATCCAGAAAAGCCAGGGCTTTAAGTGTAATCGCAATAGCGGCCACATTATTATTAGATTCTCCGGCCGCCCGTGCATCTTTTTCAACCAGCGTAAGATTGGGAAGCACAATCGCGTAAAGCATACCCCATTGATTGCTGGATAAAAAACCGCCAGCTGCACCACCACCAGCCCGGGGCGAGTTAAAAGTTGCTGATGCATGTTGGTACACATCAACCATGCGGGTACCAATCTCGGTAGTAGTTCTGTTGCTGTATTGAACAATTGCAAAAGGTAAAACTGCATTCGGATCAGCTTTGGACGCTAACAATGGGTTGCGATTGATGTCCAACTGATCGGCACACGACAATGGGATCATCATTGAAGCGGCACTTATAAATATGATTAATAGTCGTTTCATATTTTTCTATTTTATAAAATCAGAATGTAAGACGAACATTAAATCCAATGCTTCTTGTAGAAGGAACTGCGGCACGCTCTACACCAAAGCCATCGGCACCGGCACCAAACAAATTTGCTTCAGGATCGATGTGCGGAACCTTTGCATATAACAAGGCAATGTTTCTACCTTCCACGCCCACCTGTAGTTGCTTTACAAAGCGAGTACCTAATATGTGTTGAGGTACAGTATAAGAAAGTCCAAGTTCGCGTAGCTTCGCAAATGAAGCATCAAAAATAGTTGCATCGGCTGCACCACCCGGTGCCAGATTGTTCCAGAAAGTTTGTGCACTGCGAACCGGTATATCGTTTTCACGGAATGTTCCATCGCCATTGGCAAGCACACCATAGGTATCAATAAATGTTCCTCCCCGATTAACAGCTGTTTCTGCAGCGTCACCTGCTATCCAAAGGTATTGAACGGTGGCTGAATGAATCAATCCACCGCTGCGCCAGTCTATCGTACCTGACAATGTAAAGCCTTTATAAGAAAATGAGTTCACAAAACCCATTGTAAAATCTGGCATTACACTTCCGCGTGTAGCAACTGGTCCCGACTGACGTAATCCATTAGCGGGATTGATAATCGGGCGACCACTTACCGGGTCGGACAAGTAGGTTGTGGTGAACAATTGGAATTCGCGACCGGGCACAGCGACTACTTGAATATTGTTAAACTCACTGGCAATTAAAATACGCTCGGTTCCTTCAGTCAAACTCTTTACAGTAGACTCATTATGTGTAAAGTTTACAATCGAATTCCATTTGAAATTTTTGCTATTGATCACTTTGGCTTCCAATGAAATTTCTACACCTTCCTGCACTACCTCGCCTACATTTAATGTTTGCGTTGCAAAGCCGGTTGATTGCGGAACTGGAACAGCCAGAATCTGATTCTTGTTGCTTGAATTAAAGTACGACACATCCAGCGTTAAGCGACTATCCAGAAATTGTAATTCAGCACCCACCTCAAATGTTGTTTGTCGTTCTGGCAATAGATTAGTAGGAGGAATTCTGTTCTGTGCCTGGAATCCTAATCGACCATTGAATGGAAAATTTTGATTGAGGCTATATTGACCGGTGGCAACAGCAACGGGTATGAAGTTAAAATCAAGTTGGTATGGATTGGTATCATTACCTACTTGTGCAAGGCTTGCCCGTAGCTTTCCATAGTTTAGAACTTTACTTTTCATTCCCAACGCATCGGTAACCACTACTGCCAGGCTGGCGGAAGGATAAAAGTAAGATCGGTTATCGGCTGGTAGTGTTGAAGTCCAGTCATTTCTACCCGTAATGGATAACGTTGCCCACTCTTTATAACTAAGGGAAGCTTCGCCATAACCACCGAATAATACCTGCTCGGCAAATGCACGGGTTGGCACATTTGATAACGCATTTGATGGATTGAATAACTCCGGAATACTCAGGCTTTGTGAAAACAAGGTTTCAGCACTGAGCCCGCGTTTGTTGTAATTAAATCCACCTAATACTTTCAAATTAAGATTACTGCCAAAATCCTTGAAGTAGGTAGCGATTAAATCAACATTCAATTGCTTACGATTGATTTTATCAATTGTAAAATCACCCGTGGCACGACTACGTGTACCCACCCTATTGGTGATCAATCTATTATCCTGATCAAAATCGTATCCGATACGAGCTGTAAAGTTTAATTCTTGTATAGGACTGTACGTAGTCTCAAAGTTTCCAAGAAAACGTTCGTCATTACGTTCATTTTTATTTTCGTGTTGAATCCAGAAAGGATTATTGTCAAGCGCACCTGCAAAACCTAACTGGTTACCATTCTCATCTATCCAAGGCTTAAAGTTTTTGAAATTGGTTGAACGGACAAAACCAACCAGGCCAAACACGTTCGGATCATTTGCTCCGGCTACTCCAGTACCTTGCGATTGGGTAGAAATGTATTGAATTCCAAAACGGCTCTTCAACTTGTCGGAATGTTTCATGCCTGCATTGAAACTGGTTGTCAGGCGATCGAGTTCGGCATTAGGTAAAATACCCAGCTGGTTTAGCGAAGTAATACTCAATCGGTAATCGCCCTTATCATTACCATCGCTGAAGGCAATGTTATTGATTAACGTGCGATCCGTTCTGTAAAAATCCTTGTAGTTATCTTTATAGACTTGTAGCGCTACACGATCGCCAGTTCCCAATTCGGTAACTTCTTGCCCAACTATACGAGGCCCCCAGTTAGCTGCTGTTGCCGTTGAATCGTATTTAAAGTTTGCACCACCAGCATATTCATTCTGATATTCAGGGATACGAAACAGATTATCAAATCGTACCGATGAGTTTACAGTAACCGTTGCACGGCCTTGTTTGCTCTTCCCCTTCTTAGTGGTTACCACAATTACACCTGCTGCTGCCCGCGAACCATATAAGGCAGTTGCTGCTGCACCCTTCAACACGTTGATAGATTCAACATCGTCCGGATTAATTACCGCTGATCCACCGGCAAAATCACGGTTACCGGTAATGCGTGATGTAGTATTATCCTGCGCATCATTAATCGGCATTCCATCTACCACCCAAAGCGGATTGTTTCTACCACTTAAAGATGAAACCCCGCGAACAATAATTTTAGTCGATCCACCGAGGTTACCTGAACTCTGAGTTATAGTTACACCCGTAACTTTTCCTTGCAATGCATTTAAAATGTTTGCTTCACGCGAAACAGTTAGGTCTTCAGATTTAATCCCTGAAATTCCATATCCTAACTCACGCGATTGCTTCTCAACACCCAGCGCGGTAACCACCACTTCGGAAAGCTGTGTTACATCAGCTCCAAGTACTGCATCAATTGTACTCCTTTCGTTAATGGCAACTTCAAGAGATTGAAACCCGATAAACGAGAATACCAGTGTGCCAGTCGTTTCTGAAACACTCAATCGGTATTCGCCATTTGAATCGGTAACTGTTCCTACTGCTGTTCCCTTTAGCAATACGTTCACACCCGGAAGTGTACTTCCATCCTCAGCCGATGTTACTCTTCCGCTTATTGTTCTTTCCTGTGCGTTGGCGAACAGAAAAGAACAACAAAAAATTAATAGTAGAATTTTTCGCATAGATTATTTTTTTGTTTGTTAATGTGTATAGATCGGATGTGAAATTAGATACTTGAAGTATGCGAAAATCAGCAGCAGCATGTGCTAGGCTAATCTGTAAACAGACAAGTATCTGGCAGCTACCAACTGCAGTAATTCATCAATAAATAATTTGAATGAAATCGTGCAATGCCAGGCAAAGCAATGCACTGAAACGTTTTACTTGCGTATTTGCAATGATTCTAAAATTATCTCGGCAGCGCGCTGGCTACCAACCTGAGATGGATGAAAATCATCGGGACCATAGTACGAAAAATCTTGCGTTGAATCGATGTACTCTTTCCACACCTCGCCTACCGGACAAAGTATGGCATTAGTTTGAGATGCAGCCAGAGTATAGTTGGAGATCACTCCTGAAAAAGTATGATAATTGACTTTAGCTGGCCACACCATAAAAAAACCAAGCTTGGTATCATGTGCATCGCAAAGTGTTTTAATTCGTTCACCGTAATCGAGCAACATTGTTTTGCCATCGGCTTGCGATGATGGCCCCTGCTGTATTACTACATAATCAAAATTACCTGTGGATATTAAGTCTTGAAGTTGGCCATCGTTCCAATGATCTTCCAAAGCATAGTTTGGATATGCCAGCATTTCTACATGAATACGAAGATCATTTTTTGCAGCTACATTTTTTACCAGCTGTGGCAGGTTGTTGGTGTAGGTTAAACTATTTCCGACAAAAAGAATTCGCACTTTACGTGTGTCACTATCCGGTTGCTGCGAACAAAGCGTACACGACAATAACAAGAACCACGCAAACCTTTTCATTGCTTATTTCAGCAAACGCAACACCTCTTTAAAATCAATCCAATAAATATTTCCTGTTCCATTTAGCGGTTGATTCTGTATCTCAGCTATTGATTTATAGTTGGGTGGTGCAGCAAACGATGTGGGTAACTCATGTCGTTCGCTGGTAAAAAACAAACTTTTTCCATCTGGTGATACGAATGGACAATAATCCAACTGCTTGGAATTTAATTGTTTCAGGTTTTGGGCTGGCTGCCATTTTCCTTGTGCATCTTTCAAACTTATATACAAATCACCACCACCACTTTCGTTCTTCCGACCATAGGAAGTAAACAAAATGTAATCTTCATCGGGCGACACAAATGCGTTGAACTCATAAAACTTTGAATTGACGGCCGTATCTAATGCTACAGGCTTTTGAAAAGCGTTCTGCTCAAATCTGGATACATAAATATCTTCACGACCCGGACCACCGGTATAAGTTGCAGTAAAATATAAGTTTCCATTCTTAGCTACCGATGGATAAAATTCATCTGAAGTTGTGTTGATCGTAGAACCCAGATTTTCGGGGTTACCCCAACCTGCACCCGACCGAGTAACTTTCCAAATATCAAAATCTTTAATGGAGTTTCCACTTAGTGGTCGATTAGATGCGAAATACAAAGTGTTACCATCGGCACTAAACGCGGGTTCGAGATCGCTGAATTGTCCTGCAAAAGAAACAAGTTCAGGCTTTGTCCAACCTGTGGTGGTGCGTTTACTGAACACAATAGTTTGAAAGGTTGATTTAGGCGTGGAGATAGTGAAGTAAATTTCGTTTCCATCGGGCGACAGTGCAAAGTCGCGCTCATTTAAGTATGTAGAGATAAACCCAGGTTCCAACAACATTAGTTGTTTGGGTGGAGTCTCCAATGAAAATTTCTGCTGAGAAAAGGCCGCTGAAAAAACGAGCAGCATTGCAATACCAATTAACACTTTCATAAAATATTCAATTGCTGTAAACTAACTCAAACTATATAACAACTACTTTATGGCATCAACAAAAAGCTCACTTTCGTCATCCTACAGTTAGTTTTTTAAGTTATTCATCTAAAACATTTAATACCGTTTTTGCCCGGTGTGAGATTTTCCGTAAGAGCGAAGCTCTGTCTTTCGAAAACACGTTAAACCGTGAAAGCAAAAATAATTTCTTTCTTTAACTAACAGATTATCCAACGCGGGCTGATATTGCAGCGCCAACTCTGTCATGTACACCTCAGTTTGTTCCAACATTTTGATAAATCGATACAGCTCCAAAAGTTTCTGATGAAGCGTAAAATCAACTACGTTACTGCTTGAATTAAGTGCATACTCGATAACCGCATAATTGTATTGAGGTTGAATAAAACGGTAGCCATAAAAATCACCTACCTCTTTTTTTACTAGTAAAGTATCCCAATGCGTTACAACTTTCATCTGGTATTCAGCCATGGATGGAAACAAACTATCCAAGGCATGTAATTCCGCCCGCAGGCTATTGATAACTTTTGTTCGTTCAACCTTCTCTTTTGAGTGTTCATTCCAACTACCCAGCAAGAAAGCTATTGTAACTCCCGTAATTACAATCAGCAAATCAATCAACGGCTTGGTTGCCCGCATGGAAATACATCTCCAGAAAAACCATTTCATCCTGCTTTCAGATTTATTTGGGCAATATCCTGTTAAGCTATTCCAACACCATTGTTTATCAACCAACACCATGTTTTTGTCAACATAAAATAATGGCCTGTCAACAAAAGACTTTTAAACGCGGGCTAGGTACCTTCAATTCAACTTGCTTTGAACTAAAATAGTGAGTTGCTTTACAACATTCTGATGAAAAGAGTTGGCCTACACATTTTATTCTGGACAGCCTATGCGTTGTTTAAAACCTATCTGAACGTTTCGGCAAGTTCGGATGCATTTTTTTCAGACCAACCTATTGATTGGCCCAATGTGTTGCTGAACGTCAGAATCCAAATACTTGTACTCGTGGTGAAGTTGCCTCTTGTCTATTTCACGTTCTTCCTATTTGATCAGTTCATCTTCAAAAGATGGAGCCTGATTACTACTGTTACGCTATCGGTGGTTGCATTTACAATCAGTTCCATCGCGTTAACCTTACTCTACAAACTTTACATCTTACCCATTGTATTGAATTATCAAGGCTCAATTGATATTTACAATATAAACAGCCTGATCTATTACTTTTTTACGCTGATCTTCGTGGTTGGTGTTGCCAGCTCTTTTCGCTTACTCAAGCGACAATATCAATCAAAGATTAAGGAAGCCGAACTTCAAAAAGAAAAAACTCAGGCCGAACTAAAATACCTGAAGGGTCAAATCAACCCACATTTTCTTTTCAACACATTAAATAATATTTACTCGTTGGCAAGAAAGGGTTCTGACCAAACATCAGATGCAGTTTTAAAACTATCGAAGCTAATGCGGTTTATGTTGTATGAAGCCAGCAACGATACCATTCTGATCACTGATGAGTTAAAACTTATTCAGGATTATATTGCCTTGGAAAAACTCCGGTATGGCGAAAGGCTGCGTATTTCATACGAAGAAGTACTGGATAATCCACAACAAACCGTTGCTCCGCTTATGCTCATTCATTTTATTGAGAATGCTTTTAAACACGGGGCCAGCGAATCGCGATTTGATTCTTTCATTCATATAAATGTTACCCTGACAAAAGGTTTGCTACAGGTTGTTGTAACTAATTCAAAAGCTGATACAGCCGGTAAACCGGGCAGCAAAATAGGACTTGAAAATATCAGGCGACAACTGGAGTTGGTTTATCCCAAGCATGAATTAACATTTCAGGATGATCCGGATAAGTTTACAGTTTCACTAACCTTACCATTAGCTGTATGATTCGCTGTCTTATCATAGAAGATGAACCATTGGCCGCTGATATTCTGCGCGATTACATTGCACAGGTTTCGTTTTTGAAATTACAGCATGTTTGTACCGATGCAGTAAGTGCGCTGGAATTTCTTCGCACACAACCTGTCGATCTTTTGTTTCTTGATATTCATCTGCCCGGATTAAAGGGACTTGAATTTCTGAGGACACTCAAAAATCCACCAGCAGTTATTCTAACTACTGCCTACCATGAATATGCAGTGGAGAGTTATGAACTTAATGTAATCGACTACCTGCTGAAGCCTATTGAATTTAAACGTTTTGTGGAAGCCATTAACAAAGTGAAATTGCAACAACATTCCGAAAACGAAACAATAACCATTTACAGCGAAAAGAAAACGGTAATCATTCCTGCCCAGGAAATCATTTACATTGAAAGCCAAAAAGAGTATATCAAAATTCAGACAACGCAAGCCGCCCACATTTCCAAATATGCGCTCAGTAAAATTGAAGAGGAGTTAAATCCATCGCAGTTTATACGCGTTCATCGCTCGTTCATTATTTCATTATCAAAAATCAAAGCTTTCAATGATCACGAAGTAGAGCTTACCAGTAAAACCATTCCAATAGGAGGTAACTACCGCGACCAAGTTAGTACGCGGTTAAAAGGACTTTTCAAGTAAATGAATTAAACACTTCGAAACTTTTAATTTGGATGAATTTGGTTTAGCTTAATTCGCTTGATTAGCACATATTCTAAACTATCAAGCGGTTTAACACGCTTGTTTGTGTAATCAACCCCAGATCTGATTTGCGAATTTGCTATGTAGTAATACCATTCATCTTCTCCAATTTCTCCTGTTGTAGAACTATCCAAATTCTGGTTATCAATAATCTCATGGCTTACAATAGAATCTAATGTACTACTAAGGTGGAAGCGTCTAACAAGAGAGCTTTGATGTGCAATCAGACTATTCTTGTGGAAGGAAAGACCATCAATAGGTTGAGGAGTGATGGTAAATTCACCATCCAATACTTTAAAAGTTCTGGTAGCTACATCAATTCTGAGTAATCCCTCCGAACTTGATACAAAAAGTGTTTTGCTATCATCTGAAAAAGTAATCCCATTTAGAAAAGTGAACCCTATCGGGGATAAGTATTCAACAATTTCTAATGCTCCATGCTTAAGGATGTAAATTCTATTGTTAATGGATTCTGTAATGTATATATCACCGCTTTTTGAAACAGTGAGATCGTTGAAGCCTATATCTTCTATCACGTTTGAACTTGTCCTATAAACTCCTTTTAAATCCCCATTTGTTAAATCATAACAATAAAGTCTTGATTGCCAGCTATCGTCCGAAATTGGTGGATAAGTCGGAATTGGTTTCCCCTTGGTACTTATTGCCCAAAGCCTATTTCTTAACGAGTCGACATGTAACCCAAAAACACTCCATAATTCGTCCTTACCAGCTTCAACAAAATCGCAGTATCTTCCATGTTGATCTATAGAAATAATTTTCCTCTTGTACATGCTGCCAACGAATACCCGATTACTCTTGGGATCATAGGCTGTACCTTCCGGAATTAAATCTTGTTCAGTTATTAAGGCAAGGGTATCTGAAACAGCTGATTTAATATTTTCATTTTTGACAGGAGAACAACTCACAGAACCCAGGAGAAATAATATTAGAAATTTTCTGTGCGTCATGAGAATGTGATAGGTGCCAATTTTTCAAATTATTCAAATATGGCCATTCCAAAAAATCAGCTACTCGCACAATCAATAGAAAAGCCCTTATCGTCAACAGAACTTTACAAGTTGAATGATCATGAGTACTACTTTTCGGTCAAGAGTCTTTTCTGTACTGAATAGCGGAGTTTACCTTACATCGGATTCTGCGTAATAACCAACAAATACTTTAAGTAGTCGATTATGTGTGCAGTTTTTGAATGGCTTATCGAATCAGTACTATCTTTCCACGTTCACTAATCCTGTTACCTGAACTACTTAGCTGTAAGTTAAAATAATAAATTCCGGGTGGAAGAAATCCCCCGGCTGCATCGGTTCCATTCCAGATCAATTCATTGGTGCCAACATGAAACTGTAAGAGATCAGACATCTCAAAACGATGCAGGCGCGAACCTTGCGCTGAAAAAATTTCTAATTCAAATGCTGTTGGCAATTCACCGGTTAACACAAACTGAAATGCAAACCTACCTTGCGATGGATTAGGATAAACACCCCTCCACACTAATGAAGGTGCACTTTCCACCTGAAACGCAACACGATACGGAGTACTACCCGCCATGTTTCCTTTTGCATCGGCACCCTGAACGGACAACTCATAGAAACCATCTGTTAAAGTGGGCCGGTATTCTATACGGAAAGGTGTAGTGGAGGTGGCCGGATGCCACTTTACTTGCGGACTGCTGAAAGCAATTCGGGTAAAACTACAGGCGGGAGCATTGCAATTTTTACCTAACAATAAAGTAAAGCCCAGGGTATCCGTTTTTGGTAAAAAAGAATTTTCATCCAGCAACTCAATTAAAATTTTGGGTGTGGACGAAACGAAATCATTATTGCGCAATTGTCGGCCATCAACAGTTACGCGCAATACAGGTGGAGTTTTATCATCATCCACTACTAAGTAATCTAACAATGAAAGAAAATTATTTTCGTAATAACATTCCGGAAGTACTTTATTATTGACAGTTACATTGATAGTGTTGTTACCTGCTTTTCCACTAGTAGTTGATGTTACATCAAATGATGTTGTTGTACTGGGCAAAGGGGGGTCTATAAAAAATGTCTGAGTTTCGCGGGTCTGTGTTTGGGTGTTTACTACCTCAAGCGTTACAGGAAGCATTCCGGTAAATGGTTTGTCGGAAATATTCCGGAATCCGAAAGTGGTATTCCAGGCTTCGCCTTCTTGCACCCGTTGCGATGCTGCTTCACCTGTATAAGTTAATAATCCTTCAGCGGGTGATTCGTACATCACAAACCAATGCTTCCACCAGGCAGGGGTAAGGTTTGTTTCATCGGTAGTGGTAAACACAATGCGCAGGTAAGGATATTCTGTTGCTGAGATGCCTGATAAGTCATATTCTATTGGCAATGCCTCGCCAAGTAAAACTTCGGTACCGGCTTGGGTAACGCCATAAACCGAGAACGAAAATTCATCGCCTGCATTGGTTAAGGTTGCTTGGTGTTTAAACTGGTACCAACGTAATGCCGGGCCAATGCGGCCTGATTTCATTGTGCCGGTTGCAACCCTGCCCGTTATGCTGGCGCTTACCACCAATGTTTGGTCTGTTACAGGCTCAATTTGCGATCGGATAACCTTTGCTGTTCCGGCTGGGGAACCTTTCTTACCGAAAATTACAACCGGTTCGCCCGGTATGTGCGCATTCAAATCGGCTATACTTACCCCCAGTTGTGTTAATGCTGTTTTGGCTTCAATGGGCATTAGTGATAGTGAAAAATTTTTGAGTCCAAACATCACAACCGAATCACTTGCCCCAACTGCGTTTACGAATGCAACAATGTCATCACCGGCACCTGTAAGGTATTCATGAGGCAAAAAACTGTTGATAATTTGTGGTTCCCGCCCACATGTACGCGGATCTTGAAAACTAAACGGTAAGGCCGCATACGGAACAGCCGTTGTTTTTGAAAAGGCTACAAGATTAAACGTGTTATCTCTACACGGCTGGCCTTGCGTGGCAAGGTTATACTCAGCACCATTTATTTTAAATGATGCTTCGGTATATGCCGATGGATTATCCTTACCAAAAGTAACCACTGCCACCTGTGTTTTGGTTTCTTCAAATGTAAATGGAATACTGCCGGATGGAGCAATCAGGTTTGTAAAGGTGTTTGTAGTGATTTGTCCCGGTTTAATTTGTGCCCATCCGGCTTCGCTACCTGCAATAAATGAAAAGCTGCTGCTTACCCACTCATTACTCTCATCTGCTTTTGGAGTTTTAAAGCGTGTACGCCAATAATACGCTATCGAATCGGTTGCCGGTAACGCAAGCTCAGTTTCGGCTATTACTCCGGCTGTTACCGTTCGGTTAATTTTAAACGCACTATTAAACGTATTTACTGAATCAATCTCCACTTCGTATTCCCTCACATCCGAACGCAGGTTGGTGGACTGCCACACTAATTTTACTTGTTGCTTACTTACCACTGCAAATGGTTTGGGAAACAGATTAAGCGTAGTGCTGGTAGCTATAAAACTTTCCAGGGTGGCTTCGTTGTTAGATTCATTCAGTTCGTCAATCGAGTTATCCGGATCGAGGGTAACCGTAAACCTGTTTGGGCCACCACCTTGTACCAATCCAGGCAAATGAAAGTAAACAGTATCCTTATTTAAGGAAGGTGTAAACAATGAATCGTAACTTAACCGGGTTCCATCCGAAAGCGAACGGGTAACAGAAATTTTCAATGGTACATTCAATGCCAGGCCTACGTTGTTACGTACAATTCTGATCGCAAATGAATCGGTGGCCACCGTAATGGGTTTTTCGTCAAACGAAACAAGCGCCAGGTCAGCTGGTTTTATTTCATAGTCGGGTTTGGTGAAGTAAAATAGTTTAACAGCCGGATCGCCCAACAACACCATTTGCTGTACTTGTGTGATGTTAGCCATAATGGCTGCTGCCGATTGCATGTACAAGCGAGCTACTTCTTTCTGAACATCGCCAATGCCTTTGCCGGTAAAATTACTATCGGTAAATCCTACCTGATAAAACAGGCTGGAATAGTATTGCAGCGAGAATGTAAAACCAAATGAACTGTGTGCAATAAAAGCACGCGCTCCTTTGTTGGTGGCATTCATCCAATCTTCACCAAAAGCCTGCGTATTCGAAAAAAAGTTACCGGCATTACAACCGTTAATGAGAAATACCGGATACTTACCAGGATTAGCATAACCTAAAGTTGGGTCAGTTGCAAAACCAATATCAATATCAATAGTGCTGGATGATGAGTGACCAAAAAATGTAACGAGGTTAACACCTGCATTAACCTGGTCTGAAATATTAATCAACTCAACCGGATTCGGATCGCGCTTGGCGATTGTGGTAATAGCACCACCCCAGTGCGGTTGTTCGGCTGTTGATTTGAAACCATCCATGTATTCCCGAAAAATAATCAACTCGTTAGGTAAGATACCCCCGCTTAAGTGCAAACCTTTCTTTTGCCAGGTTTGGGCTGGTGCCGATTCGGTTTCTATAATTTTACTGAGGTAGGCAGCAACTTGAGCAGCTGTGGTTGCCGATAGCCTTCCGGTTGGTACTGCAGGCTCATGTGTAGTACCAGCTAACCCAACTGTAAACAACATATCAGACGCGGGCGAACCCGCAGTTGGTACCAAATCTTTGGTAATGGAAGCGGGTGGATTAGTAATGCGATGAAAGCCGGAACTAACATCACGGCCTTTCCCTATCAAAAACAAATACTTTGGGGAACCTTCGCCCACCATGTAGCGCATAAACTCGTAGATGGCTCGGGGTGAAGTTTCACCATAGTTAAATTGATTGTAAAGCTGATCTACTGTTACAACCAACGTATCGTAACGACCACCTGCCTGGCTGGCGCGATAGCCAGCATACGCTTTTACAGGATTTCCAAAACCACCGGCTGCCTGCATTAAATCTTTATGCGATACCACTATATAGTTGTGTTGTGCGGGTGCAATGGACCGGAAGTTAACGCGCCTCAAGGTTGCTGAGCGCACCTGGTCAAAAACAAAAAGTTCACGCGCGGTTTGGGTTTGATCAACAACTGCTTTTAAGGTTGAACCAGTAAGTTGTGTACCAATGGTGATGGGATTTTGCGGATCGGTAACATCCCACACCCGTGTGGTTGCATTTGCGCCCGTCCACTCTACATACGATTTACCACTTGCATTTTGCGATAGCCTAAACGTACGCGCTACTGGAGTTGTAAGCTGAAAAGTTTGTGGAAATGTAATGCGCACATACGAAGCACTGAACTGAAAGCGATTGTTACCTTCGGGTGGCGCCACCAACCGAATCAATATCCTGCCTTCCGCGTCAACATCGCTCCATGCAAGTGGATAAGTAAGTTTAGCGCTGGCAAATCCACTAAAGCTATAGGTATCCAGCAACCGTAACGAGCCTGCATTTGGGCCTGCGTAAATTTGTGCGGAGTGCGGAATCTGATCGCGGCCCACCAACAAAATTTCCAGTTGCGGAGTACCGGCAGCCGGAACAGGTTGCGTAATCAGATCAAGAATATAATCGATGTTTTGATTTTGCCTGATGGCCACACCCGTCCAGCCCTCGCCTTCATCAAAGTGTGTAAAGCGCAACACATCACTTAATAAATTACCGCCCGAGTATTGCTGGCTGTTAATAAGCAAGCGCGTTTGCAGATGATGGGTTTGAGCCGGTAGGGCCGATACATTTACCTCTGAAAAACCTGCAGCTCTTTTGCCCGGTGTAACCATTAATGGCCAGGTAAGAAAGTAAGCGGTGGTATCGCTATAAAGGTTATAATAATTATGAGGTTGTAGTGTGGCTGGCTTATACAAGTCTTTGTCTAAGGTGCCATCGTTGGCTCGACCAAAAAACTCGATGTAATCCGTTGTGTTGAAAACGGCATCGTCTTGTCCGGCAACTACAATTGCTTGCTCAACACCCCGGTGAAAAATCTGAAGCTGCCGCGGGTCTATAGCATTTACGGGCACCCCGGCATTTTGCAAATCGGCATGGGTAAGGCGGTAAACACCTTTGTCGGCAACAGGTATTCTGTAATACTGCTGGCCGGGCACAATCCACGTGTTGGCATATTGAGCAGCAACCAGAAAAGGTGCGACTAAAAGTGTAGAACAAAGCCAGATACCAATCCGCACAGTAACCCTGAATTTAAAGCATTAAATACGATGGTAAAAATACGGGTAACTGGCCGCAAACCCCCTACATGCCGGTTTGATTTTGTACGCTTTTACTTCTTACACTGTTCATTAGTGATCAGAAACCGAAAAATCAAAAGTATAAAAACTCGCATTTTGAGCTTATTTAGAGCATTTTTGCGCGCTATTGAAGTTGGCTTAGTACTTGGTGATGCCCAGTACCGACTCCTAAAAGTTGGTAATTATGAACATGGAGAATACACAAGTGCAGATGAGAAAAGGCATACTCGAATACTGCATCCTGCATATTATTTCGCGGGGTGAAGTTTATGCCACCGATATGATTGATGAACTTACAGCCGCTAAAATGATTGTAGTGGAAGGAACACTTTACCCGCTGCTTACGCGATTAAAAAACGCAGGGTTGCTGGAGTATAAATGGGTTGAGTCCAAATCGGGCCCACCCCGCAAGTATTATAAATTGACCACCGAAGGCGAAAAGTTTTTACAAGGACTAACTGAAACCTGGGACGATCTGGTGCAGTCAACTAATCTTATAAAATCAAAATCGATCAGCTAACTTCACAACGGGCATTTTAATTATGAAAAAGAATATCAGTATCAATATCAGCGGCATCATCTTCCACATAGAAGAAGACGGCTATGAAACCTTGCGCAAATATTTAGATTCGATTAAGCGCTACTTTGCTACGTTTGAAGACAGCAGTGAAATTCTGGCCGATATTGAAAGCCGGATAGCCGAAATTTTTCTGGCCAAACTAAACGAAGGCAAACAGGTAATTACAGCAGAAGATGTAAGCAACCTGATGACCACCATGGGTAGCGTAAACGATTTTAAAGCTGCCGAAGAACAAGAGTTTGCCGGTGACTATACATCGTCTGCAAAAGAAACAACCTCCGAAAGTAAAACAGCCGCTCGTAAATTATTGCGCGATCAAAAGCGCAAAATTCTGGGCGGTGTATGCGCAGGCTTTGCCCACTATTTTAATATCGACCCGGTATGGCCACGTTTACTATTTGCACTGCTGGTATTAGGTAGTTACGGAAGCCTGTTACTTATTTATATCATATTATGGATTGTGTTGCCTGCTTCTGCTGAGTTGGAAGAAGAACCAACCGTTAAGAAAATGTTTCGCGATCCGGAACATAAAGTTATAGGTGGTGTAGCCAGTGGTGTGGCGGCTTTCTTTGGTGCCGACCTGGCCATTATCCGGTTGTTGTTTGTCATCTTCGCCATTTTTGGAGTTGGGTTTCTTGCTTACATCATTCTGTGGATAGTATTACCCGAAGCAAAAACCATTACCGAAAAAATGCAAATGCAGGGCGAGCCGGTTACACTTTCCAATATTGAATCGACTGTTAAAAAAGGTTTGAATGAAAAAGAACAAGGCGAAGAAAGTTTATTAGCCCGCATTGTATTGTTCCCCTTCCGGTTAATCGCCATGATTATTGAAGGATTAACGAAAGTATTAGGGCCATTGTTTAAAGTTATTGTGGATGTGTTTCGCGTAGCCATTGGCATTGTGCTGAGTCTTACAGGCCTGGTAGGTATGCTTTCGTTACTGTTCGCAATTGGTGTAATCTTTGGCTTCTTTCATTTGAATGATTGGGCTTGGTGGAGTACACATGTGGGTGAAGTGGGTTTACCATTAGAAGCATTCCGTAACACCTTCCCCATGTGGACCATTCTCTTTGCCTTTTTGGTGGCCTTTATTCCAGCCTTGTTTCTTAACCTGATCGGTAACTCTATTATAGCCAAACGGATTACATTTAATCCGCTGGTAGGGTGGTCGCTGTTTGTCTTATTCTTTATCAGCATTGCAGCCGTTGGCATTAGCGTACCGCAAATGGTTTATGCCTTTAAAGAAGAAGGTGAGTTTAAAACAGAAAAGACATTTGCTACCAATGGAAGAATTTCAGTATTGCGTATAAATGAAGTAGGGATGGATGATTACGACATGACTTCGCTGATAATAAAGGGTTATGAGGGCACAGATATAAAATTAGTTCAACGCATTGAGGCACGCGGAAATACCCGCAAGGTTGCAGCCGAAAATGCAAAAATGGTTGACTATAATGTGGTGCAGCAGGACAGCATTCTGCTGTTCGATTCAAACATGACATTCAAACCTCACGCAAAATTTAGGGCTCAGGAATTGAAAATGGAACTCTACATCCCCTACAATACCTTATTCGTAATAGAACAACCCATGTGGCGTATTATCGACAATTGGTATGGTGACTATTCAGGCTATATCGATTCAAACTTTGATAAAACCTGGCGCATGACAACAACGGGTTTTAAATGCATTAACTGTGAGCATCCATCCGAAGAACAGAAAATCCGGTTGAGTGATCAATATGGGTTGGTTGATTTTGCCCGTGTGGATTTAACCGGAATTTTTGATGTAGAAATAGTAAGAGGTGAAGTTTATGCGGTGCAATTAAATGGCCCCGAAAAAGAAAAAGCGCGCTATTCGGTATCTACTACAGGCGAAACACTCACCATCGACTATAGAACCAATCGTAAAATGTTTTGGGATAGGAATATTCTGGATGATGAAAAAGTAAAAATTAAAATAACCATGCCCTCGTTAAAACAACTTAAAGCAAAAGGAGCCGGCAAAATCAACTTCGAAGGCTTTTACGAAGAAGATGCAGAAATTGACCTTACCGGTGCTATGGTAGCAGAAGGGCAATTGGAAGCACGCAACCTTACGGTAGAACTTACCGGAGCCACGGTGTTGGAGCTTCGGGGTCGTGGCGATTTTCTGGAAGCCAATGCTACCGGTGCGTCATCGTTACGCGCGTTCAATTATGAAGTAGATGAAGCCGTAATTGCTGCACGGGGCGTTTCTTCATCTAAAGTTAATGTTTCGCAAAAGCTACAAATTACGAAAGACATTACTAGCTCGGTTTCGCATAGGGGCGATGCGGAAGTTGTTGAGAAGTAGGACTTCGTATAGGTGCCAATAACAATCAGCAAGGCCTATTGTTGATTGTTATTTACTCCTATTTCTGCAATCAAAAAATACCTCCGGGTTGTGATCGGATACTCTCTTCACGCAGCTTGTGCATACTACTATCTTTTGTGCAATACCCATACGCCATCATAATATAAATCCTCGCTATCCACCATTTCACGGATTACTTCAATAAAAACTTCTTTTTCGGATGGATCAACAGCAAGTTCCAACTCATCAACAGTCATCGGTTTTTGGCCGAGCAGGTAATTAATTTGCTGTTCATAATCTTTAAACAATACAGAATTTTCTTTTTTTCTTTTGCCAATGCACACATCGCACCGGCCACAGGTTGCATCCGTTTTTTCATCAAAGTATTCCTGTATCACCTGCATGCGGCAGCGGTGCGCTTGAGTGGTGTAGGCAAGCATCGCCTGCATCTTATCAAGGTGCAACTTACGCCTTCGTTCAAACTCTTGAATATCTATTGGCAACTTTGCAGCATCTTGCCGGGCAGTAATAAAGGTGATTTTTGGACTATCGTTAACAGGTTCGTACAACAGCACCTTCAGGTTGTGGAGTTGTTCTAATTCTAACTTAACGGCTCCCACCGTAAGCCGCATCATTTGCGCTACCTGTGTTTCTGAAATAATGGTAAAATCAGAATACAATTCGCCACCGTACAAGCGTAGCAAGGCTTTGATAAGCGAATCGAACCGTGCATGGGCCACCTGAAATTCATACAACTTTTTATTGTCAAACAAGAAATGCAAAACGGAGGGTCTGTAGAAACTTTCATTAAATTCGATCAAACCAAATTCTTCTAACTTTTTAAGAGCCGGGTAAACTTCTGTGGATTTAAGATTCAGTTTTTTGCAGAAAACTTCTATGTCAAAGTCAAAACTTTCACCCTGGCTGCTACCCAGTGCTACCTGAAAAAAATTAGCTAAAGCCTGGTATGTGTTTTTGAGCGCGGCCATTGCCGGTTGTGCCTGCTCAGTTTTAAGTTTTAGTGAATCAAGATCGGTATCGTGATACAAAATGGCGGCATAACTTCTTTTACCATCGCGGCCTGCACGCCCCGCTTCCTGATAATAGGCTTCCAGGTTTTCGGGTAAATCCATGTGTATTACCACGCGTACATCGGCTTTGTCAATGCCCATGCCAAATGCGTTGGTGGCTACCATCACGCGGCAGCGATTGGTAATCCATTCTTCCTGGCGTGTAGTACGTTCAGCATGTGTAAGTCCGGCATGATAGTACGTTGCACTCGTACCATTCTTTTTCAAAAATGTGGCTAACACCACGGTTGCTTTGCGCGATCGCACATAAACAATAGCCGGGCCTGCAACTTTGCGTAATACTTCCAGTAATTTCTTCTCTTTCAATTCCGACTTGCGGATAACAAACGAAAGATTATCGCGGGCAAAGCTTTTCTGAAAAACAGCCGGTTGTTTCAGTTGCAATTTATCAATAATATCCGCCTTTACTTGTGCGGTGGCCGAGGCGGTAAGTGCAATAAACGGAACTTCGGGATGTGCCGAACGCAATTCGGCAATCTTCAAATAGGGCGGCCGGAAATCATAACCCCATTGCGAAATGCAATGCGCTTCGTCTATGGCTACCAGGTTTACATTCATTTTTTTTACCCGCTCTTTAAATAAATCTGTTTGTAAGCGCTCGGGCGAGAGGTATAAAAATTTTTGATTACCGTAAATGCAATTATCCAAGGTTATATCAATCTCGCGATGATGCATACCTGCATGCACGGCTACGGCAGCAATGCCCCGTAGTTTTAGTTGCTTTACCTGGTCTTGCATTAAGGCAATGAGTGGTGTTATCACCAAACAGATACCTTCTTGCATTAATGCCGGTACCTGAAAGCAGATGGACTTACCGCCTCCGGTTGGCAGAATGGCTACGGTATCTTGCTTATTTATTACCGCATCAATGATTTGGTCTTGTGGCGGTCTGAAGTGTGTGTAACCCCAATAGTGTTTTAATATGTCGGTAGAGGCACGCATGCTACCATTTTATTTCCTGCTTATTTAGAAATGAAGCAATACCTTTTTTACAATCATCGGTAGCACGGGCTTTGGCATTTTGATGGGCCGCAACGTTTAGTGCCTCATTCAACGCAACGTTTTGAACTTCGTGAAGCAAGTGCTTGGTTAGCTGCATGCTTTGCGTGGAGTTTTGTTTGATGAGTGTTTCTGCAAATTGGTTTACCCGATTTTCAAGTTCACTGGCCAGTACAACTTCGGTAATCATTCCGTAAGCCAGTGCGGCTTCTGCTTTAATAATTTCACCAGTAAGTAGTAGGTGCCGCGCTTTTTGTTCTCCGATTTTTCGAATCAAAAATACTGATACTAAAGCCGGAATAAACCCAATGCGAACTTCGGTATAGCCAAACTTTGCTTCGGGTGCTGAAAAAGTAAAATCACAGATGGTGGCAAGCCCACAACCACCGGCCAATGCATGGCCTTGTACTTGCGCGATCACTACTTTTTTTAACGTGTAAATTTTCAGAAACAACTCTTTGAGATGATGGGAGTCGGCCAGGTTTTCTTCAAACGAAAAGTGTTGGAGTTGTTGCAGATACCCCAGATCGGCCCCTGCACAAAACGATTCACCATTGGCTTTTAATACAATAACCTTAACGTGATTATCTTGTTCGGCAGCTGTGAAAGCATACTTCAGTTCGGTTACTAACTCCGGACTGAGTGCATTTCTTTTTTCACCACGATTAAGTGTGATGTAGGCAATCTGATTGGTAACAGTATAAAGTACGAAATTCATATTAAAGATTTTTTAGAACGAAAGCACCATCATCACTTACGGCATGCACTTGCCACGGTTTGTTTTGTTGGGCTAACTTCCAACGGGCAATATACTGGCTGCTGTTGGTACCATCTAATATTATTTTAGATGTGACTGCCAACTTACTGGTATCGCGTACTGAAAGTGCCTGATGGCTAACGATTAAATAATCTACGGCTACCGGTGGAGGTTGCCCGCGTTTATCCAACACGGCAATGGTATGATTATACCATTGAAAGAACGAGTAGCCTGAATGACTTTTTTCGAAGGGGACCTCGTACAACGTTTTTTTTACTCCTTGCTGAAGTCGGTTGGGAAGGATATGGAATCGGGTTCGCTCAGCGTCTTGCAGCAATACACTGTCCGCACGATAATAACTCTTTCCGTTGCTAATCCATTCCATAGCGGTATGATTTGAAATACTGTAAACAACAAACTGTTTCGTATTGAGATTTTGCTGCATATGTTGAATTTGAGAAAAGATAAGCGCCACGCATAGTATGGTGGTTAACCAGATTAGTTGTTTTCTTCGGTACTGCAACATGAAGATGATTGAAAGTATAATACCGATAATAAGCCAGCACTGAAATGTGGTTACGTAAATACCACTTATAATGCTAAACGGTAATTTCTCAGTTGTCATAACCGTCCAGTTCAATAACTCAATTAACCCTTGCAGCAACCAACTGATTGCATGGGCCACTGGTGGCAACCAACTTGTGGCTAAAATTAAAATACCACCCGTTAACACAGCGGTGGATAGTGGAATAACAAGTAAGTTTGAAACCAAAAAATAAACCGGAAACTGATGGAAGTATAACATGCCCAAAGCAAACGTTGCCACCTGGGCCGCCAATGAGATACACGTTATTTTCCAAACCCAGTTGCCAAGTCGGTTATTAACTATCCAAAGATTATATAGGGGGCGTTGCAGGTAAACAATGCCCAATACCGCCAGGTAGGAGAGTTGAAAACCAACTGACATGATCAGGTACGGATTGTACAATAATAACACGAAGGCCGAAGTAGCCAGCGTATTGTAAATATTTGTTCGCCAGCCTAATGGTCTGGCCAATGCTACAAACGAGAACATGGTAACGGCACGTAAAACAGAAGGGGAAAGACCGGTTACAAATGCAAAAGACCAAAGCAAGAAAATACTTAGGCATGCAATAAGCCACGGGCTCCACCGGTACTTTTTCAGTGGCTTAAATAGAAATAGAATGATTACATAAATAATTCCGACATGCATTCCGGAAACAGCCAACACGTGCATGGCTCCACTGGCTGCGTATGCACTCAATAGTTCACTATCAATGCCTTCCGTTACGCCAAGAATCAAAGCCATAGCCACGGCTTGATTCGGATCACCTTTAATAGTAGATTCAATAATGTCTCTTGCCCAATCGCGTACGCGGTGCGAGTAATAAATAAATCCTTTGCGGGAAGGATGCGAAATAAATTGTATCTGATTAGCTTTTACAAATTGCTGATGATAAACGTTTTTAAAACTCAGAAAGCGTTTATAGTCGAACTCGTTTGGATTGGCCGGAGGTTTCAACTTTTGCGGTTCGCCTTGTACCAATAATCGATCGCCATACAACCACGGAATTTTATCGATTGTTTTTTTTGATAGATACAATACTACTTTACCATTAGCGGGCTGCCAGGCATCTGTTTTAACCCGCACCACTTCCACATAAAGTTTCCACGAGTTTGTTTTTGATTCAGTGGCACTGCGCACCACACACTCATAAGCGGTTATGCCATCAATATGAATCAGGTTATCGGGCTGGTTGCTAAATGTATTTTGCTGGAGGTGAGCAAATCCAAAAATGATTAACGTAATAAGCGAAGTAAATCCGAAAACGGTTTTTAGTTTTTTATTCTTGCGACTTGCCCACCAAAACACCAAAGCTAATGCGGCAAAACAAAGTAGCAGTATGGAAACTGTTTTTGTATTCAGTAGGTTGGGTTGATAAATAGCGAGCAGAATGCCAGCCACCAGGCACAAAGTAATACGCACCATCGCATACGGAACCCACTTTTGCATAAAGTGAAGGTAACAAAATGCGATGTTGAAAGCGAATCAATATAAACCTTCCAGGTCTTTATAGTGTATTTAAAGACCTGGAAGGTTTGAAATAGATCAGGGTAGATAACCTTCTACCAATAACATTTTGGTATGTGCCGTTCGTTGCCGCAGTGCCTTGGCAGGGGCATACTCATCGGAGGCCCACCAGGCCTTGGCTAATTCAACGGAGGGAAATTCCAACACCACAATCCGTTCCGGGTTCCATTCACCTTCTAAGTATTCTGTTTTTCCACCACGCACAATAAACTTACCCTGAAAATTTTTTAATGAATCCGGAGTTAGTTTTTTGTAGTCTTCATATTCCGCAGCATTATGAATTGAAACTTCGGCAATGATGTAAGCTGGCATTTGTAGGTTTAGTTAGTAGGTGGTGTTACTTTTCCGTAGGCTTCGATAATATCCCGTACTAATTTATGGCGTACTACATCACGTTCGTTTAATTCAACAACCCCAATTCCTTTTACCTGATTTAAAATGCGCACTGCTTCTTTTAAGCCCGAGCGTTGATTGGATGGCAAATCAACTTGCGAGGTATCGCCCGTTACAATCATTTTTGAATCGGGGCCCATTCGGGTAAGAAACATTTTCATTTGCATGGGCGTGGTGTTCTGGGCTTCATCCAACAGGATAAAGGCATTGTTGAGGGTGCGGCCACGCATGTAAGCAAGAGGTGCAATCTCAATAATCTCACGTTCCATGTAATACTTTAGCTTTTCAAATGGCACCATATCGTTTAGCGCATCGTAAATAGGGCGCAGGTACGGATCAATTTTTTCTTTTAAATCGCCTGGAAGAAACCCCAGGTTTTCACCGGCTTCCACCGCTGGTCGCGTGATGATTATTTTCTTTACCTGTTTGTTCTTTAACGCCTTTACTGCCATTGCTACCGAAACAAAAGTTTTACCCGTTCCGGCAGGGCCAAGGGCAAATACCAGATCGTAATCTTTTATAGCTTTTACCAACCGCTGTTGATTTACGGTTTTAGCTTTTATGGGCGAGCCCTTGGTTCCGTATAATATAATACCATCGGGCGAATCTTCGGCAACAAACTCTTGCCGCTCCTGGGCAATATAGCCGCGCACATTCTCTTCGGTTATACGCCCAAATTGGTGAAAGTGATCGACAAGGGAGTTAAGCACATCCGTTATCTGAATCAGATCGGGGGCTTCGCCTCGCACTAATATTTCGTTGCCGCGCGAAATGATTTTAGTTTTTGGGAAGGCTGCTGCCAGTTCGCTTATGTTTTTGTTTTCAACTCCCAGAAAGTCGGTGAGCGAAACGTCTTCCAGTGTAATGGTTTTTTCTATCAATGAAGTAAAGTGGTTGAAATCAACTAATTTTGTTTTGTAAAAGTATAAAAATCCACTCCAAGCCAAAACGCTAACTACCTGCAATGGCGATTATTACTCTTCTTACCGACAGCGGGGACAGCGATCATTATGCTGGTGCCATTAAGGCAAGAATTGTAAGTATTAATGCGAGTGTTACTATTGTAGATATAAGTCACAAAATTATGCCATGCGATATTGCACATGGCGCGTATGTGCTAAAATCCGTTTTCCGCGATTTTCCGAAAGGTACCGTTCATTTGGTGGGGGTTGATTCGGCCGGTAACCGCGATGATCAATACATTGCCCTGCAGTTGGAAGATCATTTTTTTGTGGGTGTGGATAATGGATTCTTTGGGTTGATCAGTGATCAGCCCCATCAGCAAGTTGTTCAATTGATAAAAGTGGATGAAACTACATTTCCTGAAAAAGATATTCTGGCACCCGTGGCAGCTAAGCTCGCTGCTGGTGAAGCCATAACCGTTTTGGGTAAACCTATTGAAACATTCCGTAAAATGCTTAACCGGCAGGTGAAGGCAACCCGAAAAATTATAGCAGGTCATGTTATTCGGGTAGATAACTATGGTAACCTGATTACCAACATCAATAAGACCGACTTTAGCATACTCACCAAAGGGCGTAATTTTACCATTCAATTTGGTGGTGAAAAATTCAGACGCATACACACCAATTATTACCAAACCGAGCAAGGCGATTGCTTTTTGATTTTCAACAGCCTGGATCTTCTGGAGATAGGAATTTATAAAGGCAATGCCAGCGAGTTGCTGGGCCTGCAATATGATAGTCCGGTTAATATTACTTTTGATGAAGGTTAGTTCTGAGTCATTAGTACAGAGTCCTGAGTAATTAGTCCTTAGTATGACTAGCTACTATTGACTAAGGACTAACTACTATGTACTAACTACTAAAGACTTAAGACTATGATAATCCGAATAGTACGCATGCATTTTACAGAGGCTGGGGTGGAAGAGTTTCTGGAAATCTTTGAAGCCAATAAAATAGCCATTCGCAATTTTCAGGGATGCACGCACCTGCAATTGCTGAAAGATGCCAATGATGTAAACTGTTACGCAACCCTCAGTCATTGGCAGAATGCGCAAAGCCTGGAGAACTATCGAAAATCGGAGTTATTTGGTAAGGTTTGGGGGCGGGTGAAAACACTTTTTTCAGAGCGTACTCAAGCATTTTCGTTAGAGAAATTTATTGAGTTGTGATTTTGGCGAAAACCAAGTTTTGCACATCTTTGCACCCCTGTTTAGAGGTTTTGCCAGTACTAAACAGTTTTTAATGCCTGAGTGGCGGAACTGGTAGACGCGCACGACTCAAAATCGTGTGTCCTCGGACGTGCCGGTTCGATTCCGGCCTTAGGTACTATCTGATAATCAATCAGTTACAACAAAAAAACCTCAGAATTTTCTCTGAGGTTTTTTTGGTTTTAGTTTACTTGCACCGCGACTTGCACCGCGAAAAAATACAGTTTGTAAAATGATTCAGTGAAGTGAAATTATCATCACAGATGATGGCAATCAAACAGTTTGCTATTGCATTAGGTCTGAGAGTAATTCACGATGCGTCTTGCGCTTGCCTTCCTTAATCCATTGCAGTAATTCTTGCTCATCAAAATAAAGACGCTTTCCTCTTTTGGCATGTGGTATCAAACGCTTGTTGACCAGGTTGTAAATAGTCTTCTTCTTAAGGCCGGTAATTTGAACTGCTAAAGCAATTGAATTGTCTTTTGCCTGTTTGCTCGCAAACAAACTTACCGCTTGACATATGTGATGAGTTTTTATTTCTGTCAATAGCAACTCAATTCTATTCAATTGATCGCCTAACAGTTCAAATGGATTCGCTATTCTTTCGCTTCCAGCCACAGTTCTGAATATTTTTATTGATCGTATCCGCTATTAAACGATTACTAAATCCATGAGGTGAATCCAAAAACGGAATTGATTTGAAATGAATCAAATTAAACTGAAATGGATTGGTTTGCTTCAGATCAATACATTTATTGAAATCGTTTGCCGTTCAGATTTATCTATTGAAATGATCTAAACATTACACGAAATGAAAATAATCACAGTCAATTCAGTATATTGTATCTGAACGGAACAAAAATGAATGCACGCAAACTTTAATAATGATCACTTTATTGAATTGGCAAAAAAGTGGCCCAGTGAAGTTCCGCGATTTTTGTATAAGAATTTTTACCATAAGCTTGTGCATCTTGCCCAACAACGCACCAACAACCGGCAAGCCTCTGAAGATATTGTTCAAGATATTTTTATAGATGTCTGGCGCAAGCTGGATCATTTAGTTTCTAAGGAAGGGTTTCTCATTGCACCCTACCTATTAATGATGGTCAAAAACAAATCAATAACATATTTCTGGAAGTCTACCTTGATACAACCGCTCACAGCGGATTCTTTTGACATTTTTTTTGGTGCCTATCTTTCAGCAGAAGATGAAATGTTGCAAGAAGAACTCAAACAACAACTTCGCACCTGGGTGGATCGCTTACCAACCCGCGAAAGGGATACACTCAAACTAAAGTACTTTGATGGACTGGCCAATGAGATTATTGCGGATAGACTTAGTATTTCCAAAAAGAGTGTAGAGAGACGTGTAACTACTGGTATACGGATGTTGCAACGTATGGTCCGGAAGGGATAAAAAAATTAAAAAATATTAGGGTGATATAGCACTCGTTAAGAATAGTAGCCAGACACAAACCAATACCCAATGGAAAAACATCAGACTTTGATGCACCGCGTATTGTCAGGGCTTGCCACGCAGCAGGAAGCAAGCGATTTGAAGGAGTGGTTGTCTGCCAATCCTGCTCATGCACGCACATTTGAGGAGCTATCTTTACTCTATCAACCAGCAGAGTTGCCAAACAATGAAGAGTCTGAGAGAGGTTGGATACGCCTGAAGAGTAACATAAACGCATTGATCAGAAGAGCTCAAATATGGCACCGGATCCGGGTAGTGAGTGTTTCGCTGCTATTGTTCAGCATCGTATATTTTCTTGAGATACTTCCGGGATTACAAATTAATCCAATGACCAATACAACGGATCAATTGGTGAGTTCCATTACGTTTCAACAAACGCGGTTGCCTGACATGCTCAACGAAATTCAAACTCAATATGATCTGCAAATTGAATTTACAGTAACGCAGATGCAACCCTGTAGCTTCACCGGATCGTTCCGCAAAGGAACACCTGTGCGCGATGTATTGATGACCATAGCCAAAGCCAGTGGAACCAATGTCATCTTCAAAGGACCATCATCGGTGCATTTCACTGGTATGTGTGGTGGCAAGACCATATAACAAAGACAACTTCGGTGTAGACATTCATGGAATCAAGGTAATGTTGTACCCATGCAGAGTAAAATGAAATATGAACTTCAGAATTATGAAGATCTGCTTCGCAATATCTCCGCAACAACCACCCCGTCATCGGGTAAACTCAAGCGTGAGAATTTCCTGGCGACCATCAAAGAGGAAATCACGCGTATCAAACAAACATTCATAAACGAAGTATTTGGATTCAAGGATGAGCGACATCTGGAACGATACATTCAATATCACCAACAGGCATTAATTCAATTGCTGGATGAAACCTTAAAAGAACAAACAGCTTCTAAGGCGCCACTTCGCGAACTCTGGGAAGCAGGGTATCGCGGATTGGATGACTTACTCGGGTTTGTGGAAAAACATTTCAGCAAATATTTTGACCAGGATGCTAAAGCACCTGTTGCCTACGTGGCCATCGTTCGCAACGATGTACGCAGCAATCTAGCGGAAGTAGAACAATGGTTAACGGAGCGCGGCTGTGATCAACGTCTTGTAGAATCAATCTTATTTGCACCACGCAAACTCGCATTGAACGCAGGCGGAAAAGATGTTTCCTACCGTAAGGTCATGTTTGCCAAAGAGGTCCAAAAAGAATTAATAAGTCTGAAAAGCAGGCTTGATGAACAAGTAGACCTGAATGAAGAATTACGGAACCTGTTGTATTACCTGAACTATAATTCAATTAAATCATTCGCCTATCACACCAGCTACATTGATACCTTACTGAGTTCATCGGAAACACGCAGTGAAATGATTGAACGCCTTTCCTTTATTTTAAAGAAGATCAACCAAACGCAAGTCAAACCTGCAATTGCCTATAACATTCAGGCGCCCGCTTTGAAAACCCAACTTACCGGATACATCGTAGAAGAGATTGATCACCTCCAGCGAATTCAACAACTCGGACAGCTACCGGATAAGGCCTCAGATGTTTGGGCTAATTTTAAAATTCAAGTCAGTCTTTCCGTTGCCCAGATTGCCTGCCTGGTCAGATTGTTGGTGGAGATGCGCATCATCACTAACAATAACGTATCAGAGTTACTTCGATTCATTGCTAAAATTTGTATTTCAAAAAAAGTGGAAGTGATTTCCTACGATAGCCTTCGTTCCAAGTATTACAATGTGGAACAGGGTACAACAGATGCCGTGAAAGCAATCTTGGCAAAATTGATCAAAACTCAACACCATACACCTTAGTCAGTTGCTTTCAGAATGAGAATTGCTTTCCAGGCTGCACGCTTTTTTAATCTCGTTTTGCCTTTGGAACTAAGCCACTCACCCAGAATGAATATCCTTCGGTCGTTTTTCACTTATCCACCTAAAATCACTTTGCAGTTGCAAACGCATCTTTTTATTTAAACCACAAAAACGTTGCAGCAAACTGAAGTACCGCTTTTCGACTTCTAATACTTGTTCAGCCAGTAATTCCAGTTCAGCCAGTTTCTCTAGGTAATGAGAATCGTTAATGTGCCGGTACGTAGACATATCATTAGCCAGCCTCCGGTGATGGAGTAAAGAATCAATCGCACATTCAAGGGACTTAACCGTGCATTGGAGTGATTCACCCTTGGTCATGTTGTGAGATAAAGAGGAGCCGGAACTTGTAAACCTAAACACGTATGAAGAGTGCGTTCACTATCCTCAAGAATCCGGTCTCCTCAATGTTAGAATTGATCATCAGGGACGTAACTTCAAATCAAGCGGTATCGAAAAGGGATAACGTTCCGGTACGCATGAGCTTACGTTGCAGGTCATGTAGGTTATGTGACCCTCAACGTCCACTTTTGTTTTTTTTGTTTGCAAGGTGATCAGAAACTCCACTTTGCCCTTGTACCACGTGATCTCCATCTCATAGAGTTTATCAAAATAAGTCTGCGCATTGCCTTTCTCCTGAATTGACATTATCTGAAAATCCGCTGATGGCGAAAACACAAACTCGGTAGGTTGAGGTCCGCCTTCTTCTAAATGCTGCGAGTATAAATGCCAACCAGGACGAACATCAGCGTCCATCAATAGACGAATTTCATGGTCAGAAACCCGTTCTGATTTTATCGACCACATCACATTAGACGAGCTTTGTCCAACCACATTTATTGTCACGAATAGGAATGTACCCAGCAGCGCAGGAAAGTTCATAGATTTTATCGGTTGATGCTGCTTAGTCGCGCTTCTTAGAAAAAACTCAATGTCCAACCGACTTTTTTTTATAGCCGATATGTAAATAATCCAATTTAAATGAAATGACTTGACATAAAGCTCCATACTAAATGTATTATCTTCAAGTATAAACAAGGAAGCAAATGTCAAATACAGGATTGGTGATTTCAGCACTAAACGGGTTTTCGGGGATCTCACTACGAAACGGTAGTCCTCTCATTTTTCGTCCGGGAATCAATTTAATGGTGGGCCGTAATGGCTGTGGTAAATCAAACTTGATGCAACTGATTCATCTGGCAACCACGGGAAGGGGAGAGGTGAAAGATCTGGTTGAAGTGCAATTACTGGTAAAGCAAATTGAAAAGTGCATGGCCCCCACGCACCAAAGTATTGAAGAATGTTTTGGTGAATTGTCAATAGCAGAATTTACTTACAAAGGGACAGCCAGTAGTGTCTCCGTGGGACTCAAAAATGTTCCGGATCGGAATGTGGTTCGCAACCTGATGGCTAACCCTATCGGTTTCAGGAGTAGTCTTTCCACAAACATCAACTTATTGGAGCCAGCGAAGGTGCAATTTGTCACAGCCGGGATAAGTGGCCATAAACTGGAACTAACCTCCTATGTGCTCAATAATAGTTTCATTAACCGTGAGATGAACAATAAATATCACGCGGCCCTCACCGGACCCGCAGAAGTTGTATCCACATTTATTAGAGCACGATTGATAGAGTTTTTTACCTCAGATGAATTCAATGCTGAGCTCCAGAGATTTCGCAACGCTATCAATGATCGTTTTTCTAAATTTCTGAACACTACGCGCAAAGAAATTAAAATTGAATTTTCTGTGCAGGATTCAGGACGTGTCGCGGTTGTGTTGATGGACAACGGCAACCATATCGAAACAAAGGACCTCAGTACCGGGGAATTGTTGTTGTTGGATTTGATATTTTCGCTTCGCCAGGTGTCGGAAGAAAACTCAGACATACTGTGTCTGGATGAACCTGACATTCACATGCACGAGGATATGATTCAGGTTCTCGTTGATGAGCTACACGAATTATCCAAAACCGTACCCGAATGTGTGATGATTATAGCCAGTCATTCCACTGCCTTCATTGAACGGTTGGCCAAACTGGGTGCAGATACAGTAAATATCATTTCATTCGATAAAGATCGAGGCGTTAGTAATTCAGTAAAAGACCTGGAACTGATTAATGCACTTCAACGCAACGGGGTGAGTTTTTCTCCGTTGATGCTGACCCGCAGACTCAATATTTTTATTGAAAATAGGTTTAAGCCAAACGATGATAATAAAGATTTACTGTTGCAATTCTTTGATCAAGATCAGCAACCCAACATCATTCCAATTGGCTTTAGCGGTAACGTGGCTGATAGCGATACCTTCGCGTCAATTTTTGAATCTTTGCTGAACGTGTCAGACATTCCTTCTGTTGGAATTCAGGACGGTGATCGTTGGTTCAAAAATTATTTAGTGGGCTATCTATCTGGTAAACTGTCTCTCGATGAATTCGTGCAGACTCTTTTGGCTCAACAAGGAGGTTACATTCATGATGCTGAAAACTCAAAGTCACTCTACTTTAATTTTTGGGAAATTGAAAACCTGCGCTTCATGCCGGAAATGCTTTCATGCTGGACGCAAGGCGGAGTTGCACTGACCGCTGCACGTTACCGTGGATTGTTGGAAGAAAATATTACTGCCATCCATACCGCATACGTCCGAACATTCGCTAAATCCATTACATCACTCCGGATACCGGACGGAAAGAAAAATATGAAGGTCATCAGAGAATTCTTGAATGACAAAACAACCGCCATGCATCAACTCATGCTGGATGATAGCACCATCGACAAAAGAATGGATGACTTGATCAGTCATCTGCTGGAGCCTAATCTTCAACACTGGCTGCCCGGAAAAGAAATTATGCAGATACTCAAAGGAAGCTCATACCAGTTTAATTTGGACGGCATGGATTGCCGGAAGACAACACTTGCAAAAAGTGTCACACAAATACCGGGGCTTTCCAAATATGTTTAGGATGAAACTGAGTTGATCAATGGACGTAATTTAAAGGCTGAATCGCCTACTGTGATCCAAAACTTAACCAAGCCGAGTCACGCGCCCAACGACTTGCCAGTCTATCCATCCCGATTTGTACCAGTGTCAACCCCATTCCAATTAAAGGTCCTGGTACCAATGACATCGGAATGGATGCGTACGTCATCACTTGACCGAAGACTTTCAGTTTTCCTTGTGCGCTTGACTTAAACCTGAATCTGGCTAATTCTTTTCGGAGCTTTTGTTCTTCTGCCAGGTCAAGTTTGGTCAAGCGCGTCATCCAATCTTTGAATATCTTCCGAAATTCATTTACCTGAGGATCATTTTTTAACTTCATCAATTCAATTAAAGAAGCGGGCATCGGAAAATGAATTTTACCAGTCGCAAGTTCATCTACAATAATTTGATATACACGTGATGTTCGATCCAACTGATCTGCATGGTTAACCTCCTGCACATCATTTTGCTCTATCCTGAAATGTCCCACATCTGATGGTGATGATAACTTTTCCAGTTCAACGGCACGTAGTTCATTGACCCTAGTGAAAATCAGCAACTCAAGTTCCGGGTTCCACGGTGTTTCATTACCCGTAACCTTCTGGTTGAATCGCATAGACTTGATCATTGCAAATTGTTCAAGCGTTAAAATTCCTTTTTTTGCAAGTTCCATGGCAATGATCTCATCGTACTGTTCAATAAAATCTTTTTCAAGCATCCAAAGATCATCCAGAAGTCGCGCAGTTGACCATCGTTTTGTTCGTTCCGGATCAATAGGATTTGTAAATGTGATGAGACCAAGTGCCTGAAGGGGAGCAAGCCTCATCATCGCAGGTTCTTGTGCCAATGCGGGATGTCCATCTTCTTCGTCCTGGATAATTTTATTTGTCGGGTAGAGCAGGAGCAATTGCATCACTTGTTCTCTCAACACTTGATCCGCCCCAATTTTATGTGTGATGGTTTCGTGAAAGGCATACCGGTTTTCAAAATTGAAGGTAATTACCTTTTCGTGAACGGCCTGACAAATCAACGCACTTCTAAACGGGTCAAGTAAAATAAGATTTTCATTCATTAGTATATAAGGAGTAGGGTTGCGGTAAACAAGATAAGATTCCCAAATCTATCGCACAACCCAAAAACCCATAACATGGATTATCTCATTTCTTTCGCAGCATTTATTTTTAAATTCTTTTTAAATGTGTGTCTTCACCAGACGGGAAGTTGAAGCGTAGGTTTCTGATACCCCTTAACACAAAATAAATATTCCATTTTTCAAGTTGCGAAATCAGCAATTCTCTTATCTTGTTTTCATAAACCAATTCATACTCCTGACGCAGGAGCATAAATGTGGTTTGCCTTCATTTTCCCCATCAACCCCACTACGTATGGATAAAAAGTCAAGACGTCAGGACCTCCGTGAACTTCGTCTTCAGTTAGAAAGCAAAGCTGCTGATCGCTGGAACAAACGGCAGGAATTCAGGAAAGACCCAACAGCCTACCTGCAAAAAAATGTTCTCGAACGAATGAAGATGGAACAACGATATGCCAACTACAATCAGCGCGAACTCAAAATGGCTCCCGTCGTGTTAACAACATCGTTGGAGTCCGCCCGAACGTTTGAACGTAAAATCGGAGATACCTTAGATCTCAGTCGAAGGCCAACCTCAGCAGCTGCTTATAAGTTTGGCAGACCGGTCGGAAGAATTTTTCAAGTTCCTGATCCCGGTGTGGAGATTGACGCCTTCGGAACCGGATTTTTAATCGCTCCCAATCTGCTACTGACCAATCAACACGTTTTCCCTTCAGTTCAGCATGCTTCCGGTTGCGCAGTCAACTTCGGTTATGAATATGATGAGTTCAATAAACTTCAGATGGGGACAAAGTTTATACTTTCGCCTGATAAATTTTTTCTTTGTTGTGAACCCCTTGACTTTGCTATTGTTTATGTGGAATCCATGGATGATCGCAATAGCACCAACTTATCTGACCTCGGGTTTATTCCGCTCATCGCAACTGCCGGAAAAGTAGTGCTAAACGATCCCTTAAACATCGTACAATATCCACTCGGTAAGTTCAAGCAATACTCCACCATTAACAACCTGGTCAAGGATATCCTCGAAGCAGAGGGGTTCATCCAATACACCACCGATACACTGGAATCTTCCTCCGGTTCCCCCGCAGCCAACAAACATTGGGAAGTGGCCGCAGTACATCATAGCGGTATCGCCATGACCGTGGACGGAAAAGTTTGGAGTAAATTCAATAGACCGTGGGATCTCTCCATGTCAGATGAAGATAAAATCTACATCGCTAATGAAGGAGTCAGCATCAGCCGCATTGTGCAATACCTGGAACAAGTGCAACTAAATTCTCCCGCAGAGCAAGCCCTGTTGAACACAGTGCTCACCAACAGCGTGGATAAAGTACTTGAAAATTCCCCGGTGATATCAGTCACCGAATCTGGCACAGCTAAAATCCCAACTTCGTTATCACCCATTCCCTTACCTGAATCCGCTATGAACAACTCCAAAAGCCAAAACGTTTTCAATTTCTACAATACCGCACACGTACAGATTATTACCTCAACAGATTCCAACGCGGCTAGTATTCACGCATCGGTAACTCCGCAGCCAACCCAACCAAAAGGTTCGGCCGCGCAGGAAAAAAAGCTTCGGTTTGATGAAGTGTATAGCAACCGCAGGTCAAAAGGATATAAGCCCAACTTCCTCGGTATAAAAATTCCAACTCCGGAAGTTGCAAACAGTCGCCTGAAAGAAATCTATTGTAAACCAGAAGGCGTACCATTGATTCTGAAGTATTACCATTTTTCACTCGTGATGAATGCAACCTTCAGACTCCAGATGTGGAGTGCTGTCAATGTGGACTATGACCCCGCGCTTAAAACATCGCGCGATCGGAAAGAATTTGGAAATGAAGCCAACTCATGGCGCCTTGACCCGCGCATCCCGGAAGAAATACAAATCACAGACAGTGAATTCTACAAACCCGCCACACAGGTGGATCGCGGCCACATGGTACGCAGAGATGATAGCTGTTACGGGCAGACTGAACTGGAAATAGAATATGCCAATTCAGATACCTTTCATTGGACAAACTGTACACCACAACACGAAGGCTTCAATCAATCCAGACAATATGGAGTTTGGGGGATGTTGGAAAACGCCATTAAAGAAGGACTCTCCTCAGAGGATACCAAAGCATCCATTTTTGTCGGACCCGTGTTGATCGCGGATGAAGATCGTATTTATAAAGATATTTATTACCCGGTAAAATTCTGGAAAGTGGTGGCCGCACTTGATGATAAAGGTGAATTGCGGGCTTACGGGTTTATGCTTGATCAGACTAAGATTGTAGATAGACGGGGACTGGAAGCCAAGTTTGATTTCACCAAGTTCAAAGCACAACAAATGTCGCTAGCCAGGATTGAGAAAGAAGCACAGATCGTTTTTCCCAAAGTACTCAAGGACGCAGATGTGCTGACGCGCAACGGTCGCGGTGAAGAGGTGATTGAACTGGAGAGCAAAGACAACGTAGTCATCAACGTGAAGAAAAGTAAAAAAGAATCTTGAAAGCTACACTTACCATGAGACGTAACATAGTAATTTTCTTTTTAGGATTAAGTTTGAGTTGTCACGGCCAGCAATCAGATAAGTCGTTTGGCATTCAAAACTATTCACAGATTAAGGCCCTGGATTCTGTTCATCAGAATATGATGGCATACCTCCCTTCATACTCGCGAAAATTTTACGAGTTTCACATCCCCTCGGTTATTAATGGTGCCAACATTGACCCCAGCCCCGTGTCTGGCTTCAACGCAAACTTTACAGAAAGCAAACTCACGGCTAAAGTAGGATTCCCCATGTTAAAGAAAAAAATTAATGATCTGGTGAATACGTTTTACCTGAGCGTGAGCGCTAAAGCAGCAAATGGCGTAGCAACCGTTTGGAAAACCACAGGCACACCTGCCGAGATTACCTATGCCGGTGGCTATACCAGAATTGTGGATCACCGGTATTACACACTCACAACTTCTGGTGATAAGACCACGGAAGTGGTGCAATGGATCACGCTAAGCGGCTCATGGGCTACCAATAACTATAACCTCTTTGATGCCGCTGCACCTTTTGACAACATCAAATCAACAATCACCACCAATAGTTACAACGTGTTTGTTTCGTTCAATCGGTACTTTCATTCTGAAATTATGCCTTTCAAATTAATGAACGTCATCGTGTCGGTGGGCGGAGGATATGCCCGTACCAATAACTATAGTTCTTTGAAAAAGCGTAATTATGAATTTGGCACCACCATACCCGGCCCCGGTGGTTTGTACAAATCGGTGAATGAAACCGTAGCCGGTGCCATTGGTGATTTTAGAAACTATGAAGGGCTAACTTACTACGTGGAAGTTTTCAAAGCCATTGTCAAAAGTGATTATTGGGGATCTATCTACTGGGGCGGTCGGCTGACACATTATGGCGTGGGTAACAAAGAGTATATCATCAATGGTGTCACCGGTCCCTATTTCAGTTTAAAAGCGGGAGACAAAGATCAGCGCAAGGATGCCTTGAGTTTTTCGGTGACCGCACAGTATCTCCAACTCAATGCGTTTGGTGAAAAAGATTATCTGGATGATAACTTTTCTATTGTGGTTCAGACCGCGGTGCCTATTCGGATTAATTAGAACTGAAGAAGTACGCGTGAGTTTTTCAGAATGTGTCCCGGGTCTGTGCCCTCTTATTTTTTAAGGTGTTGGCCATTCCTTGATGATGGCAACAACAGCGTTCCGGTAAATGTAAAATTATGATTGTAGATACCATGAATGCGCTTGAGATCCGGAAGGCATACCTGAAAGACCTTGAGCAGCTTCGCCCTATCATTCAAAGACGAATTCAGTATTTGACCAGATCGTTTCTTAAAAGTGGAAAGCAATTTTTTCAGAAGCCAAGCCTTTATACTATAAATCAGAATCACTATATAATCAACTATATCCTTAACAAGTCTGTTGGCGCATTCTCCGTTCATTGGCACTACATAACCAATTCCAAACAACCTTATTTTCTGGCCAGCATGTCCACTCATAACCAGGAGCATTACTACATTAAGGTTGATGCTCATGCTATACTGCGGTATATCAAGCGGACACCAGATTATTTACCTACTGACAAAGAGGCGTTTGCCAAAGAAGCTATAAACATTACCAGTGAGTTAGCTTTCCCGGTTCCGGTCGAAGCCAACTATATTAGCCCCGAAGGTCTATGGCCGCTGGAGCATCAGGAGATTGTCAATGGATTCCTACATGTTAAGACTTTCATTCATAAAAGTATGCTCAACAACCGACAGCGGGAAATCTACAAACGGGGACTGTTGGGTATTTCACCGGATGCAATACCACTCTATTTGCAGAGTCTGGAAGAATTTGGGGTGGTTCGCTGAATCACATTACCAATCACCAACGGGGATTACATATGACTTCAATCGAAAAGGGAGAGTTATATCGAATCATAAATGAGATATAAATGTGTTTTCTGAATTGCTGACCTTTATTAATCCGTGATAAAAGAAGTTTATTCAACTTAGTTGTTAGAAAAATCTCCCTAACCTTCTAAGCTGCTTTTATTTAATGTTATTATTTCCTCCTCGGGTAGGGAACAAATAAACTCTCGAAATTGTGATTCATGATATTCATGATTTGAGTTGTATTTACTTCTCATCTATCAATTCCTCAAATTTTGCTAATAATGCAAATAAATCAGTTTTTTCTTTTAACGAGCAAATTGAATTGTTAATCGACTCTTTAATCAATATTATTAATTCGTGAATAGCGGTCGGGAAACTGGTTAGGCTTTCAATCTGTGCCTGCTGCACAGGGTTTGGACTTCCAATACTCAATGTCTCAATCAAATTCATCAATTTGATTTTTACTGATTCATGAGGGCATTCCTCATTACGAAGAAGAAATAAGATTTCTTGCAGAAGTATTTCCATAAAATAGTTATTTAATTGGTATGCCACTCAATACGAAACCCGATCAATGGCTGTTGAATTAAGCTATCATTTTATTGAAGACTTTAGGTCTCGACATTTTGTATAGTTTCTCAACACATAAACAATCATTGAATCAGGATACTCGTCTTCGATTTTTTCGTGCAAGGCCTGTATGTACTTTTCAGCAAGTCCGGGCAAGTCATTTTTATAAAATTGATCAAACCCAGTATTTGTATCGGCCAGAATCTCCCTCGGCATTTTACAAAAGATGATATGACTCACAAATGAATTTCCGTAACGATATATGCTTTTTTCTCTTCCCTCAGCACTAAGAGACAGTTCATTCATCTTATTGGAAACATAACGATAGATCTTAACTGCTTTCATTATCTTTTGCGCAGATATGTTTGGATTGAATAAATCTGTGTAAGGTGGTTTTGTGACATCTTCCCACAGTCTACCTGATTCCTTTTTGACTAATGTAGAGTAGTCAACATTTTCCCAGAGTGAAGCTAAACTAAACGCAACCTCTTCCAACAGATAATTATTATCGTCTGAAAGCACTTTCTCATCGGTTCTTTTGTAATGGTAGTCGATGTTTTCCAATTTCAGCTCCAATTTTATGCGAGCTTGTTCTCCATCAAGTGAAACAAAGTCCTTTTTTTCGACCTTGTTTTGAGTGTTTGTGGCAATAGTGATTCGTTGACCGAAGCCGGCTGGGCTATCCTCAAGAGAAATAAACTTCACAAGTACCTTAATTTTACCAAGTTCATTTGGGTTTGTTGCCGATAGTGAACCTATTGAACCTAAAGTCTGTGCTCCATTTACAACCGAAATTCCGTTGCAAGTAAACGCGCCAATTGTTTTATCGCTTCCACCAATAGGTTTCTTTTTTATGCTATTGCAAAGGATTGTGATTCCATTATTGAAGTACGTAAAATTATCAGGTTCGGTCTTTATGGTCTTAACGATTTCATCATTCACTGATGACATCCCTAGAAAATTTCTGATGTTCTCGGTAAAGAGTTTACGTCCGTATTTTTCCCAGAGTATTCCTAGATCCGTGCCGTTAATTTGTCCATAGTAAGATTTGAGTGGTTCTTCAATGTGTCCCCAATTGGATATTAAAATGTCTTCGTTTATTGGGGCAAAGCCAACCCCTGTTTCCAGTCCCTTATAGGCCTTGTCAATATTAAAATCGTTGAAGAATAGGATTTCTTCTGTGTCGTTGTGTTCAATCACTAAATCATTAATGGATGCCTTATTGTGCGATGACAACGCTTTTCCAGTGTAGGCAATAATGATTTGAATTTTTACAGAGGCATCATATAGAGCTTCAATTATTTCTTCCTGTTTAGATTTAACTTTCTCGTTGAAACGTGAAAAATCTGCATCAATTAATTTTTTTACTCCTTTTGTAAATTTTTCAACATCACCATTATCAATCCCTCCCGCACCATTTTCAATAAATTTGGACTGAACAAGCCAGAGGTTCCTTGATTGCCTATCAAGGAAAATCGCATCGATTCCGTTGTCTTCAAACCCATCCGTTACCGCAATCGCTGCATCTAAAATACTTGTGCCCGCAACAATTGTTAAGCTATAGGCTGCCAGCGCCCTCGAAAGAAAGTTCTTCTGCTTGTCATCGTCAGAAACTTTTACCAAATCGGAGAGATCAATCTTGTCCTTGAATGTCTTATCAAGGTAGGATTTAATTCGGTTTACAATTATTTTACTCATTTTTTGGTGGCCTTGCGTTGTATCTTAAACGAATACTTTTAGTGATTTTTTTAAATATAAAGTTGTTAAGTTTGTTTTACAATCACCATTTTTCGAATCTGTCCTTTGTTGATTTGAGGTTCAAGCTCTTTTATCGTTTGTTTACTCGGGCCTTCAATAATCTCAAGTGAATCAAGTTCTGATGTACTTCCAACGATCGTCATCGTATATGCAAGTGGGATAGAAATCCGTTGTAGTTCCAATCTACTCTCTATAAGTGATATGTCTTTGGTAAACGACAAGGGATACCGTTCATTGACTATTTTTTTCTCGAACTTCGCCTTTAGTTCTCCTTCAAAATACTGGTCTGAAAATTCTTTTGGAGAAATTAGTCCCTTTGTATCCTCACGATACAATACGTTAAGCGCTTTTATTAGACCGAGTCTATCATGGACATCGTCGACATTTGCTTCGATGAAAACTTTAGTGTCCTCATAGAAATTCTTCGCTTTAAGTCTATCGTTTTTGTCTGTAGTGAGTCCTAAAAAAGTCCCATAGAAGTATTCCGTCAAATCCTTTTTTTGCAATGAGAATTGATCATCATACATAAACGGAATAAAGCTATTTCCTCCCTCAACGAAAAAACCAATCTTGTAGAAGTCTTTTGCTGGAGAAAGAAAGACGTCCTTAATAAGTGTAAGTTCATTATTGTTTACATTGAACACCTCTTGCAGTTCTGCCTTTATTATAAAAAGGAAAAATCTATTTGTTGAGGTTACCCCATTCCCAATAAGGCAATATCCTCCTGGAATCTTTGTTCTAAAGTGAGCGTCTGCTAACGAGTTAGCCAATGAAATTGAAGATGATATAAACTGTTTGTCAGTTTGCTTTTTGATTGTTTTCAAGAGGTGATAAATGCTATCCTCTGATTTATCCTCATAGTCTAACTGAAACGTTTTTGTTGTATTTTTTAATGCTCCAAGTATTCTGTCGACCAAAATATCCTTTTCAGCTTTTTTAAATCGCAGGAGTGCAGAATTAGTTTTGGCAATTGCGTCTTTTTCTTCGGTTTTTGCATGAATCTCGTGGGCAATTATGCGGTCGATGCTTGCAATTTTAAAAGTCGAAAAATTCATATTTTATGGAAGTTTGAAATGGAGAAATCGAAGATGTTTTTTGTGTACTCGCGTAGATCGGGTGGAGAGACAACTACATTGTTTAGGTGCTCAAGTATTAGCATATACTGGTATGTAAGTACATTGTTTTCTCCCTGTAAGTCCATTAGGACCCATATATTGGGCTTGTCTTCAAATTCTGGATAAAGATTAATTGTTATTTTGTTATTGGTAAAATCGTTTTCATTGACATTCACAATGATACCAGCGTCTAAAAGCACAATAAAGTTTGGCAGGTTTCTGTTATCTGATGTCGATAAAAACCTATTAAGGTCGTCAAAGGATGCTGCCGAAGAATTAACAAAGAACAGAAATGATAATATTGGATTTCTGTATGGTAAATTAGTTACTGGCTCCTCAACATGAAATCCAGATGTTGAAGTTTCGATAAAATTTCTGGCAATCCTTTCTCTTTTAAGTTCTGCTTTACTACGCTCTATGTTTTGAGAAAAGTTTTTTATTATGTTTTTGTCGTAAAATGATTTTTTAACTTCTCCGAAACAATAAACGGTTTCATAAAATACTATTTCCGATTTGTCGGCAAGGTTAAAGAGAACGGGATTTTTTGAGTTTTCACAAATGATTATATCAAACTGCGGGCTTACTTTTAAGGAGCTATCTACAATATGCCCGTCACACACGTGATACTTCGGAAACAGTTTTTCTTTGTAGAAATTTTTTACAGACAATTCAATCTCATCGCCGGCGGCTCTTAAATTTTTCAGGTCAGTTCTGATACTGTCCGACAATCTGTAAGCCATCTTAATTTTTTCCAAGTCATGTTGGAAATATTTATGAAGTGGTATTTTTTTAAAGGGTGTAATCTCGTCCATCTATAGTTTTGCGCCCTTGCATTTAAAGAAACAATCTAATCTGAGTCCTCGAGGTTAAATCTAACATTTCCCACCATTTCAGGAAGTGAAAACGCAAGTCAAAATTTTATTTGGTGCGGACGGACTATGGATATAATGTTCAGTGGAAGGCTTGAGCTCCCTGCACCACACGTTGATGGCATTAATAATAGAGCAGAACACTCAATGAATCGGAATCTCCGGTATGCAATCCAAATACGGTTCCAACTGTGAGATATTTTTAAACACCCGTAATCCTTCAATCCGATTGGCAGGTTGTGAATACCTGATCTCCACAAAAAAGTTGTGACAGCTATAGAGATTGAAGGCCATTCCTTCAACAACCCTCGAAATCAGAAATACCCCATGTTCCCAAACGTAGGCGTACTGGTGCGATTCTGGCAATGCATTGAATTGATATATACCTCGGGCCATAGTTATGAGTTTTGTGGTCTTTTATCAGCGGGTGGATTCACCAACTCAAGCCATTCTTGCTTTTCAACCGTACGCCCTACCACATAGCCCACTGAGAACCCGGCACTGATGCAGGCAATGATGACACACACCATAAGCCAGAATCTTCGTTTTGCCTGAACGGCCGATGTCGTTTTCATTATGAATCTGGGAATTTGAAGTTCACAAAAGGAAGATCGCCAAATTAGGTCAATATCCCAACGGGTGCGATGAATAGGTATTTTATCATCTCATATTATGAGGTAATTATTTTACAATGCGATGAAAAATTTTCATATTTGTCGCATTAATTGCGGTTAATGAGTCATTATATCCATTTACGGTCCAACTGGCCAGATTTTCATTGGAATGCAGAAAGTCTTCTGGAGCCACTTGCTGCCTTGCGCAGCAAGCAGGGCCGTCTATTGGGTAGCCTGGAAAACCTTGGTTTCAAACTAAAAGCGGAGGCTAACCTCCAAACCCTTACCGTTGATGTTGTCAAATCAAGTGAAATAGAAGGTGAGCAACTTCCTGAAGACCAGGTGCGATCATCCATTGCCCGCAGGTTGGGATTGGATGTGGCGGGCGTGACGGTCACCGACAGAAATGTGGAGGGTATAGTGGAAATGATGCTGGATGCCACCCAACACTATAATATAGAGCTTACCCAAGACCGGCTTTATAGCTGGCACTCCGCCTTGTTTCCAACCGGCCGGAGTGGGATGCGAAAAATAGTCACGGGTATGTGGCGTGATGATGCGGAAGGTCCCATGCAGGTGGTCTCTGGTCCCATGGGCAAAGAGCGCGTACATTTTGAAGCTCCCGCGGCTTTTCGGCTGGAAGAAGAAATGGAAAAATTTATAGTCTGGTTTAACAACCCCGGCACCATAGATCCGGTGTTGAAGGCAGCGGTTGCGCATCTATGGTTTGTTACCATTCACCCCTTTGATGATGGGAACGGACGAATAGCCCGGGCCTTGACGGACCTTCAGTTAGCACGGGCTGACGGCAGCAAGCAACGTTTCTATAGTATGTCTGCGCAGATCCGAAAAGAACGGAACCAGTATTACGAGGTGCTTGAAAAAACACAACGGGAAACGCTTGATATCACTGTGTGGCTGCTTTGGTTTATTGCCTGCCTGGATCGGGCCCTGGATGCCTCTTCGGAATTACTATATGGGATCAAAAGAAAGGTTGTATTCTGGCAGGCCCATCAACAAACTGACTTTAATGAGCGGCAACGAAAAATGTTAGGGTTGTTGCTGGATGAAACGCTGGTTGGAAAGTTGAACAACTCTAAATGGGCAAAAATGACTAAGGTATCCAATGATACGGCCTGGCGTGACATACAAGATCTGCTAGGTAAAAATGTATTAGTGAGAGCAGCCGGAGGCGGACGAAGTACGAGCTATGAAATCCGGTATCCGGATGTTGGTCGTTAGTTTTAGTACAGAGTCCTAGTACGTAGTCTTTAGTAGGTAGTCTTTAGTACATCGTATATAGTCGTTGTTTAGTGCGTGATTCATACCACGGTTGAGCAATAGGGCCAGGACAAATTTGTATTCTAAAAGACGGACGATTAATTTTCTATTGCCAATACTTTTATCTCATAAAACGAGATACGCAACAATTTAAAATTTATCTTAGCCGACTCATTCAAACGGCATGAACCGAATTAAAGAAGTGTTGGAAGAAAAAGGAGTAAAGCAGACTTGGTTGGCTGAACAACTTGGAAAGAGTTACAACATGGTCAACGGCTATGTGCAAAACAGACAACAGCCAAGACTTGAAGTACTTTTTGAAATTGCCGAGATATTAGGAGTTAAACCAAAGGACTTATTAAAAGATAGAAAATGACTAGCACAGCGCAGAGAGCAGAATTACAAGCAAAAATTTGGAAAATAGCCAACGATGTTCGTGGCTCAGTGGATGGATGGGACTTTAAACAGTTTGTGTTAGGAGCACTTTTCTATCGCTTTATTAGTGAAAACTTCACCAATTATATTGAAGGTGGTGATGAAAGCATTGACTATTCAAAATTATCAGATGATGTAATAACATCTGAAATAAAAGATGATGCCATTAAAACCAAAGGGTATTTTATTTATCCTAGTCAGCTTTTTGTCAAAGTCGCTGAAAAAGCCAATACCAACCCAAATCTTAACACGGACTTAAAGGCCATTTTTGACGCTATTGAAAGTTCTGCAAATGGTTATCCATCCGAACCAGATATAAAAGGATTGTTTGCCGACTTTGACACAACAAGTACACGACTTGGTAATACTGTTGAAAGCAAAAACGCTCGCTTAGCTGCCGTTTTGAAAGGTGTTGAAGAACTGAATTTTGGAAATTTTGAAGACAATCAGATTGACCTTTTTGGTGATGCCTATGAATTTCTCATATCCAATTATGCAGCTAATGCAGGAAAATCGGGAGGCGAGTTTTTTACGCCACAGCACGTATCAAAACTTATAGCACAATTGGCAATGCACAAGCAAGACAAAGTGAATAAGATATATGACCCTGCTGCTGGTTCTGGCTCCTTACTATTACAGGCCAAGAAGCATTTTGACAATCATATTATTGAAGAGGGTTTTTTTGGACAAGAGGTGAACCACACTACTTATAACCTTGCTCGTATGAACATGTTTTTGCACAACATAAATTACGACAAGTTTAATATTGCCCTTGGCGATACGCTTCGTAATCCACACTATGGCGATGAAAAACCATTCGATGCCATTGTTTCTAATCCTCCCTACTCTATAAAATGGATTGGTGACGATGACCCAACGCTAATTAATGATGACCGCTTTGCACCTGCTGGCGTGTTGGCTCCTAAATCAAAAGCAGATTTTGCCTTTGTACTTCATGCACTAAGTTATCTTTCAAGTAAAGGAAGGGCAGCTATTGTTTGTTTCCCTGGCATTTTTTACCGTGGTGGTGCAGAACAGAAAATCAGAAAGTATTTGGTGGATAACAACTTTGTTGAATCCGTAATTTCTTTAGCTCCTAACCTATTTTACGGTACATCAATTTCTGTAACCATTCTTGTGCTTTCAAAACACAAAATAGAAAACAGAACGCAGTTTATTGATGCTAGTGGAGAAGATTTCTTCAAAAAAGAAACGAACAACAATGTGCTTAATGATAATCACATTACAAAAATTATGGAAATCTTCGACTCTAAAGAGGACAAAGAACATATTTCTAAATCAATAGACAATTCAAAAATTGCAGGAAACGATTACAACCTATCTGTGAGTTCATATGTAGAAGCAAAAGACAATCGAGAGAAAGTTGATATAATTTCCCTAAATCAGAAGATTTGGGAATCAGTAGATAAAATAAATGGTCTGCAAACAAATATTGATGCATTAATCAATAAAATTTCAGATTCAGGCTCAATCACCAAAATGCTAGAAGGTGTGCCGGTAGAATGGGAAAATTTGGATAAAGTAACTAGCGTTTTGCGAGGTAGAAGATTAACAAGAGAATTACTATCTAACTCCGAACAATATCCTGTGTTTCATGGTGGATTAGAGCCATTGGGATATTATTCTTCCTTTAATCGACCAGCTAATTCAGTAATGATAATAAATGTTGGAGCCTCCGCTGGAACTGTTGGTTACAGTTCTGTAGATTTTTGGTCATCTGATGGTTGTTATAGTATTGAGCATTCGGATAAGTTAAACAGTAAGTTTCTGTATTATTTTCTACTTGGCGAACAGCACTTTCTGAAATCAAGAGTAAGAAAAGCTGGCATACCAACATTGGATGCATTTGTAATTGAGAAAATTAAAATACCAATTCCCTATCCTGATGATAAAGGAAAATCTCTTGAATTTCAAAAAGAATTAGTTCAGAATTTAGACACCTTTTCAGAGCTTACAGCAGAGCTCACAGAAGAGCTTACAGCTCGTGAAAAGCAATATGAATATTATCGAAATTTATTATTAACCTTTCCTAAAAATGGTATAGAATCATAAGATGGGACAGTCGTTGATACAAATAGCTCAGAACTTAAGAGCGGCAACACATATAAGACAAGCTGTTGCGGAAAGAACGCTTGATGTGAAAGTGCAATTAATTTATGCTTTTAATGGTACAGGTAAAACACGATTGTCCAGAGCATTTAAAAATTTGATTGCACAAAGAGAAATTGTAGCTGATGAACAAGTACCAACTGAGGAATTTGAGAAGATTCTTTATTACAATGCATTTACAGAAGACCTATTCTATTGGGTTAATGATGAATTAAAACTAAAAATTCAAAACAACCTATTCACAGACTGGATTCTAAAAGATGAGGGCCAAGACCAAAATATTGCATCTAACTTCCAGCGATATACTAATGATAAATTAACCCCCAATTTTGATGAGAATTTTACAGAAATACAGTTTTCGTTTGAGCGTGGAAATGATGAACAACCAGAAAATGTAAAAATTTCAAAAGGAGAAGAAAGCTGCTTTATTTGGAGTGTTTTCTACACATTATTGTCTCAAGTTATCGATGTTTTAAATGTTGCTGAAATAGCTGAACGAAGCACAAATAAATTTAATGAGTTAGAATGGGTATTCATTGATGACCCTGTAAGTTCATTAGATGAAAACCACTTGATTGAGCTTGCTGTAGATATTGCAAAAATGATAAAAAGAAGTCGCTCGAATTTAAAATTCGTAATTACTACTCATAATCCTCTTTTTTATAATGTACTTCATAATGAGCTAAGAGATGAGCGGTACAAGAAACATCTGTTAAAAATATTAGAAGACGGAACATTTGAATTAGTTAATCAGCCACATGATTCACCCTTCTCATATCATCTTTTCCTAAAATCAGAAATTAAAAGAGCAATTGATTCTGGTCAATTGAGTAAATACCACTTCAATTTTCTCAGAAACATTTTAGAAAAAACATCAACATTTCTAGGGCATCAAAATTGGGGAGACCTTTTGCCAGAAAGAACACCAGGAGAGCGTGATGCTTATTGGTCACGAATTATCAATCTTTCAAGTCATTCAAAAAATGCGAACGAAGAGGTATTTGATATAACGGAAAATGATAAACGTGTTTTAGGATATTTAATGGATAATACTAAAATTTTTGAGTTTTTCAAGTAGTAATACATCAAATGGCCTCATATAAAACCATAGCAGAATCAAATAACTTCATCGTACTTGATAAATTCACCAAGTACTTTGAAATAAACAATACACCTGCCGTTTATCAGACAGAGGCGGCACTGGAAAGGGAATTTATTCAAGACCTAGTTAATCAAGGTTATGAAAATCCGAAAACCTTGAATACGCTTGAGGCGATGTTCGCAAATGCAAGAGTGCAAATTCAGTCGCTTAATAATATGGAATTTTCGGATGGCGAATGGTCTCGTTTTGTGGAAGAATATTTGGATAAGCCAAGCGATAATCTGGTTGAAAAAACAAAGAAGATACAAGATGGTTCCTCCGCTTACGATTTTGTTTTTGATGATGGTCATATTCAAAACATCTACTTGGTTGACAAAAAGAATATTGCCCGAAATAAAGTACAAGTAATTTCTCAATTTGAACAGAAAGGCTCTCATGCCAATCGTTACGATGTAACCATTCTGGTTAATGGATTGCCTTTGGTTCAGGTTGAGTTAAAAAAACGTGGTGTGGCTATTCGTGAAGCGTTTAACCAGGTTCACAGATACTCGAAGGAAAGTTTTAATAGCAAAAATTCACTTTTCAAATACATTCAAATTTTCGTCATTTCAAACGGTACAGACAGCCGATATTTTGCAAACACAGTAGAGCGAAACAAAAACAGTTTTGACTTTACCATGAATTGGGCTAACGCGGACAATACGCTAATCAAAGACCTCAAAGATTTCACAAGCACCTTTTTTCAGAGAAAGACACTTTTAGAAGTTTTATTAAAGTATTCCGTTTTTGATACAAGCGATACACTACTTGTAATGAGACCGTATCAAATTGCGGCAACAGAAAGAATGTTGTGGAAGATTGAAAGTTCGTACCTCGGGAAAAAATGGTCTGACACCGAAGGTGGCGGCTATATTTGGCACACCACAGGCTCAGGCAAAACCCTCACTAGTTTTAAAGCAGCAAGATTAGCAACGCATCTCGATTTTATAGATAAGGTATTTTTTGTGGTGGATCGGAAAGATCTAGACTTTCAAACCATGAAGGAATATCAAAGATTCTCGCCTGATAGTGTGAATGGTTCTGAGAGTACTGCAGGTTTAAAAAGGAATATTGAAAAAGATGACAATAAGATTATTGTAACTACAATTCAGAAGCTAAATAACCTCATGAAAAGTGAGGGTGATTTGCCCATTTACCAAAAGCAAGTCGTTTTCATTTTTGATGAAGCACACCGTTCTCAGTTTGGTGAAGCTCAAAAGAACTTGAATAAGAAGTTTAAAAAGTTCTATCAATTCGGTTTTACAGGAACACCAATCTTCATTCAAAATGCTTTAGGGTCTGAAACAACAGCAAGTGTTTTTGGACGTGAACTGCACTCTTATGTAATTACGGATGCGATTCGTGATGAAAAAGTTCTGAAATTCAAGGTTGACTATAATGATGTTAGACCGCAGTTTAAGAACATAGAAAGCGAACAAGACGAGCAAAAGTTAAGTGCAGCAGAAAACAGAAAAGCTTTGCTGCACCCAGCTCGGATCAGTGAAATATCTCAATATATTTTACAGAATTTCAGAATAAAAACTCACAGAAACCAAGGTAGCAACAAAGGTTTTAACGCCATGTTTGCAGTTAGTAGCGTAGATGCTGCTAAATGTTATTATGAAGAATTAAACAACTTGCAAAAAGAGAGTAAAAAGCCATTAAAGATTGCTACTATTTTTTCTTTTGCGGCAAACGAAGAGCAGAATGCCATAGGTGAAATTGTTGACGAGACTTTTGAGCCCTCTGCAATGGATAGTACTGCCAAAGAGTTTTTAACCAAAGCAATCAATGACTATAACGCTATGTTTAAAACCAGTTATAGCGTTGACAGCAATGAGTTTCAGAATTATTACCGTGACCTCGCCAAACGTGTAAAGAGTAAAGAGATTGATTTAATAATTGTAGTTGGGATGTTCCTCACTGGCTTTGATGCGCCTACACTCAATACACTTTTTGTTGACAAGAATTTACGTTACCACGGTTTAGTGCAGGCCTTTTCACGTACCAATCGTATTTATGATGCAACAAAGACTTTTGGTAACATTGTAACATTCCGAGATTTAGAACAAGCAACTATTGATGCAATTACGCTTTTTGGCGATAAGAATACCAAGAACGTTGTTCTTGAAAAGAGCTACAAAGAATATCTGGAAGGTTTTACAGATATTGTTACAGGTGAAGCACGCAGGGGTTATGTAGAAGTGGTAAAAGAGTTAAATGAGAAATTCCCCAATCCGGACGAAATCATAAAAGAGAAGGACAAAAAGGAATTTGCAAAACTATTTGGAGAGTATTTGAGAGTAGAAAATATCCTCCAAAATTACGATGAATTTAACCACCTCAAAGCACTTCATGGGATTGACATAAATAATCCAGAAGCAGTTGAAGAATTTAAGAAAGCTCATTTTGTAACAGATGAGGACATTGCTGCCATGCAGCAAATCGAATTGCTCAAAGAAAGAACAGTTCAGGATTACCGATCAACCTACAATGATATACGTGACTGGTTACGACGAGAGAAAAGCGGTAAAGAGTCAGAAGAATCTACAATCGACTGGGACGATGTTGTGTTTGAAGTTGACTTATTAAAATCGCAAGAAATCAACCTTGACTACATTCTTGAATTAATTTTTGAGCATAATAAGAAAACCAAAGACAAAGACACTTTAATTACTGAAATACGCAGGGTTATTCGTGCAAGTGTTGGAAACAGAGCAAAAGAGAGTTTGGTTGTTGCTTTCATTAATGAGACAGAACTTGACACGCTTCAAGATAAAGCGAATGTGATAGATTCATTTTTTGTGTTTGCTCAAAACAAACAAAAAGCGGAGGTACAAGAATTGATTACAGAAGAAAATTTAAATGAAGAGGCAACCAGGCGCTACATTACAGCTTCTTTAAAGCGTGAATATGCAAGTGAAAACGGAACAGAACTCAATGCACTTTTACCGAAAATGAGTCCGTTAAATCCTCAGTACTTGACCAAGAAGCAAAGTGTTTTTCAAAAGTTAGTTTCGTTTGTAGAGAAGTTTAAGGGAGTTGGTGGCCAACTATAAATGTGGACAACGCAGACGAATATCGCACACACATTGCCTGGCCGCACACTCTTCCCACATCCAAAGCCAGTCAATAAGTGTGTTCAGTTCAGCGTAAGTGGATAACGTAGTCAATAGAAAAGGCGCCCCATCGGAGCTGGCCCTGCAGCTACCAACAAAATGTTTCTGCAGGGGTCAATGGCGTTTCATTATTATTAAATTTACAAGATCAACTTCATTTACTGCCCTTCATGAAAACCTCGCTTGCGCATCTTCCGGAAAACAACCAACGCGAGATTTTGCGTATTGTGGAGATCATCCGGGAGGTTGCAGACCCGGAGAAGATTATCCTGTTTGGAAGTTATGCCAAGGGCACATTTACGGAACATACCTATACGGGACGGGATGGCATCCGCTATGAGTATGTAAGTGATTATGATTTACTGGTAGTCACCAAAGAAGCACAGGAAAAATCATACGAGTTAGAGGACAAAGTGGTAAACCGATCCCGCATGTACCGATCTGCCGTCAACATGGAGATCCACGACATTGCCTACATTAATGAGGGGCTTGAGCAGGGTGAATATTTCTTTGTTGATATTATTAAGGATGGCATTACACTTCATGACACGGGCAAATTACATTTCGCATCACCAAGGGAACTTACTGCTGATGAAAGAAAAATTAAAGCACAACGCTACTTCGATAACTGGTTTCCACAAGCAGCAGAGTTTATTCATGGTACTGAAAATTTCCTCCAAAGAGAAAGCTTTGAACTAGGAGCATTTATGCTTCATCAGGCAACCGAAAGCCTTTATTATTCAACATTATTAGTATTCACGGATTACAAGCCCAAAACCCACAACCTTGGCAAATTGCGAAAACAGTCAAAGCTGATTTCCGAAGAACTATATCACGTCTTTCCTGCTGAAAGCAGCAAAAAAGAAAATCACCTTTTTGATCTTTTGAAACGTGGGTATGTTGATGCGCGATATCGTGATGATTATGTCATTACAAAAGAAGAACTAATCTTGCTTATTGATCGGGTGAAGGAAATGCAAATCATTGTAGAACGTCTTTGCAAAGAAAAAATTAAGTCTATTCAATGATCTTCGCAGATCATTCGCTTATTCTATTTTTTCAATGCGCTGATACCGGTATCTACCCTTGATACTTGAAGGCATTCGCTTTAATAAACCTTCGTCAACAAGTTTTTTCAACACAGCTGAAGTGGCGGAGCTTGGAATCGATACGTCAAGTTTCTGCTCACAGAGCATCACGATTTCTTCTACAGACCTGGGGCGGTTCAGAAACGAAGACGATGTAATGTCAAGCACATACTTTGTAGTGACACGCCTTCGTTTAACAGCGCTATCCAAATTTTTGCTAACCTTTATTAAGTGATCTGCTTTTATTAATTCGTAAGGCTGACGCCCCAATGCTCTTGCAATGCTAGTAATCGTGGCAATACTGCACGAATGTTTTGCACCCTCCACTCTTCTAATTTGGTTTCGTTCTATGTTCGCATAATCAGCCAGTACCTGTTGGGACCAACCAAGTTTTCTCCGCAATTCACGCACCTTTTGCCCGACAGAGTATTCAAAATCTAAATCACGTTCCACTCTGCCAAAGTGGTTTTCCGAATTGGTAAATTAAGAATCAAATTTGTTGCTAAATTATCTATTGTGGGTATCTTTGTTTAAGAGAAACATCCCATTTACTGATGCGTGAGAAACAGAGGAAAATGGGATTATGGGGAATACTCTATATATAAGGTCATCAACCGCTTTGAGTGCGGGTGCTTTCTTATTGCTTTACCCGGGCATTTTCTCACGCCTCAGTAATGATGGTAAGGAAAGCCCCGCACTTGTTTTTTGCTGTTCACCCCTGAATGGTAGTCGGTATAACCTTCTGGCGTCATCATGAGTTCGTATGCTACCCATACGGATGAAGCCTTAATGGATGCCCTGCACAAGGATGATAGTAGTGCGTTTGAAGAAATCTATAACCGCTATGCCGCTGAACTTTACCGCCACGCCAGGCGTGTAGTGCACAACACAGAAGATTGTGAAGAGATGCTGCAGGATGCCTTTGAATCCCTCTGGCGCAAACGGCATACCACACACATCACCGCACTCCGGGCTTATCTCTATAAAGTAATTGCATTCAAAGTCACAGACTACTTACGTAAAAAATCCATTCACCAACGCTTTGTAGATCACTTCCGGATTTTTGAAACGGTATATGATCGGGCAGACAATAGGGAAGAAGTTGAAAAAATCTTTGAGGCCGGATTGCGCCAGCTCCCGGATCGCCTCCAACAAGTACTGCGGCTGCGCCTCTCTGAAAATTTATCCAATGATGAAATCGCCTTGCGCCTCAAAGTGACCACCCGCACCATCGAAACCTACATGCATCAGGTGTACCAGCATTTCCGGCAGACCTATCCGCACATGATGAAAGCCAAATCCTGATTGCGGTTGCATCGGCCAACAAAACATTCTTCCGTTTAAGTTGCCTCAACGGCCAAAAAACGCATTATCCAATGCGGAGAAAAAAAATTTCAGTTTGATATAGAGTTTTTCAGGCATTGCCCGACTAAACACCAACAACCCTCGGGTGAATTCTGTAAATTAGAACAACATTCAACAGCACCAACAGTAATACTATGCAGGATAATAACTTTGATCGGCTTCTGCAACGCTACCTGCACAATGAACTTACGCCAGAAGAGAGCGCTAAGTTTTCGGCATGGCTTGAATTACTGGAAAAGGAGAATGACATAGATCTGGAATTATCACCCCAGGCAAAAGAGCGTCTCTTCAAAACGATCACCAACAGACTCAACACCGCAGAGGATGTGGTGGCTCTTTACCCGCGCAAGTCTTCCATAGCAACAATCTTCCGGCACACCTGGGTACAGGTAGCGGCATCCGTACTCTTACTCATCGGAGCAACTTATCTGGTTTCTTTCTACCTCAATCAGCAACAGGGTGGAGATGCATTCACACAAAATGAAAAGATGATTCTCAATGATGGCACCATCGTGTGGCTCACAGAACCCGGTGACTTGTTATATTATGAAAATGATACCGGCCGGTTTGCAACGTTTACAGGCCATGGACTTTTTGAAGTCGCCAAAGATGCAACAAAACCTTTCATCATCTCATGCGGTGCAATCAACGTGCGCGTGGTCGGAACAAGTTTTACGCTTCGCTCAGATACCACACAAATTGAATTGAATGTGTTCACGGGAAAAGTACACGTAGCCTCGGCAGCAGACCGGCAGGGAGTGGACGTGCTACCCAATCAACGCATCGTGTACACAGGTACCGGTCTGGTGGAACAAAGTACCATCAGTGCGGAGCAAGTAGCAGCGGTGACCGGCAATGCAGAATACAACCTGAGGTTTCAGAGTGCTTCCATGCAGAAAGTAATCACCGGTATTGAAAAGAAGTTCAACATTAAAATCACACTCACCAACAAGAACATAAATAAATGCCATGTCTCCGCGGACTTCACGGATCATTCCCTGGAAGACACCTTATCCATTCTCACTGACCTGCTCAATATTAATTACCAGCTGAGCCCCGGAAAAGTGGAGTTATCCGGAGAGGGGTGTTGACCATCTAACCATGTTTCACCAAAACCCTCGGCAAATGAAATTCACAAACCAGTTTACAGGAAGTCCTTAAGGTAAAACAGGAGTGACGGTCACTCCTGTTTTGATCCCCTTTTCTAGGTTATCCGATCCCGGCAAGGATCGGCAACGGGGGTGCTTTGTTCTCATAATCCTATCATAAAAACAAAACCAATTCAATGTATGAAAAAATGTTCTACGAAACTGTGGAAGATCATGAAATTATGCGCAGCCCAAATGATCATCGCAACCGTGATTTGCAGCATCGCTGTAGCACATGACAATTACGGTCAGGTACTGGATAAAAAAGTTACGCTTGCCTTTGAAAAGCTTTCATTGGAGCAGGCGCTTCATCGCTTACAGGATGTCAGCGCAGTTAAAATTTTCTTCAGCCTGGAAACACTGCCGCACCCACAACCACAAAACATAAACATCAGTGTAACAGATCAACCACTCGGTCAGATCCTGGATCAGTGGCTGTCACCCCATCAGATCAGGTATCGCGTGGATGAAGCCAATGCCAGCATCATCATTCTCAAACGCCCGCAAGGACGTACGCGCCTGGATAGTACTTCGCGTGCCGGTCGTGAACGGATCGCCCCTTACGTGTCTGTCTCGGGAACCATCACCGCAGCCGCCAATGCAGAACCACTTGCCGGAGTAAATGTGCTGGTCAAAGGAACCACCAATGGAACAACCTCAGATGCCAAAGGGGAATATACCATCAACGTGGCCCCGGATGATCACCTCATCTTTTCATTCATCGGTTACCGTACAGTGGAGATTCCGGTAAACAATCAGACCATCCTTGACGTCTCCTTATCGGAAGACATTCAGAGTCTCAATGAAGTGGTCGTGTATTCATCCGGGTATGCAGAAGAGTCACCGGAACGCACCACCGGCTCTTACGCAACACTCGGCAAGGAACTTCTGGACCGTAACGTTGGCCCTGATTTGACCAGCCGTCTCAATGGCCTTGCACCTAGCTTACTTGTAGATCAGCGCAGTGGCAATCAACAGTTTTTCAACATCCGCGGCCGCAGTACTATTCTCGCAAATGATCAGCCCTTGATCGTGGTGGATAACTTTCCATATGCCGGAGACCTCAGCACCATCAACCCCAATGACATTGAGAACATCACCATCCTGCGGGATGCAGCCGCAGCATCAATCTGGGGTGTGCGTGCCGGCAATGGCGTCATCGTCATCACCACACGCAAAGGTGCCAACCGGCCATTACAGGTTAGTATGAACTCCAACATCACCATCGGAGAAAGACCTGATCTGTTTTATCAAAGCAAAATGAACAGCAGGGACTTCATTGACGTGGAGAAAATGTTGTTTGACAACAACTACTTTAACGGCACGCTCAATGACACGCGCATGCCTTCCGTAAGTCCGGCTGTTGAGATCATGTTGAAAGCACGCAATGGTGAATTGACCAATGAAGAAGCAACCCGTCAGTTGGATCAACTTCGTCAACAGGATCTCAGAACTGATCTGACTAAATATTTTTATCAACCTGCCATCAACCAGCAATATGCATTGAACCTCAGTGGTGGCGGAGACAAACATACCTTCTATGTGGGCACCGGTTATGACCAGAACAGATCCAACCGCGTAGGTGTGGATTACACACGCCTGTCGCTGAATTCCCATTACACGGTTAATCCCATTGATCGCCTTGAATTGCAAGCACGTGTAGTTTATACACAAACGCAGAATTCATTTAATAACGTGTTGTCTGAACTCACCATGGGTGGTCGTAACATGTATCCATACGCCCGTCTGGCAGATGCAAACGGTTCACCGTTACCGATCATAAAAGACTATCGCTCTGATTTTGTAGCTACCGCTCCGGCAAAAGGTTTTTTGAACTGGGATTTCCTGCCCATTGAGGAACTGGCGCTGGAAGAAAACCAAAACAACCTTTCAAATCTTAGAGCCTCCGCGTCCGCCCGGTATCAGATCTTGGAAGGCCTTCACGCAGATGTATTCTATCAATATGAAACTCAGGCAACAAATGGAAGGCTGCATAAGCCGGTAGAAAGCTATTTCACGCGTAACCTGATCAACCAGTTCAGTATCTTCAACGGCACCAATGTTACGGGATATAACATCCCTGTCGGTGGTATTCTCACCTTCTCCAACCACCAGCTCACTTCTCAGAATGGACGCGTACAACTTTCGTTCAAGAGAGATAAAGACCAGCATCAATTTAATTCGTTTGGTGGAATCGAAATCCGGCAGATTGAAACCGAAGGATTTTCCAATCGCTTCTATGGGTATGATCCAAACATCGGAAGTTCAACCCCGGTAAACTATGCCGCATCTTTTCAAACCTATCCGGCCGGTGGACTTTCACCCATTTCCACCTTTAATAGTGTATCGGGTACCGTGGATAGATTTCGGTCTTACTTTATTAATACGGCATACACCTATGCGGGCAGATACTCACTCACTGCCACGGGCCGGTTAGATCAATCCAATCTCTTCGGAGTAAGTACCAACCAGCGATCCACGCCGCTGTGGTCCGTTGGCTCGCGTTGGATCATCAACAAAGAAAGTTTTTACACAAGCACGTTACTTCCGCTCTTAAGCCTGCGGATTAGCTACGGCTTTAACGGAAACATTGATCAACGTGTGACCGCGCTCACAACCGCGCAATTCGCCACCGCAGGATTTTCACAGCGGCCCTCGGCCCGCCTGATTAATCCACCCAATCCGGAACTTCGCTGGGAAAAATCCCGCATTCTCAATATCGGTGCTGAATTTGGTTTTAAAGAAAATAAAATCAGTGGCAGCATTGAATACTACCATAAGCAGGGTATTGATCTAATGGGAGAGGGGCCACTGGATCCAACCAAAGGATTCACCACCTTCAAGGGAAACATCGCAAGCACCCGTGGTCATGGAATGGATGTCGCCTTAAACACCACCAACATCAGCACCCACCACATGCGTTGGACCACCCACTTATTATTCAGCTACGCCTTTGATAAAGTGACGCGTTATCAATTTAAACCTTCATCCATCAATGGTTATTTTCTGGACGCCAGCCTTTCAAGGGTTCCTGCAGATTATACGCCAACAGAAGGCCGGCCGCTTTTCGGAATTTACAGCTTACCGTGGGCCGGACTGGACCCGGCAACCGGTGATCCCATGGGCTATCTCAATGGTGAGCCAAGCAAGAATTATACAGCCATTCAGTCAGCGGCAACTAAAGATAGTCTGATCTTTCACGGGCCAGCACTCGCACCAGTCTTTGGTGCCTTCCGGAATACCATCACCTATAAACAATTGTCCTTGTCTTTTAACCTCACCTATCGGCTGGGTTATTTTTTCCGCAACAGATCCATTTCTTACAATGGGCTGTTTTCATTTTATGATGGACATGGAGATTATGCCAAAAGATGGAAACAACCAGGCGATGAAAGGTTCACAAATGTTCCTTCCCTGACGTATCCGGCCAATAGCCAAAGAGACACTTTTTATGCACGTTCAGAAACACTGGTAGAACGGGGCGACAACATCCGTTTTCAGGATGTACAACTCACCTATGATTTGGGTGCCGTGCAGTTGGGCAAGGTCTCCTTCAAACAATTTCAATTATACACGTACGTGAATAATATCGGGCTGCTGTGGACGGCCAATAATTCAGGTATTGATCCGGAATTTCTATCGCTGCCACTCCCCAGGACCTATGCAATCGGACTAAGGCTACAGTTTTAATTCAACATATTAATTGAGCGCATTATGAAAAGAATATCCATCATCTCAATAATTACCGTAATCATGTGCACCACCGCATGCCATGAGGATTGGCTTGAGATCAAACGTGACCGCAGCCTGATCGTACCCCAGACCTTGAAAGACATGCGGCTGCTGCTTCGCCATGAAACACTACTCTCCCGGGATTACATTTCCTTGCTTACCGTGTCAAGTGAGAATTTTTATGTTCCCATTGAACTGTTTAATACAAGATCCCCGCTGGAAAGAAATGCCTACCTCTGGAAGGATGTTATCTATGAAGGACAAACCACCATCGGGGATTGGGATAACTCCTATGCACAAGTCCTCATCGCCAATGTTGTCCTGGAAGGACTTGAAAAAATCTCACCTCAACCTGCGGAACGTTCAGAATGGAATGATGTCAAGGGGTCGGCATTGCATCTTCGGGCAAGGGCATTCTTCAACCTCGCACAAACTTTCGCCCCCGCATTTCAGGAAAGCACCGCTTCAATTGAACAGGGAATACCACTGCTACTCTCCTCTGACCCAAATCAGCCTGTGATCAGAAGTACGGTGGCAGATACCTACCATCAGATTATCACGGACTTCGAACTGGCCAGCACGCTACTCCGGGATACCCCTGAGTTTATCCGCGATCCATCAAGGCCCGCAGCGCTGGGGTGGCTGGCAAGATGTTACTTAAGTATGCACAACTACGCAAAGGCTTTTCAATATGCAGATGCATACCTGACCATGCATGCGCAACTGCTTGACTTCAACACGCTCAATTCCAATGCGGATTTTCCGGTACCCATCTATAACCTCGAAGTAATCCATCACACTGAAATCAATCCGCTCTTTGGTCTGTTTGCCAGCAACTTTCATCGGGTGGCTGATACCTTTCGGAATAGCTATGATGACAACGATTTGCGCAAGTCCGTTTTCTATAGGAACAGAAACACCGGTGCCTTCGGTACCTATGGATATAAAGGATCCTATACTGGTGGCCCCACACCATTCAGCGGTATTGCGACCAGTGAAATGTATTTGATCCGAAGTGAATGTGCCGCCCGATCCGGAAATGTGGACGGTGCCCTGTCGGATTTAAATACCCTGCTGGAACATCGGTTTGTAACGGGAACCTTCGTTCCCTATACCACAGCCAACGCCAACCAGGCATTGCAACTCATACTCACAGAAAGGAATAAAGAATTATTTATGCGTGGATTGAGATGGTCAGATCTGCGCAGACTCAACACGGATCCTGCATTCCAAACAGTAGTCACCCGCACCATCGATGGCGTGGACTACACACTCCTGCCGGGGAGTACCAAATACGTATTACCTATCCCAGACTATATCATCGGGTTTTCAAATATCCAACAGAATCCACGCTAACAGAAATTGCTATGAAATACATCTTCATCTTCGTCATTATATTCGCAGTGTTTGTTCCACTTTGGTCAGCTCCGGTAACAAACTCCAAAACAACCATTGTTGGCTACTTGCCAACGACTGATAGAAACACCGGGGAAGTGCTGCTTCGTGTCTGGAACGGATTAAATGCCATTGAAAGGACAACTTCCTTTAAGACAACACTCAAGGACGGACGGTTCAGCTTTGAAGTTCACCTCTCCCGGCCACACGAAGTGTCCCTGCTGTTTCGGGATAATGATTTGATCCGGGGTTTGATTCTTATGCCCGGAGATAGTATCATCATGCATATTCCCAACCAGAGAGACAACCGTTTGGATGATATCACCTTTTCCGGAATCGGGTTTAAAAAGTATCAGGTTCAGGCAATGCTGCTTCCACCCAAATATAACGGCCCACCGGTATCCAGAACGCTCCAGTACTACATTGAATCGCGTGCTGAGAGTCGCAAGCACCGGCTTAAAGTCATGGAGCAATTTCGAGATGTTATGAATACAGAGGAATTCACTGCGATCAGGATACGCACATTGTCAACAATGTACCGGGAACTGATGATCTGTTTTCAGGCTGAACCCTTGACGGACTCGCTCGTCCGCAACCTGTACTTCAATGAATATCTGAAACGTTTCCCGTTAACGGAGGACCTGATGCGTACGGGCAACCTGTTGCAACACAGTACTTGGCAACTCGCCATTGAGGATGCAGCCGTAGTAGACTACTGTGTACGCAACAATAGAAACTACTCCAAGGCAATCTTTTACAACAAGGTTGATATGTATAATCTGCTGGCAAAGACATACGCGCAATCTCCGCAGTTAAGCGCAATCCTCGGTTCATTCATCATGCGGAAAGCGCAACATCGGGGCGTGGACAATGATCTCAATGAAATTTCAATGGACTTCCTCTCTCGTTTTCCACCGGATGATCCGTATGTCATTGAGGTCAAACAAATGGATAAAGCATTCACGCGCCTGATGTCAGGTCAACCCGCGTTTGAATTTTCCTTGCCGGATACAGCCGGAAACATACTTTCCTCAAAAGACCTGCTTGGCAAAGTGGTGATCATGGAGTTTTTGCTGAACGGCTGTACAGGTTGCAAACAAATGGTGCCGAAACTGGAAGCGATGGCGGAAGCATTCAAAGACTCGGACATCGCATTCGTATCGGTATCTGCTGATCGCACCCTTAAGCAGTTTAAAAGCAGCATCGGAAAATTTTCACCGCTGCGTTCGCGGCACGTTTTCACCGGTGGTGATGGGGTAGAACATCCCATAATTCATTTTTACAGTGTCACCGTGTTTCCAACCTTGCTCATCATAGGAAAAGACGGGTTAATTGTCGCAGCTCGTGCCCCAGACCCCCGGTATCCGGAACAGGTGGAGAAATTGTATGCCTTGGTGCGTCAGGCGCTTTGAGGTGTTGAAGCGCGGGTAAGACAAGTTCCTTACCCGCGCTCAAACAGGTCAGGTGACTTACAGGCGCTCGCCATCTACTTTAGTGCCAGTCGGGATCGTGTAATTCCCAGCTGAGTCCTTGGAATACTCGCGGGCACATACGTCTGAAGTAAGGATACAATCTGAAGGCGCAATTTCCATCGGGGGTCCAATAGGTTGGTCGGACTCATTCACATAAAACCAACGTACGTCATTCGTGGAGGCACGCATGGCAACTGCGCCTGCTACTGCAAACACAACCGCTAATACAGAAAGAATCATTCTAACTTTTTTCATACAATTTGTAATTTAATCTTGATCTACTCTTTTGTACAGGTTTTCAATCTTACACCCTGCCATCTGTTGGCCTTCAGATGGAGTCGCTGGCAATAACACAAAGCCAGGACGATCTACATGTAAAGTATCAGTTCATCCAATCCCTTGCAGGTTAGATTTAGGTATAGGTATTTGCTTATCGCGGTGGAAGAAATAGATACTACTCAACCCCAACACCACAAAAGCAAGGTTGAAGTACGCATGTGTAATCCAATCCATTTTCTCCAGAATGCCACCACATGTGCAAGGTATGTAGGGTGCCAGGTTCAGCACATACAGAATATAAAGCGTAAACAGCGTCATAATTCCGGTCGCCATACAAAGCCCATAAAAACGATAGCGGTCCATCATCAACATCACCGAGACCCCAATCTCAATGGCGGGAATAGTCCACGCCAACCAAAACCCCCATCGTTTCTCAAATCCAATACTCGTTAACAATGGGGAAACTCCAATCTGGTTGGCAAACGTTTCGTAGGTAATCATTTTACTCAACGCAGCATAACAGAAAACCAGAATAAATGAAAAGCAACTTATTTCAATCAAGATGTTTCGCTTCTTCATGGCCATGCATTTGAATCACTACCATAAAAGTAAAGGCAATCAAAAAAATGGTTGATGAACACATTTTATAATGTGTAATACCAAAGGGATTATTTTCGTGGGGCATAGTTTCAGAATGCAAATGAAAAATGTTCAAGGATCAACTGAACAAATTTTCATCTCTTTTCTTTTCGCTTTATTCTGGCAAGGTTCTGTGGCGTGATGCCCAGATAGTTGGCAATTGACTGTTGTGTAACGTTTCGCTCAATTCCAGGAAAGTCCTGAAGGAATTTGTGGTACAGATTGGCACCATCCCCATGTTTCTGAAGCTTTAACTGATGTCCAAGTTTCAGATAGTGCAAGTTCATCACATGCCTGTAAATGATATTGGCCTCCGGAAAGCGGGTAAACAATTCTTCCAACGCTTCATAACTCAGGCACAACAAATCACTCGCTTTGAGTAACTGTAACGTTTCCAGCGTGGGGCGCTGATAAAAGAAACTTTCAAAGGCAATCATCAACTGACCCGGCTTCCAGAAATGTTCCGTGATCTTTCCTTCGCGCGTAAAGGAATATGAAACGCCTAAGCCGTCCTGGAGGTAATAGACATGCGAAGCAACTTTGGGTACATCCAGTAAAACATGCCCGCTGGGAAAGGATACCTGCACAACTTTTTCGTTCAGGTAATGTTTCAGATCTTCACTCAGGGGATGAAAAGTTTCAAGGTAGGTAATCAGGTTCCGCATAAGAGTTACACGTGAGGCAATCCGGCAGGTAACTTGTTACCGACATTCCAAAAATGGAAAGCAAATGCACGGACGCTCATCAACAGGTTTAAGGTTTAACTAGCCTAATTTCTTTTAGAACCTGTTAACACCCTCACTCAAATAATTAAACTTAATGCACGTGCAATCGTGATTGCTTACCAGTCATCGGCCAGATAGGCCAGGTCATGGTTCTCCAGGATCATCAGTACTTCATGAAGTATCCGATAGCCGGATTGTGTCCGGAATGGAATCGTATGCAAAGGCTCTTCCAGTAAATCGGATAAACTTCTATACCCGTTAGCCGCACACATGGCTTTAAGCGTAACGCTCACATCCAGGTGGTCAATGGGTGTCTGTAATATGGTATCAGATTTTCTATCGCCCATGCTTGGTTTATTTTTTTTTTTAAATACGCACAGCAGGTGATTCGGGTTTGTCAAATGGCATTGTTCCACTTACATGCAGCTGAACACCCTCAATTTTTTTTATTGATCCTGAAATACTTAGCCGGGGTTCTACAACCCATGCAACTGTTACCACAAGCCTGCTCGCCCCACCTTTGACCTATATACAAATTTTAAAACTATGGTAGCCGGAAATGTCGCTAAAGATGATCTCATTTCAGTTTGTCCGCCACAAACCCCGATTACCGGCAAACGGTTTTTCTCCACAACGTTGAAGTGGCCATCCATTAAGTTGAGGGCAGTCGATACCGGTTTTTCGGTATCAGCAAGATGTACGAATGCTGCTGCATTCGTACACCAGACTGTGACAAAGTCACCACCCGAAAGCCTCGGAACTCGGCTTTCTCAGCTTGTACCTATACAAATCTGCAGCAGTCTAAATACTAAATACTAATGACTAAATACTAACGACTAAAGACTATCCCATGACGCGCAGAAAAGTTGATCCAGCCTTGAAAGTCACACACAAAGTGACCGTGCACCTGTCGCAATCCTACTTCGAAAAGTTGGAACGGTGGATGTCACACTCCAACTGCCGGTCTGTTTCTGAACTAGCCCGTAGTATTTTATATAAAGAACAAATCAACTGGTATCACAAGGATGCAACGCTGGAATCAACCGCCCTTGAACTGGCCATGATCCGCAGAGAACTAAATGCTATCGGCAAAAACATCAATCAGATCACCCATCACTTCCACATCGCAGATGCTGAAAATCAAAAAATGTTTCTCGCGCTCAAGGTGGCAGCGGAATACAAAAAAGTGGGAGACAAGGTGGAGAAGTTACTGAAGTTGGTTTCTGAAATCTCTAAAACATGGTTGCAAAAGTGAACAGCGGAAAAAACATTCGCGGGATTCTCAACTACAATGAGAACAAAGTCAAGGCCGGACTTGCCACGTGCATCCATGAAAATCTTTTTGGGCAACCCGTTGAAAATCTTTCTTTCACCACAAAACTGAAAGGTTTTGAAAACCTGATCAACCTCAACCGGAGAGTAACAACCAACGCAGTCCACATTTCACTCAACTTTCATGCAAGTGAATCACTTGATCACCAAACGCTTTCAGACATCGCATCCACCTACATGGATAAAATCGGATTTGGTAATCAGCCTTATCTGGTGTATCAACACGTAGATGTCGCACATCCCCACATCCACATCGTCACCACCAATGTCCAACGCAACGGTAAACGCATTGACCTGTACAACATCGGTCGCAACCAGTCTGAAAAAGCGCGCAAAGAAATAGAAGAAGATTTTAAGTTGGTCAAAGCCTCCGGCAGAATGCAAACAATGACGGACAAGCAAACCACAGCACCCAATAAAACAGTGTACGGAAAAGCGGAAACCAAACGCAGTATATCCAATGCCGTAAAGTTTGTGGTGCGCACCTACAAGTACACCTCACTCCCGGAATTGAATGCCGTCCTGTCTCAATATAATGTAATGGCAGACCGTGGAAGTGAGCACTCGCAGATGCGCGCAAAAAATGGATTGTTGTATCGGCTTCTGGACAAAGATGGAAACAAAGTCGGAGTGCCCATCAAGGCCAGCTCCATCTACGGCCAGCCTACGCTCAGGTTCCTGGAGAAACAATTCAAATTGAATGCAGCATTGCGTACTCCGCATAAAGACAGAATGAAGACCTGTATTGATGCGGCATTTACCGGTAAGAAGACACTTACCAGAGCTGCCTTTGAGTACGCCTTGCGCCAGCAGCGCATGCGCGTACTCTTTCGCAAAAATGAAGACGGGCGGATTTATGGAGTCACGTTTGTCGATAACCAAATGCGGGTGGTGTTTAATGGGAGTGATCTGGGTAAAGCATACAGCGCCAAGGCGCTGATGGATCGACTCACTAACCTAGATGAAAGTTCCTTTCGCGGGGAGTCGGTTAATCCACCCACACCGGAGGGTCATGCATCAACTGGTTTGGAACAACTGGTAACGGACCTTATTCAGGCTCAACCAACGGATGCTACATCACCAGATGCAGCCCTGAAAAAACGGAAAAAGAAACGCAGAGCAAAAAGACAATCACGATGAGTGCTCCACGAAATAAAATGTTCAAAACTCCCCTCTCCTTCGGAGAGGGGTTAGGGGTGAGGCTATGAATACAGGAGAGAACGAACAAGCATTGCGTAAGATCATTGACTTTATCCGGCTGATAAGTCTCGTGATCCTGCTTATCCATTTCTATATAGCCGGATATGCATACTACCATAGTGTTGGGCTAACCCATCGGGTCGCTGATCAGATTCTCGTATCGCTTGCACACACCGGGCTATTCACCAGTTCCCTGAAAGCAAAAACAATTGCGCTAGGTTTACTGGTGATCTCCCTTGTCGGAGCAAAAGGGAAAAAGGATGAGACGTTAACCTGGTGGAAACCCATACTCTGTATAATAGTAGGGGTTGGACTGTACTATGGTGCTCAACTGCTTTTTCTAATGAAACAGGATGCCCCCACACAGTTGGTAATTTACTATGGACTTTCGGCTATAGGCTATCTCCTGATCCTCACCGGCGGCACCTTGTTAACCCGTTTAATTAAGCTGCGGTTTCGCAAGGACATCTTCAATAAGCTCAATGAATCGTTTCCGCAGGAAGAAAGATTGCTGGAGAATGAATACTCCATCAACCTCCCGGCAGCCTATAACCTGCAAGGTAAAAGACGCAAAAGCTGGATCAATGTGATTAACCCCTTTCGTTCCTCGCTCGTCATCGGTACACCCGGTGCGGGTAAGTCTTACTTTGTCATCAGACACATCATCGCCCAACACATCCGCAAAGGCTTCGCCATGTTCATCTATGATTTTAAGTATGATGACCTCACCCGCATTGCCTATAACATGTTGTTAAAAAATGCCAAGGTGTATCCGGTGTTGCCAAAATTTTATGTCATCAACTTTGAAGACCTCTCGCGGACACATCGGTGCAATCCGTTAGACCCTGCCACCATGGATGATATCACAGATGCCACTGAGTCTTCCAGAACCATCATGCTTGGACTCAACCGGGAATGGATCAAAAAGCAAGGGGACTTTTTCGTGGAATCACCCATCAACTTTGTTACTGGCATCATCTGGTTTCTGCGCAAGCATGAAGACGGCAAGTACTGCACATTGCCGCATGTGATTGAACTCATGCAATTGGAATACCCACAGCTTTTTAAGCTACTGCGCACAGAACCGGAAATAGAAGTACTGATTAATCCGTTTGAGTCTGCTTTTAAGAATGAAGCCATGGAACAATTGGAAGGGCAGATCGCCAGTGCCAAGATCAGCATGGCTCGCCTCGCTTCACCACAATTATATTATGTGTTGTCAGGAAATGATTTTACGCTTGACATCAACAACCCCAAAGAACCCAAGTTGGTGTGCATGGGTAACAATCCGCAGAAGCAACAGATCTATGGAGCCGTGTTGTCGCTTTACATTTCCAGGGTGATCAAACTGGTTAACAAAAAGCACCAGCAGAAATGCAGTTTGATCTTTGATGAATTCCCCACCATTTACTTCAATGGGATTGACGGGTTGATCGCCACGGCCCGCGCTAACAAAGTGGCCACCACGCTAGCCGTGCAGGATTATAGCCAGCTCAAAAAGGATTACGGAAAAGATCAGGCTGAGGTAATCATGAACATTGTGGGCAATGTGATCAGCGGCCAGGTAGTAGGGGATACCGCCAAACTTTTATCAGAGCGTTTTGGCAAGATTGTGCAGGAACGCGAAAGCATTTCCATCAACCGGACGGAAACATCCGTCAGTCGTTCCACGCAACTGGATGCGGCAATCCCACCTTCCAAGATTGCCGCACTTTCATCCGGTGAGTTTGTGGGTACTGTGTCGGATGATCCGGATCAGAAGATTGAGTTGAAAGTCTTTCACGCAGAGATTCTCAATGATCATGACGCTATCAGGAAAGAGGAGCAGGGGTACAAAGCAATGCCCCCCATTCGCAGCATCAGCCAGTATGAAATTCAGCAGAACTATTTCAGGATCAAGCGGGACATACAGGACATCGTAAAATATAAACTTAAGTAACGTATAGAAATCTGAATCTTACTAAATACCAATGACTCAATACTAACTACTAGGTTTATGAATATTATTCAATTCTCCGCAAGCCTGGAGGCAAAAATGAAACTGGAACTGGATACCTTGAATGCAGATCAGGATGAAATTATCAAGATTGGTAAAACGTTGAGTTTTATCCGCGAGTTAATCACTGAACTCAAAGTCTTTACTCGAAATTACAAATTCCAAAACCAAGCCGAAGAGATTCAGTTCTTCAAAGAAGTGAAGCCGGTATTCCTGAGTCAGTATTTCTATTACAAAAAAGTATTCGCTATTCGCCTGTTTGATTCATTCAAGGACGCAAAAAGTAGAAAAGCAAATTATCGTTCGCTCCTTAAACGACTTGAAAGGTCTGTGGAAAAGAATCTTGAATTCTACCAGTATTGTATGTCGGGAAGCAAGTTCATGGATACGGACTACTTTACCCGTGGGAATCAGAGTAGCAGATCACCTGCACTGGATGAAAGTTTCTCAACCGGGTATGATGCCAAGCTGGCGAAGATTCTGGCCAACGAATTGCTAAAGAAATACATTCTTACATCGATGAATAAAAACAACTCGGAAATTGTGGATGGTCATGTCTTGACGTGGACTGATTCAAAAGCGTCCTTGATCGAGTTAATTTATGCTCTACATTCAGCAAAGGTGTTTAATCAAGGAGTTGCAGATATTAAACACGTTGCCTCGACCTTTGAAAATTTATTCAATATAAGCCTTGGCAACTATTATCGTGTGATACAGGAGATAAGGATACGAAAGAGTGGACAGACGAATTTTTTGGATCAGTTGAAGAGCAAGCTCGAGAATAGATTCAACGAGCATGGACAGTAATCGCAAATTGTTTTACCCTACTTAAACGTTGTTAGCTCACTTACCAGTTTGTCCAACTCAATAGATTCTTCTTTAAGTTGAGCAACGCACAACAGATAGTCATTTTTTTCTTCGCGCGACAACTGGTGAGTTTTTATCTTATTTATCTGGTTATTTATATCAGAAAAGTAAAGAGATAATTTTTGGTCGGCATAATTATGAACCGATACAAAAATTTCTCCGACTCCAAGTGAGAACTTTGTTTTTAAGTCTGTAATGACAGAATCACATTTCGCACGACTGGATTCAACAATCTTGGTTACTCGTCTGGCCCGTCTGGTCTCCTGAGTAAAAAACAAGAGGCCAAGAAATCCGGCAGCAGCGCTGCCGAGAATTGTCCCGATAGCCGCATAAGGATTAATGATAAAGGCTATGATTCCCCCGAGAATACCCATTCCAAACGCGGGTGACAAATCAATTGCCGGAATATTCATTGTTTCAATTGGGCTAAGATCAGGCATTCTGGTTTGCGTATTGCTACTCACAATCTCACGAATTTTTCTCAGATTGCTCTCAATCCATATGTCAACATCGTTCTTATAGAGATTCACCTGCTCCATGCAAACTGAATTTGACCTTGTGATAATAACTTCCATTTCAGATATAAGGAATTTCTTTATGTCGTTGTCTTTTGGAAGTGACTCATTAAGGGGAACAGCCTTCAGTTTTCGTTCTAATCGAAGCAGCAATTCATGTTTTTCCGATTCCAAAAAAAGGTCAATATTGTCTGCTGTAATTTTGTTTTTATTCTTAAGCATATCCCTGAGCTCAGGGAGCTTGTCTCGAATATCCTTAATCGCTTGGTGTAGTTTCTCCAAAGTCTCTGAGTCAATCAGTCGGGTATTCAGAAGATCGATAAACGAATTGTAGCTGTTGTAAATTTCCCTCGTTACATCCAAAAGTCTATAAATACCGGCTTTGTCGCCCTCTAGAAGATAGGTCCAAATACCCTGTTCAAGATTGTACAAAGGGTCGTTTGGATAGGTCGTGCCTTGGCTGGCGGATTCAAAACTTTTCCTTGCGCTTATAAAAGCAATCTTGGAATCTACTTTGTCAGCCAATCCTAACCGTTTTAAGTCATAGGCAATTCGATTATTTAGACTTTCAAGTTCACTATCTGTAAGAAAATCAATTTTATTGAAAACGAGAAAAACCTTATCCAGGTGCGATGTCATGTCCTCTAACTGGCGCTTGAATTCGGACTTAAAAGCAAATCCACCGGTTTTATGAGGTGAAACGTCAATCAAATAGATTATTGCATTGAAGGTTTTTACATAAGAAAGTGTATGTTGTAGAATCTCATCATCTGGATCATCTAGTCCCGGTACATCGAATATTGATATGCCTCTTTCCAGTGATGGATTTACTATAGAGACACAAACAAATTTGATTTGCTTGACTTTGCTTAGATCTTCTGTCTGCGAAACGTATTTCTCAATGGTCTGAAGTGAGAATCTTTCTACGTGCTTACTATTGTCTTTGAAGTAGACGATGATTTCATTTTTAGTTCCTGGGATGATCTGAATTGGGACTCCCGTTGTTTGATAGATACCGATTGGCGAAATGTTCATCTTCAGCAATGCATTAATGAGAGTACTCTTGCCTGCCCGCGATGGGCCAGCAACGGCAATCCTGTAAATGGCTAGCTCGATCTTATCAAACAGAATATCAATGTCCCTCTGAGTTGAGTCAAACCCGAATCGTGACGTAACATTTTTGAAACGATCCAACAGAAACTTAACCTTATCACGCAATTGAAAGTACTGACCAGGCAATATTGAGACCGTATTTCTTTTCTTTGACTGCAAATACGATCTAGTACCATGAATGAAATCCTGCGAGATTAGATTTTCAGAAGAGAACTTAATGGCAATAGTCCGTTTACTGATCCAATCGGGATTTTGCTTAGTTAAAAGATTGACCAATAGATCATCTATCCACAATGCGTAGAACAACCCGTTTTGTAAATCATTTACAACTAACAGGACGCTGATATTTGATTTTACATAATCTTTAATTTTACGGGTATCGATTCCCAGTGAAAAATATTCTGCTTTTATTGGAACCCTTGCTGTAGCCTTAAGCTGTACCAGAAAATGATTTGAATCCAATTCAACATTTCCATTAGAATTTTCTTTAGCATAAAGGGTAACAAGACCATCAACTCCATAATCACGCTGATTCCAATTCACAACGCACGGCTCAATAAGTTTTTCAAAATTTCTTTTGGATTGCTGTTCCTTCCGGTGAGAACTATGGTAGACTGGTCCTTTTTTCATGTCTGACAATAGCTTATTTGTCAAATAGTTTATCCTTTAGTTTTGAAATATCAGGACCAAACGCTGATGTAACTGGTTCTTCCTGATCAATATCAACGTAATCAAATACTTTCGCAGCGTAGTTGTAAATCTTTTTCCGCTCAGCCATTACACTTAAAACGTCTTTTTGATACAAGTGACCTTTGATACCCATAACAGACCTTGTAAAAAAGTGAAAGGATGTCTTGTTATCCGGATAGGCGTTTAGATTGGAATATTTTTCATACTGCCTTCCAATTAGAATCATTTCTTGAATTTCGTAGTTAGCCTTATCCATGTGAACAGACTGCGTCTCTTCATCGTAAAGTTCTGATTCAGGAGGTACCACACCTTTCATAACCTCGGCATATTTATCTGAATACCAATGAATCCATATCGGGCAATGCAACGCTTTTATCGTCTTCGCATCGTCCAATACCAGTTTAGGTTCCTCATGCAATAGGAGAACTAATGCCAAGGCAAGCTTTAGGCATACAGGCTCATCATCAAAAACATGGATCTCAAGGTTGAGGCCTGGCTCAACGCTACAAAGGATAATCAACTCTTCGTTCACGTGACGGAGAGAGAAAAAGCTTAGTTTAGATTCAAGCCTTGCTGAATAATCAAGCAACTCATCCATCCCTACAAGGTTCCCAGACTGCTCAATTGCAAAGCCTAAAATGCTATATGAGTATTTTGCTCTTCCAATATTATCGGTAATGCAATGCAGTGTGTGTTGGTAGTGTGCTTTACCCCCAAGGTCCTTGAACTTCTCGCAATAGTCAATATAAAGTAAGAACTGTCGGATTAGGTTTGGATGATCAACTTGCGTGGTGAAATATATTTTGAATATTTTCTCAAAAAGTTCAAATACAATTGTTGCTTTATCGACACGGAGTAGTTGCTTAACTAGGTTACTGTACTGAAGTTCCTCAGCCGTCTCAATCCAAACTGAAAGCACTCGAATACATTCTTCATTTTCATTAGCATCACGATATAAGTCGATCGCCTCATTCAGCCGGCTTTGTCGACTATTTCTGAACTCATGTATTTTCCCATAATTCGCTGCTGCATGCTCCAAGGTTTGTGCGGCTTCCTTTATTTTTCCTATTCGTTTTAATGCCTCAGCTTTTTCACAGTAAGCGTTTGCAATTCCATAGTAAAAATTAATTTTCGTACTAATCTGAATCGACTTATCTGCGTATGCAATGCCTAAATCTAAATTTCCTTTTTCAGTATAAACGCCGGCCAGAATCCAGTAAATCCTTCCGATTTCCTTCTTTAGGCTATACTCAACAGCATAGCTCAACGCTTCATGGTAAATCGTAAGTGACTCGTCCGTTTTTCCTTCGTCCCTAACTACATTCGCATAATTGACCAGGTTTAGTACAACCTTCGCTTTTAACTGATGCTTCTGGCAAAGCTGTACTGCCCTCATCGCGTAAGACCTGGCCTTTTCAAACATGCTTTTTTGCCGATAAATACTCGTCAACGAATTGAGTACTACAACCTGCATACTAAAATTGGACCGTTTCTCGATAAGTTCAAGCAAAGTTAATCCATGCGACTCCGCTTCACTCAAAAATGAAGGCATCTGTGCAAGGCAAGTAACTAAGTTGAGCAAGGAGCTCATCATACCATGCATGTTGCCTTCTTTCTCAAACAATTGATAAGCTTCTCGACACGCTACAGCTCCCTTTTCAAATTCATGCAGGTCAACATAGATTTTTGACAAATTGACCAAGATCAATGCCTTTGAATCCCGGTCCTTAATTTCTTCAAAAACTGTATCTGCCAATTTCAGAGCATCCTGAACCTTTCCATAAAGCATGAGATCCATTGCTTTAAACATTTTCGCAGATGAAAAAATGACTTTCTCATCTGGCTCTATCACGTCTTTAAGGAATACAAGGGCTTTATCGATCGCTTCCGTTGAAGCCAATCTGTTTCCAAGCCAATGATGTACCAAGCAGAGGTGATAGTTCGCATATCCTTTTTCGAAGTTTGATTTTGCAAATCTTAGTTTGGTTGTGAGAACTTTGAGCGCGAACACTACGTCGCCCGAATCGATTAGGTTTCGGAAGACCTCAAAGAGATAATTTGACAATGATTCAGGATCAATGTCAATCAAAAGATATGTTGCCTCTACGATTTTTTCTTTTTTTAACCAGTAAGCTCCCATTCTTCTAGCATATGCTTCGTACAGTCCGTTACTTGTGAGCATACTCTTGACAAACTCCTCAAAAGAAGCATGGAATATCTCAAGGTTACCATTCGTGTTTTTTACTAAAGGACTAAGTAACTCAATGCCATTGGAGACCTTGCTAATGGAAGTGTCAATAATTTCGGACAACTCTAATAATCTAAGGTAGGAATATCCCAAAGACACATAGCCTAAGATTTCCTGCTGCTCCCAAGCTAGACTGCTCCATATTTGCGTCTGAAATTCTTCAATATCCTTAGGCAGTGGACTAATCTGATTTCTTGAAAAATACAATAAGTAAAGAGGATTTCCCTCGGATGCTGCAAACACGGTATTGAAGTCGACTATCCCCATGCTTACGCCATAGCCCTCAAGAAAATACTTCACCTCATCTTCGGTGAAGGGCCTACAAGGATAAAATTGAATCGCTTGTGATTCAAAGAGCGTTTTGCTTCGACTAACAAACAGAAACTTACTCCCAAATTTTTCGAGCGCTATCAACCTTTTACACAATTCAGGATTACGTTCGCAGTCATCAACTAAAAAATACTGCGTGGCATCTTGAAGTTCAGCCTGAATGTAATCAAAAGCCCGATCGATGTCAGTTAACTCAATCAAATCTCTATTACTTTGCCTTCTCATCTTGTTAACCAGATAGAAGAGTACATTGACCGAAGATCGATCTTTAACAGACACATAGACTACCTGCTTCGATTCTATCAACTGGTATACTAAGGTAGTCTTGCCAATACCAGGTGGTCCATGTAGTACCAATTGCTGAGAATGCTCAAGTTTGGACAGCACATCCTCGACAATGTCTTTGCGAACGATTAGCTTTTGCTTTCCATATTCATTTCTCAAGATGTCTAAAAAATCAATCGAAGTGAGAAAATTCAAATCTTGCTGCTTTTGCTTTTCGAGTAAGGCAACGACTTCATCCGACTGATGTAAGTGCATCCCACCCTGGATGTTGTAAATATTATCTGCATTCTGTTCAGTAATCAAGATTTCTTCTTCTTTGGTTTTTGAATAAAATCACCCTGAATATTGAAAATATTCTTTTTAGCATTTTGAACTCCGATATTAAAGCCTTTCTTGTTGGCGAAGCTCATCTCGTTTATGGTTGAGATTGTGGCTTTGTTCTCTTTGATCCACTCCTTAATCAATTCTGATAATTCGTTAGAATACTCCTGACCAGATATTTTTTCGTACTGACTCTTCAAATCAATTTCCGGATCTTTTGAATCCTCTGGTTCAATTTCACAAATGTTCTTAATGAATTGATCGGCATCCTTATCCTTCTTGAAAAACTTTTTGATTTTGCCTTTTAAACTTTTGAAGTCAAAGACTTTCTTTAGGGCATCGTAAGCAGCATTTGCAATTATTTTTGAGGCTATTTCGGCTTTGTACTCCAATACAAAAGCACACAAGGCTGAGAATATTGTTATCATGATTGTTTTTCGTTTAGGTATTCATCAAGTTCATTCTTATCAAGCTTCATTTGCGCGACAATTCTTTCCCTATCAAAGAATGCGTCATCTGGAAAGTAGCTGTCAAAAGACTCATGTGTGGTTGTAAGATATTCAAGAAGTAAATGAGCATGACGATTGCGAGGTTGTTTGAACTTTTCAGCCCAGATTGGGTTGTTTTTTATCCTTTCAAAAACTAGCAAGTTTAAAATTCCCTGTGTTACAAGTTCGCTACCATGGTTTTGTTTGAGAATATCCCGTACTTCTTTCAACCAATCATTTTGAAGTCTATGCCACGCAAATGGCAAAAGTGACTTCAATTCTTTTGTCCGCCTTTGCTGAATTTCTTCCAAACTATCTTTTGGAAGTTTCTGGCCTCTGGGTGGTTGCGTTACTTCGTAGTCCTGATTTTTATGATTGAAATTAATTGCACTATCCTGCGAAAATTGAAAATTCCTTTTAGAGAACGACTTCTTATTATACCGAATAGTGCCATTTGAAGCCAGAATGCCATACCCTATAGAGATTTGTTTCGAGTTTTTGTAGTTGTTTTTAAAGTGCAAGTAGTTTCGTCCAAGTACATCTACTTTCTTGTACTGAGTTAGAAGCATCATCATTGGGGACACACGATCAACCAAATAATACGGAATCATCCTTTTCATGAATCGTTCCTTCTCCTGACTTATGCCGACAGTATATCCGCCGTCTTTGTCTTCAAAAAAAGTCAGCTCTACGGCTTCAGCGTCGTTGTCTGAGTGCTCTATCCACAGCAATAAGGATTCAAAGAACTTTGTAGCTGGGATTTCATTTTGGAACACAAAAAATAGATTTGTGGGTATTGCGCCTGCGTGCCTTGGATCGCGATCAAAAGCGAATGACAAAGCAACGCACTTGCCTTCTACGAAGTACTTCCCGAAGTGCAAATCGCCTAGTAAAATAATGTCGGGCTTAAGCCCAAAATCAAATCCAGTGTCTAAAAATTCTAACGAGCTCATTGTTAAAGCCTTTTAAACCGCGGGCTGTCTGAATGACCATTTATTGTGAACTATTTATCGTACTCAAGTTTACTTTCCGATTGGGAATGTAAAAAAAATCTTTCACATCTTCCCCCGAACTTGTGAACATTAGTTTTTCGTAGCGCACACTTTCGCCTTCGTAATCAAACACGGAGGCTATGCTCGAATCAATTTCCTGGCAAGAGTTTTTAACAACGGTTGCCCTTCTACTTGGCGGATATTACGCCATCACCACCCTGCTGCTATACAGCCGCGAAATCACAAACTTTTTTAATCCCCGGAAGTCAGTTGGTTCAACGGACACCCGGTCGGATCAAAGTGATTCATTGGAATCTCAACTCCTCGGCAGTGTTCGGCTGGAGTCTGCTCAACAGGAAATCCCAAGAGAAGAATCCACAGATTCAGATGCATGGGAAGTTGCAGCGCCAAAAGATGAAGAAGAAACCATCGCGGTAGTTGACTTACAGGAGGAATCCTTAAAAAAGGATTTGGTTACTATTCAGGCGGAGATCAGCTCGCTGGCAGAAATTGTTTCGCTCGGCACACGGGAAGAGGCCATCTCCTTATTCAAGACTTTACTCGCAAACTATCCGCAGTTTTCCGGTACGCCTTTTCGACCCCCCATCTCACAGTTCATTCATGAATCCTGTGAACAGGTCAATACGCATCAGTTTGATCTTTCTGAAATCAACTCCTGGTGGGAAGATTCAGCATCAGACACAAGACAATAATCCATAACCATTTAAACAAAAGACAACATGAAAAAATTAATGCAATGCGCTTTCACAAAATGTAAAGCCCTCGGACTTGCCTTACTCGTGTACCTGATAACCTTCGGTCTTGCGCAAGCGCAGGATGGCAATGCCGGAATCAATGAAGCCACCATGCGCGTGCGCAGTTACTTTGCTACCGGCACAAGTTTGATGTATGCTATAGGCGCTGTGCTGGGACTCGTGGGTGCCGTCAAGGTTTATCAGAAGTGGAATAGCGGTGATCCGGACACGGGCAAAGTAGCCGCTGCATGGTTTGGCAGTTGTGTATTTCTGGTGATTGTCGCCACCGTACTCAGATCTTTTTTCGGAATATAAAAGTCTCTTCTCCTCCCTCTCTTTTGGAGAGGGAGGTTGGGAGGGTGAGGCTATGGCATCAGTTTACAACATCAATAAGGGGATCAACCGGCCGATTGAGTTCAAAGGCCTCAAGGCGCAGTACATCGCATATTTAGCGATCGGACTCATCGGCCTGTTGATCCTCTTTGCTTTGCTCTACATCATTGGCGTAAACATGTTCATCTGCCTGGGACTCATCGCCACGTTGGGAACAGCCTTGTTCATGTTCGTCTACCGCATGAGTGACAAATACGGCCAGCATGGACTACTCAAGAAGATGGCCGGTCGCAGCATTCCGGTATTTCTCAAAGTGTCTTCCCGTAACGTGTTTTTAAAACTCTCGGTAAAAAATCACCGGGCTTAACCAATAAGGATGATCGTGCGAACGGTTGACTAATGACTAACTACCAAGGACTATCCCATGGACTTCGAAAAAATATTTCCCATCTACAAAGTAGAACACAACTGCATCCTGTCCCGGCAAGGTGATGTGACAATTGCCTATAAAGTCACGCTCCCTGAAATCTTCACGCTGTCAGATCAGGAGTATGAAGCCTTTCATCAGGTGTTGGTAAAAGCCATCAAAGTGCTGCCTAACCAAACCGTGTTTCACAAACAGGATTGGTTTCTGGCAAAAAAGTATGAAGCTGCTTTTGAAAAAAAAGAAGACAGTAACCGCAGCAGCGTGGGTGTAGGGGATTCGTTTCTTTCAAGATCAAGTGAACGGTTTTTTAATGAACGCCCATACCTGGATCACACCTGTTACATCATGCTGACGCGGAAGGCAGCAAACCGAAAACCATCCAATTCAATTTTTTCAAACCTCATTCGTCCCAGCATCGTCCCGGAGGCAACACTGAGTCCAACACGCATGCAGGAATTCCTGGATGGGGCAGGGCAGTTTGAGCGGATCTTGAAGGACAGTGGTTTTGTTAAGCTGAAAAAGCTTACAGACAGTGAAATCGCTCCCCTCTCTTCTGGAGAGGGGTCGGGCCTGTCTGCAGAAGATTTATCGAAGGCCGGGGTGAGGCCCGGGTTATTGGAACGGTATTGTTTCCTGCTTTCGGAAACTGATCCACCCGTCATCAAGGACATTCATTTCAAAGATGATTTAAAGATCGGTGACTTTCACTGTCAGCTCTATTCGCTCGCGGATGTGGAAGACCTTCCCTCCTTATGTGGATCAAGAATTAATTATGATCGTTTCTCTACAGACAAAACCAAGTTCAGTGTTGGCTTTGCGTCACCGTTGGGGCAGTTGCTTTCGTGCAACCATATTTTTAATCAATACATTTTTATTGAAGATGCACACAAGACTATCAAACAACTGGAAAGCAAACGGCTTCGGCTGCAATCACTGGCCACCTATTCCAGAGAGAATGCCATCAGCCGGGATGCCACCAATGACTTTTTGAATGAAGCCATTGCCGCACAACGGCTACCAGTCAAAGCACACTATAATATCTTACTCTGGACAGACAACAAGCCTGAACTGAAAGAAATCAAAACGCAGGTATCAGCTGCATTGGCGCAAATGGATGCCATCGCCCGTCAGGAAACAGATGGTGCACCACAATTATTCTGGGCGGGACTTCCAGGCAACGAAGCAGACTTTCCCATGAATGACACCTTTGACACCTTCACGGAGCAAGCCACTTGTTTTTTAAATCTGGAAACAAGCTACCAATCCTCCCTTAGTCCCGTGGGCATTCGCATGGGCGACCGCCTCACCGGTAAGCCCGTGCACGTGGATATCTCGGATGAGCCGGTCAGAAAAGGTATCTGTACCAATCGCAATAAGTTTATCCTGGGTCCCTCCGGTTCAGGAAAATCCTTTTTCACCAACCACATGCTGCGCAGTTATTATGAACAAGGTACGCACATTGTGCTGGTGGATGTCGGCCACTCCTACAAAGGACTTTGTGACCTGGTCAACGGATATTATTTCACGTATGATGAAAAAAATCCCATCCGCTTCAATCCATTTTACATCAGTCACGGAGACACGCTTGACACGGAAAAAAAAGAAAGTATCAAAACGTTGTTACTCGCCTTGTGGAAAAAAGATGACGAAACCTTCAACCGCTCAGAGTATGTCGCCTTGTCTATTTCGCTGAAGATGTATTATGAAAAATTGGAAAGTGACAAAACGCTATTTCCATGCTTCGATACATTTTATGAATTCCTCAAGGATGAATTTGTGATCACCCTCAAAGAGGATCGGGTGAAAGAAAAAGACTTTGATGTTGAAAACTTCCTGTATGTATTAAGACCCTTTTACAAAGGCGGTGAATTTGACTACCTGCTAAACGCCCGTGAAAATCTTGAATTGCTCTCTGAGCGCTTCATCGTGTTTGAACTGGACAACATCAAAGATCATCCCATCTTGTTTCCGGTTGTCACCATCATCATCATGGAAGTCTTCATTTCCAAGATGCGCAAACTCAAAGGCGTGCGCAAAATGATCCTCATTGAAGAAGCGTGGAAGGCCATTGCCAAAGAAGGAATGGCGGAATATATCAAGTACCTGTTCAAGACGGTCCGTAAGTTTTATGGTGAGGCCATCGTAGTCACACAGGAAGTAGAGGATATAATTTCATCACCCATTGTCAAGCAGGCCATCATCAACAATTCAGATTGTAAAATCTTATTGGATCAGTCCAAGTACCAAAACAAGTTTGATCAGATTCAGGAATTACTCGGACTCACAGAGAAAGAGAAAGCACTTGTGCTTTCAATCAACAAAGCCAATGATCCTTCCCGGAAATACAAAGAGGTGTTTATCAGCCTGGGCGGCATGCAATCCAAAGTGTATGCCACAGAAGTCTCACTGGAAGAATACCTGGCCTACACCACAGAAGAATCTGAAAAAGTAAACGTACAGCGGTATGCTAAAAAGTGGAACGGTGATATCCGAAAGGGTATCGCAGAACTCGCCCATGATATGCGTACCGGTAAACCTTTAACACAATAAAGATGAAACACACCAACAACAATATCGCAGAGATGCCCCCTTCACCTTGCAGTGCGGGGTCAGGCCGGCCAGCCGGAAGTTCACAAAAGACAGCGGCAACACTTAAAAAATCAGGCATGATCATCTTGATCTGTATCATGGTGTTGACCAATGCACCCATTCAGCATGCGCGTGCAGCAGTGGGCATTCTGGAAGTTATCCGCCAAGGCGTTAAGAAAGTGATCAAAGCCGTTGACCTTAGAATTCAACGCTTGCAAAACAGAACCATCGGCTTGCAGAATGCAGCCAAGGTTTTAGAAAACAAACTTGCTCAACTCAAACTCTCAGAAATCGCCACCTGGACACAACGCCAGCGTGAACTGTACCGCCAATATTATGATGAACTCTGGAAGGTACGCAACACACTTGCAGCCTACCAGCGCATCAAACAAATCCTGCAGCGCCAACAACAAATTGTGGAAGAATACCGCTTCACCTGGCACATGATCAATCAGGACAAACATTTCACCCGCGCTGAGATTGACTACATGTACCGCGTGTACACAGGGATACTCAATGAAAGTGTTCACAACCTGGATCAGATTCTTTTGGTCATCAATGCTTTCAAAACACAAATGTCGGATGGCAAGCGCCTGGAGGTCATCAACAAGGCGGGTGACAACATCGAACAAAATTATGTACACCTCCAACAGTTCAACAATCAGAACATTCAACTGAGTTTGAACCGCGCAAAAGATGAGCATGAACTGGAAACCGTAAAAAAATTATATGGAATCGAATAACACACTTTTTTACTATGGCCGGATGATCTTCATCCTGTTGCTCTTGCAAATGACAAACGGCTTAATGCCCATGAAAGCAAATGCACAGACCTGGGACGAAATGTTCAATCAAAGGAAGACGCAGCGCAAATACCTGGTCAAACAGATTGCCTTGCTGAAACTTTATCTCGGCTATGCCAGGCAAGGCTATGAAATTGCCAGTAAAGGACTGACAACCATTTCCAACATGAAAAACGGTGACTTTAACCTGCACCGGGATTTTTTTGGTTCACTCAAACAGGTTAATCCACACCTTGCCAACTCAGCCAAGGTAGCGGATATCATCGCCTTTCAGGTGAACGTGATTCAAGGTATGCGCGCAGTCAATAATTTCTGTAGCAACAACCCGCACCTCTCACCAGAAGAAGTCCGCTACGTGGCAGCGGTTTACGCCAACATGTTGCTGCTTACGGATGCATCCATCTCGGAGTTGCTCAACATGATCAGACCCAAGGATACATCCAAAGCCTACCAGCTCAAAGATGATGAACGGTTGATGCGCATTGATCGGCTCTATTCCGAAATGGTCGATCAACAAAGTTTTGTTACCGCCTTTGATCGTGACGTCCGCCTGATCGTGGCAGAAAGAGAACGGGAAGCAAGAGAAGTGGAGTCACTGCGCAAACAATACAACACCATTTAAAAATGAATCACATGAAACGAGTACAATTCATTCTCTTCCTCATCGGTCTGGCTTGTGCGGGCAACGTCACGGGCCAATCTACAGAAGCACAACAATTGATGTTGAACTGGGAAAAGCTAAACCAACTCCGGAAAATCCTGGACAACATGTACAAAGGCTACAAGGTGCTGGATAAAGGCTACTCCACCATCAAAAATATTGCAGAAGGAAATTACACCATTCACCAGGCATTCATCGATGGTTTGATGTTGGTCAATCCTTCCATCCGGAATTACAGACGCATTCCGCTCATCATTGACTATCAAAAACTTTTATTGAAAGAATACCAACGCGCCTACAACCGGTTTCGCCAGGATCCCAACTTCAAACTGGATGAGTTAACCTACCTGGCCAACGTCTATTCTTTTCTCTTCGATGCTTCCTTGCGCAACATAGATGAGTTGATGATGATCATCACATCCACCAAACTCTCCATGACTGATGATGAACGGATGCAGGCCATTGACCGCATTTACTTTGACATGGAAGACAAGGTCATCTTCCTGAATTACTTCAATAACAACACTCAACTGTTGGCCATTCAACGTGCACGCTCACGCAACGATGTAATCACCATGCAAAAGTTATACGGTGTCAACTAAAAGAATAAAAATGAAAAATTTAAAAGATAATCTCACGCTAAGCCCTTCTCCCTGCGAGAGAAGGGTTGGGATGAGGCTGCTATTTCTTCCTGCGCTCTTTTTGCCTGGCGTTTTGCAAGCCCAGAGTTTCGCAGGAGAAATCCACAGCCTGCAAAGTGTCTTGGACCAGCTATACAGTGACATGCTGCCCTTGTGCAGTAAACTGATCGGGGTTGGCCGGGGACTGGCCGGCTTTGCAGCGCTGTGGTATATTTCTTCACGGGTATGGCGGCATCTCGCCAACGCTGAACCCATTGATTTTTATCCATTGCTGCGGCCATTCGCACTCGGGTTCTGCATCCTGATTTTTCCCTGGGTGATCGCGCTCATGAATGGTATTCTCAAACCTACCGTGACCGGCACCGCGGCTATGGTCACCGGTTCCAACAATGCCATCGCGTACTTACTCAAACTCAAAGAAGATGCCATTCGCAAAACTCCAGCGTGGCAAATGTATGTAGGCGCTGCCGGTGAAGGAGATCGTGACAAATGGTATCGCTACACGCATCCGGACGGAACCGGTGAAGGAACACTGGACGGCATCGGCAATGACATCAAGTTCGCAATGGCCAAAGCATCTTACAATTTTCGGAATTCCGTCAAGCAATGGATGAGTGAAGTCCTTCATATCATATATGAGGCAGCAGCCCTTTGCATCAATACACTTCGCACATTTTACCTCATCGTACTCGCTATTCTCGGCCCGCTGGTATTTGGCTTTGCAGTCTTTGACGGATTCCAACACACACTCACCGTTTGGATCGCCCGGTATATCAGTGTTTTTCTTTGGCTTCCGGTAGCCAATATTTTCGGAGGCATCATCGGGAAGATTCAGGAAAATATGCTCCGCATTGACATTCAGCAGATCGCCCGGTACGGAGATACTTTTTTCAGTGCTACGGATACAGCTTATCTGATCTTCCTCGTGATCGGCATTGTTGGATACTTCACCGTACCCAGTGTGGCCAACTACATTATCCATGCCGGGGGCGGCTATGCATTGCTCACCAAGTCAAGCAACGTACTGACCGGAGGTGCCAGCACCGTCCTTTCAACTACAACGGGAGCAGCCGGTGCAGGATTCGCAGCTACCGCACATGCTATTGAACGCTACCGTGATTCTATTCAATCAGGAAGCAATCAGAACCAAAGCCAAACCAAATCCTGGGGTGGTTACACACATGATAAACTTTCGGGCAAAACCTAAACGCTTGACGGTGGACCAACAAACTATGGACTATCGCCTGACAAACCATCGTCTCAATGACTATCAACTAACTCACGACTAATAAAATGTTCCAGCAACTCCGAAATATCGATTCCGCCTTCAAACACATTCGCCTGTTTTCACTGGTGCTCATCATCAGTTGTGTCGTGATGGTATGCTTTACGCTGTACAAAAGTTTTCAACTGATCAATCAGGCTGAACAACGAATTTATATCCTCTCCAATGGCAAAGCCCTCGAAGCCTGGTCAGCAGAGCGAAAGGATAACATCCCCGTGGAGGCGCGTGATCATGTGCGGATGTTTCACCATCACTTCTTTACCCTTGATCCGGATGACAAAGTTATTCAGGCCAACATCAAGAAGGCTTTGTACCTGGCAGATGAATCTGCCAAACGCCAATATGATAACCTGAAAGAGAACCGCTACTACTCCAATATTATTTCCGGAAACATCAGCCAGGAAATTACACTGGATAGTATTCGCATTGATACGGAAATGTATCCCTTCTACTTCCGCTGTTTTGCGCATCAGAAGTTAATCCGCACTACATCCATCGTAACCCGTAGTTTGATAACGGAAGGCTATCTGCGTAATGTTTCCCGCTCAGATCATAACCCGCACGGCTTCCTGATTGAAAAGTGGAACACATTGGAAAATAAAGACATCAAAACAGAAATGCGCTAACACGCATACCATCCCATTAGTAACAAGTAACCCAAAAGATAATGACTATGAACAAGACCAAAGAAAAAGTAAAAGACTGGTTTACCAGGGCAGGTCAGGCAGTCGCCAACAAACTCAACCATTGGATCAATCCGCTTTCCCTGACAACAAAAAAGAAGGGACTCATCGTGATTGGTTTGCTAACCGGCATGGTGTGCGCGTTGCTCGTGATCCATGCATTCTATAGCAAAGAGGTTTCCCCTGTTCTCCACGTAGATACCATATCCACACCGGGGCAGAGAAGTTCGGTTGCCAAACCTGATGTGGATTCAGAACGCACCATCAGAGATAAGTATAACCGGATGATGCACTTCAAACAACTCATAGACAAGCTCTCATCCGGTGACACCTGTGTCCGGGACAGCCTGCTTCGTACCTACCCTGAATTAGCGGACAGTCTGAACACGCTCTTAAAAAAGTATTACTAACTAATCTGATTCAAAATCATGCAAGGTCGTTTTAACAAACAACTCATTCCCGCTGGCAAATTGAAAGGAGAGTTGGAGGGTGAGTTTGAAGCAATGTATGTAGCCCGTGATGTGGATGGAAAGCTATACCTGAATCGAAACCCGGAATACACACCGGATCGGTATAATCCTTCCAAAGGGTGGGAAGCCATTACACAAGCACAACTGGATAACTACAAAAAAGAACTTCACTTCATTCCGCATAAACGAAAAAGACTTAAGCCTTAAAAATATTTTTTAACCATTAAAAGCAAATGCAATGAAAACACATGCAGAGAAATTTTTACAACAGCGGAAGTTCTTCATGGTACTTCCCGCGCTGATCATGCCTTTCCTTACGTTGATCTTCTGGGCATTGGGCGGAGGTCAGGGCGTTCCGGCAGAAGCTAAACCAATGAACTGGGACGGTTTAAATCTATCGTTGCCCGATGCTCATTTTGATGAAAAGGAGATCTGGGACAAGCTCACCCTCTATGAAGTGGCCGCACGTGATTCAGCCAGGTACAGAGAAGCCCGTGAGAGTGATCCCTACTTTGATCTCATTGCCTTTACGGCTCAACATGAATTACGCGGGCAAGACAGCATTCCACCGGGCAATAAGCTCATCGATTCTTTCAAACAAAAAGACAGGCTTTCGGTTGATGCCAATGAAGATCGCGTGAATAAAAAGTTACAGGAACTCTATTCGGAAATAAATAAACCGGCAACTGCACCCGTAACCAGCAACCAGAAGCCAGCGACTAATTTATCCGATCCCCAATTCACTCAAGACGTAGACCGCCTGGAGAAAATGATGGAACTCATGCAGGAAGATCCGGGCCTTGATCCTGAAATGCAACAACTTGAAAGTGTGCTGGAAAAAATTCTGGACATCCAGCATCCGGAACGCATGAAAGAAAAACTCAAAACGCAAACCGTGCAGCAAAAAATAAATGCCTATTCGGTGCATGGTTTAGAGTCGGACGATAACATTTCACTTATCGGGCAACCACATGCTGCATCTCCGTTAGCAAGTCCACTGGATAGTATAAGGGCTACGCCATCACCATTTGCATCCCGCGCTATTCAAAATGGATTTTATGGTTTGGAAGATGATCACACCTTTCACCCTGAAACGGAAAATGCAATTGCGGCCATCATTCACGATACGCAGGAACTCGTAGCGGGTGCCACCGTTAAAATGCGTTTGCAATACGCCATAACCATCAAAGGAAAAGTAATTCCAAAAGATCAATTTGTCTACGGCACATGTGCCATCAACGGGGAACGTCTCACCATTGAAATCAACTCCATTCGTGCTGAGAATTCCCTGCTACCTGTTTCGCTTGCCGTGTATGATCTTGATGGATTGGAGGGTATTTACATTCCCGGTGCCATCACGCGGGATGCGGCCAAACAAGCCAGTGAAAATGCGTTACAGAATATTCAACTCATGTCGCTTGATCCCACCATCGGGCAACAAGCAGCCAGTGCCGGTATCGAAGCGGCAAAAGGGTTGTTTAGTAAAAAAGCCAGGCTCATCAAGGTCACCGTCAAAGCGGGATACCAGATTTTGTTGATGGACAAAATATAAAGACTTGCAAAACGCATAATTCAAGTATGAGTAGCATCACTGCCGTCTCTCATACCGATGCAGGCAGTAACAGAATCCGGATTGAATATACTGGTGTCCCGGTAGCTACGCGGTCAGCAGGTATCAGCCCTTCATTGGGTTTACGTAAAACTTTTGTTACCACATTTAAACCATTATGCATATGCTGGCATTCTTAGGTGCGCTCTTCGGAGCAGTGGTCACTACGGTGACACACTTCTGGCCCCTGCTGATTTTCCTGCTGTAGGAAATAGGGCCCAACAAAATTCCCCACGGTGAAAGACCGTGGGGTCTTATCCACTTTTAAATAAGTAGTCACACATCATAAAATTTATGTCATATGTTGAATAAACTTTACCGGTCGCTTGTCATCATGGGTATTCTTAGCATCGGATACAACCATGCACAAACGCCATTAGCATCACACACACTTGAAATCACGTTTAACAAAACGTCCAGCGTCATCTTTCCGGCTGTCATCAAATCAGTTGATAAAGGAAGCCGCGATGTGCTCGCTCAAAAAGCCAGAGGTCTGGAGAATGTCCTGCAGCTCAAGGCCGCTCGTGAAAACTTCCCGGAAACCAATCTCACCGTCATTACTTCGGATGGGACAATTCATGAATTCATTATTCAGTACGCAAGACAACCGGATCAGCAAGTTCTGATCCTGGAAGCTCCAACCAGTGCCACAAAAAAAGACGCCATCCGGGAGGCCCTGATCTTTCAGGCGGAGATGACGGAATCAGAAATGGAGCGATATGCTAAAGCCATCACGCAGACAAGAAAGCCACTGCTGCCGCTCCGGGACAAAGACCACAAGATCACGCTTACGCTCAATAGTATTCACATCCGGGATAATGTAATCTTTTATCACATCGGCATGAAGAACCAATCCAACATCAATTACGATGTGGACTTTCTCAGGTTCTTCATTCGGGATCAGGTGAAAGTCAAACGTACCGCGTCTCAGGAAGTTTCTGTTACACCGCTCCATGTCTTTGGTGACGATAAACAAATTAAAGGCAACTCTACACAGGATATTGTATATGCCCTCGGCAAGTTTACCATTCCAAATGCCAAGCGGCTCGTGATTGAAATGCTTGAAAAGAATGGTGGAAGAAACGTGAAGCTCTCCATAAAAAACAAAACCATCGTAAATGCCCGGCTGATTGAATAACGCTTGACGATCACAGCTGCCAGGAACTATGGACGATCGACTAATTGCTATGGACTAAAGAATAAATCACACAATTGTCAACCAATAAACAATTAAGTTATGAACGAAAAGAATTTGGAATACCTGAAAAAAGATCTGAAGTATTTAGGTTTTGGAGACAAGTTGAATGCTGATCTGGAAGCCCGGATCAAAGAACAACCGTCAGAATTTAAACTCCACATGACCGGTGAGTTCAATAAAGATAACCTCAAGGAGCGCGTGGACTACACCCTTGATTTCAAAAAGTCAGATAAGACGGATAATTATTTTCTCAACCGGTATCAGGCCACACTGAAAAATGATGACCCTGCGCTTGAGAAAACACAGACGTTTTACATCAACAAAAATTCCGGCATCACAGCCAAGGAAGCATACAACCTGCTGGACGGCCGTGCAGTCAACAAAGACCTCAACACCAAAGAGGGCCAACCGTACAACGCCTGGGTGCAATTGGATTTTCAGGAAAAGGATAAAAACGACAACTACAAGGTGAAGCAATACCATCAGGGCTATGGTTATGATCTGGAAATGGTGATGGCCAAGTATCCAATCAAGGAACAACTTAACCCCGATGAGAAGTCCAAGGTGCTAAAGTCACTGGAAAAAGGAAACGTGACGCAAGTAACCTTTGCTAAACAAGGTGGAGAGGAAAAGATGTATATCGCAGCCAATCCACAGTACAAGTCTCTGGATGTCTATGATGCCAACATGAAACTACAATACCAGGGTGTGGAGAAAAAAGAATCCAAAGGCGAAGACAAATCGCAGGAGAAAAAAGAAACTCAAAAACAGGATGTAGAAGAGGAGGGTGATACGAAGAAAGGAAAAAAGAGTTCTAAGCGAAAGGGGATTGGAGTTTAGCAACTCATGGTGCGGAAAGACCTGTCTGAATAAGGCAGGTCTTTTTTTGGAGCATAGACACGCTATAGATTTAACCTGAAACCTGATCAGGTCCAGCCATTTCAACACCTGGACAATTCCACCCTATATCGAAAATAATATTTTAATTGTGTACATTCGGTCATTGACCAGATATAACCTTAGACAAGCTATCGCTTAGCGGAGTTGAATTCGTAAGCGCGAAACTGGAAGCATATTCAGAATCTCCACCTTAATATTAAACGGAATGAAACTTCTAATATTTCAAATCATAAATAAAAAAACTCCTTCAGTTTTATGAGAATCATGATTACGTTTTCTTTTCTGGTTCTATGTCAACCTGCGATATCTCAAGACTATCTTTCGCTCTTAAAGAAAATGGAATTTGAATCAAGGAAATTTAAACAGGGTGCCGAAATTAAATTCATAGATTCAGATCCAACGGTTTGGAGCTATGAAGGATTTATCAATCTATACAACTATAAGTACGGCACCAAATTAGAACCCTCAATCTCCGGTCCATACGCACTTGAACAAACCATAAATACGATTTTCGGTGATAACCCGCCACCTGATTTGGTGGTGAATAAGAAGGTTTATGATCAGGTTATGACGCTCGAAAATGACATCAATTCACTTTATTCACAAATATTCATGCGCACGCAAGCAATCCGTGAGTTAAAGGGTATTAAACTTCCCATGGAGGAGTATATTATAAATACGCGGGAAGATGAATCAAATTATCCAAAAGAAAAGGAGCGCCTGAAAAAGACTTTTACAATTGATCAACTCTCAGATCAAATTAAAAAACTAAAGCTGGACTCAGCAACCAGCCAAAATAATCTCAATGATCTGGTCATAAACAGATATCCCGTTTCATATAATTACATACAACGAAAGGGCGTAAAAGACCGGAATCTTGTTCCCGTGGTTAACAAACCGGCACAGAACAAGTACGCAAAATGGTATGAGTCTGAACTAAAAACAATTCAGGCAGAAATTAAAAACAAGTTTGCTGACGTGCCAAAAGAAATACTAACCGATTTGTTGGAAGCCAACCAAATGATCAATGAACACATGATGTTTATTGATAAATGGGATGAGCTAACCAGAGATAAGAAGAAGCTGTTTCAGCCGTCAGTAACCGGCTATGCTGCCGTGCGGTGGAAATGTGAAAAGATCTTAAAATTCAAAAATATAGCATCAATACAACCACTTGCCTTAAGTGCGGAAGCTTTAATGAATTATGTGGAGAACAATCGGAAATACTATTTGTTTTTCATGTTTATTTCTTCTTTAAATGAACGCATAGCAATCGTCAGGACTAACACGGAAACGATGGGCCTACCAATTGAAACAACTATGAAAGTTGTCGGTGAAATGAAAGAAATTGATTTTGGTCAACTCCAAGAGGATGAAGCAAAAGTTTTTCAAGGATTTACATTCACACGTATTTTGTTGGCGGGTTTCAGTAATCACAAGGGTTTGGATTTACTTCAAACGGAAATAATCGAAATATTCAAGTGCGGAGAAATTGATGCCTATGACCTCAAGGATTTCAATAGTGTAAGAGGGCTTAAGCGACTCCAAATCAAATGTGGAAGCAACTGCAAATGCAAAATCAAGAATTTGAAAGATGTGCAGGGCAGTCTTACATTTGAAGTGGTTCAACTTTAATGAAAAATTCACAGTCGCAAAAATTGATTTTTTAAAAGATCAGGTGGGTTTCCGCATCCATTAATCAAGTCATTGATTAATGAAAATAACGCAAGGAGAGATGATCAAGAAATTCAATGCTGTCAACAACGAATTAACAGATGTCATCTATTCTCTTATTACCTCGCTTCAATGTGAGAAATACCGTCAGGTAGCAGACAGGATTGAATTCTGCCTTCCTGATGCGGCGATCTTCAAAAAGCGTGATGACAAAGAAATAGTTGAGAAGGGTTTTGGTTCCTGCTTATTGAAATCCTACGGTATTGATAACTGGGAGGTGTCGATTATTGTTAACATCAAAAATTGCCAACAGGCAAAGCTCACACCCCGCGAAATCACAGCCGTGATTTTGCATGAACTCGGACATATTCTTAACGTGCCGGATTTGCCTGATGAACCAACCTTTGAGTTCTGTTTTATACATGGAATTCCATTTGACCACGCACTGCTGGAGCAAGTACAGGAGTCAAATAATCTCGCACGCGAGATGTACGCAGACTCCTATGCCATGCAGCATGGTTATGGCGCGGAATTGATAACCACGTTTCACAGACAAAATGAAAACTTTGACCAGAAAATTGGCTTCTGCCAGCAGCGCATTGAGCAAATCCAAAATCCGGAATGGCTGGGGGGGAAAACAATATCGATCAAAGGAAATTTTTGAAACGGTTTTAATAAGACGCACAACATCCTTAAGATAATGACCTGCTTGCAACTAGCATGCGTTCAATGAGTAGGAGATCATGGGATCAACCCTTCCCCGGAATTTAGTTGACAGCATATAGTTATGGAGTTGGTTTTGGGAAGCACTGATCCATTGCTGTTACATTACTACTGATCTTCCCATCTTATACGTTTCAGGTACTTTCAAAAACCCGAATCTATTTTTTTGTTTGGCCTTTAGTAATTCGGGTTTTAAAAGAACCTGCAACTGAAATCAAAACGCGGGTTCACGTTTCTTTCAAGTGGATGAACATTCAATTTTACTGATGGTGGATAAGAAGAGTTAAAGTTTTATACCTCATTATTTTTTCCTGCAAAGTTCGGTCTTCGTGGCCCGACCTCGGCCAAGAGACTACGGCATAAAATTGTTTGTGCCGGAGGCTGAATTATTTTTTCAAATTTATTCCGTTTCCTCTTGGCTTCACCCGCTTGCCCCGCACACATTCTGGTCGCGCCAAAGACCGATGGCCGTGAGCATAAAAAATTATGTTCAACTTAACCTTATGTGTTTATGGAAAATCAACAAGCGCAAGAACTCAGCCTGGATACCATCATGCTGAGTCACACCAATGAAATGTTCAGATCAAAAAAGGATCAGACCCCGGAAGCATTGCATGATCTGGCTGCATCCATTCAGCAACTCGGAGTCCTCCAACCCATTATCGTGCGGCCGCATCCACAACTGGTGAATCAGTTTACCCTGATCTGCGGAGAGCGAAGGTATCGCGCCAGTCAACTGGCCGGCAAGTCCACCATTCCCGCTACCATTCATCCGGTTAATGATACAGTAGCACTCCTCATGCAAATCACGGAAAACATCCAACGGCAGGACGTTCATCCGCTTAATGAAGCCGTTGGTTACAAAATGATGTTGCAACAAGATGCCAAGCGTACCATCGCTGAACTGGCACTGCAGTTTGGTAAATCAGAATCCTACATTCAACAGCGGCTCAAACTCAATGATCTGGTACGGGAAGTCAAGAAAGCATTCCTGGAAGATCAGTTGTTGTTGGGACATGCGTTGATTCTGGCAAGACTGACGCCTCAAGATCAACGGGAAGCACTGCAAAGAATACAGGCGCACAACGGAACGTTCGGAACCGTAAGTGAACTTCAGGAATTTGTGGACCGTCACATTATGACCAGCTTGTCCAAAGCACCCTTTGACCTTAGTAATGATACGCTCATCAAAAAAGCAGGCGCATGTGTCACCTGTCCCAAACGCTCGGGTGCCGCACCCATGTTGTTTGCAGACATCAAAGAAAAAGATCGCTGCTTTGATCGATCCTGCTTCCTGCTGAAATGTGAAATGTTTTTATTCCACAAGACAAAACAAATTATTGAGACGGAACCCAACCTGGTTTTTCTGGCCAGCAATTACGATGAACCCGCTGAAAAGATCATGGCTTTGTTGACACAACACCATCTTAAACCCATCGTGGAATACAACGACTTTCATGAAAGCAACCAAGGTGGATCAAAAGTTAAAGGACTCTGGATCTCGGGTAGGAAAACAGGACAGGTAGCTACCGTCTATTTGAAACAAGTAGTCAAAGCTTCCACGGACACCGGTAATGTCAAGGTCGTTGCCGCCCGGATTCAACAACGTCTCGCGCGCAGCCGGGAGCTGGATGGTGAAAAAGTTTACGCCCGCATCCTGGAAGCACTCGCCAAACATGCCACTCAGAAATCAGATCATCGCCAGAAACTCTTACCCCAAGAAGAAATATTTCTCTGGTTCATCGTGCTGGACAAAGCAGGGTATGACCTCCGGCATGAACTCGCCAAAGGATTGAGTCTTCCAAAAGACAATCCGGAAAAGTTGTATGAAGGCCTGAAGAAACTCAAGCCTGAACAAAAAGCGTTTTTACTCAGACGCGTCATGTGTCGGCAATATGGCGGCAATTATCCGGATGCCGAATACGCTTTCATTATCCGTAAGATAGCAACCGCCTATGGTGACATTGACATCAAAGGCTTTGAGAAAGAGCAAGAAGCAGTGCGTACCCAACGGGAAACCCGGGCAAACGATCGCATCAAATCCATGCAACAAAAAGGAAAATCCGCTCAGTCTAAATCTTCCCAGGCATGATGGATTACAGCTACCTGATGACCACCACACCCTGGGGGGAGCGGTGCGCACAAGTGAATGCCGATCACTACATGGAGAATTCACGCCATGAAGTCAAAGCCTACATTGCACAATTGAAAAGAGTGTTGGGTGAAAATCCAACCGGGTCATATTTTAAGATGGTTCGCTGTGAACACGACTTTGGCCCATACCGGGATGTGCGTTTCTACTATGATGATGAGGAGCAAAGCCATGTTGATTACCTGTCACAACTTGAAGCAGGTTGTGAACATTGGGATGAAGTAGCCTTGCAGGAATTGAAGGCGGCCGGGTATGACCTCCGGGAGCAAAATAAAGTGATCCAACTTCCGGCAAGGCCGTTAATGAAAATTAAAAAAGGGGCGTGAGCTCCTTTTTTTATTCGGTTCAATCGGCTTCGACACACATCAGTTTGTATCACGGTCAGTGTGGTTGCATGCCGGTTCATTGCTGGTATCTGCCAGGCAACATTTTTTTGAGATGCTTCTAAATGCGTAAACAAACGTAGGCTGGCTTCGCGCAAATCCTATCACCCATTCTGGCAAAGGAATTTCCGGCATAAACCCACGTGCTACCCGCTTGCCATTTATTCCGTTCCTCCTTGGCCAGACTTCCCGCCAGCCTGATTATTCGCTTACGCTTTTCCAGCGCATTGCGGCAACAAAAAAATGCCGCAACTATGCAGATACAAATCAAGACACATCAACACAATCACCAGTATCCACTTCATCACTTCTTCATTCTCTCCAAAGGCAATAATGCTGGTAAACCGCTGGACAAACCTTGTCCCAACTGCTTTGTCGTCATCACCACGTGCCCAATCGAAAAGCAACGCCTCTTTTGGTTATGCTTCGGGCTTTGGCAGGGCGGCTTCTTTCATCGGCATCTCTGTGGCTCCGTTATTCCATTCATCCGCTTGCCAGAATTAAAAACAATCCTGTATGAGGCTCGCGCAAAAGCAGAACAGCGTAAGACCGAATATGAAAAGACGGTTCATGCCATGAATCAAATATTGCACTTACAACAAAATCTGACGCAACAACTTCAACTCATTCAACAATACAAGAAAAGTTTGATGGGTAAGTTGCTCCGATAATCCGTACACGTGTTAAACTTGAGCCAAAGAGATAGACCACGCTAAGCCGTTCCGGAACAACCATTCCACTTTGCGCACATCAAGTTTATCCGACACCCTCAGATTAATTGGTCGCTTTAGGAAACAGAGTTACAATCATTTGATGATTTGGTAATCTGGTTTTCTTGCTACTAAGGTTCTGATCGCCAACTTTCGTTGCGTGATTAACATAGTAGATCAGGATCTTGAGCTCTGGAAAGAAATCCGCAAGGATAACCGGCTTGCATTGAACACTCTATTTGCAAAATATTATCAGCACTTGTGTGTGTTTGCCAATACCTACCTCAAAAATCCACAAGAGGCAGAAGAAACAGTCTTAGAGGTATTCTTTAATATCTGGAAACAGCGGGAGTCCGTTGTTATTCATAGTAATGTAAAAGCATATCTGTTTATAAGTACAAAAAACGCATCGCTGGCAACTATCCGAAGGCGTCAACCCTTATTTTCAAACACAGAAGAAATTCTTTTTTCAACTAATCTACTCGATGGCAATGATCCGGAAAACATCTTGATCACACGTGAATTGCAACTACAAATCGAAACTGCTATTGATCAACTTCCGCCCCGTTGTAAGCAAATTTTTTTAATGAGCCGGATGGAGTCTTTATCCTACCGCGAAATTGCTGAAATCCTAAATGTTGCTGAAAAAACTGTGGAGAACCAAATTATAAAGTCACTCGCCCTTATTCGCGAATACTTGCGGCATAACGATTCGATTGAAAAGATTCCCTTAACGCAAGCGTAACAGTTTCATAATCACTTACACGTAGTGGGTAGCGCACATTTTAAACTCTTCCTGTCAGAATCATTTATTCGGCATGATGCAGCTTCCGGAAACCCTTATTGTGCGTACCCTTACGGGCGAAGCTTCTGCAGAAGAGCAGGCGGCATTACAGGAATGGCTTGCTCAAAAACCGGATCATCAGGAATTATTTGATTCGTATTTTGAAATCTGGAATGCCAGTAATGCGCATAAAGATTTTCAGCCTGTTTCGAATAGCCTCACAGCACTTAATACAAAGATTGATTCATACGAAAAGGCACAAAAGACCCATGTAGTGTTGTGGCCAAAAATTGCGGCCTCAATAGTTTTTTTGATCGCTACCAGCGTTTCGGTTTACCTTTTAACTAAATCCGTAAATCGACCTGCTGATTTTATCTGGGACGAACGCAGCACACCGGCAGCTCAAAAATCGACAGTGAAATTGCCTGATGGTTCGATTGCAAAACTAAACTCGCACTCCACTATTCGGTTTCCTAAAACATTTGATTCGGACTTACGCGAAGTGTTTTGTACAGGCGAAGTTTTTTTTGATGTGGTAAAAGATTCGCTGCATCCATTTGTTGTGCACACCCGCGAGGTAACAACGCAAGTATTAGGAACCTCATTTAACATTAACGAAAATGACGCTGTTGTTGTAGTAACCGTTGCTACCGGAAAAGTGAGTGTGGAGAACGACAATCGAAAGGAAATTATTCAGGCCAATCAAAAAGTGATTCACCGTAAGGCTACTCAAGAATTATCTACCCACAAGGCTGATTTGGAATTTGATCTCGCATGGAAAGATAATATTTTAATTTTTTCAGATACTCCATTAGACCAGGTAGCTACTACTCTTCAATCGTGGTATGGTGTAAATATCGTTTTTGAAAATGAGCGTCTCGGCAATTGTTTGATTACCGGTAAGTATCAGAATGAAACACTCGAAAGAGTACTGTCCGCCATCAGTTTCAGTACCGGACTTCAATACACCCGATCAGAAAACAACATCATCTGGTCTGGCCCGGGATGTAATCCAATAACTAATCCTTAATCTTATGAATAAAAATTTACATCTAATCTATTACACCTTCAACAAGGTATCCCGGTATTCGCTGGCCGGCCTCCTGTTGCAATGTCTCCTGTTTAATCTCCTTGTAGCCCGTGACACTACAGCACAGAACATCTATAACGTAAAACTTCAGCTTACGGTAGCGGATATGCCCTTAAAGCGCGTACTCGAAACGATTGAATCAAAAACTGAATTCACGTTTACATATAGTAGTCTAAAGATTGATCTTTCCAAAAAAATATCCCTAAAGGGTCAGTATTCCAGTTTAGGTAAAATGCTGGAAGAGGTTGCCCGACAGGCAAATCTGGATGTAAAGCAACAAGGATTCAACATCTTACTTAAACCACAAGCTGAAAGGCACACGCTTAACGCCTTTGGTTCAATCCGGGGAAAAGTTTTGGATGATCAACTAAATGTTGCCCTTCCCGGAGCCACTGTACTGCAAAAGGGTACCCTTAATGGTACAACTACCGATTTAAATGGAGAGTTTTTTCTGCGTGTACCGGTTGGAGAAATAGAACTTGAAGTATCCTACATCGGGTTTCAAAAAATCAGTCAGGTGGTTTCAATCGCTGATGGCACTACAGCAAGCATTGAATTAAGAATGCGCAGTGAAGTAACAGAACTTAGCGGTGTAATAGTTACGGGTTCGTTGCAGGGCCAACAGAAAGCACTCAATCAACAAAAGAATGCCGATAACATTAAAAATATTATAAGTGCTGATCAGATTGGAAGATTTCCTGATCCTAATGTGGCCGAAGCGTTACAACGGGTACCGGCAGTTAATATTGAACGCGATCAAGGTGAAGGTAGATATGTACTCATACGCGGTCTTGCCCCCCAGTTCACCAACATCTCTATAAATGGAGAACAAATTCCTTCGCCCGAAGCAGATGTACGTTATGTAGCATTGGATGCTATTCCGGCCGATCAACTCGCCAGTATTGAAGTTAGTAAATCCATTACACCAGATATGGATGGTGATGCTATTGGAGGGTCGGTAAACCTGATCACACGCACGGCACAAACAGATCAACTTAAAGTAAATGCGTCTGGTCTTTTAGGGTACAACAACATCAGCGGTAAAACTAACCTGCAAGGTTCTTTGGAATTAAGCAAAAGGCTACTAAATAATAAACTGGGTGTTATGCTCAACTCGAGTTACTATGAAACCGAAAGAGGATCGGACAACTGGGAACGTGACGGTGATGAGCTTGACCTGCGTGATTATGAATTAACCCGAACCCGACTCGGCCTGAGTGGAACACTGGATTACCGATTTAATGAAAAAAATGAAATCTATTTCCGTAGCATTTACAATAAGTTTACAGATCGCGAATTCAGAAGAAGCAGTGTGTTTGTTCCCAATGTAGATAACTCACCCTTTGAAGATAACGTACTGGAGCGCTACTCCAAAGATCGGTTAGAAAAACAAATTGTTACCAGTTTTAACCTCGGGGCTAAACATAATTTTGAAAAATTCAATCTTGATTATGAGGTATCGTATGCAGAAGCCATTCAGGATACACCTTTTGATATTGAAGTAGCCAGTGTGGCGGAAGTGGATCAACTGGCACTTGATTTTGATACCAACAAAGATTTCCCCGCTTTTACAGTGAATGATCTATCGCATACCAATCCCTCAAACGTGTACCTCGATAATACACAATATGCATTTGACGAAGCTACTATGGGAAATACGTATGCAAAAGATGTTAACAAAACTGCAAAGATCAACTTTACTATTCCATATGAAGCCAATGGTGCAACTGGTATGGTTAAGTTCGGTGGGAAAATCAGATCCAAGGAAAAGACATTTGATATTACCGAAAATGTTTTTGGATATACCGGTGCCGATGATCTTACGCTCGATCAATATGCTGGTGGAAATGTGGATGAAAACTTTCTCGGCAATCGGTACACGCTACGTGCTAATGCCGATGTGGAAAAGTTTGTGAAATACTTTAATGCCAACCGAAATGATTTTGAATTATCGGTTGATGATAAATTGGTTACTGAGGCAGTAGAAGCCTACACTTCTACCGAAGATGTTTATGCGGGCTACCTGATGACGAAACTTCAAATGAGTAAGTTGATGTTACTGGGTGGCTTTCGGTATGAAAACACAAAAGTTCGCTACCGTTCATTCAACGTAATAAATGAAAGTGAAATCATTCCTGAAGTAGGCGGCACAGACTATGGCTTTTTATTACCACAACTGCATGCGCGCTATCAGGTTAATGAATCGTTAAACTTGCGAGGGGCCATAACCAGAAGCTATGCGCGGCCTAACTTTAGCGACATTGTTCCGGCACAAGAAATAAATATTAATGAAAACGAAGGCACTATTGGAAATGCTGCATTAAAACCAGTGTCGGCCACCAACATAGACTTTCTTACTGAAAAATACTTTGGTACTGTAGGAATCTTGTCCGGAGGTTTGTTTTATAAAAAGCTGAACGAATTCATCTTCACCCGAAGATTTGAATCGAGTGTTTATCCAGGCTCTGAAGGTGTGCCCATTTTTCTAACGCAATCGCAAAACGGACAAGAGGCAGATTTGTTTGGTATAGAAGTAGCCTACCAACAAAATCTAACATTTTTGCCGGGTGCACTTCAGGGTTTAAGTGTATATGCAAACTATACCTTAACGTCATCAAACGCACGCATTCAATCCCGCGAAGAAGCAGATCAACAGGAAGAAATCCGCCTTCCGGGTCAAGCCAAGCATGTGGGTAATTTTTCACTTGGGTACGATAAGGGTCGTTTCAACGTACGGGTTTCAGCAAACTTCAATGGAGAATATTTGAGCGAACTGGGAGACGAAGCGGCCGAAGACTTCTATGTGAAAGACAGAGTTCAGCTTGATGCCACGGCCACAGTAGTGGTTAATAAAAAACTCAGATTTTTTGCTGAGTTCTTGAATTTAACCAATCAACCTTTTGAGGTTTATCAGGGTGAAAAGGATCGGTACGTGCAACGGGAGTTTTACTCCTGGTGGACACGCGTAGGTTTAAAACTTGACTTTTAATTTCCAAATTCATGTATATGAAAAAAATATCATTGACCTCAATAGGTTTTGCGCTGTCTGTATTGTTGATAGGCTGTGCCGATAATTCTTTTGAAGAACTTCCACAGGATGATAATTATCCATTTCGTTTAGTGCTGGATACGAACGAGGGTGGAGATCTTGCAGATGCAGAAGACTACGGCATTACTATAAAATTTGCAGATTACTTACCCGATTTAAACTTACCCAACGAAGAAATTATTATTACCTATCAAATCAAAGACCTGGAAGATGATATGGTCGGCTCAGTAAGAATTGATAAAGTAATTTACGAAGTTGAGATAGATGATTGCATCTATGAACGCGAACTGGATTTCAGCGCTTCCGCAGATGGTTTAACAGGTTCAATCGTTTTAGCCTCTGATGAAGATCTCGGTAGCGTCCCCGAAGAGTTTGAAGTGGTAGTTACCTTACCGGGAGGTGAAAGTTCGGGCAGTTTTATATTTGAGATTACCGCCATTGAAACTACGCAGCCAGTTCTATTGGGTTCGCCCAGAGAGTTTGAGTATGCCGTGCTTGATAATGAAGTTGCAGGTGGGTGGGAATTTGAAATTACTTCAGATGAAGAATTCGAATCATTTAAGGAAATTTTCGGCCAATTGAATGCCGACATTGAAGCGCTTTCGTTTTCTGAAATTACCGGTACAGTAAAAGCAGAGTTTGAGTTCGGAGAAATGAAATTTGAAATTGAGTTAATCGAAACGGAAGAAATTACCAGTTGCGAGAATGGCGAATCGGAAACGGAAACAGTTAATAAAGTAATTGAGTTTGAAGCAGAATATGAGGTTGAAGATGGTGAGTTTGTGTTTGAAGGAAGTCGCGAAATCATCAACGACAATGGATTGGTGGAAGATGAACTTGACTTTATGTTGGAGGGTACATACGAAGTCGATGAAGAATCAGGGGCAATTCGCTTCACTTTTCTTATACTGATTGATGAAGATAATTATGAAGCCGGGGAAGAACTTTATGCAAGCGAAATAGGTGTATCATTTACGTTCAACAAAGATTAGCATGAAACAATTTATTTTATATGGCCTTGGCGCTTTCTCGCTGATGTTTGGTCTTTCATCTTGCGGAAAGAAAAATCAGGTAACTACTTTCTCGCTTGATACAGTTCGGGTTTCACCCGTTATTGTTACAGAATCTGTCGTACATGATACCGATGACCCGGCTATCTGGATTAATCCAGCCGACTCAACCCATGTGTTGATTATAGGTACAGACAAAGGTGGCGAGTTGGGCGATGGTGGCCTTTATGCATTTGATCTTTCTGGAAAAATTATTAATAGTGTACGTCCATTGCGCAGACCCAATAATGTAGATGTGGCCTACGCGCTTACCCTAAATGGAAAGCCAACTGACATTGCTGTTTGTACTGAACGTATGGCGCAAAGCATTCGTGTTTTTAGACTTCCCGATCTTGAACCTGTTGATAATGGTGGCATCACGGTGTTTGATGGTGAACCTGATACGCTCAAAGATCCCATGGGCGTTGCACTCTATACCAGCCCTTTTGATAATAAAATCTATGCTATTGTGGGGCGTAAGTCTGGGCCCAAAGATGGCACTTACCTTTGGCAATACCTGTTGACTGACGATGGCACCGGAAATGTGAAAGGTATGTTGGTGCGCAAGTTTGGATATTATAGTGGTAAGAAAGAGATTGAATCTATTGCAGTAGATAATGAACTTGGTTATGTCTATCATTCTGACGAAGGACATGGCATTCACAAATCTTATGCACATCCCGATAGCAGCAATGTGGAGCTGGCCTTGTTTGGGACCACAGGTTTTACAGAAGACATTGAAGGGATTTCAATTTATAAATTTAAGGATGGTACGGGTTATATTTTGGTTTCAGATCAGCAGGCAAATCAATTCCGGGTGTTTCCACGAGAAGGCTTAACCAACCCACATATACATCCGGAAGTTGCCGTTATCAAAACCAGTACCTCTGAAAGTGATGGCAGCGATGTAACAAGTCGTTCCTTGCCCGGTTTTCCCAATGGTTTGTTTGTGGCCATGAGTGATGATAAGACCTTTCAATATTACCGCTGGGAAGATCTGGCTGGCAAGCAGCTGCGAAAAATCAATAAATAGTTTGTTTAGTATAGCTTCACCTGATTAGGGTGAAGCTTATTGATAAACTTGAACCAACTTCACTACAATCCATCAGGACTTAATAATTTCTTAACATTGAATAGTAATTCGTTTTGCTCATCTTGATTGCTTAAACAAAGTCCCGGATGAATCAAAAAGAAATTAAAAAACTAGTCGATGAACTTGAAAATGGCTTTACCCAAACCTTTGAATCACTCAAGTTGGGTACAGCGACTAAAAAGATCAGGAAGCTCATTGCTCGGGCAGCAAAAAGAATAGGGAAGGAAGTCAAAGCCAATCTGAAACAGGAGGCCAAACGCCTGAAACAACATAAAAAAAGTATTCTTAAAAAAGCCAGCCCTAAAAAGAAGGCAGCAACAAAACCAGTCCTGGAGTAAGGTCCGCATTGCTTTATATTATTAATACAGGTTCCATTTAAGTTTTTTCCACTACTCGGAGAATCAAGGCCTAGCTACAAAGGAAATTCATATCTTGTCAGGATGGCCCTGCAATCACAATTGCTTTTCGGAAATCTTTCGCATTATTATCTCTGCCACTACAAATCCAAAGCTGCCGGATCAGATCGCCTCTCCCAAAGTTTGCTACGCTTTAAGTCCGGTTGTGATGTAGATGTAGAAGCCTGGAGCAGTTGTGCTGTAGAAGAATTGAAAAAACTTTCTTTACCAGAAAACACGCTTGTCCTTCGCGCATTGTCAAGCTCAGAAGTTACCACTCAGGAAGTTACCGGTCTGGATAGGTTAGGGGCAAGACTCCAGCAAGAACTGAAGGTTCACTATCAACCGGCTTTGCTCTCCAAATCCAGAACTACCCGGCCTCTGAAACAACTTTCCAGGGCTGAAAGGAGTACCGAGTTAGCCGATGCCTACCTATTTCACACATTAACACTATATAATATAGAGTGGGCTACTATTCTCATCCTGGATGATATCCTCACAACCGGTGCAACCCTGCAAGCAATTACAACGGCAATCCGTCAAAAATTGCCCAAAATCCAGGTGCTGGGGTTCACGCTGGCCCTTTCTGAACGCACTGCACCACTCAATACCACCATTTCGCTCCAAAGCAATGCCTACAAATGGCAACCCGGTGGCTGGATCATGCAGGAAACAGACCCTGACTATATCACACTGGAATCCCTAAAAACCGCTATCCAAAGCAATTTTGAGCCTTTTTAACTGATTTACTGATTACTAATCACTGAATACCACCTTACTCTTAACTACCTACTATGTCTCTACTAAAGACTAAGGACTAACTACTAAGGACTAAAGACTAACGTCTAATCCCCTTACCCTCAACTCCTTCCAATTACCCCTAGAAAAATATAGATTTTAGTATTTTACTAAAATATTTAGTATTTATATTTGGTCTCATACGGATCAGATTTATGAATACAGCACACACTTTATTAAGAGACGCCCTCCGCGCTGACATCATGCGGCTGGAAGGCTTCCGCCCCCAGAGCTGGGCAAACCACGCAGACCTCGGCCCGCTGCAGGAAACTTTTCCCAACGGCTTCCCAAAAGGCGCCCTCCATGAATTTTTTGCAAGCCAACCGGAATCACTTGCCGCCACACTCGGGTTTTTATCCGGACTGCTTGCCATCACCCACAAATCCGGGTGCATCCTTTGGGTAAGTGCAAACCGAAAAGTATTTCCACCCGCACTACAAACCTTCGGCCTTGATCCCGGCCGCATCATCTTCGCAGACCTCAAATCAGAACGCCAGATTCCCTGGGCCATAGAAGAAGCACTCAAGTGCACAGGCATCACAGCAGTAGTCGGAGAAATGAAAGCGCTGGATTTTCTGACCTCCAGAAGATTTCAACTCGCAGCAGAGCGTACACAACTTTCGGGTTTCTTTTTGCGCACCGGTTTAGTCAACAAAGAACCAACAGCATGTGTCACCCGGTGGAACGTGGAAGCCATGAACAGCATCACCATTCAGGATGAATCCGGAGTCCTGCCCGGTATCGGTTTTCCAAAATGGAAAGTAGAACTCCTGCGCATGCGCAACGGTAGCCCTAACACGTGGGAATTGCAATGGTCACAACAGCAATTCATAGATGCCAGCTCACAACCGGAATTTATCCAGCAACAGGTGATCGCAAGCTAAATGAGTCGTTACGTTTCCATCTGGTTTCCACACCTGCGCACAGACTGGCATGCCTTGCGTGAACCACACCTGCATCAACTTCCTTTTGTATTGCGCTCGCTGCAACACAATCGTATGGTCGTATCGGCCTGCAATGCTATGGCACAAGCATCCGGTATTCTGGTGGGCATGCCACTGGCAGATGCGCGGGCCATCGTCACCAACCTGCAGGTTAAAGATGATGCAGATGATCTTCCAATCAAACTGCTCACGCGTCTGGCCACCTGGTGCATACGGTTTTCACCTACCGTAGCCGTGGACTTACCAAATGGTTTGTTGATTGATGTCACCGGCTGCACACACCTGTGGGGTGGTGAAGAAAAATATGTATTCAACCTGATGCATAAACTCCGGCAACGCGGTTACACATTGCACGCAGCTATGGCTGATACCATCGGTCATGCCTGGGGACTCGCACGGCATGGTGGCGGCATAGTGCCCGCAGGGAAACACCTGGATCATCTGCTACACCTGCCACCGGCAGCATTGCGTCTTGATCCTGAAACAAACATTCAACTGCATAAACTCGGGCTGCAATGTATCGGCCAGATCTTTCACATTCCCAGAACATCTTTGCGCAAACGCTTTGGAACGGAAATACTCCTGCGCCTGGATCAGGCACTCGGCCATGTAATAGAATCCCTTACGCCCGTCATCGTACCAGAACCCTATCAACACCGGCTGCCATGTCTGGAACCCGTTAAGACACCTACAGCAATAGCCATCGCCTTGCAGCAATTGCTCGAAGAACTTTGCCTGCGCCTGCAAAAAGAAAGTAAAGGGCTGCGCACGTGCACGTTTAGTGCTCATCGTATCGATGGCAAAGTAGAACAATTAAAAATTGGTACCCATCAGGCTACCCATCATGTGTCACACCTGTTCAAATTGTGTGAACCTAAACTCACCACTATTGATCCGGCATGGGGCATTGATCTGTTTATACTGGAAGCAACAGGCGTTGAAGCCTGTAGTCCACAACAGGAAGTCATCTGGGATGCACAACAACATCATGCAGCCTTGGCTGAACTCATTGACCGCCTCACCAACAAAGCCGGTGATGTCATCCACCGGTATGAACCGGCACAACATCATTGGCCGGAACGTTCAATCGCACAGACAAAATCCTTACACACACAAACTACTCTATGGCCAGCCGCGCATCTTCGGCCGGTACAATTATTAGCCGCACCGGATCGCATTGAAGTCACAGCCCCCATACCGGATTATCCACCCATGCTCTTTCGCTACAAAGGTCAGCTGCATCATATTGTAAAAGCAGATGGCCCGGAACGTATCGAACAGGAGTGGTGGATCACACCCGGATTACACCGCGATTATTATAGAGTGGAAGATGAAAACGGCAAACGCTACTGGCTCTTTCGCTTGGGACACTATCAGGAGAAAACAGCTCAATGGTTTTTGCATGGATTCTTCGCTTGACTACAGTGAACTGCAAGTCACCTCTAACTTCAGCTTCCTGCGCGGTGCATCACATCCGGAAGAACTCATCACACATGCCGCCACACTCGGCTATAAAGCTATCGCCCTCACAGACCACAACACCTTTGCCGGGATAGTACGCGCACATGTAGCAGCAAAAAAAGCAAACCTGAAATTTATTCCCGGCTGCAGTCTGCAACTTCAGTCCGGCACAGCCTTGCTTGCCTTACCAACTGATCAACCGGCTTATGCAGCGTTATCAAACTTGCTCACCCGCGGAAACCTGCGTGCAGAAAAAGGTTTGTGTTATCTCCATCGCGAAGATGTTTACCAACTCTCAGGCTGCATCCTCATCGCAGTGCCACCCGCACTCAACACCGCATTTGAATTTGATGCCTCCTTTATTGAAGACCTGTATGCCTATCGTCAGGCATTCGGAGCAAATCTTTATCTGGCAGCCACCCGCCAATACTCCGGTCTGGATGCCAAACGTCTGCACCGGCTCAGCACACTTTCAAAACAATTAAACATTCCACTCGTAGCCACCGGCGATGTCTGGTATCATGATGTGGAACGCAGGCAATTACAGGACATCGTCACCTGCGTACGGGAGAAATGTACCATTCACACCGCAGGCTTTCGCCTGCATCCCAATGCAGAACGTCATTTAAAACCAGTAGCAGAAGTACACCGCCTCTTTCGCCAATATCCGCAAGCACTCACCAACACCCAACGGATAACAGCAGTGTGTCAGTTTTCATTGGATCAACTTACCTATCAATACCCCAAAGAAATTACTTCCAATGATCGTACCCCACAAGAAGAACTCACCCAACTCACCTGGCAAGGCGCACAGAAAATGTTTGGCAACATTCCAGATAAGATCACTACCAACATTAACTATGAACTCAACTTCATCGCAGAGATGAACTATGCGCCATACTTTCTTACCGTCTATGACATCGTTCGCTTTGCACGGGAACGCAACATCCTCTGCCAGGGGCGCGGCTCGGCTGCCAACTCCACCGTATGTTATTGCCTGGGCATTACATCCGTGGATCCATCCAAATTTGAGTTGCTCTTCGAACGCTTTATTTCATCGGCCCGCAATGAACCACCAGACATCGATGTGGACTTTGAACATGAACGCAGGGAAGAAGTCATGCAATACATCTACACCAAATACGGTCGTGATCGTGCAGCCATCGTGGCCACCGTCACCCAACAACATCACAAAGGTGCCATCCGCGATGTGGGCAAAGTCATGGGACTCTCGGCAGACACCATCACCCGCCTCTCCGGACTCATCTGGGATTTTAAAGATGAAGGCTTTGATCGTAACCGCATCATTAGTCAAGGGATCAATCCGGATGACCCTACCATTAAAAAAGTATTGGAACTCACGCACCAGTTCATAGGATTCCCGCGTCAGCTTGGACAACATACCGGTGGCTTTGTCATCACGGATAGTAAACTCTCAGACTTATGTCCCATCCTCCATGCCCGCATGGAAGACCGCACCAACATAGAATGGAATAAAGATGACATCGATGCACTGGGCTTTATGAAAATTGATGTCCTCGCGCTGGGGATGCTCACCTGCATCCGCAAAGCATTTGACCTGGTGAAGCTGCACTACAAGCGGGAGCTCACGCTGGCCAACATCCCACAAGATGATCCGGCCGTGTATGAAATGGTCACCCATGCAGACACCATCGGTGTCTTTCAGATTGAAAGCCGCGCGCAGATGTCCATGCTGCCACGCCTCAAACCAAAATGTTTTTATGACCTGGTCATCGAAGTAGCCATCGTCAGGCCGGGCCCCATACAAGGAGATATGGTACACCCGTATCTGCGCAGACGCAATGGTGAAGAACCGGTCTCATATCCCTCTGCAGAACTCAAGGAAATTCTGAGTCGCACGCTGGGCGTACCACTCTTTCAGGAACAAGCCATGAAGATTGCTATCGTGGCCGCAGGCTTCTCACCAGCAGAAGCAGACCAGTTGCGCAGAAGCATGGCCACTTTTAAAGTCAACGGACTCATCACACACTTCGAAGAAAAGTTAATCACAGGTATGATGAACAATGGCTACACCAAAGAATATGCACACCGCGTATTCCGCCAACTGGAAGGTTTTGGGAGTTATGGTTTTCCGGAAAGTCATGCCGCCAGCTTTGCATTACTCGTCTATGTGTCCGCCTGGCTCAAGTGTTATTACCCGGATGTCTTTGCCTGCGCCTTGTTGAATAGCCTGCCTATGGGCTTTTATCAACCCGCACAAATTGTACAAGATGCACAGCGGCATGGCGTGGAAGTAAGAGCCGTGGATGTGAATCTTTCCCAATGGGATAATACGCTGGAAGTACATGAAAAATATTTTGCTATCCGCCTTGGCTTCCGGCAGGTAGCAGGAGTGAAGGCCTCGGATCTAGAACATCTCTTGCAAACAAGGGGTAAGGGCTTTCAGTCTATGCATGAACTGCGCGAGGCGGGCATCAGCACTGCCTTGCTGGAAAAACTTGCCGAAGCAGATGCATTCAACTCGCTGCAACTCACCAGAAGAAAAGCATTATGGGATGCATCCATAAAAGATTATCAAAAGCATGGATTGTTTTCACAAGCAAAAGAACCGGAAGTGGTATTACCGGAAATGAAGTTAGCGCAGCAGGTGGTGCAGGACTATCAATCACTGTCACTTTCACTTAAAGCACATCCGGTGAGTTTTCTTCGGGAGACACTCACGCAGCTTGGTATTACCCCAAACGCGGCATTAAAAAATCTTGCTGATGCAGCACCCGTAAAAGTAGCCGGACTCATTCTCGTGCGGCAACGTCCCGGTACTGCCAGTGGCATTTGTTTTATCACACTCGAAGATGAAACCGGCAGCGCCAATATTGTCGTCTACCCTCAACTGTTTGATCAATATCGGAAAGAAATTATTCAATCGCGCCTCTTGCTCATCGAAGGCAAACTGCAACGGCAAGGAGAGGTTATTCACGTGATCACGCGTAGCTGTGCAGATATCTCGCGGTTATTAAAAAGGTTAGGAGTGGAGGCGTCAGCCAAACGGTCCCGCGCAGATGAAACATCATCCAAAGGTGTTGATCCTCGTGAGGCCCCAACACAAATGGAAATGTTTTCTAAAGGGCGGAATTTTCATTGATCTGATTATCATTATAATTACTAAGCGCATCAAGTTTACAACAGGCATGGTTACATATTTATATTCTTGGTGAATTAAGCACAAAAGAAAAATTAGCCATGTTTAATAAGGGTGATAAAGTTATGCTCGTTAGCGGTCAACTGGGTAAAATCAAGGGATTAGTAGATGAATATGTGAAGACCTATCGCATTCAACTCCAAGAGTCCGGTGAGATCGTTTACTTCGATGAGTCTAAGCTTACCTTAAAACGCAAACATTTTTTGAATCGTATCTTAGGTATCAAATAGTTGACCAAACTTACTATTTGAAACAGTTCATTAACACGTTAGCCTAAGTATCTCAGAGAAAATTAAAGCGGCTTGATTCCATTCCGATAAACAAAATCAATTAATTCTACAGTATTCTTCACCCGAGTCTTTTTCATTAGGTTATCCTTATGAGACTCTATTGTCCGAATGCTCAAATTCAGGTCATGAGCAATCATCTTAGCGGTGAGACCTTTTGAAAGTTTTAGACAAATTTCAAGTTCTCGTGGCGTGAATTGAATTTTCGGCAAATTCGTGTTTATACCTTTTACTAGTATTTCACTTAGCTGCTTATCGTAACGGGAGTGAAAAAAATGCCCGCCTTTGATAATTGATGTAATTGCTTCGAACGTAATGTCTAAGCTGGCATCCTTTGTAATAAAGCCACGGACTCCAATAGCTAAAAAATTAGCGGCTACATCCAACGAATCCAGAAATGTAAAGAGTAAGATTTTAACTTTTGGATCTATTCTTAACAATTCTAAAGCTGTTTCATATCCGTTTACTTTCGGCATTTGGTAATCCAACAAAACTATATCAGGCTTTAGCAGCAAATACTCCTGTATAGCGTCTGGCCCCGATCTATATGTTTTCAGATCGCAAGCTGGCCATTCGCCATTCAGTGCAAACGTCATTCCTTTAAGAATGGCTGGATGATCATCAACAATAAAAATTCTTTGGGGAGTTACTTGAAACATGTATCTGTAAGATTAGGACTATAAATGTCGCAAAATTCGAAGCAATAGCCATGTTAGTTTTAGAGGCAAATAGTAAAAATATCCGCGATTATATATTCATTGGAGTGTTCAACACACAATCGCACCGTAAAAATACGGAGTAGTCTTTCAAGTAAGATAAAATGTGGTTCTGAACATTTACAGCAGACGCTCGTAAGTATTTTGCAAATGAAATTTACTTAAACCTACTCGTTTCATGCGGCCTTTGTATGTTGCTCTCTTTGCAATCTTATTTCTATCCAACGCATATTTATTGTTTCAGCATTTCTCTAATTCGCAAGAAATTGTTTATGTCGATTCATCAAAGCTTTTAAATGGCTACCATGGGATGTTAGATGCCAGGAAGGTCTATCAGCAAAAGGCCCTAGTATGGCAGGCCAACATAGATACGCTGGTAAATGAAATCCAAAACGAGCTTAAGAAGTTTGAAAAAGAAATGCCTCGAATGACAGTAAAGGAGCGCGACTTGACTCGGCAGCTTCTACAAAATAAGCAACAACAGTTGGCAGACTATCAAAAAGCTACACAAGAAAACGCTGCGAACGAAGACGGAAAAATGACTAAGCAGGTTATAGATGAAGTGAATCAATACATCAAAAACTATGGACAGCAAAATGGGCTAAGAATTATTTTGGCCGCTACAGAGTACGGCAACATAGCATACGCGGAGGATGGAATAGATATCACAGAAGAAATTCTGGAGGGGCTTAATAAAAAATATAAAGGGCAATAGCCTATGCGAGTTTCTTTGGTGTATTGGGCGATACTGATTGACTTGCTGGCTATTTCATGCACGCCCAAATATTTGAGCGAGGAAGACTTAAAAAAATATGTATTAGATTCTGAGAATGGTTTAACCAAAGAGTTGGCTGTCGATGATTATAGAATTAGTGCAACATATAGGCCAACTGATTTATGGGTTGCGCAAGAGCTAGGCTCTGCTAAAGACTCCACACAACTCAACAAACTAAAGGAAAAGTATGGTAGCCATTATTATTTTGTTCTTGGGTTAAGTAAAAATGGTCGCGAGGCTATTCAGGCAGCTACCATGCCGCAGACTCAATTTAGTGAACTGTTGCAAACAATATCTTTTAGAATGGATTCCTATGTTAACATGACAACAGCGCAACTCGATACAATACCACTTGCAGCTTTTACCTACACTCGAAGTTTTGGTTTAGGTGGTAGCAATGACATTCTACTAGTTTTTGATAAGAAAAAGACCGAGAAGCAAGATTGGGTGCAAATCAATTTGGCCGAATTCGGATTGGGCCTTGGACGACAGTCGATGCGGTTTAAATGCAAAGACCTTGAGACTGCTCCCAAAATAGATTTAAAAAACCTTCAGTAAATAGTATATGCTACGCAATGTTCTGGTTAAAAAGTCAGTTGTAGTTTTCTTACTTGTCTTGATACTCACCAATGTGTGTGCACCAACTATCAGTTGGGCGCTCACTTCGGGGCCGACCGCACCGGAAGCTACGAGCTTCGAACCAGTCGACACGACTGACATGGTTAATCTGGCAACAGGGGATTTTGTTTACAACCTTCCGTTACTCGAAGTACCTGGGCCTGCTGGCGGTTATCCCATATCCATGTCTTATCATGCGGGGATTCAACCGAATGAAGATGCTAGTTGGGTCGGTCTTGGATGGACTTTGAACCCTGGATCAATTGCACGGACCGTCAATGGTTACCCCGATGATCAACTCGGAGCAATAAGGACAAGACACGATTATAATAGCGGTGGAACTAGAAATACTTTTTCACTTGGAGTTGGAGTTGCAGGATTTTCACTAAATCTAGCTGTATCCCATGATAGCAATTTGGGTGTTGGTATTGGTACTTCTGTCGGGTATGGTTATTCCTTCGGAGTTGGAGGCCCTGATAGCGGTGTTAATGCGGGGATTTCTGCAAGTGTTGGTACTGACCCGTTTGGTGGAGCCTATGCGGGTGGTGACATTGGGATAACAGGTGGTGGGGCCAGAGCAAGTGTTGGACTCGACACAAGAAATGGGGCGAGTGGGCAAATAGGATTGGCAGTTCTTAAGGGGACACAGATCGGAATAAACACGGATTTTAAAAGTGTCTCAGGATACGCTGGTTTACAAGTGGGATTATTAGGTGTCTCTATATCCTCCAAAGGATTAAAGCCATCTATGAGTGTAGCTGGAATTCCATTAGGTCAAACGAGCAGTAATGCAGGAAGAATGACTACTAAAAGTTGGGGATTTTCAACTCCCCCCATTCCAATTGGCCCATTTACATTTACGCTTGGGTATAACTATTTACGATATTATTCCGATGAAACATCCAATGTAAGCCTTATCGGCACCTTGAAAGCTTCGAGTACTAGTGGCAAAAATCCTGATAATTGGGCATTTGATTCTTACGCCTTACTCGATCCGGATGCAGAGGGTGGCGTAATCAAAAATAATGATCCCGAAAAATCCAAAGGCGGAAGTTTTCCTGCGTATGATTCATATTCAGTGATGGCACAAGGTCTTGGCGGCTCAATCCAGCCTTATATATTTGAAAATGGGACATTATTCAGACAAAATTTGAAGAACCAGCCGAATAATGGAAACATCATTTACAACCGTGTAAACAATTCGTTTAATTTTTCTGAGCCGGTGAACTTCCGATTTAAAAATGACTTTTCAAATTCTTATACCTATAATCAGGCTACCATGCGTGTGGCGCCAAATGGTAGTAATGTTGTGTTTGAAGGAGTGCAACCAACTTCTACACCCCCTGAAGGATTTAATTCAACAAATAATCATTTAGCTGGCTCTAAGCACATCGAATATTTTACGAACCAACAAATTCGTGACGGGATTGCAAGAGATAAGGGTTTCATTGATGCCAATCCCCATACAAGTAGAGATGTTGGTAAGTTTGGATACAATGTGTCTGAACAAATAGGTGGCTTTATGATAACTAATGAAAGTGGTGTTACATACCACTATTCACTTCCAGTTTATTCATATAACCAATTTTCTAAATCTTTTCAAACTGGGAAAGAGGGAGATGTATTTCAACGAACTTCTGAAAACCATCCATACGCATATACCTGGTTTTTAACTGCTGTGACTGGCCCAGATTACGTGAATAGAAATTCGGCAAATGATGGAACGATAAGTTCGCAGGATTGGGGTTATTGGACAAAATTTGATTATGCCCTTCACACAGATAATTATGTTTGGCGAAATCCTGTTGAGGGCACTCACCGTGATGTTAACAGAGAAATCGAAACCTATTCATATGGACAAAAGGAATTGTATTATCTCAATAGTATTAGTACCACTACACATGTAGCATATTTCGAAAAATCCGTTCGTGTTGATGGACGAGGAGTAACTAATGCGATTCAAGGTGGGTTCACTCCTTATACCCAAACTAATTGCTATACTGATCCAAATTGCAATCCTGATGATTGTACAGACGAGGATTTTCGAATTTGTGACGGATATTGTCAGATTTGTGAATCAACTCAAGCGGTAGCGGGAACTACTCTCAAGCTTGATAAAATATATTTGTTATCACGAGAGGATTTTGAATCAGGTACTGAATTTTTATCGAAAGCAATAAGGGTTATTTCACTAACAACAGATTATTCGCTTGCTCTTGGTACAACCAATAGCTTTTCAGATTCAAATATCAACACAAAGCACGGCAAACTGACATTGAAAGAAGTTAAGTTCCTCGGCAAAGGTGGTGCTGATCTAATCCCTCCAACAAAATTTGTTTACAATAAGAATCCAAGTTTTAATAAGGATGCTTATGATATTTGGGGACTCTATAAATCAGATTTTCAGCCAAGTCAGTTAAACACCCAAGAATCTCTCGGTAGGCTAACAACGAAGTCTTCAAGTCAAAATATAGATGCGTGGTCATTAACGACAATCAAAAGTAGTTTGGGGTCATCAATAAATATTGAATATGAAAGTGATTCTTACAATACTGCTCTTGCATTGCATAGTAGTCTTTTTATAAAAGAAATTATACCCCAAAGCAACTCTAATGTTTCGATTGTTAAATTTTATAATACAGTTGACTTTTCTGAATCGGCACAAATTTTAATTGGGCAAGAAGTCACTTTACTGGCTTTATTACGCCAATATGGTTACTCTGCAAATCTCTTTGGGTGTGCTGTTGATGGAGTGTGGCAAGGCAACATATTTCTTTGGGATTTCTTTAATGACAAAGGTAATGTAGTGGAGGTTGGTCATGACTTTCTAAAAATTGAAAGTCAGGCGTTGGTTGATTACATCAATAAGATTTATGGCAACAAATGTGTTTCATGCACCACGGCTTTTATAAATGGAGCACAAAGCAGTTGCGCCCCTTATGTTTTTTCTAATCCCGGTACTTTTTTGGGTGGTAATATTCTTTTAAATAATACAAAGATAGTGCAATACGGTGGTGGCTTGCGGGTTAAGACAATCAGTGTAAATTCTGAACATTTGGAAAGAAAAACAAACTATTATTATTCGGGAGGGTCAACGTCTTACGAACCGATTAACCTTGAAGTTCCGATAATTGAAATATTTGGCTACAATTCTTGGATAGAAGAAAAGCAATCAGATGCCATTGATTCTTACAGAGAAGAGATAAACAAGCAATTTTCTTCATTGCTTTCAATTTCTCGTGAAATTCCCGCCCCTGGGGTAATCTATGAAAAGGTAACTATTGAAGAAGAAATCTTGAATAGAGGTGAACAAATACCCACCAAAATTCCAGGTAAAAAGGTTTACGAGTTTCAAACTTTTGATGAGGGTATGGTAGAAAGGCTTGGAATCAGCACGACAACCAATACAGGATTATATGCAGTTGAATGTTACGACACCAGCGGCAATCCAACTTATTGTGGGCCCACACCACCTGGTCATCCAGGGCCACATCCAGTTTTTTGTAAAGATCAAAATGGTAATACAGTTAGTTGCAGCACTTTTGGGGGAACAACGCATACACCTTTAACACTGAAAGATTTCTCAGCCTGGGTGGGTGCATTAAAAAGTATTACCACCTATGGTGCCGATGATATCATTCTGGAAAAAACAACTAATCAATACCTCCATGAAAATAAAACAACTACAGAGTTTGTACAAGAGCTAAGAACCAAGTTCAATGGTCAGGGTATTGTTTCTCAGGTTTTTAATGAAAACCGAAATCAAGTGGGCTATGTATTTAGTAGAAGAGACGAATATCCCCTTGTTGCTATAGGACAAACCTCGATTGATTATAAAAACGGTATCACCACTACCTCGAAGAACCTGGCCTTTGATTTTTATACTGGCAGCCCATTGAAAGTTTTAAATACTGACGGATACGGAAATAAGTACGTAATCGAAACGGTACCGGCATACACAATCCCGGAATATTCCGGCACGACATCCAGTCAAATTGCCAGCGGGTTTGTGGGTATGGGTTTGAAAGTAAATAACCTGAAGAATAAGCACATGCTTACTCAAGGAGTTTCCTCTCAAACGTTCTTGGTTAACAATAACTACGAAAATACATTGGCTAATGCCGATAAGCTTGCATTAGTTTCTGCTTCGGCACAAACGTGGAGTGATTCAATTCCGGTATTAGGTATTGGGTTGAATGGCATAGATGGACTTCAAACAGGCATATGGCGACAACGGGCGAGCTTTAATTTCATAGCATCTGATAATGTCAGTTTGCGTGCTGATGGCTTATACCCCTACTCAAATTTTAATCAGTTTAATGCGTGGATTGGTGACGAGGTTCCTGATAACTGGAAAAAAATTAGTGAAGTGAAATTAGTTGATATCTATTCCCACGCATTGGAAGCTATGGATATGAATGAAAATTTTGCGGCTACTAAAATGTCATTTGATCAAACCCGAGTTTTTACTACGGTAGCCAATAGCAGGTATAACGAATTTGCTTTCTCCGGCTTGGAAGAGACTCCTGACTTAAACGGTGAGCTTGGTGGCGGGGTTGTACTTGGTGGAACAGTGGCTCCAACAGCGCACACTGGAAGCAGCGCTGCATCAACACTGGCTGGTGAACCTGGATTCACTTATTCATTCACGAATTCAACCGCCAAAAAATTTCATGTCTCTGTGTGGTCGGATAAACCAAATAGTTTCATCAAGTACAAGATTGATAATGGAAGCGATCAAAATGTTGAACCCACAGTAAATCAGGCAGGGTCATGGTATTTACACGAAGCTGATATTTATGTTGGCGCAGATGAAACCCTGGAAGTTTGGTGCGAAGCTAATGGTGTTACCACTCTGTTCGATGATTTTCGCATTCATCCATTAAAAGCCGCTATGGTTAGCTACGTGTATAATCAATGGGGCGAGTTATCGCATATTCTTGACGCGAATAATTTATATACGGAATATCGGTACGATAATATGGGTAGGCTAAAAGAGACCTATCGGGAAAGCTTTCAAAATGCTTTTGGAAATAATGGTATCGTAAAAGTTGGTGAATATTCAATCAACTATGCATCGACCACTGCGCACATGCTACAACTGAATGTCTCAAAAACAGGCCCAACTGGTACAGTTTCCCCAACGGGTCAAGTGAGTGTTGCCAAGGGCGGAAATCAATTAATCAATTTGTTTGAATATTGTCAGAACCAACCGGTTTTACAAGATATCATAATTGATGGCCGGAGTTACGGAACGGCAGCAACGATTGTAACAATACCTTCCGGCACAATCTTAAAAATTCTTAGGGGCAATGTTGGTGGGGAGATATACACGAGTATTTCGCTAGAAAATGTACAGGGTTTGCATTCCGTGCAGGCCAAGTTTGGGTCACCTCAACTAGGAGGCGGGCAAGGCAGTTACGTCTGTGAGACAATTAACGGTTGTTATACCGGCACAATCTTGTACATCGGGGTTGACGAATGCGGCAGAAGTTTGCCGCCCCAAGTGGCCGCGCCTGGATCCGGCGGACTAACGTGTACCAATCCTCCGGGTTCAAATTGTCTTGAATATTAAATTCCTGTATATGGGTATCAAGTTTCGTTTAATAATAGTTTTAGCGGGATTGTTAAGCTTTTCGCTTTTATCTCAAGGTCAATCCTCCTGCCACATTTCAGTCTCTACCACAAATCTCTGCGTAAATCATTGGGGAAATTTCTCGACTACATGTAGTATAGGTCAGTCTAACAGTTGGGTTATTTACCACAATAATCAAGTAGTTCATCTGGCAGAAGGTTTAGGGCAAAACTTTGCTTACCAGTTTCTTTCCGCTGGCACGTTCACGGTTACTTACTCATACACTCAGATTGAATGTACTAATGTTTGGGATCCCGACTCGCAGTCTTATGTTGAGAATTGTGTTGATCAGGGATTAACTGGATCAATTGAAGTTACTGTTGCGCCATCGTTTCCCGTTCCAGTAATAACTGCGGATGCCAGTTCAATTTGTCAAGTTTCTACTGTTGCCCTTGCTGTTACGAATCCTCAAGCCGGGATTACTTATACCTGGACCTCCAATACTTCTGCTCATTCCTATGTCGGAACTACCGCCAATTTTACCGGTGTAAATAGTACTACGGTTTTCACAGTAGTAGGAAGTAATTTACAGTGCTCTTTATCTACCGGCTATGAAGTCCAATTTATTCAGACCTTAGCAGTGCCCGAGCAAGTCACTACTAATGAGTATCGCAAAGCAACTCTGCGGGCAAATCCGACAGCAGTCCTCCAGCATTATTGGCAGGTTAGCGAAACCGGAACATCGACTTCAAAGAATGCCGCTACAGACTACATCGTATCTGAACCGGGAACGTATTTTATCCGTGCGTTTAAAGGAGGTTGCTGGGCAGCGCCAACCGGCCCTATTCAACCGGTAATTAACTATCAACCGCCATTACCATCAATTGTAAAGGCACCAAAGGCCGGTTACACCGAAATATTTTTAACCAATAATGATCCTCATTTTATTTCTCTTTATGCGGATTATTTTTGGGTTGCTGGTGCTGGTTCTGAAGAAATTATCTCCGAGTTCAGCCCAAACCCATTGACTATCGGCAGCAAATTTTATCAAAGCGGCACTTATTATCTTAGAGGAAGAGATCGTGCCACCGGTACATGGGGCTCAACATTAACGGTCGAAATGACAGTTGAAAACCTTGACCATTTATTCAATAGGATTTCAGCCACTACTTTCACCGGAAAACAAGGCGGAATTGGTGGATTGGAAAAAAGCAGTGAAACCCGAAGCTATTTTGATACTAGAGGTAAAATTTTGCAAGCTCAGGTAAAAAGCTTTTCCCAAGGTAAAATTTTGAGTTCACAACAAATCATCGATAAATACGAGCGCGCTGTTGGCCAGTCTTTATCAGCACCCCTTCTAACAAATGATTTTCGTTACAATGCTGGCTTTTTCCTAGACGAACAGGATAATTTATTCTCTGAGCAAAGTTTTGTTTCAGGAAAAGTATCGACCCGGAAGGGCACAATCGGAAACTACTACAGTGAATTTTCAGTTCAGCCTGGTGTGCCAATTAGTGAATACCCATACTCAAGGAGCGAATATTATGAAGATGGTAGTGGAGAAATGAAACGTGGCGGGGGCGTGGGGTTTGAACTTCGGTTGGGTAGCGGTCATGAGGTATGGTCAAAAGCATTTCCTGTTTTCAATGAAACAAATGATTATTTACAACGGAGATTAACGGTGATTTCAGGTGCGCAGCAACCGTTGACGTTAAAAGGATCGGCACTACAAACTGTATCGCGTGACCAGAATGGAAAATTCGCAATGGCACTTGTAGATAAAGAAGGTAAAGGAATTATGTCCGCACGTTTTGGATCTCCTACAGACAATGTTTTACAAATTTCAAATACACTGGTGCATAGTACTTTAAATCAAGAAATCGAAATACCTTTTTATATTATGCACACACAAGACGTTCAGATAGAGATGCTAGGAGATTATTATGAATGCACTATCAAAAATCTGATAACAGGCAATACTCAGACCTTCATATATGACCATTCTATCACTACAACTTTACCACCGATCTCGTTGTCTCCCGGCTTCTATGCCTTTAATGGTGGAGGTGAAGGGGCAGCCCGAATAACTTACACGAACTATTTCACCGATGTATCGTATCAATTTTATGACCTCGCTGGTCGGTTAGTGGTTAGTGTCTCACCTAACGGAGTAAAACAGCTCGCTACTGGAGCAGCGTGGGCCGACATAGATAAGACTACTTATCAATACAATTACCGCGGCTGGTTATTAAGTATGACCGAACCCGATGCCGGACGCACGGAGTACATGTATCGGTCCGATGGTAAGATTCGCTTCTCCCAAAACGCATTGCAACGCGAGGGCAACCGGTTTTCCTATACCCATTATGATGAACTAGGAAGACCAATTGAATCGGGTGAGTATAAAGGCACAACAGAAGTATTCAATAGTGTCGGTCTTAAGGCAAAATTGGAATTAGCGGATCAAACCATTTGGACAGGTAACGACATTATTGATTGGGTAAAAACCTATTATGATGAACCGCACACACCCGGTGCATTAAGCGGATACAATCCAACTTTTGTGCGTGGTGCAGTTGCGGCATCAGAAAATATTAATATCAAAACCTGGTATAGTTATGATGAACTGGGCCGGGTAAAATGGATGGTACAAAAGCCAACGGCTTTAAATCGCTACTTTATTGTGAAGTATGAATACGATTTCTTAGGTAAAGTACAGCGGGTGGAACAATTTTCCTCCGAGAACAATGTAGAGAAAGACCGGTTCTTCCATCATTACGAGTATGATGCCGACCAACGTTTAAGTGTAGCCTATACCAGCTTAGATGGAACAACCAAAAAGGAACAAGCCCGGTATCATTACTACCTGCATGGGCCTTTGCGTAGAGTTGAGCTTGCCCAAAATCTGCAAGGAATTGATTTCATCTATAACATACAGGGGTGGTTAACTCAGATTAATCATCCGGAAGTATCTATGGATCCGGGAGGAGACGGTACAAATGGATTTCAGGAAGACGTATTTGGAATGGTCTTGTCTTACTACGAGAATGAGGGGGCGGCCATGCAAACATCAAGTTTACGAAAGCCTCAGCATAATTTAAGCCGTAGGCACAACCTTCCATCTTTTGTGGTCGCAGAAAATGGTACTCAAGCCTTTGGGTCTGGCAATACAGGTTCACCGTTAATTAAAGCCATGGCAATGGATCAATTCAGTGCCGAACAACCTATATACCAGAAACTGATTCAGGATTTCAAATCCAATAATACTAATAATCACTAACCACCTACAGAATGAAATTTATCGTGCTTCTACTAATGATGTTAGCAGGTATCACCAAGGCCAGTTCACAAGATATATTAACTCAAACCATCAGTTGGGCCTCTGGTAGCACGCGCAACGTTACAACCAATACAGTGGTAAGTGAGTCCACAACTTTTGTTAGCAATGTAGATGGTGGTTTTGCCTGGAAAAATGCGGATGGAACATTCAAAAATAATTATCGAATTATAGAAGCCATTGGTGAATGGACGAATGTGCAAATGGATGGACGAATACAATATGAAGTAACTGATGGCAAGTACAGCGGCACAATAGCCTTTACAAAAGCGAATAACCAGACTCGTATTCGGATTTCAATGGAATCCGATCCGACTGAAGTATTGGAATTGACGATAACTGGCTTTACAGCGAATTAGGTTGATAGTATTGAAAATATTTTTAAATTTTAATTGACTTGCTATGATGAATAGTAAAGCATTGCAATTCGTTTACGCGTTGCTCTTTATTGTCGGACAACTACCTGTTCAAGCACAGACCCATTCAGTGATTTGGACGGATGCCATTGGAGCTACGGGCAATTACACATCGACACTCACTAAGACAGCAACTAATGCGTGGGGCAATAGCGGGGCTGTATCCATGCACTACTTGCCAGCAAACACCGATGGTTGGTTTGAATATACAGTTACTGAAATTCAATCCTCCAAGTCAATTGGTTTCTCTGAGTACCTGCGCGATTTCAACCAAAGTTCTATTATATACAGTTTGCATATGGCGGGCAGTACGCTTACTGCTCGTAACACCTGGAACGTACTGCAAACAACTACCATTGCAGTGGGTGATGTGGTGCGAATGGAGCGTGAGGGATCAACAATTTATTACAAAAAGAATGGAATTGTGTTCCATTCTGTTTCAAATGCATTAACCATCGCACTGGTTGTTCATACCTCTTTGTATAACAACGGCTTAGTTTTGTCTGGGGTGCAGGCTTCGTTCGGGCCCTCAGGCACCCACCCAATCACCTGGACCAATTTAGTTGGCTTAAGTCTTTCGGGAAGTAATTTATTGAAAATCGCAAATTATGGTACTACCAATACCGCAGCGTCAAGTGTTGAACTACTAGCCGCAGGGCAAGATGGTTGGATCGAAATGTTAGCCGATGAGACTACGAGTAATAACAGTCGCATTATCGGTTTGGCTCCTTCTTCCAGTAATGTGTATCCAATTGCTTTTGGTATAAGCATTGGCGGCACCAATCTGAATGTATATGAAGGAGGTGTAAATATTGCATATTTGGGTACATGTGCCAATGGAGACGTGGTACGAGTGGCACGTGAAGGTTCAGCAATCAAATACTATGTTAATGGTATTCTTAAATACACTTCCAGCCAGACTACAAGTTCAGAGTTGAAAGGTATCGCCAGTGCTACCTATTCCAAGGCCATCATCTCTGGTGTGAATAGCTCTTTTGGAACACCGGTTGTCCTTCCTCCTGCAAAACCAATTAATGTAAGAGCGGTAACCACTCAAACTGCCATAGTTCTAAACTGGACGGACAATTCAGCGAATGAAACTAGTTTCGAGATAGAGCGTGCTCTCAGTTTGAGCGGCCCCTATTCTCTTATCAACACTGCCATTGAAAATAGTAACACCTTTTCAGATCCGCTGGCAAATGGAACGATTTACTTCTACCGGGTTCGGGCAGTAAACAGCGCAGGTGCCTCGGCTTATTCATCCGTAGTGGCAGCCCAGGCCTTTAATCCCGCACAAGAAGGTGTGTTTGATGTGGAGTGGACCGATATCACCGGAGCTTCCACTAATGGACCAACAGCAATAATCAAAACAGCAAGTGCGAGTTGGAATAATAGTGAAGCGATGTCGCTGCATTTTTTACCAGCTAACACCGATGGTTGGATGGAATTCCTGGTGAGTGAAGTAAATGTGGTGAAGCGGATAGGATTTTCTGATTTTAATGATAATAGTACCATTGACTACAATTTTGAGTTTACCCAAGGTGGTAACGCCAACGCATACAACAATGGAACACAGCTAACACTAAATCCGGTAGTGGTGGGCGATTGGTTGCGCATTGAGCGAGTTGGATCAAACATAATTTTTAAGAAAAATGCTACGGTTATTCACACACTAACGAATGGGCTAACTTCACCTTTAGTTGTGGATGTCACGCTTTTTGATGTCGGTAGTTCGATTAGCAATGTGAAAACTTCGTTTGGCCCGGTCATTAATCAACCGGTTGATTGGAGCATGTTAAAAGGATTGAGCATGTCCGGCAGTAATCTGTGGAAGACTGCGGGATATGGATTAACCAATTCAAGGGCGATCTCTACCACCGTGCTGCAAGCGTCAGAGAATGGTTGGATAGAAATGAAAGCCGATGCTACGACATCCGACAATGGTCGAACGATTGGCCTTTCTGCGGTCGGAAGTAATCCAGATTCGCCTATTCAGTTCGCGATTTTATTGAATGGAACCAATATGCAGGTTTTTGAAAGTGGCTCCAATGTTTTTTGGATGGGCAATTCTGTAAGTGGGGATGCCGTCCGTATTTCACGCGAAGGCACCGCGATCAAATACTACGTTAACAATATTTTGAAATACACGTCCACCCAAACCAGCTCCACAGCATTAGTGGCCGTTGCAAATGTTACTCACGCGGGCACTTTACTATCAGGTGTTAATTGTTCTTTCGGCCCTGCCCCGATTACCGTACCGACTGAACCCACAAATCTATCAGCAACTGTTTCGACCACGTCCGTAAATTTATCGTGGGTTGATAATGTTGCTAATGAAACAGGCTTTCAGATTGAACGCTCTTTGAACTCAGGAAGTGGATACACTGCAATTGCGTTGACAACTTCTAATGTTACTACTTATGCCGATCCGGTTTCTAACGGTACTATTTATTATTACCGGGTGCGGGCAGTAAACTCTGCTGGGTATTCAGGTTACACAACTGAAACCGCTGCAATGGCCTTTGGAGCCGGACAGGGACTTGTACCCGATCATACGGAATACCTCACTTTAAAAGATATTTATGACAACTTGGGTGGAACGAGCTGGTTATTTAAAACCAACTGGCCTTCAGGTACCTGGAATGTTCCAACAACAATTACCCAAATGGATACCTGGTATGGTATTGATGTAGCAAACGGAGACGTTTCTGCTCTCCGGCTGCTTCAGAATAATCTCTCCGGAACTATTCCTGCCTCGATTTCAAATCTTGCTGGCCTGAAAGTAATCGACTTTCGAATTAACCTGATAGGAGGTACGATTCCGTCTTCGATAACCTCAATGACATCGCTGCTTGAATTAAAGTTATACGATAACTTACTCACGGGCGAGATACCGATTGACATTGGTAACCTAATTAACCTTACCTATTTTTCAGTTGGTAAGAATTTAATGACTGGTCAGGTACCAGAAAGTGTTGGTAACCTCACCAATCTAACTTGGTTTGCAATTTACCGCAATGCCGGACTTACTGGGCCCCTCCCTGCCAGTTTGTACAATCTTACTAACATTACTGATCTGTACATTTATGATACGCAGATAAGTGGAACACTCCCAATTGAAATAGGCAACCTTACTCAACTCAAACACTTTTGGGGGTATCGCAACAATTGGAGTGGTGAATTACCAGCCTCACTTGGAAACATAGCTTCGCTTGAAAACTTGTATTTATACGATAATGAATTTACAGGTTCAATACCAGTTGATTGGCAAGGCTTAACCAACCTCAAAAACTTCTGGATACACATTAATCAATTAGATGGGGAACTACCCGATTGGCTCGGTAATAACACGCAACTAATCACATTATCGGTAGGAGATAATAATTTCACAGGCATCATACCGAACTCATATGCGAACCTCACCAATTTAACACAACTCTATCTCCAAAACCTTGAAATCTCTGGCCCGATTCCTGACCAACTCGTAGCGTTGAATAAACTAACCGTAGTCGATTTAAAGTTTACCAATTTATCCGGCCCTATTCCAGTATGGCTGATGATGAAGCCAACCATAAAAACATTTATCCTTAACGACAGCAAATTCACGTCATTGCCGGATATTTCATCGCGCACTGATAAAGCAAGTTTGACTTTACAAATCGAGGGTAATCAAATTCCGGTTACAGACCTTGAGCGTTACTTCACCGCAAGTAGTACACACCCATTCAAAACTTTCACCTACGGTCCGCAAAGTGCCGTTATTAACTCTACTCTAAATGTGCCTATGGCCACAACACTTTCCATTGAAGCTCCAACGGGTGGTACACAAGGCGTTTACGTGTGGGAAAAGTTGGTAAATGAAGTATGGACTAGTATAAACTCACAAAATCAAAGTGCGACCACGAACGTCTTTAGTTTGGGCAATGCAACGGAACTGGAAGCCGGTACTTACCGGTACACGGTTACAAACAACTGGTTGCCCCAAATTATTTATGAAAGTGGACCAATTACATTAAATGTAACCGATGGATTGATTGCTGCGGCAAACCCGCTCTACAATGGCAATATAACATCATCCCGTTGGCGCACTTCAAAAGCCTATGCTTCCGGTGAAGGTGATTTTGAAGGGATGTTTGTCTATGACTATGATGAAAAATACCAACTCACCGATGCCAGTTTAGTAAACTACCACAATGGCGTGTTTGTACCCGCAGGCAACATGTTCCGCGAAACGGGAATGACGTTTGACCCTAATGGTAATATCTTATCATTGAAGCGCTACGATAAAAATTCCGCGCTACAGCATAACTTCAATTACTCATACCAGGCCAATACCAATAAACTACAAGCTGTCTCCGGCTATGTGAACGGATATACCTACAATGCTATTGGCCAGATGACAGCCCAGGACAATTTAACTGGTGCGGATATGTATGTGGATTATGATGTAACCGGAAAGGTTACTCAGGTATTTGCTGATGCAGCTAAAACCCAGGTTACTACGAAATACCTTTATGATGATCGTGGTTTCCGGCTGGCCAAAGAAACATATAATTCCTCGGGCGACTTGCAGTTTACTACCTGGTACATACGGGATGCAAGTGGCAACGTAATGAGTGTTTACGAACAGACTGCAGGGCAATCCGAAATCACGCTCACAGAAGTGCCGGTATATGGTAGTGGTAAACTTGGAATGGCCAAGGCGAAGTTAGATGGCTCATTAGAGTATATCTATGAAATGACCGATCACCTCGGCAACGTGCGCGCTACCATTAAACAATCAGACGATGTGTACCTCGCTACGATGGAAGACACGGGGGTTGCGGAATGGACTAATCCACGGGTGCGCGAAATGATGTTCTTTAAAAATCTGGAAGAAACCGATGTGGCCGATGACCGGATGAATCACACACCGGATGAAGTTGTGGCCAATGCCGAATGGTCTTCTTACTTGCATTGGATGGATGACGGTATTCCATCCACACAAGAAAATCTGGTTGGTCCTGCTATTGCGCTGCAAGTTGATGTTGGCGACTCATTATCGCTGGAAACGTGGGCCAAGTTTGAACGCAAGGTGAGTTACAACCGCAATGCTACTACGGGCATGCTGGCTAATTTGCTGGGAAGTTTATTTGTAGATGCGGCATATGGTTTGGAGACTGCTACCGAAGCAAGGCAAGTATTCAATACCAACCTCTCCGCGGCCTTGGGCGGCACGGGTGCCGACCCTGCCACACGACCTTATGCGTATTTGAACTATTTAGTTTTTGATGAAAACTATGTGGTTAAAGACGGTGGAGCATGGCGTGTACCTAACGCAGCGGGCTTTGACCCCGGTTTGGAAATGACAGTTGATCCGCAGTTGGTGAAATTTCCGTCTTTCATCAAGCCACAACAAAAGGGCTACATCTATGTATGGGTGAGTAACGAAAGTGAAAACACCAAGGTATGGTTCGATGATTTGAAAGTTACGCATACCAAAAGCCGCGTGGTGCAAGCAAGTGATTATTATGCATGGGGTAGTACCATGCGGGAACAAAGAACACAGGAGAATCCTACTTATCGTTACGGCTATCAAGGACAATTTGCTGAGAAAGATTTAGAAACGGGTTGGAATCATTTTGAGTTGAGGGAGTATGATGCGATTGTGGGTAGGTGGTTCCAGACAGACCCAGAGGGACAATTTTATTCTCCATATGTTGGAATGGGTAATAATCCGGTAAATGGTACTGATCCAAATGGAGGATACTTTTTTGGACTGTTCGGCTCCACACGAGAACAGAGACAATCTGCAAGGCGAGATGCAGAACTTTATGGTGATAACGCTTTTATAAGCAACATAACCAGTAAAAAAATTTCGGTCTCTTACGTTAGCGACCCGATAATGTTTAATGAAAATTGGGGCGAGCGGTCAGTATCAACTACCTATTATAACAAAGATGGGTCTTTCCAAAGTTATGACATAGCACAAATCACAATTACCAATTTAGCTACGGGACAGATTGATTTTGATCCACTTAGTCAAATTTCTTTTACTCCTAGCTTCGGGGCAGCAGTTGGAATACCTCTTAGGACAGGACTGGCAGTTGCAGGAAGAACGACCGTGACGCTCGCTGGCAGATATGCAGTAAATCAAAGTGTTAAAAATTTTACATCTTTCATGACAGTTGGAGAACTAAATGCATTTACCTATAGCTCTCGTGCTGGTGTAAGAGCAATGATGAGAGGAAAAGGAGTAGATGCCGCGTTTAGATTTTATGCAAGCAAAAATCTTATCTTAAGAAATGCTTCAAAGTTTGGATTCCTAAGAATGGGAGCTAGAAATTTTGGAGCTGATATGGCTGGTGAAGGATTCTTGTCTGGTTATTGGTGGGATGTTACAACTATAGGAAGATGGAATTCTCATGTTGTTAAATATGGTTCTGGAGGAACAGGATTAATTTATAAATGATGAAAGTGATGAGTGATGAATAAAATAGTCAAAGACACTGTAATAAAACAAGATAGTCGTTGCAAGGATGTACAAGATATTACATATGAGAATTGCCATTTTGATCATCTTGTTTTTAGTGATTTAAAATTCGAAAGAGTAACTTTTTTTCGTTGTAAGTTTAGTCATGTATTTATAGAGTCCTTTTTTGCTAAGGATGTTTCTATCATAAGTTCTGAAATATTTTCACTCTCATTAAGAGGGGATAGAAAAATTACTAGCAAAAAATTATTTAGTCGCATTGAAAAAAAAATACATTCGTTAACGTTTGAAAACACAAAGATTGAAGAACTACTATTGGGGGGAAATTTACAGGTAATCAATTGTGTTTTTCCGAAAGGGGAAAACTATTTACACATAAGAAATCCTTTTAAGGTTTACACAAAGTGCAAAAACATAATTGAAAGTGATTGGCAAGGGGAAAAAAAGCGAATTGGACTCATCCACATACAGACTTTTTTAAATAAGGGGGTTGAAAATCAAAATGAAGATTTTGTTACATATTCTGACAACAATTTCATTGAAGAAAATATCAACGAGATACTTAAATCAGTTTTTAGTTTAATTAAGGAGGTGAACTCTTAAAGTTAAGAGTGAGAAAATTTGATTTTTGCGGACCACTTTGAATCATATATGAACAAGACCTTTATTTTAATTTTCGTTACTGCAAGCCATCTCGTAAGCGCTCAAACAGAATTCGGTTTTATAGGTAGTATCCATGCAGCTGACCAACGAGTTTCCTACGATCGTTCCATGCGCATTTCTACAAACGGGCCTTTTACATTTGATGTTAAGTCTTCGCCCACGTTGGAGTTCTTCTCCAACGTGCCTGAGTCTATTTGAGGAAAAAATTATCTTTTTAATGAAAGCCTCTGAGTTTTGTTAGCCTTAAAATAAACCTGTTCATGAATAGACTTTCTATTACTGCCTGCCTTTGCTTCATAATTCATATTGTAGCTGCCCAAACTGAGTTTGGTTTTATAGGTGGAATGCACGCAGCAGACCAACGAGTTTCCTATGATCGCTCCATGCGTATTTCAACAAACGGGCCTTATACTTTTGATGTGTCAGCTATTAAAAAATTCCATGCGAGATTAGGAGCAAACTTCGGGTTGGGTAGACAAATGGATTTGTCAAATCTTTGGAAAACGTTGATTCGTTTGCAGTGAATGTCTTGAAGAAATATATTTAACTGATAATAATTAAACCTAAAACGCGAATGGCAAAGGGAACTAGATCGTTAAAGTACTTTTTGTATAGTATTGCTATTACTTTCTCAAGTTCATCGGCATTTGCTCAAATTGAGTCGGGAGCAGTGGTGCTTGGCGTAAAAATAGAAGTCACTTCACACAAGTATTTATCATATGAGTTAAGCCAAGGTGGGTTCCAAGGTTTTCCGATGAAGGTCTCTGAATTTGACTTCTACGCTATGCCTTCGGTATCCTTCGTTGCCTCTAGAAATTTTGAACTTGGAATACAAGTTGGTTATGCACGGGTGCATCGAAACGTGACAGACAAGCATATCAACCTTAGTCCTACCTATGTATTGTATCAAGGCGAAAGTACTAGCAGTGGATTTGTTTATGGCGGGTTTGTGAAATATAAAATGTTTCTAAGTACTCGTTTAGCCATTCCTATTACGGCTACTCTTAATCGCGTTAGCACCAAAGGTTCCGGTATTTTTTTGACAGGCTCATCTCCTCTAGGACAAACTATCAGCGTTGAAAGGAGCCAACGATTCATTCGGCCAGAGTTATTTTATAAATTTTCTGATCGACTAAATGCTAGTATTTCTTTTGTGTCGTACTATTTCATGGAATCTGATTATACCGAGAAGTACGATAAGACATTTGCGGTGGGGTCAAACTATACCATCAAGGAGAATGGTTTTAATTTTAACTTAGGCGTTTCGGTCAACTTCGTAATTCCTTGAGTTTAATTAAAAATGCCTTCGCCCACGTTGGAGTTCTTCTCCAACACACTTGATTTTATTTGATAAAAAATTTTCTTTTTTAATGAAAGCCTCTGAGTTTTGTTAACAACTTAAATAATAACCCGCTATGAATAGACTTTTTATTACTGCCAGCCTTTGCTTCATAATTCATATTACAACTGCCCAAACAGAGGCAAACGAGTCGGCTAACCGTGTAGCATGGTATGCAAGTTCAGGCCTTACCATTAATTCGTTTGCATTTTCAGGAGATAAAAATTTCGTAAAAAATGCAAAGGATATATATGGGGGCCTTGTTGGATATCACATAGGCATAGGAGGTAAGATTCCAATCAAGGGCAAGCTATCGTTAAAACCTGAATTGAATTTAATTACACGCGGGGGTAGTTTCGAAAGCGTTAATGAAGGGCAAGTGAGTGAAAAACTTACCTATCTTAATATACCCATTTTGTTGTCGGTTGGTTTAAACAAATGGAACGTTGATTTAGGACCGACTGTTGGCTATAAATTGGCTCCAAGTAAAGCTGAATCCGGAAATATTTATGAACCGATTGATTTTGGCTTTAATGCTGAAGTAGGTTATGCGTTAACACCCAAACTGCGTGCATTCACTCGCTATTATTTGGGTGTTACATCGGTCAAAAATCTTAAATTGGTAGATCAGTCTAGTAATCGGGAGGTTGATTATAAGAATAGAACCTTTCAAATAAGTTTTGCCTATCAAATCAATAGCAAAAAGTAAACCATTATCGGCTTAATTGTAGTACACCGCGTTGAGAATGGTTAGCGCCATTCTTATCGGTATAACCAATCGTCCAGAAATAAACACCTGTTGCAGCTTCTCGTTTATTCACTTCACCATCCCAGCCCGTAAATAAATCGCCTTCAAAAACCTTTTCGCCCCAGCGGTTATACACTTGTAACCAACCGCGGTTAATATGGTTGTACGTTATGGGTTTGAACACCGGATTATAAAGGTCTTCATTCGGGCTAAAGAAAGTAGGCATCTCCATGATAACCGTACAATCAATAAATTCTACCTCCACCGCATCACTGGCAGTACCCGGGCATTGCTCCAAAGAAATCTCAACTTCATACACACCTGACCGATCTACCGTAATGGAAGGTGTAACTTCTCCTGTGCTCCAATGATATTGGTAGTAATCATTTATCGGTGCTTGTAACAATAGCGTTTCCCCTAAACATAGTCTTTGATTATCAGGTAAGGAGAAAGAAATAGTGGCACTTTCAACGCGACAAGGCGCCAACACAATGCCGGATGAAGTTAGCGCTTTCAAAATAAGCCAGGTATGGCCAGCTTGTGCTGCGGTTGCGGTAAAGGTTAGGGTGTCAGTTCGCCAATCAACCGTGGGTGTAAATTGCCCAACAGAAATGGCATTGGTCATAGAAGACTCGCTATTGGTGTAAGCCAAGGGCCCGAATGCCGAAGCAGGTCCAATGCCATCTTTAGCATAAGTAAAACTGTATTGATATGTTTTTCCGGCTTCAAAAGGTTTATCCAATTTTAGCGTGATGCCTTCACCTCCGCGAGTCCAACCTTGGTGGCCCATCCAAACTGCCCGTTTTACGCAACCTTGCGGGGGTGGTAAATCAACCCTGGTAAATGGGATAAAACCAATCCATTTATCACCGTCCCATTCCAGCATGTCGGAAGCTCCAGAAATAGATGAACAATCACAAACTTGTCCCATCAAAGGGGTAGGATCAAACATGCCAATAGTTGGCGATTGAAAACAAGGATCAAGAATTTGTTGTGCCCGGCTTTGAAAGAAGCATGCAAGAGCACAAAACAGAATCAGAAATTTCTTACTTTTCACTATACAAAATGTGCCCTGTTTGCCGATTAAAGATACGATACAAACACGTTATGCCGCGGTAGTTTCGGGGGTAATTCTGGTACTAATTCTTACCTGCCCGGCTATTGCCCAGATCGACTCGCTGGCAAAGGTTAAGGCTGATAGTTTGAAGGCCCAAATTGAATTGCAAAGAAGTAAAGTGAATTCGTTTTCTGATTCGGTTTCCCGAAAGACAACGCGCGTAACGGATTCATTAAACCGGATTCGAGCAAAAGCTAACGCGTTGCTGCAGGTTAAGGATACACTCAAGTTGGCAAACCGGTTGGATTCATTACGGGGTAGAATGGAATCGATACCGGATGCTGACAAACTTTTTTTGTTTGATCCGGATATCAAACAAATAGATTCGCTTAAGCTGGTGATGCACAAACAAGCTCAAGCGATTTCAACACAGGTTGATAAAACAGAATTGCAGATCAAAAATTCTATTGACAGTCTGCAACAGAAATACATGCAGCAATCGGAAGTGATTTTGCAAAGATGGGGATTAAAAAATCCGGGATTAGATAAACTGCAAGGCGATCTTTCAAGCAAGATGGGTTGGGACATGCCACCGGTCGCGCTCACGTATCCGGAGTTCTCACCCGATCTTAACCTCAACCAACTCTGGCCTGATCTAAACCTGGGTGATTTGAAATTGAAAGACCTTGCATCAATAGATACAAATCTTCCTAATCTGGATGTGCCAGGTATGCCTGCCATGCCTTCCATTCCGGGAATGGAATCAATCAAAAAGTTTAATGCCAGTTTTAAAAAGGTAAACGATACTAATCGACAGTTGAAGACTCACCGAATCAAGTTGGATAGTTTGAAAGGCCTCGACAGTCTAAACTATGAACAGTTGGGCAAATTGGCTGAACAACAGTTGTCGCAAGTAGGTGAAATCAAGACTATTCAGGAACATCGTTTGAAGATGGAAAAGATTAAGCAAATGCAAACGGAATACTTGGCCAAGATGCAGGCTAATCAGGATCCGCAAAAGTTGAAACAGGAAGCGTTAACAAAAGCCACGGATGTGGTAACGGATAAATTGCTTGAACAGAAGACTCAAGTGTCGGATGCGCAGGAAAAGCTTGGAAAGATAAAACGGAAATATGGCGAGGTGCAAAGCATAAATGATTTGCCTAAAAGGCCACCTAATGCAATGAAAGAGAAACCTTTTCGGGAGCGAGTCTTTCCCGGAATTGCATTACAGATTATGGGCAAGAATAATTATTCCGCACTTTACATTGCGCCCCATGTCTATTACCGCCTCACTGGCCGATTTGATTTTGGTGCGGCAGGAATAGCACATATCAATTTTGATAAGACACCACGATTAGTTCAGGATAGAGATGTGTGGGGTTTTAAGGCTTTTACGAATTATCGTCTCTTTAAAGCGTTTTACTTTCGAGTAGAGGCTGAGCGTTTAAACCAACAATTACCATTAAAATTAACAGACAAGACTTACAATCAATGGTCCAATGTATTTCTGGGCGGAATTGGTAAAGAGTTCAGAATATCGAGACTGCTTTATGGCCATACCTGGATGCTTTACAATGTGAAAGGCCAAGAATTCAATCCTTATTCAAGTAGAATTGTTGTTAGAGTTGGTTTTGATTTGTCTTTAAAGAAAGATCAGCGAAGGCAGTTTATAAAGGGGTTAGGGAGGTGAGAATGGATAGGGCTGTTTGACTAAATAATTTTTGTGTTGATCGCTTGAGCTTGGTTGCAGCAACGAGTGAGACTTTTTGACTCCATACATCGTGATCGACAAACATTTGATAGAGAAATATAAAATGGTTAACCCAAACTCAACTCGGCTTTTATCTCCTGACTGGCGGCCTGCGCAAGGTCATCCGCATTCAGTTTTTCGCCACTGATCACTTGCTTAAATACTTCCAAAGCTTCTTTGCGTTTACCCGCCTCCAGAAAATGTGCGGCTTCCTGAATCGCAGTTTGATAGTTCATCGGTTGCTGCACTTCCGGCACATTGGTGACAATATTGCGTGTCGTCAATAGTTTTGAAATCGTATAGGCCCGCATCGCTGAATCCTGGGATGGCGTGCATAAATCTGCAACATCCTTTTGTGACAAATCCCGGTTCAACCAGGCCTTTTCATCTTCCCGTGAAATGAATACCGGCATGCGCTGCTTGTGATTATGGACATATTCCAAAATGCTGTTGGCTTTTGTCGTGAGCACCGTGTAACTATAATAATATTCACCGGTAACTTTATCTTTCCATCTGCTGTAAAGGCCAGCCATAGAACGCACCTGTTGATCCCGAAACGTCACATAATACGGTATCTTCACCGTTCCCTTTTCATCTAACCACCGCCATTCATAAAACCCCGTTACCGGGATCAGACACCGCTGCGCATTTTTGACCGCATCCCGATAGGAAGGTTTGTCGGCCATCTCTTCAGAAATACAATTCAACGTCTGCGTGCGCAAGATCATCGCCTTCTCCACATCACTCATGTAAAAGGGGATAAGCCCCCACCGGAATAACTTGAACTGATCAGGTTCACCGGCAGTGATAACAGGCGTAGGCAGGTAGTCAAAACCATTCTCGTGATACCGGGAAATTTTTTCTTTATCAATTCCAGACAGCGTCTTGAGATAATACTTCAGTTCGGAAAGTTCCTGTTTAGAATAATGTGCGGGCAAACTGTTCTTTTGGGAATAGGCAACCAGCAAGTTGTGAATAGATTCTGTTTGAGTAAGACTTAACGCATGCAATGCACCATCTTTCCGCGCCAACACCTCAAACTTTTCTTTGATGATGTCCAACTCTTCGGTAATTGTTTGAAAGGATGCAGCGTAGTGCTCCTCCAGTTCACTTATGTTAATCGCTAATGCTTTATGATAACACATCGTAGGAACGGTAACTAAATCACGAGATATACTTTCGAATCACATTCTCAATCTCGCGCGCAATCAATTGCTGCGTAATCGTTTGATCAGGTGCACACCCAGCCTCTTTTGCTTGTCGGATCGCAGTCGCGTAATGCCCCAAATCAAGCGGATCGTTAGTCAGAGTCATCAAATCCCGTTTGAGAAATTCCCTACGCACGCCACTCAAGGCAAACACATCAAACTTCTCCTGCAAATAGTTTTCCAGTTCGGAGGTTTGGAGCAATGCCTGTATGCATGCCACGCGCCTGACGTTGATTTCTTCAATGATCCGGTCCGTATTCCAGTCCGCAGCAATAGCTAAAGCCATGAATCAAATTTCAACCAAAGATAAGAAATGCCAAAGATTCATGATTAGCCCGGGATTAATATCAAATGTTTGGGGGTCCGTGTAACGCGTTGGAAAGAAACACCCTTGGGTTGGTACGACCAATCTGATCTAACTCTTCATCAGTGAGGTGATAGGTGATGTCGGCCAACATATTTTTCTCTGATTTATGATTTCGGACTACGTAGAAATCTGTCCCAAACAAAACTTTTTCACGGAGCCGCTCATTCTGCAGCGTGTGCTTGAGTAACGGCTGAATGCCAGGACTATGGATGATGTAACTCAAATCGGCATACACGTGCTTGTATTGTAACATCATACTGCAAATGATGGAGTACCAATCCACGTACTTCCAGGTTTGTTCCGGTTTTCCCCTGCGCTCTACACCATTTTCATTGGTCAGAAACGTGATCCCCCGGTCCGGACGCTTGGCCAGTTGACTACTATAATTGTCCCGGTCACTCTCCAGAAATCTCAGCCACTCATCATCACCACCAAAGTGACCAAAACAAAGTTTCAGATGCGTCAGGTTATGTTCCAACGGTGTGTTGAGGTCTGTGAAACCAAATAGTTTGCGGGCCGCACTTTCCGGTTTGGTATTGCTGATCACCACGCGTAACAACGTTTCGTCCAACAAGCATAAGTAATTCAACGGATGTGTAAAGTTGTTACAGAAATCTTTGTTCTCTACCTCATTCAACTGCAAAGGTTCATAACGCTTCCCGGTGACCTGCTCAAACACAGGGTGTGCGTCCCATTCCTTTTTTTTGTTGCCGCGGTAAAATATTGTTCCGCGGATGCAGTGGGTCAAAATCGGGATGCCGTGATCGGCAGCATATTTCCAAAGAGGTAGTAACGCTTCATCAAATGGGTAATACCCCAATGCCGGATAAATCTTGAATCCGCTAAACTGATGTTGTTCCACAAATGTCTTGATGAAACAATCCTTCAATGTCACCCTGCTGGTCGTAACCTCATAATCAAAGTGTCGGGTGCCCTCCGCAACAAACCTGCGCGGGTCAACAAAAACAAAAGGGAATAGCGTATCCTGATTTTGTTTTTTCTGTTTCAGTTCCAACAGTTCCTGCATCTGGTGATGATAAGAATAGTCTGAATTTAATTTTCCGGCTTCCATAAATTCCATATCCATCGGCAAGACAATAAAACCCGTTCCCACCGGGTACTGATCTTTCAATTTTGTATAGATACGCGCCTGACTCCGGTAAAAGGAATAGCGTCCAATGTTGAGATAACGCTTAGCGAGCTTAACACTGTCCGGGCCGGGTATCGCGTTGAAGATGCCGAACACTCTTTTCATTACACTGAACACCAGATTGGCCATCGGTTTGAAAAATAACAACAGGATGACCAGCAGCATCACTTTTCCAAACACGGAACCCGGAATCCACAGGAGATAATGATCACATAGCCAGCGTTTGATTCGTAGTACATACACCACTACCGCGTTGGTAGATCGCGGATCAGCAAATCCATCAATAAGAATAATCAGCACCACCAACGCAATCGCAGATCCAATCACCACGCTGAAAAAACGGGCAATTCCGGTTCGGGCACCAATCATTCTAATTTTATACCAAAGTCTGGCAGTTCGTTTCGCGCGGGCGCCATACCGCCATCGGTTAGGATATTTATACCAGAACCGGAAAAACTTTACAATCAAAGAAAGCGGTAGCAGGTAATGAAGCGGTGGCGGCACAAACGTCTTGGCCAGGTAAGGGGGCACGTGATCACCGGTGAAAATGTGGGTGTGACAATTAATGAGTGGTGGTTTTGTTTGCTGCGGTTGATTCATGAGCGGGCTTGGTTGTGCACTAATCTGCTTTTGAACAGTACGGTTTGCGTTGGCTCAAACGAATTGTCATTTTAATGTAGGCATTCGAATACTTTCGTGCAACCCGTTTTTTTTCATTGTGGTCTTGGTGAAGAATTCGGGCCAATAATTTCAATTTTTTTTATGCCACGAGGATCGGATGAGGGTTCTATAACCCCTGCAACTGTTCAGGCATCGCTTTCAACTGCTCCTTTGCAGTAATAAATTACAAAAGCGTCATGGAAGATGTCATCATGTTACAACACCTTGAAAAACTCAAGTCTGACCTCATTGCTGAAATGGAAAGTAAGTTTGGTCACCATGATCTCAAACAACGTTGGCTACGATCACACCAACTTCGAAAGTTACTTTCCATCTCACATGGGAAGTTGCAACAACTTCGCACCAGTGGAGTGTTACCCTATAGCCGCATCGGGAGTGTGATTCTTTATGATTACAAAGATATTGAAAGGTTCATCCGTGTCCACAGGAAAAACAAGAGACGTTGATCAAGAAATCAAATCCTGTTTAGTCACCTCCAACCTTGTTCTCGTTTTAAAACAATGCTGAGCCACTACAACAGACCCGTGTAGTTCAGTTACCGCCCGCCAAAGTTGTCCCGCCCGCAGAACCTTTGTCAAGGGTAATACAAGTGTCGATTGTTTTTTATTTTTTTTTGGAATCGCCACCCTTGACAAAGAACCCGCGGCCAGCACATTGGCGGCTTAACGGAAACAATGAACAGGTGTGGGCGGGTATAAGAGGAGGTGCGCCTGAACTTGGGTGTATCTTTTGTTGAGAGTTTTACCGATAGGGAGGCGCTGACATCAAGCCGCCTGCGCTTGAAGTTGTTCGTAGATCCACAATAAGTCTTCCAACAATACAAAACGTTCATCATCCAGGTCGTGATAAAGCCCTTCCGCTGTTGCCTGATCTTTGGTGATCACAAAAACCTCATCGCCTTTCATTACCAGACCATCAATGATCTCACGTGCGGAGCCTAATTTTTTTCCGTCTGCAAATGAAACTTCTTCTTGCTGCGCCATCCATTCCGTGATATGGGCAAGCATAAGTTCGCGCAACTGTTCCACATGTGGTCGTAATGAAATCGCGTTCATCATGATTGAAATTGTTTATTATTTACTGATTGAAGATAGCGAATCTGACGATCGATTAAAAGTGAAAGGCACTTTATTAATCAAAAAATCAATGTGTTAATCGCTGGCGCAAAGGTAGTCTTGCCTCGCTGATCCGCTTCAAGGAACTACGGCATAAACCCACGGCCCCGCGCGCGTTCAATTTATTCCGTTCCTCCTTGGCGGAGTCGCTCCCGGCAAGACAACAGCAGGCACCATAATTAAAACCTTATGATTATGGAAACACAAAATGAAAAACACCAAGTCGCTGAAATTCAACTTTCCTACAAAACAAAAGTGAAGCCATCCGAGCGTACCAAGATTACCTGCTCACGGGATGCATACGAAGTCCTGCAACAAACCTGGGATGAATCCAAACTTGAATTCGTAGAACAATTCAAAGTGATCCTGCTGAACCGGGCACATCGGGTACTGGGCATTTTCGAAGTGTCAACCGGTGGTGTATCCGGAACGGTCGCAGACCCGAAAATAATCTTTGGCGCAGCACTTAAAGGTGTCGCCAGTGGAATCATGCTCGCACACAATCATCCATCGGGCAATCTGCTACCCAGCCAATCCGATATAGACCTCACCCGCAAGATAAAAGAGGGTGGCCGCTTTCTGGAAATCCAACTGCTGGATCATATCATCATCACCAGTGAAGGGTATTATTCATTTGCGGATCAAGGGTTCATCTAGTCGTTCCGCATATGATAAAAGATCAGGTCTCCTGCGCTACTCGAGACTTGATTTTTTTAACGGAGACAATATTGGCCATGATCGAAGCATGAATATCATCATCAAATTGTCCGTAATAATTATCAGCCGTCACAATACTGGTGTGACCAAAGATGTCTTTGGCAAACTCGCGATCCACTTTATTCCGCTTGAGGATATTCGCCAACGCGTGCCGTGCCTTGCCGATGGAAACACGCTTATCAATACCATTCTTTTTTAAAAGCACTTTAATAGACTTGGAGGCTTCCTGATTAAACCGATTCCGGACCACAAACATTTCCTCTTCCGTCATGCCCGGTTTATACCAGGGGAAAATATAGTTATCCGGTGCCGGGGGATTACCATATTGTGCAATCAGGTCTTTGAGTTCCTGCGACAAATAAACTTTAATGGGTTTCCGATTACCCTTGCTCGCATTCTTGATTTTTTCCCGGTAGAAGATAATAAAGTCACCGATGATATCCCGGAACTTGAATCGTAGGAAATCCGCAGCATTGGACCCGTTGCAATAAAACGAAATGAAGTAGGCAACCTGCGCGCGCTGCTGTCGCTCCGTTTCAAAATGGGTAATGTCAGCAAGCTTGATCGTTTCCTGTTCATTGAGGTAAACCTTAACCTTTTGCTCATTGGGGATCACGTATGGATCTTCGAAAGCAGACACCTCACCGGATTCACGCTTGAAAGGATACCACTCCCGGGGGATCAGCCGTTGCGCAATTGCCTGATTAAATAAAATGCGGATGTGTCGCATATTGATCCCGGCTCCGTTGCGTGTTCCTGTTTTTGATTTTTCATACATGTACTCTTCATACGCACGGCAGAACGAAGGTGTAATCACACGCATGGGAATGTTTTCAATCGTACCATTCTCAGCGCGCTTGATTCTTTTCTGATCTGGATTTTTTTCATTCACGAATTTTATGATAGACCGTACCGAGTCCTTCATTTTAACGGCCATTGACAACCGGTTTTGTTTTTTGTATTTATCAGCCACGGATTGGCCAATACTCACCAGCGATGTCTTGTCAACGGCAACCACAAAAGATCGCGTAGGTGTGTCCAGAAATTGTTCGCGGAACGTTTCAAAACTAAAGTAGGGCATCAACCCATCAATCACCGTATCCGCTTTTTTTACAAGTGCTGCAATTTTGTTCCACGTATCCTTGTATGGTTCTTTCAACTGATTTTTTTGAAGCTTCTCAAATTCGCTCTCGGTGAAACTAAAGTTCAGCCCATATAACCGGCTCATGTTGCGTGTCATGCCAACGCGGAGTTTCAAAGGATGTGTTTTGGTTCTTTTAAATACCGTCCGGGTATCCAAAAAGAGGGTTACTGTTGGTCTCATATTCGTTCCCATTTTTTAACGTAAATGCTTCAAAAAATTTGCACCGCGCTTGCACCGCGAGGGGATAAATTCCAAAAATTTGCACCGCGTTTGCACCGCGGATTTGGGTATTTTTTGGAATCATCTATATCCCAATACTTCCCAATATGTTCAAAATTTGGCTAAAAAACAATATTTAGGGAACCAAATGGGAATAAATGATTTCGACCGGGAAAGGTATTTTTTTTGACTCAAAATCGTGTGTCCTCGGACGTGCCGGTTCGATTCCGGCCTTAGGTACCACTGATAATCAATCAGTTATAACAAAAAAACCCTGGAATTATTTCTAGGGTTTTTTGCTTTTGTGGCACTTGCACCGCAAGAAATTAAGTCAACGAATCAAGAATTTACGATGATTAATCACAACGAATGAAATGAGGTCATAGACCTAATGCTGAATATAGGCTCGAATGTAATTCGCTATGTGTTTTGCGTTTGCCGTTGTTTATCTATTGCACTAACTCTTGTTCAACAAAATAAAGCAACCGTTCATTTCAAAAATGGCGATACGCAGGATATTGACTTTACAGATGAAGTAAATGCTGCAAATGATGGGCGGCTGTGGGATCTTAAAGGTAATTCCCGTGCAATAGAAAAAATTACTTTCTGGTACGACAGTAAAAATGACTCCAAAGATAAATCGGTAGTTGAGGTTTGGGGAAAATAGTAAAGCATGATAGTCAATTAGCTTGGAGGACCTGATAGTCAGGTCTTCTTTTTTACATTTTATAAGAATGAAAATTGAACTTGCCTATTGATTGTATCCCTAAGAAGCAGTAGAAACTGCGGCTGAAGTTGGTTTAGGATTTCGACCGTGTTTACTTATGTAAACTTCCGTAAACTCTGCACCAAATAGAAGTATCATTCCTGCATAAGACACCCACAGCATAATTAAAATAATGGAGCCGGCCGCTCCATAAGTGGAGCCGAGATCACTTTGGCCAAAATAAAATCCCAGAGCAAACTTGGTAGCTACGAAAAGTATCGCGGTTAGAAAGGCTCCAGGCGCAACTTCTTTCCATTCAAGTTTTACATCGGGTAAATATTTGTAGATGGCGGCAAACAAAAACGTAATTACACCAAGCGATATGATTATATCTAAAAATTTAAAGACCACATTCAACGATTCTGAAAGGTGTATAGATACCCATGTACTTACCGCACTAAGTGCTGCTGAAAGTACGAGCGAGACCAACAACAAAAACCCAACAACCAGGATTAATCCAAAAGAAAAAATGCGATCGCGGATGAGTTCGAGTAGCTTATGCCTGGTTTTTACTTTTGGTTTTACCTGCCAGATCTTGTTGAGCATCTGCTGCAGTTGATAAAAGACTCCGGTGGCACCAAATAGCAGCGTAGCTATTCCGACTATCGAGGAAATCGCACTTCCTTCGCGCTTACTGATATTACCAAGTATAGATTCAATATCCCTGGCGGTATCACCACCCATTACCCGTTGAATTTGATTTGTGATTTGGTTGGTAATTTCTTGTTTGTCGTACAAGGAGGAAGCTATGTTGATAATTATGATAAGTAATCCCGGAAGGGAAAAGATGGTATAATAAGCTATAATTACACTGTTGTTAAAGGGTTCGCGTGCAACCCATTGTGTAAATGATTTCTTTAAGAGCCAGATAAATTCGTGTATTAGCTTCATGGACGTAGGATTAATGGCTGGGACTGGTCTTTCTTTATCAATAGTCAGACCACCTTGTTCAGCTTATTGTTTGTTATGTGAAATGATCCCCTTGGCCATTCTCGGAAAAATAAGTCCATGAAAGGGTAATACCATAAACCAATACACGCGGCCCCACAACCCCAGCGGTTGAAACGTTGCTGTTTGATGCAATGTATTCTTTCCATCGGCTTCTTTTACTTTAAATTCCAACCATGCCTCTCCGGGTAGTTTCATTTCAGCGTATAAAAGCAACCGTCCGTTTTCTTTATCTGCCTCCAATACTCTCCAGAAATCAAGTGCATCACCGGGTTTTAAATCGGTTTCACTTCTGCGACCTCTGCGTAAACCAACGCCACCTACTGTTTTGTCCATAACACCACGAATGCGCCACATCCAGTTGCCAAAGTACCAACCTCGCTCGCCACCAATTCGCCACAGGTTTTCAATTACGTCAGCTTTATCTCGATTAAACCCAACAACACGTTTGTCGGTAAGCACGCCATGTACGGGCACTTGTTTAAAATCAAGAAAGTTATTTTTAAGGGTGTCAAGAGAAATTGCATCTTTCCAACTGGAGATTATGATTTTCTGACTGATTTTTTCGAAAGCCAGATTTAATGCTTCATCATACTGGAGAATCTTTATCGGAACAATATTCTGAATTCGTGTATCGCTGCATATTACTTCGTTTTTCATACTGGCTACCAATGTTCTGGCCAACGAATAAGAAGTTGAGGTAACGAAGTACAACCATAAGGAAGAAAGCTTGGGCGAAAGAACGGGCACCGTAATGATTAAGCGTTTAAGGTTTCTGACTTTGGCATAACCCAACAACATTTGTTTGTAGGTCAGCACATCTGCACCACCAATATCAAATGATTGAGTATAGGTTTCGTGCTTTAGCATAACCCCCACCAAGTATTGAATTACATTGCGGATGCCGATGGGCTGGCACCGTGTCTTTAGCCATCGAGGCGCAATCATTACCGGTAACTTCTCTACGAGATCACGAATTATTTCAAACGAAGCACTACCCGAACCAATGATGATGGCGGCCCGCAATACAGTGGCTGGCACTTTCGATGTTTTAAGAATATCTTCTACATTCTTTCTCGACTGAAGATGATGCGACAGCGCATCATCATTTACAATACCACTCAGGTAAATAATTTGCTTTGCCTGGCTACGATTAACAAGTGCTACAAAGTTTCGGGCCGAAGCGGATTCTGTGTGAGTGAAATCGCCCTGTGCGGAACTCATGGAGTGAACCAGGTAATAGGCAATATCAAAGTTTATTGGAGTTGACGCGAGCGAGGTCGCCTGCGAGAGATCGCCTTCCACTACTGAAATTTTTGCCAATTCCTCTTTGGAAAAATCGTCCCAATCAAATCTTCGCTTATCACGTACCAGACAAATAACCTCATGATCATTTGCCACTAAAGCAGATAATAGCCTGCGACCAATATAACCAGTAGAACCTGTAAGGAGGATTTTCATTTATTGAATTGCTTCATAAAAACAACACGATGAATCATTTGTTTAACGATTCACCCATTTAATATCAGTTAAGTTCATGTATGTAAGATTTACTTCGAATATATCTCTTTCATAATAACAATAGCAGACACGGTCTGTTATATAGTCTTACTAACTAAAGGTTTTATGAAAAATGTTCTCTTTGTAATGGTTGCTATTTTTATTTCGGCAACATCATTTGCGCAGACTAAAGATGTGGTGGATATCGCCATTGGCTCGGCTGATCACACCACGTTGGTAGCTGCAGTAAAGGCTGCTGATTTGGTTACTACATTGAAAGGAAAAGGTCCGTTCACAGTGTTTGCACCTACTAATGCAGCGTTTGCTAAACTTCCTGCCGGTACTGTTGAAACGCTATTGAAGCCTGAGAATAAAGCTCAATTGGCAAAAATTTTAACCTATCATGTGGTGAGTGGAAATCTGGATGCAGCTGCTGTAATGGCAGCAATAAAAGCTGGCAATGGTAAGGCAGTTGTAACAACCGTAAGTGGTGGTAAGTTAACAACCTCTATTGAAGGCGGTAAAGTTAAATTAACTGATGAGTCGGGGAATGCTGCTTTCGTGACTACTGCCGATTTGAAGGGTAGCAATGGTGTGGTGCACGTGATTGATGCAGTTGTGTTGCCAAAATAATTTTTTAACCATGCAATCGTGATCCGAAATGGGTTCGAGATTCAGGCGATTATTTTTGATTAGCCTTCGGTGAAAACCGAAGGCTTTTTGCTTTTTTACAGTTTTAGTGAAGATGTAAGTCTCGTTTTACAATGTTTTACAACTTCTTACAAAAATTCACACATCTGCTCAACACATTATGTAACCAACATCCGTTACTGCAGTATTAATAAAAACCCACTCCCATGCTAAAAAACTATCTACTCATTGCTCTTCGTAACGTTCGGCAAACTCCCCTCTATTCCTTTATTAATATTTTTAGTCTGGCCATTGGGTTTGCGACTTGCATCATTATTTATCTTTTTATCCGCGATGAGCGAAGTTTTGATGCGTTTCATACCCAGGCTCCGGCTATTTACAGGCTTGACGAGGTACAGAACTTTACAGGCACCAATGTGCAGAAGGTTGCGCTAACCATGCCCGGCATGGCGCCCAGCTTGTTGAAGGAATATCCTGAAGTAGCAAATTATACACGTTTTATGGGCAGGCCTAAGCAATTGGTTGCTGATGGGGATAAAAAATTTCTACTGCCCTTTATGGCTACAGTGGATAGTACCTTTTTGGAGATTTTTGATTTTGAAGTGCTGATGGGTGATCGGGGCACTGCACTTGACGAACCATTTTCCATGATGGTTACAGAATCAACAGCCCTGAAGTTTTTCGCTACCATAGAAGAAGCGATGAGCAAGTCGCTTACCTTCCGTAACAAGGAGTACAAAATAACCGGTGTATTGAAAGATGTTCCCGAAAACTCGCACATGAAGTTTGATGCGTTGGTTTCTCTAACAACCCTTATAAGCGAGAACAAACAATTCAATAACCAGTGGGGTGGTAATTTTTTAAATACCTACCTGGTGCTGCACCCCAATGCCAATATAAAAGCTTTGGAAGAAAAATTTCCAGCCTTCTTAAGCCGACACATGGACGATCCGCAGATCAATACTTTTTATGTACTCTTCCTGCAAAAACTTAAAGATGTGCATCTGGCCTCTACCGATATTGAACACGACTACAACAACTACCGGAAGTTTAATGGCAAATATCTCGATGTGTTTTCGGTTGTGGGTATTTTTATATTGATGATAGCCGGTGTCAACTTTATGAATCTGAGTACGGCCCGCTCTTCGCACCGATGGAAAGAAATTGGTGTTCGTAAAACAGTTGGTGCCAAAAAAATTCAGTTGTTTGGTCAGTTTATTTTCGAGTCGTTGGTGCTCGCATTTATGGCGCTCGCACTGGCTGTTCTAATCGATCTGCTTGCCCTGCCGCTAATCAACAAAGTGATTCATCGGCAACTTACTATGCTTCCGCTGCTGGAGCCGCAGAATATCGTATACATTGTTGTATCTACCCTTGCATTGGGAATCTCCACCGGTATCTATCCATCGCTGTATATGACTACGTTCAGTTTGTCGAGGGTATTAAAAGGTGGTGAAGTGGCTGGTAATAAATCCGTGTTTCGTTCCGGATTGGTGGTGTTACAGTTCGGGCTTGCACTCGGCTTAATTGTAAGCACGTTTGTGGTAGTACAGCAACTTTCTTTTATGCAAAACAAAGATCTCGGGTTTACCACAGACCAGATGATGCTGGTGGATATGAATGGTGAGGCAAACCAGAAGTTTGAACAATTGCGCACCGAATTAAAACGTAGTCCGTATATATTAGGTGTTACGGCCAGTGGTCAACGATTAGGGGAGAACTTTCACCAAACCACATTTAAGATAAAAAGCGATACCGGTATTTATGAATTTGTTCCTTCTAACGTGAATGTAGATTTCGAATACCTGGATGTATATGGTATCGCATTAAAAGACGGACGCAAGTTTTCGAAAGAAGTAAGTTCCGATAAAGACTTTGCCTTCATTGTAAATGAATCTTTTGCCAAAGAACTCGGTCTTACCGAAATTATTGGCACACCAGCTGGTATGGGCTGGTATGCGAACGATACCCTGGGAACCATTATTGGTGTGGCGAAAGATTTTAATTTCAACTCATTGCATTACAAGATCAATACCCTTCAAATGTCTGTCCATCCGGGATGGGGTTATGACGAGATGTCGGTAAAAATTGATGAAGCACACGTGGAAGAAGCTATTGCTTATGTAAAAGCAGTTTGGGAACAACATGTAACGTATCCCTTTGATTATTCATTTCTGGATGCACACTTCGAAAATCTTTATCGATCGGATAAACAGATGAGTGCAGTAGTTACCATTATGGCGGGCCTGGCTATCTTGGTTTCGTGTATGGGCTTGTTTGGCCTTGCTGCGATTACGACAGCCCGCAAAACCAAAGAGATTGGTATCCGTAAAGTATTGGGAGCATCCGAAACACAAATTACCGTATTACTTTCCCGCAACTTTGCATTGTTAATCATGATTTCGTTTTTGATTGCAAGCCCTGTAACGTATGCGCTGCTGGTAAAGTGGCTGGATAGTTTTGCGTACCGGGTTGCTATCAATCCATTGTTGTTTTTATTGGGCGGGGTGTTGGCATTAGGAGTCGCACTGCTTACCATTGGATACCACACAATTCGTTCGGCACGTAGAAATCCGGTGAAGGCTTTACGGTACGAATAATACCATTTGTAAAAGTTTTTTAGGATAACAAAAAAGGAAGTATGCAGTTGGTTGCATACTTTTTTTTATATTGGAATACCTAATTCACTAAACATGCTCTAATCATGAAAACCAAAGAATACCTGAAAGAACTTAGCCTGGTGTTTCTGGGAGTGTTGATAGCCTTGTTGATTGATAACTACCGCGAGGATAGGCGAGATGAACAAACCATCAGGTCTTATCTTGCAATTATTGCCGAAGATTTGAATTTTGATATTATTAACCTGGCCGATCAGTTAAAGACGGATTCGGCACAAGCAAAAAAATTAAAGCTATTACGGGATATTTTAACTACCAATGCAGACTTGCCAAAATTGAATTACGACCTTTCCAGTTGGAGTCGCACGGATATAGTACCATACCGCAAGCTAAGCGAATGGGATAGCCTTGATTATTATATACTGCAACTTTATAACAACACAGAATACAAGACCCGGAAGATAGGATTTTCAACCGTTGTTAATTCAAATCTAAGTCATCGTATTCCCCTTGATTTGTTAAAGGAAATAACCGTGTATTATACAACCGATTCGGATTTTCTGGATTTCAGGCAGAAGATTGACGATACGTGCCATTGGAATGCGATACCGTATTTAAACCAGCATCAAGGAAACTTTAAAAACCTGATTCTTAAGCCTGGTTTTAATTCCACTTTGCTCAGGAATGAAGCAACGGGCAGATATAGCACCACCCTTGTAGAAATGTATACTAAAATTGAAATGATAAAGAAGGCAAAAATTTTATTGGAGGCAATAAGTGCATACTGAATGATCAATTAAACCACCACTTCTTTCCCTGGTTTGGGTTTAGCCTTATAATTTGTTCGCGCTGTGGTGAGATGGTCTTTTGAATTAACTTATGAGATTCCAGATCTAACTTCACTTGTAATAGATACCAACTTACATTCCCCTTAAAATCGGCATCGAACTTTTGTTGCGCTTCCACCACCAGGTTGTGCAGCGAAATACCATCGGCACCAGCTTGCGATACTAGTGTAATTATGAAATCACAAAGTTTATTGTAATCTTCTTCGCGCATTTGCACGGCCACGCGGCTGCCCGATTTCTGCCTCAACACCTGCTCCATCCTCATCTGATTTTCAAATTTAAGCTATGCCATGCGTAACGGCTCACCTAATGAAAATGTTGCTGATTTAACAATTTGTTGACATGGAATAAGGATAAGGTAAACCCCAAACGATTGCGTATTGTAGGGGTTGCTACTAGATCAAAGACTTTCCCACTTGTTTTTGATAGAAACACATTGTAGTTTCGGTGTCTACCTCAGCCGCATACGTGCAGCTACAATTTGTTTGTCGTAATGTTCAGCAAATACATGAAGTATTGTAGCGTAGGTATTATTTTATGCTTTGTTTTCTTGCAAAGTGCAGGACAGATCATAGAACCACCTCGGGGTAATTTGTCACAAGCAAAGTACATTTCTGTACTTACCGATAGTCTTGCCATAGCTGAAAAAGCCAAAGACACGATTAACATTATTCGCTATACAGCCGTACTCACAACCCAATGGCAAGGTACCGCGAATGACAAGGCTACCTATTATTTGTTGTATGCCTTTCGGTATGCAAAGGCCCATCCAAACCCAAAGTGGTATGCAGATGTTTGCAACCGTGCCGGTATGTTGATGTTGACATACTCTGGAAATAACATTTGGTTGCGGAAACTAAATAGAACAACCAGCCAAATGCAAGACTCATCATTATACTGGCACAGGCAGGCTGTTTATCAGGGAATTAAAATTGGTAGATATGGCACAGCCGGGTGGGGCTATCGCGGGCTTATGCAAACTGCTTTGTCTCATTACAATAATGCAGTTAAAGACAGCATACCGTTCTACTATAAGAGAGCCATGGAAATGGCACGTTATTCCAACGATCAGGAATTGGTTAGTTATAGTAATTTGGTTTATAGTGACTATCTGGATGAGGTTGGGAAAGAGGAGGAGGCAATAGAGGTGTTAGGACGGGTTTCTTCTCATTATTTCCCCAATAATCTATTGGGTTATTCTGCTGATAGAGATATACCAGATTTGATTGACAACTTATCTAAGACTGAGGAATTGTTAGATACAATCAATGTTATTAAAATTGCTTTTAACCTTTCTGGCGCATTTCGCTCTGCGTTGATGAAAGATCAAGCCACATCATATCTGAACCTTGCATTTCGTTATGCTGAGGCTTACGGTGACTCCGTACTTCTTGCTTATACTTATCTTAATGCCGGAGAATTAATGATTGAATTAAACAAGCAGGACTCTGCCCGGCACTACTATAATAAAGCTGCTAAAATTCGACTTAAGGTAAACCCTGTAGGTTGGGCTTATGCTAAACTGATGGAAATGGCAATTGATTATCCAGATAATCATCCCGCAAGAGATAGTATTCCGTTTTATTACAATACCGTTAAAGAGATAGCGCGACTCCAAAGCAATATCTTTCTCATGACCACAGTCGAAATATTTTATTGCAAGTATTTGGTCAAGAATGGGGATATGCAAAAAGCTGAATCAGTATTACGACTTTTATCTTATCGACAACATCAATTGGATCCTGTAAGAAAAGAAAAGCTCTATTTAGCTGTGCATGATTATCTGGCTCAGGTAAATAAATTAGACACTCTGATAAAATTGAGGAAGCTATTTATACATCAGCATGATATGTTAACCGCTGCCACGCACCAAGACCAACTTTATGCCAAAGACCGGCAATATGAAGTTACTAAAACCAAAAATATTCTAAGTGAAACATCAAACCGGCTGAGCTCGACTAATAAGGCTCTAATAAGTTCATTGATTGTTTTATTTATGTTTGCTTGTTTAATCACTTATCTGTTCTTTTTATTTCGAAAAAACAAACGTTTATCGCAACGCAACGAATTACTACTACGCGAGCAAAACCACCGCGTAAAAAACAACCTGCAAATGATTAGCAGTTTGTTAAGCCTGCAATCTCAAAAACTAACGACTTCCGATGCCAAAGCGGTTTTGGAAGATAGCCAGGGAAGAATTAATTCAGTGGCGTTGTTGCATCGTATGTTATACGAGGGCGATCAGGTAGGTCAGATTGAAGTTGTTAGCTATATAAAATCCTTAACGGAGGAAATAAAGTACGGTGCCAACCGCGATGTGGATATAGAACTTGCATTACCCGAGAAACTGGAACTGAAAATTGAACGCGTTACCAGCCTGGGCCTGATTGTAAACGAACTATTTACCAACAGCATTAAACATGTGAGTAGTGAAATACGGCTTCGCATACGATTGCAGCTTGAAGCATCCAATGGCAAGTTAAACATCGCGTATTCCGACAATGGGGCAGGTGTAACGCGTGAAGCATGGATGGCTTCAAACTCGTTTGGCAACCAATTGATTCAACTGCAAACCCGGCAGTTGCAGGGCGATTTTACAGTGAACGTTGATCATGGATTTGACTTTGGTTTAAGAATTCCTGCGTAGAGAAAAATCTGCTTGCACATAAGGTCTCTTAAAGTGTAGTTATTAACTTGGTTGCGAACATCATTTTATGGTTAAGTTTCGGATTAGCATTTGTTCTTTATGGTTGTTCCCGATTATTTGTTCTGCGCAAATCATAGTACCACCGCGTGGCAATCTTACTCCAGAAGAATATATAATGACCCTAATTGATAGTTTGGAGATTGCAGATATAAATAAAGACACTGTCAATCTTATTCGATACTCATCAGTACTAACCACTCAATTTCAATCGATCATGATGATAACAAAAGCCAGATCATATCTGAGAATAGCGCTTCACTATGCAAAGAGTTATTCAGATAATTCCTGGTTTCCAGATGTATGCAATAGAGCCGGAATGTTAATGATGGCTTATTGGGATTTATCAAAAACGCCCCGGCCTACCAAGTTGGATTCATCCAGGTATTGGCATCAGAAAGCTATTAGTGTAGGAGTTACCATAAATAGAATGGGTTCGGTTGGCTGGGGTTATCGGGGACTTCTTCAAAATGCACTTTTTCATCCTAAGAAGGAGATTAAGGATAGTATTCCATATTATTTTATGAAAGCTGCGGAATTAGCTGAACTTACCAACGATGCTGAACTTAATTTTAGCTGCAGTGCCCTGTACATAGATTACCTTACGCGAATTGGTAACTGGACTGAAGCCGATAAAGTAATTGCTTCACAAATCAGAGGTGTCTTAGAAATGGCTACTTTTCAAAAAACCACTGTATATAATAATGTGCATGACTATTTGGCCAGAAAAAATAATTTAGACACACTTAGTAAACTTAAAGAATTAATCATTCATGGGCATAATCAATTAACCGCTGCCAACCACAAAGATCAACTCTATGCCAAAGACCAGCAATATGAAGTTACTAAAACCAAAAAGGTACTTAGCGCAACTGCCAATAAACTTGCAGTCACCAATAAAGCTTTAATTATTCTCATTATTGCTTCACTTCTTTTCTTGTTATTAATTACGTATCTGTTCTTTCTGTTTCGAAAAAACAAAAAACTTTCGCAACGCAACGAATTACTGCTACGCGAGCAAAACCACCGTGTAAAAAACAACCTGCAAATGATTAGCAGTTTGTTAAGCCTGCAATCTCAAAAGCTAATGACTTCCGATGCCAAAGCAGTTTTGGAAGATAGCCAGGGAAGAATCAATTCGGTAGCCTTGTTGCACCGCATGTTATACGAGGGCGAACAGGTGGGTAAGATTGAAGTTGTTAGCTATATAAAATCCTTAACCGAGGAAATAAAGTACAGTGCAAACCGCGATGTGGACATAGAACTTACACTACCTGAAAAACTGGAACTGAAAATTGAACGCGTAACCAGCCTTGGTCTGATTGTAAACGAACTATTTACCAACAGCATGAAACATGTAAGTAGTGAAATCCCTCTTAGTATTCGTTTGCAACTTAAAGCATCAAATGGCAAATTAAGTCTAACGTATTCCGACAATGGGGCAGGCGTAACGTGCGAGGTGTGGATGGCTTCCAATTCGTTTGGTAACCAATTGATTCAACTTCAAGCCCGGCAATTGCAGGGTGATTTTACCGTAACCGTTGATCATGGATTTAACTTTGCTTTAAAGATACCAGCGTAAGGCGAAGAATATTTACTGCTTTTTTACGCAAATTCAAAGCAAACTTTTTTTTGAGTTGCACAGGTAATTGCAATTGCGTATGATTAAATATTAGTTTTTAATACTATGATCAATATCCTCACGATTGAAGATGACTTGCTTATAGCCGAAGACCTGAAACAAAAACTGATACAGTTGGGCTACGGGGTGTTAGGTAATGCTACCACGTGCCAGGAAACCATAGACTTTATCCGAACGCAAACCCCCGACTTGATTATAGCCGATATCATGATAGAGGGCGACAAGGATGGAATTGAAACAGTGAGTGAGATTTATAAGCAATTGCTCTGCCCGGTAATTTACCTTACGGCAAATTCAGAATCGGCCACAGTAAAGCGGGCATTGGCTACCCATCCGGCTGCGTTCTTAATCAAGCCTTTCAAGATGAGTGAGTTTGCCATCAACATCGATCTGGCCATCCGTAATTTCAAGGCACGCTTTCCTCAAATTCCAACTGCAACTTCTAAAAGTGATTCCATTTTTGTGCCTGACAAGTACTTGTATCACAGAGTCTATAAGTCCGACATTCTTTTTGTGGAAGCTGATGGTTCTTATATTAAAATTATTACCTCCGAAAGGAAATACCAAATCACTACAAATCTGAAGGGCTTTGAGGCGCAGTTTGATCATCCTGCATTTTACCGCGTATCGCGCAAGCATTTGGTTAATCTGGATAGGGTAAGTCGTATTAATGGCAACATGCTTTACATTAGAGACAACAAAACCGAACATTCTATTACCATATCCAAGTTTGAGCGAGCAGAGATTTTATCGAGGTTCGAGATTATTAAGACGAAGGGGTGAGGGGTTATAGGTTATCGCGATAGATTTTGCCAAAGGTATATTGTGTTCCGATGGTGAAGTATGAATTGTAAATGTGGTCTTCTTCTAAATATATTGAACCGATACCAGGTAATGTAATATCACTTAAGCCTTTTGTAAATCGATAAGTAAGTCCAAATCCCTTTGGGGATGAGTAATCTAGTCCAAACAAAATGGCTGCGCTCCGGTTTCTATACATTTGATTAGCGTTGTACCAATTATATCGGTAAGACAATGCTGCTTGATTTATCCCAGATGAACCATCGTCAAATTCATTCATCTTTCTTTCCGCAAAGTTGAAAACACTCCACTGGTAACCTCCGTAAATTCTGAATCGCTTAATCTTATATTTAATCAGTACAGGGAAATTGAAATAGGAGAACTTTTCACGAATAGAATAGATATTACCGTATTGCCAGGAATAGGAGTGTTGTTCAACCAAAGCTTCGGTTTGAACTGCAAAATATCTTCCCAAACCAATTTCAACAAATCCACCTGCATTGCCACCACTCGAATATATTTCATCTGTAAACCAGGCCTTGTTTGGAATGGACAAATCTAAGCCTATTTTAGGACCACCGCGCAGGGATACTTTTGTGCTTTGAGCATGTAAGCTAAATCCAAGAAGGCAGAGGAAGAGACTTAAAATTCTCATTATGATTTTTTTATGACAAGGGAGGAATAACTATTGAACTGAACACTTGTAACATAATTGATTTCATGAATAAGTATGTCGGGATTTTCAATGAGGAGTTGAGTTAGAGATTCACTACCCCCAGAGCCCCGTTGCGAATAAATTAAATTAGTATAATCAGGCTCGGCATATAATGTTAATTTTCTACATCCTAACATGTTTTGAAGGTTCTTTTCGTATACACCTGGATTGAGTGGCATTACAAAAGAAAATCTAAGGATAAAGGGATCAAATTCAGTAATCCGATTACCCCATTCTTCTTTGTTTTCTATTATGCCTTGCCATATTTCGGATGAGAATGTATTTGGCGCTTCGGTTATGAGGCTATCACCCTTTAATTCAGCGGCACAAAATGAATTGCAATCCTCCCTTTCTGAGATACGCCAAGAAACTAAATACTGATACCCTTCATATTGAAACGTTACCTCCATGCGCCATGAAAATATTTGATCCTCAATATAAAGTTGAGTAGCCGCAGTATTCAATTCAATCGGTAAGGTACCCTCAACAGGAGTTAGAACTTCATACTGATGACAACTCAGGAGTAATACCAGAAGTAGATGTGAAACGTTTGCTAAACGCATAGCTTTCAATGTACACGTGATTTTATCGAACTTACCAACTAGAATTTGAAATGATTTAAACTTCTCATGAATGGATAGAAGTTTCTTGTAAATACTATTGTTGGGTGCCTATCACCATTCGTGGATTTTAATAAATATTTATTACCACAGAATTTTGAATATGAGACATAGGATTAAGTCTTCGACTCTATATTCTGCATTTGAGAAGATATTGGTTGTGGGGCCGTAACGGAGTAGAGTCAATGCACCATTATTCATGTAAACTAAGAGGCTCGTAAGAAGTATTCATTGTTTCGTAAGAAAAAAATCCTGTTTCGGGAACTTGTGGAAAGTAATCGACAACATGGTGCATATATTTCAAATATAAATTGCTTTATATAGTTGGCATTAATCGTACCTAAACCTATGAAAACAATCACCCCTAAGCTTATTGTATTTTTCCTGACGCTAATCACGGCAACAACGTTCGCTCAAACCATTCGCAGGGTAAATAACACGGGCATTCCGCTGGGTGCAAACATGTATGCCACACTGCAAGCTGCTCATAATGCTGCCGTGAATGATGACATTATTTATGTAGAAGGTTCTGGTGCTTTTTACGCTGGAGCAACCATAACGAAAAGACTTACTATTATTGGCCCTGGTTATCTTTTAGCAGAAAATTATCCAAATTTTGCTGACGTAAGACCGGCTGAATTTACATTTGTTACTAATGCAATAACTTTTAATGCTGGAAGTGAGGGTTCTATCGTTACAGGTTGCAGTGGTTTTGTTAACGATTTGAATATTAACATCAATGTTTCAAATATTACAGTTACTCGTAATCGCTCAATAAAGGTTAATATTAATAGTGATAATACTCCTTTAACGGGTATCGTAATCTCAAAAAATTATGAACTGCGAGTATCTCAATTTAATTCCCAAGTTAGTATTAGTATGATCGTTTCAAATAATTATGTAATCAACATTGCATTGTCAGACAATTTTTCAGGGATATTCTCAAATAATATCATTAACGGTAATTTAAATCTCAGGAACTTTAGTTTACTAAATAATATTTTTTTTGCAGACAATGGTTCGCCATTATTAACCAACTGTACATTCTCCAATAACATTGATGCTCGTGCGCTTGTCAATGCTAACGCATTTGGTACTACCAACGGCAATATGGCCAATGTTGATAAAGCAAATTTGTTTGTAGGCGTTACCGGAAACTCTACTGATGGGCAATGGAAACTCAAAGCAGGGTCGCCTGCAATTGGTGCAGGATTGGGAGGAATTGATTGCGGTATTTTTGGAGGCTTAGATTCGTATGCACTTTCGGGCATAGTAGCCACTGATTATCCTACCATTACATCATTTACCACCTCGGGTGTTGGCAATAGTACAACACCTTTAACGGTTAAGATCAGTACAAAATCTAATTAAGCTGTTGATTACACTCAGTAAACCTGATCCCCAACAGATGAAAAGATTCTACTTTCTCTTAGTGCTGGTTTTGACAGGAGTCTTTGCAAAAGCACAGAACATCACGCAGCTTGAGTATTTTATTGACACCGATCCTGGTTATGGAAATGCTACCAACGTAGCAGTAACACCCGCAGCAGCATTAAATGATTTTACATTTAACGTGCCCCTTACATCAGTAAGCAATGGGTTTCATACCCTCTATGTTCGGGTAAAGAACGCAAACAACAAATGGAGCATTGTTCAAAACAGACCTTTTGTTAAACTGGCATTGCCAGCTAATATCGGCAGGGTTGAATATTTTATAGATACTGACCCCGGTTATGGAAATGGAGTTTCTGTTCCGTTTACACCTGGTGCTTCGCTTACCGACTTAACTTTCAATGTTCCATTAACTTCTGTGAGTGATGGGCTTCATACATTATATGTGCGCGTGCGCGATGCTAATAACAAATGGAGTATTGTGCAGAACAGGACTTTTGTAAAAATTCCTGCCGCCCCTAACATTACACAAATAGAATACTATGTAGATACCGATCCGGGTCTCGGAAACGGAACCAGTGTACCGTTTACTCCCGCTCCTGTACTTACCGATCTCAATTTTTCTGTAAACGTTTCAGCCTTATCAAATGGTAACCACAAATTATATGTGCGGGTAAAGAATGCGCTTGGCCGATGGAGCTCAACGCTTAGTCAGGATTTTAGTGTATGTAATCTTGCAGCACCTGTAGCCACGGCCGCAACAAATGTTACTACAACGGGTTTCGTAGCAAACTGGAATGCGGTAGCGGGTGCAACCAGTTATGAAGTTAATGCCAGTGGTGATGACTTTGTAAATTTTTCTACGGCAACAACAACCAACACGTTCGCCAATGCCATTAATATGCCTGCCAATACCACCGTTAAATATCGGGTGCGCGCTATTGGAGCAACCTGTACTTCTGCTTATTCAAATATCATTTCTGTAACAACTCTGCCTAAACAAGATCAAACAATTACATTCGGCACAATACCCGATAAAACGTTGGGCAGCGCAGCTTTTACATTAAGTGCTACGGCCAGTTCCGGGCTTACCGTAAGCTACGTGGCTGGTAATAATATGATAACGGTAAATGGCAGTTCTGTATCGCTGGTAAGTGCGGGGCGCACATCCATTACTGCAAATCAAACGGGAAATACGGCATTCAATGCGGCCACGCCCATAACACAATCGTTTTGTGTTAAGCCAGCCAAACCAACCATTGCCTTAAGCGCACAACATAGCGCCACAGTTGTACTTACTTCCAGTTCGGCTTCCGGAAACCAATGGTTTAAGAATGGTGTAGCTATTACCGGTGCGAACAGCAATACGTTAAATGCTTCAGAGCCCGCTATCTACCAGGTACAAGTAACAGTAGATGATTGCGTAAGTGAAATTTCAAATGAAATGGCCATTGTAATTACGGGGGTTGAGCCAGCAGGTTTGAATCTTTTTATTTACCCAAATCCGGTCGATGATGTTATCAACTTAATGGGAATTAAAAATTTAATAGAGAGCAAGCTTACCGATATGTCGGGCCGCGCGCAATCAATAGAGTTTAAGTCGCAGGGAGAATTATACCAGGCCGATGTTCAGGGATTGTCATCAGGTGTTTATTTGCTAATGATACGCGATGAGTTTACGGTTAAGCACATAAGATTCAATAAAAAATAAGAAATTGGTACTAATGACATCTAAATTTAAAATAAGTGTCCTAAAACTTTTGTTAGTCATCTTTTCAGTAAGCGCATTATTTTTTATTTCAGGATGCAAGAAAAAAGAAGATGATCCGAAACCCTCCAAGCAGGATGAGGTAACATCGGTACTAACTTCAGCCACATGGAAAGTAAGTTCCGTTACCGTTGATGGAGTTGACAAAACAGAGCTTTACGCAGGGCTTACGCTAAGATTTACACCAACCAATTATACTTCAACCAATGGAGTACCGGTTTGGCCGGCAACAGGCGCATGGTCGTTTACTACAGAAGAAGCAAATGCTTTTCAAAGAAGTGATGGAGTGCTGGTGGAGATAATTGAAGTTACGGCAACTTCTCTGAAATTGAAATTAGATTGGGATGAAACGACTTTAGGGTCGGGGAGGGTTGGTTCGGTGGAGGGAGACCATGTCTTTAGTTTTGTGAAGTAGAGGTATAAAAAATCGTAAGAACATTAAAATTGAGATATGAATCTTAAAGTGCTTATTGCCTTCATTTTTTCATTACAGTCTTTAGCCATATTTGGGCAAGAATTAAAGTACCGAGACGTAAACAATACAAGACACAAAGCAGAGTTTACTTCGTATGTTTCAAAAGATCGAATATTATTCAAAATTGGTGATACGCTTAAAGTACTGAGTACACCTAATATGCTTAATGGTTTTGGTGTTCTCGTAAGTAAAAAGAAAATTGAAGGACATGAACTTGTGGTGATAAGTATTGGTATATACCCTGCAAATTTTGCTCACGTTGATTCAGAACAATGCCCTCATGAACCTGAGCTTACATGTAAAGACCCTGCAACTGATAAAACTTATAAAGTTCAGATTGAGAAGTCAATTGCTAATAGAGAAATTGAACTAAAAGGAGGTGGAAGTTTAGCAGGTAATAGAGGTGATGCGATAACTTCAGAATCTATAAAATTGTCTTTTGGATCAATTGCACCCAATGCAAAGATCTTAAATTACAAGGCATCGCAATCATCTAACTTTATTTTAAATGAAATTCACGATGGATTCGCTGTTGTTAAAGATGGACAGTTAAAGGGTCTCATAAATGAAAAGGGAGAGATTGTAGTTCCCTACGGTAAGTATTCGGATTTTGGAATTGCTGCAAACGGCTACATACCTGTTAAAAGCATTCAATCAAATAAATGGGGTATTTTGAACTATAAAGGCGAAGTTATAATGGATTTTGTTGTTGAAGATGAAATACATTTGATAGATAAGAATGGAATCTTTGGTTCAAAGATTTATTTAGGTAATAAATACTATTTTGAGGAATACAGAAATGTAAATGGGGAAAAGCTCATTGTAAAATCAGACAAGTCGGCTCAAACCTTACTCTTCAGTGGGATTATGTCGGGTGATTTTTATTCTGTGATTAATAGCAGCGGTAAAATGGGGTTTATTGATAAGATTGGTACGCTTGTCATTGAGCCTGTCTATGAAGATGCTTCACATTTCAGTGAGGGTTTAGCCGCAGTAGCAAAGAAAAATGAAGTTGGTGATACGAAATGGGGTTTCATCAATACAAATGGACAGATCGTAATCGATTTTATTTATAGTAATAGACCTGGTTCATTTAAAAACGGATTAGCACATGTGGTTTCGAAGAGCGGGGAGCACGCATGGATTAGTAGAACCGGTGAAGTTAAATTTAAAGCCGCTGATTTTAGTGAGTGGCAGCTTGGTCCACATTACGATTTCGATATGCCAATTATTCTTGCGATCAAAAAGGATAAAACGAAAAGAACTTGGATAGATTCAAATGGGAAATTTAAAACTTTCTCTGCTGACGATGAAAATGTACAAGGATTATCAAGAAGAGGGTTCTACTTTGTAAGTTTTGAGAACGGTCAAATTTTAATAAAGGTAAGTGATTACCTTGATAAAGAAGGTGATATGTTGCAACAACTATTCCTTGATAAGGATGGAGGGTATTATGGAATTATTGATAAAAATGGTGATGTTGTATTACCTCCAATTTTCAGTAAACTACAATCATTTGATCCTCGATCTGGATTGGCAAGGGCAACAATTATTAATGATAAAGATGAGATAATTGAAGGATATATAAATCATGAAGGAATTTTTGTAATAATAAAAGGTAAACCCACATCAGAGTGGTAGTTAAGTTGTATTATTTTATAATAAGCGATATTTCGTAAAGTTTTTTTTACTCCTTCACCGCCAACATCAGCATATTCGTTACCGGATAATCAATCGGCTTGCGTGCAGCATCGTCTGTGAATAAACTTACTTTATTTAGTAACCGATTCTTTACAATCCATTCGTTGGTGTAAGCTTGCGAAGGTTCAGCAATGCGAAACCCAACAGCGGTTAAGTGTCGCGTCCATTCATTAAAATCCCAGAAGCAAAAAGTTTCGTGCATTTCACTTTCCCAATTGTCGGTGTAATCCTTACGACTCATAAACTCACAGGCATCGCGTAAGCTCATGCGAATGTAATTTTCACTTAGAATGGTATCACAAGTATGAGATGGCCATACAGGAGATAGACAAAGATGTGCTCGAGGTGGAAGTCTGTGTTTGGATGATTGGTCGCAGATAATCTTTCCGAAACCACTATCTATTGAAGAGAAAATAATCAAACGAGCTTGTTATAAGATCGAACTTGTAAATGGATGGGAGGTTGTAAAAGCAAATGATAAGGGCGATTTGGAAATTGGTTTATAAAAGGAATTGATAAGACTTGTAAAATATTTTTAACGATTTGTGTTTTTTTTGGATGGCATAGCGTTGATCTACTTTTTCACTGAATGATAGTTTAGATACTACGGCATTTACGTAAACTTTAAAGACTTGTATGGATTGTGTAGAAGAGATAGAAGTGTATGTAATAAAATATGGTGTGCCTTTCTGATACTTTCACCTAATTTTGCAGTTTAATTTTAACAAAAGGCATGCTAAACCCGACCGAACAAGACGAGCGGCAATACTTAGAAGAAATAAAGGAGCGATTGGCGCGGGCAATCAGCCGCATGGAAGCGCGTGTGCGCGAATATTCCGAAGAGCTGCGCGAAAAGAAACAATATATTTTTGAGAATCAGAGCGGCATGGATGAAGCCGATCACGTGGCTTCCGGTCAATCTATTGATCGTATGGTTTCTACAGGTGAATCAGCCGTTGAGCGCAGACGCAAATTGTTGAAACTGATTCAATCGCCATACTTTGGACGCATTGATTTTAAAGCGCAACAAGACGAGAAAGAAGCTACCATCTATATCGGCTTAGCCACTTTTACAGATGATGCGGAGCAAGTGAATTATATTTTTGACTGGCGTGCGCCTGTATCATCCTTGTTTTATGATTTTGAATTGGGCCCAGCCGTTTATGAAACCTTAAATCGGAAATTCGCTGGAGATATTTTATTAAAGCGACAATACAAAATCCGCGATGGCCGAATGGAGTTTATGATTGAAAACTCCGTCAGCATTCTGGATGATGTTTTACAAAAGGAACTGAGCAAATCGGCTGACGATAAGATGAAGAACATCGTGGCGACTATCCAGCGCGATCAGAATCAGATTATCCGAAACGAAACCGCTTCGGTAATGATCATTCAAGGTGTTGCCGGCTCGGGTAAAACTTCTATTGCCCTGCATCGCATTGCATTTTTGTTATACCGCTTTCGCGATACCATTAAGGCAAAAGATATTTTAATATTATCACCCAATAAAGTATTTGCCGATTACATCAGCAATGTGTTACCCGAATTAGGTGAGGAGTACATTCCGGAAACGGGTATGGAAGAATTGGCGAACGAACTGCTTGAAAATAAATTCCCCTTCCAGACTTTCTTTCAACAGGTGGCGAGTTTGCTCGACCATCCGCATCCGGAGTTTATCGAACGCATCCGGTTCAAATCATCATTTGAATTCCTCAGTCAGTTAAACAAATATTTTATTCATCTCGAGAACAATTCATTCCAGCCGATGGATTTGAAAGTAGCCGGTGTGGTAGTACCGTTTCCGTTTGTGATTGAAAAGTTCAGATCGTGGAGTCGCATGCCCATGGGCAAACGCATTCCCGAAGTAGTGAAAGAAGTTTTACAATACATCCGCAACGGTGCTAATCGGAAGTTGAGTGGTGGTGAGAAAGCTAAAGTGTGGGACTTGGTGCCGCGCATGTTTAACATCCGCAGCTCGTTTGATGTATATAAAGGCTTTTACGATTGGATGGGTAAGCCAGAAATGTTTCGCATGATGCACGGTATGAAACTGGAATTTGCCGATGTGTTTCCGCTGATCTATTGCAAGATCAGGTTAGAGGGTATTCAAAGTTATGATCACATCAAACATTTACTGGTGGATGAAATGCAGGATTATACACCGGTGCAGTACGCGGTGTTGTCGCGGGTGTTTAAGTGTAAGAAAACTATTCTGGGCGATGTGAATCAACCCGTTAATCCATACAGCGCATCTTCAGCAGAAGGCATTGAGGAAGTATTCCCGCAAGGTGATATTGTAAAGTTGTTCCGGAGTTATCGTTCCACCTGGGAGATTACCCAGTTCTCGTTGCGCATTAGCCCGAATGAAAACCTGATTGCGATGGAACGACATGGTGAAGAACCACAGGTTTTGGGATTCGCATCTGCTGATGCAGAGATAGAAGGTATTTACCAGGCATGTTTAAAATTTGCAGGTTCGGCAAACCAATCGATGGGTATTATTTGTAAAACCCAACAGCAAGCACAGTTATTATTTACGAAATTAAAAACTCCTGCTACTGTGGAAAAGGGGCAGGGTATGAGGCCAATTCATTTGCTTACTCCCGATAGTACCAGTTTCACCAGTGGTATTGTTGTTACTACCGTACACTTATCCAAAGGTTTGGAGTTTGACGAAGTGTTGATTCCGTTTGTATCGGCTAAAAACTATAAATCGGATATTGACAGGCGTATGCTTTATATAGCGTGTACACGAGCCATGCATCGGTTAACGTTAACGTATTTCCAGGAGCGTAGTGGTTTTTTGATTTAATATTTGAATTTTCTTTCGTTTGTATATTCGAATTCTCCGGCAACACTATTAGTTGTTATCTTACCACCAAAAATTTTCGGATCTAACGTGTCGTTAAAAAATACGATTATATCTGTACCCCAAGAATTCTCTTTAGTTTTAGTTTCAACAGTCTGTTGATTGAAATCTTCAAAGGAAATTACTTTCCAGGTACCATTTAATGACTTAATTGATGAATTGTCTTTGAAATCATTGGCATCAAATTCGTCTGAACAACTAAAGCGATTAGCCCGATTATTAAAACCCCAAATCCTTTAATTTTTTCATTCATAAATTTTTGCATTGGTGCTTTATAGACCACAGTTTTTGATAAGAGGTTGGATTGTTAGATAGATATTTCTGATTAAAGACCTTCCAGGTCTTTAACGCAATTCTTAAAAGACCTGGAAGGTCTCATCATTTCCATTGGTATTGATCATAATAAGTCAACTTTTGTGTCAACTTATTTCAGGACGAGGCACCACTATAAAACAACAAAGCCCCGCATGGCGGGCTTTGTTATATTATTTCAAACCGAATTAATAATCCTTATTGAAATCTCCTCTGCGGTAGCCACCACCACGATTGCCACCACGGCCACCGCCACCACCTTCTTCACGTGGGCGAGCTTCGTTTACTACCAATACTTTTCCTAAAAAGTCGAAACCATTCAGGCCAGTAATTGCTGCACGACCGGCAGTGTCATCGGCCATTTCTACAAAACCAAATCCCCGACTGCGCTGGGTAACTTTGTCCATGATAATTTTCGCTGAGCTTACTTCTCCGTACTCAGCAAATAATTGTTTCAATTGTTCCTCGGATGCCTTCCAGGGAATGTTGGCTACATAAATGTTCATTTTTGTTTTTGAAATTAAGTGATAAATGTTCTTGCTAACTCAATAAGGCCTGCCAATAAATAACACGATTAGTGGACTACTTTCAGGTGGGAATTATCTCATTAACTAACCAAAGGTAATAGTTTTTTTGAATTATCCTCGAAATCGCGCCAATTCCGACACTTTTTTCGGGCTATTGGTATTCGGGGTGTTCGGCTATAAACCGGGCCAGACTCTTGCGTGCATTGTCGTTCACTTTATTCTGAACCAGGGCTGACCAGCCTAGCAAAATACCACTTACTCCCAATGCCTGCCGGCTCCATTTCCACAGATCGAAAGTATCAGTGTGAGTAAGGATTAATCCCTGTTTAAAGGTAAAAGCTGCACAAATATCATTAACTACTTTTCTGCCAGTTTTGCTGAATGTATAAGAGGCAATCCACCGGCAGTGGCCTGTTGTTTCATCGGCTTTTATATCTGAAAAAGTCAAAGAAAAATTGCGGGCATTCAGGCATAGCATATGCCACATAGCGCGTACTTCTTTGTTATTCAGGTTACGAAAAGCCGGATCGTGAAAGGTGGCCTCGGCATGGTAACAACTGTTCATAGTCTGCCAGTCGCGTTGCTGAAAAGCCGTATAAAATCGGTTAATCAATTCTGTATGCATTCTTTTTCCGTTAGTGGAACAATCTGATTATTTCAGTACAACAGCACTTTACTATCGCTTTTGGTTGTTGTACCTTTAAACATCAATTAAAAATAATCAATTGTTGCCGAAGTTATCCGGGCAATTGGGTTGGTATCCTAAACCTGAAATAAAATGAACAGAAAAAATCTTCTACTTGGTGTGCTGATGCTGGGGTGTGTGAGTATAACATGGGCTCAATCGTTCAACAATCTGCCTGTTACAACGCAAAAGCCACCGCTACATGCTAAGCATTGGATGGCGATAACCGGTAAGCCGTTAGCGGCCACAGCCGGAGCCATGATTTTTTCGAAAGGTGGAAATGCTGTGGACGCATCGTGTGCCATGCTGGCTGCTACTTGTACCATGTTCGATGTATTAAGTTGGGGTGGCGAAACACAAGCCCTGATCTACAATCCTAAAACAAAAAAAGTAATTGCCATTAATGCATTAGGTGTTGCACCTACCGGGGCTACAGCCGATTTCTTTAAAGGCAAAGGCATGAACTATCCGCCACAGTATGGGCCGTTGGCAGCAGTAACACCCGGCACACCGGGCGGACTAATGGTAATGCTGGCTGAGTATGGAACCATGAGTTTGAAAGATGTGTTAACTCCGGCAATGCAACTAGCCGAAGGTTATCCGATTGAAGCGCAAACGGCTAATAGTTTTGAAGGTCAGAAAGAAAGGATCAAACAATGGCCGTATTCAAAAGCAGTTTTTCTTCCACACCTGGGTGAGAAGCGCGAAGCTCCGGTTGCCGGAGAAATTTTTGTACAGAAAGATTTATTAGCCACACTTCAAAAGTTGGTGGAAACCGAACAACAGGCATTGAAGAAAGGTAAATCCCGGAAGGAGGCAATCTATGCGGCATACGATCGCTTTTATAAAGGGGATATCGCCAAAGAAATTGCACGCGGCACACAAGAGCAGGGCGGCTTGATTACTGAAAAAGATCTGGCTAACTGGAAAGTAATTACCGAAGAACCTTTGAGTGTTAACTACAAGGGCATTGAAGTTTATAAAATGCAACAGTGGACGCAAGGCCCGGTGTTGTTGCAAGCCTTGAACATGTTGGAAAATATGGATCTGAAAGCGATGGGTTTTAATTCAGCCAAATACATTCATACACTTTATCAGGTAATGAATCTGACATTTGCGGATCGTGATTTTTATTATGGCGATCCATACTTTGCGCCTGAAGAACCGATTAAAGGTTTGCTTTCGAAGGAGTATGCAAAAGAAAGAGTGAAGGCAATTAACTGGGAACGCAACGACACCAAAACTGGTCCGGGCGATCCGTACCCCTTTGAGGGCAAAACCAATCCCTATAAAGATTACTTAAAGCAATGGTCGCAGGTAGCGAACACAACTTATACTTCTCCTTTGTCAGATGATTATCTCAATCAGGTATTTCTGGGTACCACTTCCGTGGAAGCTGCCGATAAAGAAGGTTGGGTTGTTTCCATTACACCCAGTGGTGGTTGGAACCCAGCTTGCATTGCCGGTAAAACCGGAATTGGTTTGAGCCAGCGTATGCAAAGTTTTGTTACCGATCCGAAAGAAAATCCATACAATGTGGTGGAGCCAGGTAAGCGGCCACGTGTAACGTTAACACCTACACTTGCGCTGAAAGATGGTAAACCATTTTTATCATTTGCCGTGCAGGGTGGCGATACGCAAGATCAAAACTTGTTGCAATTCTTTTTGAATGTAGTAGAGTTTGGAATGACGGTACAAGAAGCAACCGAAGCACCGAATATCAATTCAGATCAGCTTTGGCTTTCTCTTGGCGGAGAAGATCGCAAACCCAAATACGGTAACCTGCTGCTACACGATAGCACACCACCGTATGTGCGCAAAACCCTGCAAGGTATGGGCTATCGCTTACGGTTTGACGATCGCACCAGTGGCCCGATTAATGCCATTTATTTTGATTGGGAGCATGGAAGTTTCTGGGGCGGGTCCAGCAACCATGGTGAAGATTATGGAATTGGATGGTGAGTGGGGGGTATTCAGTTGGTCAGTCAGTAATCGGTTAGAAGTGATCAGTATTCGGTAATCAGGATATAGTAGGCGGTTAAAGTAAGTTTGTTGAATTTAACCAGCGACCAGAAACGTGTAACCAGTAACTGATTTTACACATTAATACTCATAATACTTTCGTGCGAAAGTGGTTTATTGAGGTATTGCTTTACGAAGAGATATTTCTTGGATTTGTTAAAGTCCTGCGGGTTGATGGACGATGTAAGCATAACAATCTTACACTTCTTTTTAACCAACGATCCAAATTTTTCAAACTCATCTAAAAACTGGAAACCATCCATTAACGGCATATCAATATCCAGAAAGATAAGATCGGGTAGCACCTCGTTGGCAACTTCAAGTTTTTCAATGTTGCGTAAAAACTCTATCGCACTTTTAGCTCCGGTGTGGGTATAAATATGCTGCGTAATGGCCGCTGCCTCAATCATTTTTTGATTGATCAGGTTATCAATCTCATTGTCGTCAATGAGCATTACGATGCGATAGTTGGGTTCAGCCATGACTTGGTAAAATGTAAGATTCTAAAGGTAACCCGATTACAACTTTTTTGCAAGCCAAACTATACATCAAACTTAATACCCTGTGCCAGGGGTAATGAATCTCCAAAATTTATGGTATTGGTTTGTCTGCGCATATAGGCTTTCCACGCGTCAGAACCCGATTCGCGGCCGCCACCGGTTTCTTTTTCGCCTCCAAAAGCACCACCAATCTCTGCACCCGAAGTGCCAATGTTTACATTGGCAATTCCACAATCCGATCCTGCATGCGACAAAAATTTTTCCATCTCTTGCATTTGTGTGGTCATAATGGCTGAGGAGAGTCCTTGCTTTACTCCATTCTGATAGGCGATGGCTTCATCCAGTGTTTTATATTTTATCAGGTACAGAATGGGTGCAAATGTTTCGTGTTGTACAATTTCAAATTCGTTTTTCACTTCGGCAATAGCCGGCTTTACATAACACCCCGATTCAAAGCCTTTACCTTTTAATACACCTCCGGGTACTATAAATTTTCCACCTTGTGCTTTTACCTGTTGCAATGCATCACGATAAGCTTTTACAGCCAGCGTATCAATCAACGGCCCCACGTGATTAACGGGGTCTAACGGGTTACCGATACTTAATTGCTTGTAAGCCTGTTTTAGTTTTTCTTTTACCGATTCATACACACGTTCGTGGATAATGAGCCTGCGTGTAGTAGTGCAGCGTTGACCAGCCGTGCCCACAGCACCAAACAACGCACCGCGAATAGCCATCTCAAGATTAGCATGTTCGGAAATAATAATGGCATTGTTTCCGCCCAACTCCAACAGCGCGCGGCCTAATCGTTCGGCAACCGTTTTTCCAACCGCTTTACCCATGCGTGTGCTTCCCGTGGCCGATACCAACGGAACATTTTCATGCGCAGCCAGTTGTTGTCCTATTTTATAATCGCCATTCACAATACAGCTAACACCTTCGGGAACACCATTCTTTTTGAAAACGATGTTAACGATGTTCTGACAAGCAATGGCACATAACGGAGTTTTTTCTGAAGGTTTCCAGATGCAGGTATCGCCACACACCCAGGCAATCATGGCATTCCATGCCCACACCGCTACGGGAAAATTGAATGCTGAAATAATTCCCACCACACCCAACGGATGATATTGTTCATACATTCTGTGTTGTGGACGTTCGGAATGCATGGTTAGTCCATGCAATTGTCGTGAAAGCCCAACCGCGAAATCGCAGATGTCGATCATCTCTTGTACTTCGCCCAAACCTTCCTGATAGGACTTACCCATTTCGTATGAAACAAGTTTACCCAAAGCTTCTTTGTTTTTACGCAAGGCTTCACCAACCTGACGCACTACTTCGCCTCGCTTGGGTGCGGGCACTAATCGCCATTGTAAGAAAGCACCATGAGCCTGCCTCACTACTTTTTCAAATACGATTTCATCGGTCGCCTGGACGGTGCCAATTCGCTTGCCATCCACAGGTGAGAATGAGACAAGTGTTTTGCCTTTTGAGCGCAACCATTTTTGTCCGGTAGAAGTGCCGGAGTTTGATTTTTTTATATCCAGTTTGGTAAGTGCTTCTGAGATGCCGAAATTATTCATAGGTAGAAGGAATATGTAAAACTAAGAAGTTTACCACTCCATCCCAATGCTTTGCTTTTGTCCGCGAAGCATTCCTTCTATCAATACACCGCCTTTTTTCATTTCTATTGCCCGGTTTAAATCTTTCACATTATCTATGGCAACTTTATCAATGTGCGTAATAATAAATTCTTCCTGTATGCCGGCTGTTTTCCATTTACCCTGTTCTAATTTTTTTACCTGTACACCACCATCCAGGTTTAACTCATTCAATTTAGAGTATGATAAATCTTCAAATTGGGCGCCTTCAATTTCGTATCGAGTTTCCCGCTCGTGTACTGTTTCAGATCCTTCAAAACTTTTTAACCTGGCAAAAACTTCTATTTCTAAACCCCTGCGCAATAGTTTTACCTGTACTAACTCACCGGGTCTTTTGCGGGCAACCCATTCCTGTAATTCGGATACACCAGCCACAACATGATTGTCGATAGCCAGTATAACGTCACCGGCTTCAATACCAGCAGCTTCGGCAGCACTTCCTTTGTTTACATTTCTTACAAATACACCTTGCACCACTTTCAGATTCTGATTATCCGCCAGATCGGCTGTTACATCAGCAATCTGTACGCCTAATAAGCCACGTTGTACCATTCCAAACTCAAGCAGATCGTCCATAATTTTTTTCACCAGGCTAACCGGTATAGCAAAGGAATAACCGTTGTAATTTCCTGTGGAGGTTGCAATGGCCGAGTTAATGCCAATCAACTCACCTTTTAGGTTTACCAATGCACCACCACTATTACCAGGGTTTACGGCCGCATCGGTTTGAATGAATGATTCAACTTGCAGATTATTACGATCGCCTAAAATACCGATATTCCGGGCTTTGGCACTTACTATTCCGGCTGTTACGGTAGAGTTAAGATCGAAGGGATTACCGATAGCCAGCACCCATTCTCCGGTTATAATAGTATCTGAGTTACCATATTTTACAAAGGGAAGGTTGTGCGCTTTGATTTTAAGAAGGGCCAGATCGGTAGTGGGATCTTGTCCTACCAGCTTGGCGAAAAAACGCTGGTTGTTGTTCAATACAACTTCAATCGAATTAGCATCTTCAATTACATGATGATTGGTAACAATATAGCCGTCATCAGAAATAATTACACCCGAACCGGAGGATCGGGCGTGTGGATTAAGATATTGTTCCAATGCATTAAGACTAAACCGGCCGCTTCCGTAAACAGTGCGCACATGCACCACAGCCGGAGTAACTATCCTGGCTGCGGTTTCAAAATTGATGGGCGTGGTAGTTCGATAGCGAAGGGAGTCAGCAGTATAACTGGTTAGCCTTAGGTTCTGCCGTGCTTCGATAGAGTTATAAGCGGGGCCGGCATCAAAATATTTTAGAGTAAAAATAGAACCCGTAATAGCACCTATAAATGCCGAACAGGCAACTAATAAAATCAATAACGAACGCTTCATACCTTCTCTTTAACGTAAGGTACGGCTAATAGTATAAACGCAAGAACTTACCACATAATTTTTTGATGATAATTGGCACAACAACAAAAAAAATGCGCCCCTCCTTTTATGGAGGGGCGCTACCTAAACCTAACCCTGCTTCTTGTTAATTTACTTTAATAACCTGTTTGAGTACTTTCTTTTCGTCTTTCGGGATGGTTACTTCCAAAATACCGTTATTGTACTTTGCGTTGATTTTGGAAGCGTCCACATTTTCAGGCAGTGTAAACGAGCGGCTGAAAGAACCATAGTGGGTTTCGATGGCATGGTAATTTTTATCTTTCTTCTCGTTCTGAAACTTACGCTCACCGCTAATAGTAAGGTAGTTGTCGTTCACTTCGATGTTAAAATCTTCTTTGTTTAAGCCGGGTACAGCCAGGTGTACTTCATAAGCGGTTGCTGATTCAACCACATCGGTTTTAGGTACAAAAGTAGAACCACCGGCACGGGTGATGGAATCGTTAAAGAAACGATCTACTAAAGCGCTGAAAGTTGTTGGTACAAACTCATTGGCGTTATAACGGATGATGCTCATAATTTTATTTTTTTAAGGTTTAACATGTGTTTTAAACTTACATGAACCCCTTTAGGGAAAAGTATGCCGATGGGATTTTGATTATTTTTTTAAGACTATTTGTCTGATTTTGATCAAAATATATTCATATTCCGGTCATTATGTCTTTTTTTGAGCTTACTTCTTAAAAAATTGACAGTTGACAATACTCAGTTGACAATTCCATCCCCATTGTCAATTGCCTCTTGACAATTGTCAACTAAATTAAATCCGTGCCTGGTAAGTATAGAGTTGGTAATACCGGCCTTGTTTTGCAATCAGTTCATCATGTGTACCTCGTTCGGCAATGGTTCCGTTTTCAATTACCAGTATTTGATTGGCCTGCCGGATGGTGCTTAACCGGTGTGCAATTACAAATGTGGTGCGGCCTTGCATCAATGTCTTTAAACTTTCCTGAATAAAGCTTTCACTTTCGGTATCCAGGTTTGAAGTGGCTTCATCTAAAATTAAGATGCGCGGGTTTGCAAGAATGGCGCGCGCGATAGCAATACGCTGCCGTTGCCCGCCCGAAAGTTTTACACCCCGTTCACCAATAACAGTGTCCAGCCCTTTTTCAAAGCGATCGGTAAACTCGTTTACAAAAGCTGCTATTACGGCTTGTTGTAATTCTTCTTCCGTGGCATTTGGCCTTGGAAACAAAATGTTTTCCCGAATGGTACCTTCAAACAAAAAATCATCTTGCAATACCACACCTAACTGGCTGCGGTAGCTGTTCAACGAAACTTTAGAAAGATCAATACCATCAAGCGTAATGGTTCCACTATCAGGATTTAAAAAGGTGGCCACCAAACCGGCAATGGTTGTTTTACCAGAACCGGAAGTTCCTACCAAAGCCGTAACACTTCCGGCAGGAGCGGAGAATGAAATATTTTTTAAAACCGGTTTACCTTCTTCGTACGCAAAGGAAACATTGTTGAATTCAAAGTCGCCTTTGATTTTTCCAATTTGGATGGAGCGCGTTGTGCCATCATCTTCTATCGGCATGTTCATCAATTCCTCCGTTCGATCTAATCCCGCAAAGGCTTCTGTTAGCTGACTGCCGATATTACTCATCTGCACAATGGGTGCAATCATAAACACCATAAACATGGTGAACTGTAAAAAATCTCCGGCACTTAACTCGAAGTAACCACTCAAACCCATAATGCCTACGCTGGCAAGGCCCACTAAAAATGTTCCGGCACTGGTTACAAAACTGGTGCTGGTTAAGCTCTTTTTAATATTGTTAAAAAGTTTATCCACGCCACTTTCAAATACCTTTATTTCCTGAGGTTCGGCATTAAAACCTTTTATTACTCGTATGCCATTTAATGTTTCGGTAAGTCTTCCGGTTACATCGGCAGTAATTTTTCCGCGTTCGCGAAAAACAGGACGGATGATTGAAAATGCTTTAAGAGTGATTATACCAAAGATGGACATGGGTAACAATACGAATAATGTCATCCACGGATTGATGTAGATCAGGAAACCAACGGATAGAAGTGCGGTGAGAACACCACCCACCAGTTGCACTAGTCCGGTACCTACCAGATTACGCACCCCTTCTACATCGTTCATCACACGCGATACCAGCGCACCGGATTTTTGATTATCAAAAAAACGAATCGGTAAACGCAATAGATGCTTCTGCACTTTAGCGCGTAACTCCGAAATCAGGTGTTGTGCTTCTACGCTTAAAATAATGGTGAGGATATAGGATGTAACAGCTTGTATTAATATGGCGATAGTAAGCGCACCCAACAACAAGGGTAATTTATCCATGTCGCGGTTTACCAGAATATCGTCCATGAATGGTTTGGTGGCCCACGGTGGTACTAAACCAGCTGCGCGACTGATGATGATTAAGATCAGGCCAATGAAAATAAGTTTTCTGCGGGGCCAGATAATGGTTTTAAAAACAGAACGAAGTGAAACTTTAGCTTTTGGTTGCGACATGGTTAGGCTAATGTGAAGTATAAGACGAACGCTACAACGGAATATTTTAAATTGTAGTTCGGAGATGTAGGTTATTTTTTAACGGTACTAATTGAATCTAAGCTTACGATTTTTGAATAACCCTTTAATCCCGAAGGGATTTAATCTTTATAGGAATAATTGTATTTAATTAGTTCGACCCCGAAGAGGTCGAATAGCTGGGGACAATTAATCTTTATCAATCCATTCAAACAGAAATTCAGGTTTGTGTTCTATGTTAAATTCTTTCATAAATGTTTCATACTCTTCCCGAAAGGTTTTAATACTATGGTGCTGTTTTTGATTTTGGATATAGGCTATTACTTTGTCTATATCAGAATGATTATGTGAGAAGGCTCCATAACCTTCCTGCCATTGAAATTTATGTTGTGTAAACTTTTTTTCCTTGATGAATTCATTACTGGCTTTCTTTATTTCCCGAACAAGATCGGAAAGGGCGCAGGAAGGTCGCATTCCAATAAGGAAGTGAATGTGATCGGGCATACCATTGATAGCAAGTAGTTTTTGTTCTTTGTTGCGGATAATCCCCGATATGTATTTGTAGAGCTGATCTTCCCAGATGGGAGCTATCAGGCTTTCCCGACCTTTAACGGCAAAGATAACGTGTATATAAATTTGGGTAAAAGTTCCAGGCATCAACTATGGATATGTTCGACCCCTTCGGGGTCGGTTAGAAAAGAGATTATCTTTTATAAATATACGACCCTTTCAGGGTCGAGCCTGCGAAATTGATGGTAAGGAGACCAAAGCCACTAAAAACAAAAAATCCCGCTTTCGCGGGATTCTGTTGCTCTCCCTCTTGGACTTGAACCAAGGACCCTCTGATTAACAGTCAGATGCTCTAACCAGCTGAGCTAAGGGAGAATTAAAATTTGGGAGTGCAATATTACTGGATTGCCCCTCAATAATCCAAATAAGCGATAAATTTTTACCTAAAACCTTTCGTACACTGAAACGTTCACTAACTTTGAATTACAAAGTACTTTTGTATGAGCCAAAACGAAGCCTACCAAAAAGATCTCGAGTCCATTCGCCAGTTAATGGAACGATCGGTAAAATTCTTATCTCTTAGCGGTCTATCTGGAATATTGGCTGGGTTGTATGCATTAGTAGGAGCGGGGACAGCATATTTTTTGGTTCATTTTCCACTTTCACCAACTAGTTATCGCCAGGAGTCGCTGCAAGCTGATGATGTGATTTTAAAACTATTGGGTATTGCCATTTTGGTTTTGGTTGTTTCATTAATAACTGGCTATGTACTTGCTGATAGAAAGGCAAAGAAGCAAGGTGTTCAGGTTTGGAATGCCACCAGCAAGCGGCTGGTTGTTAACCTGGCCATTCCATTGGTTACGGGTGCATTGTTTATACTCATTTTATTATGGCATGGTCATTATGGTGTGGCTGCACCTGCATGTCTTGTATTTTATGGCTTAGCTTTATTAAATGCCAGTGCCAATCTGTTCGATGAAATCCGATACCTCGGGTACTCTGAAATTGTGCTGGGACTTATTTGCGCATTGCTTCCTGGCTATGGATTATTTTTCTGGGCTGCAGGTTTTGGTGTGCTGCACATTTTGTACGGTACACTGATGTACAAGAAATACGACCGATGAAGAATCCGTTCGATAGTTTAGATAAAATTCTGGAACATCGGTTGCGCCTGCAGATTGTATCGGTATTGGTTGCCAACGATTCGTACGATTTTAATGCATTAAAAGAATTACTGGATACAACCGATGGTAACCTGGCAACACATTTGAAAGCGCTGGAACGAGAAAAATATATCTCAATAAATAAATCGTTTGTGGAGCGCAAACCCAATACCCGTTACAAAATAACCGAGCGCGGGCGCACCGCTTTTAAAAAACACCTCGAGGCTATGGAAGAATTGATCAAACAACAAAAACGATAAAAAATTTACCTGTTCACTTTTAAATTAAAAGTACTTTCAATCAAAACAAACATGGAAACACAACCAACTCCCAACCTCAGCGTGTTTGAACGCTTTAACCAATGGATCACCGAATCCATCATGGTAAAATTATTCTCTATTGGCTTTCAGATTTTAATCTTACTCATTCCATCATCGTGGATTGAAGATTTGATTCGCGAAAGGCAATACCGTGCCGATGAAGTAATTCGCGAAGTGTCTGATAAATGGTCGGGCCCGCAAATGCTATCGGGTCCCGTGGTTCGGATTCCATTTATTAAAAAGGAAAAAGTTAAAACCTGGCACGAGGGCAAGCAGGTGGAGGAGATCATGGAAACGGAACACTATGCTTATTTCTTACCGGAAGATTATCGCGTGAAGAGTGATATCACCACCGAAGTACGCAAGCGTGGAATTTTTGAAGTTGTGCTGTATAAAAGCAACATCGACATGCAGGCGCAATTTGCCGTTCCTGATTTTTCAACCTGGAACATTCCTGATGCACAAGTGTATTGGAATGAAGCTGTGTTGCTGAATGGTATTTCTGACTTACGAGGTATAGGTGAGAATCCGGTTGTAAAATCGGGTGAAGTAGTACTTTCATCCGAACCATTAAGTGACATTGGTGTTGCAGTCAATCAATATGCACAGGTTGCAAGTAATCAGGCTAATGATGGCACTTCCGACTTCCGCACCATAAGTGGAATCATCACACCCTTGTTGTGGCAATCGCGCCCGGAAGGTGCGATGAACATTAACGTGCAACTAAGTTTGAAAGGAAGCGAGAGTTTATACTTTGTTCCAACTGGTAAATCCACGGAGGTTACATCAACCAGTTTGTGGTCTTCGCCAAGTTTTGAAGGCAAGTTATTACCCGAGCACACCGTAACGGACTCAGGTTTTACAGCATCCTGGAAAGTACTTTCGTTTAACCGACCCTTCTCACAAAAGTGGGTTGATCGTGATCAAACCTTATCTGGTTCTGAGTTTGGCGTTCGCTTGTTGATCCCGGCCGATCAATATCAAAAAAGTACACGCACAGCGAAGTATGGAGTTTTAATTATTCTGCTTGCTTTTACAACATTGTTTTTGGTAGAGATAACAACCAAAACCCGCATTCATCCATTTCAGTACATCTTAATTGGTGCTGCGTTAATTATCTATTACACATTGTTGCTTTCATTTTCGGAGCAGGTTGGTTACAATGCCGCTTACGCGATTGCATCACTCGCTACAACAGCATTGGTCACGTTGTATTCAACCACTTTTTTAAAAGGCAAACCAGTGGTATTGTTGTTCTCGCTGCTTATGGCTTCGTTCTATGCATTTATATTCATCATTATCCAAGCACAGGATTTCAGTTTGTTAATTGGAAGCGTTGGTTTATTCCTCATTATTGGCTTGTTGATGTACTTCTCCCGAAACATTAAATGGTATAAAGCATAAACCAAATTATTTGCTCGAAATGAAAAACGCAATTGGTATTCTATTCGGTTTTGTAACGGGTATGGTGGGGTTCTTATACTTGTTTCGGATATTCTTTTTGGTCCGGATTCCACCGCAGGACGAACTTGCACCTGGTATTGTTGTAATGCTTGCGATGATGAGTGGAATTTTGTTTGCTCTTGCCGGTGCGTTCGTGCAAAGTAAACTCGTTCGTAAGTAAATTTTTTAAAGAGGCTGTCTCCGATATAATCAAATACCGGAGCAGCCTCTTTGTTTTTTATTCTTTATCCAAAAACGGATAGCGGTAATCGGTTGGTGTAACAAATGTTTCTTTAATGGTGCGCATGCTTACCCAGCGTAGCAAGTTTACTTTGGCTCCGGCTTTATCGTTTGTGCCCGAACCTCTGGCACCACCAAATGGCTGTTGCCCAACCACGGCACCGGTTGGTTTATCGTTGATGTAAAAGTTACCAGCAGCGTTAACAAGTTTTTTAGTAGCCAATTCAACCGCAAACCTGTCTTTGGCCAGAATAGATCCCGTTAACGCATAGGGTGAAGTGGCATCTACCAGCTCTAGTGTCTGTTCAAAATTTTCTGAATGATAAACGTAAATGGTAAGTACCGGTCCAAAAATTTCTTCGCACATCGTTAATGACGAAGCATCTTTGGTAACAATAATAGTTGGCTCAATAAAATAGCCTTTGGATTTATCGTACTTACCTCCGGCAATAATTTCATTCATCGGGTTTTGCCGGGCTTTTTCAATGTAGCCTGTAATTGAGTTAAATGCCTTTTCATCAATCACAGCATTAATAAAATTACCAAAGTCTTCGGTAGGGCCCATTTTAAAACTCTTCAGGTCCTCAATTAGGTTTTGCTTCACCTCATCCCAAATGTTTGATGGAATGTAAGCCCGCGATGCTGCCGAACATTTTTGCCCCTGGTATTCAAACGCACCACGCGAAAGTGCTGTTGATACTTCTTTTGGATTAGCACTTTTGTGCGCGATCACAAAATCTTTTCCACCGGTTTCGCCTACAATGCGTGGGTACGAACGATACTTATGGATGTTATTGCCAATGGTCTTCCAGATATTCTGAAATACTCCGGTACTTCCGGTAAAGTGAATGCCGGCAAAATCTTTATGATTAAAAATTACATCGCCAGCATCGGGTCCGCCTACATATACCAGGTTAATTACACCATCGGGCAAGCCGGCTTCTTTAAGTACTTGCATTATTACGTTGGCAGCATATACCTGCGAGTTGGCGGGCTTCCACACAACGGTGTTGCCCATCATGGCAGCACTGGTTGGCAAGTTTCCGGCAATGGCAGTAAAGTTGAATGGTGTTAATGCAAACACAAATCCTTCCAAAGGTCTGTACTCCATGCGATTCCAAACTCCAGGCGATGATTGTGGCTGATCATTATAGATTTCACTCATGAAATATACATTGAAGCGCAGGAAGTCAATCAACTCACAAGCTGAATCAATCTCGGCCTGAAATGCATTTTTACTTTGGCCCAGCATAGTAGCAGCATTAATTTTATAGCGATATGGGCCGGCTAACAAATCAGCAGCTTTTAAAAATATGCTGGCGCGGTTTTCCCAACTTAAACCTGCCCATAATTCTTTCGCGGCAAGCGCAGCCTGTATGGCTTGTTCTACATGGCTTTTATCACCTTCGTGAAAATGGCCTAACAAGTGCTGATGGTCATGTGGTGGATTGAGCGGTTTTTTATTTCCCGATCTAACTTCTTCGGCACCGATATACATCGGCACATCCACAACTGCAGCCCGGGCCTCGGCCAATGCTTTCTTTAGTGCAGCACGTTCTTTAGTACCAGGTGCATACGATAGAACGGGTTCGTTTTTAGGAACAGGAACATGAAAAAAACCGGTTGACATGGTAGAAGGGTTTAAAGTTCGAAATTCAAATTTTGAAACTAAAAAAAGTTGGCTGCAAATTTATACGATCCTGTTATCAATTGTTCCAAACCGAGGCAATTAAATCAGAAGAATCATTAATCCTCATTTTAAAGAATGCCAATAAGTTGCTTCAGATCGTAGATCTCGTGTGTTACTGTTTCGGTGTGGACTAAACGATCGGGATTAAAATAGATCGTATCTACATTTGCGTTGCGCGCTCCGCCAATATCGGTTTGTAGGTTATCACCAATCATAATGGCTTGCTGATGGGTAAAGCCGCTTTCGGCTAAAGCAAAGTCAAAAATTTCACGGGCAGGTTTTTTATAGCCGGCTTTTGCCGATGTAACTACGTTTTTAAAATAATGTGTAATACCCGAGGAGGCCAGTTTTGTTCCCTGAATTTCTTCAAACCCATTGGTAACAATAGTTAGGTGATAGCGGTCTGCCAAATACTCTAATGATTCAATCGCATGGGGCATTAAAGCGCTTTTCTTTGGCGATTGCAGTACATACTCATCCGATAAGGTCATGGAGAGTTTTTCATCTGCAATATTAAAATGTGCCAGTATATTTTTGAATCGGTGAAACCGGATTTCATCGCGGTTAATAAGTCCGGCATCGTACCGGTTCCATAAATCGGTATTAATGCTGGAAAAAACTTTTTTGAAATCGGCAAACTCGTTAATGCCTCTTTTTTGTAATTGGTGGGTTTCGTATAAATCGGCTAATGTAAGTGCTGAATTGGTTTCAAAATCCCACAGGGTGTGATCTAAATCAAAGAGGATGCACTTGTACTTCATTTCAGCGGGGCTGGCTTAGTGGTTTAATCTGAAGTTTATGGAGCGATAACTCACGATTGGAATAAAGTGTTTGAAAAACCTGCTGGTCTTTTTGCAATACCGGGTCGCGACTTAAAAACTGAAAAATCTGGCGGGTAATGTCAAATACTTCTTCTTTTAATTGATAAAAAACCCACTGATTTATTTTACGCGAAGTAAGAATGCCCGAATTTTTAAGGTATAATAAATGGCGTGATGTTTTGGTTTGAGTAAATTCAAGAATATGCTCCAGGTCGGTTATACACATTTCACCGTTGGTCAAAATCAGGTTTAGGATGCGCAAACGCGAGGTGTCGGAGCAAGCCAGGAAAATCTGCGAACCGAGGTCGATATTAAAATGTTTTAAACGCATAAATGAGGCGGCTAAGATAGCAAAAACCATTGGTGGATGGGATTAGGCATAAATAGCAGGAACCTATATATTTGGTTGATTAAATTTTAAAGAACTGTGCGGAAACTAATTGGCTTAATCGTTTTTGTAATAGTATGTGCGGGCACGTTTACCGGTGCACAAGCTCAGAACAAAAGAAGAATTATTCAGCTTTCGGGGTTTGTAAGCGATAGTGTGAATGTACTACCCGGTGTACATATTTATGTGCCCAAAGCGGGTAGGGGAACCAGCACCAGCCCGGCCGGTTTTTTTTCGATGCCCGTGTTAGAAGGCGATAGCGTGGTAATTAGTTCGATTGGTTACCATCGCCAGCATTACATTGTTCCAAACAGAGCCCCCGATAATCTTACCATTGTAATTGAAATGGTGTCGGATATAACGTATTTGCGCGAAGTGCAAATTATGCCGTTCCCTACCGAAGAAGTTTTTAAAGAAGCAGTGCTTGCATTGAACATTCCGATGGATAATGGGATTGATCAGAAAAACATAAATGCAGAGTTAATTGCATTAATGATAAAAACAACACCTATGGATGGGGCCGCAAACTATAAATACTATATGGATCAATGGAGCACTTCGGCAGCCGATCGCTTTCAGCCGCGCACTAATCCGTTTCTTAACCCGTTTAACTGGGCTAAATTTATTCGTGATCTGAAGCAGAATAAGAAATGACCTACAGATTAAGGAGTTGGTTCGTTAATTTTTTGCTATACTTGCACCCTCATTTTAAATACCATCGAGATGTAGCGCAGCCCGGTTAGCGCATCACGTTAGGGACGTGGAGGCCGGAGGTTCGAATCCTCTCATCTCGACTTGAGCGGACGCTGGTGAATTTTTTTTACCGTGTCCGCTTTTTTTTTGGTCTAAATCACTGGGATTCAGGCTCATTAATTCCACAACTTCATTGAGCCTTTTGGTTCGAAATTGATTTTTTTCAAAAATCAATTTTTCAGGAAACACCGAACCAACGATAAGCTGTTTTTCGCTTAAAGTCGCATTCTGATAGTATCGGTCAATGTTTCGAATAAGAGTAACACCTATTTTTAATTGTTCTTTGATGTTCTCCTGATCAGTTGAAAGATTAGCCTTTTTACGAATCAGATCATCATTAACAGTTGTGAGCTTTACCTTAATCTCCTTATAGTCGTTAGCGCTAATTTCAGCATCCAACATTAAGTGTTGAGCATTCTGAAGTCTTTGATTGTTCCTTTTGATCTCCTCATCAATTTTAAGAAGCTCAGTTCTTTCATTTTTAGCCTTGCTTTGAAAATACTCTACAATTACCTCGTAGTTCAAATCAAGAGTCATTGAATTAGGTTTGATGAATTGGAGATACTCTACAAATTTCTTATTTGCTTCTTCAGCCCTAAATCTTTCATTGCAGCCACAAGTACAGTGATAATAAAAGTACTTTCCTCCATTCCCTTTAGAAGCACTTCCTGATAAGTTCTTTCCGCATAGACGGCACTCCAAAAACCCTCTCAGAGGAAGTTGCTCTTTGAGCGTATTTTTAGTTGGTCTATTCGGTGACCTTCCCTCCAGTATGTCCTGAACTCTAAAAAACAATTCTTCACTAATTAAAGGTTCATGAATTGCCTTTGCATAATATGAAGGTTCATCTTTATAAGCTGGTACTAATATCTTACTAATGTAAGCTCGATTTCTTAGCAGTTCTGGAAATCTTGAGCGTTCAATTTTTAATCCCTTGTCGACAAGTTTTTGTCTAAGTTCCTCCATTCCAAAAGCACCTGAAGCAAACTCGTTGAATGCTTCTCTAATCAAATCTGCTTGGTTGCTTGGGACTATCATGGCACGGCCATCTTCAGTCCGAATGTTGCGATAGCCAGCAGGAGCAAGTGTTGTCCAGCGTCCCTCCTTTTTTGCACGATAAATACCAGATTTTACATTGATTGACCTTCTGTCATTCTCAACTTCAGGAGAGGCTAAGTAAAAAGCCAGCATCATCTTGTTCTCTGGTACTTTAAGATCAAGAGGCTGCTCAATTGCCTGTGGTTCTATATCCAACTTATTCAATTGCTTGATGATGCCATACGAGTCTCCGGCATTACGACCAAAGCGACTCCAGTTAATGAACAGTAACAAGTCTACCTCTCCAGGATTCTTCTTGCAAAAGTTCATCAACTTATTAAACTCTGGTCGGTCGAAAGTTTTGGCTGAATAATCTTCTCTGTAATGTGCTACTACGGTTATGTCTCTATTCATGCAATACTTACGCAACTGTTCTTCCTGATATTGCAAGCTGTATCCTTTTTCAGCTTGTTCATCAGAGGATACTCTCGTGTAAATGATCGCTCTTGTTTTCATCTTTCTTTCTTTGATAAATTTTATATTCGATGGCAGCCATTTTATATAAGAAATCTCTAATCTTCAATAGCTCCTCATCCGTATAATTATTGCCATACTTTTTGGCTAGTTCCCTGCACCTTTCCAACGACACCATTCCACAATAAGGTTAACAGGAGCATAGTTTTGAGTTAATAGTCAATTCTACTTATCATAATATGTGCCAGATGATACCTGACTGACTGACTCACCCAATCCTACGCTCCTTAAATATATACTTACAATTCAGTTCAGAAATTATTTACTTCTTTTTTTCACGTTATAGAGAACAGGCCCCAGGTTTTCACTGATTTTCTCTAATGAACGACCTGCCACATAACCTCCAACACCCAAGTCCATCAATGTCCAGATGTGATCATCAAGAGTGGTTACCGGAAGGCCGAAGTATGGCACAAGCACATAGTTATTGAAAACTATAAACATGCAGATGCACATGAGTATCGGTCTCCAGTTCCGTTGCAACCAGCTTTCACCTTTCGTCTCTGATTCAATGATTTTTGATTTCGTTTCCAGCAGCTTGCTTTCATAATCAATACAAGCTCCTTCCATGTTCATGAGAAGTTCCTTGTACTTCAATTGAAGCTCAAGCTTCTCATCTGACTTGTCGATTTTGTCGATTGCATTTCCAATGGAATCGACTGTCTCCTTTACTCCAGCTCCGAGAATTTTAGACAAAAATCCTCCGATAGCTGGTTTTTTACCAACTTCACTTGCCTCCATGTTTGTATGTTTAATTGTTAGATAATTCTGTTTAGTAATGCTGACTATCCTTAGTGGTCATCTCACCGTTGATCGGATATGGTTTTAACTTTTGCTTTGTCATTGGCTCTTGCCATTGGATGCCGAATTGTCGGAAGAAATCCAAAGTGCTCTTAGGTGCATACCTGTTTTTGGTAATGTTTACTACACCTTTATGTACCTCACCTGCTATCTCAGCGATATGCTCCCAATCTTTTCCACCTTTGAAATCTCCGGCTTTGGTATGCTGAAGGATAAAGATGAATGCTTTGTCAGGATGTTCCTTTCGAAGCTCTTTGTATTCATTGATTTTCAATCCAAGGTCATTCACTGAATCGAGAATGATAAACTGATAATCCGAAAGGTCAGGGTCTTGCAAGTTTTCAGCGAAGTGCAACCTTGATGGCAGAGGATTCAAGAATTCGTTCACCTTCTTAGTCATGGTTGGAGAAGCAAATTCCTCCGATGACACGTACAGCACATCACCGAAATTCTCAGCAAGGTATTGCGCAAGCTTTAACAGAAAGATGGTCTTTCCATTATGAGGTTCGCCATGAAACATCATAGTGAAGTTCCTTGCCGGATTTCCAAACAGGGAATGCCAGAATGAAAAGAAATTAAGCAAATCAAGCTTACGGGTTGCCATTTCTTCCGCAGTCAGAACTCCACTGAGTCCCCTGTTGTGCGAACAAGCTCCACGACTTGCATCGGAGTAAGTTTTACTTTTGCATGGTCTTAGCTTTTTTCCACCTGTGTCATAAATTCTGCCGACCTCATTTTTGCATCCATGTACCTGCGCTAAAGCTCCGGCACACGAGCAGGCTTTTACGATTCCTTCCAATCCATTTAGTTCAGCTTTTGAAATTGATACTTTAGTACTCGACCGCTGTCTCAGACTTTTGTAGATAGCATTTACTTTATCGGCATAGGGATCATCCTTGGTCAGCTTCTTCTTATCAACCAGGTTCTCCAAGTACTTGATGAAATCGTTAATCTTCTTCTGGTCATCTTTTCCTTGCAAGCCGATGTAGCGTTTAATAGCAGTAATCGACTGGTACACCTTCTCACCACCCGCGATTGCGACCAAATGATTAAGGTCTTTATCGTTGATCGCAAAAGATTCATCGCCCTTCATCTTGTTATAAGCCTGAACAAGTTTGTTCTGAATCATTTCAATTTCCTCCGACAAGGGTGAGGTTTTGCGGATGAGCTTTTGAACGATGGAACGCTGCAAGGCTTTGATGAAAGCAAGTATGGCATTGGGTGACTTAACCTTGTTGTGTAACCCAACATATCTCTTGATGAATTTCACTTCCTCACGGATATGCTCCACGTGTTTTACATTCTTTGGCTCTTTAGCCTCCTTAACCGTTTTCGCCTTCGCTTTTTGTTCAGTTTTTTTGACTGGTGGTTTCTTCCCCTTCGATGGCTCAGGACTTACGCTTTTCGGACTGACTGTATTTGCGTACTCATTCAACTTTTGAAAGTACAAGTCTATCACCTTCTTAATCCCTTCGCTGTTTTGATAGTTCGCCCAATTTGTTCCATTGGACGTACTCTTCACAACCAGGTCATGTCCTTTCTTTAGCGTTTCCGGCAAAGTCTCTACACCGATCCGCTCCACTTCAATAAAATAATTACTAGCCGTTATCATTACGCTGCAAAGTTTAATAGTTCTAATTCGAGTTCCAGAGCAAGAGCTTCAAGCTCCAGTTGCTCCATTTCAGATTGTGATTGTTTAGGGAGCATTACGATGGTAGGCTTTGTCCTTGGTTCCTTTTTCGGGATCTCTCCTTTGATTACTTCATACTGTGGGGGACTAAGCGAAACGCTATCGTTGAACTTATCTTGAAGCACATTTACAAACTCATCAATTCTGCCTTCACCCAATGAAGCCGTCATCCGGTCAGAAATCTTTTCAAAGTTGTTTCCATCAACAATCTTCAAGAGGTCTGGATCAAGGTAAGTATCACCGCCCTTCGACCGTGAGGATGAAACCACGATCTTGAATTTCCCTGGCTGCCGGAAGATGGATACTCCATTCTTTGTTGCGATACTTGCTCCAATCGTTAATGACCGGATTATTTTCATTGCTCTGGAAATAGGTACGACTGTTTTTTGCCCGACATCATTTCCTGGCACCCAATATTCGGGCATGAGGATTCCTTTCTTGATTCCTCCATCAATCATAGTATAACTCACAAGTTTCCCTTTGTAAGCACTGAAAGCTTGCAGCACATTTCCGGTAATGATGTGCCGTATCTTTCTGTCAACGGTACTCTCTTTAATGGAGGCTTCCCATTTTGCCAATAGCGATTCCTTTTCAAGGTGCGGTAATCCAACACTTGCACCAATGATGGCTCTTACGTCCTGTGCGTAGCTTGCAGGAATGGCGATGTACTTGTTGCTACTTGCCAATGCAAAGCGAAGGCGCATAGAACTTGGCGCATACGGGTTCTTCTTTTTCTTATCAATGATGAAACCCAAGAATACAGCAGGTACAAGTTCCTGACCTCCCTCATAACTACTCACGGGATAATTCAGATTTCTTCCTACATAGAAGGAAGTGAAAATGGATTCCAGGTATTGTCTGCGATTATTGAATGAACGCTTTATCTTTTCCTCAGAATCATTCATGGCTTTTTGCAGCTCAGTGGTTCTGGCTTTAATCGCCTCTTGCGCTTCGGCAGCATTACCCTTCTCAACAAGCTTTTGAATCTTCTTCTCTTGAGGAACCTTTTGCATAAGGTCTTCATAGTATGCCACATTATCCGCGATTTCCTTTTGAAGCTGCTCCTCCATGTAGCCTTCATATTCCAACTTCACTTCCTTTTGCAATTCCCTTCCGTCCTTTCCCTGGAGTGATTCTGCAAGTAGGTTGCTTAACTCTTGCATAGAGAATGGTTTCTTGAGCACGTTGGCCATCACTGTCTCCAAAATGCTATCATCCCCAAACTCACTTGTTCCACCTTTGCCGACAATCACGGTTCTGGCAGATTGCGTTTCTGCCTGAAGATCCATCGCCTCCACTTCAAGGTCATACTCACCGATCTGTTTGAGATACTCTACATACTCACTGTAACGGTTAGCGATTTCATTATAGAAGTCTTGCTGCATGAGTGTTGAAAGCACTGCCACTCTTCCAGAAACTCTGTGTGCGGCATCTTCTAATTCCGCTCCCTCGACTTCGCGTGTTGAAAGACCCAATGGATCATCGAGGAGCATATTTACCTCCACATTCTCCTTTAGGTATTCTGCTACTATCCTGTCTCCATACTTGTTTAGAAAATCAGGAACATCCAGAATTTTTGTAGATGACTTTTGGTTAGAGGTCGTATTCGCATCCAGGGACTTCAATTTCTTCTGGAGCATCATCATCAATCGCTTCTCAGCAGGAATCGCGGAGTTAACATAGTCGTAGATGGGTTTAAAAATCTGTCCGGTGCGGTTTATCCGTCCTCGTTTCTGAACCTCCGTGTTTATGTCAAGCTCTGCTTGCAATACAATCATCACCCGCTGCTTCACTTTATCCTTCGAAACTTTTGGAGTTACAATAGCATGAGCGGAAGCTCCCGTACTTCCAGACTGATTGATTAAGAGAACATCGACTTCATTATTATTGAATTGCCTGAAAGCATCGTTGGTATTTACACGCTTACGTGTCATCACCAATGCTTTGTTTGTCGTGGAGTTTATCTGAAGTTCATACTTACGACCAGTAACTTCGGCCACTTTGAATCCGGCTTCCGTGATTTTTCGGACAATCACATCAATGGGAGAAATGGTTATTCCAGTGGATGCTTCTTTGATTCTCTCGCTAATGCGGAAATATTCAGCCTGGGCCTCTAAAGGGAAATCGGATATTTCAAACTTCTTGAAAACCTTCTGACCATCCGTGTCAGTTTCCGTGTAACGCAAAATTCCATCAAGTCCCTTTTGAAGCACTACAGAAAAATCCGCATTGATTGTATCACCATCGGTAATTGCCAGTCCGGCTTCGGACTCCATTTGTTCAATGAAACTTCCCATCGTGCTGGCAAAAGCGATAACAGGTTTTTTGCCTTCCTTCAATCGTGCAATGGCTCGTTCTGCAACGGCTTCCGCTTTGATGCTGAAAAGCATTTGATTAATCACGTTGAACACTTTGGAGAAGTATGGCAGGTTATCTACTCCGGCTTGTGAGGTTCCTTCGCGAATCTCTACTTGCTTTCCCTCTGCTACTGCAATGTCATCAAGCTCTTCCACAATCTCATCCACGTAGGTAGTTTGAAACTTGATGATGTCCCGAATGATCGAAGTGATATTGTCTGCAATGGCTTTATGCTCTTGCTCTTTATCTTCAAGGGTAATGTAGTTTACTTCCACACCTTCGAATGAACGCTCTCTTCGTATCATCTGACCTTCTGCTACAAGCTGACTTGCAAGAATTTCTTGCAGCGCTACACCACCTTTTGTGATTGCTTCAATAAGTGCATCGCGCGTCATGCTGGCATCGCGGATAGAAGTTTTCATCGCATAGATGGGCATGTTATCCGGACGCTTGGCAAAGGTTGCCGACAAGAAAACTACACCTCTCGATTTAGATAAGGCAGACTGCATGAAGTTTCCGGTATTGCCAGAGCCGGATGAATTGTGAGCCTCATCCATGATGACAATGTTATCTTCCGCTATCGCATTTAAGAATGCAGGTTTTGTTGGCTTCTTATCTGGTGAATTAAACTGCGAATAAGTAGCTACCACAAAATGAAAGTTTCGCGGTATGCGCTGACCCTCGAATATTCTGTTCTGGTCTGCTGTCGGAAGTGCCTGGTAGATGATGTTTCCATCTTCATCCTTGATGTCGGTCTTACTCTCGCGACCATTGACAATGAAAGGAACAAGGTGCGAAGAACCTATCGCGGACAAATCACGGTAGATGTCAGAGAACAGATTTGCCTTCTCAGTAATGAAGACGGGCTGAACTCCTTGTTCAACTGCATAACGGATAATAGATGCGGCAATTCGACCTTTACCAATTCCGGTTTGGTCTCCGATGATCATTCCAACACCTCTTTCTTCAATGTTGTAGATTGACATCGCTACTGCATCAATCTGTTCGGCTGACAAGGCTTTGCACAGGTCTACATTGCTTCGGTAATTAAGTTTGATTCGTACATACTCATCTATATCACCACCTACTGCTTCCTTAATTCTCTGCAATGCACTGTGGGTTTCGAAGCCCATTGAATCGGGGACTACCGTATTGAGAACAAAGCAACTGCTTGATGCAGGAGTGTATGGCATACCGAGTTCATCGAAGCTCATTAATTCAAGCTCCAGGGCAAGTGCCTGAGCTTCTAATTCAAGTTTTGTCATTGTGAATTCTTGTCTTGGTTTATCTGCCGAAGCTTCAGCGTAGACAGGTGTTGCCTGCCTCTCGAAGCCCTGGCGAAGGGAGGTTACTCTCATCACCCGCTCATATAACTCTTCAAAAGAATCGACTACTGCATCGCGTTCTGCATTTCTTAGAGGAGCCGCACCAGAGGGTAGAGATTTTCGTCCATCGATTAGCATTAACCTCGTGTCGAACGAAGTTCCTTGACGTGAATAGAGTTTGGAGCCATCAATGGGAATGACATCGACTACATTATATCTGCTGAAGAGGTAATTAAAGAAGAAGCGGTTTTTCCCTTTTTGAATTCTTCCTTTCTTGTCATAGCGTGTATGCCCTCCGATTATGATGGCGGCTTTACCATTATCCTTCATGCAATCCAGCGCACGTAACGCCATCAGGTGATCAAGCACCTCAATACTAAAGGTCTCGTACTTGACTTCTTTGTCCAATAACCCGAAAGGAGGATTCGTTATGACTGCATCAAATTTCTTTTCGAAACCTTTGAAAGGATTAGTGGCATCTTGATTTAATACTTGTCTGTAACCCTGGTCAGCTAAGTTCGATCTTCTTAGCTCATCAATTTCATTGACAATTACTCTGGAAGGATTGGCAGCAATGGTAAGCAGACCATTTCCAGCGGAAGGTTCAAACACTGAAATGTTCTGTTCTGCGTTGGTGAAAACTCCGGCAAGAAATGAGATGGGAGCCGGAGTACTGTATTGTTGTAATAAGATGCTCTGGCTTGTGCGATGTGAAATATTTACCTGGCTTTTGTAAAGTTCAACAATGTTCCAATATTTCTCTTCAATCGTTAATGATGAAAGCGAAATGCTTCTTGCTTTCAGTACGATTGCAAGTTCAGTGTATTCTTTTACTTCAGATTTATCAGTGATTCCATAAGATGAGGCAATGCGCTCAATAGATTTTCTATTGTGCTTAGTCTTTGCATCCAACTCGCTTCGAACGTGTTGAAGAAATTGTGCCTTTATAATGACTTTGTCCTTCATCCCCTGATATTGTGTTCGAAAATAGAACGGGGACTAAGTGAAGTTTAAGGATTATAAAAGGTTGTGAAGGATTGTAAAGGTTTTTACACGATTATAAAGGACTTTCAATGATTCATTTTTTAAAAACCAGCCCAATTAAAAACCCTACGACAATAAATTGAATCAGTGTAAATAGTGATTGCACCCAAAGCCAGGAAGGCATTGATGTAACTTCTATTTTAGCAGCATTAGCAAGGGTTGATACCGTAAATAAGAAGAAACCCATTATCAGTGAAAACTTCAGGCTTCTAATTATTGAGTGACCCTGTTCAGCGTAGTATGGATACAGATAGGCAATGATTATGCCTTGAAAAAACATGGAGGTGAAACCGAGTGGGATAATTGGGTCTTTCCGGTTGTAAATCCCAAGGTTCTCGTACAATTCGCTAAACCAAACAAAGTGCCATACCATTCCTAATATCATGGTGGGGACAAGGTACGCTAACACCATGAGTGTGAATCTTGAGAAGGTAGTTTTCATAGTTTCCACGATTTAGATTTCTTCTTTTCTGAAGCCTTTCTCACAGGTGCTAACAAACTATGGTTCCGTACTAGAAACTTTAGTGTTTGTCTGTGTTACTTTTCAATAAATACTGGTGAAAGTTGGGATTTGTAAGTTGTGTCGGTTAACTGCTTTAGTTCCTTGGTATTCCAGTTCATTACCATAATATGATATTGAGTTTCTTTGATGTCTGACATGTTAAACGTTAACCATTTGCCGTCTGAACTCCAATCATGATATCCTTCTGAAAGGTCGTTATCAATAAGTTTCCATTGTTTCTTTCCGTCAGGCGTTACCGCAAAAATGCTATGCCTGCCGTCTTGAAGTGACACGTAACTGATAAAGTTCTCTGTTGGGTGCCATTTTGTTGCCCCAGCTCTATAACCATATTCTTTTGGTGAGGGATTGTCCTCCGGGTAATGTGTCAATTGTATGATTTCAGTTCCGTCATCATTCATTAAAAACAATTCCTCATGACTTGTTTTATCTGTTTTATCCTTTTGATAATAAAATGCTATTTTTTTGCCGTCAGGCGAAAAGCAAGGGTCTCCATACTTAGCACCGGGTTCATTGGTCAGTTGCTTATAGGTTCCAGTCTTGGTGTTTATTATGAAAAGTTGGTAGCGCAATTCTTTTCCAATTCTTCCAGCAACTACAAGTTCCTCACCATTTTTTCTACCACTCATCCAACTGTCTTCCAACATTAAATCACTTACTTTGTTTACGTTCATTCCGTTTACATCAGTTTCATAGAGAAAAAAACAGCGGTTGCACGTATCTCTGTCGCTTATAAAAAATAATCGATTTTCATATGCATAGTATGTCCATGCCACATCAGGATTGTTAGTGATGTTTTTTTTGTTTGTGCCATCCATATTCATAGTGATAACTTCATAGTTGTTTTTATGAATGGTATCATGTTCGTGAATATTATAGGCAATACTATACTGTTTTTCTTCTGTGCTCTTTTTTTCCTGTGAACAGGAACCAAGAAAACCAATTGCAAGTATGACGAATAATGTGTTTTTCATTTTTTGTGAGTTCGGTTGAAAGATTGTTGCACAAGCTGTTTTACTCTATTATCAAATTGCTTACTCTCAGAGAGTATAATCATGTGAGAAATTCGAGGCATAGGCCCTATAAGTTTTGATTTTTGTAATTCTTCCGTGAACGCTTCATCACCTAAATCAAGACCTAACCTGATTTCTTTTGGCTTTACATTTATTGCGGCAAACTCACGGACTGCTGTAAACGACAAATATGTTTTCTTCGGAATTAGTTGCGTTCCTTGGAATGATGAAATAATTTTCTCGGAAATACTGTCAAATATAGAACGCATCTCAGGACATTTTACAAACTGATTTTCTAATAAGGCATTTTCATTGATGTAAACAGGATTACCATTGTTAAGAAATATCCCTGTAATGAGTTGAGCCTGTAAATGGTTTAGTCCGTGTCCTTTTTTCAGCCATTCAAGAATGTCATTTCTTTTTTCAATTCCAGATGACTTGACTAATTTGAGCCAATCCTGCAAAGATTTGCCTGTTTTATTTTTTGCAGTATCAATAAATTCCTTTTCTATTTCACCTGAAGTCTTTGCCATATTTTTTTTGATTTTTGGTTACCGCCATGCCCCGATAATAAAGCCGATGAGAGTAAAATAAATGGTAATGTAACCACCGTTGATTAGAATGTATCTCCACGAACGCTGCTCAAATAGAGCAACAACAGCAAATATCAATGCTGAAAATCCAAAGCCCGCCAAAAAACCTGCTGTTGCCCCCCAACTTGCATTGGTTTTATCATCACCAAGAAAAAAGGCAAGATTGTAACTGATAATAAGCGAAAGAACAAAACTCATCCCATACGTTTTTAATGGATTGAATTTCTGCTTTATCGTTTCTTCTGTGAAGTTATTTTCTTTCATCCACACTTTGTAAAACAGCATTGGCGAATACCACAATGCACCGACTACTAAGTTGGCAACGGCACAAACAAGCACCGCCCAATGATTTATGTAAAATTGTTCCATAGTTTTTATACTGTTTTTGATTTCAAAAATAAAACGAACGAAAGCATAGGTATTGGAAAAAATTTACCTCACCCAACTGCTATGTAATTCGCAAAATCGCTTTGCATTTTCAGGTATTGATTGGGTGTAAAGCCAGAAAATTCTTTGAAATCGTTTATAAAATGAGCTTGGTCATAATATCCGCTTTCAAAGGCTATGCTTGTCCAGTTGACTGTTTTATGCGTTTCAATTTCTTGCAGGGCCTTTTGAAAACGAATAATCTTTAAGAACACCTTTGGCGTTACGCCAACATGTTCTTTAAATATTTTGATTAAGTGCTTTTGTGAGTACCCAACTTTTTCAGAAAGATGATTGATAGATAACTGACATGGATTTTGCAAAATTTGGTTTATGGAATAGTCTACAAAAGGATTTGTAATTAATTTTCTTGAAAAGGCTTTTGTTAAATACTGCTCTGCATACAGAAATTTTTCTTGAACGGTTAAGCATTCAAGTAGCTTTTCTCTCATATTCAGAATCTCATTTGACATTACAAGTTCTCCGTCCACAACAAAATCTGTCAGTTCATTCATAGGCATTTCTACAAATGGATAGGCTTTGCCTTTCAGAAAGTAGATGATAAACATTTCACTGTCACGCCCCGAAGGAATGGTAATGTATTTTTCTCTGATGCCTGAAAACCAAACATTTCTGCAAGACTGTATTTCTTTTAAAGAATGATTGTCATAAATGAATTTTGGATAGTCGGTCAGGTCAAAAACCACATAAGTGTACCCGTCAGGTAGAAACCTGTCCACCGAATGGTCGGGATTATAGCCCTTGTAATAGACAAAACTCTCAATGAACTGATTGATTGGAAATGTCGGTATGTGAGTTTCAAAAATCAATTTATCAAGCTTTTTAATGTATTAGAGCTAAATCTATCCCAACTTAAAACCTGTTTACGAAGAGCTTATCTATTCATTACTTGAATGATTCACTACTTTATATAACATGATAAAATTCAATACTGCAATTAAACTTATCGTAGTCCGTCTGTAAATCAAATCTGTTGTAATAAGCTTTTCAATTAATTCCAATGAATATATTTTATCAAGCTCAATTTGAATAGGAATTTGAATTATCACTGTTGAAAATAAATTGACTAAGTTAAGAAACAGAGCTGATCCAAGAAGCCATTTGGAAATTGGTTTAGGTCTGTACCAAAGCAACAATATCTGAGGAATGAAGGATATGAAAAAGAAAATTACAAAGACAGGCTTAATTAATGCGCTGTCTACTTGATGAAATTTGACAAATTCGTTTGCTCCAACATAACTCCACGTCTGATAACCGACAAGTGAGTTTACCATGCTTCCGCCAAAAACGTAAAATGAAATAGCTATATAAATTGAAAATACAATGTTAGAAATCTTAGTCTTGGTTGTCATGAGTAACTAAAAAATGTAAATATATACTTTCGTCAAATTAGCCCACACAATCTAACTTGCATGTCCCGTGCTTGCCGCTAACCAAATATAATTATTGCTCATATCTTATCTTTGGAATCATTATGCAGCTTTAAACATCTCCTCAACCTCCGCAAGGGAAACCCTGAATCGTTTAGGCATACCAAATATCTTGAAGATAATAAGTACCTGGTTAATACTGTAAAAGTGTCCCGTCTTCTTTCCAATTAGGTCTTCATTCTTTTTCACCCATCGCTGAAACGTCAGCCAACATACTCCGTAGAAGTCCGCCAGTTGCTTGTGATTGTAGGGTTTCAATACAAAGATTTCTGGTTTGTTTCCGGTTTCCTCGGTTTTGCTGATTTCGCGTCTCATATTATTTGTCGTGTTATTAATTTCTTGCTCTTGTTTGCAATGTTAAGTAATGCTTACTAATATTGTCAAGTTTTACTAAACAAATAAATTTATGCTGACAAAGAGTGTCTTAGGAAACCAAATTAAGGTCTTAAGGTTGGAAAAAGGACTTTCTCAGGAGGAATTTGGTGCTCCCGTAGATTTAAGCCGTTCAGCCGTTTCGCAGATTGAAAGTGGCCAAATGTACCCTTCTCTGGAGTCAATTGGCAAGATAGTTAAGTACTACTCAACAAGTTGGGATAATCTGGTAGGTCATGCAAAGAGCAAAAAGCCGACAGAAATGACTGTATCTCCTGTCAGGACTTTGGTCACTACCGTAGATAAAACCGGAAGAGACAATATTGTGCTCGTTCCTATTAAAGCACAGGCCGGATACCTTCAAGGAGCGCAACAACCTGAATACATTGAGCATCTTCCAACCTTCTGGCTTCCTGGTCTGAATCACGGAACGTACCGAGCTTTTGAGGTAAGCGGTTATAGTATGCTGGCTGATCGCACCGGATTTTTTCCTGGAGATATTGTGGTTGGTGAATATGTTGAAAGACTGGAAGAAATTAAAGACGGCTTCGTTTACATTTTGGTAAACAATGCGCAGGAAGTTGATAACATAGTATTGAAACGTTGCCTGAATTACCTCGATAAAGGGGGCGTGATTATTTGTAAATCTGATAACAAAGACCCTCAGTATCCAACGTTTCCTCTACCAGTTGAGAATATTAAAGAGGTTTGGAAGTTCAAAATCAAGCTCACCCGTCAGGCACCAGAGCCTTCAGGTTTGTACGAAAGAATAAATGCGCTGGAGGGAGATATGATTTTAATGAAGGAGCAACTAAAAAAATCCCCACTGAATAACTAAGTGCTTTAGGCACTTGAAAAAATGAAGGTTATTACTCGAACCGTTTGGATATTATCGCTCGTCAGCCTCTTCACAGATGTTGCAAGTGAAATGCTCTATCCGGTAATGCCGATATATCTAAAAGAAATAGGTTTCTCGATTTTGTTAATAGGTGTTTTAGAGGGTGTTGCTGAAGCAACTGCTGGACTAAGCAAAAGTTATTTCGGAAAACTTTCTGACGTAAGTGGTAAGCGACTTCCGTTTGTTCGCATCGGGTATCTAATGAGCACTGTCTCCAAACCCATGATGGCAGTTTTTGTATACCCTCTATGGGTTTTGTTTTCGCGCACGATTGACAGGTTTGGAAAAGGAATACGGACCGGAGCGCGGGACGCACTGCTGTCAGACGAGGCTACACCTCAAACAAAAGGGCAAGTGTTCGGCTTCCATCGGGCAATGGATACAGTTGGTGCTGTTATTGGCCCTTCAGTGGCTTTGATCTATCTCTACTTATTTCCAGGAAACTATAAAGCACTTTTCTTACTCGCTTTTATTCCGGGTATTGTTGCCATAAGTTTTACGTTTCTTCTAAAAGAAGCAAAGATGGAATCAAGGAAATTCGAGTTAACCCCGGTTTCGTTTTTTTCTTTTGCCCAGTACTGGAAAGAGAGTCCGTCAACGTATAAGAAGCTTGTAGCAGGACTGCTTGCATTTACATTAATTAATAGTTCGGATGTTTTCCTGTTACTGAAAATAAAAGAAGCCGGATTAAGTGATACCACCATTATTGGCGTATACGTTTTTTACAATCTTGTGTACGCATTAGCTGCATTTCCACTTGGAAAACTAAGTGACAAGATTGGTTTTAAGCGGACGATAATTTTCGGGTTTACAGTGTTTGCTTTCGTCTATCTGGGAATGTCCATTAGCAATGAGTTACATGAATTCGTCATTATGTTCCTCCTTTATGGAATTTATGCTGCTGCCACCGAAAGCGTTGCTAAAGCGTGGATCAGCAATATTAGCGAAAAGAAGGATATTGCAACTGCCATAGGCACCTATACTGGTTTTCAAAGTGTGTTCACCATGATAGCAAGTTCTTTTGCAGGTTTTTTGTGGTTGACGTTGGGGTCATCGTCCATATTCCTGTTCACTTCAGCAACAACTTTTTTGGTAATACTTTATCTTATAATTGTCGTCAATAGGGATCGAAGATGACGATTAGATTGACTTATTAATTTCGTTCAAGTCCTTCAAAGAAAGATCAAGTTGCTTCGGCAATCCGAAGATTTGAAATATTTTTTTCACCTGGTGAACGTGGTAGAAGTGGCCTGTCTTTCTGCCGACCTCGTGTTCAACTTTCTTGATCCAGTTCTGAAATGTTAACCAACTCACTCCGTACATCTGAGCAAGTTGTTTATGTGTAAGTGCCTTTAATAAGAAAACCTCCTCTTTCACTTGCTCCTCACTTTGCTTTCCCTCCATAATTTGTTTTGCGTTGAGAAAGTAAATTTATAGATCGAGAACAGCGTACTTAAATGGTTATGAACGATTGTAAAACATTGTGAATGAATCTTAACGAATTTCTTCAAAAATAAATGAATGCGTAATCAATTAAATAAAGTTAAAAATAAGTTGAAATAGAGATGAAAAACGTTAAAGGGAGTTGAAAAAGTTAGTGGATTTCAATTTAATCCATTATTTTAATCCTGAGACTGAATCTCCAATGGTAGCAAATTTCACAGAACTCGACCACCTTCAAGGTAAAGATGAAATCGTTCGAAAAATCTACCGGAAGCTTATTGACAAATTGTCAAAATTTGGACAGTTGAAAATTGAACCTAAGAAGACAAGCGTTCACCTTCGAAATCGATTTGGTTTTGCAGGGGTCTACACCAGACAAAGTTACCTAAATCTGGAGGTGCACTTAAACTATGAATTAAAGACACCAAGGATATCCAAAATTGAAAGAGCCTCTGCTAATCGATACCATCACACCATTAAGTTAACCAAGGATTCCGAAGTTGATAAAGAACTGCTCGGCTGGTTACGGGAAGCATACAATCTAAAAAAATAACTTTTATGTCTGTAATCTTAAAAGGAATTATTGCCGGTCTAGTCTTCGGAATAGTTTCTATTATTCCAATGACGTTTATGAAATTTGATGACAAAGCCAGAGCAATGACAGCTTCGTTTATTAGTCGCTTTGCAATTGGATTTATCATATTCAATATGCCTTTGCCAATCCCTTCCTGGTTGAAGGGTGCACTAGTTGGCTTAGTGCTTAGTCTACCCGATGCGTTGGTTACTAAACAGTATGCGCCAATACTTGGGTTAGGTTTAATTGGTGGCCTTGTCTGCGGTTTTTTCGCACGATAAAACGAACACTATTCATTTTCAATTCCTCTCCTTCTTTTCATTGCATGAGTGTAGGGTTGGCCTACACTCATGGGAAAAACTTTAAGTCGCAAACTCTTTATACTTGGCTTTTTTTGCTTCATTTAACAGCCCTGTTTTTATCAAAACTCTGTCAACAAGCTGATAGACTACCGGAACGACCAGTAAAGTTAAAAACATGGAACTGGTCAAGCCACCGATTATTGACCAAGCAAGGCCATTCTTCCAAGCTGCTCCTGGTCCATTGGCCAAGGCAACTGGCATCATCCCTGCCACCATTGCAATTGTCGTCATCAGGATAGGGCGAAGCCGCTCCTTTGTTGCTTCCAACAACGCCTCTTCAGTAGTCATCCCTCTTTCTTTGAGGTGATTCGTAAAATCAACTACCAGAATTGCATTCTTAGCTACCAATCCGATAAGCATAATAATGCCGAGAAGAGTAAACAAACTCAGTGTTTGAGCGGAAAGAGCCAGCGCAACCAGCGCACCAATGATTGCCAGTGGTATTGAAAACAATACAACAAAAGGGTAAACAAAGTTATCGTAGAGTGCTACCATAATTAGATACACTAATAAGATAGAGGTAATAAAGGCAAATCCTAATTGCCCAAAAGACTCCTGTTGTCTCTCCTGGTTTCCACCAAAAATCACACTTACTCCAGCGGGTAAAGTCATGCCATCAATAATTCCATTTATTTCTGCCGCAACCGTTCCTGAAGGACGCCCGAGTAATTGCGAATTAACATTGACAGAAGTTATTCGATTAAACCGTTCAAGTTTGGATGGCCCAAAGCCTTCTTTTACTTCTGCAAACTGGTCAAGCCTTACTTCTTTTCCATACTTGCTTTGAAACGTCAGTGCACGCACATCCTCAATGCTTTTCCGGTTAAACTCATCAAATAATATATTAATATCATACTCGTATTCGCCTTGTCTGAATTTCGCATCGGTGTTGCCGTTAAAAGCATACTGCATTGTAGCTCCAACAGTTTGGAGATCCAGTCCCAACTCGGCCATCTTTTGTCTGTCGGTGGTAACAACAACCTCCGGAGTTCCTGACTCAACCGTGAGCTTTACCTCCTGGGTTCCCTCCACTTTCTTTACTTCTTGCATGAGTTTATTGGCTGTGAACATTACTGTGTCAAAAGTCGGCCCCGTAACGATAAGCTGAATAGGAGCTTGCTCGGCAGTACCCAGCATTGATATAGGTGTCGACTTTACTTTTACACCAGGAAATTTATCCATGATCTCGTTCTTTAAAAGAACACCATATATATCTGAACTCTTTTCGCGTTGATCTTCCGGAACAAGTTTAACAGTAATTTCAGATTTGTATGGTGTTCCGGTAGCGGATCCAAAGAAACCGCCTTCATTGGTTTGCCCAATGGTCGTGATAGTGGATACAACCTCTTTTTTGGATGAAACAAACTCCTCAATTTTTCGAGACTGAATATTATTCTGGTCAACTGATGTTTTCTTTGGATATTCAAGCACCAGGACGAATTCGCCACGATCTCCCTGGGCTATAAATTCTGTTCCAATAAAGCCTGCCACAATTAAACTAATCGATCCAACAAATAGCAGGGTAGCGATGCCGAGGGTGATAAATCTGTGTCTGAACGACCATCTCAATATGTTCTGCACCCAATGAATAAATCTGTCTAATGTTTCCTCAAATCGTAAAACAAATCTTCCGAAGAGTGTTTTATCGGTCAATCTCTCTAATTTTCCAAATCTTGAATATAGAAAAGGAACCATTGTGAATGACACCAGTAATGACAGCAATGTTGAGATCACAATCACAATAGAAAACTGGCGCATAATATTTGAAATGATACCCGTTGTTAGGGCAATGGGTAAAAACACCACAACAATTACCATTGTAATGGAGGTAACCGTGAAACCGATTTCCTTCACACCATCATATGCAGCCTGAATTTTACTTTTACCCATCTCCATGTGGCGATAAATGTTTTCGATCACCACAATGGCATCATCTACCAATATGCCAACCACCAACGAAAGACCAAGCAGTGACATCAAGTTGAGCGTAAATCCGAACAAGGACATACCGATAAAAGTGGCTATCAGAGAAAGCGGTATCGCTACCATTACAATAATTGAATTCCTGTAAGAGTGGAGGAATAGTAACATAATGGCTGCTACCAGGAAGATGGCGAGAATAAGATCATGTATTACGGCATCTGCCGCCTCCAACGTGTATTCCGTAGAGTCCCTGGCAATAGTAAACTTTAGGTCAATATTGGAATACAAGTGTTCAAGCTTGGCAAGTTCCTTGTGTACCAATTCACTCACAGCTACTGCGTTGGCGTCAGTTTGCTTTTGAATGCTCAGCCCAATTGAGTTTAATAAATTGATTCGGTTGATGAGTTTGGCTTCCTTTTTGGTATCCTGAACTTCTGCAACATCCTTTAAATAAACAGGCCCTCCCTGGGGTGTTGAAGCAACCACCAAGTTTTTTATTTCTTCCAACTTTTGGTATTTGCCGGCCAACCTTATCAGGATTTGTTCTTCCTCAGATTTTATTTTCCCAGTAGGAAAATCAACATTTGAAGTTTTAATCAGTTGAACGAGTTGGGGAAGGGCGAGCCTATATGCCTTCAGTTTATTTCTGTTGACGTTTATACGAATCTCTCGTTCTTCGCCACCAATTATATTCGTTTGCGCAACACCAGGAATTTTTGCCAGGTTCGGCTGAAGACGTTGCGTAACCAAATCGTACAATTCAGTTGCGTTCATTTTAGCCGAAATGCCAAGATTAATAATCGGCAGATCATCGAAAGAGAACTTACCTAATGAAGGTGTCTTTACATCGTCCGGAAGACTGGATAGAATAGCGTTCACTTTTCGTTGAGCATCTTGCAAAGCCAAATCAACATTTGCCTCGTTCCGAAGTTCAATAACAATCACCGACAGACTTTCATAAGAACTGGCGGTAATTTTATTCACATTCTCCATTGATGATATGGCATTTTCAATTTCCTTTGTTACAGTGTTTTCCACTTCATTTGGCGAAGCTCCCGGATAGATTGCGGAAATTGTTATGATTGGCGCACTGAATTTGGGCATCAATTCATAGCCCAGTTTTTGATAGCTGTTAAGGCCAAGAAATGTTAATGTTATAAAAAGCACCAATATAAAAGATGGCCTTTTTATCGAAACTTCAGTTATTTTCATATCAGTGTTGTGCTAATTGACGTAAATTAATTTTCATTGAGGACTGTTATTTTGGCACCTTCTGTCAAGTTGATTTGACCACTGGTAACAACCTTCTCACCTTCGTTCAAACCATTAACTACCTCGACATTATTGGAGAAAAGTCTCCCTATCGTAATCGCCCTTAACATAACGGAGTCCCCAGAAACAACATACACCTGAGCATTTTCAATGCTCCCCAAAAGGGCAGCCCGTGGAATCACCAGAGAAGTTTCAGATGCAGGCAATTCAAATGTGGCGCGACCAAACATTCCACCCCGAAGCGGTTTGTCTTTTACATTTGTGATTTGAAGTTCCACTGGAAAGTTCAAGTTGACATCAGCAGTCGCACCTACAAACTTTATACGGGCCTCGTAATTAACATCAGGATAAACATCTGCCGACACCTGAATTTGCCGGGCTTGGTTTACTCGCAACACTTGATTTTCTGTTACGTTCACAATCATTTTCATCTTCGTCAGGTCGACAATCTCGAACGCTTCTTTACCGGATGCGATATACTGTCCGTTTTCTATAAAGCGTTTATTCACATAACCTGCAAAGGGTGCGGTCAGGTAAGTGTCTTTCAATCGTTCTTTGGCATTTATCAACCTTGCTTCCCCGTTAGTGTAGTTCAAATTGATGTCATCAAGCTGGGCCTGTGTAACTCCACCCGTTTTTACCAGGTTCTCATAGCGCTCTTTATCAGTTTCTAACTTCTTAAGGTTTGCAGTGGCTGATTTGACATCCGCTTCAAGTGTTTCATATTCCATTCTTGCCAGCAATTGTCCCTGCTGAACAAATTGTCCTTCGTCAACCGATATGTTCACTATCTTGCCAGCCGCTTCGGTGGAAACAATGACTTGTCTGGATGGCGAGAAACTGCCGGTAGCAATAAAACTGCCACCCAAGGCTTCCCGCTTTGTCACGGATACCTCTACCGGAATTGTTGCATTAACAACCTTTGCAAGTTCCGTCTTTTCTTTCATCCTCTCTTTATTGTTCCTGAGTACATAAGCACTAATCAATACCAGTGCAATGATGACAACTATGGCGATTATTGTTTTTTTCATATTATAATTCCTGAATTAGAATAGTTAGAATTTAGTTTAATAAAGATTTGATGTCACCGTTGGCTTTAAGCAGCTCTATTTCCGATTGTTTTACTTTTAACAACGCCTCGATTAGCTGGCTCTGTGCCATTATCCTGGCAGTTTCTGCTTGCAATAAGTCAGTTAGTGGACTGACTCCTTCGTTATAATTTTGCTCGGTTACATCGTAAATGCTGTTGGCAAGCTGAACATTTTGGCGTTGAGCCTGGAAATTTTTGTAATTCACTTCAAGAGACCTGGTAGCATTTTCACTAATGGCTGAAGATTGTTGCTTGACGAAAGCCAAATCTTTCTCCGTTTTAATTTGCCGGATACGGGACTGCTGCATTTGCGCAGGCTTTCGTAAACCATCAAAGATTGGGATGTTTAACCGCAAACCAATTGATGCGACATCAAACCAAAGCGGATTTGAATCACCTGACAGAAAAAATGAATTAGTTTGTCCCTGGTAAGTGTAACTGGCAAATGCCGACAAGGTGGGGTAATAACCTGCTGAATAATTTTTGCGCTCCAGTTGATACAAGGAACGTTGGGTGGTTAGTTGCTTATACTCAATCTTGTCTTCCCAAACGAATTCTGTATCTAATGTGCCCGGTGTATAATTTAAGAATGCAGAGTCTAAATCAGTGGGCAATTGGAAATCAATATCGAATGCAAAATCCTTGTTAAGGCCGATTAATAATTTTAACTGGCTTATCAACACATTGTAAGTGTCCTTCATAGTGGCCAATTGAGTTTGGATATTGGTGAGGCTTACCCGTAACCTGTCGGCATCAAGCTTCCGGGCTAAGCCATTGTTAAAACGATCGTTGGTAATAGTGAGGCTCTTTTGCAGTTCTTCCTGATTAGTCTCTAAAACAATTTGCTGCGTCTTCAAAGCGGCAACACGATAAAATAGAGATGCCACCTGGTAGATAGTCTCTTCTTCAATACGTTCACGGTTAAGCCTGTAATAATCTTCGCTTACTCTTGCAGCCTTGATACCGGTAAATAGGCTTTGGTTGAATATCTGTTGATTAGCCTGCACATTTATGGATGCTGTATATTGAAGGCCGCCACGTAGTACGATGTAATCATCGGGGCCTGCATTTGGATCGCCCAGTGCTGCCGGAAAAACGAATGCTTGCCGCAGCACATTATCAATCAGTTCCCCGGTTGCATTTATCTGGGGAAAGGCGGTGGCGGTCACTTCTTTTGTTTTTTGCTTTCCTTCATCCTCATCCAGTTGAGCTTTGAGAATGGAAACATTCTCTTTCATGGCTTGTTGAATGCACTGCCTGAGAGAATAGCGTTGAACCTCTTGCGCAAAGAGCAATGCCGGGAAGAGATTTAAAAGGACAAATACTAACTTTAGATTCTTCATACTCTATTTATTGACTATTGTTTTAAAGATTTAATCCGGATTTTGAAGAGTGTTTAACTTAGATTCTTGAAAACACGCCTTCCTTTTTCGGTAGCAATACCATTGATCAAACAACCCATTAAATTAATTGTTACTACTTGCTGGGCATATTTTGCCTGTGGAAAAAGTTTTTCATTGCCAGACAACTGAACCACTTCAAGAAAAAATGTAACGTAAATATTAACATCGAGTGTCGGGTTGAAATATTGATTCCTGACTCCATCAGCTACAATAATTTTAATCTTGTTGTTCAAAAAATCATCTTTGAACTCCTGTAGGATTTGCCATTCATTCTCGTGATATTTTTGTAAATCATGAATCAATGAAGGGTTGGTTTCTTTTATCATTGATGTAATGCAGATGAACATCTTTATTAACCGCTCAACTGGGTTGGCTGGTTTGTCAAAAATGGCCTCGATTAATCCTTCCAGTTTTTTTCGAAAGGCAGTGATGATCTGATATACGATTTCGTCTTTGTCTGCAAATGACTCATATATGGTTTTTTTTGACATGCTAAGGTGATGAGCCATGTCATCCATAGAAATACGTCTGGTGCCATATTTTCTAAATAGATTCTCGGCACAGGTAAGTATTTTTTCCCTATTTTCAGAATTATACATATCTATTTGAGTACAGAAGTAATGCCTTTAAAACCAATCCGAACGTCAACCATTTCTGGCATTACGCGGCATTGTTCCATAGATGTAGTCCCACAAAGGAGAAGAAACGCCAAAGACTGATTCACCATCCTTGTAATGGTGAATGCTGTGGTTTACCCAAAGTGCCTTAAAAAAATTTCGAGGCGGTGAAAAGGCGTGAACGCTATAATGGATACCAAGATAAACAGAATACCCCACTAAAAATCCCGGCAAAAATGCAAAAACATAGTCACCCAACACTAATCTTAAAAGCAAAAGCAGAATTGTGGAAATGCTGATGCTTAGTATTGGAGGCATGGCCAGCCAGTCTTTATCTTTTGGATACTCATGATGAACACCATGTATTGTGTATTGGATTTTTGATCTCAGTTTCGTGTATGTGCCCATGTGAAAAACATACCTGTGTGCATTGTACTCAACCCATGTAAATACAAACCATCCTGCAAAAAAAAGAAGGGTAGCGATGCCCCATGTTAGCGCGGTATGGGTCAGACTCCAGTAAAACAGGGCAACTGCATACAAAACAAGTATTGAGGTTGGAACAGCAATGTGCGTTCGTGTCAATCGCTCAAGCACGGGGCTCTCGAAAAGTTTTCTTGTCCCGGTATTCTTTGGCTTTTCATCTATCATTCTTTACTTATTTTAGTGAGCTTCTTTTTTATAGGGTACAACAATAACCGGCACAGTCGCGTGCCTTATCAAATACTCTGCATTACTCCCCATAACCAAATGGGATAGTCCTGTCTTACCGTGTGTTCCAATGACCAGGTAAGAAATATCAAGCTTTGTTGCCTGCTCTATTATTTCCTTTTTTGGATCTCCAATTCTGACCATAACTTCTTTATCAACGTCACCATACTTTTGCGTTTCCCTGGTGAGAAATTCGATTGCGTACTGTTCTATTTCTTCCCAGTTCCAAACCTTAGGCAGTCCTGGAGCAAGATTGGAATATTGTGATGTATTGTCCACCACATGGATAATCCAAACAGCTCCGTTGAGTTGTCGCGCAAGCTTGATTCCTTCCTCAATCATGAGCAAAGAATTTTCACTCAAATCACTTGCTATCATGATTTTCATACAGTGTTCTAAACTTGTCGTCTAAAATCTTGACGGTGTAAAGTTAAAAGAATAATTTTACTTTTAACAAGATTGTTAAAACACTATGTTAAAATCAAAAAAACATTGAAATGAATACGGAAACAAGCATTTCCACGGAGGAAGCGATTTTGGTGGCCGCAAGAAAGGTGTTTGAATCGAAAGGATTTGATGGGGCCAGGATGCAGGAGATATCAGATCGTGCAGGGATCAACCGGGCATTGCTTCACTATTATTTCAGGTCGAAGGATAAAATGTTTGAGCGGATTTTCGATGAAGCACTCGAACGATTCATGCCCCTGTTATCCACATGGGATCAGGATCCGGATGAAAGTTGGGAATTGAAACTGAAAAGATTTATCAGGACGTTCATTACTTTTCTCAAAGCGAATTCGATGTTATTCCTGCTGAGGGAAATCATTCGAAAACCTGACTTACTCACATCAAGAACCAAAAAGTACAGAAAGGGGCTCAACAAATTTGTGCTTTACTTCGAGAGATTAAAGCAGGAAGGACAGATTCGTTCTGATGTGGACTCTAAGCACATCTACATTATAATGCATTCACTTTGCTCATTCCCGTTGATGAATGCAATTGTTTTTTCATATAGCCTGCGAATTTCTACGAAAGAGTATGACGAACTAATGGCAGGATACCCGGAAATAGTCAGCAATTTATTGATCCAAATGCTAAAGCATCAAAATAACTGGACAAGCAAATGAATGAATTGGAACTTTCAGATCGTGAAGATTTTACCCCGTTAACCACCGCGACCAGCCCTCACAAGCAATTGTCACAAAACGGGACCCATCACATACACAACAAACTTATGATTTGGGCACATACCATAAGTTTTGTAGAGATAAAGCCGTCAATAATATCAAAGTCTGGAGCGCAAGGGCTGTTTCTTTCCGAAACAGTTAGACTTATCAATCCACATGCGGTAATAGAGCGGGAATTTTGTCACATTCATCCATATCCCGATGGTAGTTTACATTTGTTTCTTCCAATGGCAGACGTTAAGGAAATTGTGGTAAAAGGTTGGGGAGAATTCCATCCGTTGGCTTTTTTAAAAGAGATCCCATCAAACTTTATTATGCTTTACAGCCCACGTTCAGAGCGGGAACTGTCGTTGGTCAAAGAAATTATTTTACGATCGCATTCATTTGCAATTACATCAACTAATGGCAAGGAAAATACTCATGTCAATATTTGAATTTGATAGTAATCCATTAATTTTTGAATCCCGATTTTATGTTACCGGGTTGTTCAACCATTACCTTCCTGCAAACTGCAAGTTTCATACTATTCATCATACCCTTAATGTTGTTCAATCTTGCCATGAGCTTGGCGAACACTACCGGTTGACAAAAACTGATATGGAAAAGCTTTTGGTGGCTGCCTGGTTCCACGATACAGGATACTGTTTGAATATTGACGATCATGAAAATGCAAGTGTAACCATTGTATCGACATTTCTTGATTCGCGAAACTTGACTGAAAATTACATGCCCTCAGTTAAAAAATTGATCCTCGCTACAAAAAGATTGGGAGAACCAGTAACGCTTGCTGAACAAATTATATGCGATGCTGATGCTCAGCATCTTGGGGCAGAAGATTATTTCAATTGGTGTGCGCTCCTCAAAGAAGAGTTAGAACTTAAAAATTGCCAGGAACTTACGGATAAGGAATGGAGCCAAATGAATATTTGTTTTTTTGATTCTCATCGCTACTTCACAGACTATGCACAAAAAATGTGGGGAGGGCAAAAATTAAAAAATCTCAACCTACTTAAAGCAGGAAAGTAATTAAATAAATAATGCTGAAAAAACTTCATGGAAAAACTATCAAACAATGATAAACATTAATGGGGTTAATTGGTTAACATCCGATGGTTCCGGAAACCTTGCCTTTTTGCCGTGCTTTTTTGATGTTGTAAAACCCCAGATACTGTATCAACTATACAAGGGTATATCGCTATACTTTAGTATAGTGATTATTAAAATATAGCGATTGCTTTCCTATTTTGCGAAATCTTTTTATTAAGAAAATATAAAATTATGATGTATGTGTTGCCTGGGTGAATGTTTGATCGGTTCTATTTTTAAGTTTCAAGTACGGCCCGGGCCGAGAATATCGGGGTTTGATCACTATCCTTCGGAATTTAAGATGGAACCAAACAGGCAAAGCCCAAGTTTGAAAACATATTATAATCTCTTGATGTTAAATTAATGTTTTGACCCTATGAGTAAATATTTACGCGCAAAAGTGGCAGGATTTAAAACCGCAAATCAAGCCAAGGAAAAAGGAATATATCCGTATTTCAGACCTATCGAATCAGCTCAGGATACAGAAGTCTATATTGGCCACAAAAAGGTACTGATGTTTGGTTCGAACTCGTACCTGGGTCTTACTAATCATCCGAAGATTAAGGAAGCGGCCAAGGATGCGATTACCAAATATGGTAGTGGCTGTGCAGGTTCAAGGTTCCTGAACGGAACACTTGACATACATATAGAACTGGAGGATAGAATTGCTTCATTTCTTAGCAAAGAAGCCGCTGTAATTTTCAGCACGGGCTTTCAAGTTAATCTTGGAGTGCTTTCATGCCTGACAGGCAGGAATGATTACCTCTTGCTCGATGAATATGATCATGCCTCTATTATAGATGGAGCCAGGCTTTCGTTCTCGCGCGTTATTAAGTACGCTCACAACAATATGAGTGACCTTGAGCTAAAGCTAAGTCGGCTGCCTGAGCAATCAATAAAGCTAATTACCGTAGATGGCATATTTAGTATGGAGGGCGATATTGCCAAACTGCCCGAAATTGTTGAGCTGGCAAAGCAGTATAATGGAACCGTAGTTGTTGACGATGCGCACAGCCTTGGAGTATTAGGAGTGGGTGGAGCGGGAACAGCTTCTCATTTTGATCTTACCGATCAGGTAGATATTATAACCGGAACCTTTAGTAAATCTCTGGCTTCGTTAGGGGGATTTGTAGCCAGCGACAGAGACACCATTGAGTATCTGAAACATCATGCACGCTCGTTGATCTTCAGTGCAAGTATGACCCCAGCTTCAGCAGCAAGTGGGCTTGCAGCACTCGATATTATACAAAATGAGCCTGAGCATATGCAAAAATTATGGGCAAATACCAAATATGCCATGCGGCTACTAAAACAGGAAGGTTTTGATGTTGGTGCAACAGAGAGTCCTATTATTCCAATTTATATCAGGGATAATGATAAAACATTCTTAATGACAAAACTACTTCAGGAAGAAGGCGTTTTTGTTAATCCGGTAGTATCACCGGCTGTTGCCTCTGATTCCTCCCTGATTCGCTTTTCGCTTATGGCTACTCATTCATTTAGTCAGATTGAAGAGGCGGTCGATAAAATGGCGAAAGTTTCAAAGCAAATTTCATCTATATCGCTCGTAAAGGCTTAGTAATGAGTAGTGTTAAGGTTGTGCACGTTAACTCCAAAAGGGAACTCCAGTCATTTATTGACTTCCCGCATGAGCTATTCAGAGGAGATAAGAACTATGTTCCTGAGCTATTTGTGGCTCAACGTGATTTACTGACGCCAGGCAAGCATCCATTTCATGAACATTCTCAGGTACAGGCATTTCTTGCATATCGCAATGAAAAAATAGTTGGCCGGATTGCGGCAATATCAAATAGTAACCACAACATCTTTAATAAAGCAAATGATGGTTTTTTTGGTTTTTTTGATTGCGAGAATAACAAGGATGTAGCGGCCCATCTTTTTAGCGAGGCAAGCGAATGGTTAAAAAATAAAGGGGCAAATACACTCATTGGTCCAACTAATTTTTCAACCAATGAAACCTGCGGCTTGTTGGTTGATGGATATGACAGTCCTCCAATAGTCATGATGACCTATAACCCATCCTATTATAAAGAATTGGTAGAGGGATTCGGTTTTAGAAAGAAGACGGATTTGTTAGCATATGCGTTTGGAGTAGAAGGTTATGATGATAAACCTTTGAGACTGATTAATACTCTTCGGGAGCGATTAAAAAACAGGGGAGTTACTATTCGCAAAGTGAGCTTAAAGAACTTTAATGAAGAGGCAACCAAAATCCGTGAAGTCTATAATGCTGCATGGGACAAAAATTTGGGGTTCGTTCCAATGACGAACCATGAATTTGATTACCTGGCCAAGGATATGAAGATGCTGTTGGATCCGGATTTTTGTCTGGTAGCAGAATATGAGGGGAAGTTTATTGGCTTTGCATTAGCGATCCCAGACCTTAATCAAATCCTTATAAAAATCAAGAAAGGCAGATTGCTTCCCTTTGGATTATTCAAACTGCTCTTTCAGCGTAAGAAGATAAATGCTTTGCGCATTATTGCGCTGGGTGTTTTAGAGGACTATCGCAAGATGGGAATTGAGGCATGCTTTTATGGCCAAATAATAAAGTCCTACCGGGAGAAGAATTTTAAGATGGCTGAAGCCAGTTGGGTGTTGGAGAACAATGAATTGATGAACCGGGCTCTTTTGCAAATTAATGGTGTGCCCTACAAGCGATATAGAATATTCGAGAAATCATTATGAGTAAAAGGGTTCTAATAACTGGAGCGAGTGGTTTCTTGGGCTATCATCTGATACAAGCAGCCCTTGAACATAATTTTGAAGTATTTGCTGCGGTCAGGCAATCCAGCAAGATAGACCATCTCAAAACATCTCAGGTCACTTTTACCTACCCTGATCTGAGCAGCCCAACCCAATTGGAAGAGAATTTCAGAACGAACAAATATGATTATATAATACACGCTGCCGGCTCTACAAAAGCAAGGAGAAAGGAAGAGTACGAGATGATTAATGCTGAGTATGCAAAAAATGTGGCCATGGCAGCACAAGAATCGGGTTTGGACCTGAAGAAATTTATTCTGGTCAGTAGCCTTGCAGCCCTCGGGCCTCAGTCAGGAGAGAAGATTGAAATAAAACCCAATCCAGTTACGTCTTATGGAATTAGTAAGTTAAAGGCTGAACAGTATTTGGCGGAATTCAACCTTCCTTTAATAGTAATAAGACCAACGGCTGTTTATGGTCCGCGAGAGCAAGATATATTCATAATATTAAAAGCGATAAGCAGGGGACTTGAATTATACATTGGAAATTCATCTCAGCAATTGAGTTTTATTCATGTAACGGATTTGGCAAACGTTACCATAAAACTATTGGAATCATCCTTAGTTCAAAAGACTTACAACCTCACAGATGGAGAATCATATGATCGGTATGCACTTGGAAATATTGCAAAACAGGTGCTGGGTAAACGTACGCTCAAGATACACTTGCCATTTGGAATGATAAAAATTATAGCAGGCCTGTTGGAGACCTTGTATTCCTGGAATGGTAAAACACCAGCCCTAAACAGGGAAAAATTAATGGAACTAACAGCAGCCAATTGGTATTACGACATAGCGGAGCTAAAAAATGATATTGGATTTAAGCCAACCTATAAACTTGAAAATGGATTAAAGCAAACTTTACAATGGTATCAAAAACACAACTGGATTTAAATGTTAAAATTATGAAAGAACAAATACGTGAAGCAGAAGGAAAACTAGGTGTACTCATACCCGGCCTTGGTGCAGTGGCAACAACACTTATAGCGGGAGTAGAAGCCATTAGAAAGGGATTGGCGCAGCCCATCGGCTCCTTGACACAGTTGGGCAACATTCGATTAGGAAAACGTACGGAGAACCGGTATCCAAAGATCAAGGATTTTGTACCGTTGGCCGACCTAAACGATATTGTATTTGGTGGGTGGGACATCTACAAGGATAATGTATATGAAGCGGCAATGAACGCCAAAGTTGTTGAGGCATCCATGCTTAGCTCAATCAAGTCTGAATTAGAGAAAATAATTCCTATGAAGGCGGTATTTGACAAGACCTATGTGAAAAACCTCGAAGGCACAAACGTAAAGAATGGAAAAACCAAATTGGACTTGGCAGACGCAGTGATGGAAGACATTAGAATATTTCAAAGTAAAAACAATTGCACCCGCATGGTTATGGTGTGGTGTGGTTCTACAGAGAAGTATATTGAGCCCACAGCTGTTCATCAATCCATTCAGTCATTTGAAGAAGGGTTGAGAAAAAATGATCCTACTATTTCACCCAGCATGATATATGCCTATGCTGCTATAAAAATGGGGATTCCTTATGCCAATGGTGCACCTAACCTCACCTGCGATATTCCGGCATTAATAGAACTTTCAAAAGAAACGGGTACACCCATTGGAGGCAAAGATTTTAAAACGGGCCAAACATTGATGAAAACTATTGTGGCTCCTGGCTTACAAGCACGAGCGCTTGGAGTAAACGGGTGGTTCTCAACCAATATCCTGGGTAACCGCGATGGCCTGGTGTTGGACGATCCCGATAATTTCAAAACGAAAGAGGTTTCGAAACTGAGCGTACTCGAGCAAATCCTCCAACCCGAAAAGAACCCGGAGCTATATGGCGACCTGTATCATAAGGTGAGGATTAATTATTATCCGCCTCACGGAGATAACAAGGAGAGTTGGGATAACATTGATATTTTCGGATGGATGGGATATCACATGCAGATCAAGATAAATTTCTTGTGCAGAGACTCCATTCTTGCAGCACCAATCGTACTAGACCTCGCGCTTTTTATGGATTTAGCCAAGCGAGCTAATATGAGTGGTATTCAGGAGTGGTTGTCATTTTATTTTAAGTCACCACAGACTACAGAGGGTTTGCCACCGGTGCATGATATTTTCAAGCAATTGATGAAGCTTCAAAATACCCTTCGTCATATCATGGGCGAGGATTTAATAACCCACCTGGGCTTGGATTACTATCAGGATATGGTCGAGTCGTTGTAATGTGGATTCACAAACTGGTCAGTTCAGTACTGGGCATAGGCTACCTAAAAGGGGGCGGAACCTGGGCGGCTTTGGTTTGGTGTGTGGGTTGGTATGCCTTGGGTGTGGATGGATTTGGTGTTGGCGCATTGGTAACCACACTTCTCATTTTTGTAGTTGGAGTATGGTCAGCTAACATGGTCGAGGCGGATTGGGGGAAGGACAGTAGTAAAGTAGTGATTGATGAGGTGGCGGGAATGGCAGTAAGCCTGCTGTTCCTTCCATTTGCTTTGAGATATATCGCGATGGCTTTTGTATTGTTTCGCTTTTTTGACATCGTGAAGCCCTTCTATATCAAAAGAGCAGAGAAATTTCCGGGAGGATGGGGTGTAATGATAGATGATGTAATAGCAGGCATTTGCGCCAATGGTGTTGTTCAAGGTGCTTTGGCTCTTAAACTGATTTGATGAAAGGCATATATAAATATATAAAAGCTCAGTTCGCCTCTTTCATTGCGTTTGGGGTTGATTTTGCAATGACCTTAGTACTCGCTGAATTTTTTCAGGTTTGGTATCTCGCGGCCAGTATAGCAGGCAGCATCTCAGGTGCAATTACTCACTTTTTACTGGGACGTGGGTGGGTATTTGAAGCGACTAAAAAGAAAATTCCTGCACAGGCGTTGAAATACTTCGTTGTGTGGATTGGCCATATTCTCTTAACTACTGCATGTATTTATTTTTTAACTCAGTTCGTTGCTGTTGACTATGCTCTGTCAAAGATTGTTGTAGCGGTATTTATGGGTATGAGTTATAGTTATTTCTTCCAGCGGAAATTTGTATTTAATTAAGATTGTATTGTGAGATCGAATAGAAGATCATATTTAACTTTATTTTTTATTTTCTTGGCTGGGTACGTTTTGGCACAGGAAACTATCGTTACTGGGGTGGTGCGTGATAGCGAAACAAAAGAACCGTTACCTTATGTAAATATTTTTTTTACCGGAACTAATGTTGGTGTTACGTCTGACCCTCATGGCAAGTATCGGATATCCACTGATAAACCATACACTCAAATACAATTTTCCTTCGTGGGGTACGAACCTGTGATTCGGGCGCTGCGAAGAGGAGAAGCCCAGGTGATTAATGTAGCATTGAAGAGTGAATCTGTAATACTTGAAGAAGTTGTTGTGAAATCCGGTAGAGAGAAGGAAAAATATCGAAACAAAAATAATCCGGCAGTTGACCTGATCAGGAATGTAATTGACAACAAAGAAAAAAATCAAATTCAGGCGTATGACTATGTAGAATACGAGCAGTATGAGAAACTACAATTTTCACTGAGCAGTTTGGTTGAGAAACTGAAAGAAAAAAAATTGTATAAGAAGTATAAGTTCTTTTTTGAGAATATTGATACCGCCAAAATTGAAGGGAAATCCTTGCTTCCCATATATTTACAAGAGACAATTACAAGAAATTATTACCGCAAAAATCCTAAGGCAGAGAATTCGCTGATTGTGGCCCATAAAAAAGTTAGTTTTGAAGACTATATCGACAACGAGGGTTTAAGTACCTACCTGAATTACCTGTATCAGGATATTAATATTTATGACAACAATATTTCCATTCTTACTAACCAGTTTTTAAGTCCTATATCCGAGGTCTCCCCATTATTCTACAAGTTCTATCTTAGTGATACTGTGATGGTGAATAATGTGATGCTCTACGAGCTTACCTTTGTGCCAAGAAATGATACCGATTTCTTGTTTCAAGGTATGCTTTATATAACCATGGATGACCGCTACGCTGTGCAGCGCGTGGAAATGGGTGTTAATAAAAATATAAACCTGAATTGGGTACGTGAGTTGCACATCATCCAGAATTTTGAGAGAAGCAAAGATGAGCGCTATCATCTCACCAAGAGCACTATGATGGCCGATTTTTCTTTATCCAAGGGAGGTGGAGGAATCTTCGGAGAGCGAACTATATCCATAAAGGATTTTGAAATAAACTTACCGCTGCCCGATAGTATGTTTCAAAGGGGTAAGGAGGTGGTATTGAATGAAGAACAGGAAAAAGATGATGAGTTTTGGGCGTCAAACAGACACGATTCATTGACGGTTGCAGAATCGAAGGTATATGCCAATATTGATAGTTTACAGAAAATCCCTTCGTTTCGCAGAACGATGAATTTCGCTACCCTGCTGTTGGCAGGATATCAGGGATTTGGGCCTTGGGAACTGGGACCTGTTAATACATTTTATAGTTTTAACCCCGTTGAGGGTTTCAGGTTGCGCGTGGGTGGTCGCACAACTCCTAAATTTAATAATCGTTTGTACCTCGAGTCCTATGTGGCTTATGGATTTAAGGACGAACGATGGAAATATTATCTCGGAGGTACCTATTCTTTTACAAAAAAGTCTCCATTGGAATTTCCTATAAGGTCCATCCGGTTAAGCTACCAGCATGATACAAAGATTCCTGGTCAGGAACTTCAATTTGTTCAAGAGGATAATTTTCTGCTTTCCTTTAAAAGAGGCGTAAACGATAAATGGTTGTATAACGATATATGGAATGTAGATTACGGGCATGAATTCAAAAATCATTTCTCCTTCCGTGTCGGAATAAAAAACTGGGCTCAGCAAGCTGCAGGAGGACTTAGTTTTAATATTGAGCAGCCAGATGGAGTTCAACCTGTTTCAGAAGTTGTTACTTCTGAGGTTTCACTTGAATTACGCTGGGCTCCGAAGGAGCAATTTTATCAAGGCAAACTTTATCGTATCCCAATTCCCAATAAATACCCGATTATTACAGTTCGATTGATCAACGGTATCGAAGGAATGCTTGGTGGTCAATACAACTATCAGAACGTTTCGCTTAATATTTATAAACGATTTTACTTTTCACAATTTGGTTACACCGATATTGTTGCGGAGGGAGGATATATATTCGGAATCGTGCCGTATCCCCTTCTTACAATTCACCGAGCCAACCAAACATACTCTTACCAGCTTCAGTCCTACAACTTGATGAACTTTTTGGAGTTTGTAAGTGATCAGTATGTGAGTATTCACTTCGATCATTATTTCAATGGTTTCTTCTTCAATAAGGTTCCATTATTAAAGAAACTCAAATTACGTGAAGTAGCTACCTTTAAAGTATTGTTTGGTGGTATTCGGCATGAAAACATTCCTACCGATTCTAATGGCCTGATGCAATTCCCTACAACAGTTGATGGAATTCCGGAAACGTATTCGTTGGAGGGAGAGCCCTACATGGAGGCCAGTATAGGAATTGCGAATGTCTTTAAGTTCTTCAGGGTAGACTTAGTGAAGCGGCTATCTTATTTGAACCACCCTAATGTTGCAGAGTGGGGAATACGAGCAAGATTTAAGTTTGATTTTTGACTAATGTATGAATATTTCAAATATGCCTTTGCGTGACAAGCTACAGCAGATAATATATTTTATCTTAAATCCATTTGTAAGGCTGTTAATAAAAATGGGATTAACACCAAACATGGTTACTACGATTGGTTTTTTAATGAATATCGTTGTAGCCATTATATTTATTTTTGGCGCAGAGGCGGGTAATCGGGGAGATTTGTCCTATGTTGGTTGGGCCGGGGCAATGATCCTTTTTGCGGGTTTGTTTGACATGTTGGATGGACAGGTAGCTCGTATGGGAAATATGAGTTCAAAGTTTGGTGCTTTGTTTGATTCGGTGTTAGATCGTTATTCGGAGTTGGTCACTTTTCTGGGTATTTGTTATTATTTGGTTGGACATCACTATTTTTTAAGTTCACTATTTGCGTTTATTGGTTTAATTGGTTCAATGATGGTAAGCTACGTAAGGGCAAGGGCAGAAGGGCTGGGCATCGAATGCAAAGGAGGGTTAATGCAACGCCCTGAGCGAGTAGTTTTACTTGGTGTTTCTGCTTTGCTATGTGGTATCATTGGTAATTACATTGGAGATTACAAACTTTTTATTCCAGGTATCCCCTTCCAGGTGTTTGAGTCGATTTCAATTTTTACAATCCCAATAACCGTGCTAGCCATACTTACAAATATTACGGCAATAAATCGCCTGAGAGATTCACGCAAGGCACTTGAGAAAATGAGTTAACAAATGAAATTTTTTTTACTCTTTACAATTATACTTGTCAACCAACTGGCATATTCAGGAATTGAAATGCCGCTGGGAAACCATTTACCAGAAAATGATTCTTTCCCAAAACCCACCGGTATTAAAGATATGTTGTTTTATATCCAGCGTACACCAAATATAAATACAATTATCTATGCGCTAAATAAGGAGCGTGATGGATCTTTAAATAAAGAGGAACCTGTTCACGTATTCTGGATTCGATTTGCAGAAGATGGTACTTATAAGGAGCTATCCTTAATTCAACAGAATTATGCGTATGGTCTGAAGTCCACAAAAATCAATGAAGACAATTATGAACTGCGTTTTGTGTCTTACAAAAAGTATGTGTTTTATCTGAAGCGGTCAAATGAAGACAAGACTTTTAAAGCATACACACTGATTGGGGATAAACTATGCATTTTGAATCGAGTATTTGTAAGCATTGAAGGTGGAACTTTTTGGTTTCCGCATGTGGTTTATGTGGAAATAACAGGCACAGATACTGATACGGGAAAGGAAGTAATCACGCGTTTTAAACCTTGAAAGATAGACTGGCAAGCCGAATTTCTTGATCGTGATCTTGTTCTCGCTATTTCGGATAATTGAGTACTTTACTAATAGATAAACAAATAATGTGAAGAAAGATGGAAAAAAAATTTATATCGAATTCATCTGAGTCGCAGCGAATGTTTAAGCGTGACTGGATGGAAGCCTTATCCAAAGTGCATTTTTCGGTTCCGTTGTTTATTTATGTTCCTGTAATTCTGTATTTCGGATGGAATGGCTTTGTTGTGGCTGCAATCACAGACTTTCTGCTGGCGATTGTGGGCGGGCTGTTTGTCTGGACTTTTACGGAATACATTTTACATCGGTTTGTATTTCACTTTGTACCTGCATCCAATTGGGGCCAGCGGCTGCATTTTATTTTTCATGGTGTACATCATGATTACCCTAATGATGCCAAACGATTGGTCTTGCCTCCGTCTGTCAGTATTCCATTGGCAACCGGCTTTTACTTTTTGTTTGATGCCATGTTACCAACTCAATATTTGTATCCTTTTTTTTCAGCCTTCATTTCGGGATATTTATTTTACGACATTTCGCATTATGCTTTGCATCATGCTAATTTTAAGAGTTCATTTTGGAAGAGGTTAAAACAACATCACATGCTTCATCATTATACTGATGCCACGAAAGGATATGGCGTGAGTTCTTCCTTTTGGGACAAAATTTTTCGGTCAGACTTTTAATAGTTGTGAAACAGTCGTCTGTGGGTTCGTCCAAATCCCTGTTTTCGGTCAAAGATGTAGCAGCGGTAGCCTCAGGTTCAATAGCCTATTTGGTATTGGCTTATATTATTATTGGATTTAAAGCCGATCAAATTGTGCTCGTGGGAATATTCAATGCCCTCTATTTTTCATCATTTCAGACTCGGAAATTAATATTGGGCTTTCTCATCTTTATAGTGTTTTGGGTACTCTTCGACAGCATGAAGGCTTTCCCTAATTACCTCTTCAATACTGTACATATTGAAAGTCTTTACAATGCAGAAAAAGCACTATTTGGAATTCATAGAGAAGGTACCATACTCACGCCCAACGAATACTTTAAAGCCAATGGCCGCCTATTCCTTGACTTATTGGCCGGACTGTTCTACCTGTGTTGGATACCTGTGCCATTAGCATTTGCTGTTTATCTCTTTATCAAGAACAGGCTTGCTTTTCTACAATTCTCGCTCACTTTTCTGGTGGTTAATTTAATTGGCTTTGTAATATATTATCTGTACCCCGCAGCCCCGCCCTGGTACGTGGAAAATATTGGATTTCATTTTATTCCACACACACCGGGCAATGTGGCTGCTTTATCGTCCTTTGATCAATTTACCGGAGTGCCGGTTTTTGCCGCATTATATTCGAAAAGTTCTAATGTGTTTGCAGCCATGCCTTCCCTTCACTCAGCCTATCCTTTAATTGTATTTTATTATGGACTGAAACACAAGATTGGCATGATGAACATCTTCTTTGGTATAGTAGCAATAGGTATTTGGTTTGCGGCAGTATACTCACGCCATCATTATTTACTTGATGTTTTTCTTGGAATTGGATGCGCTGTGGCTGGAATTGTTCTCTTCAATTGGCTTGAACTAAAAAGTACAATAGTTCAAAAGTTCCTTACAAAATACCACTCCCTTATCCGGTAGAGTATTGAGTTATAGTTATAAATTAGCAAGGACTAATGGCTTATCTCCATAAGGTTTTTTCCAGCCTTCTCCTTTTTTCCGATAAACCTTTTTCGATGCTGCAAACCCCATTCAACCATTACCTCCAAAACAGTTTTTAGTGAATTCCCGGATTTGGTCAGTTCATACTCAACGGTTACGGGAATGGAAGCATAAACTGTGCGGGTTACAATTCCGTTGACTTCTAAATCCTTCAATTCTTTGGAAAGCATACGAGGTGTAATCTTAGGGATTTCCCTTTCCAATTCCTTGAAACGCTTCTTGCCATAGAGTAGCGAACCGATTATCGGGAGTTTCCATTTACCGTTCAACACATTCATTGTGTCGTTTACGGCTAACACAAACTCTCCTGAACAATTCTTGACCTGCTCTAATTTTGATAATCTGCTCATATCCTTTGTATTTACAATTACTATACAAGAGTATAGCGCTATACTCTTGTATAGCGGTTACTAAAGTATAGCAAATGTAAGTATCTTTGTTCAATATCAAATAAACTCAAAAAAAAAATAAACGATGAACAAAGTATTGATAACCGGAGCAACGGGTCAGTTAGGCACGGCAACAATTGATTTCCTCTTGGCTAAGCATAAAAAAGACAACATTATAGCATTAGCCCGTAACGCGGATAAAGCAGCAACCCTCAAATCAAAAGGCATAGATGTAAAAATCGGGAACTATGACGATTACACCTCATTACTGCAAGCCACAAAAGGCGTGAAAACCATGCTACTCATTTCTTCAAGCGAAATGACCAAAAGTCGTGCAATCCATCATATCAATGCAATTAATGCGGCTAAAGAAAATGGCGTAAAGCACATTATATATACGGGATTCATTCGCACCCATGACGACCCAACCTCGCCACTTTGGTTTATTGCCAAAGACCATGTGGAAACTGAGAAATACCTGAAAGAATCCGGCATCAACTATACTCTTTTTGAAAACGGATTTTACCTGGACATGTTGATGGACTTCATAGGAAAGAATATTGTGGACACAAAAACCATTTTTGTTCCAGCCGGTAATGGTAAAATCAATTTTGTGCTACGTGACGAAATTGCCGAGGCCCTGGCCAATGTGCTTACCACAACCGGACACGAAAACAAAACCTATAATATCGGTATAGAGCAACCCGTGTCGTTTCATGAAATTGCCGGTTACATCACTGACATCACAGGGGTTTCAATCAGTTATGTTTCACCCGAACCTGATGTATATATCCAAACGTTATTAAAGTATGGTGTTCCGGAAATGTATGCCCGCATGTTCTCAGCTTTTGCTGTGGCTTTTGCCGCAAATACTATGAATGTGCCTACTACTGATTTGACGAAACTTCTTGGGAGAAAGCCAACTTCAGTAAATCAATTTTTAAATTCTTTTTTTAACAAAAAATAGAAAAATATGACTTCAACAAATAAGAGTAAAGCGCTCAACATCTCATTATGGATTGCACAGGTATTATTAGCACTTATGTTTTTAATGGCAGGTGCTATGAAATCAGCCCAACCTGTAGAAGAGCTTGCCAAATCCATGTCATGGGTAAATGATTTTTCCGCTGGGATGGTCAGGTTTATTGGTGCATCGGAGTTGTTGGGAGGTATCGGGCTTTTGCTGCCTTCATTGTTGCGCATCAGACCATTGCTTACGCCATTGGCGGCATTAGGACTTTTTATAGTTATGGTATTTGCTTTTATATATCATGTATCCAAAGGCGAATACGAGTTATTACCTGTTAATTCGATTTTAGGAACAATTGCACTTTTTATTGTATGGGGCAGGTATAAGAAGGTGCCAATTCAACCCAAGGCATAATTTATTTTAATGGAGCGCAACCAATTTATTAAGTCATTATTAGCACTAACCGCTATGGGAACATTGGCTGGATTTAAAAATTTTACTGATGCACTTCCTATCCAAAGCAGGAAGATGCCCGTGTTGTTTACATCGCACGGCAACCCGATGGATATTCCTGTTTCCAGAAGCGAGAGAGCGTTTTGGCAAAAGTTGTTTGAATTAGGACAAGACTTGCAAAAAAATTATGACGTAAAAGCTGCGTTAGTTGTGTCGGCTCATTGGTGTACAAAAGGAACATTCGTAAACATATCGCCCGACCAAAAACAGATTTATGATTATTACGGCTTCCCCGAAGAATACTACAAGGTATATTACAAAGCTAAAGGTTCGCCCGAAGTTGCTCATGAAGTAAAGCAATTAGCTCCCTCTAGTTCCGAAACAACCGATTGGGGTTTAGACCACGGAGCGTGGCCTATGCTGATGCACTTATTTCCTGAAGCCAACATTCCCGTCTTTCAATTGAGCATTGACTATTATGCCAAGCCTGAATATCATTATGAATTAGGCAAACAGCTAAAATCATTGCGCAACAAAGGTGTGTTGATTATTGGCAGCGGAGCACTCATCCATAATTTGCCATTAGCCGGACAAAAAATGCGTTACAATGATAGGACCCCTTATGGTTGGGAAGTAGAATATGACGCATGGATTAAGCAACAAGTTGATGACCGAAACTTTGCTAATATCATTGACTACGCAAACAGCCATAAGTTAGGCAAGTTAGCTGCGCCCACCCCTGACCATTTCGTGCCTGTGCTATACAGTTTGGGACTTATGGAAAGTAGTGATGAAATAAAATATTTCTACGAAGCCGAACCAACCATTCCTGCTTTTAGTGAAAGAAGTTTCAGAGTTGGATAAAACATTTCAGAGTTTGAATTGTTGGATATATGGATTAATGAACTCTTACCAAAGATTATGAAGACGGAAACATTACTACAAAAGATACTGCGATTCTTATATCCGGTTGTGCGCAAACTTGGAAGAATCAGCAAAAACGGAACAATACTACACAACGAAAAAAGCCTGGAACCACCAAAATCCTTCTATGAACTGAAAGCCACTCTGAATAATGGACAAGAGGCTGACTTCTCAGATTTTAAAGGAAAGAAAGTTTTGGTGGTGAATACGGCTTCAAACTGCGGTTATACCGGGCAATATGCCGAGCTACAATCATTACACGAAAAATTGGGTAAAAAATTGACGATACTTGCATTTCCGGCAAATGACTTTGCGGAACAAGAAAAAGGTGATGACAAAGATATTTCACAATTCTGCCAGGTAAATTACGGGGTGACATTTCCACTTGCAAAAAAGGGGGTTGTGGTAAAAAACGAGCAACAGCAACCCATTTTCAAATGGCTTACCGATAGAAAAGAAAACGGCTGGAATGGACATGCACCGGATTGGAATTTCAGTAAATATTTAATTGACGAGCAGGGAAAACTCACTCATTATTTCGGGCCAAGTGTTTCACCGCTAAGTAACGAGTTTCTAAAAGCCGTACAGTAGCGGTTGCCACGCATACTCCCCCACACATTATTAGTCATACGGAAAAAGAGGGCTAATTCCCACCACTGCAAATTCAGGTTCAAAAAAATTCAGGAAGATTTGCATATACAAAATGCTCCATTTAGATTTGTCGACCAAAATACTGTTTTAGTCGAATAGTTTGATTATGGAAAAAGACGAAATCATAATTCAGGATATAATAAACGGGGCTAAAAAGTTAATGCAACAATATGGTTTAAAGAAAACCACAATGGAAGATATTGCCCAAACAGCGGGCAAAAGCAAAAGCACGTTGTACTATTACTTTAAAGACAAAGAAGAAATATTCGATAAGGTCATCAACCTGGAAATAGATGAGTTTTTTCAAGCTGTTAAAACTTCCGTAAATAAGCAGGCAGATGCTGTAAGTATGCTAAAGGCATACATTGTAACGAAAGTCAAAATATTAAGAGATAAAACCAATCTCTACAGTATTGCGATTAAAAATGATTTACAGGGAAGAGTTAATAAAGGATTTACCAACCTGCGAAACAGGTACGACAATGAAGAAAAACTACTGATAAGTTCTATTCTGACAAAAGGTGTTGAGAGCAAGTTGTTTACTAATGAAATAAAAACTGAGATAGACACGTTAAGCGAGCTTTTAGTAAGCTGCATCAGAGGGATAGAAATGGACATCATTACTCATAACAAGAACAAGGATCTGGCAGACAAAGCAGATTTACTTGTTGAAATCCTTATTAAGGGCATCGGCAGGTAGTATGAAAAAATGCTTTTACGGAAGCATTTTTTTACAACGAAATTTCGACCAATAAACCTTTTTAGTCCAATAGTAAAAAAAGAAGATAATGAACACGATAAATCATTTAACAATAGCAGGAATGCTTGTATTGGCAAGTTGTAGCCCCGGTGAAAATACATCAGTAGCCGATAGCAATGGGAAAGTAAATGTTGAAACAGAACAAGGAACAATTTACTCAGGGCTTGTTCAATCGAACTATTCTGGTGTGGTCGAAGCCCAAAAAACAACGGCTTTAAGCTTTGCTACTATGGGAACTGTAACTGAAATTTTTGTAGAGGAAGGACAAGAGGTACGCAAAGGACAATTGCTAGCAAAAGTAGATGCTTTCACGGCTCAAAATGCTTATCAGGCGGCTTTGGCAAAACAACAACAGGCGGAAGATGCTTACAACAGATTAAAGCCGATGAAAGAAAATGGCACACTCCCCGAAATAAAATGGGTAGAGGTAGAGACCGGTGTAACACAGGCAAAAGCAGCCGTAGCTATCGCTCAAAAAAGTGTAAACGATGCAAGCCTGTATGCACCTGCAAGCGGTGTTATAGGCAAAAATTATGTGCAGCCGGGTATGAATGTTGTGCCTACAACAACAGCCATTGAGTTGCTTAACATACAAACGGTTTTCATTAAAATACCTGTTTCGGAAAATGAAATAAGTCTTTTTAAGAAGGGCGAATCTGCTAATGTAGGCATCACAGCACTTAATAAAACCGTTACAGGAATGGTAAAAGAAATCGGTGTTTCGGCCAATATCTTATCACATACTTATCCTGTAAAAATAGAGGTTCAGAACACGGCAGGTGATATAAAACCTGGAATGATTTGTTCAGTCGAAGCTAAGCTAAAAGATAACCGTTCAGGATTATTGGTTTCCAATAAAGCCCTTCAAAAAGATACAAACGGAGAGCAGTTTATTTACATCGAAAAAAACGGACAAGCCGAAAAAATATCAGTGCAAACTATTGCCTTGATAGATAACAAGGTTTTGATACAGGGCGATATACCTCAAAACGCTAACATTATTATATCCGGGCAACAAAAATTAAGCAACGGCAAATCGGTTAAAATCATCAGCAAATAATGGTAAGGAAAAATTCTAATATCATAGAGTTGGCTATGAAGCATAAGCAAATAGCCATCATCCTCACAGGTATTCTGGTAGCATTAGGCATATTCTCATTAATGGTGATGCCAAGAAATGAATTTCCTGAATTCACTATTCGTCAGGGCTTAATTATTGGTGTATATCCCGGAGCAAATTCTGAACAAGTGGAAGATCAACTTGCTACTAAAGTAGAGAGCTTTTTATATGGATTTCAGGAAGTCAATCGTGAAAAAACGTATTCCATTTCAAAGGAAGGTATGTTAATTGTTTTTGTTGAAGTCAATAATAATGTAAAGGATCCTGATGCTTTTTGGGATAAAATAAAATTCGGACTTAATGAACTTAAACTACAATTACCGCCCCAGGTTGTAGCGTTAATTGCAAACAACGACTTTGGAAACACTTCAGCGATATTGCTTACCGTACGATCGGATAACAAAACCTACAAAGAACTTGATCGTGAATTGAAAGTAATTGAAACCGAGTTGCGTAAAATAAAAGCGGTTTCAAAAGTTAATCGCTTCGGATTAGTTCAGGAACAAATTACCATCTATCCGGACAATGACAAGCTGGCTTACTATGGCGTAAAGCCATTGAGTGTGCTGGCAGCAGCGCAATTGGAAGGCGCTGTTTATTATGGAGGTGAATTGGACAACGGGGAACTCATTGCTCCTATACACGTGCCCACCACTTACAACACAGAAGAAGACATTAAAAACCAGATTGTTTATACCGATCCGCTTGGCAACATTATTCGAGTTAAAGATATAGCCAGGGTGGTAAGAGAATATCCAAAGCCCGACTCCTATATTAAAAACAACGGGGCAAACAGTTTGCTGATTTCTTTGGAGATGCAGCCCGGAAATAACATTGTTGCCTTTGGCAAAGAAGTGGATGAGACCCTGGAAATACTTAAAAGAAAAATTTCTCCGGATGTTCATATGGCAAAAATTGCGGACATGCCGCAGGCCGTAGGGTACTCCATCACACACTTCCTGAAAGAATTTTTCATTGCCATTATAGCAGTAATTATTGTTACCATGCTCTTACTGCCTTTCCGGGTGGCAGCCGTTGCAGGCGCTACTATTCCGATTTCAATTTTTATCACGCTCGGTATTTTGTATGGATTGGGTGTTGAACTACACACTGTATCGCTGGCAGCGTTGATTGTGGTATTGGGAATGGTCGTTGACAATGCCATTGTTGTATTAGATGGGCATATAGAAAAATTAGACCATAATAATACCCCCTGGAACGCAGCCTGGAAAAGTGCGCAGGAACTTTTTGTTCCGGTATTTACGGCAACTATGGCTATTATCGCCACTTACGTTCCCTTGGTATTTTTTCTGGAAGGAATGGTCTTTGATTTTGTTGGCTCTTTACCGGTAACCATTGCAGTTGCATTGATTACTTCATTACTGGTTGCCGTACTCCTTGTCCCTTACCTTAGTTATATTTTTATCAAGCACGGAATTAAAAAGGATAACAAAGAACAAGGACGTAAATCTTTGTTGGACTGGGCGCAGGAAATTTATGACACTACTTTAGAAAAAGCATTTCGTTTCCCAAAAATTACAATGTTGGCCGGTGCATTGTCTGTTGTTTTAGGTGTGGTAATTTTTGCGCTTCTTCCACGCCAGCTTTTTCCGAAAGTGGAAAGAAACCAGTTTGCAGTAGAAATATATTTACCTGAAGGCAGCACACTTGAACAAACTGCTTTTGTCTCAGACAGTTTGGAACAGATGCTTATGAGAGACAACCGCGTAATGAATGTAGCATCGTTTATTGGTACAAGTTCACCGCGCTTTCACACCACCTATGCACCCAATTTTCCGTCAAGAAATTATGCCCAGTTAGTCATCAACACTCAAACCCAAGATGACGCTGTTGCCCTTTTGGGCGAATATGAAGCAAAGTATAGAGACCATTTTCCAAATGCGTATGTGCGAATGAAGCAGTTGGATATGCTCAGCACCACAGCACCCATTGAAGTGCGTATTGGCGGAGACGACAAAGATACTATCAAAGCACTGGCTGAACAGGTGAAGGCAGTTATGGAAAAAAATGGAAACATAATCTGGGCAAGAACCGATTATCTGAATCCCCGACAGGGCATAAGCGTTCAGGTAAATGACGAAACGGCCAACCGCTTAGGACTGACCAAAGGCGTAGTGGCAACTTCACTGGCTGCGGCTATGTCAGGAATACCAATTGGTACGGTATGGGAGAGTGATTATCCGGTTGCCATCAAGCTGATGAACGAACCGCAGCAAAAAAACAGCTTTGATGATATTGCCAATCAAAATGTAACATCCCTGTTAACAACGGCAACCGTTCCGGTAAGGCAGGTTGTATCGAAAATTAGTAACGACTGGAGCGAAGGACAAATTATTCGCAGAAATGGAACTAAGACCATCACCGTTCGTGCCGATGTGAAACGGGATGCGCTGCCCTACAAAGTGCTATCGGACTTAAAGACAGAAATCAAAAAATTACCTAAATCCGAACAAGTTTCTTTAACCTATGGCGGAGAAGAAGAAAGCGAAGTTGAAAACTATATACCGTTAGGCAAAGCGTTATTTGCTGGCGTGGTGCTTATTTTTTTAATCCTCCTTTTTCAATTCAAAAAAACACGGCTGGTCATGCTGGTAATGATGACGATGCCCTTAAGCATCATTGGTGCAGCCATTGGCTTATTGATTACGGGTTACCCCTTTGGCTTGACAACTTTCCTGGGCATCATGAGCCTTATGGGTATTGTCGTCCGCAATGGTATTATCCTGATTGACTATGCAGAAGAACTGAGAACAAAAAATGGAATGACACTCCTTAATGCTGCCATTGCAGCAGGCAAACGCAGAATGCGTCCTATTTTTCTAACTTCTTCAGCAGCAGCCGTGGGTGTGGTGCCCATGATATTAAGCGGCTCCTCCCTATGGGGCCCACTTGGCTCAGTAATATGTTTTGGACTATTGGTATCCATGATACTCACACTGTACGTAGTCCCAATAATGTATAATCAATTACTTAAAAAGGATTTGGACTTAGCGCTAAATGGTAATGATTAATAAAATAGGCGTTACACTTTCCGGTGGGGGTGTCCGAGGAGTGGCACACCTTGGTGTATTACAGTATCTGTCAGAAATGGGTATTCATCCAGATGAAATATCAGGGGCAAGTGCAGGAGCCTTGGTGGGTGCTTTTATTGCTGAAGGCTATGCTCCTGAAGAGATATTGCAATTGAGTAAAAAAGAGAAGTTTTTCAGTTACTCAGATATTTCTCCAAAAAATAGTGGCCTTTTCAGTACCGTTATTTTTGAAAGGATTATCAGAAAATATATTCCCCATGATAGCTTTGAAGGGCTTAAAAGACCCTTATACATATCGGTTACCGATTTGACCAATGCAAGGTCAATTATTTTTAATGAAGGATGTTTATCACTCGCGGTAAAAGCTTCTTGCTGCTTTCCGTTGGTTTTTCAACCAGTGCTATATAATAATGACACCTATTTATGCGATGGGGGCATACTCAATAATTTTCCTGTAGAACAGGTACGGAATTCCTGCAATAAAGTGATTGGCATTAATGTAAACCCCCTTAATAAACACAACGGAAATCTATCTTATAAAGATATTGTGAGACGAATAATCCGAATTACAACATCCAGAATATCTGCATTTCCTAAATCCACCTGTGACATTTATTTGGAACCAAGTGAACTCAATAATTATGGAACGTTCGATACAAATAGGATAGATGAATTGTTTCAGTTAGGGTACGATTACGCTTCAAAATTCGAAAGTGAATTTACAAAACTTAAAAAAGATGACTAACACATTAAAAAATATAACATTACTGCTCCTTGCATTTTTTGTGTCACCAGGAGCGTTCGCTCAAAACAACCTAACCCTGGAGCAAAGTAAAACCCTTGCGCTGAAGAACAACAAAGTTTTACAAAACAGTTTGTTGGAGATGGAGGCCGCCCAACAAGTGAAGAAAAATGCTTTTACTAATTACTTCCCAAAAGTAAGTGCTAATGTGATTAGCTTTTATGCCATTGACCCATTGATTGAATTTAACGTGCCAGGTGGAAACCTGCCAGTATATGATGGTAATCCTGCCAATTTACCAACAGCTACCCAGTTTGCTTATTTTCCCGGTATGGGATTAAGCATGTTTCAACGTTCTGCAATAGGCGTTCTGAATATTGCACAACCCATTTATGCAGGCGGAAAAATAAATACAGGCAACAAATTGGCAGCTCTTAATGTGGATGTGAAAGAAAAGCAACAGCAGTTAACCGAAAATGAAATCTTGCTTAAAACGGAGCAACAATATTGGCAACTGATTTCCCTTCAGGAAAAACAACGAACATTGGAAAAATACGAACTGTTATTAAGGGACATTCGCAAACAAGTTGATGACGCATTCAAGGCAGGATTAATTATTAAAAACGATGTGCTGAAAGTACAAATTAAACAAAGCGAATTGGAAGCAAACAAAAGCAAATTACTAAATGGTAAGAAATTGGCAACCATGCAATTCTGTCAAACGATTGGAATACCTTATGACAGCACATTGCTATTGCAGGAAGTGATTGACGTAGGCCAAAATCCAATCGAGTATTATACCGATAATCAAACAGCAATGAATAATCGGACAGAATATCAACTGTTGGAAAAATCTGTTGAGGCCGCACAGTTGCAAACTAAGATGAAGACTGGTGATTATACCCCCACCCTTGCGGTTGGCTTGGCAGGTTATCACATGAACATGTTGGAAAGTGGTGTAAAAAATACTACGAATGGATTGGCCTATGTTTCGGTTTCAATTCCAATATCGGATTGGTGGGGAGGAAGTTATTCCATCAAAGAACAAAACATTAAGCAGCGAATTGCAGAAAATAGTTTTGAAGAGAACAAAGGCTTACTAAACCTTCAAATGGAAAAAGCCTGGACAGACGTAAACGAAGCATGGAAGCAAATAGCGATTATGCAAGAGACAACTACTCAAGCCGAAGAAAATCTAATGGTAAGCCAGACAGGCTATCAGAGTGGTGTGGTGACCTTATCGGACTTACTGGAAGCACAAGCCTTAGTTCAGGAAACTACTGACAAGCTTTCGGATGCAAAGATGAATTATCGCATTGCAATTACATCTTATTTACAAGTAACAGGCAGACATTCTCATAAATAAGATGAAGTCGCAAACTTCAGGATAGATAGATTAATGTAGAACTAAATCTAAATGTCATGAAACAAATTAAAGTGAATGTTTATCCAGAAACAGAATCTCCCAAATTATTCAAGAACAAGTTTTTGGAGTTACTTACCAAAACACATCCCGTGGTAATTGACGGAATGTACGTTGTGTTTTCTTATTTTTCAATTTCTCACTTTTATAACACATATCATCCTTCTGTCTGGTTGGTGATTGGATTATTTTTTGCGGGGTTTTTCTCCTGGTCTCTTGCGGAATATTTGATGCATCGGTTTTTATACCACAAAATAGAAGATGCAACGTATGACACGGGTTTTCAATACATATTTCATGGCATTCATCATGAATACCCGAATGACAAAACTCGTCTTGTTTTACCTGTAGTTCCTTCGCTTCTGATAGCATCTATCTTTTTCGGTATTTTCTATCTAGGGATGGGCAAATTTACTTTTGCTTTTAGTCCCGGTTTTGTAGTAGGCTACTGCTCCTACATGACGGTGCATTATACAATTCATAAGGTTGCCTCTCCAAAACGCTTTAATTTTTGGTGGAGATTTCATAGCATCCATCATTACCAGCAACATGATCGTGCCTTTGGTGTTACTTCACCAATTTGGGATATTGTCTTTGGAACTATGCCGGAAAAGAACAGAAAAACGGTTAACATTAGTTACAAGAAACGGCATTCCGAACCAAATTGATAAGGACGCAAAAGTCAAACAGAATTGGTTGTCTGTTCCACACGGAACATTCGTTCAAAATCGTTAACATTCCTTTACAATCATTCACAAAGTTTAATAAAGTTACACAGTCATTCACTACCGTTAACAATCGTTAACCTGCGCTTTGGGGTCGCTACATCTTTGACCCATGAACACAGCGATAAATCAAAATCATGGAATGGGCAATGGGATTGCCTTTCTTTTCGGAGCAGCATTTAATCTGCTGGCCAATGTAAATCTTTTATTTCTTCTGGACTATGCGCTGCAAGCCATTGTGGGGGGTATCATCTGTCTTGCATTCAAAATCATTGCTGATGTTTTCAGTCCGCTATGGCAAAAGCATAAAGACCGAGTAAAAGACTTTACAAAGCTAAAAAGAGTAAAGGGTCTTAAACTCAGAAGAAAGAAGCGCAATGATCAAGAGTAGTCACATATTGATCGGAGCCGGTACAGTAGCCGCCATCTACTTTGGTGGCAGCTACTTACTCAAACTCAACAGACTTTCAAATGAATTAGAATCTGATACAAAAGTTTCGATTCACAATATAAGTCTGAGTGGAATTGAACTCTCCATCAATGTGAAACTTAAGAATCCAAGCGGTGGAAGTATTCAAGTGAAACATCCTTTTGTCAAGATGATTTATGCAGATAAGACCATAGCATCATCACAGGTAAAAGATGTAAACCTGACTGTTCCAAAATTCAGTGAAGTCAATCTTGATCCGATAAAAATCAAGCTTGGATTTCTAAGCCTGGCAACAACGGTTCCAGCACTTGTGAAAGAGTACCGAGAGACTGGTAAGCTCAACATGATTGTACACACAGTAACAACAATCAACGATAGTTTACCCTACACAAAAACGGACAATATCACTTTGGGCGGTGGGAAGGCTGCATGACAGCAAATTTCAAAGAGATGATGAAGAAAGGAAGAGGCGTATGGTAGCGGACAGAAAGAGGCGATTGAGGGATGGAAGAGAGTTCGATCATTTCTTTCCACCCCCAGGTGAAAAAGATACTACGATAAAGAAGAGTGCGAATGTAGAAGACACGATGAAACTCATTCGCACTGCATTGCCAAAGACGTTATGGCAAACGGAAAAGATTGCGAGGGTATTGAAAGGTCGGACACTGGAAGAAACCTGTTCCAACATCTGGCACTTTGTGTACCAACACATTCAGTACAAAAGAGACGAGGAAGGAGTTGAGCAAGTACGCAGTCCCAGAAGGGCATGGAGCGATAGAAAGACGGGAGTAGACTGTGACTGTTACACCGTATTTATTCTCTCCATCCTCCGATCTCTTGATATAGACTGCCTCGCCAGGATAACGAAATATCCGAAGCGGTATCCGGAAGTTCCGCGATGGCAGCATGTATATCCAATTGTACCAAAGCCTGGTCATCTGGAAGATTACATAGATGAACGTGATTACTACATCGTGATTGATTGTGTGAAGGACAAGTTTGATGATGAACAACCTTATTTAGAATGTAAAGACTACGATATGAGACTGGATTATTTAGACGGAGTTGAAGATGAGGGACAAGAGGAAATCCAATTCATAGAACATGAAAATGTTGACCTCTCTGACCTTGCTTCAGTGTACGATGATGAGGAGATGGGAAACATCTTCAAGAAAGTTGGGAAGGCTGTAAAGAAAACGGTGAAGAAGGTAGGCGATGAAGTTGGCAAAGGAATTCGTTTTGTCAATCGCTATATCAATCCGGCCACATTGCTTTTGAGAAACGGCTTTTTACTGGCCATGAAAATTAACCTCATGAATGTCGCGGGTAGATTACGCTATGCCTACCTCACCGATTCCCAGGCACAAGCCAAGGGCATGAACTTGAGTGAACTGAAAAAACTTCGCTCAGTAAAAGACAGAGCGGAGACAGTTTACTGGCAAGCGGGTGGAAAGAAAGCAAATCTCAAAAAAGCAATCTTGAGTGGCAAGGGGAACAAAGATAAAAAAGTGCCTCTTAGCGGTTTCGAAGGAGTTGACGGATTAGAAAGTGTCTATGCTGACCAAGATGAATATAACATCATCTACAGTGATGACATTGAAGGGTTAGGTGAGATCGCCAGTGGTACTGCTATCGCAGCAGCGACTTCAGCAGTAGCTGCAATTGCAGGAGCATTAAAGCAAGTAAAGGGTCTGTTTAACAAAGGTGGAAGTGATGAGAAATCATTTCAGAGTCAAACGGACAATGCAGGTACTGCTTCATTTGCTCCAGCGATGATACCTGAAGATGAGGATGCGATTACAGAACCATCTACCGCACCAGCAACAACAATTAAAACAAATGAAGCGACAAAAATTTATTCAACTCCTGCTGCGACTTCTAAGCCTGTACTATCAAATGAATCTGCCTCCAGCGGAGCTATGCTTGTACCAAGTGAAAGTACATCAACAAGCGATGCTGTTCAAACTCAGGATGGTTCAGAGAAAGCTGGCTTCTTACAGAAGACTACGACATGGGTAAAAGCTAATCCTGGTAAGTCTCTGCTTGTCGCTGGAGGAATTATCACGGGCGGAGTTCTACTAATGAGAGCAATGCGAGGCGGTTCCGGAACAAATGGATTAGAAGGTGTTCCACCGAAAAAGAAAAAGGCGAAGATTAAAACTAAATCAGGGAGCAAGACCAAAAAAGAAAAAGTAAAAGCACAAAATCTATTATAGACATGGCAAAGCACAAGAAAAATAAAAAAGGGAATGCGCTCTTTGGAACTGCCCCCGTAATGGAGCATCCGATAGCGCAAACAGTAACAAAGGGTGGACTTGTGTTACTGACAGCAATCGCAGCAGGTGGTGCAGGGGCGGCACTTGGCAAGCACTCACTGCTTGCAGGAATTCCGATAACGCTTATCGGCTTCCACAAAAAGAATTCATACCTCATTGCGGCAGGTCTCGGTCTCACATTAAGCAATGGCTTTCAAAATCAAAACAAGACTACAACCGTGCAGGGTGTAGATGGATTTGATATGAAACAAATTGCCGAACAAGCCAAAGATCGTGTGGGAACATTCTTCAAGAATTTCTCAGAGAAGCTTTACATCAGCAAAGCGGAACATACTGCAACAGCGGGACTTGCAGGTGAGAATAACGAAGAGCAAGTAACCTACTTCGTCAATCCATACAACAATTCGAAGGAGTTGGATATGTCAGCCATTGATAGAATCCAGGAACAGATCGCAAACATGAATGGAATGAATGCAGTGGAGGAAACTGAAAGAGAGTTTTAAAATCAAAGAGTAACAATTAAACACAAAGTAAAATTATGCTGGGAGCATTAGGACAACTCATGGAGAGTGAGTACACAAACCCAACGGAGTTGTTGGGTCTGAATGGAGAGATGGATACTGAGTTAATGGGGTATCTGAATGCGCTGAACCCTGTGCAACGGGCAAAGGCGATGAGTAAGATTGTGAAGCGGCACATTCCTTCGCAAGGGTCGCGTGCAGAATTTGAGAAGTTCTTTGTAGAACTACCCAAGCACATTAAAGAGCAATTGCTTCAAGGTAAGTTGCGCCTGGCAGATCAATTGATTTACACCATCAAGCCAATCAAAGGTGCAAAGACTATCAAGATGTTTGAAAGTCAGGATGTGAAGGAAGTGAACCTGCGTAACATTAGTAATGCCAAGCTTCCAAAGAACATGGCCTTGCTCGTGTCTGGAATTTATTTGCTGCATGGTGTGGCGGCCTCGCTTGACATTGATGACATCAAAACCACAAAGTTTGATACCATCGAAAATGTGGGTGCGCTTGCCAATGGTGAGTTCAAACTCAAGGCCAACAAAAAGCAATTGGTGAGTGATACTTCTAACCGGAAGTTTGTGACCACTCAGTTTGACATGGTGCCAAAGAGTTTTTACAAACTGGCGAACCCTCGTCTGATTCATGACGATGTGGACATCGAGTTTGAAATTGAACTTGGAACCATCAAGGGTCTGGATGCAAACTCAGTTTTGTATGTAGGTCTTGAAGGAACAGCAACCATTCCTTAGTAGGTCATGGAGAAGCGTTTGGTGGATAAAATCTACACCTTCCTGGTGGACGCGGAAGGGCAACCGGTAAGCAAGAAGTTTGACCTGGATAAGAATGTCAAAGTGGTACACGGTATCATGATGAGTTCAGACAGACCGAACCTCTTGTTCTACCGAGGCTCTCAAAGGATTGAACTTTCGGGAGAGGAACTCTTCCCAGAGGACTTTGAGAGCAAAATGTTCATGAGTGGAATGGCGGTAGCCCCTGACAACAAATACAAGTCGTTGGGTAATGGAGTGGTATCCGGAAACGGGGAGTTAAAAATCCAATACAAGGATACTGCCAATCCAAACGCTCCCTTTGCGGCTTACAAAGTTATCGTCAGTCTTTTATGTGAGATGAAATGATAATCACAAAGACCAAACGGAGAATCATAATAGCCAAACTTGATGTGAATAAGCTTGAACGATTCAAGCCATTCGAAATCAGGCTTCCGGCCAATGTGAGGAAAGTAACAGGAATACTTGTAACAGCATCTGAAAAATGAGCAACGTGTTAGGTAACATAAGCTTTCAGGCCAATGATAAGATGGATGTCTTTCATGTAGCTCAGGTTATGAACGAGGGAATCGAACCTTCCGACAACACCTTGCTTCAGATAGAGGATTCACAATTCGACAGTGACAAGGCTTGGGTAACTGGTAATGTACCGAAGCTAAAACCTGTACATGTCGAGGGCGATACTTCCATCATCAATGCCTGGTTCAAAGGTGAGACTTACGAAAACCCATTTGTAATCACGGTCTATGTTGAATGTGAAACGGCTGAAGAGCTTGAGGAAGTTACTGCGGATGAGGAGATAGAACAGGACAAGCGTTCAAGGAATGATTTCCTCGAACCAGTGGAGATAAACTTATGACCGAACAATTCATTCTGGAGTTTGCGCCTTTGCGATTAAAACAACAAGGTTATTCGAAGTATCATCTCCGTCACAGGGATTTCATCATCGAGGCAGGAACTACGGTAACTATTCCTGCCTACAATGAAATGTTCTTCATCATTGATGAACCTCCTGGCCTTGTAGTTGACTCTAATTATGGAATGTACGATTCAACGGAAGATCCTATTCCTGAGAGCATTCATATTCATCGGGGCGAAATCAAGATTACGAACCCAGGAGATGCGAAGCGAAGAATAAAATTTATACAAGCAATCATAGTGAATTAAACCCCATCGGGGTACGAATATGGCACTACCGAATAAAGAAAAATACGAACAGAAAAAGATTGACAATCTTTTACAATACCTGCGCTTATACCATGACAAAGGTCAACCCATTGATTACGAAATTCTCGTTGATGGATTCAAGGCAGTACGCAGAACAAGTGACCCTGATATGTTTACGATGTTTGAAAACTTCGTAACTGCGGATACGCGATCAATTGAAATTCTACTTTTCACTGGCAGTAGCAATAACAACGAAAAGCGAATTTTTTATTTTGGTGAACAACCCAAGGAAGGCTTATCTGGAGTTGATGTTAAAAATATCGTTGATGAAGAAGTTCAACGAAAACTGCGGGAGAAAGAATTTGATGAGCTGAAAGACGCCAATAAAAAATTACAGCAACACATCGCAGACCTGGAGAGTGAAGTCGAGGAATTAGAGAAGCACAATGCCCGACTTGAAATGAAGCAATCTCCTTTGAATAGTTTCTTAGGTGATGTTGGCTCAAGTCTGGTGGAGAGCTTCATCAAGCGTAATCCAAAACTAATGGCAGCCTTTCCAGGTGGTGAGGCACTTGCAGGTTTATTGCAATCAAACAATGAAGAAACAAGCGAAGAACCAATACCTGATTCAGAAGTCAGCTTCAAGCCAAAAGTAAGTTCTTCTGCTTTATCTCTCACTGAAGAAGACCAGGCTGCTATCCAATTTGTCAATCAGCTTAAGTCACAGTTTAGCAAAGAGGAATTTGAGAGAGTGCTTCTGATTCTTCAAACCCTTGCCGATGACAAGAGTAAGATTGACCTAATCATAAATCATGTAAACATTAAACAATCATAACAATGAACAAGTACAGTTTTGAAGTGAGCATTGAGGCGCAAACGCAAGGTGAGGCAGAAGTAAAACTGTCAGCAGCATCCATCTTGATGCAGAGGTTAAAGGCACGCGAAATAGCAAAGCTTGCCGATGTGGTCAAGAATGATCCAGTGAAAACATCCCTGGCTAAAAAAGCCCTGGGGTTATAGAGAATTAAAGAAGGGATAAGTAAGACATGAACGCAGACGAACAGAAGGTTCAAAATCTCAAGACCGTAGTGATCTATTCGACACTAGGACTTGGCACTGCTACCGGACTGTTTTTTCTGGCGCGTCACTTTTACAAAAAGACAAGAGCGAATGTATCTCAAAAGCGAAGTCTGGAGGTAGGCGATCCGGCAACATTTGCCAAGCAATTGAAGATGGCTTTTGATAATGACAATTACGCAGGCTGGGGAACGAATGAAAAGATGGTGATCCAGGTATTTAACGAGATACCATCCAAGAGCATGTACTCAAAAGTACAGAAGGAGTACGCCAACCTCTATGGTAAAAGTCTGAATGCAGACCTGGAAGACGAATTGAGCAGTGAAGAGTATAACGAGCTGATAAGGATTTTAAACGCGAAGAACTAATGGCGAAGAAGGCATTGAAGGGGAAGACGAAAGCACAAGCGAAAAAGCCGAACGCAAAAAAACCAGCAACACCAAAAAAAAGCCAAGGCAAGAAAGGTGCTGTTAAACCCGCGAAGGTATTTATTTACGCATTGGCTCTAGCTGCCCTTGGTGGTGGCGGCTACCTGGTATATGATAGAATCAAAAGAAAGAAGTTGGCTGAACAAAATCAGTTGCCTTCAGACAACAACGATACTATCATTATCAATAACACATTACCAGCTTCGTTTAGCACCTTCACATCAAAAGTTCTGAGTTCAGCCAATGACAGTTTCCCTTTGAAGAGAGGAAGCCGAGGTACACGAGTAACAATGCTTCAACAGGCCTTAGCGAAGACTACTCCATCCATCATGATTGATGGACAATTCGGACCACAAACAGCGGGAGCATTAAAGACAGCGTGGTATCCTGAAATTGTAGATGAAACACTCTTCAACAAAATCACAGGATCGGTTAAAGGTTCAGTCCAGGTGGTATTCAATCCTTCGGCATTAGCTGAGAGTCTTTACAAAGGTGCGCAAGCAAAGAATCTTGCTCAAGTGATGGATATTTTAAAACAGCTAAAATCTGTAACAGAATATTCAGCGGTGAATGAGTACTACAAGAAGCAAAGCTTTATCTCAAAGACCATTGTAACAGACCTCTTGGAATATGCTTTCAAAAGCAATGAAGCTGCCAAGGTGCAGATACGAAATGAATTCCTGCGCATAGGTTTAAAAGTAAGCAGTACGGGAACGTGGAGCCTACAAGGAATCCGACTCTACAAAGACCTTGTCACTATCCGCGAAACAGTGGTAACGGATGCCAGGAATAACCGGATACCTGTGCGCAGGAATACAATACTCGGAGATGAGTTGGAAGTCGCTAATGGAATGACATGGTTCAAGTCTATTGATAACAGCATTCTGAAAGTCCCAACGCAGGACGTGAAGTACACCTAAAGGAAATTAAAACAAACAATTAATAGCAATGGCAAAGTTTGAAAACTTCGCAGGGAAACTCCTGCGATTAGAGGGAGGTTATGTGAATCATCCATTGGATAAAGGAGGCCCGACTAAGTACGGAGTCATTCTTTCTGTGTGGAAGGAACACGGCCATGACAAAGATGGTGATGGAGACATTGATGCAGAAGATATCAAGAAACTCAGTGAAGAAGATGCTAAGTGGATTGCAAAGAAAATCTTTTGGGATTACTTCCAGGCAGACTTCATCCTCAATGAATCCGTAGCTCAGTTTATTGTCGATTGGGGTTACAATTCAGGAAGGAAGACAGTTGCCAAGATTGTGCAGCGTGTCATTAAGGTAGACGTTGATGGAATTGTAGGAGCAAAAACACTTAGTGCAATCAACTGTGCCGACCAGGATCGTTTGTTCAATCTACTCAAGATTGAACGTCAGGTATTCTTGAATAACATCATCAAGAGAAGGCCAGATCAAATCGTATTCTATGATGGATGGATGAATCGCGTGAATTCATTCCGCTTTAAGCAAGCTGCATAAATCAAACAAGTAAAGAGTAGAACACATGCTATCAAGAATAAAAGGAATTTTGAAAGAGTACGGCTTTGTCCTATACACAAGGCCTTATGAGCTTAACATCGTTGGACTAAGAAGTAAAAGCGTAGAATCAAATTCCTTTGATGATGAGATTCATGTGTTTTACACTTTGCCCAATGGCAAATGGAATTATCACATCTATCCGGCCACAACTGATCCAGGAACATTTTGGTTGAACAATCCATCATACCCTCAAGGCACTGCCATTCTTGCCCAAGGGCAGAATGTAGATGCTTATACCATTGGAAAACATCGAGGAAAGTATGAAGCGCTTGTTCAGCAAAAGCCAGTAACCGTTATACGTGATTATGACCGTGACGCTATTCTTGATTTTAATAATGGCGAAAAACAAACAGGGCATTTTGGGATCAACATCCACAGAGCCTCAGTTTCAGGAACAACAAAATCTATTGACCAATACTCTGCCGGATGCCAGGTATTTAAAAGCGCAGATGACTTTCTGGTGTTCATGGAGCTTTGTAAAAACCACGCAAAGCTTTATGGAAATAAATTCAGCTACACACTGATTGATTTCAGATCGCTCAGAAGAATTACGCTCAAGCGAGTAGTAACAGCGACAACCATTTTTGCAGCCATTGCTTTAGGTTGGGTTTTTAAACCAAATATCAATAGTTAATGGAAGGACTTACTCCACCATTTTATTCGAGAACCGATGAGCTGCTTTATAAAATCTATTTAAAGCTTCAGGGAGGAAGTATGCCTGGACTAACAGCAAACGACATCAATACACTTTCTAAACTCAATGCCATTATTGAGGATGGAGAACTTATTAGTCAAAGTCAGTTCAACGATGCAATTATGGTTTTGCGCGGGAATGTTCCTGTAAGTGCGAATACACTGGAGAAGCTTTATAATATTATTCAAGGTATGCAGTCACTCAAAAGAGAAGACATTGATACTTTAGAAGAGTTAAATGCCATCCTTTCAGATGCAGACCTTGTTCGTATTCAGGATTTAGCAGATGCTCTGGTAGCACTAAATGTTAAACAAAGAAGTTTTCAATTTTACTTTCCCGATAGCCAATGGGATGGCGATCACAACCAAAGTTTGCGAAGAGATCGTTTTGTTGTTCGTGGAAAAATTAACGACTTGACCGAGGATTTTACAAATGCCTTATCAGCAGTATCTTATAAAACACGTGTTGATGCATCCAGCTCATGGGCGTATCATTTAAATCTCACCGCTCTTCAAAATTGGATTAACACAAATGTTTCAGGTGATGAGCAAACTGGAACAAGATATTGGATTATGTGCATCCCCGCGTTTAAATCCGGACAAGATGGAGAAGCAGTGAATGTTTTGATGTATAAAATTTTCTGATGGACTTGTTCCTTTTGAAACCGTATCCGCGACTGATAAAAAAGGTCTAAGCGATCCCCAAGTCGAATACCTGACCGAGGTAGGATTTATTCGTGGATTAATGACGGTGATTTAGGAAAGGGTATTATTTTTGCCCAAAATATTGATGTAGGAACCCGAAAAGGAGTCATGCGAAAGCGTGGCTCCTTTTGTTTTCAAGCCAAATAATCCGAAACAGTACCCTTAAAAAAGAATTCAAATTTTATATCTGGTATTCTATCTTGGATTATTGATTTAATCTTATTGAAGTTCTGTTGACTGTCTGTAAATATATCGGCTAAGAAGCCGTCCCCAGGAAACTCAATAAAATCGATTGCCCAATTATGCAACCCCACAGATTCATTAATAGGAACAATTACTTTACTTCTAAAATTTTCGTCTTGCTCGTATAAGCTGTTTCGAAAGTCCTGCGCGAAATTACCTGATGAGTCAAATTTAAGACCTGTATTTAGGTGTGCTCTCACTTTAATGAAATCGGTAGTCATAGTACTGTCTGATTTTGACTATGCAATTTACCAAAAAATAGAGTCAAAATCTTTGCTTACAAATCATTGATAACCTGTTTATTAACTTTAAATCCTGATATATTTGGTTCGAAATTTTACCGGTCAGGCCGACAATGACGAAAGCCTTTCCAAAAACGAAAGGCTTTTTACTTTTAAGGCTGAACTTCCGTAACCGCTGCTGTTCAGGCTATGTACTTTACTATTACCTGGCGAATTTCGGCATGCACAAACTCCTCAATAACCGGTGGGTTAGGCCACAATTCAGATTCTTTCGCTTTGCGGATAAGCATAGCATAATGAACCAGATCTAACGAAGATTCTGAAAGCTGTTTTAGATCGCGCTTTAAAAATTCAGATTTCACCTGACTTAATTTTTGACCTTCATACATTTCAGCAAGGTACAAATCCAATCGCTGGTCAACGAATAACTCTTTAATAAGTGTTACTCTGCGGGTTTGAATATCCTCAATAATTCTATCTGTATTCCAGATAGCGAGGGAAGAGGTTTGCATAGACATTTCGCGAGTTAAAATACTAAAAAGTATGAACCGAAGCGTATCCGACTTTGCATCTGCTTGAAATTCAAATCAATTATTTTTTGTGACGAACCTGGCCGGGCTGCGTTACAATTGCAAAACCACAAAATTTATGAGTATGCTGCGTAAAGTGGGCGGTGTTGAAGTAAACACCAGCTCCATGGCTGATATTGCCTTTTTGCTACTTACTTTTTTTCTGATGACTACCGTTATCCGAAACGAAAAAGGATTAGTGTTAATGTTGCCGCAATGGACAACCGAACCGGCAACATCGGAAAAGCACCAACGCAATTTGTTCACGATTCAGGTAAATTCTGAAAACAAGTTTCTGATTGAAGGTGAGCCCCGAAATTCATTGAGAGACCTTAGTTCCGAAATCAAAAAATTTATTTTGAATAACAATGTTGATCCGGCACTTTCGGTAAGCCCCCCAGAGGCTGTTGTATCGTTGAAAACAGATCGTGGTACATCGCACCAGGCATTTGTTGACGCATTGGATGCCATACAGGCTGCTTATTATGAAATTTATGCTGAACGTGCTGGTATTTCTCAGAAGGCTTTTCGCGAACTCGATTTGAATGATAAAATACAAAAGCAAGTTTATGATGCTGCCCGAAAGGACATACCCATGAATATTTCAATTGCAGAGCCAACGAAAACCTACAATGACTGATCTAATAACCTGGCAACTAAATTCTGAAGTTTAAAATTTATTCCGTTAGCAGATAAAGATTACTTAAATCACACTCTTTACTAAGTTTGCTTTGTAAGCATCCGGATAGTAAAATCTGAGATTTATTTAGTCAAACTCTGAACTATACAGGTCTGGTTTATATCTTTGAATGATAGCCGTGAAACATTGGCTAACTGAAAAAATATAGTTGATTTTGCAACAGTTACTGCCCGCGTTGGTAAGGGATGACATAACAAAATAAAATTTTAAATTTTGATTTTGAAATTCTTATGAAAATCTCTGAAACCGATCTGATCTTAAACCCCGATGGCAGTGTATATCATTTAAACCTGCTGCCTAAAAATATTTCAGATACGATTATTGCCGTGGGCGATCCCAGCCGCGTGTACATGGTAAGCCAGTATTTTGACGAAGTGGAATTTGAAATGAACAAGCGTGAGTTCATCACCCACGTAGGCAAATACAATGGCAAACGGATTACGGTTATCAGTACCGGCATTGGTTCCGATAACGTGGAAATTTTCTTTAATGAGTTGGATGCACTTGTTAACATCGATTTAAAAACCCGCGAACCCAAAGCCCGCAAGAAAAAGTTAAAAGTTGTGCGCATTGGTACATCCGGTGCATTGCAGGAAGATATTCCGGTAGGCACCCACTTACTTTCAGATTATGCTGTGGGTTTGGACAACCTGATGAATTTTTATGATTTGCCGATGGATGATTTTGAAACCGGGCTGGCACATGATCTTCAGAAAAAAACCGGGCTGCCCTTTATGCCTTATGTAGTGCGTGGATCAGAAGCATTGCGCAATCAGATTGAAAACGATATGCAAATTGGAAATACTGTAACCTGCCCGGGTTTTTATGCGCCACAAGGTCGCGAGTTACGGTTGCCCATTCGCTTTCCAAAGTTGCTGGAAGATTTGAATTATTATCACAAAGGCGATTTTTGGCTTACCAACTTCGAAATGGAAACTTCGGCTTATTATGCCTTTGGCAGATTGTTGGGGCATGAAGTGCTAAGCGCCAATGCTATTATCGCCAATCGCATCAAGAATAAATTCGCGAAAGACCCAACTAAAGTAATAGAGAATCTTATAAAGAAAGTATTGGATAGAATCTGAAATCTACCCAATACTATAACTGTAAAATTTACCGGGTCGAAGTCATACTCTCCATGCGTACAATGTGCTTGCTGGCAGTATAGGTATCGGTATTATAAAAACCCGAAAGTATGCGATGGGCAATCTGCTCTACAATTAACTCATCATCAGTTTTGTCTTCTTTACCCCGCCAAAACACCCGTTGCGGGTGGCGCCTCATATCTTCCACATAAGCACGGGCATGATTAAACTGGTCGTCAGTAAAAGTAATGGTAAAGCAGGTTTTAACTTTTTGAGTTTCCATAGTCCTGGGTTTGAGTTCAGTTAAATTCAATAATTGTGCCGTAGCACATGGGCGATTTTACAAAAAACAAGAGTAACCTGTCAACAGCTATGCCCGCATACGGGCATTAATGTTCGGGGTTGGTACAGGCCATTGCAAAGATTACTTTTGCAGTTCGCTATGAGGGAATACGAGATTTATACGTTGAAAAATGGAATCCGTGTAATACACAACCGGGTTACCACTACTAAAATTGTTCACTGCGGCATTATGCTGGATATTGGCAGCCGCGATGAAACACCCGCCAACCAGGGCATTGCGCACTTTTGGGAACACATGGCCTTTAAAGGAACACGCAAACGCAAGGCATTTCATATCATTAATAGATTGGAGTCGCTGGGTGGCGAGTTGAATGCCTATACCGATAAAGAAAAGATTTTGTTCTATGCGTCATTGCGCGATGATTACTTTGAACGCGCACTTGAGTTGTTAACTGACATCACCTTCGATTCAGTTTTTCCGGCCCCACAAATTGAACGCGAGCGGCAGGTAATTCTGGAAGAGATGATGATGTACCGGGACGATCCTGACGATTCGTTGCAAGATGAGTTTGATGGTGTTGTTTTTTCAGGACACTCGCTGGGTATGAATATTCTTGGTACCGAAAAGACGGTGCGTACCTTCAAGCGTAAAAACTTTCAGCAGTTTATCCGCGAACACTTAGACACCAGGCGTATAGTGTTTTCGTGTGTGGGCAACATTCCAATGGAGCAGGTAATTAAATTGGCCGAAAAATACCTGGGTGTAATTCCGTCATTGCGATCAAAGAAGAAGCGCATCCGGTTTACCGGTTACAAACCACGCGAAACTGTATTGCAGCGCCCTGTAAAACAGGCGCGCTGTGCTATTGGGCGGCCGGCTTATTCTTTTACCGATGTTAACCGAAGTCCGTTTTACATGCTCACCAGCATTCTCGGAGGCTCGGGAATGAATTCGCGGTTAAATCTTGCATTGCGCGAAAAGCATGGATTTGTTTATTCCATCGGTGCTCAATATGTTCCTTTTACGGATACCGGTTTGTTCGCTATTTCGTTTGGAACAGAACCCAAACAACTACAGCGTAGCATCAGCCTCATTAAGCAAGAACTGAAAAAACTTACCGATGCCCCTCTGGGTATTAAACAACTTGCCTCATCTAAAGAACAACTGTTGGGGCAAATTGCCATGGCCGAAGAAAACAACGTAAGTTTTATGATGATGATGGCACGCAACATCCTCGATCAAGGCTATGTAACTTCGATGGATGAAATTTTTGACCGCGTAAAAAATACCACGGCCCATCAATTGCATCAATTAGCCGTGGAAATGTTTGATGCCGACCAGCTTAGTTACCTCATCATGGAACCCGATCATGGAGTTTCTGCCTGACGATATTGCCGCTTACGTGTTGGCGCATACGGCTGCCGAACCAGAACTGTTGAAGAAAATAGATCGTGATACACATGCGTACGTCCTCAAACCGCGCATGCTTTCCGGTAATGTGCAAGGCCGGTTTCTTTCACTCATCAGCAAACTGATGCAACCCCACCTGATTGTAGAAATTGGTACTTACACCGGCTATTCAGCACTTTGTTTGGCTGAAGGCCTTGCTGCCGGTGGTAAACTAATCACTATGGATATAAACGAAGAGCTGGAAAACCGTGTACGTGGATATTTTGAATTGGCCGGCTTAACAAATGTAATCGACTATCGCATCGGTAATGCATTAAACCTGCTGCCCACTATTCATGCACCCATCGATTTGGTTTTTATTGATGCCGACAAAGTGAATTACCTTAGCTACTATAACCTTGTTTTTGATAAAGTACGCTCCGGTGGCCTTATTCTGGCCGATAATGTTTTGTGGAGTGGTAAAATAACACAGACTAAATCCGATAAAGATACCCGGGCACTTCAGCAGTTTAACGATGCACTAGTTGCCGATACCCGTGTGGAATGTATGTTGTTGCCTTTACGCGATGGGATTATGATGGCCCGCAAGAAATAAGATTACCATTACGTTATACATTTTCAATTCCTGATCTTTTCACTTAATTTTGACCCCAATGAGATTTTTTGCAGTCGCACTCATTTTTTTCGGAGTTGCTGCCTCATACGCCCAAACTCCTGAAGTGCCACATAAAATGCATTTCGCTGACATAACGCTCACCATACGTGACGATGCCAGGCGCGAAATTCAAAAAGATGTAGATGCACTTACGCAGCATCCCCGCTACTTCAATATTAAAGTAGAACGGGCTAAAACCTATTTTCCCATTATCGAAAAAATTTTTGAAGAAGAGCGGCTACCGCAAGACTTTAAATACCTGGTATTGCAGGAAAGTGCTTTGATTGCCGATGCGGTTTCGGTTAGTAATGCCGTTGGTTTCTGGCAGTTTAAAGATTTTACCGCACTGGAAATGGGTTTGCGGGTTGACAAAGAGGTGGACGAGCGCATGAATATTTATTCTGCCACGCGCGCAGCGGCTCGGTACCTCAAAAAAAACAACTATATGTTCAACAACTGGCTGCTTGCACTGCAATCGTACCAAATGGGTGGCGGAGGCGTGCAGCGTTCAGTTGGTGATAAGTACAACGGAGCCCGCCACATGGAAATAACAACCGATACGTATTGGTATATAAAAAAATACCTGGCTCATAAAGTTGCTTTTGAAAATGCAGTAACGGGCGAACCTCAGGTAAAGGTTTCGCATTATCCTATCACTACGCCTAAAAGTTTTTCGGAGTTATCAAACGAATTGGCACTGGAAGAATCGCTGCTGCGCGATTACAATAAATGGGTTCGAAAAGATAAAATTCCAGCCGATAAGACCTACGTGGTGGTTATTCCCACAGGCAAATTGCCTGTTGAGTTTAACACACTCCATATTGCTGCTTCGTCAAAAGCAGAAGTAATTGAAGTTAAGCCAACCATTCACACCGAAAAGAAACGGCACAACGGTGTCATGGCCATTCAGGCCATGCCGGGTGAAACAACCACCTCACTCGCCAAACGCGCAGGTATTGGTATTTCAGAATTTTTGAAATACAATGAAATTTCAATTGATCATGCCATACTGGTTGGCTCATATTATTACCTGGCCCGAAAAAAAATAAAGTCTTCGGGCGAAAGTTATACTGCACGCGTTGGCGATAATTTATGGTTAATTAGTCACCAAACGGGGGTTCAGCTAAAACGAATTAAAAAGTATAACAAACAGCTAACAACCACGCTTAAGTCTGGCGATGTAGTGTATTTGGATAACACCCGGTCTAACGTAAAAGAAAAACCTGTTTTGCTACCAGTACTGGAAGAAACGGTAGCCGAGGTAGATTCCGATTCGTTTTTCAACTGGGAGGTTCGCCCTAAAGAGGCTGTGAAAAACGAAGTTAAAATACCGGAAGCGTTACCTATAGAAATGCCGGCTCAGGAAGTTAAACTTCCGGATACTCAGCCTGTACCTGTACAGATTTCAGATGTTCCAGTTGCTGAAAATCCAGATACGCATCTGGTAAAACAAGGGGAAACGCTTTATGCAATTGCACGCCAATATGGAGTAAGTGTAACCGATCTGTTAGAATGGAACGCCATGAGCATAAGTGCCGGAATAAAGCCTGGCCAGATTTTAGCGTTAAAACCAACACCTAAGAATGAAACTGCTGCACAAGCCGGGGCGCAGATAATTGTGCACGAGGTAAAAGAATCTGACACTCTTTACAGCGTAGCCCGCCAGTATAATGTTACAATTAAAGACATTATGGAATGGAACAAAAAAGAGGACTTTAAACTTGCGCGGGGTGAAAAACTGAAAATAATCACCCAATAACTTCCTGTTTTTTTACTTTTTTGAATAAATACTTACGTGGCTCTCGAACAATCGGCTCAAAAGTTTAAGAACTGCCAAAAAAGAATAATTTTGCGACAGTTGATAAGTGTAGATAAAGACTAAAGCAGGTTGTACATGGAAATGGCCGCTACTAAAACGATTGATCTCGTACTATTGGTTGATGACAACGATACTGATAACTTCATCAGTAAGCGGATAATTGAAATTACAAAGTTTGCAAGACGGGTGGAGGTTAAAAGCTCAGGCAAGGGTGCGTTGGATTACCTGAAGCAGCATCAAAGCGAGCCTGAAAACATTCCCAACCTCATTTTTCTGGATATTAATATGCCCATTGTAGATGGATTTGTGTTCTTATATGAGTTCGAAAAGTTTAATGAACTTGTCAGAAGCAAATGCAAGGTTATCATTCTCTCGAGTTCGGATAATAAACGCGATATCGACAAGATTGTGAACAACAATCACGTTATCAAGTTTATCACGAAGCCTCTTACAGAGATCGCGCTTGATGAAATTCGGTTAAACAACATCTGATTGGTTGCTTAAAACACCGGCATTCGGTTATTTCTTATTTTTGTAGCCGAAACTAATAATCTATGAAAATGATTTTGATATCCTTCAAAAGGCCACTTTTGGCAGGCTTGCTTGCATTGCTTTCTTTCGTGGCTTCGGCTCAGGTAGTAAAAGTTGATTCAACCAGTAATTGGAAAAAAGCATTTAAAGCAGGATTAAATATTAATCAAGCTTCCTTTACCTCAAACTGGAAAGCCGGAGGTGTTAACTCTATCGGCTTTAATGGGTTTTTAAACTACAAGGCCAATTACAAAAAAGAGAAAAACTCGTGGGACAATGAACTGGATTTCCTCTACGGTATGGTAAACAACCAAGGCCAGGGTTATCGCAAAACGTTAGACCGGATTTTTCTTCAATCAAAATACGGTCGCGAGCTTAATTCCAAATGGAGCTTTACAACCTCACTTTCTTTTTTGTCGCAGTTTGCAAAAGGATATAGTTACGCCAAAGATGTAAACGGGGTAGAACAAGCTACTTTAATCTCCGATATTTTTGCACCGGCATTTGTAACTTCAGCCTGGGGTTTTGAATATAAACCTGTGGATTACTTCAAGTTGAACTTGTCGCCATTTTCGCCACGTGTAACCATTGTAGCCGATAACAATGGTAGGTTTGATGCCGTAAGCACTACCAATCCTTATGGTGTAACGGTTACCGAAAATACCCGCTTTGAGTGGTTAGCCTTTCAAATGGTAGCCGATTTTAACAAAGACATTGCCGAAAATGTGAACCTGAAATGGCGCTACGTAATGTTTGCTAACTATGAAACATTGGAAGCAAAAACCATCGACCATCGATTGGATCTTAATCTAACCGCCAAGGTGAATAAGTTTGTTAATGTTTCGTTGGGTGGAATTTTGTTGTATGATTTCGATCAGGATAGCGGCATACAACTCAGCCAGGCGTTCTCGCTGGGTGTGCTTTATACTTTCCAGAATTTTTCCAATAAATAATTAACAGATGTATTTTACTGCTTTGCTTAACCAGTATTTCAGGTTAGGCAAAGCAGTTTTCATTTTATGATTCGAATTGAACAAGCAAGGTTTGAACAGGTACCAGCTATGCGGCAGGTGGCCATTGATTCCTATACCGATACGTTTGCCGATTCTAGTACACCTGAAAACCTGAAAGTATTTTTGGAATCTACCTATAATCTGCCACAACTTGAACGCGAGTTTCATGAGCCTGGCTCCAAACTTTTCCTGGCCTTAGACGAAACGGAAGTGGTGGGTTTTGTACGGTTGCGAAAAAGTAATGAAGTAGTTTCTTACCTGGGGGAAAATACAATTGAACTACAACGACTTTATGTACTCACCCAGGCCCAGGGAAAATCGGTAGGCAGGTTACTGATGGAAAGGGCATTGGACTATGCTACAGCTAACCGGTTTGAATGGATCTGGTTGGGGGTGTGGGAGAAAAATTATAAAGCACAAAAGTTTTACGAGCGTTGGGGTTTTGAGAGGTTCTCCGAACATACTTTTTGGATGGGCGATGATCCACAAGTCGATTGGTTGTTGAAGAAAAAACTTTAATAGTCTTAAAACTACCCGTTCCGTTTTTTTACTTTAATTTTCGTTTAAGACAAAAAATCAAGCCCCGTAATTCCTAAAACAAAATTATGTCAGCTGAAAAATTTACCGAGTCAATAAATAAATCATACACCATTTCAGGCTCAAGCATCTACCTCGGAGCCGGAATTTACGAAGGCGCCATACAGGCAGCCGCGAAGGTAAATCTGCCCTTGCGGATGATGAATCGACACGGATTGGTTACCGGTGCAACGGGATCAGGTAAAACGCGTACGCTGCAATTGTTAGCCGAACAACTTTCTGCAGCCGGTGTGCCCGTGTTTATGCCCGACATGAAAGGTGATATTTCTGGTATGGCAAAAGAAGGTTCTGCAAACGATAAGATAACTGAACGTGCCAATGCATTGGGTATTCAATACACACCATCAGGTTATCCGGTTGAGTTATATTCATTAAGTGGAAAAGTAGGTGCACAAATGCGGGCAACGGTTACTGAGTTTGGCCCGGTGTTGCTCAGTAAAATTCTGGAGTTGAACGAAGTGCAGAGTGGTGTAATGATGATTCTGTTCAAGTATGCCGATGACAAAGACCTTCCTATCGTAGACCTGAACGATTTGAAGAAAGTTCTCAATTACTTATCAGAAGGTACAGGTGCTGCCGAAATAAAAAATGACTACGGAAAAATTTCTTCGGCTACAGCCAGTACTATACTTAGAAAGATTGTAGCGCTAGAACAACAAGGCGTAAATCATTTGTTTGGCGAGAAGTCGTTTGATATTGATGATCTGTTTGAAAAAGTAGATGGCCGCGGAGTAATTAGTTTGCTGAATGTATCCGATATTCAAAGTCAGCCGGCAGTGTTCTCTACCTTTATGTTAGCCTTGTTGGCCGAGTTATACCAAAACCTGCCCGAAGCGGGCGATCTTGATAAACCCAAATTGATTTTCTTTTTAGACGAAGCGCATTTGTTATTTAAAGACGCTCCTAAAGCGTTTATGGATCAGATCGATCAGATTATCCGGTTAATCCGATCGAAAGGAGTTGGCGTATTTTTCTGCACGCAGCTTACACAAGATGTGCCCGCAAATGTATTGGCGCAGTTGGGTAACAGAGTGCATCATGTTATCCGTGCATTTACGCCCAACGATGTAAAGGCATTAAGAGAAACGATCAAGACTTTTCCCAAGTCGGAGTATTATGATATGGAACAACAGTTTACCCAACTGGGAACGGGCCAGGCATTTATTACTGTCTTAAACGAAAAAGGAATTCCAACCGAAACGGTTGTTACTCATCTTGCGCCACCGGCTTCGTTTATGGGGCCACTCAGCGAATCAGAATACAAAGCCCAACTTGAAAGTTCTGATAAGTATAAAAAATACAAGGATGCTATTGACCCGCGCAGTGCTTTTGAAATGCTGGACGAAAAGATGCAATCGGCACGGAAGGAAGAAGTAAAGCGCGAATCGCAGCAACAACGAACCACCACTACTACTACGCGTACGCGAAAGGAGAAAAGTACCTTAGAAGAAGTAATGTCATCGCCTGTATCAAAGCAGATTGGGCGCGAGTTGGTACGGGGTGTTTTCGGAATGCTATTTGGCACAACCCGTACACGCAGGCGTTAATGCCGGTTCATTAAATATTTCTTGGGCGTAATCCCAAACTTCTTTTTAAACGCTGCTATAAAGTGGCTGGGGTTGGTGTAACCAATCTGGTAGGCCACTTCATTTACCTGAAACCGACTTGTATCTAATAACATGCGCGAATGATCTAACCGATGATCGAGCAGATAACCGAATACGGTGTTGCCATAAATTTCTTTAAAGCCAACTTTTAACTGGTACTCGTTTAGCCCTGCAATTTTTGCCAACTCTTTCAGGCTGGGCGGTGCATCCATGTGTTTCAACAAATACTCCTTGGCATTTTTTATTTTCCTTACAGTTTCCTGATCATTAAGAAAGGGGCAACTCTCGGTGTTTGCTTTCTTTTCAGAGAAATAGAGCCCTAACAACTCCAATGTCTTGCCGTGGTAATAAAGTTTCTCTGCGTTTGGACTTAGGCTTATTGTAAAAAGTTGGTTGAGTACCACATACAACTGTGCAGGAATTTCACGCTCATCGTAAAACTTGGTCTTTACATTTTCTGGTTTTAGAAAAGGAATGGCATCGTGCGTAAAAAGTTTGTGCAGGCTTTCCAGCATAATGGAAAGAATAACCAATCGTCCACCCGGTGCCAGCTTCAGGCTAAAAGGCAAATCAGCATCTGGATTATAGAAAAAATAGTTTCGCTGTTTTTCGATCTGGCGACTGTAGTGCGGCCCGAATGCAAACTCGGCAGGGCCATCCACACAAAAGTAGAAGTGTATGATGTTACGATTCACCAGCATAGGTTGCTCTGTCCATTGCTCCGTTGGGTTTTCAATGGTTTGTAATACCATGTCTTCTTTCTCCAAAAGTACTTTTAGGTTTCCTTTTTGGGTATTTTCAATTGCCGGGGTATCTACCTGTAAATCTATCATAACTTTAAAATGACATAAGTCACTTGTTTAATTAACTGATTTCATAAGATTTCATTCAAAAGTACCAAAAATTTGTGGCACCGTAATTCAACGCTATGGCTGTCATTAATTATACTTCATGGGGTATTTTTTATTTAGAACGATTCTAATCTTTGTGCCGTGAAAAAAATACCCCTCATGCTGCTTTATCTGTGCCCCTTACTATCGAACGGGCAACAAGGCGATACTTTAAAAACCTCGGTGCTGGAAGAGGTTGTGATTACTGGTCAGTTCGAACCACAATCGGCCCGTAAATCTGTTTATCAGATAAGAACTATTCCGCTTGAGCGGATTGCAGCCCGAGGTGCGGTTCGTTTACAAGATGTATTAAATACCGAACTCAACATTCGCTTTTCGCAGGATCTGGCTTTAGGTGGCTCCAATCTTTCCATGCAGGGATTAGCCGGCCAGAATGTAAAAGTATTGCTGGATGGTGTACCGATGATCGGGCGGCAGGGAACATCCAATGAAATCAACATCAATCAACTGAATGTAAACGCCATTGATCGTATCGAAATAATTGAAGGCCCGATGTCGGTAGTTTATGGTGCCGATGCATTGGCCGGTGTAATCAATATTATTACCAAAAAAACAGTTGACGGAAAATTTGAAGTACAAGCCAAAGTGCATGAAGAAACAGTGGGCAGCGAGTATGGTTGGGCTGAGGGAATTCATAACGAGAGCGTAGGCCTGGGCTATTCAAAAAATAACTGGCGTACACGCGCTGATGTGAGCCGCAACTATTTTGGTGGCTGGCAGGGTAGTGCTGCAGGTCGCGATAAGCAATGGCATCCCAAAACACAATACTTAGCCAGTGGGTTGTTCGGTTACAACAAGAATAAGTCGGATGTGTATTACCGGGCCGATTATTTATTCGAAGATATTTTTAATCCGGGTGCCTTTGTAAACGGTGAGGCATTAGACCAAACCTACTACACGAATCGCCTGATGCAACAGGTGCAGGGTACCCATGCATTTTCAAACCGATTAAATTTTAATGGAGTTTTATCTTATACCAACTACGCGCGCGAAACGCAAACCACTACGGTAAATGAAGTCACTAATCAAAGCAGACTTGCTTTGGGGCCCGGCTTACAGGATGTAACAAAGTTTAATGGTATTACGCTACGCAGTACGTTTCAATATAAATTCAATGAAAAGTTGTCGTTGCAACCGGGCATTGATTTTAACTACGAAACAGGTAGTGGCGGCAGAATAAAAACGGGCACACAAACCATAGGTGATTATGCTTTGTTTCTTTCAGTTGAATGGAAGGTAACAGATTGGTTACAGGTTCGTCCAGGCGTGCGGTCTGTCTACAATTCAGTTTATGCTGCACCTCCGGTAATCCCTTCTGTGAACACCAAGATTAAGTTGGGTGAAAAGCAAGACTTGCGTTTATCCTATGGACGAGGATTCCGTGCGCCATCCTTGCGCGAATTGTATTTTGATTTCTTTGACGCGAGCCATTCCATTGAAGGAAACCCAAATCTTGAATCGGAATTATCGCATAGTTTAAATGCATCGTTTAACTGGCGATTGATTGAAGGTAATGGATTTACCTACACTTCTATACTGGGTGGATTTTATAATTCGGTAAAAAATATGATTGGTTATGGCCAGAAGCCGGGCAATAACCTGATCACTACTTATCTCAATATTGATCGCTATCAAACAAAAGGTTTTACCTGGAATAATACATTGAAAGGTAATGTGTGGGAATTGAATGCCGGTTATGCACTTACCGCGCGATTTAATCAATACAGTGAAAGCTATTCTGACTTGGATGAATTTCAATGGTCGCCTGAAATAACTACTGCTGCTTCTTATCGTATTCCACGCGCAGGTTTAAAATTTTCGTTGTACCACAAGTTTACCGGGGTTACACCATTCTTTGAATTAGTTACGGTGGATGGCCAACAGGTAGCCCGGTTAGCTGAAACCGATTCATTTCATTGGGCCGATTTCACCATTCAGAAGGATTTTGGCAAGTCTGTTTCGTTAACAGCCGGTGCCCGCAATCTTTTTGATGTCAACAGCATCAATACTACTTCAGTAGCCACGGGCGTACACACAAGCGGAGGTGCGCGACCAATTGGCTATGGCCGATCTTATTTTCTAAGTGTTTCCTATTCTTTAACTAAATAAATGATAACTAAGATGAATACAGTTTTTAAAAGTGCATTGAGTGCGATAGCGATAGGCGGACTTTTATTTTTTACATCGTGTAAAGAAGATCCGGAGTTGCCGGAAAATGTGTTGACTTTCCAATCAACCGAATTAGGTATAGCTGATTCCGAAACATCGTTAGATATAGCCATTACGCTTACAAGACCGGCAACCGAGGCTGCATCGGTTACTATAAGCATAGAGGAAGTTGGTCTTACCTATAGCACCGATTATACCACCACACCGGCAGCAGCCTCTAATCGGATTACGGTTCCCGTAGCCATTGGAAATACCGAAGTAAAGTTTACTGTAACGAAAACAGCAGCAGCACTTTTTGATGGCGATGAATCATTATTGTTTACAATTATAGATGCACCAACATCATTGGTAGTTGGCAATAACAATCAACTTACACTTTCATTTGCCGAAATAGTTTCAACTGCGGGCGCGATGGAAATTAATGGTGGTGGAGCTACCTACCCTAACAAAGTGTTTATTGATTTAAGCGCGAACAGGCAAACTGCCGTTGCCCGCACTGCGTGGGACCTTGGTTTTTATACCGGTAATGATTTTCGCGTGATCTTGAATTCATCGAATGGAATGCTGGCCTACGCATTGAATAAAACCGATCTTACAACCGTTACCAATGCTGATACCGCAGTACTTCGTAGCCGGTTATCTGCCGATGCAATTTTTGCAGCCATTACCTCCAACCCGGTTCCAGATTGGGTACCAACATCTATAAATTGGATTGATGATCCGGCTGGTGATTTAACTAAAACTGCGGTTGCGCAGATTTCAGCTACCGCATCGGAAAACAAGGTGTATATAATTAACCGTGGTGCAGGTCCCGGCACTCCGGCACCAGCGTTGGGCTGGAAGAAAATTCGCATAATCCGCAACGGAAACGGCTACACCTTGCAACATGCCGATATTAATGCCACCACATTCTCTGAGGTACAAATTACCAAGAACAGTGCTTTGGAATTTCAGTATGTAAGTTTTAGTGGCGGCAGTGTACAGGTAGAACCTTTGCGCGAACGATGGGATATTGCCTGGACCGGTTTCAATAATTCTACCAACTTCGGATCTGGTCCTGTGCCGTACTACTTTCAGGATATAATATTACAAAACAGGGTAGGGGTACAAACCGTGCAGGTATTAACCAGTACCAAAACGTATGATGCTTTTGCAGAAGGAGACCTTTCCGGTTTGGATTTCGGAATTCAATCGCAAATAAAGATTGGTGCCAACTGGCGATCAGGTGGTGGCCCGGGTACCGCTCCGGCTATTCGTACCGATCGCTTCTATGTAATTAAAGATGCCGATGGCAATTATTACAAATTGAAGTTTACAGCCCTTACTACCAGTGGTGAACGTGGACGACCGCAAATTGAATATGCGTTATTAAAGAAGGGTGCTTAATAACTTTAAAATTTAAACCAAATGGCTGACCTTAAATTGGTCAGCCATTTACATTCTATGAAAACGCTTAAACTATTCAGAAAAATTGCATTGGCCGAGGGTATCTCTTTTCTTTTGCTTTTATTAATTGCCATGCCGCTTAAGTATTATTTTGGAATACCGCTGGCTGTAAAACTGGTAGGCTGGGCGCATGGTGTTTTGTTTATCGCATACATCTTATTAACATTTTCAGCCATATCCATCATGAAATGGAATTGGTTTAACACACTTGTGGCATTGGCCGTATCGCTTATACCAGTTGGTACTTTTTGGTTGGATAAATCCTTAAAGAAACGTGAATTGGAATTAGCAAGTCAGGTGGAGTAAGTCTTTAGATTGCTTTCACCAATTTAAAAGGGAATAACAAAATTCCTTTTATCAGGCTAAAGACTACGTCCAACGTAAATCCAACAATTCTGAATGGCAAAAGAATCAGCCAAACAATCGGGAAAAGGATAAGCATAATCAGCGCAAGCGGCCAGCATAATACCAGTAAGATAAACCAAAGGGCCAGCGAAAGGAATATTCTCATTTCTTGAATCGTATTTTTAATTTACTCATTGTCAAAATCGAGCCAAACGGAAAAATGCCACTTGTAAACTCTTTTTAAGGTTAAGATCAATTACTCTGCGCAGATTTGTACACCCAGCCGAACGAATGTGAACAACAATTTTACTGGGCACATTTATTCCCGTTAAGGGCGCAAATAAGATAGCCAATGCACACACTGTGAAATCTCACCAGCTAACTTTGTTTAGAATAATTCTAAATAATGAGATGTAATTTTAATATTATCGCGGAGTGCTCCAGAGGCTACATTGGCCAATGCACGTGCTGCAACGAGTATAATTTTGCCTTCAATAATTTGCTCATCACCTTTTCGGAGGAGCACTTAGCTTGGTTTTTCGATTGGCTCTTGCAAAACCGCGATAACCCCGATTTGTACTTTCCACTCGCCAACGGTCAGGATAGAATTTACCGAAGTCCGCTCGATAACTTCTTCATCACGTTCAATTCCAACGAGTTAGAAGAATTGGAAATGCTTTATGGCCAGGTGCAATTGGTTTGGCAAGCCCGGAACATCGTTAACACAAAGGTGTAAACCCACGCCATATCAAGGTATTTCTTCGTCATTAACTTGGATTAATTCTAAATAGTACCTTCATTTGCGATCTATTTAGAAAGAATCTAAACAATGCGATACTTCATTCAATTAGTACTTTTGTTTGCAACGCTATCGGTAAGCGGGCAGCGTATTATCACAGCAGGCAGCGCCATTACCGAGACAGTTTGCGCGCTTGGTGATTGTTCTAAAATCATAGCCTCCGATCGTACCAGCCTTTACCCGGCCGAAATTCAAAAACTGCCTTCCATTGGGTATCGAACCAGCATTAGTGCCGAAGGTATCATTAGCCTGAAGCCCACCTTATTTATTGTGGAAGAAGATTATGTAAAAGCAGAAGTGATTGAACAAATAAAATCGGTAGGGATAAAAGTAGTAGCCATTGAACGCACTTTTTCTTTTGAAGGTACCAGCAACATGATCGAAAAAATTGCGACCACATTGAATCGTTCAGAAGAAGGAAAAAAGCTGATCGCAAAAATTGAAAACGAACTTAGTGAAGCAAAAAAAATAGTTACTCAATCAGGAACAACACCGCGCGTACTGTGTGTATTCAACCGCGATAAGTCGGCATTGAATATTGCCGGTACCCAAACGTTTTCAGAAATTTTAAAGTATGCAGGTGCTACACCAGCTGTTACCGGTGTGGCTGGTTACAAACCACTAAGTACAGAAACCCTTATCACATCAAAAGCTGATTTCATTCTCATGTTTGAAAATGGTGTGCAAGCTTTAGGTGGTGTAGAAGGTGTGTTGGCAATACCGGGTGTACAACAATTACCAGCCGGAAAGAAGAAACAGATTATCGCCATGGATGGGATCAAGCTTTCCAACTTTGGGCCGCGTTTAGGTGAAGCGGTGAAAGAACTCGCCACGCAACTTCATTCGCCTAAGCTATAACATGATTGCAGCCATTCCACTAAAACAACAGAAAGTAGGCACTGTACTGGGTGTACTCGCGGTTGTGTTGGTGATGGTAATGCTAGTAGCGTTAAGTATTGGTCAGGTTACCATTCCGGTAAAAGACATTGTCATGATCATGTTGTATAAAGCAGGACTTACTGCGCAAGAACCTGATGCAGTATTCGAAACTGTTTTGTGGAGCATTCGCTTGCCACGGATTATAATGACAGTTTTAATTGGTGCAGCATTGGCCATAAGTGGCGCAGCCATGCAAGGATTGTTTCGTAATCCATTAGTAGAACCTGGCCTGATTGGTGTTTCCAGTGGTGCAGCACTTTCCGTTGTTGCACTTGTTGTATTTGGAAGTGCGTTAATCGGTAATGCAGCTTTTGGTATGAGTGTACTAATGCCGGTGGTAGCATTTGCCGGTGGCTTTGCGGCAACCATGTTGGTGATGAAGATAGGTCAACAAGTAGGCAAAACAAATATAGCGGTACTTATTCTGGGTGGCGTGGCCATTAATGCGCTGGCTGGTGCATTAATGGGGCTTGTAATTTTTTATGCCGATGAAAATCAATTACGCATGTTCACTTTCTGGACGTTAGGTGATTTAGGTGGAGCTACCTGGCAAAAAGTTTTAATCACCGCCCCGGTTTTGGTTTTATCAAGTGTGTGGATGTTATCCTATCAGTTTCCACTTAATGCTATTGCCATTGGCGAAGCCGAGGCGTTTCACATGGGTGTGGATGTGGAGCGCGTAAAAAAATCAATTGTGTTTTTTAGTGCACTGGCAGTAGGCGTAAGTGTATCGTTGGCAGGAATAATCGGGTTTATTGGATTGGTGGTTCCACATTTGGTGCGGGTAATTTTTCGTGCCGATAACCGGTTGGTATTACCGGCTTCCTTATTAGGCGGCCCCATCTTGTTATTGCTTTCCGATTTAGTAGCCCGTACACTGGTAGCTCCTTCCGAACTTCCGATTGGAGTTGTAACGGCTTTAATCGGGGCACCCTTCTTTATTTTTTTGCTGATAGGAGCAAATCATAAAAATGAATTCAATACACGATGATTGAGGCGAAGCATATCAGATTATCCATAAATGGAAAGTCATTATTGAATGATGTAAACCTTTCGGTACAACCCGGAACGTTTACCGCAATAGCCGGCCCAAATGGTGCGGGCAAAAGTTCTTTGTTGAAAATTTTATCGCACGAGTTAACTCATTATAAAGGTGAAGTTCGCATCAATGATGTGATTGCTTCCTCCTACTCAGTAGCACAACTTTCGGCTGTGCGTGCGGTGTTGCCACAACATTCGCATGTTCAGTTTCCATTTACGGTAAAGCAAATTGTGGAGATGGGTAGGCAGCACTTTAAAAGTACCTCTAAAAATAATGATGCCTTGCTGGAGGAAGTTATGGAACTTACCGGTGTGGCGGATTGGGCCAATCGAAACTACCTTACCTTATCGGGAGGCGAACAACAACGGGTACAACTTGCACGTGTGCTGGCCCAGGTGTGGGATCAAAAAACATTTCCAAGATATGTTCTGCTGGACGAGCCTACATCCAGTCTTGACATTGCCCAGCAACAACTCATTTTTAGTCTCGTAAAAAAAGCTTGCGAACGTAACATTGGTGTGCTGGCTGTTGTCCACGATTTAAATCAGGCGGTTCAATTTGCCGATCATCTTTATTTTATGCGCGATGGTGCTGTTGTTGCGCAAGGCGAATCCAAAGAAGTATTTACTAAAACCAATATTGAAGAAACTTTTTGTTGTCGGGTAAACGTATATCACGATCCGTGTACTAATTGCCCGTACATCGTACCCGAACGAACTACATTATCTAATCTAAAAATTGCATCTGTATGAACGCTGTTGCCGAATCAAAAGCTTCCACATTGCGAGCTGCATGGGAAGAACTGAAAAAATCTAAACCGCCCCTTCGCATTCGCGATTGTGCACAAGAACTTGGTGTAAGTGAAGCCGAGTTGTTAGCCACAACCGTAGGCGATTATACAACTAAACTGGAAGGTGATTGGACAAAACTTGTTGAACGATTGCCCGAGTTGGGTCGGGTAATGTCGCTTACGCGAAACGAAGGTTGTGTATTGGAACATAAAGGTCCGTTTCAGAAAGTTGAAATTATGGGGCCACCTACCCACCGCATGGCAACGGTTATAGGCCCTATCGAAACCCGGGTATTTTTCTCAGCCTGGAAATTTGGTTTTGCAGTTAAGCTACAAACACCGCATGGGTTACAACAAAGTATCCAGATTTTTGATGAAGCCGGAAATGCAGTAACAAAAATATTTCTGGTGGCTGCTGGCCCTGGTAATAAAGCCGGTAGTAATCAGGAAGCCTATGATCAATTGGTTAATGATTTTACGGCTGCCGATCAGTCAACCGAAATAGCGGTAACAGTTGTGCGCGAAATGCCTACCAAAGCTATTGCGGATGTTGATAAAGAAACTTTGCTGACTGAATGGGAAAACATGAAAGACACGCACGATTTTTTTGGCATGTTACGTAAGCACCAGGTAAACCGGTTGGATGCAGTTGTATTATCGGAGGGAAGGTTTTCAGAACGCATTCAAAAATCATCGTTAAAGAATTTGCTGGAGACTGCGGCCAGTGAGCATTTGCCCATCATGGTGTTTGCCGGAAGTCGTGGAAACATTCAGATCCACCAGGGGAAAATTCAAACCATTCGGGTAATGGATAACTGGTTGAACATTCTCGATCCTGATTTTAACATGCACTTGCGTGAAGACCTGATTGATACGGCCTGGATTGTGAAGAAGCCTACTACCGATGGTGTGGTTACTGCCATTGAAGTATTTGATAAGAATAAAGAAATGATTGTGCAGTTCTTTGGGTTACGTAAGCCGGGTATTCCCGAGTTGGAAAAATGGCGCACACTGGTAGCCAGCTTACCACGCGCCTGATTTTAAAAACTTTGATTTTAAATGCGGGATTCTTTACTTTCAAAAAAAGAATCCCGCATGTCATTAGACCAAAACCGCTACCTCTCCCTCGATGTCTTCCGGGGCATGGATGTTGCCCTGATGATCGTTGTTAATTCATTGGGCAGTTCCAACACCTATTCGCCTTTGTTGCATGCCGAGTGGCATGGCTTCACGCTCACAGATCTGGTCTTTCCTACATTCTTATTTGTGGTGGGCAATGCCATGAGTTTTAGTCAGGAGAAGTATGAAGCTGCTGGTGAAGGTCCATTTTTAATGAAGGTATTGAAGCGTACGCTGATCATTTTCCTGCTTGGCTACCTGATGTATTGGTTTCCTTTTGTAGCACAGAATGGAGTCGGTGAATGGGTTTTTAAACCCTTTGAAACTACGCGTGTGTTTGGCGTGTTGCAGCGCATTGCCTTGTGCTATGGTATTGCATCGCTGATTATCCATTATTTCAAAATAAAAGGCGCATTATTATTTAGTGTATTAGCGCTTATACTCTACAGAGTTATACTTTTTGAGTTTGGCGATCTTACAATGGAAGGAAATGCCGGTACTAAACTTGATTTATGGTTGCTCGGTGCTAATCATTTGTACCATGGCGAAGGCGTGGCGTTCGATCCGGAAGGATTACTGAGTACGCTGCCAGCCACCGTAAACGTTATTGCAGGTTATGTGGCCGGTATGTTTCTACAGCGAAGTGGAAAAAACTATGAAACCATTGCCAAGCTTCTTATGGTAGGAGCGGTGTTATTGGTTATGGCAAGCTGGTGGGGTTTGATGTTTCCCATCAATAAAAAATTATGGACCAGTACGTATGTGTTACATACAGTTGGTATTGACCTGATGATACTGGCTGTGTTGGTCTTTGTTATCGAAATAGCCAAGCTGAATAAATGGACTTACTTCTTTGAAGTATTTGGTAAGAATACATTGTTTATTTACCTGCTATCCGAAGTGTTTGTGATTTTGATGTGGACATTTAGTGTGGGTGATAGCGATTTGTATGGTTGGATTTACAAAAACATATTTCAATCGTGGGCTGGCGATTACAATGGCTCGGTATTATTTGCTCTTTGGGTAATGTTTACCTGTTGGGTGGTAGGCTATTGGATGGATAAGAAAAAGATTTATGTAAAGGTGTGATGAGTTTAAATTAACCGCAGAGTGCGCTGAGATTCGCAAAGAATATTTTCTTGGGCTTTGCCTATCTCTGTGTCCTCTGCGGTTGAATATAAATTTATTCTTTCGGGTTTATCAGCATAGGCGATTTGCCATCGGTAATAATTGTTTTAGTGTTAGGTGATTTGGCAAGTTCGCGGAAAGCTTCAATGCTTTGCCATTCGATAATATTTTTGTTCAAACCTTCCGAAATTATTTTCTGCGCATCGCGAATCCCTTCAGCTTCTATTTTTTTACGTTCGGCTTCACGCTTTTCACGCTCCAGTAAAAACTCCATGCGCTGCGCTACCTGTTCGGCCTCTAACTTTTCTTCAACTGCGCGAGCAAGGCCAGCCGGTAGCTGAATGTTTTTTAACAGTACGGCTTCAACCAAAAATCCACGCGGTACTAATAGTTCAGACATTTGCGTGGCAATCTCCTTTTCAATTACAGCCCGTTGTGCTGAGTGCATATCCTTGGCAAAGAAACGTGAACACACATCGGCTGCAGTAGAACGAAATACGCTGCTGATTACATTTTGTTCATTACCCACACCAATGTTCTCAACAATATAAGGCGCTTTGTTGGGCTCGATCCTGTACAGAATTGAAATCACGGCCGCTACATTCAAACCTTCTTTCGAGGGTAGATTCGAACTGATTTCCATATTCATGGTGCGGATAGGCATTTTGATAACGGTGCTGGTAAACGGATTAAACCCAACCGAACCCGGTTGAATTATTTTCTGGTTTAAAACACCAAGCCTTCGTTTCATACCAACTTCGCCTTGCCGAACGATGGCACAGCTTGAAAATGCAAAGGTGCTAATAATGAATAAGACATACTGAATTGTTCTCATATCAGATTAAGTTAAGAGTGAATAATAAAATAAATAAAATGGGTAATCGCGGTTGCGATCTAAGTCAGTATAGCCCGATGGTAAAGCCAGCGGCTAATAGTTAATGCAGGTTGAGAATTCGGGTATCCAGTTGAAGTTGGTATTACGGGAGCAACTATGAAAACGTAACGATCAATTTTTTTGAGAACAAGTTGCTGTTGTGGAATAGATTCTTCTTTCGTGCTCGAGGTTTCTTCAACAATTTCAAACTGTACCGACTGCATGTAAGTACCAATGTTGCGAACCACCAACAACGCAGAAAAGATAACAAGTAAAATTCTCAAGCTGTTAATCATGTGTCAGTACTTAACTCTAAGTAACGACAATTAAGAGGTTTGGTTTAGATCAAACCTAATGAAGAATCGGAAATGGCAAAACTACCAGCTAATAAAAAATTAAAAATCAGGGTCTAACCCAAACTTATCCTGCAATTTTTTTAGCAAAGGATTTTTTTCAACCAGCGCATCAAACTTTTCTTTGTTCGTGTAGGCCATGCGCCTGGTTTCGAACTGTGCAAACTGATATTCCAACTGAATTAAACTGTTATTCAGGTTATCGCGCAAGTAAGTGAGCAGATCAGATTTAATGGTGTGCAACAACGGTTCTTCCACCGGGTTGGTAAGGGTAAGGTTTATTACATTGTTTTGAAACGTGAAGGGTTGCTTCAATAAATGATACTCGGCAACCTGGGTTTTCTTTGACTCTGCAAACTCATTCCACACCTTAATAAGTTCTGCTTCTTTTACCGGTTTGTTTTCTTTTGCCGGTGTTACAACAACGGGTTTGGTTGTTTCCTCTTTTACTTTTCCTTTTAAAAGGTTGCTGAGGTTTAAAGTAGTCCTGGGCTTATTACTTTCGTCAGCCGTTTTAGCTATCGGTTCTTTTACAACTTTAGCAACAAGGTTTACGGTTTCAATCGCTTCCGCAGAAACGGGAGCAGCGTTTGATTCAACTACCGGAACGGTATTGGTTACGGGTTCAATTTTTTTTTTAATCCCTCCTGAAAAGGAGCAGCACCGTTTACTTTTAATACCGAATTAACATGAGCCATTTTCATCAGCGCAAGTTCAACCAACAGCCGCTGGTTTTTGCTGCTCTTGTAATTCATGTCGCACTGGTTAGCAATATTTAACCACGACAATAAAAGCGATGCCGTGGCTATTGCCGTTTGCTCTAAGTATTTTTTACGGGTGCTTTCGGGTACATCCATCAGGTCAACGGTTCGGGCATCCTGGGCAACCAATAAATTGCGCAGGTGATCGCTCAGGCCTACTATAAAGTTGTGGCCATCAAAACCTTTTTTCAGAATTTCATCCAACAACAAAAGTGGTTGCGCGTGGTTTTCTGAAAGCAATCCATCCACTACCTTGAAGTAATAATCATGATCAAGAATGTGGAGGTTGTTCAATACATTTTTAAACGTTACCTCGTTGCCCGATGAAAACGTTACCATCAGGTCGAAGATGGAAAGCGCATCGCGTAAAGCACCATCCGCTTTTTGGGCGATCAAGTGCAGCGCTTCTTCTTCGGCTTTTATATTTTCGCGATCAGCAACTTTTTTAAGTTGCCGTGCAATATCCGAAACCTGAATGCGGTTGAAGTCAAAAATCTGGCACCGCGAAAGGATGGTGGGTATCACCTTATGCTTTTCGGTGGTAGCTAAAATAAAAATGGCGTACGCGGGTGGCTCTTCCAGTGTTTTCAAAAATGCATTGAAAGCCTGGTTGGAGAGCATGTGTACCTCGTCAATAATATACACTTTAAATTTTCCAAACTGGGGTGGGTAGCGTACCTGGTCTATCAGGTTGCGGATGTCATCTACCGAGTTGTTGGACGCAGCGTCCAGTTCAAAAATATTAAGTGAGTTTACTTCGGCCCGCTCCTCAAAACCATTAATCATGCGGGCAACAATGCGTGCACAGGTTGTTTTACCAACGCCACGCGGCCCGCAAAACAACAAGGCTTGTGCAAGTTTGTTGTTATCGATGGCATTTTTAAGTGTAGTGGTAATATGCTCCTGCCCCACCACTTCTTCGAAACCAAGCGGGCGATACTTACGAGCCGATACCACAAAATTTTCCATCGGCCGCAAGATAGTTTAATTTGAAAATTGGACAATTTGAAATTTAAAATTTTAAGGCTAAGTCTTTTACGGTAGATTTACTATAAAAATGCGAAGTAGTATCGTATTTTTACTTTAAACATACTTGCATGAAAATCACCGCGTTAGTTCCTGAATCTTTAATGGATGAGGTAAAAAAATATTCTGGGGGAAAGAATGTTACTGAAAGTCTGATAATTGCTTTAACTGACTATACTAACAGGCAAAAGCTGAGGAAGGCGATTCAAAAGTTGAAAAAGAACCCACTTGAGTTTGCTGATGATTTTAATGCAGAAAAAATCCGCAAGGTTAACCGCGATTTATGATTATTGTTGACACCTCAGTCTGGATTGAGTTTTTTAGGCAGGCTGATGATAAGATTGTAGATTTAATGACTTCTTACATAGAAAATGGAGAAGCGGTAGCGTTAAGTTTCGTGTTGGCGAATTGCTTCAAGGTGCTAAAAACGAAGCCGAAGAAAAGTTGATTTTAGAATTTTGGACATCCTTGCCAAAAGTGAATGAAGGCGCAATCGTGATTGAGGCAGGAAAGTTGTCATACAAAAGAAAACTTCCAACTAAAGGAATTGGACTGATAGACAGTTGTTTGTTGGTAGCTTGTAAATCAAACAAGATGTCGCTATGAACATTAGATAAAAAGCTTCTTGAAGAATATCGAAATAGTTAATTACAACTTCTCCATTAGTATCGCCAGAAAAGTTTTTACGGCATCCACATAATTTCCCACCCGGATGTTTTCATTTTCGGCATGTTGATTATTATCGGCATTTACGGTGGGAACACTTACTGCCGGAATATTTAAAGTTGTGACAAATGGAGAAATTGGAATCGAACCACCCATCATTCTGATTTTAATGGGTTTTTTACCAAAGGCTTTTACCATAGCTTTATTCAACCAAACCCCAGGCTCTGAATTAAATGGTGTTTGAAAAGCCGCGTATGAAAAATTTGATTTGAACGATATGATTTTTTCGTGTTGCATGCGCTCGTCTTCGGTAGGTTCGCGATCAATTACATAATAACCTTGATTTTGCACATGCTTTTTTACCAGCCCGATTAGCCGATCCGGATCGCTGCCGGGTACCAATCTTATATCAATTTCGGCAGTAGCCGTTGCCGGAATTAAGGTTCGAACTTCTTTCCCAATAAACAAAGCATCTAATCCACGAATGTTTAAGGTGGGATATTGCAACGACTCCTGAAAATTATCGCCAATGTTGTCTGCTTTCGCGATTCCCAAAAATTTTCTGATCTCAATCTCGTTATCCGGAACTTGTTTCAGGATTTTTTTCTCTTCGTCTGTCAAAGAAATACCATCGTAGAAAGTTGGTATTGTTACGCGACCATTATCATCTTTCATGGATGCCAGCAAGCGTGCCAACCGCATGGCTGGGTTGGGTGTATAGTTTCCATAATTACCACTATGCACTGGCACGCGAGGGCCAAATGTGGTAAGCGTAATTTCGCAGATGCCACGTGCTCCAAAACTTAACGTAGGTTGATTGCTTACATGGCGCGGCCCGTCATAAATGATAAGCATATCAGCAGCCAGTTCATTTTTGTATTTCAACACGGCCTGTGGCAGGTTGGGCGAACCCAACTCTTCTTCAAAATCCATTATTACTTTGATGTTGTAATTTGGCTGAACCTTAATAGACTGAGCGGCATCCAGCGCAGCCAGAAAGGCCATGGCCGGACCTTTGGCATCGGATGTAGCGCGCGCAAAAATCCGCCAGTCGGGATTGAAGCCATCGTATAAACGTTCATAGGGAATAATGTTCCAGTTGCCGGCAGCATCTTTTTCCTTTAGTGTGGGTTTCCACGGACTTTCCTGTTGCCATTGCGATGGATTAACCGGTTGGCCATCGATTTGTATATAAATCAAAACTGTTTTTGAAGCATTCTTTGTGGAACGTTCTGCCAGTAAAAGCGGAACGGTTGGTGTGTTTAGTCGTTGGGTGATAAACCCGCGTTTAGTAAAGGCTTGTTCGCACCAGTGTACATTTTTTTCTATGTCCTGCGGAAAGTGTGCATCATTCGGCAAACTCAGCATTTCATAAAATTCGTTAAACGATTGTGTGGCATACGTTGCCGCAACTTTATCGAGATCGATTTTTTTCTGGCCGATGCTTACCGTTATTGAAAGTACACCAAGGATTAGTAGCAGGATTGATTTTTTCATTTTTAAAAGTACAAAATCACATTGGTTCTGGTTGTAACCGTATGTAATTTTCTGCTAACAGATTGATTACTTTTGTTGAAATGCACGTACCCAGGTATTCGGTTATTGTTCCGGTTTACAACCGCCCACACGAAGTGGAAGAATTGTTAGCAAGCCTAACCCAACAAACGTTTAAAAACTTTGAAGTGCTGCTGGTGGAGGATGGCTCCACCCAAACCAGCATGGAAGTATATGAACGTTATGCATCGGTACTTAACATTACTTATTACTTTAAGCCCAATAGTGGGCCCGGCCCCAGCCGCAACTTTGGTTTTGAGCGGGCGCGTGGCGAGTACTTTGTAGTGTTTGATAGTGATTGCGTTATTCCGGAAACCTATTTCGAATCGGTTGAGAAGTTTATGCTATTACAACCAGTAGATGCATGGGGTGGGCCTGATCGTGGCCGCGCTGATTTTACACCGCTTCAGCAAGCAATGGCTTATACCATGGCTTCCGTTTTTACAACGGGTGGCATTCGCGGTGGTAGAAAAAATGGATTTCAACCGCGTAGTTTTAATATGGGCATTAGCCGCCAGGTGTTTGAGCAAACAAAGGGTTTTGTATTTGATCGGTTTGCCGAGGATATTGAGTTGAGCATTCGTATGCGCAAGCTGAAATTTAAGGTAGTACTTATACCCGATGCATTTGTATATCACAAGCGCAGGGCAACCTTGCACGATTTTTTCAAACAAGTTTCCAACTTTGGCAAAGGCCGGGTGTTGGTAGGGAAGGTACATCCGGGCGAAATAAAAATTACACATTGGTTTCCGGCTATCTTTTTGGCAGGGCTTTGTGCCATACCGGTTTTGTTAATGATCGTTCCGCAAGTAGGCGTTAGCTTGTTGGCAGGCTATGTGCTTTATTTTTTATTGATCGGTTTCCATTCATGGGCTACTATAAAATCAAGCTACATAGCAGTACTTAGTATACCATCGGCCATTGTTCAGTTAACTGGTTATGGTTTTGGATTTTTGAAACAGTTGGTAGAGCGTTGAGTTTTTGGATTGCATAAGTCATAATTTTATATAAACTTTAGTAAACCAAAAGACCTGCTTATGAAAGGCTATGCACTGGCACTCGTTGTTTTCGGGGCTGCTTTCATGTCGTTTACCGATCCTGCACCCAAAGGTGAGTATCTACAAAAAGGTCATTATATAGTAGTGGCGGCTTATCGCATCGGGCAAGAGAAATACATGGAGAATTATGTAGCCCAACTGAATAATGCAGGCCACCATTCCAAATACGGTTACGATGCCGGTCGCAAGTTCTACTACATCTATCTGGATTATTATGCCGACTTTGATGAGTCGATTGCTGAAATGCTGAAGACCCGGAAAAGGGGTGGCTTCGACCGGGCCTGGGTACGCGTTATGAAAGAAGGCTACGGTACACCCTCTGTAACTATTGAAAAAACTCCCGATACAAAAGTTAATCCCGATTCTAACGCCAGCGCATTGTTAGTAACCGAACCTAAAACAGCAACCGAACCAATTAAGAAAGAAGAACCTGTTGTTGTTGCGAAACAATCCGAACCTGAAAAACCAAAGGAAGTACCGAAAGAAGAGAAAACGAAACAAGAAAAACCAAAGGGCGCACCTTCGCTAAAAGAAGCTAACGTATTATTCTATTTGTACAATCCCACCAATAGCCAGCCTATAGACGGAGAAGTTGAATTGGTGGATAGCGATGTATCGCGATTGATTAAGAAAGTAAAGGCGCATGAGGTTATGCCAATGGTTGATCCGAAAAACAAGAGCGGAAAAATTACCTTGATCGGATCCTCTTTCGGTTTTCGTAAAGTGCAACATGATTTTAATCTAAACGAAATTAGCCCTGATGATTTACCAGAACACATAGAGTGGAAAGATGATAAGTATATTATTCACTTCGACCTGGCGCGTTTGCACCGGGGCGACATCGAAACCCTTTACAATGTTTACTTCTATAACGATGCGGCCATCATGCTGCCTGAATCAAAGTATGAATTAAACCGGCTACTCGATTTTATGAATTCGAACGAGCGCTATAAAATTGTGCTACACGGTCACACCAACGGTAATGCACGCGGTAAAATTATTACCATGGGGCCTTCTAAAAATTTCTTTGCATTAACCAACGATGTTGTAGATGGTTCGGGCTCAGCCAAAGAGCTTTCGCAGGCCCGGGCTCAGGTAATTAAAGATTGGTTGCAGGCCAATGGTATTGCAGGCGCGCGCATTAATATAAAAGCCTGGGGTGGCAGCCGCATGCTGCACGATAAAAACAGTAACAACGCCCGAAGAAACGTACGCGTAGAGGTAGAGGTGATTGAAGAATAATCATCAATTTGAGCTTAACAATTTGGTAATGTCCGCCCTTTTTGGAAATTTTCGCGGCCTTTACAACCCCCTATGAAGCGTATCATTCGCAGTTTCTCGCTTATTATCAACCACAAAACATTTATCATAACCGCACTGGCAGTAATTTCTACTTATTTCTGTTTTCAATATGGATTGATTGCAAAGTTTCCGGATATGTTGGTGGGTGTGGCCATTGTATTTCCGGTAGTGTTTTCCATTGGTTCGGCTTACACCCGCAGAGAAACGGCACTTCAGCGGCTTGCTGATTTTAAAGGCCATGCAATAGCCATTTATTATGCTACGCGCGATTGGCCCCCCGTTCGTGAAAAAGCATTACCCGATCGTAGCAAACAAATCATCTTTGAAATGATGAAACTGATGCGCGACATGTTTAAAACCAACCATAGCCCGGAGTGGAAACAAAATGAGTTGATGATGTATAAACTGTTTTCGCAGTTGTCGGAGTTTACCAACGATTTGAGGAAGCACGATGTGCAAAGCAGTGAGATCTCGCGGATAAATCAATATGTAAGTAAAATGATAATCGCGTTTGATAACATGAAGATTATTCATAACTACCGTACGCCTGTAACCCTGCGCACCTACAGCAAGGTGTTTATTTATGTGTTTCCCATAATTTACGGGCCGTACTTTGCCAGCACGGTGGGCGATTATGCCGATTCATTGGAGTATGTAATGCCCGTTTTATACAGTTTCATACTGGTTAGCTTAGATAATATTCAAGATCACCTCGAAAATCCATTTGATGATGTGGGCGAAGATGACATTACCATCGATGCCGAGGAAACCGCACAGTTGTTGAATTAGCGGCATCCGTGCCAGCAGGTATTTTTACAACCTTACTTCAGTTAAGCGTACAATGGCGTACTAAAAATGCCTAAATTTTGTGCGCATTTTAACCAGCCTATGCGCTCCTTATTTATTTTGTTTGTACTTCTTTTTGCGGGCTCAGCAGCCATTGCCCAATCGGAAGATATGTGGTTTGCCTTTCCGATTGTTTCGGTTGAAAACAAAGGCCCGAATAAATACCAGGTAACAATTAATTATGGTACCGAGGTTGGGCTTAAAAAAGGTGCCAGTGGCGAGGTGTGGGCCACACGGCAGCAACAACGCAAGGGCGAAGCGCACTACCTCAATGCCGTTACCTTTCAAGAGGTTGGTACCAAAAAAACCACTGTACACTTAGAAACCAAAGAGCCGGTTTACACAGGCGACCTGGTGTTTGCGCAAATTCCGGTTAACCTTAAATTCAAAAGCACATATTTTTACCTGGCATCGTACGGTATATTTTTTACCGATGAAGCAGGCAATCCATACTACACCATCGAAGAAATTCTAAAGTCGGATGGCTACCAGTTGCGCACCGAAAAATTTGTGCAGATGCAAATGGCACTAAACGAGGCCGGTCGGAAACTAAAAGCCGCCAATAATACCGATCGCGTAAAAGAAGGTCCGCAGAAAGGAATGTTTCTGTATGAAGCATTGGAAAAAGCCGATACACTTTCGGTGTGGACTTACTTGTACCACTCCATTATCCTGTACACACAAAATGCGGGCTTATCGCAACCGTGGGTTAAAAGTTTTGCAGACTTTACGTTAGAAGGCGACCGGATTACAACTACCGAGCTTCGCCAGTTATTTGTAGGAGCATCGAAAGAAAAAATGGAAACGGGATATACCCATTACCAGCGCAGCATTACAAAAACAATGGTATATGATTGGTACGGTGAAGCCCAGGACTTGCGCAAGTCACAACAATATGCAGAGGCTGCAAAAATAATAGAGGCCTGTATTTTTCTGGGCGCAAAGTTGCAAGACTATTATAACCTGGCGCTGTATTATTACGAAATGGCCTTGATAGAAGAAGCTCAAAATCATTATGAGGCAGCCATATCGTGGTATGAAAAATCAGTTGAAAAATTTAAAGCTGCCGGTAGCGAGTATGGCGAAGGTTATGCACGTCATTACATGGCAGTGGCGTACATCTACCTACGCGACTTTATAAAGGCTGAAGAGAATTTTTTATTAGCGAAAGATTTACGAACAAAAGTTTTTAGGGCCGACCGGGAATCAAAATCAGCGCAAATTGAATTAATAGAAACACTTCGGGAGTTAGCCAAATTAGAGCGTGTTAACCAAAATTACACGCAGGCCATTGCCTGGTACGACCAGGCATTGGGTATTGCCCGTTCGGTTGATAACCGCGCTTCCGAAGCAGACATTTTGTGGAGTATGGGCTTTATGTATTCTGATGAGATGAGTAAGCCTCAAGATGGAATTAACAGTTACGAACGTGCTTTTGAGATTTACAACGCTTTGCGCGATACTGCCAGTATGATAGATCTGAAGCGGAATATGGCTATCAACTTCAACAAACTAAAAGCAAACAACAAAGCAAAAGCTTCCATTGCCGAAGCAGTAACGTACGGCCAAGCCTGGAACAAGCCAGTTAAGTTAGCCTATGCGTTGGACTATGAAGGGTTGTTGCATTTCGACCTCGGTGAATTTTCAAGGTCAATTGTAAGCTATACCGAATCCGAAAAAATCTATTCTCAATTAAAAGATACTTCGCGTTTAATTAGTACCAAACGTAATATCTATAAAAACTATCGCGATAGCAAAAATGCAAAGGCAGCAATGATTAAGATAAAGGAGGTATTTCCACTGATTAAAAAAAATGATTCCCGCCTTTCCGATGCCTGGTGGGATTTGGCCTACATCCATAGCAAAGATTACCTGAACCAACCGCGTAAAGCAATTGAATATTATGGCGAGGCCATTAAAATCTACAAGCTTAATTATGATACTACCAACCTGGCTACTGTTTATAATAACGTTGCTTATCAATACCGCGACTTGCGCGATTCTATAAATGCCTACAAACATCATCAGTTAGCGCTAACACTTACCCAGGTAAAACACCGGGCTTCCGAACAAGCCGATACGCATGATCGGTGGGCAGTAACCTGTAAACACTTTGGTAACAAAAACCAATCGTTGTTTCATTACCGCGAGGCAGCCCGACTTTTTAAGGAAGCCGGCAACGAGCACAAGTATGCCCAGCTATTGCTGAATGTGGGTAAAAGCTATGCGGCAATAAAAAACTACAGCAAGGCAAATGAATCTTTTCTGGAGGCAGTGGAGGTTTTTAAAAAATTAAATGACAAAGGCCTGGAGGCAGAATCGCATTGGGAGTATGCCTTTAACCTTGGCACCAACTTGTTTAAATACGATGAGGCGATTGGTCGCTACCGGGTGGCCTATAATTTATACATGGAAGCAGGCGATTCGGTTAACGCTTCGGTTATGCTTTCGAATGTGGGACAAAATTATTGGAGCAAACTGGAATTTGATAAAGCGATTGGTTCGCACCAGGCTGCTATTGCATTGGCAAAAAAATGCCGCAACCTTACACAGGTAGCCAGTTCGTGGTCTAAGCTGGCTTCGCTTTTTACAGAAACCAACAACCCCGTAGCTGCACAGGAAGCATTGAACAACACAGTTAAGGTTTTGCAGCAACTAAATGATTCTACCCAACTACCAACCGCCTATCAGGATCTGGCTGCGAGTTATGTTAAAACAAAAGAGTTTACTACAGCTTTCGATTATTACACGAAAGCCATTGGTATTCTCAAGTTCAATAAAGATACGGTGAACTGGGCGTTGGCCGTTTCTAACTTAGCCAGTGGGTATCAAACCAAAACAGATTATAAACAAGCCGAAAAACTATACTTGGATGTTTTGACCCTTCAACGCAAAATCAAAGACAAACCCAACCTGATTTATACACTTGCAAGTTTGGGCACCCTGGCGCAGGCTGCTGATAACAATTATAAAAAAGCAGCCACTTATTTCGATGAAGCAGTAAAGTTGGCTGCTGAAATTAAAGACGATAACATTCTGGCATTTTGTTACCTGCGCTTGAAGAGCCTTAACCGCTCGCAAGGTAAGTTTGCAGTTGCCGAAGATTATATCAAAAAAGCTCTCGACATATACACCAAAACCAATCGCAGCAAAGATGTAGCCTACACCTTGGTTGAAATGGGTAACGATGCCTCGTATGTGTATGGCGATAATGTGCAGGCATTAAAATTATTAGATCGGGCGCAGGTAATTTCTGATACGTTGAATGATGTTACACTTAAAGCCTACCTGCTGGAAGTACGAAGCAATATCCTGTCCGAAGCGGGGGAGTTTCAAAAAGCACTGGAGTTGGGGCATCAGAGTTTTGAGTTGTATCGCAGTACCAATAACGAATGGGGTTTGGCCGGTGCGTATATCGACCTCGGTAACATTTACAAACACCTGAGCGAATACGATAAAGCGTTGCGCTACCAAATGGCGAGCGATAGTTTGTATCGCAAGGTAAATTCCGAATACAATCGCCTGGCTCCCTTGGCCAACATTGGTACGGTTTATACCGCACAAGGCGACTACAAAAAAGGTTTGGAATACTACCAGAAATCGTACGAGCTAATGAAAAAGGCGGGCGACTACAACGAGAACTTTGGGATTATTCATAACCTGATTGGCGAATCCTATTTCTACCTGAACGATTATGTGCAGGCTGATAAATGGTTGCGCGCGGGTTTAGCAGTATTTGATAAAGTGGGAGCGCCCCGTCCTAAAACGGAGGCCTTGAGTGTAATCGGTCGGTTGAAAATTGAAGAGAAAAAGTACGATGAGGCGGCCCGGTTTTTAAATGAAGGCGTAAAGTCGGCCAAAGAAAAAGCACTACGGGTGGATTACATCACCAACCTGAATTTGCTGGGCCAATTGGAAGTGCTGAAAAAAAATTATACAAAAGCCAAGCCCCTCTTAGAGGAAACAATAAATGCTTCGCGCGAGATGAGTAAGTACAACACGTTGTGGGAAAGTTTGTATTGGCTGGGAATACTTTTTAAAGAGAATAAACAGTTGCCACAAAGTCGCGATTACCTGAAAGAAGCGGTTGAAGTAATTGAGAAAATCAGAAACAAAGTATCGGGTGGGGAAGAGGCACGTAAATTATTCTCGTCCGATAAAAACATTCTGAAGGTATATGAAGCACTAATAGATGTGCTGCTGCAATTAGGCGAAACCGAACTGGCCATGAGTTACCTGCAAAAGAATAATGAAGATAACCTGAAGGCCAAGTTTAAAAACCTGGATGTGAAGTTTGAAGACAAAAACAAAAGCAAAATTGTAGAGCAGGAGCGCAACATGAAAGCACGCCTGGATGGAATTGAAACACAGCTTGCCAATGAAAAAGCATTGCCTAACAACCAGCAAAATAAAGAACGCATTAAAAACCTGGAGGGCACCAAAACCATTGCCGAAGGCGATTACCTGAAGTTTGTGAACCAACAGGTAAATGTGCGGCCTGAGCTTACCAAGTATTTTAACAACAGTGTGCAGCCGGTGGAGTTCAGGCGCGAGAAGAAAAACATTCCCGAAGATATGGCCTTGCTATCCTACCTGCCGGGTGAAAATCAGCTTTATATATTTGTGGCCACGCGCGATACTGTTATTGCCAAGATTGTAAACGTAGGCCGTGAGCAATTAGGCCGCAATGTAAGCGCCATGTTGAATGTAGCCCGCAACCAGATGGGCACTTTCAGTAAACTGGATCTTGCGCAAGAAGAAAAATACAGACAAGAATTGGTGTACACCCAAAAGCAAAAAGATAAAGCCCTGGTGCCTTTTGAAGAAATGTACCAACATTTGATTGCTCCGGCTGCTGCCGAGATTGTAAATAAAAAGCGGCTGGGAATTATTGCCACCGGGGTGTTGAATTATATTCCGTTTCAGCTGATGGGTAAAACAATGGCTAATGGCGAGTTTAATTTATTAGCCAACCAGTTTGCTATTTTTTATGTAAGCTCTACCAATATTTTACGGTTAGCCGATTCTGAAAAGAATATGAAAATTATTGCGTTTGGTAATCCGGATAAAACATTGCCAAGCACTGAGCGCGAAGTAGCCGAGATAAAAAAATTATATCCATCTTCAGCAATATTCCTGCACGAGCAGGCTACCGAAGATAAAGTAAAAACAGCCGGTGAAGATTTTACCGTAATGCACTTTGCCACACATGGTAACTTAGACTATGAAGACTTTACGCAATCGTTTTTAACTATGGCTGGTGGCCAGGATGGCAACAGCGATGGCAAACTTACGCTGGAAGAATTGTGGGGTATGGAAGTAATGAATCATTTAGATATTGTGGTGCTTTCCGCCTGCCAAACGGCTGTAACCAAAGGCTCGGCCGAGAGTTCGCCTGTAAGCCCGGCCAGTGGTTTTTTACAAAATGGAGTAAAGAGTGTGGTGGCCACCTTGTGGAAAGTAGATGATGAAGCCACTTCATTATTGATGACCGAGTTTTACAAAAATATGCGCACGATGGCTACCATCGATGCGCTGCGCGAAGCGCAGGCTACACTCTCGCGCAACCCCAAATACCAACATCCATACTATTGGGCGGGTGCCATATTGTTGGGCGACTGGCGGTAGAATAAGCGCATATAAGCGAGTGAGTTGCTTATATTTGGATATTATGGCGCATACTTTTTACGATATATAAGACTACTAATCGGACTGTTAATTTCAATGACAATTTGGAGTTGTTCTGGAACAACGACAACCGAGACAAGTTTTAAACAAATTGTTTTTGAAGACAGGGTGTCAACGGACAACTTAAAACTAATTGACAAAGGACTTCTGAAAAGATGGAAATATGACAGCGAGTATAGCGGCTACCTTAACTATTATGAATACATGGATCTAAACGGAAAGTTTACTCCAAAAGTAATTAAGATAACTGGGGACGACTATTCAGCCTTAGTATTGTTGACATTTGACCAAGACGGTAACAAGATTGACGAATATGAAATTGCAGGAGGAGACTGCGGTGGACCGACAGAGCTAGAAGATAAAATTGAGTTTTGCCCTTACTTAAAGAGTACAATGATAAGTGACAACGAGTTTATTGTTAGAGAGATTCAGGAATTTACAACTGACACTATCAATTGGGTGACCACTGAACGAGATTCAACCGAATGGAGAATATTTATTGACGAGAAAGGGAAAATTAAAAAGAGAGAGGATTGAAAAGTACGCGCCATAACAAATGTTTGCGCAATGGTGGCGGGACGTGTAAGCTATAAGTGTTATCTTCGTTCAACATTTCGTTTCGCGGGACAACACGCGGCTTCGGAATCGCACCACTGCATAAACACAAACGGTTGGCAGCAAGGCTCGTTGACGTTTCCAAACACAGTAGCGAATAATGGCAAAAAATGTAAAATTGCTTCTTTTAGTACCAGCGCTTTGGACAAGTATATTCGATATTATATTAACAGTAATTCATCAATCGAAAGAATACTGGGACGGTGACTTGACAAAGGCAAACGAAGGAAATCCAATTGGAGCACTTTTAATGAAGAATCATGTAAGTGGACTGTTTGTGATTTCAGGACTATGGATTATTGCAATCGGAATACTTGGATACTTTTTACCACGACAAGCAAGCAAAATATTTTTACTGTTCTGTGTTATAGCTCATAGCTTTGGCGCATCAACTTGGCTTTCGACTAGATACGGATTTTGGTATGTGATAACATTTATACTGTTTAACTCAATTCTATATTGTGTTGTTGACAATATCACGCACAGACAAAAAGTATAGACGAAGTGAGTACACCAAAGCAAGTAAAGTAGCTGAACAATTCAGCCTGACCTAGACCTCATTTATGACTTTGACATGTTGGACTTATTTACTTTGACGTCCACAAAGACTTTTTAAATGTTAAGGAACGACTGAAACGCCCAGCCGGCCACAAAATGTTTCTGCAATGGCAGGGTTCGGTGTAGCTATTAATAGTAATTTCTAAATTTCGTTCAGTAACGTTGGACAGTTCGGAGATGGTTAGGCTTAACATTTCGCTGCGCTACATTTTTAAGCCCTCCTAAACCCGCCACTGCTTATGCACCCACGTTGTGCTCTATGAAAGACCGTTGGCCCAATGGCGTGTAAAAACCCGAGCGCAATTCTGGTTGAAATTGTAAATTCCCCTAAAAATTGGACCAATCAATAGTATAAAACAACTGCTTACACTAAAGCATTCACTTTTACATCGCGGAATCATCAACCAAATAATTATCGCAAAGTTTGTGTAACTTTAAAGTTACACATATATTTGTAACCTAAAAGTTACATAATATGCCAAAGGAAATTAAACACGAGTGGTTCTATGAACAACCTCCAAATGAAGTATGGGAGTATCTTACACAAGCGGAACTCATTGCTTTATGGCTAATGCCAAACAATTTCATACTGAAACTCGGGCACGAGTTTCAGCTTACAACCAAGGCAATGCCTGACCTTGGATTAGATGGTGTTTTCCATTGCAAAGTGCTTGAAATTGTTCCGTTAAAAAAACTAATCTATAGTTGGAAAGGTGGTTCAGGAAATGGAGTTTTTACGCTTGACACAATCTGTGAGTGGACTTTAGAACCAAAAGAAGGTGGAACAAAGTTGTGTTTAAAACATTCCGGTTTCAGCGAAAACAACACAGACATTTTTATCGGAATGACAGATGGTTGGTTAAAGAAGTTTCAAAAAATACTTACGCTCTTAAATAAAAAAAAAGATGGCAATACCCAGTCTTGATGCGTTTCAAGTAATTGCAGACCCGAGCAGGCGGCAGATTTTACAAATGCTTACCTATGCCAGTTACAACATAAACAGTATTTCAGAAAACTTTGAAATGAGCCGGCCTGCGGTTTCAAAACACATTAAAATATTGCAAACTGCTGGTTTTGTCACCATTCAAATAGTTGGCAGAGAACATTATTGCATATTAAATCAGCAAGGATTTAATGAAATAAGAAAATGGATAAATCATTTCGACAAGTTTTGGAATAACAAACTGAATAAGTTAGAAACCGTATTAAACAGTAAAAAAATTAATCAATAAAAAATGCAAAAAGAAATAATGCTTCAGCAATTAGAACAGAGCAAAATAGATTGCTCAAGAATTCTGAACAAGATCAATTCAGAAAATACCTCTTTTCGTTTGTGTGAAAAAACAGCATCTGTTGGTTTTATTTACCGACATGTAGGTGAGTCAATCCATTTATTAGCACAATTCTTTGGATACCAAACAACTATGGAAGGTACAACAATGAGACGATCAGATGTTGGGACTGTGTATGATTTGAAAACGAGTCAGGAAATCTTTGAGCAAGGGTACAAAACGCTTGAAAAACTTGTAAATGAAACAAACGAAAAGGATTGGTTGGAAGAAATTGAAACCACCTGGTTTGGAAAAATTTCCAGAATTAAACTTTATTCGATTACATTGTTTCATAATTCACACCATTGCGGGCAAATAGCGTCTGCACTTGTAAAGGGTAAGAATTTTGGAGGTCAATTAACCACGAATTAGAATTGAACCAGTAAATGCTGCACAACAAAAAGTAGCTGTAGCACGACTTCTTCAATTGTGTTTTGGGATTTTGATCTGGCGCAAGCCCATCCTAACTTAAAATTTAAGTAATACCAACAATGACTCACCACGAATATTTCAATCGCTTTTATTCGATAACACGTTCGGAGTATGGGTTGCTGGCAAGTCAGTTTAAATCAAAGTCGTTTGCCAAAGATGAGCCGTTACTGGTGCCGGGGCAGGTACAACGCGAAGTGTATTTTATAAAGCAGGGTGTGCAAATGGCGTATGTAGATGTTGGTAAAAAGCAACATGTACTGGCCTTTACCTATTCGCCCAATCTGTGTGCCAACCCGGAGTCGTTTCATGCACAAATACCTTCGCAGTATTTTGTTACTTGCCTTACTGCCAGCGAAGCTGAGGCCATCAGTTTTGATACGTTGCAGGAGCTGTTCAACAAATCACAAAACCTGGAACGCCTCTTTCGCAAAATGACGGAAGTGGTGCTTGCCGGAATGATTAACCGCCACATTGAATTACAGGCACTGACTATTGAAGAACGGTACAAGATATTTTGCATGCGCAGTGGCCATTTATTGCAACTGGTGCCGCACAAGTATATTGCTTCTTATCTTGGTATGGACGCTACCAACTTTAGTAAGCTTTATAATCAGGTTAAGATTTAACGAAGTGGTTTTAATTACCTGAATTTTGCTTAACCTCCTGATTCAATCATGTTGGTATAAACCAACATGATTGAATCATTCCATTCTCATCTTTCAAGAAAAATAGTATGAAATGGCTTGATCGTAATGAGTATCCTTTCCAATCCCGGTATTGGAAAGTGAATGGCTGCAACCTGCATTATATTGATGAAGGTGTTGGCGACCCGATTTTATTTGTACACGGCACACCTTCGTGGAGTTTTGATTTTCGCAATGTGATTAAAAACCTGCGGGTAATCCATCGGTGTATTGCAGTAGATCATATCGGCTTTGGCTTGTCCGACAAGCCGGAGCAGTATGATTATAGTACACAAAACCACAGCCAAACACTGGCGCAGTTTATTACAACACACAACTTGTACAACATTACCTTAGTGCTTCACGATTTCGGTGGGCCAATCGGATTTCAAGCTGCACTTCATTTTCCGGAGCGAATTAAAAAGTTGGTCATCCTTAACTCGTGGTTGTGGAATAGTACAACCGATCCCGACTTTATTAAGCTGAGCCGGATTTTAAAAAATCCGTTGTTGCCGGTTCTCTATCGGTATCTTAATTTTTCTCCGCGCTTTGTATTGCCGCAGTCGTTCGGAGATAAAAAGTTAGCTCCAAAGTTATTGAAACAATATACAAAGCCATTTGCCATTAAGGCTGAACGCAATGGAGCGCTGGCTTTTGCGCATTCGTTGTTAAACGATCAGACCTGGTTTGAAACACTCTGGAATCAACGTGAGGTTTTCTGGCATACACCTGTACTGTTTATCTGGGGAATGAAAGATCCGGTTATCAAACCGCAGTACCTGCAAAAATTTGTTTCAGGATTTCCGCACGGCAAAGTGTTGCAGCTTGCAACCAGCGGACATTTTCCGCAAGAGGAGGAGCCACAGCAGGTGAGCAAAGCTATTTGGGATTTTATAAATGAGGCTTAGAATTTGCAACTCACTTTTTCACTTCCTGCACGGCAATGCTCAACTCTTTCAATTGTTCGTCCGAAATGGTGGATGGTGTATCGATCATCATATCACGGCCCGAATTGTTTTTAGGGAACGCAATAAAGTCGCGAATGGAATCGGCACCACCAAACAGGGAACACAGCCGATCGAAGCCAAAGGCAATACCTCCATGTGGCGGAGCGCCAAACTCAAAGGCATCCATTAAAAAGCCAAACTGTTTTTTAGCTTCTTCATCGCTAAAGCCAAGATGCTTGAACATGAGTTGTTGCGTAGCACGATCGTGAATCCGGATGGAACCACCACCCACTTCAGTTCCATTAATTACCATATCATACGCATTTGCGCGCACGGCACCGGGGTTGGTATCCAACAACTGGATGTCTTGCGGCTTGGGCGATGTAAAGGGATGGTGCATGGCATGCCAGCGGTTGGTTTCTTCATTCCATTCCAACAATGGAAAGTCGATTACCCACAAGGCTGCAAATTTGTTTTTATCGCGTAAGCCAAGCGCATCGCCCATTTTTAAACGCAATTCATTTAATGCCTTTTGCGTTTTGGCAGTTTCGCCCGAGAGCACCAGTAATAAATCACCGGGTTGCGCATTGAATTTTTCGGCCCACTGTTTTAAATCTTCAGCCGAATAAAATTTATCTACCGATGATTTAAAAGTGCCATCGGCTTTGTATTGCACATACACCAATCCTTTCGCGCCTATCTGCGGGCGCTTTACAAACTCTGTAAGTTCATCCAATTGCTTGCGGGTATATTCAGCACAACCTTTTGCACAAATACCCACTACTAATTCGGCACTATCAAATACCTGGAAGCCCTTGCCTTGTGCCACATCATTCAGTTCTACAAATTTCATATCGAAGCGTGTATCAGGTTTATCGGAACCATAATACTTCATGGCATCGGCATAGGTCATGTGTGGAACGGAAGGCATGTCTATACCTTTTACAGTTTTGAATAGATGGCGTACTAATCCTTCGAACGTATAGAGGATATCTTCTTGTGTGATGAAGGCCATTTCGCAGTCTATCTGCGTAAACTCCGGCTGGCGATCAGCCCGTAAGTCTTCATCGCGAAAGCACTTTACAATTTGATAGTAGCGGTCGAAACCCGATACCATTAACAACTGCTTGAATGTTTGTGGCGATTGTGGCAGTGCGTAAAACTCTCCGGGGTTCATGCGTGAGGGTACTACAAAATCGCGTGCACCTTCGGGTGTTGATTTAATTAACACCGGAGTTTCCACTTCAATAAAGTTGAGGCTATCTAAATAGATGCGGGTTTGCTGCGCCATTTTGTGCCGCAATTGCAGGTTTTCGCGTACGGTATTTCTGCGCAAGTCTAAATAGCGGTATTTCATGCGCAGGTCATCGCCCCCATCGGTATTGTCTTCAATGGTGAAGGGTGGAACTTTTGAAGCATTGAGTACTTCTAATGATGTAACCTTTACTTCAATATCGCCTGTAGGCATCTTATCGTTTTTGGAAAGTCGCTCCACCACCGTGCCTTGAACTTTTAATACATATTCGCGGCCAACTGTGCGAGCTGTTGCGAGCGTTGCGGCCTCGGTTTTACCTTCTTCCATTAAAAGCTGGGTTATACCGTAGCGGTCGCGCAGGTCTATCCATAGCAGGCTGCCTTTATCGCGGGTACGTTGCACCCATCCCGTAAGGGTAACGGTTTTATTTACATCAGATAGCCGCAGTTCGCCACACGTATGAGTTCTTAACATGGTAAAATCCTTAAATTTGGGTGCGCAAATTAATAAAGGTTGCACGTTATATAGAACGCCCACTGCTTTTTCGTTGTAAAATGGTTATGAAGAGATTTTTTATTTTCCTGTCGATTGTTAGTCTGTGTGGCTTTTCGCCCGATAAACTAATTAAAACCAAAGTGGCTGAGGGTATTACTATTTCGTTACCGGCCGAACTTTCGCCCATGACTACCGATGATATTATTCAGCGTTACCCTTCGGTGCGGGCTCCGCTGGCCGCTTATACCGATTTAAACCGCACACTCGATTTCAGTGTCAATATCTCAGCTACCCAGTGGCCCGATGCAAACCTGGAGATGGTGCAGAAATTTTTCAAAGCAAGCATTCAAAGTTTTTACGACCGGGTAGATGTGATTGACGAAGGTGTACACGAGGTGCATAAAAAGAAACTGATTTTTCTGGAATTCGAATCGCGTGTAAACGGAAACAAGATGGTGCTGGGTGAACAACAGCCGGTGTATCGTTATACCTATATTCAGTATTTGGTAGAGCCTGAACGTACGCTGGTGTTTTCTTTTAATTGCCCGAAATCATCGAAAGAAGATTGGCAGGAAACTGTACGGGCCATGATGAAGACGATTAGGATTAAGTAGTGTAATGAACTAAGTTTATTTTTTTACCTTTATAATGACTGAATAAGACAATGAAATCAATTACGATCGATATTATAAATGAAAAGGCTTTAAATCTGCTAAAAGAATTGGAGGCACTCAATCTTATTAAGCTGCCAGACTATAGCGTTTCAAAAGGAGTTTCTTCCAGTAGAAAAAAGGCATCGGATTATAAGGGTATAATTTCTGCTGAGTTTGCTGAGAAAATGCAAAATCACATCAAACAATCCAGAGAAGAATGGAAAGATCGTATTTGATGGATTCCAATGTTTTGATTGACTACATAAGCCATCAATTTGCAAGTTCTACCGAACAGACGTTAGATACGATTTTTGATAATTCATTCCACTATTCAGTAATCTCCCGCTTGGAGGTTTTGGGTTATAACGGAAACACTGAATCTCTCAGGCAGATCGAAGAATTTCTTCATACCGGAAAAATGTATTCGCTTACAAGGGAGATTGAAGATCAAACAATTTTGATCAGGCGTGCATCACCCAAAATAAAATTACCAGATGCTATTATTGCCGCTACTGCAATAAATCATAATCTGGTTTTACTTTTTCGAAATCTTTCAGATTTTAAAGAGATTGCCAATTTGCAATTGGAAAATCCCAGAAATTGGTGATGGATTTATACACCGATGATTATTTTATGCGCGAGGCTTTGAAAGAAGCGCGTAAGGCATTGGATCTTGGAGAAGTACCAGTGGGCGCAGTTGTAGTTTGTCAGAATAAAATAATCGCGCGCGCGCACAATCAAACTGAACAATTAACAGATGCAACGGCTCATGCTGAGATGCTGGCCGTAACGGCTGCTGCCAATTACCTGGGTTCAAAATACCTGAGTGAGTGTACACTCTATGTTACACTTGAACCTTGCGTGATGTGTGCCGGTGCGTTGCATTGGGTACAACTACAACAATTGGTTTTTGCAGCCAGTGATGTGCAGCGGGGTTATTCGTTAATCAGTTCACCTTTGCTGCATGCCCGTACAATTATAAAGCGAGGAGTTGGTGAACAGGAGAGTAAAACTCTTTTACAGGATTTTTTTAAACGACTTAGGGAGTAATCGGAGACCCAAACCCATTTTCATCATATTTCTCGTTTCAGAGCGAGGAGTATTATAACATCTCTCGTTCTGAAACGAGTTTTACAATGTTTTTGACCACATTGCCATGTTTTGGGGTGAGGCAATAAAAAAAGCTACCTAATTGGTAGCCCTTCCTTAAAGTTTTAAGTTACTCTGATTAAGCTTCTTTAGCCTTTTTGGCTTTCGCCTTATCATCCACTTTTTTGCCGTTTTTGTGTTCACCCATGATGATTACATCTTTGGTGGTTTCGTATTGCTTGGCGGCCTGCATCATGGCCACATAGCTATCGCGAATTAAAATAGTACCTGATTTTGCGCCTTTGTTGCGTACTTCCAGCCAAAAACCGTCTTTTTTCTTCTTAGGTAATACAGGAGGTCTTCCCATGGTGTTATTGTGTTTTTTGTTGATTTTTAAGCCAATTGGCCTGCTTTTAATAACCGCTGAACCTTGCGTTTGGTTCAACTGGCCGCGAAGATACCAAATCCGGCCCAAATTTCCTTCCAAAACCTCAAAGCAGGTAGGGTGGCACGGGCACTCCAGCCTTCAAAGCAGGGTCGGCAACAAGGGGTTTGCGTTCTAATTTCAGCGGTTGAATTCCAGCCCACACATTCAAATCATAGTCTTCTTCATCGTCTTTAGGCGGCCCAACCCGAACCTTGGCTGAGGCTTCTTTTATTTCAAAACCCAAAACCATTGTGGCTTTCCACTCGCCATCGGTTGGTTTGCGCACATCGTTCCATCGACCAGGGCACATTTTATTGGTAAATACTTCCAATGCTGTGTATAATTCTTCCTTGTCGGAAATCAGTTCCGGTTCACTGAACAAAACCACCGACCGGTAATTAACGGAATGATGAAAAGCCGATCGGGCCAACACCATACCATCCAGCAAGGTGGCGCTAATGCATACCGGAAGTTTTTTCTGTTGTAGTTCGCGCATGTAAAAACTACCAACCGATCCGTGGATATATACTTTATTACCTATCCTACAAAAACCAGTAGGAATTTGAAAGGGTTGCCCGTCTAAAACAAATGCAACGGTACATACCAGGGCTTCATCCAGAATGGAATAAATGGTTTCAACATCATACACGCCACGTTTCGGTAAACGGGTAATCTCAGTTTTGTCGGTGATGGGGAAGGTACTCATGGTGTTTATCTTTTTCTATATTCTTGACATGTAAGACTAGGCTTGCCTGCGCGTAGCCACCTCGGTAAAGACAGGTTTGTCGAAGTCTACTTTATCTTCAAAACAATCTTGCCAAATTGGTTGGCGCTCTTCATGCGTTGAAAAGCATCATGAATATTTTCGAGCGGAAAAACCTGATCGATTACCGGTTTCAAATTTCGACTCTCCAACAAATCGAGCATCGACAAAAACTCATCGCGGGTGCCCATAGTAGTGCCGTGAATGGAAATCTGTTTCCAGTACAGCAACCGGGTAGGTACATCAGGAATATTGCCTGCGGTTCTACCAAAAATTGCAATGCGCCCTCCGGGCATCATCAGATCAAACAATTGAGAGAATTGTGGCCCACCGGCACTATCAATTACAATATCAAAACCTCCGGCTTCTTTTTGTGCTTGCTTTGTCCACTCCGGATCGGTGTAGTTAAAACCCTGAATCGCACCTAATGCTTTTGCTTTTTCAATTTTTTCGTTCGAGCTGGAAGTAACATAGACACGTGCCTGATAGGCAACAGCAAACTGCATGGCCCATAACGCAGCACCACCACCAATACCGGTTATCAATACTTTTTCTTTTGCACGCAGGCGAGCTTTCGAAAACAAAGCGCGATATGCTGTTAAAGCGGCTAATGGAACAGCAGCTGATTCTTCAAAACTTAAATGCTCGGGCTTTTCAAAAATTTGTTTTTTGGAAACGCAAACATAATCGCTAAACGTTCCGGCATCGGGATACCCTAAAATTTTAAACGTGTCGCCCTGCACAATAGGGTTGTTTCCCCAATTAAGGCTTGGGTTGATAATTACCTCGGCACCGGTTAACAACGGATCAGCATCTTCGCCTACATCTTCAATTACACCACAGCCATCCGAGCCTAAGATTACCGGTTGTTGAGGGATTGAGTCTTGCTGAATCCATAAATCGCGATGGTTTAGTGCTGCGTAATGCAGGCGCACCAACACCTGGTCTTTTACTGGTTTTGGTTTTTTTATCTCACGAATCTCCAAAGGCAGATTTTGCCCGGTAAAAAATGCACCGCGTATCACAACTATCGGATGATGTGGTTCCAGTTGTAGGTATCGGGTGCTGCACCGCTGCGGATGTCCTGCAGTTTTTTCTTCACCGCTAATTGAAAGCCATCGGCTTTAACTTCAGGTAACTGGTAATCAATTCCATGAATGTTGATGGTGGCAATAGGTGACACCACGGCAGCAGTACCCGCACCAAAAGCTTCGGTTATTGTTTTTTGTTGAAATGCCTTTTCGATTTCATCAATGCTGATTTTTCTTTCTTCTACGGTAACACCCATGTCTTTAGCAAGTGTAATGAGGGTATTGCGTGTAACACCATCCAGAATGGAAGATGAAAGGGCAGGCGTAACCAGTTTGTTATCGATAACAAACATGATGTTCATAGCTCCGGATTCATCAATGTATTTGTGTTCTTTGGCATCCGTCCAGATTACCTGATCGAAACCTTGCTCGCGTGCTTGTTGCGTTGGGTAAAACGCGCCACCATAATTGCCGGCACATTTCGCAAATCCGGTTCCACCTTCAGCAGCCCGCACATATTCCAACTCAACTTTTAATCGTACCGGTTTGCTGAAGTAAGGGCCAACCGGACTTGTTAAGATCACAAACAAATATTGATCGGCCACTTTAACACCCAGCTTTGCTTCCGATGCAAAAACCACAGGGCGCAGGTATAATGAACTTCCATCGTCTTTTGGTATCCAGGCAGCATCGGTTTTTACAATAGCTTCCAGTCCCGCTGTAAACAAGTCTTCACTAATGGCTGGCATACACATCCGCGCAAGCGATTTATTCAAACGCTTATGGTGTCGCTCCACGCGAAAAATATTAATGGCACCATCGTTCATGTAAAACGCCTTCATACCTTCGAATACCGCTTGGCCATAATGGAGTGATAGCATGGCAGGGCTTAGCATTAAATCTCCGTAAGGAATAATTTGCGGCTCTTGCCAGGCACCGTTATCGTATTTAGCTACCAGCATATGGTCGGAAATGTAATTGCCAAAACCGAGGTTCTTGAAATCAACCGTGCTTATTCGCGACTGGGTAGTTTTTTTTACAGGTATAGAGGTGGTGAGTGTCATATACGTAATTTTTTTTTGATCAGGTAAAGATATTATTTAATGTGAAAGTATAACAATGATTATGGTAGGCTAATCGAGAAGCCTGCGGTGGTAATTCACTTGCCCCAGATGATAACCTAAGTGTACCGCTAAATGCACCAGAAAATATTCGGTGGACGTCTTTTCTTTCAGAACTAACAATGGGTATTCTGCCAATAATGTTTTTTCATCTACACCGGGTAAAATTTGTTGAATCATTTTTATAGTGGCTTCAATTTTTTGAATCAACTCAGTACGGGGAATATTTTTCAACGCAAACTCAGCATCCCGATCGCGCACATAGCCGGTATTGCCTAACGTAGCACCTATATAACTATTAAGGTTCCCTACCAGGTGCAAACAAAGGTTGCCGGCTGAATTGGCAATATTCTTATCTACTTTCCAAATGTTGGCTTCGTGCTGATACAATTCTAACTCAGCTTTTAATTTTTGAAGATCGCGTATGAGTAGCGTTGTAAGTATTTGGGTGATCATGGATTACTGTCAGGAATGTTCAAGTTTCTCACAAATGGATTTTATTTTTACGAGGTGATGATCATCATGCTCGGCATCAAACCAGGCAAGGTCCACAGGCGTTATGGCAACTTTTAAGCGCGGATGCATGGATGCTTTACGAAGTTCGGCAGGTATCAGTTGCAAATACTTTTTGATGCTACCATTCCGGTTTTGCTGAAACAGGTTTAATACTTCATCTATTACCCACGGGGTATAATTGAGCGGTTCAAACACGGCAGGCGATAGTACAGGTGAACCCGCCAGCATTTCATCTATGCGTTTGGTTGTAATGGCATCTACTTCGGCCAGGTGACCGATGTTTTCTTTTATACTCCATTTACCGTTTGGTTTGTAAGAAAGTTGTGCATCCGTTAATCCAGCGATCATTTGCTGCATGCGCACGAAAGTACCTTCTAATCGAACCAGGAAGTAAGGAAGCATTTCAGGTGCATAACCAAATTTCAGGTTACGCTCAAACCAAGGAAGTTCGTTCATAAATCAAGTTGCATTTTAATATCACTTCTTTTGTAAGGCCCATCCAGCGGTACTTCGCGAAAGCCAAGTTTGCGATAAAGTGTAAGGGCCGGAACCAGTTTTGTATTGGAGTACAGAATAATCTGCCCGGCATTTTTATTTCTACACCATTCAATGGCCGCTTCTGCCAAACGTTTTCCAATTTTTAGTCCGTGCAGGTTTTCGGCTACGGCCATTTTTGTAAACTCATAAACACTCGTGTTCACAAACTTTAAGGCAACAGTTCCTGCAATTTCATTTTTGTATCTGGCCATTAAGATATGGCCGCCTGGTGCCAGGATGTGTTCATCCGGATTTTGAAGAACCGCTACATCTACCGGTTCCATCCAGAAATATTTTTCAATCCACTGGCGGTTTAATCGTTCAAAATGCGGCTGATGTACAGCCTGATAATCTAAAACGGTAACCCCCATTGCGTTAACGTGTAAGTCCTAGTCTTCTGCCGATCGATTGTACAATTGTTCGGCCCGAATTATTTGTGCGATATCCAATGTTAACAATGTAGATACCGGCAATGGTTACCACAATCGCCAGAACAATTTGCAGGTTAAGTTTTTCACTTAGTAAAAGCCAACCCAATAATACAGCTACAATCGGGTTAATGTAAGCATATAGCGAGACCACCGTCATCGGTAATTTTTTTATCGCATAAGCATAACACACATAGGCAGCCATAGAACCAATTACGATAATATATACCAGCGCAGAAATTACTTCGTTCGACCATTGAATTTTAGAATAATCATCAAACAACAGACTTAATGGTATGATCGCCAATGCACCAAAGCTCATTTGCAATCCTGAACCCAGAAATGGATTGGTGTTTTCGTTTTTCTTCTTCACCCAAATGCTGCCCACTGCCCACGAGATGTTGGCTGCGAAGGTGATTACGATTCCGAAAATATAAAGCGGGTTGGCAAACTCGGCTAAGTGTTCGCTAAAGATCATCACGATACCGGTTAACCCGATTAACACTCCACCGATAATGATCCAATTCGGTTTTTCATCTTTCAAAATCAACACATTAATTAAGATAGTCCATACCGGCATTACCGAACAAATAACAGCTGCAAGCCCACTTGAAATATACACTTCGGCCCAGCCTACCATGGCTACACCCATTGTAGTCATTAAGATGCCACTCACCGCCTGATTAAAAAGTGTTTTCTTATCGGGCCACTTTTGTTTGCCGATAGTGAGCATGAACAAAACCAGCAACGGACCGGCAATGGCGAAACGAATCAATGAAAAAAGAAAAGGTGGAAACTGCGTAACACCTACGCGCAAGGCAAGATAGGTGGTACCCCAGATAATGCATACAGCCGCAAGCGCCAGGTAAGCCAACACACTGGCTTTTTGATTTGAGTGAGAATTCATGCTGCAAATTTTCTCAGTTGAACGGACAAAAAACAGTTTCAGTTTTGATAATTTTGACCAGATCAATTTAAATTGGTTATACAGCTATACACAGGCATCCAAAATCAATCAGTTTTTTAATAACAATCTTGTTCTATGTTTTTTCCCCCATTCTCTTAGCGAGTCAATAACGCCATCCAAAGATTTTCCGTAAGCAGTTAAACTATATTCAATGGTTACAGGAACCGTATCGTAAACAGTTCTCACAACAAGTTCGTTTGCTTCTAAATCTCTTAATTCTTTCGATAGCATTTTTGGTGTGATTCCCTCCACCTCTCTTTCTAATTCTTTAAACCGTTTATTGCCAAACGACAGACAAATTAAAATGGGCAGTTTCCATTTTCCATTGATGATATCCAATACATCTCTTACCGGACGTATAAAATCGACACATTCTTTAGATGTTTTCATTCTTGCATGGTTTATCGCTATACAAAAGCATAGCGCTATACATTAGTATAGTACTAACTTTTGTATAGCAAATGTACATAGTTTTGAGCCATCATTAATAAATTAAAAACTTATGAAAGTACTTGTTTATGGTGCAGGTGGTTCGCAGCAGTTTCCAGTAATTAAAGCGCTTATTAAAAAAGGTGCAAGCGTTATTACAACAACTAACCAGCATGAAAAAATTTCTTTGCTCAGAAATGCAGGGGCAGAACCTGTAATCGCCAATATGGCGGATAAGTCCAGGCTAATTGAAATTACAAATCAGGTTGATGCCGTCTCATTTTTGGTTCCATTCTTCCTGCCAAACCCTTTGGTTGGATTGGAGTATGCCAAAAATGCGATTGATGCAGCAGTGGTAAATGGCGTAAAGCTATTGGTATGGAATAGCAGCGGCTTTATACTTCCGATAAAAATTGGAAATCCAGCCTTAGACGTTCGCATTGATATTGCTGACTACCTGAAGCAAAGCGGACTGCCGCACATCATCATTCAACCATCGGTTTATGCAGAGAACTTATTAGGTCCTTGGACGGCACCATTCGTAAAAAATGAAAATGTAGTAACCTACCCGACACCCGAAGAGATGCCGGTTGGCTGGATTGCCACACAGGATGTAGCGGCTTTGGTAGCCGAAGCCATCTATAAACCTGAGTTAGCAGGGCAGTCATTTCAAGTGAGTGGATTGGAGAACTTAACAGGCAGTCAATTAGCCAATAAATTCTCAATCTGTTTGGATAAAGAAAAAACCTACCGCCAGATGCCTCCTAAAGAATTTGGAAAAATATTAGATGGCTTGTATGGTGAAGGTGCAGGGCAAGGGGCGGTAGCTATGTATCAGGAAATTACAAATTCTAAAAACTATCCGGTGATGTTTGCACACAATATGCCAGATGTACTGAAAAAGCTTCCTGTAAAAATGACCAGCATTGAAGATTGGGTAGCACAAAACATTAAATCATTTACGTAAGTATTAAATGCGTAGTTGTTATATACAAAAGCAACCGAGTTCATTCATAATATTACTATGAAGGATGGAACATTGATTTAGTTCTAACGGACATGATACCCCCGGTTGGTACAAGAAATTATTTTCTATTTTGGTACAGCAAACATAAAATAACCTACCATTGATGCGCAAAACAGAACAGGATATCTTACAGGTTGCATCCGTAGCTTTGCGAAAAGCCGCTTTGAATGAGGATGCTAAACATTTTATACTACAAAACGACAAACTGTATAAAATGCTAAAAAGAGCTGCAAATCGTTATATCGCAGGCGAGACTATTCAAGAAACTGTACCCTTTATTAAAAAATTAAATGACTCGGGCTTTCTGGTAACAACAGATTTTATGGGGGAGAGTGTGCGAAACGAGACAGAGGCAAACGAGGCAACGAACGAATTTATAAAGTTTGCGCGAGTTGTAGAATCAGAAAATTTGAATTCATCCATTTCTTTAGACCTATCGCATATCGGACTTTTGGTTTCTGAGGATTTAGCAGTGCGTAATCTAAAAAGCATTTGTGCAGCAGTCCAAGACTGTCGTCAGGAAGTGATTCTGAGCATGGAAGGAACTGATCGCACAGATTCTATTATAGGTATCTACGAAGAGGTTTTAAAAGAGCACGCCAATCTGGGAATAACTTTACAAGCTTACTTACATCGTACAAAGAAAGACATGGATAAACTGTTGAAGTTATCGGGTAGTATCCGACTAGTTAAAGGTGCATATGATACGCCTCTAAGCACTTCTATTCCACGAGGAGATAGACTAGATGAAGTTTATCTGGAGTATGTGGCGCAATTGTTAGAGGCCAACCATAAATGTTCCATAGCCTCTCATCATACAAAAATACAGGATGAGGCAATTAAAATGATACACCAATACTCAGCCACCAATTATGTGCTGGAACGACTACTCGGAATTGGCAATGAAGAACTTCAGGTATATAACGAAAAGGGCTACACGTGTAGAATTTATGTAGTGTATGGAAGAGAATGGTATTTGTATCTATGTAACCGCTGGGCTGAATATCCGCTTAATCTATTCAGGGGGCTGAGCGATATTATGGAAATTTAGCTGATAAACCGGATTGTGGAATGTTACTATCAATGAAGAAAGTTGCAGGTGGCAACTTTCTTCATTTTATTTAAAATTTTAGCTATAAAACCTTTCTGTTACAATTTTCCCTTCATCCCAATCCTGGATGGCAACTTCAACCACTTTAAACGGACTCCCTGCAACATCAAAATCGAAAGACCAAACAAGAAAACTTCTGTTTCCTTTTACCAATCTCCCAACGCAAGAAAAATCTCTTACATTAGAAATTTTGGATGAAAAGGCACGTCCATTTAATGTGTTTTGTTCCATGCCTTTCACGGTTACTCCGTCAAGGTCTGTTTTTTCAAAATTCTGATGATAGTACTTGTTAAAGGCAAGTTCCCATTTTCCTTCCAAGGTTAATGCAATTAAATCATCAACCGCGATTGAAATTTGATTTGAATTCATAGTTTATTATTTAAAGGTGAAAAAAATTACACAAGTCTTCCGCCACCATCTACGTGAATTACTTCCCCATTCACCGAATTGTTGGACATTAAGAATATAACTGCTGAGGCGACTTCATCAGGGCTTGCAATTTTTTTGGTGGGCAATTTTGCGGCTACATCTGCCAAAACACTTTTCTTGTTTTCCTGAAGAATGGTATCCCACATGGGTGTGTCTGTGTAGCCTGGCGATACAGCGTTGAAGCGAATATTCGGAACTTCCATTACCAATACCCTTGCCAACTGTTCAGCGGAAGCAGTACCTAAACCCGATACCCATGCACCGGGAATTGGCCGGTCAGTAGAAATACCACCTGTAAACACAAACGATCCACCTGAGTTCATTGCAGAAAGTGCAGCTCTCACTACACGCAAACTTCCTTTTAATCGGGTGTTGAAGGTTTGTAACTTATCTTCTAATGATCCTTCTGTAATACTTCCAATTTTAGTGTTGCCAGCGGCAATGTAGATGTGGTCAATCCCGGATTGTTTTTTGAAGAATTCATTTACCTGAGATTCATCATCAATGTCCAGTGCCATGCCTTCAACTCCATTGCCAATAGACTTTGCTGTAAGTTGTGCTATTGGATGATTTCTGCTGGTGATGATAACCTTGTTCCCTAGATTGGAAGCTAAAGCGGCAACTGATTTTCCAATTCCGGAACTACCTCCAATTACGATGATTTTTTTCTTTGTAAGAGTCATTTGAAATTATTGTTTTTATTTTTCGCAGTGCAAAAATGATGTACACTATATTTGCATACAAATATTTAGGTACATACAAAAAAGTGCGTGTAAATGCGTAAAACAACATCCACTAATTTTAAAAATGAACAATCAATAGCATTTGATTGTCCAATAACTTCGACATTAAAAATGGTTGGCGGAAGATGGAAACTAATCATCTTGTGGCAGTTAAAAGATCGACAACTCCGGTACAAAGAATTGCATAGAGCTATTCCAAATATTTCGGAGAAAATGCTTACACAGCAACTTCAAACATTGGTAGATGATGGATGGGTTATCAAGAAAGACTATAAAGAAATCCCACCCCGCACTGAGTATTACCTTTCTGAATTAGGTAGGTCTTTCGTTCCCATATTGAAAAAAATATTTGATTGGGGTATGGCAAAGAATATTGTTGAATTGGCAAATTCAAAGTATGGGTTCAAGCAAAACTAATCATCATAACAATTTAGTGGTTTTGATAGCTTTGTGTGAATGAAAGAAAGGATACTCGGTAGTGCACAAATCCGGTACACTATCAATCATATTTTGATCGCAAAATAAATTAGCTCTTCCTTAACCTAAACTCTTCATCCCACTTCGCCATAATAATATGCCATTTCTTCTGAAAAATATCAGCTTAAAGGAATTCTTGTAAACGGTTATGGTATCAGTTCAGAGTCCCTTATCAACGAAATGCTTGAGAAGCTTGCCTTGAAAAACTCATAAGGGCTGGTAGTAACGGATATGCCGGTGATTACATCCTTACTCAAGCCATTCTGAAGTTGCTTAACAGGAATTCTAAGAGTTACATGGATCAATTGCAAGACAAAAGTTCCATCATTTTGTAAGGAAAACAGTTTCAGTTTTAATAATTTTGACCAGATCAATTTTATGGAAACTATTCTTGAAAAACCCGAACACCTGTACCTGGAAGTAGCCACGCGTATTGAAGCGTTGATTGATAAAGGTGCGTTGAAGATTGGCGACCGGTTGCTTTCGGTACGTGCACTTAGTAAAGAGCAAGGAATAAGTTTAAGCACAGCGTTTCAGGCTTACTATCATTTAGAGAGTAAGGGTTTGATTGAAGCGCGGCCACAATCGGGTTATTATGTGAAGTTTTCGGCTAAACTGCCGTTTGATGTTCCTGCCATCAGCGAACCTACCGATGAAGCATTGCCGGTAAGCGTGGATGAAATGATTTCAAGTGTGTACCATGATTTGCGTTCGCCTAAACTCACTTCATTTTCATTAAGCGCACCCGATGCTTCGTTGTTGCCAGCAGCTAAACTCAATAAATCAGTAATACACAGTTTGCGAAATGAGCCCGATCATTGCTTGGGTTATGAACATATTCAAGGCAATGAAAAACTTCGGAAGCAAATTGCACGCTTGAGTTTTAACTGGGGAGGTTCGCTAAGCGAAGATGATCTGGTGGTTACTGCGGGTTGCATGGAAGCCATATCATTTTGTTTGCAAGCCGTTACCAAACCAGGCGATGCCGTAGCCACGGAGAGCCCTACGTTTTATGGAATCTTTCGTGTGATGCAAAGTTTAGGTTTGAAAGTAGTGGAGGTGCCAACCGATCCGGTAACGGGAATTGATCTCAATTATTTGCAACAGGCATTGGATCGTTTTGACATCAAGGCATGTGTGTTTGTGCCGAACTTCAACAATCCATTGGGAAGTTGTATTCCGGACGAGCGCAAGAAGCAATTGGTAGATCTGTTAGCTAAAAAAGAAATTCCATTAATTGAAGATGATATTTACGGTGAAATGTATTTTGGAAAAACCCGTCCGCGCACTTGTAAAACATTCGATAAAAAGGGATTGGTGTTACATTGCGGATCATTCTCTAAATCTTTGGCCCCGGGCTACCGCATTGGTTGGGCATCACCCGGAAGGTTTAAGAAACAAGTTATTCAATTGAAGCGCATGAATAACGTGGCTACCAATACACTGGCACAGGTAGCGATTGCACACTTTTTGCAAAATGGCCGTTATGAATTGCACTTGCGGCATCTGCGCAAAGCATTACATACACAAAGTTTGCGCTACCTGCAGGCAATTACAGAATATTTCCCTGAATCAATTCGTATTGCCCGCCCGCAGGGTGGATTTGTGTTCTGGGTAGAGATGAATAAAGAAGCTGACGGATTTAAGCTACACAAGCTTGCTTTGAAGCATAACATTGGTATTGCACCCGGCCAAATTTTTTCGGCACAAGGGCAGTTTCATAATTACTTCCGCTTGAGTTATGGAATGCCCTGGAGCGATAAAGTAGAGAAAGGATTACGAACGTTGGGTGAGTTGATTCGTAAACAGTAGCAATAAGTGGGTAGTAGTTAGTAGATAGTCCTTAGTATCTAGTTGTACTAAGGACTATAGACTCAAGACTATCTACTCAGGACTAAGTACCAATGACTAATCACTTTCCTTCTTTCAACTTCTTCACCTCAGCTTCGTACTGTGGTAAAAACTGTTTTTGTGTATCCGGTAAATTTTTCAATGCGAGTTCCCAATGCTTAATAGCATTCTTCTTATCGCCTGCTGCTGTATAAGCACGGGCTAATCCTACATTGGGCGTAAATTTATCTTGCGGATTTTTCTGGGCGTTAAACTTAAATACTTCCAATGCTTTTTCTTTTTGCCCACTGTTTAGCAACGACCTTCCGTATTGGTGAATATTCTGAACAGTAGCACTTGGATCTTTAATAGCTTTATCCATTTGGGCATTTGCTTCAGTAGTTTTTCCCATAGCCTGGTAAATAGCGGCCCGGGTTTGATACGTATTAAAATTTTCAACACCTATAAATGGAGTGCTAACAGATTGATCTACCCACTTCAAGGCTTCTTCCAGATTGATTTTATGCTGCGCACAGAACTGTGCAGCTGTTAACCAATTCTCTTGCTTAAAACCAACTGAACTACGCAGGTCTTCGCGCATTTTTGATACGTACACCTCATTGATGTTGGCTACTTCAACTGTAAATGGAATTCTTTTTTTCTCCCAACGGAGGTAGGCTTTTGCTGATGATGGCAAACGATCTTCAAAACCAAATGTGAGCCATTCTTTATAGGGAGCTTCCAATGGCATTACGTCCACACGCAAGGCATCTTCTTTGGGATCATAAAAATAGCTTCCCCAACTGGACGAATTTTTTGAGAATATCCACGTGTACGGGCCTTCTTTGGCTACCGCCAGAAATAGTCCATACGTACCGGCTTTCAATTCTTTACCTTCAATTTTTACATCGTGCGAAACTGTGAACACCGTATTTTCATTTGCGCCCGCGCGCCAGGGTGCAGCTTTGGAAGTTCCAAAACCCTGATCGATAAAACCAAAGTGCGCTACTTCGCCCCAGATTTTTCCGGTGCGGTCTTCGCCATTCGGGCCGTGTACATCGGGGCTGCTATAGGCAATCGATACTTCAACGGGTCCGATAAACTGCGTTACTTTCGATTTTTGATTGTCGCCACTAGGCGGTGTGGTGAGTTGCTGGGCAGAAGCCGTAACAGCCCACATCAACATACAGAGTGTAATTAATTTTTTCATTGGGGTAAGGGTTGATTTAACAATGCTTATACGGGTTCGCTTGCTAATTGGCTATCCGATTCCGAACAATGAAGTTAGATATTTTTTGATTGGTTGCCGGGAATCAATAAACGGATTGAACCAGGATTGATTCTTACTTCAAACTTCCGCTCGGCCTGCATCGCCTCTCCATCAACATGAAAGGCCACGGGCTCAGAAAAGCGTAGGTTTATTTTTTTGCCTTTTGAAAGCTTTATATAATTTGATTTATCGAGCGTGCCCGAAAACATTTTGTAGGCAAATGCAGGGGCTTCTATAAACGGCACCTTCTTTACAAAACTAATGTCCAGTTCTCCATCGCACACTGACGCATAGGGTGCAATGCGGGCATTGTTTCCAAATTGCGATGAGTTTGCAAACGCAATTACAAAGGCTTTCGCCTGAACAGATGTTCCGTCAATAAATATCTCACCGCTGATTTCATCATACATCATAAACTCTTGCAACACCAGGCGTGCGTAATTGGCTAAACCACGTTTACCATTCTTTCCGAACAATCCGGCAATGTGTCCATCAAACCCAATACCCGAGACATTAATGGATAGGTGGTTGTTAACGGTAAACGAATCCATCGCAATTACCTCGGTAGAAGCAATGTAGGGTAAACACTTTTTAAAATCGAGTGGTATGCCTAAGTGTCGTGCCAGTCCGTTGCCAGAACCTTTTGGAATAATACCCATAACCTGTTTTGTATTTACAACGCCCTTGGCAACTTCGTTTACGGTGCCATCGCCACCCATGGCAAAAACAACTTCAAATTTTTTTGATTGTGAAGCTTGGCGGGCGAGTTGGGTTGCGTGTCCGCGACCTTGTGTAAATTCAAGATGCGCCTCCAGGCCGGCCTGCTGGCAAAATGAAAGTAACCTTCCTTCCACAGCAGGTTTATAGCCGGTGCCCGAATATTTATTAATTATAAATAATACCTGTTTGTTTCCGGTGGCCGAAGTCATAAACAAAGGTAACTTTACAGCCTATGGAATTTAAGCTCCGTAAAATAAAATTTAAAGCCTGGGATGTAGAAAATAAGTTGTTGATGCGCCTGAGTAGCATTGATTGTAATAAGGGTGAGTTGGTTAAACGCGACCATATCCTGTTGCAGTTTACGGGCCTGCACGATAGCGATGGCGAAGAAATTTATGAGCTGGATGTGCTCATGCTTTCGCTCGAAAAATTTGTGGTGTTTTGGAATGAAGCCAGTAATAGCTGGCAGATTGCACCTTTGAAAAATCTGGCGGAGGCGCGTCCGTTTCTATCGGATACAGCTATGAAGATGAAACGCTTTGGTAGTTATTACCAGTTGGAGAATGTTTAGTCTGTAAGGCGTCAGACGGCTTTATTGCTTTTATAATCAGCCGTCATAACGCCTTAATTCTGGCTACTTGGTTAGTTTACTCTCAATATAGCTGATCGCCTGCCCGATGGTTTGCATTTTTTCAGCATCGTCATCTGGAATCTTAATATCAAAGGTTTGTTCAAACTCCATCACCAACTCCGCATAATCGAGCGAATCGATGCCAAGGTCTTTTACAAAACTGGCATCGGGTGTTATTTCAGAATCGGGAATCCCTAATTTTTCAATTAGGATGGCGTGTACCTTTTTTTGAACGTCTGGCATACGAATATTGATTGCTCAAAGCTAACAATCTTTTTAGACTTTCACTTTTCGGCAAAAGAAGTTTAGAACCTCAACAAAAACTCCGTGCCTTTACCCAACTCCGATTTAACAGTAATATTTCCTTCATGCTGCCGCATGATTTGTTTTGATAAACTCAAACCAATGCCCGAACCCGTTTTTTTGGTAGAGTAGAAGGGGATAAAGATTTTTTCAAGGGCTTCGCTATCAATACCTGAGCCGTTATCTTTTACAGAAATAATGGTGCGTCCCTTTTCATTAGAATAACCTGTAAGTTCAATTTGTCTTTCCGGTTGTTCATCAAATGCCTGAATGGCATTTTTAATTAGGTTAATAATCACTTGTTCAATCATCGTTTTATCTGCCAACACATACAGGTTAGTGGGGTCAACTGAAACTGAAATAGAAATCTGATTATCGGCTAATTCTTTTTTGTGAAGCAGGGCTAACTCATCCAGCAACTCTTTCACATTTACCTCGGCCAGTTTAGGTTTAGGAATGTGTGTGAGGTTACGAAATTCTTTCACAAACTTAATAAGACCCGCACTGCGCTTGCTTATCGTTTGCAACGACAGGTACATGTCTTCGAGGTCTTCTTTTTTAAGTTCTAATTCCGATGGCCTATCAATGCGCGCTTTCAAATCATCTTCTACAATTCCCGCTAAGGATGAAATGGGCGTAACCGAATTCATAATTTCATGGGTAAGCACGCGCACTAAATTTTGCCAGGCTTCCATTTCCTTCTCTTCCAGTTCGCTTTGAATGTTACTCATTGAAATGAGTTTTACTTCTTCATCGCGCAACGTAAGCTCTATTGCAAACACGGAAAGCTGTATGGTTTCATCTCCGAATTTTAATTGTAGTAATTCGCGGCCACCGGTTTTTAGTTTTAGAAAAACATCTACCAGCGGTTCACTCACCACTTTTAGATCTTCTACACGATCGGCCTTGTTAATGCGCATCAATCGCTTGGCGGCACTATTCATAATTTGAATAGAACCATCGCGTTTAAACGTGAGCAAGCCAATGCCCACATGTTGTACAATGTTTTTAAAGAACTGGTATTCCGAATCTTTTTCTTTGCGAGCCTGCTTCAGTTTGGCTAACGCATCATTCAGTTCGCGTTGTAGTTTCTGAACCGTATCGGAATTGGTATCGGATTTAAATGTTTGTGTGATTTCATCAAACCGGATGGAATCAAAGATTGAACCGATGGGAACATCGTGGCCTTCTACTTCTTTCAGTAACGACTTAACCTGAAATATAATAGCCCCCAGCATGGCTATTATTAAAATGTAACTCCGGTTATTAGCCGAAACCACAAACGCAAAAACCACTGTAGTTGCCACCAGTATTGCAATACGGGTGACGAGTGGCGAGCGCTTGTTAGAGTCCATACTTTTCCATTCTTCGGTAAAGTGATGCGCGGGTTAAACCCAATTCTTCCGCAGCTTTAGAGATATTACCATTGTGCAATTGTATGGCTTTTACCACTGCAGCTTTTTCAACTTCATCCAGGTTTAAGGTATCGGATGCAATATCGTTCGCACTTTTACGGCTAAAAAGAAAATCACTGTCCTGCAGGGTGGAAGAATCGGCCATGATAACCGCCCGCTCAATGGCGTGTTGCAATTCACGCACATTACCCGGCCAGGGATATTTTTTGAGTTTATTCATGGCATCGGTAGAAATGTTGTGCACTTCTTTGCGGTATTTCTTAGCATAATGATTTAGAAAATGATCGGCTAACAGGGGAATATCATCAATTCGATCGCCCAAGGGCGGAATAGTTACCTCAACCGTGTTGATGCGATACAACAAATCCTGTCTGAATTTTCCTTCCAATACCATTTGATGCAACGGCATGTTGGTAGCGCAAATCAATCGAATATCAACTTCTATTGGTTGATTACTACCCACACGGGTAATCTGCCGCGATTGCAGTGCGCTTAATAATTTGCTTTGCAACGCCATACTCAGGTTTCCAATCTCATCCAGAAACAAGGTGCCGCCATTTGCTAACTCAAACCGTCCGGGCCTATCTTCACGTGCATCTGTAAAGGCGCCTTTTTTATGACCGAATAATTCGCTTTCAAACAAGGTCTCCGTAATCGCACCCATATCTACCGCCACAAACGAACTATCCTTGCGCATGGATTTTTGATGAATGGCGCGTGCTACCAATTCTTTTCCGGTTCCGTTCTCGCCCAAGATTAACACGTTGGCATCTGTCTTGGCTACTTTATCAATTAAGCCAAACACATCTTTCAAGGCATTGCTTTGGCCAATGATATCGCGAAATGGCTGGCTGATTTGTTCTTCTAACATCTGCTTAGCCTTGCGCAGTTTATCAACCTCGTTATAAGATTTCTTTAACTTAATGGCAGTTGATATGGTGGCCACTAATTTTTCATTCTGCCAGGGCTTCAGAATAAAATCGGTTGCGCCTTCTTTTAAAGCGCGCACAGCCATCTCTACATCGCCAAAAGCAGTAATCATAATTACCACGGCATCGGGGTCGCGCTCTTTAATTTGTTTCAACCACTCAAAGCCTTCTTTACCACTGGTGGTGTCTTTGCTGAAGTTCATATCCAGCAGAATAACATCGTAGGTGTCGTTATTAAGCAGGAAAGGAATCTTGTTCGGATTTTTTTCAATGATTACCTGGTGATTGGATTTTTTAAGCAGCATTTTGGCCGCCAATAAAACATCCTCATCGTCATCAATCATCAGGATTTTGCCTTCGTTCACAGTAGGTAGGTTTAAAAGTCTTATTCAATAAAAGGAAAAATTGTGCCAGCGCGTTTTAAGCGCGAAATACCGCTTTTAATAGTTCGGTTTGTGCTTAGGCGTACAAAGATGTTCAAAAATGAACACAGATAAAACCTATTCAGGTGTGTATTTATAAAGTGTGGCTACTTTATTGGCCGAAAGTGTAATCAATCTTTCATCGGTAATAATGGCCTGGGTACTGTTTGCCGGAATTGCATGCTGGCGCCATTGCGATGTTAGCAGATTGAAATAGTGCAGGGTATTGTTTTGAACAAAGTACATCTCATCCCCAAAAAAGTAGAGGCCCTTCAGTCCGCTAACTTCAATGCGTTCGATTAATTGCCCCAGGTGATTGAGAACCAGTATGCCTGTGTTTTTATCCAACAGAAAGATAAGGTTCAGGTATTCGCGCAGGTAAATAAATTCTGCTTTATGAGTAAACTCAACCGGCAGATTAAATTCCAGCACCACCTGGCCCGAGGTTGGGATTATTTTTTTGAGCGACCAATCGGCCCGATCTAAAATCCATAATCGATTATCGTGTGTGGGGCAAACCAACCAGGGTTCTATTGCCCAGGCCGAATCCAACGGGTGTGAGGTAGCGGATTCAAAAAGCCGGTTTAACAAATTATAGGTTTGCCGGTCGCGATTATACACAAAAATGGTTGGTTGAAACCAGGGTTCAACTAGCGTAGCTGTTTGCTTTTTAGAGGTGGCAATTTTTTTTCCATCGGCATCAAACTTTGCCAGGCTACCGGATTTTTCGATGAACACAAAGTTGCCGAGACGATCAACTGCCAGCAGTTCGGTATTTTTTGCTTTCCATGATTTGAGTTTAGTAAAATCTTTTTGTGCCGAAGCAAGGTTGGGTGCAAGGCAAAAAAATATAACCAGGAATCGTATCATGATGGAAGTTCAAATTTTTTTAAGGTTACGCTTGTTCCATCATATTCAGCATACGTATCGAAATGTACCCACTCACCTAAGTTAATGTACCTACTGGTATCGCTCACTTTTAAATCGAGGGGTAAATGCCGATGCCCAAAAATGTAATAATCGTGATGAACAGATTGCTCCACTTCTTTAGAATACGTGAGCAGAAACTCCTGCTCTTCGCTTACAAACGTTTCGCCTTTTTTATTATTGCTGATGCGGCTTTGCTTACTCCAGTAATTGGCAATACCAATACCAAGGTTAGGATGAATGCGGGCAAACAGCCATTGACAAATTTTACTATTGAAGAACTTTTTCAGGATTTTATAACTTGCATCGCCCGGGCCAAGGCCATCGCCATGCCCGATTAAAAAACGGTGCTGGTTGATCTGCAACTCAATCGGGTTACGATAAATTACAACACCCACTTCTTTTTCAAAGTAATCGAACATCCACATATCGTGGTTGCCGGTAAAGAAAAAAACCGGAATGCCGGCATCGCATAACGCAGCCAGTTTGCCTTGCAAGCGAACGAAACCTTTGGGAATAGCGTGTTTGTACTCAAACCAGAAATCAAAAATGTCACCCATCAGGTAAATGGCTTGTGCATCTTTTTCAACCTGACTAAGCCATGCTACAATTTTTTTTTCACGGGCTAAACTGCCTGCTACATCGGGCACCCCGAGGTGAAAATCAGAAGCGAAGTAAATTTTTTTTCCGACAGGTAAGGTTATGGTTTGCGCCATGTCTGCAAATAACGACAAAACCGTAACAATGAAAAAAGCCCTTGGTACAAGGGCTTTAAGTTTTTAATGAAGAATTAAAAAAACTATTTCACTTCAGGAGCTATTTCGGTTTTCGGTTCTTCTACACCATTTTCTTTTTTATCGGTGGCGGTGCCGTTGGTAAATTTCTCGTACGTGGTTTGGTGTGCAAATGGCCTTTTGCCAATTAAACGCTCCAGATCCGATTGAAAAAGAATTTCTTTCTCTAAAAGTTCTTTCGCAATAATTTCCAGGTGTTCGCGGTGGTCAACCAGCAATGCCTTGGTTCTTTCAAATGCATTGTCGATTATCTTTTTCACCTCTTTATCAATTTTTTCGGCAGTAGCTTCTGAGTAAGGTTTGTTGAATGTATAATCGGATTGCTTGGAATCATAAAATGAAATGTTTCCGATTTCTTTATTCATACCATAAACGGTAACCATGCTGTAAGCCATTTTGGTAATGCGCTCCAGATCGCTAAGGGCACCGGTTGAAATTTTATTGAAGACAATTTCTTCTGCGGCCCGCCCGCCAAACGTCATGCACATTTCATCTGTTAATTGCTCAGTTTGGTAAAGAAACTGTTCTTTTGGCAAATACTGTGCATAACCCAATGCAGCTACTCCGCGCGGTACAATACTTACCTTCACCAACGGATCGGCATGTTCCAGAAACCAACCGGCTACGGCATGCCCTGCTTCGTGATAAGCCACTATGCGTTTTTCTTCTGGTGAGATAATTTTGGTTTTTTTCTCAAGACCACCAATTACACGATCTATCGCATCTTGGAAATCCTGCATATCCACTTCGCCTTTATCTCTACGGGCGGCAATCAAAGCAGCTTCGTTGCATACGTTGGCAATTTCGGCACCGGCAAATCCGGGTGTTTGCGCTGCTAATTTTTTAACATCTACATCTTTCGAAAGCTTGATGGGTTTTAAGTGCACTTTGAAAATATGTTCACGACCACCAATATCGGGTTTATCAATGCTGATCTGGCGATCGAAACGACCAGGACGCAACAAGGCTGAATCCAGCACATCAGGGCGGTTGGTAGCAGCCAGAATAATTACGCCACTATCGGTAGCAAAACCATCCATTTCAACCAGCAACGAGTTAAGGGTGTTTTCGCGCTCATCGTTGGCACCGGGCATCTGGCCTCTTCCGCGAGAGCGGCCTATGGCATCAATCTCATCGATAAATACAATACAAGGAGCTTTTTCTTTTGCCTGTTTAAACAAATCGCGCACACGCGCAGCACCCACACCAACAAACATTTCTACGAAATCTGATCCCGATAAGGAGAAGAACGGAACACCCGCCTCACCGGCAACTGCTTTTGCAAGCAATGTTTTTCCGGTACCAGGAGGCCCCACCAGCAAGGCACCTTTCGGGATTTTACCACCTAATTTGGTAAACTTTTGTGGTGTCTTTAAAAAGTCAACAATCTCTTTTACTTCTTCTTTTGCTTCTTCCAGGCCGGCCACATCGGCAAACGTAATGCGTACTTTATTCTCGGCATCAAATAAGGCGGCCTTTGATTTTCCTATGTTGAATATCTGCCCGCCCGGTCCGGCACCGCCCGTCATTCTGCGCATCAGCATCCAAAAGCCAAGCACCAGCAATACTAAAAAACCGATGTTAAAAATGAATGAGGTATAGTCCTGGCGCTCTTCAACCTTTAAATCAATCTGATCGGCCCGCGGCACATTCTTTTTAAGTTGTTCGTACTTTTCAATAAACTTATCGATTGAGCCAACCTTCATTTTGTAATGCGGGCCATTGGGCCGCACGCCCCAGGGGCTTGAGCGCTCTATCTCTTGCTTGTATCTGGCATTTTGAAGGGCATCTTCTTTTAAAGTGATTTCAATTATCCAGATGTTGTCGCTTTTTATTTGTACCAGCCGCTTTACATTTTGGGCTTGCACCATATCTTCAAAACGGCTTTCGGTTATTTCAACCAATTCGCCACTTCTATTGTAAAAGCTTATGCCTAATACTACCGCCACCAGAATTAAGATAACCCACATCTGGTAATTTGGCCGGGGTACTTTAGGCGGCACTAACTTCTTTTCTCTTTCCTTGTCCATTTCAGTTTTAAAAAATTACTTTGATAACGTCTTTACGGTGAATTGGTTCAGCTAATCTTCAATCTCGGTTATTTCGGCATCGCCCCATAGTTTTTCGAGGCTGTAAAACTCCCTTCGGTCTTTGCGAAAAACATGACTCACCACGCTTATATAGTCGAGTATCATCCACTCTTTATTGTTTTTGCCTTCCACATGCCAGGGTTTTTCGTTCATGCTTTTGAATACTTCATCGTCAATTGAATCGGCTATGGCTTCCAGTTGTTTGTCGCTGTTTCCCGAACAAATCACAAAAAAATCAGCTACTGCGTTTTTTACTTTGCGTAAATCCAGCACCACAATACCCGAAGCTTTCTTTTCCTGCATTCCACTTACAATGGCTTTGCTTAGTTTTTCAGAATCGGTTCTCTTCTTTTTTACAGGCATTAACTATTTTCGATTTTTGATCAGAACAATCTGCAAAGCTAATTAAAATACCTTGTATAAAATCCCTGCCAGCACCCTTTTAATAGGCAAGAACCTTGTTTTTGTGCCAGATTGTCATTCTACCAATTCGTTGCTGATGGACCTTGCCCAGCGTGGTTCCAACAGGGAAGGTACCGTTGTAATAACTGATAATCAATACAGTGGCCGGGGGCAACGTGGCAACCTGTGGGTAACAGAGCCAGGCATGAATCTTACTTTTTCGGTTTTACTTAAACCTAATCTTAAGGCCGATCAACAGTTTGTTTTGGCCCAGGCAATTGCGTTGGCCGTAGCCGATTATGTGAAAACCAAAATTACCGGGGTTAAAATAAAATGGCCTAACGACATTCTTGTAAATGACAAAAAGATTTGCGGCATGCTGATTGAAAGTTCACTTTCCGGATCAATAGTTCAGTTTAGTATTGCCGGCATTGGTCTTAACATAAATCAAACCTGGTTTCAGAGTGCGCGCGCTACCTCGTTAAAACTTTTAACAAACAAAGAGTTTGATCTTGCAATAGAGTTACACCATCTTTTAGCAGCCATCGAAAAGCAATACCTGCGCTTGCGCGAAGGTGCCATTGCGGACATTCAACGTGCTTACGAACAGAATTTGTATCGGTTGGGCGAGCGGCATGAATTTAAAACCAAACATGAAAGATTTAAAGGAGCAATAAAATCGGTAGATGCACAGGGTAGATTAGTTATTACAACCGAAGCAGGTGAACATGCTTTTGATTTGAAGGAAATCAGGTTTGCAGATGCAGATTAACCAAAACAAGAATAGGCAATAAGTTACATGCCGATGGTGTAATTTGAATTAAGAAACGGCCAACCTTGTTAGCTCATCCATTAACTTGCGTACTTAATAAATTGAACGTTACCAAAACTTTATTCATGCGCGGTTATACAAGCTTTGTTTTTTTGATACTATTTATAACGTACCCGGCTATAAGTTGGTCTCAACACCCCAAGCGCATCGATAGTTTGCTTCAGGTTATTAAAACAACGCCTAACGATTCGGTAAAAGTACGATCGCTTAACGCAGTGGTATTTTATTTTATCTTTAATAAGCCCGATACAGCCCTGCTGTTGTTAAAACAAAGTGAACGCCTTACTGAAAAAGGGCCGTGCGGATACATCTGCACCGAAACATTGCTTGCCCATGGTGCATATTTCGATGTGCTGCGAATGGCAGATTCAGCCGATTATTATTTGAAACGGGCAAAAGACTTAGCTAAAGTGAACCATTGGTATGATCTGGAAGAGCGAGCGTTAAACATAGCAGGCATGGCTCATATTAATAGCAGTAGATTTTCAACTGCGTTAAACTTCTTCACCGAAGGTTACGATCTGGTAAAATCAATACAACCCGAAAATTTTTTGAGTCAGGCGAAATTTCTAAGCAACATTGGCCTGGTACATCAGGAACTGCGCCAGTTCAGCAAAGCAATTGAATACCATCAGCAGGCCTTAGTGCTCCGAAAAAAATATGCGGGAGCGAATGATCAGGCCATATCGTTTGCAAACCTGGGTGTGTGCTATAAAAGCATAAACGAGTATGACCGGGCTATTGAACATTATACCGAAGCCATTCGCCTGAGTAAGCAAGCCAATAACCTGCGCATGTACTATGCACTTCACGATAATGTAGGCAACTATCAATTGGATAATGAGGAATATAGTAAAGCTATACCTTACTTACTTACGGCATTAGATGCTCCTGAGTCGCTTGGTAAAAATCCGAAAGGCCAATTGAGTGCCTTAAGTAATTTAACTACGGCCTTTGTGCAATTAAAACAGCCCCAACAAGCTTTGCAATATGCTGAGCGTGCCCTGCAAGTGCTTACCCAAAATCCCGAGTTGGCAAGTTATGCGTTAACGCTTTTTAAAAGCGCATCACAAGCCCATTACATGCTGCACGATGTTAAAATGGGTAATCAGTATTTCAAGCGATATGTAGCAATAAGTGATAGCCTTTTTTCAAAAGAAAACAACAATGCTTTGGCGGATATGGCAGTAAAATATGAAACTGAGAAGAAAGAACAGCAATTAATCCTGAAAGAGGCGCAGTTGGAAGAGCAGGTGGCATTGAATCAACGCAACACCTTGCTTTTGCTTTTTCTGATCACGTTGTTAGTGTTTACCGGGGTTGTAATCATCCTGATAATAAATCGGAACAAGCGAAAGGCATTGTTGACACAAAGGGAGAATGAATTAAAGATGCGCCAGGTGCAGATCAATTCAGCGCTTAACTCGCAGGAAACAGAACGTAAACGTTTTGCAAAAGATATTCACGATGGATTTGGGCAATTAATATCGGCTTTGCGTTTGCAACTGAATCATTTGCAACACGAAAACCAGATAGCGGTACGGGCCGATATTTTTGATAAGTCGGCAGCAATTATTGATCAGATGCACAACGAACTGCATACCATGGCCTTTAATCTGATGCCGGCAGTTTTAATTAACAATGGCTTGCCTGCGGCATTAAAAGAATTGGCATTGCAGCTTAACTCATCCGAAAAAAATGTGGTAACTGTTACAAGTTTTGGCATAACGCAACGCCTGCCCGAATTAATCGAAATAAACCTGTATCGTATTACGCAAGAGTGGATTAACAACATCATGAAATATAATACTGCCGAAAAAATTGACATTCAATTAGTGCAGCACGAAAACAGCATTACGTTTACGATAGAAGACAATGGTGCGGGATTTAATACCGAAATTCTTAACCGACATAAGGGCAATGGTTGGCAAAATATGTTATCGCGTACAAACCTCATGCATGGAAAAATTAAAATCGATTCCCGTGAAGGCATACGTGGCACCACTTTGATTTTAGAGTTACCGGTTTTGGATAGGCAGGTTCATACCCTGAAACATCCTGTTGAAATACCCATTGGCGGGGATAGCAGGGCTTAGCAGTTCAGTTTTACTTTGAAAACACAAATAGCGTAGCACTCAACTATACAAGTATTTCATGAGAATAATGCTGATTGACGATCATGTTATTTTATTAGATGGGCTAAAAGCACTATTGGCACAAGAAGCAGATTTTACATTGGTAGGTACAGCATCCACAGCCGAGGCAGGTCTTGCCATGTTGGCCAAAGAGCAACCCGATGTTTTGATAACCGATTTCAACTTACCAGGAATGGATGGTCTCTCACTTATCCGAAGGGTAAAGAAACAGTTTCCGCATGTAAAAATTATGGTTTTAAGTATGCATCAGGAAACACATTTGGTTAAAGAAATTTTGCGCGAAGGGGTAGAGGCCTATTTGCTGAAGAAAGATTCGCACAAGGAATTAATTGAGGCGCTGAGACAGGTACACGCAGGCAAAATTTATCTTAGCAATGAAATTAATAAGATGCTGGTGCGCAGCCTTCAGGGAACTGACGAAACTAAATTGTTGAGCGATCGTGAACGAGAAGTACTTAAGCTAATTGCAAAAGAATACTCTAATAAACAAATTGCAGAAGAGTTGTTCATCTCAGAACATACAGTTGAAACTCACCGTAAAAATATTTTTCGTAAAACAGGCACCGGTTCTTTAGTGGGCCTGATCAAGTTTGCATACGCCAACAATTTGATTTAACAATGCTTCTGCCGGTGGGTAGTAGCCACTACCGGTTAGCCGGTAGGCACAATTAGCTGTTGCACGGTATTTATAGCCAGCATGATATTGGCCAATTTTCGGCATCCAAATCAAAAAATATTCTACTATGAAAAATGTATTGGCATTAATCGCTCTATTGTTAAGTTTGCACGCGCAGGCGCAATTAACCGAAGATGATGTAGTAGGGCATGGCTCTTTTAAAGCTAAGTCCTTTAAGAATGCACCCAAACGAATTTTTATAAACAGCTTTAATGTTTATTTCCAGGTGTTTGGTAGTGCCCGCGCCAGTACTACCGGAGGCGAAATGCTTGGTACTTTACGCGGAAATACCAATGTGGTAATGGGGGTTGCGTTAGATGGCGTGGACACCAAAGACTTTCTGGAAGTTACCAACGCAGTTTATCAACATTATCTGTCGCAGTTAACGGCAATGGGCTATGAAATTATTACAACCGATGAGGCCGGTAAAACAGAAGTGTATAAAGACTGGGTAAAAAAAGACGGGGGTGAATTATCGGCCAGCCAGTCGGTAGGCTTTTTAAAAGTAACGCCAAACAATTATGGTTACTTTATTAAGCGAGAAACAGCAAAGGGAAAAGAAAAGAGTGGTGTATTTGCCAACACCGGGGTGTTGAGTAAACAACTGAACGATGCCGTAATTGCTGATGTAAATATGACTTTCTACTTCGTGCAAATGAAAACCTTCGATAACGAGTTTTTAGGGTACTCGCAAGTTACCGGAAAACCCAATTTTCATTTTGCCAGGCTATTGGGAGATGTAAAGAATCAGGTACTCTCCAGCGCCAATTATGCCTTTGGAAAAAACTTAACTGCAACCGAGGCTGGTATTAATACCACTATTAAGAAGGGCGTGTGGAGTAAAGAACCTGTATTTCCGGATGTTAAATTTAAGGAATCAGCAGCGGCTGCCTCTAAAGCAATACCCGATTATGCAGCTATAATTTTTGTAAAGAACAACAACGTGGGAACATCTCACTTTCTTACCTGCAATGCCGAGTTGTACAAAAAAGAAACAAAACGCATGATGACCGAATTTCTGGATATAAGCCTTAAAAGGCTTGGTGAAAATATCAACTGATGCTTGCTGAGCTTTATATTTATTTTACCAATAAGATAGTCAACTATTAAGCTTAGCTGCTCAATCACATCGGGTAGATTTGAGACAGAATATAACTTTCCCTTCACAAAAAAGTTGCTTCAGATTTGGGCAACTTTTTTACTTTTGCAGTGGTTGATTTACTGCATGATTCGTACCCGCTCCCTTCTATTTAGATATAATTCAGAAAAAGAAATTGCCTTTACCGATTTAGACATAACCAGTGGCGATCAGTTTCTGTTGCTGGGCGAATCGGGGAGTGGTAAAACAACTTTACTGCATTTGTTGGGTGGTTTGCTTAAAAATCAGAAAGGCACTATTGAAGTAAACGGAACTTCCATCACCAACTTAAGTGAACATGAATTAGATCGCTTTCGCGGAAAGCATTACGGTTTTATTTTTCAACGCAACCATTTACTGGCAGCCCTTACCGTAGAACAGAATTTATTAATGGCCCCTTACCTCGCTGGTTTAAATCAAGATAAAGCTCGTGTAGAAGAAGTGTTGGAACAATTGGGTATTGCAGAACAAAAGAAAAGACGTATTCAGGAACTTAGCCTGGGGCAGGCACAACGGGTGGCTATAGCCCGGGCTGTGTTAAACAAACCTTCGGTTATACTGGCCGATGAACCTACATCGGCATTAGATGATAAAAATTGCGATCGCGTAAGCGAATTGCTGGTTTCGGTAGCACAGCAAAATCAGGCAACTTTAATTATTGCTACACATGATCAACGTTTAAAAAACCGGATTCATAACCTGATACAACTATGAATCTGTTTGCACTCATTTTCGCTTACCTGAAAGCAAGGCCTCTTAATACGCTACTCAACATCTTGCTGTTGTCGTTAGGCATTGCCATGATTACCATCTTGTTGTTGTTCAGCAATCAGCTTCAGCAAAAAATTGCCGATAACACAAAAGGGATCGATCTGGTGGTAGGCGCGAAGGGTAGTCCGTTGCAACTTATTTTGTGTAATGTTTTTCATATCGACTTCCCCACAGGAAATATTAAACTGCAAGAGGCCGACCGGTTAGCTAAACATCGTCTTGTAAAAAATGCCATCCCAATGGCCTTGGGCGATAGTTATCAGAACTATAGAATTGTAGGCACCACCCACGCTTACACGGAATTATATAAAGGAGAATTGGCCAGTGGAGATTTGTGGCTGGCCGATATGGAAGTAACCATCGGTGCAACGGTAGCCAGAATGTTGAATCTTAAATTGGGCGATACGTTTGCCAGTGCCCATGGCTTAAGCGAAGCCGGTCATGCCCATGAAGAACATCCGTTTGTAGTGAAGGGAATTTTAAAACCCACATTCAGTGTGTTGGATAATTTAATTCTTACCAATGTATCCAGCATCTGGTTGGTACATGAACATAACGAAGATGAACATGAAATAATTAAACCCGATTCGTTGCATGCTTCGGTTCTGGTGCCAACAGCATTTGCGTCCGATTCAACTCGCGAGCTTACCGCATTGTTATTAAAATATCGCAACCCGATTGCGGCTATTCAGTTACCGCGTTACATCAACAGTCAAACCAACATGCAGGCTGCTTCACCTTCGTTTGAGGCTGCACGGTTATTTTCCATTTTGGGTGTAGGTATCGATGCGCTTACAGGCTTTGCCTATGTGCTTATCTTTATTTCAGCACTCAGTATTTTTATTGCGTTATACAATTCGTTGAAAGAACGCAAGTACGATCTGGCCATTATGCGTTCCATGGGTGCCAGTAGAAGTAAATTACTTTGGGCAACACAATTGGAAGGCGTGGTGTTAACATTCTGCGGAAGCGTGTTGGGTGTTGCACTGGGTCACGTAGTATTGTTTTTGTTTACCACACTTGTAACGGAAAGCCAGACAGCCGGAGTAAATGCCTTTGTGTTTTATGTGGAGGAATTGTATTTGTTAATGGGTAGCGTAGTGTTGGGAATTATTTGTTCGCTCATTCCTTCGTGGCAAGCGTACCGCACGGATATCCATAAAGTGTTGGCTGGGAACTGATTTGTGAAAGAATACGTATTTAGTTAAAATTGTACGTATGAAGACGAAATTGACGTTAAGTATTGATTCCAAAATACTTGCAAAGGCCAAACGAGGTGCTAAAAAGGAAAAAATTGCCCTGTCAAAGCTTGTCAAGACTTACTTCGATAAAAAATACCAGCAGTTGGTAGATAAACCAACCCCAATCGCTGATTCCTTACGTGGTATCTTGAAAGGTAAAGTTCCTGATTTACCCTATAAAGAATTACGAGATAGAATGTATAAAGACAAATATGGATTATAATGCCATTGAAAGTCTTTCTTGATACAAATATTTTTCTTGACCATTGTCTGGATAGGGATGCCTATTCAACTGAAGTGGTTACATTGTGCGATAAAGGGATAATAGATGGATATTGTTCCACAGCCACTTTTTTTACAATAGCATATTTCTTACAAAAGTATTCTGTTGAAAATCGAATTCAACTCTTGCGGGCTTATAATAAGTTGTTTTTCTTACTCAATACCACTGGCGAGAATTTTGAAGAAGCTTCCTCATCAAGATTCAGTGATTTAGAAGATGCGTTTCAGTATTTTACTGCTTGCAACGAGGAAGAAATAGAATATCTGATAACAAACAATGTGAAGGATTTCAAGACAGGAACAAAACAGATTTCAATTATTATACCAAAGCAATTTATTGAACAACTAAAAAGATGAAGACACTTACACTACTAATACTTGTGATGTCAGGACAAGTTGCTTTCGCACAAGCCGATGGCTGGATAGCCTTTGCCAAAACCAAGTTCGATGCCAAGTATAACGAGAAAGCCGGTGAGTATTTTTTGTTTCCCACGTTCTCAGCCGACTTAAAAGCACAGGTAGGTAAAGAGATTGAGTTGGAGGGTTATTACCTGCCGGTAGATGTAGAAGGCGATGCGTACATTATCTTATCGAAGTTCCCGTATGCACAATGTTTTTTCTGTGGCGGTGCTGGGCCCGAGTCCATTGCGGAGGTAACCTTTAAAACAAAACCGCGCAAGTTCGAGGCGGATGAGTTTATTCGCATTAAAGGCAAACTAAAACTGAACGACTCCGATCTGGAGCATGGTAATTTTATTGTAACCGAAGCGGTGTTGGTCAAGTAATTACGAAAGCGCTTTAACACCATTAACAGGAACAACCCAAACCTTAAGCCTTTGCGGTTTTTCTTTGCGAACCTGGCGGCTTGCGTGAAAGAAAAGAGCCTTTGTAGGCCCACGTTTATTAAGTAATCCGGTTTAAAAATATTTCACTTTCGGTAGCGGTATTTTAAATCATTCAGGTATCTGTTTCTGTAAACATTGTTAACACCACCAATCAGAAACTGAATGGTTACAGGGTTGCCGGTAAAATCCACCACGCGATTAAGCGTATAATCTACAAGATTGTATTTGGCACGTAGGCCCAGGTAAAAATGATTGTTGGTATAATACCGGTAAGCTAACCCGAAATTAAAATTATAAGATCCTACGCTGGCCGATTTAAGATCATTGTCATGGTCTTCTTTCAACGCATCAAAACCATCAAAGCCAATACCACCAATTACCTGCCATTCATTGCCTTTGCGGGAATAAATATCGCGCCCTACATCAAAACCGATGTAGCCACCAAAAAATTGTTTGGTTGGTTCAAGCACGCCATTTCTGCGTGCCATATAAGTATTGGGCGAGTTGATAAACTTGAAGGAGATGGTTAAATCATAATTCATCTTTTTGTGTTTGGCGCCCAATTGAAAGCCCAGCTCCGGGTGCGTACCCAGCGTTTTAAGCGCACCGGTAGGAATCCACACACCGGTAATCCACGCCATGTGCCCTTCGGCTAAATTGATAAACCGGTTAACTACTTTATTGTACTCAATTGCTAACGGTGATGTGCTGTACGTTCCAGTTTGGATTTTGGTAAAGATTTCATCCGGATTATCTCCATAAAATTCGGCCAACATGTATTCGGTAGAGTGCGCGGGATAAATCCATTTTAATGTTGATGCCAGTTGGCGGGTAAAGGTATCGAAGACTTCGCCCAGAGGTACAAAACCAAAGTATGGTTTGTAATCTTCGTACGTATGGTTAAACGGATCGGGGTTAGTGATGAGGTCAATCCGGTTGCGATACATAAAAATGTAATCCAGAATTTTATCGGTTATCAGGCTATCGCTGAAGGTTTGGGTTTTTAAGGCAAACAAAAGTTTGGCTCTGAAAACTGGTTCGCGCATTCCGCATTTCGATTGCCAGTAGTCCAGCAGTAGCCGGGCCGAATCAATTTTGTTTTCGTCCAGGTATTTTACAAAATACTGCGCGCTGTTGTAAGCAATATCCGGGCAATCGATTTGTTTTTTGGTGAGCAGGTTATCGAAATTTTGACCGAAGCCTGCGGTTGATACCAGCAAGGCCAGCAGGATAAGAAGTTTCATGTGGGGTGATCAGATTTGAAACAGCAATCTTCATCCAGAACGACTAAACGTGCAAATTATTCTCTCAGCTTTTTTGAACATTCATACACTTTGAATAAGGAATTAACTCCTCATTAAGCGTGGAGAAAATTCCACAGAAAATTGTTTCCTAATAAAGAAACTTTTTTCTTTGCAGAAACCTTAGCAAGTGCAGGCACCGAAATTTAAAGTTGAGTTTTTAGTAGAAGCTTCAGAGTTCCTTGACAGTCTTGACGAGAAAGTAAGAGATAAGATAATTTACAACCTAACTAAAGCGAAGTTTTCAAATGATAAAGAGCTTTTCAAAAAACTGACTGACGAAATTTGGGAGTTTAGAACCCTGTTTAATAAAACCCATTACCGACTTTTTGCTTTTTGGGACAAATCTGAAAAAACCGACACTATTGTGATTTCGACTCATGGACTGATTAAGAAAACAGATAAAACTCCACAAGGCGATTTGGACAAGGCAGAACGTTTAAGAAAAAAATATTTTGAACTCAAAGACAAGAAAAAATGAAAAAGCAAGGATTAAAAACTTACAGCTTAGACGAGATTACCGACAAACATATTGGTAAACGTGGAACACCAAAGCGTGAAGCTTTTGAGAACGAGTTACGACTTGACTTGCTTGGTGAAGCAATCAGGCAAGCACGCATTGAACGTAACTTAACACAAGAAGAACTTGGGCGACTTGTAGGTGTTCAAAAAGCCCAAATTTCAAAGCTCGAAAACAGCTTGACAGATGCAAGGTTTGAAACAATTATAAAAGTATTTAAAGCACTTAATGCAAAGGTAAATTTCAATGTAGAGTTGCTTAACCAGACAGTGAAGCTCGCTTGACGAGAACAAATTGCACCGCAATAGCCGATGCCAGTTCCTGAAATTCTTACTCAATCGTCCACCTTACACCCAACTGCATCTTCGCGCCTTGCAACTGCGCATAGTTATAAGTGGTATCGAAGTTATAACCATTTGGATTGGTGTCGGGCCGCGGGGCACCGTTGGCATCAAAGTATTTTCCTCCAGGCCGATCGAACGGATCATCAGGATGTAACAGTGGATCTTTCGGAATAAAATTGAGCAGGTTTTTTACACCAGCATACACCTCCAGGTTTGAACCAAATGATTTGCTCACCTGAAAATTCAACAACCCAAACCAGGGCGACATAGCCGGACGAAAATCATTGGCTACCACCGGCAAATGCATGGGGCCATACACACGACCGGTTAGATCAAATGTAACATTAGATTTTGGTGTAGTATAACTTACGGTAAAGGTGCCTGAGAATTTTGGTGCTTGTAGTTGTGGCACTTTTATTTCGTTGGCTTCGGAACCCTGCACCTGAAATACGTCCATCCATGTAACACCGGAAATTACTTTCAATCCATTTGCAAACGCCATGTCTGTATTTATGGTAAGTCCGCGTGAGATAGCATAGCCATCTAAGTTGTCGTAAATAATTTTGTTAGGGTCGGTTAGAAAATCGCCTACAATTTTATTGGTGAAGTAGGTATAGAACAAACTGGCATCGAAGTTCACAAAGCCATCCCTTAAAATAATATTGCGCGCATAGTTCAGGTTCAGATTCCACGATTGTTCTGGCTTCAGGTCATTGCGGATTTCTACATCACGCGAGCCTGTTAGTGCCGCATGATCTTCGGTAAAAAGATTAACCACCCGGTAGCCATTGCCACCCGTTAAGCGCAACGTGTTATTGGCATTGGGCGAATATTTCAAACTCAGTCGCGGGGTAAGAATGTTGCTATGTACATTATGCCGGTCGTAACGCAACCCGGCTAATGTGGTAAACGATGATGTTACGGTCATTTCATCCTGCACAAAAATTCCCGGAAGGAAAGTTACATCGGGTTGATTGCCTCCGTTGCTATTGGCGGTGCCGATGGTGTTGTCATCATAATGCATGTAGCGAATGGGAATACCGGCCAGCAGTTCGTGATTACCCAATTTTTTATTCATGCGCAGTTGTGTAAACGCTACATGTTGTTGGGCGTAGTACTTTGTTACCCCATAATAAGAATCCTGCAAGTGGTAGTTGTAGGAGTAATCGATAAAGATGGGCGTGTTGGAATTAAGTTGATAGTTACCGATCAGCTCGGCACGATTGGTATAAATCGATTCGCCATAGATTTGATCGCTTCCGCGGAACGCATCTGTCCATTGTAATTCGCCACCCCAACGATTTTCGTTTACATAACGACCCGCCAGTGAAAAGTTTTTTCCCGAAGGCCTGTAAAAACTCCACTTATTAAAAAATGAAATTCTGTTTTGAAGTGTTACATCGGTAAAGTTATCTTGGTTGATGTCGCGTTTCTGGTTGTAGTTAAAATAGTTTACACCAAACAAAGCTGATGATTTGCCCACCTTTATTCCTGAGGCGAGATCAAGGTTATATTCACCTACCGAAGTACCGAAGGCATCTAATTTTATTTTTGGTACCGAACCCGGTTCTTTAGTAATGATGTTGATTACACCACCCACTGCTTCCGATCCGTAAAGGGTGGAAGCCGGGCCTTTTACAATCTCCATGCGTTTTACCAAACTGTTGGGAATTCCGGATAAACCATAAACGGTTGCAAGACTGCTTACAATCGGCATTCCATCAATCAAGATCATGGTATAAGGGCCCTCCAATCCGTTAATGTGAATATCGCCCGTGTTACAAACATTACAATTAATTTGTGGCTGTACGCCATTCACTAAGGAGAGTGCTTCGAAAATGTTGGGTGTAGGATTTTTGAGAAAGAAAGAAGGCGCAAACACTTCCACCGGTATAGGCGAATTCATTTTAGTAACTTCTTTCATAGTGCCGGTTACAACTACAGCTTCCAACTCAGCTACATTTTCAGTCAATTCAAGTTGCAGGCTTGTAGTAGGGGAGGTTATTTCTTTGCGCAATGTTTTATAACCAATACCCGAAATCACCAGCGTGATTTTCCCGGCTGGCTGTTCCAGCACAAATTCACCGTCTTCGTTGGTGCTGGTGCCGTGGGCGGTTCCTTCCACCAACACATTGGCAAAAGGTACGGGCTCGCCTTTACTGGTTACCGTTCCTTTTATCAGGTTGGTTTGTGCAAATCCCGCAAGGGTTGCAAACCAAACTATAATGAGTGCTAGCGCTTTCATTTTTAGATGCACAAACTTATTTAATTAGAATACAATAAAAAAATATTTAGACTAATCTAAAAATATATTCTATGTGAAACATTGTTGCAATTAAGCTAAAGTTACTATTATTGCAACATTGTTGCATTTATGAAATATGTATTGCTTGTTTTAATGGCAATTTTACCCTTTCGGGAAGATGAGGAGGGTTGGAAGCTTTTTGCCGGGGTACGCTTTACGCCCAAATACTTTCCGGAATACAAAGAGAAATTTCTGGTTCCCAATTTTGAGTCGTCAATTTTAAGCAAGGTAGGAACTGAGATTACCGTGCGTGGGCATTATTTGCCCTTCGACCTGCAGGGTAATTCTATCATCATTTCGAAGTTTCCGTATGCAGCTTGTTTTTTCTGCGGTGGAGCCGGCCCTGAATCCGTAGCTGAAATTTTCTTTTCAACCAAGCCGCCCAAGTTTAAACCCGACCAGGTGATTACGGTACGTGGCAAGTTGCGCCTGAATGATACAGATGTAAACCACATGAATTTTATACTGGATGATGCGGAGTTACTCTAAACTTTTTGTGCTGCTATTGCTATCGGCATGTAGTGTTTCGCACGAACAGAAGTTGTTGCAAGAAGCAGCAGACATACACAATACGGCTTTACTAATTGCCGAAGCGCTTGAAGCAACATTAAAGCAAAACATTATTCCTCCCGATTCGGCTTCCGCGATTCTCACCGCTATTGAAGCTTGGGAAAATAATTTGGTTGAAGTTCCGGGTAATGAACATCACCACGATCATGAGGGTCACAATCATTCGCACGAGCGGGTAAATGTAACAGCCGAAGAGATGCTGCAGCTACAGGTAGAGTTGAAGTATAGAATACAGCAGATTAAAAAGAGAGTTGATGCAATTACAAATCAGAAGTAAAATGAATGCGACTAAACTATTTGATGTAATTATAATTGGTGGCAGCTATGCCGGACTATCAGCCGCCATGACGCTGGGGCGGTCGTTACGTGATGTACTGGTGATTGATGCCGGTGATCCGTGTAATAAACAAACACCACATTCACATAATTTTATTACACACGATGGCGATACGCCTGCCAATATTTCGGCAAAAGCCAGAAAGCAAGTGGAAGTTTACAAAACGGTACAGTTTGTTTCGGATGAAGCCATTGAAGGAAAAGGCGAGAATGGAAACTTTGAAGTGAACACGAAAAGTGGAAAAATCTTTCAGGCAAAGAAATTGCTTTTTGCTACCGGACTAAAAGATACCCACGAAGTAAAAGGGTTTGATGCATGTTGGGGAATTTCGGTCATTCACTGTCCGTATTGTCATGGTTACGAAGTACGCGATAAGAAGATTGGTGTTGTATCTAACGGAGAACATGCCTTTCATATAACTAAGCTGGTTTATAACCTAAGCAAAAATGTTATTGTTTATACAAATGGTAAGTCCACCTTAACAGATGAGCAAACTGCGAAGCTGGCTAACCGAAATATTATGGTTGGGGAAGATAAACTGGTGGAAGCCATTCATGATAAAGGTCAGGTAAAAAAAATTGTGTTTGAAGATGGTAGGGCGGTTGAAGTAGATGCGTTGTTTGTAAAGCCAAACTCTACACAGCATTGTACCATTCCTGAAAAGTTGGGGTGCAAACTAACTGAGCATGGGTTTTTGCAAGTAGATGATTTTCAGCAAACCACTGTGCCGGGTATATATGCCGCGGGTGATAACAGTACAATGATACGCGCAGTGGCTGCGGCTGTTGCTGCCGGAAACAAAGCCGGTGCGGTTATAAACCACGATTTGACGGACGAAACGTTTTAGCAAAAAGCAAGCGCAACCGATTTCAGTTACCGTTAACAAAAAAATAACCAACTTATTTTTCCGGTGATGAAACTAAAATGACCTTGTTCTCGGTTTAACATTTTTGTTAAACAGAAAAGCTAAACCTTGAACCCGGAACCACATACCGAAAACCTGATTAAAGAAAAAGCCAAAGTACTTTTTTTTCAAAAAGGATTTTTGAATGCTACCACGCAGGAAATTGCCGATGCAGCCGGGGTAAACCGTGCCCTCATTCATTATTATTTCCGTTCGCGCGAGCAGATGCTCGATTTGCTACTTGAGGAAATAGTAAACGAAAAGAAAATCCGCAAGCGTGCCATACTTCAATCAACAATTCCCTTTCGGGAAAAGATTGCCGCCTACATTGAAGAAGTGCTGAAACAAGGATTGAAATATCCCTATCTCGAAAATTTTATCATTACCGAAACGGCCCGCAATCCTGAAAAGATAAAACTACTTTGTTTTAAAGATAAGTTGCGCTCCAGCGAATTGATCAAAGATCAACTTCATGAGGAGATAAAGAAGAAGGCTATCGCGCCAATTTCGCCTGAACACTTTATGGTAAACCTGTCAGCGCTTTGCAATTATCCATTGTTAGCAAAAAATGTTATACAGCATATACACGGTATGAGTGATACGGCCTATCGTAAGTTTTTAACTGAACGCAAGGAAGTAATTTTTAATGCGCTTTTTAACGAAGCTAAAACATCAAAAAAATAATCAAACTTCTTCTTTATAAATTTATGGTTTCGATTCTTCAAAAATCAATTGCTTGCCTCGGTGTAATGCTCCTGGCCCTACCGATACAAATGCAAGCACAAACCGACAGCCTGTTGCAGCATGCTACGCTTGAGCGTGTGGTTAATTTTGCTTTGAAGCATCAGCCGGCAGTACAGCAGGCATTGCTGGATCAGGAAATTACCGAACGGGCCATAAAAGGTAAGCTGGCTGACTGGTATCCTCAAATTAATTTCGTGTTTAACTACCAGCATAATTTTGAGTTGCCAGTAAATATTATTGGCGGTAATGAAGTTCGTTTTGGTGTTGATCATACATCGGCCACACAGTTTAACGCAACCCAAACTATTTTTAATCGCGATGTACTGCTGGCGGGTAAAACAGCTTCGCAGGTAAGGCTCCAGTCGAGCCAGGTTGCTGCCCGCACCAAGATTGATGTAGTGGTAAACGTAACCAAAGCGTTTTACGATGTACTGGCCACATTGCAACAGATTAAAATTGGCGAAGAGGACATCATTCGACTAAAGCGAAGTTTAAAAGATGCCAGCAGCCAATATGCAGCCGGAGTGGCAGATAAAACAGATTACAAGCGAGCTACTATCTTATTGCGGAACAGCGAAGCTAATCTAAAATCGAATCAGGAAGCGTTAAAATACAAGCATGCAGTTTTAAAAACATTGATTGGATATCCGGATAATGCCCCGTTGAACATTGTTTACGATTCGTTACAGATGGAGAATGAAGTTGCCTTAGATACATTACAACTTCCGGATTACACACAACATATCGATTACCAGATTTTATACACACAAAAAGAATTGCAGGCGGCAAACGTATCGTACAGTAAGTGGAGTTATCTCCCTTCGGCTAATTTGTTCGGATCCTATAATTTTAACTTTCTAAATAATAGTTTCAACGAACTATACAACACGCGAATTCCCAACTCCTATGCAGGGGTTACATTATCGTTACCCTTGTTCCAAGGGAATAAACGTAATCTGAAAGTTCAGGAGCAAACGCTGGGGCTAAAGCGGATTGATTGGGATCTGGTAAACCTGCAAAGCAAGCTTACTACCGAATATACGCGTGCCATGGCTTCTTATAAAAGTAGTCTGGCCAGTTACCTCGCCTTACAGGAAAATGTGGCGTTAGCGCGCGAGGTTTATGATGTAATTCAGTTACAATATAAAAATGGTGTGCGTGCCTACCTGGATGTAACCATTGCCGAAACTGATTTAAGATCAGCGCGCATTAGTTACTTCAATGCATTGTATCAGGTGCTGGCCAGCAAGCTGGATGTACAGAAGGCACTCAACCAAATCAAATTTTAAAAACCTATTCTATAAAATTCTATGTCGGTAAAAGCTAATTTCTTGATAACACTAACGTTGGTACTTTTTGGAACAGCGTGTGGTACTAAAAACCAACCTGCATCACAAGGTCCACCACCGGTTAATGTTACGGTTTACACTGTAGCGGAAACAACTGCAGTGTTTTATGACGAGTACCCGGCTGTGGTACGTGCCTTGAATGAGGTGGAACTTCGCCCGCAGGTAAACGGATATATTACAGCTATTCATTTTACAGAAGGGGAAAGGGTAAAAAAAGGCGATCGATTGTATTCCATCGATCAACAACAATATGAGGCTGCTTATCAACAAGCGCTTGCCAACCTTGCTGTTACCGAAGCAAACTTTACCAAAGCCCAGAAAGATGTGGAGCGTTACCGCGAGCTAAGTAAAAACGATGCTATTGCACGCCAGCAGGTAGATAATGCAGAAGCTGCGTACGAGGCTGCATCAAAACAAGTAGAGGCAGCAAAGGCAACGGTACGCAGTGTGCAAACCAATGTACGCTACACAACTATTACAGCCCCCTTTGATGGTACAATTGGTATTTCGAATGTGCGGTTAGGTGCAGCCGTATCGGCTGGGCAGACATTACTAAACACAATTTCTTCCGATGACCCCATTGTTGCAGAAATTACAGTTGATCAACGTGAAATATTTCGGTTCAGTGAGTTGCAATCGCAAAAGCAAGCGAAACAGGATTCAACATTCAGACTTGCTTTTGGTAAAGAGGTATATCCGCATCCCGGAAAAATTTCAATTATTGATCGGGCGGTAGATGCGAACACGGGTTCTATTCGCATGCGGCTTGTGTTCCCCAACACCGGCCATGCTTTGAGGCCGGGTATGAGTGGCCAGCTTCGGGTACTTAGTACACGTGCGCGGGCGGTAACTATTCCTTACAAAGCTATAACCGAACAATTGGGTGAGTTTTTTGTGTATGCAACTTCGGAAGATAACAAAGTAACGCAGCGCAAAATCAAATTGGGTAAACAAATTGGAACGGAAGTAATTGTGCAGGAAGGTCTAATGGCAGGCGAACAAATTGTTGTAGAGGGTGTGCAAAATCTGCGCGAAGGTTCAACCATTCAGGTCGCTTCAACAGAAAAGAAATAGTTCACTTTATTAATATAATGTAAATGATCTCAGAAGTATTTATTAAGCGGCCGGTTACTGCAATTGTTATTTCCGTTGTAATTGTATTGGTGGGCTTAATTGCCATGACCACTTTACCAATTTCGCAATACCCGGATATTACGCCACCAACCGTTTCTATTAATGGATTTTATACCGGTGCCGATGCACAAACCGTAGAGCAAACAACTACCACCGCCATTGAAACACAAGTGAATGGTGTACCGGGTATGGCGTATATGAGTAGTAACAGTACGGGTAGCGGCCAAAGTAGTATAACAGTAACATTCGATATTGGTACCAACATAGATATTGCTACGCTTGATGTACAAAACCGGGTAAGTGTTGCAGAACCCACCTTGCCGGAAATTGTGCGCAGGCTTGGCTTAACGGTACGTAAGCGTAACCCGAGTGTGTTCATGGCATTGGGATTGTATTCGCCCAACGGCACACACGATGCAACCTTTATTGGCAACTATGCAAACATTTATTTGAAGGATGCACTGCTTCGTGTGAAGGGCGTAGGCGATATCGTTACCCGTTCCGATGATTTCGGGATGCGCATCTGGTTGAACCCGGAGAAATTGGCAAGCCTCAACATGGTTCCGGCAGAAGTAATGGCGGCATTGTCTGAGCAAAACGTACAAGTGGCACCCGGTACCATTGGTGGTAATCCGCAACCGAATATACAGGCGTTTGAATATAATGTGCTTTCCAATAGCCGCATAAATCGGGTAGAAGATTTCGAAAACATCGTGGTGCGTACCAATCCCAAAGAAGGAAACATGGTATATCTGAAAGATGTGGCCCGTGTAGAGTTAGGAAAATTTAATTACGATAACAACGCGTTTGTAATGGGTAAGCGTGCAGCTTTCATGTTATTGTATCTGGCACCGGGGGCCAACGCACTGGAAACAAACGAAGGTGTGATGAAGGCGCTCGAAGAAATCAAGAAGGGTTTTCCGAAAGATATGGATTATGTGATACCAGTAGAAACTACTTCGGTGGTGCAGGTATCTATTGAAGAAGTAATTAAAACCTTAATAGAAGCGCTTATTCTGGTTACGCTGGTTGTGTTTTTATTTTTGCAAAACTGGCGCGCTACATTAATTCCAATACTAGCCATTCCGGTTTCGTTGATTGGTACTTTCATTTTCTTTATTCCGTTTGGGTTTACCATCAACACGCTTACACTTTTTGCATTTGTATTGGCCATTGGTATTGTGGTGGACGATGCCATTGTGGTGGTGGAAGCTGTGCAGCATAACATGGATCACTTTAAAATTTCTGCAAAAGAAGCTACCATCAAAGCCATGAAGGAAATTACCGGGCCGGTAATTGCGATCGCTTTAATTCTTGCAGCCGTGTTTGTACCCGTTGGGTTTGTGCCTGGTATTGTGGGTAAATTATATCAGCAGTTTGCTATTACCATTGCGGTATCTGTTATGATCTCCGCATTTGTAGCCTTATCGCTAACACCTGCTTTGTGTATGTTGTTGCTAAAGCCGGCCAAGCAAGATGCTGATAAAAACCACCTCGATCGTTTCTTCGATGCATTCAATAACTGGTTCAATCGGGTTTCGCAGCGTTATACCAGTGGTGTACATACGTGGATTAAAAAAACACCTTATGTGTTGGTAATGTTGGTGGTACTTTTTGTAGGCTTGTTTTACATGTTTCGTGTAAAGCCTACCGGATTTATTCCTACCGAAGATGAAAAGCGTGTGATTGTTACATACGAGATGCCCGAGGGAACTTCAACTTCGCGCAACATCGAGTTGATGCAAGAACTTCAAAAACGCATTATGGATATTAAAGCCACGCGCGTGGTGGGTGGCTTGGCCGGATTAAACATTCTATCGTTCTCCAGCAAGTCAAATTCCGGAACCGTATTTATCAATCTAAAACATTGGAAGGATCGGGATATGAAAACCGAGAGTGTGCCCGAAGTAATTAAAGAAATACAAAGGCGCACAGCCGATATAAAAGAAGCGCGGATCATTGCCATATCGCCACCTGCTATACCGGGGTTGGGCCAATCGTCAGGCTTTACATTCGAATTACAACAAACTACCAGCACCGATAACATAAATGAGTTTGAAGCTGTGATGCGGAAATTTCTGGCCGCTGTAAATCAACGTCCCGAGATTGCCGCGGCCTATTCATTCTTTACCGCACGCACACCCAGTTACCAGGTAGATGTAGATCGGGAGAAGGCAAAGAAACTAGGCGTATCTGTTTCAGAAGTGTATAGCACATTGGCCACGTTGTTGGGAAGCAGTTATGTGAACGACTTTAACTTGTACGGAAGAAACTTCAGGGTAATGGCGCAAGCGGATACCTTATACCGCAGAAATATTGAAGATATTGGGAAGTACCGGGTGCGTAACAGTATGGGTGGTATGGTGCAATTAAGTGCATTGATCACTACACGCGTAATTGAAACACCGGCATCTATTACGCATTATAATCTGTATCGCGCAGCAGAAATTATTGGTTCGCCTAAGCCGGGTTACAGCAGTGGTCAAGCCATTGAAGCGTTGCGCGAGGTAGCAGCACAAGTATTGCCGGCCGGGTACAGTTATGATTTTTCTGGTATGAGTCGCGAAGAGATTGCGGCTGGAAATAGTACGGGTTTGATCTTTGCTATTTCTATTGTGTTTGTGTTTTTATTTCTGGCTGCACTTTACGAAAGTTGGTCGGTACCTTTCTCGGTATTGTTTGCCGTGCCCATTGGTGCATTTGGTTCTATCTTAACGTTGATGTTGCTGCCTAACCTTACCAACAACATTTATGCACAAATTGGTTTGATTACGTTAATTGGATTAGCCGCCAAGAATGCTATTCTTATTGTAGAGTTTGCTAAAGAGCGGGTGGATACCGGCATGGATATTATCCGCGCAACGTTGGAAGCGGTACAGTTGCGTCTTCGCCCGATTATTATGACTTCGCTTGCGTTTATATTAGGCGTGTTGCCGCTGGCACTTTCATCGGGTGCAGGAGCAGAGGCCCGTAAAACTATTGGCTGGACGGTAGCCGGGGGTATGGTGGCAGCCAGTTCGCTCGCCATTTTTGTGGTACCGGTGCTTTATGTGTTAATAACAAAGATTGCTTATCGGAACAAAAACCAAATTGAAAGTAAAGGCATTGAAACCTAAACATATAGCGTACGGAGTTCAGGTGGCAAAAATCAAATGAGTTGCCATCCCAACCCATGCTTAAGAGAAAGTCAAAATCAGTTGAGTGTATTTCAAATTGTCGCGGGTTTATTTCAATATGATATCCCTATAGGATCGTTTTGACCTTTGCATTCTGTGTTTTCTACCCACCTTAAATCCCTATCGGGATTCTAGGCGAATAGGACTCCGTTAGGAGTCGGATATTGGTAGAATGTATTATAAATAATGAAAAACGACCCCGTAGGGGTCGAATGTTTTGGTGTGACAATTTGAAATGCAATCAATCAGTTTGATTGCTATTGAATGCTGTATTACATTTGCCCTTGTGATAAAGCGACTGACAATTGCAATCATTCTTTTCAGCATGGTGCTGCACAGTGCCAGCCGGTTAGGTGTTTTATCCTATGTAGTTGCTAACAAAGCGAGCATCGCCTATTCATTAGGCTTGTTAAACGAACCACCCATTACTTCCTGTAGCCAGGATTTTTATTTTGCCGATCGGTTTACAATTTCAGCAGTAGCAGAGGAAAAAAATGTAGCTCGCTTGCCGGTGGCGATTGAAATACAATTGTTTTTTGTCGAGACTCTTACCATTAAAGAGAACACACACACAGAATTGAAAATTACCCCAACCCCGGTACAAGTTTTTCCTTTCTGCGATGGTGTAAAAAATTCAGTTTTCCGACCACCCATTTTTAGTTAATCCGCTTTGGGTTTTTATGTAGTTGTTTGTAAAAGCAAACAAGAATACCTACATATTTCATTGCCAATTTTTTTTTTGGGCACTGAAATAACCCTGCGCTTTGCGCAACAGTTTCTATTTTTTTATCAACTACAGATTTTCGAAATATCAAAAAGACATTTCATAAATCTTCTATAACCGTTAATTAATATGAAGAACTTTAAATTGCTTTTAATAACAGTAGCTTTTCTGGTGGCGGCATGTTCAGAAAATGAAGAACCAGCCGATACGAATGGATCATTAAAAATTGAATTTGATAATGTGGTAGGATCGGCCAACCTCCAACTTAATTCTACCAATCAACCTTATACCAACAGCCTGGGAGAGACTTTTAATGTAACCTGGTTAACCTATTATATCAGTAACATTAAATTGAAGCGGGCTGATGGTTCTTACTATATCGATCCGGTTGTAAACGATGGTTCGAAGGGTTATTACTTAATTGATGAGGCCGATGCAGCCTCGCAGGTGCTTACGTTGCAGAATATTCCACCCGGTGAATATACCGAGTTAACGTTTACGGTAGGGGTAGATGCTAATCAGGTTACACAAGGTGCACAAGTTGGTGTACTCGATCCGGCTAAAGGGTTATTTTGGAGTTGGAACAGTGGCTACATCTTTTTTGCCATAGAAGGAATTGCAGCAGCTTCAACTCAGCCCGAAAATGTTTTCCAATATCATGTAGGAGGATATAAGTTAATCAGCGGCAATGCCAATCTGGTAAACAACCTTCGCGATGTTACCTTGAGTTTTAATGGCGATAACCCAATCGTTAACGGAAGTAAAACACCAGAAGTACACTTATTGATGGATGTATTGAAAGCATTTAACGGACCGGGTAGCACTGTAACTTTTACCGCTAATGCTTCGCGACACTCGCCAGTAGCCTGTGTGGATATTGCCAACAATGTACAAGCTGCATTTGTAGTAGATCATATTCACTAATCAATATGGCTGAGAACAGGGCGCGTGCTAAAGGCCCTGTTCTTTGAGCTGCTGTCACTATGAAATTGTTTTGTGGTTGCTTCTGCGTATGGGCCCTCACCATAGTGGGCTGCACGACCGATGTAGAACCTATTAAAGATCGGTATGCCTTTGAAGTGCCGGCTAATTTTCCGGTGCCGCACTATACGTTTCAAAACAATCCGGTAACAGCCGATGGTTTTGAACTGGGTAGGATACTTTTTTATGATGGTATGCTTTCGCGCGATGGTAATATTTCATGTAGTTCATGCCATCAGCAGCATGTAGCGTTTGCCGATCCGCTGCATCGGCTTAGTATCGGTGTTGATGAACGGGTGGGAACACGAAATGCACCGGCTATTCAAAATATTGCATTCAAAAAGTTTTTCTTTTGGGATGGAGGTGTAAACCATGTTGATTTTGTACCCATAGCGGCTATTTTAAATCCGCTTGAAATGGATGAATCGTTGGCCAGTGTAGTGGCTAAATTAAAAGCTGATGAAAAGTACCGTACCCGCTTTGAGGCTGCTTTTAAGACAGACGAAATAAACAGCCAGCGTATGCTGCATGCACTGGCTCAATTTATGAATATGATGGTATCTGCCAACAGCCGGTACGACCGCTACATCCGCAATGAAGGCGAACAGCTAAGCGCTTCGGAGTTACGCGGGCTTGCTGCTTTTCGTCATAAGTGTGCAAGCTGCCATGCAACGGATTTGTTTACCGATGATGATTTTAGAAATAATGGACTTGATGCTTCATTCGAAAAGGACACAGGCCGAGAACGAATAACCGAATTTGCAGGTGATCGTGGAAAATTTAAAGTACCCTCGTTACGCAATGTGGCATTAACAAAACCCTACATGCACGATGGCCGGTTTAAAACACTGGAAGAAGTGCTGAATCATTATCAATCGGGTGTAAAAGATTCTGAAACCTTGGATCCGATTTTATACAGCAACGGAGTTTTAGGTATTGCCATGACAGAGCAGGAACGAACCGATATACTAAGCTTTTTGCATACCCTTACGGACGAATCTTTTATAAGAGACAAACGGTTTTCGCAACCACCAAACTAATTTACCATGCGCACATTAATAATTTTTATATGCCTTACGTTGTATATAGCTCCATTGCAGGCATGCGATATTTGCGGGTGCGGTGCAGCCAATTACTATTGGGGTATTATGCCACAGTTTCATAAAAGTTTTGTTGGCCTGCGCTATCGCACACAATCATTCAATTCGCACCTGGGGCTTCATCCCAGTTTTGCCACTACCGAGTTTTTTCAAACAACCGAGGTTTGGGGACGTTACTATATTTCTCCACGCTTGCAGGTAGTTTCATTTTTGCCCTATCATATCAATCAACAAAATACCACTACAGAAACAAAGTATTTATATGGGGTTGGCGATATTCCCATACTAACAAATTACAAAGTGTTTTCCACCGAAGAAGATTTTTTGCGTAGAACACAACATCAGGTTTGGGTAGGGGGTGGTATTAAACTCCCCACCGGTCGCTATCGGTTTACCGATGATGCTACGCAAGTGGCAAATCCTAATTTTCAGTTGGGTACGGGTAGTGTGGATTTTATGCTTAACAGTTGGTACACCGTTAGGCAAGGTCGGTTCGGCTTAACAACCGATGCTACGCTTCGATTAGCTACTACCAATCCACAACAATATCAGTTTGGTCATCGCATTAACGGATCAGTTTCTGCTTTTTATGTACAGCAGATAAAACGATTAGGTATAATGCCTCATACCGGTTTATTTGGTGAGACTGCAAAACGCAATCGCAGTAACGGAGTAGAAATAGCCGATACTGGCGGCTCGGCTGTTTTTCTTACCGCAGGTTCAGAAGGGTATGTAGGCGCTTTTACATTTGGTATATCATACCAAAAACCTGTGCAGCAATTGCTGGCAGATGGGCACATACAAGCGCACGATCGGGTGGTGGTACATGTTACCTGGATGTTTTAGAGATTTTATTGAATTGGAAGAAGACTTAAAAACGAAACGATAGTACAACTTGCCCGGGGCGGAATGTGCGGAGTTGATCCCATAGCCTGTAAATGTAGTTTACCAACTTCTGAAGAAGGTAAGGTCTAACACTCCTTCTTCTCCACATCGCAGGCATTAGCAGCCTCTACTTCACTGCTTATTTGCGTAAGTGCTTGTACAAACACATCAGTAGGTTGTGCGCCTGAAATTCCGTATTGATCATTTATAATGTAAAACGGAACACCACTCACACCTCGTTTTTGATTCAGTTGCTCGGCTGCAATTACTTCTGGTAGTCCTGCATTTGAGTTTAATAACGTTGTTACTTCAGCCTCTTTTAAGCCTGCATTTACAGTAACTGTCACCAAATTTTCAGATTTGGATAAATCCACACCGTCTTCAAAATACGCTTTCATCAGTGCTTCCTTTACCGCCAATTGTTTGCCTGCTTGTTTAGCCAGCCAGATAACACGGTGGGCATTGCGCGTATTGGGCGATACCTTTTGTTTTGAAAAATCGAACTTCAAACCTTCTCCGGCAGCTACCGAGGTAACGTGGCTGGTTACCTGATTGTATTTTTCTTCGCTCCCGAACTTTTTTGTCAGGTAATCTTTTTGATCGAATCCTGTAACCGGGGTGCCGGGGTTTAATTCAAATGGCAGGTACGTAACATCAAACTCATATTGATCACTCAGTTGAGCCATTGCTTTTTCAAGTCTGCGTTTGCCGATGTAGCACCAAGGGCAAACTACATCCGATACAATATCGATTTTGATCTTTTGCATATAAATTTAAATTTGTATTCTAACAAAAAGCAGACTATTTAGTTCCAACGAGGTTAATATGGTTTTATAATCCCTTTCATTTACCTTTGCGGCTTCGAGTTCAATAAATAAGTAAAAACACCGCATAATTATGTCAGCAACCACAACTGAAAAAGCAAAATTCAAAGTAAAAGACCTTAGTTTGGCCGAATGGGGCCGTAAAGAAATTAAATTAGCCGAAGCCGAAATGCCCGGCTTAATGGCACTGCGCGAAGAGTTTGGTAAACAAAAACCTTTAAAGGGCGCCCGTATTGCAGGCTGCCTGCACATGACTATTCAAACAGCCGTATTAATTGAAACGCTGGTTGAACTGGGTGCTGAAGTTACCTGGTCATCGTGTAATATTTTCTCCACACAAGATCATGCCGCAGCCGCAATCGCAAAAGCGGGTATTCCTGTTTATGCGTGGAAGGGAATGAACGAACAGGAATTTGATTGGTGTATTGAGCAAACCTTGTTTGCTTTTAAAGGGGGCCAGCCTTTGAATATGATTTTAGATGATGGTGGTGATTTAACCAACATGGTGTTGGATCGCTACCCGGAACTTGTAAAAGGTATTAAGGGTATTTCGGAAGAAACTACCACGGGTGTGCACCGGTTGATCGAACGTGAGCAAAACGGAAAGCTTCCGCTACCTGCAATTAACATTAACGACTCCGTTACTAAATCAAAATTTGATAACAAATATGGTTGTAAGGAATCGTTGGTAGATTCCATACGCAGAGCTACTGATGTGATGATGGCTGGTAAAGTAGCGGTGGTAGCCGGATATGGCGATGTGGGTAAAGGTTCGGCAGCCTCGTTGCGCGGTGCCGGAGCGCGCGTAATCGTTACCGAGATCGATCCGATCTGCGCGTTGCAGGCAGCAATGGATGGCTTTGCTGTGAAGAAGATGGACAATGCTATTAAAGATGCCGACATCGTGGTAACTACTACCGGTAACTTCGGTATTGTGTTGGGCCGTCATTTTGAAATGATGAAAGACAAAACCATTGTGTGTAACATTGGCCACTTCGATAATGAAATTGATGTAGCCTGGTTAAAGAAAAATGGAGTGCGCGATGAAGTTAAACCCCAGGTTGATCTTTACACGTTGAAAAATGGCAACCAGATTATTCTGTTGGCCGAAGGACGTTTGGTAAACTTAGGCTGTGCTACCGGCCACCCTTCGTTTGTAATGTCAAACTCGTTCACCAACCAGACGCTTGCGCAACTTGAACTGTGGACCAACACCAGCAAATACGAAAACAAGGTATATATGCTGCCCAAGCATTTAGATGAAAAAGTGGCCAGCCTGCACCTAAAGAAAATTGGTGTTGAGTTGGATGAACTTACACCAGAACAAGCTAAGTATATTGGTGTGCCTGTTAAAGGACCATTTAAACCTGAGTATTACAGGTATTAAAATATACCAAACCCCTTCCTGAAAATAGGGGTGAGGTATCTCTCTGCTTGCAAATGGAGAGGAATCCCGCGGTATGGTGCTGCGGGATTTTTTTTTGCAGGTTATTTCTAAGCAATTTTTTCCGCTGTTGACGGCTATGGTCGTAAGACCGGATGGCATAAAGAAACCAATTTTTTATTTGCCATGGTTACGATAATTTTAATTTTTGCCATCAAGTCTTGCGACTATAGCTGGCAAACTGAAATGATTTAATTATTTTCGGTATTCATTTAAAATTATGGGAAAGCATATCTGGTTGATTTTGTTTTTACCTTTTGCGAATTCCGGCTTCAGCCAGCAAGTGAAAATTTCTTTTTCGGCCGGGGTTAATATGCCATTTATTAATGACGTAATCCAACCTCGAATTACTCCAAATATTGATAACACAACAGGTTTTACACAAACCATTTACAACTTGTATCTTGATCAGAAATTTGAGACATCACCAGGCCTTCAAGGTGGTTTCTTGGCCCATTATGGAATCAATCAGAAATTTTCAATTTCAGCAGGATTATCAGCTACCTATTTTAGGTACATACAGAAAACAATTGTTTCTTCATCTGGAGGTCGGTTTATTATGCCAGGCGTTCAACCAGGTTCAAACTCTGGTACGTCTGTAACTATTGGTACTCCTATTCAAACAATTGGCAACGGCAATTTCAGATTTCCAACAGGAAGTTGGTTATATAGCCCACCGGCTGATCAAGGTGAGACCCAGGCTACCTACCTTACACTTCCACTAACTGCTGATTATGCTTTTGCGAAAAAATGGACTGCCTCAGCCGGGCTTAATGCACATATTATCATGGCTGCGAATGTAAAGCGTTACTCTTACTCTTATACCTCAACAGGAGGCATGCTATTGAATGCAGAAGATAAAACAGCAGATGGATTTACCAATGTGCTTGCTGGGGTAGTTTCGCAAATACGGTATCAGGTGATAAAACCTTTGAGTGTTGATTTGGGATACAGCTACATCTTCACTCCGATATACGATCAGTCTTACAATTCTACTCCAGCAGAACGACCAGCACGCTATATAGTGTTATCACTTTCAGCCCGGTATTGGTTGAAATAAATTTTTCACTGTTGTCGGGTCTTCCGACCTAACGGTACCTTCAGAATCTATTCGAGTTGTTTGTTTGATCAAATAGCAAACAGGTTGTTTCATTAATCCCCAAAAAATAGTCGCCTATCCTGGCGACTATTTATTCTACACTTCATTCTTAATTCCTACCTCGCTTACCCGATCCTGAGCCAGATGCTCCTGAGCCCGATCCGGAATTTGATCGTTGCGATTCGCCCGAAGATTGACGCGGCTCACTCGGCCTTACCGATGGTTGCGAGGGGCGCGATTCCTGTCTTACTTCCGGCCGGTTATTACCACCCGAATTACCCGATCGGTTTTCGCGTGGTTGTTCAAATACCCGGTTGTTACTCGGGTTGGAACGTTCGCCCATACTTCTGGATGTATTACTTCTTTCAGTGTGCGTTCTGTTATCGTTCGAACCAGAGCTGCTTCGGTTACGCCACTCCATGGTTTCGCGGTTGCGGTTATTCTCGGTGCCCCGCCATTGAGTATTGGTGTTTCGTTCGCGGCCTTCCTCACGACCATATTCCCGGTTACGGTTAGTAACACTGCGGTTGCGATTGTCGTAGCGCATGGTGCGGCTATCGCGTTCGCGTGCATCGCCATACACAGTTCGCGTGGAGCGGTACGTGCTGATTTGATCGCGGTGCCGGTTATAAACAATTACCGAGGTGGTGCGATGCGGGTAATAAATCCGGCTGGCATATCGTATGCGCGGGGCATCACAATATCGATAGTAGGGGCGATAGACATGCCAACGTGGGTAATACGTAATATAGGCTACTGGTCTCCAGGGCCGCCACCAACCAGGCCAATAATCCCAATACCAAGGCGACACCCAAGGTGAGTAGTAGGGACTATATACATATTGCACAAAAGGCCAGCTCCATACATTTACATACGTGTGCGTGGTGGTGGTTCCTGCATTAATGCGAACTTCAGTAGTAGGCTCAATAATCGTTTCGATACCATATACATCGGCATCGCCCGTTATTTGCAGAATGGCCCGGCCGTTTTCAAGTTTCTCAAGTGAGATAACGGCAATATCCTGAAACTCATTTCTGGAAATGACAGCCTGCATGGTAAAGGTGTGAATGTTACCTTCGTTGCGATCGATTACCCGAATGTAGTCGGTGTTGCCATCGCCATTCAGATCGAGGTTATTCACTTCCGATTCCGGTAGGTTTAATAATCGTTCGAACTCTTCGGGCGAAGCGGACTTCTTGAATAATTCGAGTGCACCTTCCAGGCTGAAATTATCGCCTGGAACTTGTTCGCGTTCTTGCGCATGCACAGTTGCTGCTCCCAGCAACAGCAGTACGATAGTTTTCATCCACAGCGTTTTCATAGCGTTTTTGTTTTATTTGGTTATACGCATCAGAAAACAAAGGGTAAGCCAAACCCCTATAGTTGGCACAACTACCGCAAGTGCCATTTTTTGTTTCGCCTTATCAATCTGTTGCTTTTTGTGCACTATTGTAAAACAATTTATTTTTAAGCACTTAAGTTGTTGATGAAGCGCATCATAATCATTTACGGACTTTCTTTGGCGGCATTGGTTTTTCTGCTCCAGTATTTAGAGTATAAATTTTTTGTGCGCGATTTATCCATCCAGTTTTATGTGGGTATTTTGGCGCTGGGCTTTACTGTGTTAGGCGTTTGGGTGGGTTTAAGGCTTACAACCAAAAAGGTTGTTACCGTACACGCAGTGCCTGAATTTGTTTTGAACGAAGCGGAATTGCAGCGGCTGGGCGTTAGCAAACGCGAATATGAAGTGCTGGAGTTGATGGCTAAGGGATTAACCAATCAGCAAATAGCCGATAAACTTTTTGTGTCACTCAATACAATCAAAACCCATACATCTAATCTTTTTCTAAAACTGGAAGTAAGCCGCAGAACGCAGGCAGTGCAACGGGGTAAAGAGTTGAGGTTGATTCCCTAGTTTCTTGTCGCTGGTTGCTTGTTACTGGTTGTTCGAAGCTATCTCAAAAATTATGAGTTTAAGTTGACTTGTTTAGCCAGCTACCAGTAACCAGAAACTAGTAACGGGTTCCCACTTTCGTATGATTTCCGCTATATTTCTCTCAAATCACCCGTTCGGGTGAAGGATTTTGGCTGTTAACCGAGTTGGTTTGGGCAAAAAACAAATGCTATGAAAAAAATTGTCATCATCTACGGACTCATTGCCGGTACTATTGTTGGCGGCCTCATGCTCGGTACCATGCCCTTGTGGGATACGGGCGTACTTAATTTCGATAATGGCCACCTGGTTGGTTATACCACCATGGTCATTGCCCTTTCAATGGTTTTCTTTGGCATCAAATCTTTCCGCGATAACCACGCGGCCGGAAATATCACGTTTGGAAAAGGCGTTTTGATTGGAATCCTGATCACACTAGTAGCTGCTGTGATGTATGCACTGGCGTGGGAGATTTCGTATTCCCAGATGGGAGATGAGTTTATGAATAAAATGACGGAGCACTATTTTGAAGAGATGAAGGCAGAGGGAGCTACCGAAGCTGAGTTGGCGGAAGCAAGAGCAGATTGGATTGGGTATAGCGATATGTATAAGAATCCGGTTATTCGTTTTGCGATTACCATTACCGAGATACTCCCGGTTGGGTTGGTGATTACTTTACTAAGTGCAGCCCTGCTTCGAAAGAAAGATTTTCTACCACCTACACAAACTGCCACCACTTAAAAAACTGTCATCCAGATGAAGAAGATTATCTTAATTTGTTTAGCGCTTGCCATCGCCTTCTGCTTTGGGTTCGTGTTTAAAACGGAGACTTCAAAAGAACAAAACATAATTAACAACCTTCAAAAACCAACACCCATGAAATTAGGAGCATTTTCAATAAGCCTTAGTGTTAAAGACATTAACGCTTCAAAACAATTTTATGAAAACCTGGGCTTTACCGTTTTAGGTGGCGATTTAAAAATGAACTACCTCATCATGAAAAATGAAAATGCCTTGATCGGATTGTTTCAGGGAATGTTTGAAGGAAACATCTTAACCTTTAACCCCGGTTGGGATGAGAACGGGAAAAATTCAGATCCTTTTGATGATGTCCGTAAGATTCAGCAACACCTGCAACAAAGTGGAATCAAATTAACTTCGCAGGCGGATACAAAAACTACGGGACCGGCCAGCATTACGTTAACCGATCCGGATGGAAATGTTATTTTAATAGATCAGCATCGATAATCAAGAAGAGTCCTTATGCAATCAAAAGCCAAAACCGTTGACGAGTATCTTTCAACTTTACCTGATGATCGGGCTGAAATTATAGCAGCTTTGCGAAAAGCAATTAAGAATAATCTTCCCAAAGGGTTTGAAGAAACTATGCAGTATGGTATGATCAGCTACGTAGTACCGCATAAACTTTATCCGGCTGGTTACCACACCAATCCCAAAGATGCACTGCCTTTTATAAGTATTGCTTCACAAAAAAGTCATATAGCCGTTTATCATATGACGGTGTATCAAGGCGAACTGCACGATTGGTTTGTTAAAAAGTTCAAAAAATACAGCGATAAAAAATTGGATATGGGTAAATCGTGCATCCGCTTTAAAAGACCTGACGAGGTACCGGTTAAACTTTTTGGTGAATTGGCAAAGAAAGTAAAACCAAAAGAATGGATTGAGTTGTATGAACAAACAATTAAGAAGAAATAAGATCGTTAATACGCTTGTGATAACCCATCAGTTTTTAAACACAAGTAAGGTTCAATAAAGCAGATGTACCACAACAGTGAATTATTAATAGCTGTATTGCAACTTAATTTATGATGAAGCACTATCTTGGAGTTTTATATTGAACTATGAATTTTATAAGGAACTTTTTGCGGAGACGTAAACTGAAGCGAACTTTTGATGAATACGGTTTTGAGATAAAGCAGTTTGAACTGGATAAATTGGGAACGGTGGATTATGCGCAATGGCTGCACCCGTTTGAACAACCCAAAACCATTACGCAGGCTAATGTAAATTTTTATAAAAAAATTACGGCCCCGGCAGGTATGGTAATTGATATTGGCGCCCATACGGGCGATACCACCGTACCGATGGCTTTGGCTGTTGGAAAACCGGGCCTGGTACTGGGGCTTGAACCCAATAAGTATGTTTTTAAAATCCTGGAAAAAAATTCGCAGCTCAATCGCGATAAAACCACTATTGTGCCGCTGTGTTTTGCTGCAACCAAAGAGGATGGTGTGTTTGAGTTTAACTATTCCGATGCTTCTTTCTGCAATGGTGGTTTTCTTTCGCAAATAAAAAGCAAAAACCATAGGCACGATTTTGTGCTGGAGGTTGCAGGTAAAAACCTGCAGAACTTTTTATTAAACCAATACGCTCAGCAATTAGATAAGTTGTGCCTTATAAAAATAGATGCAGAAGGTTACGATAAGGAAATTATAAAAACCATTCCTGAAATACTGAATCGTTACAAGCCTAATTTAATGATAGAATGTTACAAACGATTAACCCCGGATGAACGATACGAGCTTTTTGATTTGGTTATGGCGCATGAATATAACCTGTATTACCTGCAAAACTTTGAGGGGTTTGGAAAGCTCGAAATTATAACCCGTAACAGCATGACTTCGCGCGAACATTTTGAGATGCTGGCTATTCACAAATCAAAAAGAATTGATTTTTAAGTCGCTCGACTTTACGTTATTGGCGGGTCTGCACAGTCTGCTTATAGCCATGTAGGCACAAGCCACGTAAATATCTTCTAAACTAAATCGCATGAATGTAAACTTCTTTCCTGGCGATATTCATCAAGGGTCTTTGCACTGCTTTCTCTAAACACTGTCTATGCTGCCGTATTAGGCGAGTTGAAAATGACCAACTGGAGTTGATGCCGGTGGGTTCGTGGCTGCTTTGCAGGGTGAACATCGCGCGATTATTTTTGGTAAGTATAACCAAATAGCCGAAAAGGTAAAATTTTTTACATTTCTTCTTAAAAACAGAAACATATCAGTTCATTCTATCGTCTGTATCAATCATACACTTTTTTCTATTCACGATGGAGTCTAAATTTAAACCACCCCGGCTTGCAGAGAGGTTGCTATGTTGGTATAGTCAAAGAAAGGTTGCTGAAGGCCGGGGGGCACACATTGATGACCTGCAGGGTGATATCGAGGAACTTTTTCATCAGGATTTAAAACGCTTTTCTATTTGGAAGGCAAGATTTAACTACTGGCGAAGGACTTTTTCGCTGATATTTTCCTACACACTAACCAAACGCAGGAGAGACGCTGCTTATCATTATTTTTCTCACAATCAATTTACTCTGGGTATGTTTAATAACTATTTTAAAACAGCTGTTCGCAATCTGGCAAAAAACAAATTCTTCGCCACTGTAAATGTATTTGGTTTGGCCATTGGAATGACACTGAGTTTATTATTTGTAGCCATGATGGTTTTCGAATTTCAATTCGACAACTTCCATCCTAATCGCAAGAATATCTATAGAGTGATCACGCATGTGCAGGATCGGGAACGAAATCCCTCCTATGCTTCCTCGCCCTTCGGAACAGCTCAGTTGTTAAAGGATAATTTTAATGGAGTAGAAAAAGTAGTTCGCATTCATAACTCGCTGAATCACGAAGTGGGCTATGGCGATACCAAAATTTCACTAAATGGATATTTTACCGATCCTGAATTTTTATCCGTATTTAACTTTCCGTTACTGCAGGGCAATCCGCTCACAGCACTTACCAAGCCTAATACAATGGTGCTTACGGAAGAGGCTGCCATAAAACTTTTCGGAGACAAAGATCCTGTAGGGGAACTTGCATATATCGAACCGTTTGGTGAAGTAATGATAACGGGAGTTCTCAAGAACAAACCTAAAAATACTCACATGATATTCGAGGCACTTGTCTCGTTCACTACACTAACCTCGCATCATGGAGCATCCTTTATTGAACGTGAGGAAAATTGGAATAACTTCTTCAATTGCTATACTTATTTTCAAGTCTCCGACAAGGCAAGTCCTGAAGCAATTGAAAGATTCCTGAATGGAATCGCAAAGACAAAATACACATCTAATGATTTTGCAGCAACCTTTGCGCTTCAACAACTTGATAAAATTGTACCCGCATTTATCGATCTCCACAACAATATTGGAAGTGGCTGGAGTTACGAATCTATGCTTCTTAACGGGTTTCTCCCGCTCATAATTCTGCTCGCTGCTTGCTCAAATTATGTAAGCCTCGCGATATCCCAATCGCTCAGGCGTATAAGAGAGATAGGAGTACGCAAAGTAATGGGGGGGCAGAAGAAACATATCTTCATGCAGTTTATTCTGGAAAGCACCATTATTATGATGCTGGCTCTTACGTTATCATATTTATTCTTTGAGATTATTCGTGATGAGGTACTGACGATTGCTGGTGAAACCAGTATTGTGGATCTGAATCCTTCGATAGGTACTTACACTGGATTTATTCTCTTTGCAATAGTGGTAGGTATTTTTTCAGGTATGGTGCCAGCATTACATTTTGCAAAACTCTCCCCGGTTAATGCATTGAAGGGAAAGGAACTTCACCCGATGGGAAATTCACGATTTTCGCTTCGGAGGATAGTAATCACCATGCAGTTTATGTTGTCGCTGGGATTTATCATGGTGGTGGTGATAATGGTACAACAATATCGGTTTTCGGTTGATTATGATTTAGGTTTTAAACAAGAGGGAATACTCAATGTAGAGTTGCAACAAGCCAACCCACAGTTGGTTAAAAATGAATTCGGAAAATTGTCCTTTGTGCAGGGTATTTCAATGTCCTCGCACGCTATCGGGACCGGTGCTGTGTCTGAGCTTTATGTGAGTAGGGTAGAAAATTCAGACTCCATCAACGTGAATAGCTTAGCCGTGGATGAAAACTTTATAACCAACCTGGGATTGAAACTATTAGGCGGTAGAAACTTCACCAATAACGCAGCAGAAAATCAGCAATTGATACTGATCAATGAAGTGTTTGCCAGAAAACTGAATCCTAATGATCCATCGCGTGCCCTTGACCAAGTTATTATTCTACCAGGTAAAAGAGAAGTAAAGATAGCAGGCATTGTGCAGGACTTTAATTATGCAAGTCTTTCATCGCAAATTGGGAACTTACTGTTTGAATACCAACCCAGCCGTTTTAAATATGCCAACATACATCTTGAAACAACTCATACCAGTCAGGCATTTTCAGAAATGGAAGCTGCCTGGAAGCATGTTGGTAAAGGCGATAAATTCCAGTCGGCCTGGCTTACTGATCAGATTCGCGATGCGTATGGATTTTATTTTATGATGGTGAAGATTTGGGGCTTTTTCGGAACGCTTGCCATCACCATTGCGTGCCTGGGATTGCTGGGTACAGTAGTATTCACAATCAAAAACCGGGTGAAAGAGGTAAGCATTCGGAAAGTAATGGGTGCCTCATCAGAAAGTTTGGTTTATCTGTTATCCAAAGATTTTATCCTACTCATGCTGATCGCCAGCATCATCACAGTACCAACGGTAAAATACTTAATGGAATGGGTGATGCTTACGGCTCAGTATTATAATGTTCCTATCGGAATAGTTGAGACTGGCATTAGCATAGTAATTGTGTTCGCGTTGGGGATGATTACCGTTTTATCGCAAACATTAAAGGCTGCCAATGCAAACCCGGTGGATAATTTAAGAGTAGAATGATTGTGTTCAGATAAAGTAATTGTAATGCTCAGATTACCCGCTTATGGTTTTTCATGCTTGATGTATTTTTCTACTACAACAATTCGAATCAAATAAAATAATCAAACCTCAAACGCACTTTTATAAAATCCATTTTGCTGAACATAATTAAGCAGCGCCTCGTAGAACGGATGTGCTGCCAGCGTGGCGCTATCGCCAATCAATAGCAATTTCTTACGGGCGCGGGTCATGGCTACATTCGTTCTGCGAATGTCGGCCAGAAATCCAACTTCGGCCTTATCATTACTCCTGACAAAACTGATCACAATTGCATCGCGTTCTTGTCCTTGAAAGGCATCTACCGTGTGGATTGTTATTAGTGTGCCGAGTGGTTCGAGTATGGAAGATGCAGCGGCTAATTTATTCAGGTAGTCAACCTGTGCACGGTAAGGCGTAATAATTCCCAATGTAATTTGTTGTTCGTTCCATTCATCTACACCATAATCTGCTACTAACTTTTCGGTTTCGCTAATTACCAATGCGGCTTCTTCTTCATTATATCGACTCAACGTTTCGGGGTCTTGTTTTTCAGTAAACCCACAGCCGGCAGTGTCGATAAACTCAACCGGTTGTTGATGTGGCTTTAGCAAACCTGCTTTAACGGATGGATGCGCAATCAACTTGCCATCATAAAACCATTGCGAAGAAAACTTCATTATCGCCTCGTGCATACGATATTGAATCTGCAACAAGGAAGCTGCTTGCGGATGTTTTTCAATTCCGCGTTCAAACAGGGTAATGGCCAATCCGGCTTTGGCCGCTTCGTTCGATTTTATGGTAGGTGGTAACTGACAATGATCACCTGCCAATATTACCCGCTGCGCGCGCAACATTGGTATCCAACACGCAGCCTCCAACGATTGCGCGGCTTCATCAATAAAAACAGTTTTGAATTTTCGCCCGCGCAGTACTGGGTGAGAGGCTCCCACCAATGTGCAGCAAATAGCCTGCGCATGCTGCAATACATCGTTTACAATGTAAAACTCCAGCATATCCGCATCCGATTTTAATAACTTTACTTCCTCTTTTAATAACCTGCGGTGCTCCCGTTCGTGGTGGCCAAAGGTGCGTTTAAATTTGGAAGCTTCGGAGCGTATTTTTTCAATACGTTTGCGCAAGGCACGCAGCTCAGCGTAATGCGCATGCGTTGCAATGCGCGCATCCAGTGTTTTGGTTAAGGTTTGATCGGTAACACGTGCCGGATGGCCAATGCGTACCACATTCAATCCTTGTTCGCTCAGTTTCTCCACCAGCAAATCAATAGCCGCATTGCTGGGTGTGCTCACCAAAACCTGTCCTTCTATACGCTGAGTTTGTAATATCGCCTGCACCAGAGTAGTGGTTTTACCTGTACCGGGTGGACCATGAATAAAAGCTAAATCCTGTGCTGCTAAAACTTGTTGTAACGCAGCTTGCTGACTTTGATTTAATTGAGGAGCCGGTAACACTTCAACTGCTTGTGATAAAACAGGAGTGGCCCCAAGAAACAATTCGCGCAATTCAGCTATGCGATTGCCTTGGGCCTGGCTTACCGATTTTAATGCGTACTCCATTTCCTTGTACGACATCTCGTCAAACATTACATCCACACCCAGCTTACCATCATCCATCCATTCCGGAAGTTCATCGGGATTTATAGTAATTACCAGGGTATTGTTATGCACATAATTTATAACCCCTTGCAGGTGCTGCTTTTCGGGCTTGCCAAATGCGTTGCAGAATATATTTACAGATTTACCACTTTGAAAACTGTGCGGTTTGTCGGACGGATGAAGGCGTTCTACTTCAATGATTGTGCGTTCGCCTGTGCCCACATAATCGCGCACTACTTTTACCGGGTACCAGGTAACACCTTCTATTACCCGCTGTGTAAGCGATCGTAATAAAACCTTTTGCCGATACTGATCAAGGTCGGCTGCCCGCTCCAGTTTAATTAGTTCGAGTTGGTATTGAAGATGCTGTGTTGAAGTCATGCAAGGGGCAAATATGATTCGATAAATTGGTACATAAAAATTTGATCACTGTATAATCTATTTTCTACATTACCGGTATGTGAGTACCTTTGCCAGGCTGCTGCAATTGCAATAGCTTAGCTTGCGCATGATTAACATTCAGCACTACATCAAGGATACATTTTTGTTAGCCAGCTAACAATAAGAATGATTTAAAGGACTTATCGGTATTAAAAAACACAACCTCGTTCCTGGAGAAACGTTTCATTAGTGTATTTGATAATTTTAAACTCTAAGAGGCACCATTTGTGTGTGAATTGACTACTTCAACATCTGGTATAATTGTTGTTATTTTGCAGACCATTTTTAAACCCAAATTAATATGAAACAAACAGGATTACTTTTAACAATGATGTTTTTGAGTGTTGGCTTATGGGCACAAACCACAGCCGGTAGCTTTACCCTGGCTGGCGGTTTGGAATATTCTTCTAACAAGAGTGAGAACGTGTACGGTAATGTTGATTACACTTCATCGTCATTAAACTTTAGGCCTGCTGCAGGTTATTTTGTTATAGATAACCTGGAGGTTGGTTTGCAGTTAGGAATTGGATCTGGTAAATCCCAATACGAAGGTTCTGCAGAAAGCAAAAGCAGTTCGTTTTTGTTCGGGCCTTATGCACGGTATTATAAATTTACATCGAACGAGCGGTTTGCTTTTACCGGCACGTTCAGCTTTCAGATTGGGTCAGGCACTACAAGCAGCGGCCAGAATGAACTTAAAACAGGTAGTACAAGTTTTTCTATAGCCCCCGGATTTACCTATTTTCTATCGGATAAGTGGGCCCTTGATTTTCAGTTGCAAGGTATTGGCTTCACTTCGTACGACCCTAATAAAGATGTAGATAACAACAATCAGAACACATTTACTTTTGGAGCCAGCTCCTTAAGTCCTTCATTGGGTTTCCGCTTCTTTATTAACAAGTAAGCTTTAGCTTAACTAAAATCATTGCCGTGTTTGATCGTGAGATTAAACACGGTTTTTTTTTTGGTCGGATTACCGCATGCATTTTTGCTGTGTATTGAATGAAAACTTGGCTAACTTGTGGCTAACAAATTTGAGGCATATGCACCCCAACCAAATTCTTGAACTTATTAGCCGAGGTCGCACAGATTTCATTTTCCAGTTTTTGAAGCTTTCCGATTGGAAAAGTCAATTACATGCGGGTAGTGTTAAACCGTTGCAATGGTTAATTTATTACAATGATGTAACAGGTTTGCGGGCCGTGTTGGAAGCCGGTGGCGATTTAAGTAGCTTGAATATCGATGAAGAACTGGGAAATGCCGCTTTCTTTGGGCATTGGAAAGTTTGTGATTTTCTGATCAATCACGGAGCAAATGTAAATGCAGTTGTGCCTCTAACTCATGAAACTCCTTTGCATGCTGCGGTATCAAAAGCCGGAAGGCCACACTATTATTATGTTGTAAAACTATTGGTAGAGAAGGGAGCCAACGTAAATGCGCAAACCAAAGCCGGAAAAGAGACCGGTGCTTTTATGCGCGATGTGCGCACCAAAGGCGAAACACCCTTGCATCGCGCTGCGGCTTATTGCGATGAACGCACTATAACTTTTTTGCTGGAACATGGAGCCAACAAAACATTGAAAGATGCACATGGTAATTCGCCCCTGAGCTGGGCAAGCGAACATTTACGACCGGGTTCTGTTTTGGCGCTATTGAGCTATGGTGATTATAAAATCAGTGATAGCCATATAACAAAAAATACCAGCGATCATGGTGCCGGGTGGGGCACCGGTATGGATTGGAATCTGTTTGGGGACTACTTGCCTGAGTAATTCAATTTCTCCACATACAACTTTAAATACTCCTTCAGTTGCTTCCGTTTATACTGCATAATAAATCGCGGATGTGGCAATGGAATGATTTGCTGGAAGAATTTCTCTTCTTGGTTCCATGCTGTCAGGAATTTATAGTTATCACCTTCGCCCAGGCAATATGCTACCTGTGTATTCAAGCCCCAACTCAATTGGGTACGCATACAATTTTGCATAAAAGGCTTTAGCCGTTTTTGTAGTAGAGGAATATCATAATAGTTGAGGTTTTTTTCTTTTTTTGTGAAGCCCAGGGGTGAAACCGATGTAAAGTAAAATTTATCATAGAATGCATGGGCACCACCGTATGCGTGTATCATTCGATATATAAAATCAGAAGAAAGTTCGGGTTTGCCAGGCAATGCGTTTTCAATTCCACAGATTTCTTTCAGCCGGGTCGGATCTGTAAAAGGAATACCCGTAAGGCCGCCTCCGAAGCGGCCTGGATTAATGCCGATGATTAGCGTGCGTGTATTGGTATCGTTATAATAGCGGGTGTAAAATTGCCTGCACAAGTTAAATACCTCAGGCTGCTGATAAGGATTTAGCACGCTAACACCACGGGGTATGGCTGTTGCAATGGTTAGTTGTTCCAAAAAATCTAAAATCCGATTCGCTAATGTCATGCATTAACTATAGAAGCCTGACTGTTTCGTGGAAATCTGATTCTAAAAGTGGTACCCTTATCAGGAAAACTTTCAATTTCAATACTGCCGCTTAATGCATCTACCTGCGCTTTTACAAGATACAGGCCTAATCCACGTCCTTCCACATGGGTGTGAAAGCGCTGGTACAAGCCGTAAAGTTTATCGCGCACCAAGGGTAAATCTATACCTAAGCCATTATCGCGTACGTGAATAGCTACCTGATTTTCGCTTGCATAAGTTTTTATGGTAACTACTGGTTTGCGCTCTGGCGAACGAAACTTAATGGCATTGGCTATAAGATTATACAAAATACTTTCGATGTATGTGGGTATGGTTGATATAGTATCTACCTGTGTGTAGTCTTCCTGAAATACGGTGCCGGAATCCAGAATTAAATCTTTGAGTGTGCTTTTAATACGCAATACACGCTTACTTAAAATAACCGGTTCGTAGGTGCTGGTACCAACGCGCTTAACATGCAAAACGTGACTCAGGTCATGCACAATGTTATCCAGATCAACTGTAGCCTGGGTAAGCTTATCAACTACTTCCTGATCGCGCGGCCATTGAAAAGAGTTTCCGTTTATAATATTAATGAGGCCCAGTATGCGGGCTACAGGGCCCCGCAGGTTATGGGCGGTAATAAACTGGTATTCTTCCAACTGATTGTTATGGCGGGCTAATTCAATGTTGGTTTTGGTAAGCTCCTGCGTTCGCTCCTGTACTTTATTTTTTAAATCGTGGTTGTAATTGCGCAACAGGTTGTTGGAACGGGTACGAAGCCTGTAGGCATAGAAAAGAGAAAAAGCCAGGGGAATGGTTAGCAACGCAGCCAAGGCAATCATCCAAAGCATAAGTCGCTGTTGCCGCAAGCGCGCATCTTTTAGATCTGTTTCTCTGCGTAGGTTTTCATTCTCGCGGGTAATGTTTTGGTTTTCGATGTATTGCGTTAAGCTGGCATTAAAAACACTATCACGATAGGTAACAAACAACCGATAGTATTCAAATGCTTTTTTAAATTCACCACGGGTTTCATAAATGGGGTAAAGCAATCCATAAGCTTCGCGGGTTTTATCGCGGTAAAAGTTTTTAAGCGAAATAGCCAGGCTGGCTTCCAGGGCGGCAATTGCTTTTTCGGGTTGTTGCTTGGCTTGGTAAATTTGTGCCAACCCGATTAAAGTAAAAGTTCTGCCATACAGGTTTGTACGGGCAGAATCAAGCGCAGCAGCCTGATTGTAAAAAAACAAGGCACTGTCATACTCTTTTTGATTCAGGTGTACTTCGCCCAGATTATTATAAATATAAGCCAGTGTGGCACCCGGTTGTGGGTGCGCAATTTCCAGCCGCAGCGCATACTTAATCCATTGTTCGGCACTATCAAAACGCATGAGTTTTCCATGTGCCCGGCCAATGTAATTCATAATGTTGGCTTGCTGGGTCGATTTGGATTTTTGTGCCAGTGCCAAAGCTTTATGAAAATACAATTGAGCTTCGCCATAGTTTTCCATATTGGAGTTGATATTGCCCATCGTAATGTACGTATCCAGCAACTGGGCTGTATCCATATCGTGTTCGGTACGTACCAGGTTATCGAGTGTGTATTCAAATGCTGTAGAATATACACCCATGCGCTGATTTACACGCTGCAAAATGTTAAGTGCATCTTTAATGCCGATGCTGTAATTATTGCGCGTGGCAATTTTCAGGGCGCTATCGCCATAAACTAAAGATTTCTTTATATCCTCATCGTAATACAAACGTGCTAACCGGTTGTAAATGTCAACTTGAGTAGTACCTGTTGCTGTTTTTTGTAATTCAACGGATAAGCTATCGGCTACAGCCTGATTAAATAGTTGGGCGGGTAGGGACTGAGAAATTCCCATACAGCCTGCAATTAAGATGGCGATGCCTGTTTTCACTGGAGCAATTCAATTAGCTTATTTGTTTCAGACCGGTTTTGGGTAGATTGAATGTTGCGTACAATGCCATCTTTTTCGCGCGTTGTTAAACGCCAGCTAAGCGAAGCACGGGTGCTGTTTTGGCGAATGCTATCCATGTTTTGTAAAATGGGTACATAGTTTTCGGCCTGGTATTGTATATCCACCCGGTGTATGGGTACCGTCATCCAACTATGTGCCTGGCCAATGAGTAAATCGCTGGTAATGTCCTGAAAGTTTTCAAAATTATTATATACACTGCTGATGGGCTGGGTCATATCATCGATAATGGTTTGGCCTTTCTTAGCTAAAATGGTTCCCATCTTGGGCGAGTCGCGGATGGAAAGAAAAATTACGCCATTGGTGTTTTCTGAAACCCATTCGCGGAAAGCATATAAAAAACGTACGGCATCTGATAATCCGAAGTTATCCGAAATGCCGGCATCCATAATCTGAATAGGCGGTTCGGTAGGCAATGTGGTGTTTGGTGTAATGTAGGGGAAGGTGGCACTCATGCGTAAGGCAGAAAGAAACCGTAAGTCTTCTGCATCCTGATTTTTGAAAAAACGATGGAAGTCCACTCCGCTTAACTTTCGTTGTAAATAGCCAGGCATATTATTCAATTCGGCATTCATAAACGAAACCGGGCGCGAGGCTATGTACATTTTACGTCCATCGTTTACAACGGTGGGTGTAAGTATTACCATGGGTATAATTCCTTCCAGTTCAGGTTGCAGGTAGCTTACAATGGGCCTGTCCATCAACCCTTCGGTAATTTGATTCAGTTGATCTTCGAATGTAAAGGCACGGTCGCGTTGATAGGCTTTGCCTGCATACTCAAATTTGGTAAAGCCAACAAACAAATCGTTGGCAAGCAAACTGAAAATGAGTGGGTTTAAGTTATCGCTCGAAATTTTTTGGCGGTGGCTGTTACTGTAGGGGTATATGGGTTCGCCTTGTTTTTCGCGCAACTTCAGTTCGCGGAAATAACTGGCTCCAATTAACCCGCCTGATGCACCTGTAATCAACACACTGCTTTCCATCAGTTTGCCGTGGCTCAGGCTGTCGAGTGTTTGCAGTGCATTCAATGTCCATAACGAAGCACGTTTTCCACCTCCGCTTGCACACAGAAAAACCATTTTTGGTTTATGGGCACCAAACTTTTTACGCCAGTTAGCAAGTTGGGTAAGCACCTGCTGCCGGTCGGCTTCCATATTGGCGCTATCCAATTGCAGCGGTAATGTTTTTACGGAGTACTCGGCCGGCTGCACACCATAATCAAGTCCAAAAGCTTCATACTTTTTAGAGAAAAAATCTTCGCCCACTAAATGATTTAAAATCAAAAATAGTACAAGGCCGCTGGTGGCAGACCAACCCCCGAACCAGTAGGAAAATGCGCCTGATAGCATTACAAAAATGGTAAGGAAGATCATAAAGCTGCAGGCAGCCGGAATCTGAAAGGCGGGATAATCTTTGAAAATGCCAAGCACCAATACCATGGCAAAAATGAACAATTCAATAACTACCAGGTTAAAGTGGTTTTGATCAAACACTTGCAAAATGGTGGCCTTATCGTAAAAAGAACTTGCCTCTACCGGTTTAGCCCGCAGGTGTCCATCCAGATAATAATCAACCCGCACTTGTTTTTTGCGCACAATATCTAATTTGTGCATAGCGCTGGCCCGCGTAACTTTTACATTTTGTTTAATTTTTTCATCAATGCGGCACACCACATACTTAAAAATATCTTTGTTGGTAAACCGGAAGTATAACGAGAAGATAACCGTCATGGTAACATAGCCCGTAAATAACCCGGCCAGATTTTTTAGTAAACCATATTCGCTGCTGTATTCATTGTTGATCTGAAAACCAATAATCTGATACACATAGGTAATCAGAAACACCACCGGGATAATGGAGTTATTAATGGTAAACTTCTTAAACGGGTTAGGTAACGTACCAATAAATGAAAACCGGTGGCCATCGGCTATGTAGCCGGTAATATGAAAGGCCATGCTAAAGCCTGCCGTAAGCAAGCCCATCATAAAAAAGCTGGTGAAGCCCACTTTATTCAGATATTCCGGATCGAGAAACAGGTATGGAATGCCCAGGTATTTGCCAAAGTTGCCGGTAATCATGGCAAAGAGAATAATCCAGCACAGTACCAACACATGGTTGCGTCTGAAATTATTTAAGAGCAACTGTATTGGAAAAGAATAATAAAGCTTAGGTAGAAAGAAGTAAAGTTTGCGCATGTACTATAATTGTTCAAGGTAGCAAAATTGTGGCTATGTTCAGTCATTCTAATTGTGTAAATAGTAACCGTAAACCGAATATATACTTTTGAGCAAACCATTCTCCATTTATCGCTCATCGGCCGGATCGGGTAAAACCCGCACCCTTGCCAAACAATACCTGCTGTTGGCGTTGCGTTTCCGGGCCGATTATTTTAAGCACATTTTGGCGGTAACGTTTACCAACAAGTCAACGCAGGAAATGAAAGACCGCATCCTCACTTACCTGGATGATTTTTCCAATGATCGCGAACCCGACCTGGCACTTGAACTTCAAAAAGAGTTAGGATTAGATGCACCTACCTTTAAAGAGCGTGCGCAGGAAATACGCAGCGAAGTGTTGCACAAGTATGCCCAGTTTTCTATCAGCACCATCGATGCATTTTTTCAACGGGTAATCCGGGCGTTTACACGCGAGGCCGGACTATCGGGTGATTACCGGCTGGAGGTTGAACACGATGAAGTGGTAGATGAAGTAATTAATAACCTGATGGAGGAGTTGGGCACCAACAATGAACTTACCGAGTGGGTGGTGGAGTTTGCGCGACAAAATCTGGTTGAAGATAAGGGCTGGGATGTGCGGCCTGGCTTACGCGATTTCTCCAAAGAAATTTTTAAAGAAGATTTTAGATTGGTGGAGAGCGAAGTTATGAAAGCCACTGAGGCCTCAGACTTTTTTGATAACCTAAAAAAGTATTTAAGTACAGAGCGATATCAGTTTATTCAGGCAATCAGAAAGCGTGGCGAGATAGCTGTAGCAATTATTCAAAAAGAAGGCTGGGTTTATAGTGACTTTAAATATGCCGGTGGTGGAGCTTTCTCGTTTATGCGCAAAATGAGCCAAATAAAAACTGTTGGCGATATTGATGAAAAAGGATTTGGCTCCAGGCCTTTGAATGAATATCAAAGCAGCACTAACTGGCCATCGAAAGACACGAAGCATAGTGCTAGAATGAAGCAAGTAGCAAGCGAGCAGTTGATTCCGCTACTGCTGGAAATAGTTAAAATTCGAGAACAAGGTTATGCTCGTGCGATTAGTGCCGAAGCAGTACTTAATAATTTCTATGCCTTTGGATTGATAGCTGATATCTCGCGAAAGCTGAAGGAATACAAACAGGAAAATAACATGATGTTGCTTTCCGATGCACCTTATTTCCTTAACTCGGTAATTGGCGAAAGCGATACACCTTTTGTATATGAGAAAGTGGGCTCGTTCTATAAAAATTTTCTCATTGACGAATTCCAGGATACATCGGTTCTGCAATGGAAAAATTTTAAACCGTTAATTGTAAACAGCCTCGATTCGGGTTACCGCAGTATTATTGTAGGCGATGTGAAACAAGCCATTTACCGATGGCGTTCGGGCGATTTGTTTTTGCTTCAGACACAAGTTGGTGATGAAATAGGAACCCATCGGGTTGAATCTTTTAACCTTGATAAAAACTACCGCAGCAGCAAACAGATTGTAGCCTTCAACAATGCTGTGTTTCAATCGGCTGTGCCGTTGGTTGCACACGAAACAGGAGCTGCTATTTCAATTGATGTTTACCAGGATGTGGCGCAAGGCATTGTTAAAAAATCAGAGGGGTTTGTTGACCTTACATTTCTGCACGATGAAGATGGTGTGAATTGGGAAACTTTTGCGCTACAACGCATACCAGTTTTTATGGAACGTCTTCAATTGCTGGGTGTAAGTTTAAAAGACATTGCCATATTGGTGCGCAGAAATGAAGAAGGGCAAAAAATTGTTTCGCACTTGCTCGCGTACAAACATTCCGAAGCGGCAAAAGAAAGTTTCAGATACGATGTTGTTTCAAACGAATCGTTGCGATTGGATGGTGTCGGTTCAATCAATTTTTTGATTGCCGCACTTACCTATTTACAAAACCCGGATGATAATATTGCCTGCGCCCAACTTTCGTACGAACATGCACGATTAAAAAATACAGTAGCTGATTTACACCAGGTGTTTGCGGTATCAAACCGCGCTTTGATTGAAAGCAATCTGCCAGATGGCTTTACGAAGAATAAAGCCGGACTAAAAAAACTTCCCTTGTTTGAGTTAACCGAAACATTAGTAGAATTATTTGGTTTGGGTAAACAACCAGGAGAGTTAGAGTACCTGCAAACATTTCAAAATGAGGTACTCAATTTTTCGAGTCGCGAACGCAACGATATTGGTGCCTTTCTGGAGTGGTGGGATGAAATCGGGCGTAAAAAATCCATCCAGGTTTCGGGCGATGTAGATGCGGCACAAATAATCACAATACATAAATCAAAAGGACTTCAGTTTAAATATGTAATCATTCCATTTTGCTCGTGGGAGTTAGACCATGGCTATAAGTCTCCTATGATGTGGGTAAAATCTGATCAGCCACCATTCGATCAAGCTGGTTTTTTACCTATTAACTACAACAGTAAATTGGATGAATCTTTTTTTGCAAATTATTACCACGAAGAGCGCACGCGTTGCTACCTCGATAACCTAAATTTATTATACGTAGCATTAACACGAGCGGAACATGGTTTAATCATAACTGCACCGTTCTCTAAAAGGAATGAAAAGTTAGGCAACGTAGGAAACCTTCTGCATAATATTGTACAGCAACCACAGTTTGGCGCGCAATGGAATAGCGGTGAGAAAATGTGGCGTGCGGGTGAGTGGTCCAGTTACGATGAGGAAAAAAAATCTCCGGTAGCCTCATTGCCTCTCAGCCACTATATATCTAATTCGTGGCGAACTAAATTGGTAATCCGCCATCATGCCGCGGGTCATTTTCAGCAGCAGGAAAATGAAACAACTATTCGCATCAAATACGGTATTCATCTGCATACAATTTTTTCACGCATCCGCTATCGCGAAGAGCTGGACGAAACTTTTAAGGTGTTGCAACATACCGGTGTAATCAACGAACAGGAAAAACTGGTTATCAGGCAATTGGTTGATGAACTTTTCAACAACGAAGTGATTGCCTCGTGGTTTAATAAAAATTGGGAGGTGCGAACCGAAGTGCCTGTGTTATTACCGGGTGGCGAAGAAAGTCGCATAGATAGGTTGTTGTTAAAAGGGCAACAAGCTGTAGTGATTGATTTTAAAACGGGTAACCCTGCCAAAAGCGATTCGCAGCAGGTTAGCCGTTACCTCGATACATTACGTAAAATGAATTTTCAGAACGTGAAGGGTTATTTATTGTATATCCGTACAGGCGAAGTTGTTCCCGTACCTTTTGGTAAACCTGCTAAATCAACAAAACAAGATAAAGACCAACTGCGCTTGGGTTTTTGAACCATGGAATCATTTTTAAAAGAACTAGCCCGAAAAATTAATGCCGAACCTCAGTTTGAGCAATTGACTTTTATTTTTCCTAACCGCAGGGCCGCGCTTTACTTTCGTAAGCATTTGTCGGAAGTAATAACCAGGCCGGTGTTTGCTCCACGGTTAAATACCATTGAAGATTTTATTGCTTCGTTTTCGGTTTATCAGGTTCCCGATAAATTGGAATTAGTGCATCGGTTGCACACTATTTACAATGAAGTGATGAGTTCGCAGAAAGAGAGTTTCGATAAGTTTTATTTCTGGGGCGAAATGCTGCTGCGCGATTTTAATGAGATTGACAAATACCTGGTAAATGCCGAACAATTGTTTCGCGATTTGCGAAATCAGAAAGAACTTGATTCCAGTTTCGATTACCTGAGCGAAGGTCAGAAAAAATTTTTGCTTGACTTCTGGAACGAATTTGATGGCAACCTAACCAAAAACAAGCAACAGTTTCTGGACATGTGGGGCAAGTTGTTTACACTCTATAAAACCTACCGCCAGCAATTGCAGGCACAACAACTTGCGTATGAAGGTTTGGTACATCGCGAGGTTGCCGAAAACATCAACACCCTGGCTACTGATCAGTATGTACCCGCACAAGTAAGGTTTGTGGGGTTCAATGCACTTACTAAAGCCGAGGAAAAAATTCTTTGCTACTTTGTTGAGCGGGGCAGCCAGATGATTTGGGATGGGGATGAGTATTACGTGAACAACGAAACACAGGAAGCAGGTGAATTTTTTCGGGAGTACCAACGTCATGAAATCTTAAAGCAAACGTTCACACAAGATTTTCCGGCTAATTTCAGAAGCAATAAGTCGGTTAAAGTTTTAGGGGCCGCTCAACCCATTGGGCAGGCAAAATTAGTAGGGCAAATTCTGCAACAAGAATTGGACAACGGATTAGTTCCGGAAGATACCTTAATTGTTTTGCCCGATGAAAAATTGTTGATGCCGGTTTTGTTTGGCTTACCTAAGTCCATCGACAAGTTGAATGTAACCATGGGCTATTCACTGGGCAATACTTCTTTTTTTAACCTGGTGGAGCTGTTGGTTGAATTGCAGATCGGCAAACGAAATGATTATTATAATCACCGGCAGGTGTTGGCATTGTTGGCACATCCGTATATCATTGCTGCCGATGCTGCTTTGGCTAACACCAGGCGTAAGGAAATCCAGAAAAGCAATTGGGTTCAGATTCCACAAAATTACCTGGCCAGTGTTTCGCCCTTACACCGGGTTGTTTTTGGTAACATAAACAATGGCTTGTTGCCGTATCTGCAAAGTGTGCTGCGCGAGATAGGTAGTTTGGAATCTATTCTGGATTTAGACCGCGAGTTTGCATTTCAGTTTATAAAATTGCTCAATCGCATTCAGGATATCGTGGGTGTTCAATCACCTGAAGCAGATCGGAAAGAATTTGTAAAATCGTTGCGATCGTTTTTACGCCTGCTGCGCCAATTAGCGCGAGCCGAAAAAATTCCGTTTAGTGGCGAACCGTTAAAAGGCCTTCAGATTATGGGGGTGTTGGAAACCCGTAACCTCGATTATAAAAATGTGTTTGTGTTATCGTTAAATGAAGGTGCGTTTCCCGCTTTTGGCGGTAAGGGTTCGTATGTTCCATTCAACATCCGAAAAGCATACGCGTTGCCAACAACCGAGCATCAGGATGCCATGTATGCCTATTTGTTCTACCGCATGTTGCAGCGGGCCGAAAATGTTTTTCTGTTTTATAATACCGAAACCGATCAGTTAGGGCAGGGTGAGAAAAGCCGCTACCTGCAACAACTTATTTTTGAAAGTGGCTTGAAGTTACAATCGCAGGTGTTACACAATCCGCTTAAGCCGTTGGTGGTTGACCCGATTATTATACCAAAAACAGAAGAAGTTCTGCAGGCCATCTTAAAATTAAATGACGGAACACCCCAGCAACGCACCAAAGGGCTTTCGCCTTCTGCATTGGCAGCTTACCTGGATTGTCGTTTGCAGTTTTATTTTAAACACGTATTGCGCATTCGCGAACCCAACGAAGTGGAAGATGAATTGGGTGCGCGCGAACTTGGAAATTTTTTGCATCAGGTAATGGAAAAGTTTTACAAATACCTGGCCGAACGCAAGCGAACTAAAAGTGTGGAGGCAGGCGATTTTGCCGATGCAAAGAAAACGGTTGATATATTGATAGATGAAGCATTTGCTACCACGTTTAATATGGAGCCCGGAAAAAAAGTAACATACGAAGGACAAAGCGTGGTTATACAACAATTAGTACGAAGCTTTGCTGTTCGTATTTTAGAGAATGATAAGGAGATGGCTCCTTTTACAATGGAAGCTATTGAGCAAGACGGATTGTTGCATCGGATGAAGATTTCGCATGCTCCCGGGTATGCAGTGCTGGGTGGCAAAATCGATCGGGTAGATCGAAAGGATAATGTAGTGCGGATTGTAGATTATAAAACCGGTGGCGATAAGCTCGATTTTGAAAGCGTGGCAGCACTGTTTGATCGTGCCGGCAAGAAGCGACAAAAGGCGGTATTCCAAACGCTGTTGTACGGTTTTCTTTACCAATCTAACTTTCCGCTTAAAGTGGATGACCAGATGATAACCGGAATTATGAACCGCGAGTTGTTGTTTGGTAGCACTGAATTCGGATTAACGATAAATAAACAACCCGTGTACAATGTACTGCCATTCATGGAAGAGTTCAGTTTACACCTTACGGCTTTATTGGAAGAAATTTTTAATCCGGAGGTTCCATTTGATCAAACAACTGAAACCGCTACTTGTAAGTTTTGTCCTTACAAGGGTATTTGTTACCGAAATTAAGCTTCAATAGGTTAGTTATCTTTAAACTTCCGCGAAAGCGCCACCGTGCTTAAACCGAGCAAAACGTAAACAACAAGTAACATCAGGCTGTTGAGCAAAACTTGGGGATAACCCCAGGTGGTAACATCAATAAACGGATATGGGTAGGAATGTACAATTAGTCCCCGCAACAAAGCATAAATAAAATATACTAAGGGATAAATGAGCCACAGAATGGAATAGCTGTAGGCAAGCCTGGCTTTAGTTGCAAAGAATAACCAGTACACACAATAAATAATCGGAACGGCATAATGCAGTAAAACATCAGCCACATATTGCAAACCCGTGGGCGACCAGATATGCGCTAATAGAAAATGATAAGCAACACCTACTACTATTATATAGATGAAAGTGCCAGCCTGAACTTCAGGTTTTTTAAAATAGAAAAGTTTACCAGTAAATACCATTGCTGCAAAGCAGAGTGTAACTAAGATATTACTCCAGATGGTCATGTAACTGAAATAGCGCCATACTTCACTTAACACATGTTGGTTTGCGGCAAGTGCTTTAGCGATAATAAGATAAAGTTGTAGCACAAGTGCGAAAGTGCCAGTTGCAACGCCAATCAGTATTATTAATTTTTTCATATTTTGAATATAGTTACAACTCACCAAACAACAAAGCCCCGCCTTCTTCCGAAGCCGGGGCCCGCAAAAATCAACTGAGTTGCTGATTAACCTTTTGCCAATTCAACGTTAATATGAAGCTTAACATCTTCACTCACCACCAAGCCACCGGCTTCGGTAAGTGCATTCCAGTTTAAGCCAAACTCCTTGCGGTTTATTTTTCCGTTGATTTCAAAACCAGCTTTGGTATTTCCCCAAGGGTCAACCATAATGCCACCAAACTCGGCATTTAATACCACAGCTTTGGTAGTACCGCGAATGGTTAATGCACCATCTACCTTATATTCTGAGCCAGTAACCTTTTTTAAAGTTCCGGTAAAATCAATTGTTGGATATTGATCGGCTGCAAAAAAGTCAGCCGACTTCAGGTGCGTATCGCGATCAGGCTGGTTGGTATCAATGCTGTTTACATCCAGGCTAAACGAAACATCCGCGCCATCAAAATCTTCGGTTTCACTTTCTACGCTGCCGCTGAATTTTTTAAAGAAGCCCGTAACAGTGCTAATCACCAAATGCTTTACTTTAAATTGTACTTCGGTGTGGGTAGTATCAATAGCCCACTTGGTTGTTGTTAAGGTTGACATAAGTTTTTAAATTTTAAGTTTCTGATTTGTATTTAATCGTGGTTATTCTTTCCGCAATTCGTAAAGCAAAGGTAGGTTAGCAATCAGGCAGCACACCTTAAACCAGGTTAAGAAGGGTGGGGTAGTGGCTTGAACTAGATTAAGAAATTGAAGTAGGCAGTACACAGGTGGCAGTAAGCAGTAATTATTTTACTTCTCATTGTTTACTGCTTACTGCCGACTGCCTTCTGCTTACTATTTCTTTCTACGGATTTTACTCAAAAACTCTGGCGTTATGCCGAGGTAAGAGGCAATGTACTTAAGTGGCACATACTGCTCCATTTGCGGATATTTTTTTTGAAAGTTGTGGTACCGTTCTTCGGCTGTAGCTGTAAAAGCTTCGATAATGCGGTTCTGATGTGTTACCAGCGAATTCTGAAACATGATTCTGAAATAGCGCTCAAACTTAGGGTAGCGTTCCAGCAATTCTTCCATCCGTACTTTGGGTAGTTGCAGTATTTCGCTATCGGCCAAAGCCCGGGTGGTATAAATAGAGGGTTGTTGCGAAGTAAGGCTGTGTAAATCGCCTGTCCACCAGCCTGCGGTGGCAAATTGAATCACCTGGTCGGTGCCTTGTTTGTTGGTATAGTACGTCATCAAGCAACCTGACGTAACATGTATAAAATTGTAAGTAACCTCGCCAGCTATCTCAGCGAACTCTCCTTGCCTCAATTTGAGTGGATTTAATAAAGACACAAAAAACTGCTCCTCTTCAGGAGTGGGGCTTATATTCTTCCGGATGTGAAAAAGAATCTGGTTTGAATGCGGAGTCATGTTCTTCAAATGAAAGAAAAATTTACGTTTTTATCGTTCTGCATCAGTAAATAATTAATATTCAAAAAAGTGTTGTAATACCGGGTAGTATTTTTTAAGGTAGCTTCTACTAACTTTGAATAATGGAATTAGATCGCTTTCGCGAAGTAGCTAAAAATAAATCGGCTGAGAACCGGAAATTTCTTCAAAGCCTGAAGAAGAAAGATGCGCGAGTGGTGGATAATGCCTTTCATGAAATACATTCAGAAGTTTTTGAGGAAGTTGATTGCCTGGCATGTGCCAATTGTTGTAAAACCACCAGCCCCATTTTTTACCAAACCGATATTGAACGGGTAGCAAAAGCCTTACGCATAAAGCCAGGCGATTTTATTGAAACCTATTTGCGTGTGGATGAAGACAAAGATTTTGTTTTGAAATCCTCGCCTTGCCCGTTTTTAGCTGATGATAACTATTGCAAAGTGTATGACAGTCGCCCCAAGGCTTGTCGCGAGTATCCGCATACCGATCGCAAAAAGATGGTACAAATTACTGAGCTAACGTATAAAAACACGCTCGTGTGCCCGGCTGTATTGGAAATGGTAGAACGATTAAAAAAGATTGCTTTATGAGGTATTTGATTTTTCTATTATTGGCTATAACCTGTTCTTCATACGCGCAAAAGCGTGCCCGCGATATCGGAATAAAAATAGGTGTGCTTTCACCCGGTAAGTTTAATGCCATTACCGATGTAGCTGGGGTAAAAGTAGGGCACAAAACTTTAATTGTGGGAGCTAACATCCGTACCGGAGTAACCGTTATTCTGCCGCATGCAAGTAACGTGTTTCAGGAAAAAGTACCGGCTGCCATTTTTGTAGGCAATGGTTTTGGCAAATTGGCAGGCACCACGCAGGTAGTGGAGTTGGGAAACATTGAAACACCCATTGTGCTCACCAACACCTTAAGTATAGCGGCAGGCATTGAGGGTGTAGTTCAATACATGCTTAGCCTTCCTGGAAATGAAAATGTACAATCGGTAAATGCGATAGTTGGCGAAACCAATGATGGCTACCTAAACGACATTCGGGGCATGCATGTTACTGCGCAACATGTAAAAGATGCTATTGCACAGGCGCAAAGCGGCCCCGTTGCCGAAGGTAACGTGGGTGCCGGAACCGGAACTATTTGTTTTGGTTTTAAAGGTGGAATCGGAACTGCTTCGCGTGTACTTCCACAGCAAGTTGGTGGTTATACGGTAGGCGTGTTGGTGCAAACCAATTTTGGTGGTGTGTTGCAGATCGATGGTGTGCCCGTAGGCGAAGCATTAAAAAAATACTTTATGAGCGATGTGTTGCAAAACAACTCCGATGGTTCGTGTATGATGGTTGTGGCAACCGATGCCCCATTGGATGCACGCAACCTGGAACGCTTGGCTAAGCGTGCATTTATGGGGCTGGCCAAAACCGGTGGCATTGCTTCCAATGGTAGTGGCGATTATATTATTGCGTTTTCAACACACACCGCTGTACGTGTAAAGCATAATCCGGATGATCGTACCTATAACACCATCCAATTAATTAATGATGCCACCTCACCCTTATTTATGGCAGCCATCGAAGCAACAGAAGAAGCCATCATCAACTCGTTGTGGGCAGCCGAAACGATGACAGGTAAGGACGGACACACCATACAGGCGCTACCACGCGAGGAAGTGATCAGGCTCATGAAGCAACACGGTGTGGTGAAATGATTACATTACTCCAATACGTTCAAGAAAAATTTAATGAATTAAAGACCTGGTAGCCAATAGTTAAAATGCGCTTACTTTACGAACTTGTCTTTGCGTGAAAAAAATCTGAAGTATGTATTCCTTTCTCAATAATGAATTTCTACCTGCCGAGAAAACGCTCGTGCACGTTAGCGATCTGGCCGTGCAACGTGGGTATGGTATCTTCGATTTCTTTAAAACCATAAATGGGAAAATCCCATTTTTTGATAACTACCTTGATCGGTTTTATCGTTCGGCAGAATTTATGCACTTGCCGGTAACGCTTTCGCGTGACGAATTGAAAAAAGTAGTGTTTGAATTATTGAAAAAAAATGGTGCTACCGATGCCGGAATCAAAATGGTGCTCACCGGTGGCTACTCGCCCGATGGTTACGAAATAGCAACGCCCAACCTGATTATTACACAACATGCGTTAACCATGCCTTCACCTAAGGTACTGGAACAGGGCGTTAAGATTATTACCCACGAGTTCAGGCGCGAAATGCCAATGGTTAAATCAATTAACTATACTACCGGTGTGTGGCTGCAACAAAAGGTAAAAGCAGCCAACGCCTATGATGTGTTGTATCATTTGAATGGTGAGGTAAGTGAGTTTCCGCGCTGTAACCTGTTTGTAGTAAAGGCAGATGGTGCAATGGTTACACCCCAGGCACATGTATTGGAAGGGATTACCCGAAAAAATATTTTATCCATGCAGCGGGTTATCGCATGCAAAGTAACGTTGGAAGATGTGCTGCTGGCCCGCGAAGTATTTTTAACCAGTACTACCAAACGCGCGGTACCCATTGTGCAGGTAAATGATATGCGCATTGGTACCGGCAAACCCGGGCCGGTTGTGCAGCAGGTGTTGGAGGAGTTGTTGAATAGGGAAGTGCTATAAGCACGGTTCTGTGAGAGGTTTAGGGGTGAAACTCCCCTTTACCTACTCGATCTATCGTCCCACTGTTTTTAGGTTGGAATTTTTTAATCTGTCCGCAATGTACTTTTTCAATTGTTCTAAAGTCATGTTTTGGGTCTCTTCACTAATCTTGTCGCGAATGTCCCGCATCATTTTAACTGCGTCAAATGTCTTTGTTTTCTCTTTAGTCGCCATATCTCACTAATTCTTGTGGTGTTCTAATCTCAATTGTCGGGTAACCCAGTCTCAAATTTACTGAATTATAACCTTTTATTCTATCAAGGTTTACAATGTGTTTAAAGTTCCAACTCGCCAGTACATCTACCCGGTTTATTGTCGCTAGGGCAATATGTCGGCAATCTTCAAGGCTAGTTCGCCCAACAACTTTCTCGATAATGTATCTGTCGGCCAGATTCATTATTTCTTCAGTCAATTCGATTCTTTCAAATCTGTCAGTCGGATATTTTAAAAGTAACTCATTCACATGTTTTGGAGCTTGAATTAACTCTAATTCAAGTAAGTCCGATATTACAAATTTAACTTCGTTGTCCTCAAGTCTTTTAAAGAGTCTTTGGGTAGGGTCTTTGAATTCTTCATCGAAAAATCCACCTTATTGATTCCGTGTCCTACTTCACTCATCAATGTCAATACTGTAGAGTGGCTTACGCCTTCAATGGCGAGTAGATCAACTCCCTCGAAGTATTGATAAGAAAGTAAGTTGATGTTGATATCCGGGTTGTTCTTGTTGATGCGTTTATGAACTTTACCTTCAATGTGATGTTGTTTTTTATTATCATCCTTATTGATTTGTTCATTAAGAAGCTTTTGTATCTGCTTGTCGCACTCACTGATCTTTCCTTGAAAGATTAGATACAACTCATATTCATGGTTCAACGAAAACAGCAAGTCTTTCCTTCCATTACTTTGCAAGGCTTTAGCTATTTCCTGTTCTGATTTTTTACAGTTCCCATGTCGCAGTGAAGCAAGCTTTTCAGGATTCATTTCGCCTTTACAGATGGCATCGATAATGCTTAGTCCGGTGAGTCCGGTTACATCTTTCACCACAACGTCCAATCGAAGATTGAGTAATCGCAAATACTTTTGCATTTTGCGTGACGTGTCAGCAGCTTGCTCAAGCAAATTAGCCCGGTGTCTGCAATAGGTTCGGAGTTGTTCGGTGGCTTCATCGGGAAGGAAACTTCCACTTAAAAGTCCAAGGGTGTGAAGTTTTTGAATCTATTGGCAATCCTTTACGTCCGTCTTTTTCCCCTTGATGTTCTTGGTGAATTTTCCATTGCAAAGAATGACTTCAAGTCCAACACCTTGTAGGGTGGTGAAAAGACTTTGCCAGTAAGTACCGGTACTTTCCATGGCTACCGTCTTAACTTCATTGTCCAGCAGCCATTGTGCAAGCGCCAGGAGGTCTTCATTATACACACCAAATTCTTTCACATCTTCATCGCACTGGCCAATAGCCACGTAATGAGAACGACTACCCACATCAATACCTGCAGCCTGTGGGTTTACTACATCGAGAGCCATTTTTTCCTTTTTCATAATTAAAGGGTTAAGGGTTTGAAAAAATGCTCTAAGGAAATGTATTTTCGTATAGAAATTATTCTGAACGGGGTTCATGCTTAAGCGTGACCACCAATTAAATTGTCCTAAAGTCCCGATTTGCTGATCGGGACTTTTTACATTTCAACCAGAATTACGCTCGGGTTTTTACACGCCATTGGGCCAACGGTCTTTCATAGAGCACAACTAAGGTACGGTGTGTCCGTTAGCTTTCGAAATTGATTTTCGTCCCGGAAATGGGATGAATTGCCTACAACGTTGGTATATGCGAAGTTGCTGGTTTAGTAAAGTTAAATTGTCAACCGTAACAAAACTTTATTTGAAAACTAAACTAACAATTTAAACTGTACCCAGCAATTTTGCATATATTTTGTTGGCGGTTTGTGCCTGTTGCTGTTCCACATTCTCTTAAATGAGAAGAGCTGTCATAAAACAGCTCTCCTTCATAAATTAATTTCTAGGGTGTTATTGTCAGGTGCTCGCCATTTGCTCCCTTGTAATTTTAATAATCTTTCTTTTTTTATAAGTAAACAACCTATAAGTCGCTCCGGTTTCCGTTTTTATTTTAATCCTATTGGGTATAACGAAACCATAGAAAGGCCTTATACTTTTTATTTGACTGTAAGGAATCGAGAAATCAAAACGTGAGTGATTTGGTCTCTTACTTTTGAATTCCATTTTTTGACTAGTCAATAATAATGTCCCCCGTTTTGCTCTCCAGACGTCTTCAAACATCTTATCATCTCTCACAACTTTTTGGCTAAACAGCACACTATCCTTAACTACATTACCCTGTGCGTTTAAAGTGCCAATCATCAGAATCAAAAAAGCTATAGTAATTCTGGAATTCATAACTAATATGTTTTTATTTTAGACTCAGTACTAAATAACGTATGGCGCGCAATTTCCAGTTGAGCATTCCTGTCGCCAACCTCCGTCACATTGAAATGCAAAATGACAGTAATCGTTTGCCCACGCATCTGTGATTGCAACAACACCCATGACGATAGCACCTACTATCGCACCGGGGCCACTAATGGTAGCTCCAATAATAGCTCCAACTGCAGCTGTTAAAACTACTGACCTTACAATTCTCCATGCAGTCCTAAACCAACCTTTTGTTCTGGCTATTGCCATTATTTCTCCATTGGCTATGGAATAGGACACATCCACCAATCCATTATAATTGGAAGTTAAGGCGTCCCATGTATTAAGGAGATTACTCCTCTCAGAAGCTGACATTGAATAATTATTTGAAATTTCATTTCGCATTTGAGAAATAATATTTTGTACCTCCCATTGTTCATAAATACCATTTTCAAAAATTACTGACAACCTGTTGAGATAATCATATGAGTAGCTTCCATAAGCAATTCCATTACTGTTAAGAATCTCCTGAAAATTGTACAGATCAATTTCTTGTGTTCTAGCAGAAGGATGATTGTCCTGCTTCCCAGACACGAACTTCGGTTTTAATTTTTGAAATTCTGCGTCAAAATTAAAGTTGTACTGATTAGCAAAGTAATCCGAGACGTTTTTCATAGATGCATTTCCATCACCTATAAACGCTTTCAAACCTTCAGAAATTGCAGTGATTTCTATTTCTTTTTCTTTTTTTAGTTTTTGTACATTTTCTTCGCAATGTGTGAATACGAAAAGTAAGGTTAGGCTCAACAAAACAAATTTCATAGGCCTACTTGATTGGGGTAATTTTTTCATAGTAAGATTGGATTTAGTTTTAACATTGTTGGTTCCTTTGACCATTAATACCCTAATAACGATTTTGACACGGTCAATTTTTGGCCGTCTGCTTATTTCTCAAAAAATATTTTTTCGTTTTCTTACAATAGACTACGTCATGTCCCAGCATTCGCAAACTACTTATCATTCTACGTGCCGTCCTTTCAGAGATATTATACTTTTCAACAAGGTAATTTGGAGATTGGAGAAATCCTTTTTCAATCAAGGAAAGAATGTATTCAAGCCTTTCGGAGTAAGTTAGAAAATCCATAAATAAATTTTTACAACATGAAATTCGGTTAACGCTTTATTATCCTATGGATGGTGCCTGGCATAACCGCCAACCTTTAGATTTACTTCAACATAATTTATCGTAGTAATCGTAACTTTTGTGGGTAAGTGGGTAACCGCTTCGGTTATCCAGCTTATCCACAAAAAAAGCAGCCGGAGCACTATGCCGCCAACCAGGTTGAGGGCTTATCAAACGATTCAGTCCGGCTGCTAATTTAAGTTGTGAGAGGGGATCAAATAGATATTCAAGGCTGCGGGCCTATTATAAAGGTTTCGATCCAATGCTCATTTTAGTTTAATTACCTAAACCAAAAGCTATGGAAAACCATCACCAAAATCAACCGTACCATTGGATACTCGGTATTGATGTATCCAAAGAAAGTATTGATGCCTGTCTAATCCGTCAACAAGATGGGCAGCTTGCTGGAGAACAAGTTCTTCACAACAACGTATCGGGATTCAAACAATTCCTCAAAGCCTGGTGTAAACAAATGGAATGTGAATGCGACCATCACACTCTTTGTTGTATGGAACACACTGGCTTGTATACACGCCTCGCTGGTACACTACCTGCTCAGCCGTGATGTGCACGTTTATTGGAAAGCTCTGCAGATCAAACGCAGCCAGGACTGGTAAGAGGAAAGTCTGATAAAATTGATGCCCAGCGTATCGCCCGATATGCATCGTTTAGAACAGATAAAGCCCAGATCATGCAAATAAAGTGTATTAACGCTGGAAAAACTGAAAGATCTTCAGGCTAACGTGAAGACGCCTGCTCAAATCATTACAAACCATTCGAACAAGCTCCGAAGAGTTAAAAACAATTTGGATACCTCAACAAAGCAAAATTAATGGACAAGATAAAACCGGAAGCTATTCGCGGGTTGGAAAGAGTTTGGATAAAGTAGATGAACAAATCCTCACTTTCATCGGTGAAGACGAAACTTTAAAACAGAAGTATGATCTGATGTTGTCAATAAAGGGCGTAGGCAAGGTACTGGCTGCAATGTTGTTGGTTTACACACATGGTTTCAACCGCCTGGCTGATAGCCGAAAACCTTGTTGTTACAGTGGCGTAGCACCCTTTACCTACGAAAGCGTACATCCATACGAGGTAAGACAGGTGTATCTCAATTTGCAAATGGAGAACTTAAACGAGTCTTGCACATGGCTGCTGTAAGCAGTGTACAACACAACCCCGAATTACACGACTATTACAAACGCAAGGTGGAAGAAGGCAAGAATAAAATGTCTGTTATTAATGCCGTAAGAAACAAGTTACTACACCGGATTGTCGCTGTTATAAAACGCGGAACACCTTATGAATTGAACCTGAAAAATAATTTATGAAACGTTAGTTTTAATCATAGATATCGTTTGGCTATAAAACGTGGCGGCTTTTGAAACCTAATTTCTCCACCGACACAAAGTTAAGTTAGAAGTTTTATCTTAATTGGCAGTCAGTCACCCGCCATGTTTTTATAGCTTTTGTTGTAGGGCGTTGTGTGCCCTGAATGTCTACCAAGGGTACAATATAATGACTTGTTCATTGAATGGTAGGCAATGTTGTAACAAAGATGAGAGACTTTCATCAGGAAGTTGTCTTAGTATGGAAACGAGCCGGCCACTCTATATATAATGTCGGAGGTCTCACGAAATTCTCGGTCAATGAAATGTTGAAAGAGTGTGCTCTCGACAAGGAGAGAACAGGCTTACTTGTCAAACCACCACAAGGTGCTTTGCTTTCAAGGCGTAGGTACTGAGCGTTGTGGAAACGGATTTACTTTCAGTTGTAGGAAAGACAAATTCAGGTGAGGTCTAAGGAGATGAATGAGAAGAGAGTGAACCATCGTAGAGGTGTCGTAACTAACCTTGTTGTTGCTCAAAACCCGAGGGATCAGCGCCCCGAAGAGATAAGTCATAAGCGATACCTGTATTGCGGCTTATGATGAGCGACCGGCACAAAGATGGCATGACCTTAGACTGGGCTTTGTTATGAAACAGGGGAACCTTGCTGTTGGTGCGAAAGGAAAAGTTATAAGTCCCGTAGGGATAAGACGAATACCGAAACAACAGACAAGGGGCAGATTAGTCCGTAGTAGTGAAGATGCTCTTGGAAACTTGAGTGGAGCGAAGGGGCTAACATGGTTAGTTTTTTTTTCAAGTCAACGTTAAGTCGAACGATTTACACGAATGAATTTAGAAGAGAAACAAAAGTCATTTCCCATCACCAAAGAACAGGTGTGGGAATCGTTTAAGCTGGTAAAAGCGAAAGGAGGCGCAGCAGGTGTTGATGGTATAACCGTTAACGGCATTGCTGTGAATCCCCGGAAACATCTTTACCCGGTGTGGAACCGTTTAGCCAGTGGAAGTTACATTCCGCCAGCCGTGAGGCGCGTGGAAATACCAAAGAGAGATGGAGGTATAAGATTGTTGGGAATCCCCACAGTCGCAGACCGCGTTGCACAAATGGTTATAGCTAAAGAGTTGGAGGAAATAGTGGATAGACGCTTTTCACCAAGTTCATTTGGGTATCGGCCAAACAAAAGTGCGCATGAAGCCATCGAGCAAGCCCGCGAAAATTGCTGGCGTTATCCGTGGGTGATAGATGTTGACATCAAAGGATTCTTTGACAACATAGACCATCGGTTATTGATTCGTGCCGTTCGCAAATTCACAGACAAGAAGCATATCATCTTGTATGTAAAGCGGTGGTTGAAAGCTCCCATACAGTTGAAGGATGGTACCCAAATTCAGAATCTGGAAAAGGGTACACCTCAAGGAGGAGTAATCAGTCCATTGCTGGCGAACATCTTTCTTCACTTCGTATTTGACAAATGGATGGAAGAGAACTTCTCCAACAATCCGTTTGAACGTTATGCGGATGATATTATCATCCATGCGAAGAACGAACCTGAAGCACGGCACTTATTAAAGTCATTGAGGGCACGGTTTGAGCGTTGCAAACTTGAACTACACCCAGAGAAGACCAAGTTAGTGTACTGTAACCGAAAAGGGAGACGCAAACGAAAAGAAGCGAGAGAAAGACAATTTGATTTTCTTGGATACACGTTTCGTTCACGCAGTGTAAAGACAAAAGATGGGGCACTCATCTTTGGATTTAGTCCGTCCATCAGCCGCAAGTCCACGCAACGCATAGTGGAAGAAGGCAGAAGATTACGTCTTCACCGCTGGACGCACCTGGACATTGTTGGTTTGTCAAACATGTTGCGTAGCAAGATTCTGGGTTGGCTCCACTACTATGGTAAATTTCATAAGTCAGCGATGAAGGTTGCCTTTCGCAACCTGAACCGCAGATTAGTGAAATGGACTTTCAACAAGTACAAACGATTTAAGCGAAGTAAAGCATTGAGGCCAGCGCGTTTATGGTTACGGCAAGTCGCCAAAGATTTTCCGTATCTGTTTCCGATGTGGCAGCATGGATTTACTCCGTAGGCTTAACCATGAAGAGCCGTATGACGGGAGACTGTCAAGTACGGTTCTGTGAGAGGTTTAGGGGTGAAACTCCCCTTTACCTACTCGATTCTATCAACCGATTCATATTTGAACTATTCAAAAAACCAGTCGTAATTCTTTTGCACAAGATGCCATCTTGGTCTCAATTCCTTATATGTTCCGTTTTGAAGTATATTTTTCTTAAGTTCATTTGTCACGCAAGATGAATAGATTACATACAAGTATTTTACTGAGTCAATTTTGTCCATTTGAAAAGTAAGTCTATCTTGTTCTTTATTGTCAAAATTACTGCATTCAGTTTTACTAATTAAAATCCTTTTTATTCCTAACTTTTTTGCCAGTCCTTGTGCGTCTGTTGGCAAAGTATTGTCGTCAACGAATAAATAATTGTCAGTCTGAAAGTTGTCTGTAAGAAAATGTGCCAATGAATCAAATGAATCTAATTCGGCTAAAAATTTTCCTTCCAAGGTGGCCCAGTCAGTCCAACTTTTCTTCTCTGTCTGTGAACAAGAAAATATAGTCACGATTAATATTGTCAATAATGTTCTCATCGTCTTAACGCATTGGCGGCAACGTTTGGCTTTAAGCCACTCTATCGCTTATAGCCACCTTGCAGATGTAAGATATAAGAAACTCCCCTTATCAAACAAATCAATCCCGGAACTTTATTTTGCTGTAATGAAGTTAGGACTTCAAGTGGTTTTAAAAAGCCGCATTTGCCCGCTCCAAATCTTCTGGAGTGTCAATACCCATCGTCTCCAATTGTGTTTCGGCTACTTTAATTTTAAAACCATTTTCTAACCAGCGCAATTGTTCCAATGACTCAGCTTTTTCCAATCTCGAAACGGGCAGTTGCGTAATCTGTTTTAATACATCGGCCCGGTAGGCATACATACCAATGTGTTTGTAATAAATGTGTTGTGTTGTCCAATCGGTGCTTGAACCGCGCAGGAAGGGAACTGGCGAGCGACTAAAGTAAAGCGCTTCGTTATATTTATTCAGTACTGCCTTTACCACATTGGGGTTATGGAGTTGGTGCGACTCAGCAATTTTTTTTACCAACGTAGCAAGTTCGGTTTCACCATTCAATAACGAAGCAAGTAGTTCAATCTGTTCGGGGGCAATAAAGGGTTCATCGCCTTGTATATTAACAACGTAGTCGTATGTTTCATTTTGTTGTGTTAACACTTCGTAGCACCGATCGGTACCACTTACGTGCGTTTCGGCTGTCATACCTACTTCGCCTCCAAAACTTTTTACATGTTCAAAAATTTTAGTGTTATCGGTGGCAACCACAACCTTGCGTAAGGCACTGGCTTTACTGGCTTGTTCATATACGCGTTGAATCATGGAAACCCTGCCAATCAATGCCAGTGGTTTGCCAGGGAAACGGGTAGAAGCAAAACGTGCAGGAATAATACCGATTATTTTCATTTAAGCGTTTGGCAGGAATTTAGTTTAGTTGATTCTTTTCACCTCTCGTGTTAAGAGACACTTGGATGAAAGTTACACCTTCTTCACGCGCAACGTTATACCTTCCGTACCAATTACTTCAATCGGTTCACCCTTCTCAATAAAATCACCGCGGGTAAAGGCATCGTAAACTTCACCGTTAATCAACACTTTACCGCTGGGCCGTAATACCGTTTGGGCGGTTCCGTGTTTGCCTATCAAACCTTTCTGGTTGTTAACAATATAACCGCTGCTTGCATCTTGGGTATCGGTAAGTGCTAGGCGCTGAAAGGCTTTGGTTTGTGTTAGTCGTGCACCACCTGCAAACAGTAACACGGCACCACCCACCAATCCGCCTAACGTAGCAAAGGTAGCCACAATAATATCACCCAGCGGTACAAACTCGAAGTTGAAGAAATCGTTGTTGAGCATAATTAACACCAGCGATACAATAGTTAACGTAATACCACTTACCCCGGCAATACCAAACCCCGGAATAAAAAACAGCTCTGCAATAATCAGCAGTACACCTAAAAACAAGGCAAGTATCTCCCAATAGGCAGCAAGACCATTCAGGTAATACGGTACCAGGTACAATACCAATGCAACAATGGCAGCAGCTAATGGAAAACCAACACCAGGAGTTTGCAACTCGAAATAAATTCCACCCATAATAACCAGAATCAACAAACCGCTTATAAATGGATTGAGGAAGAAGGCAATGATTTTTTCTACTGCACCAAGCCGAAAGGTTTCGATGTGATAATCAACTACGTTGTTGCGTTTCAGAATGTCAGCTATTGATTCTACTTTGGCCTCGCAATAGCCGTTTTCAATTGCTTCGGAAGTTGTAAACGTGATTACTTTGCCGGCTTGTTTTAAACTGTCGATCACAATATTTTCATCTACCATGCCTTCTGCAATGCGTGGATCGCGGCCATTTTCTTCGGCTGTTGCACGCATGATGGAGCGCATGTACGATTGATATTTATCAGGAGCGGCTGCACCACTGCCATCTACTACTGTGGCCGCACCAATGGTGGCACCGGGTGCCATGTAAATGCTATCGCACGCAATAGAAATCAATGCACCGGCCGAAGCAGCATCGGAGTTGATAAACACCCACACAGGAATTTTCAATTCCATCAGTTGATCTACAATTTCTTTGGTATCGTTTAGTGCACCGCCAAACGTATCCATGTCTATAATCAAATAATCGGCTTTTATTTTTTCTGCATGTTGCAAGGCCAGTTTAACATAGCGGCCCATGCGCGGATCAATCTCCGCGCGGATCTCCATTACCAGTACCTTCTTTTTTGTTTGTTGTGCCCGCGTGGGCAATCCCAGCGTTTGAATCAGCAGCACCATACCGAAAATCCTCAACAGCGTTCGCATGATTGTTTGTATTTTGCATTAAAAATAGCAACTCTTGATCGAAAAAACCTGTGTTGTATATCAAACACCTGCGGGCTTTGTAATCTGGCATGTGTGGCCGGCTGGGGCCGATCGTGTGGTGCTGGAAGAACGTAATGAGCAAAAACGCAAGGTTGCCATCGTTTGTATTACCATAGCAGGCAATGTACAATGGCGAAATACCAGTTTACCCGATTCGTGGTGGATAAACTTAAACAGTGTTACCGCCACACAAGTTTTATTACGCCTTTTCGAAAACACAACCAACCCTGATGTGGTAAAGGAATTAACCCTGAGTTTAGAAACAGGTCTGGAGATTGCACTGCAGCCCGAAGCACATACGATAACAGCACTTCGGCCGTTTGTGTATGTGCAAGGCGAACCAGATTTTGAAACCATTCAAACATTTATCCGGCAACAATTGAAACAAGAAATATTTTTAGGAGCTGAGTACCTGGAAACAAAACACCTGATTTTAATCTCGTACTACACTGGCCAGCCAGCAGCTTTTAACAATGTATTGGCCTGCTTTAGTCGCGAGGGGTTGTTTTATTGGAGCCAGGAAATTGGCACGAATTTGAAAGGAATGGGCATCGGTACTTTTTTTATTGCAACCAACACCTTGTTTTTTGTGAAGAACAAAACAGAATTGGTAACTTTTCGCATTGTTTAAACTTATGATAAAGGTAATTTTTTTAACTCTTGGTATGTGGAACTCACCCGGCCCTGCGAGTGCCACGGTAGCTGATTCGCTTCGCATGGAAACCATAGCCGGCAAACAGTTTATCATTCATCAGATAGATGAGAAAGAAACACTGTATGCTATCTCCAGGCGCTACGGGGTGCCGGTTACAGCAATATTAGAACATAATCCCACTGCCGATGGTGGTTTGGCAGTAGGGCAATTGTTAAAGGTTCCATACGTACCCAAATCAAAACCCGCAATCGTTTCTGGTGGCGAGCGGATTCATCGGGTAGCAGCAAAAGAAACCTTGTTTTCCATTTCGCGGTTGTACGATGTTTCGGTTGATGAAATAAAAACCTGGAATAACCTGAAAGATAATGCACTCGCTTTGGGGCAAGAGTTGGTTATCAAAAATAAATCCACAAACACGGTTGCAACTACCCAGGCACTACATGGTGTACATATGGTAGCCGCAAAAGAAACCTTGTATTCCATTGCGCGCCAATACAATATTTCGGTTCAGCAATTGCGCGAGTGGAATTCGCTTAACGCGGATGAAGTTAAAATTGGGCAAACGCTTTTTGTTACACAGCCCATGTATCAAAAGCAAGATGAGGTAAAAACACCTGAAGTAGTAAGTAAACCCGAAGTAAAAGAAACGGTTGTTACTACCGCAAAGCAAGATACAAAACCCGAAATAAAGGAAAGCACCATTCGTATATCCGAAAATGTGGCTGGTACAGATGAAGTAAAAGAAGGCGGGCTTGCCGAACTGATTGATGGCACCGATGGCAACCGGAAATACCTGGCCTTACACCGCACAGCTAAAGTAGGCACCATTTTAAAAGTTCGTAACGAATTAAATAACCGCGAAGTATTTGTGCGCGTAGCAGGTACGCTACCCAATATTGCAGCTAACACTAACATTGTCATTAAAATCTCTAAGTCAGCTTATGATCGGTTGGGAGCTATCGATCCGCGATTTCGTGTAGAAGTTACCTATTATAAATAGTATGCGCACAGGGCTGGTGGTATGCTTCATGATACTCAGCCACCTGGGGCACACGCAAAACCTCGTGGTTAATCCGGGGTTTGAACAGTATTATAAATGCCCGGGCTCCTATACTTCCAATGCTGCAGGTGAGATTGCACCCGGCTGGACATCGCCCACCACGGGCACACCCGATATGTTCCACATGTGCAGTTTGGGCGAAGCCGGTGTACCCACCAATTGGGCCGGATACTCAAAAGCTTATGTCGGTTCGGGTTATGCTGGAATTTATGGCTACCTGCTGCGCGAAGCCAAAGAATACCGCGAATACCTGCAAACAGAATTAAAAACTCCACTTGAGCCCGGAGGCGAATACCTGGTGGAGTTTTATTTCAAACTTTCTTCTAATTCTAAATACAGCATTGATCGTATCGGTTTTTTGCTTTCAGACTCTACTCACAAAATGGCTAGTGATGGTGTGTTTCCCGTGGCAGCAACATATGAGCGTATTAATAGAACAATCTACTCGAGAGCTACAGGTTTATGGACGCGCTTTGCCTATACCCACCTGGCAACAGGCGGAGAAAAGTACCTTACTATTGGTAATTTCTCCAACAGCAGTAAAACGCGCACGCAATACATTACCAACTCGCAGGCAACAGAACCCATGCTGGCAACGGCCGCTTACTTTTATATTGACGAGGTAAAAGTAATTAAAGTAGGTGGCGGCACACCGCCAGTTCTTACCGGTTACCCGGAACTTAAAACGGATGAAACGTATGTATTGAAAAACATTCAGTTTAAGTACAACGATTTTGCCTTGCTCGATCAATCGTTTCCAGAGCTTAAAAAGTTAGTGGAAGTTTTGCGCTATCATAAAACCTGGAAAGTAGTAGTAAGCGGCCATACCGATGATATCGGCTCAGATAGTTTCAACAATGAACTTTCTATGTTACGGGCCGGCAGTGTGGCCGATTACCTGATTGATGCCGGTATAGAACCGACCCGCATTAAAACAATGGGTTTCGGTAAACAAACGCCTTTGGTAAAAGGCACAGACGAAACTTCGCGCGCCACTAACCGCAGGGTAGAACTGCGTTTTTTAAACTAATGCCGGGCCAAAAGTTACCGATCGATCAACTTCGCGATTTTCTGAATGCGAAAGCCTGGCATTACAACACTATAAATTTTATTGAGTCCGATCCCATTTCAATTCCACATCGGTTTAAACGGAAGCAGGATATCGAAATTGCCGGCTTCTTTGCGGCTACATTAGCATGGGGGCAACGCGCAACCATCATTAACAAATGCAACGAGTTGTTGGCTATGATGGATAACCAACCGCATGCGTTTATGTTGCACCATCAGCTAAGCGATCTTAAACCCTTTACAAAGTTTAAACATCGCACCTTCAACGCAACCGATGCCTTGTACTTTATTGAAAGACTTTCAACTTTTTATCGTGCGCATGCTTCGTTAGAAGTAGCCTTTGTTCAAAACCTGAACTTAACGCAACCCGCTTTGCGCGATGTATTCCTCATTGAGCAAGCTTTGATTCAATTCAATAAAATGTTTTTTGATTTGCCCGATGCACCCGTCCGCACGCAAAAGCATGTAAGTACTCCGGCACGTAAATCGGCTTGTAAAAGATTAAACATGTTTCTGCGCTGGATGGTACGACAAGATACGCGTGGTGTCGATTTTGGAATCTGGAAAAATATTTCGCCCTCGCAGTTGGTTTGCCCGTGCGATGTGCATGTGGAACGGATAGCCCGAAAACTTAAACTGATTTCCCGTAAGGGAATGAATTGGCAAACGGCAATTGAGCTAACTACAAACCTGCGCAAACTCGATGCTACCGATCCGGTGCTGTATGATTTTGCTTTGTTTGGCATGGGTGTGATGGAGCGGTAGTCCATACTTTCAACAATTCCAAATAAATTGACGAACGGTATCACCATTGTTCTGAAAATATTTCTAATTTTCTTTCTCATTTTAACACACACCGAACTACACTTCTTATGAATTTAAACATCGATGCAGAAAAGCAACTTACCTACGATGCCATTGTGGTAGGTACGGGAATCAGCGGAGGCTGGGCTGCAAAAGAACTCACCGAAAAGGGTTTAAAAACCCTGGTGCTGGAGCGCGGCCGAATGGTAGAGCACCCCAATTACCCAACGGCCACAAAGGACATTTGGGAGTTTGAAAATGCTGATCGGCCCACTGTGGAAGATTTGCAGAAACAAGGCGTGCAAAACCGCACGGGTTATACCATTCGCCAATCAACCAAACATTGGTTTGTTAACGATCTTGAGAATCCTTATACCGAAAAAGAAGGTAAACGGTTCGATTGGATGCGCGGCTATCATGTGGGTGGGCGTTCTATTATGTGGGGCCGGCAAAGCTATCGCTGGGGCGATTTTGACTTTGAAGCAAATTTACGCGAAGGTATTTCCATCGATTGGCCCGTTCGCTATAAAGAAATTGCACCGTGGTACGATTATGTAGAAACCTTTGCTGGCATCAGTGGCCAGGCCGAAGGTTTGGATTACCTACCCGATAGCAAATTTCTTCCACCGATGGAGTTGAACTGTGTGGAGAAGGAATTGAAACAATCCATGAAAGATAAATTCGGTCGGTTGTTAACCATCGGCCGGGTAGCGCATATTACTTCACCATTATCGCACAACAACAGTGCACAACGGGGCCAGTGTCAGTATCGCAACTTGTGTAGCCGTGGTTGTCCGTATGGTGCTTACTTCAGCAGTAACTCATCTACGTTACCGGCTGCAGCCAAAACCGGTAACATGACGTTGCGCCCTAATTCAATTGCGTATGAATTGATTTACGATGAAGCAAAAGGTAAAGCTACCGGTGTAAAAGTGTTGGATGCCGAAACCGGTGAGCAACTTGAGTTTTATGCGAAAGTTATTTTCTTATGCGCATCTACTATGGGTTCAACCTATATTATGATGAATTCTATTTCCAAACGTTTCCCGAACGGCTTCGGAAATGATAGCGATCAGTTAGGTCGTAATATTATGGATCATCACTTAGGTGTAGGCGCCAGTGGCGAGTGGGAAGGCTTCGAAGACCAATATTATTTCGGTCGCAGAGCCAATGGTATTTACATACCGCGTTTCCGCAACATGGGTAAGGAGAAACGCGATTACCTGCGGGGCTTCGGTTACCAGGGTGGCGCAAGCCGGCAAGGCTGGCAGAGTTTAATTGCCGAAATGAGTATTGGTGCTGAATTGAAAGACGCAGTAACCACACCGGGTAAATGGACATTGGGTATGGGTGGCTTTGGTGAAGTATTGCCGTATCAGGATAACAGGGTAACCATTAATCGCGATAAGACAGACAAGCATGGTTTACCAACACTTACATTCGATACTGAATTAAAAGAGAATGAATTTAAAATGCGCAAGGATATGGCCAACGATGCTGCCGAAATGCTGGAAGCAGCGGGCTTTAAAAATGTGCGCTCGTACGATAGACCCAGCCAACATGGTTTAGGGTTGGGTATTCACGAAATGGGTACTGCCCGCATGGGTAAAGACCCTAAAACCTCGGTGTTGAATAAATACAACCAGGTGCATGCTAGTAAGAATGTATTTGTAACAGATGGTTCGTTTATGACATCGGCCAACTGCGTAAATCCATCGCTTACGTACATGGCCTTTACAGCACGGGCTGCCGATTTTGCTGTTAGCGAATTGAAAAAAGGAAATCTGTAAACTGAAAGCAATAAACACTATGAACCAATTAATGGATAGAAGAGAAGCCTTACGCAAAACAGCTTTGCTAATGGGTGCTGCCGTTTCAGCCACTGCGCTTGCAGGAATAATGCAAGGTTGCAAGGCTATGCCTGAGCTTACCTATACACCTTCATTCTTTACAGAAGATCAGGCACGGGTTATAAGCGAGCTTGCGCAAACCATTATTCCGAAAACCGATACACCCGGTGCCAAAGAAGCCGGTGTGCCTGGGTTCATCGATCAAATTCTGAAAGAATGCTATAAGAAGGAAGATCAGGACAAGTTTATAACCGGCCTTACCGAGTTTGAAGCTGCTGCCAAAGCCGCACATGGCGACAGTTTTATATACCTCGATCCGGAAAAGCAGTTGGCCTTTGTAAAGGCACAGAACGAAGCTGCGGTAAATGCAGTAAAAGCTGATCCTTCACAACCACGGCCGTTTATACTTTCAGCCAAGGAATTAACCTTGTTGGGTTTCTTTACAAGCGAACCCGGTGCCACGCAAGTATTGCAATACGAAGCTGTGCCTGGCTCTTATAAAGGTTGTATTCCACTAACTGAAGCCGGCAATGGAAAGACCTGGGCTTCTTAAGTTTTTAGGATTGCTCGAATAAAAAAGTCGTGGTGCAAGCCACGACTTTTTTGTTGGTATATTTTTGAAAGATGTTAATGCGATGCTTCCGCTCTTTGCTGAAAAAACGGTTTGAGAATCGTGCGATCAAGCAGCACAAGTAGCAAACCAAGGTTTAGAAAAATTATTCCATTGATAAGCACCTTGGTATTAAATGGAATAGAAATTTTGGGTACTTCGATAAATTTAGTTTGAACAGAAGGCTCAATGAGTAACGATGTGGAGGTATCAAATGCACCCAGCGAAAGTAACCCCAATGCTATACCCGATGCTACAAGTGATCCGACCAACAATAGTAATCCCCGCTTTACCGAAATACCCGGTGCTTTTATACGATCCAAGCCATGCATTACCGAGGCAGTAAAACTAGTCCCCGGATTTTGAAGCATACTGGTTTGCCTCAGGTAAGTATGCACAATTAGCAATTCATCCAATCGGTGTTGCAAGTCGTTACTTTCGGTAATTTGATTTTTAAATGCGAGAATCTCTTGCGCACTTAATTCACCATTCAGGTAGCGCAGCAGGTATTCGTCTGTTATGGGTAACTTCATGATCTTATAAAGTTATAGCTTCTTGTTTTAAAATTCTTTTTAATTCTTCAGCCAATCGTTGTCGAGCCCGATGCACCCGTACTTTTACAGTGTTTACATTCTGTGCGGTTATACCGGCAACTTCTTCCAATGATAGCTCATTCAGGTAAAACAACTGCAATGCAAGCCGATCGGCCTCGTTAAGTGATTGCATGGCCTGATGTACAAATTGAAGTTTATCGGATTGCTCCAATTCCTGTTCAGCCATACCAGCTTGCGGAATTACCGTTTGCTCTACCGATTGAAACACGGGTTTCTGTTTTCGTTTATAGCTGATGGCCGTGTTAAAGGTTATTCTGTAAAGCCAGGTACTAAACCGCGCCTGTCGGTTAAAATTTTTTAAATAATGAAAGGCTTTGATAAAAGCATCCTGAGTCGCTTCCTCAGCTTCGGGCCGGTTATCCAATACCTTCATCGCAATTGTAAACGCAAAACTCTTGTGCTTATCAACCAAGCGGGCATAGGCCTGTTTATCTCCGGCTAAAATCCGGTCCAGCAAAAGGTTTTCGTCCTCTAAAGTGATCACGGCTCTTTGACGCAGGTTAGGTTGATCAAGTTACAGGTATTTTTTTGAAGATTGCTGTAACCTGCTGTAGCGAGGCCTGCGTCAAAAGGGGCAGATTAAAACAAAAATGTTATGAGCGAAGAAGAAATCATCATTCCGGTATTAGGCATCATGCTGCCCATTATTATTACCCTGGGTGCATTTGTAATGATTGTATATGTGCGCAAGTTCGAAAACCTGGAACGCATGGCTATTATCGACAAAGGCCTTACTCCGGACTTATTCAAAAAGGAACGTTCAACCTCTGGGGCATTACGAGCATCGTTGCTGTTGATTGGTGGCGGCTTTGGTTTATTGATGGGCTATTGGCTGGATGAAGTCTTCCGGATGGAAGAAGTAGCTTACTTTTCGATGATATTAATTTTTGGTGGAGCTGGCTTAGGATTAGCCTACCTGATTGAAGAAAGAAAAAACAAATCGAATTCCTGACTTAAAGAATAAGTGGGATCAGCAATTTGGCTCCCACGTAGATTAAGATGAGGGCCAGGATGTTCATAACAAAACCGGCCTTCATCATATCCTTCACCTTCATGTGGCCGCTGGAGAAAACAATGGCATTGGGCGGAGTTGCCACCGGAAACATGAATGCCATGCTGGCACCAAATGCAACCGGCATCCCTAACAAAATTGGATCAATACCCAGGTTGGTAGCTATACCAAAGACTACGGGAATAAAAATCTGAACCAAGGCTACGTTGCTCATGAGTTCGGTAATAAAAATTGAAGCTGTAATTAATCCGAACAAAAGCCAGTTTACCGACTGGCTTTGTTGCGCAATGTAGCCACCTACTGCCTGAATAATTCCGGCACTCGATAAGCCTTGTGCCAGGCAAAGTCCACCACCAAATAAAATCAAAATACCCCACGAAAGTTTTTCGGTGTCTTTCCAAACCAATAAAAATTTGAATTGCGTAAAGTTTGAAGGTACAATAAACATAAGCGCACCACCGGCCATACCAATGTTGGTATCGTTCAACAAGTCATTCCCTAACAGCAGGTTTAAGGGTTGTTGAAAAATCCACAACAACGAGGTAAGTGTAAAAATGATGAGTACTAATTTTTCTTCGCTGCGCATGGGGCCGAGATCGGTAAGCCGGTTTTTAATCAATGCATCAGCACCTGAAATTTCCGTTAGTCCATTCGGAAAAATAAATCGGGTGATTATAAAGTAACCTAATCCCAGGGTTGTTGCACTAAGTGGTAGCCCTACTAACATCCACTTTCCAAATGCAATTTTTTCGTGGGTAAATTGATCCAGCAGTCCAACTAAAACCACGTTAGGGGGAGTACCGATAATGGTAGCTACCCCGCCAATGTTAGCAGCGTATGCAATTACCAGCATCAAAGCAATTCCAAAATTGCGTTCGCCAGGGGTTATGCTGTCGGTTGTGGTTCTTCGCAGCAGGTTAATAACGGATATGGCAATGGGCAACATCATCATGGCGGTAGCGGTGTTGCTTATCCACATACTGATAAAACCTGTAGCGATTGTAAAGCCCAGAATTATTCCATTGCCGGAGGTACCGGTAATGCGTACCAGATTAAGTGCAATACGTTCGTGCAACTTGTGCTTTTCTAATGCCAACGCAATCATAAAGCCACCCATAAATAGAAAGATGATGGGGTTGGCATAGGGGGCAGCAGCTTCACCCATCTTCATGATGCCGAGAAACGGAAACGTGATTAACGGCAACAAAGCTGTAACGGGTACCGGAGCAGCTTCTGCAATCCACCAGATGATCATCCAGGAAGCAACGGCTAACACTTTGCCGGCTTGTGGTGAAATAAAATCGGGACTAATCCAGTTAACTAGTATCAGAAAAGTGAGCGGCCCGGCAACAAAACCAATTTGTTTTATGCGTGGATGACTATTGCTTTCTTCCATGATGTGCAATAAAATAAAAATAGCGGGTCATTCCCGCTATTTGCCGAAGTATGTACGGGGATATTAGCCTTCTGTTGGAGCCTTAGGATTGGCCGGCTTAACTACAATGGTTCTGCCATCCAATTCGGTTTCATTCAAGGCAGCAATGGCTTGCCGGGCTTCTTCATCGTTTGGCATTTCAACAAATCCAAAACCTTTCGAACGCCCTGTTTCACGATCTTTTACAATCTTAGCTGAAGTTACCTGACCAAACCTGGCAAAGGCAGCCTGAAGTTCTTCCGAGCGAGTCTTAAAATTTAAACGAGCAACGAAAATGTTCATAATACAGCAATAATTAAGTAGTAAAATCTTTGTTTAAACGAAGAAAACCATAACGGGTCGCTTCATCCATGAACCAAAATAGAAATTAATCTGAAGTTTTCAAACCGAAAGTAACCTTATAGATTTAAAAGACCTGTCAGGTCTTTTTGCGTTAGTAATAAGACCTGACAGGTATTATTAACCGATCAATTCGCGGGCATTTTGCAGGGCGAGGGTGGAAGGAGTGGAGCCGCCAATCATCTTCGCAATTTCTGTAACCCGTTCTTCCATATTAAGATTTTTGATTGCTGTTACCGTGCGCGATGCTTTTGTTTCTTTATACACAAAAAGATGGGCTTCTGCTTTTGCAGCGATTTGGGGCAGATGACTAATCGCTATTACCTGATGGCGGGCGGCCATCTCTTTCATGCGATTACCCATTTGAATGGCTATCTCTCCGGATATTCCGGTATCAATTTCATCTAACACTAATGTTGGTAACGCGGTGCGCTCGGCCATTACATATTTAACACTAAACATAACGCGTGCAAACTCACCACCCGAAGCAACCTGAGCCAATGGTTTTGGAATAACACCTTTATTGGCACTAAAAAGCAGTTCGATGGCATCAATACCTCGTGGGCCGGGTGCGGCAATCTGATGATCGATGGATAATACAGCATCGGGAATACCCAGTTCTTTCAAAAGCTTAACTAATTGCTTACTAAGTGGTACAAATACTTTTTGCCGGCTTTGACTCAATGCAGTAGCTGCTACCGTTAACTGTTTTTCTGTTTCAATAACAGCGGTTGATGCCTGTTGCAGCAAGGCATCTAGGTTGTTGGTTTTGTAAGCTTGTTCCTGCAAATTGTTGCGTAACGAAATTAGCTGCGCAACGGCTTTTACCTGATGTTTTTTGAGCAATTGGTAAATTGCACTAATTCGGTCTTTTATTTTTTCCGTCCGGCTGGCATCAAATTCTACTTGCTCTTCGGCTTGCTCAACTTCTGCTGCAATATCATTCAACTCAATGCGGGTGCTCTCCAGTCGTTGTAGTAATTCCTGGTAAGTAATGGAGTAAGGTGCAATTGACTGTAATTGATTTCGCACAGTAGTTAACGCCCCGATTATCGAAAAATCAGATTGTGAAAGTTGCTGCAAAGATGCGTTTAAGTTGCTCTTGATTTCTTCAGTATGCTCGGCAATCTTCAATTCTTCTTCCAGTATTTCCAGTTCGCCTTCGGTAAGGTTGGCTTTCGTTAGTTCATCTAACTGAAAGTTAATAAAGTCCGATTCTTTCTTAAGTTGTTGGCTCTCGCGTTGCAACTGCTGAAAAGTTGTTACAGCTTTTTGGTGTTCGAGCCAGGCAGCCGAATATTTTTTTAACAGGTTGGCATTGCCGGCAAACGAATCGATCAACTCCAACTGAAATTGTTTGTTACCTAACTCTAATGTTTCATGCTGCGAATGAATGTCCATTAATTGCGATCCAATTTTTCGCATCACATCCAGCGTAACAGGAGTATCGTTAATAAAGGCCCGGCTTTTTCCGGTAGGTGCTATTTCTCTGCGCAGCACAGTTTGTTCATCATAATCAAGATATTCGGCTTCAAACAGTTTTTGTAAATTATAATTACCAATGGCAAAAACTCCTTCGGTAATGCACTTCTCGTTTTCATCCCACAGTGCTTTGCTATCGGCCCGGTTACCTAATAGCAAACCAATAGCACCTAGTAAAATTGATTTACCTGCTCCGGTTTCGCCTGTAATTACATTCAGGCCGTTAGCCGGAGTAAGTTCCAGGTGTTTAATCAAAGCATAGTTTTGTATGGTAAGATGGGTAAGCATGTCGAAATGCTAAAGTAAAAATCAGCCCTTACAAACTGTATTAGTTGGCTATGATTTTTTGATAAATATTGCGTTTCGGATCGATAGAGGTTAGAATATCATAGGCTTCTCTGCGTACATTCAGATTACCTTCCGAAAATACGTTAACCAATTCATTCGATTTGGCATCGAAAAATGATATAACTGAAATGGCGTTGGGGTAAATGGTCCAAACCTTTTTAATGTTTTTTAAAACATCTAAAATAATTTCGCGGCTTTTGTCAGGGTTTTTATCGAATGCATCCAACGCTAACCGATGGTATCGGTAGCTGTCCTTGCGCAAATCAACCATTTGTGGGTTGTTCAGGTTTTCAACTAATGCAAACCGGTTGCGGGGGTTGCCCAGTGCAGCCCAACCGGCCTGGTTACCGGGTTGCGCGTTATTCACAACCTGCAAGGCTTTTTGAACGTAGGGGTTGCCCCCCAATTCACTAAAAGAATCATAATCGGCAGCTAATACCACATACGCATAAAAGGCTAACATAGAAGTTAGATTGGTAATGTAGGTATTATCGTTGTACTCCAACGGTAGCGATTCGATGTATTCAAATTCCCAATCACGATCGGCAAAGTTGAATAGCACGCTTTCGTAGTTACTGTTGTACACTGGTCTTGCCACCGTAATTTGGGCGTTGGCAACAAAACTGCCAATAGAAGGCATCTTACCAATATTCAGAAATAGTGAACAGTTTATTTTTTCATGATTCTTGTATGAATCGTTGGTCCATTTTCGGGTATTTAAAAAGTTGGCGAAGGCGCGTTCCATATCTTTAAAAACCCCCCGGTCGGTAGTCTGAATCTGATCGGCATTAATAGTAACTTTAAAGAACAATTCTTGTGCAGCCGATTGCCGGCAAATGATCAACAGTGCACCTAACAACAAGCTACGCATGGATGTATTCAATTATAGCTGTAACGATATCAGCGGCCACTTCTTTTTTGGACTTAAGATTAAATTCTTTCGAGGCACTGGCACTTATGATTGAGATTTTGTTGGTGTCATACCCAAAACCGGCTCCGGTATCGTTTAGCGAGTTAAGCACAATCAAATCAAAATTTTTTGACTTTAACTTGGCTTGCGCGTTTATCGTTTCATTTTCGGTTTCCAATGCGAAACCCACCGTTACTTGCCCCGGTTTTTTTTGGTTGCCAAGTTCTGCAGCTATGTCGTAGGTTTTCACCAATTCAATGTGCATTGGGGTATTACCTTTTTTTATTTTCTGATCGGCCTTGTGTGCAGGTCGATAGTCGGCCACAGCAGCTGAGAATATGGTAATGTCGGCATGACTAAAATGTTGTTGACTCGCGTGAAACATTTCTTCGGCTGAGGTAACTTTTACCACTGTAACTCCGACAGGTGCCGTCAGGTGCGTAGGGCCCGACACCAATGTAACATCCGCTCCCTGTAGCAACAATTCTTCGGCAAGGGCATAACCCATTTTGCCGGTGCTATGGTTTCCGATAAACCGAACGGGATCGAGTGCTTCATACGTAGGCCCCGCGGTTACCAAAGCTTTTTTACCGGTAAGTTTGCCCGGTTTAAATAAGTTTTCAATTGTTTCAACAATTTGCCCGGGCTCGGCCATTCTTCCTGTACCAATCAGGCCACTGGCCAATTCGCCATGCGTGGGCTCTATTAATTTATTACCAAAGGCAGCCAAACTTTTGAGATTACGTTGGGTGGCGGGGTGTTGCCACATATCCAAATCCATTGCTGGTGCAAAAAGTACCGGGCAACGGGCCGATAGGTAGGTGGCTAATAACAAATTATCGCACAAGCCATTGGCCATTTTAGCTAAGGTGTTAGCACTGGCCGGTGCAATAATCATTACATCGGCCCAAAGGGCTAACTCAACATGATTATTCCATTGGCCGGTTTCGTCTTTACTAAAGTTGGTAAGAACCGGATGTTTAGAGAGTGTGGCGAGCGTAAGGGGCGTAGTAAAATCATGTGCCGAGACGGTCATGATTACTTTAACATCGGCTCCATTTTTAACTAAAAGCCGGATGATCAATGCCGATTTGTATGCAGCAATACTGCCGCATACACCCAGCAGAACTTTTTTTCCGGCAAGCGGCATTACTCAGGTTTTACTTCCGTCTCTGCTTCTGTCGAACGCATGCGGTAACTTAATTTACCTTCCAGAAACTCTTCAATAGCGGTACTGGTTGGCTTTGGCATACGCTCATAATAACGTGAAATTTCTATCTGTTCTCGGTTTTCAAATACTTCTTCAAGATTATCAACCGTAGTAGCAAACTCAGCAAGTTTGTTATTTAATTCTTCTTTCAGGTTAACAGCAATCTGGCGTGCGCGCTTAGAAATTACCACAACCGATTCGTACAAGTTTCCGGTAGGGGCTGCGATTTTATCGATATCGCGGGTAACAATTGATGGTTGAATAGCCATAAGGTTAAATTTTATTGCTTTTTAATTTATTAACGCGTTCTAAACTTTCGGTGTAATAGCGCTCGGCTTCTTTCAGGTAATTGCTGTTAGGAAAGTTATCCACCAACTCTTTATAATAGTCAACGGTAAGATTAAATCTTTCTAATTGCTTAGTGCGGATGCTTACCGTGGCCAACTCAAATTCAGCAATTACTTTTAAATAGGCACTTTCTTCCAGGTACTTTGAATCGGGAAAGTTCTTTTTGAAGTTATCCAATGAGATTACGGCAGCTTCATACATCTTTAGTTTCAGATAATGTTTTGCATTATCAAACCCCTTCTTTTCTAATTTTTGCTGGCTAACAGTAATAACCTCTACAGCCCGGTTTAAAAACTGACTGCCAGGATAGCGATTCAAAAAATTTTGCATGGCATTCATGGCTTCAATGCTGCTGTGTTGATCTTTGCTCGAATCGGGCGAAGAAGCATACAAACAATAGGCATACATGAATGTGGCTTCCTCAGCCAGGCTACTGCGGCCATACGTTTCGTAAAATGTCTTAAACTGATCGGAAGCCAATAAGTATAGCTTTTCGTGGTATTGGCAGTAGGCCAGATTAAATTCAATCTTTTCGCCTTCGGGCAAGCCCCGTACTATCGGTAGAATTTGTTCAAAAAGTATGGAAGCCCGGTAATAATCTTTCTTGGCATAATAGTTAAGGCCGGCCTCGTATTTTACGCGCCAGTCTTCACTCTTTTCTATCCGCCTGAATTTACTGCAGCCAACAGCCACCAGCGCAAGCAGGGTAAGTGCCACGAGGCTTTTCTTAAACATTGGTTGAAAGGATTTTAAAATTTTCAAAAAATTCAATGCCTACGGCTTATTTAAGCCTGCAAATATACTACAGGGCAACTAATTAGCAATTTGATGTTTGCTTGTTAAAACGTAAAAAACACCTGGTTTATTTTCGAATGATGAGCTTTCGTGTTATGATGCCGTTACCATCCAGGTATAACGTGTAAAAATAAATGCCTGCCGTGTACTCTTCTGTTTGCAGTTTTACGCGTGTTTCGGACGTGGGGAGTTCGAATTCATCCATTGGTTTGCCCAGGATGTTATGAATTATAAGCTTGGCCTTTGCATTTTCGTTATGGAGGCGATATTCGATAAAGGCATAATCCTGAACCGGGTTGGGGTAAACGTCCTGTATGGTAATATCTTTGGAGTGAAATAAAACCGGCTTTTCAATTCGCTCTTGTACCTGAATATTTACCTGATACTCTTTCATTTCGGCATTATTCCCTTTCGGATACACCTGAAATTTGAGGGTGTGCTGGCCGGCAATCAGTCCGGTCTCAAGTACAAAGGCCAGTTTCTGTAGTGTTTCGCCAGGCTCAACTCGCTTGGAAAACTCTGTAAATGTAGTTTCAAGGCAATTTTTATCGAGACAGAAATACCCTTTCTGACTTTCGCCCAAATCAGTTTGCGCCTTGCGAATAATGTAAAAAACCGGTTTATCGGAGTGGTTGGTAATTTTTATGGGGATACGCAGGGTTTCACCAATCATTGTCTGATAATTTTCCTGAATATCGGGCAGGTCAAATTGCTGCGCCTTTGCAACCAGGCTGGTAATCGCAATGCAAACAAGCAAGGCCCAGACTTTCATAAACAGACACACTAATTCAAATGAAATGTAATTAGAAAATTGTGCTTTTCCCTATCGATTGCGAAAAAAAATATTTCAATACACAATTATTGGTTAGTTGTCTTCGTTAAGCGGGCGTTTTACAACATCTTGGCGGGCGGGCCGAAGTTTACCTTTCCAATCAAAACCCTTCAACAATCGGTCGGCTTCTTTAATTTCGTGGGGTGGGGTAAAGGTAGCATCGGGTTTTACATAGGCCGACACATTGTTAACCCGGCCATTCAAAAAGTTGATGCGCATATTGCTGCATATCATTTTGTTCATTCCGGTGGTATAGGTAATCAATAGCTTGCCCTTGTCTGTTTCGATTTCTTTTTCCTGTAAGGCATGGTAAATACTTTCGCCATTACCATTAACTGCTACAAAGTTGATTTGGCTGCCACTGAAATGGGCCACCATTCTACGGCCCTTTATCTGATTGAAATTACGGAGCGAATCCTGGGAGGCTACAAATGAATTGGCAATCATATACAACCGATCTATCTTTTTGTTTTTCATCACCATGTAAATCGAATCGGCTGTCATCTGGTTTTCATTGTTCCATAAAATGGGTTGGGTGTACATGTGTAAGGTAGAATCGCTGGCTATATAGGCAAGTGAATCGGCTACGCCTTGCATATCGCTTTTGAAGATTTTTACATGATTATACGCTAACAATCTTTTCTTTTTCGGATTGGGGTTTTCGATGGATACCAGGGTATCGGCTGTTATAAAAAGAGTGTCGGCATCATCGCCAATTTTTGCTACGAAAGCGTTGCCAAACACTTTGGAGATACCTTTCTGTTTATCGTAAAAACTGTTATCGCCAAAAATCAACATGTTTTCTTCTTTGGATGTCATTACCACGCGGCCTTTAGCCCGATAGAATTTTCGCACATCGTCAATCTGGTATTCATCGCCTTTTATCTTGTATTCGGCTGTTTCCATTTGGCCAACATTCAGGGCCGAGGCTTTCAGATTGGTATTGTAAAAACCACTTTTATAAACTGCGGTGCTGCCATCTTTGTTGGTTACTGTTGTATTATCCCGAAAGTAGATGATCTTGGTGGTAGAGTTGTATTGCAAGGTGTCCGATTCCATTGTATAGTCAGGATTTTTACCGGTTACTTCCGTTTTAAAAGAAGCCATGTTTGTGCGGGTGTCGTAGTAACCTTTTTTGCTGGTGAGCACATTGGTGGAGTCAACCAGGCGGCCGCCATTAAAGTAGCGGGCCTCACCTTTAAGTCGATCGTAATCCAGAAAGTCGGTATAAAGTGTAGCTATTCCTTTCTTTGTAAACACTACGTTTTTTCGCAGATAGGCAATGCGTTTGTTGCCATCGTAGCTCAGGCTGCGCGATACTACATCTACCGAGTCGCCATCGGTAATGTGCACCCGGCCAAAGGCTTCTACCCGATTATTTTTTTTGAAAAAGTGTGCCGAATCGCAATAGATGGTGGTATTGTTCTGAATAAAAATTACGTTGCCAATTACCCGATCAAACCGCTCGCCATCCTTCATAGCCCCAAACAGGTTATCGGCTTTTTTTAGTTTTACCTGCCGCTGGGCAACCGAAAGTTGGGCACTCACCACCAAAAACAAGATCAATACAATACGTATCATCGGGTCAAAAATAGATAAAAGTTATCTTTGGCTTTGTGAAGCAATCCTTTCTCACTCATCTGCATCGGTATGGCGTAACACACGCAACCAAATTGCTGCTGGCCGTAAGTGGCGGGCTTGATTCGATGGTGATGCTGCATTTGTTTCATTCGTTGAAATTTGAGGTGGCTGTAGCTCATGTGAATTTTGGACTGCGTGGTTCTGAATCGGATGCAGATCAGCAGTTTGTTAAAAATTGGTGTGCCGAATATCAGATTCCGTTTTTTACTACCCGTCTTGAAACCAACAATTATGCCACCGAGCAAGGGCTTTCCATTCAAATGGCTGCGCGCGAGTTGCGCTATCAATGGTTTGATGCCTTACTATTGCAACACCGGTATCAGTTTATTGCCACCGCTCATCACCTTAACGATTCGCTCGAAACTGCCTTGTTAAACCTAGCTCGTGGAGGTGGTTTGGAAGGTTTAACAGGTATAGCGCCCCTTTCGGGTAATCGGTTTCGGCCACTCATGTTTGCAACCCGTGCTGAGATAGAAATATATGCAGCCAAAAATGAAATTGCATGGCGCGAAGACAGCAGTAATCAAACCGATGCCTATCAGCGCAACCTCATTCGCCATCGGGTAATTCCGGAATTAAAAAAAATTAATCCCGCATTGGAGATGGGCTACGCATCTACGGTATTAAAAATCAACCACGATCTTGCTATTCTAACGGCTGAGTGGCAACAGTGGTGTTCTACTTATACTCAATCTACCGGTGCGGAGGTTAAAATCTTCAAAGAAGGTGTGCAACCGGCTACCTTGCCGCACTTGTGGCGTATCCTTCGCACCTATGGTTTTGGTTGGGAACAAACCGAAAGCATACAGCAAGCGGCTGTTGGCCAACCTGGAAAAATATTTTACAGTGCCACGCATTCTTTAACAGTTGATCGTGCCTATTTAATCATTACCAAACTTACAACACCGATTGAGGCTGTTACCCTTCAACTTAGCAGTGGAAAATATAGGACGGTTGATCAAGAAATGGCGGTACAGGTAGATCAGGTTCCGTTTATTGTGGCCGATCAAACGGTGGCTGTATTAGATCACGACAAGCTTGCGCATGAGTTGGTTTGGCGGAGTTGGCAACCGGGCGATTCATTTATTCCGTTGGGTATGAATCAGCGAAAAAAAATCAGCGACTTTCTGGTTGATGCGAAAGTACCGCTTGGGCTAAAGCGCAATGTAACCGTGCTGGAAAGCGATGGAGAGATTGCCTGGTTAGTAGGTTTTAGAATTGACAATCGGTTTAAAATTACCACCAATACGCGAAAAGCCGTTGTTTTTAGCATAACACAATTGTGAGTTTACCTTTTCTTTTGCGCGATGGAGTTATAAATTGCGCCCCGATTTCAACGTTCTAAATTAATTTTTGTATTATGAAAATAGCCGTGGTAGGTGCCGGCAATGTGGGCGCCACTTGTGCCGATGTGTTGGCTTACAAGGAAATTGCAAACGAGATTGTATTGGTAGATATCCGCGAAGGCTTTGCCGAGGGTAAAGCACTTGATATTTGGCAAAAGGCTCCGATTGATTTGTACGATACCCGAACCATCGGTTCTACCAACGACTATACTAAAACTGCCGGTTCTGAAGTGGTGGTGATTACCTCTGGTCTTCCACGTAAGCCCGGCATGACCCGCGATGATTTGATTAATACCAATGCTGGTATTGTAAAATCAGTTACTGAAAATGTGATTAAGCATTCGCCTGATGCAATTATCATAGTGGTATCGAATCCATTAGATGTAATGACATACCAGGCGCACATTACCTCCAAACTGCCCCGCACACGCGTAATGGGTATGGCCGGTATTCTCGATACAGCACGCTACCGCGCATTTTTGGCGGAGGCTTTAAATGTTTCACCAAAAGATATTCAGGCTATGTTGCTAGGTGGCCATGGCGATACCATGGTGCCGCTTCCGCGCTATACTACCGTAGGCGGAATTCCGGTAACAGAGTTGATTAGCAAAGACAAGTTGAATGCAATTATTGAGCGTACTAAAGTTGGAGGTGGTGAATTAGTAAAACTGATGGGCACTTCGGCCTGGTATGCACCGGGCTCGGCCGCTGCACAAATGGTGGAGGCAATTGTTCGTGATCAAAAACGTGTGTTGCCGGTTTGTATCCGGTTAGATGGCGAGTATGGAATTAAAGATTGTTACCTGGGAGTGCCGGTTATTCTGGGAAAAGCCGGTGTGGAAAAAATAATAGAGCTTGAGCTTAACAGCGAAGAGAAAGCGCTGATGGAAACCAGCCGCAAGCACGTGAAGGAAGTGATGGATGTACTGGATAAAATTGGTGGTTAATCCGCATTAACTTTTGAATATTAAAACAAAACTCCGGTCGTAAAGGCCGGAGTTTTTTATTTCTGTCCAACGCCACCCCACAAAGCAGACCCTATTGAGTTGGTACAGAAACGGGTGAGAACCATGACGTGCCCACAGCTTTATTAACGATAAACTTTCGATTTAATTTCTTAACCAGTATTTTTTTGAGGTTAACCGGCTGAATGTGCAGATAAGCTTAGCGTTGAAAACGTTTGAGGAATTCTTGCTCGTAGCTTGCCCCTATGGGTACATCTACACCTTGTAGCGAAATAATTTTATTGCGCACGTTATCCACACGTTTAAACGGCACAATGTACGAACGGTGTACACGAATAAAATCGGCAGACGATAATTTATCCAGTACGGTCTTCATCGTCATGCGGGCAATTACCGGGCGTTGATCTTTAATGTGAATTCGGATGTAATCATCCAGGCCTTCAATAAACAAAATCTGATCGGTGGGAATTTTGATTAATTTATAGTCGGCTCGTACAAACAAGTTATTATCGGCCGGGTTTGAAGATTGATTTCTTAACTCGTATTGTTCTTTTGCGCGCACTATGGCTTGTTCAAAACGCTGGTAGGTAAAGGGTTTTAATAAGTAGTCGGTTGCTTTTAAGTTAAAGCCTTCTACTGCAAACTCGCTATAAGCAGTTGTAAAAATTACCTGCGTATTTTGTTGAATACGGGTTGAAAATTCTAATCCCGAAATGGAAGGCATCTGAATATCGAGAAATAAAATATCAACCGGAAATTGCTCCAGGTGTTTGAGTGCCAGTGAAGGTTGCGTAAAGCTTTTCTCCAATTGAAGCCAACCAGTTTGCTTACAAAATGTTTCAAGTACCTGCAGGCCAGGAAACTCATCGTCTAATGCTATTGCTTTCATTATTCAAGTATAATTGAAAGGTAAACGGCAAATTCGTGCTCTGATTGTTTAAGGGCTAAGGTATGTTTTTGCGGATAAAGCATCTGCAACCTGTGCTGCACATTTTTAATACCTACTTCGGTTTTGTTACCATTGCCCGAACTTACTTTTTGATTAGAGATGATGCAAAAAAGTAACTGAAATTCCAGCTTTATCTCGATGCTTATGTGCGATGGTTGCTCTGGATTTACTCCGTACTTAAAGGCGTTTTCTATAAACGGAATAATTAACATAGGCGCAATGCGCTCATCGTGTTGAGGACTATCCATTTTTACGGTAAGACTTACCGAAGCAGGAAGGCGCAGCCGTTGCAGTTCTACGTAATTGTTCAGGTACTCCAATTCTTTTGCAAGCGAGACCCGTTCGTGAACGGTATCGGTAAGTACATACCGCATCATATTTGAGAGTTTTACAACAGCCTGCGCAGTTGCATCTGCTTTTTGAAGTGCCAGCGAGTAAATACTATTGAGGGTATTGAAAAGAAAATGAGGATTGATTTGTGCGTGCAGGTAAGCTACTTCTGCTTTTTGCCGGGCTGTTTCTGTTTCGCGCAAGCGCGCATTGATGCGCAACATCAGTGAAAACATAAATACCAAAGTAAAGGGCAACGCATGGCGACCTGCCCTGAATCCTAAACCTTTCGACATGGGGGGTGGTGGCATAACCCGTGGATTCACAAGTGGTGTTTGTGCACCCGGTTTTTCATCCGGCAGTGTGTTAACCTTTTGCATCGGAAATCCTTCATCGGGTGCTACTGCTTCGGTAGTAAAGGCAATAAAAAGAAAAACGCCAATGGTTATAATTGTAAACCGCCAGTATTTTTTCGTGAAGAAAAAACGAACGGTTAGCCAATGATAGTTTAGGTAGAAATAGCCAATCAGAAATGCATCTCTTGTTAGCGTGTTTAATCCACCAGCACCCTTAAAGAAAAATAATACATCTGCTTTAGGCCCCGGAAAAAATAAAATGGGAAGGGTAATAAAAATGGCCCAACCGGCTAAATGCAAAACGATTTGCGGAATGCGGCTCATCTCAACTTGCCTTACGCCCGATATAAAGAACCTCCTGTTCCATAACAGACGCCCGCGTTACAATCTCTTTCGATAAATGCTGGGCAAATCGATTTTCTTCTGCTACCAGGCCGCTGGCATTAATACGGGTTGGGTAGTCGCGACCGTATTTGCGCACATGGTCGTCTTGCCCAAATACTTTTTCACGTTCGCTTTTGTTTGTAATGCTGTTATCTTCAAAAGTTGTATCGGGTATTGGCGAAAAGAAAGGTACTTGCAAGATGGCCCATCCGCCTGGTTTTAGCACCCGCTTTAATTCGCGCATGGCTTGTATGTCATCGGCTACGTGTTCCAATACATGATTGCACAGCACCACATCGAAGGTGTTATCGGCAAAAGGCAATTGATGAATATCAGCTTTTACTTTGGCTAAAGGCGATTCAATATCGGTGGTGATGTACCGGTTGCCATGCTGTTGTTCGAATCGTTTCATAAAACAAACTTCGGGTGCTATGTGCAACACCTGAAGTTGCGCTTTGAAAAAATCAGTTTGCGTTTGCAAATACATCCAGATTAAACGGTGCCGTTCCAGGCTCAGGCAGTTGGGGCAAAGTGCATTGGGCCGTGGGTTAATTCGCCCGTAAGGCATAAATTTTTTAAACCGGCTATTGCAAACGGGGCATTCTACTGTGTTGCCAGCATAAAATAAACCCACCACTTTTAAGCCAGTGCCGGCCATGCGCTGTAGCCAGGGGCGTGGAACAAAGCGGATAAGGAACGAAATGATTTTTTTCATTGGGCGCAAAGATAGGTAAAGCGGTGTTTGTGTAAGCGCTTGATAGAATTGGCTGCGGCAGATGCTTTTTAAATAGCGGTGAAAATTACTTTACAATCCATACAATTTCAGTATTATCAAAAACGCATGTTTAAGTGGCGCTGCGCCAAGGAGAAAACATTTCAATTAGCAGCTCAGGCTGATAAAATTTAAAGCTCAAATCGTACTAATTTTAAGCTTGATTTTGCTATGCGATGAGCCACAAAACCAGATCATTTTTTCAGCATCAATAAAACTATTTTGGCTAATCAACCATCTTTAAACCCGAAAGCAATTGAATTGAGCTCAAATTAAGCGTTTTCTGTGGCCGAAACCTTACCTGATAGTGTTATGATGCATTCTGATGCCCTGCTGGAGCGGGCTCGACAGGGCGATAAGAATGCCCAGGGCAAACTGGTGCAATTGTGGTACAAGCGCATCTACAATTTTGCCTACAAGTTTTTCTTCGATCACGACATGGCTATGGAAGTTGCGCAGAAAACATTCATCAGCATGCATCGAAACTTAACAGGTTTGCAAGAAGTAGCCCGATTTAAATCGTGGCTCTACACCATAGCTGTTAATTACTGTCGCGAAGAGTTGCGCAAACGTAAAGCCAGCCGGTCGGTTTCTTTAAATGAATTTCCAACTGCCGATGGCGAAGTAAGCTTTAAATGGGAAGCCAGCAACGGCCGGGCTGATAACCCTGAAAGGCAACTCAGGCAAACAGAACTTTCGGACTTGCTGCAGCAATGTTTGATGGAACTGAGTGTAGAGCAACGCGAAGTAGTAATTATGAAAGAGTATGAGGGACTGAAATTCAGAGAGATTGCTGATGCCTTGCAGATTTCGGAAAACACGGTAAAGTCCAGAATGTATTATGGGCTGGATGGTCTGAAAAAGATTTTGATAAAAAGAAATATAACTAAAGAAGCACTGGGCTATGAATTATAAACCAGATGAAGGCACCTTAATGGCTTACTTGTATGGTGAGCTGGATGCCCCCGAAGCGGAAAAAGTTCAACACTACCTGCAGCAACACCCTGAAGCATTGCACCACGTGCAGCAATTGAGGAATGTGCGCACAGCGTTGGAGAGTTTAACCGATGTAGAGGTAATTGCACCGCCCGTTTTTGTCGATCACGAAAGTAAAAGTATTCCTTTCTGGAAGGCTGGGTATTTTAAAGTTACACTGGGCATTGCCGCTTCACTGTTATTCTTACTGGTGGCTGCGCGTTTAATTGGCCCCGAAGTAACATATTCAAATGGCGAACTGCGGATTAGTTTCAGGCAAACCCCGGTTAATACAGTTTCGGAACAAACACTCACGGCAAGTGAAGTACAGGAAATGATTAACCATTCGCTGGTAAAAAATAACGAAACCATTGCGTCAAGCTGGGAGGCCAGTAATCAGGAAATTCAGGAATCGTTGCGGCAAAACCTTAGCAACAACTCGGCTCGCATCGATAAGTTGATTGCTGTGGCCTCGCAGGCTTCGCAAGACCAGGTGCGCACGTTTGTTGCCGGTATGCAAGAAGAAAATCTGAAACTGATGAAGGATTATTTTCAGTTATCATCGAAAGATCAGCAAATGTATGTTGAAAATCTGTTGGTTGATTTTACAAAATACCTGCACGAGCAACGCAAACAGGATTTAATGCTCTTTCAAACCCGTATGAACAGCATTGAAAAAAATACCGATCAATTTAAACAGGAAACAGAACAGATACTGGCCAGTATTATTTCAAACCCTGAAGGAACAATTAAAAAAGTAAACAACTATTAAAAATAGCCTGATATGAAAAGAGCAATTAGAAGTTGGATGTTAGTGTTTGGTTTAATGGTTATGATAACCGTACAAACGCTGGCTCAAAAAGATGAAGAGCGGATGAATCGCGATTTGGCAGTAGCAGAAAACATTCTAAGCACGCTGATCAAACAAAAGTTAGAGAAACGGAATTTTTTTCCGGTAGAGATCAGCAGCGATTACAGGGCCGGATATGGAGTTACATTCAGATTACCGTATAACCTCACTGGACCTTTTGTGTGGGGCTTTGGAGCGCAAGACATTGCAATTAATGGAAATACCTACCAATATTTTGTTGAACCATCTCAACAGGTTGATGTGGCGCGCGTATATGATGAACGGGGGCGCACCCTTACGGAAACACTCAGAGGCAAAGCAACCGCTGGCCGTTCGGTTAATGCGGATAGTATTCAAAAAGCCACTACCGAAAAACTATTGGAAGCCTGCAAAGAGTTTGTGGCTGATTATGGCGATCTGATTTCGCAATTGCAGCCTACAGAAAAAATTATTATCACCAACAAGGGCGATGGCAACCGCAATTGGCTCATTACATTTCCTGAAAATCAAAAGCCTTCTTACCTGTCAATAGAAACCACCAAAGGTGATGTTACGCAACTGAAACAAGGGAAAGTAAGTCGCGAGCAATTCATGAAAAACCTGAAAGTGGTAAACAGTCAGATGGACAATGATCTGCAACCCGACCTGGAATTACTTACCAGTATTTTCAATCGGTTATATCAACGCGATTTGTCCAAAACTTTCTTTACAGACGAGAATATTTATTACGAACGCTTGAAAGATTATGGTGTAATCTATTACATGAATGTTTTCTCCAGTAACCAGGCTAATTACGATCGTTGGGTAATGCCTACACAGCGATTAACTAATCTCACCAAGGATGAACGCGACAAAAAAGTGAAAGAACTTTACCCCGTGTTTGAGCGCGACATAAAGAACGATTTATTGGAATACGGTCGCACCGTTAAAAGCCTGAAAACAGACGAGGTATTGGTGTTTAATATTGCCCTTACCAAATGCCAGGGATGTGGTATTCCGGCCACACTCGAACTTACCGTTAAAGCAAGTGTATTAAACGATTACACGACTGGCAAAATTTCGAAAGAGGCTGCCCTTGCAAAGGTGGAGGTAAAGAAAGGTAACAATCAATAAGCAAATGTAAACAAGTAGGGTGGAAGGCTGCCTTTCACCCTTTTTATTTGCCTTTTACAATTTTTTACACACTGCTTGTAACCTAAATCTTTAGTTACAAGTACTAACCCTATAATAATTTCAGTTTTTAAGTGTTAACCTTTTATTAAACCTCACCACATGAAGAAGAATCAGATACTTATTGGAGTCGGGATAATTGCAGCCGCAGTTGTTTATTTTTTTTGGAGAGGAGGAGGAGAGACAGATGCAGCGCGAATTTTAACGGATGTAAAATTTGGCGAGTTTAAAGTTGAGATTGAAACAACAGGCGAACTGGAGGCAAAAAACTCTGTAAATATAATGGGGCCCTCTGCTTTGCGCGATTTTCGCATTTATGAAGTTACAATACAAAGCATTGTTGATGAAGGTGTGGTTGTAAAAAAAGGCGATTGGGTGGCCAATCTGGATCGCTCTGACTTTCAGGGGAAATTTAGCGATAAACAAATAGAGTTAGAGAAGGCTAATTCGAAATACACACAAACACAATTGGATACAACTCTTACCATGCGGCAATCGCGCGATGAACTGATCAATTTGAAATATTCAGTTGATGAAAGAAAGATTGTATTAGAACAATCGAAGTTTGAACCTCCGGCAACGATTAAGCAAAACGAAATAGAATTGGAAAAAGCAGAGCGTGCCTACCAACAAGCTATTGAGAATTATAAAATCAAAAAAAATCAGAACATTGAAAAGATGCGCGAAGTAGCCGCAGAACTACGCAAGGTCAAAAACGAAACCGATAATATGGCTAAAATGGGCGAAAGCTTTACGGTTTTGGCACCCGAAGGCGGCATGGTAATTTATACCAAAGACTGGAACGGAAAGCCCATTAAAGGAGGTTCGCGCATTGGCGTGTGGGACCCTGTGGTTGCCAAGTTGCCCGACCTTACTTCTATGATTTCGAAAACCTATGTAAATGAAGTGGATGTAAGGAAAATCAAGGCTGGTCAATTAGTAGATGTTGGGTTAGATGCTTACCCGGATAAAAAGTTAAAAGGGAAAGTAGTTCGTGTAGCCAATGTAGGTGAGCAGCGCCCAAACTCCGATGCAAAAGTTTTTGAGGTTACCATTCAAATTGAAGGAAGTGATCCTTCGCTACGGCCCGCTATGACCACCAGTAATAAAATTATAGCCAGCAAACTTGATAGCGTATTATATATTCCGTTGGAGTGCCTCCACAGCCAAAATGATAGTATTACATATGTGTATAGAAGTGAGGGGCTTAATGTGGTAAAGCAAGAGGTAATTGTAGATGTAGCCAATGCTAACGATGTAGTGATAAAGGCAGGTCTTTCTGCCAGTGACAAAGTGTACATTTCAAATCCTACCGGTTATCAAAATAAAGAGGTTAAACTTTTACCCGAAATGAACGGCAAACGAAAAAAACAGGATGCGGATACAACCGATAAAAAGCTGGCGGCACAGGAAAGTGTTATTAACCGACAATAACCGGCCATGTTTTCGCAACGCATAATGGCTAACCTTTACATTGCTATAGGTGCCGTGTTAACTAATAAAATCCGATCGCTGCTTACAGCTCTTGGTATTATTTTCGGAGTGGCCGCTGTAATTGCCATGCTGGCCATTGGCAATGGTGCACAGCAGGAAATATTGGCGCAGATTAAGTTGGTGGGTGTAAACAATATTGTAATTAAACCCATTATCGAACAGGAAGAGGAAAAAATAGCCGAGAGCACTGGTGGAAAGAAAGAGAAAAAGAAGTTTTCACCGGGCCTTACTGTGCGTGATTTAAACAGCATCAAACATACTATTCCGGGTATTACCAAAATAAGCCCTGAAATTATCCTGAATACATACGTAATACGCACCGGTGTGCGCAGGTCAGCTAAATTAGTAGGTGTTAATCCTTCGTATTTTGATATTTATAATTTTGAATTATACCAGGGTAAACATTTTAGCGAGGAGCAATTGAAAATTGGTGCACCTGTTTGTTTAATTGGCAGTGCCATTAAATCAAAATTTTTTCCAACCGAAGATCCAATCGGTAAGACTATTAAGGTAGGGCCACACTGGTTAACCATTGTTGGTGTTTTGAAAGAGCGCTTAGTATCCAAAAACAGCATCAGCAAGTTGGGTATTCGCGATTTTAACATGGACATCTATGCTCCTTTACAAACTGTTTTGGTACGGTATCGCAACCGCGATGTTATATCAGCAGAGGCATTGCGTAAGGAGGCTCAGAAAAGTGGTGGTATGGTAGTAATAATTGGTGGCAATACCGAAGATGAATCAGACGAGCAACAGGCAGAATCAAAAAATTATCACCAGTTAGACAGGCTTGTTATTCAGGTTGATGAAACGGAAAAATTACAATCGGTAGCTGAAATAATTTCGCGCATGCTTACACGCAGGCATTACGAAGTGGTTGATTTTGAAATTGAAATTCCGGAATTGTTATTAAAGCAACAACAACGCACCAATGATATTTTTAATTATGTGCTGGGTGCCATAGCGGGTATCTCGCTGCTGGTGGGGGGTATTGGTATTATGAATATCATGCTGGCCTCGGTGCTGGAGCGAATTAAAGAAATTGGCTTACGCCTTTCTATTGGCGCGCAGAAAAGTGATGTAGTACAACAGTTTTTATTCGAAGCGGTAATGATCAGCGTTTCGGGTGGATTAATTGGAGTAGTGTTAGGTGTAACATTAGCCTACCTGGTTTCTGCTTTTGCCGGAATCCCCACCATCATTAGTTTCACTTCTATATTACTTTCATTTGGTGTAGCTGCCACGGTAGGTTTAATTTTTGGAATTGCACCCGCCCGCAGAGCTGCCAGTCAAGACCCCATAACCTCATTACGACATGAATAATTTTAAATACATAATTTTAATTACCGCTGTTGTTTTTTCTTTTAGCACATCGGCACAAGAAAAATTCAGTATGGAAGATGTAGTGAGCCGTGCGCTAACGCAGTCACCAGCCTTTAAACAAGCTGAAACCCGTAAGGAGAATCGCTACTGGCAATACCGGTATTTTAAAACCAACTACAATCCGCAATTGCGCATGAGTAGTAATAATGCGGGTTCGTTATACAACAATAGTTTTACTCCGGTTCGTCAGCCTGATGGTTCGATTCGGTATTTGCCCCTTAATCAGCTTAACCCCGGTGTAAACTTTGGCTTGCAGCAGCCTATACAATGGACAGGCGGGATGATTTATGTAAACTCTACCTATAACTATTTCAATAACATTACGGATGATACCCGGCAATGGAATGGTGCACCCTTTAATATTTTTGTGAACCAACCGTTGTTTGCATTCAACCCCTATAAGTGGGATCGAAAGATTGAACCTATCCGGTACGAAGAATCGAAACGTGAATATGCGGAAAGTATGGAGCAGATCAGCAGCGAGGCAGTTGGTGCTTTTTTTAACGTGTTACAGGCTCAGATAAACTCGCAGATTGCTAAATTTAACTTAGCCAATAATGATACAATCTATAAAATAGAACAAGGTCGGTACAATATAGGAACAACTTCGCAAGACAAGCTTTTGCAGGTTGAACTTCAGTTACTTCGTTCCAGACAAGATGTGGCGCAAGCCGATTTGGACTTACAAACGGCAAGCTTGCAGTTACGCACCTTTATTGGTTTGCGAAATAATGAACGCTTCGATTTAAACTTACCCGATGCTATTCCTCAATTTGATATTACCGAAGAAGAAGCCTTGCAATTTGCCAGACAAAATCGTGCTGCATTTATAGCTTTTGAAAGACGCAAGATCGAAGCAGAACAGGCAGTTGCGCAGGCTAGGGGTGAACGCTACCAGGTAGGACTTACTGCTTCGTATGGAACCAACAACGTAGGCGGTGCTTTGGGCGATTTATATCAAAACCCAGCCCGGCAGCAAATGGCGAACGTAACATTTAACGTACCGTTAGTAGATTGGGGTAGGCGCAAGGCTTTGATGCGCACGGCAATTGCAAACAAAAGATTAAACGATTATGTTATTGCGCAGGATGAAGTAACATTCGAACAAGAAATTGTAACGCAAGTGCGACAGTTTGAAATGCTGCGCTTACAGATTGAGATTACCAAAAAAGCTGATGAAGTAGCACAGCAGCGCTACATGGTAGCTCAAAACCGGTACCTGATTGGTAAGATTGATATTACCAATCTTAATATAGCATTAAATGAAAAAGATACTGCCAAACGCAGTTACATCGAAGCTTTGAAGTCATTCTGGACAGCCTATTACGATTTGCGCAGATTAACATTGTATGATTTTGCAGGTAAGCGGTTGTTGTATTTGGCGGATTGAGATAAAGACTTTTTAAATTTAGTATTATCTTGTAATCGGTAAATAATGTAACCGATGCAAGCGAGGAACATATTTATAGGTATTTTACTAACAGCGTGTTCGGCTAAACAACAAACTGTTGAACCAGACCCCCAGCAACTACGCAATGAAGTACCGCCAACGGAAGTGCAGATTGTACCCGCCCGCAAAGCACCTTTTGAATACTTGATTCATGCAGTCGGTAAAATTCAACCGCAAAGCGACATAGAATTACAAGGGCAAACCAGTGGTGTAGTTGAAAAAGTATGGGTGCAGAATGGTATGCAGGTTTTACAGGGGCAAACAATAGTTACTTTAGTTAATGCCCACCAGACATTAGCCCGCGACAAAGCCCGCCTGCTACTACAAGAGCGCGAAATCGCTTACCAGGATGCAATGTTAGGTTATAGTAATTCTGATTCGGTGCGGCATAAGCAAGCACGGCAAAATATTCGCATCAGTAGTGGGTTAGCCGCTGCCGAAATTGCTTTTAAAGAAGCGCAGTTGGCTTGGGAACAGACAATAGTTAAGGCTCCGGTAAATGGAATTATTTCCGACCTGGAAGTACATGCCGGAAGTACCATAACGGCAAACCAAACGATATGCCGCATTCATAGCACCCGCGAACTGTTGGTAGCCACAGAACTTTTAGAAGCCGATGCCTTATTGCTGAAACCTGGTATGGTGGCTGAACTGAAAGCATTGGGTATGGATAAAACAATTGCGGCCATTGTTTATCAAATAAATCCGCGCGTAGCTGAAAAGACTAATTTGATTAAGGTTTTGTTAAAAGTAACAGGTACAGCACAACTATTACCCGGTATGACCACTCAACTCACCATAAAAGTACCGCATCAAAAAGTAATTGTGATACCACGTGAAGCAGTAGTAATACGCAGCGGCCGCCACGTAGTATTTACTTTTGAAAATCGACTAGCCAAATGGAACTACGTAACTGTTGGGCGCGAAAACGGGAAAGAAATTGAAATACTCGATGGCCTTAAAGAAGGACAACAGGTAATTATTACGAATAACCTGCAGTTGGCACACGATGCGGTTGTGAAATTAAACTAATTGGCTAGCGGAAGACTACTCAAATCATAGATAATAATTGGATAATCCTCCATGTCTTCTCCATAATTAATAGAGTAAAGTTTTTTGTTCTTTTCGCTTACAGCAAATGGCCCAAGATTAGGCCGTTCTAACTTCCATTTGCCAATAAATTCTTGATTCCAGTTGAAAACATATAGCTCATAGTTTGTATTGGATGGAATAGACTGATCTGCTTTTTTATTTTGACATAAAGCAAAGAAAAAATTGGAAGATGAATAGGTGCGCCCAAAGTAGAAGGTATAATCTGGTGGAAATAGTGGCCCATCATCCTTGAATTGAGGATGAGGTTTATCCTTTTCAAACTTAAATGTTTTGCTCAAAGAACCATTTGAGTCGAAGAAGTCCACTTGTTTGAATGTCTGCATAGCAGATGCAAACACTTTTTTTTTGCGATTATAACCTCCAAAATTGGAATAAAAATATCCTACCTTATCCATTGAAAGCGGTATTGATGTTTTTGGAAAATTCGGAGTGAACTTTACTGTTTGACTAACTCTATCCCAGATAAAAACTCTTCCATTTCCGTACCACAAGTTTCCAATTACACTTCTGTCATCAACAGGATACAACTCCTGCCAGCCGGGAGCAATTTCGTGGTGGATGTCATCAATCTTTTCAAAATGATTTAGTCTTCCGAGAAGCAGTTTGGATATATTTAAACGGTATAAAATATGAGCATTAAAGTCTGAAACATAGATATACAATGAATCATTTAGGTTAAAGACAGAGCTTTCAAGTTTAGGAGAAATGAATTCAAACGGACCTTTACCCCGTTTACCAGTTGTCGCAAGCTTTTTTTTGTTGTGTATGGAGTATATAGCCATTGCTGGATCAGCATTCCGATCTGCCAGAAGCAGTAACGAATCGGAAATTAATTCAATCCAATCCGGAGTTATCTCGTCAAAGCCGCCCAACAATTCCGATTGAATGTTACCGGATGTTTGAACGTCATATAATCTGACTATAGATTCGCTACTTTGATTAACCTGGCTACATGAGAAAATGAAATAGGATAGTATATAGATAATGTAATTCGAACGCATAAAATTAATTATTTGGCAGGTGCCACATCCTTTGAAAGACATGGCACCTTAATATTGATTAAAATCTACATGAACCTGAATCACTTGGATTCTGAACATTGGTTACGGACTGACATGTGCCACAGCGCCAGATGGTAGTATTTCCGTTACCTTGATAGGTTGAATAACAGGTTGCTTTTTGCCCATCACCTTCCAATCCGGGTAGCTCTGGTTCTGTTGCGTTAATTTCATCACTCAAAAAGAGTAGTATAAAAATAACCATAATGGAAAGTACATTTTTCATAACCTTATAAATTTTGTTTCTGCCATATAGCATTACAATAAAATTATAGACTTATTTTTTTTCAAATCAAACTAGGAAGTTTATCTTCAAAAGACCAGTGGATGTAAGGTTGATGTGCTTTCTCAGTTAGCTTTTACGAGAATGGATGTACCAATATAATAACGGCACAAAATACAAAGCCGTAACCGTGCCCACTACCAACCCACCAATAGTAGTAATTGCTACCGGCCGTTGTAGGTCCGCACCAATGCCAGAAGAGAAAATAATAGGCGTAATAGCCAATACATTGGTAAAGGTGTTCATTACAATTGGTTTTAGCCGGTCAATTCCTGCTTGCTGAATAGCCACTTCAAGCGGCAATATTTTGCGTAACCGATTTATTCGGTCAATCTTCAAAATGGCGTCATTATCCAACACACCCAGCACTACTATTAAACCTATTCCCGACATGATGTTGAGTGTTCCCCCTGTAACCCACAATAGAATTAAGCTTCCGGCTAAACCTAATGGTAGGGTGAGCATAACCAACACAGGTTGTTTTAAGGATTCAAATTCGGCTGTAAGAATAAAATACATCAAGGCTACGGATACAAGCAGAATAAATCCTAATTGCTGAAATGTTTCCTGGTTGGTAAACCATTGGCCATTGTAATCAGCAACAAGGCCTGTTGCATCGGTCAGACTTGAAATGGATTCTTTAAAAGTATTAAGATCATCAGTTTCTGTTGCTAACGATTGGTAAACACCACCTGCATCGGCTGTTATATATTTGTAGTTTTCCTGCAGTTTCATGGCAACGAATTCCCGTAAGGGATAAGGCTTTGCGTCTGTTCCAGGTACAGTAAGTTCGCGAAGTGCTTGCGATAAATCGCCACTAAAAGGTGTAAACAAAACCGGAGTTACCGCGCCAAAATCAGTAAAGTTGGTAATCTCATAATTACCAAAAGCGATCTTGAGCTTATCTAACACAGTGGTATAAGTAATTCCATACAGTTGCATTTTCTCAGTATTGAGCCTAACAACCATCATGGTTTCTTTTTCAAAACCCTTTCCGATTTTTATAACTAAGGGTTTGTTAATTGCTGTAATAAACTATCGGCCCGGTTAACGGTAACCGGTCTTTTTGATTTTACATCGCGAAGGCGAGCCATTAGCTGAGGTTGATTATCTGCAAATAATTGTTCAAACGCATTGGG
>JAHBTX010000005.1 GCA_019638395.1 Cyclobacteriaceae bacterium
GAGGTTGAATGTGTTTCTGCAATAGCTGAATCAAAGATTTTTTATAAAAAATGGGCTTTTTTAAGCCTTTAGAGCTAACTAATTGATAATCAGATTTTGATTAGGCAGTTTTTTTCTTAAAAACAGGCACCGTACTGCAAGGCTCGCCATACATGATGCTTTGAGCAACCGGACGAAGCCTATTTATTGCCAAAACATAGGCTGATACCGGCACTGCCAGTTTACTACATCCTTTTACAACAACTTTGGCTTTTTCAAATTTTTGCCAATCGGTTTTATTTAGAACTTGTTCAAAAAGATGGGTTTCCAAATCCTGTAAAGAACCGAAAACAACAGCCTTAGCAAATGGTTGAAGTGATGATGCCAGAACCATATAAGCCCAGGTTGGAACAATGGCATCGGCTGAACAGGTGATAGCTACCAGTTTGTTTTGATATTGAGACCAGTCATGGGCTTTGACAAAGTCTCGAAAATCTGCTTCACGCAAAATTAATTCCTGAAAAAGTAGTGTTTTTACATCAAACAATACGCGCTCGCCAGGTGTATAAAACTCCTCCAGATCGAACGTTACGAGTTGACTGCTGTTTACTCTATTGATAATTTCCTTTTCCATGAATGCACAACACAATTATGACACGGTTGGTTTGCGAATGAGGAAATCTTTGAGGTAGTACGGTTCGAAGGTTGCTACATCCGCAAAATTTTGCTGCAGCCACTTCTGGTAACTCAACTCTCCTAGCAGCGTGGCATGCGGAACTACTTCGTCAAGAAATTTTGCATTTGGGTGTGTAAAGATTGTTCGGCACTTGGTAGCACCCTCGCCAATGAAATACACTATATTATGTTCAAGGTAATCAGCAAAGCTATTTGAATCAACAATCTTCGCTTGTGTTGGCTCCACTTCGTTCAGGTTATAACCTACAACTTTACAATACACTTCCATTCTGCGTGCATCCAACATTGGGCAAAGCAAAGCATTTGCATCGGTGATTAACTCTTTTGCCTGCATGGCCAAAAGCATTAACGTGTTGATTGCTATGAGCGGAATATTTAAAGCAAAGCAGATTCCTTTTGCTGTTGCAACACCTATTCGCAAGCCGGTATAAGAGCCAGGACCAGCAGCCACTGCTATTGCCTGGAGCATGTGTGGCTGAGTTGCGGATTCTTTCATGACACTATCAATCATAACAGCCAATTGTGATGCTGCCGAACGTGGCTCGCGTATTTCGCGCCAGGCTAATAGTTTACCATTGTGATGAATGGCTGCTGAACAAATGTGCGTGGATGTTTCCAGGCTCAGTAGGCGTGCCATTAGTTTGCTGAAAGAATTTTATGATAACCCGTAGTACTATTTAATACCTGCGTTGCCCGGATAAGTTCCGGATCGCGATCGAGCATAACCTCAACCTGGCCTTTTGTTAACTGAAAGTGAAATGCGATTTCCTGTTCGAGAATGCGTGTGAGCTCCGATTTATTTCTGCTTAATACTGAATTTTTGTTTTGTTCGATACGCGCTTTTAATTCGGTGAATTGCGTTTGAAGTTCATCGTAGTATTTTTCGCGCTTAGCGGATGCTATCAGTTCATCTGCTTTTTGATTTAATTCAGTAACATAAGTGAATTTTTGTTCGGAAACCCAAGCAACAAATTTTTGATATTCCTGATCTGTTAGCCTGAAGGTTTTCACGGATGCAGGATTGGCATGCTCGCTGCAATATTTGGTAGCATATTCAAAAACAAGACCGGAATTTACCAATTCAATAACTGCTGAGCTGAACGTTGCTGCTTCAACTGCAACATCAGGATCGAGTCCGGCACCATCATAAACTTTGCGGCCACCTTTGGTTTTAAACTCCCGCTTAAGCGAATCTGGAAATTTTGAAACGGAACCATCACTTTTACGATGTTCATAGTCAATTGCCTGTATGCACCGACCACTTGGAATATAATACTTGGCAGTAGTTACTTTGAGTTGAGCATTGTAGGCAAGTTGTCGCGTTGTTTGTACCAGCCCTTTACCGAATGTTTTTTGACCAACCAGTACGGCCCTATCATAATCCTGTAAAGAACCTGCTACAATTTCGCTTGCTGATGCACTGCTGCCACTGGTAAGTACCACCAAAGGCATTTCGGTATCAATTGGGTTGTTGAGTGTGTTGTAGGTTTTATTCCATTCCTCCACTTTGCCTTTTGTGGATACTACTTCTTTGCCTTTTGGAATGAACAGGTTAACGATATTCACAGCTTCGTACAAAGACCCGCCCAGATTATCGCGCAAATCAAGAATTAATTTTTTAGCGCCACGTTTTTTTATGTCAACAACTGCAGCTTCTACTTCTTTAGCTGCACCTGGTGTAAATTCATCTAACTTGATGTAACCAGTTTCAGGGTCAATTAAATCGAAGTAGGTAATGTTGGAGATTTTTATCTTTTCCCGCTTAAGCTTAAACTTAACCGGATCGTTTTCTCCAACCCGGTTTATTTCCATTATTACTTCTGTATTCGGTTTACCTTTTAACAGCGCGCTTACTTCGCTTGTTGGTTTACCCTGTACATTCTGTCCATTAACTGAAATAATCTCATCGCCTACACGCAAGCCGGCACGCTGCGCAGGAAAACCCACATACGGATTGGTGATTACTGTTTTCTTATTAACAATACCAATTAACGCGCCCACACCGGCATATTGACCGGTAGTTTGAATACTGAATGTTTCGAGGTCTTCTTCCGGAATATAATCCGTATATGGATCTAACTGACTGAGCATTCCATTTATGCCGGTTTCAATCAGTTTCTTTGGATTGATCTCATCAACATAGTAGGCATTTACCTCTTTAAAAAGGGTTGAAAAAATATCGAGGCTTCTTGCAATGTCAAAGTATTTTTCGGACGGAACAGTAAAGGCCCCAATCAGAGTTGCTGTTATGATACAGATACTTATTACTTTCAATCGCTTCATATCAGTCAGTAATTATTTCAAGCAAAGGCTAACAGTGTGCTAAAACTTACGTGGAAAATAAAGATTCTAAGTTCTTAATTTTTTTGATAAAAGTACTTCACCCCCGGCCCCTCTCTACGGGAGAGGGGGCATAGTGGAGAATGTATTAAGTTTGGTTAATGCCATTAACGTTTTAGTATTTATATCGCTAAAAGGCAGAATTTCTTTTGCTGTATAAATGAAGGCAAAAATTAGGGATGACTTTTTTACTATAGCCTTCTGGTTTCGGTAGGCTTCGCGAATTCTGCGCTTGATCAAATTCCGATCAACAGCTCTTTTAAATTGGCGGCTTGATACAGTAATCAGCACCTGATTCGGCAATGCTGAATCGGGATGGGGCAGATACATAATCTTAAACGGATATAAATAAAAAGAGGAACCCTTATCGAAGAGTTCCTGAATCCATTTTTCTTTTGATAGACGTTCTGATTTTTTGAATGACTTCACCCCCAACCCCTCTCCGGAGGAGAGGGGTGACTCTCGCTCGGATTTTTTCATTTCATTAAAGGTTTAACGCTTCTCCGATCCAAAATGCTTTTGGTTGAAGAAACAGAAGTACAATTAGCGGGTCTTAGGCGTACCTTCGTCAGATACTGTAAGCTTCTTGCGGCCTTTTGCCCTGCGGGAAGCCAATACTCTGCGGCCGTTAGCAGTAGCCATGCGCTCGCGGAAACCGTGCTTATTCTTTCTTTTCTTGCGCGAAGGTTGAAATGTGCGTTTCATATCTTTTTAATTCTAAATTTCTTAAAGGGCTGCAAAAATGCTTAGGATAATCGGATTTTACAAGGCATCCCGCCAAGCATTTTTATAAAAAGCCGGTTTTCAAAATAAAAAAGCCGGCTTTTTCAACCGGCTTTCTCTAATTACGAGGGCTAATCTACTGCACTTTAAACAGCGTATCGTCTAAGTTTACATTTGCTTCCGCTGAAGAAGTTTCAAATTTCAGCTTCATCGGACCCATTGACTGCAAAAGCGTATGCGGAATCTTCACTCCGCTCACCTCCTTATAATCCTGAAACTGGATAGGAACAGCTACCTCACCTTGTGGGGTTTTTACATACGTTACTGTCTGAATTTTTAACCCCGAATTTTTATCAAAGTAGGTTGAGATTTTTCCTCCTGCCGGAAATACGTAGTCAAGCACAAACGCCTCGACACCCTCTACATTTTCTATGCCTTTGAGTGTGAGTTTAACCTTCATAGCCGCTAGTGCAATTTCAGGAACAATATGTGTTTCAAATAAACTAAGTTCTTTCAAGCCTGCATCCAATGGAATTTTCTGTCCACGCATTTCTTGTGAAATCTCTTTGCCATCGCTCACGATTTTTTGCATCGTACCCATACCGGCAACCGATAACTCCATTAAATATTTACCACCTGCTTTTTTTGAACTGAGCATTGTTACTTCCATTCCCTGAATGGTACCTTTTGCAGTTGTCTTCAAGCTCTTCAATTCTTGTAGTTTCTTCTCGCCACCAATTGCCTCAATATATTTCGCAATAACTTTATCGGCTGTTAAATCGGCTGGTAATGCTGAAGCTTTGGTTGGCACATAGCTTTCGCCATAAATATCGAAGTACTTTACTTCACCAAATTTTTTCAGCTTATCGGCTACATCGGCACCTTTACCAACCACAACAATGTGTGCATTCTCGGGGCGAATGTATTTTTTTGCGGTGGCTTGCACATCGGCCAACGTTACAGCATCAATGGCCTTTACATAATTGTTATAATAGTCTTTAGGAAGATTGTAGCGGGCGGTGTTAAGTGCAAAACTGGCAATGGTGGATGGATTTTCCAGCGATCGACCAAATGCTCCGGATATTTCGGCTTTGGCAGCAATTAGCTCCTCCTCGGTTACAGGCTCGTTTACAATGCGTTTTAATTCCGACATGAATTCGAACACGGCACTATCTGTTACTTCGTTGCGCACACTGGCCGAAGCATTAAAATTGCCAATCAGGTTATCGGAATTAAGTGCAGAAGTAGCACCGTAGGTATAACCATGTTTTTCGCGCAGGTTTTGATTTAATCGTGCTGAAAAACCACCACCCAAAATCTGGTTGGTAACGCGGGCTTTAATTACATCGGGGGTTCCCGGCTTCAACTCAACCGGGTAGGCAATGTTAACTACTGATTGCACTGACGCGGAGCGATCAACCAAAGCCACATAGGTTTTGGCCGGTTCTTTTGGCAACGCATAGGTTGGATTTTTTACTTCGCCTGGTGTCCATTTCGAAAAATATTTCTCTACCAGCGACTTCGCAGTTTTAAAATCTATATCGCCCACAATGGCGAGGTACGCATTGTTCGGTTTGAAGTAGGTGTTATAATAATTCTTGCAATCATCTAATGTAATAGAGCTTACCGACTTTTCTGAAGTTGATAAGCCGTAAGGATGTTGCTTTCCATACACCAATGCCCTGCGCACGGTACTGGCAATGCTGCCGGGATTATCTTTACTGGCGGCCAATCCCGATAAGGTTTGTGTTTTCAGTTTCTCCATTTCCTCAGGCGAAAAGGCCGGATTGTATAATACATCGGTCATTAGCTCCAGCAATTTGGTTGAGTGCTTACTTAAGCTTGAAGCAAAAATTCCATCGGAGCTCGTGCTGAGGTTTGCACCTATAAAGTCAACTTCTTCGTCTAACTGTGCTTTGGTTCTGGTTTTAGTACCCGTTCCCATTAACGTTCCGGCCATTTCAACGTACCCTTCTTTGTCGCCTTCAAAAATCGGATTGTTTTTTAACTGCAACGAAAACTGAATACGGGGTAGTTTGCGGTTTTCAACCACAAAAACCTGCAAGCCATTTTTAAGGGTGAAGGTTTGGTAAGCTCCGATTTTAATTTCGCGTGCCGGTGCCGGCTTGGGTGCCTTTGTTCTATCTACCTGCGCTGTTGCTGCAACTGTTGCCAACAAGCAAATGAATAGTATATACTTCTTCATAATCAGTTTCCTTTTTTAATTTCGGTGTTATCGGGTTTGCTTTGCGCAGATTTAGGTAAGTATTGCAGTACCACCCGATTTTCTTTCACCAGATATTTTTTTGCGACACGTTGTAAATCTTCGCGCGTAACTTTCATATAACGCTCCAGTTCGGTGTTAATCAGGTTGGCATCTTTATAATAAACATGGTAGTTAGCCAACTGTTCGGCAATGCCTACTGCCGATGAGTTTTGTTGCACAAAATTACTTTCTACCTGGTTTCGGATTTTCTGAAACTCTTTTTCGGAGATTAATTCCTTCTGAACTTTTTCAATCTCCGCATCCATTGCTTGCTCCAGGTCTTCGGGAGTAACACCCATGTTTACCAAACCAAACGTGAGGTACAAACCCGGATCTTCGAGCGAGAAGGGAAATGCCTGAACTGTGTAGGCTTTCTTTTGCTCGTCCACCAACGCCTTGTACATGCGCGAACTCTGGCCGCCACTCAACAAGGTGCTGAGCATATCCAACGCATACGAATCGGGTGTGCCTTGCGCTGGAATGTGGTATGCCTGAATAACAGCCGGCAATTGTATGTTATCAAAAACCACATCGCGGATCTCGGCTGTTTGCGGGGGTTCTACTACTGTTGGTCTAGGAATTTTTTTTCCACCTTTTGGGATGTCTTGAAAATACTTTGCCACCATTGCTTTGGTTTGTGCAAGGTCGATATCGCCTGCAATTGATAGCGTTGCATTTTCAGGCACATAAAACGTTTTGTAAAAAGCGATGAACTCTTCCAGCGATGCGGCATTCAAATGATCTAACGAACCAATGGGAGCCCATTGATACGGATGAACTTTATAAGCTCGTTTTAGTACTTCTGTAAGTATTGATCCGTACGGTTGATTATCGATACGCTGGCGCTTCTCTTCTTTCACTACTTCGCGTTGTGTTTCCACACCAATGGTTTCAATCTTGGCATGCAGCATGCGTTCCGATTCCATCCAAAGGCCAAGTTCTAATTGATTAGAGGGCAATACTTCATAGTAAAAGGTTCTGTCGTTTGAGGTATTGGCATTGTTGGTGGCACCGGCATTCTGCAAGTACTTATCAAACTCACCCCGCTTTATGTTTTCAGAACCTTCAAACAATAAGTGTTCAAAGAAATGTGCAAACCCGGTACGGTTGGGGTCTTCATTTTTAGAACCTACATGGTACAATACCGATACCGCTACAATGGGTGTGGTGTTATCCTGATGCAGAATAACGTGCAGCCCATTGGGCAAATCGTATTCGGTAAACTCAATTTTTCGGGTCTGGCTGAAACTGGTTGTAACGGCAACCAATAGAAGCCAGAGGGTTAAAGTTTGTTTTTTGGGCATGGAATGAATTTTATAGAAACAATAATATGAAACAACGGATTAAGATACCATCAGGTTAACAATAGAAATTGATGATGGTTTAGGTTAGTTAACCAATTCTCCTAAAATCTTTTGCATCTGATCAGGTTGCAGGCGTGGGCCCCACTGTGCAACAACTTTAGATGATGCTAATGAAGCTAATTTTCCCGCTTCAGCAAAACTATGGCCGTGGGTAATGCCATAGAGAAACGCTCCGGAAAACATGTCGCCTGCACCGTTGGTATCAATTGCGCGAACTTTATAGGGTTCTATTTGGATAAACGTATCACCATCGTAAATCAACGCACCATTCGCGCCCAGCGTAATGGTAAATCGTTTGGCTACTTGTTTTAGTTTTTCGCGGGCTTCTTTTACGGAGTTGGTACCGGTAAAAATCATGGCTTCTTCTTCATTGCAAAAAAGTAAATCCACACTGGCTCCTACAATCTCTTCCATCTGAGATGAAAAATATTTTACCATGCTGGGATCGGAAAATGTTAATGCCGTGCTCACCTTGTTCTTCTCAGCAATCTTCTTGGCTTCTTTCATGGCCTCTAATCCTTTTGGGCTTGCCACTAAATAGCCTTCCAAATATACATAAGTAGAGTTCTTGATTGCTGATTCATCCAAATGTTCGGGTGATAGAAAAGAACTTACGCCCAAAAAGGTATTCATGGTGCGTTCGGCATCGGGGCTGGTCATTACCAAACATCGGCCGGTATGCCCTTCCGGACACGTTTCGTGTACCATGTTGGTGGCAACACCGTTTCTTTTCAAATCATCCAAAAAGAATTTACCCAGTTCATCTTTCGCCACTAAGCAGGAGTAAAAACTTTTGCCGCCAAACTGATTTAATGCGACCATACTATTTGCAGCCGAACCACCACCAGACATTTTGCTGCGCTTCATATCAATGGCTTTCATTAACTGCAATTGGCGCTTTTCATCCACCAAGGTCATCAAGCCTTTTTCAACTTCGTTCTTTGTAAAAAAATCGAGATCTACTTCGGTAACAATATCTACTAAGGCATTTCCTACTCCGTACACATCGTACTGGGTTGCTGGTTGGTGGTTATTTGTAGTCATTTTTGTTCTTTTAAAATACAAGGATAAGCAAAGTTCAAATTGTGATAAAATGAATTGATATTTATAAATTGCCTTTAAATGAATAAACAAGACATCCGCTGGGCACAACGCTTTTCAAATTACAAGAAGGCTCTTGCTCAATTGGAAAGGTTTGTCAAAAAAAAGTCATTGAATGAGTTGGAGGCACAAGGTATAATTCAGTCGTTTGAATATACCTTCGAATTAGCCTGGAACGTAATGAAAGATTTGTATGAGGACCAGGGCGAATCTGGAATTCAAGGCAGCAAAGACGCTATCCGGCTTGCCTTTAAAAGGGGTTTAATTCAAGATGGTGAACTATGGATGAGTATGGTGGAAAACAGAAAACTCACCACCCATACTTATAATGAAGATACCGCTTCTAAAATGGTGAAGCTAATACAGAAAGAGTATTTTCCATGCTTTATTTCGTTATTGAAAACATTAGAAGATAGGTTGAGCCAGCAATTATCACTTTAAGATGATCATGAACATTGGTTTAAGTAATTCTGTACAAACAAAAATTAATCAGGTGCTGGCTAACTATCCTGAGGTTGAGCAAGCTGTTCTGTACGGCTCGCGTGCGAAAGGAAATTTTAGAGCAGGTTCAGATATTGATCTTGCGTTGCGGGGTGAACGAATCTCATTCCGGCAAATCTTAAGTATCAAGCATCAACTTGATGAATTGCCAATTCCTTATACTATTGATGTTAATGCATTTCGTTTTATAGATAATGAAGACTTGATAAATCATATCAACCGGGTGGGGAAAGTATTTTATTCTTCAACCGTTACTTCTTACCATTCGGTCTAAGATTCAACGTGCGCTTAAACTTAGCTGCGCGATCGGGGTAATCGGTTATAAAACCATCTACATCCAAACCCTTTACGGATAGCATGTCTTTCTCTTCGTTCACCGTCCACGGAATTACCCGGATTTTTTTTGCGTGTAATGCTTTTACATCATCACGGGTAAGCAATTTGAAATATGGACTGTAAATGGAGGGTGTGAAACCAAGATCGGTCAGGTTTTCTTCCACCGATTTTTTATTTTCTACCAAAGCGGCCAACCGAACCTCCGGGTATTTTTCATGCCAGTACTTTAAAACCCTGAAATCGAATGATTGAATCACCACACGCTCTAAAGGCAAGTATTGATCAACCAGATTATACACCAGATCGGAAAATACTTCGGGCTTAGGATGAAACTTGTTATCGCCTTCCGGCAGACTTTTTATCTCAATGTTATAATCAACTTCGTAGCGGGTAAAATTTTTGATGTGGTTTTCAACTGCTACAATCACATCCTGCAAAATTGGTTTTGCTGCCGCTTGTTTTTTTTGTTGTGGAAATTTTTCGTTGCCTAACAACCCGCAATCCCAACCTTTAACTTCGGCATAGGTCATTTTATAGATGTTGAATTTGCGTTCGTCTTTAGCTTTGATCGTATCGCCTTGCGGGGAAAGACAAATAGCTGCCGACATCCATGGTTCGTGCGAAACAACCAGTTGGTTATCTTTTGTTACGGCAAGATCAAGTTCCACCGTTGTTACTCCTGAATCTAAGCCGAATAAAAAAGCCGGAATGGTATTTTCGGGCATCAGACCTCTTGCACCGCGATGACCCTGAATATCGAATTTTGGAATATAGGTTTGGGCATAAGCCGAACTTACCAGAAGAAAGCAAATCAAAAACTTCATGCTGCAAGATAATACAGGTTATTATCCTATCAAGAAATTCCAATTGCATATTCTGCTCTCAGAATTCAAACATCTGCATGTTGCGCCACAATAAACTCGCATTCTACATCAAACTGTCTGGTGGCGCATTTGCTTTATCAATAAATAAACCCCGACCTAAAGGTCGGGGCTACAAATATTCCGCCCTTACAGGGCTATTCAAAATAAGCGTTTCGTGGTGTCCTTTACATTGTGATAACAATCTAACCAGCCACCAGATGCAAGTAACCAGCAACTTCTTTTACTGATTAATAATCATGCGCATGCCACCCCCTCTGCGGCCACCACCCATCGGGTTTAAGTGTTTGTTAAGTGCATACGTAAAACTTACCATATAATAGCGGCCCAGGTTATTCATTACCTGTTGCTGTACATAGTTTTCTCCGGTTGATTGTGTTACACTGTTACTTTGATCCAACAGGTTATTAACACCAAACTTTATTTCACCCGCATTGTTCTTTAACACAAACCGCGATATGGACATGTTCCAGAACGGAATAGTTTGCCGGAAGTCGGTGGTACTACTGGTATAAATCAGGTAATCGAAACTGGTGTTGAATGCATACTTTTTTAAGAAGTTAAGGTTTAACTCCGAACGATAGGTTTGATTGAAATACTCCTGATCGGGCGTATTGAAATCGTACTGCGTTAATTGCTTGCTGAAGTTGGCGCTCAAATCGAAGATTACGTATTCTTTATAGGTGTAGTTGTAACGCACCGAGCCACCCAGGTTGCGGTTGCGAACATTGTTTTCCTGGTTATTCAGTACGGTTATGCTTTCGGATAAAGAAGCGGTAGGCCCAACATTAAAACGGCTGTTTAGTTTTTTTATTGGGAAGCCTGCGTTGAGGTTGGCATTAATACTTTGTGCGCTTTTTACATTTACCGGTCGGGTAGTGCGTACCAGGCTATCGTTAACCGATTGCGAATACACAATGGCATTCTTTATAAGCGATGTGTTAATGAAGGCAAAGAAATTCATAAACTTTGCCGGATTAAATGAGGTATAGTTTGTGCTGATGCGGTGCGTATAAGCTGGCTTAAGGTCAGGATTACCAACCGAAATATTGAGTGGATCGGTATTATCTACAATGGGTTGCAACTGCTGAATAGTTGGCTCTTGCATAGAGGGTTCATAATCAAAACGCAGGTGTTTAAAACTACTGAAATCGTAATTGAAGCGGGCCACCGGCAGCAGGTTCTCAAAATGCTGGTTAATGATAACGTTGCGCAGTAACAGATTTCCGGTAAGGCTCGTCATCTGATAACTTGTACCAAGTGTAACACTGTATTTTTCTTTATTCATTCTGAAATTGATTCCGGGCCTGTTATACACATAGTTGCTGGTATATTGATTACTGAGGCCGTTATTAAACAGGGGTGTGCCGCTTTCCCAATCAAAAACCTGCCTGTCAACCTCGTTTCGGTTGGTAGAAAAATTATAGTTGGCCTCCAGGTATTTTCTGCCTCCCAATGGTTCGGTATAAGAAAGCGATGCACCCATTGTTTGATTCTGGGTTTTCTGCGTGTTGGTTTGATCGATGTTTTGTTCGGTGCCCAACAGGTTAAAAATATTGCTTGAGTTTTGCGAGCCTTGGCCTTCGGTATCGGTAAAGCCAAAGTTAACAGTGGTTGCAAGTGAACGACCTTTTTTTGCAAAGCGGTGCCGCCACAACACGTTGGCGTTTACATTCTTTGATGTTTGGGCATTGTAAGTAGAACGTTCGCTTTCATTTTGAACAGCCGTGTTACCTATATTCATGGTTTTGCTTTGGCTGTAGCTGTTGGATTCCGACTCGGTGTAAGAAGCATTTGCGGTTGCCCGAATGGTATTAGCCGAATCAATGTTATGATCGATCATTAATGTAGCGCGATGATTATCGTTGGTGCTCAGTTGGCGGCTATTCTGGTTAAAGTTATAAGTGCCAATATTGGGTAACGTATTAACACGGTTCAGCGAACTACTCACATTTCTATCCAGGTGATTATAGAAATAGCTGGAGGTGAGTTTAGTGTCTTTATTCAGGTCTTTATTAAAGTTAACACCTCCGGCATAGTTGGTCATAATACCACTTTGCCGTCCGCCAAAGTTGATGGCTGGCCCCCCACCCGATGTACCGCCTGCATTTCCACCAAAAGTAACAGTGCGGGTTCCGCCTCCTCCGCCCAACATGCTTTGTGCACCACCCGAAAAGTTCATGAAGTCACCAACGGAAAATCCTTGCTCGTTAATGTTGTTTCCCATTCCCAGAAATGAAAGTTGCTGGCCTTTAGAAAATTTGTTTACGCTACCGGTTGCCTGAAAGCGATCATTTGTACCATAACCAGCCATCAGGTTTCCGAATGCACCGTTGCGCTTTTCTTCTTTTAGCTCCAGGTTAATTGTTTTTTCGCGCTGGCCATCATCAATGCCGGTAAATTGCGCATTGTCTGATTTGCGATCGAATACTTGTACTTTTTCAACCGCATCGGCAGGTAAATTGCGGGTAGCTAATTTCGGATCGCGACCAAAAAATTCGCGACCATCTACCGTAACGCGTTGCACTTGTTCGCCCTGTGCCCGTACCGTGCCATCGGTTTCCACTTCTATACCCGGCATTGTTTTAAGCAAATCTTCCACGTTGGCATTGGCTTTTGTTTTGAACGAACCGGCATTAAACTCAATGGTATCTTTCTTAACAGTAACCGGATTTTTCTCGCCTTTAATTACAACAGCATCCAATTCTTTGGTTTGAGGTGCCAATTTTATTTTACCTACTTCAATAGTGGCAGGTTCGGGCGGGGTGCTTATGCGTTGCATGTGGCTGGCATATCCTACAAATGTTACTTTAAGCAAGTACTCGCCTTTGTTAACATTTTTGATTTCGAAAAAACCTTTCAAATCGCTTACACCAAAATTTACCAGTGTAGAATCTTTTGAGTTTAATAACATCACCGTAGTAGAGGGCAATGCAGAAGATAGCGTATCGGTTACCTGCCCTTTAATTGTAAACTTTTGAGCCTGCGCAGTATAAGCTGCCAACACCAACATCAATAGTAAAACCTTCTTCATGTAATTGCTTAGTTTAATTGTGGTTCATATTTATAGGCACACACTTCTTCCTATTCCCGTAAGGAGTTAATTTTTTACCAGAATATGTTAGTTTAATTTCTGATCGTCATTCCGCGCCCGCCCATTTGTTTCATTTGCTCTTCCATCAACTTACGAAACTCGGCTTGTGTGGTTTTTGTGCCGCTGGTTGGTTCTTTCAATTCATTTTTCTTCAACTCGCGTAACTCAACTGTTTTTGCAACGATAACCCGTTCGCCATTATTCATGTCAATAGCCAGTACGGCACCGGGTAATGTGTTGTAGCGCTCGGGCCCCAGAAATGGCCGGATCTTATCGGTGTACCAGGCTGTGATTTCGGTTGTGCGCACTTGTGGCTCTCTTTTTGTTTCTGAAGCACCCGGCCCACTTATTACCATTGTTGGTATGGTGTCGGTTCGGGTAAAGTAAGCCATGCGGCATTCGTAACCGGCTATGGTTTTTACCTGATCGCCAAATTTCCAGGGCGACATTTGCACCGAATCCTCGATCAGGTAATTCTTGCCCATAAATTCCTGCTTCGAGATTATTTTACCTGAATGATGCATGTACATTTCGGTATTGGGCATGCGAAAGGACATGCGCATACCGCCATTTGAAAATTGCTCTTCTTCATCTTCAATAACAGTTTTATAGAGCGACTCAGCACTATTAAAAAACAATTGCTGTTTGGTAGTGCGAAACTCCGGAATCATGGCCTTCATAGCTTCGCGCTCGGCCGGAATATTGCGGTGCATGTTTATTTTTTGTTCGTACAGAATAACACCGGACTGACCCATTACCACATGTGCGGCTGCTAATGACACCAGAATGCCCACCAAAAGAATTACTTTTTTCATAGTAGAAGATATTTGCATTTGAAACATAAATACAACGCAAATGTATGGGCTTAGATAGCCTGAATGAGTTAATAGTTCTAAAATCAAGGTTAATTAAGGTTAAAAGGCAGCAAGTAGGTGCGTTATACCTTTACCTTTGTAAGGTGAAGAAGAATAAAGACCGGCTAGCGCTACTCCTCATTATCAGCAGCATAGGTTTGTTGCTGGCGCTGCAAGCGTTCTGGTTATCCAACTCGTACGAGAAGGCTTATTTTGACCTGCGCAGGGAAACGAATGGATTATTTCGAACAACCATTTTTGCCATGCGCGATTCGTTGTTCACACAAAGTATTTCACCTATTCTTCCAGATTCCATTGATCACTTTGCCAAGCAGAGGGAAATTGACTCTGTATGGAGAAAATTACCAGAAGCATCATCGCAGGTTCGTGTTTATATTAATGCTCAAAACATTAAGGAAGATACAATTGGAAAAATCCTAAGACCCCTGGCCGGGCGCCTGCGTACCGCGCAATTCTCAAACGGCAAGAGTTTTGTCATCCAGATGACGCCCGACTCGCTCTCGGTGGACTCCATTAATTATCATTTTAGTAAAGCATTAAAAAATAATGACCTGAATGTATCGTTTAAAGTTCAGACTAAAACTCAAAGACCTCCGCGAATAGATTTTTCAGTAGGAAGATTCCGGATGAATGAACCGCAATGGGAAGATTCCATAACCAATCGGGTATATTCAAATTCAATTTATTCTGATTGGGTAAGGTTCGATCCAATAAACCATTACTCCGTAATTCTATCCGGCTTCCGGCCACTGCTGTTACAACAAATTGCGCCTCAAATTTTATTCTCGGTCTTTCTTACGCTATTAACCACCATTGCCTTTGTAGTAATGTACCGCAACATCCGCGCACAGCAAAAGTTGATGGAACTAAAAAATGATTTCATCAGCAACATTACGCACGAATTAAAAACTCCCGTAACAACCGTGGGTGTTGCCCTGGAGGCGATCAAAAATTTTAAAGGACAAAACAATCCAGAGTTAACAAGCGAATACCTTGACATTGCACAAAACGAATTAAACCGGTTAAACATTCTTACCGATAAAATTCTGAAGACGGCCATCTTCGAAGACAAAGGCGTTGAATTTAATGCGGAGCCAGTTGATCTGCAACAATTAGTAAGTCAGGTGTTGGGCTCTATGAAACTTGTGTTCGATAAACAAAAAGCAAATGTTGATTTTAGAGCCGAGGGCAGCGACTTCAATTTAATAGGCGGCTCTACTCACTTAACCAGTGTAGTGTATAACCTGTTGGACAATGCTTTAAAGTATAGTCCGGTTGAACCCCGCATTTCTATTTTACTGCAAGAGAATAAAGAAACTATTACGCTTCGCATTAAAGACAACGGCATGGGCATTGCGCACGAATACAAAAAGAAAGTATTTGAAAAATTCTTTCGTGTGCCTACTGGCGATGTACATAATATTAAAGGTTATGGCTTAGGATTAAGTTACGTGGCTCAAGTAGTTAAAAGCCATAACGGAACCATCGAAGTAGAAAGTGAACTCGGTAAAGGAAGTGCGTTTATTATCCAATTGCTAAGAAGTTAACCAAGGCGTCAGTGCGCTTTTAAAGTATCCTGAAGCTTAATCAAAGTAAATGAGTAAAGTCAAAATTCTATACGTAGAAGACGAACCCTTTCTGGGGCGCATTGTAAAAGAAAGCCTGGAAGTGCGCGACTTCGAAGTACGCATGGTTGCTGATGGCAAGTTGGTGAGTTCGGTGTTCGATGAATTTAAACCTGACATTTGCGTATTGGATATTATGTTGCCCAATAAAGATGGGTACGCCATCGCGCAAGATATTCGCAAAAGTAGCGCAGCAATTCCCATTATTTTTGTTACTGCCAAAACACAAACCGAAGATTTATTAAAAGGCTTTGAAGTAGGCGGCAACGACTATCTGCGCAAACCGTTTAGCATGGAAGAGTTGATTGTGCGCGTAAATAATCTTTTACAGCTCACACAAAAACTCGCGGCAAGTCCAAAAGAAAATGTTCTGCTGGGTGAATATGAGTTTGTGCCACATCGGTATGAGCTTCGAAGAAAAGGAAACGTAAAAAAACTTTCGCACCGCGAGGCCATGCTGTTGCAAATTCTTGCTGAACATCAAAACAACCACATCGACCGCAAAACCATGTTGCTGCGGGTGTGGGGCGATGATTCTTTCTTTAACTCACGCAACCTTGATGTGTACATAACCAAACTGCGCGATTATTTAAGAGAAGATTCTTCCATTGAGATTATCACTATCAAAGGTGTGGGCTATCATTTTGTGGTGGGTAATTAAGGAATCCTATGGCATAAAGAGGCTTCATTCAAAATCTATTGTAACGATAACAAACCCGGAACAATCGAAACTTTTACTTAGCTTTACTGGTAAGAATTAATTTGTTGTTTCATGGGTAAAGTTTTAATTCTTGCTAACTATATCTTCCTGATTTACGGAACAGATATTTATGAGAAACGAAAGCACATACACGTTACTTACGCACACCGGGGTTATAAACGCGCATGTAAATTTTGGCTCGATCCAGAAATAACTTTGGATACAAATAAAAAAGGGGATTTTAGTGAATCCGAATTTAATGAAATAAAAAAGCTGATTATTGAACACAAAGAATTACTAATAAATCAACTTGAACTTTTTTATTCTAATCAACCTGTTAAAGCAATAAGAAAATGACAACTACCACACTACTTCCAGCTATTAGAAATATAGAGTTTGTTGATAGCAGCATAATGTTTGTTTACCTTGATAACGACCGAACCTTTATTGTGCCGTTGGATAAATTTCCAACTATCAAACGGTTAACTCCAGCGCAGCGGAAAAGTTTTGAAATCATTGATGATACCAATTTATCGTTTCTTGACATTGACGAGGTCTACTCCGTAAGTGAGTTGATTGGTATCTAAAATTAAAACTCCAAAGGTAGGTTGAAAAAACCTGATGGGTAAGCGAAGATTTAAGGGTTAATCAGTAGCTTAGAGTTACCAAACTCTACCGCATGTCACACTGGAAAATCAAACTCTCGCTCTTTCTCAATTATTTTGTATTTGCTATACTGTTAAATAGTGTGGGCACTGTAATTCTGCAGGTGCAAGGTAATTACGGTGTAACCGAATCGGCTGCCAGTGTACTGGAAGCCTTTAAAGATTTGAGTATTGCAGCTGTTTCATTTCTGGTGGCGAGTTACATCACCCGGATCGGGTATAAAAATGCTATGCTAATTGCCTTATCACTTGTAACACTGGCTTGTGTGGCTATGCCTTCACTACCCAATTTTACCATGACCAAAGTTTTGTTTGCTGTAGTCGGAGTTTCGTTTGCCTTAATAAAGGTGAGCGTATATGCCACCATCGGCATTGTAACTGAAAACAAAAAAGAACATGCCAGCTTCATGAATTTTATCGAATCATTTTTTATGATTGGCATTCTTACCGGCTATTTTATTTTCGGTGCATTTGTAGATGATGCTCAACCTCAATCTACCAGGTGGCTATCGGTATATTATTTATTGGCGGTTATCTCAGCCGTTGCATTTGCCTTATTACTCATTACAAAACTGGATGAAAGTTCCGTTCAATCCGCAGAAACAAAGCCCTTGCTGCTCGAGTTTACCGATATGATTAAGCTCGCCATCAAACCATTGGTGCTGGTATTTATCATCAGTGCCTTTACTTATGTGTTGATTGAACAGAGTATTATGAGTTGGTTACCCACCTTCAATAATAAAGTACTGAATCTACCCACCACGCTAAGTATCCAAATGGCAAGCATTCTTGCAGCAGCAACCGCTCTTGGCAGATTTTCGGCTGGTATTGCATTGCGAAAAATAAATTGGTTTATCGTGTTGATGTTGTGTTTAGTGGGCGCAGCATTAATGGTGCTTATCGCCATTCCGTTGGCGCAATCGGCACAAGGGCAACCCGTAACCGGTTGGAGTACTGCGCCACTTGCTGCATTTGTGTTTCCGCTAATCGGTTTGTTCATCGCACCCATTTATCCGGCAATCAATTCAGTAATCTTAAGTACACTGCCTGCGCGCCAACATGGACCGATGGCCGGATTGATTGTAATCTTTTCTGCTTTGGGCGGAACAACTGGCTCTATTATCACAGGCCACATCTTTGAAGCTTACGGTGGCGAAACTGCGTTCTATTTTTCGTTAGTTCCAATTACAGTACTGGCTATTTGCCTGTTCTTCTTTAACAGGTTGCAGAAAAAATCGGAGGCAGTGATTGAGTTTGGTGCTGCAACCCATTAATGCCAAATGTGTTAAGCCTCGTTTCTATCTTTGCGTTTGATCCAATAAAAAGCGATTTTAGAGAATTATTTTAAAAAGATTATGGTAATTGAGCGCACAAAGAAGGAAATAATAATAAGGCTGCCTTCAGATATTGATACGGAAGGACTCCAAAACTTAATAAATTACTTGGTTTATAAAGAAGCTACCGATAAGTCGCAAGCAAAGCAGGCAGATGTAGATAAATTAGCCAAAGAGATTAAGAAAGGCTGGTGGAGTAAAAATCGGAACCGTTTTATTAAATGAAAATAATTGTTGACTCCAACATAATTTTCAGCGCACTATTACGCACTCATACAACTTACGGGCAAATCATTTTCAATTCAAAAGGGATTTTTGACTTCTATAGCGCTCAATACATGCGCGCAGAAATTCAAAGGCACTGGGCTAAGCTTTTGAAAATCTCGAAGCTCTCGGATCAACAACTTGAAGAATCTTATTACTCTATACTCACAAATATTACTTTCATCAATGAAGAAATTATTCCTTCAAGCACGTGGAAAAAATCTGAAATACTTACATTGGGAATAGACCTTGATGATACAGATTTTGTTGCTTTGACGATTCATTTAAAAGGAAAGCTCTGGACCGGTGATAACACACTTCGTGATGGCCTTAAAGGAAAGGCCTTTAAAAATGTATTAACAACGAAAGAAATTTTAAAACTCTGGGCAAAGAAAAAAGAAATCTAACTATATGCCCGTACAGCTCCATACCTCCCCTCATACTTTGCAACTGCTTTTCGAAGCTGTACAGCTTCAAAACATCTTTGAAGATGGCAAAACATTTCCCGATTGTTTGCCCAAACGCAGCTTAGCTGAAATTGCCAGCGACTACGAAGCACAAAAAAATGTGGCCAACTTCGACCTGAAAAAATTTGTGCTGCAAAATTTTTCGTTGCCCGAAGCACCAACCACAACTTATCAAAGTGATTCCAGTCATTCAGCAAGTGAACATATTCATGAATTATGGAATGTATTAATGCGGAAACCTGATCAATCGACTGGCGCACTCATTCCACTGCCCCATCCTTACGTGGTACCCGGTGGTCGCTTTCGCGAGATTTATTATTGGGATAGCTTCTTCACTTTATTGGGATTAAAAGTTTCTGGTCGCACCGACCTGATTCAACACATGGTGAAAAACTTTGCTTACCTGATTGATACGGTAGGTTATATTCCCAATGGCAACCGCACCTATTACCTCGGTCGTTCGCAACCACCGTTCTTTGCGCTAATGGTAAATGTATTGGCTGGCTTAAAAAAGAATATCCTTCCCACCTACTTGCCACAGTTGGAAAAAGAATATAATTTCTGGATGCGTGGCTCAACAGAAGTTACTGCAACACAACCAGCATTGCATCGGGTGGTACGTATGCCCGATGGTAGTTTACTTAACCGTTATTGGGACGAACACGATACCCCGCGACCTGAATCTTATAAAGAAGATGTGGAACTTGCCAGACATGCCATTCAAAAACCAGAGGTTTTGTATCGCCACCTGCGCGCAGCTGCAGAATCCGGTTGGGATTTTAGCAGTCGCTGGTTTAAAGATGAAAATCTGTTTTCCACCATTCACACTACTGAAATTATTCCGGTGGACTTGAATTGTTTACTCTTCTATTTAGAAAAACTTATTTCGCTGGCGCATCACGAAAGTGGCAACCAAACGCAGGCTACCAAATTTTTACAATTAGCCAACACGCGCAAGGCCGCCATTCGTGCGTATTGCTGGAATGTTGATCAAAACTTTTTTGTTGATTATGATTTTGTAGCCCAGCAACAAAAACAAGCGCTTACACTTGCTGCGGTGTTTCCGCTTTACTTTGAGTTAGCCACACCTGAGCAAGCATTAGGTGTAGAGACAATTTTGGGCACGCAGTTCTTAAGAGCCGGTGGCTTAACCACAACATTATTTAACAGCGGCCAGCAATGGGATGCACCCAACGGGTGGGCGCCCTTGCAATGGATGAGCTATAGAGGTTTACTGAACTATGGCTTTGACGAACTTGCCAACGAAATAAAAAACCGATGGCTAAAAACCAACGAAAAGGTTTACACCGAAACCGGCAAGATGATGGAGAAGTATAATGTGTATGGCAACCAGGCGGAAGGTGGCGGTGGCGAATACCCAAACCAGGATGGCTTTGGCTGGACGAATGGGGTTTATTTGGCGATGCAGGAGTTGTGATTTTAGTTGAGAGATCCCATATTAAAAGTATATAGGAAATTCTGTTGTCTATAGCCCAGCGTTAGCACCAATGCACTATAGAGATAGCATTAACCATTAAGATATGATAAAAGGAATTAAGAGAAAGGACTATAATGGTTTTGAAGAGGAAATACTTTCGATTGTTGGAAGTGTCCAGCATTGCCATGGGTTTGAATTTTTTTGTGAACATATAAATCAAACTTTTGACATTGCAGAGAAAGCTGTTTTGTTGAATAGTGAAGAGTACAAAGCTTGATTTAAAAGCGAAGATTTTGAAACTAGGCAAAGTATTTATCTTTATGACATTGGACATCAAATCAACACTATCCCTCTGACTGAAGTACTTCGCAAAGCACAATTTGTAACAATTCACTCTGAGTTTGAAAATACTTGGAAAGAGATAATCCGAATCCACAATCAGTTTCTACCTAACCGAGAATTTTCATCACTTAACGACAAATTCTTGACTAACAATCACTCAAATCCAAAATGCCTATTAGACAAAGTGGTAACAGAGAATAAAATACTTATAAGCTATAACTATCTTAGGAATAAAATTGTGCATCAAAATGCACCGACAATTTCTCCTGAGTACTCCGATTTAAAAAAATATGTTGAATCGGGGGAAATTGAAGATTTAAAAATCACTGAGATAGATAACAAGGCAACTTTCACAATTACAAGTAATAAACTCATTAGAAAATATACAGAGAGGATTGTAAAGTTTATTACGGACATAGCAGACAAATCATTTTACGACAGGACGCTAACCTTAGAGCACCGAACTTGACGATCTTTAAGAATAAAATTGATATATATGAGAAAAAGAAATTTCTAGTTGTATTAGTACTACTGTTGTTCTTATTTGCAGAATTTAGTACTGCGCAAACCAAAACGGATACAGAAGAATGGATAAAAGAAATTATTGAGGACCCTGAGTATATGTATAATAAATATCATGCATATCAAATTTATTTTGACAAGGGAAAAATGATTATTAAACAACCTTGGCTGCAAGAAAATATTTATGAAAGCATTATGCCTTTAAAATCATTGGGCAAAATAAAATTGCAAAAATTAGATGATGGATATAGATTGACTATCAGTTGTACAAATGGAGACTGTATAAAAGAGGGTAAGTATACAGGTGCCAATTTAAGCGATTATAATTTTATAGCTTACAAGAAGCAAACTGTTATTATGTTTGGTTCTGTATTTGAAAATGATAGCCTCTCTACAAGATTAAAAAAAGCACTAACTCACCTTGTACAACTGAATGGAGGGAAGTTAATTGAAGAACCTTTTTAAGATTAAAAGCTTTCTCCATTATCTTTCCGACCTGACAGACTAAACTATATTTTTGGATGCAAAGTGATTTCGATTGAAAGTTGAATCAAATTATATCACTTCCTATAAACCCCAATCAACACTTCTTCCTTTCCATCAATAACCGGTAAAGGCAATCCAAGTATTTTAGCAATCAGTGGATACACATGAATGTTTTGAAAGGCAGCAACCTTTGAGCCTTTGTTAATATTAGGTCCCTGTGCATAAAAAATTCCATACATGTCGCGCTCGGTGGCCGGGTCGTAACCGTGCACACCCATTTTGGTTCCCAACTTTGCCTGGCTTAAAAAACGTGCGCGCGTTCCCTCACGGATATAAAAACCCGGTTGCGCCAGTATCATCACATCGCCCACGCGTGCATGCGTGTAGTTCCATTGTGCAGGGTAATCTTCCTTCTTTAACACAGTAAAGTTTTTTTCCTGCTGCTTCAGCAAAGTAAACACAGAATCTTTTTTGTGTTGCGAATCAACATACAAATGCATTTGTGTACCTCCATTTACCAGTCTAATGGTGCGGTCTTTCCGGTTAATCAGTTCATCAACAAAAATAAATGTCTCCTCCTCTACTGGTAACTCTTTCATACCATGATCTGAAACCACAATTACATTAACCGGCAAGCGGGTTGCCTTTACACCCGCCATCAACTCGCCCAGCAAGCTATCGGCTCGTAAAACAGCGTGCTGGGTTTCAATTGCATTCGGACCAAAGTCGTGCCCTTCATGATCGGGAAACGAAAAGTAAAGTGTAATCAGGTGTGGTCGTTCTGCTGCCGGAAGTTTCAACCAGTCAATAACCTGTTGCACACGCTTGCGCGGATCAACAGTATCATCAAATGGAAAATAATAATCAGGTCTGCGTTGTTCTTCGCTTAGTTCTGATCCCACCCAAAAAAAAGAAGCCGACTTCATGTTGTTCTTTTTGGCCAACTCCCAAAGCGGAACGCCACCATAATATTGAGGATCGACCACCAATTCTTTTTTGCGCATACCATAAAACTCGTTGCTGGCACGATCGTAAAACGAATTGTCAACCAGCCCGTGGTTACCCGGATTTAATCCGGTAACAATGGAATAATGATTGGGAAATGTTTTACTGGGAAAAGATGGGATGATGGCTTCGGCCTGCGCGCCATTCGCTATAAACTTCTTAAAGTTTGGTGGATTATAGTTGGCTACATAATCGTGGCGAAAACCATCGAACGAAACAAGAATAACGTATGGCTTTTCCTGAGCTTGTGCTGAAAGGGAAAACAGCAGGATTGCTTCAAACAAATATTTTCTCATAGGGTGCGCGAAGATGATTTTTTTTGTTCAATTCCGCTATGATTTTTATTTCTTTGGATGTTAAAGAATTATTGCCATGCACCCTGTTGAATTCTGGATTGAACATCTGAGCTTACTTCCTCATCCGGAAGGTGGCTTTTACAAAGAAACATATCGCAGCCCCGAAGAACTTGATCACCGGCAATTACCCCCTCGCTACAAGGGTGCGCGAAACTTTTCAACGGCCATTTATTTTTTGCTGCGCGCGCAGGATCGCTCGGTATTTCATCGCATTCAATCGGATGAACTCTGGCATTTTTATGCCGGCACTACATTATTAATATATGTGTTGACTTCTGACGGATTAAAGATTCATCGGCTCGGGGCCGATCCGTTGCAGGGCGATGCGCTTCAGGTGCTGATACCTGCGGGTTGTTGGTTTGGTGCAATTGTAGAAAAACCGGATAGCTATGCCTTATGCGGTTGCACTGTAGCCCCCGGTTTTGACTTTGCAGATTTTGAAATGGCCGAGCGGGATGAGTTGTTGAAGGCGTTTCCGGATCAGGAAGATATTATAATGAAGCTTACGTAAACTCAAATTAAGCACAGCGGTTTCTAACGGGAAATCAAAACCTTTTTTACATACCGAATGCCTTGCAACTCATAACTCAAAAAATATAAGCCATTGGCAAGGTGCTGTACATCGAGTCGGGTTTGTTGGTTCTGTTCAATAGGAATGTAACTTGTTCGACCTATATAATCTTTCATTTCCACTGCAGCAACCGAATGCGGAAGGTAAATCCAATCCTTGGCGGGATTCGGATAAAAATCTAAGCGCGTCTCTACACCTACCACAGTTTCAATTGTAAGCGCTGCCGTATTGCTATAAACTTCTCCGGCACTATTCGAAACACGCACCGAATATAGACCGGCATCAGATGGTTGAGCCGATGAAATGGAATACGTAGCTGCATTTGCAAGATTAATAGCCACATCATCTTTTATCCATTGATAAGAAAAGGGTTGGGTACCAGATGCTGACACCGAAAATGAAACCACAGCGCCTTCCGAAACTGTTACAGCTTGTGGATGTTCGGTTATAACTGGTGGGTTTGTGGTTGTATAAACAACTTTATACAAAGCACCCGCCCCGCGACTGAGGTAATACAAATTTCCATCCGGTCCGGTGGTAATCGCTACAGATGAATTACCCACATTATTACCAAACAACGATGGTGTGGGTGTGCCCGAAGGATCAAGCGAATAAATCCAATGTGGTGAGCAAAAATCCTGAAAGAAATATTTGCCCACGTATGCAGCCGGATACGTAGTAACCTGTGGATTAAAAAATGTACCCCCGGTTATTGCACAGCCTGTGGGTTGAGGGCCGCTATGTAAGTATGCGTAAACCGGATTGGTGTAAGCAGGATTTGTGCTGTTGCCTTCCGCATCGGGCCAACCAAAATTCTTTCCTCCGGTGGTGGCATCATTAATTTCCTCGGCTGAACTCTGGCCTACATCGTTTACAAAAATTTTTCCGGTTACTGGTTGAATGGCAAACGTGTACGGATTGCGAAGCCCATAAGCCCAAACGCGTTTACGTTGTTCCGATGCCGTTTCATTATAAAATGGATTATCCGTGGGCGCGCTGCCATCTTTGTTGATGCGCAAAAGTTTGCCGTGATAAGTATCCAGGTTTTGCGGGTGCGCATTGTTTGCGTTATCGCCTACAGCTACATATAATTTGCCATCCAAACCAAATGCAAGTGCACCACCGTTGTGGTTAGTGGCACCACTCAGATTATCCAATTCAAGAATAAGTTGTTCACTTCCGGCAAGTGCCGCATCGCCATTGGCGGTATAGCGCACAATCCGATTGCGAATGGGTGCTGTATTGATGGTGTAATATAAATACACATAGTTGTTGACGGCAAAGTCCGGGTCGAGCACAATACCAATAAGCCCACGCTCGCCAGAAGCGCTAACGGATGATAATGTAATAAAAGGTGTTGCCAACAATGAACCGTTTTTAACAACCCGTAACACGCCATTTTGTTGGGCTACAAAAATTCTTCCGTCGGGTGCAAAGGTCATTACGGTGGGCGAACTTATTCCGGTTGCCACCGGCACGCGCTCAAAACCTGTTGTAAAAGTTTGAGCATTTGCTGAGATACTTACTAATCCTAAAAAAACAAAGAGGGCACTTTTCATGCCCTCTAAGGTAATAAATGCAAGGTTAAACAAATTGTTATTTAAACGTAGTTAATGGTTATCCAACGAAAACCCAACCTGCCTGATTTACTTCTTTTCACCTTTGTCAACCACCAACCGGTTATCGCGGTTAGCAATTTCCCAAGCTACATGAAATACGGTTTGTGTGCGTTTAGCCAGCAAATCAAATTCAATTTTATCAACCTCATCGCTGGGTTTGTGATAGTCTTCATGAATACCATCGAAGTAAAAAATGATTGGAATGTTTTTCTTGGCGAAGTTCCAATGATCGGAGCGGTAATAAATACGATCCGGATGATCTTCGGCATTATAGGTATAATCAAACACCAGATTGGTGTAGGTTTTATTGGTTGCTTCGCTTAATGTATGCAACTCAGTAGAAAGTCTATCCGAGCCGATTACATACACATACGGGGCACTGTCTTTATGTTGTGGATCTCTGCGACCAATCATATCAATGTTCAGGTTCACAACCGTTTTATCTAATGGGTAGATCGGGTTTTCAGAATAATACTCAGAACCCAACAAACCTTTTTCTTCACCGGTAACGGTCATGAACAAAATGCTTCTGCGCGGGCCATTGCCTTCTTGCTTTGCTTGTGCAAATGCTTTTGCCAAAGCCAATACACCCACCGTTCCGGAACCATCATCATCGGCACCGTTATTGATCTTGTCGCCTGTTGCATTTGGTGAAATTCCGATATGATCGTAGTGCGAGGTAATTACCACTACTTCATCTTTTTTATCGGTACCCTCCAAAAAGCCCAACACGTTTTCGGATTTTACTTCGTAAACGGAAGTTGTTACGGAATAGGAAACAGTTGCTGGTTTTACTTTGGCAACTTTAGCTCCTGCCGATTTTTTAAGCTTATCGTAAGTGGTATTAAAAAACTTTCCTGCTGTTTCGGTGGAAACAAAAAAAGCATTGGGGCCTCCGCCAGCCGGCTTCCGTAAACTTAACCCGCCACCGCGAAAGTTACGGGCCATGCCTGCAAACCGTTGATAGTCTTCTGCTTTTTCAATTACTGCGATTATTGCTTTTGCGCCTTTCTCGCGTACTGCAGCCACCATAGGATTGCGCATCATGGAAGCAGATGGATCCAGTGAAACCAAAACGGCTTTATCTTTCACATCAACTTTGGCAAGTTCTTCGGCCGTGCCGGCACCAGCATAAACCAGTTGTACTGTTACTGATCCGCCTGTATCGCTGCCACCAAATGAAATAAATTCATCGGGCTTTAGTTCGCTGGCACCAGTCTTAAGTGTAACAACCGGTGCTGTGGTTCCATACAATGGAACAGGTTGGTAATTGCTTCCGTTAACCGGAGCCTTCAAACCTAAGTCCTGAAAATAAGCTGCGATAAATGCTGCGGCCATCTTCTGGCCACGCTTTCCGGTTTCTCTGCCTTCCAGTGCATCCGATGCAATAATGGTCAGGTCATCCTTCAGGTTTTTTTCGGTAATGGTGGCCGCATATTTTACGGCTGTTGGATTTTGTTGGGCAAAGGCAAAAATGCTGGTAGCCCATAATCCGAATAAGAGAATTTTCTTCATGTGAAATAAATTTGATTTTGCACCGCAAGAAACTACTGGCGGAAAGGTGGAAATATAATGGCTTTTTCTTTATGATGGATCACAATTAATGTGAGTGGTTCAGGTATGTTGATCCAACAATCTCAACAATTGCAATTGATTTCTTGCCCGTACCAGATTTTGCTCGGGATAATGAATGGTGTAATAAGTATTACCACGCAGAAAATCGGCCAGAAAGCGCAAAGCCATAATGTAGGTCATCATTTTTCCCGCAAAGGGTGCAGATGCTAACTCACCATCGCTCATGTTATCTTTCATTTGCGATAGATAACCCTCCAGCAGGGCATCATAAATTTCTTTGCGAAACATAACGCGACTTACATCTTGTTCTTCTTCACTAACCGGACTTACACACGTGCGCACCAGATCGCCCAGATCATAAATAAAATAGCCAGGCATAAGTGTATCCAGATCAATTACGCAGGCCGCTTTTTCAGTGAGCTTATCAAATAAAATATTGTTGATCTTGGTATCGTTGTGGGTGATACGCGGTGTTAACGCACCACTTCGAATCAGCTCATTGTACTCTTCAACAAGTGGCTGAAATTGTTTAGCCAGCTTTATTTCTTCCTGTGCCTGGTTAATTACCAAAGGCGAAGCATGAGCCAATTCCATTTCAAATTGTTCGTAGCGCCAGTGCAGATCATGAAACCGATCTAACGTAGGTTCAAATTTTGAATTATCGATGCCATGCAGGTTTCGGGTTAACAAGCCAAACCCTTTGGCTGCTTCAAATGCCTGCTCAGCAGAAGTAACAAAATCTACTGTTAGGGTATTTTCAATAAGTGGATAAACGCGCCACGGAAAACCATCTTCGGCATAAACCAATTCATGGCCTTGCTTATCGCGCAAAGCGGTAAGGAATAAATAGTGCGGATGGTGATTGGCCAGGTAGTCGGCAGCCAATCGATTGTTGCGTGCAATTACTTCCGGTTTGGTGAATACATTTTTATTGATGCGTTGCAGCACAAACTTTTGCCCGTCTTCAACCAAAAAAGTCTGGTGAATGTGGCCCGAACCAATAGGGTTTACAGTTGCCTTTTCTGAAATAGAAAAAGCATTGATTACAAGAGCGGGTATGGCAACTCTATCCATGCATTACCACAATTTTGCAGGGTACACACCTTGTTGTACCAGGTCTTTAATTTTTTGCGATACCGCTTCCTTATCTTCTTTGTAGGTTACACCAAACCAGGTTTTACCTCCTGGCAACACCTGTACTTTTCCCAGGTTACGATTAATCAACTCGGTTACCATCAGGGCAATGTAAAATTCGGCCGAAGGATTTTGACTGTTTTTCGCTACGAAGTCGGTAAACATTTTTTCTGTTAAGTCGAATGCGGCTGGTTGAAAACCCCAGCAATTCATGGACACGGGTGCAACTGCACTCAATTCTTCATCGCCTTCTTTTGTTTTCGAAATAATCTTATCGCCTTCGCGCACAATGGTTGTTAGTTCGCGCATGCATGTTAAAAATCCTTGCGCATCGGTTGTAGCCACACCGCGCGAAACGCTACCGTGTTCGCTCAACACATTTTTTAAGGTATAACCCACCATAGCATGATGATCGGCCGGAGCCGTACGAAAGAATGCCACTAACGATTCAAATGCTTCGCGACCATAAAAATCATCGGCATTGATTACTGCAAACGGGCCATCAATTACCTCTTTGCCACACAGCATGGCATGTGTAGTGCCCCACGGCTTTTTACGATCTACCGGTTGAAATTGAGCTGGCACAAATTTGTCGAGCGATTGCACTACAAAATGCACTTCGGCTTTGCCTTGCAACTTGGGTAAAAAAATCTCTTTAACCGTTTCTTTTATTTCTTCGCGCACCACAAACACAATGCGGCCAAAGCCAGCCCGCACGGCATCGAAAAGTGAGTAGTCCATAATGGTTTCGCCATTGGGCCCAAAACCATCAATTTGTTTTATGCCCCCATAGCGACTACCCATGCCGGCCGCCATTACTAATAATGAGAATGTCTGCTTCAAGATTTTAAAGAATTAAAAAGGTTAGCTATTGTTTTACAAGGTGCAAAAATAGAAGTTTACTAATCAAAGTCTAACCCCACTACCTATGGCCCAGGCACGTCCGTCCAGTTATCTGATGTCTATTACTATTATTGGGATCCTGTTTTTCATTTTCGGTTTTGTTACATGGATAAACGGTACACTGATTCCATATTTAAAAATTGCTTGTGAATTAAAGACCGACTTTCAATCGTACCTGGTTGCTACAGCATTTTTTATTGCCTATACCGTAATGGCCATACCGGCTTCGTATGTTTTAAAGAAAACCGGTTATAAAAAAGGTATGTCGGTAGGGTTATTCGTTATGGCTATTGGAGCCATCTTATTTGTACCTGCCGCACAAGCCCGCAACTTTGATATGTTTCTGGTTGGCTTATTCATTATTGGAACTGGTTTAGCGCTGCTTCAAACCGCTTCAAATCCTTACGCCACTATTATTGGCCCGATTGAAAGCGCAGCCACGCGCATCAGCATTATGGGTATATGTAATAAAGTGGCTGGTATTCTGGCCGGTTTAATTTTTGGCTATATCGCGTTAAGCGATGCCGATGCGCTTGAAGCCAGTTTAACCACCATGGATGAAGTAACCAAGAATGCCACCCTTGACGAACTGGCCAGTCGGGTAATTGTTCCCTACATGATTATAGCAGGTGTATTGGTGTTTTTGGCCGTTGCGATTTTATTTTCTTCTTTACCCGATATAGATGACAGTGGTGAAAGCGATGGCCAGACTCAAGCTTCATCCGGGAAAACAAGTGTATTTCAGTTTCCACATTTAGTGCTTGGCGTTATTACACTGTTCTTATATGTAGGCGTTGAAGTATTGGCTGGTGATACGATTATCAGTTATGGTAAATCGTTGGGAATAGAATTGGCTACCGCCCGATATTTTACACAAGCTACCCTGGCTTGTATGCTGGTTGGTTATGTAGTTGGTATTATCGCTATACCTAAATATATGAGCCAGGCTACGGCACTAAAGATATGTGCCTGGTTAGGCGTTGTTTTTACCGTTGGTGCTGTCTTAACCAACGGATTTGTTTCCGTTGCCTTTATTGCATTACTGGGTTTAGCTAATTCCCTCATGTGGCCGGCTATTTTTCCTTTGGCGATTGATGGGCTGGGCAAATTCACCAAAACAGGATCGGCATTGTTGATTATGGCTATTGCCGGTGGCGCTATTCTACCATTGGTATATGGCTGGCTATCGGAAATTACCACCAGCCAACAAGCGTACTGGATGATGGTGCCCTGTTACTTATTCATTTTATACTTTGCTACAAAAGGATATAAAGCCGGCAAAACAACATGAGAATAGTTGGAGTCATATTGATTCTATTCTTTATCAACTGGTCTTCATTAGCTCAGTATTATGAAGCCCGCGACCTTACCGCTGAAAATGTTTTCACCGAAAACATTGAAGGCCCCAATGTGGATAAAGCCGGCAATCTGTACGTGGTAAACTTTCAGCGCGATGGAACGATTGGCTTTGTAAAACCCAATGGCGAAGTTGAATTATTTGTAACCCTACCCGAAGGCAGTGTGGCCAACGCCATCATGTTCGATAAAAAGGGCAACATGCTGCTGGCCGATTGGAAAGGGCACAATGTGTTGAAGGTAGATGCTAAAACAAAAGCAGTAAGTGTGTATGTGCGTAGCGAACATTTCAATCAACCCAACGATTTGTGCATCAGCAAAAAAGGAAAACTATTTGCGTCTGATCCTAACTGGAAGGAGAGCACTGGTAAACTGTGGCGGATAGACGGGCCGGGTAAAGCAACGTTGCTTGCCGACAACATGGGCACCACCAACGGCATTGAACTCAGTCCGGATGAAACTAAACTGTATGTGAATGAAAGCGTGCAGCGAACCGTGTGGGTGTTTGATGTAGATAGAAAAGGAAATATTTCAAACAAAAAGCTATTCTACCAATTTGAAGACTTTGGTTTGGACGGTATGAAGTGTGATAAACTGGGCAACCTGTACATTACCCGGCATGGAAAAGGTATAATTGCCATACTTTCACCGGAAGGCAAACTTTTGCACGAAGTAAAGATGGCGGGTAAACTTACCAGCAACTTAACTTTTGGAGGATTAGATGGAAAAACCTGCTTTGTTACTTTACAAGATCGCAAGTGTGTGGAAGTATTTGAAAGCGAAGTGGCCGGTAAAAATTTTAAGTGATTATTATGCAGAAAATAATTCCCGCGACTTTGCTGATTCTTCTGGTTTTTGTTGGATGCGAATCAACACGGAAAGCAGCCCCGTCTGAATCTAAAATCAGCGTTGTATTTGATACTGATACGAATAATGAATTAGACGATCAGCATGCCCTTGCCTATCTTGTATTCAACCAAGATATTTTCAACATAGAAGCCATCACCATTAACACCACCAGTAGCGGAGGTAATATCGAAAAACAATATGCCGAAGCCATAAGAGTACTTCAACTGTGCAAGGCTGATACCCTGCCGGTTTTAAAAGGTGCTGATCTTTCTTTTGTAGAAATTGTACCTACACTGGATTCAACCACATACGATGGCAAAGATGCTGTTGAAGTAATTATTGAAGAAGCGCACAAACCGGCTGCTGAAAAACTAGTCGTGCTGGCTGTGGGCAAGCTTTCAAACATTGCCTTGGCATTGAAAAAAGATTCTACCATTGCAGATAAAGTAAGGTTGGTGTGGTTGGGGTCCAATTATCCCGAACCAGGTGAACACAATCAAAACAACGATACCGTTGCTTTGAATTATATTCTAAATTCTCCAATCGATTTTGAAATGGTAACAGTGCGCTATAGTAAAACTTCGGGCACCAGTTATGTAAGCATTACGCAAGAAGAAGTTAACAACAAAATGCCGGGGCTGGGTCCGCGTATTTCCAAACCAGTTACCGGAAGGCACGGTGGCGAGTTCTATTGCTTTGGCGATTATTCCATCAACTTGTTTGAACACATCGACTATCATGGCGACCCACCATCACGCGCCTTGTTCGATCTGGCCGCTGTAGCGATTGTAAAAAATTCTGCATGGGCTGAAGTACGCGAACATCCTGCTCCGCTTTTAGTAAATGGTGTATGGATTGAACGCCCTGCTAACTCCCGTAAAATAAAAATCTGGGAAAACTTTAAGCGCGATGAAATTATCGGTGATCTTTTCGCTTCGTTGGCTCAGTAAAAGCATAATGAAAATATTTCTATTTCTTTTTTTCATCTCCGGATTCTCGGTTTATGCGCAACCTGCTTTTCAGGTAGTTCCGTTGGGGATTAAGGGTGGTGTTGACGAGAGTAATCTTTCTGCTTACGCGGTGGCTGCAAGCGGGACGCAAGATTATATTTGCTTAGATGCAGGCACACTACATGCAGGCATACGAACAGCTATCAAAAATAAAATATGGAAAGGCGATGCAACCGCATTTCTGCGCAAGCATATAAAAGGCTATCTTATCTCCCATCCGCATTACGATCATGTAAATGGTTTGGTCATCAATTCGCCTGATGATACGGCTAAATACATTTATGGTATTGAAAGTTGTTTATCGGTATTAAAAGAAAAACATTTTAGCTGGAAGAGTTGGGCCAACTTTGGCAACGAAGGGGAATCGCCTACTTTAAATAAATACACATACCAGACTTTAATTCCCACGAAAGAAGTTCCTATACACAACACCGGCATGCTTGTTACTCCCTTTGTACTAAGTCATGTTAATCCAACGGAGAGTACGGCTTTCCTGGTACGCAGTGGTGAAAACTATTTATTGTACCTGGGCGATACCGGTTGCGATCGGATTGAGAAATCCAATCACTTACAACAACTGTGGTATGCCATTGCGCCCATTATTCAAACCAAAAAACTAAAAGCGATCTTCATTGAAGTTTCATTTTCCAGCGAACAACCCGACAACTTATTGTTTGGCCACCTTACACCGGCCTTGTTGATGGAAGAACTTGGAGCTCTTGAGAAAATTTGTGGTGCTGGTAACCTAAAAAACCTGAGCGTGGTGATTACCCATATGAAACCTCAAGGCAAACGCGAAGAAACCATCCGGAAGCAATTAATTAACGGGAACACGCTACATGTTAACCTCATTTTTCCCCGGCAAGGGAAAGGGCTTACATTTTAAATCATTTGGATTACAAATATTCCGTGCCTAACGGCACGGAGGGGCATATTATTCTTCCATTCTACCAATATATGATCCCTAACGGGATCAAATAAATTTCTTAAACCTAGTATTCCGAAAAAACGGTATATCAGTAGAAAGATTCTAATCATAATTAAAATCATCTCGCTGGTGACAGGATATCTGTACGCTTCTATCTACATAGGACTCCTATCAGTATCAATAAATTCTCAAGCTTAAGCGTTCCGTAAGAACGTTATATAGGTAAAAATTTTTAATTTCAATTTTAGCCCGTCCCTAACGGGACGGACTAACGGCAATTATTTCGTTAAAACATCAAAACCAATTTATGGCGTAATGGTAAGAAGACAGTCTTGTTTTAAATATAATGCGTTCGATCTATTTTGGATTATAATATGCCGTGGCCTAACGGCACGGATGAGATTTCTAAAACTTTTTTCTACCAATGTCTGATCCCTCACGGGATCATATAAATTCTCAAGGTTTCGGTTTCCGCCAGAACGGTGCATCGATAGAAATTTCAATTACGTGTTAACCGAGACTTCGCAAAAGTCATAGGCGTTCTCATGAATGCCATATCGGTGAAAATTTTAATCGCATTTAGAGGTGTCCCGTCAGGGACAATATATTGGTAGAAATTTCAAACCCAATTTAGTACCGTCCCGTTAGGGACGGAATATTTACCTCATATCTATTAAATTGTATTTTAATGAATAAATCCTCATGGTCAACACCTACACCCAAATTCACATTCATACAATTTTAGCAGTTCAAAACCGGCTAAGCCTCATCCAACTCGCCTGGAAAGACGAACTATTTAAATACATTACTGGCATTGTTCAGAATAGTGGCATAAACTCTTAGCGATTAATGGAAATGCCCGATCATGTTCATATTCTTTTTGGTCTGCGGGCCTCTCAATCATTGTCTAATCTTATGCAAGATGTAAAGGGATATTCATCGAAGTGGATTAACAAAAAGGGATTTGTACAGGGCAAATTTTCCTGGCAAGAAGGATATGGTGCATTTTCATATTCAAAAAAAGGAAGTTTCAGGTGTTATTGATTACATACATGATCGGTAAAATCATCATAAACAAAAATCGTTTATGGAAGAATATAAATTATTGTTGGATGAATTTGATGTTTTGTCTGAACAACGATTTCTATTTAGCTCTATTGAATAAATTATCGGTCCATGGCCCGGACAAGAGGCGAAAATCACATTTGACCTGAATGCAAACCCTAATGAATCATTAAAATTTCAGGGGCGAATTGTAACTGAAATGAAGTGTTACCAATTAAAAAATAATTTTAAAAAAATTGAGTCTGGTTGTCCATATCCTCTAAACCCACCCGTCATAGAACCAAATGTTTCACTAAAACCTTAAAAAAATGGAAAAGTACATGTTCATCTTTATCGGTGGCGACTCCAGTCATCTTTCACCAGAAAAACAACAAGCCGGCATGGAGAAGTGGTTTGCCTGGGTTCAAAAACTTCAGCAACAAGGTCGCTATGATTCTGGCGAGGCGTTGTTGCCAACCGGAAAAACAATTCGCGGGCTTAAAAAAACTGTAACGGATGGCCCGTATGCCGAAAGTAAAGAAATGGTAGGCGGATATTTTGTGGTGAAGGCGAAAGACCTGGCCGAAGCCACCGAGATGGCAAAAGATTATCCCGACTTCGAACTGGGTGGTGTAGTCGAAATCCGGGAAGTAATCAAGTTTGACAACATGTAATATGAAGCACTTATTGGGAAGCATGCTGCTGATACTGGCAGCATGCACTTCACCTGAAAGTGAGGTGGAGAAAAATACAGCGGTAGCACAAAAACTTTTTGAAGCTTTTAACAAGCACGATTGGAAAGCGATGTCTGAATTATATGCGGAGCCTGCGCAATTTCTTGATCCATCGTTTGGACCTGAGTTGGTAATCAAAAGCAGAACGGAAACAATAGGCAAATATTCAGAAATGCAAGCCGCGTTTCCGGATGTTCAGGATGCTGTTCAAAATATATACCCTTCCGGGGAAACCGTAACAATCGAATTTATTTCCACAGGTACCGCTCCTGACGGAACAAAGTTTTCATTACCCATTGTAAGCATCTTAACTATTCGCGATGGCCTGATTGTAAAGGATGCTACTTATTACGATCTATAAAATTTCTATTTTTATGAATGGCCGATCAGCACATAAACCAACTTGTAAGCCATCTATTCCGGCACGAAGCCGGAAAGATGGCGGCTGTGCTGGCACGCATGACGGGCCTGCAACATCTTGAAGTAGCCGAAGACATTGTACAGGATACGCTGCTTCAAGCCATGCAGGTTTGGAAACTAAAAGGCATCCCCGATAATCCACCGGCCTGGTTATACACCGTTGCCAAACGCAAGGCCATAGACTTTATCCGGCAACGAGCCACGCATACACACATTGAAAAAGAGTTAGCGCAAGCATTCAAATCGGAGTGGACATTAGCGCCTGCCATAAAGCATTTGTTTTTTGAACACGAGATTGAAGACAGTCAGTTGCGAATGATGTTTGCGTGTTGCCATCCGGCTATTCCATACGAATCGCAAATTGCGCTCATTTTAAAAACCCTTTGCGGATTAAGTATTTCCGAAATTGCGCACAGCTTTATTACCACAGAAGAAACAATCTCCAAACGTTTGTACCGGGCTCGTGAGAAAATCCGCGAAGAAGGAATTGAACTCGAAACACTTTCACCCAAAACAATTGCCGACCGCAAAGACACGGTGATGCATACCTTGTATCTGCTGTTTAGTGAAGGTTATAATTCCACACATCCCGACAAACTTATCCGACATGATTTGTGCGAAGAGGCCATGCGACTTTGCCTGTTACTTACAAAAAATAAACTCACCGACTCACCCGCTGTAAACGCTTTGCTTGCGCTGATGTGCCTTCAGGCTTCACGCGCTGATGCCCGGCTTGATGAACATGGAAACATTGTTTTGCTACAAGATCAAAATCGTGAGCGTTGGAATAAGGCACTGATAGAAAAAGCCAACGAATTTTTAGATAAGTCTGGTGAGGGTGACGAATTCAGCGAGTACCATCTTGAGGCCGCCATTGCCGCTACCCATGCTCATGCCAAAACCTTTGAACAAACAAATTGGGCACGCATAGTTGAATTGTACCAGATACTGTTAACCCTTAAACCCGATCCGGTTGTGGAGTTAAACCTAGCTATTGCGTTGAGCAAAGCACAATCGACCGAAGTTGGATTGCAGCGATTACAAAATATTAAGGGGCTTGAACAAAATTCTATTTACCATGCTGCTCTGGGCGATTTCCATGCGCAACTGCAACAACCGGAAAAAGCAATGCTTTGTTATCAAAAAGCATTATCGTTAAGTCAGCTAAAGGCTGAACAAATACTGTTGCAAACTAAGATGGCACGATTGAAGAATGATGCATAGCTTAAGCCACCATTCCCTGCTCAAACACTTCAACATATTCCTTCATCTTACCAATAATCCTTTCACCAATTTCTCTTGCTTTCAAAACACTTGGGCGATCACCCAAGCACTTTAATACATCTGCACGTATTGGTTCTTGACCGCTATAAATGTAGGCATCGATTAATGCTTTGAATTGTTCCTTGTCTAACTGCTCGTCATCGCAGAGTTTGGCAAGTGCCAATACCTTCTGATCCTGCCAGTATTGCTCGAACTCTTCCTGGATGTTATCGGCATCTACAATCTTGGGCAGGTTTTCTTCAATGAACTTCTCAATCAATTCTCGTTTGCTACGTAATTGCACATCGCTGTTCAGCAAATCCATAATGGCCTTCTTCTGTTTGGCGGCTTCGCTGGTTTTGGATTGCTTGAGTTTGGTGATCAGCTTCAGAATGTAGGCAACATTGATCAGATCCCGGTGGATGAGCTCGACTTCAAAGTCGATGTCGTTGAGGATGGAGGTTTTAATCTTTGCGTTGTCGCACTTTACCTTATCGTACAGGTCGATGTATTTGGTTTGGTAGTTCAGGAATGTTTCTTCATCAATGCCCAATCCCTCCCAGCTAAAATCGGTGTACGATTCCAGTACGTTCTTCGCCCGTAATAATGCGCGGAAAGCTTTAATGAATGCTGCTTCATCTTCTTCACTTTGCAGATCGTCCACACTTTGCCAGGTAGGTGCAATGGCCAACAAATCTTTTAAGGCTTCATCAAATTTTTCGACAATCTTTTCAAATGGTGGAAGGATGATTTCCTCAATCGCCTCCTTATTCGAAAACAACGTAATGGATTTGTCGGTAGCCTCTTTCAGGTTGCGGAAGACAAGGATATTGCCCTGCGATTTCTTTTCGCCCAATATCCTGTTGGTGCGTGAATAGGCCTGAAGTAATCCATGGTGTTTAAGATTCTTATCCACGTAAAGCGTGTTCACCTTCTTGGCATCGAAACCGGTGAGGAACATATTTACGACCAGTAGCAGGTCGAGTCGATCTTTCGCATCATCGAATGATCTCTTCTCACGTTCTTTTAAGCGTTTGCTGATGTCTTTAAAATATCCTTCGAACAGTTTATCGTCTTTGGTGGAAAAGGCAGTGCCATACAGTTTGTTATAGTCGGCAATGAAGGATTCTAACTTATCGCGATTGTGCGAGGACTGGTAGCTTGCTTTTGGGTCTGCAGCCATCGGCAATTCATCCGGCAGAAAATCCTGTGCGTCTTCATCATCATCGTTGGTGCCATAGGTAAAAATGGTAGCAATACGAAGGTCATGCTCTCCGGCTTCTTTCTTACGTTTAAAGATCTCGTAGTACTTGATCAGGTTTTCGATGCTGCTGACAGCAAACAAAGCCGAAAACTCCTTGTCGAAGGTTTTTTGGTTGTGATATGAAAGAATGTAATCGGCAATTTTTTCCAACCGTTTCGGATCGTTCAGCACTTCCGGACGATCAATATCTTCCACTTCAATATCAATGAGTGTATTGCCTTTCTGTTTGTACTTGCCAATATATTCAATACCAAACCGCAGCACGTTCTGATCGCGGATGGCATCGGTGATCACGTACTTATGCAGGCACTTGCCAAACAAATCCTTGGTGGTTCGTTTGCCAAACTCATTCTTACTGGCATTATCGGCAAAGATGGGTGTGCCGGTGAATCCAAAAAGCTGGGCTTTGTGAAAGTATTTGATGATCCGGTCGTGTGTATCCCCAAATTGCGAACGGTGACATTCATCGAAAATGAAAACAATCTTCTTGTCGCGCAGGTGCGTGAGCTTGTTTTCGAAATGCGCCTTGTGGATAGCATTGTTTAGCTTCTGAATGGTGGTGAGCACCAATTTCGTATCATCTGTCAATTGCTTCACCAGCATAGCGGTGTTATCGGTAGCATCCACGCTGTCTTTCTTGAACGCGTTAAACTCGTTCATGGTTTGGTAGTCCAGGTCTTTACGGTCGACTACAAACACAACTTTATGTACCTGTGGCAAGTCCATAATAATCTGACTGGCCTTGAACGAAGTAAGCGTTTTGCCCGAGCCGGTAGTATGCCAGATGTAGCCATTGTCGCTGCTGGTGCTTACCTGTTTGATGATGTTCTCTACTGCGTAATATTGATAAGGCCGCAGCACCATCAGGTTCTTGAACGTTTCGTTCAGTACAACGTAGTGCGAAATATAGTTGCCCAGGTGTGCTGGATTGAGAAATGCATTTGCAAAAGCGCTGAGCTCGGTAATGTTCTTATTGTTCTCATCCGCCCAAAAAAAGGTTTGCAGTACCGACTGCAACTCGTTGTTCGCTAAGTATTTTGTGTTTACTCCATTGCTGATGACAAACAACTGCACATACTGAAACAGACCATGGTTGCTCCAGAACGAATGCTTTTGATACCGGTTGATCTGGTTAAACGCTTCCTTGATTTCAACACCCTTGCGCTTGAGTTCAATTTGTACCAGCGGCAATCCATTGACGAGCAGTGTTACATCAAACCGGTTTTTGTAACTGCCTTCAAGCGTTATCTGGTTGCTAACCTGGTATAGGTTCTTTGAAGGAGCCTCGGTATTGAAAAAACGAACATAAAACGAAGTGCCATCTTCCCGCGAAAGATTGTAGCGGTCTTTCAGGGTTTTAGCCTTATCAAACACATTGCCTTTGGCGAGGTGATTGAGTATGGCGTTAAATTCCTTTTGAGAAAATGATGTCTTATTGAATGATTCGAGTTGGGTTTGGAGATTGGACAATAACTCATTTCCATCAGCAATGCGAACAGATTGATAACCTAATCCAACCAATTGTTGGATGAGATTATTCTCTAATATGGCTTCTGACTGCACCATTATTGCCAAAGTGGTTCTGCTCTCCAATCTAATCGATTTCCTTTTCCATCGGAAGGAATTCCCAAAAACTGTATGGGCACGTTGGGGTATTTAGCAAACAACGCTTCTAGTTTTGTCTTCAGACTATTACCGGGATTTGCCCGCAGCAACAAATACCGTAACACACAAATAAAATAAAACGTCCGTTTGTTATTCTGGAAAGGTTGCCCGATCCAAGGGCCTACCGCCTTGATCAACCTATCGGGCTCAATGGCCAGATCGCGATTCCATAGACGTGAATGGTGTGCACACAAGTTGCGCACATAGGTTAATGTATGGAGCCACGAAGTGAATACAGTATGGTGCACCTCAAAAAAATCGGCAATGCGTTTTTTGTCGCTGTTGTTACGAAAGCCGCGATAAATGTGCGAAAGCTCACCGATGGTCAGTAATTCAAGGCACATCCATGCTGGCGGATTTGCCGGGGTGTGATAGGTATCAATGTAATGCTTAATGAATACTTCCGGAGTTCGGGCGGTTTTTGCTTTGGAAATAATGGACTGCAAATCCTGGTAGGGATCAACCAATGCACCGATTTTATTATAGAAAGGTGTAATGAAGTGCGCCTGATTATCCTGCCAATGCGAATCATTATGGTGCATGGCCATCTGGTAAATCATTTGTGTACGGATGGCTATTTCAATACGCTCGATACAATCGAACACCAGCAGCCGAAATTCACGATCAAAAGAATAGGTATCAATAATCTGATCGAACGTAACGCCTGCGTTGAATTGATCTTTAACAGCCTGGTAGGGTAGAAAGTAGGCACTAAGCCGGTAATAACTAATCTCCTTTAAATAGCTAATGGCTTTGGCCTGATCAGGCACGGCAAGGCCACGGGTTTGCATCAACTGCAATTGATCCTGAAACGACAGTGGGGTTTTACTGTAGCTTTTTTTAGCCATGGCTATAAAAGAAAAAACCCCCCAAGTGTGCATCAGAGAGAGGCATGGAGGGTGTATTATTTTTAGTTGCTAAACTTTCTGATGAAATAAAGCCTGAAATACGGTTTTTTAGTGCACTGGCGCCAGGCTGGTGGACAAAAGTATATAAATTTTTGAATATGAAAAGTTCCCTACTCATACAAACATCTGTTGCAACAATCCTTTTTTAAACGTTTGGGAGTGGGTTATTTGCGCAGCCACACTTTCTATTTTTGCATCCAGCGCGGTGAGGAAACTGGCGATTTTTTGTTGTTCCTCTTTACATGGAAATTTGAATTTTCTTGTCTCGATATTTCCTTTTGTAATATGAAACATGGTTCCACCCTGAGAGACTGCTTTGATTCTCTCAACGTCAAACATGAAAGAATGAAACAAATAGGGCTTGTCCACTTCTGCACTAGGAATCACTTTCCAAATATGATAGTGATAGATTATTTTCTCGTCTTCCCAAAACCTCGGACCGAACGATGCTGACCATGCATACATCAAGTCTCCCTTCTCAAGGTATTTGTCTTGCTCTAATTCTAAATCAGAGTAATACCACTCATTGTTACTGAAAAGATTGCCAACGCGCAATACTCGATACTTTCCTTGTTTCAATAACTCTTCCTGTTTGTACGCCTTACCGTTAATAAATGTGCATATAGCTCCAAAGGGCTTCTCCTCCCACTTCGGATAGGCCTTTCCATTTTCATCTTTGAAGCGGAGTTTGCCGGAGAAGAGTTGTTGCATCACGCCTTTTTTGTATTGCTCCAGCAATTCTTTTTTACGCGTGAGCTGCTGTATCTTTTCATCTACCGCACTTAAAAACGAAGCGATTTTTTGTTGTTCGGGGAGAGAAGGAATTGGTACTAGGAAGGATTTAATTATTTGGAGATTCAAGCCACCACGCCCACCATCACCTTTTGAAAGCTTTCTCAATTCCTCATATCTACTATCAATATTCTGATAGAGATATTCGGAAATAAATTCCTTCTTATTCGGAAATATTGATGCAATAGATTGATTGGTACACAACTCCACTAAATTCATAGCAGCAGTTCCTCTGGTTTTACCTTGTCCAGCTAAGCCAATCAAAATTGAATTCACTGGAATCAGTTTCGTGCTTGAATTTTTTAATCCCGCTTCTGTTATTCGATTTTCAACTTCGGTCACTTTTTTCAAATTCAGTTCACCTGAATTCATCCATCTAATATCTCCTCCCCAAAATTCTTTTCGACTCGTACTTGGCGTAGCACCTGCGGAAACAGTCGTTATATCGCCTATCTTCTTTCGAGTCCATTGATCTTTAAAATCCTTAAACCTTAATTTTGGAATCATTTTCGCCATAAACTAAAACGGACTTTCAATACCCAACTCTTTACAAAACTTTTCAATGGTAGCATCGGTGGCTTTCATGTCGGCATCGAGCTTCTTCAATTCCTTCGCCACAGCTTTCAGGTTCACCGCTTCTTCTTCTTCAAACGTATCGACATAGCGCGGTATGTTCAGGTTGTAGTCGTTCTCAGCTATCTCTTTCAATGAAGCCACGTGGCTATACTTGTCTTCGGCTGTTCGCGCTTTGTACGTGTCAACGATCTTGTCAATATCCTGTGGTCGCAGGAAGTTTTGTGTTTTCACTTTTTCAAAGTGCTGGCTGGCATCAATGAACAACACGTTATCGCTGTGCTCGCGCTTTTTCTTCACCACCATAATACACGTGGGTATGCCGGTGCCGTAAAAAATATTGGCGGGCAAACCAATAACGGCATCAAGGTAGTTTTTCTCTTTAATAAGATACTCGCGTATGTGGCCCTCGGCTCCACCGCGGAAGAGCACACCATGCGGCAACACACAGGCCATGGTGCCCTTGTCATCTAACTGGTAAATCATGTGCTGCACAAAAGCAAAGTCGGCCGTGCTCCTGGGTGCGAGTTTGCCGTAGGCGGCAAAGCGCTCGTCAGTCATAAACAACGGACTGGCACTCCACTCGGCAGAGAAAGGCGGGTTGGCTACAATGGCTTCAAAGCGCATGTCCAAATGCTGGGGCCGCTCGAGTGTATCTTCATTTTTAATTTCAAACTGATAGAACTTTTTGTCGTGCATGATCATGTTCATACGGCACAAGTTGTAGGTGGTGGGGTTACTCTCCTGTCCGTAAATCTTGCCCAGGCTTTCCACTTCTTTTACCACGCGGAGCAGCAAAGATCCTGAACCACACGTGGGATCATATGCGTTTTTAATTCTCTTCTTACCTACTGTAACCAATCGAGCCAAGACAGTACTTACTTGCTGAGGCGTGTAGAATTCTCCAGCTTTCTTCCCCGCGCCACTCGCAAATTTTCCGATCAGGTATTCATAAGCATCACCTAAAACATCATTCTGAAGATTATCAAGATCGAAGTTAATCTGGTCTAAATGCTGCATAACACGAACCACCAGTTTATTCTTTTCATCCTCAGTTTTGCCAAGTTTACTACTGCGCAAATCCAGGTCTTCAAAGAGATGACTAAACTCTTCTTCACTAGCCGTACCCATGGTACTTTGCTCAATGTTGTTGAGTATTTTTGCAAGCTCATCTAATATGAAATGTGCTTTACCTTCCGCATTAGTACGTGATGCAAGCGCACCAAATAATTCAGAAGGTTTCAGATAGTAACCTAAGGTATCTATAGCTTCTGCTCGTACGTGAAATAGGATTTCTTTGTCTGCCTTCTTGTCTTCATCAATATCTAAATAGGTGATTCCGTCAGGCTCTAAAATTTCATCAGCATAGGAATGCATTCTTTCGCTGAGGTACTTGTAGAAGATGAACCCCAGGATGTAATCCCTGAAATCATCGGCATCCATTTTTCCGCGCAGGGTATCGGCTAATCTCCAGAGGAGTTGTTTTAGTTCTTCAGGCATGGACAATCTAAATCAAATTACAAGGTATTAAGGAGCCAAAGAAAAACCAACGAAATCTTGCGTCAGCCATGATACCTACACTCCCAATATTTTATCAATCCAATTCTTAATCAACGCTTCCCGTTGTTGATAGTCTCCACTAACCAATTGATACGGAATATTCCGTACATCTAGTGCTTCTTTAAATACCTGAAACATTTTTTCGCGTTCACTCACTAAATCACGCAAGTGATCTGCCACCCACGGCACATCAATATCAAACAAAAAATAATGGTCGTATTGAATTTGTTTTTCCAACTCAGACAAAACAGGCGGCACAGTTTTGAGATAATGTTGCGAATAGATTTGTGTGGTGATGGTATCCGTATCGCAAAACAAAATCTTGTTAGCGGTTTTTAACTTTTCGTTGATCCTTTCAATCTGTGCATAACCTATTTTAACAATATCGGCTTCTGTAAATTCATTGCTGGTAATTAATTCGCGCGCAACTTCCGGCACAAACTCTGTTTTATATATGTGAGCCATTTTCTGAGCCATGAATGATTTACCGGTACTCTCCGATCCGTAAAAACAAATCTTCTTAACATAGTATGGTCGCACCACTTCTGGAATAAAATCCCAATACTGAAATGGTTGTGCTCGAATAAGGGAAGCAGAAACCGGTAATTTTTTCCGATCGGGGTCGAATGAAATGTGTTTCGCATTCAGGCTATCTGCAAACGGAACTCCATAGGCTTCGGAACTCACCACCACATCAATCTTTGGGTAAGCCTTGCGCATGGCTATTGCCCACGCTTTTGTACGCTCAGCAAAAGGAAGCGAATCATTATCAAAATCATCTTTAATGCTGGACGGAATAATATTTTTTCTGTTTTTAAAAATTTCTTTGATCCAGTTAAACCGCAACTCCGGATCAATAGGATCATCCGGTGTAAAACTCATCGATACGATTACCTCATCGGCTTGTGTGGCTGCAAATTCAATCAGTGCGACATGACCGTTGTGAATGGGCATGAATTTTCCAATAACCAAGGCGCGTGTCATGCAGCAGTTTTGTACGAGTTATATTGTTTGATCCAATGAAACAAACCCATGGTTGCCAAAATGGTTAACACCAGGTAGAGTAAGCTGTAAAATTTAATGTCGCGTACAAAGTACAAGTAAGTAGCGGTTACGTCAATCAGTATCCAGATTATCCAACATTCAATTTTCTTTTGAATCATGTAATACGTGGCCACAATACTCATTACCGTAATGAATGAATCAATAAACGGTGAGGCGCTGGGCTTTGTAAAGATCAATGGAAAAAACTCATGCAGTCGGCTGGCAAAGAAACCCATCAACAATGTTCCGGCAACTCCTGTTGCTGTAATAATGGCCATCTGCCGGGGGTTCATCCAACTTATTTTCAATTCAGCTTTTAAATCTTCTTCTTCCTTACGGGGATTTTTCCATCGCCACCAACCAACAATATTGGTAACAAAGAAAAACACCTGTAAAAACATGTCGGGATAAAGCTGCACCTGGTAAAACAAGAAAAACGAAAGCGTTACATTAATAAGACCGATGGGCCAACTCCATACATTGGCGCGTGCCGAATACCAAACCGCTACAATACCGGAAAGTGTTCCAAAAAATTCGAGGTAGCTGAGCGGGTAGCCAAGGATGCTGAAAAAGGTGTAGTCAATGTCGAAAAGAGTCATTATTCTCTAAAATTAACAGCTCGAATTTACAGTAGATCAGAATATTAACATCCAATCTGTATAATTGGGAATTGAATTCCCAATTATACGACAATAAATACCTCTTCAATAAATCGACATTTAATGAAACCCTACCCTACTTACCTCCAATCTATCGGGCTGTTGCTTATGCTCATTCCTTCCATAGCACTCTGCGTTCTGGTTCTCATTCCTTTTAATTTAGATGTACGAGGTGCTATCACCATTTCTATCGTGTACTCCGTTTCATTGGCATTAACGGTGGCGTTCGGGGTTAGCAAGCGAAAGGGAATTCTCTTCCCGCTAACGGGGTTCCCAATTACCATGCTGCTGGCCGCCTACGCTTTTGTCATGTGCTTTCATATTATCAGCGAGCCCCTTACTTCGCTCATACCAGTTGATGAAAATCTTGAAAAAACATTTGAAGAGATTTTGCAAAACCCGGTCTTATCCTTTCTGGTTATTGCCGTTCTCGCTGCCCTGCTGGAGGAGTTGTTATTTCGCGGCATTATACTGGATGGCTACCTGAAAAATTACAGCCCTATGGCAAGTGTTTTGGTTTCTGCATTTCTCTTCGCTTTGATTCATGGTAACCTGGCCCAAGGACTTGGGGCATTCGTAATCGGTTTGGTAATCGGATTTTGTTACTGGCGAACGAAATCTATTTTGTTTTGCATTAGCCTGCATTTTGCCAATAATGCGACTGCCTGGTTGAGTACCTTGATGGGCGATTGGGGTACAAAACCCGATGTTACGCTACAGGAAATAATTGGCAATAACTCTATTTACTTTATGGTTTACGCAGTTGCCTTAACCGGGGTGGCAGGGTGCGGTTGGTATTTATGGACCACCTGCATTAAACCGGTAAATGCCTTATTGTGGGCAAAGCCGGAAATTGATTTACCACCGGTCGTGCAGGCGGAGTCAACTGAAATTTAGCCACGCAAAACCAATGCAACCGCAAAGGATTTTTATTTGTTTAATTCCGATTTCACTCATTTTAAGTCTCTGCATGGCTCAGGAGAATTTATACTCCACGCCTGTGCCGCCCAATGGCATTGCCATTGCAGAAAATCTTTATCTCGATAAAACCGAGATTACTAATCTTAACTGGTTGGAGTATCTGTATTATTTATATCGTGATTCTACAAAGGCCATATACGAGCAAGCCTTACCCGACACTACGGTTTGGTTATCGCATGGCGACACCCTTAAGTTCAAGTACTATCTACGTTATCCATCCTACCGTTCTTTTCCTGTGGTCGGCATTACACAGGAACAGGCCATGGCTTACTGTGCATGGCGTTCAATAGCTGCAACAGAATATTATAATCGGATAGAAAAGAAAAAGCAAGCCGGAGTTCAAGCTGATCAAAAAGTGATCTTCAAATTTCGGCTACCCACAGAGGCAGAGTGGATGAATGCCGCGTCTGGTCATCTTAATAATGAAGAGTACCCATTTGGGGTTGCCGAATATCTTATACACGGAAACATTCAAGGCAAAGCAAAAACGCTTTACGATAAGACTAACAAAAGAGTCGACTACGATGTTTTTTTAAACGACCTGAAAGAATTTCGAAAAGAAAAAAATGAACCATCCTTTAACGTGGTGAAATCATTTAAAGATTATTTCCAATACGGAGACTATTCACCGCGAAGCATAACTGACAAGCGTTCAATCGCTAATCCAACCGGTGTGATTGACATGATTGGAAATGTGGCCGAGCTTGTACAAGAATCAAATTTTGTAAAAGGCGGAAGTTGGGCCCATGACCTTGAGAGCAGTAAAATAAAAAAGCGACAAGCTTACAAAGGACCAGCAGCGTGGATCGGCTTCAGATGTATTTGTGAGGTTGAGATGAAATAGTGCCCGTAAGTTCAAAACTTAATACACACATTTTTTTCATCGGTAAAAAACTTCAGCGCCTCAAAGCCACCTTCACGCCCGATGCCACTTTGCTTCATGCCACCAAACGGAGTGCGCAAATCGCGGAAGAGCCAACAGTTTACCCAAACAATACCACTCTTTACTTCGGCCGCTACGCGATGAGCACGTTTTAAGTTTTCGGTCCAGATGGTGGCCGCCAACCCATACGTAGTACTATTGGCGTATTGCAATACCTCTTCTTCCGTGTCAAACGGCATAATGGTTACTACCGGACCAAAAATTTCTTCCTGGTTGGTGCGGCATGTGTGCGATAAACCGGTGATGATGGTTGGCTCTAAAAAATAACCATCGGCACATCGTCCGGTAAGTTTCACTTGGTTACCACCTTGTATAATTGTGCCGCCTTCTTGCTTAGCCAGCTCTATGTATGAAAGTATCTTGTTCAGGTGAGTTTCAGAAGCAATGGCTCCCAGGTTTGTTTTTTCATCAAGCGGATCGCCCATTACCAACGCTTCTGTTCGGACTTTAAAAGCTGCAACAAATTTTTCGTACAGCGGTCGCTCTACAAAAATGCGCGAACCACATAAACAGATTTCGCCTTGGTTGGAAAACGAAGATTGAATACTGGTGGTAACTGCTTTTTCAAAATCGCAATCCGCAAAAATGATGTTGGGATTTTTTCCGCCCAGTTCTAACGAAAGCTTTTTAAACATCGGGCCGGCAGTAGCTGCAATTATTTTTCCGGTGGCAGTACCACCCGTAAACGAAATGGCTTTGATTTCAGGATGTTCAATAATGGCTTGCCCTGCTTTGGCACCAACACCATGCACAATGTTTAACACACCGGCAGGTAAACCCGCTTCGATGCAAAGCTTCGAAAACAGATAGGCCGTCATGGGTGTAATTTCAGAAGGCTTGGCCACTACCGTACAACCCACGGCAAGTGCCGGAGCGATTTTCCACGTAAACAAATACAAAGGCAAGTTCCAGGGCGAGATACACCCCACTACTCCAATGGGGGTATGCTGCGTGTAATTAATAGCTTCATTATCGGTAAAGTGTGCTTCGCTGCTTTCGTGAAGAATGGCTGTTGCATAAAACCGGATGTTGGCTGCTGCACGTGGAATATCTAATGACTTTGCCAGCGTAACCGGCTTACCCTGATCGATGCTTTCGGCCAGAGCAAGTTTATCCAGATCGCGCTCGATTAGCTTAGCAATTTTGATGAGTATGGAAGAGCGATTGCGGGCAGGTGTAGTGCTCCATGCGGCAAATGTATGTTTAGCTGCGGCAGTGGCCTGAGCTACATCTTCTTTATTTGAATCGGGTATCAGACCATACGGTTTGCCCTCAGCCGGATTGATATTGTTGAAAAAGTTACCGTTAACCGGCTCGGTTAATGTGCCATTGATATAGTTCAGTATTTTTTCCATTGAGCCAAAAGTATGGCTCAAGTTAATACAACAAAGTAACTTTTAACAAAAAGTAGCACTATCGCTTGTACTAATGGCAATAATTAAGCTAATGATGATCAGTATCAACCGCATCCTGTAACTCTCTTATAATTAACACAACCTGGTGATATGGACTCTCAACCGGATAATCTTGCAAAAAGTTAAGATGAGACATGCCCCGATATAAGATTGATTGTATTTTGAACTGAAGACCTGGCGAATACCTTGAAATAGCCCTGAGACTTCTATCATTAGGAATCAATTGCTGTTGTATAAGTTCATCGCCAGATAAGGCTATATTCTTTAACCGATCAATATATAGTTGTATTGATTTTAGGATGGGCTTTTTAACAAGCAGATAATGTAAAGCCCAAAGAGGAAGCGCAAAGGTGGTGAGTAGAACTATGAAAATTGTGAACTCATTCTCAAAACCATTAACAAGAAAAAGTGAACCCATGCTAATAACAAACAGTATGATCATGCATCCGTAAAGGTAGCTTTGGCGATTTTCCAGATTGAGAACAACACGATTCAATGCCAGACTTACTTCTTGTTGTGAGGCCATAATTTTTCAGCTTTTAACCATTCGCTTAAACACCGAATTTTTTCAGGCTTATCGAGCCCGGAATCTATAAAACAAATGAAATCCCATGTTCCGGTGCACGTATTTATCATATTTGTCTTTGTAGAGGTGGTAATAACTTGAACTATTTATTCCTCTGCTAAGGTCAGTATTACTTCCTACGTACTTCATTTCGTAAGTGATACCATCCAGCGTTGTGCCTCCCGCTACACTATAAACATTGTACGATAAGCCTACTCCAATGGATGAACCCGGTATCTGAAAATTAATGCCTGCTGTATATCGCTTTTGTTTATTGGATGACGGGCCAGGATAGTTCGCCCCATCATAAACAAAATCAATTGCTTCTACTTCGTACTTTTCACCAAGCATATAATCAACACCATAAATCCCATAGACGTGAAAATACTTTAGTGGTAAATTCAAACCTATAGAATACCCCAAGCTCCAGGCACTAGACTTTACGGTAGCCGTTACCTCATCAAAAACGGGTAGGCCTGTAACCGGATGGTAATAACCCTGGCGCACAACCTGATTCCAACCGGTTCGGTAAATATTATATGTTCGGATTGGAAGCACATTGTGCGCGGCTCGTCCTTCAAAACTAAATCCTAAAAAATGTATTGCCATTGCAAAGTATGTAGATTGGGGAATTGACATGTCGCCTTTACCAATTGCCCCCAGTCCTCCCACATAACCTAACCCGAGGTGCGACCAACTCGTTTTTCCATCAGGATCAAAGTCGTTTGTTAATTTATCCACTCCATCACCTAATATTGATCCTAATTGATTTAACCCTTGCGCTAGTTGTATTTCGCCATTAATGGCATTCATTTTTATTTGCACGCGTTCGGTGTAATAAATCTTTTGTGCCTGCTGATATTGCTCATACGCTTTAAGTGCGTTGAAGCTACCCATGGCATTTAACCGGTCGCCCTCACGCTCATAAGCCTGCGCCAAAAAAATATTGCTATTTACTTCCGTTATTACCTCTGGTTGTTTTTCGGGTTGTGCTTCTTTTTGAACCGGGGTATTTTCACTTTTTTCTTTTGGCTCTTCTTTCTTAGTGATATTCTTATTCTCGGTAATCCTTCGTTCTATCAATTGAATTTCACTCGTCTTTTCGTTCGAGTTTCCACTTAATTCTTTTGCTTTTTTAATTCCCTCCTCAGCCAATTCAATCTTTCCATTGTTAAGGTGAATCTCTGCCTGACGAATAATCTGATCCAGTTGCTGTTGTAGCTGTTGCTTTTGCTTCAGCTCGGCTTCCAGTGCATCTATTTTATCGCGTAATGCTTTCACCCCGGTGGTTTCACCAATCTTTTTTACATCAAAATTCAAAACACTTAAAAAAGTTTTTGAGTTTGCCGATCGAAGGCACAATGCATTTCCTTTTTGATCACCATTTTTAAACAACCCTTCTATCCGGGGTGTATGCGAACAATTTGTTCCTTCAATTTCAATAACTATATACAAACTTTGAACTCGAATGGCGTCAAAATAACTTTGAAGTTGCCCATTGAAGTCGTTGTAACTATAATTTTTACCCCGATAATTAATACCCAGTGCGTGAATAACCCGTGCATTTAATGCATGTACAGTTACAATAGGATAATACCCACCCGTAACACTTTGTTTTTCCTCAAGTGAGTAGCGGGGCGAAAAATCGAACGTAAGACCTTCTTGTTCAATTCGTTGAGCCCCAACCTCAAAACTGAATAAAAGAATGCTTAAAATGAATAACAGCCTAAACACACGCATAAAATCTTTGTTTAGCACACTAACACATGGTATGATATTGAAAACGGTTCACCATTTTTTCAAAACAACAACAGAAAGCAACCATTGGAAATACCGTGCTTACGGTATTTTCAATAAATTGACCAGCGTTTAGAAATTAAGGCATGAACAGGTTAAAAGTATTTCTTTGTGATGATCATAAAATTATTGCTGACGGGTTTGCGCTTTTGTTTGATCGTCATCCGCAATTCGAACTGGTTGGCTATACCCATCGGGGTAAAGAGTTGTTGCAAAAAATTAAGGAGTTAAATCCAGACATTTTATTACTGGATCTTAACCTGGAGGATACCGATGGACTTAGCTTGTTGCAACAAATTCGGGAAATAAATTCCACCATAAAAATACTCATCCTTACCATGTATCAGGATGCGTTTCTGATTACGCAAGCTCAAAAATATGGTGCCAATGGGTATCTGGAAAAGAGCGTGAGTGGCAAAGAATTAATTGAAGCTCTCAATCTGGTTGCAGGCGGAAATTTCTACTTATCAAAAAGACTCTTATTTAAATCAGAGAAGCGCAACCTGTATCGCGATCAGTTTGTAAACAAAATGAAGTTAACCAAAAGAGAAATTGAAATTATACCTTATTTGGCATCTGGAGCCTCGAATTCTCAAATCAGCGAAAAATTATTTGTAAGCCCTTTCACTATTGATACACACCGAAAAAATATTTTTAGAAAGCTGGAGATAAATAATATAGTGGAGTTGGTGAATTTTGCCCATGCGAATAATATTCTTTAATACTTTGCTTTTTTTTCTTCCGCAAGCAGCTACATTAGCAAATGTAAATGCCTTAACCAAAGTTGAAGGAAACCGTGCGTACTATATACACATGCCCGATTCTGTTCAGGCTGAGTCTGTGTTCACCTTGTTCAGAAAATCGCCCGAAGAGTTTAAACCATTGTTACGTGCAAACCAAGGTTACCAAAAAGAAGTTGTTTGGGTTATTCTAACGCTGCCTGCTATACAGGATTATAAAGAATATTTAGTAGAACTGCGTAATCCGCACATAGATCGGGTGCAAGCCTTTATTTACGCAGATGAAACCTTGCAACCACTCGGTAATGAAACGGGAGATCACCTGCCATTCTTAAGCCGATCGTTTACCCATCGTAATTTTGTGTGGTACCTGCCGGCAGGTACCCTAAGCACTTCTATCGTTCTTATTAAAATCAATAAACGAAATTCATCACTAACTATCCCATTAAGCATTTGGGAGGCCTCTGATTTTAGGCAAGAAAACTCGCGAACGTTAATACTTATAGGTATTTGCTTTGGCATGATGTGCCTTGCCGCTATTTATAGCTTATTGGCATTCTTCTTTCTACGTACGTATATCTATCTGCGCTATTTCTTTTTTATAGTAACAGCAATTCTATTTCTGCTTACCGCAGAAGGATTAAGTTTTCAGTTTTTGTATCCGGGTTATGGAAAAGTAAATGATGCCTTTCGAATAGTAATAACCGGTGCTTCGGCTATTGCCTTTATTCTTTTTTCAGTCAGTTTTTTAAATGCAAGCAAGCTGAGTCCTAAAGTTTATAAGGCGTTAATGGTAATAGTTTATTTGTTAATTACCTTTATTATGCCGGTGCCAGCGGTTAGTACTTTTTATGTTCAATATGGATATATACTATTTCCTTTGCTGCAATCCTTCATTATCACGGCATTCATATTATGCATTCTTGTGTCGGTTAGCACCTATTCTCAGCAAAGGCAGGTAGCCCTCTTTTATTTATTGGCGTACTCTTCTATTCTATTTACAAGCACACTTACTATACTCGAAGATTTCGGGTGGATTGAAAAACTCCCTTTCAATATCATGTTTTTTGGGGGCGCAGCAGAAGTAGTTGTGTTTTCGTTGGCACTTACTTACCTTATCAAACAAGTATATGCCGAACGTAACGCGTTGAGCTTAAAAGTAACCCGGCATCAAAATGACATGATGCATGCCTATGTACAAGGAATAGAAAAAGAGCGAGAGCGAATTGCCGGGGAACTGCACGATGATATAGGAAACCGGCTGAGCAACCTGCAAAGAATACTTGTAGGGATGGAAATTCCTCAAAACAACTATATCGAATCGCAAGTAGAAATTTTGCATGATAATGTAAGGAGATTATCGCATGAATTAGCTCCCCCGGCCATTCACCTGAAGGGTTTGATTCAAATGATTACAGAACTTTTAGAAGAACAAAAATTAGTGAGCCGAACCCATTTTACATTGCAGCATTACGATATTCCGCAAACATTACCGGAATCAATTAGAAAAAACACCTATCGGATTGTACAGGAGGCCGTTAATAATATCAACAAACATGCTGATGCTTCTCAAGCCGATATTCAATTGTTTTTGCACAAACATAAATTAGTACTTACCATAGAAGATAATGGCAAAGGCTTTATGTACTCACAGCTTTATGCAGGCATTGGATTAAGCCTGATACAAGCCCGAGTAGCTACACTTAACGGAATGCTTGACATCCATTCAGCGCCCGGAAAAGGAACACAGTTGATGGTGTCTTTACCTTTTGGCTAACGATTATCACATTACTGTATCGTAATCTGAAACTTTGCATATAAACACAGATTGTGGATACATAACCTGTAAGAACAATTTAGTAGGTGTAAACCAAAGCATACCAAATAAACCGGAAACAACGCGGGTGGATAAATACCAGCGGGAAGTATTCGGGACGCTTGCTAAAAAATCATTTCTTCACAATTTTAAATTCCACCCTGCGATTACGCTGGCGGTTGGCTTCGGTTGTATTGGGCACTACGGGTACATCTCCACCATAGCCTTTGCCTGTAATTCGTTCTTTGCTAATACCTTTTTCGATCAAATAATTCTTAACGGCTCCCACCCGGTTTTCAGAAAGCACTTTAAGCGCTTCTTTGTTGCCTACATTATCAGTATGGCCACCCAATTCAATTTTAACGGTAGGGTTATCCTGCATAATTCTTACCAACCTATCCAGTTCTGGAAATGATTCTGATTTAAGTGTTGCCCGCCCTTGTTGAAAAAACACATTGTTCAGCAAGATGCTTTCGCCCACTACAATGGGTACTAATAGCAAATCTTTAGTTATCTCTTTGTATTCAAGAATGGATGCAAGCTCGAAATTTTCATTTACCGAGAGATAGCCATTGGCTTCTGCCCGGATGCCGTAGTTTTTTCCTTTTGTAAGTGTTACACGATATGAGCCGGTTTGAGGGTCGGATATTGCTTCGCCTACTTCTTTACGGGTGGTAAGATCTTCAAAAAAAATATCCGCGCTTAGTGGTTCTTTTGTTTTAGCATTGAGGGTGCGCCCCAGTACTAACACCACCGGCTCGGGTTTTATGGCTTCGGGTAGTTTTATGCGCACCAGATCGGAAGCACCAATAGAATTACGATCGCTCACCATAATGGCATAATCGGCCGCAGCCGATAAAGTATAATAAGCATCAAAACTATGAGAATTTATTTCGGGGCCAAGATTAACCGGTTCAGTCCACTCTGTCCATGAGTTAGTAGTGCGCTTGCTCATAAATATATCGTAGCTGCCGTAGCCCGGCCTGCCATTGGTGGCAAAATACAGGGTGCGTCCATCGGCTGCCAGAAATGGCGAAAGTTCATCGCCAGCAGTATTTATTTGTTTGCCCAGGTTAACTGGTGCACCCCACTTTCCATTTTCATCTTGCAGGGTAACATACACATCTTTTTCTTTTACGTCTTCGGCCGGATTGTAGAAAATGTTTTGCGATAGCTTGGCAGTAAACACTATTGCTTTGCCATCAGCCGACAGATTGGCCTCCATAGTTTTGGCTTCGTTCTTAAAGCGCACATTCAGATATTCTGGTTCCGACCATCCGGCTTTTGTACGCTTGCGAACCTGAAAGCCATCGTAGCGGCAAAACATTAACAGGTTATTGTCGGCACTAACGGCAGCCATGTTGTTGGTTTCGGAATTATTGATGGGCGGCCCCAGGTTTCTGGCCTTGCTCCAGGTAACACCATCGGTACTGGTGGTGATATATATATCTTCGCCATCGTTTTTACCTCCTATATTTTCAGGTGCATTTTCACGACCAAAGTAGATTGTTCGCCCATCGGCTGTAATAATTGGCCCTAGGTCATCATACGGAGAGTTAACGTGGGGGCCCAGGTTTTCCTTTACGAGTCCGGTTGTAAGGTTAGGGGGCAGGTTAATTTTTAAATCGTGTCGTAACACAAAATTATCAATCTCCAATACCATATCGGTATGTGTTATAAATCCTAAGCGCGAGCCATACAAAGGCAGTGTTTCCATATCCAACACCTGCTGGGCATTAATAAAAAAGTATAACCTGCTTTTTCGTTGTTCAATCTTCAATGTGTTCTCCTGCCCCAGGGGTTTAATGTGGTTGGTAGCAATCCAATCATTCAAGCCCGTGCGGGTTTCGGGGCTCATTATTCTAAAATACCCGGTGGTTGCAATTGTAAAGTCATGATACTTTCCGGTTGCATTATCACCCCACATTAACCCGAAGCCATTGTTTTGGGAGCCAGATTTTTGCACGAAAGTGGCTTCAATTGAAAAATCTTTTTTTGCATCCAAGTATGGACTAATGGTTATGTAACGCCCTTTGTCTTTTACCAGGGTTGTCATTACATATTTACCACGCTCTAATGCAAGACTGTAATTATCGCCTTTGCCGGTCCACCACAACCCTTCGTTGTTTGTTGCAAAGTCTTCGCGCAACAACACCGGTGGTTGTGCATCTGCTAAAATTGCAGATAGCACCAGGCAAACCAATAAGTTCAACTGTAGTAGATTCATTTGTTACTTGCTGTGAATTACCATTCACCCATGCAAATTACAAACTTCCGGTACGACCGCCATCAACCGGCAAGTTGATTCCATTAATGTATGCGGCTGCCGGAGTGGCCAAAAAAGCAATGGCTGCCGCCACCTCGTGAGCCTCGGCTATGCGACCAGCCGGTATTTCCTTTATCATATCCTGAAGTGCATCTTCATACGTTTTTCCTGCCCGGGTTGCATTTGCTATCAAAATTGCTTCGAGCCGGCTCGTCATGGTAGAACCTGGCAGTACGTTGTTTACCGTTATCCCGTAAGGTGCTAACTCAACCGATAGTGTTTTTGCCCAATTGGCTACTGCCCCCCGAATGGTATTGGATACACCCAAACCTTTGATGGGAATTTTTACGGAAGTAGATATGACATTTATAATGCGTCCGAATTTTTCATTCTTCATGGAAGGCACAACTGCCTGCACTAAAACCTGGTTGCTTATTAAATGATTGGTAAAAGCTTTTAAAAAATCATCTGGTTGGGCATCAATGGCTAATCCGGCAGGTGGGCCACCGGTGTTGTTGATTAGAATGTGAACCGGTTTGGTTGCCGTAAAATCCTGTATTTTTTTTCTTAACGTTTCCGGATCGGAAAAATCGGCAACAATATAGGCATGCGATGCTTCGGAAGAGGCCAACTCATGTACCGTTTGTTTTAACTTATCCTCATCGCGCGCTACCAATGTTACACTTGCACCCAACCGGGCCAATTCAATTGCCGCAGACTTGCCAATGCCTTGTGTGCTTCCGCATACAACAGCGGTTTTTCCAGTGAGGTTGAGATTCATGAAAATAGTTTTTCAGTAAAGATAAAGAACACTAACTTTCCCGTATCATTTTGTTTAATCCGATTACCAACTTTTAATGGTATAACTATGGCCATTCGCAAACCCTTTAACCTGAAGCAATGGATTACTGATAATCGCGATCTGTTAAAACCACCAGTTGGCAATAAAAATCTATATGCCGATGCAGGCGATTACATTGTAATGATTGTGGGCGGGCCCAATGCGCGCAAAGATTATCACTTTAACCAAACCGAAGAATTGTTCTATCAATTGGAAGGGAATATTAATGTGCGCATACAAGAAGATGGTAAAGCAGTGGATATTCCAATAAAGGAAGGTGAAATGTTTTTACTTCCCGCTAATACACCCCATCGGCCCGAGCGCCCTGCCAATACTGTTGGATTGGTGATTGAATGTAAACGCGAAGATCCAACCTTTGAAGACAGATTGATCTGGTATTGCGACAATTGCAATCATAAACTTCACGAGTACAAATTTCACTTAGAAAATATTGAAAAAGATTTTCTCCCGCGCTTCCGCGATTATTATGGCTCAAAGGAACTACGTACATGCAAAAAGTGTGGAACAGTAATGGAGACTGACCCACGGTTTGTTTAACACAATCAAAGAGTTGGCAGGAGGCAGTATTAAAATATAAACCATGTTAGACTGCCCACTGCCACCCGCATACTGTTTACTTTAAAAAATGAGTACTCAAAAAGGAATAGCCTATTATCAACACCGGCATGTTGGCAACTTGATTATTGAGTCGGAAGGTGAAAGTATTACCCGCATTGGTTTTTGGAAAGATACTTGTGGGGCGGAGAGCATGACTCCGGTCATCGAACAAGGTTTGCAAGAACTGGACGAATACTTTTCAAAAGGACGGAAGTTCTTTACGTTCAATCTTGGCTTTCGTGGAACGGAATTTCAAAATAAAGTTTGGCGCGAGCTGATTAATATTCCTTACGGAACAACTATCTCGTACGAAGAACTTGCCATTCGGTTAGGCGATGTAAAATCGATTCGGGCTGTTGGACTTGCCAACGGGCAAAACCCGATAGCCATTGTGGTACCTTGCCACCGTGTAATTGGCAAGAATGGTAATCTTACCGGTTATGGTGGTGGGTTGGAAAACAAAAAATGGTTATTGGAGCACGAGGGCGCGGTATTAAAACAGCTTTCGTTGTTCTGAACAATAGCTTAATTTTCAGGATGCAATTTGAGAACACTCTTGCGTTTGCGCGCAAACTTGATCGTAACGATCCATTAAAGAAATTTAGAAACGCATTTTATATCCCGAAAGTAAAAGGCAAAACATCTATTTACTTTACCGGAAACTCGCTGGGCCTTCAACCTAAATCAACAAAAAAATTTTTAGATGAAGAACTAACCGACTGGGCTGAACTGGGAGTTGAAGGTCATGTGCATGGCAAACGTCCGTGGTTGTATTATCACAAATTCACCAAAAAAGGATTGGCCTTACTTACCGGAGCCAAAACTTCGGAAGTAGTAGCCATGAATCACCTTACGGTGAATTTGCATTTATTAATGGTTTCATTTTATCGTCCCACAAAGAGCCGGTTTAAAATTATTACCGAAGCCGGAGCCTTTTCTTCCGATCAATACGCATTCGAATCGCAAGTGAAGTTTCATGGTTTTGAACCTGATAATACTATAATAGAATTAAAACCGCGTGAGCACGAACACACGTTACGAACAGAAGATATTGTATCGGCCATTCAACAACATAAGGACGAACTCGCACTGGTAATTTTTGGCGGAGTGCAATACTATACCGGTCAATTCTTCGACATACAAAAAATTACGGAAGCTGGCCATACTGCCGGTGCCATAGTGGGGTTTGATCTGGCACATGCCATTGGTAATGTTAAACTTGACTTACACAAACACCAAGTTGATTTTGCGGTGTGGTGTAGTTACAAATATTTGAATGCCGGACCGGGCGCTGTGGCCGGAGCATTTGTACACGAACGCCATTCCAAAAGTTTTGACTTACCGCGTTTTGCTGGTTGGTGGGGACATCACGAGCAAGATCGGTTTCAAATGAAAAAAGGTTTTATCCCAATGGCCGGTATAGATGGTTGGCAATTATCCAATCATCCGGTGTTACCCGGAGCGGCCTTACTTGCTTCGCTTGAACTATTTCAACAAGCAGGATTAAAAAATCTGTTCGCCAAAAGTTTGTTGTTAACTGGCTACCTCGAGTACTTACTCAATCAGATTGATGCTACCGGAAAAATTTTTAATATTCTCACTCCTTCCGATAAGAAATCGCGGGGTTGTCAACTTTCTATTTTCATGAAATACAATGGCCATAAAGTTTTTAAAGCATTAACCAAAGCCGATGTTATTGCTGATTGGCGAGAGCCCAATGTAATTCGGGTTGCACCCGTGCCGTTGTATAATACATTTGAAGATGTGTATCAGTTTAGCGAAATTTTTAAGAAGGCTTTGCGTGCTTGAGGTATAGGTTACTTAGACTTGTACCTTAGATACTTTGAAGCCACCGCATCAACAACGTATCGTGCAAAATGTAGCGGTTGTTCTCATAAATCACAAAGTCCTTCTTCTCAAGGGTGCGTAAGGCTGCACTTACCGAACTGGCTGCCCCTAAACTATTTTGTGAAAGAAAATCCTGAGAAAGTGGATTTGCAACAGCTTCGTGCCGGGCCAACGTTACTAATAATTTCCACTGAAATGCCGTGAGTAGCTGTTGATAAGTTGAGAAGATGGGTATCTCCTGTTGCAACACTTCAGTATATGCCTCTTGTAGCAGGCTATCTGAAACCACATTACCTTTACTATAAAGTTTGTTGCAGATTAATTGCGCATAATACGTTTGCATGCGTGTCCAAACAAAAATCTTATCTACTTGTGTACGCGCTATTTTTTTTTCTCCCTTCGAAAAGTGACTCTCGATAAAAAGTGCATATTTATCTGGCTTCAATGGCTCAAGCGATTTCAACTGTGCACTTCTGTAAAACGGGCGTGCTTCTTCACTAAACATAGAAGTCATCATACCTCGATGACTACCACTAAATACAAACCTGATCATTGGAAAATTCTGCATCCAGGTACGAAAAACGGCCTCCGCATTATTCTCTTCATAATTATTAATCTGCTGAAATTCATCTATGCAAATCACTACAGGTTTTTTCCGCTCGGCTAAAAAATTACCGATCGCATCAAACGATGCCGGTATTGATTGGCTGTTTGATAAACCAAACGTAACCTGAGGTGTGCCGCTCATTGGATCCAACCCTACGGTTGCCCCAATTGCTCCAATCAATTTAAGCAGACGCACACCTAAACCCGATCCCATTTCTCCAAACCGATTTACAATTGCAGTAGCAATACGTTTGTTTGCTTCAGTAAGATTAATCGTACCAAGTAAATCCACAAATACGCCTTCTCCCCGATTGGTCTTTTCAAGATGATAGAAAAAATGTTTGAGCAGCGCTGTCTTTCCCATCCTTCGCCAGGAGTATAATACGGCATTCCGTTCGTTCGCAAACTGCTCTGTTAACCAAGCCAGTTCAGACTCACGATTGCAGAAATATGCAGGGCTATGATAGCCCGAAACAATAAATGGGTTGGTCGGCTTTCTCATTGCGAATCATTCGTTACGTAAAGTTCGTAACGCAATGTACGTAATTGATCTTCCTGAATTGCTAAAATGGCTCAAAATCTTACTATTTTCAGCCCTATGAAGAATATTGCTATTGCCGGTGCCGGCTTGGTGGGATCGCTCTTAGCCATTTATTTAAAGAAGCGGGGCTATTCCGTTACCGTGTTTGAACGCAGGGGCGACATGCGAAAGGCTGGTGCCGAAACAGGCAGATCTATTAACCTCGCGTTAAGCAACCGCGGCATTCGTGCATTGCAAGAAGTTGGTTTGGCCGATGAACTAAAAAAAGTAGCCATTCCCATGCATGGCCGCATGATGCACGATAAGCACGGCAGTCTTTCATCGTTTGCATACGGAAAAGAAGGACAATTTATCAATTCAGTTTCGCGAAGTGGATTGAACATGGTGTTAATGAATGAAGCCGAGCGGTTAGGTGTTGAGTTTCGGTTTGAGCAGCGTATTGTAAAGGTTGATCTGGAGCGTACTACTCTATTAGTCGATAGCAATCAGTCAATAGTCCATGGTCAGCTCTCAGCTATCGACCATGGACTATTGACAAATAAAAATTTCGATTACATCATCGGAGCTGACGGAGCGTTCTCTGCCGTTCGCACTGCATTTCAGTTTACCGACCGTTTCGATTATGAACAAGATTACATCGATCATGGCTACAAGGAACTACACATTCCGTCTGGAGCAAACGGAGCGTTTCAATTAGAAAAAAATTACCTCCACATCTGGCCGCGCGAAAGTTTTATGATGATTGCGTTGCCTAATCCTGATGGAAGTTTTACCTGCACCTTGTTCTTTCCATTTGAAGGTGATCCATCTTTTAGTTCTTTGAAGACCAAACAAGACGTTCAAAGATTTTTCAAAGAAACATTCCCCGATGCCCAATTACTAATGCCTGATTTGCTGGAAGATTTTGAATCCAACCCAACTTCTTCATTGGTAACAATCAGGTGTTACCCTTGGGTTCGTAACAAAACCCTACTGATTGGCGATGCCGCACATGCAATTGTTCCCTTTTATGGACAAGGAATGAATGCCGGCTTTGAGGATTGCAGAATATTAAATAACCTGTTAACCAAGCATAGCGATAACTGGGAAAACGTGCTACCCGAGTTTCAGCAATTACGGAAACCCGATGCCGATGCCATCGCCCAATTGGCGCTGGATAATTTTGTAGAGATGCGCGATTTGGTTGCCGATTCGGATTTTCTGCTTCGAAAAAAAATTGAAGCTAAACTTTACGAACTATATCCTGATAAATGGATTCCGCTGTACCCCATGGTTACGTTTATGGATACCATGCGCTATTCCGATGCTTTAGCCATCAGCAAGAAGCAAAGTAAAATTATGGATGTGGTGATGAAAACATCCAACCTCGAAAACACCTGGCAGTCACTTGATTTTGGTGCGATTGTAAATCAATTGTAGAAACTTGTTAACGGCACTATTGTGTGCCCATTATATTGTTTGGATATTATTTCTACAAAAATGAAACATATTGATTAATTTCACGTTTGTAGAAGTAATTATCGCAATAGTATGAAAGGAACCTATTTAGGCGAACTCGAAGAGTTGGTGTTGCTCACGGTTGGCATTCTTTATCCAGAAGCATACGGTGTTGGCGTGATGGATGAAATTGAAAAGCAGGCCGGTCGCAGTTTGAACATTAGTGCGGTGCATGCTGTGCTTACACGATTGGAAGAAAAAGGTTTTTTAAAATCGAAGATGAGCGAACCCACCGAAGAGCGAGGTGGAAGAAGAAAACGCATTTTCCTGTTAACGGCATCAGGCAAACGTGCATTGGAAGAAGTGAATGAAATGCGTAACACGTTGTTTAATCAGATACCGCGCATTGCGTTACAGTTTCAACACATATAAATCAGTGGGCAATAGGAAAAGGATAGTAGGCAATTGTGTAACAAATACTTGCCAACTGGCACCTGCCAACTGCCTACTCCTCATAATCAAAGTATGAAAAAAACTCCTCCCAAATGGGCTGATAAATTTCTGGTGTGGTATTGCCGACCCGATCTGCTGGAAGAAATTCAAGGCGATGTGTATGAATTGTTTGAACGCACCGCTAAAGAAAATCAACGCAAGGCTAGTTTACTATTCATTTGGAACGTGTTGCGTTTTTTCAGGTTACGTAATATCCGTAAGAACAAAATTAATTATCCATCAAACACCACAGGTATGGTAAGAAGTTATTTTAAATCGGGCATTCGCAACATCATGCGTCATCTGGCGCACTCATCCATTAACATTGCCGGGTTGGCACTGGCCATAGGCTGTTGCATCAGCATCTTTCTGTTGGTCGATTCATTCTACGATCTCGATAGTTTCCACGAAAAAGGAAATCGTACCTATTTAGCCGTAAGCCATGTAAAAACAGGCGATGAAACCGAACGGTGGGCACGCTCTCCTTACTTATTAGGGCCAACATTAGCAACAGAACATAGTGCCGTAGAAACGATGACACGCATTCAAAAGCTGGGAGATTTAAGTGTGCGTTTTGAAGAACATGTGTTTAACGAAACCTTGTGGTGTGTGGACAGTACGTTCTTTGATGTGTTCAGTTACCCAATTGTAAATGGAGCCCGTCAACCACTCAACGATAAATATAGCATAGTAATCAGTGAGGATAAGGCCGTACAATATTTTGGTTACGATAACCCAATCGGCAAAGAACTCTCTGTTAAGTTTTCCGACAACCAACCAATTGTTTTCCGCGTAACCGCTGTAGCCGATAATAAAGTAAACGAATCGAGTATGCGGTTTACGTTTCTCATTCCAATGGAGTTTTGGGAAAGCTATCGTGGCGAACAATATGCCAGTTGGAGTACGTGGTCGCGCTCTACGTTTGTGGTAATGAAAGAAGGGCAACTTCCAACTGTACTTAATCCTTCATTACCGGCCTATCACACAATACAAAATTCAGCCAACGAAAAATTTCAGGTGCGCGAAACGGAATGGCTTCCGTTAAAGCAAGTTGCTGCCAACAGCTATGCTATTGTTGATTGCCTTTCGTGGGATTTACATCCGGCAACCATTCTGGTGATCAGTACGATTGTATTATTTCTGCTACTACTCGCCAGCTTTAATTACATGAATGTATCCATTGCATCTGTTTCGCTTCGGCTAAAAGAAATTGGCATTCGCAAAGTTATTGGCGGAAGCAAAGGCCAGGTAATTCTGCAATACATGATCGAAAACCTGATATTGTGTTCGCTCGCGCTAATGGCCGGCACAGCCCTCGCCTATTTCTTTCTTGTTCCTGCGTTCAACGCGTTGTATCCCATTACCGTACCATTTTCCTTTTCCTCTACGCAAACCATGCTCTTGTTCTTTGGCGGTATGCTGATCCTTATCGCATTTATCTCTGGCGCATATCCGTCACTCTATGTATCCTCGTTCAATGCCATTCACATTCTAAAAGGCAACCAAAAATTTGGCAGCAAAAGCTCTTTAAGTAAAGCCATGTTGGGATTTCAGTTTACCATTTCGTTTGCCACCATTATCTTCTCTTTGCTTTCGGTAAGTAACCGCGACTATTTCGAAAAGAAAGACTGGGGTTATGATTATCATAACATTGCCTACTTCCCCATTCATGGGAAGGAACAGTATATTGCATTAAGCAATCTTGTATCACAACAAAAAAACATTTCCAGTTATGCCGGTTCTGCGAGCCATATTGGGGATGAAGATGAACTGACCAGCATTCAAAGTGGTGAAAAAGAAATGCAGGCCACGCGTTTTCCCGTTGGTGTTGCTTATGCCGAAACCATGAACCTTCGCCTTAAAGAAGGAAGGCTATTCACTGCGGCCTCAGAAGCCGATGCTCAAACGGCTATTGTTGTGAATGAAGCGCTTGTAAAAAAGATGGACTGGGCAGAAGCACTCGGGCAGCACGTTACCTTTCACGGTGAAAAACATAAAGTAATTGGTGTGGTTCGCGATTTCTATTACGATGACTTCGATCGAAACATGGGGGCTGCTTTGTTACACCTCGTGCCCGAGGAAGAGTTTTCATATTTTGTTGTAAAGAGCAAGCCGGGAGAAATCGAAAATGCCATGGCACTTGTAAAAAATGCCTGGCCATCAGTAGCACCCGATGATGCCTATCTTGGTCAAAACCAGCAAGAGGTATTCGGAAGCTTTTATCGTAGCACACAGTCGGACAGTAAGATCATGTATTTTATTTCGATGGTGGCACTGGCCTTGGCATGCATGGGTTTGTTCGGGCTTGTTTCGTTCAACCTCTCGCGCAGATTGAAAGAATTCAGTATTAGAAAAATATTTGGCGCACAGCTTACCACCATCTTCAGGTTAATGAGCCAGGAGTATTTACTCGTTGTCTTGATTGCATTTATAATCGGCTCTCTCATTGGCTATTACCTCATGGCACAACTTCATGCTGCCGTTTATCCTGACCCAATGCCATTGCCCTCATGGCCCGTGCTGGTTACGCTTACGCTGATGGTGGCTTCGGTACTGGGCACAATCGCTTCGCAGTTGTACCGTGTGGTGAAAGAAAACCCTGTTACCACTTTAAGAAATGAATAAGCACACACCACCCAAATGGGCCGATAAATTTCTATCGTGGTATTGCCGCCCCGATTTGCTGGAAGAAATTCAAGGCGATGTGTACGAATTGTTTGAACGCACTGCCAAAGAAAATCAACGTAGGGCTAAGTGGCTTTTTGTGTGGAACGTACTTCGATTCTTTCGCTGGAAAAATATCCGTTTGAGCAAACCTACTTTCGTCAACAGCTACTTCATTTTACTTACCAACTACATGCGGGTAGGTATAAGGAGCGCCAACCGGCACAGGTTAAATAGTACCATCAATGTGATTGGCTTATCCATTGCCATAGGAGTTTCGGTTACCGCAGGTATGTTTATCGATAACCAACTTAACTCGTACGCCTTTCAAAAAAATGCAGACAGGGTGTTTGAAATTACCAGCCTTGTGAAAACCGAAGATGGTGTGCAGGAATGGGGCGATACCCCGCTCATGCTTGGCCCTGAACTTCGTGAAAGTTCGGCAGGTGTTGTTGGAATGACACGTATAAATACCCAGTCTGCTTCTGCACGTACGAAAGATGGCGATGCCTTTTACGAACAAGTTTCTTTGGTGGATCCGGACTTCCATAAACTCTTTTCGCTGACAAGCCTGCAGGGAGACATTACGCTTATTCGTTCAAAAAATACGATTGTTATAAATCAGGAACAGGCCATAAAATACTTTGGCGATCAAAACCCCATTGGCCAGGTATTATCATTAAAATTTAACTCAGGCACTAAAAACGATTTTACCGTGGTTGCTGTCGTAGAAGAACCCATTAATTCTGCGATTTACTTTGGCTTTATAATTTCCATAAAACATTTGGAAATTGGTTTAGAGGAAATACCCGCGTGGCAAAAAAATACAGGAGCCACCTTTGTGTTGTTACAAACCGGCTATCCCGCATCAGGCCTGCAGCCTGCACTGATAAAGTATAAAGAACTTCAAAATAGGAGTTCACCCAATTGGAAGGTAGAAGAGTTTTTATTGCGCCCCCTGCCTGAATTGGCAACCAATAGTAAACAAATTATAAACTCTGTTTCGCATGGAGCAAACCAGAATGTATTGATCGCTCTGGGCATTGTTTCTATTTTACTGCTTTTAACTTCATGCTTCAATTACATTAATGTGGCCGTTGCTACCATAACTATCCGGGTGCGCGAAATTGCTGTAAGAAAAGTTATTGGTGGAAGTAAAAAAGAAATCGTGCAGCAGTTTTTAACTGAGAATGTCATCATTTGCCTGATGGCTACCGGTGTGGGGGTGCTGTTAGCCTATATTTTATTCTTGCCCGCACTGCGCAACCTAACTCCCATTGAAGTGCCTTTTCAATTTAGCTCATGGCAAATCGGTGTTATGTATTTTGTATCGCTTATCTTTTTTGTTTGCCTTCTTTCCGGGCTTTATCCTGCTTTTTATGTAGCCTCGTTTGCTCCTGCGCAAATTTTAAAGGGCAAACAAAAATTCGGACACCAGTCTGGCTTTAGTAAATCGTTGCTTACACTTCAATTTATGCTTACCATCATTATGGTGGTGGCTTCTCTTATGTTCATTCAAAATGCAATCAGTTTAAAAAATCGCGACTGGGGGTATTCGTACCAGCATGTAGTTACCATTTTCACAAACAGCGAACCTCAATATGCCTACCTCAACACCACCCTTCAAGCCAACACCAAGGTAAAATCAATTGCCGGAACGGTAGACCATGTAGGTATGGATTATAACTGGAAAACTATTTCGGTACGGGGCACCAATGTTGAGGCCATGCATTACCGTATTGGTTTTAACTACCTAGAAACACTCAACCTGAAACTTCTGGCCGGGCGATATTTCAATTCTAATCTACAATCAGACAAAATTGAATCCGCTGTCATAACCCAATCGCTTGCCGATTTAGCAGGATGGGACAATGGCCTTAATCAAACTCTTGTATTAGACAGCAACAAATATTTTGTTGTGGGGATTGTACAAGACTTTCTTTACGATGCATGGACAACCAGTGCGCCTGCATTCTTTACCATTAGCTCCGAAGAAAAATACAATTACATTACTGCATCCGTTGCACCTGAATTGGTAAACGAAGCTCTTCTTGAGGCCAAAAGCAACTGCCATAAAATCGCACCCGATGATCCCTTTGAAGGGTTTAGGCAAGAAGATGTTTTTCGCGGTTTTCTGGACGACTTACAAATCAATATTCAATTGCTAATATTCGTTTCCATAGTAGCAATCCTAATCAGTTGTCTTGGGCTTTATGGGCTGGTTGCCTTCAGTATTACCAGGCGGCTGAAGGAGTTCAGCATTAGAAAGATTTTTGGTGCTAACCTGTTACACATCGCCAACCTAATGAGCAAAGATTACGTTTGGGTTTTTTCAGTTGCATTTCTGATTGGCTTGCCAGTGGGAAATTGGTTGATCAACTCTTTTATTGAGGAGCTTTACCACGTAACACAATCGATAAGCACCGCTATCGTTCCTTCACTCTGCGCATCAATCATTCTACTAATTATGTTCATGATCACCCTGGGGCTTCAGCTAAATCGGGTTACAAAAGAAAACCCATCAGAAACTTTAAAGATTGAGTGAGTTGCGCTTAATTATGCTGCTATCCGCTCTATCTGGCGCGTGCAGACACGCGCCATGGCTCAGTTACTTTTGTAGCCTTGTATAGTTGGTAAAACCAAGGCTATAACCTTAAGGGTAAATAAATTCACCAGTCACTACCACTTGCTAACCAACCAACACACCGTTTCTTTCTGGTTCGTTCCTTTTAGCTATTTTAACGACCGAAATTCTACCTTACCATGAAACATAAAGTTGTTGCCATTTTTATTTTAATACTTACGTTCTACAGTACTTTCGGCCAAAGCCCCGATCTTCCAAGCGACTTTCTGAATAAAGAATGGCACAAAGAACGCAGACAAAAACTGCGCGAGAGCATGCCTGCTAATTCAGTGGCGGTATTTTTTGCCAACGCGGTGCGTAACCGATCTAACGATGTGGATTATGTTTATCATCAAGACCCCGACTTTTTATATTTAACCGGCTACCGCGAGCCGGAAGCAGTGCTGCTTATTTTTAAAGACAATCAAACAGCTGCCAACGGCACTTCGTATAACGAAATAATTTTTGTGCAGGAACGTAACGCTATGCGCGAAATGTGGACAGGCCGTAGAATCGGAGCCGAAGGCACAAAAAGTATTTTAGGATTTGAACAAGCCTTTAATGGAAGTCTGTTTAAGAAATACAATGTCGATTTTTCTAAGTTCGCTGAAATTCTCTTTTACGATTTTCAAAATGATGTACGCGACAACCCGCGCGATTCGGCCGACTTGTATAGTTTAATAGAACAGTTTAAGGTAAAGATTAACTATCCCAAAAAAGATAATAGTCTTATCGCAGCTAAAGAACAACCCAAAAATAATCTGAACACCCGTGGGCTATATCCACTTATGGCCAACTTACGCGGAGTAAAAACAAAAGAAGAGATTGAACTGATTCGCAAAGCGGTTATGATTTCGTGCGTAGGCCAGGTAGAAGTAATGAAAGCGATTGAACCCGGCATGAGCGAGCGCGAAATACAAGGGATTCATGAGTTTGTTTTTAAAAAATATCAGGCCGAAGACCTGGGCTATCCTTCCATTGTTGGTGGCGGACATAACGGCTGCATTTTACATTATACCGATAATTATAAACCAGCCCTTGATAACAAAGAATTAATCTTGATGGATTTGGGTGCCGAGTTTCATGGTTACACGGCTGATATAACCCGAACCATCCCGGTTAACGGAAAATTTTCGCCCGAACAAAAATTAATTTATGAATTGGTACTAAGCGCGCAAGAAGCCTCTATGAAAGCATGTAAACCCGGTGTGGAAATGTCGCATCTAACTACCGTATCGCGCGAGGTTGTAAACAAAGGGTTGGTTGCGTTGGGAATCATTCAATCTGAAACCGAAAAGCATTTATACTTTCCGCATGGCGTATCGCACCACATTGGCTTAGATGTACACGATAAAGGTAACAGAGTATTAGAGCCTAACATGGCTATTACTATTGAGCCTGGTGTTTATATACCCAATAACAGCGCTACCGACCCTAAATGGTGGGGCATTGCCGTACGTATTGAAGACGATTACCTGGTAAACAAAGATGGTTGCGAACTACTATCCGGGTATGCACCCCGAACGGTAGCCGATATTGAAGCCATGATGAAGCAACCCAGCCCCCTCCAAAAATTCAAGTTACCGGATATTAACCCTAAAAAATAAAAATCAGGAGTTGATGCGCAGCTTATACTCATCGTAGCGCTGCAACACCTCTTTTACATAACGCACGGGGCCATCGCACCGGCAATAACCCACAACCGTAACCGGATCGCGAAAGTATTTTGGGTCGCGTTTCTGCAACAGATAATACTCCACGTTGTTTTCCCACAGCGTGGGGTCTTTTCCATATTTGGCGGTTAACTTCTGGGCGTCTATTACATGCGATAGTCCTACATTGTACGAGGCCAACACAAACTTCAATCGCTCGTCCGGATCGGACACTGTTTTGGCCCAATGTTTATCTAAAAACTTAAGAAAGCGAATGCCCACATTTATGTTTTGGGTTGGATCCCACAAGTTGCTGGCTCCAAAGTACTCACCGGTTTCGGGCATTATCTGCATTAACCCAATGGCACCGGCCCACGATTTTACACGCGGATTAAAATTTGATTCCTGATATACAACCGAGGCTACCAGACGCCAATCCCAACCAATTTGTTCGGCACCTTTTTTTAATTGATCGTCAAAAGGCGAAAGTTTTCCACCATCTGCCGATGCGTAATCATCTTTAATACGCGCAAGCGCCAGGCGGTTGCTCTTAAAATACTTGTTGTAGATAACTGTAAACACCCCCGATTTTTTGGCTTTTGCTAACCAGGTGTTTGTCTCAGCAAGAAGTTCCGGAGAGTTGGTACGAACGGCCCATGCAATTTGCTGCGGTTCGCTTAAAACCGTACCGATGTCTAAGTTGGGGTAATACAGCGTATTTACATTCGCAATTACTTCATCGGTAATGGTATATTTAATTTCGCCTGTTGCTACTTGCCGGATAAGCGATTCTGTTTCTGCAGTGGCACTATCTTCTTTTATGATAATAGGCGAGGGCAGTTGTGCGTTTAACGCTACCAACCGATCGCGAAAAGCAGAGCCTTTCATTACGTAAACTTCCTGCTTGCTGAGTTGCTCTGGCTGCCTAATCAGTTTTTTATCCAGCATTTCAGGTGCAAGCATGCGCCAATTGGCTGGCTTCTTTTGAACCAATACCTGATGGGTATCAAAATGCGGATTGGTGAACGTAAGGTATTGTTTGCGTTCCAGCGTAATGGTGAGCGGAAAAGCCAGCACATCGCCTTCGCCTTTATTTAAAAGATCAATGGCCTGTTCAATTCCCGTAACCAACCTGATTTTCAAATCAATTTTTAAAGACCGGGCAAGTTGTTTCAGTAATTCATACTCATAGCCCATGGGCTGCCCTTTGTAGATGAAATAACTAATGGAATTGTTATCGAGCAGGGCTACTAAATAGCCTCGTTGTCGAATGGCATCAAGGTCAACATTTACGAGTGGTTCGGTAGCAAAACTGCTTTCGTTGGTGGTGGGTTTGCACGCAAATAGGAGCAAAAAAACTGCTAAAAACCAAGATTGCCGCCAGTACATAGTTAGGGAAGGTACGGCTTACCGGCAAATAAAAAAAGGCCCCCGAAGAGGCCTTTTAAATTGTTTTTACTCAGCTTTTTAGTTGAATGTGTAGCGCAGTGTTAATTGTCCTTGCCAGGTATTGTTAACCGTTAAACTCCGCACAAAGCGGTCGCGGATCAATACTGTTTCGGTAGCTCCATTTGAATTGATAATATTCTGAGTTGCTAAACGGTAGGATGGTACACCAGCAGTTACTGCGGCCAAAGTAAGCGGGTTGGCAGTAGTAGCTACATAACCAACGCCCCATTTGTTGCTTAACATGTTACCTACATTCATAATATCGAAGCGAACCTGAATAGCATTTCGCTTGCCCGATGGACCAACTTTAACGAAGAAATCCTGAGCAATTGTAAAATCAAAACGGGTTAACCAGGGTAATTGCTGGCCATTACGCTCTGCATACTGACCTCTTCTGCCTGACAAATATTCGTCCCCATCTATCCATGCATCAAAAGCCGCCTGTTGATCAGCAGATGTGAAAGTTTTACCACCGGCTGTGAGTGGTGCGAAAACTATTTCGGAGGCTGATTTTGGAATATAAATCAAATCGTTGTTTTGACCATCACCATTCATATCGTTGCTGTACAGGTATGATATTTTAGTACCACTATTGGCAGTAGCACCTAATGTAAATGTTGTAGCTCCACCATACTGTCCGCCATATTCAATACGATAATTGGTATAGCCAATGATACGATGACGCAAGTCGTTATCGGCAAAAGAAGTTGTCAGGTAATTTTGACCAACTATTGTTGGCATATTGGCTTGTACGGTACTTCCTACCGATTGCATATCGCGTGCGTAGCCATAGGTGTATGCCAGCATACCGCCCAATCCTTTAGTAGCCGGCTTTTCAAGTTTTGCTGTTAAGGTATATGAATAACCTTCGCTGGTATTCTTTAATACAAAAACATTGCTAACCGCAGAGTTGATAAATCTGTTAGAAACAGTTGTTCCGGCATGGTTTCCAGGGTAATTGAAGCGATCGCGGGTATCAATTCCTGAAAAACTTTCATTTGCCTCTTTCAGGTTCGCATCGATGTAACGCAATGCCTGCAAGTTCTTATTATAAATACCTTCCAAAGTTCCAATTAAACCCCAAGGCAGTTTTTTGTCAACTGCAATATTGGCCTTTAAAATTTTAGGATATTTCAGGTTGGGGTCGGATGCATTTACAGCAAAGCCTGCTGGTGCTGTTGGATTGATCAAACCTGAAGGCAGATCAGCAGGGTTTAGTCTAAAGGGAACATCGGTGCGGTTTTCTAATGTTACCAAAGCTGTGTTAACACCATTGTTACCTAACTGATTAGAAATTAACACTTGTGGTATGCGCGAAACAAAAGCTCCCACACCACCGCGTAACTGAACGCTTTGGTCGCCCGCCACATCGTAGTTAAAGCCTAAGCGTGGTGATAACAAAAGTCGGTTTTTAGGAAATGCTCCGGTTGTTACTTTGTAGTCATTTAGATTCTCATCTTTAAATGTTAAGCCTGCAACGGTTGGGTTGTTGTAGGCTTCTGTGGTGGAGTTATCATAAACAAATACATCACCACGAATACCTCCTGTTAACTTAAACCGCTCATTAACCTGAAACTCATCTTGCAAATAGAAGCTATAAGTTGTTGATTTAAGTGTTTGCCATGGTTTTTGGCCTGCAGGTAGTAACGACACCCTTAGGTTGTACCGCCTTACCGTTACCGGAGACGTTGTTGAATTAGGGTTTGCCAGATAATCGTTCATGGCAGTATAAAAATCCGCTAAAGAATTATATACATAAACACCATTTGAGCTTGGGAAGAACAGGTTGTCTGATTTGAAGTACTCATACGCTATCCCTGCCGTTAAAGTATGTTTGCCTGCAAAATAGGTTAAGTTGTTCGTGAAGTTTAAGGTAGAATACCTCAACTTATTATCGGGTGTAAACGGATCAAACCCAACGGTTGTATAAGTTGATCCTCCATTCTGAATTTCGATTGTAGGGAATAAATCCGTCATATACTTTCTATCCTCAATCTGTTTATTGAAAGTAAGAATGGCTTTGTTGGCTATTTTACTTCCAAAGTTTGAATTTAGCTCCAAAGCAACCGAGCGGGTATTATCCATAATTTTATAACCAGTGTTTTGCATAGAAAGCGCTAAGTCGCCTGCATAACTTCCGGTTGCATAGCCTTGGCGGTTTCCAAAACCAGCCGTATTACTACTGTTACTATTACTGATTGATTGGCCCGATTCTGAATCGTGATAAGAATAACGAAGTGCCAGTTTATGGTTATTGTTAATGTTATAATCTAACCGGATAAGTGCCTTTTGGCTGATGATATCATTATTCCAACCATCCAGCGCACCACCATTCCATCCAAAGTTATTGGACATGAAGTCACGCAGGGTTGATAAATCGCTTTCTGTTACCCTGGAAACGTTAGTACCACCTGTTCCACGATTTAATGACCAGGTAAGAGCGGGTGCTGAACTTGTAAATTGTTCAGCATTCACAAAAAAGAAAAGTTTGTTTTTTATAATGGGTGCTCCCAAACGGAAACCCATCGTTTTTTCATCAATGGTAATACCCTTTAGCTCTGTACCAAAAACCTTATTTCCGGTTAAACCATTGTTGCGGGTAATATAATAAACGGAGCCCTGCACATCATTGGTACCTGAGCGTGTAACCGCGTTTATACTCGCACCGGCAAAACCAGATTGGCGAACATCAAACGGGGCTACGTTTAATTGAATTTCATCGAAAGCATCCAACGATACAGGTGTTGTACCAGTACGGCCACCGGCCTGTGCTGAGCTACCTAAACCAAAACCATTGTTGAAAACAGAACCATCGATAGTAAAGTTATTGAAGCGGCTATCCTGGCCGGCAAATGAACGTCCATTTCCATAGGCGTTGTATTTAACAATATCATCAACTGTTCTGCCAATGGTGGGTACGCTGTTAATCAAGGCCGTTCCATAAGAAGCAGCAGCGCCTGTACGATCTGAACTAAAAATTCCATCCTTATCAGCCGATACCACAATTTCTTCTAATTGTGTGCTTTCATCGGCCAATCGAATTGATAAATTGCTGGCTACACCAAGCGACAGGAACACATCCTGAAATACTTGTTCCTTGTAACCAACAAATGAAATTTTAACGGTGTAAGGACCTCCTACACGCATACCCGGAATAACAAATCTTCCATCGGTTAAAGTAGTAGTTCCGTAAGTTGTACCAGAAGGTACGTGGGTTGCAACAACGTTAGCACCCGGAAGGGCACCACCTTGTTGATCGGTAACAAAACCTGTTACTGAAGAAGTTGTTACTTGCGCAAACAAGCTTCCGGCAGCAACCAGCATCATAACAAGGGTTAACTGTAAAGTTTTCCTCATAAAATTGGGTTTAAGTGATTGGATTTTCAGGCAGCAAAAATATCCCTTTTACCCCTCAAAAAAAGCAGGCCTTGTTTTAAATCTTCCGCACATTTTATTAACAATTTAATAAACCCCCAAATCGCTAAAACTTTAACGTTTGCAGAAATAAAAAATTCAAATGATTCGATTTAGTAAGGTCGAAAAAACCATTAATAATTTGCTTTTATGAGGTTTTGGCTTTCAGATTTACATCCCCTCGATTTTGGCACTTGCGAATAGTCTTATGTGCGGGTGGGTGAAAATAAGAGCTAATATGTCTTGGCTGGCTGCTGATTAAATCAACTGGTTTTTATTTTCTTGTAAGCTATCAGCTTCTTAACCCGCAAGACTGAGCATCCAACACATCAAATGGAATTTTTATCTAAAAAATTGAAATATTTTAATCCCGTAACTTACACTTCGATTTTTGTGTAGTTATGAAAACTGGTGTGTTTAGTCTGATGTGTTTGATCGTATTGTCAATCGCGGCAACTGCGCAGGATACCACCCAATTAAAAAAAATCGATCAGCTCAAACAAAGCAAAGTAACCAAACAAGTAGTGGGGGCTATCACTCGCACGCCAAAAGCCGATACCGTAATTACCATTAAAAGCGAAGATGCCTTTCTTCCGTACGAAGGAAAAATTATTCGCCACATTCAAATTAATAGAATTGGATTTGATCGTACAGTGCAAGATACTACGCGCAGGTTCCGCTCGTCCGTTGCCCGCATCGCTAACCGCCTCCACAACAATACCAAAGAATGGGTAGTGCAGGAAAATATTTTTTTGCGTGAGGGCAAACCGTTTAATCCCTATCGCGCAGCCGATAACGAACGCTACCTGCGCGACCTCGACTTTATTCTCGACTCCAAAATATTTGTGTTACCCATTTCAGAAAACAGCGACTCGATTGATTTACTGGTAATAACGCGCGATGTCTTTAGCTTAGGAGCTTCCTTTTCGCCACGCAATATTACCGAACATCGGTTTCGCCTGCAGGAAGCAAACCTGGGTGGTATGGGGCAACGCTTGCAAGTAGCCGGGGTGTATGATGCCAACCGTAACCCCACAATAGATTATGAATACTTGTATCGTAAAATAAATTTGTTTGGAAGTTTTGTAAACGCAACAGCCGGTTATACCGAAATTAATACCGGCCGCAGTGTTGGCAACGAAAATGAAAGCGCCTACTTCTTTCGATTAGACAGACCCTTGTTTCATCCGTTTGTACGCTGGGCCGGGGCCGCAGAAATCAGTCGCAATTGGTCAACCAACACCATGCGTAAAGAGGCTGACTTTGCCCGTTACGAATACCTGATACACGATGCGTGGGCTGGTTATTCGTTTGGCTTAAAAAAACTTCCCAACGCATTGGCCGAAAATCGCAACCGCAGGTTTATAGCCGTGCGCGCATTTGAAGAACGATTTTTGAAAAAGCCTGAGAACATTTCTACATTCGATCAGCTCACCTACTCCAACCGCACCACTTTTCTGGGGCAACTCACGTTCTTTAAACAAGACTTCTTTAAAACCAATTACGTGCTGGGCTTTGGCCGAACAGAAGATGTACCCTATGGCTATCGGTTATCATTTACGGGTGGCTGGGAAAATGAACTCCATAAAAAAAGAATTTATACCGGTGCCGAGCTTAACCTGAGCACCGTAAATGAAAACGGAACATTTTACACCTACAGTGTAAAACTGGGTAACTATTGGAGTAAGGAATTAATTGAAGATGGATTGGCGCAGTTTGGAATCAGTCGGTATAGCCGCATTTATTTTATGGGTAATACCAAGATCAGGCACCAGGCTGAAATAAATTTTGCTTCGCAGATAAATCGTGGGCAAAAACGATTATTGGACATTCGGGATGTGAATGGTATTCAAGGTTTCAGGCCAGATAGTTTATGGGGTGCCCAACGTTTATACTTTCGTACCGAAACGGTATTGTTTACTCCGTGGAAGTTAGCCGGTTTTCGTTTTGCACCCGTTACACGAATTGATCTTGCTTACCTCGCTAAGGAGAGTCGTTCACTACTTCAGAAACAAAATTTTTATTCGGGATTTTCTGCAGCCCTGCGGGCACGCAATGAAAACCTGATCTTCAATACAGTAGAAGCACGCGTTTATTATTACCCCAAAACAATAGAGGCCTTGGAACCATGGCGTTTTGAGTTTAGAAGCAACCTGCGCATTAAATATCCAACCAACCTTATTGCCGCCCCGGCTACGGTGTATGATCCGTAAAAAATCAGGCAACAGCCGATTTCAAAAAATCGTTTAACGGCTTCATAGCCTTTGCAACTTCGGCAGCAGTTTTTGCAAACTTTTTATCTCGCACTTGCTTGTCTGAAAAGTAATGCGACACTACAAAACTTTTGTTTTTCAGAATATCAAGATGTGGATGATCTTTTGCATAACCTTTGGGCGCGGTTTTCAGTTTGTCAAAAACATCCAGGCCCGAAAAGAATTTTTTAAATTTTTTGTCGCTGAGAATTTTCAAAAAGTCTTTAGTGTTGTAATCTATCTCTTGCCGGATTTTACTAAGGTTCTCCGGATTCGGCATATAAAATCCACCCGCAATAAAACTTTTACCGGGTTCAATGTGAATATAATAACCCGGTTCCTGATCCATCTTTCCACGTGGCGAAAGTCCGGCACCCATGTTTACCTTGTATGGCCGCTTATCTTTACTAAACCGAACATCGCGGTAAATACGAAAGGCCAGTTTGCGCGGATTCAAACCTGCCAAACTCTCATCAAACTTCAGAAGCTCTTTATGAAATACCTCAACAAAATCATCGAATGTGGTTTTGGCTTGCAGGTATTTAGGTTTGTTTTTCTCAAACCACTCGCGGTTATTATTCCTGGCAATAGCCCTTAAAAAAGTTTGAATAACACTGAGATTGATGTCTGTCATAAGGCGGGTAACGTAATAGATTGGGCCAGAATAGTTTCATGCCTGTTAGAAACCGATAACTGCGATTTGGTTTTGCAGAAAAATATTAAGCCTTTGTGTGAGGTAACGTATGTAAACGTAGTTCCAAAAAATGTTGTGATTGTGGTTACCACTGCCAGGCCTTCATTTCTGTTTAATAAATTTTGAAAGTCTTCGGGCGTAAGTTTGATGAAGGCGCCATTCATTTTAAGCGCATGCTGGGAGTTGTGATAGGTTGTGTGTGCAATCATATTTATTTCTTAAATAAAGTCAACTATGGTCTCCAGTCCAATCCCGCGCGATGCCTTTATCAATATAGTAGCTTCCGTAATCGGATTTTTTTTTAGCCATTTCACCAATTCAGATTTTTGTTCGCAATAAATGGCGGTTTCAACTTTTGCTTTCGCAGATTGCATCAGGGAACCGCATAAAATTACTGTATCAAAGTTTTTACTTTTCAACAGCTCGCCTATCCGGCCATGTTCTTTGGCAGCATCTTCTTCCAACTCAAACATATCGCCTGCAATAACTACTTTCTTTTTGGCTGTCATGGCGGCCAGGTTTTCGATAGCAGCCTCCATGGAACTGGGGTTGGCATTGTAGGCATCTAAAATAATGGTATTGGCACCCTTGGTTAGAATTTGCGATCGCATATTGCCTGGCACATATTCAGCTATAGCCTGGTTAGCGGCTTTTGTTTCCACGCCAAAATATTTGCCTATACAAAGTGCCACAGCAATGTTTTCAAAATTATAGGCACCCATCAATTGTGTTTGTACGATCTGACCATCTTCTGCCTTGAAACGGATAAACGGATCGGCATCTAACATTTCGGTGTGATAGTAATCGCCAACAGCCGGGTAAAAGTAAGGCTGCTTAAATCGTTTAGCCATGTTGGCCAAAATTGGGTTTTGAGAATTAATAAATACTGTACCATTTGTGGTAATCAAATGCTGGTATAATTCTGATTTTCCTCGAATAATATTTTCAAAGCCCCCAAACGTACCAATGTGTGCTTTACCAATATTGGTTATAAATCCGTGTGTGGGGTTGGCAATTGAACTAAGTAACGCTATTTCACCCACGTGATTGGCTCCCATTTCAACCACAGCCATTTCATAAGTATTGTCGATTGATAAAATTGTAAGCGGCACCCCGATATGATTATTGAGATTGCCTTTAGTAGCATAAGTTTTATACTTTTTACTTAGCACAGCGTGTAGCAGTTCTTTGCTTGTAGTTTTACCGTTCGATCCCGTAAGGCCTACAATTGGAATAGTTAACTGGCTGCGGTGATGTTTCGCCAGTGCCTGCAACGCTGTTAGGGTATGTTCTACTAAGATACAGCGTTTATTTACTGCATATTTTTCGTCATCCACCACTGCGTACGAGGCGCCTTTCTCTAACGCCTGGGCCGCAAACTCATTGGCATTAAATTTTTCTCCGCGCAACGCAAAAAACATGGAGCCGGGTGTGATCTGGCGTGTATCCGTTGAAACTTCCCTGGATTCTAAATAGCACTGGTAGAGTTGCTGAATGTGCATGTGTTTGTATAAAACTAAACTATCTTGCAAGCAAGATAACAGGTGCCTGTGTGTAAGCGTTATAGAGATTGAAAATATTTTTATGAGAACCGGTTGGCTTATGTGTTTCCTGATTTTATCGTGCAGCGCCTACGGTCAGTTTACCTATACCATCGATCAAAGCATTGCGGTTGAAGCAAACAACAAAGTTTTGTCCATGCCGTGGGCAGGTGGAATTAACTCCGCACAAATCAACACGATGGATTTAAATGGAGACACCAAAGATGATCTGGTTGTGTTTGATCGTACCTCAAACAAGATTCTAACCTACCTGAATGCAGGAAATCGCTATGAATACGCACCCGAGTATGAATCGTTGTTTCCGGTTGAAGTAACACAATGGCTGTTGCTTCGCGACTTAAACTGTGATGGCAAAAAAGATTTATTTACGAGCGATCCGTTTGGCATGGTAGCGTTTATCAACACCACCAAACAACAACAAAAACTTTCGTGGCGACCGTATGATCCCGGCAGGCCTGTACTTACAAAAGGTTTTACTTCAAATGTCAATCTGCAACTTAACGCATCGGATATACCCGTTATAGATGATATTGATGGTGATGGCGATCTGGATATTTTAAATGTTCGGTTTGTAGGCATTGGCACCATCGAGTACCATAAGAATCTGAGCATAGAGCGTACCGGCACGTGCGATTCGCTTCAACTGGAACGCGTAACCCAAACCTTCGGCAACCTGGAAGAATGCGATTGTAACTTTTTTGCATTTGGCGGAGCGCCCTGCAACGCTATACCAAACGGCCGCACCGAACATGCCGGTGGCAAAGCTATGCTTACCCTTGATGTGGATGGCGATGGCGATCGGGATTTATTCTTTAGCGAAGAAAACTGCACCGAACTTTCATTTCTGGAAAACAAAGGCACAGCCGAAACGGCTAATATGAATAGTGCTACATTGTTTCCGGCCACCAATCCAATAAATTTCAATCTATTCCCCGCAGCCTATTACGAAGATGTAGACTTTGATGGTAAACGTGATTTACTCGCTTCGCCTAATTTATACGCACGCACATTTACAAACTCCATCAACTTCAGCAACTCGTTATGGTATTATAAAAACACCGGCACCGAACAACTTCCGCAATTCACTTTTCAAAAAAATAATTTTTTACAAGATGAGATGATCGATGTAGGCGATTACGCAGTGCCAGCTTTTGCAGATGCCGATGGCGATGGCGATCCAGATATGTTTATAAGCAACTATGCCGGGCCGGGGTTTGCCAGTACAATTCAGTTGTATGAAAATACAGGCTCGGCTGGTGTAGCATCTTTTAAACTTAGTAATAATGACTTTGCCGGCTTTTCAAACTCTACCTTCTTTAATGTAAAACTTCAATTTGCTGATATGAATGCCGATGCAACATTGGATTTTGTTTTTACAGCTACAAATTTTCAAACCGGAGTAACCAGTCTGTTCTTCATTCCCAATCAATCGGCAAACGGATTAAATATAAACGGGCAAGCCGTTCAGCCCGTAAATTTTGCTTTAGGTCAACAGGAAAACATTTTGCTGGTTGATGTTGATCAGGATGGCAAAAACGATATTCTGATTGGCAAGGCAACGGGAGCCGTACAGTATTGGCGCAATACAGGTTCAACAATACCAACATTTTCACAAGTAAATGAAAGTTTTTTGGGTTTGGCTGCCAGTACCGCCAGGCAAAACCCGGCATTGGCTGTGGCCGATCTGGATGCCGATGGCCGTGCCGATCTGATTATGGGAAATCAACGCGGGGAGTTAACCGTATTCGGGGATTTTCGCGCGCAAAACCCAAACATCACAGGCGAATCAGAAATTATTTATAATCCGATAAAAGAAATCCACGAATCAAAAAACCTGGGCGGTCGCATTTGGCCAATTACAGTTAATCTTTTTAATAGCGATAAACCAGCCATTGTTTGCGGAACAATTGCCGGAGGTCTTATCGTACTAAAGCACGAAGAAGGTGCTACCCTTCCGGAAGAGCCTGTGGTTAATATCTTTCCTAACCCGGTTCGCTTCAATGAAACCTTCAAGATCATAACCGATCGGAATATGATTGTACAATTCTATAACCTGATCGGGCAGCGTATTTCCAACAGTTACTTTATACCAGCCAATCAGGAATATCCCATACAAGTTTCCGGGTTATTACCCGGTACTTATATTGCACACTTTTCTTATCAGGGCAAAACCACCGGCAGGCGTTTTATTGTTATCAATTGATTTTAAATCTCATGAGTTCTTTTGGTGTTGTATTTGATATGGATGGTGTTATTGTTGATACCAATCCGTACCATAAAATTTCTTTAAAACAGTTTTGCGAAAAGTACGGCTATCACTTTACCGATGAGGAATTGATTAAGCGCATCTATGGCCGAACCAATAACGAGTGGATTGCCAACCTCTTTGGTAAACTTCCCAAAGAAAAATTACTGGAATTGGGTGAAGAAAAAGAGGCTATGTTTCGGGCAATTTATAAAGATATGATTGCTCCCGTTGCCGGACTGGAGTCATTTTTAAAGAAGCTATCAAACCAAAAAATTCCGTGTGCCATTGGTACTTCGGCCCCGCGAAGCAATGTGGATTTTGTTTTGGACAACACCGGTTTACGAAACTATTTTCCGGTAATTCTCGATCAATCGCATGTAGAGCATGGCAAGCCCAACCCCGAAATCTATTTGAAGACAGCGGCAGCTTTGAATCTTGCTCCGGCTCAAACCATTGTGTTTGAAGATTCCCTTTCGGGGATTGAAGCAGCCCAGCGGGCAGGCACACGTGTGGTGGGCGTAACAACCACGCACACACCGGCCGAATTAAAACATTGCGACCTGGTGATTCCCGATTTTACACACTTAGAATTAGAAAGCCTGGCAGTAATAGTTGGCGCGTAGTCATCCTGCGGATTTTAAAGATTTAAAACATTAAAAATCAGATATTTAATACCAAATCGAGTAATCCCGTCATTAATTTAAAATCGGTTTTGGATAATTGGGGTCGATTTCCCGATATTTGCAGTCCCTTTTTAAAGAAAGGTAATCATTTCAATAAATACGTATGGCACGAGTTTGTCAAATTACCGGAAAAAGACCTCAGGTTGGAAATAACGTTTCGCATGCAAACAACAAAACCAAGCGCAGGTTCTACCCAAATCTTCAAACCAAGCGTTTCTTCATTCCAGAAGAAGACAAATGGATTACACTGAAGCTTTCAGCAAAAGCTATTAAAACCATCAATCTGAAAGGTATTACGGCTGTTTTGAAAGAGGCCAAGGCTAAAGGGACACTCTCCATCTAATCACTATTAATCAGGCTGCACCATGGCAAAGAAAGGCAATAGAATACAGGTAATATTAGAGTGTACCGAACACAAGGCTACCGGCCAGGCTGGTATGAGCCGGTACATTACCACCAAAAACCGTAAAAACACTACCGAGCGTATTGAGTTAAAGAAATACAATCCGGTGTTGAAAAAATATACGCTTCACAAAGAAATTAAGTAATCATGGCAAAGAAAGTTGTTGCAACCTTAAAGAAAACAGACGGTAAAAATTACGCTAAAGTAATTCGTGCTGTGCGCTCTGAAAAAACAGGTGCCTATATCTTCAAAGAAGAAATTGTTGTTTCTGACTTAGTAAAAGAAACATTGGCTAAGAAAGGATAATTGCCTTTTCTTCTTACTGAAATTAAAAGTCCCGTTGCGGGACTTTTTTTGTTTTGGGGTTGTAACTCATAAACCCCCAACCACCACCAAAATTTTCCTAGGGTTGTGTCCACACAAACCTTTAACCTCTTCATCATAAATTATCTGTTTTACTTACTAACTTCACCGCATGTCATTTCTATCCAACCTGTTTTCGAAAGAGAATAAAGAAAGCCTGGACAAAGGCCTTGAAAAATCGAAAGAGAGCTTCTTCGGAAAACTGGGTAAAGCTATTGCCGGCAAATCTACAGTTGACGATGAAGTGTTGGACAACCTGGAAGAAACCCTTGTTTCATCGGATGTGGGAATTAACACCACCCTTAAAATTATTGAACGCATACAAGCGCGCGTAGCGCGCGACAAATACTTGGGCACTTCCGAATTAGACCGGATTCTGAAAGAAGAAATTGCCGGCTTGTTAGCTGAAAGCAACATTCATACAGGTAACTTCGAAATTCCAACAGACAAAAAGCCGTATGTGCTGATGGTGGTGGGTGTAAATGGTGTGGGCAAAACCACTACTATTGGTAAACTTTCAGCACAGTTTAAGAAAAGTGGGAAATCAGTTGTGCTGGGCGCAGCCGATACCTTTCGCGCAGCAGCGGTAGATCAGTTAAAATTATGGGGCGAGCGTGTGGGTGTGCCTGTAATTGCAAGAGGCATGAACACCGACCCCTCGGCAGTAGCATACGATGCTGTTGAGTATGGCGCAAAAGAAAATGCCGATGTGATTATTATTGATACAGCGGGTCGTTTACACACCAAAGTTAACCTGATGGCTGAACTCTCGAAGATTAAACGGGTAATGCAAAAAGTAATTCCAGATGCTCCGCACGATGTAATGTTAGTGCTGGATGGCAGCACCGGCCAGAATGCAGTAGTGCAGGCGCGTGAGTTTACCAAAGCTACCGATGTAACTTGTTTAGCTATCACCAAATTAGACGGAACCGCTAAGGGCGGAGTGGTGATTGGAATAAGCGATGAATTTAAAATACCCGTACGCTACATTGGCGTAGGCGAAAAAGTGGACGACCTGCAGGTTTTTAATAAAAATGAATTTGTGGATTCGTTGTTCAGGCGAATTGGTTAATTGGAACCCTGATACGTAACCAGAATTTACTTACACCTACTTTATTTACGATCAATAAGAAGCGCTGTAAGACAGATTAACAATGGCATTACAGGGGTAAAAACTATTCCTGTAAGTATCATATCAAAATAGGTCATACCTCTTTCAGAACCTAAAACTGCATTGATAACAGCTGATATAGCTGCAAACCCTACTATAATAAGGAAAACTAATACCATAAAATTTTTGATTATTTGGTAATAATAAGAAGAAAGTAATATCCAAGCAACTCAATATCAGTTTTCTATTTCCTAAACGGTATTCGCCAAAATACCTGGTAGTTAAATCCCCAATACAAACCTTTAAAGGGCAGACCAAAACCCGGAATATCGTACGAATCAAAACCCGAAGTGCCCGTAGTATGGGGCGCAAATTTCATACGGCCGGTATAACCCATCCACAATCCCCGCCATATTTTTACACGCAGGCCTGTAGTTAGTTCAATCCAACCAGCGACAGCATCAGGGTTGGACGCAGCTTGTTCTACAGTTGGAAATAACTGGGGCGCAATTGAATATGCTACCCGCTCGCTGTATTGAGCGCGGCCATAACGCATTCCCAGAAAAAACATATTCTTATCAGGATCTTTCAATAAGAAATTAATATCCACACCCAGTCGGAAATACTCACCTTCGTTGTTGTAAAGTCCGTTGGCAAGTGTTGCCTCACGCGACCAACGGCCCAATTCTAAAGTAGGATAATACCGGCCCAAATCCACATCGGCTGTAATCTCCCAGCTTTGTAAAGGTGCTTGGGCTATCGTTTTGCCAATCGCAATTAAGTCTGTACCAATGCGCAAGCCGGTGGGCTTACGAATGGCGCGCAACGAATCGCGTTGGTTAACTTGTGCCACTACCTGCAAACAGCACACAACCAATACACTACTGTATAACAATTTTAACATTGGTGCCGGCATTGGTTGCAAGTTTGTTATTAAGGATAGTAATACTTTCGAATGAAGAATCTGTGAGGTTTAAATCAGTTACGTAGGCAAGTGCCCCACAATCCTGCGAAACCACTTCGGTTTTTACCTGATAGCTGAGCGAAACGGTTTGGGGTACATTGTCAAAATAAAAGGTAATGGTTACACCCGGTTGAGCGGGGTTTATGGGTAGCGAAATTTGCCTAAAGGTTTGAGGATTCGGAATAAGTAATTGAGGCAACCCTGAAATTGCTATGGAGTCAACCTGAACATCGGCCAGGCTATTTGCAGCATTGTAAAAACCAAAAGTTACTAAGTTAGTAGAGGTATCAAAACAATCGGGTTCGGTAAGGCAACCCCACAACCCCAACAGCAAAATCAACGATAACCGAACGATTTTCAAATACCTCAAGTTTATTGCAAATATACCGTGCCTGCCGGAAACTCAAGTACCTGGAGCATTTCGTATTTTTGCACTCTAATAATAATTTGTGAAAACCAAAGGCTCTAATAAGACCAAAGTAAATATTGTAACACTGGGTTGTTCCAAAAACCTGGTGGATTCGGAAGTGTTGTTAACCCAACTTCGTGGTAACGGCATCGAAACCTCGCACGAATCGAAAAAAGACGATGCCAACATTGTAGTGATTAATACCTGTGGTTTTATTGATAACGCCAAACAGGAGTCGATTGATACTATTTTACGCTATGTAGATGCCAAAGAGGAAGGCATTGTGGAAAAGGTTTACGTTACCGGATGTTTATCAGAACGCTATAAAGAAGATCTGCAAAAAGAAATTCCGGATGTGGACGCCTGGTTTGGTACCCGCGACTTATCGCGATTATTGAAACAACTTAACGCCAACTACAAACACGAACTGGTTGGCGAACGCATACTCACCAACCCCAGCCATTTTGCATACTTAAAAATTTCGGAAGGGTGCGATCGGCCGTGTTCGTTTTGTGCAATACCCATTATGCGCGGGAAACACATTTCAAAACCCCTGGAGGAATTGGTGTTGGAAGCAAAGAACCTTGCTAAAAAAGGAACCAAAGAATTATTGTTGATTGCACAAGACTCTACCTATTACGGATTGGATTTATATAAAAAGCGGAACCTGGCTGAGCTATTAAACCGCTTAGCTGATGTAGAAGGCATTGACTGGATTCGGTTACACTATGCATTTCCTACAGGCTTTCCGTTAGATGTACTGGATGTAATGGCTAACCGATCTAACATCTGCAAGTATTTGGATATTCCGTTGCAGCATGGCAGCACACGCATGTTGCAATTGATGAGGCGTGGTACAACCCGCGAAAAAACAGAGACCTTATTAAATACCATTCGTGAAAAGGTACCTGGTATTGCCATTCGCACAACGTTAATTGCCGGCCACCCGGGCGAAACAGAAGCCGAGTTTGACGAGATGATGAGATTTGCAGAGACCTCGCGCTTCGATAGATTGGGTGTATTCCCCTATTCGCATGAAGATAATACCCATTCATATTCAATGGCTGATGATGTGCCCGATGAAGTAAAGCATGCACGAGTAGAACAACTAATGGATTTACAACAAGGCATTTCGTTTGAACTGAATCAACAGAAAATTGGAAAAGTGATGAAGGTGCTTATTGATCGCAAAGAAGGTGAAAGTTTTTATGGTCGCACCGAGTACGATTCGCCAGAAGTAGATAATGAAGTAATTATGGATGCTACTAAAAATTACCTACGCGCTGGTGATTTTGTAACTGCTAAGATTACCGCTGCAAGTGAGTTTGATCTGGTGGCCGAACCGGTTTAACAAGATTTTAACAAGCTATTCCGCTTGTACTTTTGTTGTGAACTTTAAATGAAAATAGACGTTATTCGGGAATATGTTTTCACACACCTGTTGTTAGTATGCGCATTCAGAAATTGGAATTAGCCGATACCCAGGCTTTCTCTTCATTTTTTCTCGATTACATTCATGGAAAAGAAGCCCTTAAATCGTTCTACTCACAGTTTCCACGCATCGAAAACTTTAAAGCGCAGATTGAAAGCAAAGCCAAGTCATTTCCGCAACAAAATAGAAACACTATAGCGGAAGTATTACAAGAGCAATATAAGGGTTTAACAATTTCAGGGCTTACACAGAAAAATCTTGAGTCGCTTAAAGACCATAACACATTTACAATTACTACGGGTCATCAATTAAACATTTTTACAGGCCCTCTTTACTTCGTTTATAAAATCGTAACCGTAATCAATGCCTGCAAGCAACTGAAACAACATTATCCTAATTACAATTTTGTTCCGGTTTATTGGATGGCCTCCGAAGATCATGACTACGAAGAGATAAAATACTTCAGGGCTTTCGGAAAAAAATATGTTTGGGAAACCGATCAGACCGGAGCCGTTGGCCGTTTTAATCCAAAGTCGATAGAAAAACTTTTCGATCAGGTTCAGGGCGACATCTCCATTTTCAAAAGCGCATACACTAAAAATAAAACCTTAAGCGGAGCCGTTCGGCAATACGTGAATGATCTGTTTGCGAATGAAGGTTTAGTAGTAGTGGATGCTGATCATCCAAAACTGAAACGGATACTTGCACCGGTAATAAAGGCCGACATCCTCGCGCATACTCCGGCCAAATTAGTAAACCAAACCAATCAGCACCTGGAAAAAACTGGTTATCACCCACCCGTAAATGCGCGCGATATAAATTTCTTTTACCTGAACGATTCACTGCGTGCCCGTATAGAAAAACGTGGCGAAACGTTTTATGTGTTAGATTCAAAACTTTCATTTAGTAGTGAAGAAATTCAAGCCCGCATTGAAAGCAATCCAGAAGAGTTTAGCCCGAATGTAATTTTACGGCCGCTTTATCAGGAAATGATTTTACCCAACCTGGCTTACGTGGGTGGCCCGGCAGAGTTGGTATATTGGCTCGAACTAAAAAAAGTTTTCGATCACGTTGCGCAACCCTTTCCCATTTTAATGCCCCGTAACTTTGCGCTGGTGGTAGATGCGCCTACCGACCGCAAAATGAAAAAGACCGGCATCGATTTAAAGTTATTCTTCGCACAAAAAAATTTCATTTTCAATCATTGGGTACTGCAAAACTCCACGCAAGAACTTACTATCGGCAAAGAAATGAAGCAGGTGAGTGCGTTGTTTGAAAATCTACAGGCTAAAGCAACAGCAATTGATGCAACGCTTTCGCAATTTGTAGGCGCCCACGCACAGCGCACGGCCAATGCCTTAAATCACATCGAACAAAAAATGCTGCGGGCCGAAAAAAGGAGGCACTCCGAAAAACTGCAACAGATTGAAGCTGTGAAAGATACTTTGTTTCCGAATGGCAACCTGCAAGAGCGCACGGATAACTTACTAAACTTCTATCCGGCCGATTCTCAATTTATTCAACAGCTCTTAACGCACTTCGATCCATTCGATTTCCGGTTTCATACTTTGATCTATGAATAAAGCTGAACTACGAAAAATTTATCTCCAAAAACGAAACGCGCTTTCTGCTACCGAATCCACCCAGCTAAGTTTTCAGGTTTATCAACAGTTTTTCGCCAACATTAATCTTTCATTTATTCAGGTTATTCATACATTTCTACCCGTTGCATCCAAATACGAACCCGACACGTGGTTAATCATCGATAGGCTTAGAAGAGAGTTTCCTTACATTCGTATTTCCATTCCTAAAACCGATTCGCGCACCAACACGCTCGAGAATTTTTATTTTGAAGGATTGCATCAACTGGTAACAACGGCATGGGGCATTCAAGAACCCAAACAAGGCATACCAACAGAAACCAAAAAAATTGACCTGGTGTTGGTACCTCTACTTGCTTTCGATAAAACAGGCCAACGCGTAGGTTATGGCAAAGGGTTTTATGATCGGTTTTTAAAACAGTGTCGCCCGGATTGTAAAAAAGTTGGCCTATCATTTTTTGAGGCTGAAGAAGACTTTGAATACGATCCGTTTGATGTACCGCTGGATGCTTGCATTACGCCTTTAGGGGTAACCACTTTTTAACCGGGCGAAAAGCACTGCATTCAATAACAACTATTTCTGTTATGCCTCACCAAGTTTTAAGCACTCACTTTGTTTGTTAAATGCACCCGCATCTTTTGCAGATTGGGATAGTTAAACAAAACCAATGCAACCAGAATTATCAGGTACCCGATGGCTTGCAGCGAGGTAATGGTTTCGTCAAAAACTAAAAAGGCAATTACAAAATTCATTAATGGATTAATGTACAACAAAATGCCTACTGTGGTGGAGTTGATACCATTTAGAGCATACAGGTTCAGAAACAATGGTAATACCGTAAATACTCCGGCAACAACCATAATTAGTCCATAGAAGTGAACTGTCTGCGGCACTTCATTTACTAAAAATGGAAACGCAATTGATAAGATGAATAAAGCAAATACCATTTGCACAAATAAAATTGAGAGGCGGTCAAAACCATTATTTCTTCGTTGTGAAATCAAATACAAGGCGTACGATAATGCCACTGCAAAACTGTAGCCCAGTTCAGCAACCGAATTAAGTCCGAGTAAAAAACAACTGATGATGCATAATGCTACGGCTAACCATTGTAATGGCGTAAGCTTTTCCTGAAGGATAAAATGGCCAAGCACGGCCGTAAGCACCGGACAAATAAAATACGAGAACGAAGCTGTTTTGATATTGATGGCATTGATCACATAAATAAAAATAAGCCAGTTTACAATCAGCAACGCCCCACCACCTAAAACCAATCCAATTATTTGATTGCGTTGGGTTGCCGTGAATGATTTTAACCGGGCCACATCTTGCATTAATTTATGCCTGCGGAATCCAAACAAAATGATGAGCAGGATAATTACGGATGACGCAATGCGGAAGTACAGAATCTCTCCTGCAGTATAAGCCTTTAATGCCCGTAGTGGAATCGAGAAAAATCCCCACACCAGAAAAGCCGAAACCGCTGCCGCATAATGCTTACGAGTATCCATAACGGCCGCGAAGGTAGAGAAAACCGAATCGGCAAAAACAAACCCGTAGACAAAAATCTATTCACACGATTTCGGTGAACATTAAACCTCTGGCTCCTGCTGACTCAAACAATGAAATGATCCCAATCCCCAAATGATGTCTGTCGAATCGATGCCGATTACTTTGCGGTCGTTGAAGCAGGATTGCAAAATATCTAATGCACGATCGTCATTCTTATCGCGGAAGGTAGGCACTACTACATACTTATTGGCAATGTAGAAGTTGGCATACGAAGCTGGTAAACGCTGATCGTCATAAATAACCGGTGAGGGCATCGGTAATTCTACGATGTTCATTTGTTTGCCATTCTCCAGGCGAAGTGTTTTTAGTTCTTTCAGATTATCCTGCAGGATTTCGTAGTTCTCATCGTTTTTGTTTTCCTCCACAATGGTTACTACCGTATCTTCATTTACAAAACGGGTCAGGTCATCGATGTGGCCATCGGTATCGTCACCAATAATGCCATCGCCCAACCAAAGAATGTGATCGACACCATAATAATCAATCAGGTACTTTTCAATCTGAGATTGATTTAACTGCGGGTTTCTGTTTTCATTCAACAAACATGCACGTGTGGTAAGTAATGTTCCCTTTCCATTAAACTCTACCGAGCCACCTTCCATTACAATGCCCGGCTCAACCACCGGAATGTTGTAATGTTTGGCAATCAATGTTGGAATAACATCATCTAAATCGAATGGCGGATACTTTCCGCCCCAGGCGTTATAACCCCAATCCACAATCATTTTCTTTTTTTCTTTCGGGTTGATCAAGAATGCAGGGCCATGGTCGCGGCACCATGCATCGTTTGTTGGATGGATAAAGAATTGAATGTTGCGTAAATCAGCACCGGCCTCGTTAAGATGTCGCGTTGCTTTTTCACGCATCGCTTCGTTTACTACATTGATGTTTACCGCTTCACCTTCGGCTACACGCTTAATAAATTCTGCATAGCGCGGATAAATAGTTTCGATTTTTCCGGGCCACGAAGCTTCCTTGTGCGGCCAGCTTAACCACGTTGCAGTATGTTTGGCAAATTCGGCAGGGAAGTAGTACCCTAGTTGTTTTGGAGTTGTCATAGTGTTATTAATTGACAAAAGGCAATTGACAGTTGACAACATTTTGTCAATTGCCTTTTGCCTACTGTCAACTAGTTAATCTTCGTCAATAAATCGTTTCGTGATTGGCTGATACGAGTCTATTCTTCTATCGCGCAGGAAAGGCCAGTGGGTGCGTACGCTGTCGGTCTTTTTCAGATCAAGTTCCAATACATTTACTTCTTCTTTGTCGTGCGAGGCCTGGTATAAAATACTTCCGAGTGGATTAGCGATAAACGATCCACCCCAGAATTTCATGGCTCCATTTTGCTCGAAACCTACACGGTTCACGCTCACTACATGTAAACCATTGGCAACAGCGTGACTGCGTTGAATAGTTTGCCACGCTCCGTATTGTTCAGTATTAGTGGCTTCGTCTTGCGAGGTAGCCCAACCAATTGCTGTAGGGTAAAATAAAACCTCGGCACCCATCAACGCAGTAATGCGGGCTGCTTCCGGATACCACTGATCCCAGCAAATTAAAATACCAATCGTTGCGAACTTGGTTTTGAATACTTTATACCCCAGGTCGCCTGGTGTGAAATAAAATTTTTCGTAATAAGCCGGGTCATCCGGGATGTGCATTTTGCGATACTTACCCAGGTATTTACCGTCTGCATCGATTACAGCGGTAGTATTGTGATATAAACCTTCGGTACGCTTTTCAAAAAGTGAAGCAATTATTACCACACCCAGTTCTTTCGCTACCGCAGATAATGATTCGGTTGATGGACCGGGTACGGGTTCGGCCAGTTTAAAATTTTCATAATCTTCCACATCGCAGAAATACAGCGAAGTGAAAAGTTCTTGCAGACAAATAATCTGCGCACCTTTCCGGGCGGCTTCGCGCACACGCTCAATAGCTTTTGCCAGGTTTTCGCCAGGTGCTTTGGTGCAACTCATTTGCACGGTACCAATTTTAACAAGCTTGCTCAACGTTCTTTATTTTTTAGTGCTGCAAAGGTAAAAACTTTGTGGCGATACGAAATAGCATGATAATTTCAGTAAAGCGGCTTATTATTGGAAAAGTTTGAATTGCCCATGGCTTCTTTCAGATTATACAATATGCCGGTAACCAAAAGTTCATTCTCACGCTATTTCAGAAAGCTGATAGTAGGAAACCAACCCGAGGGCGATGAATTAACGGTTACCAAAATGACTATTCTGCGCGGCCAGTTTGCATTGGTTGCCATAACCGTAGGTATTATCTATGCAACCATTGTTATGGTGCAGGGCGAATTTAACTTTATACCCTGGCACATCTTACTTATTGGAGGCAGTTCACTTTCTTTCTATCTGAATCGTACCGGAAAACATTTATCCTCCAGCCTGCTTATTGTTATTTTGGGCAATGTGTTTGTGTATTTGTTTTCATCGGTTAACCGGCCGCAGGATGGCATGTTTTTCTTTTTCTTTCTTACCAACACACTTACCGTTGTGTTGTTGGGGCATCGCTACAAAGGGTTAACCGTTTTACTAATTCTGATTACCGTTGCGCTAGCCGTGCTTGCGTATTTATTTCCCACCATGATTGCCCCCGTGCCCAAAAATATTTCGCCTCAAATAGAACGCACCATTTTTCTGATTAACCTTGTTATTAGTCTGTTGTTTGGATCGTATGTGCTGGTAATTCTTATTCGGGCCAATTATGAAACTGAAAGAAAATTACTAAAACAGCATGAGGCGCTAACCAAAATAAATGAAGAATTAGACCGGTTTGTTTACAGCGCCAGTCATGACATGCGCGCTCCGCTTTCATCGCTGTTGGGGCTTATTGCTGTAACTGAAAAAACACAATCACCACAAGAAATTGCTATCTGTTTAAAAATGATGCGGGAACGTATTGGTGTAATGGAAGGATTTTTAAAAGAAATTACCGACTACTCGCGCAATGTTCGTACCGAGGTTGAACGGAAAAGCATACATGTTTACAATTCCATACAAGCATCTTTGAATAGTTTGAAGTTTCTGTTTGAACGGGATAAGATTGCAGTGAAAGTTGAAGTTGCGGCCGGCCTTACCCTTCAAACCGATGAGCCGCGATTTAATGTGGTTCTGAATAACCTTATATCAAACGCCATTAAATACTATGATCCGCAAAAGCCCGGTCCTTTTATCAAGATCAGCGCAAGCATTTATAAAAATCAATTTGTGCTTACTGTAAAAGATAACGGTGTAGGCATTAGTCTTGAACATCAGAAACGAATTTTTGAAATGTTTTACCGTGCAACTACCCAGGGCGAAGGCTCGGGTTTGGGTTTGTATATTGTGCGCGAAACCGTTGAAAAACTTGGCGGAGCGATCGAGGTTCAATCAACACCGGCCACCGGAAGCACTTTTACAGTACGCTTACCTGTTTATTAAGATTTTAGTTTTACAGCCCTAATCATTTCGCGCTTGCCCGGGGGGCCCGGTAAACTTTCAACTTCCAACCCCAGGGCTCTCAGGTCGCGCTTAAGCTGCCCTTTTGCACAGTAGGTTACAAACACGCCCCCGGTTTGCAACTTCAATACTACTTTTTGCAACATGTCAACCGTCCACATATCGGGTTGCTTGTTGGGAGCAAAAGCATCGTAGTAAATTAAATCAAAATGGATATCTGGTAATTCAATTTGTTGCAACGTGTTTTCACTTTTAAATAGTGCCGCATGCAATGCTACCTGTTGCCACGTGTTCCAGGGAAGGTTATGAATTTTTTCATATAACGGGCGATCGTGTGTGGCATAATTAAGTTGCTGCCATACTTCCTGTACTAATGGAAATTTTTCGATGGCAAAGTAACGAATCTGTAAGGCCGCTACTGCTGGCACCCGCAACGTGAGCCATGCATTAAGCGCAGTACCCAAACCAACTTCCAGAATAGTAAGTTGTTCCTGTTTGTTTCGTTCAAGCCAAAACTTTAATCCTTGTTCAATAAAAACATATTCCGATTCTTGTACTGCCCCGTGGCGGGAGTGGTAGGTTTCGTCCAGTTCGGCATTTAGCAAAGAATGCGATCCATCTCCGGTTAAAATCACGCGGATGTCTGGCATACACTTTAAATTAATTTTTCTTGATTAACGCAATCGCCATAGCGTTCACACCTTCTTCGCGACCTACGTACCCCAACCGCTCGTTGGTGGTTGCTTTTATTGAAACATCTTCTTCGGCCACATTCATTAACGGTGCCAATACTTTTTTCATTTCATCAATGTGTGGATTCACTTTAGGGGCTTCCAGGCAAACAGTACAATCTACGTTTTCAATTCTCCAACCACGCTCGGTTAGCATTCGGGTTACGTCTTTTAGAAAAAATTTACTATCCATACCACTCCAGCGCGGGTCTTTATTGGAATAATGATAACCAATATCGCGCAGGTTGGCTGCGCCCAGCAGTGCATCGCAAATGGCGTGTATCAACACATCGGCATCGCTATGGCCCACCGCACCTTTAGAAGCAGGTAGTTTAATACCACCCAGGTAAAAATCCCTGCCGTTTTCCAACACGTGTACATCAAACCCTAACCCAACTCTTAATTTCATAAGTGCAATACATTTGTCCAAAGGTAATAGTTGGCACATCATTATTACAGTTTATATTTATTGCACCTAAGCATATGAGTTACCGAGATTTCCTGGTGGGTAAAAAGCTAATTCCATCGCATACTGATTTTAAGTATGCCATGTTGCGAAGTCAGTTTGCCGGAATTATTCTAACTGTAGCAGTTTTCTATATTATTCTGGATAGTTCCAATGGCGTAACGGTATTTATTCCGCTTTATGGATTATTGATAGTTGGAGGACTCACCTCATTTATTCTTAACCGGCAGCAAAATTATATCGCAGCTACTCTTACACAGCTTATTATGTTAAATTTTCTGGTATTGATATTTGCTGATGTGGATCATCCGTATGGCGGTGTGTACTTCTATTTTATTACCTGTGCAGGCGTTGGGTTAATTTTATTTAACTATTACAATAGGGTGTTAAGCATTTTATTTGCTTTGTTACCCGTGTTGCTGGGGCTGCTTGCCTTTTATGCCGATCTGAATCTTATTCCCGAACCCAGCTACGAGCCACACATGGTAAGCATGAATTTCGTTTCAAATCTGATTATTGGAATTTTATCAAATGGATTTGTGGTGTATTTCCTGATTAGCAGAAACCGTGAGGTTGAACAAAATCTGGTTCAAACATCCAACGATCTGAAAAAAAGTGAAGAACGTTTTTTAATGGCTTTACACGGTACCAAAGCCGGAGTGTATGAGTGGAAAATGGCAGAAAATTCAATTTACGTTAGCACCGATTGGAAGCGCTTACTCGGTTATGAAGCCCATGAATTAAATAACCTGCGGCAAGAAGATTTTTCGCCCTTGGTATTTCCGGAAGACCGGGCCCGCACCCGCCAGCTAATCAATGAACACCTGGCTTTACAAAAACCATATCAGAATGAGTTCCGGTTGCTCACTAAAAGCGGAGTGTATAAATGGTTTCAGGATAGCGGAGTATTTAAACAGGATGAAAACGGCAAAACAGTTTTGGTTGGAACACTTATCGATATAGACGAGCGCAAAAAAGCCGAAGCAGAACTTGCTTTGAAGAACGAACAATTAGCCAAGACGAATGAAGAGTTAGATCGGTTTGTATATAGTGCCAGCCACGATATGCGGGCACCACTCAGTTCATTGTTAGGCCTTATTCATCTATCTGAAAAGACCGACCGGCCCGAAGAAGTAGGTTTGTTTTTACAAATGATGAAAGACCGGATAAAAACCATGGAGGGCTTTATTAAAGAAGTAACAGACTACTCGCGTAATACAAGGCTTGATCTGTTGCCTACACCCATTAAGCTGGAGTTGCTTGCGCAGGAAGTAGTACAAACCCTGGCTTATTCAGTAGTAAATAAAAAGGTACGGATTGAAGTGCGGATTGACCCGGACCTGGAAATTTCAACTGACCCAAACCGACTGAAAGTTGTTATCAACAACCTGGTCTCAAATGCCTACAAATACCATCGGTTCGATCAGCCCGATCCCTACATCATCATCAGCGCCATAAAAAAAGCCGACCATGTTTTGATAACTGTAAAAGATAACGGCACGGGTATTTCAAAAGAACATCACAGTCGTATTTTTGATATGTTTTATCGCGCTTCCGAATCCAGCGAAGGCTCCGGATTAGGTTTGTATATTGTAAAAGAAACGTTGGATAAACTGGAAGGCAACATCAGCGTACAATCGTCTGTGGGCGATGGTTCTGAGTTTACGGTTACGCTTCCGCTGAGTCTGTAAGCTCAGTTGTCTTCGGCACAATAGTATAAAACACTTTCATTTTCAGGCTTCAGAATTTCCAATGCTGCTTGTTGAATCTCCGCTAAACCAATACGCGCAATCTTTTCACTTTCGTGATTAACAGAATCTATATCGCCCGATAAGGCTGCAAAGGCCAGGTTCATGGCCCGGTTCATTACCTCCACTTTTTCAAACTCCATGGTAGTAAGCGCTTGATTTTTTGTTTTGGTTAATTCCTCTTCCGTTGCGCCTTTCGCTACCAAATCCTGAATAACAGCATCTACCGCAGCCTCTGCTTCCTCTATTTCAATACCTGGTTTTATCCGGCCGTTTACTACCATCAACCCGGGGTCGATAGTGCCCATTGTAAAAGAAGAAATGGATGTAAAAATTTCTTTTTCTTTAACCAACTGGTTATACAACCGGCTGGAGTGGCCGCGCCCTAACACATCGCTCAACAAATCGGCACTATAAAAACCCGCATCAAACCGTCCGGCCATGTGGTAACTTTTGTAAAGTGCATGCGCAGGAACCTTGGCTGTAATTTTTTTTGTTCGTTTTTGCATTTGGCGTGGTTCAGCCGGTAGGATGCGCACGGGTTTTTTTCCGGCTGGTATGGGGCCAAACCATTTTTCTGATAATGCCTTTACTTGCGATTGCTTTACATTACCGGCTACCACCAATATAGCATTGCTGGGCACATAATGGGTGAAGAAAAAATCCTTCACATCCTGCATGGTAGCATTTTCAATATGACTTATTTCTTTACCGATGGTAGCCCATTGATACGGGTGCTGCGTATAGGCAAGCGGCCGCAGTTTCAGCCACACATCACCGTAAGGTTGGTTAAGATAACGCTGTTTAAATTCTTCAATCACCACTTTGCGTTGTACTTCCAGCACTTGCGGATCGAACGACAAACTCAGCATCCGATCGCTCTCTAACCAAAAACCGGTTTCTATATTTGAGGCGGGCAGCGTGAGGTAATAGTTGGTAATGTCGGTATTGGTAAAGGCATTGTTCTCGCCACCTACAACCTGCAAGGGTTCATCGTACGATGGAATGTTGGCCGATCCACCAAACATCAGGTGTTCAAACAAATGTGCAAAGCCTGTCTTGTCGGGTTTTTCATCGCGCGAACCTACATCGTACAAAATATTCATTACAGCTATTTGCACGGTGGGATCTTCATGCACTATAACCTGTAGGCCATTGGCGAGTGTAAACGTTGTGTAGGGTATCATTACCTGAATTTGGTGCAAGATAGGTTGACGCACGGTTTTTTCTATATTTTAGCAGCCTAAGACAATTTGCTGTATGTCCGTTGAAATTACACTCATGATTCTTAGTGGTTTGGTAATTTTCAGTTACCTCTTTGATCTGATCGCTAAGCAATTTAAAATCCCATCTGTAATTCTGTTGCTGTTAAGTGGCATCGGGCTTCGATACCTTGCTACCTGGGTAAACATCCCCATTCCTAACTTTGAGCCGATCTTACCACTGGTGGGCACTATCGGGTTAATTCTAATTGTATTAGAAGGTGCGTTGGAATTAAAATTAGAAAGAGAAAAGTCTGCACTTATTAAAAGCTCGTTGGCTTCAGCTTTTTTTATTCTGATACTCACCACAACGGGAATTGCATTTTTCTATTATTACCTGCTGGATGCCGATTTCAAAACCTGTTTCCTGAATGCAGTACCGTTGGGTGTAATCAGTTCGGCCATTGCAATTCCTTCGGCAGCCTCGCTACCAGTAGCCCGTAAAGACTTTATTGTATATGAATCTTCCTTGTCGGATATTTTTGGAATTATCTTATTCAACTTCATGCTGGCTAATGAAACAATCGGATTCAATTCGTTTTTGAGATTAGGCTGGCAAACTATCCTCATCCTGATCTTATCGGCCGCATTTTGTCTTATACTGCTTTACTTGCTCAAACGTATCACCCATCATCTAAAGTTTTTCCTCATCATTGCCGTATTAATATTAGTGTATGCTATTGGTAAGTATTATCATTTACCCACGTTGGTAATTGTGCTGGCGTTCGGGTTATTTTTAAATAACCTGCATTGGATTCGAAACGCGTGGTTCAAGCGCACATTTAAATACGATAATTTTTATAAAGATCTGCATCAGTTAGTACAACTTAGTGGCGAGAGTGCCTTTATTGTGCGAACTTTCTTTTTTCTGATTTTTGGTTTTACACTTAACGTACAATCGCTACTAAATGCAGATGTGCTTATTTACGGATCTATTGTAGTGGTTATCATCTATGCTATCCGTATTGTGTATCAAAAAATATTTGTGCGCACCGCCTCACTGGCTGAATTTTTTCTTTCCCCGCGCGGGCTTATTAGCATATTATTGTTCTTCAGCATACCCGATGCACAAAAACTAAAGGGCGTTGAAAACGGGTTGCTCTTCTTTGTTATTCTTGCCACCAGTATTGTTATGACATTCGGGTTGGTGTCAACAAAAGAAAAGAAGCAAACAATCCCTGATCTTAAATCCGAAATCAATTCAGATTCGTTACAGCAACATTCTTAAAATTTCAATATGAAATTTCAGCGCAAAAAACTTGCAGACACCACGCTACTTCAACTGTACGAAGCATTACTATTTCCGCGGCTAATCGAAGAAAAAATGCTGGTGCTTTTGCGTCAGAATAAAATCAGCAAATGGTTTAGCGGTATTGGCCAGGAAGCTATCTCGGTTGGCATTACACAAGCCTTGGAAAAAGACGAATACATTTTACCCATGCACCGCAATCTGGGTGTATTTACGGGGCGCAATGTTCCTTTCGTCAAACTATTTGCCCAATGGCAAGGCACAGGTTCCGGGTTTACGAAAGGCCGCGATCGGTCTTTCCACTTCGGGAGTAATGAACACCACATTGTAGGAATGATCTCGCACCTGGGCCCGCAAAATGGAGTGGCCGATGGTATTGCATTAGCTTCTATCTTAAAAAAAGAGAATAAGGTTACCATAGTTTTTAATGGCGATGGTGGCACCAGCCAGGGCGATTTTCATGAAGCTGTAAACGTAGCAGCCGTATGGAACCTGCCCGTGATTTTTGTTATTGAAAACAATGGCTACGGCCTTTCAACACCCAGCAGCGAACAATTTAAATGCAAACAGTTTATTGATAAAGCTATTGGCTATGGAATAGAAGGCGTTAAAGTTGATGGCAATAATGTTCTGGAAGTTTATAATACCGTAAAATCGTTGGCCGAAAAACTACGCAAAAATCCACAGCCGATTTTGTTAGAGTGTATTACATTTAGAATGCGCGGCCACGAAGAAGCATCGGGTACCAAGTACGTACCTAAAAAATTAATAGACGAGTGGGCCAAAAAAGATCCACTTACCAACTATGAAAACTTTTTGGTGGATGAAACACTACTCGATCAAAAACAGATCGATAGCATCCGCAAAAAATTAAAGAAAGAAATTGAGGCGGGCCTGGCAGAAGCTTTTCAGGAAACATTGCCTGTACCTGATACTGAATTGGAGCTGAATGATATGTACGCTCCCTTCAATCAAACTGTAATCTCCCCCCTCTCCTCCGGAGAGGGGCCGGGGGTGAAGTCGTCCGAAAAAAGATTTATCGATGCCATTAGCGATGGCCTTCGCCAAAGTATGGAGCGCCACAACAACCTTGTTTTAATGGGGCAAGACATTGCCGATTACGGTGGTGTGTTTAAAATAACCGAAGGTTTTGTGGAGCAGTTTGGAAAAGATCGCGTACGCAATACGCCTTTGTGCGAATCGGCTATTGTTGGAACGGGCCTTGGCCTTTCTATAAAAGGCATGAAAGCCATGGTGGAAATGCAGTTTGCCGATTTTGTTACCGAAGGCTTCAACCAGATTGTGAACAACCTGGCAAAAATTCATTGGCGCTGGGGCCAACATGCTGATGTGGTGGTGCGCATGCCAACGGGCGCTGGAACGGCAGCAGGGCCATTCCATTCTCAAAGTAATGAAGCGTGGTTTTTTCATACGCCCGGTTTAAAAATTGTTTACCCATCAAACCCATACGATGCCAAAGGCCTGCTCTGTGCTGCCTTCAACGATCCCAATCCTTATCTCTATTTCGAGCACAAACTTTTGTACCGATCTATCAAAGCCACCATACCCGATGATTACTTCACAGTTGAAATTGGTAAAGCCAAGTTGGTAAGCGAAGGCAATGACCTTTCCATCATCACCTACGGCATGGGTGTGCATTGGGCGCAGGAAATACTCATGCAACTACCAGATGTTAATGCCGATGTACTGGATCTGCGCACATTACTCCCATGGGATAAGGAGGCCGTACTCGAAACAGTTAAGAAAACCCACCGTGTGTTGGTGTTGCATGAAGATACACTAACCGGAGGAATTGGTGCCGAAATAGCCGCCTGGATAAGCGAACATGCATTTCAATACTTAGATGCCCCCGTAATGCGCGAAGCAAGCTTAGATACCGCTATTCCGTTTGCGGCCACACTTGAGCAAAATTTTTTGCCGAAGGGGAGGCTAAAAAACCGAATTAAAACACTTTTAAAATTCTAAACCGATTATTGCGTTAATGATCATTGAAAAGCAACATCTGCTTTTTCCTTATCTTAGCCTGTTTATTGCCGTATTTTGAAGTACCTTATCTTTCAATTCAAGCAGCAGCGTACTCTTTTCCTTGCGGGATTGATTGCACTGTTTTGCCTTGCAACTGAAGTAAGCGTAGCGCAGGATAAACGGCCCATCAACAACAAATCCACCATTCGGCAAACGCGAGCTAAGTCGGTTAAGAAAAAAGAAAAAGCCACCACACGCGATCTGGCCGGTTATAAACTCCGCACAGCCAATCAATCTTCGGCACAGCGCGCGGTTTCAACTTTTAAATCGCCTTACAAAGCCAACAGGCAATCAGGCGACCGGGCCGGCCAACCAATTGGTGGAAAGCCTGTGGGAATTCGCTCGCGCGCTATCAATGCCGGCAGGGCTAATGTTTACCCGCAGAAGGGACCGTTCGTAAATCATTCTTCCAAATCGCCCGAAAGGGCTTATGATAATCGTAAACAACTTTCGCGCTTAGCGCAATTACAAACCCGGCAAGATCCGCCCGGTCGCAAGCAACGAATTACTCCCCGTTCAGGCTCGCAGGCTTATGTAACCCGCGGTCGTAAAAATGTGTATTGGGGAAAATACTCGAAAGGCGAACGTGCTTTTACAACCGATCTGGCCGGCAGACCTTTGCGAACTAAAAATTTCCGTTCACCTGCTAATCCACTTGTCAAAGCTGATAACCCCTATTACGGCCGTAAAGACCGGGGTGATCGTGCCTATAACGGCTCCTTCCGTTCAGGTTATGCAACCGCATCAAGGCGTGGGGAGCGTGCGTGGAAAGGTGATGTGGCGGGGCACGCTATTCGCAGAAGTGCTGGCCGCGACAATCAAGTAGCAGGCCAGCGAGGCGATGGCCCAAAAATTTCGCCCGGATTCAGTGCCCGTATCATTCGAAAAGATTTAGCGCGCATAAGCGGAAATAAAAGAAAACTGGGTGGCGGATCCATCAGCGGCACACTCGGATCGAATAAGCCGTTGCCTCCACGCCAACCCGGAATGGGCGGAAATTTTATGAAACAGGATTTTGGTAAGCTAAAAGGTATCAAAACTCTGAAAGGCGGTGGTTCCGTTTCCGGAAAGTATAGTTCCAATCAGCCACTAACCCCCCGGCCACCCGGAGCAAGCGCAAATTTTATGCGTAAAGATTTGAGTAAGCTGCGCGGTATTAAACCGCTTAAAGGCGGTGGTAGTATTTCGGCACAAATGAAACGGGGCCAGAATACCCCCCTTACGGTACGAATGCCCGCCAACCCTAAATCTGCCAGTATGCAAGCTAACTACAGGGGTACCACACCCCGTATTGAGCGCAGTTTCAGCCAAACCGGCTTAAGTTATTCAGGCAACATAAAAGCTGCCCGGCCGCCAAAAGGCGGGGGCAGCATAAGTGGTTTTAATCGCAACAATAACAATATGCCGGTTGCCGTGCGTCAACCCATGGATCAGCGTGCAGCCAGGTTTCAGGGTAATTACCGCGGCTTTATACCACAAAGCAGTGCTAAACGCAATTTTAGTCAGCAAGGGCTTAGCTATACCGGTAACATAAAAGCCGGCCGGCCATTAAAGGGTGGCGGCAGCATTAGTGGTTCGTGGAACAATAAAGGCGAACCAATTACGGTAAAAACTCCGGGTTCTGCATCAGCCCGGGTGGCTACCTTTCAGGGAAATCTAAAGCAAGGACCAAAACAATTCAGCCAGGCTGGTTATGGTTATTCTGGAGATATTCCACAACGCAAAAAATCATTTAGCCGCGAAGGCTATGATTGGTCTGGCTATGCAAAGGCGAGCAAACCTCTGAAAGGTGGTGGCAGTGTAAGCGGGCAAGTATGGAATAATAAAGAGCAACCTTTACCGGCAAAGTATTCGGCTAATAAGGCAGCCCGGTTTCAGGGCGATTTACCCTTTGTGCGTAAATCGTTTAGTCGCGAGGGGTATGATTGGGCAGGTTATGATCGCACCCGCAAACCCGAAAAAGGCGGTGGTAGTATAAGCGGCCAACTGTGGAACAATAAGGAACAACCCATACCGGCCCGAACTCCAACCGGTAAGCAAGCAAGCGAAGTAGGCTATTCCGGAAAAATTAAATTACCGCTGCTGAAACGGGAGTATGTTCGGAATCCGAATGCAGCAGAACTGGCTTTGAAAAAACACAGCCCTTATGAAAATGTCTATTCAGCAAACAACCTTACAGCCCGTGTTAAGCAACGCGAAACGGGTAAGAATAAACTTTCCGCAAAGGGTGCTTTACCGGGGCTTTCACCCAGCCGCGAAACTGTTAAGGCCGGAGAATACATTGGCACCCTTAAACGCTATTGGGAGTACAAGCATAATCCCAGCAGTGCCGATGCAGCACTTAATACCATTAAATATTCGAAGTCGTTTGCCGATGCTACTTCTTACGCAGGCAAGGTTAGGCTTACCAAAAACTACCGGCATGCTCCGTTAGCCGACAAAGATGCCTTAAAGGTGTTGGCTCCCGGAAGAGCCTATGCCCGTATTGGCGATTACCAGGGCAATATTCGCATGAATAAATACAATCATAAAAAACATTTTCCCGATGCCACCTTCGCCCATAATAAGGATAACAATGTGAAAGGTGAAAGAACCATTTTTACCAATATCAAGTTGTTATGGGCAGGTGTATTTAAACGCCAGAGCACACAGCCCGATGCCGTTAAGGATAAGGTGCGCAAACCGCGTTATGACAAGAAGGAAAAAGAATTGTGGAAAGACCTGTACGACTAATGAATTGGATTGAACTTAAAGAAGCCGGTCAACTTGAAATTATCAAGGCCGAATCGCACCAACAACCAGTTCTTATTTTTAAACACAGCACCCGTTGCTCCATAAGCCGGGCAGTTTTAGATAGATTGGAACGTAATTGGCATATCGACCTTGCCACTATTAAACCGTACTTTCTGGATTTGCTCACCTACCGAAGTATATCCAACCAAATTGCTGCAGACTTTGCCATAGAGCACGAGTCGCCACAGGCAATTCTGATTTATCAGAACAAACCGCTCTATGCACAATCGCATTTTGGAATAGACCTGGCAGAAATTAATCGGGCTGCCAACAAAACGGTAGTGTCTTAGAAATTAAACACAACAGTTTGCTTTACACTATCGGCCAAGCTTAAAGCTACCGGACAGGTAAGCGCAGCATTTTTCAATTTTTGTTTTTGAATATCCGTTGCAACCAAACCGGGGTGCGAAAAAGTGATTTGTATCTCCGCTATTTTTCGCGGATTAGAAGCCATAATTTTTTCTACTTCGGCAGTAAGCCCTTGTAACTCCACACCTTCGCGCTCGGCTACCATGCCCATAATCGTCATCATGCAACTACTTAATGCAGCACTTACCAGATCGGTGGGGCTAAATGCTTCGCCACGTCCGTTGTTATCGGTTGGTGCATCGGTAACAATTAAATTGCCCGATTTTAGATGTTTTGCCTGCGTGCGCAGGTTGCCCAGGTATTCTACAATTGCCATAATTGCCATAACAAAGTCTATTTTTTGTGCGTTAGTTGTTTTACTTTTAGTTTTCGGAAAGGAACGAATGCCGTGGGTATGAAGCAAGTTTTAAATCTGGTTCTTATTGGGCTAATACTAAGTGTAGTTTATCCTGCAGGGGCACAAACGCAGGATAGCTATGAATATAACTCTGAATTTACATGGGGTATTAATAAAAATTCTGCCGGTGGTTTTATTGGTGGCCTTGTATTTAAAAAGGCCCGAAAACTCACCAACAATATGCTTGAAACTTATGGGTTGGAGATAATGAATGTTAAACATCCGCAGGAAGTACGTCATAGTTCCATCTATACCGGCAACTTTTTTATCTACGGAAAAAGTAATTATCTGTATGCGTTGCGGTTTCAGTATGGCCGCGATTTCATTCTGTTTTCGAAAGCCCCTCAGCAAGGTGTAGAAATTAAAGCCGTTTTTGCAGCCGGGCCAAGCTTAGGTGTTGTAGCTCCTTACTATATTGAGCGGGCGGTTGACAACAGCATCTGGACATCGAGGCGCGAGCAATACAATCCGGCTAATCCGGAGCATGTGTATTCTAACATTCTGGGCACTGGAAATATTTTTGAAGGTATTGGCGATTCTAAAATTCAGCCCGGAGCCAACCTGAAGGCCGCCATTAATTTTGAGCTGGGATTTCTCAAATCGCAGGTAACAGGTTTTGAAATCGGGGTACTGGTAGATTCTTATTTCAAGAAAATCGAAATCATGCCATCTACCGAAAATAGAGCTATCTACCCTACCGTGTTTATCACAATGTTCTACGGCAACCGTAAATAATTTCCATAAAAAATTCTGGTTTTTCTGTGACTGGCCTGCGCCAAGTGGATTCTATTGCTATATTTGAAATTCCTAAACTGTAAAGATTTCGCGTATGGAAGCTAAAAAGACCGATAAAGCGGATTTAACCAAAAAGACGTCCTTTTTCTTTAGCATAGGGCTATTGGTAACGCTTGGCATTGCATTTATGGCCTTTGAATGGAAGAGCTATGATGAATTGGTAGAAATTCAGGGCAAAAGCACGAACGTATTTGAGGAGATGATAGAGGTACCTCCTACCGAGCAACCACCTCCACCAGCACCCATTATTCAACAACCCCAAATTGTTGAAGTACCAGACGAAGAAGAGATTAAAGAAGATATTCAACTAAAATTTGATGTTGAAGTAACAGAAGATACTAAGGTAGAGCAGGTGATTGTTGCCCCTGTTGAAGAAAAAGAAGATGTAGATCAAATCTTTAGTGTGGTTGAAGAAACTGCCGAACCTAAGGGTGGTATGCCAGCCTTTTACAAATATGTAAGTGAAAAAATGAAATATCCGGCTCAGGCCCGAAGAATGGGCGTTGAAGGCCGTGTGTTCGTTGAGTTTGTAGTGAACCGCGATGGTTCAATTGTAGATGTTAAGTCTATTAAAGGAATTGGTGCCGGTTGCGATGAAGAAGCTGTACGTGTAGTGCAAAGCGCACCAGCCTGGAAGCCCGGTAAACAAAGAGGAAAGCCTGTGCGGCAGAAAATGGTTATTCCGATCATCTTTAAACTCGGATAATATTTACCTAAAGAAATAGCTAAAGAAAAACCCGGGCATTGTCCGGGTTTTTTATTGTTTGAATTGTTGTGTTATAAAATTAACCCGCCCGCAAGCCCAATCAGAATAACAGCCCAGCCGGGAATTTTGGTAAAAGCGGTAAGAAGAAAAGTGCCAGCAACAAACCCAATGTTGGTTACAAGCGATACACTGGGGTCGGTAACCAAGGGTTGAAATAACAAAACGGCTGCTGCTGCAACCAGACCTGCACTGGCTGCATTTATACCTTCTAATGATGCCCGTATGGGCCTGAATTTTTTTAGACTATCCCAAATGCGAATCAAAAAAAATATCAGAAAAGTTCCGGGTAAAAAAATTCCAGCAGCAGACATAATAGCTCCAATCATCTGACCTACAATACCGTAATCGCGCATAGCCAGCGCACCTATGTAAGAACTAAATGAAAACACCGGGCCTGGCAAACCTTGTACAAACGCATAGCCGGAAAGAAACTCCTCGGAAGAGAGGTATTGCTTAGGAGCATATTGCACAAACTCGGTGTACAACATGGGTGTAAGCACCTGGCCGCCTCCAAAAATTAAACTCCCGTTTCGGTAAAAATTTTCGAACAACCGTACCGGCAAAAACTCGGGGATTGATTTGGTAGCAGCACCCAGCAAAGCAGCAAACACCAATACGCCACCCCACAAAAAAAAATTAGCCCACGATACATCAATTTTTTGTTTCTCCTGGCGAGGATGTGCTTTGTAATTAAGCGCGGTAATCAATCCGGCCACTAATAGAATTAACGGAAACACAACCGGTGATTTACTAAAGTATGTGGCCACACCGGCCAATATCATAATAACCGCTCCCCGCCTTGTTGTTACAGTTTTTAAACTAATTGAATAAGCTGCATATGCCACAAACCCAACTGCCATGGGTTGAATAAAGCGTGTAAACTCTAATGAAGCATGCTTAACTGCAAAACTATTGATGAGAATACCGGCCACCGTCATAATGGCAACCGAGGGTAACAACCATATAAGCAATGTAAGATAGGCTAATCGGGCGCCACCCAACTTGTAGCCTATCAAAGAAAGTGTTTGTGTAGAACTTGGCCCGGGTACCACCTGGCAAAGTGCATTCAACTCAATCAACTCTTCTTCGGTTATGTAGTTGCGCTTTTGTACCAACACATTTTGGAAATGTGCAATGTGGGCTTGCGGTCCGCCAAAACAAGTTACCGATAGCAGGAATACGTCTTTTAAAAAATCCCGATACCGTATTCCTTGCTTCACAACTTTATTTTTTCAAGCCGATTTCGCGCAGGCGCTGATTCAAAAACGCACCGGCTGTTGTATCATCCCAAAGTTTTGGGTGCTCCACATCCACACACGAAGGCAAAGCCGTAAGATCCATTTCGGAACGCGGGTGCATAAAGAAAGGGATGGAGTACCGGGGTGTGTTCATTAAATGTCTGGGCGGGTTTACTACGCGATGAATGGTGGACTTTAGTTTTTTGTTGGTTAGTCGTTCTAACATATCGCCTACGTTTACCACCAGTTGTTCTGGCAGTGCGGTAATTGGAATCCACTTACCATCTCTGCGCAATACTTGTAACCCATCGGCACTGGCGCCCATCAATAAAGTAATCAGGTTAATATCGCCATGCTCGGCAGCACGTACTGCATCTTCCGGAACAGAATCCGGATCTTCAATCGGGAAATAATGAATGGGCCTGAGAATGCTGTTACCATGATGAACTTTAGCATCAAAATAATTTTCAGGAAGGTTGAGGTAAAGAGCAATAGCCTTCAACATCTGAACTCCGGTTTTTTCAAGTCGCCTGTAAACTTCAAGTGCTGTTTCTTTGAACTCCGGTATTTCAGTTGGCCAAACATTATCCGGATATTCATTCTTGATCGGGTCGTTATCAAGCACTTCCTGTCCTACATGATAAAACTCTTTCAAATCACCGGTATTTCGACCCTTGGCATGTTCTTTACCCTTACCAATATAGCCGCGTTGTCCGGCCAGCCCGGCAATTTCATATTTCTGTTTAACGACATCCGGCAACGCAAAAAACTTTTTAATGGTGCTATAAAGCTTTGCGGAAAGATCATCAGTAAGATAATGATTCTTGATTGCTACAAAACCGATGTTGTTGTAAGCAGCACCCAACTGCTGAACGAATTTATTTTTTCGTTGCGGATCGCCACTGGTAAAATCAGCCAGATCGAGTGAAGGTATTTCATCAAACAGGATATCAGCCATAGATGTACAAATTAAGATTACAAGCTAATTATTTTCGGTAAATTTACACACATGCCTTAAGTTGGGCATGATATTGGTCTGGTAAGCGAACTAAATCTTTGAAGCATGGAAACAATCAATAGAAGAAAATTTGTAAAACAAACCCTAACCGCTACTGCAGCATTAGCTGTTCCGGCATCGGCATTTGCAGAACTTATAACCCCGGCACTTCAGTTTTCGCAAGTAGCATTACCCTATGCAGCAAATGCATTGGAGCCCAACATTGATGCACTTACTATGGAAATACATTATGGCAAACACCATACAGCTTATATCAAAAATGTAAACGATGCAATTGCCGCTGAGGCCATCAACTTTGCGACCGAGAAAGATTTTTTTGCTAACACTTCTAAGCTTTCAGCGAAAGCCCGCAACAATGGTGGAGGGGCCTGGAATCACAACTTTTTCTGGCAGGTGATGAAACCTAATGGAGGAGCGCCAACAGGAAAAATTGCTGATGCCATTAATGGCACCTTCGGATCGGTAGATAAATTTAAGGAACAGTTTACACAAGCTGCCATGACTCGGTTTGGATCGGGCTGGGCCTGGTTGGTAAAAGATGGTAACACATTAAAAGTTGGAAGTACGCCCAACCAAGACAACCCAATGATGGACGTAAGTGATCTTAAAGGAACACCGCTGTTGGCATTAGATGTTTGGGAACACGCTTATTATCTAAAATACCAGAACAAACGCAACGAGTACGTGGCTAACTGGTGGAATGTGGTAAACTGGGATGAAGTGGCTAAACGCTTGAATTAAGTTTGTGAAAAAGATAGTCGTACTCTTGCTACTGTTTATTTCGGCATTCAGTTTAAGCGCCCAAAATCGCACTGAAATAAAAATGTACAAAACCTTTGGTGGCACCCGGTTTGAAATGGATACGCTAGTGCTTAGTCCTAAGCAGGTATTAGAAGTTGTAAAAGTAGAACCACTTGCTTTCGAAAAGTTTAAGAGAGCTAAGGCTAATTACAATGCAGCCGGTGTATTAGGATTTACCGGTGGCGTGCTGGTTGGATTTCCGCTGGGCACAGCCATTGCCGGTGGCGAACCCGAATGGGGAATGGCCATAGCAGGCGGTTTTTTGATTCTTGGTTCTTTCTCGCTTAATAATGTTTTCAAAAGTCATGCGTTTGAAGCCATCGAACTTTACAACGGTAAAACGGCCCGCATAAAACCCCACTTTCAGTTTTACGGAACCGGTGCTCGCTTAGTGATGCACTTTTAATTCCGGTAAATAAATGCGGAGTGTGTCGCTTTCCATTTTTTCTTCCGCAATTAATGTCCCCGCAAAAGTAGGTGCAGCAATGCCTGAATAAAACTGTCGGGTGGAAGTAAACACACGGGCTTCATCCCACAAACCCGCATTGATAAAAAGTGATAATGTAGTGCTGCCACCTTCTACAATTACCGATTGAATTCCGATTGAAAACAAATGCTCCAATAGCGACTCGAGGAAGTTTGTTTCGGAAAGTCGGATTAAAGTCAGGTTAGTGTGTTCTTCATGCTTTAGCACATTGTAGCAAATGGTTTTTACCGAACCATCAAAAAGCGAAAGCTTATCCGGCAATCGCAAAAACCGATCAATCACAATCCTTACCGGATTGCGGCCCGACCAATCGCGTACAGTTAACACCGGATTATCGTGCGCTGCCGTTTTAGTTCCAACCAACACTGCATCTTCTTCACTTCGCCACTTGTGTACAACAAGCCGTGAAAGTTCGTTACTGATCCATTTCGATTCGTAATTGGATCGTGCAATAAACCCATCTAAGGTCTGGGCCCATTTAAGAATTATGTATGGCCGCTGTTTTTCATGAAACGTAAAGAACCGTTTGTTTAGTTCGCGGCCTTGCTGCTCAAGTATGCCTTGTACTACTTGAATACCGGCTGCTTTTAGTTTAGCTAAGCCCTTACCTGCAACCAGCGTGTTAGTATCGGTATTGGCAATAACAACTTTGCCAACTTTATGTGAGATTAATAAATCGGCACAAGGCGGAGTTTTACCAAAATGCGAACATGGTTCCAGGTTAACATAAACTGTACTGCCTGCTAATTGACTCTTATCAGCTACACAATTAACTGCATTTACTTCGGCATGTGGGCCACCATATTGTCGATGCCAACCTTCACCAATAATTTTTTCATTCTTTACAATAACGCAACCCACCAAAGGATTAGGGCTAACCGAACCTGTGCCCAACCGGGCAAGTTCCAGACACCGTAACATGTAGAGTTCGTCTTGCTGCATGCAGAAATTATTACCTTGCAAAGATCAATTTCGGCATGACTAATTCCAAAGAACTTTTCAGCGAAGTAGTAAGACAAATTACCTTACCTGAGGCAAAAGCTGAAATAGAAAGTATTGTTTACCTGCTGTTTGAAAAGATATGGAAACTTACCCGCACCGATATTATTACCGAAAAGAAAACCGGGTTACAATTAAAAGATGTAGCCCCCTTCATTACCCGAATCAACACGCACGAACCCATTCAATACATTTTAGGTGAGGCCGATTTTTTTGGTAAAGTTTTTAGGGTTACACCTGATGTGTTGATTCCACGACCGGAAACCGAATTGTTAATACACGAAATTCTTACGCACACAAAATCAATAGATAAACCTAACGTATTGGACATCGGAACGGGAAGTGGTTGTATTGCAATATCATTGGCGTTGGAAATGCCTTGCGTTGTACAGGCTATTGATGTGAGTTTGAATGCTCTTAGTGTCGCGCAAGAAAATGCTACGCTATTAAAAGCACCTGTAAAGTTTTATCAGCAAAATATCTTACAGCAACCTATCATTGAAAAGTTTGATCTGATTGTGAGCAATCCGCCCTATATCTCACAACAGGAAAAACAACACATGAAACAAAATGTGTTGGACTACGAACCGCACACAGCCTTATTTCCTATTGGTGATGATCCCCTTGTGTTTTATCGGGTGATTACCCGGCAAGCCCAACAAGCTTTAAGAAAAGGTGGATCGTTATGGTTTGAGATTAATGAACATTATACCAATGAGATTAGTGAAATAATGATCACAAATGGATTTGAAAATGTGACAGTAGTAAAAGATTGGAATGGAAAGGAGAGGGTCGTTTGGGGGACAAATTCATAAAATCAACTTTTGCAAAAATAAGTATTTACAAGCTAAGTTAGTGTTCCTTAATATTCAACTATATCAACATCAGGCCTTTTTTCGCGAAGTTCTTTCAAACTTTTATCCCTAATGATTATTCCTTTGATTACAAGTCTTTTTAATGATCTACATAAATAGATGTTTCCTAACGAAGAAATTTTTGTGTAAGAAATATCCAAATCCATTATTCTCTTAAAATGATGAATAAGTCTTAAAGTATCTAAATCCGAGTTATGCAACTCTAAAACTCTGAGTGAGTCTCTTGAATTCCATAAGTCCGAGAGGGAATTAAAACTTGAATTATTCCCTGCGAATCTAATTATCTTTGATAGATCAGCAATTGGTTTATAGCTGTTATAGCTAGTGTTATTTGCTAATATCTCCGTTAATAATGAGTATTTTTCAATACCATTTATATCCTTAATTGGTGTACCTGAAACATTTAAATGAGATAATTTGTCAGAATTATCGGGCAGCCTCAGAATAGTAGCTTTACAATACGAAATATTAAGGACTTTTAAATTGATAAGGTTTACTATAGGGTAAAATGATTCGCAATTTGTGTTCGATATGTTTAAATTCTGAATATTCACAAGATCTTTCAAGTCTCTAATAGATTTAATAGGCATTCTTGACAAAGAGATCTCTTTTAGTTTCCAGATATTCCTTATCAATTCTGATGGATTCAAACCAGCATGAGAAAATCTTTTTATGAAATACTCTCGTATCTCTGGAGTGATTTTTTCGAACCAAAAACCGTCTATTTTACAATTATTAAAAGATGATTCAGGTTTATCAACCTGAATCATCTCTATATCCATCTCCCCTGGCTCCTTTGTTGTTTCTGGGCCCTCAATAGAGTTGGTTTCAGATATTCTATAAAGAGGCGCATTATCTTCGGGTTCAAGTGTCCAATTTCTTTCCAATTTCACTGATCCAAATTCGTCATAACAACAGGCACTATCTAAGATTAAGGCATGCCTGCCATTCTGTTTCGGCCTAAGTACTCGGCCTACCTGTTGAAGGTAAAGAGTTATTGATTTAGTTGGGCGAACCAATTGAACTATTTCAGCATCAGGGCAATCAAATCCTTCAGTGACAATCCCAACATTACAAAGCACTGAAATAATGCCGTTGCTAAAATCTCTCAATATGTTTTCCCTCGCTTCCTTTCCGGTTTTGCTATCCAAATGAGCCGCCTTAACCCCTCTGCTTCTGAACCTGTCGACTAAAGACTCCGAATGCTTAATATTTACAGCAAATACTATCGCCCTTTTATGATCTCCTCTGTATTTAAAATAACTTTCAACTGCATCTGACATATATTCATCACCAATCATCAGTTGGCCGAGCATCTCCTCATCAAAATCGTTGGTAGTTTTATCAATAGGTATATCCTTTAGTCTTGTCTTAATTTCATAGTAACTTGATGTTTTGTAATGCACCACGTCAGCCAAATATCCAAGTTCAATAAATTCTTTGATACTCCGTGATTGAATAAGAGTATTAAATACCTCTGAAAACCCTCTGCCATCGGTACGTTGTGGGGTTGCTGTTACTCCTAATATTAAGGTATCACTTGAGCTATAATAATTCAATAGGTCTATATACGTTTCTGCTGGTATATGATGTGCTTCATCAATAATTATTAATGAAATTTTCCTCTTCTTCAAAAATTCTAGCTTTGTTTTACGTCTTATTAAGGTTTGTACGGTGGCAATCTGTATCCTACTATTAGGATCACTTGCTTCCATTGACATTATCTTACCAGGAAAATGTATTGAAAACTCCTTAAGTCTTTTACATGTTTGATTAACTAGTTCACGCTTATGGGTTAGGATTAGAATAGTTGATCCTTGATTCTTTCTCCAATGCCTATTTACAATCTCACAAAACACATTTGTTTTACCTGTACCGGTTGGCATTTGAAATAAAATACTCCTGTGGTAATTCCACTCTCCTTCAATCCTATTTATGGCGTCAATCTGGTATTCTCTTAATTCCATTTATAATCTTTTCAAGATTAAAACACTATACCATCAAAAAAAAGCAAATCAAGAGATGCTAGTCAAAAAGAATAGTAATTCCGGTGCCATCCATTATTAAAGAGGTGCCACATTTAGGGCAAGGTTTTAAAATGTGATCCCAAATCTGAAGGTTTGATCCTTCGCATTGAGAGCAATTGATTGGGGATATTTCTTTGATTGATCTTTCGCCAGTTTGCATTAGTAGTAATGGTTCAGGATCATCATCGACCTTAGGAGAGGGTTCATATTGAATGTGTTGTGTTGCAAAATCCATTATCTCGTTACAATCGAGACATTTGAATGTATTCAGATTCGCAAAAAAGGTTGCTGATGGACCCGCGCAGGTAGTTGTTCTATAGTTACAACAAGGGCAATAATACGTTTGTGCAGTCGCCATATATACTGTTTTGTACAGATTAATACATTGGGCGTAAAAACAATGCAGTATTTTGTAAAAATCTTTTTCTATTAAAATAATGCCTTTTTGATTTAAAAAGACGGAAATCAGAGGTTTTCCCCAACCCAAAAGGGTTTAGTTCCCTCCAAAAAAAACACACCTTCTTGCTCGATAAGAAACTGATTTTTGACTAAAATTTCAGGAAAACAGTGCAATACCGTCCCTTTCGGCAACCACTTTTCAAAACGACCAGACTTTACCCGGCTCCACCGAATATTATACATAAACACTTCCGTATCGCCATTAAAGCCGGATAATCTTAAAAGTAGTTGTGTGTCCGATGCCAGCCAGTTTACAGCTGGTATGGTTCGGGATTGCAAAAATGATATGGCCTTGTCTATGGCAGACTCTTCCGAATGAAATGTAACTATTTCAATTGGTTGTTGCTCTTTGGTGCGATCAATCCACATAGTCTCTTCGCCTGTGGGTACCAGCACTACATCTACTTTAATTCCCCAACCTAAAACGGCTTCAATTTGTGAATGCAATACGATTATAGTGGGCATCCACTCCAACAGTTCCTGAACTTTTTCAAAGGGGATTGCGCGCGCATCAAAAATGACAAGCGCGGGTTCTTGATTTTCGCGCACGATGTGATGGCTAGACATATTGATTTGGGAATTACATCAATCCTATTGTTCGATTACAAAAGTAACTTTCTGTTCCCAGCTCTGGTACTTTTTTGTCTTGACACAAAAAAGTACCCAAAAAAAGTCAAGACAAAAAGATGCTTCCTCGCACAAGCCAACGCACGCCCGCCTTTTTGTCTGGCCAGCGCACTTGAGTTTCAGAATTTAGTCTATTTACTTTTAAAGAAATGTCGGTACAAAGACTAGCCTCAAAATCCGATGATACACTATTCAAAAAAGCAAACTGAACCGCCCACCCAGGTTTTGTCTTTATTAAATTTTACACCAATCATTTCACCACGGCTCAGGCGGGCGAGATTGGTGATGAGTTGCGGGCGGGCTTCACCTTCATTCCACAAAAACAGTAAGCGCATTTCTGTTTTCACTAAACCATCGGGTGCCTGGATAACAGGTTCGTAATGCACCTTGCGCTGTAACATAAAATTTTTACGATCTTCATGAGGAATGGCATCCAGATCGGCTTGTGTTACATGAAATATTACACCACTTCCGGAAAAAGAAAAGAGCGGCTTCAATACATAATCTTCCAGGTTTGCTGGCCAAGCAGTGTACTCATGCAAAAATTTACATTCGGGTACGGCATCACTCTGTACAAAAGGCATGGTGTATTTACTGATATAGAAAAACCAGTTGGGATGCCCCGCCCATTCTACATCAACATCTTCTGTTAGGTGAAATTGAGTTTTCAAGTTTTTTTGTGCGAGCAACTCATCAAAGATTACGCGATTGTAAATCCGATGCACCGGAATCTCTATTCCATTCTTTCTATAAAATAATTTTCTACCTCTGATAATAATATCTCCCAAATGAACGGGCGCAATACCCAGATGTTTCTGCGTAATCAGAAAATCAATAGCTGTATTCTGTTGTAGCGGATTGATTTCGAGCAGAATTACATTTTCAGGATTGTGTTTTCCAACAATAGCTTCGCGTAGTTGTTGCCAATAGGTTGGCGAGTTTAATCCAAAATGAAAATGTAAATCGTCAGGAATTTTATAATGCTCGCGAAACTTATTTCCTAAAAAATCCTGATATCCAAACAATGAAGGGAAACCTTGCATTTCGATTAATCGCGGTACGCGTTCTCCATTTTCAGAACACACAGCAAAGTCCAGCGCAATGAATAACGAGTTTGCTGTTTCATTAGGAACACGCAAGTTTGCCGGAAGTGCACCTTTCATTTTAATTTTGAAATCAGGCTGCACAATTACATCAATAATCTCGTTAGCAGCTTTGAAAAGTTTTGAACTAAACTCTTTCCCAACAAACACCGGACTTTCTGCTACCCGAAACGGAATCTTATAATTAAACTCCCGATCCAAATCAGCAATAAAATTTTTATACTTCTCTTCCGAGAACTGTGCATTAAATTGCTGTCTGGCAGATTTTATCATAACGAAACTGAACTTAGTCGGTTGCGCAGGGCCAACATTAAAAACCGGGGAACTACCGTGGCGTACGTAAGCATGATTTTATCGGGATCGTTCAGATGATTCAACATCTCCCAATATTTTTTCTCACCATGCTTTTCAATGACCAGCGATTTCTTATCATCTCGCAACAAGTACATGCGCATGCCTACCGCATCGGCTTCGGGGTGAAACTGCATCCCGATTATTGCTTCATTAAACCGAATAGACATTACAGCTCGCTCCAACTCCACGTGTGGACGATATTTTTCGATACACAATATCGCTCCACCCTCAGCTTCAATTTTTTCTACATCCGGTTGTGTAATTTGATAATCGCGTGAGTCAACAGCCCACAGGGGGTCGCCCAACTGTTGAAACAAAGGATCGTGCAACCCTTCGGTTGTTTTATGAATAGGCATTACGCCAAACGAGGTTGACTTTCGCTTAGTTACAGTTCCTAATTCGTAATACCTGCAAAAAATCTGAAAGCTATGGCAGATCAACAACACATGCTTCTTTTTATCGGGATGTTGCTGATTGTGTTCTTTGATAGCATCCATTAAAGCGAAGTATCGTTCTTCCCATAACGAACCGGCACTATCAAGCGGGCTACCGGGCCCGCCCGATGAAATGTAGGCATCGTAACGTAAGTCGGGCACATGGTTTTTGCTGCGCACATCGAATATTTCATACGCAATGTTGAGGTTGCAATCACTTGCAAAACCTGAGATCAGTTGCTTGATGCCGCGCATACCCTCGTTAGCTTCGCCCTGATATAAATCGAGCACGGCAATTTTGATCTGACTTTCCTGAATCAATTCCTTTGGTTTAAAGTCCGCGCAAGGTTTCGTCTGTTATGTAGTCTACTACTTTTTCCAAACTTCCGGTTTCTTTATAAACAGCCAATTGCCTGTCGGCACCGGTTCCTTGCTCCAATATGGTGCGAATATAGTTGATCGCATTACGGCTGCCAAGTTCGTCCACCACATCATCTATAAACTCGAGTAATTCAAGTATTAATCCACGCGTATCAAACTCAGCTTGCTTCCCGAAATCAATAAGCCGGCCATCAAGCCCGTAGCGAGATGCCCGCCATTTATTCTCATTTATAAGTGCGCGCGTGTACATAATAAAACTCATGTTCTGCAAACGCAACTTGTACAACTTAACTACCAGTGCCTGAAATACAGCTGTAATTGCAATGGTTTCTTCTACCCGCATAGGCACATCGCAAATACGAAACTCAATGGTATCGAAGAATGGATGCACGCGTACATCCCACCAGATTTTTTTGGCGTTATCAATACAATTGGTTTTGATAAGCAGGTTTACATAGTTTTTGAAGTCATCCCAATTTTCAAAACGATCGGGAATACCGGTGCGTGGAAATTTATCAAACACTTTCGTGCGAAAAGATTTAAAGCCCGTGTTACGCCCTTCCCAAAAAGGAGAGTTGCAACTAAGGGCATACACGTGGGGCAAAAAGTAACGCACTGTGTTTTGAATATGAATAGCCATATTCTTGTCTTTGATGCCCACATGCACGTGCAACCCAAAAATTAAATTCGAACGCGCAGCTTCCTGCATCTCCTGCACGATTTCATCGTAACGCGGGTTAGGCGTAATCAACTGTTTACTCCAGTGCGAAAACGGATGTGTGCCTGAAGCCCCGATTTTTAAATCGAGCGTTCCGGCCACTTCACCCACTACTTTGCGCAGGGTTGCAATTTCCTGATAGGCTTGGGTTACATCTTTACAAATGCCTGTGCCCACCTCCACTACAGCCTGGTGCATTTCGGCTTTTACACTGTCTTTTATAACATGTGCTGCCAGTTCAACTATTTTCTGATCGTGTGAGGTGAGTTCACGCGTATGCGGATCAATCACCATGTACTCTTCTTCAACACCCAGTGTAAAGGTTTCCATAAGCCAACTAAAAATTAAATCTTGTAACTACTTCTTGGATGATTTCGGTTTTGTTTCTTTAGTTGCAGCTACTTTGGCGGCTTTTGGTTTTACAAGTCCAGCCTCGAAGGAAGCTACTGAACTGGTAACAAATGTTCCCCACGTTAAGTTGTCCTTACCCGGTTTTTGAACCTGCGCTCGCTCAACAGCCATTTTAGCTGCATGTTCAACTACCCAATCAAAATTTTCCTGGCCAACGGAATGTACATCGGCATCCGGAGCCGGGTTGCAGAAGTCAATAGCATACGGCACTCCATTACGTACCGCCATTTCTACAGTGTTAAAATCATAACCCAACGCATTACACAAATCCAATACGTAATCGTGGACTTTCTTTAATAACTTTTCGGAGGCCGGGCCATTGTTGCTTTGATAACGCAAATGATGCGGGTTGCGTGGTTCGTATTGCATTATGCGCACATACTTACGGCCCAGGCAATAACAACGGAAATAATCTTCGAAGATGATTTCTTCCTGCAACATCATTACCAGTTGACCCGTTTCGGCATAGGCTTTAAAAAAGTCGTCCATGTTGTTGAGTTTATATACACTCTTCCAACCACCACCGGCATGGGGTTTCATGTAAGCAGGCCAGCCAATGTGTTCAAAGATTTTTTCCCAACTCAGCGGGAACTTCAAATTGCTGAATGAATTTTCGCCTGTATCGGTTGGACGCTCGTGCGAAGGGAGGATTACGGTTTTAGGAACCGGCACACCAATCTTTACTGCAAGCGCATTGTTAAAAAATTTCTCATCAGCACTCCACCAAAACGGATTGTTGATTACGGCCGTGCCCGAGATGGCAGCGTTTTTTAAGTACGCTCTATAAAACGGAACATCCTGCGAAATGCGATCGATGATAACTGCATAATCGGTAGGTTCGGCCTGGCTCACCATGTCTATCAATACGGGTTCGGCCTTTATATCTTTCAAACCCATTTTATTAATGCGTTCTACAAATGCTTCCGGGAAGGTGCGTTCCATGCCGTGCAGAATTCCAATCTTTTTCATACGATGCAGGTTTAGTTCAACTTAATTTTTATTTATCGGATAAGGGAAAGGTAATGCGGAAACATTTCGCGCCACGCAGGCCAATCGTGCGGGGCATTGGGTCTTACATCCAGCCAATAGTTTACACCTTTGTTTTGCAGTACATTGGCCATTTTTACGTTGGCATCCCAACACATGTCGTGTGTGCCCGTACCCAGTACTACATACATATCGGCAAAGTATGGGTTGTGTGCACTGGGTATAAAGTCCAATGGGTTATTAAAATATACGTTGTCATCGTAGTACCCATCCAACTGATCTTTAATATCGAAAGCTGCCCCCATGTTGAAGACATACTTTACAACTTCCGGATGTTTAAATGCAAAGTTGGTGGCATGATAACCTCCAAAACTACAACCGGCAGTAGCCACTCGCCTTACGCCTGTTTCCTGTTGGGCCAGCGGCACCAGTTCGTCCAATAACATTAAATCGTACCAGATGTGATTACGCACCCGATCGGCCGGATGAATGCCTTTGTTATACCAACTCAACTCATCAATACCATCCACACAATAAATTTTTACAAGGCCTTCGTCTAAAAACCACGCTACACTATCAATCAGTTTAAAATCTTTATTTTCATAATAATGACCCATAGAGGTGGGAAACAGAATGACCGGGTAGCCACGGGTTCCAAAAGCCAGCACTTCAATATCGCGACCCAGGCGGGGCGAATACCATTTATGATAATGTTCGTGCGGCATAGGCTTGTAAGTTCTATTTTTGTGGGCGATAATTTCCGTTGAAAATCGGAAATGCCTTTTAAAATAACTATCGAATTTAATTATTTCATACTTGGCCCTACCTGCGCACTATCACCTCGAAAAACTTACCGACATACACTCTAAGCTGCTGGAACGTGATACCGTTGTGGAAATTTATGTTCCGGAAGGGCATAGCAAGTCTGGCACAGGCTACCCGCTTCTTATATTAAATGATGGCCAGGATAGCGAAGCTATTGCATTAAAGGCCACACTTGAGCAATTAGCCGAGGCAAAAACTATTCGAAATTTGATTGTAGTGGCTGTGCACGCGGGCGACCGGATGCAGGAGTATGGTGTTGCTGCCAAGGCCGACTTTAAAAAGCGAGGTAGCAAAGCAAAGGTATATAGCCGCTTTATCATGAGCGAATTGATTCCTTACCTGGAATATCGGTATGCCATTTCCCCGCAACCAGCCGAGCGGGCCATTGCCGGATTTTCGCTGGGTGGACTATCGGCCGTTGATATTGCCTGGCACAGCGACTACTTTGGCAAAGTTGGCGCTTTTAGCGGATCGTTTTGGTGGCGTAAGCGCGACTCGGCTAGCCGGTTTTATTCCGAACATTATGATAGAATTATGCATCAGCAAATCCGAAAAGGAAAATACCGGTCTGGATTAAAGTTCTGGTTTCAAACCGGGTTGCTGGATGAGCAAAGCGATCGGAATAAAAATGGTGTAATTGATTCGATTGACGATACATTGGATCTGATTGTTGAACTTACAAAAAAAGGATACCGGCCTTTTCATGATATTCAATATTTAGAATTGCCCGATGGGGCCCATGATTTACCCACGTGGGGCCGGGCCTTGCCAGAGTTTTTGAAGTGGGCTTTTAGAACTACTAAAATTTGATTTTTAAAATAATGACTAACACAATTGTATTTGACCTGGGCGCAGTACTGATCGACTGGAACCCACGCTACTTGTATCGTAAAATTTTTAAAACCGAAGAAGAAGTTACCTGGTTTTTGGAAAACATTTGTACCCACGATTGGAATGAAAAGCAAGATGCGGGTCGTTCTTTTGAAGAAGCAACGGAAGAACTGCTGGCAAAATTTCCTGAACATGAGATTCCCATTCGTGCGTGGTATGGGCGCTGGCAAGAAACCATGAATGGGCCCATACAAGGCACCGTTGATATTCTGAAAGAAATCCGCGATTCGAAAAAATACAAACTCTATGCGCTCACTAATTGGTCGGCCGAAACATTTCCGTGGGCTTTAGAAAAATTTGAGTTCTTGCATTGGTTTGAAGGCATTGTGGTTTCAGGACACGAAAAAACCCGTAAACCATTTCCTGAATTTTTTCAGATCTTGTTTGATCGCTATAAAATAAATCCAGCACAGGCATTATTTATTGATGATAGCATGCGCAATATCAATGGATCGATGGACGTAGGCATGCCCGGTATTCACTTCCAATCACCCGGGCAGCTCAGAATCGAATTAGTTAAGAGGGGAATTTTGAGTTGATGTTTTAATGCACATGAAAAAAGTTTACTTCTTTATTTTTATTCAAATTATAGCTTGTACGCAAGAAAAGAAAACCGATTTAACCTCACTTACCAAGCATGCTGCCGGGGTTTATGAAGCCTTTTTACCTTGTACGGATTGCATTGGCATTGAATACCAATTAGAGTTGAATTCCGATTCAACATTTGTAGAGCATATAACCTACCTGGGTAACCCTTACGGCACGTATGAAGTACACGGAACCTGGGTGGCAGGTTCCGACTCGATTCTCACCTTTAATTCTGGCAAGTTAGCGCGTAAAATAAAGATAAATGCGAATGGAAGTTTAACCATTATTGATGCATTGGAAATCAACCTGGAAAAACAACCAACTGTGCTTACGCGCATCGGAACATCAGCAACCGATCAATCCGTTTTGTTGAATGACATTTGGGTGTTGGAAGCAATTGAAAACATTGAGATTTCGGAAGCTGATACCCGCGAACGTCCACAACTCGAATTTCACAAAGCAGATGGAAAATTGATTGGCACCACGGGTTGCACCAGGCTTAACGGAACATATACTACTACCGGAAACAACATTGCCCTTGGGCCATTGCTTACCACCAAAATGGCTTGTGCCGAGAGTGACGAAGCCCGGTTTATCCAAGCATTGCAGGCGGTAACCTATTTTAAAGTTGTAAACCTGAAACTTTACTTGTTAACCGGTTCAACTGAAAAGTTACGCTTTCAAAAAGTGGATTGAATTACTGGTTGTACTTCAAAACTACTGATTCAATAATATCGCAGCATTCATGAATCTGTTCTTCGGTAATAACCAATGGTGGTGCTAACCGGATAATGTTGCCGTGCGTTGGTTTGGCAAGTAAGCCATGCGCTGCAAATTGCACACACAAATTCCACGCTGTTTCACTTTCAGGCGAATCGTTAATTACAATTGCATTTAACAAACCTTTACCGCGCACCAGCTTAACGAGTGATGTTTTTTCCATTAACCCCTTCATGCGATCACGAAATACTTCGCCCAGGTTTGCAGCGTTAACGGCAAGGTTTTCATCTTTAACAACCTGCAAGGCTTCAACTACAATAGCAGCTGCTAACGGGTTACCCCCAAAGGTAGAACCGTGTTCACCCGGTTTTATCACCAACATAATTTCATCATCAGCCAATACCACCGAAACAGGTAACACCCCACCTGAAAGTGCCTTGCCCAGAATTAAGATATCCGGATGCACTTCTTCATGATCGCTGGCCAACATCATACCTGTGCGGGCTATTCCTGTTTGTATTTCATCCATCATCAACAACACACTGTGTTGTTTACATAAATCGGCCGCTACTTTTAAGTAACCAGGTTGCGGCACATACACCCCTGCTTCGCCCTGTATGGGTTCAATCCATAAGCCGCATACATTTGGGTTAGCAAGGGCTTGTCGCAATGCTGCTACATTATCGTATTCAATCATTTCAAAGCCTGGCATAAACGGGCCGAATCCATTGCGGGCCGAAGGATCGCTGGAAGCTGAAATAATGGTAGTAGTTCGGCCATGAAAATTTTTGCGAGCCACCACTATTACGGCTTTATTATCTTCAATACCTTTTTTGGTGTAACCCCATTTACGCGCCAACTTAATGGCTGTTTCGTTTGCCTCGGCACCGCTGTTCATAAACAAAGCTTTGTCGTAACCAAACGTATCGCACACATACTTTTCGGCAATACCCAATTTATCATTATAAAAAGCACGCGAGGTAAGCGTAAGCTCTTTGGCTTGCGCGATTAATGCGTGGATGATGCGCGGATGGCAATGGCCTTGATTAACGGCACTGTAGGCCGATAAAAAGTCGTAGTACCGTTTGCCTTCTACATCCCACAAAAAAACTCCATCGCCCCTGGTTAGCACTACCGGCAGCGGATGATAATTATGTGCTCCATAGTTTTCTTCCAGTTCAATAGCCTCCTGGCTGGATGTTATTGCCGTTATCATAATTGATTATTTTACTTGCCAAAGTTAAACATTTAGCTGTGAGTTTATGTTTTGCACACGCGGGCGAATGCACTACCTTTGAACATTACTTTTTAAACTAACACATGGATTTTTTTCTAGACCATACGCGTAGGTTATTCGATACACTGAAAAACCTTAGTTTGTGGAGCAGATTGTTTGGCTGGGGCCAGGTAAAATCGCAATTGGTGGAAGCCAATGGTGAGTTGCAAAAATTAAGTGCTACCGCAACAGCCATAAAATCTGAAAACACCCGATTGGAGAATGCGCTTACCGTAGAAAAAGCTGCGCTTAAAAATTTGCAAGATGGATTTAACCGCGTAAGTACAGAATTGGAAGTATTTAAAAACTCGCAACACCATCAAACTGAAAAACTGAAAGAACTTCAGGATAAAAATGTTACGCTCGAAACCCTCAACCATCAATACCTGAAACGCGGGCAAGAGTTGGCCAACGAGCTAAACGGCCTGAAACAAAAACTTGAAACGCTGGATAAAAATCAGCAAGAGTTAAAAGAAGAAAACAGCAAGCTTAAGAAAGACGATGAGTTCCGCAGGCACGAGCATTCCAATGCTATGGCTTCGCTACGCGAAATACAGCGCAAAATTCAAGACGACCGCGAACAGGAACTTGCTGCGAAAAACCAGGCCGAGATTCTCCGCATCCGCAAGTTGAAAGAAACATGGCTGAAGCATGAAGAGAATGTAAAGAACCGGATGCGGGCCATCTGCCACCGGCATGGAATTGAGTATGTAGATAAAGTTCCATTTAAAGGGAAACCCGATAACACCGTTCGTATTAATGACGAGTACATCATTTTTGATGCGAAAAGCCCGGCCGGAGATGATCTGTCCAACTTCCCATCATACTTGAAGGCGCAGGCCGAAGGTGCAATGAAATACGTGAAGGAAGAAAATGTGCGCAAAGAAGTCTTTCTGGTGGTGCCCACTAACACGTTGGAGTATCTTGAAAATTTTGAATATCGCTTAAGCGACTACACGGTGTATGTTATCTCGCGCGATTCGCTGGAGCCCATGTTGCTTACACTAAGGCGAATTGAAGAATATGAATTTGCCGAGCAGATGAGCCCTGAAGAACGCGAAAACATTTCGCGGGTAATTGGCAAGTTTGTTCACCTAAGCAAACGCAGAATTCAGATTGATGGCTTCTTTGCCAAACAATTTTTTGAATTGGTGTATCGTACCGAAGCCGACTTGTCAAAAGAGTTTTTGGAAAAAGTAGCTGAGTTCGAAAAATCCGAAAAATTAAATCCACCACAAGAAAAACGCGAGAAGCAAATCAGCATGAAAGAATTAGAAATTGATGCCGAAAAAATTCAAGGCGAAGCGCAGCAAAAAGGAATTGATATGCAGGACAACCTGCTGGTGAAGGAAATAAATAAACTCCCGTTATACTTCACTACCGAACCCGACAAAAGTCAACAAGACCTGTTTGAATAAACCACCCGATTATGAAAAATTACCCGATCCTTATTTTTATTGCACTGGCTTTTACAGCCTGTGTTGCTTCTAAACCCACCAGCAAAGCCCCATCGCCCACAGGCAGTTGGGATTACACCATTACCGGCACTCCGCAAGGTGATTTTAAAGGCGAAATGATTATTGCAGAAACAGATAAAGTACTACACGCTAAACTGATAAGTAATGGAGCAGAACTTCCCATTGATAAGTTTACATTCAACAAAGAAACTTTAAAAATGTCGGGTGAGTTTGACTACTCTGGTGCGCTGATCTTTTTTGACGGTTTATTTGCTACTAATGAAATAACCGGAAGCATGTCAACCAGCGGTATGAACTTTCCTTTTAAAGCAACGCGAAAAAACTAAGTATGTCAGTAAAGATTACAGCCGATAATAAACTTAAAAAACTTATTGTGGTAGGCGATCGGGTGTTGATTCGTCCGGCAAAAGAAAATGACAAAACCGAAAGTGGTTTGTACCTGCCTCCTGGTGTTCAGGAGAAAGAGAAAATTCAAAAAGGTTATGTGATTAAAGTGGGGCCCGGCTATCCATTACCCATGCCAGCCGATGAAGATGATGTGTGGAAAGGCAAAGAAGAGCAAGTAAAATATTTACCCTTGCAGGCACAGGAAGGCGACCTTGCTATCTTTTTGCAGAAAGGCGCCATTGAGGTTATGTATGAAGGACAAAAATATTTTATTGTGCCGCAGGTTTCGATCCTGATGCTGGAACGGGAAGAGGAGCTGTAAGATAATTTTCTTAGATTTGATTATGGACGAAATGATTTTGCGTATCCCCGAACAATACCCGATGACGGATGATGAATTGTTTGCCTTGTGTGCAGCCAATAAAGAATTGCGGATTGAACGCGATGAAAACGGACAACTTATTATTATGTCGCCAGCAGGTGGAATAACAGGAAATCTCAATTTCCGACTCACAACTATTTTCGGCCAAAGGGCCGAGCAAAATTCACATTTGGGTTATGGATTTAATTCCGCAACGGGCTTACGCGATAAATCTATGCGTTCGCCTGATGTTTCGTGGGTAAGCAAAGAGAAATGGGAAGCAATAGCGTTGGAAGATCAGGAGAAGTTTGCCCCCGTGTGCCCTGATTTTGTAATTGAATTACGATCGAAATGGGACTCACTCAGCCAGCTTAAATCAAAAATGGAAAAATGGATTTCCAACGGCTGTCTGTTAGGATGGCTGATCGATCCGCTTGATAAAAAAGTTTACATCTATACACCTAAAAGCACTACCGAGCTATCAGGCTTTTCAACAATACTGAAAGGTGGCGATATTTTACCGGGCTTTGAAATTGACCTTTCGCGCTTAAATTAATGCCAGGCCTTTCATTCGATGTGTTGCGAGTAGGTAAAAAATACCGGCTTAAAAATTTTGGTGAGACCTACGAATTTGAAATTGAGCGCATTCTTTCAAATGGCGATTTTAAGGTAAAAGACCTGCACACATTGGAACGCTATCTACTAAAGGACACCATTAAGTTTGGTACTGGTAAAGACTTTGAAATCCGGGATTTGGATTAACTGGGTAACCGTACATTTTCGAAAAATTAATCTCAAAATAATTGAGTTTGGTTGGTTTCATTACATGCCATTGATGGATACACATCCAAACTCAAACACCATGTAACCGCTTATCTGTAGTTGCAAACAAGGCTTAGGCCTGCTATTGAAATCTCAACACCCAAATTTAATTACTTATGATTCGATTAGCCCTTGCTGTCGGTTTTATGGCCGTCTTTGGAGTAGTAGCGTACGCAATTGTGTTGTTACTTACGGATTATTTCTCAAACAAAAACAAGTCTAACCAAAACCCTTAACTCCTATGAACCCAATTAACCGAAAGACAATTGTCTTTGGCGTCATATTCGTGCTGGCGCTAATTTTCTTCATTATTGTAAATCCATTCTCGTGGAACGATGCCGGTAACCGCACCGTAGTGGAGCGTACCAATGGCGAGCAGATTGTACAATTCGCGCCCGGAATTTTTTATGCTGGTTTCTTCGCGAAGGAGAAAGAGTGGCCTAACCAGATTTCTGTTACGTATCAGGAGGCAACTGCTCAATTAGAGTTGGAGGACAACGGTATTGAAGTAGGTCAGATCATGATCCGCTTTAGCGATGCTACTACTGCAGATGTGCGGGGTATTACACAATTCATTTTACCATCCGATGAAAAAGAAATGATTTTGATTCATAACACGCACCGCACACCACAATCCTTAGTTGTAAAACGGCTTGCTCCTTACACAAAAGAATGTTTACAATCATCGGCTCAATTAATGAGCAGCGAAAAACACTATGGCGGTGGCCGTGCACAAATGGCGCAGGATTTTCTCGATCAATTAAAAGAAGGTGTGTTCTTATTAAAGACCGAAGAGAATTTAGTTTACGATTCGCTTGAAATGGAGAAGAAACGTATTTATCAAACTGAGATTCAAATTGATCCTAAAACATTAGCTCCCAAGCGTAAAATTTCTTCCATCAAAGAATACGGCATTACTGTGGCCGATGCTGCTATTACCGATGTGGACTACGAAGAAAAGGTAGATGAAAAATTAGTAAAGATTATTGATGCGGCAACCAAATCTGCAATTTCAAAACAAGAATTGATGACTGCCCAGCAACAAACGTTAACGGCCAAGGCAAAAGGTGAGCAGGCACTGGTAGAAATTGAGTATCAACAGAAGCAAGATCAAACCAAACAAGTGGTTGAGGCTGAAACTAAAGTTAAAGTTGCTGAACAGGATAAGTTGCAACAAAAGATTGCTTACGAAGCTTCCATTTTAGAAGCACGCAAGATTAAAGAGTTAGCCGATGCAAATGCGTATGCACGCCAACGTATTATGCAAGCTGACGGTGCCCTTGAATTAAAACTGAAAGCTCAAGTTGAAGTGCAGAAAGTTTGGGCCGATGCATTTAGTAAATATCAGGGAGCTGTTGTTCCACAAATTCAAACTGGCGGTGGCCCAGCTACTAATGGTGCCTTAAGTTTTATGGATATCATGACAGCCAAAACTGCTAAAGATTTTGCGCTGGATTTAAAGAACAAGAATTAATTGGTTTAGGTTAAGGTGAATGAAAGAGGTGACTTCGGTTGCCTCTTTTTTTTCGATAGGCATAATGCGACTTACCACTTCAATGGAAAATCAGCTTCTGCATATCCAATGGCAAAGTCAGCGCCTCCTGTAAATGTAGTAACACCCATATACCAAACTTTTATTTTACCAGATTCAATTAATACTGATGGCGCTATAACATCTCCTCCCTCCCACGAAAATTCAGGCTTGATTAGAGGTTCTGGATAAACTTCGTAAGGCCCTAAAATGTTAGTACTGCGCGCAACTCCAATGGTATGATCTCCGGTTATAAATAGATAAAAATCTCCGTCAGGGCCTTTAACCAATGCTGGTTCTTTTATTACCTCGGCCCATTCCAAACCAGCATCAACACCACTTAAGATTGTATCCGGTAGCTTGGTCCATGTTACGCCATCTGTAGAAGTTGCACCCAAAATGCCAATATAGGCTGGGGTACAATCTTCAATGCAATACCCTACATAAAACATATAATAACTATCTCCCTCTTTTAAAACTGTTGGCGAGAAGAGAGCGTTGGCATCACGTTGGTTTTCTTCGCCTAATGATAATAGTGGCTCAATAGAGTTTCGTTCAAATTGATATTTATTAGGCGAATGAGCTAACCCAATCTGACCTTTGGCAACTATGGTTCCTTCAACCTCTGCCTCGTTGGGATAACCACAATAGTACATCCATAACTCATTACTTTGCGCTATTACTGAAACGGCCTCAAGATGTTTATCCCAGCCTGTACCAGCATCAAGAGCAATGCTCTCTGCATTTACCTGGTTGCCAGATGCCATCCAATTTATTCCATCAATAGATTTAGCGCTGGCAATCACCAGCTTTTCAAGATCATTTTCTACTACTAAACTTGAATAGTACATGCGCAAAGTATCACCATCACGAATTACCGATGGATCGGCTGCCGTTAGCGTGCCAGTCCATACAGGGTTGCGTTGTTTCTGAAACAGAATTGACTGCGGCTCTGTTTCGGAGCAAGCAACAACGACAATACTCCATATTAAAATCTGCGTAAAGCGCATCTCTAAAGTTATTTTAATCCCTCAATCCATTGACGCACCAACGCTACACCTTCAGTATGTGTAATAGAACGACCGAGTTCGGGCATCATCACACCCGGATGAATGGATTCTATTCGATATTGAAGAATAGAAGCATCCGGATTACCAGGTACAATTCCGTACAACAATCCACCCGAACCTTTGCCTGCAGCCACCGGTGCTTTACCAATTCCTAATCGTGCCGGATTGGTTTCGCTTGCCAGCAGGTACAAACCGCTGTTTTTTGCAGGGCCATCAGCCCGATGGCAATGCGCACAATTTATTTCAAGCCAGGCACGGGCCCTATCATTAATCGGAATAGACGCGTCCTCGTACGATGCTAACTTATCGATAGCATCTATTGATGGCAAGCCCTGTAACAAACCATGTGTTTGCCAATACACTAACTGATTTTGTTTGCCGGCAGAAAATTCCAAATCACCATTCAATTGCCGGGCACCGGGACCGATGGGCATAACATTATCGCCTCGCAGGTGGCATCCTTTACATTGATTCATATTGGGCACGGAATAATTAATATTACGCTGTTGGCCATCGGTATTTGTCCATGAAACAGGTATAGTTTTACCAGCCACACTAAGATAAGCTTCGGTTTGTTCTTCGTTCCAAATGTAAGGTAACGCTTTCCAAACACCAGCTTCATTAATTAATAGCCTTGTCTCAAGTATTCGGATGTTATACTCTGGTTTGTTAAAATCTGCCGGATAATAAAAATTTTTTATCAGAATAGTTCCCTCCGGAAAATCAAATACATCATCAGCTGCATACGTAACTGCTTTCCCTTCCGGGATTTTTACGAAACGTTTTTTTAGTGCGTAGTCCGAAAACAAAGCTGAGTTAAGTGTGTAAGCCACAACTCCTGCAGCCGGAGTAAGTGTTTTTAGTTCGCCAACAAAAAATCCGTACTCCGAAAGTTTTGTTTTGCCAATGTGCGATAAGTCGATTGCTGATTCAACTTCTGACAATACAACAATTTCTTGCTTGCGCGATTCACAAGACAAAAGCACACTAACAAATACAAGTAAAGAAATCCGTCTCATCGCAAGGAAATTTTCACACCTTCACAATTAAACTGACGCGCTCCCTTTTTAAGATTTTCAAAATCATTTGCCGCATCCAGGTTAATCACAATTACTTCATCCCCTTGCTGAACACAAATCTGACGATCGGGCCGATTGGGATCTGGAATTCCATCATATACAATATCAGGCGGGTTCATAAACGACTTCATAAAAAACAGTTTACCAATATCATGACTCAGAGCCGGAAACCATTTACTATTCTGATAATTGTTATTATGAATATAAATCCCATATGGAAAAGGATTATACAAAGAGTCGGCCCGGAAATTATTGGCTACCGTTTGTACTCCTCCAATAGAAGCTTCTTGCTCTACTTCACCTTCGTTTAGTGCAGCAACCAATTCGTAACTGATTATACCCGTACCCACTGTTTTGTTATCTATAATATCGTTGCCCGTTAACTCCAGGTTGTGTGTAGCCAAAATCATAACACCCGTGCCCGGTGGAATACTTGCTACAATATTTCCTTTCATCGCAAAGTTATCGTGGTTGTTGTTATGAATGTTATTGTTGTAAACCTTTGTAGTGTGTCCATATTGTGTAAGCCCAGGCAAATCAAAAATTAAAATACCACCGGTGTTTTCGTAAGCTTCATTACCATAAATCTCTACCCACCGCGAATTTTCACTTTCAATACCAGCCACATTCCAATAGGCTTTACTATTGCGTATAATTACTGAATCGGATTGGCCCACATAAATACCAGCATCGGACGAGCCCATGGCAATGCATTCATCAATCAACACGTGCTTACACAAAACCGGGTACAAGGCATACGCACCGTTTTCCGTCTTGGGTCCATCGGCCCACACAGAACGAATTCTTTTTAATGTAATACCTACCACTTCACTCACTTTCAGGTTATCACCTTTTGCATCTTCAATCGAAAAATCTTCGAGTGTAATATTCCTGCCATTGCTAACCAATAAGCCTTGGGCACCTTCAATTTGGTTTTTAAACGACAATATGGTTTTATCTATTCCTTTACCCCGAATGGTAATGTTGGATTTTCCTTCCATCGCTAAACTTTTGGTGAACATAAAATTACCTTCTGGCATAAAGAGCGTATCGCCATCCTGAATAGTTATCAATTGAGTTTGAAGGCTCTGTTCTATACTTTGCCACACACGGGTTTCTGATTTATGTGTAGCGCATGCTACACATAAAACGGAACTAAAAAAGATAACGTAACGCATACGGTAGAATTTAAGATTAAAGATAAAGTTTTAAACGATGCTTTTTAACTTCATCCTAGTCTGATTACAACAATTTATTACCTTCAACCCAAAAAATCTACTATGATTTTACGCGCGACACTTGCCGATGCAGCAGCCTTGAACAATCTTGTAAATTCTGCCTACCGTGGAGATGGCTCCCGCCAGGGATGGACTACCGAAGCGGATCTGTTGGATGGCACCCGAATTGATGAAGCCGCTATTTGTGAACTGATAGAAAAACCGGGCACCGTTATACTTACTTACCGTGAGCAAATTGAAATTTTGGGTTGTGTGGAATTGCGAATTGAAAATGATAAAGTGTATCTGGGCATGTTAAGCGTTAGCCCTACTACGCAAGGTAAAGGCATTGGAAAAATACTGATGCGGGCCGCGGAAGATTTTGCCAGTGAAAATACTATCACCAAGATTTTTATGACGGTAATTTCCGTTCGAAAAGAATTAATTGATTGGTACATACGGCATGGTTACCGACTAACCGGTGAGAAAAAACCGTTCGTAGTGCCCGATACCCGTTGGGGAATTCCGAAGCAACCATTGGAATTTGTGGTATTAGAGAAAAATTTATGAACAGCCTTAAGGTAATAGCCTTTGATGCCGATGATACCTTGTGGCATAATGAAGCTTTCTTTCAGGAAACTGAAAAGAAATTTTTTGAGTTGCTCGAAAACTACCTGCCTCAACATACCACTGCGCGCGAGTTATTAAAAACCGAAATTGATAACCTACCGCTGTACGGGTATGGCATTAAAGCGTTTATGCTTTCCATGATTGAAACAGCTATGCGCGTTACGAATCATACCATTCCCAACGAAGCAATTGAACGAATTATCGGTTATGGAAAAGAAATGCTAAACATGCCTGTAGCGGTAATGGATGGCGTAGAAGAAGTACTAACTCAATTGAAAGGCAGATACCGGTTGGTACTGGCTACCAAAGGCGATTTGCTGGATCAGGAACGCAAGCTTAAAAAGTCAGGCTTGGAGAAATATTTTCACCATATCGAAATTATGTCTGAAAAGAAAGAAGCCGATTATCAAAAGCTGATTAAACATTTAGACATTGCTGCCGCAGAATTTGCCATGGTTGGTAATTCACTGAAATCGGATGTAATGCCCGTGTTAGCCTTAGGCGCACACGGGTTTCACATTCCCTATCATGTTACGTGGGCACACGAACGGGTAGATACCGTTATTGAGGATAAACGATTGCAACAACTGGGTTCCATTCGCGAAATTCTAAACTATTTGTAACTAAACCACCTTCTTGCGGATGAGTTTTGCATACGTGCGGCTAACCGGAAAACTTTTTCCGTTTTGCATTTTCACAATCATTCCTCCGTTGAAGTGACGTTCAATTTCTTTCAGGTAGTTTACATTTACAATGGTGGAACGATGCACCCGAATAAAGGTATCGGGGTTCATCAACTCTTCCAGTTTGCCAATTCCCGATGAACTTACAAACTGATCGCTCCTGGTGGAGATTACCGTGTAATCGCCAGAGGCTTCGAGGTATATAATTTCTTCAACCGGCAGGTTAAATAATTTTTCTGATTTCTGAACAAACAAATGCGAGTCGTACGATGTACGTGTATTTACCGGTCGCATACTACCTAACAATTCTTCCAGGTTTCCAGCCTCCATTTTCTTACGCTTCAGGGCCCGCTCAACCGCAAGTTTAAATCGTTCCTGGTCTAAAGGTTTTAGCAGGTAATCTACTGCATTGCGTTCAAACGCTTTAATAGCGTATTGATCGTAGGCCGTTGAGAAAATTACATACGGTTCGTGCTCAATTTCATCCAGCACATCAAAACCATTCATACCCGGCATTTGTACATCTAAAAAAATAAGGTCGGGCTTTAGTTTATTTATTTGTTCCACAGCCTCTGTGCCCTTGCTGCATTCACCTATTATTTCAATTTCAGGAAATGTCTCCAGAAATTCGCGCAAAAGTTCGCGTGCTAATTTTTCATCATCAATAATTAAGCAGGTTGTATTCATAGTTTAGTTTTTATTTTTTCGATAAGGGCTCATGAAATGGATTAATTATCACGTAGTGGGTGTAAAGCTTTTAGTGGCCATTTCATGTTAATTGATTTTCAAGTACGGGTTCTGTTTCAATAGAAGCTTTAATGGTTTTATCTTCTATAAAAAAACTAACCGAGTAACCATGTTCGTTCGATAACACCCGCAGGTGCGATTGTGGCCCGAAATAACTACGAAGGCGCAAATCGGTATTTAACATTCCCACCCCGCTAGAGCTTCCATCCATTACCTTCTTTGCTTTAGAACCCAGGCCATTGTCTTTTATTTCAAAGAAGATAACAGTGCCCGAACGTTTTACCGTTAGCGAAATTGTTCCACCTTCTTCTTTTGGTGCAATACCATATTTAACTGAGTTTTCAACCAGCGGTTGTAAAATCATAGGTGGCAGGTAAATACCCAGGCAGGTTGGATCAATATTTTTTTCAAATCTTAGTCGGTCGCCAAAGCGCACCTGTTGAATGCGCACATAATTATCAATAAACTCAATTTCATGAATTAACTTAACCATCTCGCCATTATGCGAATCGAGCGCATACCGAAAAATATCAGATAGTTGTGTAATTACTTTGCGGGCTTGCTCTTTACTGGTATGCACCAATGTGCTGATGGAGTTTAAAGTATTAAATAAAAAATGTGGATTGATTTGCGATTTAAGAAGTGAAATCTGCATCTCTTTATTGCGAAGTGCCAGCTCACTTTTTTCCTGCTCTTGTTTCTGTAAACCCTGAAAATAACGGATAACATAATAAACGCCTACAGTAATTATGTACTGATCATGAATGCGCAGGGCATCCCAACTGCTTAACATGCCCAACATGTATTCCTCCCAATGATCGAAATAAACAAAACCTTCCAAATAGTCGGTAAAATAATACGACAGCGTGCCCATCAAAAAAAAGAAAACGATAATACCGGAAACGTGCCCTATTATTTGCCACATAGCCGAAAACCGAAACAGCCAATGGCTCCACAGAAAAATCAATAATATAAACACACACAGCGCTTCCAACAGAAAAAGTGCCGTCCACAATACATAAAATTCAGGCTTTACAAATTTCCACTCCAGCACAGCACTAATTGTAAAGTTAATTGCATACCACAGGCAAATGAGCAGGTAAGCGCGTCTCCAAATCCGGGGTATTGCATCAAGCCATTTCATGGAAAGTGAAAGATTGTTCTATAAAAGTAAAAATTAGAAGGGAAAGCCGACCAATGTAATGTATTTGCGTTTAATTGAGTTTTAGGCCCGTTTACCTACCTTAGCCTAAGTTTATGAATGTGCTGACCCCATACAAAACCGGGTAAATTTTTCGTTTTACTTTACATGAGGAATTTTTTTTTCTTACTGCTGATACTACTGGCTACTCCTTTGCTGGCTCAGAAAATTACGCTTTCGGGCAAAGCTATTGATAAAGAAACCAAAGAGCCCTTACCATTTGCCACACTGGGAATTAAAGGCAAGGCGATTGGCACCATTACCAACCTGCAGGGCGAGTTCGACTTCCACATACCGGCTGAATTACGAAACGATCTTTTTACGCTTTCCATGCTGGGTTATAAATTATACGAAGCCCCGGTGTGGAGTTTGCTGGAACTAAAACCGCTTGTAATAGAAGTAGAAAAATCTACTTTCATGCTCAACGAAGTAACCATTGCCGATTCGCTTAAAGGTGGTGAGATTTTGCTAATTGCGCTTTCGCGGATTGAGCAAAATTACCCCATGCAGCCCTACCTGATGGAAGGCTTTTATCGCGACTTAAAAAAAGTGGGCGGCACCTACATAGCGTTGTTGGAAGCAGCCGTAAAGATTTACGATGAGGATTATGCCGAACCCCGAAACAAATACAAACTACGCGAGCGGGTATCGTTGCAGGAATTACGCAGAAGTATTGGATACGAAAGCAGGTTTACTTCTTATTTTGACCAAGACAACTTGCTGGAGGACTTATTACTGCACAACAGTGTGCGCTACCGCCATTTTCCCTTAGAAGAAGTTTTTTATCAAAGCCTTAAGCGCGAAAAAGATACCTACTATAATAACCAGGAGGTTTTTGTTGTAAGCCATACACAGGATTACCTGCTGCGTATTTATGTAGAGAAAAAAAATTACGCCATTATACACGCTGTGTATGAAAGCAAGCAAGAGGAGGCACTATCAAAAAAAAGAGGCCTGGAGAGTAAGTTTGTTGGGCTAAAACGCGTGATTGATTTTAAACCTTTTTTAGGCAAGTACTACCTCAATTACCTTACGGTAGATTCGAAAGTAAATTGGTACGATATCCGCACCAAAGAATTAAAATTTGAAACAGAACTTAACCAATCGTTATTGATAAACGATGTTGTGCCCAATACCATCAGGCGCATTGCAACCACCGAGAAAATGCGCAACTACGGTTTACAATATCAAGACCGACCTTACAATAAAGCATTTTGGGATAATTACAATGTTATTAAAGAGAGCCCGCTCGATCGTAAAATACTGCAAGACCTGGAACGCCATGGGCCGTTGGAGAAGCAGTTTAAAGAGCATGAGTTTTAGACCCTGACAAGCTGATTTTCCTTACTCTATACGCCAATCATCCGAGAAAGGTCATAATCATATTGGCAAATTGAAATAGTAGTTTGAATTTACTGCTATCATAATTCACAAATGAATTTTGATAGCAGTAAAACTTAATTTGGGGTTGGATAAATACAACAAGCTTGAAAGTAGAATTTAGTTTAGATAATCAAAAAATATAGATGAGAAGGTTTATCTACATACTTGTATTGTCTATTACACTATTTCTCATCAGTTATCAATCTCCTTTTGCTCATATTTCAAATGTTATCAATCCAAAAAAAATTCGATACAGTAAGTTTTTGGGTGTCGCCCGATCATCATTTGATGTAAATGGCTTCCCTTCTTCACCCAGTTATTCCTCATTAGAGCTAAGAGTGGGAACTGGAATTATAAAACCACTTGGGCACTATTTTGATCTAAAATCCGGCCTTAGCATAGGGCTAAAAGTAAAACGCAATTCTTATTTTTTTGGAACCCCGAATCGATTTACGAATAAACAGTGGGTGTTACCAAGTTTAGATGAAACGGTAAGTAATCAGCATCATCTTTTCATAGAAGTACCTTTAAGTTTACAATTCCGTCCGAAGCCGAAATTATCTTTTAGAAGCGGATTAAACTTCCGCTTTTGGTTACCCAATGACGAAAGCTCTGATGTTTTAGCCGGTCGCCCTGAAATTGGGATGCTTGGTGGCGTTTCCTATGCATTAACCAGTAGAATTAAGATTGGGTTAGAACATTACTATGGTTTGACTAATATTTTAAGTGGTAGTTTTTATGTAAATAACTCACAATTGATAAAATACCATGTTAGAAATCAATTCACCCAGATAACAATCGAGAGGACTTTTTAGCCTTATTATTATTTTAAAAATTGTGAACGCTGCTCAAATTCCAATCCGCTCCGCTTCCGCTAATAATTCAGCTTTGTTAATTGGCACAACACCCACATGCTGACAAACCAAACCACCACCCAGATTAGAAAGTGCTGCAATTTGTTTGGGCGTTAACTTGAGCGCAACCGCTAAAGCCGCAATACTCACCACCGTATCGCCCGCACCGGAAACATCGGCAATCTCTCGCGCGTGGGCCGGTAGTTTTATTTTTTCGTTTTGGTAATCGATATACACGCCATGTTCTGATAGCGTGGCCATTACACCTTCTACCTGTAGTTTTTCTTTCAGAATTTTTATAGCAGCTTCTAATTGCAATTGATTTCCAGCTTCTAACTCAACCTTCAGCCCTTCGCGCATTTCTTTCAGGTTAGGCTTAAACAACGTTACCTGCTCGTATGCCAAAAAGTTTCGCTTCTTCGGATCCACAATAGTGGGTTTACCTAACTGCTTAGCAAGTGTTACTGTTTTATAAATCAATCCGGGGCTGATAACACCTTTATCGTAATCTTCAAAAATTACGGCCTGGCAAGTGGGCAGTAGGTTCTCAATACGCTTCCACAGTTGCTGCTCTTCTTCGGCAGACGAAGGTTTATCCGATTCATCGTCCACGCGCACTACATGCTGGCTACTGGCAATTACGCGTGTCTTAACAGTGGTGGGTCTGGTTGTGGAAAGTACCAGCCCATCTGTTGAAAGATGTTGATCTTTTACGATTTGTTGTAGTCGTATGCCGGCCTCATCATCGCCATAAAGTGCTACCATAACCGGTGTTGCACCCAGTGCCTGTACATTGAGTGCCACATTGGCTGCGCCACCTAATCGTACATCGCGCTTCTTTACATTTACAATGGGTACCGGAGCTTCGGGTGAGATGCGTTCCACTACTCCCCAGATGTAACTATCCAGCATTACATCGCCTACAATTAAAATATTGAGCGAATTGAAATCGGTAAAAATCTGCCGGAGGTTGGGCATCTTATTTTAATTGCGCCAATGCTTCCTTTAGTCTGCGCATGGCTTCTACCAATTCTTTTTCGGAGGCTGCGTAGGATAGTCGCACGCACTTCTCCTCTCCGAAAGCACCACCGGGCACTAATGATACGTGTGCTTTTTCGAGAATGTATAAACAGAAATCATCGCCATCTTTAATCACGCGGTCGCCCTCTTTTTTTCCGTAGTAATAACTCACATCCGGGAAGAAATAAAATGCCCCTTGTGGGTAATTGGCTTTTACTCCCGGTATTTCTTTCAACAGGTTGTAAACAATGTCTCTGCGCTTATGATACGCTTTCACCATTTCATTAGTAGGTGCCAGATCGCCCGTAACGGCAGCCAATGCACCGCGCTGGGAGATAGAACAGTTTGCTGAAGTGATCTGGCCTTGTACTTTATTGCTTCCGTCCACTACCCACTTGGGCGCTGCAATGTAGCCCACGCGCCAGCCCGTCATGGCAAAACCTTTGGCAAAACCATTTACGGTAATTGTTCTATCAAACATACCAGGCAACGAAGCCATACTGGTTTGATCGCCTGTAAAGTTGATGTGTTCATAAATTTCATCGGCAATTACCATCAGGCCTTCGTGCTTTAGTACAACCTGTGAAATTGCTTCCAACTCTTGCTTGCTAAATACTGAGCCTGTAGGATTGCAAGGCGATGAGAAAATAATGGCTTTAGTTTTTTTGGTGATGGCTGCCTCTACTTGTACAGCGGTTACTTTAAAATCATTTTCGAGTGTGCCTTTAACTATTACAGGTGTGGCTTCAGCCAATCGTACAAGTGCATCGTAACTTACCCAATATGGTGAAAATACAATCACCTCATCGCCTGGATTCAGCAATGCCAACATAACGTTGGCAATAGATTGCTTGGCTCCGTTACTTACCACAATATTTTCGGCCTTGTAGGGCACGTTGTTTTCTTTCTGATATTTTGCTGCTAACGCTTCGCGCAAATCCTGATAGCCGGCAACAGGCGGGTATGAAAAATACTTTCCTTCATCAATGGCTTTTTTGGCTGCCTCGCAAATGTGTTGGGGTGTTTTAAAATCGGGTTCTCCCAGGCTAAGGTTTATTACATCAATGCCGCGGTTTTTAAATTCGCGGGCTTTGGCGGCCATTGCCAGTGTGGCTGATTCTTGTATGGCTTCGATACGATTAGAAAGTTTGCTCATGATTTATAGAAAATGTGCTCAAAAGTAAGAAAGAATCTGAATGGGGTAAATGATAAATGAAGATTGACTTCGGCTTCTTTTCAGGCCAAGAAATAAAATATGAGAACAGATTTCTGATTCTTCAAACCGGTATTTGATCAAACACTTGTTAGCTAATAATCAAACCTGAAACGGCACGCGACTACTAATGCTTCTTCCCAGCGTAATCTCATCGGTATATTCCAGCTCGCCACCAACGGGCACCCCGCGGGCAATGGATGTTACTTTTATTGAAAAGTCTTTAAGTCTTTTATTAAGATAGAAAGCGGTGGTATCGCCCTCCATGGTAGGGCTTAACGCTAATACAATTTCTTTTACCTGGCTTTGTGCCCGCATCAACCGATCAACCAGCGCATCTATTTTCAAATCGGCAGGCCCCACGCCATTCATAGGTGAAATAACGCCACCCAGTACATGATATACTCCATTGTATTGCGCGGTGTTTTCAATGGCCATCACATCGTTGGTTTCTTCTACCACACATATTATTGATTTATCTCTGCGATGGCTTTGGCAGATGCTGCATTCCTCGGTATCGGAAATATTATAGCAGGTTTTGCAAAACCGGATTTGGGTGCGCATGCGATTTAGAGCATCGGTAAGGGCGGCTGTTTTATGTTCAGATTCTTTAACCAGGTGCAATACTAAGCGCAAGGCTGTTTTTTTTCCAATACCGGGCAGCTTGGAAACTTCGTTTACTGCGTCTTCAATCAGTTTAGATGGAAACTCCACGCCTCAAATTAATTTAAAGTATGCGGGCATCAATTCCGGCTTCGCAAATGGCTTCGCACATGGGCTTTAGTACCGCTTCTGTTCCTTTGCGCACCGCACACTTTCCTTTGTAGTGAATCAGCAACGTACATTGCTCGGCTTGCTCGGGTGTATGTTTACAAACTCTTATTAAAGTAGCAATTACATGATCAAACGTATTAAAATCATCATTGAAAACAACCAGGTCTTTCAGGTCGGTATCTTCAATTACCTCCAATAAATCGGTTTCGTAAACTTCCTGTTGCTTAGTCATGGCAAAACCATTTTATAACCTTGCAAAGGTAAAACATTTAGGTGGTGCAACTACACATGCATATACTCTCATTTTTTACTTTCTTTGCCGCTTGCAATACCAACATGAATCCTATACTGGTTGTTACCATTCTCATTCTTTACTTCGGTGTGCTGATTGGCATCTCGTTTCTAACTTCGCGCGGGGCCGACACACATACTTTTTTTACTGCTAACAGGCAATCGCCCTGGTATCTGGTTGCCTTTGGAATGATTGGTGCCTCGCTATCGGGTGTTACCTTTATTTCGGTGCCGGGCAATGTGGTGAACACCGGCTTTGCATACTTTCAAGTGGTAATTGGTTATTTGTTCGGGTATTGGGCCATCATCGGCATATTGATGCCCTTGTATTACCGACTCAATCTTGTTTCGATTTACACCTACTTAGAACAACGTTTCGATTTATGGGCCTATCGTACCGGTGCCGTTTTTTTTCTGATCTCCCGCACTATCGGTTCTTCCTTGCGTTTATTTCTGGCTGCTTCGGTACTTCAGTTTTTTTTATTCGATGCCTGGCACGTGCCCTTTTATGTAACGGTAGCTGTTACCATTGCACTCATCTGGATTTATACATTTCGGGGTGGCATAAAAACCATTGTGTGGACCGACACCTTTCAAACATTGTTTCTGGTTTCGGCTTTGGTAATTACTGTAATTGTAATTGCCCATAAACTGGGATTAAATTTTATAGAAATATTTAACAGTATTGAGGCTGCTGGCTATGCCCGCATTTTTCATTTTGATAATGTAAACTCAACCTTATTTTTTCCCAAGCAATTTTTGGGTGGAGCCTTTATTGCTATTGCCATGACCGGGCTTGACCAGGAAATAATGCAAAAGAACTTAACATGCAAAACGCTGGGCGATGCACAAAAAAACATGTTCTGGTTTAGTCTGGTAATTGTATTTGTAACCTTGCTCTTTCTGGTGTTGGGTGGTTTGTTGCTGGTGTTCAGTCAACAATTTAATTTGCCTGTTCCCAAACCCGATGAAATTTTTCCGCGACTTGCCTTTAATGAACTGGGCCCTTTGGTAGGCATATTTTTTCTGCTGGGCATTACAGCTTCTTCTTATGCCAGTGCCGATTCGGCCTTAGCAGGCTTAACCACATCTTTTTGTATCGACTTTCTCAATTTCAAAGACAAAGCGGAAGCTGAAAAGAAACGACAAAAATTTATAGTACATATTTCTTTCTCATTACTGTTTCTGCTCATCATTATCATCTTTAAAGAAATAAATGAAAAATCGGTTATTGATGCTGTTTTGGGTGTAGCCGGTTATACATATGGCCCGCTGTTAGGATTGTTTTCGTTTGGGCTGTTTACTTCGCGCAAGCTAAAGGGTGTTGTTGTTTCGGTGGTGTGTATTTTGTCGCCTCTTTTGAGTTACATCGTTAGTACAAATGCCCCCGTTTGGTTTAACGGTTACAAAATTGGAATTGAAGTTTTATTGCTAAATGGACTTATTACGTTTGGCGGACTTTGGCTGGTTTCGAAAAAATAACAGCGCCACACCGGAGTGTGACGCTGCTTTCGATTAAAGTACCAACGATTCAGACTATCGCCAGTTTCTTACAAACTCAAAGCTTTCTGTTTTACCATCTTTCTCTACCACAATAGTATAATGGCCTACCGGCAATGCAGTAAAGTCGATTACCATTTTGCGTTTCATCAACTGCTGGGCATCAACCTGATCTCCATTTTCAGAAATAACTTGTACATGTGCACCCAGCATTTCTTTATGCACTTTAAATACAAACTGATATTGATTGCGCGTGTGGATTACGTTTACCGGATGCTTACTGTAGGCCGGAATAACAAGTGCCATTAACAGTACCAGGGTTGAGATTTTTATTAAGTATTTCATATTCGTCAGGAGTTTTTTAGCCTATGCCACCGATAGTTGCCAAAACCTTGCCTGGCTATGAAAGCCGTTAAAAACGCTGAATTAATCGAATCGGCATCGAAAAGTTTTCCCAGGTTGGGATATACCGTCTATAAAAGTTCTTTGGCGGGATCCCAGAAGTGGGTTTTAAAATTCTGAACCTGATCTTTTTTAATAATGATACCTTCTTTCTGCAACAGGTTTTTCATGGTTGAAGGTGTTTCAAAATGGTGTTTACCGGTTAACAAACCGTTGCGATTAACTACGCGATGGGCCGGAATTTTTTTGTTGATGTGCGCGGCATTCATAGCCCAACCCACCATGCGGGCACTCATGCCTGTGCCGAGGTATCGCGCAATAGCGCCATAACTGGTAACACGTCCTTTCGGAATGAGCACCACAACAGCCCACACATTTTCAAAAAAGGAAAATGCGCGTGCTGTTTTTTTCTTTTTCGTATTCATAACGGGGGTCTAAAATCTGCAAATGGTGTGGCCACACCACTGTAAACGTTTAACTTTGCGGGTCTAAATCTAAAAAACCTTTGCCGAAATGAAGATTGGGGTTTTAACTTCTTTGCTAATTATTGCATGTATTGGTGGGCAAGCCCAACAGATTACTGTTTCAGACTCAACAGGCTGGCATTCATTGTTTGAGGGGGCTGAGCTTTCATTCAGAATGGAAACACCAGAGGCGATAAAACCCCGCTATACATTGGAAGGCGGCAATGGTTACGGAATTCAACTTGATACACTCGGAAATTTTTATTGGAAACCCGGTTATGACCTGATTGACCGTCTAGAAAAAAAGAAAGAAGTAAACGTAATTGTGCAAGCCGAATGGAAAGATGGAAGGCGAGCCCGCAAGCCATTGGCGTTTACTGTTTTTCACCAGAACCGCCCGCCCGTTGTTGAAGACTTGCCCATCTTTTATGTAAAGCAATCTTCGGTTAATACTTACCAGATTCCCGATCAATACGTGAGCGACCCGGATGGCGACCCGCTAGTGTTTAAATCGGTGCAATCGCAAATGCCCGAAGGAGCAACTTTTACATCGCAAGGTTTACTTACCTGGTCACCTTCGCGCAACCAGTTTAATGCCTTAAAATCGGTTCCGGTTATCATAGAATTTGTTGTTCAGGATCAACCCGAGAAAGCTGAAACCCGGGGTAGAATTAAAATTGCCCAAACGCAATTAGACTTACCACCTGAATTACTATTAGTACCGGGCGATACGATTGTAACCATAAAAGAAGATGAACGGATTCATTTTAAAATTTATGCATCAGACCCCAACGGAGATGACAATATTAGTAGCGTAGGTTTTATCAGTAGCGATCCGCGCATAGGCAATCAATCGTTTAGTAAAAACACCTTGGTACAAGCCGAATTCACCTGGTCGCCCGGTTATTACTTTGTAGATGAAGCTGAAAAAACCAAAACAGTGGAGTTACTATTTTTTGTTATTGATAAATCGAACAACCGGGCTCAAAAATCGGTAAAGGTTAAAGTGATTGATACGGAGAATCTGGAAGAGAAAGATAAATTTTTATATACCAAGTACCGCAGTTCATTAAGTCAATCCAAAATGTTAATCGATCAGTTAGACGAAAATCATGAAAAACTGAATAAGGCCTACAAGCAAGCCAAGAAGGGTAAAAAAAATCGTTCTATTTTAAATGCATCGTTGGGTGCTACTACGGGGTTAGCACCGGTTGCTATGCCCAACGATCCTCAGGCATACAAAGCAGTATCGGCAATAGGTGGTACATCGGTGCTCACCCTGGGCACTTTAGAGGCTACGGAAGTAATTGGTAAATCGAAATCGGATATTATAGAGAAGCTAAAGATTAATGTTGAAATCCGAAATCAACTGCAATTAGAGGCCGACAATTTTGCCCGTAAATATGCCTTGAAAAGTGCGCGTAGAAGTAAGGATTTCGATCCGGATCGCGATAAGCTTCTGCCCATCTTGAATAATCAAAAATTAGTAGTGTTGGAGCTGGACGCCAGCAAACCGGGTATCGTTAATTACGATAACAAAGAGTTAAAGAAAACCTTCCCGGATTTCAGCGATCAGTAGGTTTTTTGGAGAAATCAAATTTCGGCTTACTTTTGCAGTCCTTAAAAAGGAAATCGCATACAGAGGAGTGGTAGAGCGGTTTATTGCACCGGTCTTGAAAACCGGAGACCGTTAACGCGGTCCGGGGGTTCGAATCCCTCCTCCTCTGCCAGCATGAAAAAGCCCCGATTAGTTTGGGGCTTTTTTGTTTTCAGACCGGGCTTGGTATTTAGAGGTGAACCGAATCAACTTTCACTCACCACACCATTCCCCGCATTCACCCACTCGTTTATCCCCCCTGAATAATTCTTGACATTATTAAAACCATGCTTAGCCAACAGCGAATACCCGATGGATGCCCGATCGCCTGCCTGGCAGTGAATTACTACCTGCTGGTCTTTCTTAATCTTACTCAGATTTTTTTCGAGTGTGCCGATGAATACATGATCGGCTCCTTTTATGTGGCCGGCTTTGTATTCGCTTGAGCCCCGCAAATCAACCACTTGCGTATGATTAGTCTTTAAAATTTCTTTAAACTCATCCAATGAAATCACGTTGGCTTTCTGGAGCGTACCACCTTGCGCTGTCCACACATTTACATCGGGCACATACCCGTAAATGTTATCCAAGCCAATGCGCATGAGTTTGCGAACCAGATCATCATGTTTACTTTCGTCAGCAATCAGAATAAACGGTTCTTCATAAGTAAGGAACCAACCCATCCACGTAGCAAATGCATTGTTACCTTGTATGTTAATGGAGCCAGGTATAAAACCTGCTGCAAAATCTTGCTTCAGTCGGGTGTCAATTACTTTGACACCTTTATCCATCGCAGCTTTTAAATCCTGCCCCGATAATTTTTTTAGTTTCGGAACTTCCGTTAGCAAAGGTCTTTCAACTTTATTTAATTTCTTCATCATGGCAAAATACTTAGGCGGTTCGGGTTGGTCTTCCAATAAGTATTTCACAAAACCTTGTTCATCATTTTCATGTTGCAGCGCCCAGTTGCGTACTTTCTCGTAGCCTACTGTTGTGCTGGGTACAGCGCCTAAGGCTTTACCGCATGCAGAGCCTGCTCCGTGGCCTGGCCACACCTGAATGTAATCGGCCAGTTCGCGAAAGCGTTCTATTGATTTAAACATCTGCTTTGCACCTACTTCTTTTGTGCCTATAATTCCTGCTGCTTCTTCCAACAAATCCGGCCTACCAATATCCCCTACAAATACAAAGTCACCGGTAAACAACATTACGGGTTTATCGCTGGCCGGGGTATCGGTTAACAAGAAGCTGATGCTTTCGGGGGTATGACCGGGGGTATGCAAAACTTCCAGTTTCAGATTCCCAACTTTAAACACACTACCGTCTTTTAAACCTTCGTGCGGAAATTCGTATAACCAACCTTCACCACCTTCGTCCGACAAATACAACTTTGCTCCTGTAAGAAGTGCCAACTCGCGTGAACCTGAAAGAAAATCGGCATGAATGTGCGTTTCCGCGATGTGCGTAATTTTCATATTATTTTGCTTCGCAATTTCAAGGTAGGTGTCAACATCGCGTTTGGGGTCTATCACCAAGGCTACACCAGCCTTCTGGCAGCCAATAAAATAACTTGCCTGGGCAAGCGATTTGTCGTAAACGTGCTGAAAATACATGTTAGTTTGTTCTTCGTTTTAAAATTTAATGATGCAAATATGCTAATGAAGATTAAGGTTATTAGTAACACCCGTTACACAACTTACTTTTTTTTAAACCTAGGAGCAATTTCGTCTTTTTAAACAAAATGAAGGCTTGGAATAGTTCAGTTTACCAGATTCTGAGCTTTGATGCGCTTAGCAAATCCAACCAATGTTTTCAGAAATCTGCACCCCAGCAGTTATTTTCTACTGATAAGAAATTAGCAGGCAATTTTTATAAGCACATGTTGATGGGTACACATTGATGATGGGCATAAGTACGCGTAATTATTTGGTTACCGGTTTACCCGCGGCTTGCCATGCTTGTATGCCGCCACTTAGTTCAAACACTTGTGTAAAGCCTTCTTGCCGCATAATGGTTGCGGCCTTATTACTGCGCACTCCGGCCGCGCAATACACGTAAACCGGCTTATCCTTTTGCAAGGTGCTGAGTTGTTGTTTAAAATTGCTGTCATTCACATTCATCAATTTCGCCTGGGCTAAATGACCTTCGTTGTATTCGCTGGGCGTACGCACATCCAATACAACCTTTTCTGACTGACTTGCAAGCTTTTTTTCAAAATCAGCAACCGATAAGGCACCCCCTTGCTGTGTTTGTGTGCAGGCTGCACTTGCTGCTAAAATAACAAACACCAATGTGTTTAGTAGTTGTTTCATACATGTAACTTTTAAGGTTAAGTTTATGATTAAAATTTCTAAAACAGAAGTAATAATCCACTACAAATAAAGCAAGTAAAGCTGTTCCCTGTTGTTAAACAAGTTAACACCAGCAATCACTTCATTACTTTTTAAGTTTTCGGGTTTCAACAATGGGTGCAAACGGACCGTACTTATGTTGCTGTTCATTAAAGCCATCGGCAAACGGACCAAACGGATGATCAATTGGTTTTTTGGAGATATCGGGCCAATCGCTGGAAAGATCTTTTTCAGGACGCGGCAACGAGTTTACATACGCAGCAATGTTCCAGGCTTCTTCATCGCTTAGCTGTAGTTCATCATAAGTTGAACCCAGCGGCATGTTTGCTTTGATGTATCCTGCAAATCGCGATAAGCGATACAACCCTGCACCTGTATTATAACTATCGTTCCCCCACAAGGGCGGATACGTCCACGAAGTTGAATCTGGTGCTTTTATACCGCCACCATTTTTTCCATGACAACTCACGCATTTCGCTTCATAAACTAATTTACCCTTAGCGGGATCGGCTGGATAATCCAGGTAAGCAAGCTCCACTAATCCTGAGCCTTTAGGGCTTTCTCCTTTCGGAACACCAGTACCTAACCATTTGATGTAACGAACTATCGCTTTCATTTCGCGCGAGCTATCTGCCAAAGCCTGGCCATTTAAACTTCGTTCAATACAATCGTTCACTCTTTTTTCTATTGTTTCTTCTGTACCCGACCGGGCTCTGAACTTAGGATACGTTGATGCCACCGCGCTGTAATTATTACCAAAAGGTTTTGTGCCCGCATCAAGATGACAGTTTTGGCAATTCATACCGTTACTGATTGCCATCACTTTTCCGCGTGGACCCAGGTAATAAGCTGTATGAGCTATCAGTTCTTTTCCATAGCGGATTTCATCACCACTTACATCAGTAGGGATTGTTGCCGCTGACGGTGCCCGCCATAAATTATCAGCAGGTTTAATTCCATTACAACTGGCAACCGGTGTATCAAACCATTTTACTAATTGAGAAGAACCTATCACCATTGAGGCAATAACAGACAGCATCAATAAAACAACAAGCCCTAACAAGTACCAATGACCCCCAACTAATTTTAACAGGGACTTATCATTTTTTAGGTGTTGATTCATCTTCTTAAATGGATTACAAAGTAGAGCTTCCGTTTCACCCAAATCAATGTGGAAGTTTATCGCGCAGTAAACCGTAAAACCAGGTGCCGGCAATGGCGCTGAGCAGGGTTACAATTACTACTAAAAAACCACTACCTATTTGTGCAAACAATGGACCGGGGCAAGCACCGGTAATGGCCCATCCTAAGCCAAATATGGTACCTCCGATTATATTTCCCCAATGAAATTGTTTATCGTGAAATACTACCGTTTCGCCTTGCATGGTTTTTACTTTGAATTTTTTAATGATCCAAACGGAGATCAATCCCACCACCACAGCAGTACCAATTACACCATACATGTGAAATGAGTGCAAGCGAAACATTTCCTGAATGCGATACCACGAAACAATTTCTGCCTTTACAAACACGATTCCGAAAAGCATACCAACCACCGCATATTTTATATTCGATCCTATCAACGATTCTTGGTCAACCTGATTGTATGGAGCTTCGCACTCAACCGGGTGTTCAATCACTACCGGATTAATTTCTATATTCTGATTTATGTTTTGCATTGTTGTACTTGAATAAGATTTATAATACACGCATTAACCACGGAAAAATAAGATGCACCATGGCAAAACCACCGGCCATAAAGCAGCAGGTTGCTACCAACGAGGGCCATTGCAAAGTAGATAAACCCATGATGGAATGCCCGGAAGTGCAACCCCCGGCATAGCGGGTTCCAAAGCCTACCAGAAATCCACCCAAAACAAAAAACACCAGTCCTTTAAGTGAGAACAGATTTTCGAAAGAGAATAAAGAGGCGGGCATCAACTCGTTATCAGTTGTAATGTTGAGTGCTTGCAATGCGTGTGTGGTTTATTCCGAAACCTGAAACGGGTTGGGGTTGCTTAATAGTTGAGAGGCTACTAAACCACCTACCAATACTCCGCCCACAAAAAATAAATTCCAGATTTCTTTCTTCCAATCGTACTTGAAGAATGAGATTTTTGCCGGAATACATGCAGCGCAGATATGCGTGAGCGAGGAAGAAATACCAAAGTACTTATTACTAAGCAGCAAAAGAGCCGGTACGGTAAGCCCGATTAATGCGCCCGCTACATACCAAGTCCAGGGTTTTTGTATTATTTCAAGCATGTAAAACTGAGTTATCGTTTACTTTTATCAAGATACAACAAAAGTAAAAACATTAAGATTCATTAACCGCAACTTGGTTATTCTATGTATTACCCGTACTTTGTTTAGTAGCTTGTGCTGAAATTTTTTAATGTTGATTCAGGTTTTTATCATCGGCCTTGTGGCCAGTTTTATCGGATCTATTCCGCCCGGCACACTTAATATTATGGTGTTGCAAATGGGCCTCGAAAATAAATTGCGTATTGCCCTGCGGTTTATTCTGGCAGTTGCGATTATTGAATATCCCTACGCCTGGATTGCAGTAGAGTTTGAACACCTGATAACTTCCTCGCCTATTGTACAACAGAATTTTAAACTTCTGGCGGCAGTGGTTATGCTGGCACTAGGTATTTTGGGATTGTGGTCGGCACGAAAACCTTCGCCCTTAACTGTAAAACTTCAGGAAAGTGGTTTCAGAAAAGGATTGGTGTTAAGTATTCTTAATCCGCAAGCTATACCGTGGTGGATTGGTATGACGGCCTACCTGAAATCGCAAGGTTGGATTGTGCTAAACACCGGCTGGCGATTGCATAGTTATGTGTTGGGAACCTCGATTGGTGTATTGCTCTTATTATTGTTACTGGCATTTATGGCGCAAAAGCTTGCTTCCATTATGAAGCACAACCGCGTGGTAGCGCTTTTGCCGAGTATTATTCTGTTGATATTGGGATTAATTGCCATGTTTTCTTACCTCACCACGTAGTAAATCAATTAAGCGTTAACGTGCAGCTTTTTCTGCGCGACTGATTTTTGATTTGATCCCCTCCAGTTTTTGTCCGTAGTGTAAACTGGCGTTTACCTCGTACCCGAAAAGTAAAACCATGGTGATGAGTTGAATCCACACCATTAACGCGATCAACGCTCCAATAGAGCCATACACCTTGTTATAACTGCCAAAGTTGGTGATGTAGTACGAAAATCCGTATGAAATTGCCAATATAACCAACGTAGCAAACAACGAACCGACTGAAAAAAAGCGCCAGTTGTAATGCACAGCGGGCCCAAAGTAGTAGATGAATGAAATTGCGATAAAAAACACCAAAAAGATTACTACAAATCGGACTAAAAACAGCAATTTAATATTGCTGAGATCAAGATTACTGAATTCGGAAAGATGCGTCATCATATACTCCAATACCAATTGGCCACCAATTAATAACACAACTGCCAATAATAGCGTAAGTGCCAACATAAATGTAAGGCCAGTAGCTGTTAGCCGCATGCGCAATACGTTTCTTCTTTCTACGGTACGATAACAGGCATTGAAGGCGCGCATTAGGGCCATCATACCATTGGTGGCCAGGTACAAGGCAAAGAAAAAGCCGATTGTTAAAAGGCCTCCGCGTTGATTACTAACAATATCCAACACAGTAGAGGAAATAACTTCGTTCATACTGGGTGGCAGGTATTCGCCCATAAAAACGATGATGGCATCCCTGTTAATGGCAGGAAAAAACTGGGTGATGTAAGGAATAAGTGTAAACAAAAAGATGATGGCCGGAAAGGTGGCTAAAATAAAATTATAGGCAACCCCATTGCTGCGATCCATAATTTCATCTTCAGTAATGTTGTAAAAAAATATCTTCAGAAATTTATACAGCGAAAGATTTCCGAATCGCTTAAAGCGGATACGCTTTAACCAATTGCGGCCACTGCGTGCTGAAGAAAACTCCAGTATCCGTTTGCGTGTAACATACTTCATGCAAAGTAAGGTGTTAGCAAATCTGAAAAAACCTGTGGGGGCCTACACGGCTTTCCGGTAACCTTATCCACAAACACCAAAAGGGTTTCGCCCTGGTTAATTAATTTTCCTGCTTCGTTAAAAATATCATATTCAAAACGGATACGCACACCGGGTTTCTCGCGAATGGTTGTTACAATCTTCAAATTGTCATCATACAAGGCGGCCGCAATAAACTTCGAATGATTTTCCAGCACGGGCATCATTACACCCATAGCTTCCAGCTCTTTGTATGTAAGGCCTAACCTGCGCAGACTTTCTACGCGCGCTACTTCGTAATACATAGCATAGTTGCCATAATATACATACCCCATCTGGTCGGTTTCGCCATAGCGCACGCGTATATAGGTTTCGGATACGTACATTATTTTTCGCCTCTCAGCGCTTTACCCTTTGCTATTTCAATACTCAAAGCTTTCTGGTATTTGCTTGCATTGCGATTGTGTTCCTGCAAGGAAGCCGCAAAGTTATGAAAGCCGGAAAAATCTTCGCGTGCACACATATACACATAATCATGTTGCTGGTAATTCAGCACGGCATCTAATGTTGCTAATTGAGGCATGTTTATTGGCCCCGGTGGTAAGCCCGTATATTTGTACGTGTTGTATGGCGAATCTATTTCTTTATGCACGTTCAACACGCGCTTTAATGTAAAATCGCCAGACGCAAACACTAATGTTGGGTCAGCTTGCAGCGGCATGTTTTTCTTTAAACGATTAATATAAAGTCCTGCAATAATGGGCGCTTCCTCCGGCTTCACACTTTCTGCCTGCACAATTGAAGCGAGCGTAGAAACTTCAAGCGGTGTTAAGCCTAACTTGTCGGCTTTGGCTTTACGTTCATCGTTCCAGAATTTTTTGTACTCGTTGTGCATACGCTCAATCAACTCATCGGGTAACACATTATAATATACCTCGTAGGTATTGGGTAAAAACATGCTGAGTACGTTTTGTTCGGTAAAGCCTTCGGTGTTGGATGCGATGAACTTGTCCAGCGCATCGTTAAACTCGGCAACGGTTACACCTGTGTTTTTAGTAATTTTTTCAGCTAACTCACGCTTTAACCTGATATTGTTGAACGTTATCTGAACAGATTCTTTTACACCGGCTTGCAGAACGGCAATGGCCTGCGCATTGGTCATGTTGCGGGTTAGCAGGTACCGTCCAGGCATTATTTTTTTATCATAACCTTTCAGGCGTGCCAAAAAACTAAACGACACCATATCGTTTACAAACTTACCTTTGCCCAACTCTTCCTGCACCTTGCGGAAGGTATAACCTGTACGAACAATAAAAACCTTGCTCTCACCATCTACCAGAATATTGGGTGTGAAATAAATCTGATACCCATAAAAAATAAACGTGATTAACAGCGTAGATACAACCAGAAAAAAAGCAAGTTTCCTTTTCGATACTTCAGCCATAGTATATTTTAACAGAGCAACAAAGTTACTAAAATCGCGGTTCAAGGTTACACAGGTTTGTTAACTTGCCTCCAAATGGCCGCTGAATTTCTTGCTATTCATCCGTTAAATCCGGAACCTCGTAAAATTACCCGTGCGGTAGAAGTATTGCGTGCCGGGGGTGTTATCATTTACCCAACAGATACTATTTATGGTATCGGGTGCGATTTGTTGAACCGAAGAGCGGTAGAGCGTTTGTGTTACATAACGGAAGTAAAACCACAAAAACTTAATCTCTCTTTTATCTGTAACGATCTGAGCCACATTTCAGAATATGTAAAACGATTGGACACCCCTCAGTTTAAAGTTTTAAAGAAACTTTTACCCGGACCTTTCACATTTATTTTTGAATCCAGCAGCCGCGTGCCCAAAATACTGGATATAAATAAAAAAACGGTGGGTATTCGTATTCCGGCCCATGCTATTCCGCTGGCTATGGTACAACAACTCGCTAACCCACTCATCACATCGTCTATTAAAGACGATGACATTATTAAAGAATACACTACCGATCCGGAAGAAATTTATGAGGACTTTAAGCACCGGGTTGATTTGGTGATTGATGGCGGAGCCGGAGGCAATTTCCCCTCTACCATTGTGGATTTTACTTCGGGTGAGCCGGTAGTAACACGGCAAGGGTTAGGGCAGTTTGATTATTGATTTCTGATTCCGAATTTAAAGTTTCAAATTGTTTTAATTTTAAATCCCAAACCGAAACTCAAATAAATACGAAATTTCAAATCCGAAATCTTGAAGCTTCTCATCGACTTACATTACCTGCCCAGCCTGGAATATTTTACCGTCCTCCGGCAATTCCAATCAGTCGAGTTTGAGCACCACGAACATTACATTAAACAAAGTTATCGCAACCGATGCTTTATTAATACAGCACAAGGTGTGCAAATGCTGGTTGTACCGGTAACACATAAGTCGGGCAAAACATTGGTTAAAGACGTGCGGGTAGAAGATTCTATTCGTTGGAAAAACAATCACTGGCGTACTATCGAGTCGGCTTATCGCAAGGCACCTTACTATGAACATTATGCCGATTACCTGAGAGAGATTCTTTACCAACCCCATACATTTTTGTTCGATCTGAATTATGCATTGCTGTCATTCTGTCTGAATTGTATAAAATGTAAACCAGATTTGTCGGTAAGCACTGCCTACCAGCAAACGGCTGCGGTCGGTTATAATGATATGCGATCGGTCATTCAAGCGAAAATTCCATATTCGTTGCGCAAGAACTACCGGCCTGCACCTTATTACCAGATTTTTGGCAATCAATTTGTTTCTAACCTCAGCCTTGTTGATTTATTATTTTGTGCCGGACCCGAAGCATGTTCCACGCTGGTCTCTTCACAGTATAAAGAATGAACAAATAATTTCTGATTCGCGTTTTGCATTGTTAAGAATGCTGCGAAGCAGTTTGGTTTTTTTGAATAATCACCCTTAAACTTTACATTTACATAATTCATTATTATGCCAAATATGGAAGCAAAATTTTCTAACCGGGTTAAAGAAGTAATTTCATTAAGCCGGGAAGAAGCATTGAGATTAGGACACGATTATATTGGCACCGAGCATTTGCTGCTCGGTATGATTCGCGAAGGCGAAGGAGTTGCCGTAGCCGTGTTGAAAAAATTAGGTGTACCGTTAGACGAACTGCGGGGCGAGATTGAAAAAATATCCAAGGGCACCGCCACCCACGAAATTAAAAACCTGGCAAACATTCCATTAACACGAGCTTCAGAAAAAGTATTGAAGATCACCTACCTGGAAGCCAAAATATTCAAAGCACAATTGATCGGCACCGAGCATTTGCTACTCTCCATCCTGCGCGACCCCGACAACCTGGGCACGCAGATACTGAACAAGTTCGATGTGGCCTACGATGTAGTAAAAGAAATGCTCGAATATCAACACGACCAACCCACTGCAGCTTCTGATACAGACGATCCGGATGACGATTCGTCTAAAATGTTTGGCAGTGCAGCAAACCCTGGCAGCGGTAGCAAGGAGAAAAAAGGAACTGAAAAATCGCGCACACCCGTGCTCGATAATTTTGGCCGCGACTTAACTAAACTTGCTGAAGACAATAAGCTCGACCCGATAGTAGGCCGCGAAAAAGAAATTGAACGCGTAGCCCAGATTTTAAGTCGCAGAAAAAAGAACAACCCGATATTAATTGGTGAACCCGGTGTTGGTAAAACCGCTATTGCAGAAGGACTTGCGCTGCGCATCATTCAAAAGAAAGTATCGCGCGTGTTGTTTGGCAAGCGCGTAGTTACACTTGATCTTGCTTCGCTGGTAGCTGGTACAAAATACCGCGGCCAGTTTGAAGAACGGATGAAGGCCGTGATGAATGAACTCGAAAAATCGCAAGATGTAATTCTGTTTATTGATGAATTGCACACCATTGTGGGTGCCGGTGGCGCTTCCGGTTCGCTGGATGCCAGCAACATGTTTAAACCTGCACTTGCACGGGGCGAAATTCAATGTATTGGTGCCACTACATTAGATGAGTACCGCCAGTACATCGAAAAAGATGGAGCATTGGCGCGCAGATTCCAGATGGTAATGGTTGATTCAACATCCGTAGATGAAACCATTCAGATTCTCGAAAACATTAAAGAAAAATACGAAGACCATCATCATGTAAATTATACGAAAGAAGCACTGGAGGCTTGTGTAAAACTTTCTGATCGATACATCAGCGACCGCTTCTTACCAGATAAAGCTATTGATGTAATGGATGAAGCCGGAGCGCGTGTACACATCAACAACATTCATGTGCCTGAAGAAATTGTAAAGTTCGAAGAGGCCATTGAAGATGTGAAGAAAGAGAAGAACCGCGTGGTAAAGAGTCAGAAGTATGAAGAGGCAGCGCAACTTCGCGACAAAGAGAAAAAACTGATTGAACAACTTGATCAGGCGAAAGCCCGATGGGAAGAAAAAACCCGCACTGAAAAATACACCGTTACGGAAGACAACGTAGCCGATGTAATTGGTATGATGACGGGTATCCCTGCAAACCGTATTGCCCAAAAAGAAAGCAATAAGTTGCTGGGCATGGGCGATCAGTTAAATGGAAAAGTGATTGGCCAGGATGAAGCGATCAAGAAATTAACAAAAGCAATTCAACGTACACGTGTTGGCTTAAAAGATCCGAAGAAACCAATTGGTTCATTTATCTTTTTGGGTCCGACCGGTGTGGGTAAAACAGAATTGGCAAAAGTTCTCGCCACCTATCTGTTCGATAAAGAAGATTCGCTGGTGCGGATTGATATGAGCGAATACATGGAGAAGTTTTCGGTGTCGCGATTGGTAGGTGCACCTCCCGGCTATGTGGGTTATGAGGAAGGTGGCCAGCTTACGGAAAAAGTAAGACGCAAGCCTTATTCGGTTGTGCTATTGGATGAAATTGAAAAAGCACACCCCGATGTATTTAATATCTTGCTACAAGTGTTAGATGATGGTATTCTTACCGATGGCTTAGGCCGCAGGGTTGATTTCCGGAACACTATTATTATTATGACATCGAACATTGGCGTTCGCGATTTAAAAGATTTTGGTGCCGGTATTGGTTTTACAACGGCAGCTAAACGCGAAAACGAAGAAGAGCACATGAAGAGCACGATACAAAGTGCCTTGAAGCGTGCATTCAGCCCTGAGTTTTTAAATCGTTTGGACGATGTAATTGTGTTTAACTCGCTGCAGCGCGAACACATTCACAAGATTATTGACATTACGTTGGGGAAATTGTTTGCCCGGATTATTACCTTAGGTTACCACGTAGAGCTCACCGAAAAAGCAAAAGACTTTTTAGCCGAAAAGGGGTACGATCCACAGTTTGGTGCGCGGCCACTTAACCGCGCCATCCAGAAATACCTGGAAGATCCGGTTGCAGAAGAAATTCTGAAAGGTGAAGTACCGGAGGGTGGCACTATCATGGCGGATTATGAAGGCACTGGTGAAACGCTGACTATAAAAGCGAAAAAGCCAAAGGCACCTTCCAAAGAGAAGAAAAGCGAATAAGATAAAGGCGGGGCAACCCGCCTTTTTTGCGCTTAATCATTACTATAATGTTTGTTATTATGAACAATATATTCATATTTGTTTGTTATTGCGAACTTTATGGATAAGGAAAAAACACTCTTGCTACCCAAAAACCTCAAAATTCTTTCTGGTTTTGGCGAGAACATAAAACTAGCCCGACTTCGCAGAAAACTTAGCACAGAACAAGTAGCCGAACGGGCAAATATTGGCCGAACAACACTTTGGGCCATTGAGAAAGGATCTCCAAATGTGGCAATTGGTCTGTATATGCAAGTGCTATTCGTCTTAGGACTAGAAAAGGATATTCTAGGAGTTGCAAGCGATGATGCCCTTGGTAGAAGATTGCAGGATGCAAAGTTACTTGTAAAAGAACGTGCTCCTAAAAAGCAAAAGTAAATGGCAACCTCAATCCACCGAACTGTTTTTGTATATGCTGATTGGTTTGGTCTTGATCAACCCCATCTGATGGGTGTGCTTCAATCAACTCAGATTCGAGGCAAAGAAGTTTTTTCTTTTGAGTATTCTGATAACTGGCTAAAATCAGGAAAGGCACAAATACTAGATCCTGACTTACAATTGTACAGTGGCCAACAATATGTTGGTGAAGATAAGCGCAACTTCGGAATTTTCCTGGATTCCTCGCCAGACCGTTGGGGTAGAGTGTTAATGAATAGATGCGAAGCTGTACTTGCTCGCGCAGAAGCGCGGAAAACACGAAGTCTTTTTGAAACGGATTATTTACTTGGAGTTTTCGATGGCCACCGAATGGGCGCACTTCGATTTAAAGAAATCGAAACAGGAGAGTTCCTAAACAATAATAAAGAGATGGCTACGCCTCCTTGGACTTCCATAAGTGAATTAGAGGAGGCCAGCTTTAGATTGGAAGAAGATGATACAGATGACTTTCTAAAAATAAAATGGCTGAACCTGTTAATGGCACCTGGCTCATCTTTGGGCGGAGCAAGACCCAAAGCAAGCGTGTTAGATAAAGATGGAAATTTGTGGATAGCAAAGTTTCCAAGTAAAAACGATACCATAAATATAGGCGGGTGGGAAATGCTCGTTCATGAATTGGCTGTAAATGCAGGGCTTCTCGTAGCTGAAGCAGTCACTGGCAAGTATTACAGTAAGCAGCATACTTTTTTAACAAAACGCTTTGACCGCACAAAGCATGGTGGACGAATTCATTTTGCTTCTGCCATGACATTACTGGGCCATACGGATGGCACTAACCACCAACAAGGAGTTAGTTACTTAGACCTCGCTGAATTTATTATACAACATGGTGCACAACCCAGCGCTGACCTCGAAGAGTTATGGCGAAGAATAGTCTTCTATATAACAGTGAGTAATACCGATGACCATTTGCGTAATCATGGTTTCATTCTATCAGATAAAGGCTGGAGACTTTCGCCTGCTTATGATATTAACCCAGTAGAAAATGGAATGGGGCTTAGTCTGAACATTTCTGAAAAGGACAATTCCCTTGATTTAGATCTTGCCAGAGAAGTTTCGCCCTATTTTCGCATTTCGCAGAAACAAGCTGACAAAATTATTGACACAATAACTGCATCCGTTAGTAATTGGAATAAGATTGCTGAACGATTGGGTATCACAAAATCTGAAAGGGGGCTAATGGCTAAAGCATTTAAGGCTTAAATACGGAAGTCTTAAACTATTCTTATGACAAATGAATCAAACAAAAAATCCAGCAATTGGCTACGGCTTTTTCAATTCTTTGGCATCTGGATACTGGCTAATATTGCCACCTACCTGATACTTGTTATCCCTTTCTATTCAGAGACGATTGGAATTTCAATGGAAGAGTATGAGCGCATGGGTGCTGATGATCCTCTATTCACATTACTTATCGAGGTTTCTATTTCAGTGGCTACACTCATTTCATTCTGGTTTATAAAACAAAAAATTGAAAAGGAATCAATCGATAAATTCTTCAAATGGAATCCAATGGGATTTTCCATAGGCAGCGGACTTGGTTTTATTCTAATCCTACTTTGTAGCTTACTCATGTTTACCTTTAATCTGGTAAAACCAGAATATCATTCGCTGAATAATCTACCCTTCTTAATTCTTGTATTCATGCTGGTTGCCGTAACAGAAGAAGTTATGTTCAGAGGCTACATTCTGAATAACCTGACAGAAAAACTATCCAAGAATTTAGCAATCATCCTATCGTCATTAATTTTTGCTGCATTCCATTTGGGGAATCCCCATTTCGGACTAATCGGATTTATTAACATCTTCCTCTCTGGTATATTGATGGCTATCGTATATCTCAACAGCAAAGATTTATGGGCACCTATTGGTGTTCACTTCACATGGAATTTGACACAAGCTGTATTGGGGTTTGCGGTTAGTGGTCGTAACGATACAGGAGTATTCAAGTTAAATTATTTATCGCGCGTGGATTATCTTACCGGTGGCATTTTTGGAATAGAAGGCTCGTTGCTAACTACTGCCATTTCTTTGACTGCAATCAGCATAACCGGAAAAATCTTAAGACAATACCGGTAGCTTTATAGGCAACAGCAAGCTCCAAAAAAATATCATCGTCTGTATCTTGCTGTCTCATCGAAAGATAGAATACAGTTAAGAGAAACCGTTCTTGAAAAGGCTAATGCAAAAATTCTTTTCGGATAAATATGCCAAAATTGTAATGAAACAGGTATGAGGGGCCTATCTGTTCTAATGTGCCGCCAACGCCAAATTGAAGATGCGTTGGAGACTGCAATCCAATTCTATACTGTTGATAGCTATAGTAATGTTCACCGTTGGCAAAATTAGGTTCAAACATCAGCATTGTAAATAACCTCCATTTTTCATTTAGTTTCGGCTTCCACTGGAGAAACCCAAACAAGCCATACGATGTAATCTCATTTTGCCAGGAGTGTTGTACATAAGGATATGCCGCAAGAAAGATGTAATCGTTATAGTGCTGTAAAGCAATAGCCGCTTGTGGAATAAACTCGTTGAAGGTGAGCCTTCCAATAGCAGCTATACCTAAATTGTTACTTAGTTTATAAGTAACAGCCTGATAAATTTCGTGAGCATTTCTTTGTTGCTTCTGATAGTCCACCGAAAAGAATGTATAGTTAAAGAGTTCAAATTTCTGTTTTCGATCAACTGGGGCAACCCATAAGAAAGAATATTCAGTGGCCTTATTACCTATCATAATATCCGGCATAATTTGCGCAGCAATACCATGAGAAAGAAGGAAAGTTGCTGCAATAAAATAGCATTTCATTTATACTTTTTTTAAGAAGCAAAAATGAAGCTTGTTTACCTGAAATAACTTTAAAAATTACGGCTACTACTTCGAATAATACGGTAATCTGATGGATTTTTACCCGTTAGCCTTTTGAAAAAGGTGGAAAAGTAATGTGGATTTTCAAAGTTTAGTTCGTACGCAATTTCTGCAATCGTTTTGGAGGTATGAATAAGCAGGTTTTGAGCCTGGTGTATAATCTCTTTATGTAACAATTGCAATGCACTGCTACCGCTGGCTCGTTTTACCGACTCTGAAAGGTGTTTTGGGCTTATGTGCATAATGGAAGCATATTGATGTATTTGCTGAAGGCTCCCTGAATGTATTTTTATCAAGTGTTGATATTCATATAAGATAGTCATCTCGCGAGATATGGCCGGCTGAGCAGAAAGTGGAAGATATTTTTGTTTGGCTCTCAATAATAAAATATGCAGATAATGACGTATGATTTCGGCACTGATTTTTTCATGGCTCAAATATTCTGCTAACATTTTCTTTGCCAACTCCTCAAAAGAACTTGCCTCCATCTGATTCAGGCCGATTACGGGTGTATTGTAAGGGTTAAAGAAAGGATAGTCATGTAAAAAAAGGGGATTCGAATATTCTACCTGTAAAAAATCAGGTGTAAAAAGGATGCTGTAACCACTGTGTAGTTTATTTGCTTTTTCAGTATCTCCTTTTAATGATTGAATTCGGTATGGGCTAATAAATAGAAGCCTATTTTCTACATGGGGCAGGTGAAACGAATCAACAATTATATTGCAACCATAAAACAGATCAAGACTGATTTCGAAGTAGCTCTGCCGATAAGAAGCTAACTGTGCGTAGGTATTGTGATTTACTTTTCTATAATCATATATTATAAAATCTTTGCTCGTTAGGCGAACATCTAAATTCAACTTTTGAATATAATTTTCGATGGACGGAAAATGAAGAGAGGTTTCTTTTTTCATTACGCGCATATTTGTTCAGACGTCTTACCCGCTTAATACCCACCCAAATACTTTCTTATAAACCACTCGGCACTGATCAGCGCAAGCAGTAAAAAGAAAACCCACTTCAGGTTAATAAGTTGATTGAAAGTTTCTTCGGTGTGGATCAGGCTTGCGGCTTTGGTTTGTTGTAAATCGGTGGCGAGTTGATTTACCTGATCGGCTCTATAAAACTTACCACCTGTTTGTTGTGCCAGCGTGCGTAGCAATCCAAAATCAGCAGTCAGATTTTGCGCTTCCAGGTTTTGTGCCCGCACCAGAAACTGGCCACTCACCGTTTCGGTCTTATCGTTCACCACGGTTGATGCTGTAAACCGATATACGCCTTCTTTCAATCCGCCAATGCGGTACCGCGCACTTCCCGGACTAATAACGTAACTATAGTTGGAGACCACACCACTTTCGTGGCGAACTTCCAGTTTGATGGTATTGCCGTATATCAACTCAAACAAATCGTTATAGACCTGGCTTTCAATCACCACCGGTTCGCTATCTGAAAATTCATTTTGTAGCGGAAAGCTTCTGAATTTGCGTTTGTCTTCTAGTGTACTCAGGTATTGTACCAGCTTAGAAAATAACTCATCAAAAGCTATTGTGTTTCCGGTATCCGAAAATTCACTTAGTCGCCATCGCCAAATGCCTTCGCCTATCAATACGCAAACCTTCCGGTTATTATCAGGCCAGGTAAACAACATCGGCCGATCAGTTGCTACACTTCCAATACGTTGATATAACAAAACATTGGCAGCAACTGGCCAGGTAAACTTTCCGAAAGGCACATCGGCTGGTGGGTATCGCGCAAAGATGCCGTTAGTGTTGTCTGAAAAACTAAAGTCGCGGAAGTTACTATTCACCACAGGTGTAACATCATCCCACTGGCCGCCAAGCGATTCAAATTGAATCGGAATCTGGTACGATGCCAACTGGCGCAGGTTACTGCTACTGCCAATCATTAACAATACCGAGGCATTGCTTTTATACAATGTCTGAAACAGGGATGTCGTTTTACCAGCTATATCTATTACCTGATGAAAAATAAATAACTCGGCTGCTCCGGGTTTTAACACATCAGCCGGAGCTTCAGCCACACCTGGAATGTGAACAACAAATTCGTAATTTGAATTTTTTTCCACTACGGCTTTAAGTGCTTTTATATCCGGATGTGGTGCGGGCGCAATCATTACAATTTTCTTTTTGCCCTCCACTACTTCTATAAAAATACTGGTTGCATTGTTTCGCAGGTTGGTTTCACCACCTAATGCTTTTACCGAAACGTCAAACCGCTGAATACCTTTCTGGCTGGCGTCTAACTGAAAATCAAATTCCAAAAACGATTTGCTTTGCGAATCTTTGTTGACCGTGGCGACAACCTTGCCATCTTTTGAAATGGTAACGGTTACATTTTGATTGGTAATGCCCTGCAACAACACTTGTGCCCGTACCGGAAACTTATTGCCTTCATACGCTACTTTGTTAAACGCCACATTCTTTAACACCAGATCAACGCGGGCAGTAGTATCGCCAACTCCCAGCGTGTAAACAGGAACCCGCACCGGAGCATAAACAGGCGAAGCACCTGAGTTATAAATTCCATCCGAAACCAGAACAATACCAGCTAAGTTACGACCTTCAAACTGGTTAATTACGTGTTGAATGCCGCGATTAAGGTCGGATGCCGGTGCATTAAAAACCGGGTTGGTGATTTCATTACCACTCAGATCAAGCACTTTACTTTCATAACCCAAGTCGTTAATGGCTTGCTGCGATACATTTAAGTCCCGATTTAGTTTTTCACGACCAACTGAGTCAATCACTTCAGCAACAGAAGCCGATGAATCCACCAGATAAACCCACGTTGGTTTTTCGTATTGGTTGGTGATCAGCTTCAGCACTGGCCCAAGCAGTAACACCGCCAAAAAAAATACCAATACCGAACGGAGCGCAAACAAAGTTCTGTTTATGGCTTTACTCCACGTGTGCCTCGCCTTGTACAATAGATATGCATAACCAAGCCCTGCCCCTGCACAGAGGAATATGAAAAGCGGTGATGATTCGAAAAGCAGTCGTTGCATCTGGTTGCTGGTAACTGGCTACTGGTAACTAAGTACCAAAGCCCATAAAGCTATACTCTCTTTTAATAATTGTACTTCTTATCCCACAATTTCTTCAAATAATTCCGAAGTTCTTCTTCGCGGGCATTTTTTCCGGGCTCGTAGAATTTAGTTCCCTTTATGGCATCGGGTAAAAATTCCATGGCCACAAAGTTATTACGATACTCGTGTGCGTATTGATACCCTTTTCCATAGTCAAGGTCTTTCATCAGTTTGGTTGGCGCATTTCGAATGGCTAACGGTACGGGTAAGTCGCCTGTCTGTTGCACGGTGCTGATAGCATTATCAATCGCCACATAGCTCGCATTGCTTTTAGCTGAAGTGGCTAAGTAAATGGCACATTGCGAAAGTATAATGCGGGCCTCGGGGTAGCCAATCACATTTACAGCCTGAAATGTGGAGCTTGCCAAAACCAATGCAGTTGGGTTGGCATTACCAATGTCTTCCGATGCCAGTATTAACATTCTGCGGGCAATAAACTTTACATCTTCCCCGCCCTCGATCATGCGGGCCAGGTAATACACTGCAGCATTGGGGTCGCTGCCACGGATGGATTTGATAAATGCAGAGATAATATCATAATGTTGTTCACCACTTTTATCGTAAATAGCAATGTGCTTTTGTGCTACCTGCATCACCAGATCATTTGCAATCACAACCTCACCGGCCACTGATTCACAGATTAGTTCTACAAGATTTAAAAGCTTTCGTGCATCGCCTCCACTAATATTGATCAATGCCTGGTATTCGTTAACAGAAATTTTTCTGGTCTTTAGCTCCGTATCTTTTGCCAGTGCCTGCTCTACTAATTTTACGAGATAACCTTCGTCCAACGCCTTGAGTGTATAAACCTGGCATCGCGAAAGCAAAGCCGAGTTTACTTCGAAGGATGGATTTTCAGTGGTTGCTCCTATTAAGGTGATCGTTCCTTTTTCAACAGCTCCAAGCAATGCATCTTGTTGCGATTTATTGAACCGATGAATTTCATCGATAAACAAAATCATGCGACTGGTTCTTTTTGCCTGATCAATTACCTCACGAATATCTTTTACTCCGGCACTAATGGCGCTCAACATCTGAAACGGTCGCTTTACTTCATTGGCGATTATGTTAGCAATGGTTGTTTTACCCACACCGGGTGGGCCCCATAAAATCATGGAAGGAACATTACCACTTTGTATCGCAATGCGGATAATTCCGTTCGGCCCGACCAAATGCTCTTGTCCAATCAGGTCTTCCAGCCTGGAAGGCCGCATGCGTTCGGCTAATGGCGTTTTGGATTGCAGCATCTGATTAAAGATTGAACAGAATTATCATGGCGCTGATTCCAGTGCCAATTCCCAGGCAAAGCATAAACGCGAATGAAAACAAGATGAATTTAAAAATGGTTTTGCGCCAGCTTTGTTTGTACATTTTTTTCATGGCAATAGGCAGGTAAGCAATCATCCACATGCTGATAACAAAATTGATAATACCGCCCACATATGGAATAAACGACATAAGCAGGTAAACCGATGCAGCCAGATAAAAGAAATTATAATAGAAGATGGCAAACACTAAATGTTCAGAATAATAAAAGTCTCTGCGCACGTACAACAACTTAAACAGTAATGCAAAAACCGGCAACAGGTAAAACAGCACAGTCGAAAACTGACTGGAGAAGGCCGACATGAAATCTTCTGAAAATCGTTTGCCAGCATCATCATCCTTATAGCGTGTCTTTAGTTCAATCGCTCTGCGACTAAATAGTCTGGTAAACCAACCATCGCGCTCACTTTCAGGTAATGTGTTTTGAACCGAGTCATATTCTTCAAAAGTTTTATACTCAATATCAGAGAAATTAATGCTGTTTGGTTTGCGTTTCTTTTTAATGGTTGATTTGTCATTTCCGAGCGAGTACACCAAATCAACTTCTGTTGAATCCTGAACCGAAGCCTGGTAAATAGAATCTACCACAGCCGAATCCAAACCAGCTTGATACAACCCCTTCCGCATTTGTTCCATCCCCTTATTAAACTCTTCCGTATCGGCTTTGGACATAGGTTGATTGTTTTCTTCGTCCCCATCGGGCAACGAAAAAAATAAAAGGAAGAATACAAAGCTGATGAATACATAAGCACGGGCCGGATGGTAATAGCTTTCGCGTTTACCGGATGTATACTCCAACGGAAGAAAGCCGGGCTTTAAAAGTATAAACCGAACGGTGCGAAAAAACTTGGATTCAAAACTGTAAAACGAGCCGATGAAATTTTCGATCAGTTCGCCCATGGTACGCCTGCGCGGAATATCTTTTTGGCCGCAGTGGTGACAATATAAATCCTGCAGTTTGGTGCCGCAGTTTAAACAATACTCGTGCGTATGTTTTGGTTTTGCTCCTTCCTCAGCCTCTACCATTCCTTCGGCAGCCGGAAACGATTTACCTAAGTCTTCCATGAGTTAGGCTTTAATTTTAGTAAGAACCTCAACAGTTTTTTCCAGCATCTTATCCGTAAAATCCAAATGCGTTACCAACCGGATTTCCTGCGCACCAAACTTGAGGGCTTTGATTTGATGTTCATTCAACTGACCCAGAATTTTCTCGGGTGTAGTTGTATTCACAACTGAAAAAATAACAATGTTGGTATCAACCGGCATTACCGATTGTACCCATGCCAAGTTGGCCAAGGTTTTCCCCAACACACGCGCACGTGCATGATCTTCCTTCAATCGTTCTACGTGATGATCAAGCGCATAACTTGCGGCTGCCGCCAGAAACCCGGCTTGCCGCATACCGCCACCAAACGCCTTGCGCATTCTTCGGGCTTTGGGTTCCAGTTCTTTTTTACAAACCAACACCGAGCCTACTGGCGCACCTAAACCTTTTGATAAACAAATAGAAATAGTATCGAAGTATTTTCCATACTCAACGGCATTATCTCTAGTTTCAACTAATGCATTGAATAAGCGCGCACCATCTAAATGCATCTTTAAACCCTTGCTGCGCGCAAAGGTGCTGATGGATTTAATCTGATCAAGCGTATAATAACTACCCGCTTCGCGCACCACCGTATTTTCCAACGATACTACCGAAGTGATGGGCAAGTGTGCATCGTTGATATTATTAATATTTTGTTCTATTTCCGAAACAGAAATTCTGCCCCGATCGCCATCCAGTAGTCGCACGCTGGCCAGGCTATTTCCGGCCACTCCTCCACCTTCGTATTTATAAATGTGCGAGCCCTTATAACAGATCACTTCATCGTAGGGCTGGGTGTTAATTTTTACCCCGATTTGGTTGGTCATGGTACCCGATGGGCAAAACACAGCCGCTTCCATTCCCAACAGGGCAGCGCATTTATTTTCGAGGTTGATTACACTGGGGTCTTCGCCAAACACATCGTCACCTACTTGGGCCTGCATCATAGCCTGGTGCATGGCGGGTGTTGGTTTTGTTACGGTGTCACTTCGTAAGTCGATAATCATTGTATTTTGTCAAAAATTCCAAGTTACAAAAAGGCCGATTAGTTAAGATTAGTGGAATTGATATTTGGTTTTTATGGTGTGTGGAAGTACATTTGCACTCCCAAATCGCGGGGTGGAGCAGTTGGTAGCTCGTTGGGCTCATAACCCAAAGGTCACAGGTTCGAGTCCTGTCCCCGCTACTAAAACCAAAAGCGACTTGTAACAAGGTCGCTTTTTTGCATTTATACCTTGCTTCTTCTACGGTATCTATCCATTTATAAAATCTTGCTGATCGTTGGGCTCATAACCCAAAGGTCACAGGTTCGATCCCGATAGCTATCGGAACATCCCAGGAACTTGACACCAAAAAGATGATTTTGTTGTATAATAAATGTTCGTTTTGCGTCTGAATAGTGTTTCTTACTTACCTCTGTTATCTTGCTCCAAAATAAAATATGCTCATCGTTCGCTCCCTTGCATTCAAGCCCTTCGATCAAAACGGATTCCCGTTTTCGATTCCGATGTTACAGGGGTTCGAGCCGATGGAGTTTGAAACGCCCATTTCTATTTTTATTGGTGAAAACGGTTCGGGCAAATCAACACTACTTGAAAGCATGGCTTACGCGATTGGTTTGCCCACCATTAGCAGCCAAATTATTGAAAGCGATGGATCATTAAAAGCAGCTAAAGCATTGGCTCCATATCTGAAATTAAGTTGGGGGGTTAAAAGCAAACGCGGATTATTTTTTCGGGCCGAAGACTTTCTGGGCTTTGTGCGTTCGATACAAGATGTGCGCAGTGCTTTTGATAAAGACATGCAAGATTGGGAAGCTTCTTTAGAAGGAGGTGGATTAGATCGCGTGCGGGCCATGGTTACCAAACAAAAAAACGCCTTGGTTGAAAAGTATGGTCAGGATTTAAATGCGTATTCCCATGGCGAAGGCTTTCTAAAAATTTTTGAATCGCGGCTAACGCAAAAAGGTGTTTACATCTTGGACGAACCTGAAGCTTCATTGTCACCGTTGCGCCAGCTATCACTAATTTCGTTGTTGATGGAATTGGTGAAGCGTGAGCAAGCACAGATTTTTATCGCTACACACTCGCCTATTATGATGGGTATTCCCGGTGCTACGCTCTATGAAGTACGTGATGGTAAACTACAACGGGTGCGGTACGAAGACACCGAACATTACCAAATCACAAAAGCTTTTCTGGAAAACCGTGAAGCGTTTTTAAGGCATTTGTAATTTATTGCTTATGATCTTGTCGAAATTTTACATGCGCCATTACCGCCTTCAACTTACCATAACCATACTTGCCATTTAACTTATCGTACAATTCTTTTGACACAAACGATTCGGGAAGTGCTTGTATCGTGTTCATTATCTCCGCTACTTCTTCTTGTGGCATAAATGCATCAATATCCAGGCGTGCAGCTTCTACTGCCTTCGCCAAATGACCTTCAATAGTAGTTAATACAAATCCTCGTTCTTTGGCAATGTCTTCCGGTTTCATACCGCTCTTGAACATCTCCAGCGTAACATCATACGTGCTCTTATCATCGGCACGCTTCTTCTTTCCGGATTTACTTTTAGACTTTGTTTTCTTCTCAACGGGTTGCGGATTGATTTCTTTCAGTAGTTGCATTCGTTCTGTCTCCAACGAAAGTTTAACCGCTCGGAAATCAAATAACTCCGTTCCGTTTAAAATCTGCGAAACAATTAAATATGCATGGTGCAATTCCGTTAACTTCCGCGAAAGCAATTGATCAATCTCCTGCAGTTGTGAGAGATATGTTTTTATACGCTTCTGATGTTTTACAGCTTCGATGTGGTTGAGCAACAATCGCAATTGATCCAACACTAATTTACCATAATACGTACTACCCTTTTCAATGCGCGCCAGTAATTGTTCGTGTGCTGCTTTCGCGATTAACCCCTGCAGTTGACTGCGGAACTTTTCAGTATTACCGGCTTCGTTTACCAGTGCATCCACAACCTGCACTAATACGGGCTTCATGGTTGGATCTTCCAACCGCTCAGGTTCTTTGTTTCGCTGAATGTAGTTGATCTCTTTCAACACGCCTGCGAACGAAAATGTAGTTGTTAGTAACTCAGAAATGTAAACCCGTTGCCGTTGTTCAATTACCGATGTGAGCTTTTCCGGTTGATGTGCTGCGTTGGTGTACGATTTTATGTTGCTATCGGTGCGAACTACTTCGGGATTGATTTTAGAACGCAAGACCAAACCCTCCAACGAACGCAAGCGCGAAAGCGCCACATATACCTGCCCATCGGCAAAAGCAGAAGCCACATCAACAATTGCTTTATCAAATGTTAACCCCTGACTTTTATGTACCGTAATCGCCCACGCTAACTTAACCGGAAACTGTTCGAACGAACCAATCACTTCTTCATTCAATACATGATTGGCATTATCCACAGAATATCTTTTATTCTCCCACCGCTCACGCGTTAATTGATAGGGCTCGTGTGTACCGGCCATGTGTACCCAAACTTCGTCTTCTTCAATTCGGGTAACAGTAGCGAGCTTCCCATTAAAATACTTCTTCTCGAAGTTGGTATCGTTACGCACAAACATAATTTGTGCTCCTTCTTTCAACTCTAATTGTGGTTGTACTGGGTACATGCTTTCCGGAAATTCTCCATCCAACACAGCTTCAAAATAATGAGCCTTGCTTTTCAGGTTATCCAATGCCTGCCGGTTTAATTGGTCGGCTCTATAATTATGTGTGGTGAGGGTGATTACTTCCTGCAACTCTTCAATTTGTTCCGCGGTGTGATAACAGCTATTCAGCCTTTCGACATCGGTACTTGTAATGGTGCTGTTGCGCAGGTTATTCAGAATGGAAATAAAAGCATCATCTTGTTGTCGGTAAATTTTATCCAACTCAATATACACGGGTTGGTTATCCTTCAAAGCAAGTGCTTCGTAAAACCAGGGCGATGTATAATACCGGCTCAATAATTCCTGTTCATCATTTCTGATTACCGGTGGTAATTGAAACAAATCGCCAATAAATAATACCTGAATGCCGCCAAAGCTCTGATTAAAATTTCCGCGTACTGCTTTCATGCGATAGTCAATCGCATCGAGCAAATCGGCACGCAGCATACTCACTTCATCAATCACCAACAAGTCGATAGCCCGTAATACTTTTTTCCGTTCGCTGTTGAGCGGATGTTTGCGGGCCAGCGTTTGCGAATTGATATAACGACCTCCTGCACTTAAATTCTCGGGCAGATAGCGATCAGGAATGTAGGTAGCCGGTGGAATTAAGAATTGCGAATGAATGGTAACACCACCGGCATTTAGTGCGGCAATTCCGGTGGGGGCTACTACGATAAAGTTCTTATGTGTGTGTGCGGCCAGGCTTTTCAAAAAGGTAGTCTTACCCGTGCCCGCTTTACCTGTTAAAAACACGTGGCTGGAAGTGGTGTTTAAAAACCGGCTGGCAAATTTTTTGAAATCAGGGGTTTCCATTGAAGGACAAATTACCGATATCTGTGGAGAATTTGATTACTTTATCTGTTCTTGAATTCAAGAAAAGATATAATTATGACTCCTCTATTCAAAAAGCTTAATCTAAAAGATCAACGCTCAGTACACGTTGTTCAGGCTCCGGATTCGTTTCAGGCTGAACTAAAAGCAATAAGTAAAACTGTTTCGGTTGCTACTTCGTTAAATGGTTCGCAGCCCATTGAATTTTTTATGGCTTTTGTTACTAAACAAAGCGAAGTAAATACCTGGAGTAAGCAGGTAAGCACCCGGTTGGTTGATGATGGATTGTTGTGGTTAGCCTATCCGAAAGGATCGTCTAAAAAATACAAATGCGAATTTAATCGCGATACCGGCTGGGCTGAGTTAGGCATGTTAGGATTTGAACCTGTGCGACAGGTTGCCATTGACGAAGACTGGAGTGCGCTACGCTTTCGCAGAGTTGCGCACATTAAAAAAATGACACGTTCATTTGCCATGACTAGTGAGGGAAAACAAAAAGTAAAGGCTAGTAAAAAGAAAGTTCAACCTAAAAAATAAAATCCGACAAATTGAATCTGTCATACAAACCATTCGCTTTCGTATTGTTCGCTATTGCTCTTCTGTTGAGTTGCAATAAGGAAGAGCAGCCGCCTACACGTACCTTCCGAATGGGGTTTCAAAATTCTGCACCGCGCTTCGATAACCTGGATTTGTTTATACAATCGCTTAACCTCTGGACATCACGAGCCGATGTAGCCATGATTACGACTGAAGTGCCGTGGGAACAATTGCTTACCGGTACAAGCGTAAATGACTTTGTTGTGAATAACTACAAAGAACTAGTGACATATTATAAAACCAAAAATTTCAAACTCTGGATTTATATCGATCCGCAGAATGGATTAGATCGTGGTGCCGATGCTGTTTACTTACAACAAATCGATAAAAGTATTGCCGATGCAGATATTCAATTACTGTATCAGAAATTTACAATTGCGATGGATAGCATCTTAAATCCTGAACATTTGGGGTTAGCCCTGGAAACCAATTTGATTCGTGATGCAGCTCCAGCATCCATATACAATGGGGTGAAGACTGCCGTTAATGCAACAGCGCAGGCTGTGCGGGCACGCAATGCTACTGTACCCCTCAGTGTAAGCGTACAGGTAGATCATGCGTGGGGAAAACTGGTGGGTGGTAATTACGCAGGCGTTGCACAAGATTTTGACGACTTTCCATTTATTCAAGAGTTAGGACTTTCATCGTATCCCTACTTTGGCTTTAACAACCCTAAGGATATTCCGATTAATTATTACTCAAAATTAGTAGAAGGAAAACCAATTCCTGTTTTTATTACCGAAGGCGGGTGGGCTTCGGAATCCGTAACCACACCCGATCGTTCTTTTGTTAGTTCACCCGAATTACAGAAAGCCTACATTGAACATCATACTCATCTTTTGAACGAAGTAAAAGCAGCGGCTGTATTTCAATTGGTGTTTACCGATATTGATTTAACAGCCGTGCCAGATGATATACCCAACAACATTGGCTACTTTCTTTCGCTAGGGTTGGTAGATGTAAATCTTAATATCAAACCTGCGCTCAGTGCTTGGGATGAAGTTTTCGGGTATCGTTATACGGGTAATGATTAAGTTACGGATGCCGGTAAAATGTCTTACTTACAATGCGCCAGCCTTCGTTAAACTTGTAGAGCAGCAAATTATCGGTAAAGATTTTTTTATCGCCCCGGTATAATTCAAGCACCACATTGGCTGCTGTACCCGAAACGGTAACACTTATAAATTTTCCTTCTGTTCGTGGCGCAGGTGTTACATTGGCTTGAGCCCGATTTTTTTCAATAGCCGCAATCCATTCTTCAATTCCAAAAGGCTTTACATCATTATCTATAAAGCGTAACATTTGAAATGTGGGATGAAACCCCTTGCGGATATCGGCAATGGAGCCACCGTTTTGAATACCTGATACATACGCAGTGTTAACAACTTCTTTTACAAGTGCTTCATCGGTTTGAGCCCCCGCAGTATTACCAATTAATAAAAGGATAAACAGTAGATTTTTCATAATGGAGTTAGTTATTTAACCTTAAACTACTTAGCCCGACTTAGGTTTCGGGTTAACTAATTTTTAACTCCAATTCAACCTTGCGTTCTGCTCAATCAATTTTTAAAATATAAATGTTGGGCCAGTGTTTTCCGGTAACCAAAAAAGAACGCGTATCCGGATGCCAGGCTATCCCATTTAGTACATCAACCTGGGGACTGGCTTTGCGTGCATCGCTGGCCAGTTTTGATAAATCCAAACGGCCCACCACTTTGCCAGTGGCCGGATCGATCTTTAAGATGATATTCGTTTGCCACACGTTGGCAAAAATAAATCCTTCAATGTATTCCAACTCATTCAGATTTTTTACAGAACCGTTTTCATCATTAACCTTAACGGATTTTAAAATCTCTAACGTAACGGTATCTAAGTAATGTAGTTTATCCGAACCATCGCTCATGATCAGATTTACATTATCATGAGTAAGGCCCCAGCCCTCGGAGTTATAAGTCCATTCTTTTATTTTGTGAAAGGTTTTCAAATCATATACAAAACCTACTTTATTTTGCCAGGTAAGTTGAAAAATCTTGTTGTTAAGAATAGCAATACCTTCTCCAAAGTACCGATTATCCAGCACCACTTTCTTATCTACTTTACCAGTATTAATATCTACCACACCAATCCACGATGTACCAAACTGGCCGGTGCTTTCAAACAACTCGCCATCGTGAATAAGCAAGCCTTGCGTAAATGCATCGGGATCGTGCGGCCACAGGCTGCGGATGTTATAGTTTATTTTTAGGGGATCGTTGGTGGTTTCCTGTTTAGCCTTGTCGGGCGAACATGCCAGTACTACTATGCCAAGCCACACCCACCCAAATTGTTTCAAATTCAAAACCATATCTGTTTATCGAAAGCTTAAAATTACATTTAAAATGAGTTATAATCGCAAAGCTAACTACTGTGCACTATTACTCCTTTTTTCTATTTTTATCTATTGATGTTTTAAAAGATGAAATTGCTCACACTTATTCTGGTTTTAACGGGCTTTCAACTAAACGCCCAAACTGATTCGCTTGTACGATGGAAAGAACTGGAGTTTACCACACCGTATGAAGCAACAACGTTTGAAAATCATTTCAAAAGAGGAAATACAAATTTCACGGCCCTTTTTTTTGCCAATTCGCCCCCAGCAACACAAGATGCCAAAAATTTTGAAGAACGTTTTGAAGCTACTTTAAAGGAAATTCAAACTTCTGAATTAATAAAAAAGAAAAACGACAAGAAGGTAAAATACATTTACCAGTTGGTGCACAACCGCTTTCTGTCTAAGTATGAGGCTGAAAACCGTTTTTACGAGATAAGTCGTAACGGAAATTACAATTGCGTAACCGCCACTGCCTTGTATGCCCTTTTTTTTGAAAGACTCAACATCCCTTATACAATTAAAGAAAAGCCTACCCATGTTTACCTGGTTGCTTACCCTAATACCGATAACATTTTAATTGAAACCACTACACCTGTGTTTGGGTTCTTAACGTTTGACCATACATATAAGAGCAACTTTATCAACAACTTAAAAAACCAAAAAATAATTGGCAGCTCTGAGGTTGCCAATTCCACCACCGATGAGTTGTTTAATAAATATTATTTTCAAAGTGAAAATATAAACCTTACGCAACTGGTAGGCATTCACTACCTGAATGATGCAATCTTTAAACAAGATCATAATGACATAGCCGGAGCCTACGAGCAGGTAAAAAAGGGATACCTCTATTATCCCAATATCCGGTCTGAATATCTGTTGCTGCATTACACAGCTGCAAAACTGGAAATGCCTAACCTTGACCCACTTCAAAGGGCTGCGCTTATTGGCCGTATTTCAAGGTTAAAAGAAAAGGGTGTAACGGTTGAAATGATAAAAGGAGAATTTTATAATCTTACACAAACAGTGTTGTTTAAGAACAACGACAAACTATTGTATAAGAAATGCTTTGAGACCATAACCCAAAACATAACTGATAAAGAAACCCTTGATGAGTTGAATTACATTTACTATTACGAAAATGGGCGTGTGTTTTATAATCAAGGAAACTATGTAAGGGCCAAACCCTTCTTCAGCAAGGCTATGGAAATACAACCCAACAATGTTGATCTAAGTGGTGTTTTTGTTTCCTGCCTTGCGCAATCATTCCGGAATGAGCGAAAAAGCAGCGTGGTGATCGATTCGCTGGAGGGTTATAAGTCCCGCTTCCCCGTATTAGAGGAAAACAGCAATTTCAACTCTATGATGGCAATGCTCTATGCTGCCGAGTTTGGAGAAAGCTTTCAAAAAGGCGATGAAAAACGGGGTGAAAAATTTCAAAAACTATTTGAAGACTTTTATACCAACCAAAACATTACCATCATGAATCCGCAGGTAATTGGCCAGGCCTACTCCGAAGCATGCGTTTACTTTTTTAAGAAGGGGCAGAAGGCAAAGGCCCGGCAGTATCTGCAAAAAGGCCTGGAGATAGTGCCCGATGATCTTCAATTGAAAATGCGCAGACAAATGTTAAGCGGTGGCTAATTTTGAATAGCCAGGTTATACTTTTGTTGCACCACGTAAGTATTACCTTGTAGCGTTTCGGCAGCGGCAATAATATTCAATTCATCCATCAGAAATGCCCCCGGTGGAAGGTTGTAGGTAAGTTTGCCGGTTTTTGTCTGTTCATCCAATAAAACAGAATATAAGTTGCTGTGAAGACAACCTGATGGTGTAAGCTTACCCGTATAATATTTTACTTTTCGTACGCGTTCCGATAAGGAAAGAATCAAGGTATAAACACCCTGGCTTTGAATTTTATCTACAGGTGTAATAATCAATTTCGGGTATTCCTTCTTCAACGTGTTATCGGTATAGTATTCTTTTAAACCTAAGCAACTAAAATCATTTTCAAATCTTGCTTCTGACATGCGGTCGCCATTTTCGCGATACTTGATTTGAAGCCCATGAAAAAGATCGTCTTTATATTCCGTTGTTTGATATAATTGTTTGCCACCCTCATAATATCGTTTGGATTGTCCTTCGCGCTTTCCAAATACAAAAGGCAATTCAAGCATTATGTTTCCATCTTTATCGTACGTTTTAGCCAAGCCGTGCTTTTGTTTGCCCGCATACGGTATTTCAGATTTTAGTTTACCATTCGGATGCTTGGCTGTTTCCACGCGAATGCTATCGCGGTTTTTAGAAGCATTTTCTTGTTTGGACTCCTTTTTATCAATCGAAAAAATACAGGCCTGTAGAAATATAACTCCTGCCAGCAGTATAGCGGCTAAAATTTTTCGCATAAGTTCAGGTTAAGAATTTAAAGTTAATACCTTCTATTAAGACATAACGCAAACCGAACCAGAAAAAAAGTACTACACATATCATGCGTTAACAAACGGCACGATTTTTCTTACCTTCGAATCAAAACAATTATTGTATGGCAAAGCGATTAGTGAAAGGCGACAAAAAACTTTTTGGGGTATGCAGCGGTCTGGCTAACTATTTCGACCTTGACCCCACTATTATGCGTATTATTTTTATTATTGCCTTCCTGTTTTTTGGAACCGGGCTGCTCTTGTACCTCATCCTGGCCCTGGTAATGCCCGATAAGTAATTGTCCGCTTTTGTTCAGATATCCTGTTCAGCAATGAACATTTTGAAACTTTTTAAAAAATCTGAAACCATTTGCAACTTATTACCCGGATTGTCGATCTGTTAAAAAAATTTCCATTCTGGCTTGATACCTTTTTAACCAACGCCAGTATTACAATTCTAACCCTCCGGCAATTATGTTCAGAAATTACTTTGTAGTAATGGTTCGCAACCTGTTTAAAAACGGGTTTTATTCCTTTATTAACATCGCGGGCCTGGCCCTCGGCATTACCTGCAGTATTCTTATTCTGCTGTGGGTGGCTGACGAAACCAGTTTTAATAAATTTATTCCTAAGGTAGATCGTTTGTATCAGGTTTGGGTGCGCGCGCAGTTCGATGGTAAAATCAGTTCGTGGACAAGTGTACCGCTGCCTACTTACGAAGCATTCAAGACCGCCCACAGCAACATTGCCCGCATGGCTGTTACCGATTGGGGTGGCGAACATTTAATTACCGTTGGCGAAAACCGTTTAATTAAAAGAGGCTACTGGGTAAGCGAAGAGTTTTTGGAGATGTTTGAGTTTCCGCTGGTGGTGGGCAATGCCGAACAGGTTTTGGATGCCCCGCCTTCCATAGTTATTACCGAATCAACAGCTAAATCTTTATTTGGTGATGAAGATCCAATTAATAAAGTTATCCGGTTAAATAACGAATACGATTTAAAAGTATCGGGCATATTGAAAGACATACCCGGAAACTCAACGTTTCAATTTGATTTTTTAATACCCTGGAAATTCCGCGAACAAAATAATAAATGGGTGCGCGATAACATGACTAACTGGGGAAACTATTCTTTTCAAGTGTTTGCCGAGTTGAACGATCCGGCTAATCATGCAGCAGTAGAAGAAAGTGTGAAGCTGATGCTACAGGAACATGGCGAAACCGATACAAAACCCGAATACTTTTTATACCCAATGGAGCGCTGGCGGCTGTTCAGCAGTTTCGAAAACGGAGTAGAAACCGGAGGCATGAATGATTATGTGCAGTTGTTTACCATCATTGCCATCTTCATCATTATAATAGCGTGTATTAATTTTATGAACCTGGCCACAGCCCGCAGCGAACGCAGGGCCCGCGAAGTTGGTGTGCGCAAAAGCATAGGCTCTAAGCGCAGAGAACTGGTTTTGCAGTTTATTGGGGAATCAACTTTTATTGCTTTTATCGCTTTTACGATTGCCATTTTAGCCGCACAATTATTGTTGCCCTACTACAACAACCTGGTAGATAAGAAACTTTTTATTGATTATACCACCTCGCAATTTTGGGTTGCCTCGCTCGGTATGGTGTTGCTGGTGGGCCTTGTTTCAGGAAGTTATCCGGCATTTTATCTTTCCTCCTTTCAGCCTGTAAAGGTTTTAAAAGGCAAACCCACAATAGGCAAAGGCACCAGTTTACCACGCAAAATTCTGGTGATACTACAATTTGGGTTCTCCATACTGTTAATAATCGGAACTATTGTAATTTATCAGCAAATACAATTGGTGAAAAGCCGGCAATTGGGTTACGAGCAAGAAAACCTGATGGCCGTAAGTTATACCAACGAAGTACGCACCAACTACCGCGCTATTAAATTAGAGTTGCTAAACACCGGTGTGGTAGAAGCTGTTACCAAATCCAACAGCCAGATTACCGATATTAACTCCAACAACTTTTTAGGTTGGCCCGGCAAGCCTGAAGAACTACGTGTAATTTTTACCACCATTGCCACCGAGTATGATTATACTAAAACAATGGGTATAAAAATTCTGGAAGGCCGCGACTTCAGCGAAGATTTTAAAAGCGATACCGCAGCCATTTTAATTAATAAAGCCGGGCTTGCACTCATGAACCTGCAAGACCCCATTGGTACCGAGTTGGATTTATGGGGCGGTAAACGCAAGTTGATTGGCATAATGGACGATGTGTTAATGGGCTCACCCTTTCAACCAGTAAAACCCTTGTTTGCCATACTAGAACCCGAATGGATTGATGCCGTATCCATCCGGTTAAAAAAGACAAACGATCTGCAAGCCTCCATCAATGCCGTCAAATCAGTTTTTGAAAAATATGCCCCGGCTTATCCGTTCGAATACCGTTTTGCCGACCAGGAGTTTCAGAAAAAGTTTACCACTATTAATCTCACCAGCACATTAGCCAGTTTGTTTGCAACACTCACCATTGTTATTACCGGGCTTGGCTTATTCGGGTTGGCTGCATTTACAGCCGAACAACGCACCAAAGAAATTGGTATTCGCAAAGTAATGGGGGCATCGGTTCCTAATTTGGTTGGATTAATGTCCAAAGACTTTTCGGTATTGGTAATTATTTCGTTTGTGTTCTCTTCACCGTTGGCGTGGTGGGCACTAAGCAACTACCTGCAACGCTACACCATCCGCACTCCGTTGGCCTGGTGGATATTTCCACTGACCGGCCTGGTTGCCTTAACATTTGCGCTTTTAATAGTAAGTACCCAGGCTTTGAAAGCGGCTAAAGCAAACCCGGCTACTTCGTTGCGAAGCGAGTAGGGTTTTTGATTATAGTTTACAGCGTTTGAATTGAGGGCGGCCACATACAAGACCAAATCGTTCTGATAAGATATTTTTAATGCTTCATCCTGATTAAGCGAAGTAAACTACCTTTGCTCCATGCACCAATCAGGTTTTGTAAGTATTGTGGGTAAACCCAACGTGGGCAAAAGTAGTTTAATGAACAAACTGGTAGGCGAAAACCTATCCATTATTACCGCCAAAGCCCAAACTACACGCCATCGTATTATGGGTATTTTAAATGGCGATGATTTTCAGATTGTATATTCCGATACACCCGGTTTGCTGGAACCCAAATACGAATTGCAGCAAACCATGATGAGCTACGTAAAGGTTTCGCTGGAAGATGCCGATGTAATTTTATTGATAGTTGAGTTAGAAGAAAAATTTGATGAACAGCTCTTCGCCTTCCTTAAAAAAATACAAACCCCCATTGTGCTGGTGATAAATAAAATTGATCTGGCCAAAGGCTCGCAGGTAGAAGATAAAATTGAATATTGGAAAAAACTTATTCCTGCCCAGGCAATAATGCCGGTATCGGCCAAAGCCGGAACCAACCTGGAAAAATTATTACCACTGCTGAAAACGTATTTACCCGAACACCCCGGGTATTACCCAAAAGATGATTTGACTGACAGAAGCGAGCGCTTCTTTGCATCGGAAATTATTCGCGAGAAAATTTTTCTGAATTACGAACAGGAAATTCCCTACAGCAGCGAAGTGGGTATTGAAAGTTTTAAAGACGAAGAAACTATTATTCGCATCCGCGCCACTATTTATGTGGAGCGCGATTCGCAGAAAGGAATTATTATTGGCAAGGGTGGCAGTTCGCTCAAGAAAGTAGGCACCGAGGCCCGTAAATCGCTGGAGACCTTCTTCGGCAAAAAAGTATTTTTAGAAACCCATGTAAAAGTTGCCGACAACTGGCGTAAGCAAAAACTTAAACTAAAACAGTTTGGCTACGGTGAAAATTAGCCAATGATTCGATTAGCCAATTGGCAGATGTTACCTTTGCGCCCGAATCAACATCGGCTGATTGAGAATTGTCTCATTTAAGAATTAAAACATGGCAAATATTGTAGCAATAGTAGGCAGGCCCAACGTAGGTAAATCCACTTTCTTTAACCGGCTGGTGGCACAACGCCAGGCTATAATGGACGATATGCCGGGTGTTACGCGCGACCGCCATTATGGGTATGCCGAGTGGACCGGCAAATTTTTTACGGTTATTGATACGGGGGGCTACGTTACCGGATCAGACGATAAGTTCGAATCGCAGATAAGACAACAAGTTGAGTTAGCATTAGATGAATGTTCGGCCGTAATCTTTATGGTAGATTGCCAGACGGGCCTTACCGGGTACGATACGGAATTTGCCAATATTATTCGCAGATCTAAAAAGCCGGTGTTTGTTGCTGCCAACAAAGCAGATACACCCAATAAAGCGGTTGAAGCCAGCGAGTTTTATGAGTTGGGTATGGGCGAAGTTTTTCCGATCTCAGCCGAAAACGGCTCGGGCTCCGGTGAGTTGTTAGATGAGTTGATCAAAATTTTTCCTTCCGATGGTGTGGAAGACCCCGATGCGGGTATTCCTAAGATTGCCATTGTAGGCAGGCCAAATGTGGGTAAATCTTCTTTTTTGAATGTGTTACTGGGTACCGAGCGCAGCATTGTTACCGATGAGGCCGGTACCACCCGCGATGCCATTCACAGCCGTTATAAAATGTATGGCAACGATTTTATTCTGATTGATACAGCCGGAATTCGGAAGAAAAGCAAAGTGCATCAGGATGTAGAGTTCTACTCGGTACTACGCTCGCTGCGGGCGCTGGAAGAAAGCGATGTATGCATTGTGTTAGTTGATGCCGAACGGGGCCTCGAATCGCAAGATGTAAACATAATTGTACTAGCCCACAAACAAAGCAAAGGCATCGTAATTATGGTAAACAAATGGGATCTGATAGAAAAGGATACCAAAACGGCCGATAAATTCAAGAAAGATATTCTTGAGAAGCTTGCACCTATTGATTACATCCCGATTGTGTTTGCCTCGGTGCTTACCAAACAACGCATTTTTCAGGTTGTTGAAAAAGCTGTTGCTGTATTTAACAATAAAACCAAGCGAGTGCCAACTTCAGCATTAAACGATGCCCTTTTACCCGAAATAGCCCACTATCCACCACCCGCTATTAAAGGAAAGCTGATTCAAATTAAATACATTACCCAGATTGCGGCTAAATCACCTGCCTTTGCATTTTTCTGCAACCTGCCCCAGTACATTCAACCCTCTTACACCCGGTTTTTAGAAAATCGCCTGCGCGAAAAGTTTGATTTTGAAGGAGTACCTATCCGGCTGTTCTTCCGAAAAAAATAAACAGCAAACGATTGTTGTAGGAATGGTGTAAGGTTATTGCAAAAATCTTCTAATAATTTTCTAATATTTTAGAACAAAAGGCCAAAATCAACCCGTTTTGCGATTATCTTTGCGCCCAAATTCAAAATAACCTGAAAAACTATGAAAAAAATTGTTGCATCTCTTATCGTTTGTGGCTTTGCCGTAGCAATGGTTGCTTGCGGTGCCAAAAAGGAAGAAGCGGCTGCTGCTGTGGACACAGTAGCTACCGAAGTTCTTACTACTGTTGATTCACTTGCAGATACTTTAAAAACTGCCGTTGATTCAATCAAGTAATCAATCCGAAAAAGATTGAAGCCGGGCTTTAGAGTTTTCTAAAGCCTTTTTTATTTTACGCCTTTCAAGAGCCAGTGCCTATACAAGAACAATTACAACCTTACCTGCCTGCTGCCACACTCGAATATTGCACCCAGCTCTGGCAACAAAATCCGTTTCAGTTTTACCTCAGTAAAAAACGCGTCTCCAAATCAGGCGACTTTACGTGCCGGCATGGCCACCAACCACGCATTACAGTAAACCGCGATCTTACTCCGCTTGAGTTTCTGATTACCTATGTGCATGAAGTGGCACACTTGCACGTTCACAAAGTTTATGGCTTTAAAGCCGAAGCCCATGGAACAGAATGGAAGCAAAAGTTTCAGGAATTAATGCGCCCTATTCTCCACGAGCATATTTTTCCAGAACCGATTTTTAGCTGTTTGATTCAACACATGCAAAATCCAAAAGCCTCTACGTACTCTGATGCTGAGCTTACGCGATTGCTCCACCAGGGAGATGCGCGTACTGCCAAATTGGTTTACTTAGCCGATCTGCCGGAAGGCAGTACCTTCGACTTGAACGGACGGTGGTTCCGCAAAGGCAAACTGAGACGTACCCGCGTGTTATGCACCGAGATTAAATCGAAGCGTCAGTTTCTGGTGCCGGCCGATGCGGCTGTGGGACATGCGCAGCTTACAATTTGGGGATAATATAAAAATACTCCAAGAGCTTTATGCACCCGTTAAAAGACCTCGGAGGATTTAATTAAGAAACAATATCCAACATCGGAAATTGCTGCTTCCATAAATTGAAGTAATGGCCCTGCTTATTTATTAACTCGGTATGCATTCCTTCTTCTATAACGTTACCTTTATCAAGTACTACGATTTTATCAGCTTGATAAATGGTACTTAATCGATGGGCAATTATGATTACTGTTTTTTCATAACTTCGCAGGACTTCAATCATGCGTTGAACGTATTGTTCAGAAGCCGAATCTAAAGAAGAGGTGGCTTCGTCCAGAATCAAAATCTCAGGGTCTTTATACAAGGCGCGTGCAATTGCAATGCGTTGCTTTTGACCGCCTGAAAGCGTAGCTCCGTTTTCGCCCAGATATGTACTGAAGTTATTGGGAAGCTTTTCAATAAACTCCATAATACCCAATGCGTTGCAAATGGTGATTATCTTTTTCATATCGGGCTGATAATCCCCCACTGCGATATTATCAACCACGTTACCAGCAAACAAATCTATCTTTTGAGGTACCACGCCAATCATAGTGCGCAACGATTCATTTTCAATGTACTTTAAATCATAATCACCAATGCTTACACTTCCGCTTTGCAGCGGATACAGATTTTGGAGCATCGCCATCAGGGTAGATTTACCCGAACCACTCTCACCTACAATGGCAGTAACTTTTCCTTTCGGGAATTGCACAGTCAGATTTTGAAAAACTGTTACACGACTGCCATACCGAAAATTTACATTCTTGAAGTGGATGTCGCCAATTAACCCGGGTGTTAGTTTAACTTTGTTCTCATCTTTCTCGCGCTCTAAATCCATTATTTCGAAGAGACGATCAGCAGCGATTACAGCATTTTGAATAATCTTATTCATTCCTATCAAACTACTTACCGGTCCGGTGAAGTAGGCAATCAATGCGTAAAACGAAAGTAGTTCGCCTGGTGTAATTTCATTATCGAGTACATACCCTGCGCCTACCCATAACAGAATAATAGTGAATAACCTCGAAAAAAACTCAGAAGAGTTACCGGTAAAAATGCTATTGATACCCGACTTATAAACTGTTTTTAAAAGCGTAATAAACCGAACTTCTGTTTTTAGATTGGTAAAAACTTTCCAAACCAAAACTCTTTATGGTATGCACAGAATTTAACGACTCCACCAATTGCGATTCCAACTCAGCTGAGTTTTCCATTAATTTACGTTCTACTTTCTTATTGAGTTTGTTGGTGATGAAGTAGATAATTGAATAGAAGGGTATGATTAAGAGAATAACCAATGCCAGTTTCCAGTAATAGGTAAACATAAGGGCAAAGGCTAAAATCAGAATAAAGATATTTACAGCTACATTAATAAGTACATCGTTTACAAACGCCCGGATTTTTACCGCATCGTTTATACGTGAAATGATTTCACCCACGCGCATGGTATCAAAAAACTGTTGCGGGAGTTTGAGTAAATGTTTGTAGTAGCCCAGGATCAGTTGTGCATCTATCATCTGCCCTGTGCGCAAAGTGAAAACGCTTTTGGATGCTCCAATGAAAATTTGAACTATCAGTAGCGCAATCATGGCTACACTCATAATGTTCAATAAATTCCGGTTGCCATCTATCAGCACATAATCAATAATCTTTTGAACGTAGATGGAGGTTGATAATCCAATAACCGTATAAACCAACGCCCCAAATAACGCCTGCAGCATGATAGCACGATGTGGATAAATCAATTGCCAAAACCGCGTGCCTACGGATACTTTTGTATTCCCGGTTTCAAAACTTTGGTTGGGCAACATTAACACTAAAACGCCCGTCCAGATTTTTTTAAAGTCTTCATGGCTATACCGATGCAACTGGCCATCGGCCGGATCCATTACTTCAATATACTTAGTGGTGGTGTTATAGATTACCACATAGTGATGTAACACTTCTTTTATAACTACATGTGCAATAGCCGGTTTTGGAATTTTAAACAAACTATCAAACTCACCGCGCACACCTTTCGCATCGAAGCCTAACTTATTAGCGGCATCAATCAGTCCTAAAACATTCGTACCCTTTTTATCGGTAGAAGCAAGTTGACGGATGCGAGAAACCGGTAGTTTTAATTCATAGTTAGCAGCAATAGAAGCCAGACAGGCCGCACCACAGTCGGTTATATCGCGTTGTTTTACTTTAATGCCGGGTTTCATACCTCTGCTTTAATTGTTTATCTTTAACCTAACGAAATAAGTTTGATAATTATGTCGCTTACTAAGACACGCAAGACAAAGAAAGCAGCCACAAAAAAGGGAGTTAAAAAGCGAAAGCCGGCAAATAAAGGCTTTGATAAGGCTTGGCAGTTTTGGAAAAATACTCAAATTGATTTGAGTGGATTTTCGTTTAACCGTGAAGAAGCAAATGCCAGATAAGGTTTTTGTTGATTCAAATATCTGCTTGTATATACACGACAAGCTTTCCGCTAAGTTTGACAAGACCAAACAGATATTGGCAAACAGGCCAACCATTAGTACGCAGGTACTTTTAGAAAATGTAAATGTCTGCCTTAAGAAGTTAAAGCAACCTAAAAATTTTGCCATTGAAAATGCACGCAGTTTGCAACAGGCTTGCCATGTGAATCCCATTTCACCGGCAACTTTTGCGAAGGCTTTACTTATTTTTGAAAAGTATGGATTTAGCATTTTCGATTGCTTAATCGTTGCCTCCGCTTTAGAAGCAGATTGTAACTTTTTATACACCGAAGACCTGCAACACAACCAACTCATAGAGGGGAAATTAAAAGTCATAAACCCGTTTCTGTAAGTGTCTCCGTTAATTTTTGCTCAGGTTCGGATTCAACCAATCATCCATTTTATCATACAACAATTGCCACAAGGTGCGTTCCGTTACCATAAACCGGGCTTGCAGCGTCATTCCTTTTTTAAGATAGCCTCTATAGCCGTTTTTTAATTGCAGGTAATCTTTATCTAATTGGCAGCGCACTTTAAATACGGGTTGTTCATTGATGATGTGTACATCGCTGGAGATTTCTTTTACCATACCGGTAGCCAAGCCCCATTGATTGTAATTAAACGCATTTACCTGAAAGCGTACCGGCATACCGGTGCGTATCAACCCAATATCATTTGGGGTTACGTATGCCTCCACGATTATCGTAGTATCTGGCGAAATTTGCGCCAGCTCCTGGTTAGCAAACACCATACTGCCGGGGTAACTCCGGCTACGTTTTGCAGCGTGCCCGAAACCGGGGCTTTGATAACTAAGTTCTCGTTCTCTTTGGCGAGTTGGGCCAGTTGACCTTCCAATTCCTGTAACTCACGCTCATACGTTCGCAATTCACTTTGCCATTGGCTTAGTTGACTTTGCTTCACCAATTCTAAATCGTTCTTTGCTTTATCTAATTCAAATTGAAAGTTTTCAAACTCTACATCGGCAATAACTTTTTCCCGATGTAGTTTGGAGTTACGATTGTAATCAGCTTGTACCTTCTTAAGACGGGTAGTGGCCTCGGTAATTTTTTGTTTGTAGTTGAAGTAGGATTGACGGTAAAGCGAAGTGGTGAAATCTTTGGCAACCGTATTTCCCAAAAGATTTTTCAAATCAAGAATAAAAAACTCTACATCCTGCTTTTTAAGCAACAGTAATTTTTCTCGCTCTTGTTGCAGGTCCGATTCTAAGGTGTAAAGAATCTCGCCCTTCTCTATAATTTGATTTTCTTTTACAACCGAAGTTTTAAGCCGACCATTAAGGAGCGGGCGGATAAGGCTGATTTCGGAACTAGGGCGAATGAGGGCGGAGGACTGGATGCTGATTGGAATAGAAATATAATAAGAGGCTAAAATTAAAGTTATGCCTAATAGGCAAAAGATCAAGGATATCAATACGGATCTCTTATTACTTATATTGGTATAAAAGACGTCAGAAGTTGATTCTATCAATTCGGCAGGAACTAAACTTCTATCATCCATGATTTTTAAAATAAAGGATAAGCATCCCCATCGAACTTAAACAAATCAATCTCAACGATCATTCATTATAAATACAAATAAGTTTGACATGAGATGGGTTAATGAAGTACTCAAAAAAGGAAATAAATTCTTCTTCATAGCAATAAAATAAATTGTCGCTAAGACAACCCCTGAAAGAAAACTATTGGCGAATAGATAAGTGTTTCCGTTAAAGTGACTAAAGGAGAATAAGAGGGTTGAAAGAATTATGGAGACAGGGCTTTGGAGAGTGGATTTCTTTGATAGAATATGTGTGATCTCAATCACACCAAATTGAAAAATCAACGTTTCAAAAATAGGAGCTATAACGAAAATTAATAGAAGATTTTCTAAATCCGTTTTATGCCCAGTAAATTGAGACACTTCAGTGTCTGAATATGTAGTGAATATTAAATTGATAACAAAAACGAAGGCTATCTTTACACTTAGACAAATAATGAAGTAGATAGACCACTTTAAGAACTTGCTTTTTGGGTCGGGCGCGATATTAAGCATGCAATCAAAATAACAACGACTTTAGAAAGTCCCAATTGCGGAATATCAGTAATGAAACTATTATTGAAATTATTATCACGATTGTTCTTCTTCGATGAATAACTTTTATCATTTATCTATGGTTTAAAAATCATATAGGATTCAAGTTTTTAACTTGAATCCTAATTTGAAGTCTACTACTTTTTAACGGGAGGATGCCCTGAAAGCCCAGCTTTGAAATTATCCCAATCAGACATAACCTCAATTGCTGCACCTACGACAATACCAATGATAATGTCATCTATCCCAAAGAGACCCCCATTAATTTCTCTACACTCATCGCTGTCAAGTTCATTAAGAGAAATATCAAGAACTAAATCATTATGTTTCATAAAATATGATGTTTGGGTTATAATTTATTTATAGCCTCTAAGCCAGCTTCATGGATTTCCCATGCGGCCCATTGCGCAGGACCAGTCCCTGGACCATGAAATGCTAAGTAACGGATAGCCCTACCAATATCATAGGCGAAACTCCCTCCATTAACTGATTTGAGTTCAGAAGAATTAAGCTCCTCTAAACCAATTTCTTTAATTGTACTCATAATTAATTTTTTTAAGGTTCAACATTTTTAAGAAAAGAGTCCCGGCCGGGAACCTTGGCTCCAAGGTAGAAACATCTTTAAATCCGCCAAAGTCGTTTTTATTCACTTTTAAGTTGTACACTTTTATGACGTAATATTTTAAGCGAAATGCGCAGAATTTGCGTTTGTGAAAAACGAGGCTGCATTTCAAAAGCAATTGGTTAAAATTGGCGAGAGGCTGGTAGAACTGCGAAAAAAGAAAGGCTACACCAGCCACGAGACCTTTGCATACGATCATGACCTTACGCGCGTGCAGTACTGGCGCATAGAAAAAGGGAAATCGAACCTTACTTTACGCAGCCTTTACAATTTGCTGGAAATTCACGGTATCGATCTTAAAGACTTCTTTAATTCGTTGCCAAAAGCATAAAAAGGCAGGCGTGTAGTTTTGTAGAAAATTTTCATCAGGTTTTTAAAGGTGGTGAGGTTAACTAATAAAAAATCCTCCAAGGTCTATAATGCAACAACTTAAAGACCTCGGAGGATTTAGTTAACCCAACCTCCTTACCACCAACGTATCCACCAATTCACAAAACCTTGCGGGATGTAACGTACGCCAGTTATCAATCTGCAACGTACCACCCATGTTAACGTAGCGATCGAGTTTAAAACGCATCATCTCCTGCTGAATAAAATCAGGAAAACAAACAGCCGCAATCCAGCCGGCTTCTACTTCATCAAACCATTCTTCGTAATACAAATCATCTGATCCGTGAAAGTTAAAAACGTTTTCACCCATTAAAATAAACTTGTTGATGCCTTTATACATCAATAGCTCCAGCACATCGCGCTTTAGCGTCATAATGTCGTTGTTCAACGTATCGTTCCATTCGCCAATAAACTCCAGCACTGCATAGCCACGATCGTAATCGGCAAACAGGATTTTCAGGTACAATGTTTCGGAGCCGAAGTTATCCCAGGCGGGATCGATGTAATAACCATAAATGGTTTCTGTGTAAAGTTCGTAGTTGTATTCTTTGCCGTGAAAAGGTGAGTTCTCATCTTGCGATGAATCGTAATACTTAATCCAGTTGTAGAAGGGTTCGATTTGGTGCATGAAAGGCAAGTTAGCAATTGACAATCCCGATAGCAATCGGTAGCAATTGACAATTAATTGTGAAAAAACATTGTCAATTGTTTATTGTCAACTTTCAATTAACTAAATATCCTTCTGATGATAAAGTGTAAGCCCGGCAATGGGACCTTCCAGAATATTTTTTACCGTAATGCCTTTATCGTTTGCTACCTGACGAAGAATGTCGCTGTAATAAAATGCTATCGACCCAGTGAAATGAACTTTGGTGTTCTGATAGTTCTCGTACTTCATCACATTGTTCTCGTAGAAATCTGAAAGGCTATCGTAAATCAATTTATAGCAATACGGGTCTTTTAAATGCTGAAAGATAAACTTTGAAAAACTGGCCAAAAATGCCCCGGGTTTTTCGCCTTGATATACTTTCTCTAAAACCTCTTCGCGTGTAAACGGAAAGCGAGCCTTAAATTGTTCGGCTAATTTGGTGGGCATCTCGTTGCGGAAGTAATCAAAGATAAACTTCTTACCGATGTATGTGCCCGAACCTTCATCGGCCAAAATCCAACCTAAGTTAGCCACGTTGTCGATTATCTTTTCACCATCGTACAAACAAGAATTTGATCCTGTTCCTAAAATGCAGGCAATACCGGGCTCTCTTCCGCAAAGCGCGCGTGCTGCAGCTAATAAATCCCAACCTATTTCAATGTGTGCACCGGGCCAGTATTGGGTAAAGGCTTCGCGAATAATTTGTTGATTCTTCTCTGACGAAACTCCCGTACCATAATAAAAAATCTTATCGACCGATTCCTTTACCTGCGGTACCAGGCTTTCTTTAATAATGGCGTGCAGATGTTCCAACGGTTGGTAATACGGATTAAAGCCCGCGCTATGTGCCTGCCCAATGCTTCCGTCTTTGTGTAAAAATCTCCAGTCAATTTTAGAACCTCCGCTATCGGCTACAAGTATCATGGTGTGTGAATTGAATGCAAATTAACAGAAATGCAAACAAGATTGGCAGGGTTGCATTTCAAATTGTCGTGTGCTTCAATATTCTACCCCGATGGGGTCGCTTTGAACTTTGGTTCTGATTTTCTACCAACATTAAATCCTTATCGGGATTATTTTAGGCGAATAATACTCCGTTAGCAGTGGAATATTGATAGAATGAATCGTTCATAAATTGAAGAAAAACCCTGTAGGGATCGAATGTTGGTGTGAACCGCAACAATTTGAAATGTACGCGATGGCAGTTATTCTGCTTGCAACACCCCAACTTGTTTCAGTTTTTCAAAAACATAATCGGTATGTGGTGCATCGGGTAACTCGGCTGTTAAATCCTGTCCGGCCCAATGCTCGTAGTGTTTACCATTCCGCCACAGACGCGAGTGCGTTACATCATATACTTTGCCCTGCCAGGCAATCCAGATTTCGGGTTTATCCTGGCCATTGCGCAAGGCCAGTTGTTGTTGCGTTATAACCGGCAAATCGCTCATCGCGAAGTGAGATGATTGAAATCTTTAATAAGCGTGTATAAAAGTTTTATAGGAGGCAAATCTGTTTGAATTCCTAATTGGGTTTTCACCTTTTCAGTTACTGCCAGCATGGGGGCTGCATTACCTACATCGCGGTTTACTTCCAATGCCCGTTGAATTAATTCAACATCACGCTCCGTTAATTGTACGGCCTGCATAAACACAGGTTGATATTCTGTTTCGGCTGTAACAAAAACCTGCTCAGCCGTTATCTCTTTTTGTTCCACTAATTTAATTACCGTGGTGCCGGCCACCAGGTCTCCCAGGCGCTGGCCTTTGCCTCCGGCAGCTACTAATATCACAGCAATGGCTCCACCTAAAAAGCCAAAGTCTAGTATGGCAAATACCCATCGTAACACATAATCGCCAATGGTGGCTGGTGTTCCGTTAAGCCTCATAACCCGGATTTTTAAAAGGTGCTTACCCAAGGTTTGGCCATTCATGAAAATTTCAAAAAATACCGAATAAAAGATGTAGGGAAATGCCAGTAAAAGAATCCATACCCACTCACTTTGTATTTTGGCGTAAAACAGGAATGTGCCTAATGCAATCATAAAGGCTATTACTACAACCCGATCGAACAGATAAGCAAGAATCCGATCGCCCACGCTTGCAAGTGGATATTGAATAAATACGTTTTGTGTTGTACGAACCTGAATTGTTTGCATGCCGTTGTTCCTTCACATTTACCAACACCAAAAAAACAAAAGAAAATGAAACTGCCTAATGCTATCTTTAACTATGATACATTTAAAGAAAGTTATTACTTAATTGCCAATGATTTACCTAATGCAGAAATGATTTTATTGATCCCCCTGATATTATTCTCAAAAAACCTCAACTAATTTAACCTGAATCACCATGAAGTTCCGTCCGATACTGTTTGTTTATTTACTCTCAATTGCATGTTCACCTAAAAAACCGGTTGACCGGATGACGGACGAGCAACTAAAAGCTTATGCAGATGAGTTGGCACATCGCTACATTATTACCGATGGCCACGTGGATTTACCCTATCGCCTGCAAATGAAAAATTTTCGTGTTGAGCGCGAGTACATGGGCATTCCTGTTTCTACAACCGAAGGTGATTTTGATTACGAACGCGCCAAAAAAGGTGGCCTGGATGCACCCTTCATGTCTATTTACATTCCGTCTTCGTACCAGTTACAACCCGATAATGGTAAAGCACTGGCCGATTCGCTTATTAATATGATTACAGGAATTGTAGCACAACTACCCGATAAGTTTGCGCTGGCCAACACTCCGCAGGAAGTAGATGCAAATTTTAAAGCCGGAAAAATTTCATTGCCCATGGGAATGGAAAATGGTGCCCCGATAGGTAACGAGGTCAGCAATGTAAAATACTTCTACGATCGCGGTATCCGGTACATTACGCTTACACACGGTAAGGACAATCAGATTTGTGATTCATCGTACGATACCACCGCTACCTGGCAAGGATTAAGTCCGTTTGGTGAGCAGGTGGTGAAAGAAATGAACAAGGTTGGTATTATGGTAGATATCTCGCACGTATCGGATAGTACGTTTTACGATGTACTGAAGCTTACCAAGGTACCGGTAATTGCTTCGCATTCCAGTTGCCGCAAGTTCACACCCGGATTTAATCGCAACATGAACGATGATATGATTAAAGCACTGGGCAAAAATGGCGGTGTTATTCAGATCAACTTTGGATCTGCTTTTTTGGACTCGGCTGTGCGGGCCGGTAACGATGCCAATCGTAAAAAACTACAGGTGCTGCTGGAAGAAAAAGGGTTGAAAGCCACCGACTCGTTGGCTAAACCTATTATTGATGACTTTCAGAAAAACAATCCATCGCTTTTTGCCGATGTAAAAATAGTGGCCGACCATGTGGATCATGTTGTAAAACTGGCCGGCATTAACCATGTGGGTATTGGTTCTGATTATGATGGTGTTGGTGATAGCTTGCCTACCGGGTTGAAAGATGTATCGCAATATCCCAACCTGATTTACGAATTATTAAAACGCGGCTACACCGAAGATGACATTGCCAAAATCTGTTATCAAAACGTATGGCGCGTGTGGAGTGCTGTTGAAAAGGCTGCCGGCCGTGGTTAAACAACAGAATTAAATCTTCTCATTCAGGTTGGACGAAACAGGCGTATGCCCTATCTTCCAACCTGATTTTTTTATGCGCGAAGCTTCTTTTGTAAGTCGAAATAAAGCCCGTTGGCAGGAGTTTGAAAAAGCCCTGCATAACCCAAAGCAAACTCCACCCGATAAACTGGCTGAATTGTTCATTCAGATAACGGACGATCTTTCCTTTTCCCGTACGCAATATCCGCAAAGTCGCACCACCCAGTATCTTAATTCGCTGGCTAATAAAATTCATGGCGAGATTTATAAAAATAAGAAAGAAGAGAAAAACAGGTTTGTACTTTTCTGGAAGCAGGAGTTACCGGCTGTAATGATTACCGCGCACAAACAATTGGCCTATGCATTTATCATCTTTATAGTAGCCGGAATTTTAGGGGCCGTTTCAGTTGCTTACGATGATACCTTTGTACGCCTGGTTCTGGGCGATGGGTACGTAAACATGACACTTGAAAACATTAAGAAGGGCAACCCAACAGAAGTCTATTCTTCATCAGGCGAAATGGATATGTTTTTTATGATTACACTCAACAACATCATGGTTTCAATCCGGGTGTTTGTAATGGGTGTAATGGCTTCGTTGGGTACCGGCCTTATGTTATTTTACAACGCGGTAATGGTGGGTACATTCGTAATGTTTTTTTACCAGGAAAGTCAGCTTGGCCAGGCCTTGCCGGTAATTATGTTGCACGGCACAATTGAACTTACTTCTATTGTAATTGCCGCAGGTGCAGGCTTTGTTATGGGCAACAGCATTTTGTTTCCGGGTACTTATTCGCGATTGGCTTCCTTTAAGATGGGTGCCGTTAAAGGTTTAAAGATTGTAATGGGGCTGGTACCGTTTTTTATTCTGGCCGGCTTTATCGAATCGTTTATTACCCGCTATGCCTTTATGCATTGGAGCCTGAAGACCATCATCATCGGGTTATCCGCATTTCTTATGATTTATTATTTCATCATTTATCCCATACAGTTAAAACGAAATGGAAGAATTTAAACTTATTGAATTACAGCAATCGCGCGATTTCAGCAGGAAGATTAACAGCACCTTTGAATTTCTGCGCCAGAATTACAAAATATTGCTTAAGTCTGTTTTATACATTGCCGGACCACCCGTTTTAGTTGGCAGCTTACTGCTGGGCTCATTTATTGGCGAGTTTTTCTCGCTTTTACAAGGCACACAAACCGGCAGCCCCGAAATGGCCACCGATTATTTTCTTTCGGTTAGCTTCTGGTTGCAAATGATTTTAATGGTTATCCTGCTTTTTATCAGTTATATAATAACCATTGCAACTATTAATGCTTACATCATTTTGTATAAAGAAAAACAAACCAATAAGCTGGAAGTAAGTGACGTGTGGAACAAAGCCCGCCAGATCTTCTGGCCATACCTGGGCACCACTATCCTTTTCTTTCTTGCCTTTATAATTGCTTACATCGCCTTATTAATTCCGATTTTCATCATGAGCGATATGTCTAGTGTGTTCCTGGTATTTTTGGGATTCCCCATTGTAATTTGTGGGATTATTTACCTGGTGGTTAGTTCTTCGTTAACCTATTTTGTGCAAGCGTATGAAAAAAAGAATTTTTTTGATTCTATAGCTCGTTCGTTTCGATTGGTGAACAACGGAAAATGGTGGAGTACGTTTGGGTTACTTGCCATTCTGCAGTTAATTGTAGGTACCGTGTCATACATTTTTCTGATTCCCTACTATATAATTGTATTTACAGCTTCACTTCATTCTGCACAAAGCGGTTCTCCCTTTGAATTATCTGACACGATGGGCATCGTTATTCTGGTGTGTTTTACACTCTATTACCTGGCGCAAATGCTCATGTATTCGCTTCCGCACATTGGTGTGGCATTTCAGTACTTTAACCTGGTTGAACTAAAAGAAGCCCGCGGTTTACTGGCGCAAATTGAAACGCTTGGCCAACAAGATACAAGTACTCGACCAGAAGAAAATTTTTAACGGCTACAAACGTGAGGCTTACCGGCATTATCATCTTTTTAATGCTTGCCTTTTCGGCAGCAGCACAGATTCCGGCTATGCCCGATACTACAGTTGCTATTCCCGATAGCACGGAAGTTGAAATTCCTGATTCATTAAATATTGAATACTATGACGATGAGGAGGTACCCGACTATGCCGGGCCGGCCGATACCGTTGCAGTAAACGCACTAAAATTTTCATCGCAACGATTGGATAGTTTGAAAGCAGATGACGACCTGCAATACACACAACCACCTACCGTAGCCGAATCAATCTGGCAACGCATTAAACGCTGGTTAGCCTGGCTGTTCCAATCGTTATTTTATAAAACAACCACTACCGATCTGGGTCGGTTTATCATGTATTCACTCATACTGGTGGCTATCATTATTATTGTGATGACGCTTTTGCGAGTTAATGCTTTCAAGGTGTTTTATTCCGGGGCCGATGCTTCCAAGCCTGCCTATTCGGTATTTCATGAAAACATTCACGAAATGAATTTTGAGCAACTGATTCAGGAAGCAACCGATAAAAAGGAATACCGGTTAGCTACCCGTTTGGTTTTTTTGTATGCCCTGAAATTATTAGCTGATAAACATCTGATTGATTTCACCCCTGGCAAAACCAATCACGATTATGTGGAAGAGCTTAAAACCGGTGACGTAAAAACCGGATTAAACGAACTGAGTTTTTATTTTGAGTACGCCTGGTACGGAAATTTTTCAATTACCGAAAGTCAGTTTCAGCAGGTTAAACAAACATTCTCTTTCTGGAAAGAAAAAGTGCAATGAAAGATTGGAAATACATAACATACATTGCATTGCTGGGCGGCCTGCTAATATTGTTATTGCTGACTAAAAACAAACAGTATGATTGGACAGTTACCTTTTCGCATGAAGACAAAAATCCATATGGAGCTTTTGCTTTCAATGAATTACTGCCAACCCTGCATAATCAACCCATAAAAAATTCTTACCAAACCCTGTACGAGTTACAGGATTCACTTACTCAAAATCAAAACCTGCTAATCATCAGCAGTTCGTTTGCCCCCGGCAAGGAAGATACCGAAGCGTTATTGAAACATGTGAACAACGGTGGCACCGCTTTTATCTCTGCCAACTATTTTTATGGACCTTTTGCCGATACACTCGGACTTGAAATCTCAGATATTCTTTTTAATAATGCTCATCATGCTTTTAACAATGCTGACACCGCTTCGTTGCATTTTGTAAGCCCCGTATTGGATTCCGTGTTTGAGTTTCGATACAAGAAAGGAAACATTCACAACTACATCAGCCGGGCCGACTCCATACCGGCAACCACCTTAACTAAGAATAATTATTACCAACCTGTAACAATTAAAACACAATTTGGTAAGGGAACCTTCTTGATAAACTGCACACCCATGATTTTTACCAACATTCATTTGTTGGATTCGAATAATCATGAAATGGCATCAGGTTTACTCTCGTATTTACCACCTCGCGAAACAATCTGGACTGAATACTATCACCTGGGCCGGTTTGAGTCTACCACGCCTTTGCGCTTTATTCTTGTAACAGAATCGTTGCGCTGGGCTTATTATCTTACCATAGTCTCCATTTTGCTCTTTATGATTTTTGAAGCGAAGCGAAAACAGCGCATCATTCCAATTCTAAAACCACTTGCCAATACCTCGCTCGAATTTGTGGGCACTATCAGTAATCTCTACTACCAAAATGGCGATCATAAAAATATTGCCGAAAAGAAAATTCAGTTTTTCTATGAACATGTACGCACCCATCAAAACATAAACCTGCAACAGGTAGATGAAGGTAAAGTACAGTTTTTAATCCGGAAGGCTGGTGTGCCTGAAAAAACCGTGCGGGCTTTGGTAAACAGCATACAATCCATCCGTTCGAAAAACCAGATTACACCGGATGAGCTTCATGATCTGAATAAACTAATTGAACATTATCATACTAAAAAATAACATGGAATCGAATCCTTTTCAAAGTCGTGTAGATTTAACAGCACTTAACGCACGCGTTGCCGAAATTAAAAGTGAAATCGGGAAAGTAATTGTAGGACAAGAGCAAATGATTGACCTGCTCCTTACCGCCATTCTTGCCGATGGGCACGTACTGATTGAAGGTGTGCCCGGTGTTGCCAAAACACTTACAGCCAAGTTGCTGGCTAAAATTATTTCAGTTGATTTTGCCCGCATCCAGTTTACCCCCGACCTGATGCCATCGGACATATTAGGAACTTCCGTTTATAATTTAAAATCATCGGAGTTTGAATTTAAGGCCGGTCCCATTTTTACCAACATTGCATTGATTGATGAGATTAATCGTGCCCCGGCCAAAACACAAGCTGCGTTGTTTGAAGTAATGGAAGAACGGCAGGTAACGATTGATGGCCACACGCATAAAATGCGTTTGCCGTACATGGTATTAGCCACGCAAAATCCAATTGAACAAGAAGGAACCTATCGGTTGCCGGAAGCACAGCTTGATCGGTTCTTGTTTAAGATTATGGTAACGTATCCTTCGCACGAAAATGAGATAGAAATTTTAATGCGTCATCATGAGCGTAAAGGTGTGCAACCTATTTCAGAAATAACGCCTCTGCTTAAAGCAGAGGAAATTGAACTGTTCCGCCAGTTTGCTCAACAGGTTCACATCGAAAAAAATTTGCTGGTGTACATTGCACAGATAATTCAGGAAACACGCAACAACCCGATGTTATTTTTAGGAGCTTCTCCACGTGCTTCGTTAGCAATTTTAAATGGCACAAAAGCCTTTGCCATGCTCCAGGGTCGCGATTTTGTAAATCCGGAAGATATAAAGTTTATAGCTGCACCAGTGCTGCGCCATCGCATCGTAATGAGTCCGGAAAAAGAGATGGAAGGCATTACTGCCGATGAGGTGATAACTCAGATTGTAAACAAAATAGAAGTTCCACGCTAAGGTGAAGTTAATTCGCGCACTATACCTGGGCAATCGCCTCTTCGCGCTCATCGGAGCAATTGTGGGAATATTCATTCTCACATTTGTATTGGGCGGAGCGATTATTCCAAAAATTTTATTGCTGCTGTTGGTTGCGGCTGTGCTAACCGATTTACTTCTATTGTTCCGGGTTAAAAAAGGTTTGCGGGGCGAGCGTTTAGTTGCCGAAAAACTTTCGAATGGCGATGACAACGAAATTGCAATTTACTTAGAGAACTTTTATTCATTTCCGGTTTCGTTACGCGTCTTCGATGAAATTCCGCATCAGTTTCAACGCAGAGATCTGGAGTTTAACTTAGTAATGGAGCCTGGCTCAAACAAAGTGGTGAAGTATTTATTACGCCCGGTAAAGCGGGGCGTTTATTCATTTGGTGCTGTAAATGTGCTAGTCCAAACCAAACTTAATCTTGTTGCACGCAGGTTTAAATTTTCGAACGATAAAGAAGTGCCGGTATATCCATCGTACATTCAAATGCGCAAGTACGAGTTGTTGGCCATTCACAACAGGCTTACGATGTTGGGCATCAAAAAGATCAGACGCATTGGGCACAATCAGGAGTTTGAGTTGATTAAAGAATACGTAGGTGGCGATGATTTTCGAACCATTAACTGGAAAGCTACTGCGCGCAAGTCGCGGTTAATGGTTAATCAATTTCAGGATGAGCGCTCGCAACAAGTGTATTCACTCATCGATAAAGGGCGGGTAATGGAAATGCCCTTTGCGGGGATGAGTTTGCTAGACTATGCCATTAATGCAGCGTTGGTTATCTCCAATATTGCCATTAAAAAGTCTGACAAAGCCGGGCTTATTACTTTTCAGGATAAGATCGGGAATATTTTAAAAGCAGCCCGGCTCAACAACCAGATGGCTTCCATCCAGGAAGTATTGTACAATCAAAAAACAGCATTTCTGGAAACAGACTACTCCGTACTATACAACACCGTGCGCAGAACGATCAGCCAGCGCAGTTTGCTTTTATTATTTACCAACTTCGAAAGTATTCATGGTTTGCACCGGCAGTTGCCCTACCTTATCAGCCTCAACAAAATGCATCTGCTGATTGTAATCTTCTTTGAAAACACCGAACTGAAAAAACTAATTGATAATCCCGCAGAAAACCTGAAAGAAATTTATTACAAAGCAGTGGCCGAACGGTTTAGTTTTGAAAAGAAACTCATTGTTCGGGAACTTAATAAGCATGGAATCCAATCTATACTCACACCCCCCGAAAAACTTACCATTAATACCATCAACAAGTACTTGGAATTAAAGGCGCGGAATCTGATTTAACGAACTGGAGTTAATTTCAATTCCACCTTTACTTACACGCGGTTTACCTTTTTTAAATCAGGAGCCTTTTCTTTTTTGTATCTTAGTGAACCTAAATTTTTTACCTATGCGCTTTGGTTTTGTGTTGTTGATAGTAAGTTTTATTCACATACACGTATGGGCCCAATGGCAACAACCGCTGCCTGCCTTACAAACCAGAAAATCAGAAAGTGGGATAATTTGCTATCATAAACCCGAAGATTCAAATCTAATCATTCCACCACCGGCTGCATACGAAACCTGGAAACGCAATCCGGCAGCTAAAACTACAGCCACTACTTTTGAAGTTACTTATGTTAATTTTTCTGGCGAAGCACAAGCAGCGTTTCAAAAAGCAGTTGATATCTGGGCTAACCTGATTGAGAGTTCCGTACCCATCAGAATTTTAGCAGTGTGGCAACCTATAAGCGGAAGTGCATTAGGTGGAGCCGCACCCGGCACTTACATTCGCGATTTTGATGGAGCCCCGAAAGTATTAACCTGGTATCCGGTAGCGTTAGCCGAAAAAATTACCGGTACCGAGTTTAATGCGATTGATGCGCCCGATATTTTTGCACAGTTTAACAGCTCGTTCACCGATTGGTCTTTCAGAACCGATGGCGTAGCTGTATCGGGAAAAACAGATCTGGTTTCAGTGGTGTTGCATGAAATTGGTCATGGATTAGGAATCACAAAAGCCTACGATGTAAATGCAACTCAGGGAATAGTATCAGCATTTTTATCAGGCCTGCATGTTCCACTCGATCATTTTATTGAAAATAATGCCGGACTAAACTTAGTACAAAATTTTGATCCACCCTCTGTACCACTGCGAACAGAACTTACAAGCGGTGTACTATTTTTCAGATCGCCACTGCTTCCTCAAAGCCCTTCCGATAACCGCGCCAGAATTTACGCTCCGGCCACATTTGCCAGTGGCTCCAGCATTGCGCACCTGGATGAAACTACCTACAACAATACCTCCAACGCATTGATGACTCCATTTATAGCTAATGCCGAAGTAATGCACAATCCAGGAACACTGGTAATGCGCATGCTGGCCGATATGGGTTGGGTAAACGTACGCATCGTACACACGCGGCTACCCAACACAGAAGATGTCTCAACCCCATATCAGGTAATTGCCACATTGCAAGCCGATACTAAAAATCAAGAAGGCGGTACTTATACTTATAATGCAAGCGAAGTAAAGTTAAATTATACAACTAACGGGACAACTTTTACCTCCGTTGGTATGATAGCCACGGGCCAACCCAATCAATTTACAGCAACCATACCAGCAACCGGAAACGCCATTACCTATAGTTATTTTATTGCAGTGAAGGATAACCTGAACAGAACGCTAACCAAGCCGGGTGTTTTTACCGATGACGGTGCCGCTCCCGTTCAACGGCTTTTCATATTCGAGGCCGGGCCTGATACTAAAGCTCCGGAAATCAATCATACCCCAAAAGGATTTCTACTGGCCACCGATACCGAGTTAGTATTGGAAGCTAACATAACCGATAACATCGGCATTTTAAATGCTGTGTTGGAATATCAGGTTAATACCGGAGCACTTACTACCGCCCCACTTGCATTGGTTTCGGGTAACACGTATAAAGTTACAATTCCATTACCTTCTTTATCGCAAGGCGACTTGCTAAAGTATAGAATCAAGGTTACCGACAATTCGGTTGCACAAAATGTGGGTGTGTTACCCTCGTCAACAACTTTTTTTGAAGTAAACGTTGTGGGCCTTGCCACCACACAAAATTCTTATGCTAATGATTTCAATAATATAGTTACAGCCGCCCTGGATTTTTTTGGCAGCCCTGAATTTTCTATTCGCACCGAAACCGGGTTTGCAAATGGTGCCATTCATACCAACCATCCTTACCCGGAAGGCCAGGGTTTTCCCAATAATCGGTTTGAGTGGGTTTATCAATTGCGAGTTCCTGTTCGGGTAAAAGAAACAGATGCAACCATCAAGTTTGATGAAGTGGTGCTTATTGAACCAGGCGAAACCGGTGCCGCTTTTCCAAGCGAAGATTTTTACGATTACGTAGTAGTAGATGGTTCGAAAGATGGTGGCGTTACCTGGACTACCATCGCCAATGGTTACGACTCAAGAGATTTTTCCCCGTGGTTAACACGTTACAACAGTGCCACTTCGGGCAATAACTCTACCGCTATTGGTGATGCGAGTTTATTCAGAACGCGGGTAATGAGTTTGCAGGATAAATTTGATACCGGTGACGAAGTGGTGATCCGGTTTAGATTATTCAGCGACCCTGGGGCTGCAGGCTGGGGTTGGGCTATCGACAATCTGAAAATTCAGATCGATGAAACTCCACCAACCGTTTTACACAATCACCTGGATTATGTGCTGGCACCCGCCACGCTCATTTTTATTGCCCTTCAACCTTTTGATGCCTCCGGCCTTAACAAAATTTTTATTGACACAAAGTTTAATGGCACTGAAAAGACAGAAGAAATAATGGTAGAGGAAAATGTGTCTGAATATTCGCTATCATTTAACACCGAGGGTGGTTTTAAAACCGGTGACCTATTTGAATACCGCATTCGCGTAACGGATGTTTTTGGAAATGAAGCGGTACTTCCGCCAACCGGATTTTTTCGGGTTCCAATTATCAACTTCGGTGCTCCTGTAACAAACTATGTTACAGACTTCAATACAACCAATACAGATTTTGCGGGCAATTTTTTATCCATTACCCAACCAACCGGATTTTTAAATAATGCTATGCATACCCCTCACCCATATCCAAATGGATTTGGTTTAACCAACAGCACATCCTCTTATACACTTACATTACTTAAACCTATTACGGTTAGCGCCACCAATCCTTACATTCAGTTTAGTGAAATTGCTTTGGTGGAGTACAGCGGCACCGCCAATAAAGATTTTGTGGTGGTGGAAGGATCGATTGATGAAGGCCAAACCTGGCACGAGTTGGTTGAGCCGTACTCAGCCCGATCACTTACAGCCTGGAAAAATATTTTTGATGTTAGCGGATTGGGAACACCCAACGCTTATCGAACCAGGTTAATCAACATAACCAGTTCTGGGGATTTTGAAGCTGGTGATAATGTTTTGATCCGCTTCCGCATTTCAGCTGATGGTAGTGGCAATGGTTGGGGTTGGTCTATGGATAACTTAAGTATTCAAGGGCCGGTTACCGGAGTAAAGGAATTTGCTGATTTATTGGTATCCGTATATCCAAATCCCACACATGGAGAGTCGTTTACATTGGAAGCAAAGGGATTACCATCTCAAACCAGTCAAGTATAGATTACAAATTTGCAAGGGCAACGATTGATTAGTGATGAGTTATCAATCTCAGAAAGTACCACTCGGAAAGAATTTAGTACTGCAGGCTGGGCCGATGGGATCTATATTGTAAGAATTAGCCTGGAAGATGGCAGCACTATCTCTAAAAAGTTAATAAAGCAAAGTCAGTACTAGTCTAATGATAATTACCGCAACAACTCCCTGGAGATAACCATCTTCTGAATCTCGGTAGTGCCTTCGTAAATCTGAGTGATCTTGGCATCGCGCATCAAACGCTCTACATGAAACTCTTTTACATAACCATAACCACCGTGTATCTGCACGGCCTCGGTTGTTACTTCTTGCGCAATTTGCGAAGCGTATAATTTTGCCATGGCAGCTGCTTTTACAAAATCCTTCTTTTGATCTTTCAAGCAGGCCGCTTTCCAAATAAGCAGTCGGGCCGAATCTATTTTAGTTGCCATGTCAGCAAGTTTAAATTGAATGGCCTGGTGTTCAGAAAGATGTTTACCAAATGCTTTTCTTTCTTTCGCATACTTTACAGCAAGTTCGTACGCACCGGAGGCAATGCCCAACGCCTGGGCCGCTATTCCAATGCGTCCGCCATTCAAGGTTGTCATAGCGAATGTAAAACCAAAGCCATCATCGCCAATACGATTGGCTTTTGGCACTTTTACATCGCTAAACATTAGCGAGTGCGTATCGGATCCGCGAATGCCCATCTTGTCTTCTTTCTTACCTACCACAAAACCCGGCATACCCTTCTCCACAATCAATGCATTAATACCTTTATGCCTTTTGGCAGCATCGGTTTGTGCAATTACAATGTATGTACTGGCACTGTTACCATTGGTAATCCAGTTCTTGGTTCCGTTTAACAAATAATAATCACCTTTATCTTCAGCTGTAGTGCGCTGGCTGGTGGCATCGGAACCTGCTTCCGGTTCTGAAAGGCAGAAGGCACCAATACCATGCGCGGCCAAAGGTTTTAAATATTTTTCTTTTTGTTCTTCCGATCCGAAACGTTCAAGCCCCCAACACACCAACGAATTATTTACCGACATACAAACTGAAGCAGAGGCATCTACCTTGGATATTTCTTCCATCGCCAACACATACGATACGGTGTCCATACCACCACCGTTGTATTTGGGATCGACCATCATACCCATAAAGCCAAGCTCGCCCATTTTTTTGATTTGTGCTATTGGGAATTTCTGTTCGGTATCACGATCAATTACACCTGGCAAAAGTTCTGTTTGGGCAAAATCGCGGGCCGCAGCTTGTACGGCTATTTGTTCTTCGGTAAGATCGAAATTCATAGGTAGTATCGTTTTACAACTTCAAAGTAAACAAAAAAAGAAGCCTGAGGGTTAGCTCAGGCTTGTAATTTTGGGTTTGGTCGTGTTATTAATCTCTTCTTCCCAGGAAAATCATAACGTAGTACAGCAACATGGTTATTGCACCAATGGCAGCAACTACATACGTCATGGCTGCACTGTTTAAGGCATCTTTAGCCATAGCGTGTTCCTGGCGTGTTACAATACCGCGTGTTTCAACCCACGCCAATGCTCTGTTACTTGCATCAAACTCTACCGGCAAGGTTACCAACGCAAATAAAGCAAACACACCATAACAACCTATAATAACCAGTAAAGCTAAGTCGTAAGAAAAAATACCGCCCAGTGCATAGGCTCCAAACATCATGGCAACAAAAATAAAGTTGATCACTTTAGCGCTGATGTTTTGAATGGGCACCATGGCCGAACGAAACTGCAACCAGCTATATGCCGTTGCATGCTGTACCGCGTGGCCACACTCGTGGGCAGCTACGGCAGTTGCTGCAGCATTGCGACCATGGTAAACATCATGACTTAAGTTAACGGTTTTATTTGCCGGATTATAATGGTCGGTTAACTGACCTTCAACCGAAATAACCTTCACATCACTTATACCATTGTCGGCTAACATAAGTCGCGCAACCTCGGCACCGGTTAAATCACGTGTTAAGTGAATTTGTGAGTATTTCTGAAATTTTGATTTGAGTCTGGAGCTTACAATCCAGCCAATCAACATAAACACGCCTGTAATAATCAATGGTCCAAATCCCATAACGCTTCGATTTTAGTTTATAACTCGTTTAATCTTCTCAACTATTCTGGTGGTGGAATAACCCTGCACAAAGTCAATGGTTTTCACTTCACCTCCGGCCTGTTTTACAACATCTGCGCCAACAATATTCTCTGTCAAATAGTCACTTCCTTTTACTAAAATATCAGGAACCAACTCCGAAATCAAGGCCAGGGGGGTATCTTCATTAAAAAGCACTACTAAATCAATAAACTGCATGGCTGCCAACACACGGGCTCTGGAATTTTCGTCTTGCAGCGGGCGCTCAGGGCCTTTAAATCGCGAAACAGAGTTATCAGAATTCAAGCCCAGCACCAACCGATTGCCTAAGTTTCGTGCTTTTTCCAAATAATCTACATGCCCGAGGTGTACAAGGTCGAAGCATCCGTTGGTAAACACCACCTTTTCACCTGCATGTTTCCAGCGATTAACCTGGGTTTTTGCCTCAGCCCACGAAACTATTTTGCCGGCTGTTTTTTCCATCGTATTAACAGGTAGCTTATAATCAAAGATATTATTCCGCCCACAATCATTACAAAAGTTTGCCAACCGTGAAAAATAAAAACAAATGCGATGGCATCGGCCTGCGGCAAGTTGTACAAGGTAACCAACCCCAGGGGCACCAGCGTGTGGTACGATCCTGCCCCACCTGGTAAAGGAGCAGCCATGGCAATGGCACCAATAGCAAACAACGTAAGCACCGCACTTATTCCCAAGCCGCTGGTTTCCGGAAATGCTAACACCACCAGGTAGCTCATCAAAAAATACAAGGCCCAGATTGCAATGGAGTAAAAGATAAAAAGTGTTTTGTTTTGGAGGCGGAAGACGGATAACAGGCCATCTCTGAATCCAAAAAATAATTTCTTAACCTTTTCATTTCTACGAATAAAGTAAAAGGCGATAATCAACGCAGCTATTCCGGCTACACCCATCAAAATCCAAATGGTGTATGATCTTTCGCCCGCTGCAAACGGCAGTGAGTCTATAAAACCTTTCAGCTTATCCCACGCTACAAAAAACGAAAGTGCAATCAGCGTAAGCAAGCAAACCAGATCAATCAACCGCTCAACCACTACCGTACCAAACGATACCTCGATAGGAGTTTGCTCCAGCTTATACAAGTTGTAGCAGCGCGACACTTCGCCTCCGCGTGGTACAGCCAGGTTTACGAGGTAGCCAATCATTAGGGAAAGGAAACTACTACCAAGTGAGACTTTGTTTCCGGTAGGTGTTAACAACATACGCCAACGCTCAGCCCGCACCATGTGACTAACCATTGCAACAACAGCCATTAACAACAGATACCCTTTGTTGCATTTTTTCCAGGCGTTCCACAAAAACGCTGATTTATTTTCACCTTCGGCTACAACCAATCCGCGTAGCGAAAGCCATAATAGCAAAATTGTAAATCCAAAGATTACGAGGTATTGCAGGGTGGATTTTAGCTTGGGGTGCAAGGTTAGCTCAATAAGTTATCGGGTCCTGGAAAAATAAGTGCCGGTTTAAAGGTACGGGCTTCTTCCAATTCCATTGAAGCATACGAGATAATTATTACAATATCGCCCACTTGAGCTTTGCGTGCAGCCGGGCCGTTTAGACAAATTGTGCCGGTTTTGCGTTCGCCTTTAATTACGTATGTTTCCAAACGCTCGCCATTGTTAATGTTTACAACCTGTACCTTCTCACCTTCAATCAGGTTTGCGGCATCCATCAACGTTTCGTCTATGGTAATACTACCAACATAATGCAGTTCGGCTTGTGTAATCTTAACACGATGAATTTTGGATTTTAAAACTTCTATTCTCATTCGGCAATTATCAAATTATCAATCAAACGCACCTCGCCCACATAACCGGCTATCAGTAAAACACTTTGGGTGGTAACGTTTTTTAAGGGCGATAAGTTTGTGGTGTCGGCTAACGCGAGGTACTCCAACGTTATCTCAGGCTTGCTTTCGCAGATGCTTTTTATCTCAGCTTTTACAACTTCAAAATCAGCACCGGATTGCAGCCGGGTTTTGGCTTGTTGCAGACTTTGATAAAATACAAGCGCAGTTTTTCTTTGTTCGGCTGTAAGCCTGGCGTTGCGCGATGACATGGCAAGGCCATCGGGCTCGCGCACAATGGGCATGCGTATTAGTTCCACATTAAAGTTTAAATCGGCTACCAGCTTGCTCACAATCAAATACTGTTGAAAATCTTTTTGTCCGAAATAGGCTTTATCGGGTTGCACGATATTCAACAACTTTGAAACAACCAGTGCCACGCCACTAAAATGACCGGGCCTAAATTCGCCTTCTAATATTTTATCTAACAATCCGAAATCAAACCGAATATGATCTTGATGCAGGTACATTTCAGAATGTGGCGGACAAAACAGCACATCGCAACCTGCTTTTTCCAACAATTCAATATCGGTATCCAATGTGTTGGGATACTTTGCCAGATCGACCGGGTTATTAAACTGAGTTGGATTTACATAAATGCTGCACACCGTATAGTTGCATTCCTTTACCGAGGTTTCTATTAGTGCCCGGTGCCCCGCGTGCAAAGCACCCATTGTGGGCACAAAACCAATTAAACCGGCAGGCTGACGAAATTGCTTTAAAAAGGCTCTTAGCGGCTCAATCTCTTTAAAAATCTTCATTTTCAGCCATTTTTGAAGGGTGGCAAATATAGGCCTAATGAATGAAGTTTAGTTGAAGAAGGGGTTAAAATTGCGTACTTTTGTAGTCCAATTTTCCATTCTGAATTAAAAATCAAGATTATGTCTAAAATCCGTATTCTTTATGTAGCCAGCGAGATCAATCCTTTTCTACAGACTACGGAAGTTTCTGAGTTTGTTAGAAAACTTCCACAAGCCATGCAGGAAAAAGGAATGGAGATCCGTATTCTGGTGCCGAGGTTTGGGTTGATTAATGAGAGAAAGAATCGGTTACACGAAGTAGTGCGACTTTCAGGAATTAACATTGCTGTAGGCGATGAAGAAAAGCCATTGATTATTAAAGTGGCCTCCATCCCGAACGCCAAATTGCAGGTGTATTTTATCGATAACGAAGATTACTTCCATCGCAAACATGTTTTTCACGATAAGGAAAATAAGTTCTATGAAGATAATGACGAACGTGCCATTTTCTTTTGCAAAGGCGTAATCGAAACCGTGCGCAAATTAGGATGGGCTCCCGATATTGTTCATTGCAACGATTGGATAACTAGTTTTATTCCCTTGTACTTGAAAACAACTTACAAGAACGACCCGTTGTTCAAAAACACTAAAACAGTTTTTACCATTTACAACAACAGCTTTACCCACAAGTTTAAAGGCGATTTAATGGGTAAAGTGCGCATGATGGATATTGAAGACAACATGCTGGGCCATCTTAAAACTGGCGATTACGAAGGCTTTATTAAATTAGGCGCGCAATTCTCGGATGTGGTTTCTACAGCCGGGGACAATAAAAAGTTAGAAGGATTAGTTAAGAAGCTAAAAGAGACAAAAGTTGAAACCATTGAGAAAGACGATAATTACACCGAATCGTTCTACAACCTTTATACCGAATTGGTGGGCTAAAGCCCACCTGTTCTTACTTACTGCCCTTTTATTTTCATGCGAAGAAGACCTGAACCTGTTGGGGTTTAGAGGCGATGATCAGCGCTTTAAAGTGTATTACGCTGAAATTCCGGTGCCTAGCAGTGTTGTGTTGTTAGACTCGGTGCGGAGCATGAATTACTTGTCAACCGAAACTACCCGGTTATTGGTAGGTTCTTATTCCGATCCACTGATGGGCGAAGTTCAGGCCCGGGGTTTTACGCAACTCAGAGCTTCAGACATAACCAGTTTTATACCGGCTGGCTCGGTCTATGATTCAGCCATCCTTCAACTCCGGTTCGATTTTTATAACTACGGTGCAGACGGCCCTACTGATTTTTCCCTTTCAGTTCATGAACTCACCGAATCGCTTTCGTTAGAAAATTTATACTTTTCAAAATCCACAGCCGCCTATAACCCAACACCTATTGGCACTGTTTCTACTTATATTGATCAGGCCCTGTTCGACAAAGAGTTGAACGACACCGATGCCGATTCATTAATTGTTGCCAAGATAAAATTAGCACCCACATTTGGTCAACGGCTGTTTGATGCCATCAATCCGGAAGATGAAAACTTCACCAACTTTAACCTTTTCAAAAACCACTTTAAAGGATTAGCCATTATTCCAACTCTTTCTTCTACAGTGGTGGGTATTAGCAATAATCAAAATTCAGCACTTACAGTTTATTATCACACAGGCGAAACGGTAGGGTTACGCACGTTCTTATTAACCGGTGTTACATTTTCGAACATTACTTCCGACAGATCGGGTACAGAACTTAATGGTCTTACTAATTACCACGAAGATTATACTTCACCCTTGTACCGGTATGTACAATCGGGGGTGGGTATTGCAACCAAATTAGATTTCAGCGGCTTTTATGATCTGATTGACACCTACCCCAACGTAATTATTAATTCAGCAGAACTTTCGATTAATAATGTTAGCGAACCCGGAGAACTGGAATATCCTGCCTTAGGTGTGGTTATGTTAGATGAAAATAACAGGTTTAAAAAATTAAAAACCACGCAAGACACAACCAATTACCTTGCCTTCAAAAATAAGGTATTAATCGGAAACCTGCTTAGCGCAGATGCGTTGAGTGTTCCCTATGTTACTTCTGATCTTACCACACTGTTGGGACTAACCTACTCAAAAGACGATGCGCGATTCCTTTCTTATCCTACGCTCTTTTTCCAACAGTTGTATGCCCTTCGCGAAAATCGATACCCTTATTGGGCGTTAACTGCTGTTAACCCAACGTCCACCAAAACAGTTAACCGTGCTGTCTTTTCAAAAGACAACATTAAACTTAAAATTTATTACACCCGACCCAACACCGAAAACTAATCTGATATGTGTGGCATTGTTGCATATGTAGGCCATCGCCAGGCTCACGAAGTTATTATTAAGGGTTTAAAACGATTGGAGTACCGGGGCTATGATAGTGCCGGTGTTGCTTTATTAAATGGCGGGCTTAATGTGTATAAAAAGAAAGGAAAGGTTAGCGAACTGGAAACATTCATAAAGGGACAAAATCTGAACAGCACCATTGGTATGGGACATACGCGGTGGGCTACCCATGGCGAACCCAACGATGAAAACGCGCACCCACACTATTCCGCCACTAAAAATTTAGCCATAATTCATAATGGCATTATCGAGAATTATTCGGCCTTAAAACAAGACCTGCTTCGGAAGGGGCACACATTTTTAAGCGAGACCGATACCGAAGTTTTTATTCACTTTATTGAAGACATTCAACAAAACGAAAACTGCACGTTAGATGAAGCCGTGCGCCTGGCTTTAACCAAAGTAGTGGGCGCGTACGCAATTGTAGTTATGTCTGTTCACCAACCCAACTTGTTGATTGCCGCCCGCAAAGGTAGCCCATTGGTATTAGGTGTTGGGCGTGGCGAATTTTTTATGGCTTCGGATGCTACTCCAATAATTGAGTACACCAACGAAGTGGTTTACCTCAACGATCAGGAAATTGCCATTATCAACAATGGTAAGCTAACTATTAAAGATACAGCCAACCTACCGCTTACACCGTATGTGCAAACAGTAGATATGGAGTTGGAAGCCATTGAAAAGGGTGGCTTTGAACACTTCATGCTTAAAGAAATTTTTGAGCAACCGCGCTCCATTAAAGATTGTATGCGTGGGCGTTTGGATGCAGCCTCTGGTCGCTTAATCTTAGGTGGGTTGCGGGAATATCTGAATAAATTGATTCAAGCTGATCGGATCATAATTATTGCTTGTGGCACATCGTGGCATGCCGGCTTAGTGGCGGAGTATTTCTTCGAAGAGTTTTGTCGCATACCTGTTGAAGTTGAGTACGCCTCAGAGTTTCGATACCGTAACCCGATTGTGCGTGAAGGCGATGTAGTAATTGCCATTTCACAATCTGGTGAAACAGCCGATACATTGGCAGCCATCGAACTGGCTAAATCAAAAGGCGCTATCATTTTTGGAGTTTGTAACGTAGTGGGTTCTTCCATTGCACGCGCTACACATGCCGGTGCTTACACCCATGCCGGACCAGAAATTGGAGTGGCTAGCACAAAAGCTTTCACTGCACAACTTACCGTGCTGAACATGATTGCCTTGATTGTTGCTCAAAAGAAGGGCACTATCACCGAACAAAAATTCAATGAGCTTTTGGTTGAGATGGAAAACCTGCCCACTAAAGTTGAAAAGGTTTTGAAACTCAACGATCAGATTAAAAAGATTGCCGAAGAGTTTAAAGACTCTACCAACTTCCTTTACCTCGGTCGTGGTTATAATTTCCCTGTAGCATTAGAAGGTGCCTTAAAGCTAAAAGAGATTTCGTACATCCACGCAGAAGGTTATCCAGCTGCCGAAATGAAACACGGTCCCATTGCATTGATAGATGCCGAGATGCCCGTTGCGTTTATTGCTACCAAAGACAGTTCTTACGAAAAAGTTGTTTCCAACATACAGGAAGTAAAAGCTCGCAAGGGCCGAGTAATTTCTATTGTGACGGAAGGCGATACGCTTATCCCTAAAATGTCTGAGTTCGTAATTGAAGTGCCGCCTGTAGCCGAGGCGTTAGTACCATTGATTTCGGTTGTGCCCTTGCAATTGCTATCCTACCACATTGCGGTAATGCGCGGTTGTAATGTAGATCAACCCAGAAACCTGGCTAAGTCTGTAACGGTTGAGTAAACGTATCTACTTCTGATTTGATACCCGTTAGGTTTTAGTACAAGCACTTGCACTTGGTTTCAATGAGGTAATTTGTTTTGCAAAACTCCATAAGCATACGTTCCGGCAATTGCACTTATAAGTGTAACAATTACTACCACTAAGCCACTACCTATCTGCGCAAACAAAGGGCCCGGGCAGGCACCTGTTATTCCCCACCCTAATCCGAACATTAAGCCACCAATTACATTGCCCCAATGAAATGGTTTGGAATTAAAAATTACTTTTTCGCCTTGAATGGTTTTGATGTTAAAACGTTTTATAAACCATACAGAGATAGCGCCTACTACTACAGCCGTTCCAATTACACCATACATATGAAAGGAATGCAACCGAAACATTTCCTGAATGCGGTACCATGAAATGATTTCGGACTTAACAGCAATGATACCAAATAAAATTCCCATACCGAGGTATTTGAGATTCGAACCCACTAACGATTCGGCTGCTACCTGATCATTGGCAGCACCACACTGATCCGGATGGACAACTGCACGCTCTGTAAACTCGTCATTAATCTTTTTCATTTTAATATATTTTGAATCGGCTAAATGATTTTAATCAACCACGGAAAAATGAGATGAACCACGGCAAACCCACCTGCCATAAAACAACAGGTGGCCACCAGCGATGACCATTGTAACGTGGAGAGTCCCATAATAGAATGACCACTGGTACACCCACCGGCATAGCGGGTACCAAAGCCAACCAGGAAGCCTCCAATCACAAAAAATACAAGGCCCTTTAGTGTGAATAGATTTGAAAAATTAAAAATAGAAACCGGAGCCAGGTTCCCATCAGCCACAATACCAAGATCTGCAAGAGCCTGCACTGTATTGGCCGAAACTTTTACCGGTTGATTATCCGATAAAAAGTTTACAGCAAGAGCAGCTCCTGCTACAATGCCCGCTACAAAAAATAAATTCCATGCTTCGCGTTTCCAATCGTATTGAAAAAACGGAACCTTACCTGGCAAACAAGCTGCGCAGATGTGCCGCAAGGAAGACGAAATTCCAAAGTGTTTGTTTCCTAATAGCAACAGTGCTGGCACTGTTAATCCAATCAAGGCTCCAGATACATACCAACTCCAGGGTTGTGAAACAATATCTTTCATTGCATTTACTCTATTAGTCTTCCAAAAATATTAAATCTATAAGATTAAAGCTGATTCATTTATGGCCACACTTTTAAGTGCGCTTTTCAGATCTTTTATCAGGTCAACCGGATATTCAAGGCCTACTGACAAACGTAACAACCCATCTGTAATGCCAAATGCCGGGTGCCGTTCTTTTGGTATTGAGGCGTGTGTCATTGATGCCGGGTGTGCAATCAGGCTCTTTATTCCCCCAAGACTTTCTGCCAGTTTAAACAACTTAGTAGATGTTGTGAATTTACGCGCAGCTTCAATCGTATCTTCTTTTAATCTGAATGAAACGATACCGCCAAAGTACTTTTGTTGGCTTGCCGCCACGGAGTGGCCAGCATGAACTTTCAATCCCGGATAAAAAACTTCTTTTACTTCGGGTCTTTCGCTGAGGTATTCTGCAATGGCTTGTGCATTTTCGGAATGTTGCTTGAAACGTAATTCTAATGTTTCGAGTCCACGAATCAACAGCCAACTTTCAATCGGGCTCAGGATAGCCCCCGCTGCATTCTGTACATAAAGAATCTGATCACCCAACTCTTTGGTGGCTGCCACTACAAGCCCGGATATTACATCACTATGCCCACCAATGTATTTTGTTGCACTATGTACAACAAGATCAGCACCTAATTCAATCGGGCGTTGAGCAGCCGGTGTGGCAAAAGTATTATCCACACATAATAAAAGGTTTTTCGATTTTGCGATATGCGATACTTTACGGATATCCACAATCTTCAATGATGGATTCGTAGGTGTTTCAACCCAGATTAAACGGGTTTGGGGCGTTATCGCCAACAATATTTCTGCTTCATTTTGTAAATCAACAAAGCTTACTGTAATACCAAAATTTTTGTAGAGCGTTGTAAGTAGTCGGTACGTGCCTCCGTAAATATCATTTCCTGCAATTACATGGTCGCCCGTTTTCAGTAACCTGAGTACGGCATCAATAGCAGCCATACCACTGGCAAAGGCTGCCCCCGTACTTCCTTTCTCTGCGGTGGCAATTAAATCTTCTAATACTTTTCGTGTCGGGTTTCCGGAACGCGTGTAATCATAACCCTGATGTACACCTGGCGAACTGTGTACAAATGTGGTGGTTTGATAAATGGGTACTGAAATGGCTCCGGTAGATTCGTCAACCGGAATACTGTGAATGAGATCTGTTGTGAACGACATACATTTTTTGGTTTATGGTTAAAAAGAATTTTTACACGCTTACCACCTACCAAAAAATTTCGAAGTAGCCTTTAACAAAAATAGCTCCCCCGATAAATCAGAAGAGCTTCTATTTTGATCATAGATTTCTCTTACTAACTCATCTTTCCCCGATTTAAAAGTCGAGGCTGGATTTAGCACCTGATAAATCAGGTTGCTAAGGCTTCACAGGGCCAGTCCCTCTGCCTTTCTTGATAAGTGATGTTACAAAGAACGTTGAGCAAACATATCAATCTGAATACTCCTGCTCAAGATTTTTCAGATTTATTTTTTATTTACGAATGGTTGTCAGGCATACCAATTTTTCAGTCTGTTGTTTTCTTTCAAAAAACCCAACAGGTGTTTGTTGTATTGTTCTGCTTGTTCAACCATTGGCAAATGGCCGCATTCATCAATAAACTTTACTTCTGAGTTTGGCAATAGGTCATGAAAATGCAAGGCCGACTCTGGAGTAGAAATTTTATCCTGCAAACCCCACATCAATAAAACCGGGTGATCGATCTTGTTCAGGAACGAGGTAACCTTAAAATGTTGAGACGATCGTGCAATGCTTCCAATTGCCATGCGTTTTGGTATGTTCTGCACCGTTGTGAAAATTTCATTCACCAGGTCTTCCGACACAAAATCTTTATGAAAAAAAGCATCTTCAATTCTATCCTGGATATATTCAAAATCATCAATGTAAGCATCCGACTCTGTAAATGGAGATTTTTCTAACAGGCCTGTGCTGCTGGTTAATATCAACCGATCTACATTTTGGGGATATTGGTGTGTGTACATCAGCGCAACTTGTCCTCCCAAAGCATGACCAATCAAGGTAACATCCGTAAGCTGATGCCAATCGATAAAATCATGTAACGTTTTGGTCAGGTACTTTACCGTTGTGTTCTCAATGGTTAAATCAAACAGGGGTAACCTTGGAACAATTACCTTGTAATCGGATTTAAGTACATCAATAACTGATTTCCACATGGCCAGGTTGCCAAACAAACCATGTAGTAAAATTACTACAGGTCCATGACCAACAGTTATGTATGCCTGATTATACAAAGGCGGATTCTTTTTTTTCATAAATCTTAAATCGCATTTTCGCTCTCATTCAACAACGCGGTAATATCTTCATTAAAATGCTGAATAAATTCCTGGTAATACTTACCTGTAGCCGGGCCCGAAAAACCAGTGTGTATTTTCCGAACCTTCCCCGCCCGATCAATAAGTATTGTGGTAGGAAACGAAAGCACACGATTCAGAGCCGGGAGTTTTTCGCTGGCTTTTGCCTTGTCTGCTAAACCAGCAAAAAGAATTTCATATTCAATATCAAATCGTTTAATGAACTTATTGATTCTCTCGCGGGCAAAGTTAAGATCATCTTTTCTTTCAAAACTAAGTGCTACTACTTCTACACCCCGTGCATGGTTTTCTTTATACCATGGGGCTAAAAATGCAGCTTCGTCCACACAATTAGGACACCAGCTTCCCATAATGGTTATTACTACCACTTTATTTTTGTACTTCTCATCCTGTAGCGAAACCGGTTTACCCGATAAATCCGGAAATGTAAAATCAAGTCTATCATAACCTTCTTTCAAATAGGTAAGTGCATAAGGATCGGGCAGTTTTGCTGTATCGCTTTTAATGGCAACGAACAGTGTTCTGCCTGCTGGAGATATCAACTCACCGGTTAAATGCAGGCTATCTACAATTTTTGCCCGCAGCAGAGACGGATTGGATCCGCTAAACCCGGAAATCTTCAAACTATCAGCATCAACAACACCTTGAAAATACCGGAAGTCGCCCGTGGTAGTAAGAATGGTGCCGTTTACTTGTGCTTGATCCTGATTGAATAAACCTACTGTATAGCGGGTTTCATTTTTTTCGTTAATCAGACTTACCGACCATTTGCCTTCGATTATTACGGGCTTTGTCGAGTTGGTAACAAAGCGGGAAGTTTGACCGCGAACAGCAGTAAAGGGAATACCTTGTTTTGCCGATTGATTTTTTCGAAAGTATCCTGTTAAGGAATCTCCGGTAAGCTTACCTATTAACAGCGCATCGTAAACCTCAATAGGAACGATAACCGAGTCGCGCTCATATCGAACGCTATCCAATTGAAATTTTTCTTCTCCATTGGTAAGCAAAACTTTTACAAGTCCTGCCGTATCATCCTCTACTTTAAAATTGAATGGAATTTCAATATTTTGAGTATTAAAGGTTCCCCGCCAAGTACCTATTTGCAGGTAACCTGGTTCTTCTTTGCAGGAAAGAAATACCGTAGCAAAAAATAATATGTAAACAATTTTAATAAGCTTCATAACACTATACTTCTTCTCGTTGAAATTCAGGTTCATGATCAATATGAAATACTGGCTGAAGGCGACTTTCGATATAGTCTACCAGGTTTACATAAGGATTAAATCCAATGATATTTACCGCATCCGCTACAAAATTGGAGAGCGCGTTAATGTCATAGTAATGGGGTTCACCGTGCTCATCCAGCAAGTATTCTACACCGCCTACATCGAGGCGTGCTGTCTTTACAATACGCTCAACATCTTCAATAATCTGTTTGGGCGGATTATATTTTTCTACTTTAACTCCATTGCGGGCAGCTTCAGCAATGCAAGCTTCTGAATTGGTATAAGCCGGCACCTCGCATAAGTCAGCCGGGCATAGATTAAAACTTTTCCGGGTGGGATAAACCTTTATGGCATACAGGAATTTTCCGTTCAGTGTTTCTACCCGCACAATGTGGCCGTCTTTTGGCGCAAGGTATTCCTGCACAAGCACTACCTGATCTGTTCCAAAACTGATTTGATTTAAGAAGATTGCCTTCTTCAAGCTTTCAGGAGTATCAAACTGGGTAATGCCCGCACCGCTTCCGCCTATATTCGCTTTTACCAGAACCGGAAATTTTAAAGCTTTAGCTGCAGCTAAAATCTGGTTAACATGATTAACAATTCGCGACTTTGGAAATCTTAAACCAAGGGATGCCAATAATCCTAATTGTTTGGTTTTAGAGATTTCGAAAGACTGCGCAATTAATCCGTTTATTACCGGCACACCCAAACGCTCCAGGTGTTCGATGTATTGTGTGGCATAAAAAATACTCTGACCATTTCCTCTTAAATAAGCCGATGGACTGATTCTGTTGATCACGAGGCTATAAGGCACATCGCGTTCCAACGGGTTAAAGTGATGTTGAGATGCATTTAGCCTTACAAATGGAATTCTTCTTTGTTCCAGTTCTTCAAACAAAGGTTTAAACCAAGATGGATGTTCGTAAAATATGGCAACTGGTCTGTTGATGATGATGCTCATTACTGATGGAGATTTATTTGAATTTTAAAAGGGCGGGGATTCTACTTCGCTGAAGATTCCCCACGCCTTACCCCTTATATACTACCATGTACCATGAGGGGATTTCTTAAATTGATTGCACGATGGCGGACTAGCAACAACAACGCATACATCCCGAAAGAAAAGTTATGGATGTTGAGTGCAAACCGATGGACATTGATTGTCCTGATTGTGTTGTGGTAATTTTCATTTTTTTCATAACCAGAAATTTATAATTCCCTTTTTGGGCAGGTTGTGGCACTTATTCAGTTTAACACTAAAAGTTGCCAGGGATTCTTTGAGCCTGTCTCTCGTCCCGTTCTTTATAAATGTTGCGTAAAAGTATAAACATTTTTCATATTGTCAATAAAGTCTATAGATTTTATAGACTTTAAAAACTAAATGTTAGCCTTCCATAATAAAATGCTCCATTAAAGCCGAATTGCTGGCCAGCAGCCGTACCATAAGGCAACGCACCGGTTTGGTTATTGGCAATAATCTGTTCATCAGGATATACATCAAACAGATTATTAGCGCCAGCTGTAACTGAAACAAAAGGCGCTAGCTGGTAACTTAATGTAAAATCAGAAACCCACTTGCTGGAAAAAGTCTGATCGCGCGCGCCTGTTGGATTATCCAGGTTATTTTGGCTGGCGAAAGATGTGTACTCACCAAAACGCGTAAGGCGCACAAAAGGTGTAAACTTTTTATAGGTATAGCTGGCACTTAGAATGATCTTATCTTGTGGCGTACCTCTCTCATACCGTCCCTTCTGAAGTCGGTCAAAGAATATACGTTCCGACAAATAGTTTCGTACCTCTGTTGATGCGCCTTCCACTAATCCAACGGGTGGTTTTACATTTACTACTTCGGTTCGTGTAAAATTGGTTGCCACCGATACATTTAAAATACCTCTACCAACAGCAGACCGGTAAGATAAGATTGCATCAATACCTCGGGTACGGGTGTCTATCGAGTTGCTGAAGAACTGTGCCGAATTAACATCAGGATAAGCACTAAGTAAATTTGCAACAACCGCAGCTGCGCCTTGCACAACCGGGTCTGAACTGGATGTGGTTGTCTGGAAAAAACCTGTTAACGTTACACGGTCGTCAATATCAATCTGGTAGGCGTCTACTGTTAAGGTAAAATCATTGAAGAGCCTGGCAGTAGCACCTGCACTTAGGTTAAACGATGTTTCGGCCTTAAGTTGAGGAACGCCAAATGCTTTTGTAACCGCGCTTTCGTTATTCGCTACAGCCGAAAGAAGCAATGAGCCATCGCCTTGCGGAATAGAAGTTGTAGCTGAATAATACTGTTGCTGCAAAGAAGGTGCACGAAAACCGGTGCTTACCGCTCCGCGCAGCGCAATATCATCTGTTAGTTTTATCCGGGTAGATGTTTTCCAGGTAAGCTTATCACCAAAATCGCTGTAATCTTCATAGCGCAACGCTCCGGTTAATAATATCCTGTCTGTAATATCATATTCCAAATCACCATACAAACCAATGTTGCTGCGCGATTCATCTTGTTCATCGCCTGGTTGATAACCGGGAAAAGCCTGTGCGCCTGCCGGTGTTATACCGGTAGCTGTGCCGCCAACCAGTGTTACGTATGTTCTTCCATATCCTTTGTGTGATGCTTCTTCGCCCGCTTCAATCTGATAATTTTCAATTCTGTGTTCGGCACCAAAGGCCACACCTAAAGATTGGCCAACACTTAGTTCACTAAACTTTCTTACAAAGCCGAGGTTGGTTGTGTTTTGGGAAAACAAGAGTTTACCAGAATAAAACCGTGTTGGACTTGAAGCTCCTAACGAAGCATTTAAGGTATTCTCTACATAATACTGCACACTATTACTGCCAAAAGTATTGCTCAAATCCACATCCCAACCCGATTTATTTCCACGTAGGCCAGTTGTAAAAGATTTATCGTTAATACGCGCTACGTTCTCTGGCAAAAAGCCATCCGGGTATAGTTCAGGAACGTACCTGCTGGAGATACTTCGCGCGTTACTGGTACCATTCGGAAAACGGTAAGCATTGTTTGGACTATTACTCTCTCTACTTCCTATCCCACCAAAAGCATAAACCTCTGCACCATCACCCAACGGTATGGCTGCATTAAAAAATAATCCAGATCCGTTTTGGGCTGCATTACCACTGGCTACCGAACTGTAGCGATCTACAGAAAGCTCTTTTGCATCAACTTCCTCATTAGGTGTTGTCGCTGCATACGAATACCAATACTGTCGTGCATTCGTTAAGCGATTAGTAAGTTCATAATAACCACCGCGCCTGGTCCCTTCACGTTGATTAATTTGAGCTGTCAGATTGAGGTATCCCCCTTTTCCAAAACCGAAACCATAATTGATATCAGTTTGGAACAAGGCTCCATCCGTTGTGTTTCTGAATTTTGTATTGTGGACTCCTGCTGTTGTAGACACGGTTACATTCTCGGTGTCTTTCTTCAGCACAATATTTACTACCCCAGCTATGGCATCAGAACCATATTGGGCGGCTGCGCCATCGCGCAACACTTCAATGCGCTCAATTGCGCCAACCGGAATGGAGTTGAAATCAACCGCCACTGAACCTTGTGCCGGGGTACCTAATACATTCACCAATGCACTGCCATGTCTCCTTTTTCCATTGATGAGAACCAATGTTTGATCAGGAGCCACACCCCGTAAGGCAACAGGATCTATGTGTGCCGAACCATCGCCACCGGGTTGGCGATTTGAACTGATGGAAGGCGCTACGAAATTTAAAATTTGTGTAATGTCTACCTGACCGGTTGCGCGTATCTCTTTGGCTTGAATGATATCGACAGGTACAGGTGTATCAATTCGCGATCGGCCTGAAGTTGCCCGCGAACCAATAATCACCACTTCTTCTGAAAGTAAAGAGCCCTCTTCCAAAGAAAAATTAAGTCTTGTGTTATCGCCAGCTTTTACCTCGGCTTGTAACTCTTTGGTTTGATACCCGACAAAACTAATTCGCACCCTGGCGGCTCCAACGGGCGCATTCAACGTAAAATCTCCATTTTGATCTGTAACCGTTCCCAGTGATGTTCCCACCAGCACAACAGTTGCCCCTGGCAACGGTGCAGAATTTACATCGGTAACCTTACCTGATAATGTTCCCTGCTGCTGCGCCTGTGCATTCCATGTAATAAACAGGAATGTGATAAGTAATAGAAAAATCTGGGCTTTTCGTTCCACCCAATCAATGAGCGGTGATCCTTCAATAATCAGTAATCTTGTTTTCATAAAATAGTTGTTTAGTTGGTTTTGTTTTCTGTTTTTAAAAATTGATTGTCAGTTAATGCTTTTAAAAATTCTTCGAGATCATGTATTTCCTGCTCCGATAGCTGCAAGGGTTTGCTCAGTGACAAATCCCTATGAATCGCGTCAGATATGATTTCATCGGGTCGATTATAATAATCCAATACTTCCCGCAATGTGCTGAACATTCCATTGTGCATGTAAGGGGCCGTAAGCGCAACATTTCGCAAACCAGGAATCCGGAAAAGTCCCAGTTGCAAACTATCCTGCGTTACTTCAAATCGTCCACGATCATTCAGTTCTTTACCATTGTAAAGACCAATGTTTTTAAACCGATCGGCTGTAAAGTCATCGCCTGCATGGCAGTTGGCACAATTGGCTTTACCAATGAATAATAATCTACCCCGAATGGCTGCCTCACTCATCGCGCTTTCATTACCATCAATAAACCGATCATAAGGCGAGTCGGCCGTTTCCAGTGTGCGTTCAAATTCTGCAATGGCTTTCGCTAACAAATCCGCGGTGGGTGCCGACTTGAATAACTTTTTGAATAATCTGCTGTACACTTCATTCTGTTGTAAACGATCAACAGCTTCGGCTATCGGCAAACTCATTTCGTTTGGCGACTCAATGGGTTTAAGGGCTTGCTCTTCAAGAGAATTTACCCGGCCATCCCAAAATAATTGTAACCGGCCACTCAGATTGGCCACTGAAGGTGTATTGCGTCTGGTAGGTATTCCATTGATGCCCGCACTGAAAGCAGTGTTATCTGCGAAAGCAAATTCGCGTTTATGGCAAGAGGCACAACTTATGGTTCGATCCTTCGATAGGATCGGATCAAAAAATAATTTCTCGCCCAGTTCGGCAACCGTAGTGGGTTCGGTTTCTTCGATATGTATCGTGTCAAAGCCCGTGAGCGATCCCGCTAAGGCAATAAAGAACACGATCAACAACGTTGACAAGAAAATTTTCATATCGTTTGGCTAATTATGCTATAGCTGAAAAGTTTCGCGAAAAGGAATGCATTGTCCGTCCTTTGCGTTGCAATACTGTCCTGAAATAATGCCACGAATCACTGGCTTATCCTTTAGAATTTTGATTCGCTGCCGAAACTCCGCTTTCGCGGAAAAGTACGTGATGTCTGCCTCCCACGTTGGATCATATTTTTTTGATGCGTTGATAGGTTGCAACTTCTCTAGTACCAAATAAGAATCATCAACAATCCATTCAATGTGCGTGGGTATCGGCCCCAGCTCTTCGGATACGTCTGAAGAATACAAGTACCAGTTCTTTTTTATGCTAGCGCTAAAAATCAATTCGGTTTCAGCGTTAGCAACAGGCTCACTAAATCGAAACGACCAACTCGCAATTTCTTTCTCTGGATCAGGCGGAACCAGGTAAAGAAAAAAAAGAATGACACTTATACTCTTCATCGGTATCTTTTTTTGCTACTAATTGCCTGCTCCAGCAGCTAGCGTTGTTTGATATTCTGCAGGTACTGGTTCTGCAATAAGTTCATCCAGGGTTTTGTTCCACTTCTTTTCATACCTTTTAAAATATTTTCCAGTGATCTCACCGGTATAGCCGGTATGAATCTGGCGTACGTTTCCTTTACGATCAATGATAATCGTGGTCGGAAAAGCCATCATCTTATTAAGTGCTGCAAATTTTTCGGAGGCTACTTTTTTATCGGCAATACCACCAAAAAGGATATCATACTCAATGCCATACTTTTCTTTTAGCTTACCCAATGTGTAGCGTGCATATTCCAAATCATCTTTCTGTTCAAAGCCTACGGCTATCGCTTCTACTCCACGATTTTTATTTTCGCGGAACCACGGAGCCAAGAACGTAGTTTGATCCGTGCAATTGGGGCACCACGTGCCAATGATATCAATGATCACTACTTTCCCTTTGTACTTTTCATCATTCAGGGTAACCGTTTTTCCATCTAAGTCTGGCAGACTAAAATCAAATTTGGTATAACCTTCTTTTAAAAAAGTAAGTGTATACGGATCGGGCAGCTCAGCCTCGGTTTGTGCTTCCGCTTCAAATTTTTGATTGAGGTAAATGCCCAACCCAATTTCGCCTTGAAGTTTTTTGTCAGCCGTAATTTTTCCTTTCACAAAAAATGGACTGGGACCGGTAAAGCCAGAAAGATAAAACTCATCGCCTTGCACCGTGCCCTCCAACTCGCGTGTGTCGCCCACCACCGATAAAATGACACCCGTAAGTTTGTTCCCCTTCTGCTTGAACAGCGCAATTCGATCAGCCGACTTATCTTTGCTGATGATGTTAACCCGCCACTTACCGGAAAGATTGGCAACAGGTTTTACATCCTTGCCAGGCTCTACAAAGCGATACTTCTTTCCATGTTCAGCCACAAACGGAAGCGAGTTGCCTCTAAAATTCGGTACCAGGCTCTTATAGATTCCTGAAAGGCGACCATCCGTTTCTACTTTGGCGATTAAGGCAGCATCATACGTATTCATCTTTACGAAAATAGAATCTGTGCCCCGTGGAGTAATCACAAATTCATCTCTGCGCGAACCGTTAATCAAAATCAGTTTTGATACCTTGGCTTCATGCTTGATTTCAAAATTGAATGGCACTTTATTTTCGCTTAACGTGAACTCACCACGCCACAGGCCATTTTTGGTACTTACAACCGGATCGGCAAACGTTAGCTGACTACTAAATGCCAGCAGAAAAAAGAGAATTTTTGTTTTCATGTTATAGTTGGTTTAGGTTTAGTTTAAGGCCACTTTGATTTGTTGTTGTTTTGCTACTGCTTCTACTTCTTTGAATACCCGAAGGAAATTACCACCCCATAGTTTTCGGATTTCTTCTTCGGTGTAGCCACGTTTTAAAAGTTCGCGGGTTACATTAGGTGCTTCGGCCACGCTGTTAAATCCGGTTACACCACCACCGTGATTAAAGTCGCTTCCAAAGCCCACATGGTCAACGCCAATCAATCGCACAGCATAATCTACCGCATCAAGGTAATCTGTCAGGTTGCTGTATCGCCATTCGTTTCTTGAAAATTCACGATAGGCATCCAAATGTTTTTGATAGGTAGCGGCATCTAATTTTTGGCGCGGATCATCTTTGCCGTAGGTGATGCCAAACGGCTCCCACACTTGTTTCAGATATGCTTTTGTAAACTCAGGATTTTGCCGCAGATAAGGTGTAAACGCAGCAATGTGAACCACGCCCCCACTGGCAGCAATAGCTTTCAGTTCTTCATTGGTGAGATTACGGGAATTTTCTACGCGACCAAATACGGCTGAGTGAGAAGCGATAACCGGGGCCTTGCTTAATTGTATGGCTTGAAAAACTCCGGCCGGTGTCAGTTGCGATACATCTATAATAATACCCAGCCGGTTTAACTCACCGATTCCCTTTTTACCGAGATCCGTTAAGCCTTTATTCTCATTGGGCTTATCACCAAACGCAGCATTGGGTCGCGATGAATCGGCCCAATCGTTATTGCCTACGTGGGTAAATCCAAATACGCGAACACCCTCTTTGTAATACTTTTCGATGAGCGTAAGATCTTGCCCGAGCGAAAGTGCATTCAAAAAGCTAAGCAAGATGGCGTGTTTTCCTTTAGCCGGGATTCGCTCCAGGTCTTGAGAGGTGTACGCAAACTCTAATCGATCGGGGTGTTTAGCCACCCATTGCTTTAAGCTGGCAAGTTTCGTGTCAACTTGTTTGCGAGCCAATACAATGTTTTCCGGTGAACGCTTGAGCGGATCGGCAAACAGCGCAATGGTGGCCACATCAAGTTCGCCCCGTTCTAGCTTGGGTAAATCAAGTTGATCTACGGTCTCCTTACTGGCCTCATTGCCAGCAGCATTAAAATCGCTGCGCAGATCAATGTGCGCATCAAGGGTGAGCAGATTTTTATGAATGGCCCGTGCCCGTAACGAATCCGCTTGTTTGTTTTGATTTTGAGCTATTGCCGGAGCGCTTAGCGCCAGCACGGCAACTGTTAGTTGTGTTAGTTTCATGGTTGTTTCTGTTTCCAGTTCTGAGATTTATTATCATCCAGGAGCAGCAACACATGAGCGCAGTAGCGGCTATAAAAATTCTTTATTAAGCCAACGAGATTTACTACCTTACCTCTGTGTTAACCTGCCTCTGGCGGGTTGATTTCAAAAAAGGGGGAGGGACTTCTAAACTTTCGCGAGCAAGAATCCCTCTTCCCTTTACACCTAGTCTACCCTCTAGGCGCCTGTTTGAGCATTGGCTACCAGTTTAAGGTCCAATTCAAAATCATCATAGATTGCCTTATCCCCCAGATTATCAAAGAAGTTCTTTGAACCATAACGGATATCATATTTGGTGCGGTCCACCACGATCTTAGCCGTTGCCGTTACTTTCTTTCCATCATTGATAATTGTAGCAGGAAATTCAATTTCATTGGTTTTGCCTTTGATGGTTAATTTTCCTTTCACAGCATATTCATTACCCGATTTTTGAGTTAAGGAGGTTAACACAAAAGAAGCCTTTGGAAATTTGGATGCACCAAAGAAATCATCACTCTTTAAATGCCCCACAAGCTTGGCGTTGCCATCTTTATCAGTAATGTCTGTAACTGTTATGGAATTCACATCAATTTCAAAAGTACCTTCTTTAAGAAGTTTCCCATCAGCTGTTAACTCTCCCGATGCAATAGCTATGGTGCCGGTGTGCTGCCCAGTCACTTTTTTACCTGTCCATGTTAATGAACTTGCTTGCGCATCTACTTTAAATTTAACAGGTGCCGGAGGTTCGGTGAATGAGAAAAAAGTAATGGCAAACAAGGCCAATACTGCGAGATTGAAAATAGTTTTAGTTTTCATAGTTGTATTTGGTTTAAATATTAAAATGGTTTTTAGATAATAACTTAATAGACTCCAGCCTCACAGATTTGTGAGGTAGGCAAAAAGCTTTAATAGCTTAAAAGGGAAATCAACAACAACAAGCAGCCGGGCATACCGACATAAATTCAAAACCTGTAGCGGATTTTGAAGTAAGAACTTTGTGAAGTTCGTGTTGTTTGTCTTGAAGTGTGTTCGTTTTCATGTGTTTCATATTTATAGTTCCCATTAGTTTGGGCAGGTTGTGGCACTTATTTAATAATTGCTTATTAAAAGTTGCCAGGGAATCTTCGAGCCTGTCTCTCCCCCCTTCTTTATAAATGTGGTGTAAAGGTAAAAACAAATTTTAATTTACCAATAAAGTCTATAGATTTTATAGACTATTTTTACAACCTAACTCCTTAATCGAAAGTTCCCTGACAAAAAACTTGTTCATCATGAAAGTTAAAAACGCTTCTTTAACGCTATTACTAACAATAGTTAGTACTCTGCTTTACGCTCAAAAACCAACAGACGAAACATTTATCATTGAGAATTATTATAAAGCAAAGTGGGGTTATGCCGAAGAATTCTTAGAACTCTATAAGAAGAATCATTATCCGCTTTTGAAAAAAGCACAAGAGAAGGGCGACCTGCTCTCTATTAAAATAGAAAAACCACGCCAACATGCCTCAGAAGAAACGCGGTGGGATTATCGGGTTACGCTCGTCTTTAAAAATATTCAGGCTGCTTTTGACCCTAACCTTACCGAGCCTTATAAAAAAGCACTTTACCCTGATTTAGAAAAACTTAAAAAAGACGAACAACATCGGTTTGAAATTCTGCTTGCGCATTGGGATGTAGAAGTACAATCCTTACCATTAGATAAATAATTCTAAGACCCTTAACATCCACACAACTCATGTTAGCCAGATCTTTTCTCTTTCCATTTTTTCTTCTGGCAGGTGTATGCCTTACGCAGGCCCAGCCAGCCAACGACTTAAAAGAATTCGTCAAACTCCTTCCCGGCTTTTACAGTACCGAAGCGATGTGGAAAAAAGACTCTACGTTTAGTCATGTGCAACTTCGTATAGTACCCATCTGGAAGGAAGACCCTGATGGCTATTGGTTTTACCTTGAACAAGCAGAAGTCAAAAATTTAGCAAGACCTTATCGGCAAGTGGTACTGCACCTCACTTCAGATGGTAATAAAATTGTTAGCAGTAATCTCCCGATTAAAAACCGGCTTTCATTTGCCGGTGCATGGAAAGATGAGGTGCTTCTTAAAAAGCTCACCAAAGCTGATTTAGACTTTACTGATGCTTGTAATATTTACTTTAAAAAAACTTCGAAGAAAAAGTTTGAAGGCGGTACCAGACCCGGTGGATGCCCCAATCAATATCGTGGCGCTGCTTACTTTACCAATGTGAGTTCTTTTACACCAAAAAGTTTGTCAAGCTGGGATCGCGGTTGGAAAGCCGATGGACAATTGGCTTGGGGTCCGGCTGCTCATGGATATACCTTTGATAAAATCTCTGGTTTGTAAAACTGATGTACTTTTAAAAAAATGATAAAAAAAGAATCAGGTCGCTTTTGGGCATTACTTCCCTTAATCACATTTCTTGTTACCTACCTGGCAACCTCTATTATATTAAATGACTTTTATAAAATGCCAATTTTGGTGGCCTTTCTGTTTTCTGCCATCATCGGTTTTATTCTGTATCCCAAACTTTCTTTTGCTCGTAAATCAGAATCGTTTTCAAAAGGTGCCGGAGACTCAGGTATCATGCTGATGATTCTGATTTTTTTATTGGCGGGTGCGTTTGCAGAATTAAGTAAAACTATTGGTGCGGTACAATCAACCATCAACTTTGCACTCTCCTATTTATCGCCTGGCTTATTAATAGTAGGGTTATTTCTTATTGCTTGTTTCATTTCACTTTCATTAGGGACCTCGGTTGGTACCGTTGTAGCCCTTGCACCGATTGCCGTAGGTCTAAATGAAACTTTATCGGGCAGTTTGGCAATTAATCTTGCGGCTGTAGTCGGTGGAGCCATGTTTGGCGATAATCTCTCAATGATTTCCGATACCACGATAGCCGCCACCCGCACACAAGGTGTAGAAATGCGCGATAAGTTTAGAATCAACTTAATGATTGTATTACCCGCAGCTATTGTAACCGCTGTAATATATGCCTTCAGTAATAACCTGGCTCACGCTGCTAACAATGTGACTTACGAGTATTCTATACTTAAAATATCACCCTACGTTTTTGTGTTCTTAGCAGCGCTACTGGGTATGAATGTAATCTGGGTTTTAATTTCTGGTATTACACTCTCCTTGCTTATCGGTCTTTATTATGATCTTGAATTCTGGTCTGCATTGGGAGCAATCAACTCCGGAATGGCTTCTATGTTTGAATTAAGTATTATTTGTATCCTGATTGGGGGCATTGTTGGCTTAATTCAGTATTATGGAGGTATTGATTTTATAATACATCACGTATCGCGTAAAATAAAGAATGCACGAGGTGGAGAACTAGGAATTTTTTCACTGACCGCCTTGGTTAATATTGCACTGGCGAATAATACCATTACTATTCTGATTGTTGGCCCCCTTGCAAAAACTATTGCTGATAAAAATAATATTGATCCAAAACGAAGCGCCAGCATTTTAGATACTACTTCATGCTTTATTCAAGGACTGCTTCCCTATGGTGCACAACTTTTAGCGGCCGTTGCAGTTTCAGCCAATCAGGTAACGGCTTTTGAAATTATGCAATACCTCTACTACCCCTACTTAATTGGACTAAGTACACTTCTGTTTATATCCTTTCGAAAACAGAAATCAAATCCACTATTATCAACTCCAAACTAAATATGCCTCGTATTCCACCGCTACCGCCTGAAAGTACAACTGCCGAAGTAAAGATTGCATACAATCATCATAAAGCTATTTACAACGGCCGCATCACCAACATGAAGTCTACGTTGGGCCATTCCTACAATGCCTTTCAGGCCTACATGCAATGGTATCCACTCTATGAAGATGTAAAAGCAATTTTGGGTAATCGGTTATCATCGCTGTTTGCATGGTCTATTTCAGAAGCTGCCGATTGCCCGCTATGCAGCACCTTTTTTCGAAAAATAATTATTGATGCCGGTGAAAATCCGGAAGCCTTAGCGCTAAGCGAAGAAGAACAACACCTGCTTACATTTGGAGCCGCCATCGCGCAGCACAAAGGATTTGTTCCAGATGAAATTTTTGAACCCATCCGAAAAAAATATAGCGATAAACAAATTGTTGTACTTACCGCTTTCGCGGGAATTATGATTGCAACCAATATTTTCAATAATGTCATTCATACCGAGATTGACGATTACCTTGAAGTATATAAAAAAGCAGCTTTACAAAATAAATTTTAAGTATGTCATTAAAGAATCAAGTTGCCTTTATAACCGGGGCCGCGCACGGTCAGGGGCGTGCCACCGCCATCGCCTTAGCGAAAGAAGGTATTCACATTGCTGCTTTTGATGTAGCCAAGCCCCTTGCTTATCCGGGTTATAAACTTGGTTCAACCGATGATTTGGTTTCGCTAAAAGCAGAAGTAGAAAAACTAGGAGTTAACATCTTAACCTTTCAAGGCGATGTGCGCACCGATGCGGATGTGAAGAAGGCAGTAAGCGAAACCATCGCGCAGTTTAAAAGAATTGATATACTCTTTAACAATGCAGGTATTTGTGCCTACGGCTTAGCACATGAATTAACGGAAGACGCCTGGGATTCTATGATTGACATCAATTTAAAAGGAGCATGGCTCACGGCACGTCATATTATTCCGCACATGATTGCACAGAAGTCTGGTAACATCATCAACAACTCCTCCATTGCAGGCTTGCGCGGGATGAATAGACTCAGCCATTATGCAGCCTCTAAATGGGGGTTAACAGGATTAACAAAATCGTGGGCGATTGAATTGGCTCCGCACAACATTCGTGTGAACTCTATCCATCCTACCGGAGTAAATACACCCATGAACGATGGGCTTGCTGCATTAGAAGGAAAGACTACCGAAGAGATTGCTGTAGCCTCGGCCGGAAATTTATTACCGGTGCCGTGGATAGAATCGGAAGATGTAGCGCATGCAGTTCTCTATCTTGTTTCGGATAAAGCGCGTTTTGTTACCGGTTCACAGTTTGTAATTGATGCAGGACTGTTGACGCGTTAATACATGTCCATTAAACCGAAGCTGAACACGTTCGACCTTACCATGATTGTGGTGAGCGTAGTAATTGGCACCGGTATCTTTCGCACTCCTGTAGAAATTGCGCAGAAAGCAGTAGTGCCCACCATTTTTTTTGCCGCCTGGATTGCCGGTGCTATTATCAGTTTATTTGGTGCGCTTACCTTAGCCGAAGTGGGATCGCGCTATCCTAAGGCAGGTGGCTTTTATAAAATCTTTTCGCACTGCTACCATCCGGCCTTTGCCTTTATGGTAAACTGGATCTCCGTCATTGCCAATGCTGGATCAAGCGCTTCGGTGGCCATCATTGGTTCGGATTACATCAGTCCGTTACTTTTTCCAAATCTCGATCGCGAAACAGGCACACGTATCACTACTATAGCAGCCGTTCTGTTATTGTATGGATTAAATCTCTTGGGTATAAAAATGGGTGCGCGTACGTTGAATGTGTTGATGATTATTAAAATTGGTGTAATCATCTTTTTAATCAGCATGGTATTTTTTAATCCAGCACCACCCACGCCTACGCTGGTAAGCCAACTGAGTGCAGAAGATTCCTTAAAAGCATTTTGGCTATGCTTCGTTCCAATATTTTTTACATACGGTGGCTATCATCAAACCATGAACTTTGGTGGCGATGTGCCAAATGCGAATCGCACCATGCCCCGCGCAATATTCATAGGGATGGGCGTTGTACTGGTACTCTACCTGTTGGTTAACTTTTCGTATGTGCAGGTATTGGGTTTCGAAGGGTTGAAAAACTCGCCTGCATTGGCTTCAGAAATGACAAGTGTAATTTTTGGAACAGCAACCTCAAAGGTTATTTCTGTAATTCTGTTTTTAGCCGTGTTGGCGTATGTTAATGCTTCGCTACTCTCTAATCCACGTGTTTACTATGCGATGGCCGAAGAAAATGTGTTGCCTGCGGCATTCAAAAAAGTAAATCCAAAAACACAAACACAAGAGATTGCACTTACTGCATATGTAACTGTCATCATCGTATTTTTATTTGCTTTGGGATCTTTACAGCAAATTTTAAACTACGTCATGTTCTTTGATAGCATTGGATTAATTGCAGCTTGTGCAGCTGTTTTTATTTTGCGCAGAAGAGCAAAACAAGCGGGTGAACCCGAAGGCATTTATAAAATGAAACTCTACCCGTGGATGACGATTATTTTTATAGTTGGTTATGCTTTAGTGAACATTAGCGTCATGTACTTTGAGCCCCGGACTGCCTTTATCGGTTTTATCTTATTCATCATCGGATTGCCAATATACTATGGGCTGCAGAGAGTATTTAAGAGTTAATGGACTTATCATCTGGTAAAAACTAACTCTCCTGCTGCGATCTTATACTTAAGCCAAATGCAAAGCCAGCTCCAATCAATAACTGTATTGCCAATAAAATTACAGGAAGATCGTAACTTCCCTTCCATGAAATTAAATAACCAATACCAAGCGATGCTACAGTGCCCCCAAATAGCCCAGCAGTATTCATAGCCCCGGTTATTGCACCGCTCGATTTACCCCCAATGTCAGTAGCCAACGCCCACGCAACCGGTGCGGTTACATCCATAAAGGCAAGACCTAAGGCTAAAAAAATAATTGCAATTGATTTGTCAGTAGTTACCGTAGCTAGTAACATCACTAACCCGGAAAAACTAAGTCCAACAATTGGAACAATTTTTCTTCCCCATGTAAGTCCGATCCGTTTTACCAACAAATCGCTGACAAAACCACCTAACCAGCACCCTGCTGCTGCCAATAAAAAGGGAAGTGCGGCAGAATATGCCAATTCACTTTCCGTTATTCCTTTTCCGTTCTGCAAGTACTTCGGCAACCACGAGATAAAGAAAAACACACCGCAGGCATAGCAGTAATACATGATCAGTAAAAACCAAAAGTTTTTATCGCGCAAATGAATTCTCCATGTAATGCGTTCGGATACTGTTTCTGATTTATTTTCCAGCTGAGCGTTAGATGGATAAAACAAAAACCACAACAAAGCCCAAAGCAATCCAACAGCGCCAAGCACATAAAAAGTTGTGCGCCAGCCAAAATGGATTTGCATAGGCACAACGATAAAAGGAGTAATTGCGCCCCCGATACGACTTGCCATCCAGATAAAAGATTGCGCGCGGGCTCGTTCCAAAATCGGAAACCATTTTCGAATTGCTATTGCTGTGTTGGGATAGGCACCGGCTTCGCCTGCACCAAAAAGAAATCGAACCAAAAAAAGTGATGCAAAGCCTGAAACCATTCCCGTAAGCGCAGTGAATGCTGACCACAAAACTACTATGCGAAGAATTACTTTTCGCTCTCCAAAACGATCGCCCCACAAGCCCATAGGTATTTCTAACAATCCATATGAAATAGTAAAGGCTGTAAGGATCCAACCGAATTGACTTTCAGATAATCCTAACTCTTGCGTTATGCGAACCCCAGCAATAGAAATTGCATTGCGGTCAAGAAATGTAATAATCGAGAGGAGTGATAATAAAAGCAGAATAAAGTACTTTTTGCTCATAGCTTAGTAAGGTCAAAGTATGAAATGGTGATTTACAGCACTCCCGTTTCAAAAACTATGGTTATTCATTAAAATAGTATCGGCCCGGACTTAAAGGAAGATAGCAACCGATTACTAAATACTTAATTATTTGCCCAGAACCCGATTTTGCACGAAGAAGCAACAATTTTAACAAATTTTATATAGTCTATAAATTTGGTGGACTATATTTGCGGTGCAAAATACTTCTAACTGTGTATGGACTATAAGCTCAATTTTGTCGCGTTTATCATTCCAGCTTTTTTTGTATTTCTTGGGTTGGAGTATGCTGTCGCAAAGCGAAAGAGAAAAGATCATCTATTTAATTACGAAAGTTCAATAACAAACATATCCGTAGGTATAGCCGAGCGCTTGTTGAATCTTTTGATTACCGGAGGGTTCTACGGTCTCTACTATTACCTATTCGAACACTTCGCCTTGTGGGAAATACCCAACGTTTGGTGGGTATGGATTTTACTTTTACTGGCAACCGATTTGGTGTGGTACTGGTATCATCGCCTGGGCCATGAAGTAAATCTATTTTGGGGAGCACACATTGTGCATCACCAAAGTGAAGAGTTTAACTACACCGTTTCTGCACGCATTACTACCATTCAAGCTATTGTTCGGAATACATTTTGGTGCTTATTACCGTTGGCAGGATTTCACCCTGCGATGGTAATAGCGATTTTGGTTGTTCATGGAACATACTCCTTTTTTACGCATACTCAGATCATTGGTAAGTTGGGTTGGATGGAACATGTTTTTATTACGCCCTCTCATCATGGGGTACATCATGCCTCTAATCCAAAATACCTGGATAAAAACTATGGCGATATTTTTGTGTTTTGGGATAAGCTTTTCGGTACTTTTCAAAAAGAAGAAGATGAAAAGCCAGTTTATGGAATTACTCACCCGCTTAAAAGCCACAGTTTTCTTTGGCAGCATTTCCATTATTATGCCGAACTGTGGGAAGCCTGCAGGAGAAGTAAAAGTGTATGGAGTTCACTCAAGATTATTTTCGGGAAGCCTGATACTGTAGATGCGGCCATCCGAAGTGAACTGGAGAAAAAGCTATTGCCCGTAAAAGCACCATTCAGATCTACCTTCAGGCTGAAAGCCTATCTTAATGTACAAGTTGTACTTAGCCTGGTGGGCTTATTTTTCTTTACGCTTTATTTTAATCAACTCACGGTAGTTGATAAATGGTTTGGTATAAGCTCCATAATTATTACACTAATCAACTGCGGAGCCATGTTGGAACAGCAAAAATGGGTGTACCAGGCTGAAGTAGTGCGTTTGATTTTAATCTGCACCTATACCAGCATTCTGGAACATAGCTTTGGATTTTTTATTGTGAGCATTCTAACCATTTTAATCCTTTCAACATTCGATTATGTTGAGAATAGATATTACAAGTTTGTGTATGATCTTGAGGATTCCAACGCCTAACTTTAGTAAAGGTGAGTACTGATCAATGGTTGTAGGCGATACTTACTCCATGCAAAAGCTTTTGTCAAAAAGTATATATGTCGTTTTAGTTGTAAATTTCTTGAATCAAAATATTAGTACCTGTTCGGCACAAGAACAGGATTCACTAAAGAAAATCTGGCATCTGAACTTAGAAATACGACCAAGAGCAGAATACCGAGATAACTATATTTTAACTCCTACCGATTCTGTAGTTCCCAACTTTCATATTAATCAGCGAAACAGGTTAACAATAAGTTATCAGTCCGAAAGACTTAAACTCATGGGTTCACTTCAAGAAATCCATTTGTGGGTCAAATCCGGTGAGGCCTCCACCGTTGGTAGTATCCATTTTTATGAATTGTATGCCGAACCCAAGATTACCGATAAGTTTTCAATTCGAATCGGAAGACAGGGTGTGTTGCTTGATAACGGTCGCATATTCTCTGATGCACCGTGGGCACAGCAAGGAAGGTCGCACGAAGGGGTTAGGCTTATGCATAAGACCAAAAATATTTCTAATGATATATTCTTGTTATTTACCCGTCCATATTCCGATTATTATGATAGGGCTTATTCAGCAGTTGCTTCTCATCAGTATAAATACATGATGATTCATTACCTGAAACTTAAAACAGGAAAGTACCTGACTATAAGTTCCACTAGTGCCGTTGAATTTTTAGAGCAACCCAATGTTGATAATATATACAATCGAATTACTACAGGTGGTAGGTTAGAGTGGGAAATGAATAACATGTATCTTACTTTAAGTGGTTATTATCAACTTGGCAAAAATGCACAGCAACAATCTATCCGTGCATATTATCTTCAACCCGAAGTTAGAGTTCGGCACAATAAAACTACTTTACGATTAGGTGCCGAAATTTTGAGCGGCAACGAGAGTAATGGAGGGCGAACAATCACTCAGAATTTTGACATCTCCTATGGCGTAGCCTGGAAATTCATGGGCAATATGAATTTCTTCGCGCGTTTCCCGGTTGATGTAGGTGGTAAGGGTCTGATAAATCCCTACCTATTTGTGTTACACCAGTTCCATCCAAAATTCGCTGCAAGAACAGACTTTCATCTTTTTGCCAATCAATATCGGCTGGAAAGCTCCAATGGAGAATTCCTTAACAAGTATCTGGGTTTTGAAAATGATATTTCTTTTAAGTATAAACCCATTAAGCAATTGGAATTAAATTATGGATTCTCATATTTCATAGCTCAAAAAGAAATGGAAGAACTAAACAAAATCATAAATCCAGAGAAGATTTCTGTATGGAGCTACCTCATGATTTCTTACACCTTCCAACTACTAAATCATTCAAAATAAAGAAATTGATTTCTTTAAAAGCGCAAGAATCAGGTTTGTGATCGTATAGTCTCGGCCTACCTTTGTTAGGAAATGTTCTTTCATTCCGAATTAAGTAAACAAGAACTGAGAAGGTTACTAAAAAATCAATCCATTACGGTGGCAGGCAATAATAGATTGAAGATTTATGGGCTGCTATTCTGTAAATCTGGCAAGCGAATGAAAAAACAAAACCGGGTATTCTTTGTTTCTGAAACCGAAGCCTTACTAAATGGCTATCGGCCATGTGCAAAATGCTTGCGAAAACACTATCAGCAATGGATCTCTTTAACACAAGCTTAGTAAACCTATTGCCGTTTGATGGCCTTGCGGAGTATCATGGAAAAATCATGAGCCCACAAAAAGCACTGAACTACTATCAGTTACTGATGGACACCATTGAGTGGAAAAATGATGAGGCTGTGATTTTTGGAAAACATATCATCACCAAGCGAAAAGTGGCCTGGTATGGCGATGAAGGGTTCTCTTACACTTACTCCAATATCACCAAACAAGCATTGCCCTGGACAAGCGAATTACTGGAACTAAAGCTACTTTCAGAAAAACTGACTGGTACCACGTATAACTCATGTTTGTTGAATCTTTATCACAGTGGTGATGAGGGTATGGCCTGGCATAGTGACGATGAAAAAACATTGGGGCATCATTCGGCTATTGCCTCCCTCAGTTTTGGAGCCGAGCGCAAATTTTCGTTCAAACATAAACGCACGAAGGAAACTGTTTCTATTATGCTTGAACAGGGAAGTTTGTTGGTGATGAAAGGCGCAACCCAAGTTAACTGGCTTCACCGCTTGCCACCCACTGCAAAAGTAAAAACACCCAGAATAAACCTCACTTTCCGCACTATTGTGCCTTAAGAATGTGCATTTTTTAGTTCACGGAGCTTATTAGCTTTCCCTTCTTAGTAACTCACAAACAACATAGCGTTTATCATTTGTATATTGCTGAACAGCTTCGAGCAAAGCAACAATATTTTTTTTGCCTATTCGGTTTGCCCATTCAAATGGCCCATAAGGATAATTGGTGCCCAACTTCATAGCTAAGTCAATATCTGCACTACTGGCTGTGCCCTCCTCAACGGTACTATAGGCTTCATTAACTATCATGCAAATAATACGGGGTGTAACAAAACCCACCTGGTCAGCAACAAGACCAAACTTGGTGTTAAGTTGTTTACAGGCATCTTCCAGAATGGTTTTTGTGTTTTTGTGGGCTATGCAAACCTCCAGCATATCCCGATTCAAAAATGTGGGCAACCCACAAAAACCTATAAAGGTTGCCTTTCCATTGTACGTGCCAATTAGTTTTGAAAGTGTGGTAAAAGTAGAGTTTAAGAAAACCAGCCTATTGTGGTCTTTATACAAATGCACATCAAATGCATCGGGATTCGGCAAAAAATCAAATACCACATCGGCCCATTCCAGTTGGGCGTTTGTAAGACGCTGGCCAATCTGATATACGTGTGTAGTTCCAAACTTCTGCTTGCATTCCTCTTGATTTTCCGTTGTGCCAATTACCAGAATCTTCATGTGTTTTATGTGCCGGATTACCGATATTTGAAATCAAAAGTAATACACCCTGCCCTATGTCAAAAGAAGTAATTTATTCAGCCAACGCCCCGGAACCCATCGGCCCCTATAGCCAGGCTATTAAGGTTGGCTCTATGCTCTTTGTTTCCGGACAAATAGCCATTGACAAAGCCTCTGGAAAAATCTTAACCGATAACATTACCGAAGAAACCAACCAGGTGCTTAAAAACATAAGCGAAATCTTAACTGTTTCGGGTATGGATTTTTCTAACGTTGTGAAGTGCTCTATTTTTCTAAAAGACATGGGCCAGTTTCCGGTGGTGAATGAAGCTTATGCCAAAAAGTTTACCCACCAGCCACCAGCCCGCGAAACAGTTGAAGTAAGTCGGTTACCAAAAGATGTAAACGTAGAGATTTCATGTATAGCGGTTAAGTAATTCAATAACTTGCAGTTTCCTTTTCATTCACTATAGATGCATCCTGTTCGAGTTCGTTTTGCCCCAAGCCCCACAGGCGCCCTTCACATAGGTGGTGTGCGCACAGCCTTGTACAATTACCTGTTGGCCAGAAAAACCAATGGCACCATGATTCTTCGCATAGAAGACACAGACCAAACCCGGTTTGTTCCGGGTGCCGAAGAATATATTATGAAGTCGCTGGAATGGGTGGGAATAAAAATAGATGAAGGTGTGGTTCAAGGTGGCCCACATGCTCCTTATCGACAATCAGAACGCAAAGCGATTTATAAACAATACGCTCAAAAATTAATTGATGATGGTAACGCCTACTATGCTTTTGATTCAGAAGAAGAATTAGAAGCGATGCGCAACCGGTTAAAAGCAACCGGATCAGCTCAACAGCAATATGGCGCAGCCACACGCATGCTGATGAACAACTCTCTTTCTCTTTCAGAAAGTGAGGTCGCGCAAAAATTAGCAGCAGGTAATCCTTACGTTGTCCGCCTAAAGGTACCAGAGGCAGAAGAGATTGAATTAAACGATTTGATTCGGGGCGAGGTAAAAGTACACTCATCGCAAATTGATGATAAGGTTTTAATGAAGTCGGATGGAATGCCTACGTACCATCTCGCCAATGTGGTAGATGATTACCTCATGCAAATTACACATGTAATACGCGGTGAGGAGTGGTTGCCATCTGCCCCACTTCATGTTTTGTTGTACCGCTTTTTAGGTTGGGGAAAACAGATGCCGCAGTTTGCGCATTTACCGTTACTGCTAAAACCTGATGGTAATGGTAAACTTAGTAAACGCGATGCTGATAAAGCAGGGTTCCCGTTGTTTCCACTCAACTGGACTGATCCCAACACAGGTGAACTTTCGAAAGGATTTCGTGAGTCGGGCTATTTACCCGATGCACTGATTAACTTTTTGGCTTTTCTGGGTTGGAACCCAGGAACTGAACAAGAAATTTTTTCCCTTCAGCAATTAATCGATTCGTTTACGGTGGAGCGTATAGGTAAAGCCGGAGCACGATTTGATATTCTAAAAGCCCAATGGTTCAATCAACAATACCTGAAAGCAAAAACGGATAATGAATTAGCAGTGTATCTACTCGCAGCCTTACCGCCCAATTCATGTTCGCAAGAGAAGGCTGCTAAAATTTGTGGAATGCTGAAAGAGCGTGTTACCTTCACCCACGACTTTGCCATACAAGCACGGTTTTTATTTGAAGCCCCCACCGAATATGATCCTCAAATAATAAGTAAAAAATGGAACGAGGATGCAGTTAAAGTGCTTACCGCATTTAGCGAAGCCTTAACAAAATTAACTAACCCAACAGCAGAGATTATTAAAAATACCCTGGAACAAGTAACTGCGTCATTAAACATAGGAACAGGAAAAATTCTGCAAGCACTTCGTATTGCTATAACAGGTGCCGGCTCTGGGCCCGATCTTATGCTCTCTATGGAAATTTTAGGAAGCCACGAAGTAGTAACCCGAATTCAACGTGCTATCGCAACCATTAAAAAAATATAATGGCTAAAAAATCCAATAAGCCCAGTAAGAAACAAAGCAAACCACGGGTTCATAAAGAACTATCTGGCTTTGAAGTTTCGATTGATCAGTTTGGTGAATTAAAAACCAACATGGCCATTGAAAAACTAAATGAGTTTTTGAATGAAAATGTGGATGACAAGAAACTTGCCGAACGCAATGACTATGATGAAATGAAAAAGTCAAAAAAGAAAAAAGGCTGATCCTGCCATTGTCAAACTTCTGTCACCCAATTTTATTTCTATGCGAATCCTGATTCTTTTATTACTATTCCCAATTCTCACTTTAACAGCTCAGCAAAGTTGGCCCGATGAGCTAACGACTACACCTGAAAAATCCAACTTTGTAAAAACCTCTTCCCATGCTGATGTAATGGCTTTTATAAATGCGATTACCAGTAAGTCTGAAAATGTGTTTATGTTTTCGATGGGCACCAGTAAGGAAGGAAAACAAATTCCGGTGGTAGTACTTTCAAAAGACAAAATTAAAACAGCAACCGAGGCGAAAGCTACCGGTAAACCCGTTGTTTATATTCAGGGTAATATTCATGCGGGCGAAGTAGAAGGCAAAGAGGTTTTGCAAATATTAATGCGCGAGATATTGTTAGGCGATAAGAAACATTTGCTCGATAACCAGATTATTTTGTTTGCTCCTATTTATAATACCGATAGCAACGACAAAATGGAAAAGGGCAGAAGACCTTCGCAAGAAGATAGTCCGTTGGAAGTAGGCTTACGCGAAAACAGTCAAGGTTTGGATCTTAATCGCGATGGAATGAAGATGGAAGCCATTGAAACACAAGCTTTGTTTGCAAGTGTACTGCTTCCATGGGATCCACAAGTGTTTGTTGACTTACATACTACCAACGGAACCTGGCATGCATATTCGCTTACATGGGCACCCGGTTATCAAAGCAGTGGTCACCCTGCTGTGTATGAATATGTGAACAATAAGATGTTACCCGAAATTACAAGCGTAGTAAAATCAAAATACGATTTGAATTTTGGCCCTTTCGGAGATTATTACTTACGGGAAGGCTGGCCTCCTAAAAATTTTTATACGTACAATCACCATCCACGCTACCTTGTTAATCAGTTTGGATTGAGAAATCGTTTATCAATTTTGAGCGAAGCCTTTGCGCACGAGCGTTTCTATCAGCGTATTCATTCAACCTACCGGTTTGTATCTGAAATATTGGAATATACCAACACACACGCCACCGAAATTATTGAAACCAATAAGCGTGCAGAATCGGAAACAATTGCCGAGATGCAAGCAGGTGCCGGTAAAATAAAAAAGGGTGTTCGTTTTAAAATGGCACCGCTTAAAAAGCTGGATAACTTTATTACTTATGATTACATTCAAAAACTAAAAGCTGATGGGGGTTTTGAATATATACGCACCGGAAAAATTTCTTCATATAAAGATGTAACCTATCACGCAAAATTTGAAGTTGTAACTGATGCCACTGTCCCGCACGGCTACATCATTCCGGCTCGCTTTTCAAACATTGCTGAAAACCTACGTATGCATGGTATCAAAGTAGAGACATTAACTAAATCCACCACATTAACCGGAGAATTTTTTCAAATTGATAAATTTGAAAAAGCAAAGCAGGCGTTTCAAGGCCATGCCATGGCTCAGGCCGATGGCAAATTTGTTAGTGCTACCAAAAAATTCTCCAGAGGCGATTTTAAAGTGGAAATGAATCAACCGCTTGCCAACCTGATATTTTATCTGCTCGAAGCGCAATCAGATGACGGCTTACTTACGTGGAATTTCTTCGATGAATACATCGAAAAAGCTAAGAGCGAAAACAAACCGGTTGAATATCCCGTATTTAAGATCATTAAATCCAAATAAACCATGGCCACATCGCACGTAATCGACTACCAGATAAAAGGTGAAAGCATTCAGATTGTTGAAGTTGAACTTGATCCACAAGAAACTGTAATTGCCGAGGCGGGTGCTATGCTGTTTATGGAAGAAGGCATTCAGTTTGATACCAAAATGGGTGATGGGTCCAACCCCAATCAAAGCATTTTCGACAAACTATTATCGGCAGGCAGCCGGGTATTAACAGGCGAATCATTATTCATGACACACTTTACCAACCGTGGATATCGCAAAGCAAAGGTTGGATTCTCTGCACCCTATCCAGGTACTATTATTCCGATTGACTTGGCAACAAGTCGCAACAATGAATTAGTGGTTCAAAAAGATGGGTTTCTATGCGCTGCCTTTGGCACAAAACTTTCGATCGTATTTAATCGGAAAATTGGGGCCGGTCTTGTAGGTGGCGAAGGATTTATTCTGCAGAAACTACAAGGCGATGGCAAAGCCTTTGTACATGCAGGTGGAACTGTAATTGAACGCACACTAAACAACGAAACACTTCGGGTTGATACCGGGTGTGTAGTTGCATTTGAATCTCAAATCGATTTTGATGTTGAGACAACAGGAAGTTTGAAGTCGATGATTTTTGGCGGTGAAGGTATCTTTCTGGCAACCCTACGCGGAAGTGGCAAGGTATGGCTGCAGTCTATGCCTCTTCGTAAACTGGTACAGGCATTATCGCCTTACGGCAGAAATTCAAGAAAAGAATCCAGCTCAATTCTCGGAAGCTTCCTGGAATAAGTATTTTATTGATTAGTGTAAGCATGAAACACTAACTTGTGAATAAAATACCAATTCATGAGTCTTATTAAAATTGGTCTTATCCGCGAAGGCAAAACTCCGCCCGATAAACGAGTGCCCTTTACTCCGGCTCAGGCAGAGGAAATAACACAACGATTTCCACACGCTAAAATTATTTGCCAGCAAAGTAATGTTCGTTGCTTTGAAGATGCAGAGTACGAAGCGCGCGGTATCGCTACCCAACCGGAGTTGGAAGATTGCGATATTGTGATGGGCATTAAAGAAGTCCCGATCAATATGCTCATGGCTGGCAAAACATACCTGTTCTTCTCGCATACCATTAAAAAACAGCCTTACAATCGAAAACTATTACAAGCTGTTCTTCAGAAGAAAATCCGACTAATTGACTACGAAGCATTAAAGGATACCCAAGGTAACCGCCTGGTAGCCTTTGGCCGGTTTGCCGGAATTGTTGGCGCTTACAACGGCCTGTGGGCGTACGGAAAAAAATTTAAACAATTTGACTTACGCAGGGCTTTTGAGTGTTTTGATATTAATGATCTGAAACTTGAATTACGTAAAGTAAAACTCCCACCCGTTAAAATTGTACTAACAGGAGCAGGCCGGGTGGGTAAAGGCGCTATGGAAACATTGGATACTGCCGGTATTCGCAAAGTGAGTGTAACGGATTTTCTAAACAAGGTTTATTCAGAACCAGTTTACACTCAGTTAAGTAGTGCGGATTATCATAAACATAAAGAGGGCGGTCATTTTAATCGTGCTGAATTTCATCGCAATCCAGAGCGATACCATTCAACATTTAATCGATTCTTAAGTGTTGCTGATATAGTAATGGCCGGAGCCTTTTGGAATCCAAATGCACCTGTACTCTTTACCCGACAGGATATGCTTGCCCCCGATTTCAATATTAAGATTATTGCTGATATTACCTGCGATATAAATGGATCGATACCGTGTACCATCCGGGCAAGTTCTATTCCCGATCCGCTGTACGATTACGATCCGCATACCAACACCGATCTGCCCCCCTTTAGTAAACAGGATTTTGTAACGGTAATGGCTGTTGATAATCTTCCCTGTGAGCTACCGAGAAGTGCATCCGATGAATTTGGTCGCGATCTGATCGATCGGATATTGAGACCGCTATTGTTTGAAGATAGCGAAGGCACTATTAAACGCGGCACTGTAGCCGAAAACGGAAAACTCACACCGGAATTCTCTTACTTGCAAGACTATATAAATACCAATTAAACCTTGTTATGCTTTTATACAACGTAACCTTTGGGATCGATAAACAAATTGAACAGGAGTGGCTGCAATGGATTCGGGAAAACTACATTACCGGCATTATGAATACCGGGTTGTTTTCGGATTATAAAATTTACAAAGTGCTTACGCACGAAGAGGAAACAAGCGTATCGTACAGTATTCAATGTTTTGCACCGTCAATCGAGCATATACTTCAGTATTTGAATGAGTTTGCTCCCAAATTAGTTGAAACACATCGGGCCCGGTTTAAAGATCAGCACGTGGCCTTCAATACATTATTGGAAGAGGTTTAAACGTTAGCCAATAATTCCTGTATTTGTTCCCGATCAAGATGGCAGTTAATCCACTCATGATCTAACTTCGATCCGCGCGATTTGTAAAACTTTATGGCTGGCTCGTTCCAATCAAGCACCTGCCACATCATTCCCGTACAGTTAGCTTCAATGGATTGTTTCAGGGTAGCATCAAACAGCGCCTTACCCCAACCTTTCCCTCTTTCACTTTCTGTTACAATTATATCTTCCAGGTAAAGTCGCTTACCTTTCCAGGTTGAATACCGGTAGTAATATAATGACAGGCCATGAATACCCCTTTCGTCTTCGGCAACAAAAAAACCGAATAACGGATTTAAGCCAAAGCCATCCTGTTCCATTTGAGCCACCGAATTGGAAACTTCGTGCGGTGCGCGTTCATAACACGCCAACTCCATTATCAATTCAAATACCCGTGGTAAATCCGATTGTTTGCCCTTTCTGATCATGTTTTTTAGGTTCTCCATTAAAATACTTTTCATACTAAAAAAGCTGCCAAGCTTCTATTTTGACATCATAGAAATGATGCCCAAACCAATTTATTGTAAACATGACATCTCAACTACGAATCAAATCGATTCAAAATAAAAAAGGCTCTTTGAGGAGCCTTTTTTATTAAATCTTTAAATCAATACTAGTACTCCCAAAGGTTGTGCTCTTTCTCCATCAGTTCCATCTCCTTTTCCCAACGGGCAAATACTGATTCGCCATAGCTTCTGCCATTACGCTCGTATATCTGTTGAATTGAACGATCGTCCGGGTTCTCAACCTTATCGATCACACCTCTGAATAAACGCAACTTAAAGGCATCTGTAAAGGTCCTGTTTTCCGCAGGATTGTACCGATTTCGCCACAATACCTTATCGCGTTCTTTATAATCTTTACTGTGCGCTACCTTCTCTACAGCGTTATAAAAATCTTTGTAGTTGATGAATGCAATTGGGTTGATGGTTGTTTCTCCTGAGCGTTGCGCCAATAAACCAATAGACTGAATGTCGTAATACAGCCGTGAGCGTCTCTTGTCAAAGATTACATCCTCAATAATTGTTATTGCTACAATGTTGTCTTTGGTAAAGTACTCCGTTTGCGAAGGTGCTAATTCCCACCATTGATTATCGGTAGGTAAATGACCCTTATTGTCGTTACGGGTTGACTGATAGTTTTTGCCTCGGTAGTTTGCGGTTTCATTTGTGAAATACGATTTGTTTTGATCGTATGGAGGCTCAGCAACAGCCTGATTACTCACTAATATCTCCTCAGCTGGCCGTACGTTTTTCAATGAGTCATCGTAGGCGATAATAGCACCACTTTGAATGCTCTTGATTAAGAAATTAGTAAGGTCCGATTGTGCAGATTTAAAACCAGCATTCTGCTTCTCACCCAAATCTACGGTTCTCCAAACCCTATAGCGGTATAATTGCTCATAGTAGGGGATTTTCTCCGTTGAGTTAGGATTATAGATAGTATCCGGTTGTGCGTACAATGCACCTGCCAAGCCAAAAGACAGAATTGCGATTTTTACAAGTTTCATTTCTTCAGTTTGTTATTTACCCATCACGTAAACTCCTTCGAGTTTAGCATTTACAGGTTTAGCATCATTATCGTTAGGATCCCAGGTTGAACGCACTACCTGAACATTGTAAATCGAGAAGCTATCGCCCGGACGTAAGCCGTACTTAGCAATTTCGATTGTACCAGAGGTTAAAGTAATGGGTGTTTTTCCGGTAATCTGTAAAGTCATTTGTGTAACGCGGTAACCTGCATCTTTCGCATTCTGACGCTTAAAAGTTTCATCAGAAATTTCGGGCACAAACCGAACGATTGAAGTTCCGGGAGGGATACCCTTTTTAACATCGTATTCGCCATTTCCTACCATCAACTTAGCTACCGGGCTAGGAACTGGTTTGGCCTTAAATTGTTTCACCTCAATTTGAGAACCATTTACAAGTACCCGAACATCCATCTGCGGGCGCGTAGGGATAAGTACGAATTTACCAGATCCTTGGGCCACCACTTTGCCTTGATCGCCTGGTACGGTTAATGAAATACCCGAAGATTCTGTTAACCCCTGAACGCTCACAGACATTTCGTTACCACAATCCAAATATAATGTACTGGCACTCTCCGACTCAAATTTGGCAACCGGGCGGGCTACTTTATACCGCACAACTTCTTCGTAAGGTTTACCCTTTACATTAATTTTTACTTTGTACGACATGTCGGCCAATCCATTCTTATCATAAGTTCCGCCTGAGGTTCTGAATTTAATCTTACCCATTTTTATTCCGGTAACATTATCCACCTCAACTTTAACTGGTGCCCCATCTTTGAACATCTCCGGTTCTTCATCCGAAGCGGCAGCTATAAAAAGATCGGCCGAGTATTCCTGACCTGCCACAAGTGTGTTTGATTCAGCCCGAACCATCGGCACAACTTTATTGAATTTAATAGTTGACGCATCTGCCCGTTTGAAGAGCGTATCAAGTGCTGAACGTTCATATTCAAGTATCTCCGTTTGCATTTGACTCAAGGTTGCTATAGCTCCCATGGTTGGTGTGCCCTGAAAAGAGAATAAGAGGAACGATTTATCTAACTGGTTGGTATTACTTTTGAATTGCTCATAATCCGCTGCCGTGCGTGTTAATCGTGGAAAAGGAGTTTTAAGATTCATAATCTTATTAAGATTATTCACGTACTCTGTTAATTTCCGTTCGTACTGCTGGCCTTCTTCTGGCTTCTGGCTATCCAACATTAATTCTTCAGCACGGTTAGTATTTAACACTAACTCTTCGCCTTCAATTGCTTTTCCATCGGGTTCAGTTCGCATTTTACCCTTTAGTTCATCCAAATAGGCAACCATCTTTTTGGTGATCTCACGAACCTCTTTAGCTTTTGCTTTAGACTCCTCGGCTCTTTCGTCTTGATTAGCTCCTAAAATATCACCTAACTTCTTTTCGTTAGCAACATCAGTCTCTTTTACTAATTTTATCAGGGTCTCATCAATGATGGCGAACTTCTCCAACACCGCGTTACTTACGTTTAGCGCAAGGAGCGCAGTAAGCACGAGGTACATCATACCAATCATCTTCTGCCTGGGTGTTTCCTTACCACCTGCCATGTTTTTTTATTTTAGTGTTTATAAAATCAGAAAAATATTTAATCAGAAGGCTTCTTATTGGTTTGAACCTTTCATTGCAGTTAGCATACCACCATACACCTTATTCAGTGCTGTAATATTTGAAGTGAGGCTACCCAATTCTGTTGTAAACTTAGTTGTGTTCTCACCTACTTTGGTAAGGCCTTGCATTGCCCCAGTTAAACTTTCATAGAATTTATTCATATTCTTCACATGCGAATCAGCATCTTTCAATTCCATTTCATATACCGCATTTAGCGACTGTAAATTTTTAGTTACTGCCTGCATTTGCTTGTGGTATTCATTGGTGTCTTTAGATGCATCGGCCATTGATTTAACAGCTGTCATAGCGGTACCGTAAGCCTTGTTCATTTCTGTTAATGCTGAAGCAGCTGATTGAACGTTCTTGGCATATTCGTTTGTTGCAACGGCTGCATTGGATAAGTTACTCATTTGAGATGCGGAAGTAGCCAGGTTAGTTAAGCCCTTGCCCAGATTATCTAACAAGTTCTGATCAACTTTTGCTGTTTTCAGCATTTCATCAATTTTCAACAATGGAGAATCTCCAGCGGGGCGGTTGCTGATGCGGGTAGCTGTTGGATTAACCGGACCTTCATAATCTTCAGCTAATTCCGGATACACTTTAGACCAATCTGGTTCTGCGTGCTGAGGTTCAAATGCACTAAGGAAGAAGATACCTGCCTCCACACTCAAACCGATCATCAACATCGCGTTTGCGCCTTCCAAGTGAAGAATTTTAAAAAGTGCTCCGATAATAACAACCGCTGCACCAATACCGTAAACTTTGGGCATGATGGTTGTGAAGAATAATGCGACAAATCCGCCTTTTTTCTTTGCCATGGTTCTTTGAGATTTAAGTTTAGTCCGTTTTTAGAATTTAAATATAGCCAGAGTTTTTAATTATTGAAATTCAGCCCCTGATGAGCGGCCCAGATTGGTCATAGCACAACGAAATCCAATGTAGGCACGAGTTGAATCTTTATACTCATATGTTCTGGTTCCAGTTTCCAAATAGTAAGCCACGTCTTTCCACGAACCTCCGCGCACAACTTTACGGGCATTGTAATTTTGCCGTGATTTACCTTCACGATCATAAGCTCTTTTATCAATAAACTGCGGGTTTAAATCCCAAACGGTAGGAACGGATGCCGGATTGAAATCATCTAAACACCATTCTGATACGTTTCCGGCCATGTCCACTAATCCATAATCATTGGGGAAGTAAATTCCAACCGGGGCTGTATAGGCAAAGCCATCGTCATAGAAATTACCACGCCCTGGTTTGAAGTTGGCCAGCATACATCCTTTCGAGTTTCGGATATATGGATTTCCCCACGGGTATTTTGCCATATCGCGTCCGCCACGCGCAGCATACTCCCATTCTGCTTCTGATGGTAACCGGAAGGCTGGCATGGGGGGTTGACCACCGTTAACCTGACGCCATTCGTTTAAGAAGGCGGTTCGCCATTTACCAAAGAATACTGCGGCTTCCCAACTTACACCAACTACGGGATATTCCTGATAGCCGGGGTGTTGCCAATAGTAATCAACCAACGGATCGCCCATGTGGTGCGAGAAATCCTTCATCCACACAGTGGTATCGGGATAATATTTTTCCATGAACTCCTGTTGACCAATCTGCTCGAAGTTTGTTAAGCCTTCTGCCCCGTTAGGATCCAGGAAAAAAGTGGTGAACTGGAGGTACTCATCGTTAGTGATTTCGGTTTCATCCATGAATAATGGACCGATTGTAATCTGCTTGTTGAAGTTAATTTGGGTGGATGCCGGATCTTCATCGGCCTGGCCCATGTGGAAGGTTCCAGCAGGAATGGGTACCATACCATATGGTATTACCATCGACCAGGACTCTCTGCGCTCAAGCGTGGATTGCCCCACCACTTCACCGCGGGCATCGCCACCCTTTTTGCCACCAATACCCAGTAAGCCACAGCCTCCAACCAGGGTTCCGGCCCCTAGCATTAAAGCATAGTATAGAACTTTAAGAGAAACGTTCTTCTTCATACATTTTTTGTTATTTCCTGCCTTTCGGTTTAGTAAGTCAAACGATACAGACCCGAAAGTTATTCTTTTTCGCCTTTTATTTAAAAACCTAAGCAACCAAATTCTATAAATTCTGACAAAAACCAAAATAATTCTTACCCGCTTAGTGTCTGTAGCGTGGGGTACGAACTATCTTTTTACCAATTGCCGGATTAACCGGCAACTCGTAGGTTAGGAGTATTTCGTGAGAAAGGGGTTGTTTAGCTTCCCGGTCTTTCACAATTACATCCATTCCATAACCTACTCTTAGTACACGATCTTTGAGGAGGCTATAACCTAACATTACAATGGCCGCTTCGGATTGTCTGAACGACAAACCACCCCACATCTTGTCCTTATAGTAGGCTAATCCACCCACATCAAAACTTGTTTTTGTAAAATCAGATTTAATTAAGGTTGAGAATTGAAGACGCAGGTCGAAGTTAACCTGATAATAATAACCACCTGTTACATACATGTGTGGCTGAAGGGCACTTCGTTGGCTTACACCAAAATCGAATGTTGATTTAATCAGGTGATTAAAACTAACCCCTACGTAGTATTTTTCGCGCTGCATAAATACACCTGCCGCCAGATCGGGCCGTACCTGCGATGTTTTACCAATCTGATCTTTCAATAACGGATCATTCGGATCGATATAGCGGTACAGATCAAAGTCGAGTGTTTGGGAATACATACCACCTTTAAGGCCAAAACTTAGCTTGGTATCTTTTAAAGCAAGATGGTAGGCATACGAAACCTGAGCTTCCAGATTATTCAAAGCACCGAGGCGATCATTAACAATAAAGGCACCAATTCCACTTCTGATTTTATTAAGTGGCGAGGTCATAGAAATAATCTGAGAAGTAGGAGCACCACCATCACCAAAAGAAGGTTCATACCCTGACCATTGGCTGCGATGCAGTGCCGTAAATTTGGTTAACCCTTCGGCACCAGCATAGCCCGGATTATAATACATGGTATTAAACATGTAGTGGGTAAACTGTGGGTCTTGCTGGCCCAGGCAGACATTATAAGTGGTGGCTGCCAGTAGAATTAAAAAATAGACTTTCTTCACAGGTTCTATTTGAACAGGACTTAAAGATAAGCCAAATCTAACCACACTTTCAAAACAGATGTAATTAAAGTGTAATAAAATCTGGTTATGGGTAAAAACGTAAGGGTTAGCCAGTTATTTGATTCCGTTGGCTGACTTTACATAAAGTTCGAGGGCGCCCGTCATAGACGGAGCGTTGGGCAAGGGAGCTTCTATATCTAAAATGAGGTTAGCATCGCGCACGGCCTTAGCGGTTGTAGGCCCAAAGGCAGCAATGCGGGTGTTGTTTTGTTTAAAGTCGGGGAAGTTTACAAACAAAGAGCTAATGCCTGATGGGCTAAAAAATGCCAGGATATCGTAATAAACATTTTTGAGATCGCTAAGATTTGCTGCTACCGTTTGGTACATCACTGCCTCGGTAAAATTAAATCCATTCTCGGCCAGGAAATCGGGGATATCGTTTTTGCGAATGTCTGAACACGGAAATAGAAACTTTTCGTTTTTATGTTTCTTTATTATCTCTAATAAGTCTTTTGTGTCCTTTAAACCTGAAAATATTTTGCGTTTACGGATTACAATGTATTTCTGTAGATAGTTGGAGGTCTGATCGGAGATGCAGAAGTACTTCATGTCCGCGGGCATCTCCAGCTTTAACTCGCGGCAAATAGAAAAGAAATGATCTACTGCGTGGCGGCTGGTAAATATTATTGCCGTATGTTGAAGTATATCAACCTTCTGCTTGCGAAAATCTTTTATAGGTACAGCCTCAACCTGAATGAAGGGTCGGAAATCTATTTTTAGGCCGTACTTCTCTGCAAGTTTAAGGTAGGGTGAGTTTGCATCGGTGGGAGCCTCCTGAGTAACCAAAATGCTTTTTACTTTTCGCATTCTGTCCGTAGCAGTTTCTATCATATCAACACGTGTCGGGGTTCGGCTTAAAACAATAACACTTTACCTAAAATTATCAACGGAATAATTTCGGATGCGCAAAGGTAGGAAAATAAATGAAAAACGGGCAGCCCAGTTCGGCCCAATAATTTCAAAAACAAAAATGCAACACTAATTATTATAAGGATAGATACCACCAACACCAAAAGAGTATAAGCAGACGGGCTACTTACATTCAAAATAAAAAAAAGCATAAGAATAACGCCTAACCCCACACCTGTTATAAATAATAGCCTCACAAAATGGAAGAACTGAAACCGAATTGTATCGCGTAAACCAAACAATTGCGAAAAAACAAAAATTAGAAGCAGCTTGAACATTAGCACAACAAACACGGCCACCGAAAGCAGCAGCCAGGTTGTAAATGCCCCTGCTGTAGATTGTGTAACAACGTATGTACTAAGTGCAAAGCGATTAACAGAATAGTGAAGCAACACCAATAGTAACCATGCAAAAAGGAAACTCACAAATGCAAAGTAAAGCAGGTTAAGGCTGGCACCAATTCTGCCGGTAACGGTGGCTTCATCACGTTCTTGTAATGAAATTAATTTAATAACATTCAGGTAATCGAAGGTGAGTTGTGGGTTAGCCCGAAACAAAGCCACGAAAAAAAACAGGAGCAACAATGTAACTATTATAATGAAGTTGCCGAAATAAGAAGCAGGACGTAGTGCATTTTGATCGGGTGTTTGCTGACCCGGAAAAACAAGTCGCGTCTGCAATGAAAAAACAAACGGTTCCTGAAAAAAGCTTAGTTGTGTAACTCCCTTAACCCGAAGCAAACTGTCGGTATTAATTTTTAATGAATCGGCCGAGCGCCAAGCTAACACACCATCTACAAAAACTGAAAACTCATGCCTGTCTGTAATCTGCAGAAAGCCACCATTCAAACTGTTATTAAGCACAATATGAATAGCCTGTGTTTTTTGATTGGCAAAGGGTACATATTGCCCCGACTGATACACTTGCCATTGGTCTCGCAAATCCAGTTCGCGGTTTTGCGCCTGTACACATGCTGGCGCTATTAAAAAGATCAAAATAGAGAAGTACTTCATGCCGGCAACAAAAATATCAGGAAAGCCGCTCAACGCGAAATCTTAAAGGGTGATGTATCTTTGTATTTATGGCCGGTGTCTATCTTCACGTTCCGTTTTGCAAACAAGCCTGTTATTATTGCGACTTTCATTTCTCAGTAAATACATCGCGTAAAGCCGAGCTTGTAAAAGCTATGGTTCATGAATTGGAGTTACAGGTTGATTACCTTGATCATGAACCCATTGAAACAATTTATCTGGGAGGTGGCACACCCTCGTTACTAACCGATAACGAGTTGGAGGCCTTGCTGAATACTATTAATAAACACTATAAAATTGTTTCTGCTGCGGAAGTTACTCTTGAGGCAAATCCTGATGACCTTGGGCCAGAAAAACTGAAAGAACTGGCTGCAGTGGGCGTTAACCGCCTTAGTATTGGTGTTCAATCTTTCGACAATACAATTTTGAAATATTTGAATCGTGTTCATTCTGCACAAGAAGCTACGCAATGTATAGAAAGTGCCTACCATACGGGTTTTAGTAACCTCAGTATAGACATAATGTTTGGTTTACCTGGCCAACATGTGGCTGGTTTACGCAACGATCTCACCAAGGCTATTCAACTTAATCCTCCACACATATCAGTGTACTCGCTCACCATTGAAGACAAAACTGTTTTTGGAAAATGGGCAGCCCAAGGTAAATTAAAAGTTGAGGGTGAGGCCGAAGCAGCCCGCCAGTTTGAAGTTGTAATGGACACCTTGCAGGCACACGGGTATGAGCAGTATGAAATTTCCAACTATGCAAAACCTGGTTTTGAATCGCGGCATAATAGTAGTTACTGGCAGCGAAAAAAATACCTGGGTATCGGGCCAAGTGCGCACTCATACAATGGCGAAACACGGCAGTTCAATATCCGCAACAACCACCAGTATGTGCAATCAATAGCGGCTGGGCAGGTTCCATTTGAGCGCGAGGAGTTGACACGCGAAAATAAAATCAACGAATATATTTTTACTTCGCTACGAACCAGCAACGGATGCAGCCTTACTGTGTTAAAGCAGGATTATAACTTTGACCTTAACACACAAGCCCGAAAAAGTCTTGCGCAGATGATAAAAAATAATCTGATTGTGTTAAAAAATGAAACGCTGCAACTTACCCGTGCCGGTAAACTGGTGGCCGATCAACTTGCTGTTGAATTTTTTGCCCCCATTACATCAACCTGAAATTTTTCTGATATTCGTGATTTTAAAACCTTCATGACCAGCGAAGAGAAAAAAGTTTACCTGTTATTGAAAGCAGTTATCTTTCATTACCATGGACTTGATGAGGCTGAGCAGCGCGATCTGGAAAAGGTGGCTATCGATTTTGATGCCGCTGAAGAACATGCCTGGGCACTTGCTTTCGTTGCCGAAGATTATCTTACAGCCTTTGATAGGGCCCGCATTTATTTGAATAACATTATTGGCGATTACCCTAAACCCAAACGCGTTGAACTCATCAACATGGTGTGGCAGTCTAACAACCTGAAAGGGTACGTTACCGAAATGGAAGCCACAGCCATGTTAAAACTAGCCCGCGACTGGAATGTAGAGAAAGAACTGATTGAGCTAGTGTTAAAGTAACGTGTATTCTTCTACAAACTCATCATATCCTTAAACTTGGCTGCCTGCCTGCGGCTTACCTCCACTTTATCTCCACCTCTCAATTTCACCATCAGGCCTCCGTTAAACCAAGGCTCTATGCCTTCTACCCAACTCAGATTAATAATGTGTTTACGGCTTGCACGAAAGAAGGCCCGTTCGTCCAGTCGGTCATCCAATGCATTCAGCGATTTATGAATCATGGGGCGGTTGGCATCAAAATATACTTTGATATAATTGCCGTCCGACTCGAAGTAGCGTATGTTGGCTAAGCTCACAAACCAGCAGCGCTCACCATCTTTTACAAACACCTGGTCTTCTAAACCTAATTTTTTACCTGGACCGCGACCAATTTTAATGCGCTCTTTCTCCATTATTTTATGAATGGATTCACTTAACCGCTCGGCCTGAATTGGTTTCAGCAAATAATCAAGTGCATTTACTTCAAAAGCTTTTAAGGCAAACTCATCGTAAGCAGTAGTAAAAACAACCAACGGCACCGACTCTAACGATTCCAGTAATTGAAAACCTGTGCGGCCGGGCATTTGAATATCCAGAAACAACAAATCCGGATTTAATTCATTAATCATCTGCTCAGCTTCATCGGCATTCATAGCCTCGCCCACAATTTCTATAGATGGATGTTCTTCCAGCAGTTTGGTTAGTTCTTTGCGCGCCAGGCGCTCGTCATCAATAATCAACGCTCTCATGTTGTGTGTATAGGTGGAATAATTATTTCGGTGAGTACAAAATTATCTCTTTCGTTACTAATTGCGAAGTAGGCATCTTCGCCATATAAAAGTTTTAACCGTTGCGATGTATTGATTAAGCCCAACCCGCTTCTACGCTTGTGGCCGTTTAGTGCATGGTATTGCCCGCTGTTGCGGATGCGAATGGTGAGTTTGCCCCGCTCAACTTTTGTTTTTAAATGAATCAGGCCACCTTCAGTTAGTTTAGAAATACCGTGCTTTACACCATTTTCAACCAACGTTTGAACCATGAGCGGAGGTACCAGAAAATTTTTGGATGCCGGATCAATATCAAAATCTGTTTTCAGGCGCTCCTCAAACCGGATGCTCTCCAACCCCAGGTAATCGCGCACTACTTTTAGCTCATCGCCAAATTTGGTAAGCCCCTTCTTTTCGGTAACTAACGTATTGCGCAAAATATTTGATAGTTGGTTAATCGCCATCTTTGCTTTGTCGGGGTTTTCATCTACCAAAGCGCGAATGCTGTTTAGCGCATTAAAAATAAAATGCGGATTTAATTGCGACTTAAGGTTGCTCAACTCAATTTCTTTTACTGAAGCCTCCAGCTTTAATGATTTATTGTACCGTTCAAAATAGTTATAGGTAAAATAGATAATAGACCATGTAAAAAAGAAAAATGAATATACCCACGATAAGCCCAGGATATTACTTGGGTTAAATACAACCGATCTGTTAAAGAGGCCAAGCGGTATTGAAAGTGGTATGCGCAAAAAGTAGAGTATTACACCCATTACGATTACTGCCGAAAGCACGCGCGGTAACAGCCGGGGCATACTTAAGCTGAGCCACCGGTTGTGATTCATATACGTGCGAAAACCGTGTGTAAGCAGGAAACAGAAAAAAGATTCGTAGGCCAGAAAAATAATGCGTTGCGAACTGATTACTTCGCTGCTGGAAATAGCCACTGCAATCTGCACCACGGCATAAAGTGTCCAGCCACCAATTTGTAAAATCCAATATAGCCGCGCTTTATTCAGCATTGAAGAGCAAAATTAATCAATCCATTTGCTACGGGCCGTTTTTTATATAAGCGGATTAAGACGAGACAAAATCAAACAAATAACTTATATCTTATATTTGCATATGGGCAAACCAGAAATTATTCAACACTGGATTAATATGGCTGAGCGCGACTGGAAAAGTGTACAAACTCTCTCCAAAGATAACCAGTTTGTTCATGCGCTCTTTTTTGCCCATTTAGTAATCGAAAAGTTGTTAAAAGCTCACTGGATTAAAACAAATGTTGAAAATGAAGCCCCCCGAGTGCACGATCTTGAGTTTCTTTATAATCAGACCGAGTTAACATTGGCTGCTGATGATGTTGATTTTTTAAGTGTGATGAATTCGTGGAATATAGAGGGGAGGTATCAGGATTATAAGGACAAGTTTTTTAAAAAGACTACCAAAAGTTATACAGAAGAAAAACTGAAACGTGTGGATACACTACGAACATGGTTACTATCCGAACTGCAAAAATAAAAATCGAAAGTCTATTGGCCGACTTAAAATCTAATGGGTATAGGCCTACGCGTGCCGTTTTATTTGGCTCGGTAGCCAAAGGAACATCGCATGCTTTATCGGATGTTGATGTGGCTATCTGGGATGAAAAGTTTACCGGCTGCTTGCCGATTGATTATGAACAGATCGTAAAAGTGTTACGAAATAATTCCAGAGTTGAGGTTCATACATTCCATGCTTCCGAAACTAAGGAAGACAATCCATTCATTGAAGAAATTGAAAAAACCGGAATTGAAATTCCCGTAAATTAAGATCAATTCAATTCGGGTTTTAAGAAGCGGCCGGTATAACTGGCAGGGTTTTTTGAAACCTCTTCGGGTGTTCCTTTTGCAATAATTCTTCCACCACCGGCACCACCTTCGGGCCCAAGATCCACAATGTAATCAGCCGATTTGACTACATCCATGTTGTGTTCTATTACCAATACCGTGTTGCCTTTATCAACTAGCTTTTGCAACACATCCAGCAAGTGGCTGATGTCTTGAAAATGCAAACCCGTTGTTGGTTCATCCAAAATATAAAGTGTTTTGCCAGTATCACGTTTGGAAAGTTCGGTGGCCAATTTTACGCGCTGGGCTTCGCCACCCGATAAGGTGGTGGCGTGCTGGCCTAATGAGATATAACCCAGACCAACTTCACTTAGGGTTTGAATCTTGCGTAAAATTTTCGGTTGATTCTCAAAGAAACTTACCGCTTCCTCCACCGTCATATCCAACACATCGCTTATCGATTTTCCTTTAAAGCGAACCTCCAAAGTTTCACGGTTGTAACGTTTGCCTTTGCAGGTTTCGCATGGCACATACACATCGGGTAAAAATTCCATTTCAATCAGGCGTAAGCCAGCGCCTTCGCAGGTTTCGCAACGGCCTCCTTTTACATTGAATGAAAATCTTCCCGTTTTGTAACCGCGTATTTTTGCTTCGGGCATTTGCGCAAACAAATCGCGGATATCGGTAAACACTCCGGTATAAGTAGCGGGGTTTGATCTTGGCGTGCGCCCAATAGGCGATTGATCTACTTCTATTACTTTATCAATAAGTTTAAGGCCTTCAATATTTTTATAGGCCAATGGTTCGGTACGCGAATTAAAAAAATGTTGATTCAAAATGGGGAACAGCGTATCGTGTATTAAAGTAGATTTACCGCTGCCTGACACTCCGGTAATGCACATAAACGTACCCAGCGGAATTTCAAGATCAACATTCTTTAGATTATTGCCGGTTGCTCCAATCAATTGAATTTTTTCGCCACTTCCCTTTCTGCGTTTTTTCAAATACCCGATACCAACTTTACCACTCAAGTATTTTGCTGTGGTGCTATTTGTTTTTAAAAATGCTTCCGGATCGCCTTCGGCTACAACTGTTCCGCCATGCCGGCCAGCACCAGGGCCTATGTCAATAATGTAATCCGATTCGAGCATCATTTCTTTATCATGCTCAACTACAATTACTGAGTTTCCTAAATCACGCAAATCTTTAAGTGCTTTAATCAGTTTTGCATTATCGCGCGCATGCAAGCCAATGCTGGGCTCATCCAGAATATATAACACACCCACCAGTTGTGTTCCGATTTGCGTAGCGAGCCTTATGCGTTGCGCCTCGCCACCACTTAATGTGCGCAGCGGCCTGTTCAGGTGTAAGTAATCCAACCCCACATCCAACAAAAAGCCAATACGTTTACGAATTTCTTTCAACACCTCGGTGGCAATCACCCGCTGCTTTTCGCTAATGCGATTCTCCAGGCCTTCGAACCATTTTTGCAACGCATTTATGTTCAGTTCAGCCAGCTCGGCTATATTCTTATTGTCGATTTTAAAATGCAACGATTCTTTTTTTAATCGCGCACCTTCGCACTCGGGGCAAATTCGGATAGTAGTAAAATCTTCAATCCATTTGCGTGTATTCTCCGTTCCTTCATCAATCATTTTCTTTAAAAACGTGATAATGCCCTCGAACTTGGTGTTCCACTCGGTGCCTGGATATTTTACCGATGCTACAGCCACCGGTTCGTCATCGCCATACAAAAGAATTTTCAAAACATCTTTAGGAATATCTTTTACTGGTGCAGAAAGTGTGAGTTTATACCGTTTGAGGATTGCTTCAATCTTTTTAAAGATCCAGATGTCGCGGTATTCGCCCAAGGGTAAAATCGCTCCGCGACTAATACTTAATTTTTTATCGGGGATTATGGATTCTTCTGTGATTTCTTCAATTATTCCGAGGCCGGTGCAGGCTGGGCATGCTCCGTATGGTGAGTTGAATGAGAAGTTATTGGGTGCGGGTTCATCATACGACAACCCGGTTTTGGGATCCATCAAAAATTTAGAGAAGTGATGGACTTTTTTATTTTCTTCCATCACCATAATTACACCTTTGCCCTCCTTCATGGCTGTGGTAATGGATTGCCCAATCCGGTGTCGGTCTTTCTCGTTGGGTACGATTCTGTCAATCACAATTTCGATATCGTGAATCTTAAATCGATCTACCTGCATTTTAGCGGTGATGTCCAACACCTCGCCATCTACGCGTACTTTCGAATACCCTTGCTTTCGTATCTGCACAAACAATTCGCGGTAATGTCCTTTACGACCTTTAATTACCGGGGCCAATAAGGTTAACTTTTTACCATTAAAGTTGGTGAAGATTGCATCCAGGATCTGGTCTTCCGATTGGCGGATCATTTTATCGCCAGATAGGTACGAGAATGCTTCGCCTGCGCGCGCATACAACAAGCGCATGAAATCATAAATCTCGGTTACTGTACCAACCGTTGAGCGTGGATTGCGCGAAGTAGTTTTTTGCTCAATGGAAATAACCGGACTCAGGCCATTGATTTTGTCCACATCGGGCCGTTCTAAGTTTCCAATAAAGCTACGCGCATAGGCCGAAAAGCTTTCCATGTATCTGCGCTGGCCTTCTGCATAAATCGTATCAAAAGCCAACGATGATTTTCCGCTGCCGCTAATGCCGGTTATAACCACCAGCTTGTTGCGCGGAAAGGAAATGCTGATGTTTTTCAGGTTGTGCTCACGGGCCCCTATTATTTCTATATACTCATGCCCCGAAAGGTCGATGGGTTGCTTTTGTGCTTTAGACATTTTTGGAAAACAGAACTACAAGAATACAAAAATCCTGTAAGGAAGGTTTCGGAAATTCTAAAATTGGAAAGATTGTTTCAAAAGCTTTGATTCAATGGTGCTCAACCCTTCAAAATGAAGTTGATATTTTTGGTTTTGAAGAGAGAACACTGATGTTTGTTTGGTGTCGGGATCAACAATCCAATACTCTTTTACACCAAACTTTTCGTACAGGTTTTTCTTACGCACCAGATCATGATCGGTATTACCGGGTGAGGGTACCTCTACCAAAAGGTCTGGCACTCCGTGAATATGTCCTTCTTCATTCAAAATTGCCAGGTTGGCTTTCAACACCACCACAATATCGGGCTGCACTGCATTACTGGTCTCATTCAGATAAACATCGAATGGGGCAATCATTACTTCGCCCTGATCCGTATCTACAATCAGATCGCAAATAACTCTAAATAATTGACGTAAAACCTTCTGGTGTTTGTAAACGGGCGATGGAGACATATACAATACATTATCTATTAACTCAGCCAGGGTACCCTCAGGCAAGCTTTTATAAACCTGCATAATGGTACGTGGAGGGCTGGCTATATTTACTTCACGATTCATACTTCCTGATTTTACACTATAAATTTAATGAATATTACGAATGAGCCGTAACCAAATATCAATTTAAACGTCATGCTTTTATGTTCAGGCTAATCGACAAACTAAAGACTTTTATTTTCTTTAAGCTTACCACCATTTACCTGCGGTACCTGATTGGGTTTGCATTTGTGTTTGCTTCCATTGTAAAAATTAAAGGCGAACGATTTACCACACTTCCTACCGATACTCCCGTTGGTTATTTTTTTGAAGCCATGTACCAATCAGGATTCTATTGGAAATTTTTAGGTTGGAGTCAATTGATTGCGGGGGTTTTACTGATGACTCAGCGATTTGCAACTATTGGTGCATGGATGTTCTTTCCGATTATTTTGAATATTACGCTTATTACGCACTCGGTAAATTTCGGCACCGGCACTCCTACTGTAACCACACTTATGTTATTGGGCACTGTGTACCTGCTGCTGTGGGATTATCGCAAGTGGGTAATTTTATTTCAACAAGATCATCATATAAAAATAGACCTTACCATACTGCCAGCCGACCGATTTATGACACACATAGTATGGATAATAGCTGGCGTTATTTTTATAGTGTTAACTATACTACCCAATTTTTTTGATATGCAGGGTATTACCTGGTTGCCCTTTGTATGGGTAGCTTCGCTTTTGTTAACCGGCTTTTTAGCATTTGGTTACATGATGCTCAAGCGCAATCACTTATCAAACACAGCCAACGGAAAATCGTTTCCGAAGGAATAAGCAGAAGGAAACTGTGCCGAACCCTTAAGTTGTTCGGATAGTTCAGGCACTTTGTTTTCAATATAGGTGCTCAATTCACGAATGGTTAAGCGTTGATCTTTATTTACATCAGCTGCGCCATTAATTCCCTCGAGTAATGCATATGTAAAAATTCCATGCCCCAGCTTTGCAAACTCTGTTGCAAATTGTTCAGCGCCTGTAGATGTAATCCAGAACGTTCCGGTACTGCGGGCCAATTGTGCAATTGCTTTCTCTTCGGCAGCACCCCTTGTACGATCTATCGCGTCTAATGCCCCGGCCGATTGACAAGCATCTAAAATAAATACTTGTTTTTGTGCATTGATGGCCGATGCAAAATCTTTTAAGTCGGTGGCTGAAATACCTTTTTCAACCAACAAATCATCCCGACCATAGAGCTGGGTTACATCGTGCGGCACAATGTAAAATTGTTTATCAGCCCCACCTGACATTACACCATGCCCGGCATAGTACACCACAATCATATCTTGTTCTAATGCTTTTGCCTTAATCTGGTTAAGTGCGGCAAAAATATTGGCCTTCACTGCTTTGTCGTTACGAATGGAAAATGGAATAACTTCCTGAAACAACGACTTTGATTGCTGGCTGATTGCTTTGGCCACCCCATCGGCATCGGCCTGGGCATAGTTCAAATTATACTTTGGGTTTTTATATTTATCAATGCCAATGGTTACTAAGTAAAGTTTTGGTTTTGCTTCGGTGGCACCCTTATAGTTGATAGTAAACTTTATTTTTTCTGACTCTATGCCTGATTTGCTACTGGCGGCAGCATAAAAATAATTTTGTTCACCAAATGAATTAGTAAGAGATACATCGAACACATAAAGGTTTTTACCTATGCCTGGAATAACTTTTACCAACTTGGAATTTTGATACAATTTTACTTCTGTTATCTCCTGTGGATTTTGAGTTACGGTTATCTCCACTTTGGATTGTTTTTGCGTGGCCGATGTGGTTCCGTTGGTAACGGGTGTTCCGTTTACTGATTTAAGCTGCAAAGCCGGAACTTTATCGATCACTTTCTCCACCTCAAAAGTGGTATGAGCCAGTTGTGTTTTCTCGTCTTCATCCACAATCTGCGAAAGCAGGCGTGGTGTAAACCCGCTTTCAAACGTGCTTTCTAATGGAGTACGTTGATTTGATAGCCTGGACGTCCAAAACACTTTGCGTAACGCCTCGGGGGTTCCTTCTACTCTCCCATCGCGCGATACTACGGCAAAATCATCGTTGCTATCGCAATAGAAGTAACCTACAATGGCGTTTGTGTGGATGTCGTAAACCTGGTTAATGTTGTTGCCCAATGAATTGATGAGGAACTTACCACTGTTACCTAATGGATAAGCATGTGCATTTCCAACGCCCAGTGTTAACGTGCCACTTAATTTAAAACCGTCTGATTTGGTGGTAAATGAAATCCCTCCGGATTGAATATCATAAACATTAAAAGATAGCGAGGCTGTTATAGCAAGCAATTTGTTATTTGAAACTTTGCCACTGTACGGCATAATATTATTCCCCCACACTACTTTTCCTTCTACAGCTTTAATTAATTGAAGTGATGTTCCATTTAGCATTTCAACATTTGTTTTAGTCATGAGCATATTGAGGCCCGATACCACCAGGTTCTCACCCTGCTCATCAAATGCTGCCATCGTATAAAAGCCCTTCTTTGATTCAGCTATTACTTTACCGGTGCTTATTTCAAAAACTTTTAGAGGATTCATTTCCTTTAATAAAGGAATAACGCCTACTACTATCTGCTTACCATTGGGGTGCAGCGCCAACGCACTTACGTGATGTTTTTTGTATTGAAAGGTATTTACAGTTTTAAGCGACTTAAGGTCGTAAACCTCAACCCAACCCTCGCGTTGGCCAACAGCAAATAAGTTAGCCCGATCGGAATAGGCTGACTTGGTTATCTCGCCAGTTGTGTTAAACTGTACCAGGGTTTTTTCATTTTTCCAATCAATTATTTCCACCTGTTTACCTTCAGCTAAAATCAGCTTACCATCGTTTGTCAATTGCATGTCAAACAAATTTGTAAATGGCATTGTAAATCGTTTGATAAACTTGCCAGCCCGAACATCAAAAATTTTAACTGTGCGATCTTTAAATGCAATGGCTGCATGGTTACCATCGGGTGAGGCTGCCAAAGCAACCTGTTCGGAAGAGGTTTCATTTTTCAAATAACCCAACCGCACCAAATCAACCTGTGGCTCTTGTGATTTTGCGTTTATAGCTATCAATACCAGAATAACAGTAAGGACTCTCATAAGCCTGTTGCTTAAACATTTACGCTACTTCTTTACCCGTTGCCCACTGCAACATTTCAAACCAATCTTGCCGATCTAATTTTATATCTAATGATTTTGCTGCTTCTGTTATCCGCTCGGCTTTGGTAGTTCCGATTACAGGAAAAATATTATTCGGGTGCGTTAGCAACCATGCTAATGAAAGCTGGCTGTAAGAAGCATTGTATTTGGTTGCCTTACCAAATAACTCACGCTCACCAGCCATTAGCTTGCCACCCGCTAAAGGCGACCACGCCATAGCCGAAGCCTGCTGTTCCGTAAGTAAATCCAGATCGCCATTCAACAAAGGTTCTATACATGCAAGCGAAATTTCAATCTGGTTGGTGACCAACGGTATAGGTAAAAACTTTTGCAACATGTAAAATTGAGATCTTGTAAAATTTGAAACACCGAAATGCAGCACTTTACCTTGCTGCTTAAGTTGCGAAAATGCTTCCGCTACTTCGTGTGGATTTAACAAGGGGTCGGGCCGGTGAATCAACAACAAATCCAGCCTGTCGGTATGCAGCATTTTCAACGAGTTTTCAGCCGACCAGATAATATGTTCTTTAGACGTATCGTAGTGTTTCACCCACGTTTTAGGCCGCTTGTCGGAAGGGAACTTTATTCCACACTTCGAAACCAGTTCCATTTTATCGCGCAAAGCGGGTTGCTTGCGTAAGGTCTCGCCAAAAATTTCTTCGTTGCTATGATCCCCATAAATATCGGCATGATCGAATGTGGTGATGCCTTCCTTGAGCGAAGTCTGAATTAATCGTTCCACGGTTTCGGTTGAAAGCCGCCAGCGCCAGGCGCCTGCTATAATGCGCGAAAAAGTCGGGCCTTGTGGATGTATCTTTAATCGTTGCATATTACTTAGCCTGATGTTGAAAACACTTTTTGTTTTTGTTAGCCGTCATGCGTTTGCAGCGCGTGCCATCCTGTGTTTTGCCACTGCATTGGTTCAGCTTGCCTTTGCCTAACTCATTGGGCTTGCAAATGTCGCAAGCATCTTTACCTGCCTTTTTAGCATCGGCCAGTTTTACAGGCCCGGCTTCACCTGAAAGCCGGCAATCGGCCGTATGGTATTTTTCGCCTTTGGGCGATGTGTAAACCGTTTGGCTGAAGGCCTTTATGGAAAGCCCAAAGAAAAGGAACAGCGATAAAACAAGAATCTTTTTCATATCAAAAGTTTGAAAGGCAAGTTCAAACTTTTTTGATAGAAATGCGAATGAGTTGATGATTATCCGTTTGAAGGACCTCCTCCTCCAGTTTATTCAAAAAGAAATCCCCTAAGTTTAATAAATTGCTCAATGCAGCAAATTCAACAAGGCTTTCAACTAACCGCTACTGATCTTTCCAATCATCTCGGTTGCGTACACCTTAGCCAACTGAACCGGAGGGTTGCGCTTGGAGAACTAAAGAAACCATATCGAAACGATCCTTCGTTGGAAGTATTGATAAAACGGGGTCACGAACATGAAGCTGCGTATGTTGAATATCTTAATAAAAAGGGATTAAAGGTTATCTCATTACATCAGCAGTCAGTTGAAGCAACCCTAAAAGCCATGCAAGAGGGTGTGGATGTAATAGTGCAGGCCAGACTTGAAGATGGGCCTTGGATGGGTTACTCCGATATACTTTTAAAAGTTCCGGGTAAAAGTAAGTTTGGGAATTGGGCATATGAAGTTCAGGACACCAAGCTTGCACAAAACACAAAGGCTGCAACAATACTTCAGCTTTGCCTCTATTCCGATCTACTCGCTACATTACAAGGAAGTATTCCAGAGAAAATGTACGTGGTAAAACCGGGCCATGACTTTCCTACCGAAAGATATCGCTTCGCTGAGTTTGGAGCCTACTATCGGCAAACGAAGAATAATTTTGAAACGATTATGGCGGGCCCCACTTTAGAAACCTATCCCGATCCTGTAGAACATTGTGGTATTTGTCGTTGGTGGTCAGTTTGTGATAAGAGGCGTCATGCTGATGATCATCTATCTCTCGTTGCGGGAATCAAAACATTGCAAATTATTGAACTGCACAAACAAAAGATTGATACGTTAGAGCAGTTTGCGCTCGCTACCAAAATTGACAAACCGGAGCGCGGTAACATAGAAACTTTTCTGCGAAAACAAGAACAGGCCAAAGTTCAGCTTGATGGCCGTATCAAAGATCAGTTAACCTATAAGTTGTTGACTATTGAGACCGGTCGCGGACTTAATCGCTTACCAGAACCCAATGAAGGTGATATTTACTTTGATATTGAAGGTGATGCATTTTATCCCGATGGCGGATTAGAGTATTTATTAGGGTTTGCGTTTCATGAGAAGAAAAGAACACCAACCTATCAAAAAATATGGTCAACAAACAGAAGTGAAGAAAAGAAAGCTTTTGTTACGTTCATGGAGTTTGTTGTGGCACGCTGGAAGAAGTATCCAAATTTATACATCTATCATTTTGCACCTTATGAACAAACAGCGATAAAACGCCTTGCCCAAGTGCATACTGTTTATGAAAAGGAAGTTGATGAACTACTTAGAGCAAAGCGTTTTATTGATTTGCATGCCGTATTTAAAGAAGCACTTTTGGCAAGTGTAGAACGATACTCGTTGAAAGATCTTGAGAAGTTTACGAAATATACAAGGAAGGTTGAGTTACCCTATGCGAGCTTAGCTCGTAAAACAGTGGAAGTTGCCCTTGAGTTGAATGAATTCAAATCGCTTTCAAAAGTTACGCTTGAAATTACAGAAGGGTATAATGAAGATGACTGCCTGGCTACTGAAGCGCTTCATAAATGGCTCGAAAATCTAAGATCAGAATTAATAAAGTCTGGCCGCGAATTTCAAAGGCCACTGCCGGAAGAGCCAGAAGCAAGTGAAAATGTTCGCGCCCTCGAAGCTAGAGCACAGGCTATTTTCAAAAGTATTTCCGCAAAACTCCCAGAAGACCGCGCCATTTGGACAGAAGAACACAAAGCACTTTGGCTACTGGCACATCAGGTAGATTACTTTAGAAGAGAAGATAAAAACGCATGGTGGGAATATTATAGGGTGCATGAATTAGAATATGAAGAACTTCTGGATGAGCGAAAAGCTATTGCAGGTTTACAGTTTGTGCAAGAGCTTCCGAGGGTTGGCCGGGAAAAAAATATAACTCATCGCTACTCTTTCCCACCGCAAGAGCTCAGTATTGATGAAGATGATAAATTGGTTGAAGTGCAAGGCGAAGAGATAGGATCAGTAAAATCTTTCTCACTAAAGGACAATACAATTGATATTAAAAAAACAGCTAAGACCGCACAAATACATCCCGTGGCTGTTCACGTAAAAGATGTGGTTAACCCTGGGGCATTAGCAACAGCTCTTATGGATATTGCCAATGAGATTGATGATTCTGACTTAAATCACTCATGGCCTCATCATGCAGCAAAAGATTTATTGATGAAACGCAAACCAAAGCTAATTGATGGAACCGAAGGAGCCGAGATATTGAAAGGTGAAGATGCTACAAAAGCTGCATTGCGAATTGCCGCCAATCTTGATAGAAGTGTGTTTGCCATACAAGGCCCTCCCGGAGCAGGCAAGACCTACACAGGAGCCAAAATGATTATTGAGTTAACCAAGGCAAAGAAGAAAATTGGGGTTACAGCCATTAGTCATAAGGTAATCCGAAACTTGTTCAACGAAGTAATCAAACTAAGTAAGGAGGAAAATTATGCAGTTAGCTTTACCCATAAAGTGACTGATAAAACAGAAAACCTGCCCGATGAGATTGCCGAAACAACAGACACAAAAAAAGCGCTTGCTTGCTTAAGCGAAGGAAGGATAATCGGTGGCACAGCCTGGCTTTGGGCCGATAATAATTCTCGCGAAGTACTTGATTATCTCTTTGTAGACGAAGCTGGACAAATGTCTCTCTCACAAGTATTAGCCGCTTCGCGTGCTGCCAAAAATTTAATATTACTTGGCGACCCACAACAACTGGAACAGCCTCAACGAGGCGCGCATCCGGAAGGTAGTGATGTTGCTGCGCTCACGTATTTGCTTGATGGCCATGCCACGATGCCGAAAGGGAAAGGATTGTTTCTGGATGTTACCCGTAGGCTTCACCCTGCTATCTGTAAATTCACTTCAGAAATATTTTATGAAGGTCGGCTTGAATCTTTTCCTGGACTTGAGAGGCAATTGATTAGTGGTGGAACTCCCTTCGATGGTGCAGGTCTTTTTTATGTTCCTGTTGATCATAAAGGAAATCAAGTACGGGCTAAGGAAGAAGTGGACGAAATTGCGAGCATCGTTTCTAAACTATTGAACGGTGGCAATTGGACAAATAACAAAAATGAAACGCGTGCATTAACTAAGGACGACATTGTAATTGTAGCACCGTACAATGCGCAAGTAGCAGCCCTTATTGAAAAGCTACCGGAGATGCGCATTGGCACTGTAGATAAATTTCAAGGGCAGGAAGCACCCGTGGTGATTTACTCCATGACTGCATCCTCCGTAGAAGATGCACCTAGAGGCATGGGTTTTTTGTTTAGCCCAAACCGATTGAATGTAGCAACAAGCAGGGCAAAGAGTGTTTGCATTTTGGTAGCCGCTCCTAAACTATTGGAACCGGAGTGCCACACAATTGATCAGATGAAGTGGGCGAATGCCTTGTGTAGGTTTGGGGAAATGGCTGGACCGGTAATTAACAATTAGTCAGATTATTTCCCCTCCACAATTTTTATCTCTTCTTTGGTTAGGCCGTAGAGTTGGTAAATAAGCTTGTCAATCTCTTTTTCAATTTTGTAAATTTTATCTACTACTGTTCCACCATTATTCAAAATCTCATCGACCAGCGGTATCAATTTTTTTGATCTCGCATCTGATAAGTCTGGCAAAGGCAACCTTGCTAGTTGATTTGTCCGAACTTTAGTGAACGCCCCAGCTGTTAATTCAAAAGCTACTTTATGAACGTAGTATGTGGCAAATTTGGAATTAAGGATTGCAAGAATACATTTCAAATCCTCAACTTGAAATAACTCTTTAGGGTAAATTGAATAAAGTGAGCTTAATAAGTAACGATGTTCAGTATCTAGAGCGCCAATAATTCGATTACCAGTCTCCCTTACGACAATTTTTGGTGTTTCGTAGAAGGAAGTATTTTTCCAGTTTCTTGCAAGCCAATTTCCATACTTCAAATACAGGTCTGTCTCAATAACTTTGTACCGCGCTATACCTTTTCCACGTAAAGCTTTCTTCCAAGGCTTGCTCAAATGCTTATGAGAATTTACAACATATTCAGGATCGTTCCCTGTCTTAATGCACTGCCGTATGAAGCATAAGTCTCCAAGCTTACTGAGCTTCTCCAATTTTTTGAATATACCTTGATCAACAGGGGAAAGTGATATGTCAAATGTGTTGTTTGAATTGTTGCCAAGGTTGGAAGTTTGAATCTCTTCATCAAAGGGTTTTACCAAATCCTCACTATTCCAAACTTGTCGCCTAATTCTTGTTTCGGAATACAACTTTGATTTAGATAATCCTATTATGCAAGTGTGAACAGTCGGATTTTCAAAGACATCCATTCCAAAATTTGAAAGTTCGAGGATTGAATTGTTATCTCTTAAGTCTTTTCTTAATCTCTTGGAATAAAGGTTTGTTAGGATGGTGTTTGGTATAATGAAGTAACAAAAGTAGTCACTCTTTACAATCCTCAAAGAGCTAGCAATGAATGCTTCAAAAAGGTCAAATCTTCCCTCCAAATTTGAGCTGACGTTCTTTAATAAATTTTTTAAGTTATCGTCCTCAATCATGCCATAAGGAGGGTTCCCAATTACTGCATCAAATCCAATAAATTTTCCATCAGTATCCAGTACTTCTGGAAATTCAAAACGCCACTCAAACGCATTTCTATAAATTATACTGCTTTTGATTTCATCTATCTCGGCTGCCAGTTTATTTATCTCAGCCTCAATCTTGGCAATCTCTTTCTTTCTCTTGCTTGCATTCGCATCGTTTTTACCATATGATACTTCTGGTTCAAACATCATAATGCCGGTTCCATCTTTGCCCTTACCGGTGAGCTTAAAAAGTTGCTCACCCAACTTGGCTATTTTCTTTTTCCGTGGATCAGAATAATTGGCTATCTCCGTTTCAAAATTTGCCTTAATGGTTTCAATTAGTTTTTCTAACTCCCGCTTTTCATCTTTTGAGGTTGCTCGATGGTAGTTTTGAATGGCTATTTTATATGTGTCAATCGTCCATTTACTTTTTCGCAACGCTTTGCTCAAATCAGCATCCAGCGGAAAACGGCTTATTAATGAATTACCCTGCTTGATATTAATATCAATGTTGGGCAAGGTTTCCAATTCGGTATACTTACTATCGGCCGTGTAGTATGCATTCTTCAGCAATTCAATCCATAACCGCAGGCGGCAAATCTTTACCGAGTTGGGATTGATGTCCACCCCGAATAGGCAGTTTTCAATAAGCGTTTGCTTTTCGTGAAAGAGTGCTTCCTGCACTCGCTGGCTTTCTTTGTTACCGGGTTTGTACTCAAAGAACTCGTGTCGCCCCGTAGAAACAATCAGTTCATCGTTGATCACTTCCACTGCATAATCTCGCAATACTTTCCCATTGCGGTCGGTCAGTACTCCCAATTCGGATTTAATGGTAAGAATCTCGTTCAACGCAGAAACCAGAAAGTGCCCAGAGCCAACAGCCGGATCGCATATTTTAAGGCTATTGATTACCGCATTGGCTTGCTCAATATCTTTTGGCGTAATGTGGTTATGCAGTTGTTCAAAACTTTCAAACTCCCAGCCTTTCACTTCTTTAAATTTTTGTACTACTGCCCTGCGAATTGTTTCGCGGCACATGTACATGGTAATAAAGCCTGGGGTAAAAAACGAACCATCTTTATACCCATTAATTTTTTCAAAGATCAATCCCAACACCGAGGCATTGATCAATGACTTGTTTTCTTCCTGTATTTCTTCCTTACCTTCAGAAGTAAAATCATACGCATCAAAGAAACTCAAACAAATACTGAAGCGTTGTCATTTCACCCTCGCGCTTCTTCCCGTTTTCAGTCTTAAGAACAGTGCTGTTTGCAATCCTTAATTTGAGACTATCATCCAGACTATTGATGCGTAACGCATCGTCCTCTAAAGCACTTGTTTCAAAGAGTGAACTATTGAGGTAAGGTACATGCTGAAATTTTTCGCGGATAGCGGCCGTTCGTTCCTTATTGGTTTTGGCCAGCACTTGAAAAAACAACTTGTTCAGTTCATCGTAATTCGGGATGGTTTTAAAGTCAAGAAAGCTATAACGCTTGTCGCCATGATAATTTAGCAACTGACCTTCCAACAATTTGAGGAACAGAATGCGGTTGATCCATGTAATGCATAATTCCAGCGCCACATTGAACAAACGCTCTTCTTTATCCTTACCAAAATCAACTCCTTCTCGCGGAAGTTTTCTCAATCGATCTTCCGCTAGCAATATTGTAATGGCATTCTCCAACAAAGATCCCGCATCGGGTTTCTCCTTTCGCTGAATGAGTTTCTTACCGCCATCTTTCTTCTCTTCAAGCCCGACGATATGCAACAGCTCACTATAGAATTTTGTATCGAGCGAGTTACTATCGTTGGCAAAAGGTTGTTTCAATAGATGTGCCGGTGAAAGCAATTGATACAGCGGCTTAAGCACTTTATCATCTTTTGGATCATTATTCGTGGCTGCTTTCTCAACATCGCGAAAATCAAACCATGTAAATGCAATCTCTTCCTTTAGGTTTTTGAGGAAAGGAGCAGCAATAGCTGTGTAAAAAAAGTCGGTTGTAGTGTTTGTTTTTCTGCCACCCTTCCAATCTACGTAGTCCTTCGCTAGCGCACTGTTCTTATAAAAGACCTTATCAAACACAGTGGCATCGAAAATGAACCACTCGTACATGTTGGTAGCCACCAAATATTTAATATCAATGTTGCCTTCGTCAATCCGCTCCCTTAAATAATAGAGAATCAATTCATGCATGGCTTTTGCATTCAGATTCTTTGCTGTAACCATATCGGTTGAACTTGGGCGCTTCGCCTCAATAATGACTACCGGCTTTTTATCTTCATAAATAGCAAGGTCTATCCGGCCTTTAGTATTGATCTGGTTCTTGCCATTGTAATAAGTATCGTACAGGAATTTGGTTACGTTATTCTTAACGTGCTCTTCACTTTCCTTCAGGTTGATACTGGCAATGAAGCCGTTCAGGTTCTTTTTGAAAAGTTCTATTTCCGCCCGCGCAACCTTTTCCTTTCTGTAGGCCTTGTTAAGTGATTGGACTGGAGTGAGTTGTTTAAGAAGCATTAATCGAGCTAGGCTGTTTTTTTATAAAAATAACCAATCCTAAATAAAAAAAGCCCGATGCTTTCGCATCGGGCTTGTACCCAGGACGGGACTTGAACCCGTACAGATATTACTATCCACAGGATTTTAAGTCCTGCGTGTCTACCAATTCCACCACCCGGGCAAAACCTAAAAAACAACCCCTCTCTCCCGATAGCTATCGGGATGAGAGGGGTTTTGAGCGGGAAACGAGACTCGAACTCGCGACCCCGACCTTGGCAAGGTCGTGCTCTACCAACTGAGCTACTCCCGCTTATTAAATGGGACTGCAAATTTAATAGCCAGTATCAAATATCCAACACACGGCTGTTTTTTTCAGAAAAAACTCATTACCCGTTTTTACAAGGCTTTCCATACTGAATTAGGATACCCAGCTCTATTCTGTTCTGCCCAACAAAATGCAATCAAGCATAGTTTTGGATTTAGTTCGGCCTTTCATTTTTTGAAACAATTTAACGCTCAACTGGATACTTATAAAAAATCCACTTCATCGAAAAGAACCCATATCAAAAACCTGACATTGAGCGTATCGCACCAACCGTCACCTATCGCCATAAGTTGTTCTTATATTTGCGCAATGCCTAGTAGCCGGTCTGTCTTAATTATTGATGACGAAGAAAACCTTCGCACGCTAATGGCGCGCGTAATTGAGTTGGAAGGATTTAAAGTGATTCAAGCTAAGGATGCTAAGCAAGGACTAAAGTCATTGGAACACGAAGATGTTCAAGTGGTGATTACCGATGTGCGCTTGCCAGATGGAAATGGTATTGATCTTACCCGAACCATTAAAGAGAAATTTGCCACCGTAGAAGTAATTGCACTCACTGCATTTGGCACCATTGAGGATGGTGTAACTGCCATTAAAAATGGTGCGTTCGATTACCTCACCAAAGGCGATCATCAGCAAAAACTTATTCCGCTTTTAAATAAAGCTTACGAAAAAGCAGCGCTTCAGCAAAAAGTAAAACAACTGGAAGCGCGGCTTGTAAAACAATTTGGATTCGAACAGGTTCTGGGAAAATCAAAAGCCATTCGCGAAGCTATTGAATTGGCAAAAAAGGTGGCAGTTACAGAAAATACTGTTTTGTTAACAGGCGAAACTGGAACCGGGAAAGAAGTGTTTGCACATGCCATTCATTATGAAAGCAACCGGAGAGCCAAGCCTTTTGTTGCGTTCAATTGCAGTGCTATTGCCAAAGATTTATTGGAAAGTGAACTCTTTGGCTATGCGGCCGGAGCGTTTACTAACGCCACCAGAGACAAGCGCGGACTTTTAGAAGAAGCACAAGGTGGCACGTTGTTTTTAGATGAGATCGGAGAATTGAATGCAGAATTACAAACAAAACTTTTGCGCACACTCGAAAGCGGTGAGTACTATCGGGTGGGTGACTCAAAAATACGTAAAGCCGATGTTCGATTTATTGCCGCCACCAATCGGCAGTTAGAAAAAGAAATTGAAGCGGGACATTTTAGAAGCGATCTGTTTTACAGACTTTCTGTATTTCAAATTACATTGCCCTCGCTGCGAGAGCGCACCGAAGACATTGCTATATTGGCAGAATATTTTATTCAGCAAACAGCTGCAAAGAGTAATAGACGCATGGAGGGCTATGATGCCCGCTTTTTAAAATTACTTCAGCAACATCCCTGGAAGGGAAATATCCGCGAACTTAAAAATGTGATTGAGCGCAGCGTGATTCTCTCGAGTGATAAAATTTTAACTGCTGACTTGTTACCCTACGATTTCAATGTCGGAGAAATAAATGAAAGTTCGCTTACGCTGGCTGATCTGGAGAAACATCACATCCAAAAAGTACTGGCACTAGCACAAGGCAACAAAACCAAGGCAGCCAAGCTTTTGGATATTGGCCTGACTACACTGTATCAAAAAATTAAGGATTATAATCTTTAATTCTTCCTGATTCACTCCATCGTATTTTGCTAAACCCTTCCGTTTCCGAAATACACCCTTCCATTTCCGTAGGGTAGTTCATACGCTCATTTTTCTATCTGATTGATTTATAAGTAGCTATACGTTTTGGCCCGCCATTAGTCTCACCTGCATACAAAACTGTACATGTATGATTACACTACTCATGCTTCTTGTTGGCCTACTCTGTTTTGGCCTGTTATATCGGTCCATTAAATTCTTTGATAAACTATGATGATCGCACTACTCATTATCTCTGTCGCAGTATTTGCATACCTGATATATGCACTGCTTAAACCTGAAAAATTCTAAAACACGCTAACTATGGATACTGAAATTCTTGGAGTGTTAGTACTCTTTATTGTTACTGTACTTCTCGCTATACCCCTGGGGAAATATTGTGCGAAGGTTTTTAAAGGAGAAAAAACATGGCTTGATCTTTTAAAGCCTGTTGAAAAAATGATTTTTAAAATCTCGGGTATTGACCCAGATGAAGAGATGGATTGGAAACAGAACATGAAAGCCATGTTGTGGCTTAACGTGATCTTTTTTGTTTGGGCCTTCGTAATCTTAATCACGCAAAGTCTGCATCCGTTTTGGAATCCGGATGGCATTGCCTCTATGGAGCCCACCACGGCATTTAATACAGCCATTAGTTTTATGACTAACACCAACCTGCAACACTACAGTGGCGAAACAGGAGCTAGTTACTTCACTCAATTACTTGTCTTTTGCTTTCTGCAATTTGTTAGTGCTGCTACGGGCATTGCGGCAATGGCACTACTCTTTAAAGGCATTGTACAAAAACAAGCAACTCATCTTGGCAATTTCTATCAACTGTTTCTAAAAAGTTCAACCCGGATTTTGCTACCCATCTCAGTCTTGGTGGCGATCATCTTAGTGATACAAGGTATACCCTCTACCTTTGAAGGAGCGGCCCCGGTGATTACGTTGGAAGGTGACACTGTGAACGTGGCGCGGGGTCCTGTGGCCCCCATGGTAACCATCAAACAACTAGGAACAAATGGCGGTGGTTACTTTGGCCCTAACTCTACGCACCCATTTGAAAATCCCAACTACATCACTAATCTAATCGAGAACTGCATTATCCTCTTAATTCCCATTGCACTGGTATTTGCGTTTGGCTTTTACATTGGTAAACCAAAAGTGGGTTATTACTTTTTCGGAGCCATGACGGTGATCTTCATGAGCTTTGTAGCCATCTCCATCTATTACGAAATGAGTGGCAATCCGAATATCACGGCTATGGGCATTGATAATACGTTGGGCAACATGGAAGGGAAAGAAATGCGCTTTGGTACCGCAGCCTCTTCCATGTGGGGAGTATCCACAACCTCAACTTCCAATGGTTCTGTAAACTCCATGCACGATAGCCATACACCCCTGTCGGGTGGAATATTTATTTTGGATATGATGATTAACGCCATCTATGGTGGCGTGGGTGTAGGCTTTATTAACTTCTTTGTGTTTGTGGTGATTGCCGTTTTCATTTCAGGTTTAATGGTAGGCCGCACCCCAGAATTGTTTGGTAAAAAGATTGAAGCCAAAGAAGTAAAGATTGCTGCGTTAGTGGCCATTGCTCATCCTTTCTTTATCTTAGTAAGTACCGCCATCGCTTCGTACCTGGCAGCCAACAATCCCGACATCGGTTGGTTGGCTAATCCATCGTTTCACGGATTCAGTGAAATGTTATACGAGTTCACTTCAGCTGCTGCCAATAATGGCTCTGGTTTTGAAGGACTGGGCGATGCTACTCCATTCTGGAACATCCTGTGCGGTGTGGTTATGATTCTTGGAAGATTCATTCCCATCATCGGGCCTATAGCCATTGCCGGTTCGTTGGCTTCAAAGAAATACATTCCTGAAAGTGCCGGAACATTAAAAGTAGAGAGCTTTGCTTTTACAGCTGTGTTACTCTCAGTAATTATCATTATTGCTGCATTGTCTTTTTTCCCCGCTCTGGCGCTAGGGCCAATCGCAGAATTTTTTTCTAGGTAGTCCTTTTACGGGCTTGATAACAGTCAACTAAAAATTTATGACAAAGAACGCATCAACAAAATTATTCGAGTCTGCACTGGTTAGCGCAGCCATAAAACAATCTTTCGTAAAACTTGATCCACGCATCATGATCAAAAATCCGGTGATGTTTTGTGTGGAAATAGGTACTGCCATCATGTTGTTTGTTTCGGCTTATTCCTTTATCAACTCCGATCAGGGATCGCCAGGATACAACATCGCACTCTTTATCATTCTGTTACTCACCTTGCTGTTTGCCAATTTTGCAGAAGCTATTGCCGAAGCGCGTGGCAAAGCACAAGCTGACTCCCTTCGCAAAACACGTGAAGAAACTCCGGCCAAAGTCTGGGTGGATGGAAAGATCGTTTCCAAAAGCTCTGCTTCATTAAAGAAAGGAGATATTTTTATTTGTGAAACTGGCGACCTGATTCCTTCCGATGGAGAAATCATAGAAGGTATTGCCACAGTGGATGAGAGTGCCATCACGGGTGAGTCGGCTCCGGTAATTCGTGAAGCGGGCGGTGATAAGTCCAGTGTAACGGGTGGCACTAAAGTGCTTTCTGATAAAATAAAAGTTCAGGTAACTACGGAAGCAGGCGAAAGTTTTCTGGATAAAATGATTGCATTGGTAGAGGGTGCCAGCCGCCAGAAAACTCCCAATGAAATTGCATTGACCATTCTACTCTCCGGTTTTACCATTGTCTTTTTACTCGTGACTGTTACCCTGAAACCTTTTGGTGATTATGCAAATACAACCATTACCATAGGTGCTTTAATTTCCCTTTTCGTGTGTTTGATTCCTACCACTATTGGCGGATTACTTTCTGCCATTGGTATTGCAGGCATGGATCGTGCGCTGCAAGCTAATGTGATTTCCAAATCAGGCAAAGCAGTAGAGACTGCCGGAGATATTGATGTATTGTTGCTAGACAAAACAGGAACCATTACGATTGGCAATCGCAAAGCAACCAATTTCTTTCCTATCGACATACCTGAACATCATTTTATGGAGAGTGCTACGGCTGCCTCACTTGCTGACGAAACCCCCGAAGGAAAATCCATCATAGAACTAGCTGGTCTCAAAGGTTATAAACATCCGGCCACGATTGGCAGTAATTCTTTCACTATTCCTGATGCACGTACAATTAAATTCACAGCTGAGACAAGAAGTTCAGGTATTGACTTGCCCGATGGAAGGAAAATAAGAAAAGGAGCGTTTGATTCTATCAAGAAGCTTGTTGAATCCGAAGGAAATATTTTTCCAAAGGAAGCAGAAACTATTGTGCATACGATATCATCGAATGGAGGTACTCCGCTTGTAGTAGCGGAAAACGGAAAGGCGATTGGTGTGATTGAATTACAAGACATTATTAAGCCTGGCATTACCGAACGCTTTGAACGGTTACGAAAGATGGGTGTGAAAACGGTAATGGTTACTGGCGACAATCCGTTGACAGCAAAATACATTGCTGAAAAAGCAGGTGTGGATGATTACATCGCAGAAGCAAAGCCTGAAGATAAACTAGAGTACATCCGCAAAGAACAACAATCCGGAAAGTTAGTGGCTATGATGGGCGATGGCACCAACGATGCACCGGCTTTAGCGCAAGCCGATGTAGGAGTAGCCATGAACAGTGGAACGCAGGCTGCGAAAGAGGCAGGCAATATGGTAGATCTTGATAATGACCCCACCAAACTTATTGAAGTGGTAGAAATAGGTAAGCAGTTGCTTATCACGCGTGGAACACTTACTACTTTCTCTATTGCCAATGATGTGGCCAAATATTTTGCGATCGTTCCGGCTTTGTTTATGGCTTCGATCCCGGGCTTGCAGGCATTAAACATCATGAACTTAGGCAGTGCAGAGAGTGCTATTCTTTCGGCTGTTATTTTCAATGCGATCATTATACCCTTGCTGATTCCATTAGCACTTCGGGGTGTTGCCTACAAACCTATTGGGGCAGATGCTTTGCTTACCCGCAATCTGCTGATCTATGGATTGGGTGGTGTAATTGCACCCTTCATCGGCATTAAACTGATTGATCTGATTATTACTCCACTGGTATTGTAGGCTGTCAGGTTGAGGCCGTCTAATCACAACTAGTCAATCATATCATTAAACTTAGAATGAATCATTATGAAAAATTATTGGATTTCACTCAGACTTACTCTTGTTACAGTTATTCTGTTCGGTGTGTTATACCCACTGGCTATAACAGGCGTTGCTAAACTTATAGCACCTAATAGCGGACGTGGAAAAGAAGTATCAGTAAATAATACGGTCGTTGGCTTTGAACTTATAGGTCAGAAATTTGATGACCCAAAATATTTTAATAGTCGCCCTTCAGCGGTAGATTATAACGCTGCATCGACAGGCGGATCGAACAAAGGCCCCAGTAATCCAGAATATCTAGCAATGGTGGAAGAACGAATCAGAACATTTCTAAAAGAGAATCCATCGGTAAAAAAAGAAAACATTCCTGTGGATTTAGTAACCGCATCTGGCGGAGGACTCGATCCTCACATTTCGCCTCAAGCAGCATACATACAGGTTGAAAGAATTGCTAGAGCGAGAAACATTCCAGAAACGAAAATAATAGAACTTGTAAATAGCCATGTAGAAAAACCATTATTTAATCTCTTCGGCACAACTACTGTACATGTCTTAAAACTTAATATTGCATTAGACAAACTTAACTAATATGAAAAAAAATCTTTTCCTATTTTTTGTTCTGCTAAATTCCGTAGCCTTTGCACAAGTGGTGAACACTGCCACCATGGATACGAGCAACTTCAATTATCAAGGCAAAGTGATTGTAAATGGGTATGTCGATACCTATTATGGCTATAACTTTAATAAACCTGCTACCAAAGAACAACCTTACTTTGTGTCTATGGCACGCAACAATGAGTTTAATATCAACTTAGCCTACATCGATGTAAAATATAGTTCTGCCCGATTACGGGCGCGTTTTGTTCCCGGGTTTGGAACATACATCAATGCAAACTACGCAGCTGAACCAGGAGTATTAAAAAATATTGTGGAAGGAAATGTTGGTGTAAAGCTATTCGCCAACAAAAACATCTGGCTCGATGCAGGGGTATTTGGTTCACCTTACACCAATGAAAGTGCCATCTCAAAAGATCATCTCATGTATACGCGTTCATTCGCGCCTGAATATGTACCGTATTATCTTTCGGGTGTTAAGCTAACCTTACCACTAAGTGAAAAGATAACTACCTATCTCTATTTGCTTAATGGTTGGCAGCAAATTGCTGATCCTAATGAAGGCAAATCATTGGGCACTCAACTGGAGTTCCGCCCAAATGATAACTGGCTACTTAACTGGAATACTTATGTAGGAAATGAACAGACAGCAACCGCTCCACAAAACAGAATGCGCTATTTTTCGGATGTTTATTTCATCTATGCGAAGGGAAAATGGTCGGCTACCGGTTGTGTCTATTATGGAATTCAAAAACAAAATAATGTTGCCGAAACCAACTCAGCTACCTGGTGGCAGGCGAATCTTATTGGTAAGTATTCATTTACTGAAAAACTTTCACTGTCCGGTCGTTTAGAATACTTTGACGATCCCGAAAGTGTTCAGATTACCTCCATCAATCCTGGTTCCGGTTTTAGTAGTTACAGTACCGGCTTGTGTTTGAACGTACAAATCGCCTCTAACGTAGTTGCCCGTTTTGAGGGTCGATCTTTTTTCTCGAAAAAAGATGTTTATCAAAGAGGTGACACGGCTTTTAACACTAGTAACTTGCTGATCTCTAACCTTACCATTTGGTTTTAAGTTATGACAGAAAAAGAACACTCTGTTCAGCATTTTCTTAACCTCATAAAAAAATCAAAGCGAGGTAAATTTAAAGTCTATCTGGGCATGAGTGCCGGTGTGGGCAAATCTTTTCGCATGCTTCAGGAAGCACACAGCCTATTGAAAAGTGGAGTAAATGTTCAAATTGGTTATATCGAAACCCACAACCGGGCCGAGACAGAAGCGTTGCTGGCTGGCCTTCCTATAATCGCGAGAAAAAAGGTTTTCTATAAAGGGAAAGAGTTAGAAGAAATGGATGTGCAGGCCATTATTTCTGCCAGACCTGAAATTGTGCTCGTGGATGAACTAGCCCACACTAATATTGAAGGAAGTAAAAATGAAAAGCGTTGGCAGGATGTATTGGAGATTCTGGATGCTGGCATTAATGTAATCAGCGCCATGAATATTCAGCACATTGAAAGTCTGAATGAAGAAGTGCAACACATCACAGGGATCGAGGTAAAAGAACGCGTGCCTAACACTGTAATTCAACAAGCGGATGAAGTTGTTAATATCGATTTAACGGCTGACGAATTAATTACGCGACTGAAGGAAGGGAAAATTTATAAAGCTGAAAAGATTGAAACAGCTCTTCGCAATTTCTTTCAATCCGACAAAATACTTCAATTGCGAGAGTTAGCGCTTAAAGAAACGGCAGCACAGGTTGAGCGCAAGGTTGACCTAGAAGTGACCATGGACATGCGATTGCGCCACGAACGATTTTTGGCTTGCATCAGCAGCAACCACACCAAAGCTAAAATGATCATTAGAAAGACTGCTAGGCTGGCCAGTTACTATAATTCGAAATGGTATTTGCTTTATGTGCAAACACCTCGCGAGAATCCGAATAAGATTGCACTTGCAATGCAACGCCATCTTATCAACAATTTTAAAATGGCTACGCAATTAGGAGCTGAAGTAATTCAGGTAAAAAGTAGTGATATTGCATTTACCATCGTAAAAACAGCAGAAGAAAAACAAATTACGACTGTATGCGTAGGCAAGCCTCGCTTTAAATTTTGGCAAGTAATTCTCAACACAAATTCGTTCAATCGCCTTTTAACTAAACTATCCCGGTCAAACACTGATTTAATTATCCTTTCATGAAGATAAAATTTAAAGTTACCGCAGGGGTGTTTATTCTTTTTGCCTTTTTGGTGATTATGGGTGGGATTGGATTTTTTTCTATTAACCAACTAGCAAACGATACCCGAAACATCTTACAGGATAATTATGAAAGCCTTGAGCATACCAAAAGAATTATTGAGGCAAGTGATAGTCTATCCATTAATCCTCTCTTATTATCAGAACTGCTAAATGCCCTTAATGCTCAAGAAAAAAATATCACAGAAGCCGGAGAACGAGACCTTACGTTTGCCCTACGCTTGGATATTGAAAAGCTTACCGTAAATCCTTCGGATAGCATGGCTTTATTAAGTTTACGGCAGCACGCATCTGCCATTCAACAATTAAACATGGTGGCGATTAAAAGAAAAAGTGAGGAGGCCACTCAAACGGCTTCCCAAGCGACCAATTACCTAATGGCAGTCGGGACTCTGGTTGGGCTATTTGCCTTTATTATAATCGTGAACTTTCCAGGTTATGTTGCAAATCCTATTGTACAGCTAACACAAAGTATTAAGGCTATTGCAAACAAAGACTATGAAGAGCGATTACACTTTTCAAGGAAAGATGAGTTTGAAGAACTTGCCGTAGCTTTTAATCAAATGGCAGAAAAACTAGATGAGTACGAGCACAGTAATCTTGCCAAAGTTTTATTCGAGAAAAAAAGGATTGAAACTATTATCAATCGGATGACCGACCCAGTACTCGGCCTAGATGAAAGAAAATACGTTGTATTTGCAAATGAGCAAGCGCTGCAGCTTTTAAACCTTCCAGCAGAAAAAATTATCGGCAAATACTCACCGGATGTAGCCGTTGAGAATGACTTGCTACGCAAGCTAATTAAGCTGGAAGAGAGCGGAGATCGTGCTAACCTGCTGAAAATTGTAGTTGCCGGCAAAGAGAATTACTTCAGCAAACAACTCATTGACATCCGCTACACTGCCACAGGCGAGAAAGATGAGATTTTAATTGGGCAGGTAATTTTGCTAAAAAACATTACTCCTTACAAAGAGCTTGACCTGGCTAGAACAAATTTTATTGCTACTATCTCACATGAACTAAAAACTCCGATTGCTTCATTGCAATTATGCACCCAGCTCATCAACGATGAGCGTATTGGAAGTTTAAATGAAGAGCAAAAAAAACTTGCACAAACATTGATTGATGAGACTTCGCGGCTTACTAAACTTGTAAGTGAATTACTTGATCTGTCGCAAGTAGAAACAGGAAACGTAAAACTCACATTAAGTTCGGTTTCGCCACAACAACTAATCGAGCAAGCTATTGAATCTGTTAAGCTTCAGGCTGAAAGAAAGAATATTACAATTCAGGTAACAGAAACAGAATATATACCAAACGTTAATGCCGACCCTGAGAAAACAACCTGGGTTCTCATTAACTTATTAACAAACGCGCTTCGATATTCACCTGAGAATGGAAAGATAATTATCACATTAGAGAAAAAAGAAAACCACATTTATATTTCGGTTCAGGATTTTGGCCAAGGCATCGAGGAAAAATATCAATCTCGAATTTTCGATAAATTTTTTCAAATTCCGGGAACATCTAAAGGAACCGGTCTGGGATTAGCCATTTCAAAAGAGTTTGTGGAAGCACAAGGCGGACTTATTTCTTTACAAAGTAAATACGGCTACGGATCAGTATTTACAATTGGATTACCGAAGAGCAATCCATCTTAATTCAATTAACCTTAGCAAAGAATTTATCAAACCTTAGCTTTCATTTTTTGTGAAGTCACTTCATTGAATTGGTGCTTGCTGTTATAACCAGTAACTCGATTACTATCCCTTAATGCAGTTCATCATAATTCATTTCACCCGCTCGTATCGCAATCGGCAAAACATTTTGCCGTGGTGGTAGCGGGCAAGTGGCATGTGGTGTAAACACACAAGGCGGATTATAGGCTTTATTAAAATCCAGAATTACCTTTTCGTTGTGTGCTGGTTTTTTAGCATACAGATACCGGCCTGCACCATAGGTTTCGGTGCCGCTGGTAGCATCTGCAAAAATGATAAAGAGTTGATCGCCATCTTCCAGTGCATCCAGGCTATACGATTTATTTTGATATTCAAATACAAGGGTGCCAGGCGAGCGTTGAGGTGTGGTTTGGCCCAACACATTTGTGATTTCGATTGTGCGTAAAGAGTCTTCCTGCTCCAGCGTGGCTTCAATGCGATATTCAGCAGCAACCGGATAGCGCTCAATTGTAGTAAATGTCTTTAGAGCTTCTGCATTATTATCGCGCAAGCGCACGCCCAGTTTGGTATCGCGTTTAATAATGTTCCATCGCAGATCGCCCACCTGAACTTGCGGAGCACGAGTTGAATCCGGATGAAAAATTAAACGTGAGTCAATAGTGTCCTTATCTACCGTTGCTATCACTCCCTTATTTACTACAAGCGTTACAGTATTATCCTTCACCAAAAAGTATCCGGCATGGCTTACGATTTTTCCTTGTGGGAAAACGAGGGCATTACTTGAATCGCTTCCAAAAGTATTCATTCCAGGTTCCAGCCAATGCAAGCCAACCAAATTGAGCCACCCGTTCGGTGCTTTCAGATTTGCAATCCGTTCGGCATGCCACGCTTCTACTTCTGTTTGATGCGCTTTGATTTCTTCAGGAGTTAAAGGTTTAGGTGGAGTGCATCCCGAAACAATTATGATAAGTAATAAAAAGTAACGCATTTAGTCTATAAGATTAATAGACAAAAATAAGACTTTACTTAATTCTTTACGTGCACTGGCGTGCATTAATTGTTCGCCACCGGACAAACAGCGGAAAGGGACCTTTGAAAAAACAGAAATCTGCATGGCTTCTTCATTTGGCATAATTATTACTACAAATAGGAAATTATTATTTCAAACAACTGTTTCAATGAAAAAATACCAACTGGGCGAGTTTGAAGAAGTGGTGATGCTTACCGTAGGCATCTTATATGATGAAGCCTATGGCGTATCCATTAAAAAGGAAATTGAAACGAGATTAAAACGCGGAGTAAGCGTGGGTGCGCTGCAAACTGCCTTAAAAAGATTGGAAGACAAAGGATATTTGAAATCGCATGATGGTGAGGCTACGGAAGAGCGGGCGGGCAGGCCAAAAAAATATTTTCAGATTACAGCCTTGGGGAAAAAAGCAATGGAGTATTCGAAAAGCACGCGTGATGAATTGTGGCGTGCTATCCCTAAAGTAGCGCTCGATGTAAAATTCAGTTAACAACTATTTGCCATTCAACCAAAAAAATATGAACACGAAATCCTTACTCACCTCTATTTTACTGTTGTGTGCTTGCTTCGGCCCCAACCTGTTAGCCCAAAAGAAAATTCTTGTCGATGTGGCTCATGGTCAAAAATTCTACAGTAACCCTGCCGACAAGATTTCGACCGAATTAGTACCCACCCAGCGGCTTGAGTACATGACCGGTGAACTCACAAAAAATGCAGCCGCTCATAATGCAAGTATCAGCTATATAAAAACAGCTATTACTGCAGAATCATTGTCCAAAACTGATTTGCTTTTCATTCACGTTCCATCCCTAAAATATTCAGCCGATGAGTGTACGATCATTAAGCAATACCTGGAAAGGGGGGGCTCCTTATTTATTGTCATTGAAGAAGACTATTGGGCAACACTGGATCAAGTAAACGTAAATGATATACTGTCACCTTTCGGCATCAAATTCTCTACTGACAGTCCTGATAAAACAGTGGGCGGTCACGCCCCGGAAGGCAAAATCACGAAGAAGAAATACGCTATTCCATTTCACGGAGCGCGCTTGGTGGAAGGAGGTAAGCCATTCGCGTTTAGCAACAAATCAGAGCCGAGTTCTTTTGCAGTTTACACCGAGGTAAAAGGTGGCGGCAAAATCATAGCGATGGGTGAAGCTATGGCATCGCTTTACATGACGAGCTGGCAAGATGTTAACAATTATGAATGTGCTCCATTTATGCAAGATGTTATTGGATGGCTTTTAAAAAAGTAGCCAGTAATCAGTTGGCAGTAATCAGTCCGCACCTAACCTGCGTGCTGCACAGTGCCAACTGCTTACTACTTATTAAACGAGTTTGAAAACAGAAAAACCATATCCACCTAAAGCAACCCTCCGCTTCTTCCGCTGGTTCTGCCATCCGAAGTTGCGCGATAGCATTGAAGGAGATTTGATGGAGTTGTACGAAGAAAGAAAAATTAAAAGTGGAAAGGTAAAAGCGAACGCACACTTTATTAAAGATGTACTGCTTCTATTCAGACCAGGAATTATAAAACCAACAGAAGGAACACACACATTAAGCACCTACGGCATGTATAAAAGTTATTTTAAAGTCGGATGGAGGAATCTGGTCAAGAACACAGGATACTCAATAATCAATATCGGTGGTTTGGCGCTCGGTATGGGTGTAGCCCTGGTGATTGCATTATGGGTACATGATGAGCTGTCGTTTAACCAGTACCATCAAAATTATCCCCGCATAGCCCAAGTGATGAAAGGGGGAATGTTTGAAGGTCGGCATTATGAAGGACAGACCTCGTTACCTTATCCGTTAATCGAGGAGTTGAAAAATAATTATGCTGACAATTTTAAACACATTGTTCCGGTTTCGTGGTACTGGGAAGGTGTTCTTTCTATTGGCGATAAAAAAATCTCGAAGAAAGGATTGTATATCGGTGAAGGCGCACCCGAAATGCTTACCTGGAAAATGGTGTATGGCGATTGGTCTGCATTAAAAGAGATGCATTCGATTATGATTTCTCAATCAACCGCCAAAGCACTCTTTGGTGATGCAGATCCCATTAATCAGGTCTTGAAAATTAATAACGAACAGGATGCTACCGTTACCGGGGTATATGAAGATTTCCCGATGAATACAGAACTGTACGGACTTCAATTTGTTCAACCCTGGAGCTTTCTAATGAAGGATGCTGTATGGATAAGCAAACAAGGATGGGACAATCATTTTCTTGAACTCTATGTGGAGGTAGCACCGAATACCAACTTTGAGAAAGTTGAAGCAAACATCATCAACGCAGAAATGACTGCTATTAAGGATCTGGCTTATATGAAGGACGAGTTGAAGTACAACTACGAAATACTTCTACATCCCATGAGCGACTGGCACTTGCATTCTGATTTCAAAGAAGGTATTCTTCAAAATGGTCCAATGCAAATGGTTTGGTTTATTGGATCCATTGGTGTATTCGTACTGCTGCTGGCTTGCATCAACTTTATGAATCTTAGCACAGCTCGTTCTGAAAAGCGGGCGAAAGAAGTGGGCATTCGGAAAACAATAGGCTCGGTGCGCTGGCAATTAATCGGACAGTTTTTGAGTGAATCTTTTCTGGTTGTGATACTGGCTTTTGTTTTCGCCATAACATTGGTAGCCGCTTCACTTCCCTGGTTTAACGAGCTATCGGGTAAAGCGATGGGTTTGCCGTGGACGCAGGGATGGTTTTGGATAGGTAGTGCACTTTTTCTTTTCCTTACCGGAATGCTGGCCGGAAGTTATCCTGCACTTTATCTGTCATCGTTCAAACCCGTAAGTGTGTTGAAGGGCGTTTTTCGTGCAGGTCGGTTTGCATCTACACCTCGCAGAGCGTTGGTTGTTTTACAGTTTACGGTTTCCGTAATGCTTATCATTTGTACAGGCGTTATTTATAATCAACTCATGTATGTGAAGGATCGCCCGGTGGGCTATGAACGAGACGGATTGATTCTGGTACCTAAAAAATCAAACGCCTTTACAACAAAAGCAGATGCGTTGAAAGCAGAACTTATAGCGAGTGGTGCAGTAAGTGAGGTTGCAGAAGCAGGTGGATCGGTTACACAAGTGTGGTCGAACAATGGTGGCTTTACACAAGATGGAAGGAATCTGGATAAAGATCATGGCTTTGCTACCCTGGGTGTCTCGCACGACTATGGTAGAACCGTAGGCTGGGAGTTTATAGAAGGTCGTGATTTCTCAAAAGAGATTGCGAGTGATTCTGCGGGATTTGTTATTAACGAAGCAGCTGCAAAGTTTATGGAGATTGATAACCCCTCCGGCCAAATCATTCATTGGAAAAACGGCCCCTGGAATGTGGATAGCGATTTTAGAATCCTGGGTGTGATCAAAGACATGGTGATGGATTCTCCCTTCGAGCCCGTAAAGCCAACCGTGTACTTCACAATGGGATGGAAAAATTGGTTGTTACTGCGCATTCCTCCCAATGTTCCGGTACGGGATGCACTTCCTAAAATTGAAAAAGCATTTGCCCATGTTATTCCCGACATACCATTTGATTACAAATTTGCCAACGTAGAATACAGCGCAAAATTCAAAACGGAAGAACGCATTGGAAAATTGGCAGCAATCTTTGCAACGCTCGCCATCATTATCAGTTGTCTTGGCTTGTTTGGGCTTGCTTCTTTCATCGCGGAACAGCGAACAAAAGAAATTGGTATCCGAAAAGTATTAGGGGCTTCGGTTGCTAACCTTTGGAGGATGTTATCGCGTGAGTTTGTGCTGTTGGTAATCTTGTCGTGTGTCATTGCCGCACCGCTTTCCTATTACATTTTGTATAAAGGAATTCAACAATATGAGTATCGAACCGATATCAGTTGGTGGATTTTTGCATTGGCCGCTGGTGGCGCGTTACTTATTACGTTGCTCACGGTAAGCTTTCAATCCATCAAAGCAGCAATGACGAACCCTGTAAATAGTTTAAGAAGTGAATAAGAATGTTACTGGTTTATTGGCAACTGGAAACCGGTAACCAGAGAATGATGAAATCAAATCCACCCAAACTCGCCCTCCGCTTCTTCCGTTGGTTCTGCCACCCGAAGTTATGCGATAGCATTGAAGGAGATTTGATGGAGTTGTATGAAGAACGAAAAATTAAAAGTGGAAAGGTAAAAGCGGACGCACACTTCATTAAAGATGTGCTGCTGCTGTTCAGGCCGGGGATTATAAAACCAACAGAAGGAACACAAACATTAAACACCTACGGTATGTATAAAAGTTATTTTAAGATTGGATGGCGGAATCTTTTAAAGAACAGAGGCTTTGCTGTAATCAACATCGGAGGCCTTGCTGTTGGTGTAACGGTAGCCATATTAATCGGGCTCTGGATTTTTGATGAAGTTAATTATGATACCTATCACACCAACTACAACCGTATTTCGCAAGTATTAACCCGCGAAACAGATGAAGACGGAACCGGGATAAATACTTCCCTTCCATACCCTTTGGCTTTAGAGCTGAAAGCAAACCATGCTGATAATTTTAAGCACATTGTCGTTTCAACATTTGGTATTCGCGAATACATTTTATCTACAGAGGATCGAAATTTTACAAAGACCGGACAGTTTATGGATGCCGGTGCGCCAGAAATGTTATCGTTGAAAATGATTCATGGCTCATATACCGCATTAAACGATCCTAACACAATTATACTGTCTGCATCTACAGCTCAAACTTTCTTTGGCGATAGTAATCCGGTAAACCAATTAATGAAAATTAACAACCGACTTGATGTAAAAGTTACCGGTGTTTACGAAGATTTACCTAAGAACACAACTTTTGCTGATCTTAAGTTTTTGGCTCCGTTTGATTTATGGCTGGTTGATAATCCATGGGTAAAAGAAAAAGCCATTAATGATTGGAGTAATCACTTTTTGAAAGTCTATACTGAAATTTTGCCTTCCACTGATTTTGCAACCGTAGCTGCCCGCATTAAAGATGCTGAACGAAATGGCGTGAAAGACATTCCAGAACAAGCCGCACAAAATCCTGAAGTTTTTTTACACCCCATGCAGGATTGGCATCTCTATAGTTTTAAAAACAGCGTTGTAAATCCCGAACCCAGCAGGATTGTAAAACTGGTTGGATTGATTGGCGCATTAGTACTTGTACTGGCCTGCATTAACTTAAGCACCGCGCGCAGCGAAGTAAGAGCAAAAGAAGTTGGAATCAGAAAAGCAATTGGTTCTTTGCGTCACCAACTTATTGGTCAATTCTTAAGCGAATCTTTTCTGGTTGTGATTTTAGCATTCGTAATCGCATTTGTATTGGTTAGCCTGCTGCTGCCGTGGTTTAATGATCTTACAGCTAAGCAAATCGTTTTGCCCATTAGCAGTACTCCATTCTGGTTAATGATACTTGCTATTGTTTTAGTAACAGCTCTCCTTGCCGGTATGTACCCGGCATCCTATCTCTCTTCCTTTAAACCGGCTAAAGCTTTGAAAGGTGTTATGCGTGCCGGAAAAGGTTTGTATTCACAACGCAGAATTTTAGTAGTAACACAGTTTACTATTTCAATTACACTTATTATCTGCACAATAATTATCTACAATCAGATTCAATTTGCGCAAAACAGACCTGTGGGTTATAGCCGCGAAGGATTGATCATGCTGGAAATGAAGGGCAACGACCTGAAGGGTAAGTATGAAATCTTAAGCAATGAATTGAAAAAGGCAGGTGTAGTTTCTGAAGTATCCCAATCAATGGGAAAAATAACGCAGGTATGGTCAAACAACGATGGTTGGGATTGGCAAGGCAGGGACCCAGCACTTACCAAAAGTTTTGGAACACTTACCATTACACCTGAACACGGTAATGTAATTGGTTGGCAAATACTGCAAGGCCGCGATTTCAGTAACAACCTGGTGAGCGATTCTTCAGCCATTGTTATCAATGAGGCAGCGCTTAATTATATGGGTATAACGAATGTGGTAGGTGAACGTATGAGTTGGACATTCAATGACAAAACCTATCACTACGAAGTAATTGGAATCGTGAAGGATATGGTTATGGAATCGCCTTATCAACCCATACGGCCAACCATATTTTTAATGAAAGCACCTAACGGCAAGCCCAATTGGGTGAATATAAAAATCAATCCAGCTATCAGCACACAACAAGCACTTATTAAAATAGAAGAGGTACTTAAGAAAGTTGCTCCGACCACTCCATTCGATTATAAGTTTGTAGATGACGAGTACAATGCAAAATTTCTTGCTGAAGTACGCATCGGAAAACTAGCAAGTTTGTTTTCATCTTTAGCTATTTTTATTTCCTGCCTGGGTTTATATGGTATGGCCAGCTTTATTGCTGAACAACAAACAAAAGAAATTGGCATTCGTAAAGTTTTAGGTGCCAGCATCACCAACCTCTGTGCATTGCTTTCAAAAGATTTTGTGCTATTGGTTGCCATTTCTTGCATTGTTGCAATACCTATTGCTTACTATTCAATGGCTGCCTGGTTAATAAAGTTCCCTTATCGAACGGAATTATCTTTCTGGATATTTATAGTAACCTGCCTGGGCGCGTTAATGATTACACTTTTAACTATAAGTTTTCAGGCTATTAAAACTGCGATGGAAAATCCAGTGAAAAGTTTGAGAAGCGAATAAGAGATGTTACCAGTTACTGGTTTACTGGAACGGGTAACTAGAAAATCATGAAATGAAATCAAATCCACCAAAACTCCCTCTCCGCTTCTTCCGATGGTTTTGCCACCCGAAGTTGCGCGATAGTATTGAAGGCGATTTGATGGAGTTGTATGAAGAACGACTTGAGCAAAGTGGAAAGTTTAAAGCTGATTTAAGATTCATTATTGATGTAACGCTTCTCTTTCGCCCCAGTATTATAAAGCCCACAGAAGGAACACAAACATTAAACACATACGGTATGTATAAAAGTTATTTTAAGATCGGGTGGCGGAATCTTCTTCGCAACAAGGGATATTCTTTGATAAACATTGGTGGACTGGCTCTGGGGATGACCGTAGCCATAATGATAGGTTTATGGATTTTTGATGAGCTTACCTATAACCACTATCACAAGAATTATGATCGCATCGGGCAGATCTATCGTAAAAATTTATACCAGGGGAAGATTGAAACCGGTAATATTCTTACCACGGGTATCGGTACGCTAATGCGCGATGAATACAGTTCTCACTTTGAAAAAGTGACTATGGTACGCGGCCGAAACGAAGAACACGTTTTGGGTTTCGATGAAAAGCAATTCACACAAGTTGGGTACTTCATGCAACCGGATGGCCCTGAAATGTTTTCGCTCAACATGATTCACGGCACACATGGCGGCTTAGCGGATATGACATCCATCATGCTATCGCAGTCCACGGCACGCAAATTTTTTAATGAAGAAAATCCAATAGGGCAAATCATTCGGTTTGACAATAAGTGGGATTTGAAGATAACAGGCGTGTACGATGATCTGCCCAAGAATTCAGTTTTTCATAACGCTACCTACTTTGCTCCGCTTGATCTTTTCCTAAATGGTTGGAGTAACCTGAACGTGTGGGACAATTACAACATGCATGTGTATGTACAGTTGGCAAACGAAAAAAATTTTGAATCTGCTTCAGGAGCCATTAAAGAAGCAATGCTGCCACACATAGATGCCAGCACTGCTGCGTCCAACCCTGAACTTTTTGTTTTGCCTATGAAAGATTGGCATCTCAACGCCTATTTTGAAAATGGTGTAAACGTTCGCAGTCCGTTGATGAATTCCGTTTGGTATTATGCAATCATCGGTTGTTTCGTTCTGATATTGGCCTGCATCAATTTTATGAACCTAACCACAGCCCGTTCAGAGAAACGCTCGAAAGAAGTGGGCATCCGAAAGTCGATTGGCTCAGTTCGTGGCCAGTTGATTGGACAATTTTATAGCGAAGCATTTCTGGTAGCATTTCTTGCTTTCATCTTATCCATTCTGCTAACACAAATTTTCCTTCCTGCCTACAATCAGATTGCTGATAAAGACATGACGCTACCATGGCGTGAGCCTTTGTTTTGGTTAGGAGGTTTGGCATTTACGTTTATCACAGGTTTACTGGCTGGAAGTTATCCTGCACTTTATTTATCATCATTCAATGCGGTTCAGGTTATGAAAGGCACTTTTAAGACGGGACGTTTTGCATCGCTGCCACGCAAAGTATTAGTGACTGTTCAGTTCACCGTTTCTATCAGCCTCATTATCGGCACGGCCATCGTATATCAGCAAATTCAATTCGCAAAGAGCCGCCCGATTGGTTACTCGCGTGAAGGATTGATTTCGCTTCATCCACGTTCGCCTGAATTTCAAGGTAAGTACGAGGTATTGAGAAATGAATTGAAAGCAACCGGAGTAGTAGATGAGGTTGCCGAATCCAACTATGCAATTGTTAGCACACTTGGTTGGAATGGCGGCTTCGACTGGCGTGGTAAAGACGATAGTCAAAACGATCTCACATTCAACATCAACCGGGTTACACCCGAGTACGGAAAAACAATTGGTTGGGAATTTGTACAGGGTCGTGATTTTTCTCGCACCTTTCCTGCCGATGCCAATGGGGTGATCATCAATGAAACGACAGCCAAAATTTTCGGCTTTGAGAATCCGACAGAAGAAGTACTAATTAGAAACCGAGATGACAACCGCGAAGAGTACAAAATAGTAGGTGTGATTCGCGATGTGGTGAAAGGCTCACCTTTTCAAAAAACAGATCCTTGTTTATATTTTTTTGCAGGAGGCGATGAAGGCTGGCTGCACATCCGCATGAATAACAAAGCAACTGCGCAAGAGGCTCTACCGAAAATTGAAAAGGCATTCAAAAAAATTGTGCCTTCAGCGCCATTTGATTTTACGTTTGCGGATGATGACTACACAGCCAAGTTCAAAGCTGAAGAACGAATTGGAACATTAGCTTCTATCTTCAGCACACTGGCAATTATAATCAGTTGTTTGGGATTATTTGGTCTTGCTTCATTCGTTGCGGAACAACGAACCAAAGAGATCGGCATCCGGAAAGTAATGGGTGCATCGGTGGCCTCGTTGTGGCAAATGCTTTCAAAAGATTTTGTTGTGTTGGTGATTTTATCGTTTGTAGTGGCCGTACCGCTCACCTATTCGTTTATGAACAACTGGCTTCAACATTATGAATATCGTACCAACATTCCATGGTTTGTTTTTGTATTAACCGGTATTGGAGCGTTGGCTGTAACTATTCTTACTGTAAGCTTTCAAGCGATTAAAGCTGCATTAACGAATCCAGTAAAAAGTTTGAGAAGTGAATAAGAGATGTTACCAGTTACTGGTTTACTGGAAACCGGTAACTATAAAATGATGAAATCAAATCCACCAAAACTCCCCCTCCGCTTCTTCCGCTGGTTCTGCCACCCGAAGTTGCGCGATAGCATCGAGGGCGATTTGATGGAGTTGTACGAAGAAAGAAAATTTAAAAATGGAGAGGTAAAAGCGGACGTACACTTTATCAAAGATGTATTGCTGCTGTTCAGACCAGGAATCATCAAACCAACAGAAGGAACACAAACATTAAACACCTACGGTATGTACAGAAGCTATTTAAAAATCGGTTGGCGAAATTTGCTGAAAAGCAAGATCCATGCATTCATTAATATCAGTGGATTAACATTAGGAATAGTCAGTGTTTTCTTCATGGCGATGTTTGTAAAGCATGAACTGGGGTACGACCGGCATTACCCTCAACCCGAAAATCTTTACCGCATTACGGTGGAAAGTGAAAACCCACAAACCCGAACACCACATCCCATGGCACAAGCCCTGGTTGATGATTTTCCGGAAGTAGAAAGTGCAGTTAGTCTATCGCCCATCTGGGCAGCAGGTTTAACACGTGCTATCTATTCCATGAGCAATCCAGAAAATGATATTCGTTTTGATGAGAAAAATCTTCTCGCTGTTGATACTACATTCTTCGATGTGTTCGGATTTCCTGTTGTTCGGGGCGATGCGCGAAAAGCGTTGAGAAATGTAAATGCCATTTTGATTTCGGAATCAACGGCAAAAAAATATTTTGGTGAGGCAGACCCCATTGGCAAACAACTGATTGTATATCCGGACAGTGCTTTGCTAGAGGTGATGGCTGTGTTTAAAGATGTTCCTCAACAATCGCATTTTCATTTCGATATGCTGGTATCGTACGTGCGCGAGAAGTCGTTCGATCCAGATGATGAATACTACACCTGGGCAGACTTTGGTCACTTCAACTATATACGTTTAAAGCCAGGCACGGATGCCAAAGCACTTGAGGCCAAGTTGATGCCATGGATCCGTAAGTATGTTAATTGGTCGGATGAATATTACAGAAGTGTTATTGCAGGTAAGATCGATTTCCGTGTGCAACCTGTAACAGACATTCATTTAAAATCGCATTTGCGTTGGGAGCTTGAAGCGAATGGCAATGTTGAATATGTGTATATCATGGCAGTTGCAGCGTTGCTCACCCTGCTTATTGCCTGCATCAACTTTATGAATCTGATGACCGCCAAGTCGGTAGAGCGTGCCAAAGAAATCGGGATTCGGAAAACTATGGGGGCATTACGCAAACAGCTATCGGTGCAGTTTATAGGCGAATCGATTTTGGTAACCGGTATCGCCCTCGTTTTTGCCGTACTTGTGCTGGAAGCAAGTTTGCCATTCTACAACTCCCTCACCGGCCAATCGCTGTCATTAAACTATAGAGAAACAGTGCCAGTTTTGATGCTGGTTGCAATTGTAGTTGGTATTGGTTCGGGAATTTATCCTGCGGTTATTCTCTCGGCTATTCAGCCACAAAGTATTTTGAAAGGAAAGTTCCAAACCTCGGCTCGGGGAAATGGCTTGCGCAATGGCTTGATCGTTTTCCAGTTTGCTATTTCGATGGTATTGATTTCCGGAGCCGTTATTATCTACAACCAGCTCAATTTTATTCAAAACAAAAACCTCGGCTTTGATAAAGAAGAAGTGCTCGTTATTCCCATGAAGAATGAGCACATGGACAGACGCATGGAGGCCATTAAAAATGAATTGAGTAGAGTTGAGGGGGTCATTTCTGTTTCGGCTAGTTCAAATATGCCGGGTGGACAATTCAATCAGAACTCCATCGCCTTGGTAGAAACGCCCGAAAATGATATTTCTACTTCTGAAGCTTTTGTGGATTATGATTTCCAAAAAACGATGAATCTGGAAGTAACAGAAGGCCGGTATTTTACAATTAATGATAAACCCGGTTCAACTGAAATGAAGTTTGTTATCAATGAAACGGCTGCACGCCAACTCAGTAATTCATCGGTGGTTGGGAAGGAGATTAATTGGTATGCGTATGAAGATGATCAGCCAATTGTTGGTCGGGTGGTGGGTGTGGTGAAAGACTTTCATTTTCAATCGTTACACGAACCGCTCAGGCCTCTATTGATGATTCCTTACCCAGCTTACAATCACCTGATAGTAAAACTCAATACTAAAAACTTTGAAGGCTCTCTGGCACAAATTAAAACCGTATATCAGGAGTTTGAAAATTCATTTCAATTTGAGTTCGCTTTTCTTGACGATCAACTTGATAAACAATATGAATCAGAGGCTCGCACGGGTATTATCTTCAGTGCATTTGCATTGATTGCCATTATTATTGCATGTTTCGGATTGTTTGGTATGGCCATGCTTACGTTCAGCCAGCGTATGAAAGAAGTAAGCATTCGCAAGGTGTTGGGTGCATCGGTATCGGGATTGGTGATTTTGTTGTTGCGGGATTTCACCAGACTCATTGCCCTCGCCATCCTGCTGGCTACACCGCTGACCTGGTGGATAATGGACCATTGGCTCAATAGCTTTATTTACCAGGTAGGTATTCACCCGGTGGTGTTTATTGTTTCGGGCTTAGCACTTATAGCCATTGCCTGGCTTACGCTTGGATATTTTACTTTGAAAACCACTCGTGTTAACCCTGCTGAAGCATTGAAACGAGAGTAGCGTTCACTTTTGCGAGGCCTGAGAATTCCGCTAATTTTAGTCATTAACCCTTCGTCATGCCATTCGAAAACACCAATGACTACCAACAACCCTCGCTCGATCATGTTGAGCCTGTGTTGCCCGTGCGCGATGTAAACCAAACTATTGCATATTGGCGCGATGTGTTAGGCTTTCAAACACAATGGACATCAGGAGAGCCACCTGATATTGGCGCTGTTTCGTGGGGTGCTGTGCATGTACAATTTTATGAGAGCAAAGAATTTATTGTACATCCAGTTAGGCATTATGTTTGGATAAAAGCGCGCCAGCTATCTGCTTTGTATGCGATGCATCAAAAGAATAAAGCTGAAATTGTAACACCATTTCAAGCAACCAATTGGGGTTTTTCGGAATACATAGTTCAAGATCTTAATGGACATCATCTTATTTTTACAGCCCCAGGTGCAGATAGGCAGCCCGTTCCAAAGCAAACTGTACCAGTAAAAATCGTAGATCGCACACCAACCTTTGATGAAGCGTGTAAATTATCAGAATCTGTTAACTGGAAAACACCGGATCTTTCGGCTTACAAGCAAAATCTGGAATCAACAGTCTATGGCGTGGTAGCCGAAAATTCTGAAACCGGTGCGGCTGTTGGCTGTGCCTATCTGCTTGGCGATGGCAAGAGTATTTTTTACGTAAAGGATGTTATCGTTAACCCTTTGTGGCAGCATCAACAAATTGGAACCAGGCTGATGCATGCCATTGAACAATGGTTGGATAAGAATGCACCTGCCCATGCTACCGCAGGACTTTTTTGTGGTGAGCAACTGGCACCGTTTTATAAACAGTTCAAGTTTGTGCAGGCCTGCGGCATGTACCGGGTGATTGATCGAAAATAAAGATTTTTAATTCGCACACGACAAGTGTTTTATGTCTGCGATAGGGTAGGCCTGTAAAATTATTCTTATTTACTTAACAAAAGTGAAACTAATTTATTAAATTCACGTTTGTTAAGTAAATACTATGACACAACAATCACTCGGAGAGTTTGAGGAACTCGTTTTATTAATGGTGGCCGCCCAGCACGATGAAGCCTATGGTGTTACTATTCTGGAAGGTCTTGAAGAAAAACTCGATAAGAAGGTAAACATCAGTGCCGTTCACGTTGCGCTTAAGCGCATGGAAGACAAAGGTTTTGTCAAGTCGCGCTTTGGCGGCATAACCGAAGACCGTGGCGGCAGACGCAAAAAATTCTACGTGATTACCGCGCTCGGAAAAAAAATGCTGGATGCACAATATGATTTAAGAAACAGTATCTACAAGCAGATTCCTAAGATATCGTTTGGCTAATGCAATTGCTTCAAGGTTGACAGTTGATAAATGGTCAATTGACAATCAACTATTTTGTCAATTGCCTATTGTCAACTGTAAATTAATATGAAAGTACCGCCAAAATATTTTCTCCGCTTTCTCCGCTGGTTTTGCTGCGAAGAGTATCTAGATGAGATCGAAGGTGACTTGACAGAGGTTTTTATCAAACAATCAGAAACCTCTCCGCGCAAAGCGAAATGGAATTTTGGTTGGAGTGTGATCAAATATTTCAGGCCAGAGTTTATAAAATCATTTAAACAGCATCAACCTAACAGATACGGTATGTATAAAAGTTATTTCAAAATCGGATGGAGAAGTCTTTTAAAGAGTAAGGGATACTCCTTCATCAATATGAGCGGGTTGGCACTAGGCATTGCTTGCTTTTTGTTTCTGATAAGCTACGTTCGGTATGAAAGAAGTTACGAAAACTTTCATAGCAACGCGGATAATATCTACCGTGTAACACTTGACTTATATCAGGGGGAGGAGTTCTTAGTGACCGATTGCGAAACCTATGCACCCTTCGGTCCTTTGGCTAAAGAGAAAATGCCTGAGGTGATTGACTTTGTCAGACTGATGAACAATGACAACACCCGGGTAAAAATTGGAGAACAAAAATATTTGGAAGAGCGAAGCTATTTTGCTGACTCCTCGGTGTTCACGGTTTTTTCATTTAAGGCGCTGCATGGAACCCTTCAGGGTGCATTATCCAAACCTCATCAAGTCGTAATTACTGCCAGCACTGCTAAAAAATATTTTGGCGAAACTGATGTTGTCAATCAAACAATAGAGGCACGAGGAGGGCTCTATAAAATTACGGCTGTAATTGAAGACGTGCCAGCCAATACTCATCTCAAATTTAATTTTCTTCTTTCCCATGTCACGTATCCAAAAATTGAAAACCACTACACCGATCAGAGCTGGGAAAGCGGAAACAACGAGTACACCTATTTATTGATGGCACCCGGTACGGACATTATAGCATTCAATAAAAAATTAACTGATCTATCTGCTTCATTAAAAGATAAAATTAATGAAGATCGATTTTCGGCTGAACCAATTAAAGATATTCATCTGTATTCAAACAAAACATATGAGCCGGAGGCGAACGGGAATGCTCGAACCGTCTATGCTTTATTATTAATAGCCATATTTATTATGGGCCTGGCGTGGGTTAACTACATAAACCTTTCAACAGCCAGAGCAATTGAACGGGCGCGTGAAGTTGGCGTTCGGAAGGTGATGGGGTCGGCTCGTTCTCAATTGGTAACTCAATTCCTAACAGAATCCATTATAGTGAATGTAATTGCTGCCTTAATGGCTCTTGGAATTGTAAAAATTGGCTTACCATTTTTTTGTGAGCTTACCGGCCAACCATTGATGGATATTTTTCAACACAACTCATTTTGGTATTCATTAGTGGCCATTCTTGTTGTTGGAGTTGTTTTTTCTGGTGGTTATCCCGCAATTGTCTTGTCATCGTTCGATCCGGTTAGTGTACTGAAAGGAAAATTTCGATCATCTGGACATGGGCAATGGCTGCGCCAAGGATTGGTTGTATTTCAATTTGCAGCAACTACTATTTTGATTATTTGTTTGGGAGCAGTTTATCTACAGATCAAGCACTTGCAAAATTATGACCTTGGAATGGACATTAATCAAACGCTCATCTTACGTGCACCTGATAAAGATCAAGCAGATTCGATTTTTCAAAGTAAATATGAAAGCTTTAAGACTGAGCTTCTTCGCGATCCATCTATTCAAGTCGTTTCCAACTCCCAATCTATTCCAGGATCTGGTTCAGTTGCAGGCCTAATTGAGATGAGTACCACTCAAAGTGTATTTCAAGTCGGTAAAGACAAAAATGGAAGTAGCTTCAACTACTCTCATTATCCTATCGATGCTGATTTCATTCCAGCCTTTAGTATGGAGCTAAGTGCAGGCAGAAATTTTGAAGCAGGCATGGAGAATCAGAATTATGTTATTATTAATGAAGAAGCATCAAAATCGTTGGGGTTTTTGTCTCCGCAGGAAGCGGTCGGATCTAAAATTACTTATCGAATATGGCCAAGTGATCATTCAATCATTATTGGAGTTGTAAAGGATTTTCACCAACGATCGCCAAAAGAAAATCACATACCTATGATTTTCAGATACTATCCAGGTCTGTCTGGGTATGTTACCCTTAAGGTAAAAACAAATAACATGGAAAAAACAATTGACTATGCTAAACGCAATTGGGATAATTTGTTTCCATCCAGTCCGTTTAGCTATTTCTTTTTAAATGAAAAATACAATCAACAATATAAAGCTGACGCGCAGTTCGGAGTTGTAATGGCAACATTTTCTGTAATAGCTATTGTTATTGCCTGCTTGGGTTTGTTTGGTCTTTCTTCATTCACAATCCTCCAACGCACAAAAGAAATTGGAATTCGAAAAGTGTTAGGCGGATCAGTTACTCAAATTGTACAACTGCTATCGCGTGATTTTATCAAATGGGTTTTAGTGGCTTCCATACTTGCAATACCCTTATCTTTTATAATCATAGGGCAATGGCTTTCTACCTACGCTGTTCGAATCGATTTAAGTGCATGGATATTCATTGTGCCACTGGTTATAATAGTTCTTATATCAATCCTGACTGTAAGTATTCAAACCATTAAAGCGGCAAATGCCAACCCAGTGAATAGCTTAAAAACAGAATAGACGAGTTTTTAGAATAGTAATGAAAAACCATCCACCGAAACGATTTCTTCAATTTCTCCGCTGGTTTTGCCGCGAAGATTACCTCGATGAGATTGAAGGTGACTTGTTAGAGATTTATAAAAAGCAATCAGAAATCTCTCCACGCAAAGCGAAATGGAATTTTGGTTGGAGTGTGATCAGATATCTAAGGCCACAGTTTATACATATTAACTTACAAAACTCTAGAATCATGAAATCAATACTCAGTATTAAAGAAAATCCGTACGTACTGCTTTTGTTTACAACAATTGTCTTGCTGTTCGCGCTCGCTTTTCGTCCAACCACTGACATCGAGATTCAAGAAATAACAATGTTCAGTTTTCCGCTGAGTAACATCGTTTGGGTATTTCCTTCTCTTCTGCTATCCTCTTGGCTGATTTATTTGGTAACCAATAAGTTTCTTTATTCGATAACTATCATATGGGTACACGTACTTATAACGGTTATCACTACGCTACTAATTATTATTGTCGTATACGTTGGCATTAATCCATCGCAGTTTACAAGCAATCGACACGAGATGATTGGAACCACTATGCAAATTTTATCTCTGCTATTTGTGTTTGGCCAACTCGCTTATGTAGTAAATATTTTAATTGGAATTTTTGGAAAGGTTAAAGCTCAATAGTTAATGGGCCTTCCAGAATGAAGATACAACCACCCAAACGACCCCTCCAATTTCTCCGCTGGTTTTGCCGCGAAGATTACCTCGATGAGATTGAAGGTGATTTGATAGAGGTTTTCATCAAACAATCAGAAACCTCTCCGCGCAAAGCAAAATGGAAGTTTGCGTGGAGTGTGATCAAATACTTCCGCCCCGCGTTCATTAAACAAATGAAACAACAACCCAACCCATACGGTATGTATAAGAGCTATTTCAAAATCAGCGTCCGGCAATTGATCAAAAACAAAACTTTTACCGCCATTAACATAAGTGTGTTAACGCTGGGGTTCACCTGCTTTTTATTGTTGGCCCTTTACCTGCACGATGAACTGTCGTTTGATATGTTTCATCGCGATGCACATACTATTTATCGCATCACTCAACGCGATCAACAAGACAATGGCACCCTTCGCAATATTTCTGCCGTTGCCCCAACAATCGGCAAAGAAGTTCAAGAACAATTTCCGGAGGTGGAGGACATGGTGAGGCTGTCGGCATTTGGGCGAGTAACGCTGGGCAACGATCCAACCAATCGCACACATGAACGTGCACTCTCAGCCGATGATAATTTTTTCACGTTCTTCGATTTTCCGTTGGTGGAAGGCGATGCTAAAACCGCCTTGAAAGAACCTTTCACTATCGTTGTTTCTGAAACTATAAAGGAAAAGTATTTTGGAACTGGCTCGGCTCTGGGAAAACAGATCTGGTCGGGGTACAGGCGCGAAGGGCAGCCCATCTACTTAACAGTTGGCGGTGTGATGAAAAACTTCCCGAAAAACTCACACCTGCAAATTGACATCCTGTTCTCCGATGCCACCTGGCACTCGCTATACAATGACTACGCGCAGTATGTAACTACCGAGTGGGTTGATACTGAATACACCACCTACTTAAAAATAAAACCGCAAAGTAATATAGCATCACTTGGTACCAGAATAGATGCCTTGGTAAAATCGAATTATCCTGCCAACCGCGAGTTTCGCAGTAGCTTTACATTACAACCGATGCAGGAAATCCATACCAATTCCAGCCAGTTAGAATCTGCAGCCGATGAGTTTAATGCAAATGGTATCAAACCTTTTTATCTCTACACTTTTGCTGCGCTTGGTTTAATTCTATTGATAACCGCTTGCCTCAATTACATGAATCTCGCCACGGCTGTTGCTATCAAGCGTACACGCGAAATTGGAACCCGCAAAACATTAGGAGCCCCTAAAACGCAAATGGTTGCACAGTTTATTACCGATTCGATGTTGTTCACATTACTTTCATTGCTTCTATCGGTTGCATTGGTTTATTTGGTTTTGCCTTGGATAAACATTTTCGCCAACAAAGAGATTTCGATTAGCGCTTTGCCTGTAGAGTGGCTGATTTTTGTTGTTGTTATCATTGTGTTGGTAGGTGTGTTGGCTGCGCTGTATCCGGCCTTTATTGCCACACGGGTTTCAATTGTAGATGCTTTAAAGCGTGAAATAAAAATAGGTGGCCGTAGTTTTTCTGTAAGGAAAGCCCTGTTGATTATGCAGTTTGCTATTTCGGTTATGATGATTGCCTCAACTCTCATCATCTACCAACAGCTAAACTATTTACGCGAAAAAGATCTGGGCTTCAGTCATGAAAACCTGGTGGTGATTGACGTTAACAGCCGCAACCTGAGGCGCAATTTTGAAACCGTTAAAACTGAATTCGGCAAGCCAGCCGAAATATTGCAAGTCGCTGCTTCTACACGCGTGCCGGGCGAGTGGAAAAGTTTTCCGGTAGCCACTACCAGAAGCAGTGAGAATCCTACCGGTAGCGAGATGATTTTTGTAGGGATCGATAAAGATTTTCTCGAAACCTATAAAATTAAACTGCTGGCCGGTCGTAGCATTGAAGATCCGGTTGCCGACTCGCTTAAGATTGTAGTTACGCAATTGGCAGTGGAACAGCTTGGGTTAATAAGCGATCCCATCGGACAAACAATTGAAATACCTCGCGTACGCTATGGCGAGCGCATGGAAGAATTAGAGGCTCCTTTCAGAGTTGAGATTATTGGTGTGGTGGAGAATTTTCACTTCGAGTCGTTGCGGAGTAAACAGATGCCGGTAATTTTTGGAGCACTCAATACCGAAATTCAGGTGATTGATTACTACACACTACAGATCAATACAAGTAACTGGGGCAACACCCTGGAAACACTGAAAGCGATTAATAATAAAATCGATCCGGATACTCCGTTGGAATATACTTTTCTGGATACCCGCTTTGAAGAAATGTATGTAGCTGATGCCAGACGCGGACAGATCTTTCTGGTGCTGTCTGTTATTGTGGTTATCATAGCAAGCCTGGGTTTGTTTGCCCTGGTTTCGTATTCGGTGGAAAGTCGCTTGAAGGAAATTGGTGTACGCAAAGTAATGGGCGCATCAATAAGCAGTATTGTCGCCCTCATCTCGAAAGAGTTTTTACTGTTGGTAACCATTGCCGGAGCCATCGGTCTACCCATTGCGGGATACTTTATGCAAGGTTGGTTGCAGGAGTTTGCCTATCATATTCCGTTTGGCGTATTGGTTTTTGCGGAAGCGCTCTTGGTTACGCTTGTTATTGCCTTTATAACCATTACTGCGCGCACCATACGCGCAGCCAGGTTAAATCCGGTAAACAGTTTGAGAAGCGAGTAACTCAATTGACAACATCCAATTGACAATCCCGATAGCTATCAGGAGCAATTGGATGTTACTGATTTAGTTTGTGAACTGGTCCTTTTTACGCAATTAAATACCGTTCGATCACGCGCAAATCTGTTCGTGAACGAACAGGTTGTGCTTCAGAAATCCTGTTAATTAAAGTAGAAATGCCCGATTTGCAATCTGGCACAATTGTTATTCCTACATTTAGAGAATAATATTCTATTCATGAAAAATTATCAACTCGGGGAGTTTGAAGAAATTGTTTTGCTAACGGTGGGCATCTTGAATAATGAAGCCTACAGTGTGGCTATTAAAGATGAAATCGAATCGCGCCTGAAGCGAACCGTGAGCATGGGCGCCTTGCACACAGCTTTAATCCGATTAGAGGATAAAGGTTATCTCAAATCTTTTTCAGGCGAAAGCACCGAAGACCGTGCCGGCCGGCCCCGCAGGTATTTTGAGATCACTGCACTGGGCAAGAAAGCTATGCTGTACGCGAAGGAAACACGGGAACAATTGTGGAAAGCAATACCGAAGGCAGTACTGGAAGTTAGTTTACAAAAGTTGGCAGTAAGCAGTCACCAGTAGGCAGTGCAAATCCTGCCAACTGCATACTACCACCTGCCTACTTAATAATAGATAGATTGAAATCTAAAAAATATAATCCTCCCCAACTCGCCCTCCGCTTCTTCCGCTGGTACAGCAACCCGCGGTTACAGTATTACATCGAAGGCGATTTGATGGAGGTGTATGAACGAAGAATTAAAAAGTCGGGTAAACTCATGGCCGACATCAGGTTCTCGGTTGACGTACTCTTGCTATGCAGACCGGGAATAATCGGAAGCAAACAAAATAATTACTCATCAAATCATATCGATATGTTTCGCAACAATTTTAAAATCGCACTTCGTAACCTTTGGAAGAACAAGCCCTCTACCGTAATCAATGTATTAGGACTTACCACCGGTATCACCGCTTGTTTACTGATTGCCTTATTCATTCAGCACGAACTTAGTTTCGATCAGTTTCAATCGAAGGGAAGCCGCATTGCCCGCGTAGTGATGGAGTATGGATTTGAAGGAAGTACTGAAACCAATAAGGGCACATTCACCAGTACCAAAGTAGCGCCTGTACTGTCACGCACCTTTCCTGAAGTTGAAAAAGGTGTACGCATGACCGATGCAGACATGATCTTACGATTAAACAATGAACCTGTTACTGAGCCCAACTTCATGTTCTCAGACTCTTCCTTTTTCGATACGTTCGATTTTGAAATGTTGGAGGGCGATGCTGAAACCGCTTTGGATGGCAAATATAAAATTGTGCTTACTGAAACCGCAGCCCAAAAATATTTTGGTAATGAAAGTGCGGTAGGCAAAATATTGGAAGTGGGAGCAGCCAAAACTCCGTACGAGGTTACCGGGGTGATGCGCGACTACCCTAAAAACTCACAACTCAAATTTGACTTTCTGGCATCGTTCTCTTCGATGGGGCAAAACCAGGAAGAAACTTATTTCAATGCCAACTACACTACTTATCTTTTATTAAGCAATGAGTTTGCTTTTGCACCCCTGAAAGAAAAGCTTGATCCGTTCATGGAAAAAGAAATGAAAGGAACAGGCGCCACCATTCGCTTTCATCTTGAAGCGTTTCGCGATGTTCACCTGCAATCACCCTATCGGGCCTTTGTTTCAAACACCAGTATGTCGTACTTGTATTTGTTGGGTGGTGTAGCGTTGCTGATCATTATTATTGTTTGCTCCACATATGTAAACCTGAGCACAGCCAAATCCATTGAGCGTGCAAAGGAAGTAGGTGTGCGTAAAGTATCGGGTGCGGCACGCACGCAATTGTTCTGGCAGTTTATTGGTGAAGCTTTTGTAGTTTGTTGCTTGTCGGTAGTGGTCAGCTTTTCTGCGGCTTCGCTATTACTACCGTATTTCAATACGTTTGTTGATCGCAGTTTTCAACTTACCGATCTCTTTACGCCTACATTTTTGTTGATTACCTTTTTGATTACGATCGCCATTAGTCTTGCTGCCGGCAGTTACCCCGCCATTATTTTATCGGGTATGCAACCTGCACGCATTCTGAAAGGCTTGTTTAAAAATTCGTCATCGGCCAAACAACTTCAGCATTCGTTGGTAGTATTTCAATTTGCGATTACCGTGTTTCTGATTGTGTGTACCATTATCATCCGCAACCAACTCAGCTATATTCAAAATAAAAGTTTGGGTTACGATCGCAACCATGTACTGTCACTTAATATTGGATGGGATATGGATTACAACAAATTGAAAACCATCAAGCAGGAGTTGAAAAAAAATCCGCTGATCATTGAGGTTTCACGTGCTGCCAACAGCCCCGTAAACATTTATAGTGGTTACAGTATGCGGTTACCTTCCATGCCCGAAAACGAAGTTATCTCTGTAAACGCTAACCCAATAGATGAAGGGTTTCTTAAAACCAACGGGCTACAATTAATTGCAGGCAGAGATTTTTCTGAGCAAGATTTAGAAGCCGCCAATCGTGAAGGAGAGAATAAAGAATTTAGTTACATCATTAACGAGCGCACAGCTAAAACATTTGGGTGGACGCCCGAAGAAGCAATTGGCCGCCAGTTGGTGTTGAATAGTCCAGGCGAGATACGCGGGGTGATTAAAGATTTTCACTTTCAATCCATATACAACGATTTAAAGCCGATAGTTTTGTTCACCGCTCCCTGGGGTGGAAATCTTCTATTGGTGAAAACTTCCGGTGGTGATATACCCGCCACAATTGCTTACATCGAAACAGTTTGGAAAGAATTAGTACCCAATCGCCCATTCGAATACAGTTTTCTGGACGATACATACGCCAGCATGTATAAAACCGAAACTCAATTGGGTAATGTAATGAGTTTGTTTTCGGCCACAGCTATTATACTCGCTTGCCTGGGTTTGTTTGGGCTGTCATCGTACATGATGCAACAGCGTATGAAAGAAATTGGCATCCGGAAAGTATTGGGCGCTACACTCATGAACCTGATCGGCATTCTGTCGGGCAACTTTATTATACTGGTGATTATCGCTATCGTAATTGCAAGCCCTTTAGCCTACTTGCTAATGAAAAGCTGGTTAAGTGAATTTGCATACCACACCGGTATTGCGTGGTGGATATTCGCAGTGGCCGGAGTGGTAATCATTTCGATTACGATAATAACGGTAAGCATTCATGGCTTCAGAGCAATGGCGGAAAATCCGGTGAGGAGTTTGCGAAGTGAGTAAAGCGGGTAACAAAGTGTTAATCAATTTGACAAACTGAGCAAATGAAAGTGCATCCACCAAAACTTCCGCTCCGTTTCTTCCGCTGGTATTGTAACCCGCGCTTGCAGGATTATATCGAAGGCGATTTGATGGAAGTATATGAGCGAAGATTAAAAACATCCGGCAAACGCCTGGCCGACTTTCGCTTTGCAGTGGATGTGTTGCTGTTATGCAGGCCGGGTATTGTAAAACCAACAGAAGGATATAAAACATTAAACACATACGGTATGTATAAAAGCTATTTTAAAATCGGGTGGCGAAACCTGCTTCGCAACAAAGGATATTCTGCTATTAACATTGGCGGCCTGGCTTTGGGTATGTCCATAGCCATGCTTATTGGCCTTTGGGTATGGGATGAATTTAATTACAACACCTGTCACAAAAACTACGATCGGCTTGCACAGGTCATGCAAAATCAAACAGTTGATGGTAAGGTGATGACCGGCTATGCTATACCCCGGCCATTAGAAAATGCCATGCGAACTACGTATGGTAACGACTTCGAGTACCTCGCTATGGCTACCTGGCCAGCCGATCATATTTTAAGTGTAGGTGAGCATAGCATTTCGCAATCTGGAAATTTTGTACAAGTAGATTTTCCGGAAATGATTTCACTGGAAATGATTTCTGGTGCACGAACAGGACTAAAAGATCCGGCCTCCATCATGCTTTCGGCCTCAACAGCCATAGCCTTATTTGGCACTACCGATGCACTGAATAAATCGCTACGCATAGGAAACCAACACGATGTTAAAGTAACGGGGGTCTATCAGGATATTCCCCTCAACTCTACTTTTACTAATCTAAAGTTTTTATCCAGTTGGGAATTAATTGCTGCATCAGAAGATTGGATTCGGTATGCCGAAAACAAATGGGACTTTAATTCCTTTCAGCTCATCGCACAACTTGCTCCTGAAGCAGATATGAACTGGATATCTGAAAAGATTAACCAGGTACGCGCTATTCATTCTAAAGATGATTATTTCAAACCCGAAATTTTTCTTCATCCTATGCGCGATTGGCATCTTCGTTCGCATTGGGAAAACGGAGTTAAAACAGGAGGCCAGATTGAAATGGTATTAATGTTTGGAATCATCGGAATATTTGTGCTCCTGTTGGCATGCATCAACTTTATGAATTTAACCACCGCCCGTGCTGAAAAGCGTGCTAAAGAAGTGGGTATTCGCATGGCTGTTGGTTCAGCGCGCAGTCAACTTGTCAACCAGTTTTTAAGCGAAACTTTTCTAACTGTATTATTCGCTTTTGTTTTTGCATTAGGAATTGTAGTTGCCGTTATGCCGTGGTTTAATCAATTAGCTTCCAAACAAATTGCAATTGAATGGACCAATCCGCTGTTTTGGGTTATCAGCTCAGCATTTGTAATCATTACCAGTTTTGCAGCCGGGTTTTATCCGGCATTCATGCTTTCATCGTTTAAGCCTGTTAATGTTCTAAAGGGTGTATTTAAAACTGACGGGCAAACGTCATTTCCGCGCAAAGTATTAGTAGTTGTGCAGTTTACAGTTTCCATCACGCTGGTCATAGGTACTTTGGTTATTTATAATCAAATCCAATATTCCAAGAACCGGCCTATTGGATATGACCGCGATGGGTTAATCAGTTTTTTTGTGAAGTCACCGGATTTTATTGGTAAGTATGAAGCCTTGCGACAGACTTTAAAAAATACCGGAGCTGTAGTTGAGGTAGGCACCTCCACTACACCGCTTACTCAAATCTGGAATAATAGTGGTGGATTTAATTGGCCGGGCAAAGATCCTACACTACAATCAGCCGACTTTGGTATCATTGAAGTTAATCATGAATTCGGCAAAACCCTGAACTGGCAAATACTGGAAGGTCGGGACTTCTCCCATGATTTCCCTTCCGACTCGCTGGCAATTATTCTGAATGAGGCTGCCGTGCGGTTTATGAATATCGAAAATCCCGTAGGAATGGAGATAACCAACGGTAAAACAAAGTACCATGTAATTGGTATTGTAAAAGATATGATTATGGAGTCGCCCTATCTGCCGGTGCGGCATAACCTCTATTTTCTCGATGGCCATTACCGCTATGTAAACTGGATTAACATGAAACTTAACCCGGACAAAAGTGCCGCTGAATCATTGGCTACAATTGAATCTGTGTTTAAAGAATTTGCTCCCGCGCTTCCCTTCGACTATAAATTTGCAGATGCCGAGTACGCCAGAAAGTTTTCTAACGAAGAATTAATTGGCCGATTAGCATATGTGTTTGCCGGACTTGCTACAGTGATAAGTTGTCTGGGTCTAATTGGATTAGCCTCGTTTGTGGCTGAACAACACACAAAGGAAATAGCGGTTCGCAAAATATTAGGTGCATCATTATTGCAAATTTGGAGTATGCTTTCCAGAAGTTTTGTTGTGTTGATTTTACTTTCAAGCATAGCAGCTGTTCCCTTGGCGTATTACCTGATGTCGCAATGGTTGGCTAACTATCAATACCATACCGAAATTTCATGGCTAACAGTTTGCCTTTCAGTGGTGGGTTCACTCCTCATTACAATTGCAACCGTAAGCTACCAGACTATTAAAGCGGCAATGGTAAATCCGGTTAGGAGCCTGCGTAGTGAATGATTGCTATTAATCATCAAGCTCTAAACCGATACGTAAACTTCATCAGGAAAATGTTATGGCCCTTCTCGCTGAAATCGAATGAATACGATGCGTGATCGGGATGCGAATCGTAAAACGCTCCGTTGCGTTCGCGGGTCCAAACCAAAAAGAAAGTGGAGCCGGGTATATATTCCCAACGCATAACCATGTTAGAACGAAACTGACCAAAGTTAAAATCAGGTTTGTTAAATGAATAGTCTTGCGCAGTATCGTTGTTTTCATCCACCCAATACGAGCCTGCATTTAATGTTGGATTAAGCGACACAAAGCGACCTGCATATTCGGCAGCATTTGCATTGGTTATTGATTTATAGTTTGAGTAGCGGCCGGCTGTACCAAAGGGCTGGCCATAATATTGAATTGATAAGTTGGGTGTAAGCATATACGTTGCGCGTATAACCATACGCACTGTATTCTGATCAATGCGGGCTACAATATACCGGGGCTCGCCATTTACATCGGCTGTAGCCACGTATTGCATTTCGTTTTCGTTGCGATTGAAACTTGGTGCCACCGAAAGATTAAGGGCGTTAGTAGGCCGCCAGGTTAAGCGCAGTTGCATAAACAGGCTTCGCGAAAAGTGTTCATTTCCCAAACCAAACTCGGGTGTAAGGCTGGCATAAAATTTTTTGCGATGATCGGTATTTATATAACCCCAGTAATACACTCTGCCCGGGTAGCGCAAAGTGGGCCCTCCGCGCAAATCGTTGTTAGAAGCCGCCCGTACCCGATAGGTAACCCCCGTACCAGCCTGCCAAAAGTTTTTGAATTCGGCATGGGCATTTATATTGTACCCTTCATTCAAATTACGACCACCAAAATCGTACTCGCGCCACTCATTAATATTATAACGTTGCGAGCGGGTTATTCCTTTTGGTTTTAAAATACGATACTGCATCCAAAACCATTGGCTTATAATATCGGTTTGCGGCATAAAGCCTACATCGTTTAGCTCCAGTTCGGGGCTTTGCCATACAACACCCAAATCCGAAACCAGGTTGCCGCTTTTTTTACCAATTACTACCTGCCCGCCTGTGCCGGCTAACGATTTACGTGTAGCATCAAACTCAGTATGTTTATTATCGGGGCGCTGAAAAAACCGCACAGACGAGCGTTGCGTACTAGCAATAGCTTCGGTACTACCTTCCACATAACTAAACATACCTTTTGCATTTATGTAGTACATGCGCTCTTTCCAATGATGCAACACATCTACACCTCCGCTATAGGCAGATTGGCGTAACCAGTTTAGGTTTGGATTTTTTAATTGGCGATTGGTAGCCGTAAACATTCCACCCACCACCGTGTTGGCATTATTAAAATCCTGCTGGGCCCGCATTACAAAATAGTTAGTAAGTGGCTCTACCTCTTCTTTGCGTTTATGCCCCAGTGAATCAATCTCGGCATATTCACGTGCTGTTATGCTTTCCATCAGGGCCCACGAAAATCCTTTTTTGTTTTTACCCGATAGTTTGGCTGCACCTAAAATTTTAGTGCGGTTAACCGGCCTTACATATTCATTCACATTATCATCTCCACTTCGGTCTGGATCAGGCCAACCCTGCGGTTGCCTGCCTACACGCCTGCTGTAAAATAGATTGCTTTCGTTAAAGGCTAACGAAAAATCTAATGTGTTTGCCCCTTCGGTAAAGAAAGGGCGTTGTTCCCGAAAGTAAAGTTCAAATGCCGAAAGGTTTACCTGCGATGGATCGGCCTCTACCTGCCCAAAGTCGGGGTTTACGGTTAGGTCAAGTGTTATATCGCTGGTAATACCAATCTTGGCATCAAGTCCAACATCGGCTGTAGTAGCTCGCCCCGTTGCATACGGATTGCCCTCTTCCTTCTGAAACGTTTCGGCTTTGGTTACCAGATACGGTTGTATCTCTAATTGCTTCTGCGGCTTTATTCCTTTAATGCCATTCATCTCGCCCATTAAATGTACATAGCCGGCTGCATCGGGGGCAATGTATTGCCACCTTGAATTTTCCTGATTGCGAAAAAATCTGCGTTGCACATTTAATCCCCACACCAATTCTTCTTTGTTTGTAAACCGAAGCTGACTTAATGGAATTCTCATTTCAGCAATCCAACCTTCTTTGTCGATACTGGTTTTCATGTACCAGATCGGATCCCAGCTTGCATCCCAATCATCACCATTGTTCGACACATATTCATCGCTTTTCACGCCTGAAACAGATGAAGTAAATGAGAACGCGGTGCGCTTATCGTAATAACTGTCGATGTGAATTTCAACCCAGTCGCCATCAAAGCTATCTCTACGCGACATACGCTTTACAATTTTTTCGGGTTCGGGATCGTAACAACGAAAGATGACGTATAGATTTTTGTCATCGTATAAAATCTTAAACTTGGTTTGTACTGAAGCGGGTTTACCCTTATCGGGATTCACTTGCCGGAAATCGCCACCAGCCCACTCAACCTGTTTCCAGGCTTCATCATTTAGCAGGCCATCAATTACAGGAGGAGTTCCTTTTACCCAGGCGGTTGTGTAGCGCTTGGTGGAATCGGTTTGAGCTTGACTAATAGCAACAATGCCAAAAGCCAAAAGCAACAGGGTAAACTTCATTGGGGTTGTGGGGTTTTTTTGAAGAATACTGCGGTACTACTAATTGGTTACGGGAAGTACTAAACAAAGAATTTTTACGGGAATGAAACGCAATTAGTTGGCCGGAATTGCTGAACGGTGGGAAAATCTACACGAAATGCAGTTTGATTGTATTGAATTAACACTGTATTAAGAAACCCAAACTCACTATTTGTTCGGTACTGAAATAAATAATCCCACAACCGGACAAAGATCTGATAGCATTTCCTTTAATCAGCCTTAAATTTCGCTGGGCATTTAATGGCTTCCCATTTGCAGCAGCAAAATCACATGACCCATTTTTTACTGTTCTTAAGAATCGCGGCAAAGAACCGTGAGGTTTATTTCTTAAAGACTATCACCCTCGCCATAGCTTTTGCCAGCGCAACCCTTATCGTGTTATTCTCCCTGCACGAGTTTAGTTATGATCAATCGCATACCCAATCAAAATCAATCTTCAGAATACTTGAACGTAATCAGCACGAAGCATTTGACGGCAACCGGTTATCGGCAAAAATTCCAAATGCGGTTTACACTCAACTTTCAACCTTAGCCAAAGATTCTATTACGCTTTCGCGGATAAAAATTATGCAAGGCATTAGCATGTCTGCAAACGGTAAACTTTATCACGAACGCAAGGTGCATGCAGTTGATGTTGCGCTACTTTCCATTTTCGATTTCAAATCGGTTAATGGTTCGGTTGATTCGTTTAAGGAAGGCATGTTGGTTTCAGAACAATTCTCGCAAGAGATTTTTGGCACCATAGAAAGTACAGGCAGAGCAATCAAACTTTATACTTTCAAAGACACGTTAACTTATACTATTATCGGTGTGTTCCAGAATTTTCCAACCAACACGCATGAAGATTTCAACATTCTTATTCCTTATCAGCAAAATGCGATTGAGAACTTAAAATTTAGTGCCGCTGCCAGTGGCGTGTATGGTAAAGTTAATCACGGTACAACTACAGACTATGCACATCATTTGAAAAACATTTCAAGGGAACACCTTACTTATTCTTTGCAGCCGCTTTCTGAAATCTATTTTGGGCCGCGGGTAATGGGCGAAGAAGCCCGCCATGGCGATGCATATAGTATCTTAATTTTAATCAGCATTGTTGCGTTAATCTTGTTTCTGGCCCTAGCCAGTTTTGTTAACCTTACCACACTTACCCTGCCCCATCGTGCCAAGGAGCTTGCTGTTAAAAAACTGGCCGGTGCTAATCACAAGCCGTTGCTGGCCATGTTTGCATCCGAGTCCTTCAGCTTGGTTGGCTTTGCGTTTGTGTTGGGATTGCTTGTACTAATTGGTCTTAATTCTTTTATACAGCCAGTGCTGGCTGTAAACATTCTCGATTTACTTTTACATAATTACATTGCATTTGCGGCCATTACATTTTTTATACTAACTATTGCCGGAGCTGCTCCGCTTCTGCTGGCTTACCGATTTACACGAGCAACACCAACCCGTTTACTCAGCACCGATACTATCACTTTTCCACGCTTCAAAAGAGTAATCACATTTTTGCAATTAGGCATCAGCATTTTCTTAATTGTAGCCTCTTTGGTTATTGGCAGGCAGGTAAATTATTCGCTTGTTAAAGAGCCAGGTCGCAATCATTATCAGGTGGTGTATATGCCTTATCCGGCAGGCCTGACCAACGTGGCACAACTGCGGGCCGACTGGAAAAAAAATAATCCCAACATTGTGGATGTAATTGCCACTTCTCAACTACCCCATCAGGTACAAAGCAAAGAACTTAACTCTGATTTTTATTTTATAGCCGTTGAGCGCGGCTATCGCGATTTCTTTAACCTGCAATTGGATAGCGGCCGATGGTTTCAGCCCAACGATGAGAATCCGTTAACGGTAATAAATAAAACCGGAATTAATCTTGCTGATACTGACAACATTATTGGTGTGGTAGAAAATATGGACGAACAATTTAATCGCCCGCAAAAGCCATTGAAGTATCAACTTGAATCTCATACCCGGTATCAGTATTTGTGTGTGCGCATTCTGGAAGTTAACATTCGCACAACGCTGCATGTGCTGGCTCATGCCTTTAATAATCGTTTTCCTGCAAAGGTTTCGTTTGTAAACAAACACTTCGAAGACTGGCTGCATTACCAAGATCGGCTAAACACGTTGTCTAAATTACTGGTTGTGGTTTCTGGTATTCTCTCTTGCTTTGCCATTTACGGTTTAAGCATTAGTCTGGTTCGCGATAAGCTAAAGCAGATTGCCGTGCACAAACTTTATGGAGCCGGTACGCTACGCATTACCCGGTTGCTTGCGCGTGAGTTCGTACAACAAATGGGTATTGCCATTCTGGTGTTTACTCCTGTTACTTTCATTTTTCTGAAAGAGTTTTTGCGGAGTTTTGTGTATACCACTCCGTTTCTGTGGACTGACCCTGCTTATCCATTAGCATATTGCGTTGGAGTTATAATCATGCTATGCGCCATTCAGGCGTTAAGCCTCAATCGCACCAACCTTACCAGCGTACTTAAAGGATAACTATTCTGTTGAAACCTGATCCGTTTCCTGCTTTGCCTTCTCGGTTTTGGAAACCGGTGGCCGCATAGCCTGCGCTTCGTACTGCTTACGCAATTCAACAGCTTCTCTCTTGTTTTTTGAATGCAGTACGTGTTTCGGTACTTCTTTCAAATCCCAGATTAAACCAACTGCTGCAAGGCCACGAAGTATATAATAGGTAATGTCAATTTCCCACCAGAAAAATCCCTGGCGCGAAGCCACTTCATAATAATGGTGATTGTTGTGCCAGCCTTCGCCCATCGTAATAATGGCCAACCACAAACTGTTGCGCGATTCATCGTTCGATTCGTAGCGCTGCGTGCCTACCTTATGCATAATTGAATTGATCGAAAACGTAGCGTGGTACAAAACAATCGTACTTAGAAAGAATCCAATAAACAATGTGCTTAAGCCAGCTGTGCTGAAGATGGCCATAACGCTGCCACCATTTACCCAACCACCAATGGCAGTTACCAGAACAGCTAATATAGTTGGCGGCACGAGGTAGTGTTTATTCAACCAAACCAGTTCCGGATACTTGGCATAATCACCAATCACCTTATAATCGGTTTCTTTAAAATCGGGGCCTACAATCCACCCAATGTGCGAATACCAGAAACCATAAATTTTCATGGAGTGCGGATCGGCTGGTGTATCGCTGTGGCGGTGATGATGGCGGTGATGCGCGGCCCACCACAAGGCACCTTTCTGTGCAGTGGTTTGCGACATAAATGCAATTACAAATTGAAACCAACGCGAAGTGCTGTATGAACGATGAGCAAAGTAACGATGATAACCACCCGTTACCCAAAACATTCGAAACACGTAAAGGAAAATGCAAACCATCCAATCAAAGAAGGTTGCACCGGTCCACAATGCGCCTAATGGCATTAAGTGAATTAATGCAAAGGCAATCTCTTGTTTTAGTACCGGCTTTCGTCTAACCTCGGGAACAACTGCTTGTGCCATGGTATTTCTTAAGTGTAAAAGTGAGCTGCAAAGATAACGCGAATTGCAGGGAATAATTCCATTTGGTTTACACAATCGGCAAAATGTTTACCGAACGAACGTTAAAAACATGATTTAAAGCAGAAATGAAAAACAAAATCAATCTACCGCATAGCGAATTCCCGCCTTGGCCCGAATGACATCTAACGTTTGCATTAACAGCAATGTAAACTCATGCGTAAGTATAGAGCTTGCTGTCAGATTGTTTTGCAAACATTCATTTACATGACGAATCTCATATTCGTAACCGTTGCCTTTTGCTTGTTCAGTTGCAATCAGTTGGCGTGTATCTACTGCCCCGCTATAATATTCAAGTTGTGTAGTTGGCCCATGCATGCGATGCGTAAATCTAATGCGACCTTCCGTTCCGCCAATATCGCCACCCGATGCCAGATTGGAAGCAAGTGTGCAGAATAAGTTAGCGATTGCTCCATGCTTATATTGAAACCGAACAACACATTGTTCATCAATACCGGTAGGTGCGGATGTCATAACCGCATCGATCACATCGGGCTTACCCAATAAATCAAGGGCCATAAAAACCGGATATACTCCAATATCCAACAATGCACCACCACCCAAAGCGGGATCGAATAACCGGGGCGCCACGGGTTCAACAGGTTTAAAACCAAACTCGCCATAGAAGTATTTTATCTCTCCTACCTTGCCATCGGCAATAAGTTGTTTTGCTTTTTCATAGTGCGGCAGAAAGCGTGTCCAGAATGCTTCCATTAGAAATGTTTGCTGCGCTTTCGCGAGATGAATCATTTCGCTGGCTTGCTTGTAATTAATTGCAAAAGCTTTTTCGCAAAGCACCGCCTTTTTATGCTGCAGGCATAACAGCACGTGTTCGTGATGCATGGCGTGCGGTGTAGCCACATAAATAACGTCTACTTCCGGATTGTTTACCAAAGCCTGATAACTACCATGAACGTGTTTTGCCGGAAATTCTTTTGCAAATGCCTGAGCGGTTGCCAGCTCACGCGCACCTACAGCAATTAACTCTGCATCGTTAACCCATTTTAAATCAGAAGCAAACTTGCGGGCTATACGCCCAGAACCTAAAATTCCCCAGCGGATTTTTTTCATAGCATAAAGGTGCTGATTTTAATCAGATCTTTATTTACAGAATTTTATGGATAATTAGCAAAAAAAATTAGCCTAAAATCAGAAAGATTCTTGAAAGCAAGATATTAAAAAGTCAGGTCAAGGAAATGACCCGATTACCCGTGAGTGTAAATGCGTATTATTTTTTCAAGATTAACCGCGCAGAGGTTACACCTTCTTTTAAACGATTGGCAATTAGTAATGCACGTTCAATTTTTTTATCTATTGATTTAGGCTGCCCGGCAAGGTACATCAAACTTCGCTTGCTTCCAGGTGTAAGTGTCTGAAAGACTTTATTGGCAAGCGGATCAGTCGCCAGAACTTCTTTTAGCTCTGGGGGCATTTTAAATTGATGGACGCTGGTGTCTTTGGAAAAGATTGCCTTTTTGATATCAACTCCTGCAGCAAGAATTTTTTTCTGATTTTCTTTTCCAATGTAGACAAAGTGCCCTATGTCTTTGCTGTATTGCAAGGCGCAATGGAGCGTAATCGTTCCAATTTTACAGGTTATTCTTTTTTCGTTATTAAATTTTTTGGCCGTGGAAAAGGGTACGGTTAAATAATACATACCCGTTCGGGGATGTTTTTGAAAGGGTTGAGTTGTTGGCATAAATGAGTAAACCCATACTTGGGGTAAAATGTTTTGGCGGCTAAAGTCGCTTATGAATAATCGCTGAGTTTTACAGGATTCATTTTAATGGATGAATTTGGTAATGCTCCCTTTCTTGATCCAGATCAAGCAGCGCATCCGTTTTTATTAACTTTTATCAACGTTTCACACCTCGGTTGCCCGGCATCTTTGTGCCATTCAAACCAAATTCATAACCGACATGAAAACAACACGCATTTTAACAGGCCTGCTGGGAATTTTATTAGCCAGTAATGTCTGGGCTCAAACCACACAAACTGTACGGGGTACCGTAGTAGACGAAGTGAGTAAAACTCCATTGGTAAGCGTAAACGTATCGCTGGTGGGCAGCGATCCTATATTAGGCAGCGCAACCGACCTGGATGGCAATTACCGAATTGAAAAAGTGCCCGTTGGGCGCCAAACGTTTAAGATTTCTTACATCGGCTATGAGGATCAATCCATTCCCAATGTGGTTGTTACCGCTGGCAAAGAAGTAATACTAAACATTAGCCTGATCGAAAGCATTCAGCAACTTAATGCCGTGGTAGTAGTTGCCAATACGCGCGAAGATAAAACTGCCACCAATAACGATCTGGCCATAGTAAGCGCACGCTCATTTAATTTGGATGATACTAAGCGTTATGCCGGTGCGCTGGGCGATCCTTCGCGCATGGCCGCTAACTTTGCCGGTGTGATCGGTGGCGATGATTCGCGTAATGACATTGTTGTGCGCGGAAATTCGCCCACCGGCATGCTGTGGCAATTAGAAGGGTTAAACATTCCAAACCCCAATCACTTTGGTTCACTTAACAGCACGGGCGGCCCGGTAAGCATGCTCAACAACAACAACCTCGATAAATCAGATTTTATGACAAGTGCATTTCCGGCTCAATATGGAAATGCAGTTGCCGGAGTATTTGATATTCGCTTACGCGATGGCAACAATCAAAAGTCAGAATTTGTAAGCCAGATAGGATTTAATGGATTTGAAGCAGGAGCCGAAGGACCACTTTCAAAAAATGGTAAAGGTTCTTACATCGCTAACTATCGTTATTCTACGCTGGGCGTGTTCAACGCATTGGGAATTGAATTCGGTACCGGAGCCAACATACCATTATATCAGGATTTAAATTTCAAGGTAACATTGCCAACAAAAGGTAATGGCAAATGGTCAGTGTTTGGTCTGGGAGGAATCAGTTCGATTGATCTGCTGGGAAGCGAGGCCGATCTGGAAAGTTCTACCGACTTGTATGGGAGCGAAAATCAAGATGGATTTCCCCGTTACAAAACCGGAATTGCCGGAGTGAGCTTTGAAAAAAATCTAACAAAGAAAACATTCATGAAACTCACAGCGGGGATAAGTGCTACGGACGAGACATTTACCGGTGACTCGCTGGTTCGGGATGGAAGTGATGAGGTAGTAGCTCGCTACCGTCAATCGGAAGCCGCCTTTACTACAACAAAGGCTTCGCTCGTGGGCTTATTCCGAACTAAGTTCAATTCTAAGAATAGTATAAGCTATGGCTTTAATGCCGATGTCTTAAATTTTGATTTCTATAACCGCGATTTCTTTGCCAATAGCGGAACTGACTCGGTGCGTATCAATGTAGAAGATGTTACTTCGCTGTACCAAGGTTTTGCCACGTGGCGTCATCGGTTTAATAACAAGCTATCTTTTAATGCCGGTGTACACACCCAATATTATGCCTTGAACGAGCAAGCAGTTATTGAACCACGGCTTGGAATTCAATATATGATTTCAGGTGATCAATCTTTAAGTTTTGGTTATGGAATTCATAATCAGACTCAAAGTCCTTACACCTCGTATGTTCAAACCAAACTTTCTGACAATCAGTACACACTTACTAACACTGACTTAAAATTTACAACCAGCCAGCACAGTGTAATCACCTATGATTGGAACATCAGCGACAATCTTAGATTGAAGGCTGAAGGTTACTACCAGGTACTATCCAATGTTCCGGTTGAACAACGTGTGAGTTCATTCTCAGCCATCAACACTGGATCAAGTTTTATACCGGTAAATCAGGATAGCCTTGTAAACACCGGCACGGGAACTAACTACGGAATCGAAATTACGTTAGAGCGATTTTTTTCTAAAGGGTTTTACTTTCTAATCACCTCTTCGGTATTTCAATCAAGCTATGAAGGCAGTGATAAAATTGAGCGCAATACGGCTTACAATACACAATACGTTGCCAATGGTCTATTTGGAAAAGAGTTTTCGTTGGGGTCTAAACAAAAGTATCTTTCCATTAATCTGAAGGTAACTACCATCGGAGGCAAATACCTTACTCCAATTGATTTTGAAGCGTCTCAACAAAACGGTCGCACTATCTATAAAGAGAATGAGGCGTATACCGAAAAACAAGATCCCTATTTCAGAACTGATTTAAGAATTGCTTACCGTAAAGAATACAAAAAGAGCACTTTAGAAATTGCACTTGATCTTCAAAATGTTACCAACAATCAAAATATCTTTTCGCAAAGTTACAATCCCAGAACCAACGCCATTGTTACTCAATATCAGCAAGGGTTCTTTCCTGTACCATTTGTTCGTTACACTTTCTAACCTATTTAATGCCCCATCTCTTCAACAAAAAAGAGGTGGGGCTCTTTTCAATTTTGGTTAAGGTATTTTATGTTTAAAAACCTCTGGCGGTATTTTGTATCTTTCAGGATGGACGAATTTACATCCCTCCGGAATTATGTATCGCGCTTCATTACGTTTACGGAAGAGGAATGGCGAGTGCATCAATCTATACTGGCGCGCAGGTTCTTAAAAAAAGGCGAGTTTGTGTTACGGGCTGGTGAGATTTGTAATCACGTTACATTTCTCAACAAAGGATTTGTGCGCGTATATAACATTGTAAACGATGAAGAACTTACTGCCAACTTTGGGTTTGAAGGAAATTACGTAACCGATTATACCAGCTTTGTATCGCGCCAACCCAGTCTTGATTACATTGTAGCCATGGAAGACCTTGAAATTCTGCAATTAAATTATGTGGATATGCAACTGGCCTATGAAAAGTACCCCGTTTGGCAAAAGTTTGGAAGATTGATAGCTGAATATATTCTGATTTTTGCCACCGAACGCAGCCGGAGTTTGTTATTTCTCTCACCAGAAGAACGTTACCTTAAATTAATGAAAGACAGACCTAAGGTTATTGCCAACGTACCCTTAAAATATATAGCTTCTTACTTGGGCATTACCCCCGAAGCATTAAGTCGCATCCGCAAACGATTAACCGAAGGTTAATATCTCCAACCTGTACAATTTTACAACTTCTCAATCAACTCTACATATAGTTCCGTAAGCCGGGGCTCTGCTTTCCCTGCAACTGCTACAATCTCACTCAGCAAAGCCGGCTTTAAATTATCCGGATCGCAATCATCGGTAAGAACCGAAATAGCACAACACGGTAAGCCCATGTGGTTAGCCACTAATACTTCAGGTACCGTGCTCATACCCACCGCATCGGCACCAATACGATTTAAAAATCGATACTCGGCCCGCGTTTCCAGGTTAGGGCCCATTACGGCTACATAAACACCTTTGTTCAGTTTAATTTTTTTTGCCTTCGCTATTTTTATTAGCAAGTCATTCAGTTTTTTTGAATAGGGGGCACTCATATCCGGAAAGCGTGGCCCAAACACTTCAACGTTTGGTCCGCGCAACGGATTATCGGGTTGCAGGTTGATATGGTCATCTATCAACATCATTTCACCTTTTTTCCATTTCAGATTTAAGTTGCCGGCTGCATTAGAGATCAGCAAATATTTAATGCCCAATAATTTCATAACGCGTACCGGCAATGTTATTTGTTGCATGGCGTAACCTTCGTAATAATGAAAGCGACCTTGCATGGCCAGCACCTGCTTCCCCTTAATGGTACCATAAATCAATTTACCTTTATGATGCTCAACCGTTGAAATAGGAAAATGCGGTATGGAGTTATAATTGATTACTACTGGGTTTTTAATTTGCTCTACAAACTTATTACCAAGCCCGGTTCCGAGAATAACCCCAATTTCAGGGGCTGTTATTCCATTCTTTTTAAGATAAGTTGTTGCTTCTTTAATGTGATCGATCATTATTTAAATTATTGGGTGTGGTGTCATTAACCGCAAAGGCGTAAAGTTTTTTCTATTTAATGTTGAACCGGTTTTCTCAGCGTCATTGTCTTAGCGGTTCAATCAAGTAATAGAATTTAAACGTAAAAATCTTCTTTTTTGGTTTTGGCAACCTCCACAAAAAACTGTGCTACTTTTTGAGTTACAACTTTAAAGTATTTTTCACCTTTTTCGGCTGAGGCCTCGCGCGGATCACCTACTCCGGTATCATTTGTTACTTGCATCCATTTGCGCTCGGCCCAAGCCCAACCTTCCTGCACAGCCTTAAACCGAAATTTTTTTGCACTGCCAGCACCCGCTTCTGATAGCGGACGAACTAATTGTGGACGCAAATACAACATCAAACTGGTTTCCATTTCACCCGCATGATCATCCTTATTAAGAAAAAATTCTTTTTGATCAACACTTTTAAACCAATCGCACGAGCATAAAAACATGTTCGGAAATTTTAAACCCAACTCGCGTATCATGGTTTTAAAATCGTTACCACCATGACTGTTGAGAATAATCAGTTTGTAAATTCTTTGTCTGTTTAAGGTATCAATTACATCGTGTAGCACAGCAAACTGTGTGGATGGATTCATATTCATATCCAACAACACATCATACTGGCCGGTATTCACTCCAAATGGAATAGCCGGAAGCACAATAAGTTTGGCGCCTTGCTCCCACGCTATGTGCGCACTTGCTGCGGCTATCTCTTCCGCTTCAAATATATCGGTGCCATAGGGCAAATGGTAGTTATGCGCTTCACATGCGCCCCAGGGTAAAACCGCTACTTCAAACGAAGCATCTTTTATTGTTTTCCAGTTGTTATCGGCAAGTATATAAGGGCGCATCATTTTTTAAACAGGTAGTAAGATGTGGTACGTCTTTCCCTTCTTTACTGTTAATTTAGGTTGGCGCAACCACGGATTGTGTCTTTTAAGGTTTTTGTAATTGCTGCCGTTGCTCTTTGCAAAGGTTACCAGGTTAGGAATGGTTTCGTTTACCTCAATTATTTTTAATTCTTCCGGTTGGTAAAGATGTTCGGGCTTTAGCTTAAAGCCATATTTTTCCGGATGCTCAAAAATTTCTTTTATGGCAAGAATGCGAAATACATAGCGCGAAGTTTCATCGTTCAGGTGTGCATCGTAATAACTATCCACCTGGTTATCTTCCATATCGCGGCGAATACCTGCTACACCGCGATTATAAGCAGCTGCCACCAATGTCCAATTATTAAATTTGGAATAAGCATTTTTTAAATACTTGCAGGCAGCAATGGTAGATTTTATTGGATCGTACCGTTCATCTACTTCGTTTGAAATTTCCATACCCAATTCTTTACCGGCTGCTTCGCGTATTTGCCAATAGCCTACTGCCTCTTTTGGCGATACCCCGTTTACCAAACCACTTTCAATTAAGGGCAGATATTTGAAGTCGTCCGGAATATTGTGCTCCTTTAGAATTTCGGTGATGCGCGGCAACCAGCGGTTTGCACGTTTTAATAAAAATAAAGTGCTGCTTTGCAGGTAAATATTTACCTGTAGTTCGCGATCTAATCGTTCGCGCACATCCGGAAGTTGCAAAGGCACGGCTTCTCCGGCAAATGAAATGCTGGTGGGCAAATCGTATGATACTGCAACAAAAGGTTGAAATGATTCTGACACCGGAATAGGCTCCAATGCAGGTGTAGTTGTAACTTCAGGCGTGCGGGCCGACTGATCGTACAATACATATACGAGCAAAAGCCCAATTGAGAGCGGAGCTAAAATGTTTACAACGCGTTGCATACTTAAAAATTTGGCGAGAGTAAATAGCGTGCGTAAAACTCATCAATCACTTTTACGGCTTCCTGTGGTGTATCCACCAGGTTAAATAAATCCATGTCTTCGGGGCTAATCATCTTTTCATCTAACAACACGGTTTCAACCCACTTCATCCAACCTGCCCAAAATTTTTTACCTACCAGCACAATCGGAAAGCGACCAATTTTTTTTGTTTGGATCAGCGTAAGGGCTTCGGTTAGTTCGTCTAATGTTCCAAAACCGCCCGGCATAATAATAAATCCCTGCGAGTATTTTACAAACATAACCTTGCGTACAAAAAAGTAATCGAACGTAATCAACTTATCTGAGTCGATGTAGGGATTCCCTTTCTGCTCGAACGGTAAAAAAATATTCAAGCCCACCGATTTACCCCCGGCTCGTTTTGCCCCCTTGTTGCCAGCTTCCATAATACCCGGACCACCACCGGTAATAACACCATAGCCATGATGCACCAACTCGGCCGCAATATCTTCGGCTATCTTATAATATTTATGATCAGACTTGGTTCGGGCCGAACCAAAAATGGTAACACACGGACCAATCTTGGCAAGTTTTTCAAAGCCCTCAACAAACTCGCTCATCACTTTAAAAATCATCCACGAGTCGGAGCTTTTTATTTCAGCCCAGTCCTTATCTTTAAACGCCTCGCGAATGCGGTGCTCGTCTTCCAATACCTGATCTATACCGGCATTTGTTTTTTTCTTTTTTGCTTGTGATGCCATACCTTTCAACCATTAATTTTTTTTCAAGTTAGTAAATGAATTGTAATTCTATGGAACGCGTAAACCGGAGTTGGCTGTATGCATTGATGCTTGCAGTACTAACTGCATGTAACACACCAGAACATCGTAATGCATTTAAGAACGACAGTACATGGGCTATGCTTCCGTTTCAAAAGGTAAACCATGCAAACCCTATTCTGAAAGCCGATACCGGAATTTTTACTTGCCCGATTCTGCAACAAAGGGTTCGATGGGAGGAGAAAGATGTATTCAACCCGGCTGCAGTAGTACGCAATGGGGCCATCTATCTTTTTTACCGGGCTGAAGATACCATTGGAAAACACAACGGCACTTCGCGAATTGGGTTGGCCATTAGTACAAACGGCATCCATTTTAACCGGATGCGCGAACCTGTGCTTTATCCCAATGAAGATTTTATGAAAAGGTTTGAATGGGAAGGTGGTATGGAAGATCCGCGCATTATTGAAAATGAAATGGGCACTTATATTATGACTTATACCGCTTACGATGGAAACATTGCGCGCTTGTGCGTGGCTTCTTCTGTAGATTTAGTAAACTGGACGAAGCATGGTTTGGTTTTGAATGGTAAGTATGAAGATACATGGGGAAAATCCGGTGCGATAGTTGGCCGGCAAAAAGGCAACCAGGTTATAGCCGAAAAAATAAATGGCAAATACTGGATGTACTTTGGCGATACCGATTTGTTTATGGCTATGTCCGATGATCTGATTCAATGGGAACCCGTGCTGGATGAAACCGGAAAATTCAAATCGGTATTAAAACCCAGGCCCGGAATGTTTGATAGCCGGTTGGTTGAAAGCGGCCCCTACGCATTACTAACTGAACATGGTATTGTATTATTATATAATGGTATGAATCTGGATGCCGGTGGGGATTCTGATTTGCCGAAAGGTGCTTATTGTTCCGGACAAGCTTTGTTTGATCTGAATGATCCAACCCTGTTGATTGATCGCATGAATGAATACTTCCTGCGGCCCGACCAGCCCTATGAAATTGAAGGCCAGGTAAACCAGGTTTGCTTTATTGAGGGGATGGTTCCCTTTAACGGTAAATGGTATTTGTATTATGGCACAGCCGACTCGAAGATTGGTGTAGCGGTAAAGGAGTAAAGTGAAATTTAAAGTTCATTATAACTTCAGGCTGCTTAGTGCTTCTTCCAGTTTTGTGTATCTGAATTGAAACCCGGTTTGTTTTATTTTGCCGGCACTTACTTTGCTGCCCAACAAAACAAGATTAGCCATTTCTCCCAATAACAATTTTAACATAAAGCCCGGCACGGGTGGTAGCCATATTGGTTTACTTAATACTTTGCCAATTGCCCTTATTAGCTCTGCGTTTGTAACCCAATTGCCACATACGGCATTGTAGGCTCCTTCCAGGTTTTTATCTTCAACTGCTCTCAAAAACAGGGCGCATAAATCATCCATGTGAATCCACGATAGGTATTGTTTACCGGTTCCTAATGGCGCACCCACCAACATGCGCACCGGTTTTGCCATTTCGGTAACAGCACCACCTTTATCGCTCAATACAATTCCAATACGCAACTTTACTACCCGAATAGAAAGCGCCTGAATTTTATCGATTGCTGCTTCCCATTGTGTTGTAACATTGGCAAGAAAATCAGAACCAGGCTCTGCTGCCTCCGTAAACACTTCATCACCAAATCCAAAACCATAATAACCGATTGCCGATGCCGAAACAAAAGTTGTTACCCGGTGCGATGTTGTGCTCAGCACTTTATTCAACAAGGCTACTGACTTTGTCCGGCTCTCCAGAATTTCACGCTTGCGCGATGCGCTCCAGCGTTTATCGGCAATACCAGCACCAGCCAGGTTAATTATTGTATCAACTCCTTCCAATGCCTGTGCATCAATAGTACCTGCATGCACATCCCAAACAAAGCTGGGAATCTTTCCGGCACGTTTTGTGCGCCCGACATGAACAACCTGATAGCCTTGTTGCAGCAGCATACCGGTAAGGTGCGAACCAACCAGGCCAGAGGCTCCGGTTATTAAAATTTTTTTACTCATTATTAGTAGCTTTGAACTTTAACACAGAAAGTATGAATAAGTTTATTGGTGTATTAGGATTATGCCTGCCGCTGGTGGTTGCACAAGCCCAGATTGTAACTGTAAATAAACAAAACGAAAAGATAAAGAACGAAACTATTGAAGTGTTTGCCACTACGCTGGAGGGTCGCAAAGAAGAAATACAACAAGCCTTTACGCGCTACCAGAAAGATATGGGTAAGGTGAAGCTACTCAGTTCACCCGCAGTAATTACTGAACCCATCATTAGCGGTACTCCCTTTAGTAAAGGCATTGTATATGCCGGCAGCCAAGGAAGCGATAAAACCACTACGGTGTGGATGGGTATTAATCCCACCGAGTGGAACGAGAAAGATGTTACATACGCTACCCGCGAGTTACAGAAAATGGTTTATCAGTTTGGTATAAAATTTTATCGCGATCAGGTACAAAAACAAATTGATGAAACCCAGCAGGCACTGGATGCAGTTGAAAAACAACAGCAACGCATGCTCAATCAGAGCAAAGATTTAACTATCAAATTAAGCAACAACGAACAGGAAAAAGTTCAGCTTGAAAAATCGTTGGAGAACAATAAGCTTGAAAATGCAGCTTTGAAAATCAGAATGGAGAACAACAAAAAGGCGCAAGACTCTTTAGTGAATGCCTCTATTCAGATTAAAAAGGTAATGGAAACTTATAAAGAAAAGCAGCTTAAGATTAATTAGTGTTGTTACTTTCAACAATATCTTCTATTGTCCCAAACTGTTTCGATTTCCATTTACGTTCCTGCTTATCGTAATACACATTAGCATCAGGAAACTCTATGTATTCAATTCCACCAGAATTTACCGTTAAGTACTTATCTAACGACTCTCCCTTTACCATCTTATCAAACAATTTATAGCTCCTGACCTTTAACGTATCTGGCATCATTTTCCAGGTACGGAAAATTTCTTCGTATTCAATCAGGCTATCAACCTTATCAAACTTAAACCTGCCACCTGTGGCTACATATTTTTCAAACAAACTTGGGGCTCTGCGGCTTACCAGAAAGAAAGAATCACCGGTTCTATTTTCGAAATATAACTCGAGTTTGTGTAGGCCAATCTGTTCCTGGTAGTGTTCATCAAATTGTGCCGAGAATTTTGTTGAGTCGGTTGCCTTTTCGGGTTTCCTGCCTACATACCGAATTATTTTCGACATTACTTTATCATACTGTTGCGGAGTTAATTGATCTTGTGCATTATATGAGACGGTAGGTTGACAGGCTACAAGGCCAAGTACCAACAACAGCATATATTTCAATTTCATATTATTACAAAACTAAAAAAGAAAGACCTGCCTCGCAGCAGGTCCTTCTACCCTAAGAAATTATTTATTAATAAACTTTTGTTATCGGGCGGAATTCAGCCCAACCGTTTGTCCAATCAGTTGTTCCAAAAGCACCTCTATAAGCAACGTTTTCAAAGAAACCTGTTCTTCCTGCTTCACTAAACTTAGCATTTGTAAAGCTTGCTCCGGTTGCAATAGTTGCTGTACCACTCGAAATGGTGAAATCAGGATCGGATGGATATGTACTGGCGCCCCCCGTATATCTGGCAAAGAAATTATCGATTCGTAGGCCAAGAGTTGTATAAAACGAAGTTTGGTTATCGTCATTTGCAGGAATTGCGAGGGAAGTATTAGCCGCATCCCAGTAAGTTTGTAGATCGGTGGCCGTAAAGGTAACGCCACTTCCTATAGCAAAGCGAGTTGCAGCGGGTGCTATCAAAATATTATTTGCCAGAACACCATTAGGCGTAGCGGCCGTATATTGAGAATAGACTGAATTTTGGTTCATCCGTAAGCCGGTTGGGAAACCACCAATAACTGAATTGAAGATTGATGTGGCATTTCTTCTTCTCAAATCTATGCTATGCACGTTGTTGGCTGAGTTTGCGCGACCAGTTCTGTCGATTGGTCCATAAACTGTTACGTTGGAGAAGGTTCCAGTTGTATAAGTACCGGCACCGGTATCGTTATCATTTGGGCCATTATCATTTTCGAAAGCGTTGGATTGTGATTGGTCAGCCGAGAATGGGTTTCTAACCACCAGCGCAAACTGCACATTACCACTCCAACCATAATCGCAATCAAAATCGTCATCCCATGTTGAAAGAGAGATCAAATGTTTAGCGTTTACTGTTCCTCCAAACCACTCAAAACCATCATCGCCACCAAATGACACCTGAACGTGGTGAAATTCAGTACCACTGCCAACTGAACCCAATGTTATACTGTTAGTTTCGTTATTTGGTGTTAATTCAATACCTGCATATTCAACCCGTAGGTACTTATACACACCAGAATTGTCATTGTCATTTGTACGATTATCAGCACCAAAATTAACCGCAGGAGAAATACCCTCTACAGCCGGATTCGGTTGGTTTGTATATGCTTTACCAAGAATTACTAATCCACCCCAATCACCTTTATCTCGCTCGTTAACACCTTGATTCGATGTCATCACTACTGGGCTTGTCGCTGTACCATTACAAAGTAGCTTTCCGCCACGCTCTACTATCAAAGTTCCTTTGGTTGATTTTTCGCCAAATAAAACGGTACCGGCTGGAATTGTTACTGTTATACCATCCTTTATAAAGGTTTGACCGCGTATCAGATATTTTTTAGAGGCATCCAGTGTTTGAGTTGTAAGGTTACCGCTTAATACGATAGTTGGATCTTGTACTGTAATTGTAAATGTTGCTGGAATAGAAACTAAACCACCGTTGTCTTTAACCGTTAAAACTACATTTATCGTAGAACCTACAACAGCACTGGCCGGTACCTGCAAACCAACCTCCTGAGTAAGTGCTGTGCCGGAAAGACTAATAGGGCTTGCCGGAGTTGACGTAACACCAGCAACAATTAACTCACTAGCGCCACCCGATGCCGCAATTGTAGCTGTAACTGTTACAGTTGATCCTGGATTTCCCTGGCCGGTTGTACTGCTTAATGAGATTGTTGGAATTGTTGCCGGTTTCGGATCGTCACCATCGCAACTTTGCATCACCACCATAGCCGAAATAGCTACGAGAAAGAACAAAAGTGAAAGCGTTTTTTTCATGAGTTTAATTTTTATGAGACATTATTTTTCCGCCTCAAAATTAGATAGCCACTCATGCCGGGCAATTACAGGGGAGTTATCAATTCGTTACCGGAAGGTTATGGATTTCATGTTTTCTTAACAATAAAAAAGCCGCATGCTTGGATGCGGCTTCAATAACATTGGTTTGTTTTTTTTAGCGGCTTATTTTATACCCTAGACTTATACTGATTTGCTGACCAACCGTGTAAGCCAGAATGGAGGCATCACGCCCACCCTGGGTATCAATTTTATTGTTCACGTCTGTGTCCTGATAAAATCGATACTTAGCATTCACCAGATTTTGGATATTCAACTTCGTTTCGAGTTTACCAAATTGTTTAGAAAGTTGAAGGTCTAAGGAGTGTCTGGGTAACTCATAAATTGAAGGAAAGTTTACATCGCCAACAGCAAAAATACGGGGGCCGAAAATGTTATACGCCACCGAAACTGCAAACTTCTTTACATCATCATTATAATAAGCTCCTGCGTTGATTAAATAGGGTGATTGGCCTTGTAATTGACGGACTTGTTGTTGAGCTGTTGCCTGCGCACCTAAATCAACCTCAGAGAATATAAAAGAGGCATTCATGTTGATCGATGTATTCCGTAAGAAACGCGAAACCCCAAGACTAGAAAGTGATTTTTTAAATTCTAATTCAACACCGTAAGCATTAGCCATGTCTGCATTTCCATAGGTTGATTGAGGTGCTTCCGTAGTTAAGAGCAAAATTGATTCAATTGGATCATTGAAAGACTTGTAAAACATGCCCAAGCTTATGGCTTCACCTGGGTTAGGATATATTTCCCACCGTAAGTCAATATTATCAATTGTAGCTGTTCTAAGGTTCGGATTCCCTTGAACACCTTGTTCTAACTCAAAATCATAATATAAAAATGGAGCCAGTTCCCGGAATTCCGGACGATTTACTGTACGAGAGTAGGCCAGTCGAAAAAGAGAACGATCAGTTAGATTATATGCCATGTTCAAAGAAGGTAGTACTGATAAAATCGGGTTATTTACCTCCACAGGACCATCCACACTAATAGTATTCAATTTCTGTACATTGTTTTCTAAGCGAACCCCTGCTGTTAGATCAAACTTGCCAGCAGGCAATGTTCCCATTACGTAACCGGCTGTTAAGAAATTGGACCCTGTATATGTATCCGAAGGTCTGGTTCCTTCTTCCAACACAAAACCATCTGAAGACTTTATGTTGCCCGGAGCAAACACTTCGTTAAGCGGGAGACGAATAAGGCGTTGCCCCTCCTCTTGATTAAAGAATCCAGGATATAAGTACGATACATAGCGCGCATTAAAATCACGCTCCTTAGATTCTATGTAATAACCAGCCTTTACGGATGCTGTTCGCTTATTGTTAACATCGCCAAACTTCTTCTCGATATTAACACCATTTGAAAAACCTTTGTCTTGAAGGTCTGAATAAAACCGTCCTGTTTCAAACAAGTTTGCACTTGGAGGTAATTGCATCTGATATGTTTCTTCTCCACTTGAAAGGAGGCGGAAAGTCCGGAATCTTCTAAAATCAGGTTCATCTCTATTCACATAGTTGTAACCTCCAACCCAATCAATAATAACAGAATTATCTGCCAGTTTATGTGTGCCTTGTAATTGCCCTGTGTAAATAAAGCGGCTTTGATAGTGATAAGAATAATTGCGGTAAAAGCGATCGGTATTAAGAAATAAGTCCTGACCATCGCGCAAAATGGTTTGGTTTTCACCAAGTAAATTAATCAGATTTTTAAATTCAAATCTGGATTTCCCAATCGTGGCCAACCAATTACTAATTCCGCTAATACGTACGTCATTTTCAGAATAAGTATCATTGTAGTTGAAACGATCTTCTATACTTTGATTATCGAACAGGTAACGCTTAAAGTTAACCACCTTATTCTGATAAGAATTGGAGTAGGCTACATTTGTGAGTGTACCTAATTTTAGTCTGCCGAGATTAAAACCATGTGATAATTCAAATCCAAAACCAAAGTCAACCGGAGCACTGACGGTGCTGTAGTCGAAATTATTTGTTAAAGACCGACCAGCATTTTGACGCAACTCAGAAGTTCGAGATGATTGTATCATTGCATTGGTTGAAGGGAAGGTTGCGGGTAATGAGCGAAAGCCATTATCGTATCCTAGCCAATCGGTTGAGCTACCTTGACTTTTGTTGAAATCGTTAAACGTGGTACCAGCACGCATGCCTAACGAAGTGCTAACCTTAAAGTAATTTTCGTCATTGAATTGACGTGTTACTACCTGAATCACACCTCCGGCAAAATCGCCCGGTATATCGGCACTGCCCGATTTATAGATTAATATCTGATCTATCGCACCGCTGGGTATCAGATCAAATGAGAAAGAGCGCTTATCTACCTCAGTGCTAGGGCCAATTACTTTATTAATCATTACCTGATTATATCGTTCACTCACGCCTCTTATCATTACAAAACGATTATCAACTATACTTATTCCTGGTACTCGTTGCATAATTTGCGCTGCATCACGATCGGGCACACGTGCAATTTGTTCCGCTGAAATTCCACTTACGACTAGCTTGCTTTCTTTTATTGCTGCCACAAGGCTATAGTCTGTATTTACCTGCCGGGTTCCTGTTACTATCACTTCCTCCAACTCGGTTGCATCCTCATTTAACTCAACCGCTATTGAAATAATTTTACCTGATTCCACTGTTACATCAGGTATAACATGCGTTTTGTATGTAACAAAAGAAACAGCCACAGTATAAGTGCCTGGCTTTAAGTTCGCAATGGTAAAATTGCCATCCAGGTCGGTAGAACTACCAACAGTAGTACCCTGTATTACTGCATTAGCACCAATTACAGGTTCTTTATTTCCAGCATCTATTACCTTACCAGTAATACTACCGTTTTGAGCAATTGCTAATGTTGTAAAATTGATTAGAACAAACAGGAGATAAAGACGCTTCAACATTGGGGTAAATTATTTTCCCGCAAAGGTGCTGTTACAATATTAACCCGTTAAGGCGGCTATGTTACGTAATTGTTAAAGGCCTGTCTTTTTATAGCCTTGAAACTTACTATAAGATCGCCCTTTGCAATCGTATTATTACGATAATACAGATGAAATTGAGCGAGTTAACTCCGGTAACCCAAATAACATTACGGTAAAGAGCCGGTAATGCAAGTAAGATTCTGATAACATACGTTAGCCTGCATTCTCATATCGTAATATTACGATATGCTTTATATTTGCCGCATGAATCTATTATTTCCGCCCCTGTCAAATCTGGTAAAGTTGTTTGAAGGCCAGTATGCCCAAATTGCTGCCGACCGTAAAGCCATTTTAGAGCAACTTGCTGCTTATGTTCGCCAGAAAACAATCGAACAAAAACCAGCATTGCTCAATTTTATCTGTACCCATAACTCGCGCAGAAGCCACCTCTCGCAACTATGGGCTCAGGCCGCAGCCTTTCATTATGATGTTAAAAATGTACAATGCTATTCAGGAGGTACGGAAGCTACAGCCTTTAACCCACGCGCTGTAAAAGCCATGCGAGAAGTTGGATTTCAGCTAACTGATGCCGATGCATCTGCCAACCCCAAATACGAAGTTCGGTTTGCTGAAGCAGCACTCGCTGTTATTGCATTCTCCAAAACCTATGGTGATAGCTTTAATCCCAGTGCAGGCTTTGCCGCTATTATGACATGTTCGCATGCAGATGAAAACTGCCCGATTGTGATTGGTGCTGAAAAAAGGATTTCGTTACCGTTCGATGACCCCAAAGATTTTGACGACACCGATCTGGAATCAGCTAAATACCATGAACGCGTGTTAGAAATAGGTAAAGAAATCTGCTTTGCTTTTTCGCTTCTATAAAGAGAAGCCACGAATACACGAATCTTTATTCTACTTTGAATTTATAGAAAGAATTAATCACAATACATTACTTCGTAATCGGCACCTTGGTAAGCAACGCTTTAATAATGTCTTTGGTGCGCACGTTATCGGCTTCGGCTTCGTAGTTTAGAATAATGCGGTGGTTCATTACATCCAGTGCTACTTCTTTAATGTCTTCCGGTAACACATACTCGCGGCCATCCATAAAGGCTACAGCTTTGGCAGCCAAGTTCATGTTAATGCTGGCACGGGGCGAAGCTCCAAACTGAATGTATTGGGCTTCGTTATCTAACTTGTATTCTTTGGGTTTGCGGGTAGCCGTTACTAACTCAATAATATATCGCTCCAACGATTCGGACATTTTCACTTTATTCACCGCTTCGCGAATGGAGAAAATATCTTCTTTGGTAAGTATAGGATTTACTTCGTAGCTAAACTGCATGTTAGAAATTCTGCGCATAATTTCCAGCTCGTGTTCTTTGGTAGGATAATCTACAAACACTTTCATCATAAACCTGTCTATCTGCGCTTCGGGCAGTGGATACGTGCCTTCGTTTTCTACAGGGTTTTGGGTGGCCATTACCAGAAAAGGTTTATCTAACTTAAAGGTTGTTTCACCAATAGTTACTTGCTTCTCCTGCATCGCTTCCAGCAAGGCAGACTGTACTTTGGCGGGTGAGCGGTTAATCTCATCGGCTAATACAATGTTGGCGAAAATAGGGCCTTTCTTTACTTCGAATTTTCCTTCCTTTTGATTGTAGATCATCGTGCCCACCAAATCAGCGGGAAGCAAATCGGGCGTAAACTGAATGCGCGAAAAATACAGATGCAACACCCGCGCTACTGTACTTATGGTAAGCGTTTTAGCCAGGCCGGGTACACCTTCCAACAAAATGTGGCCGTTGGTAAACAAGCCCACCAGCAGGCGGTTTACCATATACTCCTGCCCCACTACCACTTTTGCTACTTCAGCGTAAACCTGTTTTACCTTTTGTGCGTGCTCTTGTTGAATTTCTGTTGCTCCTGCAAATGACATATCCGATCTGTTCTTTAGAGAAATGAAACGCAATTATAACCAATTGGTACTAAAATTTTTGTGGAAAGTTGCCAATTGGCGAGGATCAATTGGCTCGCGGTTTCCTGTTGCCGGAAACCCGTAGCCGGCAACCAAAAACAGTTACTGTTTAAACGTAAGTTTAAAATAAACCAGTATCAAACTAAGGGTAAATACAATTCCATTTGCAACAATTACAGGCCATAGCAACAGAGCAAAACCATACACCAACCAAACAATGGTGCTCAATACCACAATTAACATCATAGCCAGACTTAAGTCGCCCGCCTTTTTTGTTTGCCAGGTTTTATATACCTGCGGCATAAAAGTAATGCAGGTTAAAAAACTACCGAAATACCCAAAGAGGTCAATGTAATTCATACTACAAAGCTAAACAGCCTGAACTCAATTAAACAACACCAACTCCACTCCCTTCGGATTGGTGAGGTACGAGTTTACAATATTTTGTACCACGCGGTTATCTTTAGATGGTTTTATAAAATTACGCGCTGCTTCCAGGCTGGAAATGTTTTCGGTATTATCAAAAAAACCAAAGCCGAGGTAATTGCCATTCTCCACTAACACTACCGATTTTTCATCGGGCCTGCGCCCCTGGCCCACCAGGGCCACCGTTTCCCCGGCTTCAAAAAACGAATCGATAGCTTGTTGCGCTCGCCTGTTATACTTTTTTACTTTTTCAACACCCTGGCATGCGCCTTTGCATGTGCCCGATTGATGGCTGAAGCATAGACCTTTAGCAACCTGCAAGCCACTGAGCTTAGGACATAAGTCGTTTGCTTTTACTTTCTCCCACATAAAATTCCACGCATCGCCCTTCGATGAAAATGTAATGAGCGGCCGTGCACCTTTGCTTACAACGTTTATTCCAAATCGCAAATACCCATTGCGATCTTCATAATCATACACGCCCCACTCTTCTACTTTATATTTCTGCGCCAGGTTATACTTAGGCCACAATTTTCTGATCTCTTGTGATTCCAGAATCAAAGCAATCAACTCATTGCCGGTAAGCTCGTAACTGATGTGATGTATTTCGTTGCGAATGTTAGAGCGGTTCCACTCGCGGGCCTCGCCTGTAAAATGGCCGGCAATTCTTTTTTTAATATTAATGGCTTTGCCAACATAAATAACCGTACCCCGCGCATCGTGAAAATAATACACACCCGCCTTGGCCGGAAGTTTATCAAATGCTGCCTTGGGTAAATTAGGTGGCAGAATGGTTTCGCCTGAGTTTCGCTTTAATGTTTTCGCGATTACACCCTCGTTATCGCGCTTCATCAGCAAATCAAAAATTTTTGCTGTAGCCAGAGCATCGCCACCTGCACGGTGCCGGTCCGGTATTTTTATGCCCAGGCTTTCGGCTAACCGACCCAGGCTGTAGGAACTTAAACCCGGAATTATCTTGCGACTAAGCCTTACGGTGCAAAGTTTTTTTGTACTCCAGTTTATGCCGGTTTCTTCAAACTCTTTCTTTAAAAAACTATAATCAAAATGGGCATTGTGTGCTACAAATACCCGGTCTTTCAGCCAACTGAAAAGTTCGGAGGCAATATCTTCAAAAGCCGGAGCTTCTTGCACCATTTGCGAAGTAATACCCGTTAGCCCGGTAATAAAGCCTGGTATTTTTCGGCCGGGGTTAATGAGCGTATGAAACTGATCGGTGATCTGCACTCCATCGTAGTGATAAATGGCCACTTCCGTTACACGATGGTTCTCGGCATAACCGCCTGTGGTTTCAATATCAACAATGGCGTACATAAGGGGACGAAAGGTAAAAATATTCGGGGTTTTAAATTAGAAATTTCATTTCCGAAGAGTCTTATCTTTGTTTAAAATAGAACTAATCTATGAACGGACTGGTGCGCTTTCTACTTAACGGCCTTGCCGTATTGCTTACCGGCTACCTGCTACAAAGCGGGGTGCATGTAGAAAATTATGGGTATGCGTTGCTGGTGGTAGTAGTACTGGCTATTGCCAATGTTATTGTAAAACCCATTTTGATTTTGTTTACGATACCGATAACCGTTGTTACGCTGGGTCTTTTTCTGTTGGTAATTAATGCCTTGATTATTCTTTTAGTCGATTACTTTATTACCGGCTTTGCTGTTGATGGATTTTGGTGGGCACTGGGTTTTAGCCTGATTCTTTCTGTCTTCAACAGTATAGTTACCGATCTTACCAAAGAAAAAAAGCAGCACTAATCGCTTTACTTTTCTACAATAATGGTTTGTGTGGGGTAAGCAAACTCAATTCCTTCCTGCGCAAAGGTTTTGAAAATTTTAAGATTAATGCCCTCCTGAATATTCATGTATTGAACGTACTCGGAAGATTCAACAAAGTACACCACTTCAAAATCCAGGCTGTAGGCACCAAACTTTGCAAAATGTGCCCGATCAAAAGTAGCTCTTTCATGATCTACAATAATGGTACGCAGTAAAGCCGGAATTTTTTCTAGTTTTTCGGGGGGTGTATTATAAACAACTCCTATCGTAAAGATGATTCGCCTGCGATTCATCCGTTTAAAATTATGAATGCGCGATTTAGTTAGATCGCTGTTGGCAAAGGCAAGTTGTTCGCCACTTACACTTAGTAACCGGGTTGTTTTAATACCAATGTGTTCCACCGTACCCCGTTTATCGTCAACCGTAATAAAATCGCCTACTTCAAACGGGCGATCAAAGAAAATGACAAAGTAATTGAATAAATCGCCCAGAATATTTTGTGCCGCTAAGGCAATAGCAATACCGCCTATACCTAAACCGGCAACTACGGCTGTAATGTCATAGCCGAGGTTATCAAACAAAAACAACAAGCCCACCGCCCAGATCACGGCATTTACTAACAGCATAATGCCATTCAATTGCTTTACTTTTTCTTGGCCGCCTTCCTGTTTGCTTATAAAAGATTCTAATAACAATCGTACGAAAGCCGAAAACATACGAATGATGTAGAATGTAATAACCACACCCAGCGTATTGTTGATAATTTTGGTAATCTTCTCGGAAAAGGTGAGGTAGTGAAGTGCTGAGTACAGCACTAAAATATTCAGCACGGGTAATCCGAATTTTTCAATACCTTTTACAATGTAATCGTCAAGCTTGGTTTCTGTTTTTTCGCTCCACTTTTTCAGTAACATCAAAATCCGATTCCGGATAAGACGTACTATAATAATCCCACCGATAATAATGGCTACGGTAATCAGGTAATGTTCTACCGTATTGCCATAAAATTCGCGCGATAAAAACTCTTTCATGCGGCAAAGTTAAAGTAGAAATAGTAATTCTTAGTCCATTTTTACCACTAATACAATTTTCGGCTTTAGCCAAAAAAGCTTTTAATACTTTTCGGCTACAATACGATACGTTATGAAAAAAATTATTCTCCTATTACTTATAAGCCAGGCTGCCTGGGCTCAAACACTGGCCCCGCTTACCGTTGAAAAAATTATGCGCGACCCTAAATGGATGGGGGTGGCTCCTTCTAACCTCAACTGGTCGGACGACAGTAAACAACTTTACTTTAGCTGGAACCCCGATAAAAATCCGGGCGATTCGATATATACCATTACCATCACAAACCGAACACCCCAAAAAGTACCAGCCTCCACCCGCAGAGCACTGCCATCCTTCTCAGGCTCATTTAATAAAACATTAACAAAGAAGGTGTATGAAAAAAATGGCGACTTGTTTTTGTTAGATGTAGTAAGCGGTAAAGTTATTCAGATTACCAATACCGTTGATCGCGAATCCGGAGCCGGTTTTTCGATAGACGAACGGAAAATTATTTTTACCGCCAACAATAATTTATTCAGTTGGGAAGTTGCCACCGGTACCTTTGCACAACTAACTGACTTTAAACGCGGCACCAAACGGCCCGATGCAAAACTTTCTGAACAGGAAAAATGGCTGAAGGCCGATCAACTTGCTTACTTCGAAGTACTAAAGCAACGCAGCGATAACCGTGCAGCATCTGCTAAAAACCGTAAAGCCGATGCACCTACCCGACCTAAAGAAATTTATTATGGCGATAATAACATCAGCGCTGTTCAATTAAGCCCCGATGGAAACTTTGTTACCTACCAACTTATTAAAAGCAGCAGCGCCAAAAACACCATTGTACCCAATTACGTAACTGAATCGGGCTTTACTGAAGATATTCCGGCCCGTTCAAAAGTAGGTGGTGTACAAAGTAACAGCGAGTTGTTTATATATGATATTAAGCGCGATACTGTTATTCAAGTTAAAACCGATGAACTGCCAGGCATTTTTGATTCCCCTGAATTTAAAAAAGCCTATGCCACAAAACCTGCTAAAGACGCAAAAGAAAAAAAGCCAGAAGCTAGAGCTGTTTCTTATTCAGGTTTGGTTTGGTCGGCCGATGGTAAAAACAATGCTTTGTCGTTACGGTCGCAAGACAATAAAGATCGTTGGATTGTATCGTTAGATGTAGCTACTGCCAAACTAAAGTTGATTGATCGGCAACACGATGAAGCCTGGATTGGCGGCCCCGGCACCGGTGGTGGTTTTTTTGGTGGTGCCAACATGGGCTGGCTGGCCGATAACAAAACGGTGTGGTTTCAATCGGAAGAAACCGGCTACTCACATTTATATACAGTAGATGTAACTTCTGCTAAAAAACAAGCCCTTACAAACGGCAAGTACGAGGTACAATCCGTATCGCTTTCGCGCGATAAAAAATTCTTTTACATCATTACCAACGAAGTGCACCCGGGCGAAAAACATTTTTATAAACTACCGGTTGGCGGTGGCAAAGCTGAAAAGTTAACCACCATGACCGGAGCACACGAAGTAGAACTATCGCCCGATGAAAAGTGGATTGCCTTTCGCTACTCGTATAGCAACAAACCCTGGGAGTTGTACCTGCAGGAAAACAAAGCCGGTGCGAAACCACAACAAATTACCAATTCAATTAGCACTGAATTTAAATCGTACAACTGGCGCGAACCCGAAGTTACCACCTTTAAAGCCCGCGATGGTGCCGATGTTTATACCCGCATCTATAAGCCCGAAAAACCCAATGGCGCAGCGGTAATTTTTGTGCATGGTGCCGGGTACTTGCAAAACGCCCACAAGTGGTGGAGCAGCTACTTCCGTGAATACATGTTTCATAATTTATTAGTGGATAAAGGCTATACGGTATTAGACCTGGACTACCGGGCAAGTGCCGGCTACGGCCGCGATTGGCGCACCGGCATTTATCGCTTTATGGGTGGTAAAGATTTAACCGACCATGTGGATGGCGCCAAGTGGCTTACCGAAAAACATGGTGTTGATCCAAAGCGCATTGGCATCTATGGTGGCTCGTATGGTGGTTTTATTACGTTAATGGGTATGTTTACTACACCCGATGTGTTTGCTGCCGGAGCAGCCTTGCGCCCTGTTACCGATTGGGCTCAATATAATCACGGTTATACTGCCAACATTTTAAATACACCCGTTGCTGATAGCATTGCTTACGCGAAAAGCTCACCTTATTATCATGCAGCGGGATTAAAAGGACATTTACTTATCTGCCACGGCATGGTAGATGTAAACGTTCACTTTCAGGATGCCGTAAAACTTACACAGCGGCTGATTGAGTTAGGTAAAGACAACTGGGAACTTGCCGTTTATCCTATGGAAGATCATGGATTTGTGGAACCCAGCAGTTGGACGGATGAGTACAAACGTATTTTGAAATTGTTTGAGGATAACCTGAAGTAGCATTTCTTACTATGAGGTATGGCGGTTATTTACATAGCCGCCATACCTTTTTATCACTAAAGGAAAAAACAACTACTTCACTGGTACCAATCGGTTTACTGTTCCAGGGTTTTCTGTTGTAACATAAATGTACCCATCGGGACTTTGCGCCACGGCCCGCACCCGCCCAATCTTTTCAAGCATTCTTTCTTCTGCTACAAATTTTCCATCAGCAACTTCTACACGCGCTATTAATTGATAGGCCAATGCACCCACTAAAAAATTCCCTTTCCAGTTTGGATACTTGTCGCTGGTAACCATAGTTAATCCGCAGGGCGCAATTGATGGCACCCAATAGCGCACGGGTTGCTCCATACCAGGCTTTTCAGAAATATCAGAAATAGGTTGGCCATTGTAATCAATGCCATAAGTAATAACCGGCCAGCCGTAGTTCTTGCCTTTCTCTACTTTGTTCAGTTCATCGCCACCCTTAGGGCCATGTTCGTGATTCCACAACGTGTTGGTTTGTTTATCGTAATACACCCCTTGCGGATTGCGATGGCCATACGACCAGATTTCAGGTTTTGCATTGGGTGTATTTACAAATGGGTTATCGGTTGGCACGCGACCGTCTTCATGCAAGCGCAAAATTTTACCCAAGTGGTTCGATAAATCCTGCGCGTTTTCTTTCTTACCGCGTTCACCAGATGAAAAGTAGATATATCCTTTACCATCAAATACAATGCGCGAACCAAAATGCACACCCGATGAAGTGGTAGGTTGGGCTTTAAAAATTTCTTCCAGATTTACCAACGCATTGCCTTGCAGTTTTGCGCGTGCTATTACTGTACCTCCATTGCTGCCGTCTGGTTTGGAATACGTTAAATAAATCCAACCATTTTGTGCATAGTTAGGATGAAGCTGAATATCCATCAGTCCGCCTTGGCCCTTATCATATACTTTCGGTACACCTGTAATCTTTTCGGGCAACAGCTTGCCATCTTTAATAACGCGTATCTCGCCACTTTTTTCGGTAACCAGAATCCGACCATCCGGTAAAAACGCTATTCCCCACACACTTTGCAGATCGGAGGTAATAGTTTCGAGCACAAATTTTTGCTTTTGGGTGGTGATGGTTTCACCGGACTTAGGTTGGGCCTGAACGTGCAAATTCAAAATGATAAGGAGCGCAAAGGCGAAAAGTTTTTTCATGATTGTTGGTTGAGTTTGCAAGATAGAAGATTGGCGCTAAAAAGTTTCTGGTTTCTCGTTTCTGGCTGCTGGTTAGTTTAGCCTTTATATTTTAGCGAGGAGCAAGAAATCAGAAACCAGTAACAGTATTCATTACCTTTGTACGATATCACACCAAACATGACTGCAGCTTCATTGGCCGACATCCGGAAAGAATTACAACACACCAATGCCGATACACTGCAGGCACTTTGCCTTCGGTTGGCCCGCTATAAAAAAGAAAACAAAGAACTCCTCGCTTATCTTTTGTTCGAAGCCCACGATGAGGCTGGTTATATTCAGCAGGTTAAAACTGAAATAGATGCTTTGTTTACTGAAATAGCCGGGCATAACCTATACCTCACCAAAAAGATTTTACGAAAAGTACTGCGATACACCAACAGACAAATTAAATACTCGGGCTTGCCCAAAACCGAGTTGGAACTTAGAATTTACTTTTGCGAAAAAATTATGGCGGAACGAATTCCGCTGAGTACCGGAACGGTTCTATTTAATCTGTATCAGCAACAGCTCAAAAAAATCGATAGCGTGTTGCATAAGTTACCAGAAGATTTTCAGGAAGATTACAGTCAATCCCTAACCCTCATCCGCAAATGAGCGAACAAAAGAACAACCCTTTGCATGGCAAAACTCTTGAAGCCATTTTAAATTTTCTGGTGGAAAAATATGGGTGGGAAGAATTGGGCGAGCGAATTCCCGTGAATTGCTTCCGGCACGACCCCAGCATTAAATCAAGTCTTACTTTCTTTAGAAAAACACCGTGGGCGCGAAAGAAAGTAGAAGACCTTTATCTGGATTCGCTTGATGGAAATTGAACGGCTGGTGAAACAACAGGAACCACAATCTTTTTGCACTTTTGTAGTCTGATTTAATTTACCACGTGAGCAACGATCGCTATAACCAACGCGGGGTTTCCGCCAGCAAAGAAGATGTACACCAGGCCATCAAAACTTTAGATAAGGGTTTGTTCCCGAAAGCCTTTTGCAAAATTGTTCCCGATACATTAGCTGGCGATCCAGAGTTTTGCACCATTATGCATGCCGATGGAGCCGGCACTAAGTCATCTTTGGCCTATCTCTATTGGAAAGAAACAGGCGATCTTTCCGTGTGGAAAGGCATTGCACAAGATGCCATCATCATGAACATCGATGATCTATTGTGTGTAGGCGCCACTGGGCCAATCTTGCTCTCATCCACTATTGGTCGTAACAAAAATCTGATTCCCGGTGAAGTGATCTCAACCATCATCAACGGCACCGAAGAAGTGTTGACTATGCTGCGCCAACACGGCATGGAAATTTACAGCACCGGTGGTGAAACTGCTGATGTGGGCGATCTGGTGCGAACGATTATTGTAGATAGCACCGTAACTGCTCGCATGAAGCGCACTCATGTAATCGATAATGCCAACATTCAGGCGGGTGATGTAATTGTGGGCTTAGCCTCATCCGGAAAAGCAACCTACGAAAGCGAATACAACGGTGGCATGGGTAGTAACGGACTTACCTCTGCGCGACACGATGTGTTTGAACACAGTTACGCAACCAAATATCCGGAGACGTTTGACAAAGCTGTACCAGACGATCTGGTTTATTCAGGGAAATACAAAGTAACGGATGAAGTGCCGGGTGTAGAAGTGAATGTTGGCAAACTGGTTTTATCACCCACGCGCACGTATGCCCCGGTAATGCTGAAAGTGTTAAACGAATTACGCACAAACATTCACGGTATTGTACACTGCAGTGGTGGCGCACAAACCAAAGTATTGCACTTTGTGGATGATGTTCATGTAATCAAAGACAATCTGTTTGAAATTCCACCGCTGTTTAAACTGATACACGAATGCTCTGGCACCGACTGGAAAGAAATGTATAGGGTTTTTAACATGGGGCATCGCATGGAGATTTACCTGCCCCAGCAATTTGCACAGCAGGTGATTGCTATTTCAGAAGCTTTTGGTGTTGACGCGAAGATTATTGGCTATGTAGAAAAAGCTGCTACCAAAAAAGTTACGTTGAAGACGGAGAATGGCGTGTTTGAGTATCATTAATTGAATGATAAGTATTATTAACTGACTAATTACGTATTGACCGTATTTCACAATTATGGGGCTATATAATCTTCCTGGAACAATTGAGCACGTAACTCATGAAGAAATTCAAAGAGGAACTTGCCCGATTTGTAAACAACCAAATATCGAACCTTTAATTTGTGATGGTTCGATGGACTCCTTTGACTACAGATGTAACTTTTGTAAAAAAGTAATTTCCATAAGTGGAGTTGTATTGGGTAGTGATGATTATTGGGCCGAGTACTCTAAAAATAGTTGGGCTCAGACGGAGTTGATTGCAGAAGTTCAGAACTATCCTGAGAAGGTTTATCCATTATATAGTGAGACAATGTCTTTTTTCCTAGGCAAACTCTATGATCAAGATTCAACAACATATAGATATGAGGACTGGAAAAATGGCCTGATTGCTGGTGACCCTCAAAAGTATAAGTCTATATCAAGAGAAGAATTAATTAAAATAAATCTAGAGCAAAAAAAATCCTTGAAGAGTCTGTGGAAATTCTTTTGAAGGATAAGATTAGGGAATACCATAAAGCAAAAATAGAATCAATTAATCCAAATAAATTTCTGGAATTTGAAATTGAGACTTTTGAGAAATTATTTAGTGTTACACCTCCACAAAATGCCAGAAAAGTTGACCTTGGAAACCTGATCCTAGATGTTGTAAGTCTAACTAAGATACAAAAGTATTACAGACAAGCGGTGGGCGGGCGAACATCTTTCAACTTAGTTTTAAGTCCAAAACAAAAATTACGAATAGGTACTCAAAGAGATGAGATGAAACATCTTTTTGACTCTCTTATGTATTCTAAGTACTTAGACTTTCTTAAGAGCGAAAAGCAGGGTGAAGAATTGAATAACAAGTCAAGTGAGTCTTCAGATTACTATAACACTGAAGAGCTAAAAGAAATAAAAGTAAAAATTGATGAAGTATTACTGAACCTCGATAAGCTTGGACATGGGCAGGAAATTATACATGACGAAATAGAGTCACTAAAATCAAGTTCCAAGAAAAATTCTAAGAAGGACTTTAAAGACCTAGTTCTTGGAAAATTAGTCGATCTTGGTTTAAATCAAGCTTTAGATAGTGAAACAGCAAAGAGCATTTTTCAAAAATTATTTGGAGATGACTTTCCTAAACTTCTTAAATAAAAGTAACCTTAGCAACCATACTACCTACTCCTCTTTCTTCCGACCCATTAAATCCTTCAACGGATCCCATAACTTCACATCATCGGCAATATCGCTTAGCTGAATAGAAAGTGCGCGTGTTGAAATCTGAATTTCGCGCAGCGACATTACCAATGAAAGTAACAAGGAAAGTAAAGAAGTACCAAAAATATACTTCGCCAGCAACTCCTCACCACTGAATAAGAAGAACATACACAACACGCTCAGAAACAAAGAGAATATGCTCAGCATTTGCATGTCACGAATTAAGCGTAACCGCACCTTAAGGTTGCGAATCTGATCGGCTACTTTTTTGTCTTCCTTGGTTTGATAATCGCTGGCCAGCTTTCGGATAAGTGCAGCCACCGCCAGAAACCGATTGGTATAGGCAAGCAGTATCAATGAAACAGTTGGGAACAAGAGTGCGGGGGTTGTTAAAGTTAATTCCATTTTACAAAGGTAGTCTGACTAATTGCCATTAATCAAAAAAGTACGCGAATCAATTACTTGATGCTTACATTCGTTATCAAATCCCATTTTATGTTACTCCGAATTCTTGTATTGCTGCTGGTTACAAGCACATGGGCCCTCGCCCAGAAAAAGACAACCGTTCAACCCGTAACTAAAAAACCGCTCGACCCTTCGGTTTATGATGGCTGGAAAGACATTACCTACAAAGCCCTAACGCCCGATGGTAACTATGCTGCCTTTACCGTAAATCCACAGGAAGGCGATGGCAAAGTTGTCTTTCATCATGTTAAAACCAGCATACAAGATTCCGTAAAGCGCGCTGCTGAAATTGTGCTTACGTTCGATAGCAAATACGCGCTGTTCAAAATTAAACCACAATACCAGCTGGTGAAAGATCTGCGCAGACAGAAAAAGAAAAAAGAAGATATGCCAAAGGATTCATTGGGCATCTACACATTTACTACCCGCAAGACAGAAAAGATTGCCAACGTAAAATCATTTAAGGCTCCAGAAAAAGCTGGTCAGTGGGCTGCTTGGCAAGTCGAAGCTTTGAAGGAAGAGAAAACAAAAGTAAAACCTGATACTGCAAAAAAAGCTGAGGCAGCAAAACCCAAAAAAGTAAAAAAGAATACCGATGATAATGGCTACACGCTCGTGCTGCGCAATCTCAATACCAACCAAAATGTGCAGTTTGGATTTGTAAAGGAGTATGCGTTTGCCAAATTCGGGCAAGGACTTTTGTTTCACAGCACCGGAAATGATTCTACATTGAAAGCCGGCATGTATTGGTACGACCTTCAGAAAGCAGAATTAAAGCAACTACATGAAGGTAAATCCAAATACAAGTATAAGGGATTAGCCATAAGCGAAGATGGCTCACAAGCTTCTTTCCTGTTGGATAGCGATACCACAAAAGCACCAAACCATTTTTATTCACTTTATTATTGGAAAACGGGTGAGGCAACAGCCGCTGCACTGGTGCACGATAAAACAGAACAAGTGCCTGCCAATTGGTTTGTAAGTGAACATGCCACTCCAAACTTTTCAAAAGATGGAAGCAAACTGTTTTTCGGATTGGCGCCTAAGCCGTTGGTGCAAGACACTACACGACTGGAAGAAGAAATTATTAAAGTAGAAGTATGGAATTGGAAGGACAGCGTGTTGCAAACCCAACAAAACAGTCGGTTGGAGGCTGACAAAAAACGTTCGTATCAAACCGCTATTAACCTTACCTATAAATCAATTGCACTGCTGGGCGGTACAACCGTTCCTCAAATTGTGCTGGCCGATGAAGGTAACGCTGCCATTGCATTAGGTCTATCCGATTTACCCTACCGATGGAGTAATTTTTATGATGTTAATACGGCAGAAGATGCCTACATCATTGATGTAAAAACCGGAAACAAAAATAAGGTTGCCGAAAAAGTAAAAGGAAACATATCCATTTCGCCCAAAGCAAAATTTGTGTTCTGGTTTAGTTTGCCTGACACCGCCTGGTTTACTTATGATGTCACTTCAAAAAAAACACAATCGCTTACCAAAACGTTGCCGGTAGCTTTTGCCGATGAAGAAGATGATCATCCGGACTATCCATCATCGTATGGCTTTGCCGGTTGGTTAGAGAACGATGCGCGGTTTCTGGTGTACGATCGCTACGATATCTGGTCGATCGATCCGCAAGGAAAAACACCGGCTGTAAACCTTACTAAAGTAGGTCGCACGCAGAAAACAACCTTCCGCAATGTGTGGCTCAACCGCGAAGAAAAATTTATTAAGCCAGACGCTACACTTCTTCTCAGTGCATTTGACGAACAAACTAAAACAGTTAATTATTACAGTCATTCGTTAAAAACGGGCGAACTGAAAAAACTTACTACTGGCAACTACCGCTATGCCGGAGTAACCAAAGCATTGAACAGCGATAATATTCTTTTCACCCGCGAAAGCTATCAGGAGTTTCCGGATGTGTGGGCCAGTAATTTATCGTTTACTACACCTAAAAAAATAAGCACTGCTAATCCACAACAGAAAAATTATTTGTGGGGAACCGTTGAGTTGGTGAATTACACTTCGCTGGATAATGTTGCGCTACAAGGTTTATTATACAAACCCGAAAACTTCGATCCCAAAAAGAAATACCCGATGCTGGTGTATTTCTACGAAAAAAGTAGTGATGGTTTGCATTCCTATTTCAAACCACAACCAGCCTGGTCCATCATTCAGCGGGTAATGTGTGCCAGCAATGGCTACCTCGTTTTTGTGCCCGACATTGTTTATAAAAATGGATTGCCTGGCGAGAGTGCTTACAATTGCATTATGCCCGGTGTAAATCAATTGATCAATACGGGTTTTGTCGATGAAAAAAATATTGGCATACAAGGGCAAAGCTGGGGCGGCTATCAAACCGCTTATATTATTACACGTACCAACTTATTTAAAGCGGCCGGTGCGGGAGCAGCCGTTGTAAACATGACCAGTGCCTATGGGGGCATTCGTTGGGGCAGTGGTATGAGCCGCATGTTTCAGTATGAAAAAAGTCAGAGCCGCATTGGAGGAACCTTGTGGGAGAAGCCACTCTATTACATCGAGAACTCGCCTTTGTTTTATGCTGATAAAATTCAAACCCCGGTGTTGATTATGCAAAATGATAAAGACGATGCCGTGCCGTGGTATCAAGGTATTGAGTTTTACATGGCGTTGCGCAGATTACAAAAACCCGTGTGGATGTTGGTGTATAACGATGAAGTACACAACCTGCAAAAGCGACAAAACCGTAAGGACTACGACATTCGCCTGATGCAGTTTTTTGATTACTACCTGAAGGGCGCACCAGAACCGGAGTGGATGAAGAAGGGTATTCCGGCATTAGAGAAAGGGATAACGAAGGGGTATTAAAATCAATAGCCAAAGTGCAATTGGCAATGTGATGTTACATTGCTTCTTGCCTTCAAATATTAATTAGAGCCTAAACTGTATTGGTAATCTAACTTCCTGAGGAAAGGGTACACCCCTTCGTGTACCGGGCTTCCACTTGGGCGAAGTTGATACCACCCTTACCGCTTCCTCATCACAACCACCCCCTATACCTTGCAAAACTTGAATGTCTTTTATGCTTCCATCGGAGTCAACAATAAATTTAAGCATGACCCGCCCCTCAATTTTCCCTTTTCTTGCCTCTTTAGGATACTTAAGATTCCGTGCAATGTGTCCATAAAAGGCTGTCATTCCTCCCTTAGGTTCGGCAGTCAGTTCCATTGGTACTGCTGGATTTGGTGAGTTATGTAATGATCGCATTACCAGAAACACAAAATGTTGATCAACGAATACTTCTGACTGGAAAGCTGGTTGCCATTTGCCCAACATAGTAAATCCATTCCTTATGACTTCTGATTCTGGATTCGTTAATATATCTTTTACAAATCCTTCTCTTGATACCGAGAACCGAACTTCAATGGGAAATTTTTGCGTTAGTAAAATTGAGTCGTTTTTTAATTGTTCGGCCAATTCATTGTAAAATTTAGTCCAGCCTCCTGTATAACTTGCAGATTGTCCATAATCTGTATTTAGATTGACCTTATTCAAAACTGAGTCTTCTTCCAAGGCTTTATCAAATGCAAGATTGAGCGCACTAATAAGTATAAATCGCTTATTCATCAATACCCTCAAGTTCCCTTGCGCAGAAGGATGAATTGATAATGTTTCGTACCCAATTGAGGAAATCACCAGTTCATCTTTGTTGCTTACCTCTATTTCAGCGTAACCCAAGTAGTTCGAAACAACACTTCTATCCCGTGTTGAAATTATTTTTGCCCCTTCAACAGGTCTCTTAGATTCACCATCTACTAACTGAATAATGATTCTTCTATCCTGAGTAAACCCACTCGTCCAAACAACAAGCAATAACAATAATATACTTCGCATAACCATAGTATTATTAGCTAAAATCATAAACTAATGCGTAAAATACAATTGTAAATTATAACTCATTATATTCTCAAAAATGCATTGTCTTGACACGCAACCTTTTGATATGTTTGTTTGTCTTAAAAAGAAAACTCATGCGTACCCTGCTAATCATCCTCTTTGCAACCGTTTCGGTTTTTGGCCAATCCGTAACTACCGGCAAACAACTGTGGGAACAGAAAAAATATGCGGAAGCCCGCAAACAATTGCTGGCCATTAAAAAAGACAGTAAAGACTATGCGGCTGCGCAGTATTATTTAGGCCGCGTAGCCTTCGATGAAAAAAAGTACGATGAGGCCGAAGATTTTTTCGAGACCGCCATTGATACCAACAATAAAGTTGCTGACTACCACACGTGGTATGGCAACACCTTAGGCACCATTGCTGCCGATGCCAATTTATTTAAGCAAGCTTCGCTCGGCCCTAAAATGAAAAGTGCATGGGAGAAAGCCGTTCAACTTGATCCAGAAACAGTGGACGCACGTGAGTCTTTAATTCAATATTACTTACAAGCTCCAGCCATTGCTGGTGGCAGTGTGGACAAAGCCATCGAGATGGCAAACGAAATCAAAAAAATCAAACCGGCTGAAGGACATCGGCAACTGGGCAATATCTACTACCGTGAAAAAAAATATGCCGAAGCAGAAAAAGAGTTTATTGCGATGACAAAAGTAGATGCAGCTCTTACTCCCGGTCTTGCTAATTTTTATGTGCTGCAAAAACAATATGATAAAGCGTTTGCTATCTCCGATGAAGCACTGAAACAAAATCCGGATGATATGGCTGCCACCTATCAGATCGGAAAATTAAGTGCGATATCTGGTTTGCAATTAGATCGCGGTGAAGCCTGCCTGAAGAAATACCTCTCCTATCAACCACAGAAAAATGAACCAAGCCATGCCGGAGCCAACATGCGGCTTGCGCAGATTATGGAAAAGCGCGGAAAAAAAACTGAAGCAAAATCACTTTATCAATTAGCCTTAAAAGGCGATGCTACATTGAAAGAAGCTAAAGAAGGCCTGGCACGCGTGTCGAAGTAGAGTCCACCTGGTATCTGTTAATCTGATCATTTTTTTAATTGCTGTAACTATTTTATACAGACCTTTGTAAATTCGCTGCTCATTTAGTTTATGTATGAAGCAGTTCTTTTTGAAATGGTATAGTTACAACGCCTGGGCTAACCGCAGTATAATTTCATGTCTCGAGAAACAAGCGGTTAACGATGAAAAAATTCTTACCATTCTTGGTCACCTGGTAAGTGCCAATTTTATCTGGCTTAATCGTATTAAGGGGTTACCCAAAAGTGAATACAAACTTTGGGGCGAGTACACGTTGCCACAGCTTAAAATCATGATTGAAGAAGCTGACAAACTTTGGATGGAGTTTATTGAAGCCACCGATGACTTTAACTGGGTACTCAAATACAATAATTACGTGGGTAACTATTTTGAGAACAATGTTGAACAAATCATGATTCATCTGGTTAATCATGGAAGTTATCACCGCGGACAAGTGGCTATGCTGCTGCGGCAGAAAGGATTTGAACCGGTTAACACAGATTATATTACATACGACCGGGTGTTGTCTGGTCAATTAAAGAACACCTAACTTATTAAACCTATTCGCTATGAAGAAAGGAAAATTAATTTTACTCATGATGGTTGCCGCATTTGCGTTGCGCGCACAAGAGCTAACCCTTAACGATGGGATTACCATTTGTCACACTTCCGTAACCGAAAAATTTGCTTTGTTTGCGCAAGACGAAGACTTTAACATGTCGCATCCTGATCCACTACCTTACATCCACGTAAGTGAAACCGGCAAAATGGTTACGTTTAAAACCCCCGATGGTAAAGATGCCAGCGGTTATGTACTGATGGCTAAATCAAAAACCAACAATTGGATTTTTGTATTTCAGGAATGGTGGGGGTTGAACGATCATATTAAACGCGAAGCTGAAAAACTTTATAATGATCTGGGGAATGTTAATGTAATAGCGTTAGATATGTACGATGGTAAAGTTGCCACTGCACGCGAAGATGCCGGTAAGTACATGGGCGAGTTTAAACAAGATCGTGGTAACGCTATTGTGAAAGGAGCATTGGAGTTTGCAGGCAAAAATGCGAAAGTGGGAACCATCGGTTGGTGCTTTGGTGGTGGCCAATCCATGCAGGCCACATTAACAGCAGGCAAACAAGCTGCGGGTTGTGTAATTTATTACGGTATGCCCGAATCGGATGTGGAAAAGTTAAAGACCTTAAATGCCGATGTGTTGAACATCTGGCCCATGCAAGATCAATGGATCAACAAAGATATGATGGATAAGTTTGAGGCCAACATGAAAGCTGCCGGCAAAAAATTAACAACCAAGGCTTACGATGCCGATCATGCATTTGCTAATCCAAGTAACCCTAAGTTCAATCAGGAGTTTACAGCCGATGCCTACAAACACACACTTGAATTTTTCAAAGCCCGGCTAAAGTGAGTTTGAAAATGAGTTGATTAGAAGATTTGAAGATGGGTTAATGATACTATTTTCAAATCTTCTAATCTGTATTATGATTCCTATACGAATACACTAATTTCGGTATCTTCTTTTTCATCTGCTACCGGTAACACCAGTAACTCTATTGTGGGTTATATTTCTATTACTCCCAAACAACAACCCCCGGCTGCGTATGGTACCAGGTGGAATACTTAGGTAAATGTATTTTCTCCACTTCGTTTCGCTTAACTTTTAATGTGGGCGTAAGCAACCCATTCTCTACCGTCCAATCTGTTTTCATCACTACAATTTTCTCAAGCCTTTCATACGTCTCCAATTCTGGATTTATTAAGGCAATAGAATTTTCCAACCCCTGAATCAGTTCTGCTTTTTGTTTTGCTTTTCCTGCTGGAGAAAGTACCACCAACGCAATAGGCTGCGGAATACCCATTCCCACAACGCAAACCTGATCGATATCCGAGTTCGCCAATAATTTCATTTCTATTGGAGTAGGTGCAATGTATTTTCCTTTATCGGTTTTAAACTGATCCTTCACCCTGCCGGTTATCTTCAAAAATCCATCGGCCGAAATTTCTCCCTGGTCGCCTGTTTTTAAATACCCATCTTCATCAAACAACTCTTTGGTAAGCTCTGGTTCTTTGTAATACCCCAATGTAAGCCCAGGGCACTTTACACGTATCTCTCCACCCTCCGCAATTTTTACAAGCAAACCTTTAAAGGGTTTCCCTACCGTACCATGCCGGTTTGCTTCGTTGCGATTAAAGTGTGCATACACACAGTCCTCCGTCATGCCGTAGGCTTGCAAAATCTTCACGCCTAATTTTTCATACCATTGTAACAAGTCAACAGAAATAGGTGCAGCACCACTAAAAATTTGTTTCGCCCGCGAAAGCCCTATCCCCTTTTTTATTTTGTTTTTGATTAACGAACTAACCACAGGAATTTTTAGCAGCGTGTCCAATTTTTTCTGCGGAAGTTTTTCCAGAATTTTTTCTTGAAACTTAGCCCAGATACGAGGCACAGCAAAGAAGTGTGTGGGTTGTGTATCGGCCAGATTTTTAGGGAAGGATTCCAATGTTTCCGGAAACGAAAATGTGCCCCCTTGGTAAACGCCCATCAATTCAATGCCCATGCGCTCGGCAATATGGCTCATCGGTAAGTACGAAAACAAAATCGGGTGCATTTGTATGCCTAATTCTTTTGTGCCCTGTTGAATAGTACTATCAAACGCAGCTACTGAATGCATTACCCCTTTTGGTTTACCGGTTGTGCCCGATGTGTACATAATGGTTAACAGATCGTCTTGCTTCCAGGCATGTGGCTCTTGTACGGGCTCATATTTCGTTAACCAACTTTCCCACGTTTGGTCTGTATGTGTTCCATAGCTGGAAACACCCAGCGTAATTACGTTGGCAGGGATTCCGCTTTTCTGTTCTTCAAAATTATCGAGCTTGCCAGCAATGACCAGTTTTGATTCACTGTGATCCAGTATTTGTTTAATAGATGAAGCGGTGAGTGTTGCATAAAGTGGTACCGAAACATGGCCCGCCATCATAATCGCTAAATCGGCCATTACCCAATGCGCACAGTTTTTAGAGATTAGCGCAATAGTACTGCCTTGTGGAAAACCAAGGGATTTTAATCCTGTGGCTATCCGCCTGATTTCATTACTGGCTTGCTGGTAAGTCCATGTTTTCCATTGACCGTTAAAGGGCTGGCGTAAAAAAGGCTGCGTTGGGATTTCTTTTTCCCACTTTAGAAACTGCAGCAGAGGAGTGCTTGCATTCATAAACATTAGGTTTGGTATGTCTATTTAGCAATATATATCCACAATGAAAAACAAATTCATTATTTACGAACAGGTGGTTGCCTTTGGAGTTTGGGAGGTTTTGTTTAACAACAATGTCGTATCAGGATTCTGTTTGTAGTTGATTTTGTGAAAGCTTGTTACAATGGCCCGCAACGGTGTCGGAAAACTGAATGCAGCCCTTGTAAATAGGATTAACCTGATTTATCTCGATTAACATGCTCCAGCGGAGCATCCTGTTTGTAAAAACTTAGTAAGCATCAAGAGCATGTCGCCTGCGCACGTAATTGAAATGCAACCCGTTCAGCGACATAACGCACGAGTTGATTTTGTGAAAATCTATCTTGTCGCAAATCCTAACTAATGGACTTCTAAAAATTCCTGATCGTATTTAAATCATGAAATTGAAGAAATCCCAACCGCACTCCCACCGTAACTTCATGCGTTGTAAACTGTGTGCCTACCGATTTTCCCGTAGGCAACTCAAACACATACGCAAACCGCAGGTTATCGCCCAGGTTAATTTGTGCAAAGGCCCCATAGGTAGTAAGGTTTCGTGTAAACAACCCCAGCGAGTAACTATCATCTACTTTGAGCGATGCCGCATAATCCATTGATACAGGGGCCCCACTTACCAGGCGCGCCATTACCCACGGCTTTACTTTTATGCGATACGAAAGTTGAAACACATAGGCCGCCAGGGCATACGCATGTTGGTTATACAAACTGGTGCTGTATGCTTCAACGGTGGTGGTGGCCTTTAGCAGTTTAGGAACCGAAAGACCAACCATAAATTTTTCGCTGCGCAAAATTAAGCCCGTACCCAAATTGGGCTTCCATTCGCTTTGGTTCGCAAACTTCCCATCGGCCGGGTCGAACAGTACCTGGGCGTAATCGGTTTGGTAGTTAATTATACCCCCCTGCAAACCAAATGAAAGTTTAACATCGGTACTCAGTGGCAAATGATAGCCATAGGTAAATATGGCTTCGGTGGTTTTGTCGGCCCCCACTCTATCTTGCAACACAATTAAACCGGCACCCATTCTATTGTTGTTAAGTGCCAGGTGTGCGTTGGCATTCATGGTTACAGGGCTGCCTTCAAAACCAGCCCACTGTTTCCGATACACAACGGAAGCCGAAAAATCTGTTGTGCTACCCGAATAGGCCGGATTAATCAACAACGGATTATTTATGTATTGAGAATAAAGTGGGTCTTGTTGGGCTAATGCACTCCAATTTGTAAGAAGTAAAAGGACATATATTAGCTTCTTCATGGTGCTTAACGTTTTAAAGCAATAAATCCATTGACTGATTTACCCTGCGGAAAATCTAATTTATAGAAATAGGTTCCGGATGGCAGCTCTTTACCTGCGCTTGTTTGACCAGCAAATACGCCTGATACATTATCATAGTTGGTTCGCTCGTAAACCACATCGCCCCAACGATTCAGAATGGTGATTTTATTGTTGGTTGCTCCTTCAATTACATCCAAATATTTGATGTATAAAAAATCATTGATGCCATCGCCATCGGGCGTAATGCCATTAAACACTTTCACAACACCCACCACATCAATATCCAGCACTTGTTGTGCACACGCTGCGGCAAGGTCGCACACTTCAAGTGTTATGCGATCAATTCCCGTAAAGGGATTGCCCGCATAATCAATTAGTAGATTTAACGCTGCATCAACCAATGCAGGCTGCCCGCGCGCTGTTTGGTTATTCACTACCCGGAGTGAATTAAAATTGATGTTACCATCTGCATCCGAAACAAGAGGTGTTAAGTCAAACCTAAGTTCACCTTCTATTTGAGCCGCCAAGGCAACAACTTCTATTTGAGGTGGCCGATTAATACCACCACCTGTACATTCCAAACCTGTTGCTGTTACTGTAATAACATCAGATACCGGTGAAAGACAATTAGCCGCATTACCTACTACCAACGAATGGGTACCCGCTGTCGATACTGAAATACCTTGCTTGGATTGGCCACCCGACCATGCGTAAATGGTAAACCCTGATGGCCCCAATAACCCCACTGAATTATTTCCACACAATTGTGTGCTTCCAAAAACATCAACTACCGGTTTAGCTGGTGTAGTAAATGTTCGCACGGTTATAACATTGGAAGGCGCGCTAAAACAGTTACTTCCATCTGCCACAATTACAGAATAATCTCCGGCCGCGTTTATCGAAATAGTTTGGGTTGTAGCTCCGTTGGACCATTGATAGGTAAAACCGGTTGGTGCCGATAACGTTACGAAAGCACCATCACATAAATCGGTGGCACCAGCGGCTGTAATTGCAGGAACTGCCGGTCGGGCTGAAACAATAATGATTGCCGGTGCCGAAGGTTGGCTGGTACAAGTACCATCGCCAACCACTACAGTATAATTACCCGAAACTGTTACAACAATTTCTCGTGTGGCTTCACCATTCGACCAGAGGTAGGATGAAAAACCAATCGGAGCACTTAGTCTGATGGAATTACCTTCGCAGATAGTAGCACTATTGATATTTAACAGCGGTGGTGTGGTGTTGATTACTGTTGCTACAACTGTGGTGCGATTGCTCTCACAAAGAGTTACCGGATCAAACACACTTACAAAAAAATTGGTGGTAGTGGTAACGGAGGGAGTTGTAAATACAGATCCTGTAAACAAAACGGTTGTTGACGTAGCATCTGCATACCAGCGATAAACCTGCGAACCAATTGCGCCTGAAGTAGCGGTTAATACCAGCGTTCCGTTATTACATCGGCTTGCACCCGTGGCTACCGGTTGCAATGGAGGCGTACATGCAAGTACCGTAAAAGGTTTTGTTTCGATTGGGCTCCAGATTCCGTCTGCATCTTGCACCCGAATGCTAAGTGAGCGCGTTCCTGATGATACACCACTTAAAATAATTGAAAAATTTTCATTTATGACTGGGCCCGGTGTAACCACTAATGGAGCACCATTTCCCTCACCAGGATCAGTACCATCATAAAAATATTCGGCTGCCACAATATCGCCCATGGTGGGATTGGCCGGTGTAACATAAAAGCCTCGCATTTCAAACAAACCCCACATACCCGCTGCGTCTTTCGTGCGAATTGTAAGAAAATGAAAACCGGGAGTAAGTGCAGTTGTTGGAACATCTAGTGTAAAATTTGAAATCGCACCAGCAGGAATTGAAAGTGCTGTTCCATTTCCAATACCTGGATCGGAATCAAAAAAATATTCAGCGGTAATAAGATTGGCAGCATCGGTAGCGGAAGAAGAAATGTAAAACCCACGCGCTTCAAAAATTCCCCACTTACCATTAGTACCTTTTGTACGAATACCCAGAAAATGAAACCCGGGTGTAAGACTTGCAGTTGGAATGCTGGCCGTAAAGTTTACCGTGCTTCCGGATGCAACAGGCAATGCAATTCCATTGCCGTTACCGGGATCGGTATCAACAAAATATTCGGCCGCAGCAATATCAGGCGAATTGGTTGTTGATGCCGTAATGTAAAAACCACGGGCTTCAAACAATCCCCATTTGCCACTTGCATCTTTTACTCTGATAACCAGAAAGTGAAAGCCTGCTGCAAGGCTTCCGGTTGGAATTGGAATGGTGAAAGTAGCATTAGCTCCTGGTGTTATTGAAATGGGGGTGCCGTTTCCAATTCCGGGATCAGTATCCAGAAAGTATTCAGCAGCTGCAAGGTTTGCCGCATTGCTGGTAGAAGTTGTTATATAAAACCCACGCGGTTCAAACTGACTCCAGCCCAGGTTTGTTTCACTTACCCGTAGCCCTAACATGTGAAAGCCTTGCGGCAATGCACCGGTTGGAATAGCGGTGGTGAACGTAACATTAGCACCGGGTGTAATCGTAATAGGTGTTCCGTTGCCCGGCCCGGGATCTGAGTTAAAAAAATATTCAGCCCGCGAAATGGTTTGAGCGGAGATGGATGATGAGATGAGCAGCAGAATTAGAAATTGCCGATAGTCAATAGTCAATAGTGAATGTAAAAGACTATCGACTATGAACTGAAGACTAAGAACTATGTGCTTCGACTTCATCAACCTAATTAATTACTCTTCCGTGCTTCAACCGTTACACTTAGGTTGCCACCGGGTGTTACCGTAGGTGTAGTTATATTCATACTAAAGATGCGCGGCAACCGACTGTTGCGACTATTAGTCCAGTTTAAACTGCCCACCGCATCAAACAACAAGCCCAGGTCTTTGCCATCGCTACCCGAATTATTGGCCGGGCCACTCGCAATGGTAAAGTTGAGTAACGGGCTACCGTTATTTCCGTTAATAATGGCTTGATCGGCCATGGCAGGACTTGTATTAGCAATGTTTCCACCGCCATCTACGTTACTATTGACAGCCCACGGTGTAGCATTTGATATAGCATTGGCGGAGTTTAATGTGATGTTGTTGGTTATGTTATTGGAAAATGTACTGAAGCTAAGGTTAAGCCCGGCATTAACCTGATTAAAGATATTATTGGTTAGTGTAAGGAATCGACAATTGGAAGAAAACAATGCTATTGTACTACCACCACTGTTATTGTTGCTGTAAAAAAGGTTATGGTCGAATCGAACATTTACACTATTGGTAAGCGAGTTCACCATAAAGGAAACAGCACCAGTATTAAAAAAGAACATATTATTCTGAAAAAGAAAATTCTGATAGGTGCTGGATGAAAAATTCAGGTAGTGATAGAAGAGACAACCCTCAAAAAGAAATCCGGATGCTGCAAGTTGAAATTCAATGTTAAGATTAAACTGGCACCGGATAATCCGGATGTTGTTAACACCAAAATCACCAGTTACTGCATTTCGCGAAAGAGTTGCCGTGCTTACAAATATAAGGCCGTGCAATTCCGAGCCATCGGGGCTGCCACCCGCTGGCGAATTTCTAATGTTTACTCCGTTAACGATTGCTGATAAGGGCAGGTTTTTATCAGGTGCCCAACCGGGGCCAATTACGGTTATCCTTTTATCTACTATATCAAATCCCGCATAAACGTTAGGGCTTCCATATACATATACCGTGTCGCTATCTGCACTGGCATCAATAGCCGCCTGAATGGTACTGAACTGACCAATTGTGCTGGGGTTACTGCTTACTGTGCGCACAGTTGCTTGTGAATAACTCGCAACAATGATTGCAAAGAGGAATAAATAGTATTTTTTCATAAACAAGAAGCTTTCAAAGTATGGCTACCAACCAGTTAAAAATAGAATCGCGGTGCATATCACTCAATACCTGAAAGTGATGAATTATACCTGCGAAAAAATACCTGAAAGCAGGTAGAACCTGATACGATTTTGATACCTTATATTTAAGAAAAAGTGTGCCTATTCGGTTTAAATAATAGGTTATGTTAAGATTAGCGGTTGGGTTAATCATGGTTTGGTTGTGCTGCCCCCCGGCACAAAGCCAGGAAAAAACAGACAGTTTATTAGTTCAATTAGCATCCGCTGAAAGTGATAGCACCCGCTCTGATTTATTGTTTCAGATTGGAAGAGAGCATTGGTTTAAACGCAATTTTCCGGAAGCTACCCACTATCTAAGGCAAGCTTTGCATATCGGGATTAAAAGTGGCTATAAACTCAATCAGGCCGATGCGTACAATTTGCTGGCAAACGTGTATTTGAAACAACAGGTGTATGACTCTGCTTTTGAGTATTTAGAAAGAGCCCTTCATACGCAAGATGAAAAGTTTGTTCCTCATATACATGAAACCTATAGTAAGCTTTACTATCAATTAGGAGATTATCAAACTTCCCTCAAATACGCATTAGAATCAGCCGATGGGTTTGAGAAAATGAGGGATGCAAAATTTAATGTTCAACTGGTATTTGCATACATTGTAATTGGCGACATCTTAAATGCAATGGGGAAGGTCGATGATGCTTTTAACTATTATCAAAAAGCATACATTCGAGCTAAGCAAGAGTCTAAAAACTGGTATGTAAAAACACCTTTGCTTCGAATCGCGGCATATTACCTTACTTTAGGCAACTATGATAAAGCACAGCTTTTATACGACACTATCATCACTATCGATAAAAATGCTATTAGTCTGGAGCCAACCATGTTTAGTTATGAAGGGTTAGGAGATATTGCCATACAAAAGAAGAATTACAGGCAGGCAATACTTCATTATCGCGAAGCATTACGCTATGCCTTAGAAAAAGGCTTTTCAGCTAGCATTAGTAACTTCTATTTTAAGCTTGGCTCTGCATTTATAGCCAAAGGACAACAAGATTCGGCACAGTATTACCTTACTTTAGCAGTTAAAAAATCCGAGACTGGAAAAAATTATACGACACTTCAAGCTTCCTATGCTGCGTTAGCAACACTTTATAAACAACAAGGGCATTTTAAAAATGCACTGCGGGCATTCGAACTCCATAAAGCCTACTCCGATAGTGTGCTGAATGTCGAGCGTCTTCATTCCGTTACCAAACTCGAAGCTTTATACCGCACCCGGCAAAAAGAAAATGAAATTATCCGGCTGCAACAGGAAAGTGCCTTTCAAATCAGAAAAAGAAACATCTATGTTGGTATCGGAATCGGGTTAATAATGGTGCTGTGTATCATTTTTATTTTAGCAAGACGCAACTACCGTAACATAGAGCGCTTACAGGAACAAAGGGTAGAGCATTTGGAACAGCAGCAACAGGTTATTTCACTACAAGCCATGGTTAACGGCCAGGAAACCGAACGCAACCGGATAGCCAAAGACCTGCACGATGGCCTGGGCGGGCTATTCTCTACCATTAAAATGTACTTCAGCTCGTTACAGCACCAAAAAAAAGACTTAAGAGAAGATGAGTTATTTCAAAAAAGTTATGCGTTGATCGATTCGGCCGCAGAAGAGATACGAAAAGTTGCACACAGCATGATGCCTGAAGTGCTCATGAAGCTTGGATTAATAAATGCTATTAGGGATTTATGCGATAGTATTACTGCCGGAAAGTTAATTCGAGTCTCCTTAGAAGTACATGGCATACATAACAGGCTTAATTCCAGCACCGAAATCATGCTTTATCGTATTATTCAGGAGCTGATCAATAATATATTAAAGCATGCCCAGGCAACCGAAGTAATTATACAATTCATTCGGGATGCCGAAAGATTAAGTGTTATAGTAGAAGATAACGGGAAGGGATTCAATACGCTTCATGTTAACATCGGTAACGGAAGTGGTTTGGAAGCAGTAAAAAGCCGGGTAAACTATTTAAATGGCCGTATGAGTATCGACTCTGCAAAAGGTGTAGGCACCACAGTTATGATGGACTTTTTAATTAATGAATAAAATCACCTCCATACTTATAATTGATGATCACCCGTTGGTAGCAGATGGCATCCGTGCTATGTTGCGCGAGGCACCTGACTTACAAATTACAGGAGTTTGCAAAACCGCACAGGATTCTTTTGAGTTTTTAAAAGTGCATAGCCCGGACATTATACTTTTAGATATAAGCCTGCCTGATATGGATGGATTGCAGGTGTGCACATCTATCCGTGCCAAAAATCAGGATTCAAAAATAATTGGACTTACATCAACTAACGAAGCCGGAATTATTACCGGACTATTGCAACGCGGAGGTAATGGCTATTTGCTTAAAAACATGGAACGCAATGATTTATTAGATGCAATTAGCACAGTAAAGGCCGGAAAAATCTATTTGAGTAAGGCTGCTAATGAAAAAGTGTTAGAGCAATTTCAACGAAGCGAAACCAATAACCAACCTTTGTTAACGAGGCGCGAAAAAGAGATACTTGCTTTATTAGCAGAAGGATTAAACGGACCTGAAATAGCCAAAAACTTTTCCTTAGCCCCCTTACAGTAGAAACTCATCGAAAAAACCTATTACGAAAATTTAATGTACACAGCGTTCAATCATTGCTTAAAACAGCGCGCGATTTTGGTTTGCTTTAACCGCTTGTGTTTGCTTGTTTTTGAGATTAATCCATGCATTTCAATTCTCTCGACCCACAAATTTAAATTCAATTCCACAAACAGGTAGCTCCATCGGAGCCCTTTGTAAATAGGATTAATCTGATTTATCTCGATTAACATGCTCCAGCGGAGCATCCTGTTTGTAAAAAACTTAGTAAGCATCAAAAGCATGTCGCCTGCACGTGTAATTGAAATGCAACCCGTTCAGCGACATAACGCACGAGTTGATTTTGTGAAAGCTTGTTACAATGGCCCGCAACGGTGTCGGAAAACTGAATGCAGCCCTTGTAAATAGGATTAACCTGATTTATCTCGATTAACATGCTCCAGCGGAGCATCCTGTTTGTAAAAACTTAGTAAGCATCAAGAGCATGTCGCCTGCGCACGTAATTGAAATGCAACCTGTTCAGCGACATAACGCACGAGTTGATTTTGTGAAAATCTATCTTGTCGCAAATCCTAACTAATGGACTTCTAAAAATTCCTGATCGTATTTAAATCATGAAATTGAAGAAATCCCAACCGCACTCCCACCGTAACTTCATGCGTTGTAAACTGTGTGCCTACCGATTTTCCCGTAGGCAACTCAAACACATACGCAAACCGCAGGTTATCGCCCAGGTTAATTTGTGCAAAGGCCCCATAGGTAGTAAGGTTTCGTGTAAACAACCCCAGCGAGTAACTATCATCTACTTTGAGCGATGCCGCATAATCCATTGATACAGGGGCCCCACTTACCAGGCGCGCCATTACCCACGGCTTTACTTTTATGCGATACGAAAGTTGAAACACATAGGCCGCCAGGGCATACGCATGTTGGTTATACAAACTGGTGCTGTATGCTTCAACGGTGGTGGTGGCCTTTAGCAGTTTAGGAACCGAAAGACCAACCATAAATTTTTCGCTGCGCAAAATTAAGCCCGTACCCAAATTGGGCTTCCATTCGCTTTGGTTCGCAAACTTCCCATCGGCCGGGTCGAACAGTACCTGGGCGTAATCGGTTTGGTAGTTAATTATACCCCCCTGCAAACCAAATGAAAGTTTAACATCGGTACTCAGTGGCAAATGATAGCCATAGGTAAATATGGCTTCGGTGGTTTTGTCGGCCCCCACTCTATCTTGCAACACAATTAAACCGGCACCCATTCTATTGTTGTTAAGTGCCAGGTGTGCGTTGGCATTCATGGTTACAGGGCTGCCTTCAAAACCAGCCCACTGTTTCCGATACACAACGGAAGCCGAAAAATCTGTTGTGCTACCCGAATAGGCCGGATTAATCAACAACGGATTATTTATGTATTGAGAATAAAGTGGGTCTTGTTGGGCCATCGCGGTAAGTGATACAAACACTAACAGCGCAGTTAAAAATCTTTTCATAACATCAACGCTTTAGTGTAATAAAACCCGTTTTTGTTTGTCCTTGTAAGAATTCTATTTTATAGTAATAGGTGCCAGAAGGAAGCTCCTTTCCAGAATTAGTTTGTCCTGTAAATACCCGCGATACATTATTATAGTTTTCTGTTTCAAAAACCAAATCGCCCCAACGGTTGTAGATAAATACTTTGTTTTGCGCAGCACCTTCCACTACATCAATGTATTTGATAAAAAAAGAATCGTTAATGCCATTACCATCAGGTGTAATACCATTAAACACCACTACCTCACCCACCACATTTATATCAATAACCTGTTGGGTGCACGCCCCAGCTAAATCACAAACCTGCAAGGTAATTCTATCAACCCCGGTAAAAGCATTACCCGAATAATCTACTTGCAGAAAATAAGCGGCATCAATAAATGCCGACACCCCGCGTGCAGTTTGGTTGTTGATAACGGTAAGAGAATTAAAATCGATGTTGTTATCCGCATCGGTTACCAGTTGTGTAAGATCAATTTGCAACACTCCTTCGATTTGCGAGGCAAGCGGTGCTGGGTTGATAACGGGAGGTTGATTATTGGGGATCGTACCACAAGGTGGTGTTAGTACAGTTACTACTACCGGATCGGAAGGAAAACTCGGACAACTTGCACCAGCAGTTTTTACAACCAAAAAGAAAACCCCGGTTTGGCTAACTGTTATTGCTTGCGTAGTTGCTCCGTTCGACCATTGGTATTGAAAGCCCGTTGGTCCGGATAACTCGACAGAGCCGGTTCCGCATATCGTTGTGTTACCCGTAACGGTGATAACCGGTTTTACCGGAGCATCAATAACACTTACTTCAACTGCATCCGACATTTCACTCAAGCAGGTTCCGTTTCCTGTTTGAACCGAGTACGATCCATCTGCTGTTACCAGAATCTGTTGGGTAGTTTCACCACTTGACCATAAGTATGTATTGAATCCGGCCGGTGCCGAAAGAAAAACAAAACTGCCCTCGCAAAAACTAATGTTACCCGATGGGTTAATTGTTGGTTTGGAAATAGTAGTTACAGTTGCCGTTACTGTAACACGGGCACTTTCGCAGGAAGTTGAAGCATCAAAAATACTTACAAAATAATTACGGGAAGCCGTAAGTGTGGGCGTTACAAACGATGCTCCTGTAAATACCAGATCATTTAAAACCGGATCGCTATACCAACGGTAAACCTGCGACCCTGTTGCTCCACTGGCTGTAAGCGTTAATGTTCCCGCATTGCATCGTGATTGATTAGCTGCTGTTGGCGATGGCGGAGGTGTACAATTGGAAACAGTAAACAATGAAGTAGCTATATCGCTCCAATAACCTTTATTATCTTTTACACGAACACTCAATACATGATTACCGGAAGTAACACCGGTAAGATCAATTGCTATTGGCTGATCAACCACAGCGGCCGGAGTAAAACTTACTGTTGATGCTGCTCCATAACCCGGATCGGCATCAATAAAATATTCGATGCGGGTTATGTTTTGCGCCTGAAGTGCAAGTGTTGGTAAAATATAAAACTGCCCCTGGTAGCCGTGACTCCATGCGGCTGGAATCGAGTTGCTTTTATACCTGATCTTTATCGTATGAAATCCTGCTGGTAATCCTATAAGCGGAATAGCAAATGAATTTACCTGGCTACCACCTGCTGTAATTGGAATTACAGTTCCATTTCCTTGTCCGGGATCAGTATCAAAAAAATACTCAGCCCGTGTTAATTCAACGGCACCTGGTAATGCTACTGGCGGAACGATATAAAAAGTTTGTACCTGCACAATCGACCAGCGCCCGGTATTATCGCGCATTCTTACGTGCAGGGTATGAAACCCAGCCGTTAATGAACCTAATGGCACTGTAAATGATTGCGCGATAGATCCTGCTGGTGTTATCGGAATGTTTATTCCATTTCCGTTACCGGGATCGGTATCAAAAAAGTACTCGGCTCGTGTTAGCGTTGTGGCTGATGTCGTAGTAATAGGAGGAACAATATAAAATGCCTGGTACATGGCATGGCTCCAGAAACCAGTGCTGGTAGATCGCGATCGAACCCCCAGCACATGAAAGCCTGATGTTAGCGAAGTGGTAGGGATTGTAAAATTTAAATTTACCGATGCCGCTGGAGCAGTAACCGTTATGGCGGTACCATTTCCCGGGCCGGGGTCAACATCAATAAAATATTCAGCCCGGTTTATTACCTGGGCATTTGCCGCTATGGTTACCACAACAAACAAAATGAAGGTTGCTCGCATAACCACCAATCGTTGTTAAGAATTAATTGTTTACGGTTGCTTTCACATTTACATTCAGCGTTCCGTTAACGGGTACGGTTGCATTTTGAATGTTAAGTTCGGTAACCTGTGGAATGGGAGGCATGGGGCTTGTATCGTAACCCGACCCAACTGCACCTCCACTCGGAAATGGATAAGAGCCACCATATATTCCTATATCTGTTCCATCAGTAGCTGCATTTTTTCCTACGGAACCCGCCTGAAGTCGATAGTTGGCGGTGGCTACGTAGCCATTAAAATTTGATACCGCAGCGTACAGGGGATCGACACCAACAAAATTACCCGCACCAAAGTTACTACCACCACCGGTGCCCGTAAATGTGTTAATAAAACTATTGGCCGGAGTATAGGATGAAGGATCTGCTATTGTGCTTTGATTGGAGATGTTATTATTAAAGGTACACAGTACCGGACCGGTGCCACCACCATAAAAAACGGTACCCGTAGTGCGGGTAAAAATGTTATTGGTAATAATTATGTTATAAATCTGAAAAAGATTATTAGCACCTAGAAACAGGTTATGATCAACAATTATTGAATTACTATTGAACCCATAGAGGTAGGTGTTTGTGTTTGAAAAAATATTGTTGGCTATTATAATATTAGTTGCCGATTGTGAAGTTCGGGAGTTCGCACCACCATATATATATGAGTCAAAAATGTTATTGTAAAATGTCCAACCATCGGCATAGGCCGTAGGCGATCCTCCGGCCATGTTTATATAGCTTGTAAACCGACAACGGAAAACACGAATGTTGTTGCTCATTAATCCGGTAATATCCAACCGGCTGGTTAGAATTCCGGTTAGAACACTACCGGTTGCATTATTTACGCCTGTATCGCGAAACAAATCAATGTTGGCAATATTGGTAGGTTGCCCGAATTGATTATTCGGATTATACCCCGCACCAATAATTACCAATCGTTTATTAATGGAAATGGCAGGGTATTGAAAAGGGGAGCCATATATATAGATCGTATCACCATTTACCGATGCGGATTGAGCCGCTGCAAAAGTGGTAAACTGTGCCGGCCGGGTAGGGTTGTTACTTACAGTACGCACCGTAGCAAATGTGGTAGTGCATGCGAATAAAGTTGCTATTACAAGTATCTTACGCATATTCCTGTTGTTTTATTCTTTTACTTTAAAACTCATTTCTGTAACAATTTCTGAGTCGCTGTTTTTATCAAACACGCGCACTTTGCACAAATAAGAATTACCTGCTTGCATAGGGTTGCCTACCGTTATGGAACCCCGCAAAACCGATGCGGCTTCCGGGTCAAAACCTTCGGTGTAAGAACTGAAAAGATCGGCTTCATTTAATATAAAAGCCCCGCTTGCATCCGTAACTTCAATGGAAAGACCCGGAAAGGCTTTGCCTTCCTTCAAAGTATAATTTTCAATTCCTTCATATACAATCGAGAATTTGCTTTCGAGCGAAAGCTCGTTATCACGCAGCTGATTGTCTTCTGCGTCAACTACGTAAACATTTTCCACGGCAAAACCAGAGTAGGCTGTTTTGGCTCCGGTAGAAAGATCGGCCTTTACGCCTTTGGAAAACCCAACGCTAAAACCCGAACCACCAGAGTTGGAGCAGGCGGCTGCAAACACAAGTATAATCGCGAGGGTAGAAATTGATTTCATTTTGAGAATGCTTAAAGTATTTCGAAAAGGGCAATGCTTACGCTGAGCCAAAGTAAGTGTAGCCGGTGAAGTTATCCTTCCCCTTAAAAGGGGATTTTAGTTAGTTTTAGTTATTGGGTTTTACTTTTAAACCTGGCAAGGCATCACCAAAAAAGGGGATTTTTAATTATTTATAAACTAATCACCACTAACAGGCGATGTGATTAATGTAATTTCGCTTTGCAATGCTTTTACGATTTTTCGTTTTCATAATTCTATTCGCGCTGGTTACCACTTCTGGCTATAGCCAGGCCGGGCAGCAAACTTACCTGGATAGTTTATTAACCCTAACCAGAAAAAAGAACCCCGATAGTACTTTGGTTGCAGCGCTTGAAGAAGTGCAACGATTTTATTTTAACCGGGGTGTGTATGATTCAACACTCAAGTATGCCTGGCGTGCATTGCCACTTGCCAAAAAGCTGAAGCTCAAAAGAAAGGCAGCAAAAATTAACTTCATCATTGGGTTATCTTATACCAACAAAACCCAATACGATAGTGCCGAACTTTACTTACAAGAAGCTTTACTATATGTACCGGTTATCCAGGATACCATTTTAGAAGTTAACACCTACAATGCGCTATCTAAACTTTACGCATTTCAAACAGATTATACCACGGCCATGGAGTATCTGATGTTAGCTACAACCCGGATTGATCAGGCTTCATCTCCAAAGGTTAAAGATTTTTTACCCATGACTTATGGTAACATTGGCAACACCCTGATTGCCGAAGGCCAATTGCAAAAAGGAAATGACTATTTACAGAAGGCCTTGCTTTTACGGGGCTACCCCGATGAGCATCGATTTAGATTATTTATTTATCTGGATGTTTTTAGTGTTTATATGAAACAAAATAATATACCATTAGCTAAAGTACAATTAGATTCTGCTGTTGCACTTAGTCTTAAAATAAACAACGTAGTGGCCAACTCTATAGTGGCCAACAACGAGGGCTTCTACTATCAAACTATTAACGATACAAAAAATGCCCTAAAAGCTTATATGAAGTCTTACCAGCTGAGCGATAGCACCGGTAACGATTATCAAAAATCGGAGGTTGGGGTAAACATTGGCTACCTGTATTTGCAGCAAAAAAAATATCCGCAAGCTGAACAGCTTGCTCAAGAGGCAATGGTATTGGGGAAAAGGTTCAAAAATTTAAAAGTGGTAGCCGATGCATATGAAATTTTAAAAGATATTGAAACTAACACCGGAAACCTTAGCCGTGCTTTACACTATGCCGAATTAAATAAGATATATTCAGACAGTGCTACCAACTCAGAAACACAAAAACTCATTCTCTCGCTGGAGTCGAGGTATCAACATCAGAAAAAGGAGAGTGAGATTGCCAATCTTACTAACCTGGCCACACAAAGAGAGTTAGAGGTAGTAAAACGAAACCGGCTGCTGGTTGGGGGTGGGATTTTTAGTTGTGCCGCATTATTGATCTTAGGATTGTTATACAAGAATAGTCGCCAACGCCAGTTGCTGGCTGAACACAAGCAATCTTTACAACGCGAGCGCATAAAATTTTTAGAAGGTCAGCAGCAGGTAGCCACCTTACAAGGCATATTAAAAGGCCAGGATGAAGAGCGGGGCCGGTTAGCGAAAGATCTGCACGATGGCCTGGGGGGGTTATTGTCCGGTGTAAAATTTTCACTTACCAATATGAAATCGAACGTTGTATTAGATGCCGAAAGCGCTTTAGTGTTTGAGCGATCGTTGGATATGCTTGACAATTCCATTTCCGAACTCAGGCGCGTAGCCCATAACATGATGCCGGAAGTACTGGTAAAGTTTGGGTTACAGGAAGCTCTCAAAAGTTATTGCGACTCCATACAACAATCAGGAATATTTAAAATCGAATTTCAATCGCTTGGTAACGAAATTCGTGTGGCCTCCAATACCGAAATAATTTTATACCGGATTGTGCAGGAACTACTCAACAATGTATCTAAATATGCCAAAGCTTCTACCGTTTTGGTGCAGTTGGCTTTTCATGAAAATGAAATCAGCATTACGGTAGAAGACAATGGCGTTGGGTTTGATGTTAACAAAACACAACAATCTACAGGAGCCGGCTGGAATAACATTCGCTCGCGTGTGGAGTACTTGCGTGGTACGGTAGATGTAACTTCTGGAGCAACCGGAACTTCTGTTCATCTTCATATCCCTGTTTAAAAATGACACCCCGCATCTTTATAGTGGACGATCACCCGATGGTAGTAGAAGGTATGCGCAGCATGTTGCAACAACTACCTAGTGTAGAAGTTTGTGGCCATGCTACCAACGCCCGCTCCTGCATGGGTTATTTCGTTAACAACACAGCTGATATCGTGCTGCTGGACATTAACCTGCCCGATGAGAGTGGTATTGATGTATGCAAACTTTTGTTACAGCAAAAACCGGGGCTTAAGATAATCGCACTCACCAACTTCGATCAACTCACGTACATCCAACGCATGAAGGATGCAGGAGCCAAAGGATATTTATTAAAAAATTCCACGCTCGATGAAATTGAGCAGGCAATTGTTGCCATCATGAACGGGCAAGAGTATTGGTTAGGCCGCGATAACCTGCGCGATTCGTTAAAAGATAATAATCAGCTTTTGCTAACCCGAAGAGAAGTGGAAGTGTTGAAACTGATTGCCGAAGGACTAACCAACCCGGAAATTGCCGATAAACTATTTGTTAGTGCCAGTACAATCGATTCGCATCGTAAAAGTTTAATCTCAAAGTTGCAGGTAAAAAATACCGCTGCTTTAATCCGAACAGCCCTTGAAAATAAAATCATCTAAGCAATGAAAAAGCTCTTCACCATTCTTGTCGGATTAATAACTATAAGCGCCACAGCCCAACTAGCCACCTTCGATATTGCCACCTACACAGTACCTGCAGGGTGGACAGCGGAGATAAAGGACTTTGCGGCTTCGTATGTGAAAACAAATAACAAAACAAAAAGCTGGTGCCGTGTAACCATTTATAAAAGCATTCAAAGCAGCGGCCAGGCACTTACAGATTTTAACAACGAATGGAATGTATTGATTGTTAAAAACAACTGGGGCACTGCCACACCACCACAGCCCGAAACCGAAACAGAAGACGGCTGGACATCGCACTCGGCTGCGAGCACATTTACATTTGAGGGCAAACCGGCTTATTCATTACTGAGCACCCTAACCGGATACGGGGTTGAGTTAAGTGTAGTGGTGCTAATGAACAATACCGAATACATGAAAGAAATCGAGCAATTGTTGTTTTCACTCGATTTGAAAAAGCCAGCTCAACCCGTTGTAGAGAATCAGCAAAGTCAACCCGTAACACAACTAACCTCACAAATTGGATTTACAGTTACAGCTGCGCCTGGTAATCATGGTATTTTTACTGCTACCACCAACTTTGATGATGGCTGGGTAGCACAGCCGTTTGCTGATTATGTGCGCGTAACTAAAAATCCGTTTACGGTTTTACTTCATTATGGAATTGAAATTACAGATGAGTTACGTTCAACTAACCAATTGGAAGCAGTGCTTTTTGACCGGCTGATTTTACCGCGTTACAATGTGAGCAACATCCGCAAGTTCGATAACGGAGGCCCATGCTATTTCTGTATTCATTTCTTTGAAGCCGATGCCGTAGAAAAATCCACCGGTAACCGCTATCATCTTGGCTTGCGGATAATCACCAACAATGGTATCTCGAAATGTATTGAGATCCTATCGCCCTCACAGGCTGCATTTCAACAAGAATTTACCACACCCGAAAAAGTTGAGGCACTCTTAAATTATAACAAGTTTGCCGTTACAGTAAATGATTTGACAGGCGATTGGGATTCTTCTTCAGGTGCGTACGCACAAATGTACAGTACAACTACAGGGCAATATGCCGGTATGAATGCGTCCACCTCAGCCGATGCTTTTACATTCAATAGCGATGGCACCTATAAGAGCAATCATAAAGGAGCCTATGGCATGGTGGGCAGCATGAAGTTTTATGATCAGAAATACAACGGAGAGTTTTCGGCATCACCGTGGGAGATTGTCATGACAAAACGCTTTGATGGAAAGACCAGTACGTTCTGGGCACAATACGAGGCTGTGCGTGGTGGGCGTGTACTGCATTTAACCGACAAACAATATTCCGGCTCGCAATTTCATTTAGTGCGGAAGAATCAGAAATAAAATGAACCACCTAATAAGTTCGATTTCAATTCTCCCTTACAGTTAAAAAATTCCTCGTACTTATTATTTCTTAATTCAAAACCTATCGCTTGCTTTTCAGCAGGATCAACCACCCAGTATTCTTTTACCCCAAATTTTTCGTAAAGTACTTTCTTGGTAATAAGGTCATGCTTTTTGTTACCCGGAGAAAGTACTTCAATAATTAAATCCGGAACACCATGAATGGTACTGGTCTCATCAATAATATGTTTATTAGCATTCAATACAACCAGCAAGTCGGGCTGAACTGCGTTTGAGTCTGCATCCAGAAAAACATCGAAAGGAGCAGTAAAAATTTCCCCAGAATTGAGTTTCTCTAAAAATCCACCAATTTGAATTATAAGTTTTGAAATAATTCGTTGGTGATTTGTTACGGGTGTTGGTGACATATAAAGCGTTTTATCAATCACCTCGGCCAAAGTGCCTTCCGGAAGCATTTTAAAAACTTCCATAATTGTGCGTGGTGGATAAACTATTGTTTCCTGCATGATTTAAAATTACACATTTTTGTAAAACCATTAAAGAGTTCACTCAAATGCCCGAATCTTCCAAAAAACTTTTCTTACTCGATGCCTACGCACTTATTTACCGTGCCCATTTTGCGTTCACGAAAAACCCACGCATCAACTCGAAAGGACACAATACTTCGGTTGCATTTGGTTTTACCAATACCTTGCTGGAAGTAATTCAAAAACAAAAACCTACGCATATTGCCGTAGCATTCGATACTTCTGCCAAAACTTTTCGCGATGAAATTTTTGCCGAGTATAAAGCTACCCGCCAGGAAACTCCAGAAGACATTCGCAGTGGGTTACCCATCGTCAAAGAAATTTTAAAAGGGTTTAACATTCCCATACTTGCATTGGATGGATACGAAGCGGATGACATAATCGGCACCTTAGCCAAACGGGCCGAGCAAGAAGGTTTTGATGTATTTATGATGACACCCGATAAAGACTTTGGGCAATTAGTTACAGAAAAAATAAAGCTATATAAACCAGCCTACATGGGTAACTCGGTTGATATTATGGGGCCCAAAGAAGTTTGCGAAAAATGGGACATTGAAGATGTAAGCCAGGTGATTGATATCCTCGGCTTACAAGGCGATGCATCGGATAACATTCCGGGCATACCCGGTGTTGGGCCTAAAACCGCTGCCGATCTTTTAAAGAAATATAAAACTGTAGAAGGTGTTGTTGCAAATGCAGCCGAACTAAAAGGCAAGCAAAAAGAACGCGTAGAGCAATTTGGTGAACAAGCCATCCTTTCAAAAAAACTTGCTACCATTATAACCGATGTTCCTGTTGAGTGGAACGAACAAGACCTTGCTTATACCGGACCGGATGTAGAAAAACTAAAGCCCATACTGGAAGAGTTGGAATTTAAAACCATGATGCCCCGTATTTTTGGCTTACAAACCGGAACCGCTTCTGAAGTTGTTAGTGCGTTACCAAAAGCCGCACAGTTATCCATGTTTGGTGGCGAGGAATTGTTAGCGGCACCTGCAACCGATAAAAAAGTATTTCACGCTGAAAATGTTTTATACAAAACACTCGACACACATGAAGACCGGGTAAATCTTGGAGAGAAACTAAAAGTACAACGCGAGTTTGCTCTGGAAGTTATAACCGATGATTCCGAAAATTTTAACTTTAAAATTACACACTTGGTTATAGCTGCAAATCCAGGCGAAGCTTATTTTATTCCGGTAATATCCGAAAAAGTTGTAACTGATTTTAAAATCGTATTAGAAGACGAAGGCATACGCAAAGTAGGGCATAATATTAAGGCCTCGATATTGGCTTTAAAAAAATATCAGGTTGAGGTGCAGGGTCCACTCTATGACACAATGCTTGCTCACTACCTGATTGAACCCGAAGCTTCGCACGATCTTGGCATTTTGTGCGGGCAATATCTGCACTATCAATTAAGTGAAAACACCGGGGCCGAAGCACACTGCGAACGCATTGACCAGACGTTGCAGCTAAAAGAAAAATTACAACAAGAATTGGAACACCGGGGCCAGTGGCGTTTGCTGCACGATGTGGAGATGCCGCTTGCCCGCGTACTGGCCGATATGGAATTTGAAGGCGTAAGCATTGATGAAGAAACGCTGAAGTGGATGAGCGATGCCCTGAAAACCGACAGCCAGAAAGTACAGCAAGAAATTTTTGAAATTGCCGGTACCGAGTTCAACATTGCATCGCCCAAGCAGCTTGGCGAAATTCTGTTCGATAAAATGAAGCTGCTCGATAAAGCCAAGAAAACAAAAACCGGCCAATACGCTACAGGCGAAGAAGTATTGGTGAAACTGGCCGATGAGCATGAAATTGCGCGCAAGATTTTAGATTTCCGCGAGTATGAAAAGCTGCGTTCTACTTACGTAGATGCATTGCCTAAAATGGTAAGCAAATTTGATCAGCGCATTCATACCGACTATCGGCAAGCTGTGGCTGCAACCGGGCGTTTAAGTTCCAATAATCCTAACTTACAAAACATCCCGATTCGTACCGAAAAAGGACGACAAATTCGCGGTGCGTTTGTGCCTCGCAGCAAGGAGTTTTTCTTTATGTCGGCCGACTATTCACAAATTGAATTGCGCATTGCGGCTGCGTTTGCCAAAGATGCAACCATGATTGAAGCGTTTCGCAACAAGCGCGACATTCATGCCACAACTGCAGCCAAAGTATTTAAAGTTGATCTTGCCAAAGTTACACCCGATATGAGGCGCAAAGCCAAAGAAGTAAACTTTGGTATTTTGTATGGAAGTACCGCCTTTGGCCTTTCGCAGAATCTCGGGATCTCTAAGACAGAAGCAACTGAAATTATTGATTCATACTTCAAAGAGTTTTCGGCCATTAAGCGGTACATGGATGATTCCATCAACTTTGCCCGCGAGAAAGAATATGTGGAAACCATATTAGGCAGAAGACGCTATCTGCGCGATATCAACTCGCGCAATATTACCACGCGTGGGTTTGCTGAACGTAACGCCATCAACGCACCCATTCAAGGTAGTGCAGCTGACATTATTAAGATCGCCATGATCTTAATTCATAAATGGCTGAAGCGCGAAAACCTGAAAACCAAAATGACCATGCAGGTACACGATGAATTGGTATTTGATCTTCATAAGGATGAACAAGACATTGTAAAACCAAAGGTTATCGAGTTAATGAAATCGGCTGTTATTCTGGATGTGCCAATGGAAGTTGAGGTGGGTATTGGCAAAAATTGGTTGGAGGCGCACTGATAATCAGTGATTTGCAGATTAATATTGTTGTTTTATATTTGTGTATCATAAATATAAAATGGCAACATTTACAAACACCCTTCCTGATAACTTGCTTGAAAAGCTCTCTGAAAAGGCTAAAGCATTGTCGCTTCCTAAAAATAAGCTAATCGAAACGGCAGTACGGCTTTACCTGGAACATCTTGACAAAGCAGAGTATATAAAATCATACAGCCAGGCTGCCGATGACAAAGACATTTTAACTATTGCCGAAGAAGGCATGGCAGATTATTTCCGTCAATTAGAAAAATGAAGCAGGCTGAAATCTGGTATGCCGATTTAAATCCAGTAAAGGGAAGTGAGCAATCGGGCATGCGCCCCGTAGTGATTGTGAGTGGCAATATGTTAAATCAAGTGCTCCCGGTGTGCATTGTAATTCCACTTACAACAAAGATCAAACGCTATAAGGGTAATCCAATTATTACACCAACCAAGATAAACGGCTTGCAAGCAGAGTCAGAGTTGCTTGTTTTCCATGTTCACTCCGTTTCAAAAGACAGGTTGGTGCGTAAAGTAGGTAGTATTCAAAGCGATGAACTCGAACGAGCTCTGTCCACCCTGAATGATCTTTTAAGATATTAAAGCACTTGAGACTATTTCTCCTGAATGTTAAGTCTTTATCATTCACGTAAAATTAAATTAATAATATTGCGCCAATCCTATTAAAACCATGAAATTCTCAGGTTTAACACTGGCTGCATTACTTGTTTTAAGTGTTCAGCTTGTACCCGCTCAAACCATCACGCCTTCGCCTTACTTTAGTTTTGGAAAAGGACTGGGCATAATTTCACCCGATAGTTTATACCTGCTCAACATCCGGTTTCGCATGCAAAACCGGGCAGCATTTCGCACGGAAAGTGCCAGCAACTTATCCATCGATCAGGTAGAAGCACGTGTAAGACGTTTACGCTTGCGCTTCGATGGCTACATCTACAATCCAAAATTTTACTACCTTATTCAATTATCTTTTTCCCGTTCGGATATGGATTTTGATGATACGGGTTTTCCCAATGTTATTCGCGATGCCATGATTATCTACTCTGTGAATGAACACTTTTCCGTTGGGTTGGGGCAAACCAAACTTCCGGGCAACCGCCAGCGGGTAACTTCATCGGGCGATTTGCAATTAGCCGATCGGTCTCTTGTAAATTCTATCTTTAACATCGATCGGGATTTTGGAGTGCAGCTCTACTACAATAACCATGCAGGCAAACTTTATTATGTATTACGGGCAGCTATCTCATCCGGAGAAGGAAGAAACATTACAGCATCCGATCGGGGGTTGAGCTATACAGGGCGTGTGGAGTTGCTACCGTTAGGTGCTTTTACCAATGGTGGCGATTATTTTGAAGGCGACATTTTACGCGAGCCCAAACCAAAACTTTCGATCGGGCTTACTGCATCGCAAAACAATAATACAACCCGCACGGGTGGTCAATTAGGTAAATTCCTGTATGCACCCCGCGATATGAATACCCTAATGGCCGATTTACTTTTCAAATTTAAAGGGTGGGCATTGGCATGCGAATGGCTGGAACGCTCAGCAAACAATGCGGTAACTACCAATGCCGATGGTGATGTTCGGTTTATCTACACCGGCTTTGGACAAAACTACCAGGGCAGTTATTACTTCGCCAACCACTATGAAATTGTGGGTCGCTATTCGCGGGTAGCACCGTTTAAGCAAATTCAACTACTCGATGATCAAACCCAACAGTTTACAATGGGTCTTAACAAATACATTCGCGGGCATCGTGTAAAACTGCAGGGCGATATTACATTCGAACAAAACAAGTGGTTACAACAAACCAACCCGAGCAGCAACAACTGGCAAGTGCGTTTTCAGATTGAAGCCGGGATTTGATTTATAGTGCGATACCCACTGCAATTCCAAACTTGGGCATAATGCCTTGGTAACCCGGTGACGCAATACCTTGATATGAGGTAACGTAATACTCTTCAGGCCTCGATAGGTCATAGTTCCGATCAATCTTCGACAGTTGAGCACCACCGCCAACGTAGGCATCGAAGAATAAAACTTTCCAGAACGTTCTATGATAGCCGATTGTAAATCCGGCACCATAGTTTAGAATATAGTCTTCCAGATAATAGGCTGTACTGGTAATTTGACCCGTGTTAAAATTGCGCTGGTGGGTGGTAAACTCGCCTTTGTTCGAAAATGTTCCGCCCGTTACATAGCCACCAATATAAACTCCTTGCACATATTCCCGATCTCGTCTAGTTTTCCAAGGTGTAAATCCATTTAAGTACTTGCGGTACTGAAACTCCGCTCCCACGCCTTGATAAAAGTCATCATCGTAATAAAATACAGGAGAGCCATTGTTGCCATCTAACCGACCGCTTACATATAGACTATAGCTTTTAGTCCGCGACTCGTTAAAAACTTCAACGCCTACCTTAAGGGTTTTGATCATAAAACTCTGCGGCACTGTTTTAAATAGCGCGCGTGGAGCGGATAAAGCTTCATCGTCCTGACAGATTGCAGGAACTGAAACAATACAAAGCAAAATGAAAAGTGAGGTTTTCATAGGATTGCGGTTAAGTAAATGCACAACGAGCCTATCCAAAACTTAGTATTACAAGTACCACATTTCCTTATCAACCCGTACTTAGGTAGCAGCCGGGATTAAGCCAATTTTTAATGGAATATTTTTTTTAACATATTTAACCACATAGGAGGCACATCGATCACCTGGAATTTAAACTACGTAGTTTCAATTACCAATTGCCTGCAGTGCCGCTTCCGCAGCATAGCGCACATCCGTATTACGCGTAATGGTTAAAATCCGTTGAATGGATTTCTCAGCGGATGCTGCTTCTTTCCCAATCTTACCCAGAATGGTTATTAGCTGAAATTGTAAGCCACCCTCCTGATCGGTGGTTTTATCCAACCGGGTTGTTATAGTTTTAACTGCCGGCTTCCCAATTTTTACCAACGCTTCTTTTGCTGCCTCGGTATCATTACTATAATGCGGCAACACAGCCAGCATATATTCAATAGCTTTGGGGTTAGTTGTTCTCAGATTTCCCAACACGCTTATGGCTAATGTCTGGATGTTATTCATCGTGGCTTTGTCTTCCAGGCTTTTTTTATTAAGCAGATTTACCAACGTGCTCTCCAATTTTACCGGTGGGGTTTCAGATATTGCCAGCAACTTCATCACACGCAGTTGCTCGGCCAAATTATTACCTTTTAAAATCGCATCCGCTTCTTCTTGTGTGGGAATTACCCCAGGAATAGGAACGTTATACTTTACACAAAAATTAATCCGATCTTCTTTCTGGCTGGGGTAGGGTGTAAGCAAGGCATAGTTCGAAAACTTATCGCGGCAACGCTGCACCAGAATTTTTAAGTCAGCCTCCGGATAGTTTCTGCGGATTTCTGCATTAGTGGTTTCGTAGTAAGTCATCTTAAAATGCCAGGCAAACTCATACAGTTGCTCGTGCGCTTTGGCATATTCGTTGGCATTTACAAAAGCAGCTAACCAGCCAATTAATTCTGTTTTACGTTGCGGATTGGGTTCTTCCTTGTACATGGAACTGAGTTCGCTGAACAACGTGGCTTTCAATTTTTCATCAGGCGAAAGCCGGGCCGAGTAGGTTTCATATACAAATTGCCGCAGCGGTTGATTTTTAGAAAGGCCTTCCATCATCTCCACATAGGCTACTTCAAAAGTTAGCGCACGCGGCAACCCCAGTTTATGCTGGGCTGCCAAATCGAAGTATTGTTTAATTCTGTTTTTCTGTTCGGGCTCAGGTGTATCGGCCTTACCAATTAATTGAGTTACATAATTGGAGAGGTAGTAATTACCAACTTTACCCATTGCTGCAAAACCCGATTTCCATTCGCGGCTATCTACCGCATTATCGGTAGCGAGGTAGCGAACAATTTCATAAGCCCGGTCATCACCTGCAGGATAGGCTATGGTATCTAATGTGCCGAGCAGAAAATTTTTGTATGGCTCTGGGTCAAGTTTAAATCGTGTAAACGCATACATCACATCATAATGTAATTTGCCACATGCATTTTCAAAGGGCGTTTTAATGGCTTCGGCTACTACTGCCGAAATTTTTTCAGGTGTGGATAAATCATTTAAATGTGGCCGAAAGGCGTCTGCTTTTTCCTTACAGATTTCGGCTTGTGTTTTGGAGGGGGCATTCGTACTTCCATTAAATGTAATCTGCACCGTGTTGTTATTGGTTTTGCTCTTATCAACAGGCTCAGCCACAACATTGGTTTGCGTAAATAAGGTGGCCATGTTTTTATTCATTTTTATGCGGCCCACATAACTCATGGTAATCTCACCACTGGTCACATCAATCATACGCGCACTCACTTCTATGTACGATTTCAGTTTGGTGTATGTGCCCGAAAGTATTGCATCGATGGGCGCCAGTTGGCCAATTTTTAATGCCGCAGCCGGTTTCATTAAGTCGGTAAGAATAAATTCATGCTCTTTCAGAATTGCATCCATGCGCGTGCGTTCAAACAACTTCAGTTTATCGGGTTGGCCGGATATCGAACCAATAATGGTTTCGGTTAAGTATTCGCCAAAGGCTTTGCTTTGTTGCGAAGAAGGTGTGGCCGTAAACGGAACCACCGCCAGGCTATGGGGAGTTTTGGAAGCTGGGGCAGCCATAATTTTTGCAGCCAGCTCTTGCGTTACCGCGGGGTAGCTTTTTGGTTTTTGGGCTTGCGCCTGAAATATGAGCAACGCTATTCCTGCAATCAGTATGGGTTTTATCCAATTCATAACTTAAACCGGGATTATGCATTAAAGATATCTTATCAGAACTGTTCAATCTGCGTATATCCTGATTTTTTAATGATTTATATGATTCCCCAGATTTATTTACCATTTCTTTTCCAGCATAAACTAAGCGCAACAACACTTCAAATCTTTTTAGTACATAAACAAGGTTAAAGATAATCGGAAAACAGAAAGCGTAATGCCTGTAAGTTTAAGTAACCAGCCAGGCTTTAGCGTGGGCAGCTCTAAAACTTATACGGGCGTGCCCCTGCTTGCGCACAAACCTGCGCGGGGTCGGGCTATTCGCTGCTACTCCTCGTGCCACCGCATTTCCCTACGCTACTGCGGGGTATCCGCTTCTATCCCTCACGCGGGTGATGTGACTTAAACGCAAATGCACAGTAATTCAGAATTCTTTGATCCAAGTTATTGGCCAGTAAAACAACTTAAACACGATGACTGGATCCTGAAGTTGATCATTCTTGGAACCGATTTGAATCAATCGAATATTCAGCGGAAAATCCTACTAGTACACATTCAACTACCATGTTCATAAATATTATATCAAGAATACCTCGCTATTGGTAAGATCAAAAAATCACAACTCACCAATCAGTAATCGCAAATCTGAAAACATTAGCTGCTATCTTTGCCCCATGCTCCCCAAATCCTGGTTTGTAATTAAAGACGAAAATACCCGCACGTTTGAGGTAGTAACGCAACCGCTGAGTGAAAATGCATTTAGCAATAAAGTAGTGGCCATGCAGCGCGAGGGTTTAAACGTTACTCCGGTGTTGCTGCCCGTAAGCAACCGCCACGCCAGCAAAGACCATATTGCCTTTACCGGTTATACCCCCGAGGAAGGATTATTCAACCGCCTGCTGCTGCAACATGCCAAGTTAATTCAGCAAAAGTTTGGGGATTGGGAAGAATAAAATGGTAGTTAGTCTTTAGTTATTAGTAGTTAGTCCTGAGTACTTTCACCGCTCTTCCGATAGCTATCGGAATGACATTTCATAGATAGGTTTGCACACCCTCTACTAAGCTGTCATCGCGGTCGGGGTGAAAGAACTTAATAGCTAAGCATAAAAACTTAAAAACCCGTACCGCAATCCCGGTTAGAACAGAAGAGTTTACCATGAAATGCTTTTCATACACATCTTGTGCTTAATTTCGGTATTCAGAATTTACAATTCCGAACCAGATAGTTGGATTTCAAAATCCATTTAATCTATCGTTCGCCATTACAAATGACGAAGAAGTTAGGTTGGTGAGATGAATTCTGGAAACGGTGGATCACACCATTTCCAGAATATTCGATCAAGCCGGGGCCGTATCAAATCAGATAGAGGTCACAGTAGTTGATGTCGCAGTACTGGAGGTTCCACTACTAATACTGGTTCGTTTAGCGCCATATGTACTCAATTCTATATCGGCCTTAACTGGTATAGGATCATCTTCTTTATCACCACATGAGGTGAGCCCGAGTGCAAGTGTTAGGACAAAAAAGCCTAAAGCCATTTTTTTCATAGAGTTAGTTTGTTTAATTACCTTAAAAGATGATGTAGTATAGGTTAAATGATTTTCAGATTATCTGTTCATAATAAGAAATCATGTCATGGATACAGAAAGGTGTTCAAATAGGTTCGTTTCGTACCGCATTGCTAGTATAGGAAATTTATATCAAATCAGAAATCGGCCGGTAAGGGTGGTTTATCGCAGCCAACAGTAATCATTTTTTGAAAGTGGGATTAGAGACGTAGTTTAAACTGAAGAAATAAGTATCGCTATTTTAATAATGCAATCTCTTTCTGGGTTAAAATTTTAAGTTCATTAACATCATCTAAAGAACTTTGGTGGTATTTAATCAACTCGCTGATCAAGTCCCTGTTTTTCTGAAGTAGTCCACGAAAGGCTGCAGTCAATTGAAATTGATTACCATTTTCATAAATTAAATCTTCCAGTAATTGACAATTTGTATCATATCGCTTTTCATAATATTCATCCACATAGGTTAACCATCTATTATAATTATGAATGGCTTGTCTGTACGAGGCAGATGTAAGTCCTAAGTTTGGGTCATTCAGCGTTCTTTCAAGTGTATAATTAGAAACCACGTTATAGACATCCAGATTCATTATGTAATCTGATGTTTGGTTGGCATCGTGAGTAAGTTGTATAACCTCGTTAACGGAGTCAAGGTAAACAAGGCTTTTTATCCGAAGGTTGATTTTGAAAGAGTCTTCTGTAAAAGAGGATTGCAAGTCATTAAGCAAGGTAGCAAGTGTGTCTTTTCTGTTAGTTACCTGTCTTTTTTCTTCAATCAAAAATGCCATTAGAACACTAATAACAATTAACAAACATTCTGATAACCATTTGCCTATTTTGCTATAGTTTAGCTTAACTGCCATGTATCAAAAAATTAATTCCTTGCGTTGATCTACATTATTCTATTTTATCTATAGTATCCGTTCTCAATGAATCAGACGGATTCCTAAAAGGCGAGGCCAACTGATGAATGCGGATTGCTTTTTTGGAAAGCCATATTCCCACTACTAATGAAAGCAGTGCCCCCAACACGATACCCGGTACCCACGATACAAACAGGCAATAATCGTATGCTCCATGAAACAAAGTAGCTACCCCTAATGCATGAAATGCATAATACGATTTCTTGTGTTCGAACTTGGCTTTACCTAAATAAAAACCCATAAGCACGGCAAAGGTGGCATGTGCGGGCACGGCTGTAAACATGCGCATAATAGCAGTACCCATGCCGCCATTAAAAGCATACAACACATTTTCCAATGTGGCAAAGCCCATGCTTACCATTACGGAATAGACAATACCATCGAAGGGCTCGTTAAAGTGGCTATTCTTATACAAAATACCGCGCACAAAAATAAACTTGCTAAATTCTTCCACCAGCGCAACAATTAGAAAGGCATGAACTGCCTGTTCACTTAAACTGCTTTCATCAATGGTTACAAACAACCCGATCAATTCACTGATGAACAACGTTACCACCACACTAAGAATACCAAATAGAAACGCGCGCATTAAAAGACCAACAGGCTCTCGTTCGTGTTGATCTTTCAGATAGATATAAACACCGATGGCTACACCAGGTGCCAAGGCAATAGCAAGCAAAATGAGACCGTACACAGTTTTAAAGCATGGAAAGTTTGTAAAGAAAATACAAGCCTAACAGGAACACCGGCAGGGTTTTAATCAAAGGCTTTTTAAGAATTGACTTGTTATCGGGATTACCGATCAACATTGCTGATACGATTATCGCACCACCCAGTGTTACACAACCTACCAGCAACATTTGTTGGTAGCCCTCCAGCTTTAAAATATAAAATAAAGCACCGATTAGCACCACCGAGGCCCCCAAGTACATTAGTTTATAAAGCAATAAGGCATTTCCGTTGTGTTTGCTGGTTGATGCCGGGTTTACCACCGCAAAAGCAGAAAGAAAAAAGGTTGCTGCTAATGTTGACAACCCAATCATTAACATATCAGCACTACCACTGAGGTTTAAAAAATGAAATACCAAACCGATAGCTGTTATTAGTAAGGAAATGAGTTGAACTTTGGGTAAGATTGTTTTGGCAAGTAGCTCGCCAAAATTGGCTTTTTCGGGGGTGCTCATAGGGGTTTCTTTTTACGGAAATTAGTGTTTACCGCAATAGAAACAAAACACACTAATCTTCTATTGATTCTTCTATTTCGTCCAACTTGGCTTGTGTAAACCGGCCCGAAGTGGCATACACAATTTTACCTTCGGCATCCAGCACAAAAAAGTACGGAATGTCTTTCTTTTCAAAGTCAAGTGCTTCTTTATAGGTTTTTAATTCGCCTTTATAAAATAAAATATTTGGTAGCAGGGCCGGATCAACATTTTTAATTGCTTTCTTCTTAGCCGTACCGGTAGCGGCTGCATTTACGCCTGTAAACATCGGCACGAAATAAACATTTACATCGTAGCCCATGCCGGCCATCATGCCCGTAGCTTTCTTTACAAACTTGTTATACACGGGGCTGAACCAGGTGTTCAATTCGTCTTCCGATTTTTTGGAGTAAGCCAATCCCAACAAGGTGTATTTACCTTTGGTATCGGTTGGCAGATTCACCTTTCTATCTTCTACTGTTTCGACTTCCATATCGGGAAACATTTTGCCAATAACCTGGGCGTTGGCAAAATTAAAAGCAACAACTAAGACAAGTGTAGTAAGCAGATTTTTCATAAGGCTATAACGTTAGGTCAATCCGGGTAGTACTCGTGTATGTGTGAATTTTAGTAAAGGTAACTTTCTTTGCGAACAAAGTAGTTTAAACAAGTAGGGCAGATTATTCCGAAACAAGAATATGTTCCTGAAAATAGAGCCAGGTTGCGGTTTCAGCATCAAAGTATTGTGTGGCTTCTTTTCCGATAAAAAGTTTATAGTTCATTTTTGGATTTCTGGCCAACAGGTAGCCGGGATAATAAAATCTATATCCAGCTGATTGGAGATAATCTACGGTAAGTAACATCAGGTATTTACCAAGACTATAATTTTTATAATGCGGGTTAAAGAAGTGTAAGATGGAGGTGGCAGAATTTTCACCCAAATCAAAATAGCCGCCTGCAATCAACCTTTCTCCATCAAACACAGAGATGCATTTCGTTTTAAAAATATTTTGATTGCCTTCTGTTTCACCAAACAGATACTGATGAACACTATCGGCCCCATCAAAGTTGATAGATTGCCGGTAACTCGTATAGAGTGCCTCGTGTGTATCGGGAATTTTGTTAAAGGTTTCTATTGCATGTCGAAATGGTTTACAACGCTTACGGATGCGTTTGTGAGAAGTATGATTTTTAATTTCTGCAAGCGGATAGCGTAGCCAGTGAACTACATAGGGAATTTCCTGTAGCAGATGCGAGCAGGTAAAAATATGCTGGTGCATGCGATACCAACCCAGTGCGAGAAAGAGATCCAACTCTGAATCACTTAATGAGTCGGGGTTTATGCTATGGAAGTAGGGCTTCAAAGCAAAAATAATATTGATTATGCCAGAGTTAACTAAAAGCGGTTGAAACTACAGATTTTCTAACCTGTGGTGCCACTTGTGTACCAAATAATTCGATAGAGCGCATAATCTTTTTATGATCCATAGTACCCATACTCATTTGTGCCAGAAAGCGGGTATTGCCAAACAACTCATGTTCGTATAAAATTTTATCAACCACTTGCTGCACGCTGCCTACAAGCAACGCACCTTTGGCTGATCGCAAAGCGTCAAAGTGTGCACGGGCCATCGGTTGCCAGCCACGCTCGCGACCAATCTTATTCATCATGGCCGAGTATGCCGGATAAAATTCATCGCCTGCTTGTTGCGAATCATCGGCCACATACACATGGGAGTTAATACCCAGCTGTGGTGTAAATCCATTGTTGCGTGCGGTGTCTTTATACAATTGCGTAAACGGAACAAACTGTGCCGGCATTCCGCCAATTATTGCTAATGCCATCGGCAAACCTAACGTACCTGCGCGTACTGCCGATTCGGGTGTGCCACCTACTGCTAACCAAATGGGTAGGTGCTCCTGATACGGTCTTGGATAAACCCCAAGCGACTCAAACGATGGCCGGTGCTTTCCACGCCAACTCACTATTTCTTGTTTGTTGATCTTTAACAACAACTCCAGTTTTTCGGCAAACAGCGCATCGTAATCTTTCAGGTTGTAACCGAATAAAGGATACGATTCAATAAACGAACCACGCCCCACCATTATTTCGGCCCTGCCATTTGAGAGTTGATCAACCATAGCAAAACTCTGAAACACGCGCACCGGATCATCGGAACTTAACACCGTTACTGCACTGGATAACCTGATGTTTTTAGTAACAACCGCAGCAGCAGCCAAGGCAACCGCTGGTGCCGAAATAGCATACTCTTCGCGGTGATGTTCGCCCAAAGCAAATAAATCTAACCCAACCTGATCGGCTAATTGAATTTCTTCCAATAAATTTTTGAAGCGCTGATTTGTATTCAATGCCTTTCCGGAAGTTTTATCCGGAGCAACATCAGCAAATGTGTAAAGTCCTAGTTCCATAAGTTGAAAGTAAATTTTAAATCCCTCACCCTTCCCCTCTCCCCAGGGAGAGGGGACGGGGGTGAGGTCAACCAATTTTAACCGAAGTCATCGTAACCGAACCACCCACGGCTTTATCATTAAACAAACTTACAGTTTCGTTTTCTTCTTTTAACCCCAACGTGTACAACAACGGAATGTAATGTTCCGGTGTAGGTATGGCCAATTCAAATGATTTACCCTGAGATGAAAAATTGATAAGTTGTTTGTGATCACCACTTAGAATGGATTGCTTCATTTTATCACTCGCTTCCGCTGCCCAATCAAATGCATAATTGGGTGTGTTCAGTTTATCCCACGCTACCATGCGCAGGTTATGCACCATGTTACCGCTACCAATAATCAGTACGCCTTTTTTGCGGAGCGAAGCCAACTCTGTGGCAAGTTCATAATGATATTGTGGTGTTTGAAAATGATCGATGCTCATTTGAATAACAGGTACATCCGCATTCGGATATAAATGCTTTACCACACTCCATGCACCATGATCTAATCCCCATGAATGATCCAATCCTATTTCCGTTTTCTTAATTGTGCTTTTGGTTTCGGCTGCTAACTCCGGGCTACCTGGTGCAGGATATTGTACATCAAACAACGCTTTTGGAAAGCCACCAAAATCGTGAATGGTGCGTGGGTTTTGCATGGCGGTAACAAATGTGCCACGCGTTTCCCAATGTGCCGATACTACCAGAATGGCTTTTGGTTTCGGAAGCTCTTGGCTCACTTTGCGAAAGCCCGCTACAAATTCATTTTCTTCAATGGCATTCATAGGGCTACCATGCCCCAAAAATAATACGGGCATTTTATCGGTCGCATCGAATGATGACGTTATAGAATTTAATGCATTTAATTTCATAGTTATACCAGTTAAGGGAGCGAAGGCCAGCAGCCTAAGAAAATCTTTTCTGTTCATTTATACTGGAAACGCGTTATCTGAATGAAGCGTTCAACGCATCAAAGGTAAATGCTCGTAGCTACGTATTTCTTAATGTAGGTTAAGATTGATTAACCGAGTTGTGCGCCAATCAGGTGGCCAATGCCAAACGTAACAGCTGCGGCAGCCAATCCAAACAATACCTGACGCATACCGGAGTACCACACATTTTTTCCGGTGAATAAAGTGATAGCGGCACCAATTAAAAATAAACCTACTGCACTGAGGGCCGCACTTAAGATTATAGCGTTAACACCATTGGTGAACATAAACGGGATTACCGGAATGATGGCTCCAAAAGAAAACAGAACAAATGAATAGATTGCCGCTTCAGCCGCAGAGCCTTTCATTTCTTCAGGATTAATTCCCAACTCTTCGCGCACCAATACTTCATGTGCGTGGCTTTTATCTTTCATAATGTCAGCAGCCATGGCTTGCGCCTGATCTTCCGGAATACCTTTCGCCATGTAGATCAACGCGAGTTCGCGTTTTTCACCTTCCGGATTATTTTCTAACTCCTCCATTTCAACTTCCATCTGGTTTTCGTAAAGCTCTTGCGAACTCTTTACAGAAATCCATTCACCCAGCGACATGGATAATGCTCCGGCTAACATTCCGGCTAATCCCGTAAGGAGAACACCTTGCTCGCCAGCAGTTGCTCCGGCTACACCCATTACTAAACTAAAGTTCGAGACCAACCCATCGTTGCCACCTAACACGGCTGCACGAATGGCATTGCCACCTACAGAGCGATGACGCTTTTCAAACTTGGAAATATTTTCGCCTGCGCTTTCAGTTTGATTTTCCAGGATAGCGCGGATCACTTTTACGTGATTGGTTTCGCCACCGGTAAGACCCATGTTAAGTTTTGCCTTGGTAGCAATGATGCCGTTGGAAATGCTGCGCTCGGTATTCAACAATGAACCCAACACATAATCATAACCAAAAATTTTACCTATTGTGTTAATGGTGTAGGCCCGCCAGGAAGGTTTCCATACAGATTCCAGACTGATATTTTCTTTCTTGCAGAAGATTTCTGCATGACCTTTTTCAATGTCGCTCATTTGCCGGTACACGTGCGCAATGCCCGGATCAGCTTCGTGTTCGGCCAGTTTCTGGTAGAGGTAAGAAGCGTCTATCTCTGTTTGGATGCTTTTGATTGACATCAGAATGAAAATATTCAGTGTGAGCAGAGAGACCTACTCATTCTTCTTCAACTCATTGTTCCGAAAGAACCGATCATCTTCGTCACTATCGTCTTTGCGAATGTAGGTTCCGATTTCGAGAATCTTAAACTCTGTTCTTCGGTTGCGTTGACGGCCAATCGGATTATCGGTACCATCGGGATTGGTGTTACGCGCAATCGGCTTCGATTCGCCATAACCTTTCGCCTCAAGCCGGGAAGCATCAATGCCTTTTCGGATAAGGTAATTTACGGTGGCTTGGGCCCTTCGTTGCGAAAGTTCTATGTTATAGGCATCGGATGCTATACTATCGGTGTGCGAACCCATTTCAATTTTAAGATCGGGGTTATCATTTAAAAGTGTTACCAGTTTATCTAACTCACGTGCAGCTTCTCTGCGAATGTCGGCCGAATCGTAGCCAAAGTAAATGTTATTTAATACAAATGTGCGGCCTCGTTCTTTCCGATCTAAAATCAGAATGGTATCTAATGTAACGTTAGTAACCAATTCCTTTAATGTTTCGAGTGGAACAGATTTGCCGCGTGTTGTATAGGGCTGGCGCTTGGTAATAAAGCCATCGGTTTCGCCAATCAAGGTATAGTTTTCATTTTCATACACCCGGAATAAAAACTTACCATCGTTGCCGGTAACAAATTCCTGCATGCCTTCACCTTCCTGATCTAACAAAGTTACTTTAGTGTTGGGCAGGATTTCGCGGGTGCTATCCTTACGCAACATATACGTTACTCCGGCCAGGTAGTAATTTACAACCTTCAGATTAGGGTCTTCATTTACAAACGTGTAGATATCATCATCACCTTTGCCACCTTCGCGGTTGGAAGTAAAGAAACCACGGTCGGGCCTGAATAGGTAAATACCAAAATCATCAGCCGGTGAGTTGACAGGTTGCCCAAGATTTTCAATTACTGTTTTTCCATTGGCGCGGTTTACCACGAAAATGTCCAGCATGCCATAGCCGGGATGGCCATCGGAAGAAAAATAAAGTTTACCATTATCTGCTACGTGCGGAAACAATTCTGATCCGGCTGTATTAATCTCGGGCCCAAGATTACGCACACGGCTAAATCTTCCGCGTCCATCCATTTGTGCCGAGTACAAATCCAAGCCGCCATAACCTCCTTTGCGATTGGATGAAAAATAAAGCGTGCGGCCATCGGGTGCTAATGCAGGTGTTGATTCCCAGGCATCGGGCAGATTAATGTTCAACGGTATGGGCTCTTCCCACGTGCCGTTACGGTAGCGCGATAAATACAAATCCACATCGGGTGTACCTTTGCGTTTACCCGTATTGCCTTTTGCAAATATCATGGTTTTACCATCGGGGGTAAACGTAATGCAGCCTTCGTTTATATTGGTTGCATTAATAAAATCGGGCAGGGGTGCAATGGTGCTAACGTCCACATTAGCACCATTGGTGGAGGCTACATATAAATCTGTAAAAGGAGTACCGGTGGCCTCGTATATTTTTGCATTCGATCGTGAGGATGTAAAGTAAAGCTGATTATTGGAATACACGGGGGCATACTCGGTAAATGGGGTGTTAATGGCTTCCAGATTTTTAATCTTATAGTAATTTTTCTTTTGGCCCAATTTATCGAGGTAATCGATACCGGCTAATTCTTTGCCGGCTCTGTCTTTCAGTTTTTCATCTTTTGTATTAGCTGCCAATGCTTGTAATACTTCGCGGGCTTCGGCATACTTTGCATTTGCCTGTAGCGATTTGGCATAGTATAGTTTTACGCTATCGGGGTTAACACCTTTGCCACCAGATTTGGCATAGAATGCTTCTGCTTCTTTTATGCGGTTTGATTGGCGGTATGATTCGGCCACATAGAAATTTGCAACCCCGTTGTTGGGTTGTTTCTTAATTACACCCTTATAATAGCTGATTACCGATTCGTACTTGCCCAGCTTAAACGCTTTAGCGGCTTTTTTCTCGGCACTGCACCCAGCCAGTAATAACCCCACCACTACAATAACTGCAACAACTTTCAATCTCATAAGCATGCACAAGGTTCTAAAAGTACAAAAAATATGTACTAATGGGTAAACGCTGGTTTTGATAAATATTTTGCCAGCCAAGTGCTTTCTGCAGGTAATTTCCAATGCTCAAGCTGGCCCTTTGTTTCCGCAAGTGTGTTGAATGTTAAGGTTTCTGCTTGTAAAATACCTTGTTGAAACTGAACCCGCAGGTGGGCCAATGGAATCAATTCAATTTTTTGGTTGATGATGAATGGTACCCTCGACCGATCCAATAAATCGATGCCGGTGGTTTCCTGAATTTTGCGCAGAACACCCACTGAACTATCGATGGAGCAGCCGCTGGGGTTATGAAAATCTTCGTTTACAGCCAGCACTACAAACTGGTTCTCTAATATTTGAAAGGAAGACTGCAGCGGATGGCTATGTGCTACCCACTGTTCGCAGAACGCGTGCAACAATGCCGTAATTATTTCAGTTTCTTTTTCTGTAAAAGCTCGACTGCCGGTGTAAATCCACACGCGGCTTTCATCTGGTAAATTTTCAAATGGTAAAAACATAATCTGTATTCAACAAAGGCATTAGACGGCTTCAAGACTTATGCAAATAGCCGTCAGATGTTTAAAATTTATAAACCCTGGGCTTCGGCAATTAGTTCGGCCAGGTCTTTCACTTTTACTTCGGCTTCTTTCTCTTTGTTTTTCACACCATCGGTCATCATGGTCATGCAAAAAGGGCAGGCAACGGCAATGGTTTTGGCTCCGGTTTCAAGGGCCTCTTCTGCGCGTTCGATGTTAATGTCTTTATTTCCTTTTTCAGGTTCTTTAAACATTTGGGCACCACCTGCTCCGCAACAAAGGCCGGTTGTGCGGCAGCGCTTCATCTCAACCAGGTCGGCATCCAATGCTTGCAATACTTCGCGTGGGGCTTCATAGATATTATTGGCACGACCTAAATAACAGGAATCGTGATAGGTTATTTTTTTGCCTTTGAAGCTATTGGTGTCGGTTAGTTTTATTTTGCCTTCGTTAATAAGTTGTTGCAAGTAAGTTGAATGATGGATTACTTCGTACGTGCCGCCTAATTCCGGATATTCATTTTTAATGGTGTTAAAGCAATGGGGGCAAGCGGTAACAATTTTTTTAACATTATGGCCATTTAGAATTTGAATGTTATTGATAGCCTGCATCTGAAACAAAAATTCGTTACCGGCTCTACGGGCCGGATCGCCCGTGCAGGTTTCTTCATTGCCTAAAACCGCAAACTTGGTGTTGGTTGCATTCAGGATTTTTACAAAGGCTTTGGTTACGCGCTTGGCGCGATCGTCAAACGAACCGGCACAACCCACCCAAAAAACAATTTCAGGAGTTTCGCCTTTGGCAGTAAGTTCAGCAAGAGTAGGTGCAGTCATTGTTTTTTTCTTTTTTGTTCAATGAGAGATTGAATTTTTTTGTAGCGAGTTTCTAATTCCGATTTCTTTTGATGCTTTAATTCCAACTCATAGGTATTAAGTGTACTTGTCAGGCTTTTCACAAAATAGTCGAAACTGTATGGTTCAAAATATTTGATTGAATGGTCCCGTGTTATCAATTCTGATTTAAGTAACACAGCTGCTATTGAACTGGCAGTAATATAAAAATATCGCTTTCGTAGTACCTCGAATAATTTCCCCAACTCATGTTGGGAAGCAATCATAGCAATATCAACAAAATCCTTTTCAGTTTTTCGCTCTAAAAGCGCATCGCATTTATAGGCAAATATATCAGCAGCCGAAGCAAGCCTTAATTTTTCAATCACAACAGCCTCTTCTGCAAAAGGCACCTTCCAATCCACCACATCTACCTTTATTCCATTGATTAATCCCATTAATCCGTTTTTGTTTTTACTGAGAAGTTGAAATGATGGAAAGTGGTTTGAAAGTATTTTGGGGAGGCCATCGGTTTCCTCTGCTCCACCAGCAAATAGATCTATATCAATAGATGTTCGGTGCCCAAATTGAAGTGACAATGAGGTTCCTCCAACCAAACGATAAGCAGCTAACTCGTTAATGCCCATCAATTCATTCAAGAGAGATAGCATTTCTTCTGAAACAGTTTCTTTGTAAAGTTTCATAAGGCATGATATTGACGAGCCTGGTTACTTCGAAACTGGTCAGCAGCAAGATTTAAAAAGTTTGTGGCAAAAATCATTGCACGTTCAGGCAGATAGGCTGCATTAACTAAAACATCGGTACAAATCTCCCTTCCATAGTAAGCCATTACCAGAGCAATATCTTCTAAGTCTCCACGCTCAAACGTGCGGACAATAATTTTTTCATAATGCTCTACATCGTCCAGCAGACTTAAGTCGCTATCCCAAAAAAGATGTTTGGGTAATCTATTTACGATGTAGTTTTCCATTTAATCTTTAGCCCAATTAAACCTATCGACAGCGGAAAATTTCCAGGGGGCGAAACTGGTTTCCATATTCTGAAACATGCTGTTCCATTGCGCAGGCGATCCGGATTCTTCCATCGCCACATAGCGCCTTAGTTCAATTATAATTTCCAAAGGGTTAATCATAACCGGGCAAGCCTCCACGCAGGCATTGCAACTGGTGCAGGCATTTATTTCTTCTTTGGTGATGTAATCGTTCAGCAAGGTTTTGCCATCATTCAAACCATCGCCACCGGTTGCCATCGTTTTGCCAATTGTTTCCAACCGATCGCGCGTATCCATCATAATTTTGCGAGGCGAAAGCTTTTTGCCGGTTTGATTGGCCGGGCACTCGGAAGTGCAACGCCCACACTCGGTACACGCGTAGGCAGCCATCAGGTTTGTCCACGCTAAGTCGTTCACATCTTTGGCTCCAAATCTTCCAGGCTCACCTGTTGCTGTTTCAGATGTGCCCAATCCCAACATTGATTTTACTTCGCGCGTAACCACGGGCATGTTTTTGATGTGGCCTTTGGGTTCAAGGTTTGCATAGTACGTGTTGGGGAAAGCCAGAAAGATGTGCAGGTGCTTGGAGTACGTTACATATACTGCAAAACCTAAGATACCAATGATGTGAAACCACCACGCAAATCGTTCAATTAGGATGAGCGATGTAGTTTCAAGACTTTGAAACAATGGAACTAAATACGAGCTGAAGAACAATGAACCAGTGGGAGCATAATGACTATCGCGGGTTTGTAACACCTGGTCGGCTGCATTCATGGTTAGAATGGCTATCATTAAAATAATTTCCGTAATCAGAATCAGGTTGGCATCCAGGCGTGGCCATTTAGTCATTTCGGCCGACCAAAAGCGGGGTACTTTTAAAATATTTCTGCGGATTAAAAAGAACACACATGCCAGCAATACAGCCACGGCTAAAAATTCAAACACATTCATTAATTCAGAATAAAAACTTCCCAGCCAGGGCGCAAAAACCCGATGCGTACCCAACACACCATCTACTACAAACTCCAACACCTCTAGGTTAATAACTAAAAAGCCAATATAAATGAAGAGATGCAGTACAGTCGGGATAATTTTTTTGAACATTTTTTTTTGCCCGAATGCTACCAGCAACATGTTTTTTAGTCGCGCGCTTTTATCACCGGTAAGCGTTGTATCCTTACCCAGTTGAATAGTTTTGCGAATTAACTGAACCCGCTTGCGTATAAAATAAGCGGCAGTGGCGAGTACTAACACAAATACAATTTGCTGCACAATCATACGGTAGAATTGATAGTGGAAAGTTAACGCACTAAGGGCGCGAAACCAATTTTAACTTAATAAACAATTGCCTCGGTATTCTTGTTGTTGCGCAAAAGCAGAATGGATACGGGCTTTTCTTTCCAACCGGTTACGATGTTTGCCGGAACACCATTGTTAAAATTTAAGGCACCCAGCAGAATGTCTTCATCCTGATCAGTATCAATATCCACTGTTTCCATTATTAACCACCTGCCTTGCTTAGCAAGTGGGGTGGTGTGAGGCACTAATTCGCCTTGCTGGTTTTCGAAGTAGATAAAACTTTGTTCGGGTGCGCGCTTAAAATCCGGAAAGAATGCAATTGCCGCTATGTCCACATCACCATCGGCATCAAAATCGCGGGCAACCGCCCACGAACAACCGGGCATATAATGAAACCAGCTTTCGGTGAATTGATTTTTGCCATCATTCAAGAAAATACGTACACCGTGGTAAGGTTTTAAGATGATGGAGTAATCGGCATTATCGCCATTCGTATAAAGAATATCAAAGTGGCCATCATGATTAAAGTCTATGATGTCGAAATAGCTTGAACCATAGACGGATTGGAATCGCAGCAGCGTAGTAATCTTAAACCTGAAGTTACCCCCATTGGTGAATAAACTTATTTGTTCATCGCCTTGTGTAAGTTGTGCCAGCACATCGGGCAACCCATCGTTATTAAAATCGCGCACAATTACCTTGCGGGCTCCCGGCAAGGGGCTTAAAACATGCCGCACAAATTTTTGATTGCCCATGTTTTCAAGAATCAATAAGTTGCCACCGTAGTTACCAAAATTGCATACCACATAGTCGGTAAGGTTATCTAAGTTAAAATCGGCAGCAGCAACAAACACCGGGCGTTTCAGCGAGTCGATAAGCGGTTGTGGTTTCCCATTTACGAGTTTAAGTAACGCCCCGGCTGGTTGATCGTTCGGATCCATTAATCCCATTGCGGCAACTACAGGTTCAGGCAACAGCGTAATAGAAGAAGCCGGACTACCAAGTTGAGTCGAGTCGATTGCTTCAAACAAATAATTCCATTGATGTAACCAATTGGATCGGTTGCTGGTGAAGATTCTATTGTTCGCAGTATCAACTTGCAGTAACGACAGTAATGGAAAACGGTTAGAGGCGGGGAGCGTAATGGCTTCAACCTTAAATTGTGTTAATGCTTTAGTGGGTGCAGGAGCTGCCACTAAAATTGTGTCGGGAGCTTCGCGTTCGAAGTAACGCACAATGGCCTCCCAATCTTGCTGGCTAATCATGGGGCTATTGGGCAAGGTTGCCGAAACAAACGGATAATCGTTTTGTGGCATGTTGAATAGCTGCGAAAGATCTACCCCCATGCGAAAAGCCATTTCGGGTAGCACTTTTTGGGTCCATGTTTTTTTGTCCAGCAGGGCGGGTTCTGGAAACTGGTGGCACGAACTGCAATACGTGCGGGCAAGTCGTTCTTCACGTTGGGCCTCATTACGGCAACCCACCAACAAGGCGCCAAGCAGAGTAATAATCAGGAGTTGTTTTTGCATGAAACTTCAATATTAAGGCAAAAAAGCAATTGGTTATTTGCGGCAAAGGCAAAATTGAATACTTTTGTGGCCCCTAAAAGTAGTTTAGGTGGTTTTTACAAAGTGACGTAGCTCATCCCGATAATCCCGATAGCTATCGGGAGGGAGGTAGTACAAGTCTAAAAACGGTGACGTAGCTCAGTTGGTAGAGCAAAGGACTGAAAATCCTTGTGTCGGGGGTTCAATTCCCTCCGTCACCACAATAACCTTACATGGCCCTTTCAATAAGAAAGGGCTTTTGTTTTTTTACAGTATGGAAACCTGGCTTAACTCTGCACTTGCCCGCACTGTAATTACCTACCTCACACAGGCCGTGTTAGGTCTAATTCTGTTCATCATTTTTAAGCACTTCTTTAGAATCTACAACCACAAGTTTTTGAACACCTGGGCACTTAGTTGGTTCTGTTTTGCTGTATTCATGATTTCTACTGCTGTTATAACCAACATGGGAATCAATCAACCCAATGGCATTAACCGAATAGTGTTAACTATCATTTCTCTGGTAAGTAGTTATGCACAGGCTGCCCTGATTTTGGTGGGAAGCCTGGAACTAATTCGCTCCAAAGCCTTTTCGCGCAAGCATCTTATTTTAATAATTGGTGCAATTACCATTACATCGGTGGTGTTGGTATTGTTAAAACACGCTGATCCGGAAGGACGAATATTTCGGTATGTGGTGCGTGTGGGGGTTAAATATTTTGTAGTGAGTGTTGTGTTTTTTATAACGGCCGGCATTACCATTAATCACAAACGCTTTGTAGGCGGAATCGGGCAACGAACCTTAACGCTGGGTTTTATATCATACGCGTTAATAAATCTATACTATGCATTTATTGTTTTTTATAATGTGTGGATTGCTGAATTTAACTTTCCTCTCTTTTTTGGTTTGATTGAGCTATTAAGCATTTGCAAAATAGGACTGGGCATGGTGATGTGGCTGTTGGAAGACGAACGACTTCAGCTAACAAAAGCCAACCGGCAATTGGATAGTTTTTTATACAGTGTTTCGCACGATTTGCGCGCACCCATTGCTTCTATTCTGGGTTTAACTCACCTGGCTAAACTGGAAACAACCGATCCAAAAACCGGCCCTTACATTTCCATGATTGAACAACGTATTAAAAAATTGGATGCTGTAATTGGCGATATCCTGCAACTGTCGCGCAGTTCTAAGGCCGAATTGAAAATAGAATTAGTGGACTTCAATAACCTGATGGCTGAACTAATCTCGGATATTAAGTTTAATCAGGGTGCCGATAAAATTCAGTTGCACTATAGTTCAAACCCTGAACACGTTTTTAGGAGCGATGCTGCCCAGGTAAAAATAATTTTGAACAACCTGGTTACAAATGCAATTAAGTATCATCGCCTTAACCAGGATGATCCTTTTATTAAGGTATCGTTTCAAAAAAACGAAGCTACCGTTGTAATTACAGTTAGCGATAATGGGGAAGGAATTGCCCCTGATAATCAGGATAAAATTTTTGAAATGTTTTACCGGGCTTCTTCCAGCTCAGATGGTACCGGGCTTGGTTTGTATATAGTAAAAGAGGCTGTAAACAAACTACATGGAAAGATTGAAGTAGAGTCGCGATTGCATGTTGGAAGCACCTTTACAGTTACGTTGCCCGTGCTATAGCCTGTGCCGCCACCCATGCGGTACTCCACGCAGCTTGAAAATTAAAGCCTCCGGTTTCGCCATCCACATTTATTACTTCACCGGCAAAGTACAAGTCGCGCACCTGTTTACTTTCCATTGTTGCAAGATTAATCTCACTCCAATCGACACCCCCGCAGGTTACAAACTCTTCCTTAAAGGTAGTTTTGCCTTTTATTGCAAAAGTGCAGGCGAATAATAATTCAATCAGCTTGTTTATTTCTTTGTGCGAAGCATCGGCCCAGATTTTTTCCGGAGCAATGCCGGCCATGTAGGTAATAAACTCCCACAGGCGTTTTGGTAAATCAAAAAGAGCATTGCTGATTATATTTTTTTTGCTGTGTTGTTTTTTTAATTGCATCAGCGTTTCGCGAATGGTTAACTCTGGTTGGCCCGTCCAGTTTACCAAAGCCGTAAACGTATAGTTAAGCTGGTGAAGTTCAACCGCGGCCCAGGCAGAAAGCTTAATAACTGCCGGACCACTTAATCCCCAATGAGTAATTAAAACAGGGCCTCGTTGGCTAAACTTAGTGCCCGCTATTTTTACTTCGGCATCCGTAACGGCCACCCCCATTAGCGATGCAAACGCGCGTGTAGAGTCGTTGAATGTAAACAACGATGGAAGTGGGTTTTTAATCGTATGATTTAGTTTTGCAAGCCAGTTATAACTTTCGCGTTTATTATACCCTCCCGTTGCAATTAAAACTTTGCGCGCATTTAACGATTTGTTGTTCAGGCTCACTTCAAAGTGATTGGCAATTTTAACCAATTGAGTAACCTCACAACCAGTTTTTATTTGAATACCATGCTTTTCTGCTTCGTGAAGAAAACAATCAATAATGGTTTGCGAGTTATTGCTTTGCGGAAACATACGGCCGTCCGCTTCGGTTTTGAGGATTACGCCCCGCTGCTTAAACCACGAAACAGTATGGGCTGCATGAAACTGGTAAAATATTTTTTTGAGTTCCTTTTGTCCACGCGGATAACGCTTTGAAAGCGGTTTAGGTTCAAAACAATGGTGTGTTACATTGCAACGCCCACCACCCGATACTTTAACTTTAGAGAGTAGTTTTGTTGACTTTTCAAGAATAAGAATACGCAGCTTAGGGTTTAATTCAGCTGCATTTATGGCCCCAAAGAATCCGGCTGCCCCTCCACCAATCACAATTAAATCATAATCTACGGAAGCACTCATGTGTTAATCTTGATTGTGCGTTAAATAATATGTCACTATTGATGAACATAAGTTTCCATATTGAACAAAACGGGCATGAAATCTTAATCCTAAAAATCTGTAGCACTTTAAAGAATATGAAGTGATTATTTCAGATATGATTTTATTGCATAATTCTGGTATAAAATCTAAACGTTGGTGTTCTGTAATTTGGCAGCCACGTAGCGGTTCACAAACCAGATCAACGCAATGGTAATTACGATGGAAAAAGCTACCACATAGCCCAGCGTATCGTAATGCAACAACTCGCCCGATGGTGCCTGCACTACAATCATTCCGGCAATGTAAGAAGCAATACCACCTGAAATTTGCTGGGTTGATGAGTTGAGACTCATAAATGCACCGCGATCTGCTTGTTCGGGCACGGCCGATACCAACGCTTGCGATGATATCATGCGCGCAGATATACCCGCAAACATAATTATATTCAATACCATCACCATCCAAATAGGTGTTGGCCCCAGGTTACAATAAAGTATTACAATAAAAATCATTAGCACACTGCCTGCTACAAACATGCGGTATTTACCCCACGCATCGCTTAACCTGCCAATCAATGGCCCAAGAATCATAGAAGCAATGCCCGTAACCATATAAAGAGTTGGCAATTGCTTTAAGGTTAGCTTCAGGTTGTTCACGCCAAAGTCGGCCCCAAAGGGCATCATCATAAAACCACCTGTGGCCAGCAGGGTTGTGGCAGCAAAGGTTTTTAGATAGGTGGAGTTAGAAACGGTTTTGAACAAGTGTGTAAATGCATTCCGGTTAGTTTTTATTTTCAGATGCCCATCAATTGGTTTGAGAAATGCAAGAATGGCAATACCCACAACTACGCTAACTAAAACAATCATGATAAAAGGCGAATGCCAACCCCACTTCTCGGCAAAGTATAAACCTACCGGTAAACCCAGCACCTGGCTGGAGGCAAATGCCATTTGCAGAAAGCCCATTACCCGGCCGCGCACTTCAAGGGCAAACAAATCGGTAACAATGGCAAACGTAATAGACCCGATTACGCCACCAAAAATTCCGGTAAAGATGCGGGCGGCCAACAGCAGGTGGTACGTTGGAGCAAGGCCGCAGAAAAGTGTACCGAGTATGAAGCCAGTATAAAAAAACAATAGGAGTTTTTTTCGATCATACTTATCGGCAAAGCCAGCAGCTAACAATCCTGAAAGCCCTGCACTAACAGCATAGGCCGCCACCACTATACCAAATTGTGCAGGTGAAATATTGAGGGCGGGGCGGAGAATGGGCCCCAATGGGGAAAGCACCATAAAATCCAGAATGATGGAGAACTGAAGAATGGTAAGTATGGCAATTACAAAAACTTCGTAGCGTGAAAACTTTTTTGATTTCATGAAAGTAGGTTAAGATTAGGCAAAGCAATGGCAGTTGGCGCCACCCCTATGTCAACAGTGGGAAAGAAATGGGATTTTATTTTGTTAAATCTTAAAAAATATCAATCTGGCCTCGCAATAAATCTTCTAATGTATCGCGCCTGCGAATCAGTTTGGCTTCGCCATTCACTATCAAAACTTCTGCCGGGCGTAAGCGCGAGTTGTAGTTCGAGGCCATTGAGTAACCATAGGCACCGGCATTTTTAAACACAAGTAAATCGCCTTCGCGCACTTCATTCAGTTTGCGATCGGCACCCAATGTATCGGTTTCGCAAATGTTGCCTACCACCGTATATACCTTTTGTGTTCCCGATGGATTTGACACGTTTATGATTTCATGGTAGGCATCGTACATCATGGGGCGAATCAGGTGGTTAAGCCCAGAATCTACACCCGCAAACGTAAGGGATGGTGTTGCCTTTACTACATTGGTTTTTACAATCAGATAACCCGCTTCGCTTACCAGGTATTTTCCGGGTTCAATCCACAACTCCAGCTTGCGCCCATAACTTTGATAGAATTCTTTAAAGGCTTTACTCAGCTTTAGACCCAGGTCATACACGTTAGTTACCAGGTCGCCAGGTTTGTAGGCTACTTTAAACCCGCCACCAAAATCAATAAACTTCAAAGCCGGAAAGTCGCGTGCAATACCAAATAATATCTCAGCCATTTTAAGGAATACATCCGTTTCGGTTATTTCCGATCCGGTATGAATGTGCAGCCCGCTAATAACAATTTGATATTTGGTTGCTAACTGCATTATTTCTGGCAATTGGTAAACCGAAATACCAAACTTAGAATTGCTGTGGCCGGTTGATATTTTATAATTACCACCCGCCATAATGTGGGGGTTAAGCCGCACACAACAGGGCGCCGTGTTGCCATACTTCTTACCAAACTTTTCAAGCACCGATAGGTTGTCTAAGTTAACAGTTAACCCAAGTTCAACTCCTTGCATTATTTCATCAAAATCAACACAATTGGGAGTAAACATTATTTCAGCAGGCGTAAACCCGGCCCCCAAAGCCAGTTGTGCTTCCTGTATAGAAACCACATCTACACCGGCACCATTTTGCTTTACCAGCTTTAAAACCGAAACATTGGTAAGTGCTTTGGCTGCATATTTAATGCGCACATCGGTATCGGAGAAAGCATTCTTTAAACTTTTAATCTGGCTGGCGATTTTACTTCCATCATACACATAAACCGGAGTGCCAAACTGCTGCGCAATTTCTGCCACATCAATTCCCTGAATGGTATAGGTGCCGTTTACTAATTCCATAAAAAAATAAAAGGCAAATATACTGGCATTGATGCGCTGCCATCTTTCAGAACCAGTTTTTTTATTTCGATCTTCGCGGGCATGAAGTTGCATTATCGTAAGTCGGGTGCAGGCAGGCCTTTGATTATCCTGCACGGGTTACTGGGCTCGTCCGACAATTGGTTTTCGCTGGCAAAAGTTTTTGCTGAGTCGTTTGAAGTTTACCTGGTTGATCAACGTAACCACGGGCAATCGCCACACAGTGCCGAGTTCAACTACCCGGTTATGGTGGAGGATTTGCACGCATTTATTCAAGAGCATAACCTGCATCAGCCAGTTGTTATCGGGCATTCTATGGGGGGCAAAACGGCTATGAATTTTGCAGTAAAGTACCCCAATCTGCTCAGTCAGTTAATTGTAGTTGATATTGTGCCCAAGGTTTACCCTGTACATCACGATCATATTCTGGATGGCTTGCATGCCATTGATCTTGCTTCGCTTACCTCGCGCACCGAAGCCGATACAATTTTAAGTAGGCACGTTGCTGAACGAGATGTACGGCAATTTCTTTTGAAAAACCTGTTTCGCACAAGCGAAAGTGCATTTGCCTGGCGTGTAAACCTGGCAGCAATTGATGCCCACATTGAAGAAATTGGCGAAGGCATGCACTACGCGGGTACGTATGCTGGGGCCACCCTTTTTATAATGGGGGCCCGATCGAACTATTATGCCGAAGGTGATGAGCCTGTAATTAAAAAGATTTTTCCCCAGGCCGAAATTGTTGCCCTTGAAACAGGGCATTGGGTACAAGCCGAAAAACCGGTTGAGTTTTCCAATACGGTGCTGCAGTTTTTAAAGCGTGCCTGATGGCTGGCAAATTATACCTTATACCTACTGTTATTGCAGACGATACCCAGCATTTGGTTATTCCTCCGCAGGTAAAAAATATACTTCCGGGAGTTAAGCATTTTCTGGCTGAAGATGTACGCACTGCCAGGCGGTTTCTGGGTAGCCTTAAATTGCATCCATCTATTGAAGAATTAACCATTCAGGTTTTGAATAAGGAAACATCCGTAAGCGATCTTCCGGATTTAATGAAACCGCTTACTACGGGATTTGACTTAGGGATTGTTTCTGAGTCGGGGTGTCCGGGGGTTGCCGATCCGGGGGCATTGGCAGTGGCGTATGCGCATGCGCATAATTTTCAGGTAGTACCATTGGTTGGGCCGTCTTCCATTTTGCTCGCATTAATGGCCTCAGGTTTAAACGGACAACAGTTTGCGTTTAATGGATATTTGCCGGTGGATGCCAAGGAGGCCTCGAAGAGAATTCAGGAATTAGAAAGAGAATCGAAGGTCAAGAATCAAACGCAGATTTTTATTGAAACCCCGTATCGCAACAATGCTGTGTTTAACCACCTGTTAAAGAATCTGCATCCCACTACAAGGCTAACAATTGCACTTGATGTTACCGGTAAGAACGAAACTGTTGCCACCAAAACGGTTACTGCATGGAAAATATATCCTATTGAGTGGCCAAAGGCCCCGGCTGTGTTTTTGTTTCTGGCTTAAGCCGATAATTGTAAAGTAAGCATGGTGATATAACACTACTTATTATCTTTGCCACCTTAAAATCGTAATCAAACAAACTATGCCTTACCTGTTTACATCCGAGTCGGTTTCTGAGGGCCACCCTGATAAAGTTGCTGACCAAATTTCCGATGCCTTAATCGATTATTTCTTAGCGTACGACCCCAATTCAAAAGTTGCCTGCGAAACATTGGTAACAACTGGCCAAGTAGTACTGGCTGGTGAAGTAAAGTCTGAAGCGTATTTAGATGTGCAAGACATTGCCCGCGAGGTAATCAAGAAAATAGGTTATACCAAAAGTGAGTATATGTTCGAAGCAAATAGCTGCGGTATCTTATCAGCTATTCACGAACAATCGGCCGATATTAATCAGGGCGTTGAGCGCAAGAAAAAAGAAGACCAGGGTGCGGGCGATCAGGGCATGATGTTTGGCTATGCCACCAACGAAACCGATAACCTGATGCCATTGCCATTGGAGTTAGCCCATTTGCTGTTGCGTGAGTTAGCTGTTATCCGCAGAGAAGGTAAGGTAATGACTTATCTGCGCCCCGATGCCAAATCGCAGGTTACGATTGAGTATAGCGATGATAATAAGCCACAACGGATTGATGCGATCGTAATCTCTACCCAGCACGATGATTTTGCAAAAGATGCTGTTATGCTGAAGCAGATTAAGGATGATGTAATCAATATTCTGGTTCCGCGCATTTTGAAAAAACTACCCAAGCGTGTTCAAAAGTTATTTGGCACCGATATTAAATACCATGTTAACCCAACCGGCAAGTTTGTAATTGGTGGGCCGCATGGCGATACGGGCTTAACCGGAAGAAAAATTATTGTCGATACCTACGGTGGTAAAGGTGCGCACGGTGGTGGAGCGTTCTCAGGAAAAGATCCAAGTAAAGTAGATCGTTCGGCTGCTTATGCTACCCGCCACATTGCCAAAAACATGGTGGCTGCCGGTTTGTGCGATGAGGTATTGGTGCAGGTTGCTTACGCGATTGGTGTTGCCAAACCGGTTGGTTTATATGTTAACACGTACGGAAGCGCCAAGGTGAATTTAACCGATGGCGAAATCGCTAAGAAGATCGAAAAGATCTTTGACATGCGCCCATACTTCATCGAAGAACGTTTTAAACTCCGCACCCCAATCTATTCTGAAACTGCCGCTTATGGCCACATGGGCCGCGAGCCTAAAGTAGTAGAAAAGGTTTTCAACAAAGGGAAGAAAAGCGAGAAGAAGGTAAAAGTAGAGTTGTTTCCGTGGGAGAAATTGGATTATGTAGAAGAAATTAGAAAGGCTTTTAAGTTATAATTAAACTTATACACAATTTTGAAAGGGGCTGTCAAGCTCCTTTTTCATTTATAGTTCCTGAATACTTCTCGCAAAAATTCGCACATTAAAACCCATCGTCTTCATCTTTCTTCTTTTCATCTTTCTTTTTAGAGGCCGGGGCTCCGGAACTTAAATCGTATGGTGCTTCAAGACCATAATAGGTTAACCTGAATTTGTTGATCCAGGAAAGTGTCTCGTCAAGGGTGCCCGGTATATAAACCAATTCGCCAACTTTAGCTTTGCCGGCATTACTTTTTTTCGACATAAAGTCATTGATCGATTGAACCGAAGAGTGGATCATGACTCGGTTATCTTCCATTCCAAAATAAAACCAGGCTTCGGGCGAAGCTTTAATAAACAAATGAAAAACCGGAGCTCCATCTTCATTCTTTCCAATTTCCATAAAACCTTCAAACGCTCCGTTAATATCCGTGCGCTGAATGTGGCTTAAACCCAACAAACCTTCGTTGTAAAAAGATTTATGCTCTTGCGACCACTTTAAATTTACATTGGAAAGTACCAGCGGCTTTTGCAAACCTTGCACCGAAGGTAAGGGCACATAACCTTGTAACGACCGCTGCTCATAATCTTTTACCACGCGCTCCCCTACCAGGTCGGCAATTTTATACAACAATTCAGTGGGGTCGCCCAGCCCCTCTTCCTTTACACCTTCGTTCTTCACCACATCGGCTATTGTAGCCGCCATTTGCTGGTAAACTATAGCCGGTATATTCATGTCCACCATGATAAACGAATTCATTTTTATAACATCCGTTTCCAGGTTACCAGAGCCTAATGCTGTGGCTGTAAGTTTAAAATCTTTTGTGGCACCAAAAAAATTAACCGGGCCTTCAAATCGCACTTCTTGTTTGTCTTCGTTGTAAGCAAATACTTTTCCGGATAATTTATCACCCGTTGATTTGGCCCGCTCCTCTATTTTAAACTCTTTTGATTCTTCCTGGTAAAACAGTGAACCCGATGGAAGGAAGAAGTCATCATCAGCCGGGTCTTTCTTGTCGAATACAAAGGTGATGTACAAATCATTGTCTTCTGCAAAATGTAAACCGGCATCGGGCTTGCGGCCTTCTTCGGTAATGGCATTATTAAAGTCGAGGTAAATTTCTTTTTCATCGCCACTTTGTGTGTAAAGCAGCCAGGTGTTGTACTGAGGTATTTTTTTCAGATCAAGTTTTACAAAACCCTGTAATTGCAGTGCCGGCTTGGTAGCATACATGGTCATATCGCCTTTGTAAAATATGCGTGGTGCTACACGAATGTTATTTTGTTCGGTTACTGCACCAACCCCAACAGTTTGCATGGTTGCGTTTCCGCGATTGCGTTTATTTCGCGTTTGTTCAGTTATGGGTTCTAAATGAAAGTTGGTCATTTTTATTGCAAACGTATCGTTTACGGCATTTACATATTGGTATGTAGCGTAACCGGTAAACTCCTTACGCGAAATAATATCTACCACACCATCGGTTAGGCGATGGTAGCCATTCAAGGTATCCATTACAATAGTTGTGTTTTTAAGCTGCCCTATTTTTGCATTTTCCAGAATCAATACTTCATTGTTTTCGGGAGTAATGCGGGCATCGGCAACGGTTATATATGGAATACCGCTTACCTTCAATTGCTGGGTTTGTATATCGTACTCGGCTTTGGTAGCATTAAAGCTTAGTGAGTCTAACTCTTTACGAGTGGTATAAAAGTAAGAATCTGCTAATGGTACATCCGGAGCCTTGCTCATTACAATTTTTTGGGTATTCAAATCCCAACGGGCTTCCGGTATAGAGGTTTTGAATTGCGCATACGGGAAAGTAATGGCTGCTTCGCCTGCTACTTCGGGGCTGATGGTGGCAAAGTTTTTATCGAGATTAAAATTCAGTTTTACATTGCTGCCTGCAAGGGCTGGCTTATTTGGATTACCTGTTTTTACTTCAAAGCGTGCGTGTCGCGCAGCGAAGTCCTTGGCAGAGAATGTCATTTCTTTAGATCGTACCTCAGAGCCACGTGTACTCAACCTCCCATTTCCACCCACACCGGTTTTTGAAACTATCAGGGTGCCATCCAGTGTAGCCGAGTTCTGGTATAAGCTAAAGGGCTCCTTCATGTTTTTGATATTCATTTTGTCTTGTTTGGGCAGCCACTTTAGCCGGTAGTCGTTTAGTTTTACTTGCGGAAAGTAAACAGCACCGTAAAGTTTTTCTCGTATTTCGCCCACATTACCCCGGCCAACAACTGAGTCGGGGTAAAAAACAAAATCTTTTGATTCAACTGTTGCGGCCAGGTAATCAATTTTTCCAGCCGCGCGAATGCCGGCATTATCCAGCGAAAGCCCACCATACAATTTTCCATCGCCTTGAAAAAGCTGATAACCCGATGCCGGAATGGTATGTGTAAACCCAAGCGATTTATCGGGCATGGTGTGCAACTTCTCTTTAAAAGCCGGCAACATACCACTTGATATAAATGTACCTTCAAAGTTGATGGATCCCGGATCGGCATCGTTCAAGCTATCGAGTTTAAATGGGGGCACTACAAAAAACACAGACCGATCGTAAGCACCATTTAATACTTCACTTCTATCGAAGTAGATTACGCCTCCGGCCGTAGCGTCTAACCGCGGGTAGTTGGGAAGTCTTTCTTTACCCGATTTATTGTTGGGCCGGTTAATAAATAGCGTACCTGATGTTTTGTTGGACGAAGCTTCCATACCACTGGCAGCCTGAGCGGTAGAATCGGCACCCACCATTGCATTGTTAACTCTTCTGCGGGTTCCGTTCTTTTCGGTAACATAAAACCGGATGGAATCGATGTGGTTCATGTTAATGAAGAAGCTATCGTACTTCAAGGTGAAATCGCGACCGGAGATTTCGAAGTTGCCGGCATTAATGGTTCCGTTAAATTTAATATCGCGGTTTTGCAAAAACGTTATACGGCTGCTATCGGGTTTAATTACTACGTTAAGCGAATCGCTTACATTAAATTCCTCTACACCATACACGTTCATTCGGCCTTGCTTAAAATTTATGAATGCATTGGCAACTGTATCGGTAAGGGAGTGAATTTTCAGGTTATCAAAATCAGAAAGCCCTTTGGCCGATTGCAAAAAGTTGATGGCCTTATCTTTAACATGCATGCGGCCGGAGCGGGCATCGTAATCAATCATCCCTCGTTGAAACAAAAAATCGGCTGCCATGCGCGCAACCGCTAACGAGCGGCCTTCGGTTACAAGATCGAATACGTAAAAATCATTGCTGCCAACTGTATTGGCATGATTAACAACTAACGCCAGTGGGTGAAAATTAAAACCCTGGCCGCGCAATTCACGATATCCTTCCGGATCGTAAAAATCATTCGATTCAATAACCATGGGGGCAACTTTACCACTACCCTGTACCCACATTTTTACACTGTCCGATTTTAAATTCCAATCAAGCCGATCGGCCGTAAACTCAACCTGAAAGAATGAAGATGTAAAGGGGGCTTTGCGCTGCGAACTTTTTTCTTTGTTGAGCACAATACGCTGGCGAGCATAATCGTAACGCAATTCCATGGCCGGGTGAATGATGGAATCGTTTTGATGAAACAAGGTTACCCTTGCCTGGGGCGAAATAATAACCGAATCCTGAAAACCAAACGAAGCAGCAACAGCTTTGAACCGTTTGTTGGCTTCACCATAAATTTCGATGGTAGCCAACTCGTTGTTTACAGTATTTGAATTAGCTGCCGCTCCTTGCAACCCAAAACCTCCGGTATATTTTAGCTTAAGGCTTTCCAATCCCGCAAGGTTAATGTTGGCTTCGTACGATTTGAATCGTGGATAAGAAGCGGTTTTAGGCGATTTGTGATTGATACTTCGGAATTCAAAAATACCCGGCACGTTGCCTTGTATTTTTCCCACATAGGTTAGCCGGCTTTGCTCTGCTTTCAAATAAGGTTGGCCCGCTTTAAAATTAAACTTGTTCAAATCGCAATACACCGAATCGGGCGAGAGTCCGGCACTGGACCAATCAAATCTTCCGCCTTCGCCCACAAAAAGTTTATCGCGTAACGAGAATGTTCCTTTTGTATTGGTAAGCGTTGTTGAATCGTAAGCTGTAATAAAGTTTAGCGAAACTTTGCTAAATGAAATTACGGGGCCCAGTATTTCGGGTTGATAAATTTCTTGTTGCCACATGGGCTTGTTATAGGCCGAGGTGTCAACGGGGGCATCATAATTATAATTGTAATTCTGCGTGGTATCGGGCGGTGGTGGTTCCAGGTATTGAAAGGTGTAATCATCATTTTTGGCTATCAGCTTAAATGCCTTATCGTAATTCAAAGCATGGTTTTCAAAGAAACTGCGGGTCAGTTGAAAAAATAAATTTATCTGCACGGTATTATCCAACGCCAGCACTTTATCTGTTACCATTAAAAAGTTGGTTAGTTTGGATGGGTCTGCATTTTCGATGGTAACAGCCCCGGCTATGGCACCGTAATAATTCACCATGTGCGGACGCAGCTTAAAGCCTTTCTTCTTCATCAGTTTTGCTTGTGTACGTATTTTCAGTTGCTGATCGGGGCCAAGCGAGTTCCAGGCTGTGTGGAATGCGGCCGCTATTGTCATGGCATCGGTAGCTTTGGTGTTTTCCAGTAGTAGCCGCACGCTATCCTGAAAGTTATAGGAAGTACCTGCTTGTTGAGCTGCCAGGCTGGTGGAAAGAAGGAGTGCTATATAAGTTAAAACCTGCTTCAAGGGGTCAAAAACCTTCAAATTCGCAAAAATCCGGATAATGTACTAATCGAATTGGTTGCTAGTAGCTGGTTACTCGTTGCTGGTCGATTTTACAGTCCACAAGCCTGAATTAATAAACTCATCAGGTGCATGTTTATTGCTTTTGTAAAAGCAGGCAGGCCCAGGTTTCGCGCGTTTGCTGGCGTACTGCTTTTAAAGCGTACTTTGCGGCCTCCAGTTTCAAATCGGGGATGTCTTGTTCATAAAAGCCGCTCAACAGAAGCTCGCCACCTGATTTTAAAAAGGCTGCATACTGATGCATCTCGGCCAGCAAAATGTTTTTGTTAATGTTAGCCAGAATAATATCGAATGTTCCGGTAAGGTTAACCTCATTAATCTTGCCCAACTGGATGCGGATGTTACTGCAATTATTGTTCGCAGTATTTTCATTTCCATTTTCCACACTCCACTCGTCAATATCAAATGCTTCAACTTCAGTAGCACCCAGCTTATTGGCCATTATCGAAAGTATAGCGGTACCGCATCCGGCATCCATTACGCGCTTACCGCGATGATCCATCTTCATTTGTGCGCTCAGCATTAAGTGCGTGGTTTGATGATGTCCCGTACCAAAACTCATTTTAGGGGTAATGATGATTTCGTACGGATAGGTTTTTTCAATTTTATGAAACGCAGCCCGCACCAGGCATTTATCATCAACAATAATCGGTTCTACATTTTTTTCCCACGCTTCGTTCCAATTTTGTTTTTCAATTTCATCGTATTGAAAAACAAGTGGGGTTACCGATGCATACTTTTCTTTTATTTCTTCAAGCACTTGTTTATCAAATGCATCACCTTCAACATACGCTTCAAAACCGGTTTCGGTTTCCATAAAGGTATCGAAACCTGCCTCGCCAACTTCGGCCATCAGGATTTCGGAAAATTCTGGAGTGCAGGTAACCTGTAAACGAGAATACATAGCTGATTATAAAATGAGCCAATTTTCAGCTAGCCAATGAAGGGCATTGAGAATTGGCTAATCGTTAAATTGACTTAACTATCTCAGTAAACTCTCTGCTCTTTAACGAAGCACCGCCTACCAAACCACCATCTACATCGGGGTTGGCAAACAGTTCTTTTGCATTGGCTGCGTTTACACTTCCACCATAGAGAATGGAAATTTCATCGGCTACAGCCGCGCCATATTTAGAGGCAAGGTGTTTACGAATAACTGCGTGCATATCCTGCGCTTGTTGTGCGGTAGCAGTTTTACCGGTGCCAATAGCCCACACGGGTTCGTAGGCAATTACTACTTTTTGAATGGCTTCAGTCGATAAATGAAACAATGCTTCTTCAACCTGTTTTTTTACCAGTGCTTCGTGGCCATTGGCTTCACGCACTTCCAATGGTTCGCCACAACAAAAAATAGGAGTAAGCCCGTTTGCCAATGCGATTTCCACCTTCTTTGTTAACAAAGTACTGGTTTCACCAAAATATTGCCTGCGCTCGCTGTGGCCGATAATTACATAGGGAATGTTCATGGATTTTAACATCGGTGCAGCAGTTTCACCTGTGTAAGCACCAGATGCATGCTCGCTGCAGTTTTGTGCGCCTACCGCTATGCGTGTGTTGTTGCCCAATTGTTGTTTTACCGGATATAGATAAGGAAATGGAGTACACAACACCACTTTTACATTGCCTTTTACTTCATCGGCAATCATGCCCATTAGTTCGGCAGTAAGCGTTTGGGCTTCTTCCAAAGTTTTGTTCATCTTCCAGTTACCAGCAACAATTTTTGAACGCATAATGTCTGTTTTAAAATTTTACGCAAAGTCGGAAAGAATCACAAAAAGAACTAACCGGTTTTACTTTTCATCGAACGTGATAGTGTCCATAGGCTTATCGCGCATCAACCTAAAACTTTTAACCGGCCCTTTATAGGTAACGTGTACGATATTCGATTGATCATCGTATAAATTCATAATCACTTCATTACGCACTTCAATCGTTTTAAACTTTTTCACATTTTCTATTTCGATGTAACAGATTACAGCCGGATCATCGCGTTCAAAACCCAAAAAGTTCAACTTCTGTAGTTTTCCGTCCAGCTTAACAACGAAATGTTTTAACACATAATCACTTATAAGTTGTTTGGAAGTAAGACCATTGCCAGGCTCCAGCACATCCAGTTCCTGGTTGTTGCGTTGGTTGCGAATGCTGGCCTCTAAATCATCCAGAAAAATGCGCGAAGTAATTTGAAGGGCTTTGTCTTTTTCGCTGTAATTGATTTCCGACACCGACAAGTGAATAGGGTGAACAGCAAACAAACATGCGCACAAAAGTGAAATCATAATCAAAACCACACGAAAACCGTGCCGTCAAAATTAGTTCTAATTGTCCTAAATCAAAATTAGACTTATACTTGTGAACTTTAAAAATCAGGCACTTGTGGGTGAGTTTGCATTATATTTTGGGTTGGGCAAAGATCATATTCTGGATACAAACGGGTACGACCATATCCTTTTTGTAATTGCCTTGTGTGCCATTTACCTGCTGCACGATTGGAAGAAGGTGTTGATATTGGTTACTGCTTTTACGATTGGCCATTCCATTACCCTTGCATTAGCAACCCTGAAGATTGTAGCTTTTCCGGGTGAGGTAATTGAGTTTCTGATTCCGCTCACGATTTTTATAACAGCCTTCGCCAATGTGCTTAAGCGCGATGAGGCCAGCAGCAAGGCAGCCATTCAGATCAACTATGTGTTTGCGCTTTTCTTTGGATTGATTCATGGCTTGGGCTTCTCCAATTTTCTAAGAGAGTTGTTGGGCCAAAGTGAGAATATTGTAACGCCATTGTTTGCATTTAACGTTGGCCTTGAGTTAGGGCAATTAATCATTGTTGCCTTGTTTCTGATTGCTGGTTTTGTGCTGGTGCAATTTGTGGGCGTTGCCCGAAGAGACTGGCGCATGGTTATCTCATCCGCTATTGCCGGTATCGCGCTTATATTAATGAAAGACAGAGTCTTCTGGTAAGTAATTTTTAAATTTTAAAGTAAAACATATGAAACAGGTTTTGATTGGTTGCATGCTGTTAGTTGGGCTTACTACACAAGCACAGGAAACCCAATGGAAAGGCAAGTTTGAACAACTGGATCAGTTGCTTCCAACACCCAATGAGTACCGCTCCGGTTCTGGTGCCCCCGGCCCTAAGTACTGGCAACAACAAGCCGACTATGTGATTGATGCCGAACTGAATGACGAAACACAAAGCATTACCGGTGCCGAAACCATTACCTATCACAACAACTCGCCCGATGCCTTAACGTACCTGTGGTTGCAATTGGATCAGAACATCAATGAAAAAGGAAACAATACCGCTAAAACTTCTAACAGCAGCGTGATTGACTCCGTGGCCGCAGCCACTTTTGCTTCGGCTATCAACCTGACTGACTTTGACGGTGGGTTCAAAATCAAATCGGTGAAAGATGCTTCGGGCAACGCATTAAAATATACTATCAATCAAACCATGATGCGCGTTGATTTACCCAAAGCACTTGGCCCCGGACAAAAAATGTCGTTCTCGGTGGCGTGGTCGTTTAACATCAACGATCGTGTAAAGAAAATGACACCCAACGATGGCCGCAGCGGTATGGAGTTTTTTCCAGAAGACGGCAATTACCTCTACATCATTGCGCAATGGTTTCCACGCATGTGTGTGTATGATGATGTAGTAGGTTGGCAAAACAAACAATTCTGGGGACAAGGTGAGTTCACCGTAAACTTTGGTAACTATAAAGTTAACCTTACTGTACCGGCCGATCATGTTGTAGCCGGAACGGGCATGGTAAGCAACCTGAAAGAAGTTTTAACTGCCGAGCAATACGCACGTTTTGAAAAAGCTAAAACTTCGTTCGATAAACCGGTTATTATCTGTACGCAAGCAGAGGCCGTGCAACGCGAAAAAACAAAATCGAAAGAAAAGAAAACCTGGCGCTTTGAAGCCGAGAACGTACGCGACTTTGCATTTGCTACTTCGCGTAAATTTATCTGGGATGCACAGGCCGTAAAAGTAGGTGATAAAACCACGTTGGCTATGTCGTATTATCCCAAAGAAGGTAATCCATTGTGGGAAGCGGAATCAACCAAGGCTGTGAAGAACACACTTGTTACGTACTCCAAGTACTCCATCAACTATCCATATCCACAAGCTACATCGGTACATGCTGCTTCGTTGGGTATGGAGTACCCCATGATTTGTTTCAACTTTGGCCGACCACTGAAAGATGGTACCATTCCCGATCGCGTAAAGTGGGGCATGATCGGTGTAATCATTCACGAAGTAGGGCACAACTTTTTCCCGATGATCATTAACAATGATGAACGCCAATGGACCTGGATGGATGAAGGCCTGAATACATTTGTCCAATACCGCACCGAAGTTGAAAACTATCCCGATAAACCGGTTGGTCGCGGGCCCGCGGCTGGCATTGTTCCGTACATGAAAGGCAACCCTGATTTACAACGGCCTTTAATGGTCAATTCAGAATCGGTTGTGCGGGCAAACTTCGGTAACGAACAATATGCCAAGTGTGCAACAGCCTTAAACATTTTGCGCGAAACGGTAATGGGTCCTGAGTTATTCGATAAAGCTTTTAAAGAATATGCCGAGCGTTGGGCCTTTAAACATCCTAAGCCTGCTGATTTCTTTCGCACCATGGAAGATGCCAGTGCAGTTGATCTGGATTGGTTCTGGCGCGGTTGGTTTTATACTACCGATAACCACGATGTGTCGCTGGACGATGTGAAGTGGTTTAAAGTAAAAACCAATCAGGCAACTGTTGAAAATAAAGGCAAAAAAGTAGCCAAGGGCGATCTTGCTGCTAAAGGCGATGGCGATAAACCTGCCGACTTCAGCCAGGGGCCGCAATACTTTAGTGTAATTCCAACCGATGATCGTTTCTATGGCGACTTCCGGAACAGGATTGATGACAAGGCCACTATTTCCAAAATGGAGAATAAAAACTTTTATGAAATAACACTTAGCAACAAAGGTGGCTTGGTCATGCCCGTTATAATTGAGTGGACCTACAAAGATGGAAGCAAGGAAATAGAACGCATTCCGGCCGAAATCTGGCGCATTAACGAAACCAAAGTAACGAAGGTGTTTGCCAAAGATAAGGAAGTGGTGAACGTGGTGATTGATCCATTAAAAGAAACCGCTGATATAAGCATTGAAAACAATGTATTCCCGAAGAAAAATCAACCCAGCAAATTTGATGAATTGAAGAAGGGGAAGTAGAACTTCCAAACTTAAAGAAGACCAGCGGAGTTGCTATTCCGCTGGTCTTTCTATTTTTGTACTCTTACGACTTTGAGCAATTTTAAAATATATGAAAAACATACTTATCGTATTTCTACTTACTGCTGTCCCTTCCTTCGCTCAACAAAAATGGCAAGGCAAATTTGAGCAGCTTGATCAAACTTTACCAACACCTAACAGTTATCGTTCCGCATCGGGGGCACCCGGTGTAAACTACTGGCAGCAACGGGCCGATTATGTAATTGATGTAGAGTTGAACGAAGACACTCAACTGATCACCGGCAAGGAAACCATTACCTACCATAACAATGCGCCCGAAGTGTTGCGCTACCTATGGTTGCAATTGGATCAAAATAACTTATCGAATGGAAACATGACCGATAAGACCGAGACCAACCGTGTGCGCGATTCTATTCCGGCTAGATTTTTTCCGTTGGCTGGCGATACACATGGCTACGATGGTGGTTTCAAAATTAAATCGGTAAAAGATGCCACAACGGGTAAAGATTTACCTTACACCATCAACTTTACCATGATGCGTGTGGATATACCCACGCCCCTGAAAACTGGCGATAAGTATGCCTTTATTGTAGAGTGGAGTTATGTGGAAAAAGACCGGATGAAGTTTTCTGAACGGGGTGGTTACGAAATCTTTCCAGAAGATGGCAACGCACTCTATACCATTGCCCAATGGTTTCCACGCATGTGTGTGTTCGATGATTATGAAGGCTGGCAGAATAAACAATTTATTGGCCAAGGCGAGTATGCGCTGGTGTTTGGAAACTATCGGGTGCGCATCACAGTACCATCCGATCATATTGTGGGGGCAACCGGAATGTTGCAAAACCCAAAAGATGTATTAACCAAAGAACAGATTGAGCGCTTTGAAAAAGCAAAGACAACATTCGATGCGCCCGTGTTTATTGTAACCGAAGACGAGGCCAGGAAAAAAGAAAAAGTGCGGTCGAAGAAAAAAAGTACTTGGGATTTTTATGCTGAAAACGTGCGCGACTTTGCCTTCGCTACTTCACGCAAATTTATCTGGGATGCCATGGCAGTAAAAGTGGGTAATAAAACTCCGCTGGCACAATCGCTTTACTCCAAAGAAGGTAATCCGCTTTGGGCAAAAGAATCTACCAAGGCTATTAAGAACACATTGGAAATTTATTCGGAGCGCACCTTTGATTATCCTTATCCAACTGCTTATTCGGTACATACTGCCAATCAAGGTATGGAGTACCCAATGATTTGTTTTAACGGTGGTCGCCCGAAAGCCGATGGCACGTGGTCGCATCGCACGTATGAAAGTATGGTGGGTGTTATTATTCACGAAGTGGGTCACAACTTCTTTCCGATGATTGTTAACTCAGACGAAAGACAATGGAGCTGGATGGATGAAGGGTTGAATTCGTTTCTTGAAAGAGAAGTGAAGCGCGAACGCTATCCGGATATCAGCATCAGCTGGGGTTCGCCCAAGGGCATGGCCGGTTACATGCGTGGCGATAAAAACATGATGCGACCCATCATGTGGCATTCTGATAATATTCCCGGTGGCGATTTTGGGCCGAATGCTTACGGCAAACCAGCGGCTGCATTAACACTGTTGCGCGAAACGGTTATGGGGCCAGAACTTTTCGATAAAGCCTTTAAAGAATATTCGCAGCGGTGGATGTTTAAACATCCCAAGCCTGCAGATTTCTTTAGAACTATGGAAGATGCTTCTGCCGTTGATCTGGATTGGTTCTGGCGCGGTTGGTTCTACACGGTAGATAATGTTGATGTGGAGTTAGATGAAGTGAAGTGGTTTAAAGTAAAATCAGAGACAAAAGATGTAGAGAACAAAGGTGTAAAAGCACAGAAGGGCGATCTTGCATCTAACAATGGAAAAGAAAAACCAACGGACTTCAGCAAAGGCCCGCAGGAGTTTACATTAATCAATACCCCCGATGCCTATTATGGCGACTTTCGCAACCGCGTAAATGATGGCGAAGTGAAACAAAAGCTGGCTGGCAAAAACATCTATGAGGTAACGTTAAAAAATAAAGGCGGCTTGGTTACACCCGTTATAGTAGAGTGGACCTTTAAGGATGGCAGCAAAGAGATTGAGCGACTACCAGCCGAAATCTGGCGCCTGAATGAACAAGAAGTAAAAAAGGTTTTTGTAAAAGATAAAGAAGTAACAAACGTAGTGATTGATCCAACAGGCGAAACCGGAGAAGTAAATCCGGCAGATAATGTGTTTCCGAAAAAAGCAACCGAAAGCAAGTTCGATCAGTTAAAGAAGAATTGATTAAAAGTTATTGTTATAGGTTGCTATTTGCTAACCAATAAAAAAGGCATTCGTGTTGTAAGCGAATGCCTTTTTAAAGTTTGTCTATTGTTCTCATAGATTCAATTGATCTTATTTATCATCTAGCAGCTTCCAATCCTTTGCAGACCAGATTTTAAGATTACCATCAAAATCAATGCAAGCCAGTTTAGTATTGATCCTATTCCAAGCCATACCCCAACTATCATTACTTGTACCCGATTTATCTTCAAAGATTAACTCACCGCTTTCATTCCAGATGCGCAAAGCATCCCCTGCGGTAGCCAATAGTTTACCATCGTAGCTCCAGGCTAACGTTCTGTATTCTTTTTTACTGGCCCGAATTATTTTTAAAAGTTTACCATCCAGGCTCCAAAATTGGATGAGCGATTCAATACCTTCATCATGATGACCGTAATCACCACTTACAAAAAATTTTCCGGAAGGATGCCACCGGACCACTAACACACCGGTAGATTCTATACGATGCTTTATTGCCCTTTGCAGACCCCCCTCGCTATGAAAAATGCGGATGTCGTCTCCACCGGTTAACAGTAATTTTTTTTGTGGATGCCAGTCCAACGACAGGTAACTTTTTTGACTATTACCCGGAAACATGTTGACTTTTACGCCTTCCCTATTCCATACATGCAACGTGCCTACCCCGTCAGCAGCAGCTATGTGTTTCCCATCATTACTCCAACCAACGGCACGCGCTCCGTACTTAATGTTTTGCAACGGAAAAGTCTGATTGGTTTCGATATTCAAAATGCTGAGTGTAACACCCGTGATCAATAATAATGGTTCGTTTGGATGCCACCGTACCTGCCTTATCATACCATTCATTCTATAAACCTTTATCAGTTCGTGGTTTATAGCTTTATAAATCCTTACAAGGCTATCATCGCCTCCGGTTGCTAATAAATCATTTGCACTCCAATCCAATGTCCACTGGCCTTGTGGTGATTGTCCATACACTTTATCCGAAATTGGAATCAGGTTTTGACAAATGCCTGTGCTTATTCCAAAAATGGAACACAGAACCAACCTTAACATCCCACAAAAAATTTCAAATCAACTGAAATCTTAATTTCATCTGAGATAATTCCATCCTTCAAACTTTTAAAGATGGATTTAGATTGATAATTAATACCCCATTTGGTGCGATCAATAATTAAATCGCCTTTTACGGTAATGTTTTCTTTGCTGCTGGCTGTAATAGCTGTAAACTCTACCTGGTGGGTAATTCCTTTAATGGTGAGCAAGCCGGTTATTTTAATTTGACGCGTGGTCTTATAAGTAGCATCGGGCACTACTTTCAAAATTGAAAAATTGGCGCGGGGAAATTTTGTTACTGAAAAGAAATCGTCATTCTTTAAATGCTCTTCCAGGTCTTTACCACCATCATCGGGTTTCATATCGGTGTTTTTGATGGTATTCATATCCACCACCAATTCACCTTTGGTAATTTGTCCTGAAGAGGAAGTGACAATAGAGCCCGAAACAAATTGAATGGTCCCCTCGTGGCCACTACCAACAATGGGCTTGCCCATCCACATCAGTTTGCTCTCTTTTTGGTTCAACTCCCAGTTTGTGTCTGTTATTACGCCTGTTTGCGATTTCCACAACCAACTGGCACCAAACTCTGACAACGGAATAATTCCGGGTTTGGATTGCGCCTGTGCCATTCCCGCACACATCAACAATAGCATCATCACTCTCATAATAACTTGTGGTTTTGTTTCAACAAACGTAACGGCCATGTTGCTCGGGCATACCATTTCAAGTGTAAAAAAGTGTTAAACAGGCGTAAATCTTTGCTTTGGCCAATTTTACCCGGCTACCTTTGCAGGTATGAAGCGTAGCGCATTGATTGTTGTAGGGCTAATTGCCATTAGTGTTTTTCTGCTTTCGGCTGGTACAATCATTACCCAACCTCAAAGCAAATTTCCCGAAAAGGAAATAGCCATTGCCTTGCGCAATGTGGGCCATCGGTTGTTGTTGCATGCGGGCGATTCAACTTCGCGGGTACTACCGGTAAAACAATTGACAGAAGGTACGTATCGATTGGAGTTTAAAAGTGCATTTGCTTTTGTACCTGATTCGTTGGTGAGCATTGTACAGCAAAGTTTAGAAGCTACACCTGTTCCGTTAAATTATACCGTAAACGTATTGGAGTGCAATACTGAGGTTATTGTGTATGGATTTCAAATCGGCAATGATGAACAAACTACTCTTGTGCCTTGCCTCGGTCGCGAACAACCTGAGGGTTGTTACGTGGTGGTACTTTCATTTTTACAACCCGCACCCGAAAAGAAAACATACTTGTTTGCATTGGCTTTGGTAAGCTTAGTCGTTACGGGTTTTGTTGGATGGGCTTATTCAAAGAACAAAAACATTCTAACTCAAGCGCCCACTTTTATTATTGGTAAGTATGAATTTTACGTTGATCAGCGCAAGCTTACGTTCGAAAAAACAACTGTTGAGTTATCTGACAAGGAGACTCAATTGCTTCAATTATTTGCACAACACATTAACCAACCGGTAGCACGCGAAGTATTGATGAAAGAAGTATGGCACGATAACGGTGTGTTGATCAGTCGCAGCTTGGATGTGTTCGTATCACGCCTGCGTAAAAAGTTAAAAGATGATTCTGCCATTCAGATTTTGAATGTGCACGGAATGGGGTATAAGTTGATTATTAATTCGTAGCAGATTATTCTGATCTAATCAGTTGATTTCAAGACTTATCATTTAATGAATACATCTTTACTTCACCATCAACCCCAACACCTTTTCCAAATCAACATTTCCTCCCGATAAAATAATCCCGATTCGCTGACCTTTAAACCGGTCTTTCTCTTTAATCAACGCAGCCAATGGCACCGCACATGAAGGTTCTATTACAATTTTTACACGCTCCCATACCAACCGCATGGCGGCAATTATTTCAGCATCAGTAGCGGTGATAACTTCGCTTACATGTTTTTGTATAATGGGGAAAGTTTTATCGCCCAGACGTGTTAACAATCCATCGGCAATACTTTGCGATTGTGCTTCTTCTATTTTACCGCTCTTCAATGAACGATAAGCATCATCAGAACCTGCAGGCTCACCGGCAATAACTTTTGTGTTAGGCGAAAAGAATTTTGCGGCTAATGCGGTTCCACTCAGTAAACCACCTCCACCAACAGGCGCCATAATTACATCTAACTCGCGCACATCGGCAAACAATTCTTTGGCAGCTGTTGCCTGACCTTCTATCACATCGTAATTATTGAACGGATGAATTTCTGTCGCGCCAGTTTTCTTTATCACATCTGCAAGTGTTGATTCGCGTGCTTGCAGCGTGGGTTCGCATTCAAAAATTTCGCCACCATAACCAAGTACACCGCGTTTCTTTATTTCTGGGGCCGTGCGCGGCATTACGATGTACGATTTTGTACCTAGAATTTTTGCTGCACGCGCAAGCGCCTGTGCATGATTGCCCGATGAATGTGTGGCTAATCCCTTTGCGCGCTGCTCTGCATCTAATGATAGGGCCGCATTCATGGCACCACGGGCTTTAAAAGCTCCTATCTTTTGAAAGTTTTCGCACTTCAGGTAAACGTGGCAGCCGGTAGCTTCATTAATACTTTTTGAAGTTAGCACGGGTGTGCGATGAATGTATGGTTTAATACGTTCATGCGCTTGTTCAATACTGTAACGGTCTATGCTCATAGGTTGCCTCACCCCCGGCCCCTCTCTCCCAATAGCTATCGGGAGAGAGGGGAGGAGACTCTTATTAAATTTTACTTTTCAAACTCTATTATATATTCAGACTTATACTCACTCTGAAAGCCGGCTTCGTTGGTAAACATATCTTTAAAGAATAAGCGGGCACGTTTGCCTAATCGCACGCAAGTATATTTATTTTCAATGTCTTCGGGCGTGTTCATGGGTTGCAAAGATGGATACCAAAGTGTGTGTTCCGGAATATCCAACACTTGTTGAGGCTTTGTCCATTGTTGTGAATTATCCCCTGCGGTTAAATCTTCATTGAAGTTGAATGAAATATAAATCGCGTTGCCTTTCCACGATGAACTTTCTACTCGGCCCATCAGCATTACCCAGCAATTCAAATACGTATTCCAACTTACCGATGGGCCCCAATGAAACATTTTATCCGGAGCAGAAGCAGGGCCACCGCCTTCTTCCATCGGAATCTGTAATGACTTAACGGGCGCACCTACGCCATCAGGCAAAACATTAAATCCACTTCCATCCCACCGTCTTGCTTTGCCAACCGGGTTATCTAAATCAAAAAGTTTAATGCGTGCTACACTAATACATTGGCCGCTCCATTCTTTGGCAGGATCGTATGCAGCCGAATCGTAAACACCTGGATAACCGTATTCACCATAAAATAAATATAAATATTCGCCACTGGCTACTGCCGATGGATCGCCCACACCTCCCGCAAATGTGTTGGAGGTGTTATGCGGCTTAAGAATCATACGCGGTTGTAAATCTTCAATAAAGATTCCGCGATTATCCCAACTATAACCGCCATCAGTTGACTTCATTATTCCAATCCGGCAAACGGCTGCTGGTGAAGTAACCCCGGTTAAGCCTTGTGGCCAATATTTATAAATGTAACCTTGCCCGGTTTGTTCGTTGTAAGGAAAATTCTGCGGATAGTTTTCATTGTGATAAACTGCATACAAGGTTTTGCCTGTAGCATCATTCTTATCCTGATAAACGGTTTCGAACCAAACCGCACCGTGTAAGCCATCTTCGGTTGGCTTTACATTCTTCGGCATGTTGGGCATAATTAAATCTTCAAACTTATTGGCAAAAGCTTCATCGGCATTCGCACCATTACCAAAACGCAGGTTATCGGAATAACCCCATAACGTATCTTCGCCATACTTCCCCGGAAAAATCCGAAATGTATCGCCTACCCAAACTTCGGCCATGTTGCAATCCACAAACGAGTTGAATAAAAATTTATCTGTTTTAGTAAGGGTAAAAGTGGGTTGTTTGTTTTCGGTTTTGGATGAAGTGCAAGCGGCAAGCGCAAAGAGGCAGAGGAGCACAAATGCGAGTTGAGGCTTGGCCTCACCTCCCGCGAAGCGCGGGGCTGGCGTAGAGGTTGTTTCAAAAGTCGAAATAAGAGCGTGCGTCATTCCGGCCTTGTGCCGGAATCCCATTGAGTGCCGCAGAATTGAGATCGCGGAATAAATCCGCGATGACAGAACGACTTTTGATACAACCTCTACGCTTCGAATGGATTGTTGGTGTTTCATTTAGTGTGAAGTTTATTCAAGATACAAAACTTACTCTTTCACCCAGATAGTTTTATCAGCAACAGGTTTACGTCTGCCATCAGGTACAGCACCTTTTGGCATACCTACATGCAGAAAGCCACACAGCTTATCATCGGTTCCTAATCCAAAAAAAGGTTTGGCTTCTTCAAAGTTGGTAATGCCCCCGGTGCTCAGGTAGCAACCAGCACCGTAAGCAGCAGCAGTTAAATACATATTCTGCACAGCACAAAACACAGCGCCCAGTTCTTCCCATTCGGGCAAACGTTTAGCTCCATCGCGTTTCATACCAATAGCTATAATGTGCGATGATTCCATGGGCTTACTTTGCAGCGATTGATACCGATCCTGTTGAAAAGTACCGGTGGCTTCTGTGACCAGTTTGTAGCATTCGCTCTGAAAGGCCGCCAGTTTTTTAAGGCCATCGCCACTAAATACAACAAAGCGCCATGGTTCAGTAAGTTTATGGTTAGGGGCCCAGTTGGCATTCTCCAACATCTGATTAATGATGTGTTCAGGCACAATTTCTCCGGAGTAATCCTTCGGGTAAACTGATCTGCGTAAGCGAATCAGTTGATTTATTTCTGCTGCATTAAAATTCATTTGAATAGTTTTTTGCTAATTTACTTTTCAACTTCAAACACCCCATGCGTTTTTTTACTTTACTCTTAGTACTGGTTGCAGCCGGATGCTCACCCCTTTACATTCCTACCACCCGCAATGTACCTTTGTTTCGCGAACAGGGCGAGTTCCAGGCTTCCGTTATTGCTTCTACGGGTGCCGAAGTTCAAACGGCCCTGGCCGTTACCGACAATATTGCCGTGATGGTTAACGGTTCGTGGCTGCGTCAAAAAATTTCTGAACCCGATAGTTATACCCGCTCGCACACTTTCGTGGAAGGTGGTATTGGTTATTATAAAGCCAACCGCAGATCGCGTGTAGAAATTTTTGCCGGCTATGGGTTGGGCAAAGGCACGAGCTACGCACAATATTATTTTTTTTCGCAGCGATTTGGACAAAAAGACCTGGTTGCCAGCGGCAGTTACAGCCGCATTTTCATTCAACCTTCCTTTGGCCAAAATAACCGCAGGTTTAATCTTGCCTTTACCCCACGTATTTCAATGGTTGATTTTTCTGAGTTCTCATCGAATGATAACAATCCGGCATTAACAACTGAAACGGTGAAGCTCAACGAAAAACCACGGCTCTTCATTGAACCGGCTTTAACCGGTAAGTTTCCATTGGTCGGAAACCTCCAAGGTATGTTTCAATTGGGGTTGAATGTGAAAGCTTCTGCCGATCTTTATTTTGATTATGTACCGGTACAGTTTGCGCTGGGCATTCAGTTGAATACAGGCAGTTTGCGAACGAGAGTGTATTAAAAAAGGCCTGGTCCCCCGACCAGGCCTAACCTAAACCCAACCCCTCAATCATACATTTATATAATCATGAGACGACTGGGGTTCCTATACAACAAAGTAACGGCCCTGTCGTCTGCGTTGTTTTAGTAATACTGGGGAGTGGACAAATAGTTACAGGAGTGGAAACCGTTCGCACAAATTATGCGCTAACATGCTCGCCAATCAGTCGCAAGCCATCTAATGTTAAGTGTGGTTCTATGGAGTAAAAGTACTTTGTTAATGGAGTAATTATAGAAGATAAACCTCCGGTTGCGATAACAATACTGGGAACATTCAATTCCGTTTGAATTTTTGCTACCATATTTTTAACCAAGCCTTCATACCCGATTAATACTCCAGATTGAATTGCAGTGATGGTATTTTTTCCAAGCGAAGACGCGGGCATTTCAAGCGGAACATCGAACAACTTGGCAGTGTTTTGCGATAAGGCACGAATAGCCGTTTTTAAACCGGGAGCAATTGACACCCCTAATATTTCGCCAGTGGCTGATACTGTAGTGAAGGTAAGTGCAGTACCAAAATCAACTACGATGCAGGTTTGTTTGTATTTAAAATAAGCGGCTGCAGCATTGGCTACCAGGTCCGATCCAATTTCGAACGGGTTAAGAATTTGCATGGGCAACGAAGCATACACCTTTGGTCCCAGTATTACCGGTTCTTTCTCAAACAACGAGCGCGATACGTTCTTCATCTTATCGTTCATGGCGGGAACCACGCTACTCAACACAATTGTTTTTACCTGATCCACTGCGTTGCCCGATTCAAAAAAGTAATCGCGAATCTTTACACCGTAATACAACTCAGGCAAATCAGGGCGGGACGAGATTCGCCACACATGTTTCCAGGCGTTGTCTTTCCACAAGCCAACCGTTATATCGCTATTACCTATATCTAAAGCTAAAAGCATGTTGCAACTACCATTCAATCATCAAAACAATAAACACTGCACTTTACAAGAGAAATACCAAGAGCACGTAAGTTCAGGAAAGTTAAACATCAAACACCCCAGCCTACTTAAAGTGTTTCAGTTTAATTATCTCTTCTGGTTTTAGAAATCGCCACTCGCCCCGGTTAAGTTCCTTTTTATCTAATCCGGCATATACCACACGGTCCAGTTTCTCAACAACGTAGCCCAACGATTCAAAAATTCTACGAACAATTCTGTTCCAGCCAATGTGCAACTCTATTCCAACAGTTTGATTATCGCCATCAACTATAGCCAAATCATCTACAATAGCGCGGCCTTCTTCCAAATAAACACCGGCCTTTATTTTCTCAAAATCTGTTTTGGTGATGGGCTTATCCAATTCTACCCTGTAAATTTTTTTCACGTTATACGAAGGGTGTGTAAGTTTATCAGCCAGGTCGCCATCGTTAGTGAGCAGCAATAATCCAGTTGTATTTCTATCCAGTCTGCCTACCGGGTAAATCCGTTCGGGCCCGGCATTGGCTACCAAACTCATTACTGTTTTTCGCTCTTGCGGATCGTCTGTTGTGGTAATAAAACCTTTTGGCTTATTCAATAAAATATAAACTGGTTTTTCTGCTTTTAGCTTTTTTCCTTCATAGCGAACATCATCGGTGCGTTTCACTTTGTGGCCCATTTCGGTAATCACTTCACCATTAACGGTAACCAATCCCATCTTAATCAGTTCGTCTGCCTCGCGTCTGCTACCCACACCGCTGTTAGCCATAAATTTATTCAGGCGTATCAGGTCGCTGTCTGTTTGGGGTTTTTCTTCCGAAGCGCGCTCTCGTTTGGTTGATTTTATATCGCGCTTTTTATCGAATGGCTTCCGCTTGTAGGGTAACCCAAAATCAGCACTTCTTTTAAATGGCTTGTCTCCCTCTTCGCGGGTCTTTTTATCAAATGATTTTTTCGGAAAGCGAGCCGGCCCGGTTGATCGAGAGTCAAAACGACCGGTACGTTTTTCAAAAGCAGGTTTGTTTTTTTGGTCTGAATCGTCAAAACTTTTTTTGCCAAACCGATTGTCTTTTGGTTTATCAAAACCTTCGCGGTTAAACGATGCACTTCGCTTTTTGAACTCCGGTTTATCACCCCGTTCGGAATTGTTAAAACTTCTTTTTCCGAATCGATCGCCTCGTGGTTTATCAAAGTCTCGGTTCTTTTTTCCAAATCCTGATGGAGATTTTGAAAAACCTCCGGCATTCTTTCGTTCAAACCTGGGCTTATCATCAGAGCCAAACGGTTTTCGCTTGAAGCTCTTACTTTCATCAGAATCAAATCGTTTGGTGAATGTGGGTTTTTCAGTCTTGTTATAACGCGAAGTGCGTTCCGTGCCGCTCCTTTTACTGAATGACGATCGGTTATCGCCACGGTTTTCCGGCTTTTCTTTTTTACGGGTGTGAAATGATTTTTCAGCATCCGAACGTTTTCCAAACGATGTTTTGCCGGTTGTTTTTCTAGGACGTGCCATATTTCAATGCGTTAAGGAGTCATGGAAATTTGGCCATGACTAAAGTTTAGTTAAATGTAGAAAAACCGGATTGTTATTCCGCTATTGGTTAAAACACGCTCCGTAGCAAAATGCTTATTGATTGTCTGGGCTTTCGCCAATGGTATTTACCTCGCTGGTAAAGTCCTTAGGTGTGGGCAGTTCGTTTATGTCATTAATGCCAAAGTACTCCATAAACTTAGGGCTTGTTCCGTAAAGTATAGGCCGGCCAATTGTTTCGGCTTTTCCCTGTATTTCGATCAGGCCTTTATCTAATAATTTTTGCACGGCATAATCGCAGTTTACACCCCTGATGTTTTCCACATCGGTTTTAGAAATGGGTTGTTTGTACGCAATAATGGATAGTGTTTCCATAGCCGAGGTTGACAATCTTTTTTTAGACTGTTGTTTTAACATAATACCAATACTGGATTGATACGCAGGCTTGGTTAAAAACTGATAGCCACCTCCGGCTTTGTAGAGTTGAAACGAATATTCTTCGCCTTGAAATTTTTCTTCTATGCGGGTAAGCGCACCCAGTATGTCTTCTTCAGGCACATCGGCATTAAACATTTCTGAAAGGCAGGCTTTAATATCGGCCACCTTTGCCGGTGTTGGCGAACAAAAAATTAATGCTTCGATGTGGTTCTGTAGGAAGTCCATAATTGTAAAAATTGACAGTTGACAAGTTACAATTGACAACAGCAGGTGTCTTGTCAATTGCTCCTGATAGTTTCGGGATTGTCTATTGATTAATCTTGTTTCATCATTTTAGCTTCGATAGATTGCGTGGTGTGCGGCACAGCAATCAATCGTTCTTTGGGAATCAATTTTCCGGTAACAGAGCATATACCGTAGGTGCGATTTTTTATCCGAACTAAGGCGTTTTCCAAATTCGTGATATACTTGAGTTGGCGTGCGGCCAACTGGCTCAGGTTTTCCTTCTCTGCGGTTTCGGCTCCATCTTCCAATACTTTGGTATTGCCACCCGAAGTAGAATCGGTGCCGGCATCGTTATTTCTATTCAACGTCTCTTTTAAAATACGAAACTCTTCGCGGGCCTTATCCAACTTGCCATTTATCAACGTTTCAAATTCTTTCAACTCATCATCGCTGTAGCGGGTTTTATCTTCGTTAACCACAATTGCCTTGGCTGGCTTGTGGGCTATTGGGCGCTGGTTTATGATGGGAAAAATATTGAGTTGCGAGGGTGATAGTTTAACCGGGGGGGCAATTGGCCGCGGTTCTTTTTTTGGTGCCGGTTCCGAAGCCTTTTTAAGTACAGGCTTCGCTTCTTTTTTAACAACTTTTTTAGGTGCTGCCTTTGGGGCAGCTTTTTTAGCAACTATTTTCTTAGGAGCTACTTTTTTTGCAGGCGCTTTTTTAGCTGCCTTGGGCTTAGCAGCCGGTTTAGCCTTTGCGGCTGGTTTAGCTTTGGTGGCTTTTTTAGCAGGCTTGGCTGGTTTTTTCTTTGATTTGGCCATAAAACAGTTCCTTGTTAAAGGGTTTTGAAAAAGATGGGCAAAAATACGGCTATGGCTTGAAACAAAAAATTTCATGCCCACCAAAGCTGAATGGCTGTACTTACTTTTAGAAGATTATTTCGAGAATATCTCCCGGTTGGCAGTCTAAGCTCGCAGCAAATGGTTTTACGTTATTCTATAAAATCAAGATAATTCTCCTTATTAATTACCTGGTAGGTTGCGTGCGGATAACTTTTGGTAAAAAATAATGGAGGTTTTGATTTTCGATTGCCCCATTTAAATTCAAATCCTTTTACTTTTCCGTCTGCAACCTCTATCAAATCAATCTCTTGCTGATCGTAGGTACGCCAGAAGTATGGAACGCTGAAGTTTTGGGAATAAGCGTTGAACTTAATTCGCTCTGCCATCAGGTAATTTTCCCACAGTACCCCAACATCATTTCTTACCTCGAGGGAAGCAAAGTTGTTAATAAGTGCATTGCGAATACCATTGTCTGTAAAGTACCACTTGGAGGATTTTACTATTTCTTTTCGAAGGTTAGAACTAAAGGCACCTATTCTGTAAATGATAAATACCTTACACAGCAAATCCAGATACTTTGAAACCGTATCTTTACTAAGCACCAGTTGATTAGCCAGTTCTTGTAATGATACTTCCTGCCCCACTTGATGAGCAATTAGCTGCAACAGTTGCAATAGTTTGTGCGAATTTCGGATGCTCTCGTAAATAAGAATGTCTTTTAATAAATACGAAGACGTTAATTCCTGTAAGTATTGCCTTCGATCAGCATCTGTTTGTAGGGTTATAACTTCCGGGTAGCTACCATAAATCAGTCGATCTTCAAGGTTTCGAATAGTCTCTACAGGTGATTGCACAGGAGTTAGTTCGCCTTGCCAAACGGGGTACAAATGATATGTAATTTGCCTACCGGTTAACGGCTCTCCAACACGATTGGATAGCTCGAACGAAGATGATCCGGTGGCCAGGATTGTTAACTGTTTAAAATGATCGATTAATATTTTAAGGATCTTACCAATATTTGGTATTTCCTGAGCTTCGTCTATAAATAAAAGGTTGGCACCATCGAGAATTCGTGTATAAGTTTGAATATTCTGCGAACTCAGTAATTGGTGGGTCTCTGGAAGGTCGCCATTTAACCGTAGCACCTTACCTTCATAGGATGATTCCAGTTGGTCTAATAAAAATGTTTTACCAACTCTGCGTGCGCCTACCAGCACCAAAACTTTATTTCTACCCAGTTGGGACTTTAAAGAACCTTGTAAAACGCGCTCAATTTTCATTAATTCAGCTAATTTATTAGCTAAAATAACATTAATTCAGCTAATTTATTAGCCCAATTAACGTTTTTACTTTGCAATTACAACTCGTTTCCGAAAAGTCTTTACCTGGCCATCTAACTGAAATACTTCAAACCAGACAAAATAATAACCCATTCGGGCGGGCGTGCCATCATCGCGGTTGCCATCCCAACGGATAAAACCCTCGTGCCCCAATGTTTCATTATTGGCAAGTTCCAATATTATCCGTCCTTGCTGGTCGGCAATTTTAATATTAGCTACCCAACCGGCTTGTTCAAAGCTATAATGAATGCGGGTAAAATCCTGGCCAGGCCGGTTGGGTGAAAATATTTCAGGGTCAACGCTTACCTGGTTTCCATCAAGATTAAAATCGGGTTTTGAATTTGAATTTGCATAACCCGGTGTAGCAAAACCCGATGCACTGCTTGCGGATTTCCAGTTGTTTCGGTCTGTGGTTACAACCGAAGTGGCTATACGCTCAAGCGATACCCCTTCTTTATCTTTTAGAATGGGTGTATGGAAATCTGCCGAATAAATCAAGTAATCCATATTTGTACCCGTGTCCGATACCAGGGCTATGGAGCCTGTATCATCATTCATCGATGGAATAGTTGCTACCAGAAAGTTGGCTTCCATCGCTAAGGGATATTGATTTTTTAAAATGCTGCCATTCGATGTAATCACAACATAAGCAGCAGGTGGAAGCACATAATCTACCGATGTAATTAGCCGGGCATTGATTAAGCTGTTATTTACAAAATTAGCTAACGACCAGTTTTTAAGGTTAATGTATTTAGCTGAAGCATTTACCAACTCCACAAAATCAACTCCGCCCGGTCGTGGGTTAAAAAGAATTTCGTTTAAGAGTACATCGCCCTGCACGGCTGCTTGTGGTAGCGCAAAAATCTTTTGACTATGTGCAGCTTGAATTTCATTGCCGGCACAATCGCGTAAGCCGGTAATGCTAACCGTGTAAAGTTGTTGAGGCTGCAGGGTAGCTGCTAAGGTAAGTTTAACCTGTCGTAATGAAGTTGATGCAAACATTGCTGATGTAATTGGCACACCCGGCACGATGGCAAAAGGCTGTGAAGTAATGGGGGTTTCTAATTTTTCATCGAATGTCAGCAGCAATTCCGAATCGGTTATAACAGCAACGGCCAGTAAGCGCGGTCCGGTTAAATCTGGTTTGTTGGTGTTTACAGAATTAACCGCACCAGGTGTTCCGCCAGTAGAAGCTTCGCTTGCGGTCCAATTGTTTTCTTCGCCACATGTATTGTTAAGATCAATCAACTCCAGTGTCCAACCTCCGGCCTGTTTATCTTCATCGTTATACCAACTCAGATTAAAGTTTACGGAATCAATAAGCAGGTTATTGGGCGCCCGAAGCATTAAAGCCTCGCCAGCATTGTTAAGGGTTGGAAAATTGGCTACGCCTAACACAGACCCAGCCGAAGTATAAAGCGTAGCATTTGCATTACTGGTTAAGATCAGATACTGCCCGGGTAAAATAATTCGTGCTGGTAAGGTTGCTATTGAACTGCCATCGGTAAACCGCCAACCAGCAAGATCAACCGGACCTTGGCTTCGGTTGTACAGTTCTATAAACTCGGCATCGGGTAAGCCTACCTGTGGTGTTGGGTCAGCAAAAATTTCGGTAAGTATGATGTCTTTGGCGGTAACAGGTGCAAATAAATAATAGGTAAAGGGCAACGTGTTTTCTGTCATAACATTGCCGGAACGATCCATCACATTCAGCACCGTTAGCGATGTTGTAACAGCGTTTTGAAAATTCTGCGCAAACGTAAGCAAAACTGTTTTTTCATCAGGTAGTAATAATGCACTTGTTGGATTTCCCAAGCCATTGGAAGCAGCGTAATGGTTTATTGCTTGCGCAGATGTTAACTCCAATGCTTCATTAAAAACCACTTGAAGTTGATTTTGAGAAACTACTGATATTTGTTGCAATACCGGGGGCTCCGTATCATAAATAATATCACCCGCGTATATGTCGTCAAAGAAATGGCGATTGAAAAAACTGGCCGTAGATTGCTGTATCCTGATACCAAAAAACTGAGAAGTTGAATGTGAATTATCGGTAACTGTACCTTCAGTAAAGTAAGCGGTTCCGCCAGTGGCATCGCGTTGCAGTGTCCACAGATTATCGGCATCGCGAATTACCTTAATGCGCAACGTGTTGCTGGAAGAGTTGGTTACCCCATCTGCACCATTAACCAGCATGGTGGTTACGCCATTCACTATTTTGTACAAACTCACCTCATCGGGTGTGCCACCAATACGCACAAAGTAGCCATTGAGTGTTGTGCTGAGTAAATTGGATTGATCTACCATCAAAAACACATCTGCATAGTTGGCACTTGATGTGTTGAATTGCAGGTTAATCCAAAACTCCCATTGGGCTTGGGTGGCTTTGGCCGATGGTGTTGTGATGTAAAAAGAAGTATTGGTAACAGCAACATTCGATCGCAGCCTGCCATCATCCACTACCCAGCCATCAGATGGATTTAAAGTCCACACCGGGTTGCTTGTAAAATCTCCATCCGAAAAATTATCGGTTACCTGAGCCGAACAAACGCTCGCAATGAAAAATACCTGCGTTATTATAACGTTCATTTTTTTCATGGCATGATTGCAAAGCAGTATGTTTGCAACTCTTTTAAAAATAACAAAAAAATGACATTAGCAGTAGTTGGAGCAACCGGCCTGGTAGGCCAGGAGGTGCTAAAGGTGCTGGAAGAGCGCCAGGTAGAATTTGATGAATTGTATTTAGTGGCATCTGCCAAATCGGTAGGGCAAAAGATAAAGTTTAAGGGTAAGGAATACAGTATAAAAAGTATGGAGGAAACGGTAGCCTTAGCTCCAGATATTGCCATCTTTTCAGCAGGTGGTGGTACTTCATTAGACTGGGCACCAAAGTTTGCCGAAAAAGGAACTGTTGTAATCGATAATTCATCGGCCTGGCGGATGGATCCTTCTAAAAAATTAGTGGTACCCGAAATAAATGGCTATACACTTACTAACGAAGACCTGATTATCGCCAACCCCAACTGTTCTACCATTCAAATGGTAATGGCGCTGGCACCGTTGCATAAAAAATACAAGATCAAACGCATTGTGGTTTCTACCTATCAATCCGTTACTGGTACCGGCAAAGATGCCGTGCAGCAAATGATGGAAGAACGGCAAGGAATTACCAATGGCATTAAAGTGTATCCGCACAAAATTGATATGAATGCATTGCCGCATATCGATTCTTTTCTGGACAATGGCTATACCAAAGAAGAAATGAAGATGGTGAACGAAACGCGCAAAATTTTAAATGATCAAACCATAGGCGTTACTTCCACTACGGTGCGCATTCCGGCTATTGGCGGACATTCTGAAGCCGTGAACGTTGAGTTCCATAGCGACTTCGATCTGAAAGACGTACGCGAAACATTAGAGAATACTCCGGGTGTTATTGTACAAGACGATGTGAAGAACAACATCTATCCTATGCCCATCAACTCGCATGGTAAAGATGAAGTATTTGTTGGCCGCTTACGCAGAGATGAATCGCAGCCCAATACGTTAAACATGTGGGTAGTAGCGGACAACCTGCGCAAAGGTGCCGCCACCAATGCCGTGCAGATTGCTGAGTTTTTGATGGAGAAGAGTATGGTGTCTTAAAATTTATATTGGAAGTGTAAAAAGGAAATCTTCATGGTTTCCTTTTTTTATTTTTAATTAATGTGAGCCACAACTGGCTTGCGCAAGGCGTATTAGCCGATGAAAATGCAAGTCCGCGTGGTTTGGGCAGTTTACTTAATTTACAGAAGAAAATATAAACTGCTTTTCTCTTTAATTACATTCGTTCTTTCTTGGTTAAGTGTTGAGTTTATATCAATCAGAACTGGAATTCCAAATCCTTGGTTTCAATTAGGCAATGCACTTGCGGCTCAACCGCAATTAATCCAGTTTTATGAATATACTGGTGTTCTAGGAGGAACTATCTGGATTCTTTTATCAAACTGTTTACTTTTCCTTTTTCTATCTTCATTATTGAAAGGGAAGAAGAGTAATTTAATATTACAGTTATCAGCTTTTTTGTGCCTACTTCTATCACCAATTTTAATTTCAAGTCAAATAGTATTTATTCCAGATAGTTATAATGAGGAGGTACTGATTATTAATACTCATCAATCGGATAAAAGTATCTTAAAGGTAAGTTTCACTGAATTGCTATCTGAAAGTGTCAATAATATTTCAGAGAAAACAAAATACATAATATGGCCGGAGAGTATTTTCGAATCTATGATTTCAATAGCTAACATTGAAAAATCAGCAATTGTAAGAGATGTCCAGAAGGGTTTAATCAAAAATGACTCAGTAATATTTGTATGTGGCCTAGTACTATCAGATAATGACATTATTTACAATACCGCTTTAACAATAAATTCAGAGAATGTAAGCATCTATAAGAAAAGACAAATAGCCCCATTCTCAGAATATAAACCTTTGTTTATTGGAACCTTGAAAATGTTTAATTGGTCTGACTATGAAATTAGCCCAGGTCATGAGATAATGAGAGAAAACAATAGAATAAGTGTTAATATTTGCTATGAGTCGATATTTGGTGAATTGATCGCGAAGAATTGTTACAGCACAAAAGGGAAAGCTATAGCATTAATTTCAAACGAAGTATGGACTACTGGGGCATCAAAACTTCTGTTAAAAATATGTTCGATGAGAGCTATAGAAAATAGAAAATATATTTTGCGTTCGACTAACAGCGGAATAAGTTCAGTTATAAAGCCTGATGGAAGTATAATGGCTTACTCGGATAGTAAGAAATCTTTAAGTCATTTAAAGGCAGAGATATTTACAAATAGCTACATCACTTTTTATATGCGAAATGGAGACTATATAGGATTTCTGTCAATTACTGTACTCATGGTTTTAATTTGTTTTACTACAATTTTTTCTTTTGTAAGAACTCCAAAGATTTATGTGGATTTCTTCCTAATAAGTCAAAAAGACACTTAGGGTTTTAGGTTTAAGCCACCATAATTTTAGTTGGTTAAGAACGACCTTCGCTTATGTGATAACGAAACTAGTTTAATCTTTATTTTCATTAAACCAAATCCCATCATACGCGTTCTTCAACCATGCCCACCACAATTCTGGTTTGGTTTAAGAACGACCTTCGCTTACACGATAATGAAACCTGGTACCGCGCCTGCCAGCAAGCCGATTGGGTAATTCCGCTTTACGTTTTTGACCCCCGGCAGTTTGCACATCATAAACTCGGGTTTCCGCGCTCCGGATCTTTCCGAACCCAATTTTTAATCGAATCCGTAACGGCCTTACAGGAAAAATTAATGCAAGCAGGCTCAAATCTGATTGTTCGGTTTGGTTTACCAGAGTTCATTATACCTGAAATTTGTACCGAAAATAAAGTTTCGCATGTCTTTATCGGTAGCGAGGTTGCGAGTGAGGAAGTAAGTATTCTTAATTCCTTGACCCGCGCGCTTGGCAGTAAAAAGGTGGGTGTTCAAACCTTTGATACCTCCACACTTATTCACCCCAATCATTTACCTTTTGCGTTGGCGAACCTTCCCAATCAGTTTACTCTATTTCGCAAACAAGTAGAACGCAATTGGATCGTGCAACCTCTGTTTGAAGAACCCGAAATTAAATCGTTGCCACAACTTGAACCCGGTACAATCCCCAACCTGAAAGAGTTGGTATTACCAGCTATAACACCTGACCTTCGTAGTGTAATTACCTACAAAGGTGGCGAGGCCGAAGCACACCAGCGATTGAAAGAATACATCTGGGATAAAGACTTGCTAAAAGTGTATAAAGAAACCCGTAACGAATTAATCGGTCCGGATTATTCCTCCAAATTTTCACCTGCTTTAGCATTGGGGTGTATCTCGGCCCGAAGTATTTATTACGAAGTAAAAAAATATGAGTTCGATAGAGTAAGCAATGAATCCACGTATTGGCTAATCTTTGAATTACTGTGGCGCGATTACTTTCGGTTTGCTTCGCAAAAATATGGCTCCCGGATTTTTCAACGTTTCGGAATCAGCAATAAGCACATCAACTGGAAACATGACCTTGAAAAATTTAATGCATGGCGATTAGGTAAAACCGGTGTTGACTTTGTAGATGCTAATATGAAAGAACTGCTGCTTACAGGCTTTATGAGTAACCGCGGCCGCCAAAATGTGGCCAGCTATCTAACCAAAGATTTAGGTATCGACTGGCGCTGGGGAGCTGCCTGGTTTGAAAGTCAATTGATCGACTACGATGCATGTAGTAACTGGCTGAACTGGGCCTATGTGGCCGGGGTGGGTAACGATCCACGACAAGACCGCTATTTTAATATTGAAAGCCAGGTAAGAAAGTATGATCCGGATAGACTTTATATGAAATTATGGATAGGCAAGCAGGAATTTTGAGGTGCGGAGAAGGACCGTCATCTTAAAATTCTTATAAATCAGTAGTTTTGCATCGATAACAATAATTTATATGAGCAAAGGACTAATTACCGTTTTAGTAATTGTAGTTGTAATTGTGGTATTTGGTGGCGGTTTCTTTTTGTGGGGAACCGGAGTTTATGATAAGGCTGTTGGATCGCAGGAATCAGTGAACGAAGCTTTTGCTAACGTACAAGCTACCTATCAGCGCAGGGCAGATTTAATACCTAACCTGGTTGCAACCGTAAAGGAAGCAGCAGAAAATGAGCGCGGAATTTTAACCGCAGTAACACAGGCACGTGCCGGTATAGTTGATGCAAAAACTCCTGAGGATTTGGAAATAGCTGGCCGTAAAATCAACACCGCTATTAACCTGGCTTTCGAGGCTTATCCGCAAATCCGATCAACAGAAAATTTTCAAGAATTACAATCGCAATTGGAGGGTACCGAAAATCGCATTAATGTAGCGCGGCAACGGTATAACGAAGCGGTAAAAGAATATAACACGTATGTGCGGGGCTTCTTCAAACGATTTGCTTTAGGCCTTTTTGGCGGGGGCGAAGACTTTAGTGTGAAAAAAGGTTTTGAGGCTGCTGCCGGATCGGAAAATGCTCCGAGTGTTCAGGATGCTTTTAACAAGTAGATAGAACTTATACAAATAGCCGTTTGAAGTCAAAAAAAAGCCTGATCAGAAATGGCCAGGCTTTTTTGTTGATTCCATTTTTTGGAGATTATATCTTCTTCACCTCGCGGTTTTCATAGCTTTCAATTACATCGCCCACTTTAATATCCGCAAAGTTTTTAATGCTGATACCACAATCAAAGCCTGCCTTCACTTCGCTGGCATCATCTTTAAAGCGTTTCAGTGCTGTCATCTCACCAGAATATACCACAATGCCTTCGCGTATTAACCGAATCGGGTTGTTGCGTTTAATATAACCATCGGTAACCATCGAACCGGCTACCGTTCCTACTTTCGAAATCTTAAATACTTCGCGCACTTCGGCATTACCCACAATTACTTCTTCCATCTCCTTCTCAAGCATACCTTCCATGGCCGCTTTAATCTCATCGATGGCATCGTAGATAATAGAATACAATCTGATTTCTATTTCTTCATTTTCGGCCAACCTTCTTGCCGAAGCTGACGGTCGCACCTGGAAGCCAAGAATAATCGCATCGGAAGCCGAAGCCAACAACACATCTGATTCTGAAATCTGACCAACTCCCTTGTGGATAATTGCTACTGCTACCTTTTCAGTTGAAAGTTTCAGCAATGAGTCGGACAATGCTTCTACCGAACCATCTACATCACCCTTCACAATTACGTTTAGTTGTTTAAACGAACCAATAGCCAAACGTCTTCCTATTTCATCCAGGGTAATATGTTTCTTGGTGCGAATGCTTTGCTCGCGCAAAATCTGGCCGCGTTTGTTAGCAAGTTCACGTGCCTCGCGGTCGCTTTCCATTACCTGGAATTTTTCACCTGCTTGTGGTGCGCCATCCAGGCCCAATACCTGAACAGGCGTAGAGGGCCCAACTTTTTGCACGCGCTTGCCGGTATCATCAAACATAGCCTTTACACGGCCAAAATTAGATCCGGCAACCATTACATCACCAACACTCAGGCTTCCGGCCTGTACCATTAATGTGGTTACATACCCACGACCTTTATCAAGCGAGGCTTCAATAATAGATCCCACTGCGGCTTTATCGGGGTTTGCTTTTAAGTTTAGTATCTCGGCTTCGAGCAATACCTTTTCCAATAAATCGTCAATGCCTTGTCCGGTTTTTGCCGAAATGGCCTGGCATTGGTATTTACCACCCCAGTCTTCTACCAGTATATTAATTTTAGAAAGCGACTCTTTTACTTTTTCAGGGTTTGCACCTGGCTTATCAATTTTATTAATGGCAATAATAATTGGTACGCCCGCCACCTGTGCATGGTTAATAGCTTCTTTGGTTTGTGGCATCACATCATCGTCAGCAGCCACTACAATAATGGCTATGTCGGTAAGTTTTGCTCCCCTGGCACGCATGGCCGTAAACGCTTCGTGCCCGGGTGTATCCAAAAAGGCAATCTTATTTCCATTCTTGGTGGTTACATCGTACGCACCAATGTGCTGGGTAATGCCACCGGCTTCTGATGCCGTAACTTTTGTTTTGCGTATGTAGTCCAGCAACGAAGTTTTGCCATGATCTACGTGACCCATGATGGTTACAATGGGTGCGCGCTCCTGTAAATCTTCTTCTGCATCTTGTTCCTGCTCTTGCTCAACTTCCTCTTCGGTTGTGGTTGTAAATTGCACATCGTACCCAAACTCATCGGCAATTACCGTTATGGCTTCCGCATCGAGGCGTTGATTGATGGAAACAAACATACCCAAACCCATACAGGTGGAGATAACATCGTTTACCGAAACATTCATGAGTGAGGCCAGGTCGTTTGCGGAAATAAACTCTGTTACCTTCAGTGTTTTGGATGACTCCTGCTCTTGTAACAAACGCTCTTCCTCTGCATCGGAAATTGCCTGTCGCTTTTCCTTGCGATATTTGGCACCGGTAACTTTCTTTTGATTTCCACTAAGCTTAGCAAGCGTTGCCCGAATCTGATCCTGAATTTCCTTATCAGTAGGTTCGGCCTTTTGTTGCCGTGGTTGAAATGTTTTTTGACCGCGCTGCTGATTACCACCCGCAGGGGCTACCGGCTTACCCGTATCCAATCGCTTACGTGGGCGTTTCTGTTGCGCGTTTTTATTCAGATCAGAAGAAGCAACCGGTTCTTTTTTCTTTTCTACCGGTAAAGCAATTTTATCAACTACTTTCAAACCTTGTAGTTTGTCGGCTTTTGCTTTAATGGTTTCGAGTTCGGGTTGCGTGGGTTCTACTACTTTTTGCTTTTCAACTACCGCAATCGGTTCAACTACTACCGGTTTTTCTTCCGGTTCAGGTTTGTCTTCTTTTTTAGGTTTCTTCTTGTCTTTATCGAGTTCTATTTTACCCAATACTTTAATGCCTTCCAGTTTTGGTTTTTCAACCTCTACTTTTTCAGATTTAGGTTCTTCTTTTGGTTTTACAATTTCTTTAGACCCCAGGTTTTTAATCAGCACACTTTCCTCCTCATCGGTTTTCTTGCGCACCACTACTTCGGGTTCAACTTTTGCAACCGGAGGTTCATTCAATTTAATACCAATTGTTAAGCCTGATGCTTCTGCCTTTTCAGATGCCGATGATGCAAACTCTTTGGAAAGCATGGCAAACTGCTCGGCCGTAAGCTTTGCATTGGGATTATTTTCTACGCTAAACCCCTTCTTGGCCAAAAAATCCAAAATGGTATTGTGGCCCACATTGAGTTTGCGAGATGCTTGCCCCAGTCTTATGCCTTTTTCTTCTGCCATGCCCCAAATATCGCTATTTAAATTGTTTTTCGTTGATTTTATTACTGTTAAGCCTATTCAAACTCCTTCTTCAAAACCGTTAACACACTGTCAATTGTTTCTTCTTCCAGATCGGTTCTACGTGCCAGTTCTTCTTTGTTAAGGTTAAGCACACTTTTGGCTGAATCAAGCCCGATGCGCTTAAGTTCATCTATCACCCAGCTTTCAATTTCATCGCTGAACTCGTCCAGATCAACATCTTCTTCTTGCTCGCCATCGGTTTCGCGGAACACATCTATTTCCATACCTACCAGGCGGCTGGCTAGTTTAATATTAAGCCCGCCTTTACCAATTGCCAACGAAACCTGATCTGGTTTTAAAAACACCGATACGCGGCTATTTTCTTTATCGATTTTAATGCTTACAATTTTTGCCGGGCTTAGTGCGCGCTGTATGTACAACTCTAAGTTTTCGGTGTAGTTGATCACATCAATGTTTTCATTTTGAAGTTCGCGCACGATGGAGTGAATACGTGAACCTTTCATACCCACGCAAGCCCCTACAGGATCGATGCGGTCATCGTACGATTCAACCGCTACTTTGGCTCGCTCGCCCGGCTCACGAACAACCTTTTTAATGGTAATTAAACCATCATAAACTTCTGGAACTTCCTGTTCGAACAAACGCTCTACAAATGCAGGTGCTGTGCGCGATAAAATAATTTTCGGGCTTCCGTTCACCATATCTACCTTGTGTACTACCGCCCGTACGTTTTCGCCTTTGCGATAACGGTCTTTTTGTATTTGTTCATTGCGCGGAATGGAGATTTCATTTCCTTCAGCATCAATCAACAGCACTTCGCGACTCAGCACCTGGTAAACTTCACCCGTAATAATTTCACCCACCAGGTCTTTATACTTTTGATATAGAATGTCCTTCTCCAAATCCTTTACTTTCTGCATCAGGGTTTGGCGTGCAGTGGTTACAGCCCTGCGGCCAAAGTCTTCCAGGTAAATCTGTTCGGCTACTTCTTCGCCTACTTCAAAATCTTCTTCGATTTTGCGGGCTTCGGTTAAGCTGATTTTATCGTGATCCCAGATGTCTTCTGAATCATCATCCACAATCTCGCGAAAGCGCCAGATTTCCAGATCGCCTTTGTCGGCATTTACAATTATGTCGAAGTTATCGTCTTCCACATATTTTTTACGAATCATATTCCGGAACACATCTTCCAGAATACGAATCATAGTGGGGCGATCGATGTTTTTTTGTTTCGCAAAATCTGCAAACGATTCAATCAGTGTTGACGCATCCATAGTTGTTAACTATTTAAAAGAGACCATTACAATTGCTTTTTCTATTTCGCTATAGGGTATTTCTACCACGTTCAGTTCTGTTTTCTTGCCCTTTATTACCGTTTCAATTTCCAGGTTTACCAAAGTTTCATTGGCCGCTATCAATTTGCCCTGGCGGATACTTTTATCTTTACCTACCACCTTTAAACCACGACCTACATTTTTTACATACTGGCGTTTCAATTTCAGAGGCTGATCTAAACCTGGTGTGCCTACCTCCAGTAAGTAGTTTTCCTTAACCAAATCCAGTTTATCTAAATCTTCGGAAAGCGCGCGGCTCAAATCAGAACAATGGTCGATGGTAATTCCGTTGTCACCATCTACAAAAACAGAAACCTTGTGCGGCTTATGTTTACTGATTACCACATCCACTATAAAGTGGGCGGCATCCTTAAGGTGCGATTCGGCCAGTTCTTTTATTTTCCCTGCGATGTCCATCAAAAATTTCTATAAACAAAGAGGGGACTTTTAGGTCCCCTCTTTTGATTTTTTCAAGAAGTGGTGCAAAGGTATTAAAAAAATACTTTTGCGCAAGTGCTACTTGTTGTAACCATCAAAACTCTTGTGGTCGCGCAGGTACAATACTTCTTTAGGCAGCGATTTGAAATATTCGTATGTGATTTTCAAACCTTCTGCCCGCGATACCTTCGGCTCCCAACCTAAAATCTGTTTTGCTTTGGTAATGTCGGGTTGACGTTGCTTCGGATCGTCTTTGGGCAAATCCTTATACACTACTTTTTGGGTAGTGTTGGTTAGCTTAATAATCTCTTCGGCAAATTCTTTAATGGTGATTTCGCTTGGGTTACCAATATTAACCGGCTGCGCATAGTCTGACATTAATAACCGGTAGATACCCTCTACTAAATCATCTACATAACAGAACGAACGGGTTTGTGAACCATCGCCAAAAATAGTGAGATCTTCTCCGCGCAAAGCCTGCCCGATAAATGCCGGCAACACACGGCCATCATTAAGGCGCATGCGTGGGCCATAGGTATTGAAGATGCGCACAATGCGGGTTTCCAATCCATGAAACGTATGATAAGCCATGGTGATAGCTTCCTGAAACCGCTTGGCTTCATCATACACTCCGCGTGGGCCTACGGTATTTACATTACCGTAATACTCTTCCGTTTGCGGATGCACAGTTGGGTCTCCATACACTTCTGAAGTAGATGCGATAATGATGCGGGCTTTCTTAGCACGGGCCAATCCTAAAAGATTGTGGGTTCCTAACGAACCAACCTTCAAAGTTTGAATTGGAATTTTCAGATAATCAATGGGGCTGGCGGGTGAGGCAAAATGAAGAATGTAATCTAACTCGCCCGGTACGTGCACAAACTTTGAAACATCGTGATGATAAAATTCAAAGTCGGGGTGCTTAAATAAATGTTCGATGTTGCGCAAATCGCCTGTAATCAGATTGTCCATCGCAATTACGTAGTGGCCTTCTTTAAGAAAGCGATCGCACAGGTGCGAACCTAAAAAGCCGGCTCCACCGGTTATTAATACTCGTTTTTTAGCCATAAATAGTTTCGCGTCCGATGCTGAAGTAAGTGTATCCAAGATCTTTCATTTGCTGAAGTTCGTACAGGTTGCGGCCGTCAAAAATCACTTTGCTTTTTAACAACGATGAAATTTTATCGAAGTCGGGAGTTCGAAATTCTGGCCATTCGGTAGCAATAAAAATAGCATCGGCTCCTGCGGCAGCCTCGTATGGGGTTTTGGCAAACTGAATTTTATTGCCCAACAACTGTTTTACGTTTTCCATAGATTCCGGATCGTGCGCCTGAATACTGGCACCTGCGCGTAGCAGTTCTTCAATGTTATAAAGCGCGGGAGCCTCGCGGATATCATCGGTATGCGGTTTAAATGATAGACCCCACATGGCAAAAACTTTTCCCTTCAAATCACCCCTGTAATAATCTTTGATGCGCGGAATCAGTTTTGTTTTTTGAATGGCATTTACATCCATTACGGCATTCAAAATTTTAAAATCATAATGTACATCGGCCGAAGATTTTGCCAGGGCCTGTACATCTTTCGGGAAACAACTTCCGCCATAACCAATACCCGGAAACAAAAAGCGTTTGCCAATGCGACTATCAGTACCAATTCCTTTGCGCACGGCATCTACATCCGCGCCTACCAATTCGCATAAGTTTGCAATTTCATTCATGAATGAAATCTTAGTTGCCAGGAATGAATTAGCTGCATACTTAGTAAGCTCAGCGGAGCGCTCATCCATAAACACCAATGGGTTTCCTTGCCGGACAAACGGTGCATAAAGTGCTTCCATTATTTTTCTGGCTTTTGCAGAAGTTGTTCCAATAACTACACGTTCAGGTTTCATAAAATCTTCCACGGCCACACCCTCGCGCAAAAACTCCGGGTTCGATACCACATCAAATTCTGCTGTAGCTTTGGCTGCAATTCGTTCGCGAACTTTATCGGCAGTGCCTACCGGCACTGTACTTTTATCTACAACTACTGTATAATGTTTTAATAGCGGGCCCAGGTCTGAAGCTACTCCCAGTATGTACTTCAAATCTGCTGAACCATCTTCGCCAGGAGGAGTTGGTAATGCAAGAAAAATGATCTGCGCATCTTTTATTCCCTCCGCCAGGTTGGTTGTAAAAAGTAAACGCCCTTGGTTAAGGTTGCGTTCAAACAATTGCTCCAGGCCGGGTTCATATATGGTAATTTTACCCCCGCTCAGTTTTTTTACTTTCTCAGGGTCGATATCCACACAAGTAACCGTATTCCCGGTTTCTGCAAAACAAGTTCCGGTAACTAATCCAACATAGCCAGTGCCAACAACAGCAATTTTCATTTTAAAGTGTTTAGTGTTTTGTTTGAGAGGGGCAAAAATAAACCTTTAGACGAGTAAACAGAGGCCTATAGTGTGGTCTTTTAGATAATATTCGAACACCCTAACACTTGTTTGGTTTAGCTGATTTTACCCCTTACATTTGCCCTGCTAAAAAATAACTTGAAGATGGATACTGCCTTAAGTTTTGATGTGAGTGAAAACCAGAAAATGATCGCTCAGATGATTCGCGATTTTGGCGAACGGGAAATAAAGCCGTTTACCATGGAGTGGGATGAGAGCCAACATTTTCCAATCGAGCTATTTAAAAAGATGGGTGGCTTAGGCCTTATGGGGGTATTGGTTCCTGAACAGTATGGCGGCTCGGGTTTTGGATATCATGAATATGTAACAGCCATTGCGGAGATAGCTAAAATAGATGGTTCGATAGGACTTTCGGTGGCTGCGCATAACTCACTATGTACTGGTCATATCTTACAACATGCCAATGAAGAACAAAAGCAAAAGTATTTGCCCAAACTTGCTTCGGGCGAATGGATTGGCGCGTGGGGCTTAACAGAGCCCAATACCGGATCGGATGCAGGCAACATGCGTACGGTTGCTGTTAAAGATGGCGATTACTATGTATTAAATGGAGCTAAAAATTTTATAACACATGGTAAATCGGGCGATGTAGCCGTGGTAATAGCACGCACCGGCAAAGTGGGCGACTCTCATGGCATGACAGCCTTTATAATCGAAAAAGGAACCCCCGGATTTGCAGCTGGTAAAAAAGAAAACAAGTTGGGCATGCGGGCATCCGAAACGGCCGAGTTGATCTTTACGGATTGTCGTATTCATAAAAGTCAAATGATTGGTAAAGAAGGCGATGGTTTTGTTCAATCATTAAAAGTTTTGGATGGTGGCCGAATTTCAATTGCAGCATTAAGTCTTGGTATTGCACAAGGTGCATTTGAGGCCGCTTTGAAGTACTCCAAAGAACGCCATCAATTCAATCAACCCATCTCAGCCTTTCAAGGTATTTCATTCAAGTTGGCGGAAATGGCCACTAAAATTGAAGCAGCCGCATTGCTTACCTATAGGGCTGCCGATTTAAAAAACAAAGGCAAAAGCGTTAACCGCGAGTCGGCCATGGCAAAACTCTATGCCTCAGAAATTGCTGTAGAGGTTGCCAACGATGGGGTTCAGATTTTTGGTGGCTATGGCTACACCAAAGATTTCCCAGCCGAAAAGTATTACCGCGATGCGAAGTTGTGTACAATCGGTGAAGGAACCTCCGAAATTCAAAAACTGGTGATTTCGAGGTCAATTTTGAAATGAAACTTGCAGAATTGAAATTGAGAACACTATATTTGCAGCCCAAATAATTGAAAAATGCTGATTATCAACATCAAAGAGAACGAATCGATTGACAAAGCTCTGAAGCGCTTCAAGAAGAAGTTTGAAAAAACAGGTATTTTGAGAGAATTGCGCGAAAGAACCTCTTTCACCAAGCCTTCTGTAAAAAGAAGAAGTGAAGTTATACGGGCTGCTTACCGTCAAAAAACGTATGGTTCGGACAACGCTTAAGGTTTAAAGTAATTAACATTCTATACACAATCCCCTACAGGTTTTCCCTGTAGGGGATTTTTTTTTACATTGACCATTACAACAGGCCGCGTGCAGTTGAGTAATGGTTGAATCTTTTTTAAAATACCTCGAATACCAAAAAAGGTACAGTCCCCAAACAGTACAATCCTATCGTACCGACCTAACCCAGTTTGAAGATTTCTTAAAACGCGAGTTCGACAACACACCTACACAAGATGCCAACTATGGCCTGGTGCGTTCGTGGATTGTAAGCCTGGTAGAACAAAAACTAGACTCACTCTCTGTAAACCGGAAAATTGCCTGCCTTCGATCCTATTATAAATTTCTGTTACGCGAAGAGTTGATCACACATAATCCGATGGTGAAGATCAAAATCCTGAAAACAAAGAAAAAATTACCACACTTTGTAAACGAACAAGACACTACCAAACTCTTAGATCAGGTACAATTTGGCAAAACCCATGAAGACCTGCGCGATAAACTGATACTGGAATTATTGTATGGAACCGGAATGCGCCTGGCTGAATTGATCGCACTAAAAGAACGAAACATTAATCTGCGCGACCGCACTCTCAAGGTATTAGGAAAAAGAAACAAAGAAAGAGTTATCCCTTTTTCAGTTCAACTCGTTTCTATAATTGAAGATTATATAGTGGTGCGCAATCAGGAAGTTGAAAAAAAAGAACATGGTTGTTTAGTTGTAACGCAAACCGGAGATGAGTTATACCCTATGCTGGTAAACCGCACCGTAAAAAGATACATGAAGTTGTTTACTACCGTTGAGAAAAAGAGCCCACACGTACTGCGCCACACGTATGCAACGCACTTGCTTAACAAAGGTGCCGAGATAAACGCTGTAAAAGATTTGTTGGGCCACAGCAGTTTGGCAGCCACGCAAGTTTATACACACAACTCGATGGAAAAATTAAAGAAAGTTTTTGACCAGGCACACCCCAAAGCATAGCCTATGATGAGATAACTACTAACGGCTACCGGGCCTTAACCGGAATGTTTTTATTGTTCAACTTAAATTTTTCGCTTATGAAACTGCAAGTGCATTCCATCCATTTCGATGCTGATCAAAAACTCATCGACTTTATTCAAAAAAAGGTTGACAAACTGGAAACATTTTACGACCGGATGGTAGATGGTGAAGTTTTTCTGAGACTCAACAACGAGGGGGTTGAAAACAAAACCGTAGAAATAAAACTGAATGTACCCGGCCAGCATTTATTTGCGAAAGAACAAGCCCGCTCATTTGAAGCGGCCACCGATCAGGCTACAGAAGCGTTGCGAAATCAACTTAAAAAATTCAAGACCAAACTCAAGAACGGAAGAGTGTAACTTGGTTACATATTTAGAAGCCATCTGCTATGTTTCATTTCTCGAGCGTAGCAGATGGCTTTTTCAATTTCACCCCATTATCTGTTGCGGTATTTTTATTGATTAGTTTATTGGATGCCTTTTAACGGAAAAAATAATCACCAGCCTTTCATCACAAAACATTGCTACTGCTTTAGTTGATTTGAGTATTTTGTAGAACTCTATTCCTAACCTTATGAAAAATCTTTTAATAGGCTTGCTGATCATCAGCACCGGTACCTTTGCTCAAAACAATTATTTCTTTCCGGCTGGCGTTTCATTCGATCCTGCCATTCCCACCCCCGAACAATTTTTGGGTTACCCGGTTGGCGATTGGCATACGCGCCACGATCGCATTGTGTCTTACTTTCAGGAGTTGGCTCGTGTATCGCCCAAAGCCCATTTTCAGATAATCGGTTACACCAACGAGCGCAGGCCGCAGGTTGTCCTCACGATAACAAGTCCTGAAAACTATGCGCGCATCGAAGACATCCGCAAAGAACATTTGAAGTTGGCTGATCCCTCACAGTCAGTAAACACATCAACCATGCCGGTAATCATCACACATGGTTATAATGTACACGGCAACGAACCCAGCAGCAGTGAAGCTGCGATGCTAACGGCCTATTATTTAATTGCAGCACAAGGCGCAGAAGCCGAGCGCACATTAAAAGATGCCGTGATTCACATTGACCCGAATTATAATCCCGATGGCCGCGATCGCCACAGCAACTGGGCCAACATGCACAAAGGCTTTCCTCCGGTTTCCGATCCGATGGATCGCGAACACAATGAAGTGTGGCCCGGTGGTCGTTTCAATCATTATTGGTTTGATCTTAATCGCGATTGGTTGCCATTGGCACATGTAGAGAGTCGCAATCGTGTGGCGTTCTTTCACCAATGGTTGCCCAACGTGTGTACCGATTACCACGAGATGGGCACCAACGCCACCAACTTTTTTGAACCCACCAAACCGTATGGCAGCGAAAACCCGGTAGTGCCGCGTGCCAACTACGATGTGTTGAATCCCTTGTTTGCAAAATATTTTTCCAGCGCGTTGGACGAAATTGGTTCGCTCTACTTTTCGAAAGAAGCATTTGATAATTCGTATCCGGGTTATGGTTCTACCTATCCGGATATTCATGGTGGGTTGGGTTTGGTATTTGAACAAGCCAGCTCGCGTGGGCACGTACAAAAAAGTTCTACCAAAGAAGTAACGTTTGCCTTTACCATTCGCAACCACGTGCGCACCAGTTTGGCTACGGTAAAAGCCGGAGTAGAAAACCGCGAGTTGTTACTAAAGCATCAGCAAGAATATTTTAAATCGGCTTTGGATGAAGGCCGCAAGTCGGCCATAAAAGCGTATGTGTTTGGCGATAGTAAAGATGTGAGTCGCACGCGGGCTTTTGCCGATTTGTTGGTGAAGCATAAAATTGAAACACATCAGCTGGGTGCCGATCTTACCGTAGGCTCCAACAAATACGAAAAGGGAAAAGCGTTTGTAGTTACCACCGACCAAACACAATATAGAATGGTGCGCAGCATGTTCGAAAAAGTAACTGCGTTTCACGACAGTGTATTTTACGATGCCAGCACTTGGACGATGGCCCTCGCTTATGGCTTACCACACGATGCCCTGAATGCAACCGTTAAGTTTTCGAAAGGCGAAAGGGTTACGGTTGAAAACCTGGTGGCAACACCTGCGGCTGTAACCAAATCGAACTATGCGTACCTGATTGAATGGAATGAATACAATGCTGCACGTGCGTTATATTACTTGTTGAGCAAAGGTGTATTTGTAAAAACCGCCTTCAAACCTTTTGCGGCAACCATCAACGGCACGAAAAAGAATTTTGGATATGGTACATTGGTAATTCCGGTAGTAGATCAACACCTGAATGCTGATGAAGTGTTTGCCATTGTGAAAGAAGCTTCCACCACGGCAACGGTGGAGGTGCTTAGCGTTACTACCGGTTATAGTTTGGAAGGTGTGGATTTGGGCAGCAACAACATCCGCACGGTGCCACAACCCAAAGTGGTGATGTTGATTGGCGATGGCGTAGCCGCTACCGATGCCGGTGCGTTGTGGTACCTGCTCGATAGCAAACTGAGTATGCCTATTACCAAAGTAAACACCACGCAGTTTAACCAATTGCGGTTGCACGATTATACTACATTGATTTTACCTTCCGGAAACTACAATGCGTTGGGCGAAAGCGGAGCTACTAAAATTAAAACGTGGGCGCAACAAGGCGGTACACTTATCTTGTTGAAGAATGCCGTGAGTTGGGCGATTAACAACAAAGTAGTGGAAGAACAATTGCGCAAAGAAGATGAACAGGCTGCGAAGAAAGATGTGAAGCGTATGGATTATGTTACGGCTGGTGATTACCAGGGCTCGCGCGCCATTGGCGGTTCTATTTATAAAGCCAATGTAGACATTACGCATCCGTTGGCGTTTGGATACACCATGCGCGAGTTGCCCGTGTGGCGCAACACGAGTATCTTTTTGGAACCGGGCAAGAGCCCGTTTAACACGGTAATTAAATACACGGCCAGTCCGTTGTTAAGCGGCTACATACACGCAACCAACTTAGAGAAAATTAAAAACTCCACCTCGTTGCAAATGAGCGCGGTGGGGCAGGGCCGCGCCATTTTGTTTGTGGATGATCCCGCCTTCCGCGGTTATTGGTATGGCACCAACAAACTGTTTTTTAATGCGATCTTCTTTGGTGGGTTAATTACGAGTGGTGGGTTTGGTGGGGCAGAGGAGTGATTGGGTACTGTAATCGCTGTATTGCAGTTGGGTGTTTCGACCCGACTGATGATTAACCTGAAAAAGAAAGTCAGGTTGTAAAATCTGACTTCAATGAAAGGCTAAATGATTTTGGTAAGAGATGTTATTCTAGAATAAATCTTAAATCCCAATCTTTACTGTTATACCCAGCATCAATTCCTGGGCCTATCATACTTATAATATCTCTTGGGGATTTATTATGAAAATTCTTTGTGTCAAGGGAGGCTTTATTAGAAATTAATAGATTTACGATTTCTAAGCTTTCTTTTTTACCGCGATAATTCGCTACAGCAATAAATAACGGGGTATTGCCATTCCCTTCTTGTATTTCGATATCCGCACCATTTTCAAGTAGAGATTTTACTATAGAATAATGATTATTTGCAACAGCCATATGCAGAGCCGAATACTCTGAACCCCTTTTATTTTTCTTATGATTTATATCTATCCCGGTTGATAAAAGGAAAACAATTAATTCTTCTGGTTTATATAAATTATCAAAACCATATCCTGCGTAGGCAATTAATATGTTATTGCCATCATATTTGTCTAAAATGTTGAAGTCAACCCCATTTGATTTTGCGTTTTCTAATCCTTTAATATTTTCTCGATATATTAAGTCGATCAGTTCTTTAAATGCCATAACTCCCAATTTAAAAGAATGTCTGTTTTCAATTTCTTGTCAACCAATTCAAAACCTAACAGCTATAGAAGTAATTTTATAAACTAACACGAACCTTGTGTTACTTACCATTGCTGAAACCTAATCCCAAGTTGCATGTCGGCAATTGCAAATTCTTTTGCGCCCCAAGGCCTAAGGGTTATTTTGTTAAGATTGGGGTGAAGCAGATCAGGACGAGCGGCCGATACGGTTGCATAGACTTCTTCAATATTATTGGTTACCAACCTCAACTCCGGATTATGTTCTTTCGCCAATTGTTCATCTTGAAAAAGCATAATGGTTATCCCATCTTTTCCTAATACGCAGTACGGTTGTGAAGCATGTAAATCCTGGTGTGCAATGGTAAATTGCAGACAGTCGACAAATAATTTCAATCCATCTGAAAGGTCCTTGTAAAATACACTGACTACTAATTTTGTAAAATTCATGACCGGTTGTTTTCAATTTTAAATGAAATGGAAACGACTTTGATAAGAAAGAAGCCTATAACGCAAACATGTTGTAGCGGCCATAGTATTTTGCACTCATAGCCTTAGTCCGTTTTTTAGTTTATTTAACTTATAAGTCTGTGTGTCCGGCAAATACTTAAGATAAAATATATAAGCCACATCAGCAAAAAATATCAAGTCCTTATCAACCTTCTCGTAAGTATACATTGCAATTGTTACTTGGTCTCGAATTATGCTAAGTCCAGTTACCTTGATTACGATGTCCGTTGAGTTTATATCCTTAGTCTTGATTTTTCTTTCTCCATTATCTTTTAGAATCATTAGTCCGTTAATGCTATCTGGGAAACTGTTAATTACTCCTAAGTCACCCCTTAATACAAGTCTTTCAATTTTCTTAATGTCTTTAATTCTTTTTGTTAAAGAGTCCAGTGAATAATAATACATCCCTGTTTTATCAGCCGACAATGAATTAACAATTTGTCCAACGGTCCGTTGGGCAAACATCATAGTCAATATTATTACGAGTACTCTCATCTGCCCAATACTAATAGCTGCCAACGCAAGCATAAGCAACTCTATGGCTTATATCCAACATTATGTAAGATATAAGAAACCCGCCCTATCAAACAAATCAAACCCGGAACTATATTTTTAGTAAGCGCAACCCGCTTTGGAAATTGAGCGGATTTTGGGGTGCACCAACAATAAGCCTGGTTGTAGTAAGTGTTTTTTGATTGAGAATTTAGGTTTGAATAGGTCAGGTTGAAAAAACTTAAATTCAAGGTGAGTTATGCCGCATTGCTTTGATAATGTTCTATAGACCCAAGCTCTTTTGATTTAATTTGCGCTTCTTCTTCAATGTCAAAATCATCCTGAAGTCCAAGCCAAAATTTGGCTGAGTTACCAAAATACTTTGAAAGCCTTAACGCGGTATCGGCTGTTACTCGTCTATTCCCTTTAATAATTTCTGAAATTCTTGTCTGGGGTATCCCAACGTCTTTTGATAACCTATAGGCACTTATCCCTAAAGGAAGTAAAAACTCCTCTACAAGAACTTCTCCTGGATGAATGTTTTTTAATTTCTTCATTTCTTTTTTAATGATAGTCTATCATTTCCACTTCGGAAGCGTTCCCTTTGTCCCATTTGAAAATTATTCTACATTGGTCATTGACTCTAATTGAGTAATACTCCTTCAAATTGCCTTTCAATTTTTCCAATCTATTTGATGGAGGAATTTGCAGGTCGGCAATATTTTGCGAATTATTTAACATTCTCAATTTCCGTCTTGTTATCTCCTGTAAGTCTGTTGTAAATCCTTTGGCTCTTTCGCCCTCCCATATTTTTTGGTTTCTTTAGAACCAAAGGAAACAATCATAATGTCGTAATGCGTTACTTACGTAAAAAGTAAGTATTTTATTTTAACCGCACAACTGTGGAGAAAGCGTTGGGTGTTACCCACTACTAATCCTATGTGGCCAATGGGCACATTGATTAGCCTGAAAAAAAGTCATATTGTAAAGCCCAGAATTCAAAGCATCCACTCGTACAACTGGTAATGGTTACCATTCATGCCTAACTTTTCGTACACGCGTTGTGCGGGCTCGTTGGTTTTATCTACATACAAGCGGATGCCACGGTAACCTGATTGAGGCGTTACCAATTGCTGTATGTGTTGATACATTTTTTTAAACACCCCCTTACCCCGTGCTTCCGGCACAATGTAAACCGATTGTATCCAAAGCACGGTGCCAAAACGCCAGTCGCTCCATTCATAAGTTGTCATCAGGCTGCCTATAACCTTTCCATTTTCAGCAGCCACATAATAGGCCCCCTTGTTTGCATCTTCAAACACTGCATGCACACCTTTGGTTACGGTATGGTAATCCAATTGCAGGCTTTCGGTTTCCCGGGCCATCTTTAATTGAAAGTCGATGATGTACAAAGCATCATCGGCTGCGGCTTCTCTAACAATTATCATGTTGCAATTAAATATTTTATTTAAATTAAGTGCGAATGGTCTATTTGCTTTTTGTACTTGGCTTTATCTTTCTGATTAAAGGTGCCGATTTGTTGGTGGCAGGAGCCTCAGCTATCGGGCGCAAATTCCGGATTTCCGAAATGGTTATCGGTTTAACCATTGTTTCGTTTGGCACTTCGTTGCCCGAACTGCTGGTAACCATGATCAGCAGTGTAAACGGCAAACCCGAAATGGGGTTGGGCAATATACTGGGAAGTAACATTGCCAACATCCTTATCATTTTGGGTGTAGCCGCTTTGGTACGTCCATTGCCCATTCCACGCGATACTTATTTTATTGAAATTCCTTTTTCTATACTGGCCGCATTGCTGATGGGCTTTCTGGCCAATGCCAACATTTTTAATTCGGGCAACAGCACCATTGGCCGGCAAGAAGGTTTTATCATGCTCTACTTTTTTATTCTTTTCATGGTGTATGTTTTTGTTAGCACGCGCACACGAAAAACTGAACCTGATAAATCCAGTTTAATTCAAAAACCTTTGCTTCAATCTATAGGATTAATTGTGGTGGGTATTGTGGGTTTATACTTTGGTGGTGGCTGGGTAGTGGATGGTGCTACTGAAATGGCGCGTACGTTTGGCGTAAGCCAGGGTGTAATTGGGCTAACCGTAATTGCCATTGGAACTTCACTACCCGAGTTGGTAACTTCGGCTGTTGCAGCCTACAAAGGCAATACCGACATGGCTGTTGGCAACGCAATCGGATCAAACATCTTTAACTTATTATGGATTGTCGGTATCACTTCTGTAATAACACCCATTCCGTTTACCGATCATAGCAACCAGGATATTCTCATGGTGCTAATATCAAGTTCGGTACTTATTGCTGCCGTAATAATCGGAAAGCGCCCCGGCATTAGCCGTTGGGAAGGTCTTTTCTTTTTACTGGTTTATGCCACGTACCTCTTCTCGTTAATAAACAGGTAAGCTTATTAAAGTGCCTGTTTAATATCAGCAATCAGATCGGCCGCATCTTCAATACCTACCGACAGGCGCATGAGTTTATCGGAGATACCAACAGCCTTCCGCTCGGCCGCAGTAAGTTTTGCATGCGATGTTTTTACAGGCGATGTAATGGTTGACTCTACTCCACCCAAACTAATGGCGCGCTTGATATAATGTAACCGTTTGGTGAATTTATCCGGATCGGTTTTTACTTCAAATGAAAGCATACCACCAAACCCACCCGGCATTTGTTTTTTGGCAATAGCATAACCCGGATGATTTTTTAAGCCGGGATAAAATACTCTCGCCACGCGCGGTTCGCTCTCCAGATAACGGGCAATAGCCAATGCATTTTCATTTTGCTTTTCCACGCGCAGTACAATCGTTTTTAAACTTCGCTCTACCAGAAAACAAGTTTGAGCATCTAAACTTCCACCAAAGTGCAAGGCACTTTGTTTAATCTGCTCGGTAAGTTTTTTGGACGATACCATAGCCCCACAACAAATATCGCTATGGCCGCCTATGTATTTGGTGCCACTGTGTGTAACAATGTCTATACCCAAATCAATCGGGTTTTGATTTACCGGACTTGCAAACGTATTGTCGATGATAGTAATAATGCCGTACTTCCTTGCCAGCCTGGCAACACCTTTCAAATCGGTAATCTTTAATAAAGGATTAGAAGGTGTTTCCACATATATCACTTTCGTGTTTTTGCGAATTGCCTTTTCAAAACTTTTCAGATCCGAAACATCGGCCATGGAGTATTCCATGCCATAGCGCTCCAGCTCGTGCAAGGCTGCATGGTGTGTACCACCATACAAATCGTGTTGAAACAAAATATGATCTCCGGCCCGCATCATGCCAAAAATACTTGTCATAATAGCGGCCATGCCCGAACTAAAGATCAACCCGTCTTCACCGTTTTCAAGGGCCACTAATTTTTCAACTACCGCCTTTTGATTGGGCGTATTGTAGTAGCGCGGGTAGCGCACTTCGGTTTCGTAATCGTAAGCAGCCGAGGGATAAATGGGTGTTACCACTCCGCCAAAAAGCGGATCGCCACTTGAACCGGCATGAACACTTAATGTGAGTTTAGATGCAGATTTTTTCATAAAATGATTGAGCAGCAAAAATAGATTAATCGATTCATATAATTTTACTATGTTCCTGTCAACGTTTTTGTTACAAGCAAAAAATGAACTACCGCGATTTCACACTGAAAGCCCGACTTTACGATAGCCGGAAAATAAAGGATCAACTGTTGAAGTTAGGAGCAAGTTGCGTTGGTACCGATAATCAGGTGGACCGGTATTTTGAAGTATCGCAAGGCAAACTTAAATGGCGACAAGGCAACATTGAAAACCTGATTACCCATTACGAACGCATTCAGGAAGGCGGCCTTGAGAAAACCGTTGTTTATCGGTATGAAGTAAATCCCTCGCAAGAAACTATTCAGCAATTATTTGATCTATATAAAGAAGCGAGCACTGTAAGGAAACAGCGTACAATTTATTGGCTCGGCAATGTTAAAATTCATGTTGATAAATTACCGGATGGTAGGGAGTTTGTCGAGTTGGAAGCGATGGATCGCGAAAACAAACTCAGTACAACCGAGTTAAGAACTCAATGCAAACAAATTCAACAAGCATTGGCTATTGACGATTCTGATCTGATGCCCACAGGATATTTTCCATAAAAAAACAAAACACCTTGTCCAAAATCAGAGTCTTGGTTTGATATACCACCAAACACAAAACGTATGGAAGAATACATGTTAATTTTCAGGCACATGGATGGGAGCAAAGTTGCCTCGCCCGAACAAATTCAAATCTGGATGAAACAAACCATGGATTGGATTGGCGGTATTGCCGCTCAAAACAAATACGTGGATGGCAATGGTTTGGCTTTTGATGATGCCCGCGTGGTAATGACTAAAAACGGTAAGCCGGTTGTAACCAACGGTCCGTTTGGCGACATTAAAGAAACGTTGGGCGGGTACATTCTTGTAAAGGCCGAAAGTGTAGAAGAAGCCGTTGAGTTTGCCAAAGGCGCACCCATTTTAATGGGCGAAGGAAATAGTGTGGAAGTGCGCAAGCATAGGCATGGAGATAGTCCTAACTGATTGTAAAGTCGTCCGATCGCTCGAGTAAAAAAGAATAATCAAGAGGTCAGACGCCTCCTTTAACAACTGTTCATTTCATGAATCAGGATAAGTTAATTCCACATTTGTTTCGTACTGAGTTCCGGAATCTGGCCTCCGCTCTTACGCAACATTTTGGAATAGCACACCTGCAGGCTGCCGAAGATATTGCCAGCGAAACTTTTCTTGCAGCGCTGGAGAGTTGGAGTTACAAAGGTTTGCCTGAAAATCCGAAGGCCTGGTTATACCGTGTGGCGAAAAATAAAGCTGTTAACTATCAAATGCGAAATCAGGTCTTTACACAAAAAATCACACCGCAGCTAAAATCAAGTTCGGAATTATTCGAGATAGACTTATCTGAAAAACAAATTCACGATAGCCAGTTGCAAATGTTGTTTGCCTTGTGCCATCCAGCCATTCCACCCGAAGCGCAGGTTGGATTATCGTTGCGAATGTTATGTGGATTTGGAATTGAGGAAATTGCCACCGCCTTTCTTACCAATAAAGAAACTATTTACAAACGCCTATACCGCGCCAAAGAAAAACTGCGCGAAATAAATCTGCCCATCGAAATGCCACCGGGTGCTGAGATTGATGAGCGGCTGCAAAATGTTTTGCTTACACTTTACCTGCTCTTCAACGAAGGTTATTATTCTGAGAGTAACGAAGTGGTGCTGCGCGAAGAATTTTGCCTGGAGGCGATGCGGCTAACGTATTTGTTAATCGAAAATTCTTCCACCAATCAACCGACAGTAAATGCATTGATGGCACTAATGTGTTTTCATGCATCGCGATTTGCCGCCCGCAAAAATGCCTCGGGTGAACTTTTGTTGTACGATGAGCAAGATGAGAGTTTGTGGAATCAGGAACTGATAGCGCGGGGTGCTTATTATTTTCGCCAGGCAGCCAGTGGTAACAAACTTTCGCGCTACCACCTTGAAGCAGGCATTGCCTATTGGCACACCCAAAAAAAAGATACCCACCAAAAGTGGGAAAACATTTTACAACTGTATAACCAATTGCTGCAACTAAACTATTCGCCCGTTGCTGCATTGAACCGCACCTTTGCCCTCGCGAAAGCGAACAGTTATGCTGAGGCAATTAAAGAAGCGGAAAAACTTCAACTAACCGACAACCTGTATTACTTCCTGTTGTTGGGCGAACTATACTCCAAATCCAACAAACAACAATCAGAAGCCAACTACAAACGGGCCTTAGCATTAGCTAAAACCCCATCGCAACAAATCGCTTTAAAGAAAAAGTTGGATGCGTTGATTAACGCTCTTTAAATACACTTTAATTTTATCAATAACCAGTACGTTAAAATAACACGTTATCCACTGGTTTTATTTTTTCCGGAAGATCCTTTTCGCCCAGCATATCAAGTAAATCAATCTCAATATTTCGCACAATGCTACTTAGTGGAATATCATTTATTAACCCTTCAAAAGGATTCTCGCTGTAATCGCCCACGTATTCCATCAAAGTAAACACCCATGATACTACCATGTTAAACGGAATCATTAACCAGATTAAACTTCCACCCAATTCGCCAAACTCGCTCAACATACCAAAGGGCAACAGGAATGTAAATATTAAAATAAATATTGTACTGGAGGTTGAGTACTGCCTGGGCAGCGGTGTATTCTTTATTCGTTCGCTGCGACCTTGCTCGCCATAAATTTCAGTAATTAAGCGTTGCAGTTCTACATGCCTGAAATTATCAACAAGGCCTTGCGCGTATAAACCAGCAATATGTTGCGATTGGCGATCGAGTAATTGGGCGGCTGCATTTTGTTTGGTGCGAATCCACTCTTGTTCTTCTGCACTTAAATATTTTACAACCACTTTCTCAAATACCTGAAAGTCGAAGTGTTTTTCAAAATACCTGCGCTGTCGCCTGCTTTGTGTTTCCTGATGCTCCCACGAAGTGCGTTGCCACATAGCATGACGCAACGCATACAGCCACGCGATATGCCGGTAAATGATTGTACGTTTTTCTTGTTCGGCTATTGGTGTTGCCGTTGGTGGATCGGAAATAAATGCGCGGGTTGCTGCTGCAAACGACCGACTCAGGTTTACTATGCCACCCCATACTTTGCGCGCTTCCCAGCTTCTGTCATACGATTGGTTATTTTTAAAGCCTACATAAAAAGCTACTGCGGTACCAATTAATGAAACCGGCAGCCACGGAATGGCTACCCACTTCCAACCCAGGTATAAATACAGACTCATCGCCAATAAACCCGTAAACAGCGACCAGAGAATAAGTCGCCACGAGATGAAATAGATGATCAGTAAACTAAACTGCCGCTTGATGTACATGAAATGCGATTTAGAATTCGCCTAAAGATAAACTTGTTTTTTCCTTAGCAGAAATTTTATGATTGATCGGATCAATCTTTTCCCACTTACATGTTTTTGATCTTATAGGTTGGGATAAATCAGGTGAGCCTTTCTTGTATGGCTTTTGCTACGGCTTCTGTCATGCTGGCTACATGTAGTTTTTCATAAATATTTTTCATGTGAAACCGCACGGTGGCATAGGATACATTTAAGTCGTTTGCAATCATTTTATAACTTTTACCCTTTACCAATTCGCGCAGCACTTCCGTTTCGCGTTCCGATAAATTCCGATCTGCCACAGTTCCTTTTACTTGCTGTTGAAAAAGTTGTAATACCTTGGCGGCTACAGATGGTGTCATAGGAGCTCCCCCATGAAAAGCGTCCTCCACCGATTGAAGGTATGTTTCGGGGGTACTGTTTTTAAGAATGTATCCATTAGCACCCCCACAGATAGCCGCCATAATTTTATCATCACTATCAAAAACGGTTTGCATTACCACAATCTTATTGGGCCACGTTTGTTTAATAAGTTTAAGGCCGTCAATTCCCGAAGTACCTGGCAAGCGGATGTCCATCAGAATAACATCCGGAATGCTCTTTCGAATATCCTGAACCAGCGAATTACAGTTTTCAAAAGAGCCACATACCATCATTTTATCAGATGACTCAATCAAAGCAGTTAAGCTTTTACGCAAATGATTGTTGTCTTCAAATATGGCCACCCGAATACGCATATACTCAAAAGTAATGCAGGTAAATGAAAAGTGCAGCGGTTGTATGCTGCACTTTATCTGAAATCCCCAACCTAAAACCTATGGGTTGATTACCTGAATTTGTACCTGGGCAGTAGTTACCGCTATGTCTTTGGCCAACGTTGCATTACCCTTAAAAATCTGTACAGAAGCTGTATAAGTACCGGGGCTGGTAACGGTATGATGAATGGTGTGCGACAAAGAGGTTGGGTTGCCAGAAAGTGCAGCATCGTTTACATTAACTTGTTTGATAATTGTAGCACCACTGCGTATAATCATCTGCATCTGATACCCCTCTGTGATTGTGCTGGAGGTACTAACGATAGGTAAGTTTGCTGAAAAAATAATTTTTGCCGGTTGTGTTGCACTGGTGGCAGCACTGGCAACTACGTTCATTGTTGATAGACCTGGAATAGCCGTAGGTGTGTTGTTCTGAACGTTAATTGCCGATGTTTGATCAAACAGATAGACATCCGATGGCCTTACAATACCAGTGGCAGCTGTAAAATTTCCAGCCACATTCACCTTGCCATCAAAAAAGCCAGCCCAGCCTGTGCTGGTTGTAATTCCATATACAGCGATACCGGTTGCCGTAAGTGCGTAAAGTCCTGTTCCATTTCCAGAAGCTGATGCAGTAACGCCAGTTCCGCCAGCCGTTAAACCGATTAAGGCTTGCCCATTATTTGCCTGGCCAATAATGGCAATGCCATTGGTTGCTGTGTTGGTAATACTCAACGATGTACTGTTGGCATCTGAAAGCATAAGCGGTAACACCACACTATTACCCGGCTTCCATGCCTGCGCAGTGTTATCCCATTTAAGGGTTTGGCCGTTAGTGGCTCCTTGTTGCGCTAGTTTGATAGGCGATGCTGCCGAAGTACCCGTTCCTGAAAAAGCATTATCTAGAAAAACGGCAGGCCTGCCTGGGCTCCAGGTGCTGCCATTCCAAAGTAGCGATTCGCCCGCGGCTGCTCCTTGTTGAGCAATACGTAACGGAGCAGCGGTAGTTCCGTTTCCATCCAATGTTACATTTCGTTGCACTACTTGAGTTCCCCAATTATCGGCACCTCCGCCTCCACTAACAGTTGCCGGTACCCATGCACTGCCATTCCACTGCAATACCTGGCCAGAAGTTGCACCTTGTTGTGCCAACGTAAGCGGATTTGCTACCGTACCATTTCCTGAAAGCACAGCAGATGTTGTTACAGACTCGAGTGTGGCTGGGATCCATTGCGTACCGTTCCAGCGTAGTACCTGATTGGTTGTGGCTCCTGTTGTGGAAACATCCGTAAGATCGTTGAGTGCAACATTTGCAACACGATTTGCAACTAAAGCATACGGCACGCTTGCAAAACCCGTAATGCCTACTTCGGTATAATTAGTACCACCCGTTACATCTATTTCTGTTTTTAATGATTTACTACCAGCTGTCCAATCTATAGCAGAGAAGTTTCCTAATGTAGGCGCACCGGCACCTATGTTAACTGTAAACATTCCATAGGAATTGGTTTGCGAAGTAAATGTTTCAGTATAAACCGGAGTGGTCCCGTTTAAAACTGATAGTCGTAACCCAACCGATTGATTTGTTAGGACCGCACCCGAAGCATTGCGGGCCACTGCCTGATACGTAAATGCATTGGGTGCCTGTGCAAAAACTGCTGCGCAACTCAGCAAAATTAAAATGGTGAATAGTGCGTATTTCATAGGTTATTTGGTTTTCAAAATTTTAAATATCTGATAATTGCCCTGGGCAGATATAATGCGTAAGAGATACAAGGACATGCTCAATGACTGAACATCAAATTCTACCTGATCTTCAGAGGTAGTTTGCGGTACGGTAAATTCCCGACCCTGTTGGTCGGTCCAGATAAACTTGAACATGTGCATGTTTTTCAAACCTGTAATGTGGAGCTTATCAGCTGTTGGGTTTGGGTAAACTTCCAGATGAAGAAATTCAGCTGTAGCCGTAGCCCCGGCTTCAATGCTACTAACCTGAAATCCCTGATGAAGTAATAAAGTAGCGGATGAACGATCGCCTGCAAGCGGCTGCCCTATGGTAACAGCCAATTGGATTGATGGTGTTTGCAGTTGCGCACCACCAGAAGCAAAAACTGTACTGCTGGTTGTTTGTGCGTGCACGCTGGCCGGCAATAAAATAATAAGGAATAGACAGAGGTTTTTCATGCTACCTGTTTTGTATTAGTTATTGAGCTGTGAATTTGAAAACCCATTGCCCATCAACCGATTTACTTCTACCGGAAAATCCCGTTCCTGAAAAAGTAAATGAGAGCTGAAGTTCAGTTGACGAAACCGTATATATCATATCAAGCTGCTGTGTGGATGCAGGGTCGCGGGCGAGCTTACTTAAAGGATCGTTACCAAACTTCCAGGTTCCGGAGGCCGGCCAGGGGCTGGTTGATGGTCGGTTGTTGGTCTGATACGGGAATGGGCTTGTAGTTGCGCCATTCAAGCTCAACCGAAAATTTTCGTAACCGGTTTGAGCTACTCCATTAAGGGTAACCGTATTTGCAACCCAAACCTTTGCTAACTTTTGTAACTGTTGTTCTTCAATACCGGGTTGAGGTTGCTCATCGGGTGAGCAAGCCATAAACGTACATAAACCAACCAGGCATACTAGAACCAACAAAAACTTAAAATGCCGTATCATCATTGCACATGGATTTACTTCAACTCTTGTTCAAGAAGGTGTATATGCGGTGTCGGCCTTTCCATTATAGAAAAAACAACAACGCAAGCCGGTTTGGCTTTTGCTTTACTCCTTAAACATTTAGTTTCAAAGCTATGGTAATGCCCGGCACGAGGTTACTACCAAAAGTGATAGGTTTTTATTTTCAGGTATTGGCTACCGTAAGTTCCAGCAGTGTGCCTTTTGTTAGTTTACTTTCAATAATAAGATGTGCGCCAATTTCAATTGCTCTTCGATTTATATTCCTTATTCCATTGCCATTGTAGGTAAGGTTTGTGTTAAACCCAATGCCATTATCCTGGATTGTCATTCTAAATGTGCGGGGAGTACTTACCAAACTAACGGTAACATTTTTTGCCTGCGAATATTTTGCGGCATTTGTCAATGCTTCTTTAAAAATGAGATACACATTTTTACGTTGAATCATATTCAAGTTGGCTTTTGGCGTTCCGTGTATCTCAAAATGCAATTCTATTCCGGCTGTAGTTAATAATGTTTCAGCAAATCGTTTCATTCGCTCAGTAACCCGAACAAGCGTATCGTTGGTAGGTTCAATACTCCATACAATATCGGCCATGTTATCCATGGTTTCGCGGCTGGTGGCTTCAATCTGATTTACAAGCTTAGCCACTTCGCCATCGTTTTTCGTGCGCGCCATTCCGGCAGCCAACGAAATGCTGCTAATGGCGGACCCCACCTCATCGTGCAAATCGCTGGCTATTTGAATGCGCATTTTAAACAACTCCAGTCGTTTATTAAGTTGGTACCGGTAAAGTAGATAAATACAAAGCAGGGCAATTACCGTTATCGATATAATAAACCAAGTTTGCTCCCAATATGGTTTTCTAATTCGGATTGGAAAACTAACGGGTGCCGACCATAAACCATCGTTGTTAGACGCTTTGATTTGCAACAAATAAGTACCTCCCTTCATTCCCGCATAAGTAGCTGTGTTTCCCCTATTCCAATCATCGGTTACGCCTACCAAGCGATGTGCATATTGATTGCGTTGCGGTTGGGCGAAGCTCAACCCTGCAAATGCAAAGCTTATTTGATTTTGGTTGTACGTTAATATGAGTTCTTGGTTGGGGGCCGGATAGGGTAGCTGTTTACCCCCTGCCTCAAATTGAGTAATTACAGGTTTAGGGATATTTCGGTTAAGCTTTAAACGATCGGGTTCAATTGAAAAAAAACCACCCGATTGACCAAGCAACAATTGTCCTTCTTTCAGTTTGTACAAGCCAAACGAGCTGGCAAAATTATTTTTCAGACCGTCTTCATTTGTAAAATGTGTTGTACTGCCATCCGCTATGGCAAACCGAACCACTCCGTTGTTGGTTGTTAACCAGAGATAATCGCCTTGCACAAGCATTTTAGCAACAATGGTAAATGGCAGTCCGCCACTTAATGCAACAGGCTTTAAACTTTTATCAACCCACTCAAACAATCCCTCGTGGGTGCCTACAAATAATCGTTTACCGTGTTTGGCAAACGAATTAACCGTATGCGGAAATTCTTTCACATACGTTGCCTGATCGTTTTTTGCATTTACGGTCCAAAGTCCCCTGGAACTAGCTACTAACCAAGTGGTATCATCTACTGCCGTTACATCGTAGAAAGCAATGGCCTGTGTACTGTCATTCGTGTTGATTATGGTATTAGCCTGTTCCGTTTGCAGATTAATACGGATCAATTTATTAAAACCGGGAATTAGCAGGTTGTTACCTGAAATTGGAACAAGTGCCAATGCCCGCTGCATATTTGCAAGTGGCTTGAATTGATCGGAAACCATGTGCCACCAGCCGCTGCCTTTTCTACCTGCCAAAAAAAACCAGCCATCGCGCAGGTTGTGAATAGCAGTAATGTTTTCCAATTTATTATAAACCCGGCTTACAAGCGGCCGAAATTGGTTAGTAGTTTTATTGAAAAGGTATAAACCGTTTGAATGAACTACAACCAATACATTAGTGGTATCTACCTGGCAAAAGTTGGTAACATTTCTGAAATTGTTAACAAATAATTTTTCATCGATACCGTGCCATTCAAATCGTTGTGCATATGGATCGGCTTTGTACAGTCCATGCGTTGAAGCAATCCATAAAATGCCTTGATCGTCTATCAATATTTGCTCTACCGGCACTATGTGGTTACCATCCACCGAAATGCGCGTAAATTCTTTTTTTTCGGGATCAAAAAAAAGAAGGCCGGCATCATACGTGCCAACCAAAATTCCGTTTATGTCCTGATAAGTAAATTTTGTACAATAACGAACAATGTCTTTGGTTCCTTCGGGCAAATTAAACCGGGAGAAGGTGAAGTTTTCAAGCAACTTGCCATCGTTATTAAACTTTAAAAGTCCTTTACCCCATGAACCAGCCCATATCGTACCCTGATCGAGGTAGATATGTTGTAACAAAGCTGATGCAACCGAGTCGTTGGTTGTAGGTTGTGCAGGCAGTTCGTAATGCCATTGGCGAGAATCAATGTCGAACTGATGTAACCCCGAACCTGTAGCAATCCATAATTTATTATTTGATGCCGAAAGAATTTTAGCAATTGCCTTTACCTGGGGCATAGCTCTGCTCATTCTCCCTAAAGGATTAGATGCCGGAAGTGAAAATGCTTTAGTCTTTTTGGTATCAAAATCATAAAAAGAAAGGCCATCGTAATTTCCAAACCAAACTCCATTTGATACCGTATGTACAGTACTAACGGTGGGATTGGATATACTTTTAAATTTTCTGAACACCGTAACAAATACACCGGTTAAATGATCGCGAAAGCATAGTCCGGCTTGTGTTCCTACCCATAAGCGACCTTGCGCATCTTCGGCCAGACTGGTTATAAAAGAAGAAGGTAAAGAAAGACTATCGCTTGCTACGTGGTGAAATTGCAAAAACGAGTTGCCGTCATAACGCAATAACCCTGTTTGGGTTCCAATCCACAAAAAACCCGTATTGTCTTTCAGCAAGCATGTAACGCTGCGTATTGGTGCTCCCTGGTCATCAACAAGGGTCTCAAATTTAAACTGACCATAGCTGTAAGTAAATAAAAACGAAAGGACAATGAAGAGCCCTCGCCTCATGCTTTCAAAAGGTTGTTATCAAATATAACATCAGAAACAACCAATTTCCAATCCCGAATCCGGGCATTGATAAAATGCAACCCCTTCAAACAATACTTGCCCAAGACCTTTGTTTAGCACTTACTCCATCAAACTCAATATTCCCTGCTCTTTTGCATCAAGCGCGGTTTGCCCTTCTAAGTATTGATCTACTGCACGCGCGGCTTCACGCCCTTCGCTTATGGCCCACACCACCAACGATTGCCCCCTGCGCATATCGCCAGCAGCAAAAATACTTTCAACGGATGTCTGGTACTTGGTAGCTTTTACATTGCCCCGTTCATCTTTGTCAACTCCTAATTGATCGAGCAAACCGGTATGTTGCGGATGTAAAAAGCCCATCGCCAATAACGCTAACTCGCACGGGATTTCTTTTTCTGTACCGGGTATTTCTGTAAACGCTGGTGGTTTACCGGGCCCGGCACTTTTTAATTCCACTTCTGCGATCTTCAACGCTTTCAGATTGCCTTGTTCATCGCCAATAAATTCTTTGGTAACAACAGACCAATTGCGTTCACAACCTTCTTCATGCGAAGTAGAGGTTCTTAAAATCATAGGCCAGTTTGGCCATGGCATGGTAACAGTTCTTTCTTTGGGTGGCTTTGCTAAAATTTCAATCTGCGTTACCGACTTTGCACCATGTCTATTTGATGTGCCCACACAATCTGAACCAGTATCACCACCGCCAATCACCACCACATTTTTTCCGGTTGCCCAGATTTCTTCGGCAAATACTTTCTTACCACCTACTCTTTTGTTTTGTTGCGTTAGAAAGTCCATAGCAAAGTGTACGCCTTTCAGTTCCCTTCCGGGGATTGGTAAATCGCGCGGAATGGTGGAGCCTCCGCACAATAGAATAGCATCAAACTCTTCTTTCAATTGCCCAACCGAAACGTTTACGCCTACATTCGCATTTACCTGAAACTTAACACCTTCTTCTGTCATCAGTTGTACCCTGCGATCAACCACTTGTTTATCCAACTTAAAATCAGGAATACCATAGCGCAACAAACCGCCAATTTCATCGGCCCGTTCAAACACAGTAACCAAATGGCCCGCATAATTTAATTGCGCTGCTGCTGCCAACCCTGCCGGGCCCGAACCTATTACCGCAACTTTTTTATTCGTGCGCGTGCTTGGTATGCGTGGCTTTACATAACCATCCTGAAATGCTTTTTCTATAATCGACTTCTCAATGTATTCAATGGCCACTGCCGGTTTATTAATTCCCAACACACACGAGGCTTCGCATGGGGCCGGACAAATGCGACCAGTAAACTCCGGAAAGTTATTGGTGGAAATAAGTATTTCGTAGGCGAGTTTCCAGTTTTCCTGATACACCGCATCGTTAAACTCAGGAATGATGTTACCCAACGGGCACCCATTATGACAAAACGGAATGCCACAATCCATACACCGTGAAGCCTGCTTCACTGTTATCTTCTCGTCAATAACCGGATCAACTTCGTTGTAATCGTTAATACGTTTTTTAGGATCGCGCTTGCCTGGTAACTCGCGTTGCTGTTCTAAAAATCCTGTTGGTTTACCCATAATCGAATTCAAAAATTTAAGATTTCGAAATTCACAATTCACATGGTCTGTGTCCACACAGACCATCAGACCATCAATCACATAATCATTTATCATCCGGGCCTGTGTGGATACGGGCCTGTGTGGACACAGGCCCGGATTAAGGACACAGGCCCGGATTAATTCGATGAAAATTTAAAATCTGTATTGCCCAATGTTGTTTGTACCGATGCTTTCTTCTCAGCCTTTTGTTTTTCGAGCACAGCCTTATAATCAATCGGCATTACTTTAATAAAATTCTTAAAAGTGCTTGACCAATATCCTAAAATGTGTGCCGCCACTTCGCTGTTGGTTTGTTGCTGATGTTGTTCAATCATGGTGTGCAGCAATTGCTCATCTTCTTCATTTAAGGTATCAAGCAATACCATTTCCATGTTGCAGTTCTTTACAAATGTTTTGTTTACATCCCACACATAGGCCACACCACCACTCATGCCGGCAGCAAAATTTCTTCCGGTATCACCCAGCACCACAACGGTTCCGCCCGTCATGTATTCGCAACCATGATCGCCCACACCTTCTACTACCACTTTTACGCCTGAGTTGCGAACAGCAAAACGCTCACCGGCCATTCCTTTTATGAAGGCTTCGCCCGAGGTTGCACCAAAGAAGGCCACATTACCGACAATAATATTTTTAGATGGATTAAATGTAGCGGCCGGTGATGGATATAAAACCAACTTACCACCCGACAATCCTTTTCCGAAATAATCATTGGCATCGCCTTCCAATTCGAACGTAACACCACCGGTTACAAACGCACCAAAACTCTGTCCCGCTGTGCCGGTAAACTTCATGTGTATTGTATCAGCCGGTAAACCGGGGCCGAGATAGATTTTTGAAATCTCATTGCTGAGCATAGCTCCTACTGCACGATCCTGGTTGGTGATTACAAATTCACCTTGTACATGTTCTGCATTCTTCAAAGCGGGCTGTGCCAACTGAATTAACTTTCTATCCAACACATTTTCAATTCCATGATCTTGTTCTTCCTGTTTGAACAAGGCTGTATCCAGGCTCATGGGCTCTTTAAACAAGAGTGGCGATAGATCCAGGTTTTGATATTTCCAATGTTCGTCTTCATTTCGAAGTTCAAGCCGATCGGCCTGGCCCACCATTTCGTTTACGGTTCGGAATCCTAACTCGGCCATAATCTCGCGCAGTTCTTCAGCTAAAAACGTAAAGAGATTAACTACATATTCCGGTTTACCGGTAAAGAGTGCTCGCAATTCTTTGTTTTGTGTAGCCACTCCCACCGGGCATGTATTGAGATGACACTTGCGCATCATAATACAACCGGTTGTAACCAACGCTGCTGTTGCCACACCCCATTCTTCAGCGCCAAGCAAAGTCGCAATCGCTAAATCGCGACCCGTACGAATTTGTCCATCGGCTTGCAGCACCACGCGGCCGCGAAGTTTATTGCGCACCAATGTTTGATGTGCTTCTGCCAGGCCAAGTTCCCACGGCAACCCTGCGTGACGAATAGAACTGATAGGGGATGCACCCGTACCACCATCATGTCCGGCAATTAAAATAACATCGGCATGTGCTTTGGCTACTCCGGATGCAATTGTACCCACGCCTGCTTCGCTTACCAGCTTTACGCTGATGCGCGCTTCACGATTGGCATTTTTTAAATCGTAAATAAGTTGTGCTAAATCTTCGATGGAATAAATATCATGATGCGGTGGTGGCGATATTAATCCCACACCTGGTGTTGAGTGACGCACACGCCCAATCCATTCATCAACTTTGTGGCCCGGCAACTGGCCGCCTTCACCTGGCTTGGCACCCTGTGCCATTTTAATTTGAAGTTCTTTAGCGTTGGTTAAGTAGTAGCTGGTAACACCAAAGCGACCGGATGCCACTTGCTTGATGGCGGAGTTCTCCCACGTGCCATCATCTTTTGGCAAGAAGCGAGCTTCATCTTCACCACCTTCGCCACTGTTGCTTTTGCCGCCAATGCGATTCATCGCTACGGCCAGTGTGCTATGCGCTTCGTATGAGATTGAACCGAAGGACATGGCTCCGGTAGCAAATCGTTTAAAAATACTTTCCTTCGATTCCACCTCATTTATTGGAATAGATTTACCCTTTTTGAACTTGAGTAAACTGCGCAACGTAATAGCACGCTCGCTCTGGTCATTAATCAGGTTAGAATATTTTTTAAATAATGCATAATCGTTCACTTTGGTTGAGTGCTGCAGCAAGTGAATGGTTTGCGGATTAAACAAGTGAACTTCGCCTCTTTGTTTCCACTGATACACACCACCTACGGCTAATCGGGGTAAAACGTTGGCCGTTTTGGGAAAAGCAAGTTTGTGTTTTGCTAATGCTTCGCGGGCTATGTCATCTAACTTTAAGCCACCAATGCGCGAAACTGTTCCGGTAAAGTATTGATCAATTACTTCGGAATGAATACCCAACGCTTCAAAAATTTGTGCACCGTGATAAGACTGCAACGTAGAGATGCCCATCTTACTCATAATCTTCAGCAACTCCCCGGCAACTGCTTTCTTATAATTTGTTATCGCTTTTTCTTCCGATAACTCTTCCTTCAACACATTGCGCTTTTTCATGTCGTGTATGGTCTGGTACACGAGGTAGGGGTTTACACCCGAGGCGCCATAACCCAGCAGCGTAGCATAATGATGTGTTTCCCATACATCGCCCGCTTCTACCAACAACCCAACTTTTCCGCGTAAGCCTTTGCGGATTAAATCGTGATGCACGGCCGCAACGGCAAGCAACGAAGGTATTTGCGCATGGCCGCTGTCAAAACTTCTGTCGGAAAGAATAATGATGGTGAAGCCGTCTTCAATGGCATCGGTAACATATTGACACACGCGGTTCAACCCTTTCTCGAGCGACCCCGGTTGACCATCGGCTTTAAAATAGGTGTAAATCGTTTTAGTTTGCAGATGGCGATGGTCGATATACCGAATGCGTTCCATCTCGTTGTTGGTTAGCACGGGTGTGGGCAACTCCAATGTAATGCAATGCTCGGGCGATTCTTCCAATAAGTTAAGCGAGCCCCCCACATGCGATACCAGCGACATCACGAGCCGTTCGCGAATCGGATCGATTGGCGGATTTGTTACTTGCGCAAAAAGTTGTTTGAAATAACTGCTTAAATGCTGTGCTTCTTTTGAAAGCACAGCCAATGGAGTATCGTTACCCATCGAGCCCAATGCTTCTTTTCCCGTTTCGCACATTTGCGTTAAAATGATGCGCAAATCTTCGGATGTATATCCAAACGAAATTTGTCTTTTAAGAAACGTTACCGGATCGTATTTATGAAAACTACCACCGGGTTCGGGCAAATCCTGTAAGCGTACTTTATTTTCGCGCAACCATTTCCCGTAAGGTTGGCGATTGCAGATTTCTTTTTTCAATTCGTCATCGCTTACAATGCGGCCTTGCTCCATGTCCACCACAAACATTTTTCCGGGCTGCAGGCGGCCTTTTGTTACTACCTTAGCGGGATCAACATCCAACACACCCACTTCCGAGGCCATAATCACCATATCATCATCGGTAACTACAAACCGCGATGGACGCAGCCCGTTACGGTCAAGAGTAGCACCAATAATTTTTCCATCGGTAAACGTAATGGAAGCGGGGCCATCCCACGGTTCCATCAGGTTAGCATGATATTCGTAGAAGTCGCGTTTCTCCTGGCTCATGCTTTCGTTACCATCCCACGCCTCGGGTATCAGCATCATCATTACGTGGGGCAGCGAACGGCCGGCATGCACCAGTAATTCAATTGTATTATCCAGGTTGGATGAATCGGACTGTTTCGGATTACAGATGGGCAGAATCATGTCCAGCTCTTCGCGTGTAAAATATTTTGATGCGAAGAATGCTTCTTTCGAATTCAACCAGTTGATGTTTCCGCGTACGGTGTTAATCTCACCATTGTGTGCAATGTAGCGGAACGGTTGGGCCAATCGCCATGAAGGAAATGTATTGGTTGAAAAGCGGGAGTGAATTACCGCTAATGCCGTTACCACATCTTCGTGTTCTAAATCGGCAAAGTAGGGGCGTAACTGGCCCGATGTAACCATGCCCTTGTAGGCAATAGTTTTATACGATAAGGAAGAAAAATAAAATTGACTATCGACACCCTTTACTGATTCGGTGATGATGTGTGTGGTGTACTTTCTAAGAATAAAAAGTTTGCGTTCAAAATCATCGGGGTTGGTAACTTTATCAGGTCGTTTAATAAATACCTGTTCCATTACCGGCTCGGCCTTCAGTGCAGTTTCGCCTAAATCTTTGTTGTTGGTGGGCAGTACCCGATAACCCAACAACGTCATCTTCATTTTTTTTATTTGCCGATCGAGAACCTTGCGGCATTCTTCGCGCACTTTTGCATCGCGAGGAAAAAAAACAAGGCCTACACCATAGCTTCCATATTCCGGAAGTTTAAAACCAAGTTTACTGCATTCGCTTATAAAAAATTCATGGGGTACCTGAATCAGGATGCCGGCACCATCGCCTGTGTTGGGTTCGCACCCACAGGCACCCCGGTGTTCCATGCGTTCGAGCATGGTGAGCGCATCGCTTACAATCTGGTGCGACTTGTTTCCTTTCATGTTGGCAATGAAGCCAACCCCGCAAGAATCTTTTTCAAATTCCGGGCGATACAATCCCAACCCTTGTTCCGTCTGCATTTCCAAAGTAGTGGTTTTAAAAAATTAATGTAAAGTGAACCTCCAATTTACAGGTATTGTATTTGGAATTCTTAGTTAGAGGCCAATAAAAATTTTGCTACCAACTAACAGTTAGTAGCGAAAACGGTTGAGATACGAGTTGGAGGACTTTAAAGTGAACTAAGCCTCAATACAGAATGGCTTTTTCTCAACTAAAGTTTTGAAATCCGGCTGCGAGTTAAACAGTGAAGCTTTGGTATGGCTTAATTTTTCTTTTATAACTTTAATTGCTTCATCCGATTCATCAATCCCAATCCACTTTCTTCCGTTTACTTGCGCTGCTTTAAGGGTAGTACCAGAGCCGGCAAAGCAATCAAGCACAAGGCTATCTGGATTGGAGGATGTTTTGATAATTAAATCGAGTAAATCTGGATTTTTTTCAGTGGGATACACGGGATATTGTGGGTCTTTAAATTCCCAAATATCCTGCATGCGTTTTCCTTCGCGTTCATCCAGGTATATTTTTTTTCTTGGATTTCCTTTTTCACTCCATTCAATCAATCCTAAGCTATCCCAATGTTCTAATGTAGAAATATCGGTTCGCCAGTGTCGTCCTTTTGGAGGAAGCAGTCCCTTAAAAGTTTTGGATGTGTTTCCGTTTTGTGTTTCGCCCGGTGCGTGCAATGGAATGGTTGTATAACAACGGCCATCGGGCTCTCGCTTTGGAAATAATTTAATCTTATCCGCTTCTGTGTAGGGTGTTTTGGGTTCATTCCATATCAAGGCATCGGATTTTGAATAAAACAAAATCATATCCTTCATATTCCCATAACCTTTTCGGCTAAAGTTTTTAGGATTACACTTTATTCGGGTTATATCATTCCTGAAATTTTCTATTCCAAAGATTTCATCCATTAACACTTTTACATAGTGACCTATTTTATAGTCTATGTGAAGATAAATTGATCCTTGATCGGATAAGAGTTCGCTTAATAAAATCAATCGTGCTCTTAAAAACTCGATAAACTCAGCACCCTTGAGCGTATCCGTGTAAGCTACCGTTCCATTCGTGCTACTGCTTATTGTACTGGCCCTTCCTTCTGATACTGTAAACGTGTTACTTGTGGCAAAGGGTGGATCGATATAGATTAAATCAACCTTACCTTTTAGCTTGTGATTTACAATTAATTGCTTGAGTACGGTAAGATTATTTCCTTGAATAAGCAGGTTCGCGGATTCTGCAGAGTCTGTTTCGATTAATTCAACTTCGGGGATAAGGTTGAATATTTCTTGTGCCGTCTTTTTGTTTTTGTAGGTTAATTGCATGTTCTCATACATTCACGAGTAATTTCGGGCTAATCCCCGACTATTCTTGTACCAATAGATATATATTTCTTATTGGCGCCAGAAAATCCCAACACAAATTTTTCACCACCTTCTTGCAGGTTGAGTTTTTTCATAAGCTGGGGAGCCGTAAGCGGATAATTACGGACCGTGGTATGTGCTCGTCTATCGGGCAACAACTCTTTTATCTGTTTTTCAGTTGGGTTTAAAACTTCTACACTAAAAGTACGACCCGGAAAGTCTTTGATGTGTTGGCCTGAGGTATAAAGATGTGTATTGGGCGCAAGTTTATGTACATTAAATTGTTGGCCAATTAACTTAAATGCTCCGGCTTTAAGTATAGCCGCGTTGGCTTCGTATAAATACTGTAATGGTTCGCTAAAGGAGGCTTGAGCATTAGCTTCCTGCTCCGTTGTAAATACAAACTCAGATCTTACTGCACCGCTCCAATCAAGATCAACGGCTCTTATTTGAGGCGTTCCATAAAACCTATTTTGCGCTAGAAACAACAACTCCTTCATTTCATTATCAACCGACAAAGCAATTACAACTTTCGTATGCGGTAACTCGCGCAAGCCTTGTTGAATATCGAGCAAGGGCGAGGCTTTGAGTAATACAACCTCACTTCGTGTAAACAATAGCTCTTGTAATTGGGTTACGTCTGGGGTGCAATCACTGAGTTTGAAAATTTTTTTGGCGTTTGCATCTCTGCGGGCCGGATCGAGATAAAAAACCCCGGTATGCTTGTTAGTAGAAATAAATGCTTCGGCAGTAGTACAAATGTGTTGAATGTTGCTTGCACCGAGTAGCTTGTGGTTGTGTTGAACCCATTCAACCAAATCTTTATTCGATTCTACATACAGAACCGACTTAAATGATTTCGAAAAGAAAAATGAATCCACACCAAAACCACCCGTAAGGTCAACCAGATTTTCTTGTCGGGTTTCTGTTTTCAAAAGTGCCGCTTTGAATAGTGCGGTTGCTTGCGAAGAAGACTGCTCGAGGTTAAGTGCTGGTGGATAAACAATACCCTTTGTTTGGTGCCACAACGGAAGTTTCTTTTTCGACTTTCTTCTGCCCGCAATTTGTTCAGCTAATGATTTTGTTGGGAGATCAAAAAGTGTTTTGTGCTGCAATACCAATTGCCATTCATCGGCTAACTCATTTTTAAAGATGAAATCTTGCACGGTGTTATCATAAATCCGTTTCCAATTGGCCATGCTGCAAGATACTTATTGCGCTGCAACTGTGCGGGTGCGCAATGCAAACCAGATATTGCGTAGGTAAACCACAAAGCCCATACCCTGCGCTACCAGCAGCACGGGTTCGTTGTGCACGATGCCGTAATAAACCACCATCAGCGAAGCAACCGCACTGATAACCCAGAAACCCAAAGGCAAAAGCGATTGCTGTGCCTTCTCCGAAAAATACCATTGATAGAGGTATCGCAAATTCAATAACAATTGTCCGGCACCACCCACCAGCAATGCTACATCGGCCAGGTTTATTTGTTGAAAGATATTTTGAAAACGTTGTGGAGCAACCAACCACATCCAGCCCATTAACACAAACGGCATCGGTATTATTAACCATCTAAGAATAAAATGAAGCTTCGTCCACACCTGTTTAAGTTGAAGGTTGCGGATATAAATGTAGAACGATAGGGTTTGGCCAACCAGAATTACCGCATCGTGGCGTATTAAACCATAAATCAAAAACAAGGTGGAGCCACTTAAACTAAAAATCCAAAACCAGGCAGGCGATACTACCCGCCCGGCTCTTTCAGATTGTACCCATTGCACTACTGTGCGTGCGCCAAACAACGACTGTGCAAAAAAACCTAATATGTATAGAGCATAGGGTTCAGAAAACGCCATTGGGTAGCGAGCATTTCAATTTTTCAACATCTTTTTAGGCTTAACGTTACTCGTAGTGTCCCGATTATCCTACAACAATAAGTTACCGCTACTTCTTCCCCACCGGTGGTGGGCCATCCGGAATCAACCCTTTGTACACATGATCGCCTTTACCTTTTGTATATTCAGCTTTAACCGCTTCAACTTTTTTAGGGTCCTCGTATAAATCTACCATTGTCATGGCTAATGTTTTGGAAGCATGCAACATGCCTTTATGCCCGATGGACATTCCACCGCAGGCAACCACTGCCCACGAGTGCCACGGGGTACCGATAGGTGCAGTGGCCACACTTAATCGGATAGTGGGCACAACCCAGCTTACATCGCCCACATCGGTGGAACCACCACCGGCATTTGGATTGGTTTCTTCCAGCGGCTCTACTTTAGTATGCAAGCCCACTTGTGGTTTGCCGGTGCTCTCCTGAATTTTTTTCGCGAAAGCAACTTCTTCATCGGTATAAGTCATAGGGCCAAGTAGCGCTAAATTTTTGGTTACATAATCGGCTCCCGTGCGGTTAACCAATACTTCATAAATACCCGATACCAATGAAATCTTATAATCCACATTAGCCATAATGGCGGCACCTTCGGCCATTTTCTTTACGCGCTCATACACTTCGGCCATACCATCGCGCTTTACATCGCGCACCCGCACCCACAACCGCGAGTAATCCGGCACAACGTTTACTACCTGGCCACCGTCTTGTATGTGGTAGTGAATGCGCACACTAGGCTTTATATGTTCGCGCAGGTAATTGATGCCACTGGTATAGAGTTCAAGCGCATCACTAGCACTTCTTCCATTCCACGGATCAGCAGAAGCGTGTGCAGCCTGCCCATTAAACTCAACAATAAAATCTACCAATGCCAAACCGGTTTGTACCGCTGCCTTGGTTTCGGCACCGGGGTGCCAATCCATTACAACATCTACTCCGTTAAACAACCCCGCACGGATCATCCAGAGTTTGCCAAAGAATTTTTCTTCGGCCGGGGTTCCAAAAAATTTAATGGTGCCTTTCAGTTTGCCTTGTTCTATCATTTGCTTGATAGACACAGCCGCACCTAAACTGGCAGTACCAAAAAGATTATGGCCGCAACCATGACCGGGCTCGCCTTCGTGCAAGGGATCTTTTACCGGAACAGTTTTTTGCGAAAGTCCAGGTAACGCATCAAACTCACCTAAGATTCCAATCACCGGGCTACCGCTACCATACGTAGCTACAAAGGCAGTAGGCATTTCGGCTACACCGCGCTCAACTTTAAATCCATTTGCCTCGGCATAATCGGCAAGCAGTTTTGCTGAAGTATGTTCGTTGAAGGCAGTTTCTTCGGCAGCCCAGATTTTATCGCTGATGCTGATAAGGCTTGCTGCTTGGGTGTTGATGTTTTCAACAATAGCTTTTTTGCTGGCCGACATAACAGGGGCCGGTTGCTTTTTTTGTGCGAACACATTTAGCGTTAAGCAAAGTGCGGTAAGTAAGGTTAGGATTTTCATAATAGGTTTAGGTATAGCATTAAAACAACGAATGCTTTTCAACAGTTGAAACAGCCACCGGCATAAAGTAAGCAGTGCCTTTCAATGAAGCTTTTAATAATTGATGCATGCCTTCAATGGTTTCAGGCGTATATTGACTTTTATGGCAATGCCACGAAGCCAGTGCTGTTGCATAGTCTGCTTCTGAAACGGAAATTTTTATGGGAAGAAAAGATGAATCAACCGTTGCCAATTGCATAGGACTGCTTGCCGGAAGATTACCGGTAGGAATAGCACTGTAAAATAACTGCACTGGCTTATCCCACTTTTGTGTTTGAAACACTTCGGTAACAACTGTACTCACCAACCGATGATCGTGATGGCCCGTCCAGCCCGATGCGCCCCATGTAACTACCACATCGGGTTTTAATGAAGTAAACAGCTCTTCAATTTTTATTCGCATGGTAATAAGCTGATCATTAAGTGGCGCCATGCCTTCGCCCATTTTTAGCTGATCGTGTAAGCCAAACAAAATGGGTGGTTCAATGCCTAATTTTTCAGCAGCACATTTGGCTTCGCCTGCACGCACTGTTGCCAGACTATCACCCGCTGGAATTTTTGCATGATCGGTTACACCGTAACGACCATCGGTGGCAATAGCAAGATAAACCGTTACACCTTCGGCTGCATATTTGGCAAGCACCGGGCTAACGGTAGCTTCATCATCGGGATGCGCAAAGATGGCGAGCATAACTTTAGGTGTGGATGCAGTTTGTTGTTCGGGTTTGGTGCATTGAAGCAACAGGCACAGAAGAAAAAGAGCAATCCAGCGCATGGTTTGTAGTTAGTGAAATTCTAAGGTATTGAATTTTTCGCCACACAACTTCATTTTTTTGCAAGAGGTATTTTGTTAAATGATTTTTAGTAGATTCGTTTACACAAATCAAAATCTACCATGAGCCTGAACAGACGAACGTTTATCAAGAAAAGTGCATTGGGTGCATTGGGTCTTACTTTCATACCCGGGCTTATCAGTCGCGGTTCGGTAAATGACCGTGTACGTATTGCCCATATTGGTTTGGGTGGCATGGGCAATCAGCACATGGAATGGTTTGCCAATTTACCGGGTGCAGAAGTTGTGGCGTTGTGCGATGTAGATCAGAATCATTTGGCCGCCACGTTGGAGTCGCTTAAAAAAATGAATCCCGGAACAACGGCTACCACTCATCAGGACTTCCGTAATATTCTGGATAGAAAAGATATTGATGCTGTTACCATTGCCACACCCGATCATTGGCATGCACAAATAGCCACACTTGCATTTCAGGCAGGTAAAGATGTATATGGCGAAAAACCACTTTCATATAGCGTGAAGGAAGGCAAAACCATGTTGGTGAATCAGGCAAAGTATAACCGAGTGTTTCAGTTGGGCACACAAATCCATGCGGGCGATAATTACCACCGTGTGGTTGAGATAATAAAAAGTGGAGCCATTGGTAAAGTACACACCGTTCGGCTTTGGAAAGATTCGTATTCACCAGGTTTGGGGGTGGCAAAAGTTCAGGCTGTTCCTGCCGGATTAAACTGGGATATGTGGCTTGGGCCTGCGCCTTATGTGGATTATGTGCCAGAGCGTTGTCATTTTACGTACCGGTATTTTCTGGATTATTCGGGTGGTGTGTTTGCCGATTTCTGGTGCCACATTGCTGATATAGTTTGGTGGGCCATTGAACCAAAAGGACTAAAGCAAGTAACAGCACGGGGCGAAAAAACCGATGGCCAGGCCGATGCACCTAAATGGCTGGATGCCGAGTTTGAATTTAAAGACCTGAAAATTTTCTGGACCACCAAAGCACCTAACGTACCCGGTGCTGCCGAACGAAACATAGGCGCTTACTTTGAAGGTGATAAGGGCACGTTGATTTGCGATTACAGTACAATGACCATTACCATCAATGGCGAAATGGTAAGCGGTCTTCCAACAGTAGCACAAAGTGTAACCCGATCACCAGGCCATCAACAAAATTTTATCGATGCTGTAAAATCGCGCAAGCAACCAGAATCTAATCTCGCATATGCTCGCGAAATGACTTTGCCCATGCACCTGGCACTTATCTCGTGGCGTTTAAACCGCAGTTTGCAATGGAATGCAAAGAAAGAAAAGTTTGTCGGCGATAAGGAAGCCAATACCTTTTTAGATAGGCCCTACAGAAAGGAATGGAATTTAATTTGATCGTTTACGGATCAACTCCACACCGGTAAAATAGTTTTCATTAACCAAGCTCATTAACTGTGCCGGTGTGGGGTTTATCTGGTAGAAAACATAATCGTTATCCTTTATTGTTTTTACTTTAAACTTTTTGCCCAGTTTTTCAAGCACAGCCTCGCATTCCACATCGTTTTCCAGGTTGATCGACAACAATTCCAATCTGTTTGGACTTTTAACTTTCAGCAGTCGCAGAATCCATTGATCGCCCTCTTTAAAGTTGATGAAAAGATAATCCTGGTATTGTTTTACTACGAGCGTATCGCTGAGGCGCCCCACTCCCAGCCAGTTGTTTCCATTTACATCTTTTGTGCGATAGCCCCAGGGTTCAATAATAATAGTATCGCCAATTTCGCCTGTGGCTTTATCGCGAATCAGGTATTCGCCACAAATGGATTGGGGTAATTGATTAAGCGCAGCAACACCTGCCGGTTGTGTTTTTGGAAACGACACTTCTTTACAGGAGAGAAGAAGTGCACACCAGAAACAACAGATAACAATAAAACCGAAGCGCATGGTGTTAGTACGAATTAGTTTTTAATTTGTTTGGGCTTAAAAAAATCAAAGTAAGTATTAGGCGTCAAGACGGCTGTAGCCTTTAATAAACAGCCGTCAGACGCCTCTAGAATTAACTTTGTGACATCACTTAATAATATAGTTTGTTCCTTGTTTCGAATACTGGTGCTGAAGCTTGGGTATTCGTTTAAAAACACCTGCCATTACATTATGCGGATCAACAATCAGCGCGGGCAAATCTTGCTCAAAAGCTTTGTCGATTAACACCACGTTTTGAAAGTAATCTGTTTCGTTGAAATAATGCTGTGCGATTTTCCAATCGTAAAAACCGGTTGCCAGTTTATTGTTCTCGAAATAGCCCCACTGTTCGTCCAAAACCAAAATACGTTTGTTTACAGGTGCGGCTGAAACCTTGCTGAAAAACATGTTTGAATAGTCAATCTTACTCAGTTTATCATAGCGGGCCAGATAAGCAACGGTTACAATGCCACCGGCAAATCCCCACAACAAGAGTTCGGCAAGCCACTTTCTGCGCACCAGCAAAATGCAATGACTAACAAAGTAAGCAAGCGGAGGTGCATAAGTTATAACCCGGTGCGGTGCCATTTTTCCGGCAACAATAATCTCCACAATGGCAATCAGCAACCATAAAAACATAATCTGCAAAAGCTGCGATTGGTATTTGGTAAGGCGCGCTTCGCGGTTCAGCATAACCAACGAAAATAAAAAGTAGGCAATGGGTATAGCTGACAGATACAGCATCGCACTAAGCGACAACCTGTTTTCGGCAAACCAGGCAACACTTGCGTAATAGTTGCTCCATAAGAATTCGAGATTACCATTAAAGTAGTAGGCCACCATAATCAGCAAGTGCGGCAAGGCAAATCCAAAAATTAACAGCAACGCTTTGCGAATGGATAATCGGGTGAAGATTGCGAGAATAATAATAGTGCCGGGAAGAAATACGATGTAGGTAAATACAAATAAAGTGGCCAGCCCCAGAAAAAAGCCAAGTAGCAATAACGTGTCATCGCGCTGCACGCGAAACTCCACTTCCTTAAATAAATTATTTAGCGCCAGCAGCAACAAAGAAGAGGCAAACAACTCAGGCGATAGCATGAGCATATCGAACGAAAAGAAACAGACCACTCCGAAAAGAAACGCAGGTAGATAGGTGCTTTCGCTTTGCGCTTTATTGCTAATTAGCAGAATGGCAAAGTAAGCGCCTTGAAAAAAGATCAGCACGAACGCTACAATATGCCGGGCTGTGAGCGAGCGGCCAAATAACCACTCTTCCCAACCGTAAAACCAGGCGGCTAAAGGCGGCACTGACGTATGCACTTCGGTATATAAGCTTTTGCCACTGTTCAAGACCTCGCCCAGCACCATTGCTTTAAGTTCAGAAAGGGTGGTAGCGGCAGGGTCAACAAAAAATCCGAGACCTATCAGTATCAGTAAGATGAAAATAGCAAGCAGCCGGTACGGATCGTTTATTCGGAAAAAGCGTAGTAACACAAGGCACGGTTTAAACGGACACAAATAAACAAAAAGTTGCCTTTACACTCCGATCTTAATTATGCGGGTTAACTGTTATCTTTGCACACATGAGTGGAACAGTACGGCAACAGAAATACAATAAGTTAATTCAGAAAGAACTGAGCGACATCTTTTTGAAAGATAAAAGGGGTATTATCGGCAATGCCTTTATAACCATAGCCGATGTTCGCATCAGTCCGGATTTAAGTGTAGCAAAAATTTACCTGGGCATGACTTTAGCCAAAGACAAGAAAGCTGTGCTTAACAACATCGAACTGCATAAAAGTGAAATCCGCAAAGCGTTGGGCGACCGCATTCGTAACCAGGCGCGTATTGTACCCGCTTTAGTTTTTTTTATTGATGAGGTTGAAGAAAATGCCCAGCGCATGGAAGACCTGATAAAAAGCCTCAACATCCCTAAAGAAAGTAAAGAATAATCCGCAGTCTTTTGAACCTTCCGTTATTTATTGCGAGGCGTTATTTCTTCTCCGGCAGGAAGAAAAATTTTATCAATATAATTTCCATTCTCTCCATTATTGGTATTGCTTTTTCTACGGCAGCCCTGGTAATTGTATTATCCGTTTTTAATGGACTGGAGGATTTGCTCCGCAGCCTGTACACTTCTTTTGATCCGGAATTAAAAATTGAATTAAAGAAAGGCAAATCTTTTGAAGTTGATGAACGCATGATTCAACAACTGCAAACTGTTGTGGGTGTAGATATTATAACTGAAGTAATTGAAGACTACGCCTACGTGCGTTACCGCGATGCCGATATAGTGGTTACCCTTAAGGGGGTAAGCGAAAGCTTTTTGCAGCAACATCGGCTTGACAACAGCATGGTAGATGGCGAACTGGTGTTGAGCAAAAACGAAATAGATTATGCCGTGGTAGGACGGGGTGTACAACATGCCTTATCCTTAAGTGTAAATGAGAGTGTTCACCCACTGCAGGTTTTTTACATTAAAAATCTCAAGGCCTCAGGGTTAGATCCTTCACAACTTTATGCACGCAGGGTAATACAGCCCGGTGGGGTTTTTTCAATCGAAAAAAACTACGATGACAATTACATTTTTGTGCCCCTTCATTTTGCACAGGATTTATTGAGCTACGGAAACAGGCGCACCAGCCTCGAAATAAAAACAACCGGCAAACTGCCTTTGCAGGCAACGCAGGCCGGAGTTGCCAACGTTATGGGTAACGATTTTTCGGTATTGACTAATCAAGAACAACATGCCGATTTATACCGCCTGCTCAAAATCGAAAAGCTCTTTACATTTATTGCGCTAACCTTGTTAGTTCTGGTTGCCTCTATTAATATCTTCTTCTCGCTTATGATGCTGGTGCTGGATAAAAAGGAAGATATCTCGGTTCTGTTTGCAATGGGCAGTGGCACCCGCCTGATCCATAATATTTTCTTAAGCGAAGGCGCACTTATTGCTTTTAGCGGAGCTTTTTCCGGATTGCTGTTAGGGGGTCTTGTTTGTTGGTTGCAAGATTCCTTTGGCCTGGTGGGTATGGGTATGGAAAATGCCATTATTTCCAGTTACCCTGTTAAAATGAATGTTACGGACTTTGCGCTTACTGCACTGGTAATAATTGTAATTACACTCTTAGTTTCATTTTATCCGGCACGATTAGCCGCCCGCACCTATTCAATAGAGCACCTCTAAAAACATGTAATTATCGGGCATGTTTTTAGTGTAAATAGAATAAAAATATCTAACCCAAATTTATAATTTGCAATTCTGCTTGGTGCGTAAGGGGCGTTAAAATGGCTTTTTGGCTTACTCATGCTACCTGCACCGTAAAAAACAGTTTGAATTGCACATGAAAGTATCGGCCGCTCAGCCTTTTCAAATAATTTATTCGTTGTACCAACACGAGTACCTGGGCTATATTTTCGAGTCGTTTATAGTGCATTTAGATGATAAAGGGCGCCTTACCTATCAACATCAAAATATATCGCACAAAAATGCGCGTGAGTTTTCCAAGGGGCTAGATACCCGCGACTATGAGTTGATTGAAATGATGGACGGCATGAGCCAGGATGCTGTATTAAAACACTTTTCAAAAAAAGTGATGAAGCCCGATGATTTTTTTAGCAAAGTATTTAAAAAAGATAAAGGCGATGAATTGCTACAGGAGCAGATAGAAGCCTTTATGGAAAAAAGAAGAGCTGCCGTACTGGAAAAGATTAAGGGAAAGCAGTTGTTTGAAATGGGTAATGATGGTGAACCTACCTGGCGCAAAATTGAGGTGCTTGAAAAAAGAGCCAACGTGCAGTTTAATTTTAAACGCAATACCGAAGGCACCGAGTATTACCCAACCATTACATACGAGGGCAAAAAGATTCAACTCCCCAATCCGGCTGCCTATCTTATTTGCAAGCAACCGGCCTGGCTGGTTATAAGTGGCAAACTTTATGGTTTTGATAAGTTTGTGGACGGAAAAAAACTTCAGCCTTTTCTTTCCAAGCCAATTGTAAAAATTCCTAAGAAGCTGGAAGCAACCTATTACAGCCGCTTTATTGGCCCGCTTATCAGCGCTTTTGAAGATGTAGAAGCCGAGGGTTTTGAAATAAATAAAACCGAGTACGACCCACATCCCTTACTTAGTATTTCGGAACTACCACCGGCCAATGTGAAAAACGTACCCACCCTTTTTGGCAGTGCCGATGCGCCCGATGGCCCGGGCGATGACGAAGCGGGTAAAATTGTTTTTGACTTATCTTTCAAATACGGCAAACATCGCTTTCGCGGAGATGCATTTGTTCCGGTAAGTGTAAATGTAGAACAGAAAGAAACCGATTATGTTTTTCATCGCGTAAAGCGCGAACTGGAATCAGAAAAAAAATATGCTCAAACATTAGTAAAGCTGGGCTTGCCACTACGCGGCTTCAGAACTGCCGTAGAAAAAGCGCATGCCTTTTCGTGGTTAAATGAAAACCGCGTTAACCTGCTTAACCTGGGCTTTGAAGTAAGCCAACCCGAAAACCGCGATAAAAAATATTTTGTAGGCAAAGCAGTAATTGAACTGGAGGTAAAGGAGAATCTGGATTGGTTTGATATTCATGCAAAGATTAAGTTTGGTGAGTACGAAATTTCATTTAAAGACCTGCGCAAACTGATTATCAAAAAAAAGGTAGAGTTTAAACTACCCAATGGCGAAATAGCCATTATACCCGAAGCCTGGTTAGTGAAATACAGCGATCTGTTTGCTTTAAGCGAAACACAGGGCGCAAATGAAAAACCTGTTTTGAAAAAGCATCACATCAGCTTATTGAAAGAACTGGAAGAAGGCAACCTGGCCAAAGTGCACATGAGCGAGCGCTTGCGCAACCTGCAATCATTTAGTGGTATTAAAGATTATGCGTTGCCCCAGAAATTTGAAGGTACACTACGGCCGTATCAAAAAGCCGGTTATAATTGGTTGCGCTTTCTTAACGAATTTCATCTGGGAGGCTGCCTGGCCGATGATATGGGACTTGGAAAAACCGTGCAAACACTGGCACTGCTACAAGCAGAAAAAGAAAAAGGCAATGGCGGCACCTCATTATTGATTATGCCTACCTCGCTGGTTTACAATTGGGAAATGGAAGCGTCTAAGTTTACGCCCGATCTTAAAATACTTACATACACAGGCACACTTCGCAACAAAGATGTTAATCGGTTTAGCAAGTATGATGTTATTATTACCAGCTATGGAATAACACGCCTGGATATTGACTTGCTGAAACCATTTTATTTCAACTACATTATCTTAGACGAATCGCAGGTAATTAAAAACCCAACATCCAATATTGCTAAAGCTGTAATGGAATTAAAGTCGCGCTACCGGTTAACATTAACGGGTACTCCGCTTGAAAACACTACGTTGGATTTATGGTCGCAAATGACTTTCATCAATCCCGGTTTATTAGGCGGGCAAACTTTTTTCAAGAATGAGTATCAACTGCCCATTGAAAAAAAGCGTGATGAAGCGAAAACCAAAAAATTAAACGCCATTATTAAACCTTTTATACTTAGAAGATTAAAATCGCAAGTAGCTACCGATTTACCAGAAAAGGTAGAGAATGTGTATTACACCAACATGACAAGCGAGCAAGAGCAGAAGTATGAAGAAGTAAAATCATTCTATCGTCATAAAATTCTGGATCAGATAGACAAGGAAGGTATCAACAATACCCGTATGACAATTCTGGAAGGGCTAACAAAGCTGCGTCAAATTTCCAACCATCCTAAAATGGTAGATGCCCGCTACGAAGGTAATTCGGGTAAACTGGAAGATGTTTCGCACATGCTGGATAATGCCCTGCTGGAAGGACACAAAGTTTTAGTGTTTAGCCAGTTTGTAAAACATCTTGAAATTGTAAAGAGCTTGTTAAAGGATCGTAAAATTCCGTTTGCTTACCTGGATGGATCCAGCACCGATCGTAAAGAGCAGGTGGATAAGTTTAATAAAGACGAAAACCTGAAAGTTTTTTTAATTTCGATTAAGGCCGGTGGGTTAGGGCTTAACCTTACAGAAGCTGATTATGTATTTATTCTGGACCCCTGGTGGAACCCGGCTGTGGAAGCACAAGCCACAGACAGAGCGCACCGCATTGGCCAAAAGAAAAAAGTATTCAGCTACAAGTTTATTACCCGCAACACGGTAGAAGAGAAAATTTTAACCTTGCAGCAACGCAAACTCAAGCTTTCAGAAAATCTTATTCAATCAGAAGAAAGTGTAATTAAATCGCTTTCGCGCGAAGACATTGAAATGTTGCTGAACTAACAACATAAAAACTTAAAACAACTTTTTTATTTTCTGTCTTTCCAACGGTTGTGCGACCATAACCACCCGGCCGGATTTTCCTGAATAATTTTTTCCGTTGCTTTTACATAGCTCTCCACCACACGGTGAGAATCCTTTTCGTACGGAGGCTCACTTAACAGTACATACTCCGCTTCATAATAACCCCGCTTTTTTTTTCGAATAGCCAGGTAGAACACCGGATATTGAAGCATATGTACAAGTTGACCGATGGCCTGATAAAATGCAGTGGGTTGATGCAGGAATACAGTCCAGTATTTTTTATCGCGGCCTTTACCCGGAAACTGATCGGCAACAATAGCCGTTGCCCGAATCAGGTCTTTGCGCAGCAGTGCCTCGCGTGCCACCTTTTCGCGCTTAACGGGGTAAGCACCAAACCGGGTACGACTTGCTAACGAGAATGTATTGAAGAGATTGCTGCTTTGCTCCTGGTAAACAAAATCTACCGGGTGGTTTAACGAACCAACAGCCAGTAACCACTCCCAATTAAATTGGTGCGATGCCAGCATGATTACCGATTGCTTATTCTGAAGAAATTTTTGTGCTGCTTCCAGATTTATAAACTTCATGCGCGCGGTTAGCTCCTGCTCAGAAATAGTTAACAGCTTTAAAGTCTCAACGCCATAATCGCACAGGTTTTTGTAAAACTGCTTTTCAATTAATTTTAGTTCGGCTATCGATTTTTCCGGAAAAGATTGTTTTAGATTTTTTCGAACAAGTTTAAGCCTGTAATTAATTACGTAGTAGCTTACAAAAAAAAGAAAATCCGAAAACAGGTAAAGAACTGTAAGGGGCGTGCGCGAAAGCAATTTCAGTAAAACCATTGCCACAAAAATAGACTATTGTTTTATTACTTTTGTCCGCCAATAATTTTATGAAGAACAAGGTGGTGATAATAACGGGTGGCTCATCGGGTATTGGGTTAGCTTTGGCCGAAAGGTTTGGACAAGCAGGATCGAAGGTTATGATTACCGGCCGTAACGAAGAAAGCCTTGCCCATGCTGTAAATAATTTAAAAGCCAGGGGCATTTCGGTTTCAGCATTTCAGGCCGATGTAAGTAAGGAAGCGGATAATAAAGCAATGGCCGAAGCAGCTATTCGCCAATATGGCACAATTGATATACTAATTAACAATGCCGGAATTTCGATGCGTGCATTATTTGCCGAAGTAGATCTGGAGGTTGTAAGGAGGGTAATGGATACCAATTTTTACGGAGTGCTTTATGCCACACGCTATTGTTTGCCAGAGATTATAAAAAACAAAGGATCGGTTGTAGGGATATCCTCCATTGCTGGTTTTCGCGGACTGCCAGGGCGCACCGGTTACTCGGCCAGTAAGTTTGCCCTTAACGGGTTTTTAGAAGTATTGCGAACTGAGCTGTTAAATACCGGTGTGCATGTATTAACTGCGTGCCCGGGTTTTACAGCTTCCAACATTCGCATGCGGGCACTTACAAAAGATGGAAATGCTCAAGGTAAGTCGCCCCGGGTTGAAGAAAAAATGATGACTGCCGAAGAATGTGCCCTGCACATTTATAAAGCAATTGTTAAACGTAAGCGAACACTTATCTTAACGGGCCAGGGCCGTTTAACGGTATGGTTAAATAAATGGTGGCCATCATTAGCCGATAAGTTGGTTTACAGCACCATGGCGAAAGAGCGCCCGAATTAATTGCTACGTTTTATTCACAAATACCACTTTGGCATTATCGGCTTTGTTTAAGTTTTTATAAAACTCAACAAATTCGGTATAGGTATCAGCCGGAAATTCTCCTTTGTTCATTTTAAGTTTACGCATATAAATTATCTTTCCTTGCTCCAAATGGTACGATGATTCATACTCACCAAATCGTGATTTGATTTTAACGGGTTCGGGAACAAACTCGGGGTAGATTGCTTCGGGAAGATTATAAACAACTGTATCAACATGGGTGTAGGGCACCCGATTTACAATTACAGATTTCCGATTCTCATTTTTTTCTGGAATATGATTTATCCTGTTCATGAGATTTGGAGTAATGAACATCCGTTTTCCGGTAACAGTAGCCAATCTGTTCAGGATAAGGTTTGTTTTTACCTCGGCCGATGGAATCTTCTTTTTGTTGTTGGTAATTGAAAAGGTTGTTACATCAAACGCTGGAATGTCGGTATTTTGCTGAATCCACTTTTTTTGTTCGTCTGTTCCGCTGTTAACAACAAAATACAAACCTCCATTCTCATACTGAAGACCTTGATAGGTTGTTCGTACGGAAGCAGTAGCATTACCTGCCTCATCAATGCTTACATCGGCAAATCTTGTTTGCATATTTTGGTCTTGTGTATAAGCCGGGGTTTTTACAATTATACCTCCGGATTCAGTAATCATCAGTGCTTTCCGGTCGCCCGTAAATGTTCCCATATACCCAAACGGATTTGTTTGGCTGGTACATTCTAACCAAATAGTATCTTTCACGTTGGGAACAGCCACCACAACATGATTAAACTGAGAACTAGGAAAATCAGTTATCATATCGGCTTCATCCTGGCCGGCTTTTATAAGTACATAATTTGCTTTCACACCTGCAGCAGCCAGCATAGCCACTGTATAATTCGATAAAGCTTTGCAGTCACCATATCCGGTGTTATCTACAACCTGAGCTTCAAACGGCTGGTGACCTCCAATACCTAATTGAATACTCACATAGCGAGTTTTGTTTTGCAAATAATTATAAACTGCCATAGCCTTTTCATCAGTTGTCTTAAGGTTAGCTGTTAATTCTCTTATTTTCCGAATTGTTTCCAGTGGTAATACGTCTCTCCCTTTATTGAGGGAATTAATCCATTGCCCAAAGGTATCCCAGGTGCTCATACTGCCCTCGTATCCTTCGTAAGAGAAGGTGCTGGGGGCCGAAGTAATTTTTGTTACCAACTCCTCTTTACGGGGTCCGTGGGGCTCAAACTTCAGAGGCAGTAAGTTTTTAAAAGACCATGCTACTGATTCCCAACCATCAGTCAGTTGAGTTTTAACCGGCTGCGAATTAAGATTTTGCGTTTTGTAGCGGGGCTCAAGTTCTTTGGGATAAAGAAGTGTATAGGAAGCATTTTCTAATGAAGTTCGTTCAGCATAAAGTGGTGCGTAACTTGGAATAAAAAAAAGATACTTAAAATCAAGTTCGTACTCAAATGCAACTGTATAAGGATAAAACCCTTGTGTGAGGTTCGCTACTTTAATTCGATTATCGCTGTATAAACTAAAGCCATCAAACGCGCTTTGATCATAGAACTCTGAGTTTTTAAGCCTTTTAATTTGTTTTCCATTGGCATCAAAGGCTACTGCCGAAAAGTAATTAACTTTTGATAGTTTATCGTAGCTCACTACTGATGTAGCATACCGCTTTCCCCGATCGTTCAAAATCGTATAAACAGAATTTACCGTAAACACTGCTTTGCTTTTTGAAACAATTTTAAATTTTAGTTCTTCCTTTCGTATAACTACATCTGCGTTTTGTTTCAATTCGGCAGGTATCGTGCTCACCGGATATTGAATATCTGCAGCACCAAGCATAGCCGTTGTAAAAAGATTACATCCTAAAAGAAAATTTTTAATCATACTCTGTTTACATTTTTTTCAAAACAATTTGCTCGGCTTGCTTGGCAACTACCTGGTTATAAAACTCACGAAGCAATTCATATTCGGTTTGTGCAAATAAGGTTGTGTTAATGCTCACTATGCAGGTTAGATTAATTACATCTCCGGTTTGTGATATATTGTAAAAAAAACGCGCACCATTTTCCGGTAAGGTTAAAAATTTACTTTTAGGTAGTTCATCAACCGTATAGCCTGGTGGGATAACAAACTTTGACATGTACATATTTTCGGATGGAGCTCCGTAGTCAATTGGGTAAACCCGAGTATCATTTTTAAATGGATTTTGCATGAGTCGATTTGCCAATAAAGGATTAAAATAAATTGTATTTCCTGTTGAAGAAGTATGTTCATTAATTAAAACATGATGTGTTTGAACGAAAGGCTTTTCCAAATCAGTCAAATTTTCAAATTCGGATTTTGTAATACCCCACTGAGTCTTATTCCTAAATTCCTTTGAAAATTCTTCTTGACCTTTTATTTCAAATTCATTTCTGATTTTGTTGGCATTATATCCTTCATCTGAGAAACTAACAGTTCCTTCCATAACGCCATCAATGCCAATTTTAATATTAGCATTTACGATAGTTTTTGCCTTGGCCGAAGGGGGTATGTTAATCCACCCATGATTGGTTTTTGAAATAACCAAGCCTTGCCCATTCAGGCATCTATCCGGAATGATGGTGTAAGGCAAATGTTTTTCTGTTGCATCTAATAAAATCACATTACCCTCTACGCGGGCTGCGCAAATAACATAATTAAACTGACGAACCATTGGGTACTCTTTTCTTATAATGCCATGATTCCTTGTGCTTAGCAAAACCATCTCAACAGGTATTTCTAATTTATCAAGTATCGCTGCAAGTAGTACATTGATATCTGCAGAAGAACCTTTTTTTGTTTCAAGCACTTTCCTCAAATCACCCGGATAAAAATCTTCTATTCCATCCCACTCGATGGTTGTGGCTATATAGCGATGTATTGCTTCAATTTTTTTAATTGGTTCGTTTATACCTGCTGTAAGAGAGGCTGCAAGATTTTTGAGAAACCCCGACTTATCAATCACATTGCCGAAACCCTGGGCTATTAACAAATCTTTATTAAGTTTCTCCCATGATCCCATGATTTCGCGCGAAGGACTACCTGGAAAAGTAACATGCGACAATGCAAAATTTATTCTGGAAATAAAATTCTGTTGTGATGTCATAAAAGGCTCTTCTTTAAATGCGGGGGCATCCTTAACTATCCAATGGTGTGCCTGTGCACCTAATGTACCTGCATTGGTTGGCTTTACTTCGTTTACAACCACAGCAAGATAGCCCTGCATGTATCTTTCAAAATGAAAAATATCGGGTATGGTAGCCCAATATTCACTCCATCGGGTAGGTATCGTGCTTTGAAATTCCCAGTTGGGAAAGTAAAGCCAGAAGTCAGAGCTTACCTTGTAGGTATATTCTATTAATGAGCCCTCTTTCACATCGGGCATTGTAAATTTTTGTAAATTAAAGTTGCGGTTAAATTTTTCTTTAAATATCCCCTTTTTATCAAGCTTAGATTCTACTATTTTTCCATTAACCAAATTATAAGTTGAGGCAGTTAAAGAGGTGATTCTATCTTCAGCTCCGCCCGATTGCCTTAATAGAATGGAAACATCGCCCCACTTAAGCCCATCTTTACTTAAGATTTTAATTCGGGTATGACGCTCAAATATCATGTTTGCAAAATTAGACCCTACATTTAGTTGGGCCTGCCCATAATCCATCAGAATAACTGCCGCAGCAGAAGAGTCTTTGGAATAAATCGTCATTGTTAAATCGTCCATTGGAATATCTCCAAACTTTACCGGGGACTTTTGCGCATAGGCTATTGTAACGCAGTTTAAAATCAACAGCAAAAAGTAAAAACGCATAGGTTTAGAATTAGGCATAGAAATTTATGATAATAAAATCAATATTGAAATGCCTGCCAAAGCACTTTTTAATTAAACTTGCTAACCAATTTTCCTTCCTGTGACCAAATCCAAAACTCTCTTCTTCTGCCAAAGTTGTGGCTATGAATCTCCCAAATGGATTGGCAAGTGCCCTTCTTGTAATTCGTGGAATAGTTTTGTAGAAGAAGTAGTTTCAAAAAATGAAACCGATCGGAATAATTGGCGGCAAGACAATTCAAAAACCAAAGCCAACAAACCAAAAACATTATCTGAGATTACCTCATCGGCCGAAGTGCGAATAACCACACCCGATGCTGAGCTAAACCGGGTGTTGGGTGGTGGCATTGTACCCGGCTCACTCATTTTAATTGGTGGCGAGCCGGGCATTGGTAAATCAACCTTAATGCTGCAGGTAGCACTTTCGTTAACAAAAGCAAAAGTGCTGTATGTATCGGGCGAGGAAAGTGAACAACAGATTAAAATGCGGGCCGAGCGACTTAGCAGAAAATCAAAAAACAGCCACGAAAATTTTTACATGCTGGCCGAAACAGAAACCCGCAACATTTTTCAGGCAGTAGAAAATCTGGAGCCCGCACTTTTAATTGTTGATTCAATACAAACCCTCCACTCGCACATGTTAGATAGTGCTGCGGGTAGTGTGGGCCAGGTACGCCAATGCGCAGCTGAGTTGATGAAGTTTGCCAAAGAAACAAACACTCCGGCATTTCTGGTTGGACACATTACCAAAGATGGGTCTCTTGCCGGACCAAAAGTGCTGGAGCACATGGTAGATACTGTACTTCAATTTGAAGGCGATCGGCACCTCGCTTATAGAATTTTAAGAACTACCAAAAACAGGTTTGGCTCCACATCCGAAATTGGTATTTACGAAATGTTGGGTAGCGGCTTGCGCGAAGTAAGTAATCCATCTGAAATTTTAATCTCACAAAAAGATGGGCAGTTAAGCGGTGCTACCATTGGTGCTACCATTGAAGGCAACCGACCGTTGTTAATTGAAATTCAATCACTGGTGAGCGCGGCATCGTACGGAACACCGCAGCGAACACCAACAGGGTTTGATCAGAAGCGATTAAACATGTTGTTAGCAGTGTTAGAAAAACGATGCGGCTTTCGGGTGGGTACGCAAGATGTGTTTGTAAACATGGCGGGAGGAATTTATGTAGAAGACCCTGCCATCGATCTCGCGCTCTGTGTGTCGGTTATTTCTTCTATGGAAGAAGTGCCTGTTAGCGATAAGGTATGCTTTGCGGCAGAAATTGGTTTAGGTGGGGAGTTGCGTGCCGTTAACCGGATTGACCAACGGATTAGCGAAGCCGAGAAGTTGGGTTTTGAAGAAATCTATATTTCGAAGTACAGTAAGAAGTCACTCGATTTATCAAAGGCTAAAATCAAAGTAAAGTCGTTTGGGAAATTGAGAGATGTTTTTGATGAGTTGATGGTAAATCAATAATGAATACAATTAACATACTGATGATGAAAGTAAAGCTGCTCTGTTGAAGTTTATATTTCAGGATTTAGATAATCTTTTTGCCCTTTACAAATCATTTTGCAACCCCTGCAATCCGCCTGTGTGTAAAACCAGCACGGTACTTCCGCGCCTGAATTTCCCTTTTGCAATCATGTCCTGCACACCCCACATTAGTTTGGCCGTGTACACCGGATCAAGCGGCAGGTTATGGTTGGTATTCATCTCATCCATAAAGGAAAGCAACTGCGGATTTGTTTTTGCATAGCCTCCGTGATGATAGATTGTTTTGATATGCCAGTTTCCATACACTGTGTCCGAAAAATTTTTCAGGTGGTTATTGATCTCCTCTTTCAAAAAGGCTCCATCTCTCAAAACCGAAATGCCAATTACTTCTGTTTGTTGATCTAAACCCAAAATCATACCCGCCATCGTACCTCCTGTGCCCACCGGCAAACAGAGATAATCAAAATCAACCTCAGCATTGAGTTGTGCTGCAAACTCCGCGCATCCCTTCACGGCTTGTTGATTGGTACCTCCTTCCGGAATCAGATAAAAATCTCCAAACTGATCGTGAAGTTTTTGAATGAAGGCCTCTTCTTTTTTATCCCGATAGGCTTCGCGCGAAACATAATGTAATTGCATACCCCTGCTTTTCGCGAAGGCAAGTGTGGCGTTTAGCGGAAGTGTTTCTTCTCCGCGAATTACACCAATGGATTTTAATCCAAGTTCGTGCGCGGCTGCCGCTGTTGCGTAAATATGATTCGAGTACGCCCCACCAAAGGTGAGCAGCGTTTTATAACCTTGTTGCTGTGCTGCCTCCAGATTGTATTTCAGTTTCCACCACTTGTTGCCCGATATAAAGGGATGGTTTTGATCTTCGCGTTTGATAAGGAGTTTGATGCCAGCATGCTGAGCAACGGAATGTTGAAGTTCAACAATTGATGATTTTATATAATCAAGTTGTTTCCGATCAAACATCTGTAATTACATCAAAGCCCTTGAAGCTTCCGGTAATTGCCAAAGCTGAAACCTTTTCGGCAATTCCTTTCTTCTTGATTTTGCCTGCTATCTCATTCACTGTTGCACCAGAGCCCACCGCATCATCAATAAGCAAAACATGATTGAACTTTCTGGTTTCTGGTATTGAAAAGGTTTGTTGTGCGTTGCTGATTCGCTCTTCCAGTTTGCTTAATGATTTTTGAGGCACAGGAATGATACCACTGGTTTTGTTTAGCTTGATCAAAGGTAGTTTCAGTGCATAATGCGTTTGCAGGTATTTCATTAATTGCACTTCGCGCCTGATTGTAGGTGGAACAAACCCAACACCATCAGCTTGAATCAAGTTACATAGCTCTTCTACTTTAGACTTTGTTTCGTTAACAAGCAATTTCATAAGCAATCTGCTCTGGCCTTGTTTGGCATAATGTAAAATTGTACCCAGTCGCGTTTTATCAAAGCGCTCAATGGCATAGAAATCCAGATAATACAAGCTATCAAGATAAAGTGTATCATATCCTTTGGTACTCCTTAGCTTATCCATACCATCAATAAATCCATCAGCATTAGTGTACCCTTGGTATTTTTGCAGGGTGTTGATGTACTCTTGCACGGTTTCCTCAAAAGGTAGCTTTAGTTGTGTACACCACGATTGAAACCCCTGTGCACCTTCTTTTATCTCGCCCGTTTCAGTGATGAGGATAAAATTTTTCTTCAGAAAGGAAGTCTCGTCAGGCTGCAAATCAACTTCTGTAATCTTAGTCTGAACCTTGATTTGGTAAACTGTTTTTGGAGGTCTGCCAATGCGCTGGATTAAACGGCTATCGGTCAAATCACGCAAAGCGATATGAACCATTTGCCTGGATAGGTCAAGGTTGTCTGCCAGTTCGCTTGCCGATAACGACCCTTGCTTTTGGAGTAATTCCAGCACCTTTTCTCTAGTTGTCATTTTACACTTTACAGTAAACTGTGAAATGTAAGCATAATCTATTAACTCTCAATCACCGATTTGCTAAATAATTTAGTACTATTGTCTTATGGAGCAGGAATACTTTAAAGGTCGTGGGGCGCAAATAAAAACCGAAAATCGCTTTCTGAAAGCGCAGTATGTAACAGAACATATTGAAGGTCTGGATGAGCCGTTGCTTGAGGCACCAACCACACAAATCTTCATCGAGCATGCGAAGAAGATTGTAAACGAAGTTAAAAGTCCGGACCTCAGCATGATGTATTCCATGAACCCGTATCAAGGTTGTGAACATGGTTGTATTTATTGTTATGCGCGCAACACACATGAATACTATGGCTTTAGCGCGGGGCTTGATTTCGAAAGCAAAATCATTGTAAAGAAAAACGCAGCGGCTTTGTTAGAGAAACATTTGCTAAATAAAAACTGGAATGCCGTACCCATCATGCTCAGTGGCAATACCGATTGTTATCAACCACAAGAGCGTAAGTTTCAGATTACACGCAGCATGTTGAAAGTACTGGCGCAATATCGCCATCCGGTTGGCATTATTACCAAAAACAGTTTGGTGCTGCGCGATCTGGATTTATTGAAAAACCTCGCGAGTGATAACCTGGTGCATGTTTACCTTTCTATCACCACGCTCAATGAAGATTTAAGAAGAGTACTGGAACCACGCACGGCCAGTGCCATTAAACGATTAAAAACATTGGAAGAACTTTCCAAAGCCGGAGTGCCTACGGGTATTATGAACGCGCCTATTATTCCGGGATTAAATCATCATGAGATACCACACATTCTAAAGGCTGCGGCCGATCATGGTGCATTAAACTGTGGGATGACGGTAGTGCGATTAAATGGATCCATCGGTAAAATTTTTGAAGACTGGCTGCGCAAAAATTTTCCAGATCGGTTTGAAAAAGTATGGAATCAGATCTGTTCTTTTCATGGAGGAAATGTAAATGATTCGCAGTTTGGCAGGCGCATGTCTGGCGAAGGCAACATTGCAGAAGCCATCCATCAATTGTTTAGGGCTTCGAAAAAAAAGTATTTTGCTAACCGAACAGCTCCGCCCTACGATCTTACCAAATTTAGAAAGGGGGGTACACTATCTTTATTCTAAGTGTAAAAATTTTAAAAATAACTCAGACCTTCCAGGTCTGTTAATTTAGTTATACAGACCTGGAAGGTCTTGCCATTAATAAAACCATTCAGAATCTATTCGTTTCATGGCGGATATATTTCTAAATTGTGTAGGCGTATTCATTTAAAGCACATGTGAAAAATTCATGGCAGGCATTAAAAAACATTCCATTAATTCATCATTAGAAACAAATGCCTTTTTGATAGCGATATCATCTTGTTTGTTGAAAACAAATTCGATCCCTTTTTAAACAATTACCTAACCAAAAACCTGGAACTCATCAGTTCACAATTTGAATTGGCGGGAAAGACATTTGTCTATTTTCCAGCAATTCAGTTCACTGATGGCTCAGACCAAAAATCAATTCTGGATTTTATCCGCTACCAGATACCAGTATTGTATTTACTTTCAGACAAAGAGTTAGAGCAGTTAGTAAATTCCTCACGAACACACATTACACCATCGGTGTTCTATAGAATGCTTATTGATGAACTGCAATTGCCTTTTGAAAAGGCGTGCCTGTTATTTAAAGACGCTGAGAAGAAATTTTCAGCTACACCGATAGATTACAAATCAGAAACTGATTTAGATACTTTCTTTGACTCCTTTGTTAAAGACCTAACGTCCAAAGAGTTCGACAATGTTTTAGGTACAGCTCCTTTATCAAGAGATTACGATGCCGACCGCCTTTTCGATGAAGAAACCAATCAATTCTCAGAAGAAGTAAAGGACAAACTTGCTGCCCTTAAAAAGGCTAACAAATACGAAGTATTGGTTGAAACGATCATGTTGATGCTCTCCACGCTTAAGGAAGAGCGGCCTGACTTAATCGAAAAAATTCAGCCGCTGCTAACCAAAGAAAGACTTCTGGAGCCAAAAGTGGCGCCCAGTCCGTTAGTGATCGACAAACACAATAATATCTTTTTACCTGATTTCGGAAATAAGGAGATTAAGCTTCACGCCCTTCCGAAAACCGTTTATCTTTTATTTTTAAGACATCCCGAGGGCATTCGGTTTAAGGAATTATATCAATATAAGGCTGAACTACTTGAAATTTATTATAAGGTAACTAACCGATACGAAAAACAGGAAATAGAACGAGCCATAAACGACTTGGTGGATATGACCAACCCATCCATAAATCAAAAATGTACCCGAATAAGAGAAGCCTTCAGAAACATTATGGACGATCATATTGCGAGGTATTACTATATCGATGGAAAAAATGGCGAAGCGAAGCGGATAATGCTGCCACAGGAGTTGATTGAGTTTAAATAAAGAACTACAAGGTTGCGGATATTATGCCTTGCCTAAACAACCTTTTATCTTTGAATTAATGAAAGCAAACGCTAATCTTAAGCACCTTGTAAATGGTATTGCTTCCATGAATATGGATGTTTTAAATACTCATCTTAAAAAAGAGTACTCCTACCAGGACACAACAAAAGAGATATTCTTAAGCGAGCTAAGTAAGCTGTTTACCAATTACAAAAGCGAGGGCGATACCGGATTTACAAGTTACAAAGGCAAATGTTCTGGTAAAGGCTGTTCCGGTTGTAGTAAAAGCGGCTTTCAGTTTGTGGGTAATGTTACACGAAATTATTTCAATTTACTTTTCATTACCGATGGCGATGGAACCGTAACCGACATTTATGAATGCAATGAGTTTATTACAGCGTTAAAAGTAGAAAACCTTGAAAGCGCAAATTGGATTTACATCCATGCAGATGATAAGGTTCATTTTAACAAAACACCTGAGTACTGGATAAAGTTAACCGCTGCAATGGCTGCTTACCATGAAATTGTGCATGAACCTGATCCTTTAGATTTTTACACCATTGATAAATGGTTGCAAAAACATGCGGCTACTGCCAAAAGTATAGAGAGCCCAGCAGAAGCGCCTGGCATGAAATCGCGATGCTTTACCAATTTATACCGGCAACTTACAACGCTGCAAAATTACATAAATAGTAATGAGCCTTTGCTTGAAAAAGCGAATGCTGAATACAGACTCATTACAGACGAAAAAAGTCTACTTGATTGGTTGCTGGAATATGAACCATTATATAATAAATCCCCCTACGAATTCCACGATGTGGCAAAGCAGACGGAAAACAGCTATGCGGCAAATGACTTAAAAAAATTTGTGTTTACAGGTACACGGTATTCTACAACATTTAATTTCATTGCGTGCTATCGTAAACATCATACCGAAATGTTAAACAAGTATGGAACATATACAGAGGAAGAACTGATAGAAGTTGTTGGGCACGAACAGTATGATTACACAGCTAACCCGGCTTTTTCACTTAAGTTTCATTTGGAGAGACGGGATGAGGAGGGAAAATTAGGATTTGGAATCCCTTTAAACTTAAATTAGTTTGTGCATTGCAAATGGAAAGGACTTGGTAGCAAGTGATTGCTGTACGTTTGTAAGATGCTTCATATCAAAGATAAAGCTACATGGATAAATTCACTTTAACTGCAATGCAAAATTTCACCCCAGACGCATTGACGGAAATATATATCAATTTGTATAACTATGAGTACGGTGAAAAGAAAGTAAGAGAAGTTATTTCAAAGGTAGAAGGGTCAGATAAAATCAATAAGTATATTTCAATACTTTTGATTAGCAATAAAAGGCCATCTATAAAGGATATTGAAACTTTATTGAATTCAATCTCATATTTTATCTTCTCAAAAGAAGAGACTCTTTGTTTGGGGGGATTGGCAACAATAATTTTATGGAGAAATTTTTGGATCGCACGCAATGGTGGTTTTGATAATGCCACAGAAGACTTTGATTCACAGGCACTAACAATATGTATTGCACTTATTGAAGATTGTTATAAAAATAAATTCAACAAGGGTGAAAATTTTTTCACAAGATTTTATAAAAAAATAAATCAAATTGGTTTTGGCGAAAACAATCAATAAAAAGTGATCTCATGTTTAATCTTTTCAATAAGGACAGACACTCAGAATCCATTAAAAATATTGAGTTAGCTCTACTAAGCACAAATAGTTTTTTAACTTATTCGAAAGAGAACGATCAAACAAAAAGCCCTATTGGGTGGAAGAATATGATGAACCAATAAACGATGGCGAATTTAATGAGCAACTTTTAGGGGAAAAGCATTATTATAGCTTCATAAAAAATGTACTTCTTCCCAAAATTTCTGTTGATTCAAATGGTAATAAGTATGTGGAAACGATGAAAATATGGGAAATCGATGACGAAAATTTTAATGGAATAGATTCTTTTATTGAGGACATTCAGCGGATCATCAATATTTTGAAAATTAAATAAATGATTGAGAAGAAAGTGAACTCTGATTTTTTACTTGAATTACTGACGATAACTAATTCTGTATTTAATAAATATCAGAATAAGAAATTTATTGAAAAGGAGATTTTTGGCGATTCTATTATTTCCTCAAATGTTCCCATAGAATTTCAAGAGAACGAAGTTAAAAAGGAAGAAAATTTCAATAAAAGGTATACTCTTAGTGCAGGCGTAACAGGAATAGCTATCATAGAAATTATTGTTATTGAAAAATTCGGAATTGACTTATATGTCAATGAACTACTTGATTTTAAGAAAAAAATGTTCAATAATATTCTAAAATTAAGAAATGAAATCTTACAGTATAAGAGTACCCCCTTTGAAATTGAATTTGGTATAGAAAAATATTCTGATGACAATACTTCATTAGAAAACAACGATTCTTCTTTTGACTTATTTTTAAAGTTTATTCAAGATAGGGTATTGGAAGTAAAACGATTACTTGCTGGATATGGTGATTGTCATAATTTACTCTTTCATTTTGATTCTGGTGTAGGTCAAATTGTCCTTAGTAGTCGTCCTATCTCATATGGTTCAAACACTAAGGCAATAGTAAAACAAATGGTTGTGGAAAGCTTCCAATTGGCAAATACAGTTTTCCATTCTTTATAGTTTCCCTTAAATCTTTCCCACCCACTACAAGGTTGCAGAGATTCTAAAAAGGCATTTGATCCCTACATCCT
>JAHBTX010000006.1 GCA_019638395.1 Cyclobacteriaceae bacterium
TGTAACCCGCCTAAGTATGGATACGCAAAAACAGTATCCCAAAATCATAAAATGAATCTGTAAATCTAAAATGGATAAAACTATAAATGATCTAACCAACAGCCACTATATAAAGTGCTTCGGCTGGAAGGTGAGTTTGCGCAAGTTCCATTAGTGTGCTTGGGGTGGTTTCTGATATCTTGTTGAAGATGTAATTATAAAAATCAGGATTTAAGTTATGAGTGCGGATGGTTTTTATTTTTTCCATTACCGCGAATGGATTGGCAGTATCTAACTGCAATCCGCCAAGTAGGTGGTTTCGTGCCAGCATTAACTCGGTATCTGAAACGGGCTTATCGCAGATGGATTTAACCTCGTTCTTAATTTCGGAAATTGCCAACTCACGATCTTCCTTGTTTACATCGGTTCCAATCAAAAAAACCGAATCGTTGACAAATGATGAAATGGAGGAATGAATACCGTATGTAAGACCCTTCTCTTCTCTCAGGTTTTTCATCAGCTTGGAGCCAAAGTAACCACCTAATAAATGATTCAGTAGTATAAGTTGCGGATAGTCCGCATGGTTTCGATTTATACTTCGCTTGCCCAGGCGTAAGGATGTTTGAATGCTGTCTGGCTTATCAATTAATTGTGAATGGTTAAGACCAGTAGCAATAAAATCAAGAGTTAGTGGTTGCGAATGTGAATTAAGTTTGTTCAGGTTTTCTTTTAGAATAGTGCTTGTAGACACGTTCAGTTTACCGGTAACATAGACTTCGAACGGGGTAAATCTGTTTTTAAAAAATTGATGAAGATCATCGCGCTGAATTGTTTGAAGATGGGGTTGATCTAAGGTTGCTCCGTAAGGATGTTGTTCTCCAAAAATATTTTTCCGGATGTTGCGGCTCGCAACAAAACTATTTTTTTCAAGATTTAATTTCAGGTTTTGACTGAAGATATCTTTTGCCTGGTTTAATTCAGCCAATGGAAAAACAGGATTAGTTACTACTTGAAAAAACACTGGCAGTATTTCTGTAACATTAGAAGCCAACGAGTATAGCGTAACAGAAGTAAAATCAAGCCCGGCTGAAATTTCTACGGAAGCTCCATAAAGATCAAACCAGGTAGCAATCTGGTATGCTGTTTTTCCAGGAATCCCTTTGTCTAAAAGTTGAGATGTGAAATGTGCTACTCCGGGTGCGGGTTCGTACCATTTTCCGGATTTAAACAATAACTCAATTTTGATAACATCTTGTTGTACAAAATCAAGGCAGACTAAATTACACCCATTGGTAAGTGTTGTAATTTCAGGCTCTGGTAATTGAAAATTTTCTAAAGCTGAAAATTGTGGAGCGGATTTTCTATCGAGCATTAGTTAATCTGTGACAGAGTCCTTTTCACGTGCCTTGCCTTCGAAGTTCAACATAACGGTGATACGCAAGGTTTCGGCAAGTGCATTTTCTCTTTTGTTGGTTGGTACAAGGTAGGCAAGGTCGAGCCCGAATTGGTTTTTGCGTAAACCTATACCGGCTGTCAGGTATTTTCTATTTCCTTTATCTTGCGCTTCATGAAAATAACCTATCCTTCCGGCTAACGTGTTGTCATACCAGTATTCCATTCCGGTTGAGGTCATGAATTCTCTGATCTCTTCGCGGAAACCACCGGATGCATCGGTAAAAGATCCAAAGATTCCACTTAATAGTGGTGTTGCATTATTGCGGGGTGGGCTTGGCACCAAGAGTTTGTTAAAATCCAACGCAAGTGTGAGCTTGTTTTTAGGGTCAAGTTCCATCGTATAAGCCCCGCCCATTCTTAAATTAGTTGGAATAAAATCCCGGTTGTTAGCATCAGAGTAAGAAATTTTAGCTCCGAGGTTAGTAATGGCCGCGCCTAATGACATGGTTGAATTTCGGGAGGATAAGGGTTTGGTATAGTAAACGCCAAGATCAACCGCTACTGAATTGCCCGGACGCGCATCAATGTTTCCGGTAGATAAGGCGCCCGTTAAATTTGAGTGGATATAACGTAATGCTCCACCTATGGCCAACTCTTCTGTGAGTAGTCGTGAATAAGTTACATCGAATGAAAATTCGCGGGGGTTAAATCTTCCAAGATCTTCGTTGCTTAACCCTCTGAATTGAATTTCACCTAAGTCAAAATATTTCATAGAGGCGGCTACGGTTTGTTCGCGGCCCAACTTGTAAAATCCTGACAAATAAAAAACATACATGTCGTTAATGATTTTACCAAGCCAAGGTGTATAAGAACCGGAGATACCATAGCCTAAGCCATTATCAATAAAGGCAAGTTTTCCTGCATTCCAATAAGCTGAATTTACATCGGCAGAAGTGGCTACGCCCACATCGCCCATACCGGCAGCGCGTGCATCAGGAGTTATGGTAAGAAAGGGTACGGCTGTTGTTATTACCCTATTGGTACTATCCTGACCAATGAGGGTACCTTGCTGAGGTTGGGTAAAACCTACTATAGTAAGAAACAGAAAAAAGACAAGCAGACTTAACTTATTCATACTCAAGTTCTAAGGGGGTAAAGGTAGTTAATTAAGCACAATTAGCTTTGTAAATTGCTCATTTTTCGAGCCATCCAATAATGAACGAACGGATAGTTTACCCACATATATACCCCGGCCTAATTTTGTTCCGGAGGCTGAGTGTCCATTCCATTCGGTAAGTGTAACCCGGTATTGACTGGCTAAAACCTCGAAATGTTGTTCTAGTATTTTATTTCCGGCCAAATCAATAATGCTTACCCAAACTTCCAGGTCTTCGCCTGGCCGGGTGTGGGTAAACTCAAGTGTTGTGTGGCCTTCAAACGGGTTAGGATAATTTACAAATTGCTCTATTTCAATAGTGCTGCCATCGGTAACCACAAAGGGTACGGTTACCGTAGCGGTGTTATTATGGGTATCGGATGCGGTTAGGGTAATGGTGTGGTTTCCTTTTTCCAAGCCATCAAGCGGGTAAAGTACCATCCCTTTTTTGTAAGAGTCCACGTCCGCAAGGTAGTAATCATTTATATTCTGAGAGGGCCCGTTATCTAACGAAAAATAAATTTCTTTACCTGCAGGGAAGTTTGTGATGTTGATACCGCTTTCATCGGAAAGCAAAGCAACAATGCGGGTTGACGGCCCCACAATGCCACCCGAAACAAAAGTGGTATCGCCCAAAAATAATTTTATTCGAGGCGGTGTGTTATCTGCAACTACAGATGTATTGAGCCCACCAATGGATTGATAACTAAAACCACTTGCTGATTGGGAATTATTGAAAGCATAACCCGTAACGGTGCCCACTGAAGGATTAACAGCTACATTTTTAGTGAGTACAAAATTAACTTCAAACTCACCTTGTGCTATTAATGTTTGACCCCGGTACAATGTATTTGAAAGTTCTGAATAAGTGAATGGTGAATTTTCATCTCCTTTTGTGCTTTTGGTAACGGGCTCGTCATATATAGTTAGCATCATCTTGCCTGCATAATTTTCGTTTTGTACACCTGCATTTTCGATGTGGCCTTTTATTTTTATTTTGGATAGACCAGTGAGTGTGGTTGCCCCTGCAGTGGTAGTAATCTCATCAAATACAATTTGATTTTGTGGTAAAGCCAGTTTCATACTAGGGTCGGCCAGCAACGAAAAATTTCGATTGGCAACACCACTGGTGCTGTTGTTTTTGGTAATGCGAAAAGTTGAGCCGAGATCGGGGTATTGATTATTCGTTTTGGTAAACAAAGCTTCATAGAAAGCACGATTCAATGTAAAATTTGTGCTGGAATTAACCGGTCGGGCGGATGTAACCAGCCCAATACTTCCGCCCTGCTGTTGTAGTAATGTTAATTCACCACTTGTTAGCTGCATAGGGTCATCGTGCCGGCCAAACTCGCAGGTAGCGGTAACAAATAGTGGGTATTGCTTTTTATTTTTCCAGCCCTTTACCATTTCATCATCCAGTATGCGTTCATCCATCCACACGCGTTCGGAACCATGACCGGTAAAGTTTACGATTAAAGCACCCTTGCGAATGGCGAGGTCTAACGCTTTGGCTGCTTCCGGGCTGGTTTGACCACTGGCGCGTGTAATCTGCTCGTATGAGTCAACAAAGAATCTGCGGGTAGTCATGGCCGGATAAGTTTGTTCCACATACGTTGCGAGTTGATCGGCTTGCGAATGATGAATGTTAAAGTCGCCATCATCGGCCACAAACAGAATTTCATTTTGCCAGGCTCCGCTATTGGTATCGTATTCAATCAGTTTATCCACCACGGCCTTAGCTTCCGATAAGTTTTTAACCGGTAAACGCCCAATGCCCAGATCAAGTGTATGATTTTGGGCGGGCGATTCGAACCAATCGCCTTCGTGCAAATCCATAAATGCATAATAGTCGTCAGACGAATAAGTTTCCAGTGGGCTTAACGAGTTGCGCGATTGGTAAATGGGTACAAAGTTGGAGTTATTAAAAACGCGATTCTTATAATCGTATGATCCACGTCCAAAAATCAATACGTGCTGAAGTACCGAACCCGGCTGTATAAAATAACTTCTGATAAAATCGCGTATGGCTGTAAAGTCTTGTTTGCCCCCTGCATACTCGTGGTAGATTTTATCGACCGTAACTACGGCAACTGATATACCCTGTTGTTGGCGATGATTGGCCAGGCGTTGTGCTTCTGATACAAATTCAGTGTGCGTTACTATTAAAAGTTGTGGTGCTGTGCTTCCGCGCAGGTTTTGATTAGCCACAACGCCTTCAAAAACCGGTGCTGAAAGTTGAGTTGGATTTATGGCTGCAAAGGTGCGCAGGTTTTCAGATGGTGCAGCAAAGTTGATTTTACCTGCTGCTAGTGTAAAAGCTTGTTGTATGGCGTGCTCAGGGTCTGTTACATCCCAAATTTGTAAACTACTTACAGCATTTGAAATTTCGTAAGCTGATATGGGTGCTTCTACGCTGCCTGCTGATCTAAAAAGAATTTGAGAACCACGCATGACAAGCTTTCGCGAAAGCGTCAGCAGAAAAAAATCGAGGTACCCAACAGAAAGCCCGGAGGCTCCTTTTGTAAACTGATAACGGAAATCCTGATTAAGGTTTGTACTTGCCCCAACCGTAGTTGAATTAAGAATAATTGTATCGGCTTTTATTTTTCCCTTTACTCCATAACGGGTATTGGGCACGGCATCAATAGCCTGGGTTAACACCGTATTGTTATTGTAAGTTACCGTAAACGAAGAAGGTGAAATAGATTGCGCCATTACATGCGATACCAATTTTATCTGTGAGTTTTCAACAATGTCGCTAATTTCAAAGCGAATGGTAGCCGATGTACTGGCATCGAATTGTTCGCCAAACCACTGCCGTCCCGATTTTAACAGGTTGTATTTTTCGGTTTCATAGAATGCAATATCCTGATAGGTAGAAATTACAGGATGTGTACCGGTTATGCTTTCGCGTGTAGTTATACGCTTTCCGGGTTCAGTTCCAATTGTAAGGAAATAATAATTTTTATCGGTGAATAAATTGTTTTCGTATTCCATAATCTGCTTTTGCAGATTGTATTGATAGCGGTCGGGCCCCTGTGCAAAAAACCGAATAACATCGTTGTTGTTAAAGCGGCCATCTTGTTCGCCCGTAACTTGGATAGCAATTTGTGTAAGATCGGTTTTGCGCGGCTTACTATTGGCTTGTGGCAACATGCCGGGCTGGCCTGTATAAATCTGAATGTTTCGGGGGTCAATCTGGTCGGGATTAACTCCTGCCTGCCGTAGTAAAGAATAATTAATTTGAACTACACCATCGGCCGTTACTGAAAACTTATACCAGTTACCTGTACGCAATACCGAATTGGTTTGAGCCACCAAAACGGTAGCCAAAGCCCAAAAGATTAAACAAAGCGCAAACTTGCTTGCGGCCATCGTTATTTTTTTTCTACACCTGCCAATCGCGAAACTAACGAGACACCAATATAAAATAGTATGATGAATGGTATTGCCCCGGCCTGGAAGATAAGTAATAACAATACAGCTACAGCCAAAAAGGTAAACCGGAGCTGATTACCCTGCCAACCGAAGTTTTTGAATTTTAATGCGAATAAAGGCAAGGGTGCCACCAGCAGCAATGAAAATGCAATTGCAATTGCCGCTAATATATAAGGTGAGAAAACAAATGTTAGAATTGCCTCTGGTAAAAATGGCAAGGCCGACAGGAACAAGGCATTGGCCGGAGTGGGAACTCCAATAAAGGAATCGCTTTGGTTGGTATCGATATTAAATTTAGCCAAACGCAAGGCAGAAAAAACAGCAATTAGCAGTGCAACATAAGGCAATAGACCGGTGTTAGTCCCCATCCATTTATAAACCATAAGAGCAGGCAATACACCAAAACTAACTACATCGGCAAGCGAATCAAGTTCTTTACCAATAGGAGATGATACGTTTAGCAACCGCGCAGCAAAGCCATCGAAGAAATCAAACACACACGCGGCCCAGATAAAATAAGCGGGTTCAATTTTATTGGTGAATAAACTGATTAAACCGAGGCATCCGCAAACAAGATTGGCGCATGTAAGTGCATTGGGAATATGACGCAACAAACTCATCGGGTAACAGGTATTGCACAGAAAGGATTGGTAAGTTTTTCTTCACCCACCGTGGTGGTGTTGCCATGGCCGGCATAAACAATGGTTTCGTCAGGCAATGCAAATACCTTTTCTTGAATGCTTTTAATAAGCGTGTTATAATCGCCACCTGGTAAATCTGTGCGACCAATGCTGCTTTCGAATAACACATCGCCACTCAATAACGAGTTTGATTGGGAATGGTAAAACCCAATATGACCCGGGGCATGGCCGGGTAAAAGCATCGTAAGCATAGTAGTGTTTCCAAATAAAACCGGTTGGTGTTCTTTCAAAAACAAATCGGGTAACGTTTCACTATATAAAGGGAATCCATAATTGGAAGCGTAACTTTTAACAGCTTGTAAAACGGGCAATTCCTTCTCGTGAATCAGGAAGGGTACCTGGTATTTAGACTTTATAAAATGGTTGCCTAATACATGGTCGATATGGCAATGTGTATTGAGCAACAACTTTACAGTTAGTTTACTGCTTTCAATAAACTGTGCTAATTCTTTTTTTTCGTGAGCTTCGTAACAGCCCGGATCAATAACTACGGCTTCACCGGTTTCGTCATACACTACAAACGTGTTCTCCTGAAACGGATTAAAGGTGAAGGTTTCAATTTTTATCATCTTGTAAAAGTAATAAATCCTTTCAGGTCTTTGTGCGGATAATGAAAAGACCTGAAAGGTTTGATTGAGTAGAAAATTTAAAGAGGAAACAACCATTTACCACTGTACTTTTATTGCGTTAATAAAAATTATGATCGATTACCTGATTGTAGGGCAAGGGTTGGCAGGCTCCTGCCTGGCTTGGGAGTTAAAACAGCAGGCCAAACGTGTTTTGGTTCTTGATAAACCCGAAAAAAATTGCAGCTCGGTAATTGCTGCGGGCTTGTTTAACCCCATAACGGGTAAGTTAATGGCGCGCACGTGGCTTGCCGAAACTCTTTTTAAAACAGTTTTTGATTTTTATCCAAAGGTAGAACGCGTTTTAAACCAGAAGTTTTTTTACCCCATGCCCTTGTACCGGCCCTTCCTATCCATACAAGAACAAAACGAATGGATGGGGTATAGTGCTTTGCCCGAAATTAAAAAGTTTATTACAGCGGTTTACACCAGCAGCACTTTTGGCCACCAGGTCTATGATAACTTTGGCGGACTTGTTACCAGCCAATGTGGTTATGTGGATGTACCCGAATTTTTGAACAGTGTGCGCGCATGGTTAATTGAGCAAAACTCGTTTTTGGAAGAGTGGTTTGATGAAACACAATTACAAATTGAAGCGCAACAAATAACCTATAAACAATGGCAGGCGCGCGCCATTGTATTTTGCACGGGCACTTCTTTAATCAAACTTTGGAAACCGCTGCCGGTAAAACCCCTCAAGGGCGAAACGTTAACAATTAAATTGCAAGAAAATCCTGAACTGATTTACAACCGGGGTGTTTACATTGTGCCGGGTGCAGTCAATTACCATAAAGTGGGTGCAACTTATCAGGCACAGGAGCTAACAGAAACAATAACAGACCGTGCCAGGGCCGAGTTAGAGGCAGGTGTAGCAGGTTTGCTCAAGTTGCCTTTTAAAACGGTAGCCCAAAATTGGGGTATGAGGCCAACCTCGCCCGACCGCAGGCCCATGTTAGGGCAACATCCTAATTTCAAAAATGTTGCTATTTTTAACGGTTTGGGTACCAAAGGTGTAAGCTTGGCCCCTTATTTTGCTGCACATCTGGCCAACTGGCTAACAGGAATCAGCGAAATTATGCCAGCAGTAAATATTAACAGGTTTAAAGCGTTATATTCGAAATCTTAGAGGGATAGTATGCGAGTGCTTCGGGTTATAATTTTGATTTTGCTTACCGGTTTTTCATTTAGTGAAGTAAGCGCACAACGTGCGTACGAGCAGTATGGCAAAAACAGGGTTCAGTACAAACAGTTTCGATGGAACTACCTCAGTTCAGAAAACTTCGATGTTTATTTTTATGACGATCGCAAACGGGTAGCGCAGGAAGCACTCGATTACCTGGAAAAAGAGTTCGATCGCATTACCGATTTAATTGGTTATTATCCCTCTCAAAAAACAAAAGTCTTTTTATACAGTTCTGTGGCCGATTTACAACAGAGCAATATTGGTCTTAATAAACAACAATTTACATCGGGGGGCGAAACAGAATTTATAAAACCATACATAGAAGTTGCGCACCCGGGTACGGTAGAAGAATTTAAAGAAGAGCTTATCTACAAGTTTTCAGATCTGATGCTAAACGAAATGATGTTTGGCGGTAGCCTGAAAGATATGTTTCAAAACGCAGTTTTGCTTAACCTGCCCGATTGGTTTGTAGATGGGGCCTCGATGTACGTAGCCAAAGGATGGAGTGATGAGATGGATGATTTTGTACGGCAGATTATGGCCCAGAAGAAAGCAAACAAAGCCCTGCGCATGACCGGCCCCGATGCCGCATTGGTAGGCCAGTCTATCTGGAATTTTATAGTTGAGAAGTATGGTAAAAGTGCCATCAACAATATTCTGAACTATACCCGCATTATCCGAAATGAAGAACGCAGTGTGTTAATTACCCTGGGCATTCCATTTAAACAGTTAATGACGGAGTGGAAGAATTATTATTCAGATATGGAAAAGCGTGTAGCGCAGAGTTACGTGGCAGCAGCCGATTCTTCGCGCTTTACATACAAGCATCGCAACACAGTAGTTTTTACCACGGTAAAAATTAGCCCCGATGGAAAAAAGATAGCTTACGCAGAAAATGATCGCGGCAAGTTTACGGTTAAAGTTCGGTCGCTTGAAAACGGGCAGGAAACTGTTATTTTAAACGGAGGCAATAAAGTAATTAAGCAAACGGTTGATCACAGCATTCCGTTGCTTAGCTGGGCCGATGCCAATACGCTGGGTGTAATTGGAGTAAAAAATGGACAGTATGTTTTTTGGCTTTATGATTTGTTAACCAAAAGCAAATTACCACGCGAGTTAGACAGATTTAGTAATGTGCGTAGTTTTGATTTTTCGGGCAATGGCCGCCTGGCCGTATTAAGTGCCGACCTGAATGGTCAAAACGATTTATTTCTGATCAGCAGCCGCAGAGACCGTACCCGCAGACTTACCAACGATATTTTTGATGACCTCGATCCTTCATTTATTCCAAACAGCAATACGGTAGTATTCAGTTCCAACCGAACAACCGATTCAATATCCAGTAACCTGCGTGGTTATGATAAGTCAACGCCCAATTACAATCTTTTTTTATTCAGCCTCGATACAACCACTACAACCGTTACCCGTGTTACCAACACCTTAAGCAAAGATTTTAAGCCGAAGGCCTTGGATGAAAACAATTTTTTCTACCTGAGTGATCAGCGTGGTATTGTAAACTTATTTCGGTACAACCGGCAAACCGGAATTTACGCCCAGGTATCCAACTATAACTCCAGCATTCGCGATTACGACCTAAACTTTGTTAACCGAAGTTTTGTAATGGTAGCTACTCAAAATATGGGCGAGGATATTTTTAAGGAGAGCAACTTTAATCTGGAAAAACAAATTTTTACCCCGGCATCGCGCAGGCGCGAAGTGCAACAAGCCAAAACCCTTACCGAAAAGCGTAAACAGGAGCAACCTAAAAACATGTCGATCAAAGACCTGATAAATGCGCGCCTGCGGGAAAAGACCGATACTACTAAAAATGATTTGCCCAAACCGGTAATGCCCGATTCGGCACGAACCAATACGGGGGTTATTAATACCGATGATTATACATTTGAAGATCCCGTTAAGCCCGATACGATTAAACCTAAAACAGAAAAACCCTTAAATACCAACGATTATGTTTTTGAGGATGAGGTATTGAAAACAAAACAACCCAGCGAAAATTTTTTAACTCGCTACATGAAAGCACGCGATGCCAGCCGTGTTACAGGCCCATTTCCGTACATGCCCAAGTTTAGTTATGAAAATATAGTTTCCAATTTTGTGATAGACCCCTTGCGGGGTTTTAGTATGCGCGTGGAAGCCCAGATGAATGATATGCTGGAGAATTACCGGATAATAGGTGGCCTTCAAACTGCATTCGATTTTAAAAGTGGCGATGTATGGGGTGAATTTCAATACCTGCCATACCGGGTAGATTATAGCGTGCGCTTCGATCGCAAGGTTATTTTTTGGGAAACAAATGCAAATCGCACGGTTGATGTAGAAGAGCAGAAATATTCCTTTCAGAAAATCGAGTTTGGTGCTTCGTTTCCGCTTTCGGTGCGAACCCGCGTTTCGCTTAAACCCTTTGCAGGGTTTACCCAATTTGTAGATAGGGGTTATATTATTCCGCAAGATACCGCACCCAAGTTTTTACCATCGCGCAACCAGCTATATGCCGGTGCACGTGCCGAAGTAGTTTATGATAATTCGCTTACAACCGGCATGAATATAATAGAAGGTACCCGGGGCAAAATAAGTCTGATACACTACGAAGCATTAGGCAATGCCAACAAAAGCTTTTCACAATTGTCAATCGATGTGCGGCACTATCAGAAGATATACCGCGAAATTGTATTTGCTATGCGAGGCTTTACCGGTACGTTTTTCGGCAACTCACCAAAAATGTATTTGTTAGGCGGAATGGATAATTGGGCATTTAACCGAATTAATTATTCCGGGTTGCAAAATCCATTGCAGGGCACACAAGGAGCCTTTAACGAAAACATTCTCTTCTCTGAGTTTGCTACCAACCTTCGGGGCTTTGATTATGCTACTCTGTATGGTAATAGTGTAGCGGTTGGAAACGTTGAACTGCGCGTGCCGTTGATACGCGCGCTAAGCAATGGCCCGATTACTTCTAACTTTTTCCGAAACCTTCAGTTTACTGCCTTTTATGATATTGGTACCAGTTGGACAGGCCCCGTGCCTTTTAATTCGCGCAACAGCGTACGCAAGCGCGTAGTACCGGAAGATCGCGAATCAGGTAGTCCGTTTGTAATTGAAATTAATGAGTACCTGAATCCCTGGCTTTATAGTTATGGTGTTGGTTTACGCACCATGATGCTGGGCTATTATATGAAGCTTGATGTAGCCTGGCCGGTAGAAAATTATCAGGTAAAAAATCCCCGCCTTTCCGTAACACTTGGTTTCGACTTTTGATTTATCTGGTTAACCGATAAATTTAAATACCTTGCAGGTGTTTCAATTGTAAGTTTGTATGATTAAGTCCATGACTGGCTTTGGCCAGGTTATAGCTAATTCCACAGAAGGGGCCATTTGCATAGAGGTAAAGAGTTTAAATTCAAAATTTTTGGATTTGAACCTGCGCATGCCCAAAAAATTTTCTGAAAAAGAACTGGAGCTGCGCAATTTTATTACCGATAAGTTGGAACGCGGTAAAGTTTCGCTTAGCATTGATTTGCAAACTGGTATAAAACAGGAAATACGGCAACAATACAACGAATCACTATTTCAATCCTATTATGCTGAACTGAAAAAGCTGGCCGATAAAGTGGGTGCTTCACAAGATGGTATTTTTCAAATGGCTCTTAACTCGCCCGATGTTGTGCAAAACAATGGCCGCGAAGAGCTAGACCCGGCCGAGTGGGAACGCGTACTATCCTTGCTGGATGAGGCTGTTCGTAATTGCGATAAATTTCGTGCAACTGAAGGCAAGTCGCTGGAAACTAAACTCAATGCCTATATCGAAACAATTCGCTCTGGATTGCTACAGGTGGAAGAGCTGGACCCAAAACGCATTGAAAAAATCAGGAGCCGGATAAAAGGAAACATAACCGATTTTTTCGGGAACGAAGGATTTGACGCTAACCGGTTGGAACAGGAAATAATTTTTTATATCGAGAAGCTCGACATTCATGAAGAGCGGGTTCGGTTAAAAACACACCTCGATTACTTTTTGAAAGTGATGGGCGAAAAACAATCGTCTGGTAAAAAGCTTGGATTTATTGCTCAGGAAATTGGTCGCGAGATTAATACCATTGGCAGCAAAGCCAACGATGCTGAAATGCAGAAGCACGTGGTATTAATGAAGGAAGAGTTGGAGAAAATAAAGGAACAATTAAACAACGTACTGTAAATAGAGTGGTGGTACTTTGGAAAATCAATTTTTCAAAAATATATATTTGTTAGGCCCTTCCTAAATGTATGTCAACCAGCTTCGTGTTTCATGCTTGCCATCTTTAAACTGAAAACGGGGCCACACCATCGCCAGCAATTGGTTAATCATCTTTCGCTACTGGCATTTACAGTTACAGCAGTAATATGGGTATTCAATCAGTTCTTTGCCACACATGTTCCGCTTTTCATTTTTATAACCTTTTTTACAATAGCGGGCGTTACTTTTATTATTAACAAGTTTGGCCATAGCAAATTGGCAGCAGGGGTGGGTTTGGTTTTTTTTAACCTGAGCCTTTATGTTATAGCTTCCAGCGAAAGCACCCAAACCGGTCTGCACATGTATTTGGGTATTTTTGCTTTTGCAGCACTGGTAATTTTTGGATATGAAGAATGGTACCTGGGTGTAGGCTTTTTGATTTTTTCGCTTGCACTGTATTTTGCTGTATTCTTCCTCGATCTAAAATTGCTACCCTTTCGTAATTTTAATCAACGCGAAATTGATACGCTGTTTATAATTAATGTATTGGCTTTTGCATTAACGTGCAGCTACCTTTTTTACCTGGTTATAATCAATAATTACTACAGTGAAGAAAACTTAAAACAGAATGAGTTGCAAATTCGCAATCAGAACGAGCAGTTGTTAAAAGTAAATAGCGAACTGGATCGGTTTGTGTACAGTGCCTCGCATGATTTGCGGGCCCCGCTCAGCTCTATTGCCGGAATAATTAACCTTACAGCCAAAACCGATAACCCGGAAGAATTAAAGATGTACCTGCAAATGATTCAAGGGCGTGTGGGTGTGCTTGATAAGTTTATAACGGATATTATTCAATACTCGCGCAATATGCGACTAGAGTTGGTGCGGGAGACCATAAGTGTGGAACAATTGGTAAACGAAGTGGTTGATAATTTGCGATTTAACGATGGTGTAAGTCGTATTGAATTTAAGCTGAACATTCCCTCCGGAACTAAAATCACTACCGATCCGGTACGGTTGCGCATGGTCATGAACAACCTGGTGTCCAACGCAGTTCGCTATCACGATAAGTCGAAGGAAAATCAATTTATCGAAATAGATTTCCGATCAGGTAATCCGCATGTAGAAATTTCAGTAAAAGATAATGGTCAGGGAATCAGGCCGGAACACATTGAAAAGATTTTCGATATGTTTTATAAAACAGCTTCAAGTACCGGTGGCTCTGGCTTAGGCTTATACATTGCACGCGAGGCTGCTACCCGCATGGGAGGAAGTATCTCAGTGCGTTCGGTTTATGGTAAAGGCTCTACATTCAGTTTACTTTTACCGATATAATTTTTTTGCATTGTATCTGATTTATTTTGTTGATTCGCACCCCGACATAAAAAGAGGTTTACATGAATGTGCTTGAACAAAAAATTTCTGACGAATTAAATCTTGAGATTGACCAGGTAAACCGTGTAATTGAACTATTGGCGGGTGGAGCCACTATTCCATTTATAGCCCGCTATCGTAAGGAAGTTACCGGTAGTTTAGATGAAGTTGTACTAACCACTATTCGCGATCGGCACGAACAATTGGTAGAGTTGGAAAAACGAAGAGAGTCAATACTCGCGTCCATCGAAAAACAACAGAAACTAACACCCGAGCTCGCTGGAGCAATAGCGCAAGCTGAAACCCTGAATGAACTGGAAGATATTTATTTGCCTTACAAACCAAAACGCAAAACGCGTGCAAGCGTAGCAAAAGAGAAAGGGTTGGAACCGCTGGCGCTTACCTTGTTCGAGCAAAAACAATCGGAGGTAAATGAATTGGCTAAGACTTTTATTGATGCAGAAAAAGGTGTAGCCAATGAGCAGGAGGCATTGGATGGAGCACGTGATATTATTGCAGAATGGGTGAGTGAAAACCAGGAAGCGCGACAGAAAGTAAGAGAGTTGTTTTGGAATGAAGGTGTGATTGAAGCTGCGGTAATCAAATCAAAAGCAGAAAGTGAAGAAGCGCAAAAGTTTAAAGATTATTTTGATTGGAAGGAGCCGATTCAAAAAGCACCCTCGCACCGGTTGCTGGCTATGCGCAGGGCAGAGAAAGAAGGGTTTATTACATTGAATATTGAACCACCAGAAGCACAAGCCATTGCATCGCTTGAACAACAATTTGTAAAAGGTAGTTCAAAAGCAAGCGAACAGGTTTCGTTGGCTGTAAAAGATTCATACAAGCGATTGTTAAAACCATCGCTCGAAACTGAAATTCGGGTAGAGAGTAAAATGAAAGCAGATGCAGAAGCCATTCAGGTGTTTGCCGCTAATCTGAAAAAACTATTGCTCGCATCGCCTTTAGGGCAGAAAAGAGTGTTGGCACTCGATCCGGGTTTTCGTACAGGTACTAAATTGGTTTGCTTAGACGAACAAGGTGCCTTGTTGTTCGATACCGTTCTGTATCAGAACGAACCCCAACGCGAAACCGCTAAGTCGGCCACGATTGTATTAGGCCTTTGCGATCGGTTTAAAATTGAAGCTATTGCTATCGGCAATGGAACTGCCAGCCGCGAAACGGAAGCGTTCGTAAAGAATATTGGTTTGCCCAAAGAAATATTAATTGTGATGGTAAATGAAAGTGGAGCTTCAGTGTATTCTGCATCGGAAGTTGCACGCGAAGAATTTCCCAATCACGATGTTACTGTACGGGGTGCAGTTTCCATTGGTCGCAGGTTAAAAGATCCATTGGCCGAATTGGTGAAGATTGATCCCAAGTCGATTGGAGTAGGACAATATCAACACGATGTAGATCAATATAAGCTGAAGGCCGGGTTGGATGATGTGGTGGTCAGCTGTGTAAACTCAGTGGGTGTAGAACTGAATACAGCCAGCAAAGAATTATTGGCATATGTATCGGGCCTTGGGCCGCAGTTGGCAAAAAGTATTGTGGAATATCGCAATCAACATGGCGCTTTCGCGGATCGTAAAGCATTATTAAAAGTGCCACGTTTAGGTGAGAAAGCATTTGAACAATGCGCAGGTTTTTTGCGCATCCGCGATTCTAAAAATCCATTGGATGCAAGTGCGGTGCATCCGGAACGCTATGAATTGGTGCAGCAGTTTGCGGCTGATCTTGGTTGCACTATAAAAGATTTAATGACCAGTGCAGAGCTTCGAAAGAAACTCGATCTAAAAAAATATGTATCAGATGCGGTAGGGTTACCGACCCTCAACGATATTTTATCAGAGCTTGAAAAGCCAGGCCGCGACCCGCGTGAAAAATTTGAAGTGTTTGAGTTTGCCGAAGGCGTACATGAAATAAAAGATTTAAAAATTGGTATGAAGCTTCCGGGTATTGTTACAAACGTAACAGCCTTTGGTGCTTTTGTAGATATTGGTGTGCATCAGGATGGCCTGGTACACATCAGCCATTTGAGCGATAAGTTTATAAAAGATCCCAACACAGTGGTAGCGGTTCAACAGAAAGTGCAGGTAACAGTGGTGGAAGTTGATATTCCGCGTAAGCGAATTGCCTTGTCAATGAAAAGCGATCCGTTTGGAAGCTCCAGTCCTATCACCAATACGGCACGACAAGAACGAACTCCTAAACCAAAGGCGCCTATAAAAGCAGTTGAATCGATGGAAGATAAACTAGCGGCCCTGCGCGATAAATTTAAGCGCTGAGTGGTACGATCAATCTACTAAACCGAACACGGTACTGTTCGGTTTAGTACATGATTCATAGTTCAGTCCATACAACATTTTAATTTTCCAGTATTGCGGTAATGGCATTCAACTTGTTTGAAGCTGGTTTATACTAATCCTGAACCATACCCGTTACTGTTTCATGGAAAAAATTAAGACCTTCTTTTGGCTTTGTTCCGGTGCAAGCATAACCTTGCTAACCAAATGTTCAAGCGAGAGCACCAAATACGCAGGTATTGGTGCTACCGTATTTTTTACAGGTGTGTTCGCAGCGTTAGCAGCTGGCTATGCGCTGTTCACCGTTTTTGATAATGTGTGGATAGCCGCAATACTTGGATTGGTGTGGGGCCTGATGATTTTTAACCTTGATCGGTTTATTGTTTCGAGTATGCGCAAAGAGGGCAAACCTTTGCAGGAGTGGTTGATGGCTTTGCCCCGGATAGTGCTTGCAATTATTATTTCGGTTGTAATTGCACGACCATTGGAGTTAAAAATTTTTGAAAAGGAAATACAAGCTGAGTTGGTGCTGATGGAACAGCAGGCGTATGCCAGTCAGGAAAATGAAGTCAAACTCAGATTCCAAACAGAAATAAATCAAATAACCAATGAAATAGAAAAGCTCAATGCAGAACTTGCAGCCAAAACCATTGAACGCAATGAACTCGATAAACAAGCCCGCGAAGAAGCCGATGGAACTGGAGGAACCAAACAGCGAAATGCCGGACCAATTTATAAATTGAAAAAAGCCGATGCTGAAAAGGCCGACATGGAGTTGAGTCAATTGACAGCACGAAATGAAAGTTTACTAACTGAGCGCAGAGCGGCACTGGCAGCTAATCAATCCAAATTGGAAACAGAATTAACGCAACTGCAAAAACAAAAGCCCGATGGCCTTGCCGGCAAGCTGGAAGCATTAAGTCGCATTGCAGCTAACAGTAGTGCAATTGCATGGGCGAGTTGGTTTATTTTGCTTTTGTTTATAGCGATTGAAACCGCACCGGTTTTTGTAAAACTGATTTCACCCCGCGGGCCATACGATAACTTATTAAAAATAGAGGAGCATGGCTACGAAGTGCAGCGCATAGAGCACGTGGCGCGCGAACATGCCGCTGCAAAAGCCAGAATGAAAGACTTTACAAATGCTGAAGCAACTTACGCAACCGTCAGCATGGATGCACTTTTAGATAAATCATAAGCGGGTTGTATCAACATGCCAGGTTGTTTCGCTAACGAAAAAGCCAAACGTTCAAGCCAAGTGTGATACAACCCTGTAAAAAATTATTGAACCCCTGGATTGTCTTTAGCCAGCTCCGCCATAAGTGCTTCATACTTGCCTTTTAATTCAGCATCTGTACTCAATGCTTTTCGCACTTTGTTAAAAGTTGCTGCACCAACAAAATCCTTTGCAAGACTTTGCACGGCAGCATTGATTTGTACGGTAGCGGAGTCGCGCTTGGCGGCCAACTCTTTTACAAATGCTATCTCTTCTGGTGTAGCCTTCGCCTCTGCCAATTTGGTTTCATCCGAAATAATTTTAGAAATTTCATTATAACGTGTAGCGGTTACCACTTTGTTATTTTTTACCAACTCGGTAATCATTTCTTTTACTTCTGCCGACATCTCATTAATAGAATCCATAGCGGTAGCATACCGCGTTAATTCTTCTTCAGTTACGGTTGCATCCTGCGTAAAAGCAACAATGCTTAACAGGCAGAGAATGGGAATAATAAAAAATTTTGCTTTCATAGTAGTTTGGTTATAGTTTAACAGGTTGTTAAACACGCAGTATAACTGGCTACCGGTACCAACACAAGCAAAAATTTGATGAGCGGATAGCTTGCGTTAATCAATTTACAGCTCTGAAACGGGCCACTACTATGTTATCGTATAAAAGTATCAACTCATGTCCCTCAATCCTGAAATTAGTTATTTGTTGTAAACGTTGAAGAAAATCAATTTCGGTTTGCATTGTTTCCGGGCAATATATACGGGTGGCAGCAATGTTGTTGAGTTTAAGCTTTTGTGCGGAAGATTGGTAGGAGCCTGCTAATTGATTGCAACCACCAAAACCATTTACCACCATACTTTTGGGTGCAAACATCAGGTAAGGCTTATTCTCGAAGGTGATAGCTTGCGCATCAAGTTCAATTAAAGCCCAACGGGTGTTTTCGAGTGTTACTTTTGTTATGCCTACCACCTTGTTTAGTTTATCCGACGGCTTGCAGGCAGCAAATACTACAACTATAAAAATGGAATAACTTCTCAATTTTTTCATAAACTAATCTTTAAGATTCAAACAGATTTAAAAACTCCTGTTTTTTGTTGGGCGATATTTCCAACTCCTGGTTATTCTTCATGGTAACGTAGCCACCTTTCCCTTTCGAATAACGAACCACAAAATCGGGGTTAATAAGGTGGGAACGATGAATTCGCACAAACCGATGTTCTTTTAAGATTTCTTCAAAATATTTTAGTGTTCGGCAAATTAATAACGGCTGTCCGTGTTCGAAATGGAATTTAGTAAAGTTATCAGCACCCTCGCAGTATAAAATGGAATTGATATTCACAATCTCAAATCCCTCTAATGTGGGCAACATGATTTTTTGATGCGCACTGTTCTTTTTGTTTTCAAGTAACAGGCGTGCATGCTGCATGTAATTTTTTTCAGTGCGTTCGATGCGTATTTTCTCTATCGCCTTCACCAGTTCATCAATGTCGATAGGTTTTAATAAGTAATAGGCTGCGCTTTGGTTCAGGGCTTGGATGGCGTAATTATCAAATGCTGTTACAAAGACGGTTTCAAATGTTATCACCTCTACTTTATCCAACAGATCAAACCCATTACCGTATGGCATTTCAATATCCAGAAATACAATTTCCGGATTGTATTTTTTTATTACTTCCAATCCTGTTGCAACAGATTCGCCAAAGCCACAAACGGTAACATCCGGGCAATACTTTTTTAAGTAGTTCGCCAAAATTTCGCGGCTGTCTTTTTCGTCATCAACAATTACTGCCTTCATACAGAAGTGTTTTTTTCAAGAGGTATAGATATGCGTACGCGTGTGCCACCGTTATTCGGTAAATCTTCAGTATTTACAGTATAATTTGATTTATATACAGCATTTAAAATCTGCAATCTTTCCTGAATATTTTTTAGTCCGGTTGAATTGTGTTTTTTTTGATTTTCTGTTTTGAGTTGAGCGGATTTTGCTCTACCAATTCCATCATCGGTAATAATTATTTGCATGGTGCCATTATTCCGAACAAACTCCAGTTTGAGTGTCCCCTTGTCATCCTTATATCGCAGTCCGTGCCACACTGCATTTTCGATATAGGGTTGAATGAGCATAGGAGGTAGTTGAATTGTCTCTTTGTTTAGCGTTTCGTCAATTGAAAGCGTGTAGTCAAATTTATCGCGAAAGCGGTAATGCTCCAGCTTTACATACAACGAAATAATTTCTTCTTCTTTTTGTAACGAAATAAAATCCTCCTGCGAATTTTCCAACACCAGACGCATGAGTTTTGAAAACTCTGATAAATACTTATTGGCCGATCGTTCATCGTTTTGCGAAATAAACTGGTTAACTGAATTGAGGGCATTAAAAATGAAATGCGGATTCATTTGGCCTCGCAGTGACTTTAATGCCAACAACTGATTTGCGCGCTTACTGGCCTGCGCATTTTTGTAAATGAAATAACTGGTGAAGAGTATGATTACTATCAGGATGAGCAATCCATATATAACAAGTTGTTGTTGTTGCAGCAGCGTTTGTTCTTCGCGTTGGCCGGAAACCACTTCGTTACTGAGTGCTTCAATTTCCTTTTGTTTGCGAATCAGTTCGGCCTTTTGCTGTTGATTGATTTCGGCTTGCTGTTCGGTGCGGGCAACGGCCTCGCTGTATTTCTGATATGTTTTCAGTGCGTCTGTAGTTCTGCCACTCTGCTCATATAAGGTGGCCAGGTTTAAGTAAGCTGCAGCTTGTTCTTTTGGACTACTAACCGAGTCGGCCAGTAACGCGGCTTCTTTAAGTTGCCGAATGGCTTCGTTCGTTTCGCCTTTTGCGGCAAGCGATTTACTAAGTTCAATTTTGTCTTTGGATGCTTCGCTTAAATTTTGCGATGCGAGGTTATAATCAATTGATTGGTTGCGCAAGGTAATATCGTCATCGTAACGTTTTTGTTCGCGCAACACTTCCGAGATTTCTTCTTTGGTTAATTTCAGTGCTTCTTCTTCTCTGGCAGGGGCGGCATTGCCAGCTGCGCGTATATTCTGCTGCGATGATTTATATAGCGTGTTGGCTTTGTCCACTTCGTTGGTACGGGCAAAAATTTTAGCCTTCTGATTTTGAATTCTGCCTACCAACGCATCGCCCATAATCTTTTGATTGGTGTTGAGATCTTCAATCGCGGTCAACGCCTGCTCATAATTACCCTGCTGGTAATAAACTTCCGAAACATCTAATTGCAGTTCTGTTTTTTCGGACCGACTTAATTTCATTTGCAGTGCTTGATTATAGTAAACGAGTGCTTGCTCGTAATTACTCATTTTAAGATTTGTGTTTCCCAATCCTCTTAACGTGCGAATGTATTCGGGTGAAGCGTTGTATTTAACGGCCAGCCGTTGGTAAGCTTTGTTATAGTTTTCCAGGGCTAATGTCCACTCGCGTATTTGTTCATTAATCTCGCCCAGCAAGAGATAACACGTGGCTTCACTTAGAACATCGCCTTGAGTCAGACTCATGCCCAAAGCTTCCTGTACAAAACTCAGGGCCTGTGCCGGGTTTGAATTTTTAACTGCTGTTGCATCGCGTAAAAGTTGTGTGATGCTAGTTTGAGACGACCGGCTTTTAAAGTCCGAATAGGAGTCGGCTTTTTTCTTCTGCGCATGGCAGACACTACCGGTGCAGGCCAGTAGTACTGGAAGTAAAAAGATCAACAGCTTCTTCATTTTTAAATCGCTTCTCCGGTTCTCAACGGAAGTTTGATGTGTTTCGGTTGGAAAGTTACTACAATAATTTTGGGTCGTTTGAGGTATGGTTTATTCATTTCAACCCGTTCACCCGGTCGGCTATGGCTTTCGCCCGGTGTGCGGGTACCGCCACTAAGTGAAGGTACCCCAGAGCGTTTTTGCGCGTAAACTTTACCAAAAACAAACGCCATGAAAACAACCTCTTTTTTTGCAAGCCCGGTTAAGAACCGTCTTGCGATCCTTTCTGTGATATTCTTTTTTAGCCTGAGTGCATTTGCGCCTGTGGCACCACCACCTGCCAAAGATCAAAGCATTCAACTGGCACTGTTGCTGGATACCAGTAATAGTATGGATGGCCTGATTGACCAGGCTAAATCGCAACTGTGGAAAATTGTGAACGAACTCGCTGCGGCTAAGTGTGCCGATGGAAAAAAGCCTAACATTAAAATAGCGCTTTATGAATATGGTAACGATGGATTGCCATCTTCAGAAGGGTACATCCGGTTGGTGAGTGGATTAACGGACGATTTAGATGTGATCTCTGAAAAGCTTTTCGCGCTTTCTACCAATGGAGGTAATGAGTACTGTGGTTATGTAATTAATACCTCGTTAAAGCAATTAGCGTGGAGCCCATCAGCCAATGATTTGAAAATGATTTTTATAGCTGGCAATGAACCTTTTACCCAGGGTAACATCTCGTATCGGACGGCATGCGGCCTGGCGCGCGAAAAGGGCATTGTAGTGAACACAATTTTTTGCGGGCCGTATGATGAAGGAATTGCCACTAACTGGAAAGATGGTGCTACTATTACCGGAGGTTCTTACATGAGCATTGAACAAAATCGCAGAACAGTGTATGTGCCATCGCCTTATGATGACCGCATTAGTGCGTTAAATGCAAAATTGAATGACACATATGTGTATTATGGAAGAGCAGGTGCCTCCAAGAAGGAACAGCAGGCTATACAAGATACAAACGCCAGTAGCTATGGACAAGCCAATGCAGTAGAGCGCGCGGTTTCAAAAAGTTCGCATGCATATAAAAACTCTACCTGGGATTTGGTAGATGCTTCGAAGGAAAGTGAAGAAGTAATTGTGAAAGCTAAAGATGAAGACTTGCCTGTAGAAATGAAGGGCATGACAGTAACTCAACGCCAGGCTTATGTAAAACAAAAAGCCGATGAGCGAAAAAAAATTCAAGATGAAATACAAAGTCTGAATAAAAAGCGTCAGGAATATATTGCAGCCAACACACCAAAAACCGAAGGCGATAATACGTTGGATGCGGCTCTGATAAAAGCGGTACGCGAAAAAGCAAAAACAATAAACCTGAGTTTTTAAGCTGGTGGAGCAGAGGGCCATCTGTGGGTTTAATCGGTAACGATTGACTTGCGGGATGGCCTTTGTTTTTTGAATCTTAAATTAAATCCGCAACGATTATGAAATATTTAGTGGTAATGGTTACACTAAACTTGAGCTTGTTAAGCTTTGGTCAACGATATGAGAAAAGTGAGAATAAATTGGGCGAACCCATTTTGGCGGACTCAGCCAGCAATTAAGATGTTGATTGTTGAGTCTGTCAGGTCGGAAGACCTAACATCGGGGTGCATTCATTATTTTTTAGTCTCATTCGCGTTCGATTGATTGCTCATTAATTTGGTATCGAACTATAATTCACCTTTCTAAATCACACCGCCACCTCAAAACTCTCAGCCGAAGCGCGTTTCATATAATCATCATAATCAAATGGAATATCACCATCGTTTAGCAGGCAGCCATCGGGAATAGTTGGGTAAATTTCTTCATAGGTTTTAACCAAGTTCATAAATACACGTCTATATACATGCGTGCGGTTAATCTGGTCGGGATGATCTAACCCCGCAGCACCCATCAACTCTACAAAACTTTCTACCGTATGTTTATGGTAGTTGGCTACGCGCACGGTTTTATCTTCCACAACTAACCCTTTCATAAAATAAGGATCTTGCGTAGCCACCCCGGTAGGGCAGGTATTCTTATGGCACTCCAATGCCTGAATACAACCGAGGGCCATCATCATGGCGCGTGCGCAATTGCAGGTATCGGCACCGAGGGCCATCGCCCTTAGAATGTGAAAACCTGTTAGAATTTTTCCGGAGGCAATGAGCCGCATTTCTTTGCGAATACCAAAGCCACGCAAAGCATTATCCGCGAAAGCGAGCGCATCTAACATGGGCATACCTACCGAGTTGGAGAACTCAGGCGGAGCTGCACCGGTACCACCTTCGCCTCCGTCTATCGTAATAAAATCGGGATAAGTGTTAAGTTGTACCATCGCCTTGCAAATGGAAAGAAACTCGCCCTTGCGGCCAATACATAGTTTGAAGCCAACCGGTTTTCCACCGGATAGTTCGCGCAATCTTTTTACAAATTGAATTAATTCGATGGGTGTGCTGAAGGCACTGTGAAACGGAGGCGAGAAAACAGTAGTGCCAGCTTTAACATGCCGGATGGCCGCAATTTCGGGTGTATTTTTCTTAGCGGGTAAAATGCCTCCGTGGCCTGGCTTTGCACCTTGCGAAAGTTTTATTTCTACCATTTTTACATTGGCATGAGCTACATTTTTTTTGAATGTTTCATCGCTAAAGTTTCCATTGTCATCGCGGGCTCCGAAGTAGCCGGTACCAATCTGCCAAATTAAATCGCCACCGGGTTGTAAGTGGTAAGGACTAATTCCACCTTCGCCTGTGTTGTGTGCAAAGCCACCCATTTTAGCACCACCGTTTAACGCGAGCACCGCATTTTTACTTAGCGATCCGAAACTCATGGCACTAATGTTCAGCACACTCATGTCATACGGCTGCTTGCATTCTTTTCCACCCACACGTACCCGTGGGTTATGATCCAGTTTATGAAAATCTTTGGGTACGATGGAGTGAGTCATCCACTCGTAGCCTTCGGCATAAACATTTAATTGTGTGCCAAACGGAATGGTATCGGTTTGTTTTTTGGCACGTTGATAAATTACAGAACGTTCGTTGCGATTGATGGGTGCACCATCGGTATCGCTCTCAACAAAGTATTGTTGAATTTTTGGTCGCAGGTCTTCAAACACATAGCGCAAACGGCCCAACACCGGAAAGTTTATACGAATGGACTGGCGTGGCTGTAGAATATCCTGTATGCCAAGCAGAATAACGGGGCCAACCAGAATAAACAAGTACAAGGCGTTACGCCAGAAATAACTTAAAGCCAGTACAATGGCTACTGCGAGTGTAGCGTAAAGATAGAATGCAGGTCGCTTCATAGGTTTATGATTAAAGACCGGATAAATTAGTGATTATCGAACAGGAATCAAACTTTGATTTTATTGTAGAATCAGCACATTGATCAAGTCATTCTGCTTAAATATATAATCACGCCACCCTCATCGCCACCAGGCCTTTACTTTTATGCATGCGCATTTCAAAACGCTGGAGAATAAAATGATTCATTTTGTTTTCGGCTAATACGGCTTGCCTGTTTTCAGGAAGGAATACAGTAAGATCAAGTACAGCTTGCAGAAATAATTCGTGTGTACAGAAGTGATTAGTCCAGTTAACAAATGCCGATTCCCACTCGGTTTTATATTTATCAATATGCTCGCGACCATCCCACACAAATTCCAACTGGTTTTGGCCGTGTTTGTAGCGATATACTCCTGCCAGGTTTTGGTAAAAGCTTTCGAGTGGTTTTAAGTTTTTAAGTTGAAAACGTTTAACAATAAGTGTAAAATCATCTTCCAAACCCAACGGGTTGTGCTTGAGCAAGTGAATGCTTTTTACTTTTTCGACAAGTTGTACGAGCAGGTGTTGCCGAGTGTCTAACTGGGCTTGTTCAAGCAGGTAGTTTTTGTCTAGCGGAAAAAATTTTCGGATCACGCTGGGACAGAAGGTTTTACAAAAGTAAAAAGAAAATGGGAGGGTACAAATCAATCCAAAAATTCGAACAGATACTTTTCGTTGAATTCAACTTCAAATTTTTTCAATAGTTCCCGATACTCGTCTCTGAAAGTTTGTTTACGATGGTGAATTGTTTGAGTTTGATTTAGTGCAGCTTGGTTAGAAGCTTGCTGTTTGTAGCTGACAACCGCAGATTTAATCCGGGCCAGTAGGGCCACCTGTTTTACCAATTAAAATATCACTTTCGCAGCATCCATTTCATCAACGGCCCGCTGCTCATACTGGTTACAAGCGCCATTATCACCAACGATACAAACACCTTTTCATTTATCAATCCATTTTCGAGCGCAACCAACCCCAGAATTATTTCCATTGCTCCACGTGCATTCATTCCAAACGCTGCGGCCATGGATTCGCGCCACCCGAATCCGCCCAAGCGGGTACCCAAACCACTTCCAATTATTTTTCCTGCAAAGGCAATGGCTATAATGGCCAGCGTTAATGCGAGATCGAAATTTTCAACAAAGTTTACTTTTAGACCAATGGCAACAAAAAACAGCGGAGCAAAAATATTATTTATAAACTGATGAAGAATTTCTTTAGCACGCTCACTTAGGTGTTTAGAATCGCCCAGCGCAACGCCTACTATAAAAGCACCAAACACAGCATGAATGCCAATGTATTCGGTAAAGGCTGCAGCCAGAAAGCAAAGTGCCAATGCTATTGAAAGTAAACCACCGGGCCATGCTAATTTTTGATTTACCCACGGCAATCCGCGATTGATCAGCCACCGGCCACCAGTAAGCATGGCTGCGGTAAATCCTGTAGTAAGCAACACTGTATTCCATAATGAAATATTTTGCTTCTTACCAATCATGCCTAACACAACCGAAAAGATCAACCACCCAATCAAATCGTTTATCATAGCCGATGAAATTACCAGCATACCCATGCGCGATTTGAAAATTCCAAGATCCATCAGGATACGTGCAATAACCGGTAGTGCTGTAATAGCCATAGAAGTTCCCATAAAGAGCGAGTAGGCGAGGTGTCTTGTTTCATTTGTGCTACCAAAAAACTCCGGAAAGAAATAAGGAAACATAAAACCGATAGCAAACGGAATGATTAATCCGAATGTACTGGTGTAAAATGCTTGTCTTCCTTGCTGTAACACAATGTGCAGGTCAACTTCCAGGCCGGCAATAAAAAGCAACATTACTACCGCTACTTGCACAAATCCATCCAGCACCAGTGCGGATGATCCGCTTGGGAATAAACTATGAAACCAATCGGGGTTAATCATGCCCAATATGGTAGGGCCAAGAATTATACCAGCTAAGATTTCGCCAATAACGGCTGGTTGTTTAACCTTGCGGGCAGCTTCGGCAAATAACCGCCCAGCTAGCAGCATAACGCTTAGCTGTATCAGCAAACTCATTACTTCATATTGACTGAGTTTGCTCATTTTGATTTGCGGGGTTGTACCATCAACACATTACAAGGTAAATCATTAAAAATATATTCCTGGTCGTGAGGAAACACCCTTGTAAAAAATGAAAACTTACGGTGGGGCGCACCCATCACAAGCAAATCGGCTTCTTTACGTTCAGCAAACCGGGCCAGTTCAAAACCTGCTTTACCGGACACGATCTTTATGTTGATTTTATTTTTCTGATGCGGAACTCGTTGCAGTATTTCTTCTACCACATCAATTTCCTGTTGCAGCATTTGTTGTTTTCGTTGTTCGTATTCTTCGGCATTGCATTGTTCGTTGGCGGCAAGTGCAAGGCCTAATAGTTTCAACTCGCGCACAATGTGTATCCAGGCGTTTTCGGGTGTGTTCCAATGGCAAGCTGCCCATATGGCTTCATCAATGTAAGGGCTGTCTTCCGCGTTAACCACGACATTGCGAATAGGTGTCTCTTCAACTGATGGACGGGTAATCATTAATAAAGAGCAATCGGCTTTGTGCAATATTTTACGCGCTACCGTACCCAGGTAATGGTTCACCAGGTTTTCCTTTTTTAATGCTCCGGCCATCAGCAAATCAATCTTCTCGCTCTTACATGCGGCTAAAATTTGTTTTACCGGGTCGCCCGTTTTCCATAGCACCGTAACCCGTGTTTCGTCCAGTTCACAATCAGCAATCAGGGTTTTCATTTTCTGCTCGCTATTGGCTGTCCGCTCGCCTACGTGTATCAAAACCAGTTTAGATTTAAAATAAACAACAAGCCTGCGGGCCTCGGCCAACATAGCTGGTGCGGTGGGCGAAAAAGCAACGGCCAAGCCTATTATTTTAAACTCAATCATGTTTTTGAAAAATAGTGAATCCGATCTTGTTATTTATGGCAATTTAAAAATACATTGGAAATGAAATTTGGGCTATGTTTGGCTAGCGTTTCAGAAGGAGGCACTGGCTCGGTTAAATGGACAATTAACTTTAGAGTCCAAGCCTGGAGAAGGATCTGTATTTACTATTTTTCTGGTCAGCGTAATTTCTGATTGTGCTTTCGTTGCATTGCTTACCTTTAACCATCCATGTTAATTGCCCTGTTTACCAGGTTACTGTTAGGAAATACTAAACCCGAATCTCGGGCGGAGTATAAAGTAGCGCTTTTGCGTGGCCAACTAGGAGTATTATGCTTTTTGGTGGTTTTAGTGTATTTAATTTTTGATAGCACACAGGGTATTTACATATTAGTGCCCAGCTATATAATGGTAATGGTAGTTTCGGTTTTAACCATTGCACTAAACCGAACAGGCTATTACCTGGCTTCCAGCCTCACCTTCCTGTTACTAATTAGTATTCTCACGTATTTTTTTGCAGTTAACGATTCATCACAATCCGGGGTGTTTGTTTATTTTATAATGGCAGCACTTACCGCTATGGTTTTGTTTGGTTACAACAATCGCATATTCGTTGTTTTATTTTGTCTTTTTTTAGTCTTTTTATTTTTGTCGGCCTACCTTTTTCCATTACCCTGGTTTGTATTGAGCGGAGAAGAGATGGATAGAATAAATGCAGAAGAGTACAGATTAATCAGTTTCATTATTAATTTTTTAGGTGGATTTATCCTTTGCACGGCAGTGGTTTATTTTCTGATGGATATGAACCATCACTCTCAAAAAGAAATTCTGGAGAAGAATACATTACTAACCAAAACCAATCAAGAGTTAGATCGCTTTGTATATAGTGCTTCGCACGAGTTGCGCGCTCCCCTTACATCTTTATTGGGGCTGGTAGATATTGCCAGCCGAAGTAGTGAGGCCATAGAGGTAAAACAATGCCATCAAATGATGACAGAGCGTATTCACAATCTCGATATGCTTATTAAAGAAATAATAGACTTTTCAAGAAACACCCGGGTAGAAATTCAACTTGAAAATATTGTGTTGCGTCCATTTGTTGAGCAATTGACAGAAGAATTGAAATTCATGGCTGTGGCAGATAAAGTGCAGGTTCAATTGATTATTGATCCACACCTGGAAATTAAAACCGATAAAGCACGGTTGCAAGTAATTTTAAATAACCTGATCAGCAATGCTTTTAAGTATGTGGATTTACAAAAGCAGAGCAGAGAAATAAAAATTTCAGCCGTCCTGCAAAACAAACAGTTGTTACTCACCATAGCCGATAATGGGATTGGTATAAGCAAAGAGTATCACAAGAAAATTTTTGATATGTTTTTCAGGGCCTCCGTACAATCTTCCGGTTCCGGGCTTGGACTATACATTGTGCAGGATATAGTAACACGGCTTCATGGTAGTATCCGGGTAGAGTCAGTGGCAGGCGAAGGTTCAACTTTTGTACTGATGTTACCTGCGGCCTGATCAAAAATCTTCATAAGACTCACCCCTAACGTCTTTCTATTTCTATCTTTGCGACTTATGGCAAATACTGAAGACAATCTTTTTAAAAATGTTATTTCCCATGCCAAAGAGTATGGGTTTATTTTCCCAAGCAGCGAGATTTACGATGGCCTGAGTGCTGTTTATGATTACGGGCAAAACGGAGCCGAGCTTAAGAATAATATAAAGGAATACTGGTGGAAGTTTATGACGCTACTGCACGATAACATTGTGGGTATTGATGCAGCCATTTTTATGCATCCCACCACGTGGAAAGCCAGTGGCCACGTTGATGCCTTTAATGATCCGATGATCGATAATAAAGATTCTAAAAAACGTTACCGGGCCGATCAATTGATTGAAGGCGTAATTGAAAAGCTGGAAGAGAAAATTGAAAAAGAAGTTGAGAAGGCCGCTAAACGATTTGAGAATTTTGACCGGGCCATGTTTGTAACTACTAATGCCCGCGTGGTTGAGTATCAAAAAAAGATAGATGAAATAAATGACCGGCTAAAAACTGCCATGGCAAATAACGACATGGTTGCGATGAAGCAATTGGTTGATGATCTGGAAATTGCAGATCCGATTTCTGGAACTAAAAACTGGACAGACGTGCGCCAGTTTAATCTCATGTTCTCTACGGAAATGGGTTCGGTAGCTGATGATGCCAACAAAATTTACCTGCGCCCCGAAACCGCACAAGGTATTTTTGTAAACTTCTTGAATGTTCAGAAAACCGGTCGCATGAAAATCCCTTTCGGGATAGCCCAGATAGGTAAAGCCTTCCGCAACGAAATTGTAGCACGCCAGTTTATTTTTCGCATGCGCGAGTTTGAGCAAATGGAAATGCAATTCTTTGTAAAACCGGGCGAAGAGATGAAGTGGTACGACTTCTGGAAGGATAAAAGATTAAAATGGCACCAGGCTTTAGGGTTGGGTAACGAGAACTATCGCTACCACGATCATTTAAACCTGGCCCACTATGCCAATGCTGCATGCGATATTCAGTTTAACTTCCCCATGGGCTTTCGCGAGTTGGAAGGTATTCACAGTCGCACTGATTTCGATTTGAAAAGCCATGAAAAATATTCGGGTAAAAAACTGCAGTATTTTGATTCAGAAGATAATCAGAATTATATTCCTTATGTGGTAGAAACCTCTGTGGGGTTAGATCGGATGTTTCTTTCTGTACTGGCATCATCTTACAAAGAAGAAAAACTGGATGATGGCAGCGAGCGGGTGGTACTAAAAATTCCGGCACCGTTGGCACCTCATAAAGTAGCCATTCTTCCATTAATGAAAAAAGATGGATTACCCGAGAAAGCGCATGAAATTATGAACTTGCTGAAGTTCGACTTCCGTTGCTTCTACGAAGAGAAGGATGCGATTGGAAAGCGTTACCGCAGGCAAGATGCTATTGGTACACCCTATTGCATTACTGTCGATCATCAAACCCTGCAGGATAATACGGTAACCATTCGCAACCGCGATACCATGAAGCAAGAACGCGTGGCGATTGATGCAGTGAAAGGAATAATTGCAGAGTCAGTTTCGATGGCCGAACTTTTGAAAAAAATATAGAATGAAAGCTGCTTTGTTTGCAGCACTGGCACGACTGCTATATCTGGCATATCAGGAGTTGCGCTTTCGTTTTTATTATGGCCCCATCTTTCATAGGTTTCTCAATCATAAGTACGCTTACTATACTTCGCTGCCGTGGTCGCTTAAAATTAAGTTTCTGAAACTGGCGCGCGATCATTACGAGTATTTCGAATTTGTTGCGCGCGATCGTATTAAGTTAACACGAGCCATGAAGGCAATTATCTCGTGTGCAGCAGCACAACTATTATTATTTCTGCCCTCTAAATCCAAAGGCCTTACGTATTTCAAGCGCATTATTGTGTACCCCGATTATTATAATTCGCGTATTACACATCGCAGGCATAAAGGCGAAGTTAATCCGGCTCTTCAAACCATCGTATTTAGCTGGCGAGGTATAGCCGAGGGGCTTAAAGACCCTGCTGACGGCATAAACCTGTTGTTGCACGAATTTGCGCATGCATTATGGTTAGAACATAAAGCCGCTGCCTATGATATTTTTGACGATGATCAGATAAAAGCATTTGAGCGCTATGCCGAAAACGAGATGACAAACCTGCAAGCCAACGAAAATCATTTCTTTAGAAAGTATGCGTTCGATAATATGGAAGAGTTTTTTGCTGTAGCTGTAGAAAATTTTTTCGAGCGCCCCCAATTATTTGTAGATGCACAGCCCAGCCTTTATGCTATCTTGGTAAAACTTTTTCATCAAAACCCATTAACATTTTATGCATCCCGCACTAAACAAAAACCTTTATTTCGTTAAGGAACATGTTAAAATACTGAAGGCCGCCAATAGTTTTGATATTTTCGATCCCGACACGAAACAACTTTTGCTGCAGGCCCGTGAGGAACGCCTCGGGTTTTTTACCAAAATGTTCCGTTTTACCGATTACAAGCGGATGACTCCCTTCGAAATAGATATTAAAACTCCTGAGGGTAAAACACTATTGATTGTAAAACGCGGAGTTTCGTTCTTTCTATCTACCGTGGAAGTGCTGGATGAGCGCGGAACGTTGATCGGAAAATTCAAGCAAAAATTTTTCAGCATTGGTGGCAAGTTTGAAGTATTGGATGCCAGCGAGCGCCCGCTTTGTATGCTGAAAGGCAAGTGGACCAGTTGGGATTTCAGATTTGTTTCCAATGATGGAAAAGAGTTTGCATTGGTTACCAAGAAGTGGAGTGGCCTGGGCAAGGAGCTCTTTACCTCAGCCGATAATTACATACTTCAGATTAGTAACGATGTGCCGGCCGATCATCCGCTACGCATGCTTATTATGGCTGCTGTTATGTGTATTGATTTGGTGTTGAAAGAGTAAAACTTTAATTGTTTCGACTTAATCATTTAATATCTCACACTTGGCCTGCCTCCTTACAGGCCAATTTTTTTGCCGCCTTCCATTTAATTGTTCTCTGGTCTGTGTCTGTTCTCTGGTCTGTGTCTTCACTCTGTTCTCTGGTCTGTGTCTTCACAGACCAGACCAAAACCAATTTATATTTGATCTTCTTATTATCTGTGTGTCACAGACCAAGCCAGAACCCCATTTGTTTTCTATTTTTGCCCCAACATGAACTGGAAAGATTTACTCTCAACCCAACGTATCGGGCAAAAGCAACTTGTTTCAACCGAGCCATCGCGCAGTGCGTTTGAACAAGATTACGATCGCATTATTTTTTCACACCCCTTTCGTAAGCTGCAAGACAAAACGCAGGTGCATCCGCTACCCGAACATGATTTTGTGCACACCCGGTTAACACATAGTTTAGAAGTAAGCAGCGTGGGTCGCTCGTTGGGTAAGCGGGTTGGTGAAGTTATTCTACAACGTCATAAAGAGTTGACAAGTCAATTTTCATTATTCGATTTTGGTGCCATTGTGGCTGCGGCTTCACTCACACACGATCTTGGTAATCCACCCTTTGGTCATGCAGGCGAAGATTCCATTTCCGATTTCTTTAAACATCATCCGGTGGGATTGTCTCTTAAAGAAAAAGTAACTGAACAACAATGGAGCGACCTGATTCAGTTTGAAGGCAATGCACAAGGTTTTCGCATCTTAAACAAAAATCAATACGGGTTAAAGTTAACGTTTGCCACATTGGGCGCGTTTACAAAATATCCATGCCCGGCTTTTTTTCCTGCCCGCGATAAGCAGAAACGCAGCCAGAAAAAGTATGGATTTTTTCAATCCGAGAAAGAAATCTTTCGCCAAGTAGCCACAACACTGGCACTACCGCCAGTTAATGATTTTGTATATGATCGCCACCCGCTTGCATATTTGGTAGAGGCTGCTGATGATATTTGTTATAGTATTATAGATATGGAAGATGCCTGTAGCCTCGGATTGGTTCAATATGAAGAAGCAAAAACCCTCTTTGAAAACACTATCACGAAAGGAAAATCAAAACTTGGCAAACTTGACCTGCTAAAAAGCAGGCAAGAGCGAATTGGTTTTTTGCGAGCACTGGCTATTGGCGATCTAATGGATGAATGTTCCACTTTGTTTCTGGATAGTGAACAACAAATTCTGGAAGGTAAATTCAACCAGGCATTAGCCGATTTATGCCCTTCCAAAGAAGCATTGAAACATATCATCCGTATTTCGGTTGAAAAGATTTACCGTGCGCGCCAGGTTGTAGAGATTGAAGCTGCCGGCCATGAAGTATTGCCCGGTTTGATGGAGGAGTTTTTAACAGCCGGCTTGCAGGCAATGGAAGGTCGTAAATCACGCAAGTATGAAAACCTGTTGTTGCTTTTACCAGAAGGCATATTGATAAATCTGAAACAACAAAATGATTATTATATGTTGGCACGCGAAGTAGTGGATTTTGTATCGGGCCTTACCGATCGGCACGCCATTAGTTTGTATAAAAAAATTAAGGGCTTTGCTGTTTAAGTATGAACTGGATCATCCTCATCATAGCAGGTTTGTTTGAAGTAGGTTTTGCATCCTGCCTGGGTAAAGCAAAAGAAACCACGGGTATTGCTTCGTGGTATTGGCTCGGTGGATTTTTTGTTTGCCTCACCATCAGCATGGTATTATTATATAAGGCTGCACAAACCTTGCCCATTGGTACTGCCTATGCCGTGTGGACGGGCATTGGCGCAGTGGGTACAGTTTTAATTGGTATTTTCTTTTTCAAAGAGCCAGCCGATTCCTGGCGCATATTCTTTATCAGCACGCTAATAATTTCCATAGTCGGTTTAAAGGTGGTTTCGCATTAATGGTTAAGCTTTTCGCTGATAAGAACACGCATCAAAAGACCGATTCTTAATCAAAATTCCTTAGTTTTGGCCACCTAAAACTAAACTGATCAGCAACTTCAGTAATGGCGCATGTGGTCTAAGATAGCCCTGTTTATTATCCGGTACAGAATTTCATTAATTGCAGTTATTGGTGCAATTACTGTGGTGATGGGCTATTATGCTGCGCAGGTGCAAATGAGTTACGACTTTGCCCGCACAGTGCCGCTTAACGATCCGGAGATGATATTCTTCAACCGGTTTAAACAACAGTTTGGTGAAGATGGTAACATGATGGCGTTGGGTATTAAAGACAGCGCCATGTATAAGCTCGAAAACTTTCAAAAGCTGAAAGAGCTGAGTAACAAGCTGCGAAAAATTGAAGGCGTAACCGAAGTCCTTTCATTACCCCAGTTGCGAATAATTGAAAAAGATACGGTAGAGAAGAAATTTAAATTCGTACCACTCTTTCCGGATACGCTTACCTCGCAACATCAGTTAGATAGTTTACTCGCCATTGCATTAGATCAGAAGTTTTACATGGGTCAGTTGGTGAACACCACCAATGGCGCAACCATGTTACTGGCTCCGTTAAATAAGGAGTATGCCAATTCGGCCAAGCGTATAGACATTACCAATAACCTGATTCGGTTAGGCGAAGAGTTTACGGCACAAACCAACATTGAAATTCATTATGCCGGGTTGCCCTTCGTTCGGTCGGTAATGGCCGAGCAAGTGCGCAAAGAACTTTCGTTCTTTCTCTATCTGTCAGCCCTTGTAACGGGTGTAATCATGTTGTTGTTCTTCCGCTCGGTACGCGCGGTTATTTTCTCCATGATAATGATTGGCATTGTGGTGGTATGGACCATCGGAACAATTGCGTTGTTTGGCTTTAAAATCAGTTTACTCAGCGGCCTGATACCACCTGTTATTGTAACGATTGGTATCACCAATGCCATTTACCTACTCAATAAATATCATGTTGAGTATGTAAATCGTAAAAACAAAATGGAAGCCATACAGGCTGTGGTCATGAAGATGGGCCTGGCCACTTTTCTTACCAACCTTACTGTAGCCATTGGATTTCTTACGTTGCTGTCAACAGACATATTGGTGCTGCGCGAGTTCGGAATTGTAGCAGGTGTTAACATTATAGCCTTGTTTGTAGTAAGTCTGATTATGATACCCGGGATACTTTCGTGGATGCCGGAGCCCAATCAGAAACATCTTAAACATCTCAACTTTAAAATTCTGGGTGGCTTTGTAAAGCTTATCGACCTGATGGTGCATCGCCATCGGATAAGCATTTATGTGGCTACTTTAATTATAACCGCGCTGGCTGTTTATGGAATGACGCGCCTGTATTCAGTATCGTATATGGTAGACGATATTCCGGAAGACAGTGACATTAAACGCGACTTAAAATTTGTGGAGGAAAATTTCAGTGGGATTATGCCGCTGGAAATTGAAGTAGACCTGCAAACCAAACGCAGACGCCCGCTTCAAAACCTGCGCATAGCCCGCGAGATTGATAAGTTCGAGAGTTCGCTTGATTCCATTGAAGTAACATCGCGTCCGCTTTCTATTTTAAGTTTGATCAAAGCATCGCGGCAAGCGTATTTTAATAATAACCCTGAGCGCTACGCGCTGCCTTCATCCGACATAGAAGCCAAGTTTGTATTGGATTACCTGAAAGGCCAGAGCGATAACAGCGGTTTGTTCAAATCGTTTGTAGATACTACCTATACCAAAATGCGCATTTCTATGCAGATGGCCGATATAGGTTCCATTAAAATGGATTCGTTGGTGCATCAGGTTATTGAGCCTAAAGCCGATTCGCTAGTGGCTGATCTGAAAAAAATACTAAAGGCTGAAAGCGATTCGGTAACCGTTACCATTACCGGGTCTTCCAAAATATTTATTAAAGGTAATAAGTTTCTTATCGAAAATTTAACTGAGAGTTTGATTCTGGCCGGCATACTGATTACACTTTCTATGGCTATTCTGTTTGCCAACGCACGCATGATCATCATTTCGCTAATCCCAAACCTGATTGCTTTAATGATTACTGCCGGACTGATGGGTTATTTTAACATTCCGCTTAAAGCGAGTACGGCTTTGATTTTTAGTATTACGTTCGGTATCTCGGTCGATAACTCGATCCGGTTCTTGGCCAAATACCGGCAAGAACTTTTGTCGAGTGGATTTTTTGTGCCGCGTTCCGTTAGCGAAAGCATTCTGGAAACGGGTAAGAGTATTATTTACACCTCGGTGGTGTTGTTTGCCGGGTTTATCATTTTTGCTTTCAGCGATTTTGGTGGTACTGTGGCATTGGGCCTACTCACTTCTACTACGTTGATCATTTCGATGTTCACCAACCTGATCTTACTTCCGGCATTAATCATGACATTCGATAAGCCGCGCAAGAGTAAAGATCGTTTGCCCATAGATGATTTTGATAATTCTTTTTATGGCGAGCAAGAGGATGAAGCGATTGATCTGAACAAGATTAAGATTCACGATAAGAAGGGTTCGGCTGAGTAGGCAAACTCAAAGCCTTACATAATTACTTTCATCTTCTTGTTCTGGTAATTCAAATACATCAGTCAGGTCAATGGTAAGTCCAGGTAAAGTTTTAGGCTGTACTTTATCGGTACGTACATAAGGCTTTAGAATGCCTTCGTATTTTCCGCTATCGCTTAGCGTGTAAACTAATACAGTTTGCTCGCTTGGGTGTACCACCCAGTATTCTTTTACTCCGGCTTCTTCGTACACTTCAAATTTCTCGTTCAGATCTTTTGCAGAGGTGTGCTTCGATAAAATTTCAATTACCCAATCGGGGGCACCCAAACAACCACGCGTATCAATTTTGGTTGGATCGCAAATCACACAAATGTCGGGTTGAACTACCGTTGTTATGTCATCATTTTGTTTTCCTTTTCGGGGAAGGCGAACATCAAAGGGGGCGGCAAACAATCGGCACTTTTTCTTTTTCAGAAAACTACCAATCGACACCATTAAGGCCGTTGAAATGCGCTGATGCTTTGATGTAGGAGCTGGCGACATCTTATAAACCTTGCCACGAATTAACTCTACCATTTCGGGCAAATCCCATTTCAGGTAATCAGCATACGTGTAGTTCAAACTCAAATCCGGCTCTTCCACTTTCATACCCTAAATTTAACAGGTTCAAATTCTAATCCCCAATGCCCAATCTCCCAATTCCGAATGCCCAATTACCCACTGCCCAATCCCCAAAATGTCCTAAATTGCGGCCTTATTTTGGGTAACCGTGAGTAAATACAAAGAAACAAAAGACCTTAATCTGGCCCAGGTGGCCACCGAAATACTCGAATTCTGGAAAAAAGAGAAAATTTTTGAGAAGTCGGTAAGCGTGCGCGAAGGTGCCGACACATTTACCTTTTATGAAGGCCCGCCATCGGCCAACGGAACACCGGGTATTCACCACGTAATGGCCCGCACGGTGAAAGATATTTTCTGTCGCTTTAAAACACTGCAAGGCTACCAGGTAAAACGCAAAGGTGGCTGGGATACGCATGGCTTGCCGGTGGAATTACAAGTTGAAAAAGAACTGGGCATTACCAAAGATGATATTGGAAAGAAAATTTCCATTGAAGATTACAACAAGAAGTGTCGCGAAACGGTAATGAAGTATAAGGATCAATGGGACGATCTGACTACCAAAATGGGTTATTGGGTTGATCTGGAGAATCCGTACATCACCTACGAAAAAGAATACATCGAATCGTTGTGGTGGATCTTGAAGCAATTGTACGATAAGCAGTTGTTGTATAAGGGTTACACCATTCAGCCATACTCACCGGCAGCAGGTACGGGGTTAAGTTCGCACGAGTTGAATTTGCCCGGCACCTACAAAGATGTAAAAGACACCACCGTAGTAGCGCAGTTTAAAGTGAAGCGCGATGCAAAGTCGGAGTTTTTGTTTAAAGCAGTTCAGGGAGATGTTTATATACTTGCGTGGACAACCACACCGTGGACGCTTCCATCAAATACTGCATTAGCAGTAGGTGAGAAGATTACCTATACACAAGTCGATACATTTAATCCTTACACACATAAACCGGTTAGTGTAATAGTAGCAAAAGATCTTTTAAGCAAATATTTTTCTGATAAGCATAAAGACATAAAGCTGGAAGATTACAAAGCTGGTGATAAAGCAATTCCTTTCGCAATCGTACAGGAGTTTACGGGTAAGCAGTTGTTAGGCATTCGCTACGAGCAACTCATTCCGTACATTCAACCCTTCTACGATGCCGACAAAGCGTTTCAGGTAATTGCCGGAGATTTTGTTACAACTGAAGATGGAACCGGAGTGGTTCACATCTCGCCTACCTTCGGTGCCGATGACTTCCGTGCCGCGAAACAAAACGGTGTGCCGGCACTAACTGTAAAAGATGAAGGGGGTAATGAAGTTCCTACTGTGGATCGCAAAGGGAAATTCATTACTCAGATTGGCGAAGGCTTAAAGGCTGGGGTAGCGAAATACAACATCAAAACGCATAAACCGCTTGGCGCGGATGATTTTTATGTAAAGAATTACACCAACGAAGATGAGAGTCATCCCGACTATAAAAATACTGATGTCATCATCTCAATCATTTTAAAAGAAGAGAACAAAGCTTTTAAAGTAGAGAAGTACGAACACACCTACCCGCATTGCTGGCGCACCGATAAACCTGTTTTGTATTATCCGCTTGACAGTTGGTTCATTAAGACAACCGCGCTGAAAGATAAAATGGTTGCGCTCAACAAAACCATTAACTGGAAACCAGAGAGCACAGGCACGGGTCGTTTTGGTAATTGGTTGGAGAACCTTGTTGATTGGAACTTATCGCGTTCACGCTATTGGGGAACACCACTTCCAATCTGGCGCACCAAAGATGGCAAAGAAGAAATTTGTATTGGCTCGATTGAGCAATTGCAAGCGGAGATTGAGCGCGCTAAGCAATCTGGAATCCAAAATTCTAGATTCGAAATTCTGAATTCTGAATTCGACTTACACCGCCCGTATGTTGATGAAATTATTCTGGTAAGCAGCAAAGGCGAACCGATGTATCGCGAAGCCGACCTGATTGATGTATGGTTCGATAGTGGCGCTATGCCGTATGCACAGTGGCACTTCCCGTTCGAGAACAAAGATATTTTTGAAAAGAGTTACCCGGCCGATTTTATTGCCGAAGGTGTGGATCAAACCCGTGGTTGGTTCTTCACGCTTCACGCGATAGCGGTTATGCTAAGCGAAAGTAGTGACGAAATAAAAGCCGTTAACAAGAAAGTAGGTAATGGTGGAGTTTCATTTAAAAACGTAATCTCCAACGGACTTGTCCTCGATAAAAGCGGCAATAAGATGAGCAAGAGCAAAGGCAATGTGGTAAACCCATTTGATGCTTTGGCTAAGTACGGCCCTGATGTAGTGCGTTGGTACATGATGGAGAACGCACCACCGTGGGATAACCTCAAGTTCGATTTTGCCGGTGTGGAGGAAACACAACGCAGATTTTTCGGTACGTTGATCAACACCTACTCGTTCTTTGTACTCTATGCCAACATCGATGGCTTTGAGAAAGATGAAATGAACAACGTGCCATTCAATGAATTAGCGCCATTAGATAAATGGATCATCACCAAAGAACAATCGCTGATTGAAGAAGTAACCGCGGCTTACGCAGATTATGAACCCACCAAAGCCGCGCGGGCTATTCAGGAATTTGTAAACGATCATTTGTCCAACTGGTATGTTCGCTTGAATCGCAAACGTTTCTGGCAGCCTGCAAGTCGCGGTGAACTTTCGTTAGATAAAAAAGCAGCTTACGAAACTTTGTATGAATGTTTGATGGTAACGGCACAATTAATGGCGCCTATCGCTCCGTTCTTCAGCGAGTGGTTGTATAAAAATCTTACTGATAATATCCGCCAGAAGGCAAAGCAATTCAATACACCATTAAAGTACGAATCAGTTCATCATACTTTACTAACCAAACCGGAGGGTAATCGTAAAGATGTTGAACTGGAAAAGTCTATGGATTATGCGCAGCGCATTTGTTCGCTGGTACACTCACTTCGCAAAAACAGCAAAGTAAAAGTACGTACACCACTCCAGAAAGTATTGTTGCCGGTGTTGGATGAAAAATTTGCGGCACGTGTAAAAAGTGTGGAGGCAATTATCAAAGCTGAGGTAAACGTTAAAGAGATTCAATACATAGATGATGCTTCTGGCTTGTTGGTGAAAAAAGTGAAACCCAACTTTGCACGCTTGGGTAAACAATATGGGCCGAAGATGAAAGAAGTTTCGGCAGTGATCACCACGTTTACGCAAGCGGATATTCAGACAATAGAAAAACAAGGCAAGCTAAACAAAGATGGTTTTGATCTTGTATTGGAAGATGTGCTCATTTCGTCCGAAGATATACCCGGCTGGTCGGTAGCGTCTGAAAATGGGTTAACCGTTGCATTGGATATTACGTTAACCGATGAACTGAAGCGCGAAGGTATAGCCCGCGATTTTGTAAACCGTGTGCAAAACCTGCGTAAAGATATGGGACTTGAAGTGCTGGATAAAATTTCAATTGAGGTGGAGAAGAATGGGGAATTTGTTACAGCCGCTTTGGCAGAACATAAGGCTTATATCCAAACCGAAACCCAGGCCCTTGCGATGGAGTTGAAAGACAAAATTGCTGATCCCACGGAAGTGGAAATGGACGAATACAATATAAAGATGAAGATTACAGTAAACTGAGGAGACGCACATTCATGAAGTACGCAAAGTTTTTTTTAATAGCATTATTCGTTATAGCCATCGACCAAACCAGTAAACTGTTGGTGTATCATAACATGTACATTCATCAGGAAATAAATGTGCTGGGCACCTGGTTTCGCTTACACTATTTGCTTAATCCTGGTATGGCCTTCGGAATAAGATGGGAAAGCGAGTTTGGTAAACTGGCGCTTACGATCTTCCGCATCTGTGCCATGTTTGGAATAAGTTATTATATGGTTAGAATGGTGCAGAAAAAAGCGCATGCCGGTTTTTTGATTTGCCTTGCCCTTATTTTGGGTGGTGCTATGGGCAACGTTATCGACAGTACATTTTACGGAGTGTATTTGAATAATGCTCCGTTAGGTGTGCCTACTCCCTGGTTTCACGGGCAAGTGATTGATATGTTGTATTTCCCGCTCTTCCATTTTCAATGGCCAGCGTGGGTGCCGGGCATTGGTGGCGATTACTTCGAGTTTTTTAGCCCCGTTTTTAATATTGCCGACTCGTCTATTTTTATTGGGGTAGTAATTATACTTTTTTCGCAAAAACGATTTTTTAAAGAAGAGTTGAAAGAAGCGCCTGCAACAGAACCAAATCAAGTTTTGGCTTCGGAAGCAACTACCGAGAACCCAACCACACCGGTTGAATAATTTTTGAAGCAATGGCGGCAGGTAATTATGCCAACGGGTTGTTATTCTGCACAGATACCGCGACCTTTTCTCTGATATGAAAAAAGCCTCAGCCAAACGTATTCCGAAAGAAATTCTCGATTTAATTCGCGAGCAACTTGCACGCACCGGTTTTCACGAATCGGTTGGCACCGGACGCTGGAGTTTTATTCATGGTTTGCAGAAAGCGGTTAAGGATTTTGTAAAGAACACACCTTCGCTCGATCCCCAACTTTCATTGGCTTATCCGCAAGGTCCTTCCGAAGATTTGTTACGCAGGGCTTTCAATTTAAAAAGTCCGCCCGGGGCTACTCAATCGTTGCGCAATTTGTTAGCCCTGTTTGCCACGCAAAATCAACACGATTGGAATGCATTGATTAACGATCGCTTTGCTGAGAAATTCAAAACATTGCTGGATGCAGGCGATGAAGATACGGTAGAGCAAGAACCGGGCAAAACAATTGACACAAGCAATGTTGATTCGTTTGCTGCTAAAATTGCAAATGTACTTCTTGAAAAACTTTCGAAAAAGGAGTTGGATCTGATTAAAGAGCAGATTGACGATGAGCAGACCCCCAGCGATGATATGATTGATGGATTATACGTGCCCTCACTTAACGATCCGTCCAAGCCAGAGTTTCCACCGCGTCCGTTTTATGAGCCACGCTTTCCTGCCTCCAATACATTTCGGATTGATGTGCCCGGCTTTACCAATGTTTGGTTGAAAGATGAAAGCACCAATCCCACCGGTACACACAAGGCGCGCATGGCGTGGGAAGTTTTAATTAAGTCGAAGCGCTATAACATCAAAGAAGTCTCTATTATCTCTTCCGGTAGTGCGGCTGCAGCCATTCAACACTTTTTTAACTTATATAAAGTCAATACTAAACTGAAGGTGTTGATGGATAACCGCATCAGTGCAAGCATTAAAGAATCGTTGCGCCAAATGGGTTGCGAAGTATTTGAAACTGATTTAAGCACTCAATCCCTTACCGGAAAAGAAATTAAAGAACTCACTAATAATAAAGAAGGTATTGATATTACCTATCGCGAAATTCTGGATCGGTTTAACGATAACTATTACGACTGGCTTTCGTACGAAGTGCTGAACGAAAATCCGGCTTATTGTTTTGTGCCGTTTGGCACAGGCGATTTGTTTGTGAATATTTTAATTATTGCCGAGCGCGAATTTAATAACAGTATCTACAAGCACGATCCGCGCTTTCTGGGCGATATTAAAAATATAAACGAATGTAACTTTATGGGTGCCACCACCCGCGATGCTAATTCGAAACTTGACAAATTATTTTCTTATTATTTGCCCTCGTTAGACGATTACCAGTTTTATATTAATTCGTTGATTCAGAACGAACGCATTGGAAACCTTTCGGGCATATTAGATGTAGATGAGAATTTTGTTACCGAAGCATTGGAGATAGCACGCAAACAATCGGTAAGATGCGAACCTTCGGGTATTGCAGGCTTGGCATTACTATTACAAATGCGCGATGAAGTTCCGAAAGATGCGAAGATTCTCATCATCAATACGGGCTCAACTATTTATCCCGGAAAGGTTAATGGATAGTTGAAAGGAATGTTAAAGCCGGGCGATTACCTCCGCACTTCAAACTCTTTAAAATTTTGCAAAGACGCTTATGATGTTTCTACTTGTTGAACCTGTGCGCGTTCTGGACCTTTGTGGCACCAGGCTAAAAATTTCTCCAATACTTCTGGTGTAGCTTCTGCTTCGATATAGACAGAACCATCGGGTTGGTTGCGCACAAAACCTTTAACACTCAGTTCGTCTGCTTTTTGTTTAGCAGACGCTCGATAATAGACACCCTGTACTTTGCCGATGATTTTTATGTTGAGGTGGTGATAGCCCACAGTTCTCGTTCGTTACAATGGTCGATTTGTTAAAAAATATAATCTGTACTCAAAAACACCGACTCGCGGTATTGTATAATCTGGCTGATGATTTTTTTATTGTTATCACTCGCTTTGGTGGCCACCAACGTACGAATGGAAAACACCCGCAGCGCATCACCTACCGATAAGGTTCCTTCTGCCGAATCTTTTCTTCCATTGAATGGAAAATTATCCGGGCCACGCTGGCATTGCACATTCAGGTTAATGCGCCCTACCTGGCTTGAGAAAGCATCAATTAAACGCGCAACTTGTTTGGAGTCGTTACCAAAAATGCTCACCTGTTGTCCAAAGTTAGAGTTAAGCACATAGTCGATCGCCTCGTCTTCATTCTCAAATGGAACAACCGGCACCACAGGGCCAAACTGCTCTTCGTAATACACCCGCATTTTATTATTTACCGGATACAGCAAAGCCGGATAAAAAAATGTTTCTGAAACGGTACCCCCGTCTGGATTGATTACGGCCGCACCATGTTCTTTTGCATCTTCCACCAACTTGGTTAAGTAGTCGGTTTTACCAGGTTCGGGTAATGGCGTAAGACCAACCCCTGCATCCCATGGCATACCGGGTTTCAGTTTGGAAATTTCAGCCGATAACTTTTTGATAAACTCATCTACAATGCTCTTGTGTACATATAAGATTTTTAAAGCTGTACAACGCTGGCCGTTGAATGATAACGAGCCCAGCAAACATTCATTTACTGCATTGTTGATATCGGCATCAGGCAATACAATAGCGGGGTTCTTGGCATCCAAACCTAAAATGGCTTTTAAGCGATGTGGTTTTGGATGCAGTTTCTTTAATTCATTCGCTCCTTTGTTGGTACCAATAAATGCAAACACATCTACTTTACCGGTTTCCATTAATGCGCCTACTGTTTCGCGGCCACGCCCGTAGATCACATTAATTACTCCGGCCGGAAAACAGCTTCGGAATGCTTCGAGTAGCGGACGAATCAACAATACACCATATTTGGCGGGTTTAAATACAACCGTATTACCCATAATCAAAGCCGGAAATAATGTACTGAATGTTTCGTTGAGAGGATAGTTGTAAGGCCCCATGCACAACGCAACACCCAAGGGCACCCGCCTGATCTGCGCCATAATGCCTTGTTCATATACAAAGCCCGATGATTTGCGGTCAAGCTCTTTCAATGAGTTGATGGTATCAACAATGTAATCGCAGGTACGATCAAATTCTTTTTCAGAATCTTTTTGCGATTTGCCGATTTCCCACATCAATAGGTTTACTATTGCCTGCCGTTGTTCGCGCATCTTCTCCAGAAATTTTTCTACATGCTCAATGCGTTCAGCTACCGACAGGGTAGGCCATACGCCATGTCCCTGATCGTATGCCTTCACAGCTGAATCTAATGCCGCAAGTGCTTCTTTTGAAGTAAGTAAAGGTGTGCTTCCAATTACTTGTTGTTTTATTGTTCCATCGGGTTGCTTTAAGCACACCGGACTTAGCACAGGGCTCATATCTCCTTGCCAGGTAACTAACTTACCATCTAATAAATATTCGCGTTGCTCTAAGTTGGCCGGCAAGGCCACAGCAGCAGGCACTTGATTGGCCTGCGGAAAAAGATTCTTAATAGTGTCGTTCATTATGGGTTGTTGGATTTGGGGTAACAATATTTTTACCGGAAGAAGTTCCGAGCCGATCGGCACCGGCTTCTATTAATTGAAGCGCTTGCGCGTACGTTTTAATTCCACCGCTGGCTTTTATGCCCACCGTTTCAGGTACGGATTGTCGCATAATCTTAACATGCTCCACAGTGGCTCCAGCTGGGGCAAATCCGGTAGAAGTTTTAACAAAGTCGGCACCAGCATCGGCACAAAGTTTACTTGCTTCGGCTATCTCGGCATCCGATAAGTAGGCTGTTTCAATAATAACTTTTAAAATTTTTTGGTGATCGTGAACCAGTTTGCTGCATTTGGCAATTTCTATCTTCGTCCACGGTAATCCGGTTTTAAACGAACTAAGGTTCCATACCACATCAACCTCATCAGCACCATTATCGATAGCGCGTTTAATTTCATCCAACTTGGTTTCGGTCGTACTATAACCAAGCGGAAACCCAGCTACGGTTACCAATAGAATTTTATCGCTACCAATTTCGCGTTGCGCACGCTTTACCCAAAAGGGAGGAACACAAACACCGGCAAACCCAAATTCCCGCGCTTCGCTAACCAGTTGATCGATTGCACCAATGGTTAGCGTAGCACTTAAGTTTGTGTGCTCAATGTAATGTGCCAGTTGCACCATTTCCCCGATGAGTTAAACCGGCAACGAAATTAGCTTATCTGCATCAGATATTTTTCAGATGACTTAAGCAATTCAATAAACACGATTAAAAAATGATTCTCAACAAACGATAATTAGGTTGGTGTTGAACCTAATTATCGATAAAGAAAGAAATCTGAATTTAAAAAATTAATGCCGGATGCCACACTCTTTGCAATACTTCATCTTATAGGGTGGGTTTTTCTTTGGCATTTTTTTATGACCGAAGTAAAGTGGATTGGAGTATTGAGGCGCGGCTAATTTCTTTAAAAGCTTTTGTTTTTCTTTGGCCGCCTTTTCTACACGGGCATAAAACTCGTATTGAGCAGTGTGTTTTACCTTTGCTTTCTTCAGTAATATCTTTTGCCTTTTGGTTTGCTGATGAGTAGGCTTTAGTTTTTTGGAATGAACCTGAATAGTTTCAGGGGCTTTATCGCCAAGCGTTGTTTGCGCTTGCAATAGCCAGGGCATAATAATAGCCAACAGACTGGTTAAAGTCCGGATTAATAAGTTTTGCATAGCAGCGATAGAACGCTGATAACCTGCAGATATTTCAGGAAGTAAAGAATTGAAAAATGTAATAAGCCATAACGGTAAGGCCAACCAATAAGGCAATGTAGCCGAACACGCGGGCACGTTCATAATACCCTTTAACAGGCATAATACTCTTCTTTTTGCGATGGGAAGTCAAAGCCATTTAAGATTCCACAATAAATCTCGCGATAAAGTAGGCAGTAAAGCAAACGGCAATCAGCACCATCAATACTCTGGGCTTGTTGTAGTAAACTTTTGCAGGGGTTACTTTTAATTTCATAACTAACTGATTTTAATCAATTTAATATAAACATACTAAAATAAACTTGAAATGCATAATCTTGTCCCTGTGCTCGGTGAACAGGCGATAAAAAAGGTTAACGGACTATCCTTTGATATTGCCTATAACCTGTAAGGTATGGAGCGAAGGGACTGATGATCCGCCCCGGGCTTCAATGGTAACCGCAAAGGCATCGGCACGGGCAGTAGTTTTCATCTTCATTAAGTCTGCGGTAACATCAAATACTCCCATGTCAACAGGTTTGCCGTCAATAAGAGCCCACAGTTGAAACTGATTTTCGGTGGCCAGTACCTGTAAATGCTGAATGCGAAGATATACTTCGTGCGTTGATGCATTCCAAAACACCGTAGCTTTGGAATCGGGTGCCTGATTGGTTCCGGTAAGAAGAACTCTTGAGAATGCAGGATTATCCACAATATTAATATCAGACTGAATTTTTGAAAGCTCCAGATTTACGGTATTAAGATTTTGGGCGATCTGTTGATTTCGTAATTCTATCTCTGCCAATTGTTGTGAAGTAGAACTCCAGCGTGCGTGGTAATTGTAGGCCAGGTACGCGAAAAAACAAGCCAGCATAACAGAGGCTGCGGCCAACCATACCCAGAAATTGCTTGCTTTTACGGGCTGCACTTTAATGCGTGCACCTGCTGATTGAAGAACATTATCTTTTAGATGGGGCTTGGGTTTAACCGATGCCTGACGTACGAGTTGTTCCATTGTTTTTTCGATGCGAACAAGTTCATCATGCAATGCCGGATAGCGTTGAACTTGTAACACCACTTGTTCCTGTTCGCGCACGGTAAGTTCGCCTAACACATAAGCTTCCAAAACCCCTGATGCTATGTAGGCTTCTATATTCATTCTACTTTTAACAAAATGCGCAATGTGCCCATGGCCGATCGTAATCGGGTTTTTACGGTACCCAACGGAATACCAAATTCTTCGGCTACTTCCGATTGGGTATAACCTTTCAGGTACAAGTGTTCAACAATAAATTTCTGATCGGGTGGTAACTGGTTTAATACCGGTATCAGTCCGATTTGCGCTACGGCCATTTCAGTTTGTTCCCGCCTATCAATGGTATTTACGAGTTCATGAATGTCATCGGTTTTTTGGGCGTAGGTAATTTCTTTTGAGCGGGTTTTATCAATGGCCAGGTTGCGGGTCAGGTTCAGCATCCAGGTAAACAAGCGGCCTTTTTCAGGCTCATACAAATCAATCCGGTTCCAGATTTTAAGAAAGGCGTCTTGCAAAACTTCCTCGGCCCACTCTTCGCGCTTTACAATTCTGATAATGATGCCGTACAAAGCAGCTCCGTAATGATCATACAAATAAGAAAGGGCCGATTTATCACCGGCCCTTAATTGTTCAATCAGATCGTTTTCCTGGCGGAGCACGAATTTTTTATAAGTGAATTACTTCGCCATACGCAGCCGCTGCTGCTTCCATTATAGCCTCACTCATAGTTGGGTGCGGATGAACGGATTTGATAATTTCATGACCGGTAGTCTCCAGGTTTCTGGCGGCAACTACTTCGGCAATCATTTCGGTTACGTTAGCACCAATAAAGTGAGCGCCCAACCACTCGCCATACTTGGCATCGAAAATTACTTTTACAAAACCATCGGGGGCACCGGCCGCTTTTGCCTTACCCGATGCCGAGAATGGAAACTTACCCACTTTAACTTCATACCCGGCTTTCTTGGCGGCTTCTTCGGTATAACCTACCGATGCAATTTCAGGACTGCAATAAGTGCAACCCGGAATGTTATTGTAGTTGATGGGGTGTGGTTTTAACCCGGCAATAGCCTCCACGCATGTAATGCCTTCTGCGGAGGCAACGTGTGCCAACGCAGGGCCTTTAACAATATCGCCAATAGCATATACCCCGGCCACATTGGTTTTATAATAATCATCTACAATTACTTTTCCTTTGTCGGTTTTAACACCCACTTCCTCCAGCCCAATACCTTCCAGGTTGGTAGCCACACCTACTGCCGAAAGTACAATGTCTGCTTCAAGTTTAATTTCACCGTCTTTGGTTTTTACGGTAGCCACACAACCTTTACCGGCTGTATCCACTTTTGTTACTTCAGCATTGGTATGAATGGTGATGCCCGACTTCTTGAAAGACTTCTCCAATTGTTTTGAAACTTCTTCATCCTCTACGGGTACTATGCGCGGCATAAACTCTACAATAGTTACCTCTGTGCCAATGGTGTTGTAGAAGTAAGCGAACTCAACACCTATCGCACCCGAACCAACTACAATTAATTTTTTTGGCTGAGTTGGCAACGACATAGCTTCGCGGTAGCCGATAATTTTTTTGCCATCAATCTTTAGTGCCGGTAACTCGCGCGAGCGCGCACCGGTTGCCAGAATAATGTGCTTGGCCTCGTGCTCTTCTTTTTTGCCCTCGGCTGTTGTTACTTCAACTTTACCACCTTTCTTCAGTTTGCCTGTTCCTGCAAGCTGTTCAATTTTATTTTTCTTGAATAAGAACTGAATGCCTTTGCTCATGCCGTTGGCTACATCGCGGCTACGTTTTACAATTGCACTAAAATCAGCTTTAGCTTCTTTTACTTCAATGCCATACTCTTTGGCGTGGTTTAGGTATTCAAACACCTGCGCACTTTTAAGTAACGCTTTGGTAGGAATGCAACCCCAGTTTAAACAAATACCACCTAACTCGGCTTTTTCTACCACACCTACCTTCATACCCAATTGCGAAGCGCGGATTGCCGCTACATAACCACCCGGGCCCGAACCAATTACGATTAAATCATATTTTGCCATACATGCAGGATTTAAAGTCTTTAAAATGCGGTCAAAGATACATTGCCGAGCGATCTTTCAAAAGGTTGATTAAACCGGGCTGGTTTTTAAATTGTGGGATTAAATTGGCAATTTTGAAGGCTTTGTAAACTTATAATCATGACATTACTAAAAGGAAAAACAGCGCTCGTTACCGGAGCATCAAAAGGAATAGGAAGATCTATTGCATTGAAGTATGCTGAACAAGGTGCCAATGTTGCCTTCACCTATTTATCAAGTGTAGAGCAAGGCCAAGCCTTGGAAGCAGAACTAGCAGCCAAAGGTATTAAAGCAAAAGGCTATCGTTCCGATGCCTCGGATTTTGCTCAGGCTGAAAAGCTGATTAATGATGTGGTAACCGAATTTGGTACGCTCGATATTCTCGTCAACAATGCCGGTATTACACAAGACACATTATTACTACGCATGAGCGAAGTACAATGGGATAAGGTGATTAATGTTAACCTGAAATCTTGCTTCAACACGGTAAAAGCAGCCACCAAACCCATGATGAAACAAAAAAGTGGTTCCATCATTAATATGACATCAGTAGTTGGATTAAAAGGTAATGCCGGCCAGGCAAACTATGCTGCATCCAAAGCGGGTATTATTGGCTTCACCAAATCGGTAGCATTGGAATTAGGTTCGCGCGGCATTCGTTCGAATGCAGTAGCTCCGGGTTTTATCGAAACCGAAATGACGGCCGTACTTGATCCTAAAACAGTACAAAGCTGGCGCGATGCAATTCCGTTAAAGCGCGGTGGTAACCCCAACGATGTTGCCGATGCATGTGTGTTTCTCGGTTCTGATATGTCAACTTACATTACAGGCCAGGTAATTCAGGTTGATGGCGGAATGCTAACATAATAATTTTTTGATTTATGATTTTCGAGGTACGATTTGAGTTCATTTAAATCGTAAATCCGAAATTGTAAATCGAAATTCACGATTAACTAACACCCGTCAGTAAAATTTTTTTCACAATTTTTTTGAATTGGGTTTGGAAACTCTACCAAACCACTATACGTTTGTATCATCATAGTCGGTGAGGTGATTTGCTGAAACCGATTTATAAAGAAGTGTGGAGAGTACAGGCTCTGTGAAACACTAGCAACCTTCTTCCGGATAAAACCGGAAAGGAAACGGTGCTAAATCCTGCTCCTGGCAAGGTGCCAAGGAGAACTATAAACCGGTAAAAGTAAAATGAAAACAAAACTTTTCATCCGCCAAGTGCGATCAGGATTTCAGAACCTGAAGAACTTACTCGATCAACTTTCTTCAAACATCATTTACACACTTGCACAAATGTGCAATCCTCATCCAAAGGGTTGTATGTGTTGTTGCTGTTAAAGGCTTGTTGCGGTATTGGAGCGTAGCGCTTCCAGCAACACACTAGCCTATGATTGTGTCCGGTGACAGGCACGGTTACGGTTATGTTTACATGCTCTCTAACAAATTTTCAATCATCAAAACATGTGTAATTATGTCTAATCTCAGATTTTCTATAAACTCAAAAAGCGAAACACCCGCCCGTACGGAAATTGAAACCCGTGGCTTCAAATTTATTGTAGATGAACCAGCCGAATTGGGCGGTACCAATCTGGCCCCAAATCCCGTTGAGTACATTCTGGCCGGTTATGCCGGATGTATTAATGTGGTGGCACACATTACCGCCAAAGAACTAAACATCGATTTGAAAGATCTTCAAATTGATATTGAAGGTGATTTAAATCCGGCAAGGTTGTTCGGAACTTCGTTTACCGAACGTGCAGGATACCAACAACTCACCGTATCGTTAAAAACGAAAACTAACATTGATGAGATTTTGAAAACGAAGTGGCTGCAGGAAATTGAAAACCGGTGCCCGGTAAATGATAACCTGCGCAATGTTACTCCAATCAATTTTTCATTGAATTAATAATGTGGTCTGTGTGGACACAGACCATAAAAAATAATAAAAATAAAAACCGCGGTCTGTGTCCGCACAGACCGCAATCAAAAACATTAAAAAAATTAAAACTCATTTATTATGTCAACACCAAGATTCGAAACACTTCAGTTACATGCAGGTCAAGAGGCTGATCCTACAACTGGTTCACGCGCAGTTCCATTATATCAAACCACATCGTTTGTTTTTAAAAATTCTGAACATGGTGCCAACCTGTTTGCCCTAAAAGAATTTGGCAACATCTACACGCGCATCATGAACCCCACCACCGATGTGTTTGAAAAACGTATTGCAGCCCTGGAAGGTGGTGTAGCTGCCTTAGCCGTAGGTTCCGGACAAGCCGCACAGTTTATTGCACTCAACAATATTCTGCAAGCGGGCGATAACTTTGTTTCTACTTCATTCTTGTATGGAGGAACCTACAACCAGTTTAAAGTAGCATTCAAGCGCCTGGGTATTGATGTTCGTTTTGCGGAAGGCGATACGGTAGAAGCTTTTGAAAAACACATCGACAAAAAGACCAAAGCGCTTTACCTGGAAACAATCGGTAACCCCGGCTTTAACATTCCCGACTTTGAAGCAATTGCTGCCTTGGCGAAGAAGCACGATCTGCCTTTGATTGTAGATAATACATTCGGTGCGGGTGGTTATTTATTCCGTCCGTTGGAACATGGTGCGCACGTAGTAGTAGCATCGGCAACAAAATGGATTGGTGGCCACGGCACTTCTATTGGTGGTGTAATTGTAGATGGTGGTAACTACAACTGGAACAACGGTAAGTTTCCACAATTCAGCGAACCATCTGAAGGCTACCACGGCTTAAAGTTTGGTGATGTATTCGGATTCAATAATCCATTGGGTTTACCCAACATCGCATTCATTATCCGTGCGCGTGTAGAGGGTTTACGCGATTTCGGTGCTGCCATCAGCCCGTTCAATTCCTTCCTGTTTATTCAGGGATTGGAAACATTATCGCTACGGGTACAACGTGCGGTAGATAATGCATTGGCGTTGGCACAATGGTTAGAACAACATCCTAACGTGGAAAGTGTAAACTATCCGGGCCTCGTTTCAAGTACATATCATAAACTTGCCAAAAAATATTTGCGCAATGGCTTTGGCGGAGTATTATCATTCACCGTTAAAGGAACAAAAGAACACACAACCCAGTTAGTTGATAATCTGAAATTGGTAAGTCATTTGGCCAATGTGGGCGATGCCAAAACGCTCATCATTCAACCTTCGGCTACCACGCATCAGCAACTTTCCGATGAAGAACAAATTTCATCGGGTGTATTGCCAACCTTGTTGCGTGTTTCGGTTGGTATCGAACATATTGATGACATTAAAGCTGATTTTGAACAAGCGTTCAGTAAAGTGTTTGAAAAGGAATTGGTAGCCTAATTGGCTGCATGCCTTAAGCTTCAGGCTGCAAGAAGCTTGGGGCCTGAAGCAAGTAGCTTGAAGCATTTAGATGTTAAGAATAGATCAGATATATCACTTTGCCAGTGAGTTCCAGTTGGAAACCGGGGGGAAACTCCCGGCTTTCCAGCTTAAGTACACTACGCTTGGCCAACTCAACAAAAACCGCAGTAACGTGGTTTGGATTTGTCATGCCCTTACGGGCAGTTCTGATTTTACCGATTGGTGGAAAGAATTATTTACAGACACCACGCCATTTGATTCGCGCGACTATTTTATTGTTTGTGCCAACACATTGGGTGGATGTTATGGTTCAACCGGGCCACTTTCTATCAATCCGCAAACAGGCAATCCGTATTATCATTCCTTTCCGGAGATTACCAACCGTGATGTGGTGAGGAGTTTTGATTTGCTGCGTCAGCATCTGGGTATTGAAAAGATTCATACACTGGTGGGTGGCTCATTGGGTGGTCAACAAGTTTTGGAGTGGGCCATTCTTCAACCATCCGTGTTTGAACGAATTATCCCCATAGCTACCAACGCGTTTCATTCACCATGGGGTATTGCATTCAATGAAGCGCAACGGATGGCAATAGCGGCTGATGCTACATGGAAAGAAGATGATGCCCGTGCCGGTGTAGAAGGCATGAAAACTGCACGTGCCATTGGCATGATTTCATTTCGTACGTACGATACTTTTCAGCAAACACAAAGTGAAAAAACTACCGAGAAGACGGATGACTTCAGGGCTGCATCGTATCAACGCTATCAAGGACAAAAACTGGCCAATCGCTTTAACGCGTTTACGTATTGGACGCTAACCAAAATGATGGACAGCCACAACGTGGGGCGCAACCGGCAAAGTGTTGAAGCAGCCCTTGCAACCATCAAAGCTAAAACATGGGTTATTGGTATTGATACTGATTTATTGTTTCCATTGCGGGAACAGGAATTTTTGGCACACCACATACCCGATGCAAGATTAGACACTATAACCTCGCTCCATGGCCACGATGGTTTTTTGGTGGAGTTTGATCAGTTTAAACAAAGTGTAAGAAAATTTTTAAGAACAGCAGTAAAGAAAGAAACCTTAGTATGAAGAAGAAATTAAAATTAGGCCTGTTTGGTTTTGGATGTGTGGGCCAGGGTCTTTATCACGTATTAAATGAAACGCACGGTGTTAAAGCCGAAATAAAAAAAATCTGTGTTAAGAATCGCGACAAGCAGCGCATTATTGATGCAAACTATTTTACATACGAAGCCAGCGATATTTTAAACGACCCGGAAATAGATGTGGTGGTTGAATTGATTGACGATGCCAATGCTGCATTTGAAATAGTTAAAAAATCTATTCAAAACGGTAAGCATGTAGTTACTGCCAACAAAAAAATGCTAGCCGAACATTTAGAAGAAATTTACGACCTGCAACAAAAATATGATCGCTCCATATTATATGAAGGTTCGGTGTGCGGCAGTATTCCCATCTTGCGCAATCTCGAAGAGTATTACGACAATGATTTGATCACCAGCATTGAAGGCATCTTCAACGGTTCTACCAATTATATTCTTACCAAAGTTTTTGACGAGAAAAAAAGTTATGCCGAAGCATTGAAAGCAGCACAAGACCTCGGCTTTGCCGAAACCGACCCATCACTTGATGTAAAAGGCTTCGATCCGAAATACAAACTCACCATTGCCATTGCCCATACGTTTGGAGTGTTTGTAAAACCTGAAAACATCATCAACGTAGGCATTCAAAACATTTCGGCTGTCGATCTGAAATATGCCCGCGAAAATAATCTTACCATTAAATTAGTGGCGCGTGCCTACAAACTCAAAGGCAGTATTGTTGGCTTTGTAGCTCCGCAGTTTGTTCCGTTAGATAATACACTCGCGGCTGTGCGTAACGAGTACAATGCCGTATTGGTGCAAGGTGCTTTCGCGGAAAAGCAAATCTTTATTGGCAAAGGTGCCGGCAGTTACCCTACCGGATCGGCCGTGCTTTCCGATGTCTCGGCTTTGACTTTCGATTATCGCTACGAATACAAAAAGTTTACACAAGGCGATGGTCTGCCCTTTTCCAACGAAGCGTTGGTAGATGTACTGGTCAGCTTCCCGGAAGGAACATCCATCAGCAGTAGCGACTTTGAAAATTTTAAAGGCGGCTATCAGGGTAGAGGTCATCAATACCTGCAAGGAACCATTCGTCTTGAAAAGCTTCAGGAATGGGCTAATCGGGATGATATAAGTGTGATTCTGGCACCACGGCCTAACCTTACGGTAGCTCCACAGCCGGTGGTTGTTGAGCGCCTGACGGCTTGATTTTACTACCGCTTAAACAACAAACTGGCAATCATACAATTGCCAGTTTTGCTTTAACGCCACCCCTAACTTTTCAGTGCGTTTCTAATGGGGTGTTTTCACTTTCATACCTATATTTGTAGCCCAAGGTAAATCGATATCCATGTTAATTTTCACTTCTATTATTGCCTTTACTGCTGTAATTCTGTTACTGGTAGGGCTGTTGATTTTCGCTCAGAAAAAACTGGTACAATCCGGACCGGTTAAAATTGTTATCAATGGTGAAAAAACCATTACTGTTTCGGCCGGGAGTTCGCTGCTTACCACGCTCGCAAACGAAAAAATATTCCTGCCCTCGGCCTGTGGCGGTGGCGGCACCTGTGCCATGTGCAAGTGTGTGGTAGAATCAGGCGGTGGCGATGTATTGCCAACCGAAGTAGGGCACCTTTCGCGCAAGGAACAAAAAGAACACGTGCGCCTGGGTTGCCAGGTTAAGGTGAAGCAGGATTTGGACATCCGTATTCCGGAAGAAATCTTCGGTATAAAGAAGTGGGAGTGCGAAGTAGTAAGTAATTACAACGTATCTACCTTCATTAAGGAGTTTGTTGTAAAACTACCTCCGGGCGAAACATTGAAGTTTGAAGCGGGGGGTTACATTCAGATTGATGTGCCCGCACTTTCAGTAGATTTTAAAACCATGGACATAACACCGCACCCTGATTTAGGCCATAAGCAAGATGTGTTTCAAGGCGATTGGGATAAGTTTAAGTTGTGGGATTTGAAAATGAAAAACGATGAGCCCATCTTCCGCGCCTACTCCATGGCCAACCACCCAGCCGAAGGAAATATAGTAATGTTGAACATTCGTATTGCCACCCCACCGTGGGATCGTGCCAATAACAAATGGATGGATGTAAATCCAGGTATTTGTTCTTCGTATGTATTCTCGCGCAAGCCAGGCGATAAAGTAACTATCTCTGGCCCTTATGGTGAATTCCATATTAACAAGACCCAACGCGAAATGATTTACATTGGTGGAGGTGCCGGTATGGCTCCGTTGCGTGCACAAATCTTCCACCTGTTCCATACCGAAAAAACAAATCGCAAAGTATCGTATTGGTATGGAGGTCGCTCGAAAAAAGAATTGTTCTATGTAGAGCACTTCCGCAAAATTGAACAGGAGTTCCCGAACTTCCAGTTCAACATCGGTTTGTCGGAACCACTTCCGGAAGATAACTGGAAAGTGAAGAAGAGTTTAGATGATAAGGATGGTGATGGATACATCGGTTTTATCCATAAGTGTTTGTACGATAATTACCTGTCGAAGCACAAATCGCCCGAAGATGTAGAGTTCTATCTCTGTGGCCCGCCCATGATGAATGCTGCGGTGTTAAAAATGCTGGACGATATGGGTATTCCAAAAGAAAACGTTCGCTTTGACGACTTTGGAGGTTAAGACCTATTATTAGATAAAGATTGTAAGCCCTGCATTTGCAGGGCTTTTTCATGCAAAGTATTCTAAGAGCAGTACAAAACTACTTCTCTTTCATTTTACTTATTTTTACATAATGGAATTCGCAGAAATCAAAGAAGCCATAATGCCGGTGCTGAAAAAGCACAAGATTACCAAGGCCGGGATCTTTGGATCGTACGCTAAAAACATAGCGACCGATAAGAGCGATATTGATATTTTAGTCGAACTCACCTATCCTATGAGTTTGCTTGACTTCATCGGTATAAAACTGGAACTGGAGGACATTCTTAAAAAGTCAGTTGATTTAGTTGAGTATAAAGCCATCAAACCTATCATTAGGGAGAATATCCTAAAAAGCGAAATCCGAATTTATGGATGAGCCAAGATCCGTTATGCTCTACCTCAACGACATCATTGAGTCAATTGATCTGATTGAGGTGTATGTAAAGGACTTAGACCCACGCGTATTTTTAAGCAGCCAAGAAAAGCAAGATGCTGTTATAAGAAGAATCGAAATTATTGGTGAAGCTACTGGAAAAATTCCAGACTCAATAAGAAAGCTGTATCCCGAAGTTCCTTGGATTAAGATTAAGGGAATCCGAAACATAGCCATTCATCATTATTTTGGTGTTTCACCAGAGCTAATTTGGCAGGTAGCTACTGTTGATGTTAAAGAATTAAGACCGTGGGTTGAAAAAGCCATTAAAGAAATCTCACAGTAACATGGACTTAACCATACTCTTCTCCCCGATTGACGAATCCATCTATCAAAAAACATATGCACCGAATTCGCTATTCAAAAGCATTCGGGTGTATGGCGATAAAATGCCCGATTATAAGGGTGCGCACATTGCGATTATAGGAGTAAAAGAAGAGCGCGGAACCACAACTAATTCGGGTTGTGCCAATGGCCCTGATGAAATCCGGAAGAAACTTTATAACCTGAAAAAAGGAACGGGCGCGTATCGGATTGTTGATCTCGGTAATCTGAAACCCGGCATCGACCTGGACGAAACGTATGTGCGCATCAGCGAAGTTTGTCGCATTTTATTAGAGAACAACGTATTGCCTTTGATTTTGGGTGGTACGCATGATCTGGATTATGGCCAATACCGCGGTTATGAAGAAATGGAGAAACTCATCAGCTTGCTTAACATTGATGCATTTCTTGATCTGGACGATCACCGCGAGGCCGATAAAGCCAGTCAGCACATTCATAAAATTTTACTGCACGAACCCAACTACCTGCTTAGCTATACACACCTCGCCCATCAGCTTTATCTGATTGATCCTGCTTCGGCAGCCATACTTGAAAAATTGTATTTCGAAGCATTTCGGATCGGACAAATGCGTACCAATCTGGCGGAGATGGAACCCGCCATTCGCAATGCCGATTTAATGAGTTTTGATGTTACGGCCATTCGCTCATCTGATGCACCCGGCAACGCTAATGCGCAACCCTTTGGATTAACCGGTGAAGAAGCTTGTCAGTTGTGTTGGTATGCTGGTATGAATGAAAAATTAAGCTCGGCCGGATTTTATGAGTACAATCCCGACTTTGATGATGCTACTAAAAAAACAGCTTCAGTAATCGCTACCATGATCTGGTATTTTATTGAAGGTTTTTATCATCGCAAGCACGATACCAACTTCAGAAGCAATGATTTTTTAAAATATGTGGTATCGATGGCTGCCGAACCAGAGTCAATTACATTCTACAAAAGTAAAGTAACGGAGAAATGGTGGATGGAAGTTGCCTACCACCAACCCGGTGCCCGCTATCCCCGCAATAGCATTATTCCGTGCAGCTATAACGATTACCAGATTGCCACCAAAGGCGAAGTGCCCGAGCGGTACATCAGCACGTTAGCTAAGTTGATTTAAACATCTAACCTTGTCGCTTACGCGATTTCACCAGTTGAATGATTACCACAATCAGTACCGCCACGGTAGTGGCTACAACTAATCGCGGATGTGGTGTTAGCGAGAAAAAATCGCTTATAGCTTTATCGATATTATTAATTCCGATTAGTGCCGAGGTGCCAAAGATTAAGACCAGAACAGCATTGTACCACAGAGCATGTTGATGTTCTGGTTTTACCAGCCGGTTATCATTCACCATCATAATTAGAAAATAAGCTAACAGTGGCAATACAAAACCATTCATAGCCTGTACGGCAAGTATTACGGGTATGGGTTTTACACCACTTATACCAAAACCAAAACCTGTTAATAAAACAATTACCCACACTAACCGGATGCGATTTTTATTTTCTGATCCCAACACATTGGCAGCAATTAATGAAGCGGCATAAGGCGATGTAATTGCTGATGAAAATCCGGCTGCAAATAAACCAACGCCCAAAGCAGCGGCTGCCCACGTGCCATTATTGTTTTTTAAAATCTCAGCAAGAGCCGGAAACGAAGTAAATGTACCAGCAACTGTACCGGCTAATAAAATGCAAGCTGTTATAGCTCCACCTATAATTACTGAGACAGTAAGTCCAATCCGCATAAGCGGAATGGTGTTGCCCTTGCTGATGGCCGAGCCCATAAAAATATTATATGGAACAATGGTAGTGCCCACCAAAGCCAGCGCTATCCATTCACTTCCAACAGGCAATTGCGGAACCACCAATGATTTTAACAATTCACCAAAAGTAAATTTTGCTTTGAATGCAAGCACGGCAAAGGCTATTGCCATTATCACGACCAAAACCATCATCACATTCGAAATTAGTTTGCTGCCACCACGCCATAAAATAATAGCAGCCAAAAAGGTAATGATTACCGTAAATAATTTTGTGCTCCCCGAAGTAAGTACCCCCAAACCTGAAACAGCACCCAGAATATTACCTGCCTCGTAGGCAGCACACCCTAACAAAACCGGAACGGCTACTAACCACTTTACCCAAGCGGCACCAAACCGCTGTTGCACACATTCGCCAAATGTTAAACCACGGCTTATGATTACGCGGGCCGATACTTCCTGCAACACAATACAGGCTACAGTTGCAAATACTACTGCCCACAACAAGCTCAACTGAAAAGATGCCCCGGCTGTTACCGCGGTTGTAATAGTACCCGGCCCGATAAAAGCAGCCGAAATCACTGACCATAATACAACACTTCTTATCTTAGCTGGCGCACTCATTAGTTAAGCAATTTCTAAAAATAGAAGTTTGATCATTTAAAACCATAGCGCGTATGAATAAAGAAACCTTCGCCTTAGCACTCATTCGCTTCGCAGCAGCAGCCAATATGTTAATTCATGGTATTGCCCGAATTGCAAATGATGGTGTTACACCTTTCGATGGTTTTTTATCCAGCCTGGGATTTCCGCCTTACTCGGCTTGGGTGATTACGCTTTTTGAAATTGCTGGTGCTGTTTTATTGATGCTTAACCGTTGGGTTATGCCCATCAGTATTTTGTTCATTTTACAATTACTGGTGGGAATAATATTAGTACATGGCCATGAAGGTTGGTTTGTGGTTGGTGCCGGCCGAAACGGTGTTGAGTACAGCGTATTGCTGATAATCTGTTTTATCTGCACATTACTAAGCGCGCGAAAGAAAACTTAATTCCTATTTATTCATACCCGGCAGCACGCCTGAAAAGGTAACACCAAACGCATTGGCAGAATAAGTCTCATTATTTTGATCGGTGTATTTTAATGCTGTGAATGAAAGTCCTATACCATAGTAGGCAATTTCAAACACCGGACCAGCATTGCTTTTGAAAGTTTTATCTGTACCAAATCCATCCGCCTTATAGTTAGCGCCAGTATGCTTAACAACTCCTCCACTCAATCGCAACTTAGGTGCTGCCATATAGTTTGCTGTAAATTGTAAGGGCACACGTGTTAACCGAATATTTGCATTATTGGCTTGAGTAGTTACATACTTGTAACCAATTGAACCGCGCAGCAGAAATTTATCTGCCTTAGGAAATTGAATCTGAGCTCCGATCGCGATTGATCCACCCTGGCCTGCATTTACTGGCTGACTATCGCCATTCGTGAAAAAGATTTTATCTATTTCATCGCCACCAAATTCAAGAGCGCCACTTATTAAGAAACGAATTGGCCTATACGTTGGCTCGTCTTGGGCTAATACTTTGCCGGCAACAGCAATTATGAACAGAATTACAAAGAGCGATTTTAATTTCATAGCCAGTGCTTTTTTAACGGATGCAATGATACAGAAATGTCTGTCTTCGAATTCATAGTCATGACTAAAAAATAATTATGGGGCAGTTACTTTGAAGTTAGACTAGAACAAATTTATCTTTGCACCATGCTAAGAATAACAGCACCATATAAAATCAACAAACCCGGTAGCGATATTGGGTTTAAGCCACGGATTTTCAGTTGATCATGATCTGATCCAATTACTGAAAACCCGGGCCGTCCGGGTTTTTTTATTTTACCACGGACACAAAATAAAAATTAAACATCAGCAACGATGCGTGGAATTGTTTTGCCCATAGCGAAACAGAAATTATTAAGTTATGAAAAGAAAAATGTTAAGCGGAAAGGACCTGATCAAATTGGGTTATCCGGAAGGAAAAGCAATCGGTACAGCGATCAATACCGTATTGAAGTACTACCGCAGAAGCGAGAAAGAAGAAATATACGAGGCATTGAAGGCAGTACTGATAAATCCAAAAGCGTTTGTACAAGATTCAATCTGGAGCAAGACTGCATTGGCAATTGTACCATCCGAGAAAAAATCGTTGGTGCATGAGTTGTTGAAAAACAGAATCGACTATAAGATTTACGGAGGTGCTGAGATTGAAGAAGGTGCGCGTAACCAGATGGAGATTGCCATGAAGTTGCCGATAACAGTTGCCGGAGCGTTAATGCCCGATGCTCATCAAGGTTACGGTTTACCGATTGGTGGAGTATTGGCTACACACAATGCTGTAATACCTTATGGAGTAGGTGTAGATATTGGCTGTCGAATGTGTTTAACTGCTTATCCGTTGGATGAAAAGTTTTTAACCAGACATCAGGCCAACCTGAAACAAATCTTGTTGGACAATACATGTTTTGGTCGCGAAGTATTTAAACGCCCGAAAGAACATGAAGTGCTTGATCGGAATTTGTTTAAAGAGATCACGATACTAAAACCGTTTCAAGGTAAGGCAGCGATGCAGATTGGTTCATCCGGAAGCGGGAATCATTTTGTTGAGTTTGGATTGATTGATCTACCCGAACACAATGAATGGAAACTTGCAGGTGGAAAATATCTCGCGGTTTTGTCGCACTCGGGTTCGCGTGGTTTAGGTGCTGAAATTGCCAGACACTATACACGTGTAGCTAAACAAAATTGTTTGTTACCAGGTGAAGCTGCAAGCCTTGCCTGGCTTGATTTGAATACCGAAGCCGGACAAGAATATTGGTTGGCTATGAATTTAGCTGGTGATTATGCTTCAGCTAATCATCACCAGATTCATGAACGAATAGCCGCAGCATTAGGCGAGCAATCTTTAATCCGGGTAGAGAATCATCACAACTTTGCCTGGAAAGAAAAGTTGGCTGATGGCACCGAAGTAATTGTGCATCGTAAAGGAGCAACTCCTGCGGGTGCTGGTGTACTGGGAATTATTCCTGGTTCGATGACTGCACCTGGCTTTATTGTGAAAGGAAAAGGTAATGCAACGTCACTCAATTCAGCTTCGCATGGAGCGGGAAGAATGATGTCGCGAAGTGCTGCTAAAAATTCCATCACCAATAAAATGATGAAACAGGAATTGCAACAGCATGAGGTAACATTACTGGGAGGCGGATTAGATGAAGCACCCATGGCCTATAAGGATATCCGGAAAGTAATGCACTATCAGGATGAACTTGTGGAAGTGCTCGGAGAATTTACTCCGAAGATTGTAAGAATGTGTGGCGATGATTCGCCTGCAGAAGATTGATTCAAAATTCAAGGTTTAAGAATTCAACATTCGAAACCGTGAGTTTTGAATGTTGAACATTAAATTTTTGAATGTAAGTATGGAACTAAAATGGATGAACACACACCTGACTCAGGCCGAGCAGTTGATATACAACAACCAGGTAAACGAAGGTTTGGATTTATTGCATAACCTGTTGTATGAAGAACCAGGCTATGCACACCTGCACAACCACATTGGCTGGGCATACTTGTACTACACTCCGGAAATAGCCCAGGCTGAAATGCACTTGAAGCTTTCAATCCGGTTTAATGCAAGCTATGCACCACCTTACCTGCACATGGGGAACTTGTTGATTCGTACCGGACGCTATACCGAAGCGTTGGAATACTTGCAAAAAGGTTTACATCAAAGAGAAGCAAACAAAGTTGCTTTTCTTGATTTGATCGCGCAAGTGTACGAGTTGAAACAGGATTTCCGGAAAGCTATTCGTTTCTACAAAGAAGCGATGGTAGCAACTACCGGATTTGAAACTGCCCAGTTGATGGAAGGCATTAAAAGATGTCAGAAAAAAAGATGGGTGATGTTCAGTTTTTAAACACGAGCAGGAGAAGCAAATTGTTTCTCCTGCTAAACTGAAACTTAACAATGGAAAAGATAAAATGGATAGAAGACTATCTCGAAGAAGCGTTGAAGCTGGCGTGGATGGAAGGACACGAACCTGCATTGAAGTTATTGGACAGGCTATTGTACGAAGAACCAGGTTATGCCCGGTTACACTATACATTAGGTTTAATCTACTTCGACTATGGTGATGACAGGCCGCGTGCCGAACAGCACTTCAGGCTTGCGATACAATTCGATAAAAAGTTTGCCGATCCTTATTGGTATCTGGGTAAACTTTTAGCCGATGACGAAAGACTGAATGATGCGCTTGATATTTACAAGAAGGGAATGAAAGCCAAGCAAGCGAGAAAAGCATACTTACTGGAACAAGTGGGCAAGGCTTATGAATTGAAAAAACAATTTAACAAAGCGATTACCCGCTATCGGAAAGCGCTGCAACACTCGGCTGAGTTATGGCACTGTATTGTATTGGAAGAAAGCATTAAACGATGCAAACGCAAACAGAGATAAAATAAAGGAGCGCTGATGAGGCGCTCTTTGTTTATTGCACTATTTTTTAACGCCACGAAGACACAAAGGCACTAAGAAAAACACGAAGTTGAGAACTGTAACGTATAATAATAACTACTGCTTAGTGCCTTAGTTACAAAATGATTTAATAATTTATCTCTACAACCTTCTTCTTATTCAGTTTCTGCATTTGCTTCGGCACCAACATTAAAATTTCTTCTTTCAGCGTTTGAATAAGTTTTGTTTTTAGATGATCGCGATGCGTAACCAGGCTTACTTCGCGGGCAGGGCTCGGCTCCTTCAATCGTTTTACAAGTTTAAGTTGGGCCGGACTAAATTCCATAATGGCCAACTCCGGTAAAATCGTAATGCCATCACTCTTATCTACCATCCGTTTTAATGTTTCAATATTTCCGGTCTCATATTTAAAATGAAGCTCTGAATGTTTTCGCAGTTCACACAAATTCAAAATCTGCGACCGAAAACAATGGCCTTCTCCTAATAACCACAACTGGTTGGGGTCAATCTCGGTTGGTAACACATATTTTTTATCCACCAACGCGTTTTTCTTCGATACATAGACGAACAACTCCTCATAAAAGAGTATATTTTCCTTTATGGAAGAGTCGTTGAGTGGAGTTACTACAAGACCGCAATCCAATCGATTACTCTTCAATTCGCGCACAACCTCTTCCGTAATAATCTCCTTCACTACAAGATTTACCTGCGGATACTTCTCGCGAATATTTTTAAACAACGAAGGCAAAAGATAGGGAGCCAGCGTAGGTATTATGCCAATCCGGATTTCCCCAGTCATGGTATCCTTTTGTTCGGCAATCAACTGCTTTACTACCGCTGCTTCGCGAAGCGCTACGCGGGCCTGCGCGATGATACTTGCCCCAATCTCGGTAGGAATGACCGGTTGCTTCGTCCGGTCAAAGATTTTTACTCCCAACTCCTCTTCCAGTTTCTGAATCTGCATACTTAACGTGGGCTGGGTAACAAAACATTTTTCGGAAGCCAATACAAAATGGCGATGGGTGTCCAGCGCTACAATGTATTCCAATTGAATCAAGGTCATAGACAAAAACTATAAGATCATAAAAATAATCAATTTGATTTATGAATCTGAGTGTTGTATCCTTGTCATCCTGAAAAAGTGCTAAAGATGACTATCGTCATTGTACGGCAAATCTTTCGGGTTTAGTTTTAACCAATCAAAGAATAACTATTATCCATTTATAAATCGCAAAATATGGGACACGACTCAACAAATGGTGAAGGCAAATGCCCTTTTACCGGAGCTACCAAACAAACCGCAGGCAGCGGCACACGCAACCACGATTGGTGGCCCAATCAACTAAAACTGAATGTACTACGCCAGCATTCATCGCTGTCTAACCCAATGGGTGAGAATTTTAATTATGCAGAAGAGTTTAAAAAACTTGATCTCGCAGCCATTAAAAAAGATTTAACGGCACTCATGACCGATTCGCAAGACTGGTGGCCTGCTGACTTTGGACACTATGGTGGATTATTTATTCGCATGGCGTGGCACAGTGCCGGAACGTATCGCACTGGTGACGGTCGCGGTGGTGCCGGTGCCGGACAACAACGCTTCGCTCCGCTTAACAGTTGGCCCGATAACACCAACCTTGACAAAGCACGCAGGTTGTTGTGGCCAATTAAACAAAAATATGGCAACAAAATTTCGTGGGCAGATTTAATGATTCTTACCGGAAACGTGGCCCTTGAATCGATGGGCTTTAAAACATTTGGTTTTGCCGGTGGTCGTGCAGATGTATGGGAACCACAGGAAGATGTGTATTGGGGTGCAGAAAAAGAATGGCTTGCGTTAAGTAAAAATCCAAACAGCAGATACTCGGGCGAACGCGATCTTGAAAATCCACTGGCCGCTGTGCAGATGGGGTTGATCTATGTAAATCCGGAAGGGCCGGATGGAAATCCTGATCCGGTAAAAGCTGCGCATGATATTCGCGAAACATTCAAGCGCATGGCTATGAATGATGAAGAAACTGTTGCGTTGATAGCCGGTGGACATACATTCGGTAAAACACACGGTGCGGCTCCGGCCACGCATGTTGGTGCCGATCCTGAAGCAGCCACCATTGAAGAGCAAGGTTTGGGTTGGAAGAGCAGTTATGCGTCAGGCAAAGGTGGCGATACGATAACCAGTGGCTTGGAAGTTACGTGGACAACCACACCTACTAAGTGGAGCAATAATTTCTTCGAGAATCTTTTTGGTTATGAATGGGAATTAACCAAGAGTCCTGCCGGTGCACATCAGTGGCAACCCAAAAATGGTGCCGGTGCTAACACAGTACCCGATGCATTCGATAAATCGAAACGCCACACACCAAAAATGTTAACAACCGATTTGGCTTTGCGATTCGATCCGGAGTATGAAAAAATCTCCAGACGGTTTTATGAAAACCCTGATGAGTTTGCTGATGCGTTTGCACGTGCGTGGTTTAAACTTACACACCGCGACATGGGACCAATCTCACGTTATCTCGGACCAGAAGTACCGAAAGAAGAATTGATCTGGCAAGATCCTATTCCGGCAGCTACTCATAAGTTAACGGATAAAGACATCGCCACACTGAAAGAAAAGATTGCAGCATCTGGATTAACCATTTCGCAATTGGTATCTACGGCATGGGCTTCTGCTTCCACTTTCCGCGGTTCGGATAAGCGTGGCGGTGCGAATGGCGCACGTATCCGATTAGCTCCGCAAAAAGATTGGGAAGTAAACAACCCGGCTCAGTTGGCCAAAGTGTTGCAAACACTAGAAGGCATTCAGAAAGAATTTAAAAATGTTTCATTAGCTGATCTGATTGTGTTGGCTGGAAATGTGGGTATTGAAAAAGCTGCGAAGAATGCCGGAGTTACTATCAGCGTTCCGTTTACACCAGGCCGTGGCGATGCTACACAAGCACAAACCGATGTTGAATCTTTTGAAGTGCTTGAGCCGATTGCCGATGGTTTCCGTAACTATCAAAAGAAAAAATATTCCATCACAGCCGAAGAGTTGTTGATTGACAAAGCACAACTGTTAACACTTACCGCACCGGAGTTAACGGTATTGGTTGGTGGTTTGCGGGTGTTGAATGCTAACTTCGATGGTTCGAAGCATGGTGTATTTACTAAACGTGCTGAAGCGCTTACCAACGATTTCTTCCTGAACCTGTTGGATATGAGTACAATCTGGAAAGCAACCTCGGATGCGCAGGATTTATTTGAAGGACGTGATCGCAAAACTGGTGATGTGAAATGGACTGCAACACGCGTAGATTTGGTGTTTGGATCAAATTCTGAATTACGTGCCGTTGCTGAAGTATATGGCGTTGCCGATGCACATAAAAAATTCGTGAAAGATTTTGTAGCGGCTTGGGCTAAGGTGATGAATCTGGATCGTTTTGATTTGAAGTAATTCGGATAGCGTCTTACAACCTGGAAATATCTTGATCTAAGATTAAAGGTGACCTGAAAAACAGGTCACCTTTTTTATTTAGCTTTAAGATTTAAACGATTACGTATTTTGAAAACCGCCTTAATCATCATCGGAATATTTTTAGTTGCATTTGTTACCTACATCGTGAGCCTGTTTTTACGTGTAGGCAAACCGGTTAATGCAGCCCTTTCCAATTCATATTACCATCATAAGTGGAAAAACAAAATCATCTACTCGCCAATGGGCAATTGGTTTGAGTTAGGATACACCGAACTGGATGCTGACCCTGAATCATTCTCTGTGCTTTCCGGGGAATTTGCTAAAGATAAACAGCAGGTGTATTGGAGAGATAATGTTCAAAAAGTAGAACATGCCAGCTTTACCATTGATAATGGAATACCCAAAGATGCGTTGCGGGTGTATTATGATTTTGGTTATCAGGACTCGCTTCACATTATCGAAGGTGCCGATCCGCAGAGTTATGAAGTTTACAAGCTTGTGAAGGAATGGGATTACTACACCTGGGGCCGTGATAAAAATGCGGTATATCTGAATGGCAAAAAGATTGATGTGGATCGGGCCACCTTTACAGTATTGAACGCTACCCTAGCTACAGACTCAACTAATCTCTATATTATTAAACGCGATTACAGCCAGGTTGGCGGGTCGCAGGCAGAGGTACAGGTAATAAAAAAAGCTATTCATCCGGGAGGGCTACCACACGTTATTTCTGAAAACTATGTGCAGTTCGGAAACATGCTTGTTGCATCCAACTGGAAAGTTGACTTCTCCTTGCTCACGTTCGATAAGATTGAGGCAATTAAAATAATAGATGAGCGAAATGTTGTTGTAAACGAAACTATATTTGTAAGCGATGGCGAGCGAATAGATGATGTGGATATTCCTAGCCTTGAAATTTTGAATCGTGATTTTATAAAAGATAAGCAGCAAGCACTTTACGATCGCAAAAAAATTACCGGAGCCGATGGTGCGTCCTTTACACCTGTGTATGAAGAATACTCAAAAGACAAAACTCATGTGTTCTATAAAGATCAAATCCTAACCGGTGCCAACCCTGCTACGTTTACATTTGATTATGCTACTAATATTGCAAGTGATGGTAAACTACGGTTTAAGGATGGCGCGATGATTGAGTAAAGGTTTTTTATTCGATCGGCTACCTGCTTTTCATTTTTACTTTTAAAGTAAACCCACCACTTGCCAATCCATCAGCCCCGGTAACACCAATTATAACTTTATAAGGCGTGTTAATCGCCACCAGATCGGTAACGGTGCGGGTGTGGTCTTGCGTTTTACCAGCAAAAGGTCTATCCCATTTATGATCTGCTTCGCAGCGAATGCAAGAACTTAAGTTTGGAACGAGATCGTTTCTGGTAACACCCATCTCATAGGCATAAATACTAAAGTTGGCATTCTTATCATCTGGAATAACTGTTACCGTCATTTCAGAATACTTTGGAATAATGCCAGAAAAGAAAACATGGTTGCCGGTAAATTTTTGCTTTTGCGTTTCCGGGAAACAAGCATTGGCGCTGCTCCAAGCCCATGATAAATCTGAAAGTGGTTATCCTTCGGAAAGATTACCTTTATAAAGAACTTCTCCGTTTGGCACGGGCTCAATGTTAGTTACTGTAGGTTGTGGGCTCATAATAGATAGAATTAAACTGATGATTATTAAACTTACTTTCATGGTTGTTAAAGCTAAGGATTTAATCCGAGCCTATCCACATCTTAAATCTTCCATTCTTCTCACCCTGAGTATTTACTACCTCATTTAATCAATTTATTGAATAATTAATTGCGGAGTCCGAAGGAAGAATCTTAAGGAATAGTTATTTCAATTTCTGCAATTCGTAATCATAATGGTTAATCTTGGGTGCAGTCAAATTGAGATAGTAATTGATTTGAGAAGCTATATTATTTTCATCCCGAGTTTCATCTGAAGATACTATCCAAATATTATGCATTAATGCTGTAGATTCCCTTAAGAGTTGGTTAAGGTCTTTGCACTCCAACGGTGCACCACTTCTTTCTAGTGGGTTATTGTTTAGACTTTCAAATTCAGTCTTCTTCGATAGAATAAATTTACTGAGTTTAATAAATTGCTTATCTCGTTTATATCTCTCAAAATTAGAACTTATGTCCCTATGAAGCTCCTTTATTGTATTATGAAGTACATTTGCTAAATCAAGATATTTCCCTTTCGGCAATTCATTAGCATCGCTTAAGGTTGTAATGGCTGGGTAATTATCCCACTTTATCTCAATCTGGCTCACTACTTCATCTGCCTCGAAAGGATTGATTTTATATTCACAACTTTCATTTTTCCAGATCGCTCTACAAAAAGTATAACCGCCATCGACCTGCCGGATACTTTCATAGAAAAATAAAAAGACTATCTCAGCTTCCTTACCCTCATATCGCTGCTTTGTTATTTCATTCCTATGGTAATCACTACGTTTAAATTTTTCGATAATCTCGGGGATCATCTTCTTCATAGCCACTCTGCTTTTCGCATGCGTACTTTCAACTAAAATACTCACTTCAACTCTTCTTGCAACCCCAGTCGAATTATCACCAACCTTCATTACAACATAATGATTCGGATTGTCATAAATTCTTAAGAGATCATGTTTTGATTTTTCGAGTAATTGGCTTTTGGGAATCTCTATTCTCCATGCTTTTTCGGTCCTAATAGCACTTGATTGATTAACCCGTTGCCAAAACACAGTTTTAGACTCTGGTTCATAAATGAGAATAATTACTGGTAAGGATTGACTTAACCAGTATTCTAGATGCTCATTCTTTCCCCTATATATGTACCCAGTAGGTGTCTCCTCCTTGAAATAGCTACTTCCGCTCTTAATTTGAGTAGCAAATATTTGACCCGTTGGAATCCCGTCATTTACAATCTCTACATGCATATCAATTCCAAAGTCGGATATTGGCTGCTCTCTTTCAATCCATCCAAAACCCAAAAAGATTAAGGCTGATTGATGTAAACCAATTCTTTCTATAGGGTTAAATGGACTCATCTCCTTTATTTACATCAATAGTTAATGTGTGCTCTACCCCACCACTTCATCAAACACCTTTACAAACACTTTCATTTCATCTAACGTACCAATACTTACCCGGCACCATTCTTTGCCTTGAAAATCCCATACCCGAATTTGAAAACCGCGCTTCATTGTTTCGGCTAAAATAGTCTTGCCGTCTTTCGGTGCCGGAAACAACACACAGTTGGCGCGCGACTGGCCGTGGAACCAACCCTTCTTATCTAAATATTGCTGAAAGAAAGTTAATGCTTCGTTGTTTTTAGTGCGTGTAAGTTTAGCAAATGCTGTATCGTTGAGCGATGCTTTAGCTGCAGCTAATCCAGCCTGGTTAATTACCGGCCCCATTTGGTAAGGCGAAATCTTTTTGATCGTTTCGGGTTGGCCGATGGCATACCCAAACCGCAGGCCCGCCAATCCATGTACTTTCGAGAACGTGCGCGATACCATTACGTTATGGCCTTTGCGCACCAACTCCACAGCCGAGCGTTGCTCATCCGGTTCCAGAAATTCCAGATACGCTTCATCCGAAAACACTAACGTCTTTTTACTCATCTCCTGACAGAAGTCGAGGTACTTCTGGCCTTCAATCACAGTACCGGTTGGATTGTTGGGATTACATAAGAACATTAAACGTGTGTCAGATTTCACGGCTGCTGCAAGCGCATCCAGATCGTGTTTATGGTAATCGTCCACATCAACTTTATCCCAGCGTGCATGTAACTTTTCAGCATAGTCCATCAATGAACGAAAGGTGGGAAAAGCAGAAAGCACAGCACCACCTTCCAAACCAACGGCCATGCCCGCGAGGCACAAGGTTTCAGACGAACCATTCACCACCAGAATATGCTCAGGCGATACACCTTCTTTCTCGGCCAATACTTTTTTAAATGCTTGCACAGGTTCAAAGGCGTAGCGATTAAATTCATTCATGGCTTCGGCTAATGCTTTGCGCGCCATAGGCGATGGCCCGTACGGGTTTTCATTTGAACCTAATCGAACAATATTTCCATTCAATAGTGGTGAAAAACTTCCTTCGGCATTGCTGACGGGCGCGGCCAACAAGTGGTTTGCCCACGAAGAAGAAATAGTAAGGCCGCCTGTAAGTGCCAATGTGGATTTTAGCCAGGCTCTGCGATTGAGGTTGTTGTTCATATGGCAATAGTTGGATTGAGTCTTTTAATAAAGTTCTAGTGTGAAGGCGTCAGACGGCTTGAAGGCTTAGCGTAAAGCCGTCAAGACGCCTAAATCCTGCCTCTTACCAGAAGTAAATCTAAAGTACGATTAAATAAGAGATTAAGAAAAGAGCATAGCCTACCAGCGGGGCTTTTGGAAATGGGTTACATAAGGTTCGCCATCTAACACAATCATCGGGTCGCCCGTTTTAGGATGATTTATTTTTTGTAGTTGATACGATCCTTGTCCGCGTGCCTGCGAGTTGTAGTAAATTCTATCCCCTTGCACCCACCACGTACCTCGGTCGCTACCTTGCGAAGAGGTACCCGCATAAAAAGAACTGGTGTTGGTATCCATAGAACGTTCGGAGGCATACTCGAATGTGCCATTACCATTCAGCACAATACACTCGCTTGAACTTGAGCCGCCCGTATTGGTTGAGTTTACATTTGTCCAGCACCACTTGCCCACCAACTCCTGCGCCACACGACCGCCACCGGCCTGAGTTTGATTTTGTGCAGGAGCTTGCCCAACATTACCCGCACCTTTTGTATAGGTAAACTGCTGGCCGTTGGCACTCAACGTAAGTTGATTACCCTTTACACTATACGCCAGCATGGCATTGCCTTGTGGTGTTATTAAAGTAATGTGCCCTTGCGATACCTGGTACTGAAACGTATTACCTGCGTAACTGCATTGGCCATTGCTTTTAAACTCAACCGATTCGCCATTACCACTCCATACCCCTATTATTTCATTTGCATTTTGTGTGCCTCCGGTTTGTTGCTGAACAGTTTGTGGCGTTTGATTTTGTGCCACTTGTGTGTTTTGTGTTCCTCCTTTTGTAAACACAATGCTCCCATCTAAATCGCCACCAGAAAGCGTGAGGTTATTGCCTTGCAACACGTACGCGTAAACGGTGGTTTGGCCATCTTGCACAAGCGAGAGTTTATTGGCCTGAGTGGTGTATTTAATCATTTCACCATCAAACTCACCACTGCCATCGGCATTGAATATGAGTGTCATCTGATAGCCAAACTGATTATTTTGCCAAATGCCAGTAAGCTTGCCCCCTTGCTGGGCTTTGGCTCCGATTTGTGCGCTTACAAAGGTGGGGATCAAAAAAAGGATACAGGCGATTGTTTTCATAGGTGATGTGAATAGTAATTCAAGTTAGGCAAAAACTACTTGAAAGCATCCGGCAGAAATACGAACCACATCATTATGGGGGTTGAAGAATCCCCTTACCCAAAGGCGAGGGGAAAGCATTATAACAATTAAGCGTCAGACTAAATAATTCCCATCTTCCGCATTAGAAAAGTAGCATTGGCCTTTTGAGCAACGCCCGCGTGTAAGGTATAGTCAAATGAAAGCTGATCGTTTTCAATTTTGCCTTCGAAACAGGCGGTGGCTATTTGGGTGGGGTACTCCTCTTTCAGCACACCCAGTGCAATGTCGTGGGTGGCTAATACTGTTAATGCATTTTTTTCTTTCAGTCTTTTCAACAATTCAAGCGACCCTAATTGTTTATCGGTAGAGTTGGTTCCTTTCAGGATTTCATCAAGCAGAATAAACATGGGTGTACCGGCCTCTAACTCCTGCACAATAGATTGTAACCGGTTTAATTCTGCAAAAAAATACGATTGATGTTCTTGTAGCGAATCCGTTGTGCGCATACCGGTACGCAACTTTAATAAAGGTGTTTGCCAAACCCCTGCACACACAGGCGAACCAATCTGCGCCAGTACAAAGTTTACACCCAGTGCACGCAAGAAGGTACTCTTGCCCGCCATGTTGGCCCCGGTTATCAGGTAAACACGTTGCGGATTACCGATTTCGAAACTATTGTTTACCCGTTCGGCATCCGGAATAAGTAAATGCCCGATTGCCTGACCTTTCAAAGTCATTTTATCGCTTACTTCGGCAAACGCATAGTGCGGATAATTGTAATGCAGTGTAGCGAGTGAAATCAAACTGTCCCATTCGGCCAGCGATTCTAACCAACCGGGCAACGCGTGTGCATTTTCTTTGCGCCACTTTTCAAGTTTACTTACGGTATGAAAATCGTACAGAAATAATCCGTTGCCCAATTGCATGGCCAGCGGATTCATGCGCGCCTCCAGTGCATTAACCAATGCTGAAAATTCTTTTACCTTTTCGAACGCGTTTAAAGCAATGGCATGATGCTGCTGCATCTTTTCCGAACTGAATTGTTCTTTGGAAAGCAACTCGAAAATTTTTGCATAGTTATGCATAATCTTACCACCGGTAACCAACACTTGCTGCATCGCGCCAATGCGTTTGGCATAACTCGCAGCTAATGCCAACTGAATGGCGGTCATCAATAAAAACAGGCCGAAGTAACTCATTGTATAAATTACAAAAGCCAACACAGCAAGGGTAATAGCTGGTAACACCCACCGCAAAATCGTATTGAAAGTATCTTTATAAAATATTGGTTTTTCTTTCAACCAGTTCAATAACCCGCTTACATCAAATGCGGTATCGTTTATTTGTTTACCTGTTGCCCACACCTGTTGGCGCAGTTCCAGTTGCGGAGCCAATTCGCGTACAGCCTGCTGGCGTTGTAGCAACTCCTGTTTGGTGAAGTGCGGATACTTTAAGTCCTGCGCCAGTTTAATTTCGCCTGAGTGTGTGCCGCACCGGTTGAGGTATTGAAATACAGAACCCGGTCCGAACAAATCCAGATCGTGACTATATGCATAATGTACATCAGCAAACGCATTACCTTCATCAAACTCAATGGATTCAAAACCGAGTGCCTTTGCTTCGCGTTGATTGAGTAAGCTGAGATAGGATAATCGTTCTTTGAGTTCGCGCGCAGCAGTTTGTTTACGCACCAGCAAAATAAATCCTGCAAGGGGTAAGATTACCGCGTAATAAAAATCCGGACTTGATAATGCGAGATAAATAATTAATGCGATCAACAACACCAGGCCTACGCGTATCCACGCATAAAGCCGAATTTGTTTTTCAACTGATTCGCTTTCTGCTTGAAATTGTTGTGCCCGTTGCTGATAAAATGCAACCGTAGGTGAACCATTTGCCATCACAACATCTTTTCAATCAACCGCATTACTTGCGAAAGGTATTTTTCATCTGTTGCATCAAAATCGTTCAGCTTATCGCTATCCACATCCAACACCAAAGCCACTTCATCATTTTTAAATGCGGGTAACACAATTTCCGACTTTGATGCTGAGCTACAGGCGATATGACCGGGGAATGCATCCACATCGGGAACGATAATAACCTGCTTCTCTTTCCAGCTTGCACCACAAACGCCTTTTCCAAATCCTATGCGTGTACAGGCAATCGGTCCCTGAAAAGGCCCCAACACCAATTCGGGTTTGGTGGAATCATTTTTTACCAGGTAAAATCCCACCCAAAAAAAATCGAATGTTTGCTTTAGGGCAGCAGCAATGTTGGCAATGTTGGCAACAAGGTCAACTTCACCCGATGTAAGGGCTTCTAGTTGCGGAACGAGGGTTTTGTAGCGTGACGTTTTATCCGTGTCAGGTGCAATTACCAGATTTTCGGCCATGGATTAGTTTATTTTTGAACACAAAAGTAGCCTACTCAAGCCTGGTAAAAAAGCAGCATGATAATGATGGCAATTATCACCCCTAATAGTTGAATTAATCCTTTGCGCATAACGGGTTTGAAGCACGCACGGAACTTTTGCCAGACAAAAGGATGGCTTAATTACCTTACCTTTGGGGATATGGCGCGTTATCTCAAACTCATCATAGTCTTGTTAATTACCGGTACCATAGCCGCCTTTGTGTTGCTTGTAATTATTCCGGAGCGGTTGGCAAAAAACAGTTATGAAGCTGCCAAAACATTGGGCGAAGATTTTAAAAGGGCCTTTCAGTTTACACCCGAAGTACGCATTGAAAAAACGGTAATACTGAATCAGCAAACCAGTGTGCTGGAGTTAGCTGTGTTAGCTCAAAACTTTCAGCATAACTATGGTTATGTAAACACCTGGATGGGCAGTACAAAAAAAATTAATATTAACGGAAGCTTTAGTGCCCGGGTTGGATTTAACCTGAATGAAAAATTTCAAATTACAATGCACGAAAAAACCGCAACTGTTTCTTTACCAGCACCACAATTGCTTTCCTTAGAATTACAACCGGATATTACCTACCGGGATGAAAATGGCTTATGGAATTGGGTAAACACCGATGATCGGACTGCGGCTACCAACGCGTTTATAAAAGATGCGAAACTGTATGCCCAACAAGCTGATTTTATAAAAGATGCGCGCATACGTGCGGAAGAACAAATACGCAAGGTGCTGGCACCGCATGTAAATGAAGTGGTGTTTGCGTATCGGATAGAATTGATTTCACCTGATTGAAGAGGTTGATACTAAGTATGCTTAGTATTACTTGCGGGCTTCTACGCTCTGGTTCCAATCATAAACCCGGTCGCTTATTTCGGTAAGTAAATCAGGATCTTTCTCCAAAGCATTGCCAATTACAATCAGGTCGGCTCCGGCCTCTAACGCGTTGAATGCTTTTTGGCTGGTATTAATTCCACCACCTACAATCAATGGCACATGTACCGATTTGCGTACAGTACTAATCATGCGGGGGCTTATCTCTCGCTCGGCACCGCTTCCGGCATCTAAGTAAATAAGTTTTAATCCTAGCATCTCACCAGCCATAGCGGTACAGGCTGCCAATGAATATTTATCTTCCGGAATAGGGGTGGTGTTACTGATATAGGCTACCGAAGTAGTTTTACCGGAATTGATAAGCATGTAACCGGTGGGCATAATTTCCAACCGATTGTTTTTAAGTATGGGTGCTGCTACTACGTGCTGGCCAATTAATAAATCGGGGTTGCGCCCAGAGATGAGCGATAAGAATAAAATGGCATCGGCAGCAGGATCGATTTGCAACGAACTTCCCGGAAACAAAACCACCGGCAGCGAAACAGTTTCTTTGATATGCTTAATAACCTCGGCCAGATTGGTGGTAGTTACCAGGCTACCGCCCACAAAAAAGAAGTCGATGCAGTTTTCGGATGCAAGCCTGATCAGCGTGTTTAATCGGGCCGGATCTTCAATCTTATCCGGATCGACCAATACGGCAATTGATTTTTTACCCAGCTCGTGCCGATGCTGCAGCGTTTCAAGAATCTTCATGCTTTTGCTTGCGGTTACTCAGGTACTCGGCTAATTTATCTTTTGCAATGTCCAGCAGCATTACCGTAGCCTGGGTAACCAGCCGATCGCCCAGTTGAGAAAGGAATGTAGGCGGTGAATAGGCCGGTGCCGGTTCAAAGTCGGGTTCTTGATCTTTCTTTTGAACGGTTACGTTAGCCTTACCTTTTTTCTTTTTGGATGACGACAGTTGCGAGATTAATAAATAGGTTACAGCCAGGGTACCACCTATGATTAGCGTATTTTTAACAACCTGCTCGGTTTTATCCGACATGGCTTTTACTTCGCGTTGAAGTTCTTTTTTATGCCGGTCTGAAGCTTCGATTAACCTTTTTTTTTCCGGGTCTTGAGTTTCAAGCAATTCCATACTATTTCCCTTTTCGTTTCATCAGTGTGGTCATGTGTTGTTCAAAAGCCTGACTGATTTTTTTTCGGAAGATAATAAAAATAAAACCGGGTACTCCATATATACCCGCAACAATCCAATACCCAATATACGGCCGTTCAAAATAACTATTCAGAAAATGAGCAAGGCCTACACTGAAAAACAATAAAAACAATAACAGCAATAATAAGATGGTTGTAGCCATTAATGCCTGGGCCAATACGCGGGCCACATCTTCGCGTATTTCAATCTTAAATAATTCCAACCGTGTTTCCAGATAGCCCGAAAGATTATCAACCAGGTTATCAAGCCGTAGAAATTTGAAAATGGTGTCTTTAATGCCTTCCATAATTTGTGGAGGCAATATACTTAATTTGCTTCAGGCGAAGGGGCGATGGCGGCCATTATTTAGGCTGTATCTTTATCAAAAGTTCCTGCTCGATACGAATGCCTTGTGCATTTAGTTTTTCTTTTTTAACAATCAGATTTAAGGTAGCACTTACATATACCTTCAGGCGGGCAGAATCAACTAACTCGGGTTGGTACCATTGCTTTTCAAATACAAATACAGAATCGGCCGAAAACTCAGGTGTAAGCGTGAGTGAGGGCAATACTTCCACAATACAATACCGGTATTTGCCATGTTCATCTTCTGCATCGCGGCAAAAGCCGGTACGGTTCAGTTCAAACAATTCGTTGTTAATAATCAGCAGATTATTTCTGCGATACACAGTTAGAATTTTATTGGGATCGGCATCGTTTACAGGTTCTGATATCAGCAGATTAGTAGTATGGTTCGGATACGTTTTTGATACAATTTTGTACGTGTTGGATTGTTGTGTAATAAGATTGTGTTGTTGGTATGTAAGTTCATTTACCTGCACAGCATCTTTGTTGAAGTAGATGAGTGAAAAGGGCACCACAAAAAATGTAAGCAACAGGTATAAGAAGCCGGCCAACCGATATTTTAATGTAATACGCCCTAATCCATCGGATAGTTTTAGGGGCAACTCTTTTACAAAGGGAATCAGGTAAAAAAGGATTACACCAATGGCATTGAATAAGAAGTGTGCTACTGCCAGACTAATAGCAGCATTTGAATTAAACAGAGCCGCAATAAAAGCGGTAAGCGTGGTACCAATGTTTGCACCTAATACAAACGGAACTGCAGCCTTGATTTTTACAACCTTCTTGGCTACCAACGGTACAACCAGCGAAGTAGTTACCGTGCTGGATCGGATAGCCGCGGTGGTGAGCAAGCCCCAGCCGAATGACTTAAACGCGTTCTTAAAAAAGAAATGCTGAAAACGTTCCTGCTTGATGCCAAGTGTTTTAGAAATTACACGTCTGAAAAACAAAATAGATGAAAAGAGCAATACGATAGAAAACAGAATCAACACAAAACCGTTGTTGATAGCTGTTACAATCCAACCTACAAGCGATCCGAATCCAAAACCTAAAAACGAAAAACTTGCCGATGATTGACCTAACGGTTCGTTGAAAAATGTACTTCCAACATAGTGGGCAATACCCGATAAAAATCCAAAATAATATTCCAACGGAAACAATACCAGTACCGTAAGGATGTTAAAAAAGTCATGATAGGTACCGATGGTAACTGCGCGCCTGAATTCTTTTTTCTTGGTTATAAAACCGAGAGAAACAATGGTGCTGGTAATGGTAGTGCCCACGTTGGCGCCCATAATAATGGGTATGGCACTGCTTAACGACATAGAGCCGGAGGCCATTAACGCAACAGCCATAGCCGTAGTAGCCGAGCTGCTTTGAATGAGCGCACTAATAAGTAAACCAATAAACAAGCCGGTAAACGGATTAGAGGTAGCCAGTACAATTACATCCGCTGCATCTTGCCCCAGGTGCTGAAGCGAGGAGATCATCAGATCGAGCGCGAAAAGAAAAATCAACAACGCAGCAATTATATAGGCCGTATTTCGAAAAACAATTTTCCACGATGTGGTGGACTGCGCTACCGGTTGCTCTTGCTTCATTACTTGTAAATATACTTAGGTAGCGTAAACAACCGAGGGGGTAACAATTACTTAATTTGAGAGTTCGGCAAGTGCCATCCAGGCCATCAGGCCAGGCCCCAGTTTCAAGGCATCTTCGTCAATATCAAACGTGGGCGAGTGCACATAGGCAGTTAATCCTTTTGCTTCGTTGCGGGTACCCAGCCGGTAAAACGATGCGGGTACTACGTGCGAGTAATAGGCAAAATCTTCCGAGCCCAAGGTCAGATCAATATCCACCACATTTTCTTTACCCACATACGCTTCTGCTGCCTGGCGGATTCTTCGCGTAAGCTCCGGATTATTTTCTAAGTAAGGATAACCATGCGAAATATTTACCTCGCACATACCGCCCATACTTTCGGCAATGCCTTTGGCCATCTTTTCAATTTTCTCCAACCCTTCTTTGCGCCATTGCTCATTAAGCGCCCGAAACGTACCGGCAATGTTTACTTCATTCGGAATGATGTTGGTGGCGCCTTCGCCCACAATGCGCCCGAACGTTAACACAGTAGGTTGCTTCGGGCTTGCATTACGACTGATTACTTGCTGTAGGGCAATAATTATATGCGATGCAATCACCACAGGATCAATAGCAAGTTCCGGGGCAGCACCGTGGCCACCTTTACCAATTACTTTCAAATAAATTTCATCGCTGCTGGCCATGTACATGCCTTCGCGAAAGCCCACTTTACCCACCGGCACTAAAGGCATTACATGTTGCCCAATGATGGATGCCGGAGTTGGATTTTGCAAAGCGCCTTCTTTAATCATGTACGATGCTCCACCCGGATTTTTTTCTTCACCCGGTTGAAAGATCAGTTTCACGGTGCCTTCAAATTCTTGCGTGAGTTGCGATAGAATTTTTGCCGTGCCCAACAACGAAGCGGTATGCACATCGTGGCCACACGCGTGCATCACACCGCGCTTTGTGGATTTATAGGGGACATTATTTTTTTCATCAATGGGCAACGCATCCATATCGGCCCGCAAGGCAATTGTATTTTTTCCAGGCTTACCCTGAATAAGGGCTACTAAACCAGTATTAGCCATAGCCACTGGTTCCAATCCAAATGATTTTAGCTTAGCAGCAACAAATGCTGCTGTATTAAATTCCTGATAAGATAGTTCCGGATTGGCGTGCAGATGCCTGCGCCATTCAACTACTTCGGGATGAAGCGATGCTGACAGGGATTTTATTTTATTTAATACCGACATGTTGAGATGTTACTGATAGTTATATGTTCGCCATGTTAAACTGGGTTATGACTTTAAAAAACCTTGTTGGAAATAATTGATGTGCTTTAAAATTTCTTCCTGATTTTTATGATTCTCCTGATTTGAGTTGCCAGTTTTAAAAGATAGCAGTATTAAAATTATGCTATACCTTTGGTTTAGCATATAGCTTACCCTGCTCCAAGATTTCCTTCACAAATGGATTGTTATTTTCGGTATCGTCTAAAGAGAAGGGGTGAAGTTCAAGCAACGGGTATTTTGAAACAATCGATGCAATAGGTTCGATATCACTTGTGCCACACCCGGTAAATTTTTCATCCCAAACTGCTAAATCAATATCGCTTTGTGTATGCGGTTTACCTTTGGCGTACGATCCAAACAAGACAACCCGATAAGGCGTATAACCGGCTGCCTTTAGATCGGCAATAAAGTTGGTAACGCGTTGGTTTAAAGCTTTTCGAGTAAGCATGTTTTTAATTTAAGAATTTTCTCTACTTGAACGGCCAGATAGCTTTCGGTAGCTACAGCATAAATCTTCTCTTTATAATCCGGATACCGCGTGTCAATGCTCCATTGATTTACGATTGCAAGATAATCATAGTCATCTGTGGGTAAGTCCAGTTCTGTTTGATTATGCAGATTCTGTAAATCATGAGTACGAGGTGGTTGATTATCAAAGTTATCCTTCACCCAGTGCGCTTTCAACAGTTTTTCTGTAACCAGATGAAGCATAAACAAGGCCATTACACGCTGGTTTCCTTTCTGAAGATACAGTGCTGTTTCCCAATTACGTTCGGCTTCTCTTTTCCAATACGCTATGTGTTCCTCTTTGGTTAACATGATAAACAAAAGTAAATAATTTAGTCAACATGCAGTCTAATTCGCGTGCTTGGGAGTTGTAATTCTATGGTAGAATCAGATATTTGTTCTTTCATTTCACACTATGAAACTAAAGAAACTGATACTTGTATTTGCAAGTCTTTTGTGCGCATTAGCAGCGCATACACAAACCAAATTAGACCTGAACGACCTTTCTGCCTTTCGGCCGCAGGCGGGCAACTGGCAAATTGTAGGTGATGTGGTGATCAATCCTGATATCGACATCCACGAAAAAGGAAAGCCAGCGCTAGAACCAGTATTGGTAAAGCATGGCAAAAAAACCAAAGGCATGGTGGCTATAACCGAGCAAAAAGCAGTAACCTTCACATCAGGCTCAGGCATTCTGCTTAACATGAATGATGATACGAAGAAAGACCACCTCGTTACCAATCTGGAACATGGCGATCTTGAATTGGAACTGGAAGTAATGTTGCCGCGTGGATCCAACTCCGGTATTTACCTGCAAGGGCGGTACGAAGTTCAATTGCTCGATAGCTGGGGTGTGCAAACGCCAAAGTATTCTGACATTGGCGGCATCTATCGCAATTGGGAAAATGAGAAAGGAAAAATTTATATGGGCAAAGCTCCGCTCAGCAATCCCGCGAAAGCGCCTGGCTTGTGGCAGAAATTTAAAATCTCATTTCGTGCGCCACGCTTCGATGCAGCCGGTAATAAAATTGAAAACGCTCGCTTCGTATATGTCGATTTGAATGGCGTTCGCATTCACGAAAATGTAGAGGTGCCGTTACCAACCGGTGGCCCGATTGAAAACAATGAAAAACCAACGGGTCCTTTAATGATTCAGGGTGATCATGGCCCAGTGGCTATCCGCAATATAAAGTACACCGCCATTAAACCGGTATCGGTAAATGTGAGTGATGTAGCGTACCAAACCTGGTATGGCAACTACAAGTTGATTTCTGATTTTATTTCATTACCCGTTGCGGCCAATGGAAAGCTTTCGGAAATCAGTTGTGAGATTTTGGAGAATGAAGATGCTTACGGTACACGCTATACCGGAACGCTAACAGTTTCAGACGATGCAGATTACAGATTTCTATTGGCTTACACCGGTGGAGCGCGATTAACCATTAACAATCAGCAGTTGGTTAATGCACAAAGTGGCGATGGCTGGTGGCCAACTAACCAGGCAACCATCAATCTTAAAGCTGGATCCTATCCCTTCGAAATCATCAATTATAAAAATGCTTCGTGGATGCCACCGCGATTGGGCTTTTATGTTCAGGCCGGAGCAGACCTCAAGGCTTTGCATGCATTTAATTCGTATCCGCCCAATGATCAGCCGGTTTCTCCAATTTTGATTAGTCCAACAAATACCCCGCGGTTATTAAGAGCTTTTCTTGATTTTAAAGATGATAACCGGCAGCGCTTAACGCATACCATCGGGGTAGGCGATCCCTCGGGGGTTCATTATGTATATGATTTGAAGGCTGGAAATCTTGCTTGCGTTTGGCGGGGTGAGTTTGTGGATGCAACACCTATGTGGCACGATCGGGGCGATGGTTCTTTCAAACCACTGGGGGCTACGTTGTTTCTTTTCAACAATCAACCACTGGCATTTCTAACTTCAGCCAATGAAGCATTTCCAATAATTGCACGCGAAGCAGAAGTGGCACAAGGCGAATATCGCTCTAGAGGTTATTCGGTAGATGATGCGGGGCGGCCAACTTTTAAAGCCACTTATCGCGGATTGGAAGTAGAAGATAAAGTGTATCCGAAAGACAACGCAATTGTACATGAAGTAGCCATCAAAAATCTGGAAGGCAAAACCGGGTTGTATTATAAGCTGGCCGAGGGAAAAGTGATTACAAAAAATCCGAATGGCGCTTACGCGATTGACGATAAAAGTTATTACATCCGCATAAACGGAACTCCTCAAATCCGCGAAAGCGGTGGCAAGCAGGAATTAATTCTTCCGGTTAGTGGATCGTTCAACTATTCAATCATTTGGTAATTCCTTAACGAAGAAATTTTATGAAGAAAATATTCATTACAATAATAAGTGTGTGGTTGATGCAACCACTCTTTGCTCAAACTTCTAAAACTCCCAAAGAAGAAGACTATTACCGCATCATGACTTTACCCGCACCAGAAGGTATGTTATTGGAAGTAGGTGGTGTAGCTACCTTACCCGATGGCCGCATAGCGGTATGCACACGCAGGGGCGATGTGTGGTTAATTGAAAACGCAAGCATGGAAAAAGGCCAGCCGCGCTATACTCTGTTTGCTTCAGGTTTGCACGAGGCATTGGGTCTTGCCTGGCATGAAGGCGCACTTTATACCGCACAACGCGGTGAGCTAACAAAACTAAAAGACACGAATGGCGATGATCGTGCGGATATCTATGAAACGGTTTATGCCTGGCCGTTGTCGGGACATTATCATGAATATTCATTCGGGCCTAAGGTTGCGCCCGATGGAAGTTTCTTTGTTACGGGTAACGTTGCCTTTGGTGATGAAGAATGGTGGCGTGGTGAAAGTAGAGTTCCATGGCGCGGCTGGACGATGAAAATTTCTCCTGATGGAAACATGGAACCGTGGGCAACCGGTATGCGCTCGCCTTGTGGGTTGGGTATGATTGACGGTGAATTTTTTTATGATGATAACCAGGGCGATTGGCAAGGTTCTGGCGGAATCTTTCACGTAACGAAAGGAAGCTTTACCGGACATCCGGCAGGTTTACGTTGGACCGATCGTGCAAACTCGCCTGTAAAAATTTCTACTGAGCAATTGTATGCTAAAGTTGATGCCCGTCAGATCAAGAAAGAAGGCGCTTACATCAAACCGGAGAATGTTGCTGATGAAAAAAATCCTGATCTGTTGTACAATCTAAAAAATGATTTTCCGGCTACCCGTTTGCCTGCTGTGTGGTTGCCGCACGGTGTATTGGGTATTTCAAATGCAGAAATTATCAAAGACGAAACCAACGGTAAGTTTGGCCCGTTTGCCGGACAAATTTTTGTGGGCGATCAGGGTCAGAGTAAAATTATGCGTGTGGTGATGGAGAAAGTGAAAGGTGAATTTCAAGGAGTAGCATTTGATTTCAAGTCCGGGTTTCAATCGGGCGTGTTGCGGATGAACTGGGGCCATGATGGCTCATTGTACGCAGGGCTTACCAATCGCGGTTGGGGTTCGGCTGGTACCAGCACGGCTGGCTTGCAGCGTTTGGTGTGGACGGGCAAGGTGCCAATGGAAATGAAAACGGTAAAGGCGATGCCCGATGGGTTTGAATTAGAATTTACACATCCTGTAGATAAAGCCACTGCCGAAAACTTAGATTCCTACTTCGGTAGAAGCTACATTTATAAATATCATCCGGTGTACGGAAGCCCGACTATCAATGAAGAGAAACTATCAATCAAAGGCGTTAAAGTTTCGGATGATGGTTTGAAAGTAAGAGTAGTGGTGGATAACCTTCGTCAATATTATTTGCACGAATTGTTGGTGCCCGGTATTCGCTCGAAAGATGGATTGCCGGTACTGCATAATGCGGCTTACTACACTTTAAATAATATTCCCGATGGTGAAAAGTTGCCAGTAAACCAATTAAGCACAAAACGTTCAGCACCTGTTAAGCCTGTTGCTAAACCAGTTACTAAAACTTCCGGCAACACAACCAGTAAATCGTTAACCTATGCTGAGATAGAACCGTTGTTGGTGAAGAATACGTGTACCGCTTGCCACAATACCAACAAGCGGCAGGTGGGCCCATCCTTTGCGGATATTGCTAAACGCAAATACACCGATGAACGCATCGTACAATTGATTTACAATCCTGAACCGAAGAACTGGCCGGAACATGAAACACCGATGGCACCCATGCCACAAGTACCGAAAGATGAAGCCTTGAAAATTGCAAAATGGATTAATTCGTTACGCGTGCCTACACCTTAAAACCAAGCAAGCGGCAGTTTGTATTTTTTGCAAAGCATTTCATGCAAAGCCTTAGCAGTTTGTTTGCCGGCAGAATCTGTTAGCAAACAAACGGTGCCGCCCTGGCCGCCACCTGTAATCTTGGCACCATAAATCCCGGCAGTATTTTTTGCAAGGGTCACAATTTCATCGGTAGGGTCGGAGCCCAAACCACATTTTGAATAACTATCGTGCGCGGCATACATCAGGTTGCCTAATGCAGTTAACGTTTTCGTTTGCTCAGCCGGTTGTTGTTGCGAAAATGTACTTAACAGCGATCTGAATTGACTTACCCGATCATTTTCATATACCGGATGTTCCGTACAAACCCGAACGTTATAAACTGTATCGGGATTAATTTTTGTTACCGGATCGATGGAAATGTATCTTTCCAAAAATGCTTTACCGGAAAGTTGTTCAGGTAAAATGTTTTTGAATTGCGATTCAAACTCGTTAACAGAAATATTACACAAGTAGCCTCGAAAGGGTAAATGATTGCGAGCACCTGTTTGCAAAGCGTGTTCAAAATCTTTTTGTGTGGCTCCCAACTGCGAGGCAATAATGGAGTAACCCATAAATGCCGCACTGCGCACGTTTCCATATTGGTGGCCGCTTACGGAATGTTTTACTCCGCTGTCAATTCCTATAAAATGTAACCCTTGCGGGATTGGCAATAATGGTTCAATCAAATCGGGTTGACAAACAATCGGTAATAAATGAGTCGGTTCGCCTAAATGGCACGCAAGCTGATCCATTAATCCACACGGGGCACCCACTACAAGGTTTTCTACTTTTTGCGCAAGTGTTGGTAATTCGGTGGGTGATAACGTAAGGTTAAATGCCTGAACGAGTGCACGCATAGTGGCCACCTCCACCGATGCTGATGATGAAACGCCTTTGCCAAGCGGAACTTCAGAATGTATTTCAATAGTAGCACCGGTAAATCGAATTCCTTTTTCTTTTTGCAAAACCAATGCACAACCTACTATATAACCTGCCCAGGTTTGTTTACGCTGGGCAAGGTATGAGTTAGCGAAGGTATAGTCGACCTGATTGTTCTGTAGTAGGTCGCGGTAATCAAGTTTAAGTTCCCACGGTGGGCTGGTGCCGATAAAACTTTTTAAATCACAACGATAATCGGTACCAAGCTGTAGCTTAACAGTTGTGCGCTGTTCAATGGGCATTTGCAAAACCAGCGAGCCAGAGTAATCGGCAATGCCACCCATTACATCTAAGCGGCCGGGAGCAGAAGTTTCAATTAGCATGCTTTGATAGTTAACGCTCCCATGGATAATCTTTCACATTTAGTTTCTGAAGTTCGGCTGCTTTTTCTTCAGGCATGGTATCGGCCATAAAACTTCCAGCGCCAATTTCTGGACCGGCTAAATATTTTATTAATCCCGGTTGGCGATAGGGTGGTTGCAACCAGCAATGCATTCTGAACTCCGGATACGAGCCACCATCAACCGGGGCTTGCATCATCGACATCACGTAAGGAAAATCCATTTCAAAATTCATGTCGAGTTTGCGTACGGTTTCATGAAACACGGCAGTAAAACCGGCAAGTTCAGCGTTGCTTAATGAAATTAATGTTTGATGATTTCCTTTCGGAAAAATCATCACCTCGTATGCATAGCGCGCAAAGTAAGGGATAAACGCAATCGCAAAATCATTTTCGGCAATAATGCGGGTTTGATCGTTTTGCTCGTGCGCAATTATATCTTCAAAAATATTCTTATGATTCGTACGCCTGTATGTTTCAGCAACGCGTATCTGCTGACTGACGAGTTTTAACTCAAAGTCAACCGCGTAAATCTGGCAATGCGGATGCGGATTACTGACACCCACAACTTCTCCTTTGTTTTCAAAGATTAAAACAGAATGAATGACCGGATTTTTTTCGAAGGCAATCATTTCTTGTTGAAAGGCTTCAAAAACTTTTACTACTTCCGCCAACTTCATCTGCGAAAGCGTGATGTTATGGCGCGGATCGTAACATACAACTTTTGCTGAACCGGTAGCACGTTCCTTTTTGTATAATGAATCAATGGAGGTAACTTCCGGGGCGTTCATACCAACCACCGGATGATCGTTTTCAAAAATAAAAACATCTTTATAAGCCGGATTAATGCTGCCATGAATGCGCTTATTGCCTGGGCATAAATAACAGGTATGATCGTAATCGGGTGCGGTTGATTTGAGATTAGCCTTTCCGGCACCTTGCCAGGGCCGGTTGTTACGATGTGCCGAATATACTACCCATTCTTCCCGCAAGGGATGCCACCGTTTTTCCCACTTACCTTCGTTGTTCATAATTTAAAATATAAAACAACTAAGATACGTGTGTGCTTTCGGATTTCTAATAGAGCGATAGTGTTATCGTACCGGAATTTTTTCAGGCACCAGAATAGCTGCCGAAAAGTTTTTTCTAAGCTTAACCAGGTCGGTGTGGGCTTCCAGTTTGGTAAAATATTTGCCAACGGTTACGCGGAATTTAGGTTGTTGATATTGCAGATTAGCGGTGTATTGCGATAGCTCTCCGGTCATTTTCTTTTTAGCTTCCATGGCTTCTTCCCGGTTTTGCCCGGAATAGATTTGAATGGTATAGCCATCTACAAATTTACGTACCTGGTTATAGCGATTGATGGAATCCAGCACCGCATCTACTTTTTGGTTTACATGATAGGTTGGGGCGACTACAGTGGCTGCCGGGCTTTGCGTAGTGGTATCTTTATAAGGTGTTTCCGATACTTCAACTTTTGGACGGTGTGCTGAAAGATTTTCGTAGTAAGGTTTGTCGGTTGGCTTTTGCGATGCACAACCAGCCGCCAGAATGAATATGGTAACAAAATGTATAAATCGACCAGATGCCTTCATGGTGCTAAAATAAAATACTGAATACAGCCACGGTATAAACATACCTCAAAAGCAAGATTAATGTACTGTAAAATCGACAAACACCGCATCAGCTCTCCAGTACAATGCACTTTCCGGCTTTAATGTCGTCTTCTACTTTTTTATACTTCACATCTTTTTCTACACGTCCGTCCTGATATTGTACCGTAACTTTATCATTTCGGCCGGCAACTTTTTCTGATTTAACCGGCATTACTTTTTCTTCTACTTGGCGTGGTGCTGCGGCAGGCTGCGATCCACCACCTTGCAATAACGAACGCGACTCTTCTTTCTTTTCGCTCAACTTCTGGCGTCTGAACTGGCGTGCTTCCTGTACCTGGTCGGCTTCGCGCACCGGTATGTCGGCTTTCATTAAGAAAGAAATGGTTTCTTCGTTTACTTTGGCTATGAATCTTTTAAAAGCTTCGAAACCTTCAAACTTATAAATCAACAAAGGATCTTTTTGTTCATAAACCGCATTCTGTACGGATTGCTTCAGGTCATCCATGTCGCGCAAATGTTCTTTCCAGTTTTGATCGATGATGGCCAGCGTAATCATCTTCTCCATCGACTTAATCAACTCGCTGTTATGCGTATCCACACACTTTTTCAGATCGGCAGTAACACCAATCTGCTTGATGCCATCGGTAAACGGAACCAATATATCTTTGAAAGTACCTCCGCGTGTTTTGTAAACATCCAGTACAATCGGATACGAGCGATCAGCGGCAGCTTTATTTTTATGCTCGTAATGTTGCAGGGCCTGATAGTACAGTTTATCGGTAATTACTGCCTGGTCTTGTTTTGCAAATTCTTCCTGGTTGATATTGAAATCAAAACCCAGCACGCTCAGAATATTCAGCTTAAAATTTTCAACGCTTTCACCGGCTTTGCCGCTTGCTACAATATCATCGCAGGTATCGTACAGCATGGTGAGAATATCAAATTGTAAACGTTCGCCATGCAAGGCGTTTCTTCTGCGTTTGTAAATTACTTCGCGTTGCGAATTCATTACGTTATCGTACTCCAGCAATCGCTTCCGAATCCCAAAGTTATTTTCTTCTACTTTTTTCTGTGCACGTTCAATAGAACTGGTAACCATAGAGTGAGAAATCACTTCGCCTTCTTTTAAGCCTAAGCGATCCATAATGCGGGCAATGCGCTCGGGCATAAACAACCGCATCAGGTTATCTTCCAACGAAACATAAAACTGTGAAGATCCCGGATCGCCCTGGCGACCGGAACGACCGCGTAACTGGCGGTCAACCCTACGCGATTCATGGCGTTCAGTACCAATGATAGCTAAACCACCTGCGGCTTTCGATTCCGCAGTAAGTTTAATGTCCGTACCACGACCGGCCATGTTGGTGGCAATGGTAACAGTACCAGGCTTACCAGCTTCGGCTACAATCTCGGCTTCACGCTGATGCTGCTTGGCATTCAATACCTGGTGCTTGATTTTACGAATCTGCAACATGCGGCTTACCAATTCAGAAATTTCCACCGAAGTGGTACCTACCAGCACCGGACGGCCTGCTTGCGTAAGCTTTACAATTTCTTCTACCACTGCATTAAATTTTTCGCGCATGGTTTTGTAAACCAGATCGTCCTGGTCTTTGCGCGTCATCGGTTTGTTGGTAGGAATGGTTACCACATCTAATTTGTAGATGTCCCACAATTCACCGGCTTCGGTTACAGCTGTACCCGTCATACCTGCCAGCTTGTGATACATGCGGAAGTAATTTTGCAAGGTGATAGTAGCATATGTTTGGGTAGCATCTTCCACCTTTACATTTTCCTTTGCCTCAATGGCCTGGTGTAAACCATCGGAATATCTGCGGCCATCCAACACACGACCGGTTTGTTCGTCAACAATTTTTACTTTTCCATCTACAATGATGTACTCGGTATCTTTTTCGAACAGGGTATAGGCTTTTAGTAATTGGTTAACGCTGTGTATGCGTTGCGACTTGGTTGAGTATTCGCGAATGAGATCTTCCTTTTGTTTTAATCTTTCTTCGGCCGGAACGGCAAGATTTTTTTCGATTTTGTTGAGTTCAACACCAATTTCCGGCAGGATAAAGAATTTTGGGTCTTCGCCTTCACCGGTAATTAAATCAGTTCCCTTATCGGTAAGTTGTACGCTGTTGTCTTTTTCTTCGATAACAAAATATAGCGGAGCATCTGCTTCGGGCATTAACTTTTTATTATCGGCCAGGTAATAGTTCTCGGTTTTCTGAAGTATGTTTTTCATACCCATTTCGCTGAGCATCTTGATGAGTGGCTTGTATTTGGGCATGGCGCGGTGTGCCCGGAAAAGTGCTAAACCACCATCCTTTTCCATTCCATCGGCTAATAACTTTTTGGCATCGTTGAGGTATTGGTTCACTAATTTTTTCTGAGCTTCTACTACTTTGGCAATACGGGGTTTTAAATCATAAAACTCATGCTCATCGCCACGCGGAACGGGGCCGGAGATAATCAAAGGTGTACGGGCTTCATCAATCAACACGCTATCCACTTCATCCACCATAGCATAATGATGGCCGCGTTGCACCAGTTCTTCGGGTTCGCGGGCCATATTATCGCGCAGGTAATCGAAACCAAACTCGTTGTTGGTTCCATAGGTAATGTCGGCACGGTATGCATTTTTGCGTTCTTGCGAATTAGGTTCATGCTTGTCGATACAATCCACATTCAAACCATGAAACTGAAACAACGGTCCCATCCATTCGCTATCGCGTCTGGCCAGGTAATCGTTTACGGTTACAACGTGTACACCGCGCTTGGCTAACGCGTTCAAAAAAGCCGGGAATGTAGCTACCAATGTTTTTCCTTCACCGGTGGCCATTTCTGATACTTTGCCCTGATGGAGTGCGATACCACCAATTATCTGCACATCATAATGCACCATATCCCATGTAATGGTATTACCGGCTGCCAGCCATTGACGATACCATTGGGCTTTATCACCCGCGATTTTCACATTGGGATGCTTGGCTGCAAGGGCCCGGTCATGCTCGGTAGCAGTAACTTCGAGGTATTCGTTTTCTTTAAACCTGCGGGCGGTTTCGCGCACAATAGCAAAGGCTTTGGGAAGTACTTCCATCAAAACTTTTTCCAGTTCTTTGTTGCGATCAACTTCCAGTTTATCAATTTCTTTAAATACAGCGTCTTTATCGTTCAAATCCATTTCGGGTTGATTGGCCACGCGTGCATGTAAGGCTGCAATCTGATCGTCAATGGATCTGAGTTTATTGTTGATAACTGTTTGTATTTCATGCGTTTGAGCCCGCAGTTGATCGTTTGAGATGGAGATTAAGCCCTCACCTTCGCGTTTGGTTGCCTCCACCAGGGGCATCATTTGCTTAATGTCTTTCTGCGACTTATCGCCAAAAATTTTTGCAAGTAGTTTTAACATGTGTAGCTGTTTGTCATGAGGGCAGTGGCTTTCTGGAGTGATAAAATCAAAAAGCAACCGGCCAAATGGGCCGTAAATTTAATTGATTTCGGGGTGCAATTATAGTTCCAGAGTGCCTTCAAACACCATTTTGGCAGGGCCGATCAGGTAAATCTCCTCAAAAGTGCCTGCCTGTCCGGTTTGAAAGGCTACATCCAGTTCGCCACCTTTTACTTTTATATGAACGGGCGAGGTATAGCCATGGTAGGAAGCAGCCAATGCAGCGGCTGTTACACCAGTTCCACACGAATATGTTTCATCTTCCACACCACGCTCGTAGGTGCGCACAAAAAGGGTGTTGTTATTCAACAGTTGAATAAAATTTACGTTGGTGCCATCTGGTTTATAACCTTCGCTGTAGCGGATTTTTCTTCCGGCTTCCACAACATTTATCTTTTCAACATCGGGTACAAATTGTATATGATGCGGTGAACCTGTGTTAATAAAATAATCGCTGCCCGTTTTGGCTACAGATGTTACCGGGTTCATTTTAAGACGAACTATTCCGGTATTCAGTAACTCAGCTTCGTGCGCACCATCGTATGCATTGAAGGTTGTTTTGGTTTTAAGTAAGCCTAATGTGGCAGCCATAGCAACGGCCGCGCGGCTGCCGTTGCCGCATAAACTTTGCGAACCATCGCTGTTATAGTAAACCAAATTAAAATCGAGTGTAGGATGTTTTTCAATCAACATCAGACCATCGGCACCAACTCCAAACCTGCGGTTGCAAATTTTTTCGATCTGATCTTTTGTAAAGGAATAGCTGTTGTTTCGATTGTCGATCAAAACAAAATCGTTGCCCGTGGCCTGGTATTTTGTAAATGGGATTTTCACGTGCGATTAAGGAAACACTATTTCACTTCTTCGTAATCCACGTATTCACCGCCTTTTATCTTACCTGATTTGGAAGGGCTATGGGGTGTCGGATCAACGTTTATGTTTCGGCTTTGCGGCCTGCGTTGTTGAGAAGCCGCACCGGCACGAAAAAACAGGCTTCCAAACTTGTAAAACACGTAGCCAATAAGTCCTAAAATAATTAATAACCTCATGATTGCTGATTTTTCAAAATAGCCACTCCAATAACCTTAACTATTAAGTTACCGGGTAGGTTCAAATATCGTAATTAAAATGAAAACGGGTTGCTTTTGGTTCCCGAACCGTTTTATGAGTAGTCGCAAAAGTTATTTCAATATTTTCCAGTTGGCTTTTTGCAGCGTTAGGTACTGTTGTTTTTCGGGAAAGAAATAAAGAGCATCGTAAATAATGGGAATAATGCTCAACCCTTCGGCTGAAATTACGCCCCACTTTTGGGCCTGCGTAACTTTAAGGTTTCCATTTGCAAGTACTTCCAGGCTGTTAAACCGGGGTTCTACCTGTATGCGGCCGTACGCATCGGCCATGCCTGTTAGTTCGTTTTTATACAATGTAAAGTGGTGCGGTTCCCTTTTTATGGAATCGTACTCCAGGTTTAGCACCACATTACCCTGTGCATTGATTATTCCCCACTTACCATGGCGGGCTACCGGGCATAGTCCATTTTTAAATTCGCTTACCATCGTATAGTTGGGGTTAAGTACAATCTGGTCTTGCTTATTTATAAACCCCCATTTGCCAATTAGTTTAATTGCAGCCAGGCCTTCGCTAAAATGCGTAATGCTATCGTACCGGTTTGCAATTCGCAACCGGCCTTTGCTGTCAATAAAACCATACTTACCATCGCGTTTTACGCCTCGTAACCCTTCGTGTTCGCCATAGACAGCCTCTATTTTATCAACCTGTGGCGGTTCTTTGCGCGCAACCAGCCGGCCTTGATAATCGATGTGTTTTATGGTGCCATCGGGTAAATATTCAACAAAGAAATTGCTACCGAAATGAAGTGGGTTATCGGTAAAGTAAATAACAGAACCTGTAAATGATTTTAAAAATTTATTGTTGGGTTGCAGTTGCAGGTAGCACGAATCGTTAACAAGTTTTAGCGGATGCGGCTGAGGTGCCACCAACCAATCTTCGCGTGGAGAGATTATACCATACTGGCCTTTAAATTTTACAACTATGTACGTAGCTGAAATTTCAAGAAGCGAATCAAATACACAATGAATAGTTTCATCGCCACTGGTGTTAAGCGCACCCCAAAACCGGTTGGCTTGCGCAGGAATTAATCCGTGCTGAGGTTTACCAAGGTGGTTGTACTTTTTAAATGAGGTAAATGATTGCTTTACATCGGTAAGCTCCCAGCCTGCATGTGTATGAGTAAGCACAAAGGGATAATGAATTACAACCGAATCGTACCGAAAGGGAATAACCTGCTTGCCCTGATCTGTTATAATTCCGGTTTTGTTGTTTTTTGTGGCAGTGAATAAATTATGTGTATTGTAAGCAAGGTGCTGATAGTGTGCCGGCAAGGTAATATTCCAATCCCTATCCAGTAATCCGAAGCTACCGGAAAAGGTGTAGATGTTGTTGCCGGCTGGGGTAGGCACAATAGTTTCCGCATCAACCTGGCGTTGTGTTTTATTGGCGGCATCCAGCACCAGCCAGTGGTTGTGCGGTAACACATAAACCACATCGTTTTCGGTTTTTATATCTTGATAATGTGCTTCAGCTAACACCTTTCCTTCTCTGTCCAATAAACCTTTGTTTCCATTCAAATAGAAAAATGCTTTGCCACCCTGAAAAACGGAAATACTATCAATGGTGAAAGGAGTTACAGCCCGGCCATCTTCAGCAAACAAAGCAATTTTGCCGGTTTCATTTTGCACGGCATACCGCAAGGTGCCCAAGGGTGTAATGCGCGAATAGTTTGCGGGTATTATCAATTTGTTTTGCAGATCGGCCAGCCCGTATTGATACCGGCCATTGATTAAATTAATTACAATGGCGCGAAGGCCGTGCAGTTGAATATCGTCATACATAAATGGAATCTGAATTTCGCCCCGCAGGTTGAGGCAGCCGGCTTTGCGTTGTGCCGGATTTATTTTTTTACGGGCCACAATGTATTCGCCACTACTGTAAATTAAATTTTCAAATTCAGCTTTGGTAATAAACTCTTTCTTTAGGTTTAAAATGCCCCATTGGTTGTTTTGCCTGTAGCCGGTTACATTACCAACTACTGAAAAACTTCCGTCCGACCAGCCCAACGCTTCGAACGAAGCGGGAAGTATCACCTTACCGTCCTGATTTTTAATACCTACTTTTCCATTTTCTTCAAATGGCTGAAACGAATCAGCCCATCCCGAAAGGGAAATGCTTAACAGGCAAAATAGATAGGCAATTTTCATTTCGGCAAAGGTAATTGGCTGTTGCAGTATTTGTAAACTTTTTCAGTACGGGTTAGTAACTGGCTTTAAATAAATTATTCTTTCGGCAGGTGCAGCAGGTCTTGCGGGGTATCGATGTCGATCTCTCCGTTTTCAAAAGGAATGGAATATACCAGATGGGCAAATTGATGCATGATTTTTCGGGCACCGCTATCATCATCTGATTGTAGCAGGTGTGGGAAAAACTCTTTTCTGAAAATCGCAGGCACACCAATTACATGCGCGTAAGTGGAGGCCACAATGGGTTTAGATTCTTGATGGGCAGCAACGATTAGTTTTTGAAGTTGCGCCTGTGAAAGATACGGTTGGTCGCACACCAGCATCATAGCAGCTTCCAGCTTTGGGTTTACTTGTAGTAAGCAGGTGAGCCCGGCTTTTAGCGAACTCCCCATGCCGGTTTGCCACGCAGGGTTTACTACCGTTTGAATTTTTAAATCGGCAATTACCCGTTGATGTGCTGCAGCATTTGCCCCCAACACTACTACCACCGGGTATGTTGTTTGTATGGCAATTTCGGTTGACCTACGTAACAACGGAATGCCACCTACCTGAACCAATTGTTTGGATTGCCCGAGGCGCGAACTATTGCCGGCAGCCAAAACGATAATACCAACCTGCATTAGTGCATGGGTTTAGCGGCCAGAAAATCTTTTTCGGTGATAGTACCGTTCTCGCTGGAGTCGGTATCAACCAGAATTTTCCATACGCCATTTTCTTTTCGAAGCACTACATGAAATCTTCCATAGTAGTCCATCGTTTTGCCATCGGGCAACAGGTAAGAAGTTTTGTACACGCCTACTTCTATAGCCAGGTTGTTTTGAGCAATGCGTTCCGTAAAGTGTAAAGTAAGTGTTCGTTTGCGTTTAGCTTTGATGTCTTCCTGATCGCCTTCGGTTTGCGATTTTTTGTAGTCATCCCAACCCCAAACGATTTTACCATCGCGGGGTGAGCGGGCTACATCTTTAGAATGCACCGCCATAAAGGCATCGGTTTGATGATTATTAAAGGCAGTAATGAAAGGTTCCCAAACCTGGGTATTGATTTCGGTTTGTGGTGTTTGGGCTTGTGTGGCGATAGCGACTAAAAAACACACACCAGTAAGTATTGTTTTCATTTTGGTTGGGTTAATACTTCCCACGAAAGGTAATTTGGTTGCGTTACCGATACACTTGTTTAAATACCTGGTCGCTGCCGGGTTCGCGTTGGTGAATAGGCCCGTTATGATTTTTTAAAAAGCCACCCGTGCGATTGGTGAATTTGGTTTGAATCTCAGAAATGATGGAAAGTGCAATTTCATCGGGAGCTTCGGCACCAATATCTAACCCAATGGGTGCATGAATACGTTCAAAATCAATTTCACTTAATGTAATTCCGGCTGCTTTATACTCCACCAACATTTTATCGAAGCGCTTACGCGGACCGAGAATGCCAATGTAGGGCGTATTCGTTTTTAATAATTTCTTTAACACATCGCGGTCGTACTCATAGTTGTGCGACATTAACACACAAGCTGTGTACGGAGTAATAGTAAAATCGCGATCAACAAACTCGCGCTGGCACAACGAAAGTTTATCAGCAGTAGGAAAAAAGATGGGGGCTATGTGCGCCACACATTCATCGGTTACATGCACATTCCAACCTAACGATTTGGCTAACTCGCTCACCGGCCGGGCATCAAACCCACCTCCAAAAATGATTACCGAAATGGATGGTTGAATCAACTCAATAAAAACTTCTTGCTCCATACCGTGTATCAGGTATTTGCATGCTTGCGATTTGCGCGACTTGAAAATTTTTTGCAGATCGGGCTTTACGGCTGCAGCAAGGGCCTCATTATAAAAATTACTTTGTGCAACACCTTGTTCTGTTAGCAACAGTTTTTCACCCACACCCAGTCCGTTAAACACAGTGGCCAACGCCAGCGGTGTTTGCGTTTCCGCGAAGGCGGTAAATTGTTGAATGGTATGGGTATCGTTTACATCCAGCGGTTCAATTAAAACATCTATCACGCCATTACAGCCCAACCCAATGCCCAGGTTTTGATTGCTTTCTTCGCGCGTATCGTACGTAACGGTAAAAGGTTTTTTATCAGACATTACTTGTCGGGCCTTGCGCAAGGCATCACCTTCCAGGCATCCGCCACTAATGGAACCTACCCAACGGCCATCATCGGTAATAAGCATGCGTGCACCGGGGCTGCGGTAAGAAGAGCCGCGCACTTTTACCACGGTGGCCAACGCAGCTTTGCGCTGTTGGAAGTCAACATTTTTATAGGCTGCAACAATTGCTTTAAAATCTTTCATTTGCCTTCTGGATCCTCTTCGTTGTGCGAAAAATAGTCTATACCCAGTAAATCTCCGGTATATTCTTTAAAGTGCAAAGTATCGCCTATGTGTTTCGTGTCGTAATGATTGGAGTGGCAATTCACCTTCAACACTTTTCCATTATCAACTTTAACAAAGGCAATCCATTGTTCGTGTTGCTCGGCCTGAATGGCGTAGTCGTATGAGCGGTAGCGGGCATTGGGTAATGCATGTGGCCCAACCGTGTTTTTACTGGGCACAAACACTTTATCTACAATTATACCTTTCATTAAATGAGGCTTGGAGAACAGCACATCGTACACCACTAATCCCACCAATACCAACGTGCCCGCAAGGGCCACCAGGGCAATACCAGTAGTAAATTTTTTGTTTTCCATTTTGCAAGGTGTTTACAAACTGAAGTTAGGCAAACCTTTGAATCTTCGTGCTTTTCTTGGCGAACTTGGCGGCTTTGCGTGAAAAAATTAAGAAACAAGAGTAACTCCGAAATGAAAGTTACCTAATTTCCAGAATCAGGAGCGCATTACTTTCCTTAGTTAGTAACGTATTAGTTATGAATCAAAACCTAATTACAAACGATTGCATAGAGCAAAAGCCTACTATCTGAACCGATTAGTTAACTCAATTGCATGTCATTTGTTACTTTCGCAACCCGATAAAGATTTAGTAAATATGATAAAAGCCTCAGATTTGTTTTCGTACACGATTGATAAAAAGTATAGCAAACCGGCAGCTTATTTTTCGATGGAGTTTGCCATCGATCAGCCACTTAAAATCTACAGTGGCGGCCTGGGCTTTCTAGCTGGCTCGCACATGCGCAGCGCGTATGAGTTAAAACAAAATCTTATTGGGATCGGGATTTTGTGGAAGTATGGTTATTACGATCAGGAACGTAACCTGGACGGAACATTGCGTGCCGGGTACGTTGAAAAAAACTATTCCTTTCTTACCGATACCGGCATTGTATTTCCGATTACCATTCACAACCACGAAGTACATGTAAAAGCCTGGTTGTTGAAGCCGGAGGTTTTCAAAACAGCGCCTATGTTTTTGTTAAGTACCGATTTACCTGAGAACGATCACCTGGCACAAACCATCAGCCACCGGTTGTACGATAGCCATGAGTCGGCCCGCATTGCGCAGTCTATATTATTAGGTAGTGGTGGTGCCAAATTGCTGGATATTATAGAAAGAGAAACCGAAGTTTACCACATGAACGAGGGCCATGCATTGCCGCTTTGTTTTTATTTGTTAAACAAATACAACAACGATCTGGAGGAGGTACGCAAATGCGTAGTGTTTACCACGCATACGCCCGAGAAGGCCGGTAATGAAGAACATGGCATTTCTTATTTGGAGATAATGAGCTTTTTCCATGGGGTGCCGAAAGAAATGGTAATGGAATTAGCCGCACCCGATACCAACAATTTAAGTTATACGCTGGCTGCATTGCGCATGTCGCACATCTCCAATGGTGTGTCGTCCTTACATGGGGCGGTATCGCGCAAAATGTGGTCGGGCTTTGATGGCATTTGCGATATTACCTCCATTACCAATGCACAGAACAAAACGTTTTGGATGGATGCTGTGTTAGAAGAACATCTGAAACAAGGAAACGACAAAGGCTTAGCCCTGCGCAAAAAAGAAATGAAGCGCGAGTTGTTTGCTGTTGTTGCCAACCAGACTGGAAAAATTTTTGATGAGAACGTATTAACCATTGTTTGGGCCAGACGCTTCGCGGCCTACAAACGGGCTAACCTGTTGCTACGTGATTTCGAACGCTTTCTTGCTTTGGTAAATAGCAAAGAATTTCCGGTGCAAGTAATTTGGGCCGGTAAACCATACCCGGAAGATTATGGGGCAATTGGAATTTTTAACGACATCCATTGGAAAACCAAAGCACTTCCTAATTGTGCTATCCTGACGGGATATGAAATGGAACTTTCGCGTTTGTTAAAGCGTGGTTCTGATTTGTGGCTTAACACACCTAAAATGTTTCGCGAAGCTTCGGGTACTTCGGGTATGACAGCCGCTATGAATGGCAGCGTAAATCTCTCCATTCCCGATGGCTGGATACCTGAGTTTTCGAAGCACGGAAAAAATTGCTTTATCATTTCACCAGCCGAAACAGAAATAGCTGACGAACAGGATATGATCGAAAACGAAAACCTGCTTACACTTCTGGAAAAAGAAATTGTACCCATGTATTACCAAAAGCCAAAACAATGGACGGCCGTTGTGAAGCAAAGCATGGAAGATGTTGTGCCCATGTTTGACAGCAACCGCATGGCCCGCGAATACTACGAAAAGCTGTACACGATTGCTGGTACTAAAACAAAATCAAATAAGAGCAAGGAACTGGAAGTGATTTGATCCGTCAATTTTTTAAATCACTTTACCGGGTGCGCCCGCACGGTTAGCTCAATCCTTACTTCATCGGCCATGGTAGCACTATTGCCACCAACTTTAAAATGTTGGCGGTTGATCGTAAATGAGCCGATAAAAGTTTTTGTTTGGGTGCCGGTAGTTGTAAAAGAAATAGTAACCGGTTTGGTTATTCCTTTTATTGTAAGCAATCCGGTAACCTGGCTCCAATCAGTTGCTGAAACAATTTTTGTAGAACGAAACAGAATAGTCGGAAATTTTTCGGTATCAAAGTAATCCGCTTGCTTTAAATGCTTGTTGCGTAAATTAATTCCGGTATCAATAGTTTGGGCATCAACCTGTACATGGAAGTAACTCTTTTCGGAATCAGATTCATCAATAAAAATTTCGCCACGCAAGCCTTGTAGCGTTCCGGCTACGGTAAGTCCAAAATTTTTAATTGTAAACCTGACTGATCCCACGCTATCAATAGGGTTGTACAATTGTGCTGAAACGGGAATTGAAATAACTAACAATATCCCTTGCGCCAGCATCCGGCCTTTAAACAGATTGCGACTCACAAAAACAGTGTCGGTTTAGTTAAGCATAGCCCGCGCAAATTCCACCGAAAAAGCTTCGCACCAAATATGCGCGTAAGGGTATTCAGCCAATGTAATAGAGGAGGGTATGGCGTAAGCTTGTTTACCGGTTGTTGATTTAAGTACACCCAACCGAATAAAACTTTTTGCGCCTATATCTTTGCTCAGATACACTTTCAAATCGGGGCCGTTTTGCGATTGAAACGGATCGAGTACCAGTGTATATTCGCCATCTGATTTATAAACTGTAGCCGTACCACTTACAGTATGGTTAATGCCCATAATACTGCCCATGCTGATTTTAGTTGCAGCATCGGTCATAAAGTTATCATTGGCGGGTTTGGTTGGTGTAGCTTCTTCAACTCCGCAACCTAACAGTAGTATCAAAAAAATTACAAATAGGTTCTTCATAGTTGTACCGGGTTATATTTATAAATCTTACCTGAAATATTGATCTTAAAAACTTTAAATCTCAAGGAGTATGGTATAAATTATTCTTTAGCTATCATCACAAGCCAACTTTAAATCAAACACATAATCAGGTTAAAGGTTTTTGTAAACACCAAAGGCAAACAATAGGGATTTATCGCGAAAGCGGTTATTGGGCTCCGGCACTTGTTGCACGTTGGTATGGGTGGTGTATTCTGTAAATAAAAACTGAAGTCCGCCCTTTACGCCCCATGTTTCTTTCCATTGATATTTTAAGAATAATTCCGAGTTAAGTGTGCCCAGGTCGTTATCGCTAATCAGTAATAAATTAAACAAAGTTGGTTTTGCGCGTTCTTGTTGACCAAATACACCGTTAATGTAGCTGCCTGATTTTTCGGTGCCAATGGATAGCCCAATTGCATCTATATTAAATCCTATTGCAAGACGGGAATTTATTTGATAGCCCAAATGAATGGCTGCATTAAGTGCATTTACTTGTGGGGATTGAATCAGAAATGTATCGATGTTAGCTGCAATATTTTCTTTAAATATAACAAGGGGCCCGGTACTGCCGGAGGTGAGTTTGGCAGGCGCGGTAATGTAATATTGATTTTGACCGACATAAGAAGTAAACCGTGCACCTATTCCGAATTCAAATTTTTTCTTTGCACCCAATCGCCATGCGTATGTGTACATGGCAGAAAGCGAACCTTCATAGTTGCCAATGGCACTGGATATGTCAATTTGCTTTTTCTGGGCAATTGCCGAAGCTGTTGCAAGCAAAAGCAAAATACTGAGTCCGGCTTTCATGCATGAAAAATTTTTTCTAAAGCTAAGCAGCTTTAGGTTGCTACGGTGTCGCAAGGATGACAACTACTTCAGATTTCCCAAATCGCGAATGAGAATTTGCCTGCGATCGAAGTTGATCAGGTTCTTTTCTTTTAATTCGTTCAAGATAGTGGTAACGGTTTGGCGCGAGGTTCCCGTAAGAGCTGCAATATCTTTGTGCGTAAGCCGGGTGGGTATCATTGTTTCAAATCCTACTTTCTTTCCTTTCCAGGCAGCGGTGTCTTTCAGAAATTCAATGATGCGGGTGCGGGCATCTTTGTAAACCAACAGCTCAAGTTTGCGCTCTAGCTTAATAAGCCGCAGGCCAATCAGTTTAAGAAGTTTAAAACTCAGCTCTTTATTTTCCTTCATCAAAGCTTTCAATTCTTCCAGGCTTAGCGGGCAAATGGTGGTGTTCTCCATTGCTTGTGCAAAATCTTTTCGCACCTCTTCGCCTGCTAATGCCAATTCGCCAAAAATTTCGCCTGTTGTTAAAATAGAGGTTATTACTTCTGCTCCGTCTTCCTGGTAGTGGCCAATCCGCACGCGTCCATTTACAATCATGTAGATGTGGGTTGCCTGTTCAGCCGGAAAATAAATGAATTGATCGCGTTTAAAGTTCAGATAGGCGTGCTTCTCGGCCATCGTCTTTACCTTATGCGGGCAAAGAATCTGGTACAGGTTTACACTTTCAAAATACCAAAGGGCAGCTGTATTCATTTTACACAATAGAAGTATTAAGTTAGCGAAAAATGGGGGTGCATTTCAAATTGTTTTACTTAACATTCGATCCCTTACGGGATGGATTTTAATTTTGATTCTGATTTTCTACCTACATTAAATTCCTACCGGCATGTTAGGTGCGAACAGGACTCTGGAGGAAGTTGGATTGGTAGAATTATCATACTAAAATTAAAACGAACCTGTAGGGGTGGAATGTTTTGGTGGTGCTATCTCAAACAAATCTAAAAATAGAAAGAAAAGTTATGCCTAAACTAATCCTTAGCGAAATCTGGATTTACCCCATAAAATCGTTAGCCGGAATTCGCGTAAAGCAAGCTAACCTTAAACAAAAAGGCTTGGAAGGCGACAGGCGCTGGATGTTGATAGACGAAACGGGTAGGTTCATTACGCAACGCGAAAATCCCAACCTGGCCTTGTTCGATTTGAATTTTGATCATGGGGGATTGCACATTACAAATCGCACTACACAACAAAAGTTATTGATTCAAGATGTTTCCAACCAAATGGGCAAGGAATATACCGCTACCATTTGGGACGATGAAGTGAAAGTGATTGAGCCCTCGGTAAGTTATAGCAACTGGTTTTCCGAACAAGCTGGCATACCCTGTAAGCTGGTATTTTTTCCGGAAGCGAATACCCGCAACATTGATCCGAAATATGCAAACAGCCACGAGCAAGTAAGTCTGGCCGATGGCTACCCTTATTTGATTATCGGGCAAAGTTCGCTTAACGATTTAAACAGCAGGTTAGATTTGCCCGTAACGATGCAACGTTTTAGACCCAACTTTGTGTTTACCGGTGGCGAAGCATTTGAAGAAGACCGGTGGCAGCATTTTAAGATTGGCACCAATTCGTTTAGAGGTGTAAAACGATGCGCCCGCTGTGTGTTAACAACTATTAATCCTCAAACAGGCGAGCAAGGGCGTGAGCCACTATTCACATTATCGAAATACAGAAAAGAAGAAAACAAGATTTTTTTCGGACAAAACGTAATAGCTTTGAGTCTTGAAAATTTAATAAGCGAAGGCGATGAAATTACAATGGAGTAGTGTTCAGGCTGCCGTGTTTGGCACGGTGTTACTAATGGCATGTGGAAATGAAAAGCCGTTACCCATTTTTGGGCAGCGCGAGTTGGTAGGTACTGATACGGTTTATCATACCATTGCACCCTTTCAGTTTGTAGATCAGGATAGTACGGTAATAACCAATGCCGATTTTAAAGATCAGGTTTACGTGGCCGATTTCTTTTTTACCTCGTGCCGCACCATTTGCCCTATCATGAAAACGCAAATGCTGCGCGTGTATGAAGCCACAACCGAAATGCCCGATGTAAAAATTATTTCGCACACCATCGATCCGGAATATGATACCGTAGCTCTGCTGCATGATTTTGCCAAACGCTTAGGTGTTACCAGCAACCGTTGGCATTTTGTTACCGGTGTTAAGGACTCTATTTATAAAATAGCTCAAACAAGTTACTTTGCTACGGCTATGGAAGACAAAAGTGAGCCCGATGGGTTTATCCACAGTGGCGCATTTTTGCTCATCGATAAAAAGCAACGCATACGCGGCAAGTACGATGGCACCAAGGAAGCTGATGTAAACAGGCTTATTGCCGATATTAAAAAGCTTCGCAGGGAAGATGCGCTTTAATATGGTAGCGCTTATGTTGTTGGCAGTTGCATGTGTGCCGGGGCAGCGCAATGTAAAGTTTCAACAATATTATGCCGAAGGCGAGGTACTGTATCAGCAGCACTGTGCCAATTGCCATCAGGCCGATGGTTCAGGTCTGGGAAAGCTGTATCCGCCATTAGCCAAATCTGATTTTTTATTGAACGATACAGAGGCTGTAGTTTGCCTGATAAAATACGGAGTGGCAGGCGAGATGAACGTGAACGGTGTAATTTATAACAAGCCCATGCCGGGTATTCCCACTCTTACTGACCTTGAAATTGCCGAAATAGCAACCTATATCTTTAATAGTTGGGGTAATAGCCGCCAAATGGTGGAGGTAAATCAGGTATCTCCCATACTTGAGGCCTGCTCTAAGGCGCCCTGATTTTTAGTTAGCTCTGTTTTTTTCTAATTTTCTACCGTTACCAAAAGCCTGCGTGAAAAGAACTACCTATAAAAAGCTGGTTTACCGTTTATCGAGTGTACTGCTTTTTTATACTGTTATTGTTTTTTGGCTCCATTACCTGGAGTACGATGCACCCAACTCAGACATGGCCACCTGGCAAGATGCCCTGTGGTATGTGGTAGCTACCATCACCACCATTGGTTATGGCGATGTAGTACCCGTTACCTATGCGGGCCGAACAATCGGTTTTATTGTAATGTTATCCAGTCTTGGTATTTACGGTTTAGTGATTAGTCAGATTACAAATTTTATGAATACAGTAAGAGAACAACGCGAATTGGGCCTGAATGGCACCGATTTTAAAAATCATGTAGTGATTATCGGGTGGAACGATTTTGGAAAATCGGTAATCAGCCACCTGGTGGCAGCCGGCAAGCAAGTGGCCATCATTACCAAAGACCGATCGTCTATCGATTCCATTCGCGAGTATTACAACTCCGACCAGGTATATACGCTCTATGCCGATTACGCCAATTACGAATTGCTGGAGAAATCAAACATTCGCCAAGCCTCCATTGTATTTGTGAATATGAATGACGATACCGAGAAATTGGTATATGTGATTAACCTGAAAAAACATTTCTCCGACCTAAACTATGTGGTAACGTTGGATAACGGAAATCTGAAAAACACCTTTCAGAATGCCGGGGTTACTTATACCATTTGCAAGAATGAAATTTCGGCCAAGCTGATGGCGAGTTATATATTTGAACCCGATGTGGCTTTGTTTAGTGAAGAAATTTTAGCGTATGCGCAAACCGAAACCGATTACGATATTAAACAAATGAAAGTGCCCGAAGGAAATTCGTTTATTGGATCATACTATGATAAAGCCTATTTCGATTTAAAGAAAACCTGCAATGTAATTTTAGTTGGGCTTGTAAAAATCAAAGACGGTAAATGGCAGTTTATGAAAAACCCTGAAGGTGCCGTTACAATTGAAGCAGGCGATTACCTGGTAATGATGATGGATGGCACCGCGCGCACTAAATTGAAAAAACAATTTTTGATTCATGAAGAGGTATAAATGAAGGGCGGGCCCCTCAGCCCGCCCTAACCCCAAAAACCAAACCCCACAACACTTCCCGGAGAACCCGGGACCTCACAGTCTTTATTGCTACTTAATTCACAATTTCTACATCGTCCAGGTTGATAAACTCAAATTCAACCCCGTTTTTTAATTCAACAAAGATTACGCTGTCTTTGTTCACTTTGCCTGCTAAAATTTGCTTCGAAAGTTCATTTAATATCTCGCGCTGCATAACTCGTTTCAAAGGCCTTGCACCAAACTGCGGATCGTAACCCAGTTTAGCCAAACGTTCCAATGCGGCTTCGGCTATATCAAGTTTCACGCCACTTTCCAGTAAACGTTTCTGCACCAGCTTAAATTGTATTTCTACAATTTTTCTAATATCTGATTTACTTAATGGACGGAACATGATTATTTCATCGATACGGTTAATAAACTCCGGTCGCACCGATTTTTTAAGCATTGCCAATACATCTTCTTTTGTGCTTTCAAGTATCTCAAAATAATTTTCGTCATTAATTTTTTCGAAATTCTCTTGAATTATATGCGAGCCAATATTGGTAGTCATAATCACAATCGTGTTTTTAAAGTTTGCAACACGACCTTTGCTATCCGTTAACCGGCCATCATCCAGTACCTGCAACAAAATATTAAATACATCCGGGTGCGCTTTCTCAATTTCGTCTAACAGTATTACCGAATACGGTTTTCTGCGTACTGCTTCCGTTAATTGTCCACCTTCATCGTAACCCACATAACCGGGTGGTGCACCAATCAATCTGCTAACACTGTGGCGCTCCTGGTATTCGCTCATATCAATGCGCACCATGGCGTTCTCATCGTTAAACAAGTAATCGGCCAATGCTTTTGATAACTCTGTTTTTCCAACACCTGTTGTTCCCATAAAAATGAACGAACCAATCGGGCGCTTCGGATCTTGTAATCCCGCACGACTTCTGCGCACGGCATCGCTCAATGCGCGAATAGCTTCTTCCTGGCCGGCTACACGTTTACTTAACTCAGCTTCCAGCGTTAGTAACTTTTCGCGTTCGCTTTGCAGCATCTTGCTTACGGGTATGCCTGTCCAGCGGGCTACTACTTCGGCAATATCATCACTATCAACTTCTTCTTTTAAAAGTGAGTGTTCGCCTTGCATGGCTTTCATCTGGGCCTGCATTTCTTTAAGACGTTTTTCGGCTTCAGTTATTTTACCATACCGGATTTCTGCTACGCGCCCATAATCGCCAGCCTTCTCAGCCTGCTCTGCTTCCTGTTTTAGTTTTTCCAGATTTTCTTTTTCCTGGCGCAGGTTGTTTACAATTCCTTTTTCATTTTCCCACTGTGCTTTCAACGTGTTGCGTTGTCCTGTCAACTCGGCAATTTCTTTGGTAAGAACTATTTCTTTGTCTTTATCTTTTTCTCTGCGGATGGCTTCGCGTTCAATTTCCAGTTGCATGATTTTGCGATTCAACTCATCCAGTTCTTCGGGCAACGAATCCATTTCCAAACGCAACTTCGAAGCGGCTTCATCCATTAAGTCGATTGCCTTATCGGGAAGAAAACGTTCTGAAATGTATCGGCTTGATAGCTCTACGGAAGCAATTACCGCATCGTCTTTAATGCGCACACCGTGATGCAACTCGTATTTATCTTTTATCCCGCGCAGGATAGAAATAGAATCTTCTACCGAGGGTTCATCAACCATTACGGATTGAAACCTGCGTTCGAGTGCTTTATCTTTTTCGATGTACTTCTGATATTCTTTTAAGGTGGTTGCGCCTATGGCATGTAGTTCGCCTCGTGCCAATGCTGGCTTTAACAAGTTGGCTGCATCCATCGCACCTTCGCCCCCACCGGCACCAATCAAGGTGTGTATTTCATCAATAAACAAAATAATTTCACCATTCGAGTCGGTTACTTCTTTGATAACCGCTTTTAAGCGTTCTTCAAACTCGCCTTTGTATTTGGCACCGGCTACAAGCAAGCCCATATCCAACGAAACCAGCGTTTTGGTTTTCAGATTCTCAGGCACATCGCCATTTACAATGCGTTGTGCCATGCCTTCAACAATAGCCGTTTTACCAACACCGGGTTCACCTAAAAGAATCGGGTTGTTTTTTGTTCTGCGCGAAAGTATTTGCAACACGCGTCTGATCTCTTCATCGCGACCAATTACCGGATCAATTTTTCCAGCTTTAGCCAATGCGTTTAAGTTTTTGGAATAGCGCTCCAGCGATTTATACTTGGCTTCAGCATTTTGATCGGTAACGGAAGCGCCACCGCGCAATTCTTTAATGGCTTTGATGAGCGAACTTTTTTCGAAGCCCGCATCTTTCATAAGTGCACCTACTTTGTCTTTTGAATTAAGTAAGCCTAACAAAAGGTGTTCAATAGCAATGAATTCGTCTTTGAATTCGCGCAGTTCTTTTTCGGCTTGCTGCAACACGTTGTTGGAAGCCGCTGATAAATACGCTTGCTGGCCGCTTACTTTAGGATAAGCGTTTACAAGTTCGTCCAGTTTGGTTTCAAGAATGTTGGCATTAATGTTCAGTTTTTTGAACACATAAGTAGAAACATTCTCGTCAGTTTCCAGAATAGCTTTTAGTAAATGCCCCGGCTCAATAGCTTGTTGCTGATTGGCCGTAGCTATCTCAGCCGACTTTTGTAATGCCTCTTGAGATTTTATAGTGAATTTATCGAATGTCATACTTAAAGAGATTTACCCGCAAAGCATCAAATCTGAATCCATATACAAAAGGCTATTTTTTTAAGAAAATTTGTCATTAAATTGATCGAAATTGGTTCGCTACCAGCCAGTTTGACTTGTACTATGACAAAGAGAACTTCACGCACAAAATCAAATCCCGATCATTTATTAATTGAAGTAGCCTGGGAAGTTTGCAATCAGGTTGGTGGAATTTACACGGTAATTCGATCCAAAGCTCCGGCTATGACGCGCAACCACAGCGGTCGTTATTGTATGGTTGGACCTTATGTCAATAAAAATATAATGGCCGAATTAGAACCTTTGGAAGATACTGCCGATGTGTTTGGACTTGCGGCTGCTAATCTGCGTAAGCGTGGTTATGAAGTGGTGTATGCCGATTGGTTGATTACCGGAAAACCGCGGGTGGTGTTGTTGAACCCTAACGTGGTAGAAGAGAAGGTTCGAAACGTTATCAAATATTTGCTTTGGAAAAATCACAGCATCAGCACACCCGAAAAAAATGAATTGGTAGATCAGGTAATTGGTTTTGCTTACCTCACCAAATTGTTTGTAGATGAGTTGGTAAAAATTGCAGGCAACGATTACAAACTGCTGGCACATTTTCATGAGTGGATGGCGGGCTTACCAATACTGGATATTAAACGTGAAGAGCTTCCGGTACGAACTATTTTCACCACGCATGCAACTCAATTGGGAAGACACCTCGCCATTAACTCTCCGCTATTTTATGCGCACCTTCCATTTTTCAGATGGGAAGATGAAGCCGGTAAATTTGGTGTGGAAACCGAGGCAGCTATTGAATATGGTTGTGCACAGAAATGCGATGTGATGACAACGGTGAGTGATGTAACTGCACGTGAGTGTAAACATTTATTGCGAAGAAAACCCGATTTTATTTTGCCAAATGGTTTGAACATACAACGTTTCGAAGCCTTGCACGAGTTTCAGAATTTGCATTCGCAATACAAAGAACAGATACACGAGTTTGTGATGGGGCATTTTTTTAACGCATATGCCTTTGATCTGAATAAGACCGTTTATTTTTTTACATCGGGCCGCTACGAATACAAAAACAAGGGCTTTGATCTTACGCTGGAAGCATTAGTGCATCTCAATCACCAACTGAAAGAGGAGAAATCCGATTTAACGGTGGTCATGTTTTTTGTAACCAAACGCGATTTCTACAGCATTAAACCCGAGGTGTTACAATCGCGTGCAGTAATGGAAGAGATTCGTCAAACCTGCGATGCCATTCAACGGCAAGTTGGTAAGCGATTGTTTTTTGAGAGCACAGTCAGACAAGATCATCGCCTGCCACAGTTAAATGATTTTGTGGATGAGTATTGGAAGTTGCGTTACCGCAGAACGATACAATCCTGGAAGAGCAACAAAATGCCGCTGCCGGTTACACATAAGTTGGTAGATGAGGACAACGATGATATACTTCAGTTTCTGGTGCGCAGAAATTTATTGAATCGCAAAGAAGATAAAGTCAAGATTGTCTATCATCCGGATTTTATTAATTCTACCAATCCATTGTTTGGAATGGATTACAGCCAGTTTGTACGCGGTTGCCATTTGGGAATTTTCCCCAGCTATTACGAACCGTGGGGTTACACACCGCTGGAATGCATGGCCAGTGGCGTGCCGGCTGTTACCAGCGATTTAAGTGGCTTTGGTGATTACTTATTACAAAATATGCCCGACCATGAAAAGGGTGGCATGTTTGTAGTAGAACGCGGCAAGCGTACATTCGATTGGAGTGCGCGGCAGTTGGCTGTGTTTCTGCACAAGTTTTTACAACAAGATCGCAGAAGCCGCATCATGCAACGTAACAATGTAGAAAACTATTCTTCTGCATTTGATTGGGATAATTTGATTACACACTATGAAGAAGCTTATCAGAAGTTATTGAATTAACCAGTATTCAGTAGTCGGTTTTTTGTAAGTTAGCCCAATCACCAGAAGCCAGAAACGAGCAACCAGTAACCAAAATGCTTCCCTACTTTCCGTTTGCTAAAGGTTTTGATTTAAAGATGGGCACCAGCTTGTTGGCGGATGAGTTGCGTGTGGTAGAATGCGATGAGCATTATTTGCACGAAGTTTCCCTGAAGCGGAAAATGTTAACTGAAAATCCGGAGTGGTATTTTTTGGCTAACCCCAATACGAGCCTTGCGCAGTGGGAAGTGCTTGACCTTATACTTACCGGTCTTGCTAAAAATTATCCAGAGCATTTTCAACTTTCTAAAGAAGCCAATGCATGGATCTGGAAAAATTCTTTACTAAACGAAACGCACACTTTTGTTTGGGGTGATAGCAGCACTTTACCCTTTCAGCCATTAAAGTGGGTTGGGCGACAAGTGCAGGAAGATTTAATTTTATTAAATGCCGATTTGGTTGTAGTGGCCGGGCAACTTTGTTTTCCCAGCGGTTGGAGTTTGAGTGACAAAATGAATCAGCATTTTATTCATGTGCATGCACCTTTACCACGTATAACCGATAGCATGATTCAATCGGCCAGCAAATTATTAGAGCGGTTGCCTCTGCATAAACCAGTGGTTCGTAATAACTGGGGCTTTCGCGTGTGCGACTGGCTTGATCTTTCTACATGGCAATCAGAAGCATATCAGATATTGTTACACGAAACGGCTAAGTTATTAAGCGTGGAAGATGTGGGTAAGAAAGTTTTTGTGCGCGTAGAACATCAGACTTTGTCCAGACTTCCTCAATCAAATCATATTTTGTTTACGATCCATACCTATCAAAGTAAATTAAAAGATGAGGTTACCGATCTGCAGCGGGCAAAGGCACTGACTGATTTTGTGAAACAAATTCCTGCCGATTTGCTGGCCTATAAACAAATGTTGCCAATTGCCGATAAATTGAAAGCCTATCTGGCGGCTTTTTAACTCCACTGGTAAAAATTGAGTGTTGCGTTTTAAAGTATTCTATTATCTTTCTTTTCCATTAACAAAAACTACTACCTATGACTACCTCTCGCAGAGAATTTATTAAAAAGAGTGCGTTTGCATTGGCCGGAACTTCTTTTTTGGCTGCATGCGCTACCGGTACCAAAGAAGCTACGGCTCCAAAACATTTATTAGGCTTGCAATTGTATTGTGTGCGCGATGAAATGGGTGCCGATCCGCTGGGTACGTTACAGGCGCTTGCCAAGATTGGTTACCAACACGTAGAGCATGCATGGTACCGCGAGCGAAAGTTTTATGGATGGACTCCGCAAGAGTTTAAAAAAATATTAGGCGATTTAGGCATGAGCATGCCCAGTGGCCACACTGTATTGGCTCCCAAACATTGGGATGATGTTAATAACGATTTTACCGATGAGTGGAAATATACTGTTGAAGATGCCGCCTATATGGGGCAACAATATGTAATAAGCCCGTGGATGGACGAGTCCGTAAGAAAATCGGAAGATGCTTTGAAGAAACAACTAGAAATTTTTAACAAGAGTGGTGAGTTGTGTAAAAAATCAGGGATGATGTTTGGGTATCATAATCACGATTTTGAATTCAGCGAGAAGTATGGCGACCGCACGTTGTACGATATTATTTTAATGGAAACCGATCCGAATTTAGTGATGCAGCAACTGGATACCGGTAATCTGTACAATGGCGGAGCAAAAGCACTTGATGTTATTACCAAATACCCAGGTCGGTTTCAAAGCATGCACGTAAAAGATGAAATCGAATTGCCCGAAGCTGGTGAGCATGGAAAATTTGAGAGCACTATTTTAGGCAAAGGCATAGTAAGCTTAAAGGAAGTGGTTGATCTGGGTCGTGATAATGGTACCGTTCATTTTATAATTGAACAAGAAGCTTACCAGGGCAAAACTCCGCTGGAGTGCATGAAGGAAGATTATGAGGTGATGAAGAGTTGGGGATATTGATTTAAATTCAAAATTGTTGCGGGTCGTGTGGCCCGCAACAATACTTCAATAATAATCATAGGAAGAACTCTTCTGTATCAACGCTGAGCATCCATCCAGTCATTCAACTTCCCAGCAATTTCAGGAATCAAATTTTTCTTTCCGGCTTTAAAACTATGATCGGCCCCTTCAAACGCAGCAAGCGTTGCGTGTGGGTGTTTTGAACAAACCCCGGTAATTAAATCCCAACTCGCCAACGCATCTTTGGTTCCTTGCAAAAACAACATCGGAATTTTTATGGCCGCCAGGTGCTCCGCCCGGTCAATGGCTGGTTTGCCTGCTGGATGTAATGGAAAACCCACAAAGGCCAACCCAGTTACAAATGGTAATGGATTAGCCGAAATGTATTGCGAGGTCATTCTTCCACCAAATGATTTTCCGCCTGCTATAACCTGAAGCTTTGGAAACAATTCATGCGCTTTCGCGATTGCAGCGGCAACTGCTATATGCGCAACAGCCGGAAAATCGGGGCGCTTTTTCTTTTGTTCGGTGTAAATAAAGTTATACCGCAGAGTTGCAATCTGTAAAGATGCCAGTTCCGCAGCCAAATCTTTCATAAATTTATGATGCATGTTGGTGCCGGCTCCGTGGGCAAAAACGTAAACTGCTTTAGCCTTGGGTGGTTGATACAGTTCGGTCGATATAGTTTCGTTTTTAACAGGCAGGATAAAGGATTTAATTTCGTAGGCCATTGCGTAAGTCGGTTGTGCGACATTAATATCAACAAATTTCTAAAACTAAATCCACCTGGCAGTTGTTTTTCGTATCTAGGATAGATGTAAGATTCAAAAATTTAAGATTTATGAAACAGATCGTAGTAATATTCCTCGGTGCTATCATCGGCCTCCAAGCCTGCGCTCAAACCAAATCACCAAAAGAAACTGCAGCAGCTGATACCATTAAACGCATTGTGCGCACCGAAGCCGAGTGGAGAAAAATTTTAACACCTGAACAATTTCACATTCTGCGCCAGAAGGGAACGGATATGCCGTTTACGGGAAAATATTATCTGCACAAAGAGAAAGGCGTTTATCAATGTGCGGGTTGCCACACCGATTTATTTACATCCGATATGAAGTTTGAATCGGATTGTGGCTGGCCCAGTTTCGATAAAGAGATTGAAGGCGGTAAAATCAAAAAAGTAAAGGATACCTCACACGGCATGGTGCGCACCGAAATTGTTTGTACGAAATGTGGCGCGCATCTTGGTCACTTGTTTGATGATGGACCTACATTGACCGGAATGCGTTACTGTGTCAATTCTACTTCAATTGATTTTAAGAAGAAGGAGTAGCAAATTGGCAATAGGCAGTTGACAGTGGGCAAGCGTTTCAGACTTAGCTCCACGCATTACTCACTCTTCAAAACTTCAGCCGGATTACTTCGGGCTATCTTCCACGATTGTGTTGTTATCAAGGCTAAGGCAATAAGTACAATACAGGAAACTCCAAGTAGCATATCGACAATACCAATCGGTGCATGATTCGCCATATTGGGGAATGCAACCTGATCAAAGAATAGATAAGTGAGTGGTAGTGCGATGGCAGCTGCAAGGGCCAGCATTAAAATAAAATTCTTACTCATTAAATATAAAAGCAGAACTTCTTTGGCACCCAACACTTTCCGAATACTGATCTCCTTGAGTCGGGTTTCGGTTGTAAACACTACCATGCCCAGAAGTCCTAATGAAGCAATACCAATAGCCAGCACAGCCAACACCCCGGCTACACTTACACTGGCGCGCAAACCGGCAAATGCTTCCTCAATCTGTTCATTATAAAATTTAGCTTCAAAGGGATGAACGGGATCAAGTTCCTTCCAGAGGGTTTCAATTTTTGAAACGGTGCCAATAAGATCGGATGATTGAATACGAATATTCAATATGCTGGTATTTGTTTTCGAATACCGAAAAAGCACTTCCTTTTTTTGATTAACATCATTAGATCGGCCATAGACAAAGTTTTCAAGTACGCCCACAATTTGTAGTTCTTTGCCATCTACAATCAACGTTTCGTCTAATGCTTCTGCCAGATTAATGTTATACTTCTTAAGGATTTGTTCGTTCACAATCACTTCGCTTTCACGGGCACTATCGGGTAGGGGTGTGAGGTTTCTTCCCGCTAAAAGTTTATGATTATGCAGGGTTAAGTAATTTTCATCGATATAATTATAAGCCATCCAACTGGAGTCTTCCAGGTTAGAAGGATGTTTAACCGGAGTCCCCCAGTAATTTCCAATGCTGGTTACCATGGCCGATTGCGAAATACCGGTAACTTCTGGCAGTTCCAAAAGTTCTTTTTTCAACAACTCGGCCTTATTGCCTTGCAATGAAATGTTAAGCACATTTTCTGTATTGAAGCCTAGGTTAAAGCCAATATAATTTTTGTATTGCTTATAACTGATAACTGTGGCCGTAATAAAGATGATGGATATAGTGTATTGGAAAACGATAAGGGCTTTGCGCATACCTATTTTTCCCAATCCTTTCATAGGATACCAACGCTTTAGCACCTCAATGGCATTTACGCGCGAAAAGAATAATGCCGGAAAAAGTCCCGCCAACAAACCAACCAGCAGTGCAAAGCCAATAAAGTAAAGAAGTAAGATGGGGGTAAGTTCAAGTTTAAAGAGCTGCTGAATCTCGGGTTCAATTCCAATGAAGTAAGGTTTTAAAATCAGGAACAAGATGGTTGCAAGCCCTACTGCTATGAGTGATATCAGAATAGCTTCTACAATAAATTGCCCCATCACATGACTCTTCATAGCCCCGATTACTTTACGAATGCCAACTTCGCGGGTGCGCCTGAGCGATCGGGCAATGGATAGATTGGTATAATTAAATCCTGCTGAGAGTAAGACTATAAATGTTAATGCTCCAAATATCCACAACGTTAAGCTTCCAATAACAGGACCAATCTGATTGCCGAGGTCATCTCCAGCTATGATTTCACCAAGTGGTTGCAAGTCAAGTTCTATACGGGTATCTTTTGTTGTGGAATCTTCTTTTATACTAATACGATCGAAAGTTGTTTTTATAGATTGTAAATCTGTTTCAGGCGATAATCGCAGGTAAACCCATGCATTCCAGATATTATCCCACTTGCTGTCTTCTTTAATTTGTTGTTCGCTGGTTTCGCGCGAACTAAGTGAGCCCAATATATCAAAGCGCATGTGCGAAAAATGCGGTAGGTCTTGCAGTATTCCGGTAACGGTGTAATCGCGATCATTGAACTTCACCACTTTACCAACGGGCTCTTCATCAGCAAAAAGTTTGGCGGCTGCGCTTTCGGTGAGCACTAATGAAAAGGGTTCTTTCAAAGCTGTTACTGGATTTCCTTTTAGTAGGTTAAATGAAAAAACTTGCAACAAACCCGGATTGGTTTGATAACCCTGAAGCGGAATGGTTTTATCACCAGCAGTAAAGTCACCTTCAAAATCTCTGCGCAAAATGGCAATACCATTAGAGGCGGCCACACTTTCTTCAATCAGCCGCGCAGCCCGCAAGGAGGTAGTGGCCATAAAGTTGTTGTCTTGATTACCGCGGTAGCTGTACCTGCTGATTACCCGATAAATTTCTTTTTTGTTGGTATGAAAGGTATCGTACGAGAACACATCGTTTAGCACAGCAATCATAATCAGACCTACCGCCATGCTTATTGCCAATCCAATAATATTAATGGTTGAAAAAAGCGGGCTTCGCCTGATGCTGCGTGCCGATGTTTTTACATAACTACCCAGCATAATCCAATTAATTAATGTGTTTACAAATTCAGGTTTGCGAATGGTATAAAGACGCATAAACTTGAGTACATCGATGATGTAAATGAGTTTGGCGCGCCTGACACCTTTGGTTTTTAGATTGCGATAAAAATATTCGTTCAAATCGCCTTGTAAATCTTCCAGCAGTTCTGGTTTGCAGTACCAACTCAGAAATTTTTCTGCGAGGTGGGGAGGGTTGGAGTGATGTTCTGCCATTTATACCTAGTTAGTTGACAGTTGACAATTAGCAGTTGACAAACTATTGTCAACTGTCGGTTGCCTTTTGTCAATTTTATAATTCATAAAATTCAAACATTCTTCAGCGTCATGCCCGGTATCATTCTCCACAAGTTGTCGCGCACTTCTTTGGCTTTTAGCAAAGCAGCTTTACCGGCATTGGTTACAGAGTAATAGCGTTTGCGTTTTCCGCCCCGCGTGTTAGTAGCTTCGCCCAGTTTACTTTTTACCAAACCTTTTTCTTCCAACCGATTGAGTACGGCATGCACTACACCCAGCTTGGCCGCGCGTCCGGTGTTCTTTTCCAACTCATCACAAATGGCTACACTGTAGGCATCGTTTATCAACGCTGCAATAGTCAGTAATACGAGTTCTTCAAACTCGCCCAGGTTTGTTCCTTTCATAACAATGATTAATTACGTAAATGTATGTAAAATAGTTTCGGAAACTCTAATGGATTATGTATTAATTTCAAATCAAGTTGAACCTGATTAGTTTGGGACTAGAATCAGCACACCGACTATTGATTCATGAACTTTCCAATCTCATTAAGAAACCGGTCTGGGTCTTGCCAGAAATTACGACTGTAAACCCGTATGAAGGGCCATGCTTTCAGTTCTAATAATTGAGGCGTCAGGGCATGATCGGCACGGGCACTCATACTGCTGTAATAATTACCATCATCGGTTAAAATCGCACCAACAGGTTGCGATTTTCGCTTTACAGTAAGATCATGAAAAGGAACAGCGTGCTCTTCCAGTTCAAAGTCGGTCCATTTTTGCTGTGCACGTTTTTTTATTTCTTCTTTTAAGCGCGTGGAATTATTGCGCACGGTTGTTTGCGATATGCCGGGTTTAAACGCTCCATTGGCAACCTGCCAGGCATATTGCAAATAAGCTTTCAATAGCTTAGGGCCGGCATGTAATGTTTCTTCAACCTGCAACTGGTCGGGCATAAAGCTGCAAACTACTATTACTTTTTCGCGGGCCCGGCTTACAGCCACGTTTAACCGGTTCTCGCCCCCGGCCAGGTTCAGGCTACCGAATTGTGCCGGCACGCGATTATTTTTATCGGGCGCATAGCCAATTGAAAACAGCACCATGTCGCATTCATCGCCTTGCACGTTTTCAATATTCTTTACAAAAACAGATGGCGGGATAGCACCCAGTGCATCTTCCAACAAATCCAGAATCAGGTTTTGCTGTGGTGCGTTGAAGGTGATAACGCCAATAGATTTATCGGCCTGTGCTTTAAGCATTGTAACAACATGGTTTACAATGCGTGTAGCTTCTGTCATGTTCGTGTTATTCACCCATTGCCCGCCAACCTGTTCGTATATGATAGCAGGCTCACTGGCTGCAATAGCTTGCCTATGCGGCAACAACTGCAATGCCCCTTTATAAAAGTGTTGATTTGAGAAATCAATTAGTTCTAATGTTTTACTGCGATAATGTCCTTGCAGCGTGGTTGTAATCAGGTACCGGCTGCATAAATCCAACAACGAATCAACTTCAGCATCGGCATGCGTTTCTTCTTCCTCCTGCCAGCGTGCCTGATAAAAATCACCTGGCTTTAGTTGCATGGCATCGCCTGCTACAATTGCTTGCTTACCGCGATAGAGTGCCGGAATACCCCGTTCGGCATAACATTGCGAGGCTTCATCAAAGATTACGAGATCAAATAATTCTTCCATCGGAAAAATTGCTGATACCGATTCGGGCGATGCCAGCCAGCAGGGTATCACCTTAAAAAGATCTTCTTCAAAGGATGACACGAGCTTGCGCACCGGCCAGATCTTTTTCTTTTTTGTTACCTGATGTAATAAATCGCGATAGGAAATGCGGTTGTTCAGCCTATTTACTTTCAGGTCTTCAATTATTTTTTCGCGCGCCCGCAGTAAAATAATCGCTTCACTTAATTCCTGCTTTTCTTTAATCAGATCACGCAATTCATTTTCCAGTAGTCCTATTTTACCGGAAGATACCATGCGTAACTCCGGGCTGCGCGCCTCCAGGTGATCGATCCACGCGAGGGCGAGGCTATTCAGAAACAAGGTTTTCATTTGATATTCATCCCACGATGGGTGAAGTTCAAAAAGTTTACGCAGCACTTGTTTTTCGATAGCATTCAACTCGTCAATCAGTTTATCGAACTCGCACAACGAATCAAAGTCAGTTTTTAAACTTTCCAACAGTTGCTGGCTAAACCAGGGTTGGGTGGTTATGGAATTAATTTGGCTGACAGTAAGATGCTGACTCCATGCTTCGCGAAGGGCCGGAATAGGGGTTAGCAACTCAAACAATGCATTCAAACGGCTTACAAACTCATGCCGGGTAAGTGCGGTTGGGTCGATGATGCTTTTTAAACCACGTACTTGTGTAAATACAAGTTTAGCCTGCAAGGCAAAATGCTGATCGGCAAACCAATGAATAAATTCTTTTTGCGATAATGATTCCGGTACCTGCTTCAGCCAGGTTTTAGCTTTCAATTTGGATAAGTTATGTTCCAGGTTTAAGCGATTATCCAGCCTGCGTTCCAAAACTTTAAAACCTTCTTTGTTGCTGGGCAATCCGTTTTGAACGAGTGTACGTTTAATTAAAAACTTGTCTTGCGAAAATAATTCCCACCGGATAAGCCCGATCAAACCTTTCCGGGCTTTCATGCTGCGATACAATGCTTTTTGCAAGGTTCCTAATTGGTGGGCTTGCGTATAAGATTCCGGCCCTTCGTTTTCAAAACAGCTTAAGGTATTCTTTTCGGTGTTTGATAGCCAAAGCGAACTGGTTTCTTCATCGGTTTCAACCAGCATGCTTTGAAAGTACCTGTAAATGGAATCGTTGGCCAGTAGTGATTTTATTTCATTCACCTGGTCTTTCTTTTCAATCAATCCTAAGCATTGTTCCCAATCCAAACGTGCACCGGCTTTGTCAACAAGTTGTGCAGTTAACTGCTGAAAGTAGGTGCCGATTTGTTGAATGGTTGTACGGATAGCGGCCTCATCGCTGGCCTGCAACGCGTGAAACGACTTACGATCTCGCCACGGGTAATCGTTGCGTCCTAGTAGTTGGGCATAGTGCACATAGGTGGTGAGTTTGCGCAAAAATGTGTGCAGTGTATCATACCGAAAGTGGGCGAATTCCTGTTTTAGATTGATAGATTCCTGTGCAGGGTTTGATTGCAGGTACAATTCTTTAATGGTAGTTCCGCAGGTTTTTTCATCGTACAGGGCTTGCTTAAAATTATCCAGCTCTTCTGTAATCTGTTCGATGCGGTGGCTGAGTTGTAAAAATTTTCGATCTAACTGAATTGCATCAATACTGATATTGCGCGATTGGTACTCATCCAACCGGTTTACCTGCCGGGCTATCTTTTCATAAATTTCTTTCCGATCGTTTTTGAAATCGTGTACCAATGCGGCATAATCGGTAAGCTGTTTACTTTGCAGTCGGTTATACACCACATCTAATGCAGCCCTTTTTTGGCACACTACCAACACGCGTTTGCCGGTAGCCAGTGCATCGCCTATCAGGTTGCAAATTAATTGCGACTTGCCGGTGCCAGGCGGCCCTTGCACTACAATGGAGTGCCCTAACTTTACAGCCTTCAATGCATTCTCCTGCCAGATATCAGCCGGGTAAGCACTGTATATCTTCTCTTCTTTAACTTGTTTAATAAAATTTTTATCGGCTACTGCATGGGCTGAGCGTAACGCAAAGAAACTTTCCAAGTCTGAAATGGTATCTTCTTCCATTAACGTCAGATAATCCGGAACCAGGAAAGAGCCGGCTTGCGGAAAAATTCCAAGCACAGCTTTTGGAAATAACTTTAGTTCTCCTGTTTTTAAACCTTGTTCAAATTCATCGCGCTTCAGGTTTACAAAAGGTGTTAACTCATCACGAAAGTTATCGGAATTGAAGTTTAGTTCGAACTCGTGCTTTTGCAGCAATTGGTAAATAGCGGTGCGGAATGCCGTGCTATCGCGGTCAATATCTTCAAAGGTTTCTTCCAACAACGCCTCGCTTGGTTTAACCTGATTGTAGTACGCATAAGCCAGCAAGAACGATTTGTTGAAAGTAATTTCTGCATCAGTGCGCGGCTCTAACCACCATTGATTGTGTTGAATGGTAAGCGAAACCGGGAAGAATAACAGCGGACATCTAACGGGTGTATCGTCTTTAAACTTTCCTTGCACTATGGGCCAGCCCACATGTAAGTCTTTGGAACCACGTTCATCAAAAATAAACTGATCAATGCGTTGCAGTTTCTTTAATTTTTTACTGGCATCGTTAGCCGCTTCCATTCTGCTATCCAATACGGGGCAAATAAATTTTGGTTTTTCAGCTATCAACGCATTGATTAAACTAAAGGCAGGTTCGCCATTTAACTGACTTAATTCCTGCACATCCATAAATTGATCGGCCGTAAGGCGGGTTAAGAATAGCGAGCGGTTATTACCGGAAAGGTTAGTGAGGCGCCTGAGGTAGGTAGTGAGCAGCTTTTTGGTTTGATCTGGTAAGGCCACGTTATGGATTTAAAGAAAGGTAAGGTACAATTTTGTTAAATAACGCTTCGTCCACTAAGGCTATTTTCTTAACATCTTCAAGGCTGTTAAAATTTCCGTGCTGAAACCGATAGGTGGTAATTGCTTTCGCTAAAGCGTAGCTGATGTACGGATGGTTGCTCAATTCTTTTTCGCTTGCCTGATTTAACATCAGTTTGCGTGGCTGATAGTTTGGGTTAATATTATATTTTGCCTGTATGCGATTGATTACGGCAGAATCTAAACCATACACTTCTTTCAACTGATCAATCGAAATAAAACCACCTAATTTGTTGCGATAGTTGATAATGCGTGTACTTAGTTTAGCACCAATGCCATAAATTTTTATAAGTTGGGCTGAGTCGGCTGTGTTGAGATCAAAACGTTCGCGCAAAGGTTCTTTTATTTCAAGCACAGTTGGTTGTGTTTTTTGATAACTGTTGTTGGGTTCTGTTCGTTCAGGCAATTGAATAAATGCTTCAAGACTGTTATAAAAAGTAGTATCCATTCCATAGATGCGAAGCAGATCGGATTTTATTTTGAACTTACCGTTTTTGGCGCGGTAGTTTTGAATACGTTGTGCTAAAACTTCAGGAAAGCCGAGGCTATCGAAATCGGAAAGACTTGCCGTGTTGGGATTGAAAGTAAACCGGGTAATTTTTTTTGATACGATAACAGAGTCTGTTTGTTGGGGCCACTGTGCCAGCAAACTATCTAACTTACGATGATGGCTGCTAAAATCTGTTGGTTGTTTACTTTGCCATTGCTGATAGGCCGGAATAATAAAAACGCTGGTTAGTAATAACGGCAATAGAATCATTAGCCCGTTAGCTTCGCGGGTAGAAATTCCGAAAAAGGCCCGTGTCCAGGATCTGAGCCGGTTGATCATGCCAACTGATTAAGCCACTTATCAAATTTAAACTTATTATCATCTTTAGAAAATCTAAAATCATTGTAAACCCATAATATTGCGAAAGAATATTTAAGTGACTTATGAAAAATCTATTCCTGATTTTCGTGCTATTAGCGGCAACAAGCCAAAGTTTTGGTTGGGGTGCTACTGGCCATCGTGCCACTGGCCTGGTTGCCGAACGCTACTTGTCTAAAAAAGCTAAGAAGAAAATAAATTTAATTTTGGGTGGCGAATCGTTGGCCATGGTAAGCACCTGGATGGATGAAATCCGTTCGGACTCAACCTACAACTACACGGCTGATTGGCATTGGACAACCATACCCGATGGTGGTAAATATGAAGACGTAGAAAGTAATCCCGATGGAAAGGTGGTTATGATGATTGAGAAAATAGTGGGTGAGTTAAAACGCGGTGGATTAAGTGCGAAACAAGAACAGGAATACTTAAAAATGCTGGTGCACATGGTTGGCGATATGCACCAACCTTTGCATGTAGGCAAGCCTGGCGACAGAGGTGGTAATGATGTAAAAGTAAAGTGGTTCAGAACCGACTCAAACCTGCACCGCGTGTGGGATAGCGACATGATTGATGATACCAAATTAAGTTACACCGAACTGGCTGATGCATTGGGTAAACCAGATAAAGATAAACTGGCCAAATGGCAGCAAGGTTCGGTGCGCGATTGGGCCCTTGAATCAGTAAGTTATCGGCCACAGGTGTACGATATCGGTAATGGCTCGCTGGGTTATACATACTCGTACAAATATTTTTCCATTGCGAAAGAACGCATGTTGCAAGCCGGTATCCGGCTGGCAGTTTTATTGAATACTATTTACGGGTAATTTAATTGACGGTCGACAAAGAGCAATTGACAATTACCTAAGTTGTAAATTGTTCGTTGTCAATTGCTAATTCATTAGAAACTTTCTATACCACGATTGAAAAACAAGTAAAGCCCACAAGCGCGCGTGCACATCCTGTGGGTTGGATGAATCAAGTTGCGATTTCAACTTTTTAACTTCTGAATAATTAAAGATGCCTTGTTCGGAGATTGTTTTTTCAGAAAGATGATCCTCCAACATGGGCTTTAATTCTTTACGCAGCCAACTCAACATGGGCACCTCAAATCCTTTTTTAGGTCGGTTGTAAAGTTCGGCTGGTAATTCCTTTCTAAAAGCATCTTGCAAGATACGCTTGCGCATCGATCGGTTAATTTTAAAATCATCGGGTAAACTGAATATAAAATCCACCACTCTATAATCTAAGAAAGGTACGCGTACCTCCAGGCTATTAGCCATGCTCATGCTATCAACTTTGGTGAGCATATCGCCCGGTAAAACGAGGTGCATGTCGGTAAGCAGAATTTCGCGTATTGTTTCAGGGTTGGAAATAAAGCGCAGGTAACTTGCTTTGCGCGATTCGTACTCCTGCTTATTTAGTTTTTGTTGCACAACTTCATTCAGTAAAGAATTTGTTGCATGGGTAGTGAAACCTGCCCATTGCCAATAACGCTCGCGGCTGCTTAATTTCATACCATCAGCAAACCGGTTTAGTTGGCGGGCCAGGTTTCCGATTTTGGTATTGCGCGATTGAGGCAGGTTTTTCCAAACCACAGCAAAAGTTGTAATCAAATTTTCCTTCCAGCCTTTGTTAATGATACGGTTAAATGCTGCGTGTTTGTTATAACCACCCAGCAACTCATCAGCACCATCGCCCGAAAGGGCAACCGTTGCATAGTTGCGGGTTTCTTTACTCAATATGTAAACGTTAAGTGCGGATGAGTCGGCAAATGGCTCATCAATATAGTTGAGTACATCGTGCACGTGGGCTAACAAATCTGTATGCGAAAGTGAGAATACCGTATGATTGGTTTTAAGATGTTTGGCAACGGAATTAGCATAAGCTGTTTCATCAAAAAAATTATTGCCTTTAAAACCGATTGAAAAAGTATGCAAGTCGGGTTTGTGTTTTACAGCCAGTGCAGTGATCACGGATGAGTCAATCCCACCACTCAGAAAAGCCCCCACGGGCACATCGGCAACCAGCCTGCGTTGCACGGCATCGTTCAATAAATTTTTTAGTTGCTTTTGTGCTTCTTCGTATGGTATTGTTGCAGTACTTGGTTTTTCAGCAATGGAATAAAATTGTCCGGTTTCTAATTTCTGAGTGCGAACTTTCAGGTAATGGCCCGGCAATAGTTTTTTTACGTTTGCAAAAATGGTATGGGGTGCCGGAATATAATTCAGGTGCAGGTATGTTTGCAACGAAGTATAATCCAGTTCTTTATCTATACCATACTGTATTATCGATTTCATTTCTGAGGCAAACAGAAATTTATCTTCATCAAAAAGATAGAGTAAAGGTTTAATACCAAATCGATCGCGTGCTACAAAAAAAGTTTGTTCCTGTTTATCATATACACAAAAGGCAAAAAAACCATTGAGCTTATGCAGGCAATTTTCTTTTTCGTGTATGAAGAGCTGGAGCAACACTTCAGTATCGGAAGTGGAAGTAAAATGTATGCCACTACTTTCTAATTCTTTTCGCAGTTCGCGGTAGTTAAAAATCTCGCCATTAAATACAATGCAAAACCGCTGCGAAGCATCCCACATGGGTTGGTTAGCAACTGTACGGGTGTCGATAATAGAAAGCCTGCGATGCCCCAGGCCTACAAACTCATCGGTGTAAACAGCGTGTGCATCGGGACCACGTTTTTCAAGTGCCATGGTCGCAGTTGTAACATGCATCATGTTAAACTTGCCCAGCAGGTTAAACGCAAAAACTCCGGTTATACCACACATGGTTACAGGTGGCAGTTAGCAGTAAGCAGTTAGCAAGTTTGATCTTCTGCCTATTGCCTTCTGCTTACTTTACTTAAAGTATTTTGATTTTAATATTCTTAAACCACACTTCATTGCCATGATCCTGAAAGTCGATGTAGCCCGATGGCGCCAGGCCGTAACCAGCCGCGTCTTTCCATTTACTGGAAGCTTTACGTTGCTTCCAATCGTCAGACAATAATTCGTACTCCACAACTTTATCACCGTTCAACCAATGCTCTACCTGATTTCCGTTTACAACAATTTTGGTTGTATTCCATTCGCCAGCTACTTTAACAGGTTTGGTTGCCGGGGCTGCGTGCATATCGTAGTTGCTACCGGTTTTTTGCATTTCAGTTAAGTTGCCCGGATAGCCGGTGTCGTCAATTAATTGATATTCGGGGCCGGTGTAATAAGGTTGCTCAAACTCTTCGGTTACGCGAAACATTACACCGCTGTTGGCTTCGGGTGCTACTTTCCAATCGAATACTAGTTCAAAGTTTGCATACTGTTCGATGGTACGCAGGTCAGCACGCTCATTACCCTCGCCCGTGGTTTCGTTCAAGGCCTTGCAATGTAAGGTACCGTCTATAACTTCCCAGGTATTGTTGGGGCGCGCTTTAAATATTGTCCAGCCTGTTAAGGTTTTGCCGTCAAATAAAAGTTTCCATCCGGCAACACTTTCATCAGCAGTCAATTGATTATCAACTGATACAGGTTCGGTATTTTCTTCAACTTTTTTGGGTGCACAACTTGTAAAAATTACGAACAAGATTAGCGCTAAAGGTAAGCCATGTACTTTTTTCATGTTTTGTTGCAGATTTTGAGTGGGTTACTTATTTGAATATGTTAGAAATTAATGTCGAAATTCACAAATCAGATTTTTAAAACATGATTTGCCATTACAAACTAAAACGAATACTACATGAAACCTAAAAACTATTGGATTAGCTGCTTCATTTTTTTGTTGGCGGGCTCTGCCTGGGGGCAGGTTCATTTGGGAGCAACCACTGCTTACAATGCAACTTTTGTTTTGGACAAAGGATTGAGTGAGGACCCCCGGTACAACTCAACCTATACCTACCAGATTTCGCCTATCGGATTTAACTTTGGTGTGGACATTGGGCGTAAGTTTGGTTTGCAACTAGAATCTATCTTATCTAACCAGGGGCAGATTTACGAGTTGATTGATGTGGCCGAACAGGTGAAAGGTCAGCGTAAAATTGATTTGCAATACATCAACATTCCCATGATGTTTAAATTTATGAGCGGTGGTAATGGCAAGGCCAGAACCAATTTCAATTTTGGGCCGCAGATGTCAATCTTAACCAAGGCAGTTGAGAGCCTGCAGGCCGATGCCGGAAGTCAGTTTACGATTCCGGAAGGTGTGGACTTTGAAGCTGTGCAAGCGGATTTTCCAAATGCTGTAAATAACAACAATGGCACATACACCATTCCTTCCGAGCTTAAGGAAAATTTACTAACCAAAGAAGCCAATAACTTCAAAAACTCAGAATTTCAATTAGCAGCTGCTTTTGGTTTGGATATCGACCTATCCAAACACATTTATTTATCTACTCAAATTCGGGCAAACTATAGTTTAACCGATATGCGCAATGGCGATGTAATCAATGCAATCAAAAACGGCAACGCTTCCGATATTTTTGGAAGTCGCGCCAATTTTTTAGTGGGCGTGCAATTGGGCCTTCACTATTATTTTGGTACGCTGCGTTCGTTCAAGTAATTCATACTTTAATGGTTGGCAATTATTGCTTACAAGCACTGATTGCCAACCTGATTTTAAAAAATCTTTCCGGGATTAAGTATTCCATTCGGATCAAAGACTTTTTTAATTCCCCGCATCAGGTTCAGGTTAACCTCACTCATGGCAATAGGCATATAAGGCCGCTTGGCAATTCCAATTCCATGTTCGCCCGACAGGGTACCACCCAGACTTACGGTTAGCTTAAAGATTTCGCCAATGCCTTCCGGGATTTTTGTTTCCCAGTCGTGCTCACTGATATTTTCTTTCAGAATGTTTACGTGCAGGTTGCCATCGCCCAGGTGGCCAAAGCAAACGGTATTAAAATTGAAGCGTTTGCCAATTTCTTTAATTCCTTTAATCAACTTGGGCAGGTTGTTGCGCGGTACTACCACATCATCCGACTTGGTAAGTGTGTACCAGTTAACAGCCGGTGAAATATTTTTTCGCACTTTCCAAAGTTCTTCTTTCTGGGCACTGCTCTCGGCAAATAGCACTTCTCCACTTTGAAATTTCTCAACTACGTTCATCACGCGCTCGGCATCGCGCATCAAAACTTCTTCATCGTTGCCATCCAGTTCGCACAGCAGGTAGGCATCCATCCCGTCAATTAGTTTGGTAGTTACAGGGCTGTTCAAAACCTTGTCGCAGTACTCATATGTTTTAAGTGCCGCTTCGCGTTCAAAAAATTCCATACCCGAAGGTGCAATGCCTTCAACAAATATGGCGGCTATTGCTTTACAGGCTTCTTCGTTGGTAACAAACGGAATAAACAACAACACATTTTTTTGTGGAAAGCCCCGCAGCTTGAATACAATTTTGGTAATAATACCCAACGTACCTTCGCTACCGCACATTAATTGTGTAAGGTTGTAGCCGGTTGAGTTCTTCAACACGTTAGCGGCTGTCCAAATAATTTCTCCTGTTGGCAAAACCACTTGCATGTTAATTACATAGTCGCGGGTAACGCCATACTTTACAGCTTTTGGTCCACCTGAATTATTAGCCAGGTTGCCGCCTAAAAAGCAAGAGCCTTTGCTGGCCGGATCGGGAGGGTAAAAAAGTCCTTTTGTTTTAACAGCATTTTGAAATACTTCAGTAATAACTCCCGGCTCAACAGTTGCCTGCAGGTTCAACTCATCAATCTCCAGAATTTTATTGAACCGTTCCATAGAAATAACCACGCCTTTTTTTACAGGTATGGCACCTCCGGCAAGGCCGGTGCCGGCACCACGCGGGGTAACCGGAATTTTATAACGATTACAGATTTTCAGAATGGCACTGATTTCTTCAGGGCTACCAGGCTTTAGAACAAGGTCGGGCAGAAACAAATAGTCTTCCGTTTTATCGTGACCAAATTCATTTCGTTGTTCTTCATCAACAATAAGATAAGGCTCGCCTACAACGGCACGGAATTGGTCAATAAGTTCGCTGCTTAATGATTCAATAGCAGCACTTGTTTTAGTGTTTGACATCAATCAAGTAACTTTGAAGTATATGGTCTTAATTTCAAGGCACAAACTTAAGGAATTAACCTCTCAAAGGCTTTGGCTTTTTTTCATCATTTTAATTTTAACAAGCGCGTGTGTATCAAGCAGAGTTAAAGATCAACGCGAAAAGGTAATTGCTACCGCACGTACGTTTACCGGAACACCTTATAAATGGGGCGGAACCACACGGGCCGGGATGGATTGCTCGGGACTAACCTGTAACGCATACCGTGCAATCGAATTAGAATTACCCCGCACAGCCGATGCACAGGCAACTATTGGAAAAAAAGTGAAGCGTAAAAAATTAGCTCCGGGTGATCTGGTGTTCTTTGCTACCGGCAAAAAAAGACGGGAGATAACCCACGTTGGTATTGTTACCGATGTGCGCGGTAGCGATGATGTGAAGTTTATTCATGCATCAACCACACTGGGCGTAGTAGAAACCAATTTGTATTCCGACTATTACAGTAAGCGTTACCGAAAGGCACGCAGAATTATTGATTAACATGACAACGAGAAGAAAATTTATTCAAGTAGGTGCACTGGCATCGCTGGCATCCTTCACCAAAGCGTGGGGTAAGCCAACCTCAAAAGTTTCCAAACCGGTGGTAATATCTACCTGGAATTTTGGTGTAGGTGCTAATGCCGAAGCCTGGAAAATTTTAGCGAACAATGGAAGAGCGCTGGATGCCGTAGAGGCGGGTGCCCGTGTGCCGGAGGGAGATCCCAAAGAAAGTTCGGTTGGATTAGGTGGTTTACCCGATCGCGATGGAAGGGTAACGTTGGATTCATGCATTATGGATGAGTTTGCCAATTGTGGTGCAGTGGCGTGTTTGGAACACATTGTTCATCCGGTTTCCGTTGCCCGAAAAGTGATGGAAAAAACTCCGCATGTTTTTTTGGTTGGTGAAGGTGCGTTGAAGTTTGCGTTGGAACAGGGTTTTAAAAAAGAAAAACTGCTTACCAAAGAATCGGAGAAAGCCTGGAAAGAATGGCTAAAAACTTCGCAGTATAAACCGGTTGCCAACATTGAAAACCATGATACAATAGGTATTGTGGCATTGGATGCAAAACAAAATTTATCGGGAGCCTGTACTACCAGTGGTATGGCGTATAAAATGCATGGCCGTGTGGGCGATTCGCCCATTATTGGTGCAGCTTTATTTGTAGATAATGAAATTGGTGCAGCTACCAGCACCGGTGTAGGCGAAGAAGTAATCCGGATTGTGGGTTCACATCTAGTGGTTGAGTTAATGCGCCAGGGTAATTCACCTCAACAGGCATGCGAACTGGCTGTAGCGCGCATAGTGAAAAACCAACCTCAAAAATCGAGAGAGATACAAGTTGGATTTTTAGCCTTAAACAAGAATGGTGAGTTCGGTGCCTTTGCCTTGCAGAAAGGTTTTACGTATGCAGTGTACAGTAATGAAGTTCCAAATAAAATTTTTGAGGCGAAGAGCTATTATTAATACATTTGAAATATGGAATCAGTTATAATCACTCCAAAAAATAAAAAAGAATTTGAATTTGTTACTGAATTACTAACAAAGTTGAAAATTCAAAATAAAAAATTGTCTCTAACAGAGAAAGAAGACCTTGGGCTCTCCTTACTCATGCGAGACGTTGATCGCCAAAAAAAGGTCTCCGAAAAAATTATAATGAAGAAGTTGAAAGGATGAACGTTCAATTTCTTGATCAGTTCAATCGCGATTTAAACAAAATCCAACATGCATCCGTGAAGCGAGCCTTGTTTAACGCTATTGAAGAAATAAGTCAGCTAATTCACTTTCTGAAATAAGAAATATCAAAAAACTTCATGGCTTTAAATCTGCATATCGTGTAAGAATTGGCGATTATCGGCTTGGATTCTTTCTAAATGGGAAGATAATTGAACTCGCGAGAATTTTAAATCGGAAAGAGATTTATTGCTATTTTCCTTAACAAATGACCATCGAAATAGTAGTCTATAACATCGAATCAGCACTAAAAGCACAGGAAGGCAGGGCCGATCGAATTGAGTTGTGCGATAACCCGGGCGAAGGTGGCACAACTCCTTCTTATGCAGTAATCGAATCGGTGCGGCAACATGTTAGCATGGATGTTTTTGTTATGATTCGTCCGCGCGGAGGCGATTTTCATTACTCCAGTTACGAGTTTTATTGCATGAAGCGCGACATCGATCAATGTCAGCGTTTAAGTGTAGATGGTGTTGTGTTCGGAATTTTAAATCCGGATGGTACCCTCGATAAAAAGCGTTGCAAAGAACTGATCGACCGAGCGCGGCCTCTGAAGGTTACCTGCCACCGTGCATTTGATATGACCCGCGATCCATTTGAAGCTTTGGAAGATTGCATTGAACTGGGATTCGATAGAATTCTTACTGCTGGCCAACAAGCCACAGCCAATAAAGGTGTTGAATTGATTGCACAGTTAATTCAGAAGGCAAACGGACGTATTGCTATTATGCCAGGCTCAGGCGTAAACGAAAATACAGTACAGAAGATAATCAGGAAGACGGGGGCTAAAGAAATCCACTTTTCCGCCACTGCATTCCGCGAAAGCGCCATGCTCTACCGCAATCCCAATATTGCCGGTATGGGTTCCGATGAAGGCTCGGAATTTAAACTTCGCACGGTAGATCCACAGCGAGTTAAAAATATGCGGCAATTAGCTGAGGAAGCCTCACGGCCTTAAGGTAATAAACGAAAATGCCGGCCTTGCGGTCCGGCATTTTACCCCAAACACCCTAACCTAACAATTACTATTGCGCTGCGCGCTTGGCTGTCATCGGGAATGACCCAAATTGTCCCATCGTCATGCTACCCGAAAACTGATCTCCTGTTATTATACCCTTCACCAGTATGTTGCTGGTGTTGCCACCAAAACTTACTTCGTAAGAGAAACTGAGTTCATTACCGGTTACTTTCACATCGTTAATGGGGGTTTCGCGATTAAAGCGGGCGTTGACAATTGAACCACTGTAAGCATCTCCTTCTTTTGTAATTTTAAGTGTACCCCCGTTGGCTCCTTGCGGGCTTTCTATCGTGTATTCCCAATTTCCTTCGGCTACAATAACGGCTGTGCTATCTACGGGGCTAACCTCTACTGGTTTTAATTGTGTGTTGCCGGCCGGGCGTTGGCCACCGCCAAAGTTTCCGCGGCCACCCATGTTGTTTCCACCCATGCCACCACCATTATCCATGCCACCATCACCATCGCCACCCATTTTCAAATCATCGTTATTTACCGAACGGCCGCCACGTCTGCGAGGTTGGTCAAAGCTCATTTTACCAATGCGGTAACTCACGTTTACACGGAAACTGAAATTGCGCATTTCGGTAAAGCTGTTTTGATTGATGCTTTGTGTGCCGGTGTTGGTTACTACCGAGTTTCGGATTTTCATAGATGGAGCCAGGAAGTTTTCTAAACCAGCACCTACACTTCCTTTCTTGTTATTAAATTCTTTTCGAACACCCACGCTGTAGGTTCCAAAGCCACCTTGAAAACCTTGCAGGTTAACTCTGCGGCCCCTATAAAAACCGAAACCTTGTACGGCCCAACCATTTCCTAATGTATAGCTTCCAAAGCCCCGGCCGCTAAATACCCAACCGCTGTTGCTTACGCGCGGTGTAAGGTCCGAGCCTGGGTTTAGCATATCTGCATAATAAATATCGCCCCCCACGTTAAACGAAAGTTTACCAACGCTGATGTTGGAGAAAATGCTGGCACCATAAGCGTTTTCAATACCAAGATTACCATACGTGGTTTGAATTACACTATCGCGTACAACCTGGCGTAAACTCTGTATGGCGTTATTTGAATTTCTTACAAATCCGGTAAGGTTAAGCGAAGTACCTTTTATAAAGGTGCTATAGCCTAACTCAAAATTGTTGGTAAACTCTGGGTCGAGTTTTGGATTACCCACCGTTTCGCTTAGCGGATTTGCATTTTGAACGTTGGGATTTAAAAACTGAATGGATGGCCGTTGAATTCTTCGGTTGTAAGAAGCCTTAACGGTACCTTTTTTTAATTTTTTAGATGCGTTGAAACTTGGTACCAACACACCGTATTCCGGAATATCAATGTTAGCTTCGGTGCGGGTAAAGGCGTTGATAATAGTGTATTCATACCGGGCACCTCCTTTAAAACTGTAACCACTTTTGGCACTATAGGTATAAGACATATAACCAGATACTACATCCTGATCGTAGTTCAGTTGATTGGAACGCGATGCATCTGTTTCGGGCACGTAGGCTCCGGTGGCACCGGCCGCAGTAAACAATTGAAAGTCGCTCAATACTTTTCTTTTAATGTCTTTGGCACCTATCTCAAACAGTTGGTTATCGCCAACAGGAGTTTGATAATCTACCTGAAGCGTGTATTCTTCATTTACCCCATCGTTAAGATTTTTTAATCGTTGAAAAATCCCTTCCGTATCGGCATTGTAAATGGTGTTGGTAAAATCGTTGTTGCGATTGTTACGGCTATACATGGCCAGTACGCTGAATTCACGCTGCGGTTTATCGAACAACCGGGTATAGGTAAAATTCATATCCATGTTATTCGATAGGTCGTTTGTATTTACATCGCGCAAGCTGTTCGAAATAAGTGCATCGTTGCGGTAAATCTGTGAAATGAGATTATCCTGAAAGGATTGATTGTTGCGCACCCCAAACCGAACGGATGCGGCTAACGAATTTTTCTTATCAATATCATAATCCCAACCTAAATTGTAATTGCCAAACAAACCCTGGTTTCTGTTTTGTCCGCTTTGGTACGAATAAGTTTCGGAGGTTTGGGTAGTTGTAAACTGTTTGTTTTCAAAAGCACCCCGAACATTGTAGTTAGCGCGCCCGAAACCACCTAATGAAAATCCCATTTTACCTCTTCGGTAATTACCATTAAGCCCCAGGTTAGATCCACGCAAACCGGCACCGGCATCCACATTAAGGGTTAAACCTTCCAATGTATTTTTTTTGGTAATAATGTTGATGATACCGGCCGAACCTTCGGCATCGTATTTGGCAGAAGGCGATGTAATCACTTCTACTGTTTTAATTTGATCGGCCGGAATTTGTTTCAAGGCATCCGCAACTGAATTGGCCATAATGGTGGAGGGTTTGTTGTTAATTAACACCATAATATTAGAACTGCCGCGCATGCTTACATTACCATCCAGATCAACTGATAGCATGGGTACACGTTTTAATACTTCAGTTGCATCGCCTCCGCGGGTGGTTACATCATTTTCAGCATTGTAAATGGTTCTGTCCACCCGTTCTTCTACCAAATCTTTTTGAGCTTCTACCACAACCTCGCCTAATTGCGTGGCTTCTTCACTGATCTTAATGGTTCCAAGATTTATTTCTGCCTTGCGGCCATCCAGCACTAAATCGGTTTTGTGAATGGTTTCGTAGCCAATAAAAGAAATGGAAGCTGTATAAGTGCCGTTGGCAATCTTTTCAATTACAAACTTTCCTTTTGCATCGGCAATGGTACCGTTAACTGTTTTTCCATCGGCATCGGTTAATGCAATGGTGGCAAACTCTACCGGCTGGTTCGATTTGGCATCCATTACAACACCTATAATTCTACCATTGTTTTGGGCAAAAGCCGAAAGTGATGTTAGAATAATTACTAAACTTAATACTTGCTTTTTCATGTAGGGGTTATGATTTGAATACTGCTTCACGTTTCGTCCTGTTTAACTGCAAAGGACGTATTTTGTTTCCTTGTATTTCTTAGTATTAGACAATCCGGCAAAACGATTCGACAGTTTAGGAAAAGTGTAAATTCAGTTCAAAAGTTAGGGTTTAGGATAGTCGGTCGATTAATTTACGTTAGCGGTCTAAAATGATAATCCAGTTGCAGGTGGTCTGCATTCGCTCTCTACCTTTGATCAAAAATTAATTTTTTGTTAAAACATGCAAACCTTCATTAACCGAAACCGGGTAGTGCTGCTGCACATCTCGTTTTGGTTTGTTTACCTCTCGTTCAATCTGTATCAAGCTTCGGTATTTCAGCGGGGGCGTGGGTATGATTGGGAACGCTTACTTACTTCAGCATCGGTTCAGCTCGTTTTTACTATTACCATCGCTTACCTGCATTACTTTTTTATCTGGCCTCGGTTTATCCGCAGTAAAAATCTGCTGCGCTATGTGTTGGAGTTTGGTGTAATTACGGGTGGCTTGCTTACGTTGCGCGTTTACCTGCATCGCTACCTGGCCGATGGTTATTCGCATCGGGTAGAGTATTTCTACTCCAGTTTTTTTATTGTGCAGATGGTGGCCATTACATTATTTATTGTATTGTTTGTGGGCATGCTGCGATTTGCTGTTGAATGGTTCGAGTTGGAATCGAAACGTAAGGAAATTGAAAACGAAAAGTTAATGGCTGAACTAAATTTTTTGAAAGCCCAGATCAATCCTCACTTTCTTTTTAATACACTCAATAATTTATACTACCTGGCTTATTCCAAATCGGATAACACTACCGAAGTTATTGCCAAGCTTTCGCAGATGATGCGCTATATGATTTATGATAGTAATCATCCGCAGGTGCTGCTTTCCAAAGAAATAGAGTACATGCAAAACTATATTAGCCTGGAACGATTACGCTTAAACAACCAGATACCCATAAAATTTGAATTGCAGGGTGCTGTTGATAATCTGCGCATTGCCCCTTTGGTTTTAATTACTTTTCTGGAAAATGCTTTTAAGCACGGAGTAAGTGGTAATAATGCCCAGGCTTGGGTAAATGTTTCGCTTCAGATATACGGTAAACAGTTGGTTTATACAGTTGAAAACAGTAAGCCAGAAGTAGCCGATAAGCACGAAAAGTCGGGCATTGGGTTGCAAAACGTTAAGCGCAGGTTGGACCTTAGCTATCCCAACCAATACGAACTGATTACACAAGATAAAAAGGATGTATATTTCGTACAGGTAACCCTTACCCTTAGTTGAAACTAAACTGTGTCATAATTGAAGACGAACCCCTGGCCCGCAACCTGCTGAGCGATTACGTGGCCAAAGTGCCTTCACTTAACCTGATACAGGCATTTGGCAATCCGTTAGAAGCTTTGGAATTGTTGCGCACCAGCCAGGTTGATGTATTATTTCTGGATGTGCAAATGCCGCAGTTAACCGGCATCTCGCTGCTAAAGGTTTTGCAGCATAAACCAATGGTAATACTAACCACGGCCTACTCAGAGTATGCGCTGGAAGGTTATGAATTAGATGTGGCCGATTATTTACTAAAACCCGTTACGTTTGAACGTTTTTTAAAAGCTGTTGATAAAGTAACACAACGATTAGCCACCGAAGTTCAGCCTGTAACACAACCGGCAACCCAAGCCATACCCGATTATGTGTTTGTGAAAGATGGTACAAAATCAGTTAAGGTAATACTGAACGAGATTTTATATGTGGAAGGTCTGAAAGATTACGTAACTATACATACACCCACACAAAAAATTGTTACCCTGCAGCGCATGAAGGCGTTGGAAGAACAATTGCCTGCCGATCGGTTTATCCGCATTCATAACTCGTTTATAGTAGCTGTTAAAGCCATTGATGTAGTACATAAAAATGAAGTGTTGATAGGCCAGGCGGCTTTGCCTGTTGGCGATACATACCGAAAATCTTTTCGCGAGTTTATTGAAAAGCGCCACATTCAATAGCCACTCTAATTCGAAATACCTGCCTTTGGCGGATTTGGAATTTTGATATATTTGCAACTCTTAAAAAAAACGGGGGATTAGCTCAGCTGGCTAGAGCGCTTCCATGGCATGGAAGAGGTCATCGGTTCGAATCCGATATTCTCCACTTTGGTATCTGGATCAAAGGTGCTGGCTTAAGCTTAGCCTTCCAGTTGCAAATTGACAGGTAATCGATAGATTTGTAGTCCTTAATTTGAAATTTGTGCTAAAGAAGCGTGTTTACAGAAGTGTTTTACTGATTGTGGGCCTGATGGCAGCCATAGTAATAACACTTTCGCACGTTTATAAAGAACCGGCCCATTTGGCTGGTAAAAAACCTGCCACCGAACAAACTGAGCCTCAAACTGAAACCATTATCAGTGCACCAGCCGAGGCTATTACCCATGGGCCGGCCGTTCAGGTAGATGAACAAGCCCCACAGACGTTACTTGAAGTTTTGGCCGAACCGCAGGCTTCGCATGGGTTTGTGCCCCAAGCCACCGCACTTGTTAGCAGTTTTTTAAGAACACTCTTTCGGGTTATTATTTCACCCAACGCACCCTGATTGCACCAGTTTTACAGTGGTATTGCAGCTTTTATATAAAGTTGCCTAAGGTTATTTCATTCAATCAATTCTAAATTTTAATAATTGTTATGCGTAATAAAGGTTTTGTTATTGTACTGGGCATTGTTATTACCCTATTGTGCCTGTACTATTTGTCTTTCACGTTTGTATCGCAAGGGGTAGAAAAAGATGCAAACGAATATGCTACTGATGCCGGTGGCTCATTAAATCTTAGTAAGAAACAAAATTACCTCGATTCTATCTGGAACAAGCCGGTGTATAACCTGTTTGGTGCCGAGTTTACTTACAAACAAGTAAAAGAAAATGAGTTGAGCCTGGGCCTTGATTTGCGTGGAGGTATGCACGTAGTATTGGAAATCTCACCTATCGATATTATTAAGGGCCTTAGCGGTAATAACCAGGATCCAGCCTTTGAAGCTGCCCTGCAGAAGGCGCGCGAGATGCAAAAATCAAGCACCGACAGCTATGTAAATTTATTCTACAAAGCTTTTAAGGCCGATAATCCAGATAAGAGCCTCGCCTCTTTGTTTACTTCGGCAGCTAATAAAGATCGGGTTAAACTAACTGATGCCGACCAAACCGTACTTGATTTTTTAAATAAAGAAGTGGATGGTGCCATCGATCGTTCATTCACCATTTTGAAAACCCGCATCGATCAGTTTGGAACTTCGCAACCAAACATTCAGCGTTTGCAAGAGAAAGGCCGTATTCAAATTGAAATTCCCGGGGCCGATAACCCACAACGTGTGCGCAAACTGCTGCAAGGTGTTGCCCGGTTGGAATTCTGGGAAGTGGTAGAACCGTACGATCAGCAACTCAATCAATCATTAACAGCTATTAACGATTTCATTGTTAAAGAGCAGAACGCAAAAAAGGCACTGACCACCTTAACCACTTCGCAGGAAAATACAACAACCGATGCAGACAAAGCTAAGTCTGCATTGGAACAACAGTTGGCGCAAGTGCGCGATAGTACAGTTTCGTCATTAGATTCGTTACGACAGGCAACCTCATCGCCTCTTTTTTCATTAATGAATCCTAACTATCCTTTTCTATACCAGGTTAAGGATACTGCTGTAATTAATAAGCTATTAAAACGACCGGAAGTTCGCAGTTTATTACCACGCTCAATTGGCTTTTTCTGGGATGTTAAACCCGATCCGAAAATTACACCTGGTGTGGATGATATCCAGTTGAATTTTGTGAACATGGGCCGCACCGGAAAACCTTTGTTAACCGGTGAGGTAATTAATGATGCCCGCCAGGATTTTGATGATAAAGCCCGGTATGCCGTTTCGATGCAAATGAATACCACAGGTTCAAAAATATGGGCTAAAGTTACGCGCGAGGCAGCCGCCAAGCAGCCACAGGGCCGCATTGCAATTGTGTTGGATAATTATGTTTACACAGCCCCCACCGTAAATGGCGAAATCCCAAATGGCAGTTCGCAGATATCGGGAAATTTTGAGTTGGAAGAAGCAAAAGATTTGGCCAACGTTTTAAAAGCAGGTTCATTGCCCGCACCAACCCGCATTGTAGAAGAAGCTATCGTTGGGCCAAGCTTAGGTAAGGTAGCCCAAAACCAGGGGTTAATTTCTATGGCTTGTGGTTTGGGTATTGTGGTGTTATTTATGATAGCTTACTATTCTAAAGGTGGTTGGGTAGCTAACATCTCATTGCTGTTTAATATTTTCTTTATACTGGGAATTTTAGCTCAGTTTAAATCTGCTTTAACCTTACCCGGCATTGCCGGTATTGTGCTAACCATGGGTATGGCCGTAGATGCCAACGTGTTAATTTACGAGCGCATTAAAGAAGAAATGGCCTTGGGGCGCAAACTGCGCGAAGCAATTACAAGGGGCTATAATCGCGCGTTTACCACCATTCTGGATTCCAACCTTACAACCTTTATTACGGCCGTAGCTCTTTTTGTATTGGGCCAAGGTCCTTTAAAAGGCTTTGCTATCGTGCTAATGATTGGTATTGGTACCTCATTCTTTTCGGCTGTTTATATTTCGCGTGTAATTGTAGAGTGGATGGCCCGCAAAGGAGATGAAGCTAAGGTATCATTCGATACAGCCATTGCCCGCATGATTAAAAAACGGCCGCAGTATAATTTTATAGGTGCCCGAAAAAAAGCTTATCTCATATCCGGCACTATTGTATTGATTGGATTTGTACTCATTGCTATACAAGGGTTAAACCTGGGTGTTGATTTTAAAGGTGGCCGGTCTTATGTGGTTAGCTTTAACCAACCCGTTATTGCTACCGACATGAAAGTAGCATTGGCAAACAATTTTGAAAACACCGGTGTGGAAGTTAAAAACTTTGGCAGCGATAAGGTAATGAAGGTAACCACTTCTTACCTGGTTGACGATGAATCGGACGCGGCAGACGAAAAAGTGAAGAACGCTTTAATTGCAGGTGTGGAGAAATTTAAAGGTGTAACCTATACACCGCACGAAGCACAGTTAGACGATCAGCATTTTATCATTTCGTCATCTTCTAAAGTAGGTGCAACCATTGCCGATGATATTAAAGATTCGGCTTTTGAAGCTGCACTTGCATCGCTGGTGCTCATCTTCATTTATATTCTTATTCGGTTTAAGCGGTGGACGTACAGTGCAGGAGCCATAGTGGCCACCGTACACGATACCCTGTTTGTGGTTGCTGCTTTTGCTATTGCACGGGTATTTGGAATTTCGTTTGAAGTAGATCAGGTTTTTGTGGCCGCTATACTTACGGTTATCGGTTACTCCATTAACGATACCGTAATTATTTTCGATCGAATTCGCGAGTACCTCGGTTATGGTGCCAACCACGATCGGGAGAAATTATTTAACGATGCCATCAACAGCACCCTGGGGCGCACGCTTATTACTTCGGGTACAACATTAATTGTAGTATTGGTGTTGCTGTTGTTTGGAGGAGAAGTGTTACGCGGATTTTCATTTGCATTATTTGTGGGAATAGGCGTGGGTACATTCTCCTCTATCTTTATTGCCTCGCCTGTTGTATTGGATCTTGAAACCAGTGCTGCACAAATAAAAAAGGCAGAAGCAAAAGCAGCCGCTTGAAGGTGAACTTAATTTTGAAAAAAGGTGAGCCCACAAGCTCACCTTTTTTTGTGTAGCCTTCTAACAAAATTTTAATGGAGATAAGCCGCTAACACCGTATTTTTGATACGAATGAAAATTTTGCTGATAGAAGACGAGCGAAAAACCATTCAGTACATTAAAAAAGGACTGGAAGAAAACGGCTACGAAGTTGATACAGCGGAGGATGGTAAAACGGGCCGTTCATTAGGATTTAAAAACAGTTACAATCTTATTATTACTGATATTATTATGCCTGAAATAAACGGGCGCGACCTGTGCAAAGATTTACGTGCAGCCAAAATTGAAACACCTATTTTAATGCTTACCGCATTAGCCGATACTGATGATGTGGTAGCGGGGTTAGATAGCGGTGCCGATGATTACCTATCCAAACCATTTGAGTTTAAAGAACTGTTGGCGCGCATTCGCACCTTAACCAAAAGGCAACCCAAACCCGGAAATGATAGCCTTTTGCGCATTGCCGACTTAATTCTCGATTTGAATGCCAAAAACGTTATCCGGGCAGGCAAACAAATTGAACTTACATCGAAAGAATTTGCCCTGTTGGAATATTTTCTGCGTAATCAAGGCCGTGTAATTCCACGAGCCGAACTTTCCAAGCATGTTTGGAATGTTGATTTTGACACAGGAACCAACATGGTTGAAGTTTATGTAAACTACCTGCGAAAAAAAATCGATCGCGATTTTGATGTTAAGCTGATTCATACCCAATTTGGTATGGGTTATATTTTAAAAGCGCCCTGAGTTTTGCAAATCCGCACCCGGCTAACGTTACAATTTACATTACTGGTAAGCACAATTGTGTTGCTTTCGTTTTTGGCTATTTACTTTTTTGCCAGCCAGTTTACCGAGCAGGATTTTGAACGAAGACTGCGCGAAAAAGCCATTACCTCTGCTATTCTTTTAATTAAAGTAGATCAGGTTGATACTACACTTTTAAAAATTATAGATCGCGCCAAGCGTGATAATCTCTACCGCGAAACCATACGGGTTTTTGATAATGAAGGAAAAGAAATTTACCACAGTGGCGATACCATACGCTTGCACATCAATCAGGAACTGATACACCAGGTACAGGCTGAGGGTGAGCGCAAACTGCATTATGAAGAATTTACTGTAACCGGCATTCCGTTTCGCGATCGGGGAAAGGATTATGTAATTATTGCATTGGCTGAAGATGTGAACGGTTATAACCGGCTGGTAGATTTAAGACGCTTATTAATGGCGCAGTTTTTTATATTAATCGGGCTGGTTTTTATTTCGGGCTGGATATACTCCGGTAGGGCTTTGCGGCCCATTCAAAAAGTAATTGCCGATGTACAAAGCATATCGCCACAAAACCTGGCCCATCGGTTAGAAGAAAGCAAGCACCCCGATGAAATTGGAAAACTGATCTCCATCTTTAACGGGTTACTCACCCGCATCGAAAATGCATTCAAACTTCAAAAAATGTTTGTATCCAATGTGTCGCACGAATTGAAAAATCCGCTTACCAATATAACCTCGCAGTTGGAAGTAACATTATTGAACGAACGCCCCCTCGAAGAATATCAGCGCACCATCGAATCGGTATTGGATGATATCAAAAGCCTGAACCACCTATCAGTAAGTTTGTTGGACTTAGCCCGGCTTACTCAAGATTCTGACACCTTTAGCATGGCCGAAGTACGGTTGGATGAAATTTTATGGGATGCACGCGAGCGGGTACAAGCTATTGATACCGGCTATAAAGTGGAGGTGATTATTAATGATATGCCCGAAGACGAGAAGAGGCTGGTGGTAAATGGTAATCCACACCTGCTTAAAACTGCATTTCAAAACCTCATTGAGAATGCCTGTAAGTTTTCGGAGGATGGCCGCGCAGAAGTTATTCTTACCTGTAAGAAAGAAGCGTTGGAAGTTACCGTGGTGGATAAAGGTCCGGGCATAGAGAAGAAAGACCTGGAGAATGTTTTTCAACCTTTTTTCAGAACTGATGCTACTTCTAAAGTAAAAGGTTATGGCGTGGGGTTGTCGTTAAGTCAACGTATTATTTCAATTCATAAGGGCAAAATTTCAATTGAATCTGTTCCCGGTCAGGGCACCCGCATTTCAGTTTGGCTATTATCCGCAAACGGTTTCTAATTTCTTTCTAATCGTTGAGAGGCCAAATCATTAGCCGCCACGATTACATTTGTTCTATAGTTTTTTTCTAGGTTGTTTGAGTTTAGAAACAGTTTACAGGTTTCGAAGGAAGAGGCACTGATAATCAAACGTAAGCCAACTAATGATTAAAAATCTCTTCCAGAAATGGGGCTCGCAAGGGTCCCATTTTTTTATTTTCTACAAATTCAATTTCCGGTGGCAATTTCAATCCGAAAGCCAATAGCCAATATACCAGCCAATGTATCCTGCCGGTTTTCTTGTTGCAATGTGAATTTATAGTTGCCAGAGCGAGCAAAGGAATAATTTTCTAAGATCAGAAACCGATGATCATACACATCGCCCAGGCCACTTCGGCCCAAGGGTTTGCCATCTTTTTCAAACAAGTAATCAGACACCAGTTTTTGTGATAGCAATGCACCGGTTGAATCAGCCAACTGATAATTTACAAAAATACGTTGCCACGGAAAATCCAGTGAGTTGCGCACTTCGTAATACAAGTTGTATTTGGCTAGCGTGTCTTTAATTTCGAATTCAAATTGTACCGGTTCGTGAATTTTCCAGGTGCGGTTTTTAAATTCAATATAGTTTTCAAAAATACGACTGCTGTCGCAACTGGTAACCAACATGCCAACGGCAACAAATAAAATTATAAATCTCATCGTGGATTAGGCCCCTTCGGATTACGCTGTTGTGGATTGCGGTTTTGATTTTGATTTTGTTGTGGCGGATTCTTGCGGTCGCGATTGCGATTTTTATTATTCCTTTTTTTCTTCTTCTTGTTCTGATATTTCTTGTCAAGATTTTCCAGGTCGCTATTAAGCTTGGTAACGGGTACTTTGGCCTCTACTTCATTTGCCTGCAAGGTTGCCGGTTTTTTACCAGCCTTGTTAAGCGAAAGAATTTCATTTACCCGATCAATGTTAAGCGGGTACCAGGTATTTTCTTCTTTGTAACCAAACCACATAATGCGCCTAAAGATGTCTGTCTTCTGCAAGCGGGCTTCACCTTGTTCGGTAAGCAACGGTGTTTCCACTTCCGGAATATCTTTTAGCGCCTCCATGTATGTTTCCAACTCGTAGTTAAGACAGCATTTTAATCGACCGCATTGGCCCGAAAGTTTGCTGGGGTTAAGCGACAGGTTTTGATAACGCGCAGCGCTGGTAGCTACGTTTTTAAAATCGCTTAGCCAGGTGGAGCAACAGAGTTCGCGCCCGCAAACACCAATGCCACCCAGGCGTCCGGCTTCCTGCCGCAAACTGATTTGGCGCATTTCTACACGCACTTTAAATTCCGCGGCCAGAATTTTTATCAACTCACGAAAATCCACACGGTCTTCGGCCGAATAAAAAAATGTGGCTTTCGTATTATCCGCCTGGTATTCTACATCCGAAAGCTTCATGCTTAAATTCAACTGCCGTATTATTTCGCGGGTGCGATAGAGTGTTGGCAAATCGCGTTTCTTAACTTCTTCGTGCTTCTCTAAATCTTTTTGTGTAGCCAGGCGATAGATTTTTTTTATCTCGTCATCGTTGGCAACTTTTTTCTTTTGCATTTGCAGGCGTACCAGCTCACCTTGCAGCGATACGTGGCCCAGGTGGTGCCCGGTTGTTGATTCAACAATTATTGCATCGCCCGTTGTAAGTAAAAGTTTATCGGTATTGCGATAAAAATCTTTACGGCCATTCTTAAACCGAACTTCTACAACCGGAAACTTATCTTGTACCGGCATATCCATGTTCGACAGCCAGTCGAATACATTCATTTTATTGCAACCACCCGTACCGCAGGCTCCGTTGTTTTTACAACCGGAAACTGTCCCGCCTTTACTTGTGCCACATGCACATCCCATTGCGTTTGTTATTTAGATTAAACCTTAAAGGTAGAAGGTTAAGTGGGTATTGGCAAACCGTACAACCATCATCTGGCAGCGCTTTGTTCTATGCGCGCAAGGTCTTGGCTAATATCTTTGCGGTAATATGCATCCTTCCACGAAATCTTAGCTGCAGTTTCATAAGCCTGCCTGGCGGCAGCCTCCAGCGAAGTACCGTTACCCGTAATGGCCAGCACGCGTCCACCGGAAGTAACGATAGCATTTTCCTTGCGCGATGTGCCTGCATGGAATACGTGGGCGGGGCTTGCTGCGTTAAGTCCGGTTATAGCGTGGCCTTTTTCAAAACTATCAGGATAGCCACCTGAAGCCATAATGAGGGTTACGGCATAGTGAGGATTAATCTGAATGGTTTTGTTATGAAGTTCTCCGGTTGCGCAGGCTTCCAGTAGTTCAACCAAATCAGAATCAATGCGTGTCATCACTGCTTCTGTTTCGGGGTCGCCCATGCGGGCGTTGTATTCAATCACATAAGGTTCGCCTTTCATGTTCATCAACCCTATAAAGATGAACCCTTTGTAAGCGATGCCATCTTTTTTTAATCCGTTAATAGTAGGCACTATTACCTGTGTTTCTACTTTTTTCATAAATGCCGAGCCTGCAAAAACTACTGGCGAAGCAGCACCCATGCCTCCGGTATTGGGGCCGGTATCGCCATCGCCTATACGCTTGTAGTCTTTAGCTTCGGGCAGTACCACATAGCTGGTACCATCGGTAAGAACAAATACCGATAGTTCAATGCCATCCAGAAATTCTTCAATCAATACTTTTGAACTGGCCTCACCAAATTTTTTGTTCACCAGCATTTCAAGAATAGTGTGTTTTGCTTCGGCAATAGTGGGTGAAATAATAACACCTTTACCTGCAGCCAGTCCATCGGCTTTTAATACAATGGGTGGTGTACATTGATCGAGATAAACGAGGGCTTGCTCACTTTCGTGCGATTGAAATGTGCGCGACTTTGCGGTGGGTACACCATGCCGCTGCATAAACTGCTTCGAAAAATCTTTGCTGCCTTCTAACTGAGCACCTCGTTTTCCCGGGCCAACCATGCGTATGTGCTGCAGTTCATTTCTACTTTCAAAGTAATCGCGAATGCCCTGCACCAGGGGTGCTTCGGGGCCAACAATTACAAGCGAAATTTCTTTTTCGATACAAAACGTACCCAGTGCAGGAAAGTTATCGGCAGCAATGGCCACATTTTCGCCAACTAAAGATGTGCCCGCGTTACCCGGAGCAATATACAGCTTAGAGCAGCGGGGGCTTTGTTTCATTTTCCACGCAAGGGCATGTTCCCGACCACCGCTGCCAATTAAAAGAATATTCATAGAGCTATAACAAATTTTACAAACCGTAAATATAGCTAAAGTTGAGTGGGGTGGCCGTGCATTCCGTTTAGAGCAGATTTCGATAGGTGCAACTGTTTATTTGCCGGTTGTCCAAATCCGGATACAATCAAAAATAATTTCTGTACATTTCAGTAACCCAATTGTAATCAACAACCAATATGAAAACTTTACGCAAAGAAGATATTAAACAGGAAGTTTTTGATTTGTACGATGCGTATGCACACAACCGGATTGACAGGCGGGAGTTTATGGAAAAACTTTCTGCTTATGCTGTTGGTGGTGTTACCGTTGCTGCCTTGATGAGTTTTATAAGCCCGGATTATAACATTATTCAAGTGCAGGCTAACGATCCGCGCTTAAAGTCTGAATTTATTAATTATGATTCGGCAAAAGGTGGTGGCTCTATAAAAGGGTTGCTATCCAAACCGGCTGAGGCAAAAAGTAAATTACCTGGTATTGTGGTAGTGCATGAAAATCGTGGACTGAATCCTTATATAGAAGATGTAGGAAGACGCGCGGCACTTGCCGGGTTTATTTCATTAGCACCCGATGCATTAACTCCGCTGGGTGGTTATCCGGGTAACGATGATGATGGCCGGGCATTGCAAAGTAAGCGCGACCGAAATGAAATGTTGGAAGATTTTATTGCAGCATTTTATCATTTAAAAGCACATCCGGATTGCACGGGTAAAGTAGGGGTGGTAGGTTTTTGTTTTGGTGGCTGGATTTCGAATATGATGGCTGTGCGCGTACCGGAATTAGCAGCAGCCGTTCCGTTTTATGGCGGCCAGCCGGCAGTGGAAGATGTTGCCAAAATTAAAGCACCGCTATTATTGCATTATGCTGCATTAGATACACGCGTAAACGAAGGTTGGCCTGCCTATGAGCAAGCACTTAAAGAGAATAATAAAAAATATACGGCTTACATGTACCCGGATGTTAACCACGGCTTTCATAACGATAGCACGCCCAGGTTTGATAAACCAGCGGCAGAGTTAGCATGGACACGTACGGTAGATTTTTTTAAAGCAAACCTGAAATAGCTACTTAAGTGTTAATGCGGTTATCATTTTGTAGCCGAAGTAACCTTTAGCTTTGGCGTTGAACAACTCAAATATCTGATAGGTAACGGTTACCTTCTTGCCGATTAGTTTTTTGTAATCATTCAGAAATTCATCGGCACCGGCTACATGGCGTAACCAAACCAACCTGATTTCTTTATTGGATTCGTCTTTGATTGTAATAAACAGAAATTCTTTTTCTTCAATGGATTTGATAACCCCGCTAACTGATTCGTTGGTTGTTGCAGGTTGCGGTGGGGCAGCATCTTCCATCAGTTTGGTAAAAATGTCGGGGCAAATGGGAGCCATCTGCATGCCTACTTTTTCGCCAAACTTGCGCATCGCGTCTCCATCACTCATATCCACCTCAATATGGCGGGCCTGAATTACTTCAAACATGCACAGACCCAACGCTACTTCAATTGATTTTTTCGAAGCATTGCTCAAGTCTTTTTTTTGAATACAGGCACAGGTTTCTTCGGCAATTCCTTTAAAGTCTTCTTGTGCAAATGCAAACATGGGAAGAAAAAGAAGAATGAGAGGTGCTTTTTTCATGGCGATTTGGCTTAGCAGGTGAAGGTACTGTTTTATAAATACTTGGCTGCATGCAAGATATTATAAATCAAGATCAACTGAATTTTTACCCATCTGTTTTTGATAATCCTTTGGGTTAAGTCCGAATTCGGCCTTAAAGCATTTTGAAAAGTACGATAGATTGGCGAAGCCAACCTCGTACATAATTTCAGTTACATTACCACCTTTGTTTCTCAATAATATTGATGCTTTTTTAAGCCTGTACTTGCGGATAAGATCGTTAGTGGAAATTTGAGTTAGCGATTTTAGTTTTCGATACAAGTAGGAGGCACTCATCCCGATTTCTTCACTTAATTGTTCAACGCCAAAACCAGGATCAGCAATATTGGCTTCAATAATGTTCATTACTTTTTTTACAAATCTTTCATCTTCATTTTCTTTATCTGTTTCAGAGGGTTCAATTTGAAGTGTATTTTTTAAGTAGTTGGTTAACTCATTTTTTCGTGCAAGCAAATGGTCTATGTTTGCTTCGAGGTACTCCAATTCAAATGGTTTTGTGAGGTATGCATCGGCCCCCATACGGATGCCTTCAATTTTTTGCGCGGTTAGTCCGCGTGCTGTAATGAGTATGATGCCAATGTGACTTGTTCTGGAATTTTCCTTAATTCTTTTACAAAAGGTAAGGCCGTCCATTACAGGCATCATCACATCACTGATTATCAGTTCGGGGAGAAAACTTATAACTTTCTGTAAACCCTCTTCACCATTTTCGGCAATTATAAAATTGTATTTGTGTGCAAGGCTAATACGAATCAGGTCAATCATATCAACATTGTCATCAATAATCAGGATGAGGGGTTTTGAGGAATGCAGATCAAGACGGTAAGCATGATGTATATTATTATAGGTTTCTTTGGTGGCTACTAAAGCCAACTCTTGTTCATCATGAATATAATCAACCGGAAAATGACTTTTGCCAAGGGGCAGGTAAATTGTAAAAGTTGTGCCACCTCCTCTTATACTATCAACCTGAATGTGGCCAGTATGAAGCTTGATGTATTCCAGGGCTAGTGCAAGACCAATGCCTGTGCCCATTTCCATTTGCTTCGCTTCCTGCGTCTGGTAAAAGGGCTCAAAGATTTTATCTTTTTCACCATCGTTCAGGCCTATTCCTGTGTCGGAAATTTTTATGATGGCAGCGCCAACTGGAAATTTTTCAGAACGGGACTCCTTGTAAATGCTAATTAAAATAGTACCCCCTTGAGGGGTAAACTTAAACGCGTTAGAAAGAAGATTAAAAAGCACAGTTTCAATTTTTTCAGTATCTACCCAAACGGGTAATTCCGATTCTATTGATTTAAAGGAGTAGTTTATTTTTTTTCGGTTTGCTTTATCGGCAAACAGTGTATGGATTTCGTGTGTAAAATTTATAAGATTTATTCGATTTACTTTTAGTTGTAGTACATCGCTTTCTAATTTGCGGAAATCCAAAACCTGATTGATTAGTCGTAATAAACGTTGTGAATTTTTTTCAGCGAGTAAAATAAGGTTTCTGCTTTCTGTATCAAGTTTACCTTCTTTTAAGATTTGATGAATGGGAGGAAGAATAAGACTTACGGGTGTACGTAATTCATGTGAGATGTTGGTAAAGAAATTTTGTTTGGCCAACGCAAGTTCTTCCGTATGTTTTTTTTCGAGGCGGGTAATTTTTAGTTCATTATTAAGTTTTATTCGGGTTGCATAAATCCGCATGGCAAGTACTATTCCGCAAATAATAAGCAACACATAGCCTGCAATAAAGGCCGGGCGGAGAAAAAGCGGGGGTTTTACTTCAAGTTGAATGGTGGCTTCCTGTTCGCCCCATTGGCCATAGTTGTTGGTTCCTCTTACCCGAAAAGTATAAGTACCGGGAGTTAAATTGGAATATACGGCAAAGTTTTTTGTGCCAGATACGTAAATCCAGTCATCGTCAAAGCCATCCAATTTATATGAATAAACATTTACTTCGGGTTGCCAGTAATGTAATGCTGCAAAGCCAAATGTTAGAGAACGATGCGCATAATCAAGCGATAAGGACGCTGTGTGGGAAATATCAATGGGCAATAAAACTTGGTGATCAATAGTATCTCCGTTATTGACTAACTTATTATTGATTTCGAGCGAGGTAATATAAACTTTAGGTTTATACAATTGAATCGAAACACTTCGTGTATCGATGGATATAAAACCATTATCACCGCCAAATAAAATTAATTCGTTATTAGAATGGGTATTGCAACCTTGGTAAAAACTTTTAAGTGGTAAATCTTTTTCAATGGGGTATATTTCAATGTGTCCTGTAAGGGTATATTTAAAGATGAAGCTATTGGTTGTACCCCAGATGTTGCCATCTTTATCTTCGTTCAGGTTGCTTACGTAAATATCATGACCAACTTCAACGGGATTAAAAATAACTTTATTCAGCCGGGTGTTGTAGCGAATAAATCCATTCTGCGTGCCTGCTAAAACAGACTCATCATGCGTAACAAACAAGCAATAGATATCGCTGCTGATTTGGTTGTTGAATAAATTTATTTTCTCTTCCTGGTTTGTTTTAATGTTTAAACGATGAAGTTCGTTATTATGCACGAACCAAAGGGCCTTGTTACCGGAAGCTATTTTTTCGGAGCCGAAGGCGCGATTGATTGACTGGAAATAGATCTTATCAGGATTTGTAAAATCACCCATAACTTTAAAAAGCCCACCTTGAAATGTGCTTACCCACAAGGTGCCATTGCTATCTGTTATAAACCGGGCAATATAATTTGTAACCAACCCATTCTCGGGCGATGCTGTAAGTGCATACATTTTTTTGTTGGGTTCGTCCCAGATGTTGATACCTCCGGCTGTACCAATCCAGATTCTGTTCAAACTGTCTTCTGCTAAGGCATAGGTGTTGTTAAGCAACAATTGGTGTGGTTCTGCTGCCTGAGTATCGAATAGTGTAGTGTTACCTTGGTCAATTCGCAACACGCCATGCAAAGTAGCTAACCATGTAATTCCAGTACGTGCAATGTGAATGGCCTTAACCTGATTACCCACAGTTTGATTTTCAATTTTACTCCCAACTTCATGAAACGAATACATGCTGGGGTGTTTGTTTACACGACTTAACCCATTAGAAGTAACCAACCATATTACACCGCTTCGGTCTTCATAAATCTGCCAGATAGCATTATTGGCAAGAGAGAATGAGGCTTGAGGATTGTGAAAGTATGAGGTTATTTTTTTAGTTACCGGATCAAGGATATTAAGTCCAAAGTCAGTTCCCAACCAAAGTTTACCGTTCTCGCTTAGATAAAGGCACTTGATCACCTCATTGCTAAGCGGAATCTCTTGTTCACTCCAGCGTTGAGATTCATGTGTTTTGGTATTGAAAAGACTTAGACCAGTTTCGGTGCCAATCCATAACAACGAATCGCTTCCGGATTGAACAGGCTTTATTTCCCCGCAAACTAAGTTATTCTTTAATGACGGCTTATAACTTCCTTTCAGATCGAATGTATGAAATAATCCGCCTCCTTTGGCAAGCTTATTTAGCTTGTCATAAGTGCCAACCCATAAACTACCGTCATGACCTTCGTAAATGGAACGAATGGTATTGTGGCTTAACCCGCTATTATTGGTATGGTATGTTTTTTCTACTACCAGTGAAGTTTCATTTAGTTGAAGCAAGCCGTTTTCGGTGCCAACCCAAACTGTATTATGTGAACCCCTTGCAAGCGCTCGGATAGCTTGATCACCAACTGCAGTAATGCGGGTAATGGTAAACGTGCGGGTATTAATTTTACACAGCCCGCTCCAGGTTCCTATCCAGATGGTTTCGGCTGATTGCAAAAGGCAACTGATTTCGTTTGAAGAAAGTGATTGAATGCTGTTGTTTTTCTTAAACGTTTTAAATTGGTAACCATCAAAACGGGCTAATCCATTTCCCGTTCCAACCCAGATAAAATCATCTTCATCCTGAGCAATGCCAGAAATGATATTGGATGGCAGGCCATCTTTTACAGATAGTGTAGAAAAATAAAGTTGCTGCGCAACCGTTTCGGTGCCAGCCACCAGTTGAAAAAATGAAAGCAACAGGAGTATAACAAATTTCAAATAGTTCATTGGAGTGTTAATTGCATCGCGAGCCAAATCTCACAAATCTAATCAGAAAGGTTAAACATGTACATAGGCGGTAAATGCCGTAACGGAGCGCCCCAATAACCCACTTATTACTCACTAAGATGACCGATTAGCGTTACTTTTGGTAAGATAATTATTATAAGAACCTGCTGTTGCGCAATTAATTTAGCTGCCCGATCTAATTAATATTTCAATATGAACCTATTGAGGACTTCCATGTTCATTTTCGTTATGATCATGATAAGCGGTTTTGGTGGATGTAAGGAAGATTCAATTACACCACCACCACCTCAAAAAAATGATTTTCTGTTTGGTGCAGATCTGTCATATGTTAATCAGATTTTAGACCATGACGGAGTATATAAGGTTAGTGGGGCAGTTGTAAGTCCATATAAAATTTTTAAAGATTACGGATCTAACCTGGTACGGTTGCGGCTTTGGCATAATCCGGTTTGGACAAAAGAAGTTTATGGCACTAACGGCACCCAATTGTATAACGATTTTAAAGATGTAGAGAAAGCAATTGGATTGGCAAAACAACAAGGACTGCAGGTTTTGCTCGACTTTCACTATTCTGATACGTGGGCTGATCCTGGAAATCAAAAAATTCCGGCTGCATGGTTAGATATTAAAAATATTACCGATCTGAGAGATTCAGTTTATAACTATACATTCAAAGTATTAAACAATCTCAAGTCAAAATCCTTATTGCCCGAGTTTGTTCAACTTGGTAATGAAACCAATTGCGGTCTTTTATACACCGATGCCCCAACGGGATTTCCAGCATGCAATGGCTGCAATGGCCAATGGACTAACCTGCGCACTGTAATTAAGGCTGGTATCAATGCCGTACGCGATGTTGCTTCCGATGATATTAAAATTGCCTTGCATGTTGCCGATCCAAAAAATGTGGACTGGTGGTTTACCAATGTAGTTAATAATGGCGAGGTGAGCGACTTTGATGTAATCGGCTTTTCCTATTACCCAATTTGGCATACAACAATAACTGTAAGCCAGTTGTCGAATTCAGTAGCCGGTTTTAAAAACAAATTCAACAAAGATGTAATGCTGTTGGAAACGGCTTACCCATGGACAACCAGTGGTAACGATAGTTATACCAATATTTTTGGTGGTCAAGTTCCTTTAACCGGATTTCCTTATACCAACCAGGGGCAATTAGATATGATGAAAACATTAACCCAGGAAGTAATGGATGGTGGTGGCATCGGGGTTATTTATTGGGAGCCAGCCTGGATAACATCGAAGATGAAGGATTTGTGGGGCACGGGATCGGCATGGGAAAACAATACTTTTTTTGATTTCAATGGTGAAGTTAACGCAGGCATTCAATTCATGACACACAACTACAATTTTAAATAACTACCTACTTTTTAATTTATGCGATCTACCTTATTATTTCTCGGTTTGAGTTTAGCTACAGTTGCGTTTGTATTTGCGCAACCCAAAAAAGTAATGCCGGTTTACATTGATAAAACAGGGACATTCCGATGGACGAAGGATAATAAAGAGGCTGCATTTTTTGGAGTAAACTATACCACTCCGTTTGCACATGCGTATAGGGCACACCTTGCTTTGGGCATAAACCCTGAAGAAGCAATTAAGCAAGATGTCTATCACATGGCACGTCTTGGATTAGATGCTTTTAGGGTGCATGTATGGGATACGGAGATTTCGGATGTGGAAGGAAATTTGTTGAATAACGAACATTTGCGGCTGTATGATTTTTTATTGGCCGAACTGAAAAAACGAAATATTAAAACGATAATAACACCAATTGCTTTTTGGGGCAACGGTTATCCTGAACGCGATGAGGAAACTCCGGGCTTTTCGCGTTTCTATGGTCGTGGCAAGCTAACAACAAATGATTCGGCCATAGTGGCTCAGGAAAACTACCTGAAGCAATTTTTCAATCATATTAACCCATATACCAAACTTTCTTACCAAGACGACCCCGATATAATCGCAGTAGAAATTAACAATGAGCCAGCACACAGTGGCCCAAAAGAGGGTGTAACTAATTACGTAAACCGCTTAACAAAGGCCATTAAAAGTACAGGTTGGATTAAACCAGTATTTTATAATATTAGTCAAGGGCCATATTATGCCGATGCCGTGGCCGCATCGGGTGTGGATGGCTTTAGTTTCCAATGGTATCCATCGGGTCTTGTATCGGGTAGTACACTGGTAGGTAATTACCTTCCGCATGTTGATAAATATACCATTCCGTTTGATTCAATTCCCGCGTTTCGCAATAAAGGGCTAATGGTTTATGAATTTGACGCAGCCGACATACTGCAATCGTACATGTATCCGGCTATGGTGCGTGGCTTCCGTGAGGCGGGTATGGGTTGGGCAACACAATTTGCATACGATCCACTTGCGATGGCGAATGTAAATACCGAGTATCAAACACATTATCTCAACCTGGCTTACACACCCTCTAAAGCCATCAGCATGCTTATTGCATCAAAGGTATTTCATAAACTGCCACGCTTTAAAAACTTTGGCACGTACCCGGCTGATAGTACGTTCGATGTTTTTCGGGTTAGCTACAAGCACGCATTAAGTGAAATGAATGATGAGAAAGAATTTTATTATTCTAACACTACAACCTCCAAACCGGTTAACCCCACCAAGCTTGTAAATGTAGCTGGTGTTGGCTCTTCGCATGTGGTAAGTTATAATGGATCGGGTGCTTACTTTTTAGATAAACTGGGTGAAGGTGTATGGCGGTTAGAAGTGATGCCCGATGCCATTCATATCCGCGATCCATTTGAAAAAGCTTCCCCAGTGAAACCGGTAACCCATATTGAATGGAATATGAATCAAATGCGAATTAACCTGCCTGCGTTAGGTGCTGATTTTAGTGTTAAGCCGTTGAATGAAAAGAATAATTACACTACGACCGCAGTTAATCAGGTATTCCATATTTCACCGGGTACTTATTTACTCATCCAAAAAGGAAAGCAAATTTCCGATACGTATAAATCGGGCGTAATTGGGATATCAGAGTTTGTGGCTCCAACTGCAACCAAGAAATCATTGAGCTTACATCACGTTCCGCTAAAACAAGTTTCAGCTAACAAGGCCTTCACGCTTCGGGCAACTGTAACGGGTCTGGATAATGGAAACATTTCAGTAATTTTTTCAACTTCAAATGGGCGTTACCGCACTTTGGAAATGGTTGAAAAGTCAACCCACCAATTTGAGTTACTTGTACCAGAAGATTTGCTACAACCCGGAATGTTAAACTATCGAATGGTGATAAAACAAGATAACAACTATACCTTGTTTCCGGGTGCAATAAAAGAAAACCCAAATGCATGGGATAGTTACCAGATTAATACATGGAGTACGCTTGTGGCTGCGCCTCATACCCAACTTGAATTGTATAATCCAACAGTTGATAAAGCTATCCGTACGTACCCTGTTTGGCGCAGGGGTTTTCAGGTTACTACTACAGCAGGCGAAATACCAGGTCAGTTAGTACTGAGATTAACAGCTTCAGATTTGAAAGATGTTGAAACTATGGGTTTCCAATATTCATTTACTGAGAATGTAGTTGGCAGAAGGCAGGAATTGAATCAATTTAAAACGCTGGTGCTTCGGGCCCGAAGTTCAAAACCGGTAGAGGCAACCATTACCCTGGTGAATGTATATGGGCAATCTTTTTCGGCACCGGTTAAGACTACCGACCATTTTCAAGAGATCGAAATTCCACTTATGCAATTTAAAGCCGGCAAATCGTTGCTATTGCCAAGACCTTACCCGGGTTTTTTGCCACTTACTTTTAATGGTGGAGCAGGAAAATTTGATCTTCATGAAATTGAGAAAGTAGAAATAACAACGGGTAATAATTTTACTGCTGCTGAAAAAGAAAGGGGCCTTACGTTAGAAATTGAACGGATAGGATTAAAAAAATAGCTTCCATGAAGACGGGTTGGTTTGTTTGTTTTGTTCTGATGTTTATGACAGACATAGATAAGATGGCAATAGTAGAATGGGAGTGTAAGGCTACATTGGGTGAGGGTGCCATCTGGCATCCAACCGAAAACAGATTGTACTGGGTGGATATTGAAGATAAGCAACTACATGTTTATGATCCGGTTACAAAACAAAATACATCTTATCCTATTGGGGCACGGATTGGTACGGTAGTTCCGATTGAGACGGGTGGAGTTTTAGTTGCCCTTCAAAACGGTATTCATAAAATGGATTTAAAAACCGGTGCCTTGAAATTTGTTACCAACCCCTTACCCGATTCTGCCATGCGGTTTAATGACGGCAAGTGCGATCCTTCCGGTAGATTTTGGGTTGGTTCACTGGCCATGGATTCGCGCAAGAAAAGTTCTTCACTTTACCGAATGGGTGCTGATGGAGTTGTGCACACCATGTTAAGCGATGTAACCATCTCCAATGGCATTGTTTGGACAGCCGATCGCAAAACAATGTATTACAACGATACACCCACGCTTACTGTTCAGGCATTTGATTTTGATAATGCAACTGGAAAGATTTCGAACAGAAGGATGGTCATCACAATTCCACCCGGAATGGGAGCACCTGATGGAATGACTATCGATGCAGAAGATAAACTTTGGATTGCACTTTGGGGTGGTTATGCGGTGGCACGTTTCGATCCTTTATCGGGCGAGTTGATGCAAAAAATAAATGTACCGGCCCCCCATGTAACTTCATGCGCCTTTGGTGGCAAAAATCTGGAAACACTTTACATAACTACTGCCCGGGCCTGGGTTAAACCCGCTACCTTAAAAGAGTTTCCACTTAGTGGAAGCTTGTTTGTAGCTACTCCAAGTGTAAAAGGTGTAGCTGCAAGCTTGTTTAAGGAATAAGCGACTTTACGTTCTAACGGTTAACTTCTCGGATTTAACAACTGTTTTTTAAGAGCTACTTTTTTGGGTATTTATTTTTATGCAATCGTTTTAACAACCGATTTCGTAAGAACATTTTTAATTTTTGAAGGATTTTTGCTGATTTTCCACCCTCTTTGTAAATAATTTTAGACCTGCAAAAGGTCGTATTACACACACTAAAAACAAGTTAACCTTATGATTAAAAATTTACTGCTCTTAGCATTTGTTTGTGCTTCGGTGGTATCGTTTGGTCAAAATCGCGTAGTTACCGGAAAAGTAATTTCTGCGGATGATGGCCAGGGGATTCCCGGTGCAAACATTTTATTGAAGGGAACCAACACCGGCACTACCACAAATGCCGATGGTGAGTTTTCTATTACAGTTGGAAATGATGCCATATTGGTTGTTTCCTACATTGGTTACTCTACGCAGGAGGTTTCAGTAGGCTCACAAACCAGACTTTCCATTTCATTGCAAACAGATATTACAGCTTTGCAGGAAATTGTAGTGGTGGGTTATGGCGAGGTTCAGAAAAAGGACGCAACGGGCGCTGTTACAGCAATTTCTAATAAGGACTTCAACAAAGGCGTTTTAATGTCGCCACAAGATTTACTTACAGGAAGGATAGCAGGGGTATCAGTTATATCGAACAGCGGTGCACCCGGTGCTGCATCGCAGATTCGTATTCGTGGTGGAGCCTCTTTAACAGCTAATAACGATCCGTTAATTGTAATTGATGGATTTCCGGTTGATGCCACCGACCCTGGAGGAATTGCAAATCCATTGGCAACGCTTAATCCAAATGATATTGAAACTTTTACAGTATTGAAAGATGCCTCGGCCACAGCCATCTATGGCTCACGGGCCTCAAACGGTGTAATCATCATCACAACTAAAAAAGGAAAAGCCGGAAAAGTACAATGGAATTACAACGGAAATGTTTCTGTTTCCAGCCCAATGAAGTTTGTAGATGTGCTTAATGCTACAGAATACAAAGCATTGGTAAACGACCTTGCCAATCAGGGAACATTCGGAATTACGCAAACCGCAATTGGCTTATTGGGAAATGCCAATACCGATTGGCAACGCGAAATTTTCAGAACATCCGTTTCACACGATCATAATGTAAGTGCATCTGGCACCGTTAATAATTTCCCTTACCGTGTTTCATATGGATATACCGATCAGCAAGGGATTTTAAAAACCACGGGTATGCAGCGGCATTCCATCAATCTTAACCTTACTCCAACTTTTTTAAATGGCGATCTTAAAGTAACAGCAAGTGCCAAGGCCAGCCACGCAGTTTCTAATTTTGGCGATGAAGGAGCCATTGGTAATGCTATTTCATTTGATCCTACACAACCTATACGCGATGGCAACGAAACCTATGGTGGTTACTTTAGTTGGTTAAGCAAGGGTACACCTCAAATTACAAATGGAAACTCCAACCCGGTGGCAATGCTGGAGCAAACAGATAATCAAGGAACCAATCAAAGGTTTATTGGTAATGCGCAGTTTGAATATAAACTACCTTTTTTACGCGAGTTAAAAGCTGTGTTAAACCTGGGCTTAGACGTTTCTAGTACGGAGGGTTATAACCGTGCCCCTCTCAATGCAGGCTTTATACACAGTACCGGTACCTTAACAGGTCGTGACAATACGTATAGTGGTAAAAATCAGTCTGAATTGCTTGATTTTTATTTTAACTACATAAAAGAAATAGGTATTCATAAAATTGATGCCACACTTGGTTATGGCTGGCAGCATTTTTATCGCACCCGCGACTCCAGAAATTCAAATGCTATTCAAACAGTTGATCCACCACCTTCTCCAAGCGAAAACTATCTGGTTTCTTTCTTTGGCAGATTAAATTACACGCTCAATGGAAAGTATTTATTAACTGCTACCCTGCGAAACGATGGTACCTCGCGTGTAGCTCCTGAAAACCGGTGGGGCTTATTCCCTTCTTTAGCTCTTGCATGGCGCTTAAAAGATGAAGATTTTCTTTCATCTGTATCGGCTGTGTCAGACTTAAAGTTACGGGCAGGTTATGGCGTTACCGGGCAACAAGATGTAGCCGGTGCCTATTATCCTTACTTAGCCGTGTACCGTACTTCGAATGATCTGGCCCAATATCAGCTTGGCAATTCTTACTTCTATACATTAAGACCCGAAGCCTATGATCCCAACATCAAATGGGAAGAAACAACCACCTATAACGTGGGCTTAGACTTTGGATTTTTGAATGATAAAATAACGGGTTCAGTTGAACTGTTTCAGAAGAATACTAAAGACCTGCTGAATAACATTGGCATACCCAATGGAGTTAACTTTTCTAATTTCCTTACTACCAACGTAGGCAGTATGGAAAACCAGGGTATTGAAATTGCGCTTAACTACTCGCCTTTTACCCGCCCGGATTTTAGCTGGACGATTGGAGTCAACTTTACCAGTATCAATAGTACAATTACCAAATTAAACCTGACAGACGATCCAAACTATCCGGGTGTGTTTTTGGGTAATGTAGGTGTTGGGGCTAATGTTCAAAATCATCGGGTAGGATTTCCGGCATCTTCATACTTTGTCTATCAGCAAGTGTACGATGAAAACGGAAAGCCTGTAGAAGGTTTGTACGTGAATCGATCTGGTGGTGACGGCCCGGCAGCATCAGAAGCCAACAAATATCATTTTAACCGTCCTGTAGCTGATTACCTGATCGGCCTCAACTCGCGTGGAAACTACAAGCAATTTGATTTTTCGTTTGCTTCGCGCATGAGTATTGGTAACTATTTGTACAATAATGTAGAAGCCGGTTATGCCTACTATAATGGTGTTTACACCCAACAGCATTTCCGAAATATCCCCCGCATGGTAACCGATGCAGGATTTGTAGGACAACAGGTATTTTCTGATTACTATGTACAAAATGCATCCTTCTTTAAGTTAGACAATGCGTCAATAGGCTATAATCTGGATAACATTGTTACTCAGGGACTAAAAGCACGGATTAGTCTTACTGTGCAGAACGCGTTTATCATTACAAAATATAAAGGACTTGATCCTGAATCTGTTGGAGGTATAGACAATAATATCTATCCACGTCCGCGTACATTCTTACTCGGATTAAATGTTACATTTTAATCAAGAGAAAAATTAGTGAGTATGAAAAATATAATAAATAAATCAACCCTTCTATCGGGCCTTGCCTTAATGACGTTCATGGTTGCTTGTATTGGTGATCTGGATGTAACCCCGTTAGATTCTACTATTACAACTTCAGCTACTGTTTATACGGATACGCAATCTTATAAAGCTGGATTAGCGAAGTTATATGCTGCCTTTGCATTAACCGGGCAGCAAGGTCCTGCGGGAGCAGGTGATGTTGCGGGCGTGGACGAGGGCTTTAGCTGCTTTATCCGTTCGCTTTGGAATATGCAGGAGTTAACCACCGATGAAGCCGTGTGGACATACCCCAACGATGCTAATGGCACCATTTTTAATTTGCATTATAATACGTGGACTCCCGCTGATATTATTCCAACCGCGTTGTTTGCCCGCATAATGAATGTGGCGGCTCTTACAAATGAGTATATGCGTGCTACTGCAAGTAAACTTGCGGATCCGGATATTCTCAAGTTCCATACAGAAGCAAGGTTTCTGCGGGCGTTAGCCTACTATTATGGAATGGACTTATTTGGCAAAATGCCTTTTGTAACAGAAAAGGATTTACCCGGAGCATATTTTCCTCCGGAAGTAAGCCGGGCTGCCTTATTTGAATTCATTGAAACGGAGCTGAAAGAAATTAAGCCAATAATGGGGGAGCCACGCTTTGAGTATGGCCGTGCCGACAAAGCAGCCTGTGCTATGCTATTGGCTAAACTTTACATGAACGCAGAAGTATATATCGGAACGGCTAAATATACAGAAGCAATTACACAACTAAATGAGGTAATTGCCGGGGGCTATACGTTGGCTCCGGCTTATCTAAACAACTTCTTAGCCGATAATCACACAAGTCCTGAAATTATTTTTGCTCAATTGTTTGATGGTACTCGTTCGCAAGCATATGATGCTTTAAACGTAATGATTTACGGAAATGCAGGCAACGGTGGCTGGTCAGGTTTAAGAACCACCTCTGCTTTTGTTAACAAGTTTACTAATCCGAACGAGGCACGCGCGTTATTCGCAAAAGAAGACAAAGGCCAGACATTGGAAATACTTGCTATGAATAACTCAACCCAGGGTTATGGAGTTTTTAAATTTAGAAATGTTACATCGGCTGGTGCACCCGGAAGCAATCCATCTTTTCAGGATACAGATTACCCGATGTTTCGCCTGGCCGATGCATACCTGTTGTATGCAGAAGCAGTATTACGTGGTGGAAGCGGTGGCGATTTAACCACAGCCCTGAATCGTGTTAATGCAATTCGTACCCGTACAGCCGATGTAGTTGCCGGAAATGCTCCCGGTGCTATTACGGCCGGTCAGCTTACACTTGATTTTATACTGGATGAACGTGCACGCGAGCTATATTGGGAAGGACATCGCAGAACAGACTTAATCCGCTTTGGAAAATATACGGGCGCTACGTATTTGTGGCCCTGGAAAGGGGGCGAAGCTGCCGGGACATCTATTGGTGCCCATCGTGCATTGTTTCCTATTCCAGCTGCAGATCGTGCATCTAACCCTAATCTAACTCAGAACACAGGTTATTAATCATATAATTTTAATGAAGATGAAAACCTTAAAACAATTTTTGGTAGCCTTAATCATACTAGGAGCTTTCACTGGTTGTGAAGATGATTCCATCAAGGCTGTGGTTAAGTCCGATGTAAGCCCTAACGTTTTGCAAACACCGGCCTCCACATCGTTTGTATTAACGCTCGATAACAAGGATACAAATTTCACAACCATAGGTTGGACCGCAACCGACTTTGGATTTCCAGCTTCTGTTACCTACACACTGGAGGCCGACAAAGCCGGAAATAATTTTGTTGATGCCGTTAGTTTGGCAACTACAACCTCTCTTTCTGCTGCATTAAATGTGGGTGCTACAAATGACATCTTGCTGGGTATGGGACTTGTACCAGAAGAACCTACGCAAGTGCAACTACGCATTGTATCCACTATAAATGCTAAGATTGACCCTGTTTATTCCAACAACATTACAGTAACACTTTCTGCCTATGCAACCAGTTTCCCGCCCATTTGGGGAATGGGTGCGGGCTTAAAAGGCTGGGGCCCTTGGCCAGCAAATGCAGTAGAGTGGCAGAGCAGTGAATTCAGAAAGTATGAAACCATTGCCTACTTTACCAATGGTGAAACATTCCGCTGGTTTGGACAGTTGGATTGGGGCCCGGTTTCCTACAACTATCCTTACTTTACCACAGTTAGTCCTGTTTTTGTAAATGGTAACGATGGAGACTCAAACTTACGAGTTGCAGGGGCTTCAGGCTGGTACCGCGTGGGTGTGGATTTAGGTGCCAAAACAGTTACAGCTACTGCCGTAGATGAACCCGTAATGTACATGACAGGCGCAGGTATTGGCGGTTGGGATCAACCCGGTACTGGAGTTAGTATCAAAATGACATATATAAAACCTGGTGTATTTCAGGCCGATGCCAATTTTATATCTGGCGCTGACTGGCGTTTCTTTGCACAGGCAAACTGGGGTCCGGTGTCTTATAATTTTCCATTCTTTACCAGTGTGCCCGATTATTTTGGAAATGCAAATGATGGAGATTCAAATTTCCGAGTGCTAGGTGCATCGGGAACAAAAAAGGTAACTGTAAATATTAATGAAAAAACTGTAACGCTGGGCGATCCGCCATTGCCGGTTTTGTATATGACGGGTGCTGGAATAGGAGGATGGGATAAACCTGGAACTGGTGCCAGCATTCAAATGACTTATAAAAGTCCTGGTGTATTTGAAGCAAATGCCCCTTTTGTAAATGGTGAGGCCTTCAGGTTCTTTGCGCAAGCAGACTGGGGACCAACATCATATAATTTCCCTTATTTCACTACCGTACATCCAGACTTTGTTAATGCAAATGATGGTGATAGCAATTTGAGGTATGTAGGAACCTCTGGCACACGTAAAGTAACAGTAAACTTAACCGCCAAAACGGTTACACTCGATTAGGGTTTTTTAATTGTTGTTTGTTAAAATTCAGGAGAGCAATCTCCTGAATTTTTCATTTTTAATACATGCAATTCAGAAAGTCGCTTCAGATTTTTTACTCAGCACTGATACTTGCCGGTTGTCAGCCTAAACCCGATTTGCTTTTTACTAAAACTGAACTTGCTTTTGAAAATCAAATTCTGGAAACACCGCAGGTAAACATTTTAAGCTATGAGTACACGTATAATGGAGGCGGTGTAGCCGCGGGTGATTTCAATAACGATGGTTGGTGCGATTTGTATTTTACCGGCAATACCGTACCCAATAAGCTTTTTCTCAATCAAAAGAACTTTAATTTCAAAGATGTTACAAATAAAGCCGGAGTAAGCGGCCGCGAGTTGTGGAAAACAGGTGTAACTACAGTTGATATAAACGGTGATGGCTGGCTGGATATTTATGTCTGTTATTCCGGCCCCGAGTCAGGTCAATCATTCTCAAATCAATTGTTTATTAACAATGGTAATGATAACGAAGGCACTCCCAGTTTTACCGACCGCGCAGTGGAATATGGGTTAGACGCACCCGGAACATTTTCTACGCAAGCATTATTTTTTGACTATGATCGCGATGGTGATCTGGATATGTTATTGGTTAACCATGCTAATCACTTCTTCTCACCCTTTGTAAATACAAAAAGTTTACGAAATACCAGGCACCCTCAATTTGGAAACCGATTATACCGCAATGATTCGGTTAACAATAGAATTTTTTTTAGCGATGTAAGTGAACAAGCCGGAATTCACGGAGGAGGAATCAATTTTGGATTAGGAGTTTCTGCAGGCGATTTTAATCAAGATGGCTGGCCTGACTTATACCTCTCTAACGATTATGAAGAGCAGGATTTTTTATACATCAACAATAAAGATGGTTCCTTTACTAATGCAACCAAAAAATCACTTGGTCATTTTTCAAGAAATGGAATGGGTACTGACGTAGCCGATTATAATAACGATGGCCGACCCGATATTATAGAAGTGGATATGTGGCCCGAAGATAACTTTCGGCAAAAACTTTTAAGGGGCCCCGATGATTACAATCGCTATCAGCTCATGTTAGATAGTGGATTTCTACATCAGCAGATGCGCAACACGTTGCAATTGAATAGTGGTGTGCTGGCAAATGGTTTACCCGTTTTTAGCGAAGTTGGTCAACTGGCTGGTGTGTCATCAACCGATTGGAGTTGGGCTCCGCTTTTTGTGGATTTGGATAATGATGGATACAAAGACTTGTTCGTATCGAACGGCTACCTGCGCGATTTCACCAGCATGGATTTTCTCAAGTTTACCGTGGAAGAAGCAAGAACGGAAGCACGAAAAAATGGCACCGATTTAAACTTGTTTGAATTGGTTAGTAAGATGGCTGCCACCAAAACAACCGACTATGCTTTTCGTAACAGGGGTGATCTAACATTTGAAAATGTTACGGCCGCCTGGGGGTTTGCAATTCCTAATTTATCATTTGGTGCTACGTATGCCGATCTGGATAATGATGGTGATGTGGAGATTATTACCAACAATACCAACGAGCGGGCAACTATCTGGAAAAATAATTCCGAGTCTATACAATCACGCAATTACCTCGCGGTGCAGTTAATCGGACCCAGAGCCAACCCACTTGCAATTGGTGCTTCCGTTAAAATCGAAACTCACAATCAGATGCAAATGTTGGAACAGTACCTTACGCGGGGGTTTCAATCGTCTGTTGATCCGATACTTCATTTTGGATTAGGAAATAAAACAGTAGCTACGGTTACCGTAACCTGGCCCGATGGTAAAATTACACGCATGGAAGAGGTGCCTGCCAATACTAAGCTTGAAATAGCTTATACGAATGAAAACATGATTCAGCAAACGAGTAAACAACCTTCACTCTTATTTACCGATTACACAACACAAAGTGGAGTAAATTTTATCCATCATGAAAATAACTATATAGATTTTGATAGCGAACCTCTCTTGCTCTATCAGCTTTCAAAGGCTGGCCCTGCACTTGCCCATGCCGATGTTAATGCAGACGGGTACCAGGATTTTTTTGTAGGGGGTGCCATCGGCCAAGGCGGTAAACTTTTTTTAGGGGCAGTAAACGGGCAATTTTATGTGGCAGATTCACAGCCCTGGTTGGCAGATAAACTTAGTGAAGATGTAAGCGCAATTTTTTTTGATGTTGATAACGATGGGGATGCTGATTTATTTGTGGTAAGTGGTGGTACTGAATATCAAACAGGCTCTCAACTATTAGACGATCGATTATATTTAAATAACGGTTACGGTAAATTTTCAAAAGCAACAACCGGAAGCATAATAGCCGACCATTCTAATGGAAGTTGTGTTGTTGCTGCAGATTATGATCAGGATGGCGATCTCGATCTGTTTGTAGGAGGTGCTTCGGAGCCTGGTAACTTTCCATTTCCGAATCCAGGCGCAATTCTGAAAAATGAATCGACAAATGGAAAAATAAAATTTAGTGTTTCAACTGTTGAAGTAAACCCGGAACTGCGTGCCCCCGGAATGGTAACGGATGCCTTGTGGACAGATATAAATAACGATGGCTGGCCTGATTTAATATTGGTAGGCAAATGGATGCCAGTGCGGATATTCCTCAATAGAAATGGAAAATTGATCGAGAATAAAAGTGAAACATTACAGAAAACATCCGGGCTATGGAACCGGATTGCCGCGGCTGACCTGGACAAAGATGGCGACCTGGATTATGTATTAGGTAATGCCGGAACAAACCTGCCGTGGAAAATTTCAGCAGAAAGTCCATTGGCGTTATACTACGCTGACTTTGATCAGAACGGAAAAACAGACCCAATTATTTTTTATACCCAGAATGGTAAGCAATATCCGGTTGCTTCACGCGATGAATTAGTACGTCAACTACCAGCGTTAAAAAAGAAATTCACCACCTACAGTGCGTACGCAACGGCAACAGTGAATGAAATTCTTGAACCAGTGCAACTGGCAAGTGCTGGTAAATTAAATGTCAACACGGTGCAATCAATCGTTTTGAAAAATCTGGGCAATGATCAATTTGAAATAGAGTCCTTACCAATCGAGGCTCAGTTTTCAGAAGTAACGGGTATTGTAATAACTGATTTTGATAATGATATGCGCCCCGATATTTTACTGGCCGGAAATTTCTTTTCCTACAATACACAGTACGGTCCCGCTGATGCATGCCAGGGTTTATTGCTAAAACAATCAGATAAAACATTTACAGCTCATGGCTGGAATGAAACCGGATTTTTTTCACCGGGTGCGGTGCGGAATATGAAACTATTGCCACAGCAAGATGGAACTATTGTGGTAGTTCAGGTATTGAACAATGATTCGGTAAGAATATTTAAAGTTGATTTACATGAAGAATAGACGTTACGTAAGCAAGTGCTTGGTGGTTTTGATGTTGTGCGGAGTACAACTCTATGCACAAACCACGGCATTGGAAAAACCACCCAAATGGGCAAGTGAAGTAATCTGGTACCAGATTTTTGTTGAACGATTCAACAATGGTGATCCATCGAATGATCCAACGCCCGAAAACATGGCTATTGCACCGCTTCAGAATTTTGCACCAGCAGGTTGGAGCATCACACCGTGGACTTCCAATTGGTGGCATCAGGAGGAATGGGCTCGTGTGCCGGGCAAGTCTTTCTCTGAAATGTTACAGTTTCGCAGATATGGTGGCGATTTACAAGGTGTATTAAATAAACTGGATTACCTGCAAAAGTTGGGAGTAACAGCTTTGTACTTAAACCCTATTAACGATGCACCTTCTTTACACAAATATGATCCCCGGTATTATCATCATGTTGATGTAAACTTTGGCCCCGATCCGGTTGGTGACAATGCTATCATAGCAGGCGAAAATCCAAATGACCCCACAACCTGGAAGTGGACAGCGGCCGATAAACTTTTTCTGAAGCTGATACAGGAAGTTCACAAACGAAAAATGAAAATCATACTGGATTATTCCTGGAATCATACGGGCACTACATTCTGGGCCTGGCAGGATATACTTCGTAATCAGGAGAAATCAGCATACAAAGATTGGTATGCAATTAAAACATTTGATAATTCGGCTACATCCGAAAATGAATTTGATTACCACGGCTGGTTGGAAGTTAAGTCACTGCCTGAAATCAAGAAAGTAAATATTACTACCGAAAGAAAGATTGGCAAACCCTACGAAGGTAATTTACCGGAACCATTTAAGGCACACGTGTTTGCCGTTACAAAACGATGGTTGGCACCAGATGGTGTTGTGGCTAATGGTGTGGATGGATTTCGGTTGGATGTAGCCGATCACATTGGGTTAGGTTTTTGGCGTGATTACAGAAAAATGGTACGATCCATACAACCCGAAGCTTACCTGGTAGGGGAAATCTGGTGGGAGCAATGGCCAGACCGGTTGATGAACCCCGTACCTTATACAAGTGGTGATGTATTTGATGCCGTAATGTTTTACCAGGTATATAGGCCCGCACGTTACTTTTTTGCGAAAACAGATTTTGAAATTGATGCACTTGCATTTAGAGACAGTTTACTGTTTCAATGGAACAGACTACCGGTGGAGAATCGGTATGCGATGATGAATGTTTCTTCCAGCCACGATACCCCCCGCTTGCTAACGGATTTCTTCAATTCGAATAAGTATAAGTTTAACACCTATCCCGATAATCTGGATTATAAAACAAATAAACCGGATGCAGAAACGTATAAACGTTTACGACTTTACCTGATTCATTTGTTTACTTCGGTGGGTGCACCGCATATCTGGAATGGTGAAGAAATGGGCATGTGGGGTGCAGATGATCCACATCCGCGCAAGCCATTGATGTGGAAAGAATTTTCATATCAACCAGAGCCACAAGATAATTATCGTAATCACGTGGGTAAGTTTGATGAAGTAAAGTTTAACGATGTCTGGTTTCGGCTTTATAAACAACTCATTAAAATAAGAAAAGGAAATCCAGCTTTGAATCAAGGAGAACTGGAGTTTAAGGAGGCTGAAGGTAAGTTGCTGATTTATTCGCGCAAGCTTAATGCGAATGAGATTACAATAGCGATTAATGCCGGCAATGCACCCGCGCAAATAGAACTTAAGCCAGGAACCTATGTTGATTTACTCACGCAAAAACAGGTACGAGGCGAATTGGTTTCATTACCTTCGTTGGAAGCGGTTGTGTTAAAAAAGAAATAATTTGTTAATGATTTAATTTGAAGACTATGAGAAAAATATCATTTGTTTTTTTCGCATTATTGATAAATTCGGCTACGTGGGCTCAGGACGGCACGCCAATTACACCCACGATATCGCCTTCAGTTTTCGGTCCTGAAGATCAGATTACAGTAACGTATAATGTTACAGGAACACCTTTAGCTTCAATTCCGGATGCATGGATCTGGGTTTGGATACCAGGTAAAAGTATTGGCACTAAATATAATTTTAATCCTGCGTCTAGTAATACGTTAACAGCTAACGCAAAATTTACTAAGGCAGTGAATGCTGGTGTTACTACTTTCACTTTAACCTTTAAGCCTAAAGATTTCTTCTCAGCAGATATAAGTAATGAATCACAATTTGGTATGCTCCTGAAGGCAAATGATTGGATAGGAGGTTCTGTTTGCCCTTGTGGAAAGACCGTTGATTACATAGCAAACTTTGGGTTTAAGATAACTTTGACATCGCCAAGCTCGTTACCAACGGCTATTGCATCCGGAAATACGCTTAACATAACGGCTACAACTCCGGCCTTAGCGAATTTTCAATTGTTCATAAATGAAACGCTTTCTCACTCACAAAATTCGACACAAAATTTTTCATATCCTTATACGGTAGAACCAGCTCCGTTGGATGGTGTAATTAGGATTGTAGCTACGGCCGTTACCGGAGGTGCTACACATGAAGTTTCGTTTCAATATGTAGTGAAACAAAATAGTCCGGAGGTAGTGCGACCAACCGGGATAATAGCAGGAATAAATTACGATGCTGATCCAACCAAAGTCACACTCTGCTTTTGGGCTCCTGCCAAAGCCTCGGTTTATGTGTTGGGCGATTTCAGCAATTGGGAAGTAAAATCCGAAAACCTGTTGAATCGTGATGGTGAATATTTCTGGAAAGAGCTTTCGGGATTAACCCCCGGACAGGAATATGCATTTCAATATTGGTTAGAGGGTAGTGTACGCATTGCCGATCCGTTTGCAGATAAAATTCTTGATCCTGACGATCAATATATTCCAGCGGCTTCCTATCCTAACCTCAAATCATATCCTGCAAAAGCATTATCGGCAAATTGGTACGAGAACCGTGTGGCAGTATTTCAAACCAATCAAACTGCTTACAATTGGCAGGTTGCAAATTTCGAAAAACCAAAAAAGGAAAGCCTGGTTATATATGAACTCCTGTTGCGTGATTATTTCGCTGCCGGTAACCGCAACTACCAAAACCTGATTGATACACTTACCTACCTGAAGCGGTTAGGTGTAAATGCTATTGAATTAATGCCGATTATGGAGTTTAACGGTAATGAAAGCTGGGGCTATAACCCAACCTTTATGTTTGCGCCCGACAAATTTTATGGCAGCAAAAATAAATTGAAAGAATTTATCGATAAGTGCCATCAAAATGGAATAGCGGTCATTTTTGATATTGCCATGAATCATCAGGATATTCCGAATTCATTTTTAATGCAGGATTTCAATTTCACTACGTTCAAGCCTAATCCAACTAATCGATGGTTCAATGTTAACGCTACACACCCGTTTAATGTATTTTTCGATATGAATCACGAAAGTGCATACACAAAAAAATACCTGGACACTGTAAACTATTACTGGTTGAATGAATATAAGATTGATGGCTACCGGTTTGATTTAACAAAGGGTTTTACACAAACCAATAATCCAACGGATGTAAATGCATGGTCGGCCTACGATGCCAGTCGTATTGCTTTGTTAAAGCGCATGAGTGATAGAATCTGGGCTCACACACCCGATGCTTATGTTATTTTTGAACACCTGGGTGTAAACGTGGAAGAAAAAGAGTTGGCAGAGTATCGCGCCAATGAAGGGAAGGGAATAATGTTTTGGGGTAAGATGACCGATCCATACAATCAGAACACAATGGGTTACGGATCGGGCTCGGATCTTTCGGGTGTATATCATGGTACACGGGGCTGGGCAATCCCCAATCTGGTTGGGTACATGGAGAGCCACGATGAAGAAAGACTGATGTATAAAAATTTGCAGTTTGGAAATTCAGGCGCTGGTTATAATGTAAAAACATTGGCAACTGCACTGAAGCGAATGGAAGCTGCTTCGGTAATGTTTTATACTATTCCGGGCCCTAAAATGTTGTGGCAGTTTGGTGAGCTTGGATTTGAATATAGTATTAACCGATGCGATAACGGAACCATTAATAATGACTGCCGGCTTTCTATTAAACCAACAGTGTGGGAGTACTTACAAGATGCCCCGCGCAGACGGCTATACAATCACACGGCTAACCTTATTAAATTAAAAATAGTTTCCAATGTATTTCAGGATGGTGTGGCTTCCTTTGCTTCAGATAACTTGGTTAAGGCGGTATCAATCAAGAATAAAAATTATACGGCCACACCTGTAGGTGCTACGCAAATGAGCGCGGTTGTTGTAGCTAATTTTGATATCAGCACAAAGAATTATGCATTGAGTTTTCCGCACGCTGGAACATGGTATGAATATTATAGCGGCACAACATTAGAAGTAGCAGGAGCCAATGTTACCATTAGTTTGCTGGCAGGCGACTACAAACTATATACAAATGTTCCATTGGTAAATGAACTGATCACTTCCGTTGAAGAAGATCAGTTGCTTTCAATTTATCCTAATCCAGTTGGAAATTTTGTAGAAAGTGTTGAAGCGTTGGATCAACTTTCATTTATTAGTACCACAGGCTTACGTTATCAGCTTACTAAACTGAATTTGTATCAATGGGATGCCGCGCAAATTCCTGCTGGATTTTACGTGGCAATTGCAGTAAAAAACGGCAAGGTTTTAAGGTCTAAAATTCTAAAACAATAAGCCAGAACAGAAAGGCTAAAAATGCGCACTAAATAAAATCACTTTACAAACAGTTACTTACCAAGTAGTTTTGTTACTTGAGCCTATATTTCTGGCACATGGCCTCAATTAAACCCCGATCGCCACTATTAATTATAGTGGTTTCTATAATAAGCATACTGCTGGCCATTAATGCTGTTTTGATTTATGAGAATAGCCGCTCGATAGAGCGAAATCAGCGGTTGTTGGAAAATGCCGAACAAGCCAAAATTAATTCGTTAGATGTTGTGCGTAACCTGCACCTGATGGATTTGGCGTTGCGCGGATATGCTTTAACAGGTCAGGAAGCACAATTGGCAGCTACCGATTCGGCTATGAACAACCATCCTAAAATTTTTAAACGGTTACGAAAAGCCCTGGCAGCACAAAACTTTCAGGGGCTTGATCAATTGAATAATCTGGATGATTCTGTTACAGTTTATTTTAAACTTACCATGACCATGCGCCAGCTGGTAGCGACAAACAGAAACGCTGAGTTCTTAGAAATTCTGAAAAGAAATGAAGGATTTTATGTGTGGCGTGCCTATAAAAATTTTTCAGATCGGGTTAGTGAGTTTGAGAGACAGGTAGTGGCTGATGCTGAGGCAAACATCCAGCGTGCGTTGCGCAACAGTTACTTATTGCAGTTTTTTATCTTTCTGATAGCCGTTCCGGCTTTAGGCTATCTGGCATTTCATACTTCCCGCACTTTTAGATTATCGGAAGAACTACAAAACGCGCAGGCCGAAAAGAATAAAATTCTATATGAAAGAAATGAAGAATTGGATAAACAGGTTCAGGAAAAAACAAGAGACATACGGAAACAAAATGAAGAGATAACGGCCCACAACAGGCAGCTGCTTGCCCAGCAGCAACAAATTAAGTTGGCCAATGAAACCATCGAAGCGCAGGCAATTAAAATTGCTGCTCAAAACAAAGAATTAGCACTGGAAGTAGAACGGCAAACCAATCACTTGCGGGTTACGAATAACGAACTAATGGAACAAAATAGCAGGCTGCAACAATTTACCTACATTATTTCGCACAACCTTCGTGCACCCCTGGCACGACTAAAGGGGCTTGCCAACTTATTGGAGTATAGCGAAACGCACAGCGAAAAGGATAATATTTATACGCTCTTAATTAAATCATCACGCGATATTGATGAGGTGATTGCCGACTTAAGCACAATACTAAATATACAAAAGCAAACCATGTTGCTACGCTGCGAAATTCAGTTGAGCAACATTGTGAATAAAGTATTATCAACACTGGAAACTGAAATTAAAAATATACAACCTACATTGAAGATTCAGTTGGAAGCTGATAAAATTTTTTCGGTGGCACCGTATGTAGAAAGCATTATCTATAATCTGATATCCAATGCCATTAAGTATCATAATCCGGAACAACCTCTTGAAATAATGATAACCTCTAAAAAGAGGGGTAATTATGTACAAGTTGAAATACAAGATAACGGCCTCGGTTTTGATTTAGCCAGGCATCAACATAATTTATTTAATCTGTACAAACGCTTTCACACACATGTGGAAGGCAAGGGCTTGGGTTTGTATCTTGTAAAAACACAAATGGAAGCCGTAGGTGGAAAAATTGAAGTTGAGAGTGAGGTAAACAAGGGTACCCGGTTTATTCTTTACTTTAATGCAGGAATAGATTAGAACAATCTATGCCATTACCGCTACCATTTTTAGCAAAGGTTCACTCAATTTCTTTTGGCCACTAACCTTAACCCTTCTGTTTACTTCTTCTGCAGGTAAAGCTTTGGTAAATAATTTCCAGGCAGTATCAGCGGTAAGGGTAACAGTTGTAACATTTTGCTTTGCTGTATCTACCAACTGCCACTTGTTGTTTTGATATTGAATAATCCAAGTACCTCCGGCCTTGCCTGTAATGGTTACGGTAATACACGTTCCATCGGGTGCAGTAGTAGTTCGATAATTGTAAGGCAATGCCTGCAGGAGTGTATCCACCATCGGGTAAAAATATTCGCGATTCATAATGCCATCTTGCTGCACAGCATCGCGAATTTGCTGTTGATGATGCCATCGTTCGGTGTACTCGCGCGCAATGTGAAACCAGTTTCTTGATTCAACCTCACCCGCCCACGCAACTGGAAACATAGCAGGCGCTTGTAAATCCAGCGAATGGTAGTAATCAATCATTGGCTTTTGTGTGAGCTGTAAAAAATCTATCAATGTTTGCGTACTTACCCGCCTCATTGCTTTTACCCAATCGGCATTTAGTTGGTTTAAATAATTTAGTAAGTCGTGATAAGAGTTGATGGCTTCGGGTGGATCGCCTGCATGCTGTTGAGCCAGAGCAACGGTGCGCACACTGGTATCCAGCAAGTGTGCGGCCACATCTTTTACAGTCCACAATTTGGCTACAGTGGGCCTGTTCCAGTCATCAACACTTAATGATTTTAGTAAGTCGATTAATTTTTGTTCGAGCGGCTCAAATAAATGGAGGGTTGCAATCATGGCATTACCGGGGGCCGGGTGGGCAATGTTTACGCAGGTAATCCGAAAATAAAGTTGCCAAGTGTTCAAACGTGCCTTCGCCTTCGCTTATACTATGCGTACGGTTGGGATAAGCCATAAACTGAAATTGCTTTCCATGCTTAATAAGTTCATTCACCAGCATTTCGGCATTTGAGTAATGCACATTATCATCGCCCGTTCCGTGAATGTAGAGCAAATTGCCTTGCAGATTTTTTGCATAGGTAATAGGCGAGCCATTGATGAAGTCTTGCAGGTTTTCCTGCGGCAAGCCCATGTAACGTTCCTGGTACAGGTTGTCGTAGGTAAGTTGGTTGGCTACAGCAGCAACGGCAATTCCGGTTTTATAAATTTCCGGATACTGAAACATCAGGTTGAGGGTGGCTGAGCCACCACCGCTCCAACCCCACACAGCAATTCTATCCGCATCCACAAAGGGCCACTTTAAAATTTCTTTAGCCGCCAAGGCCTGATCTTTAATATTCACCAAACCTATTTTACGATAGATGCTCTTACGCCAGGCGCGGCCTTTCGGTGCCGGTGTTCCACGATTATCAATCGACAGATAGATATAACCTTCTTCGGCCATATTGCCCGTAAATAGAAAATTATCGGCTACACCATAGGTATCGTGCACATTGGCGCCCCACGGTTCGGTATAAACATAAAATACAACCGGGTATTTTTTGGTTGCATCAAAGTTGGCAGGCTTCACCATCCAACCATCCATCTCAATACCTTCTTCTGTTTTTACTTGAAAAAACTCTACTGTTTTAGGTTGGGTTGCACTTTGCAGTTTAGCGGCAATGCTTTCTTTTTCGTTAAGGGCTGTATGTTTGGGTAACGCTATTAATTCAGTTATGGGTTTTGTAAAGCTGTTGTTGAACGAATGAGTGGCAAATGTGCCGGTGGGCGATATAGCATAATCGTGCGTGCCCTCTTGCTGAACAGGTGAAACACGCACAGCCTCTCCTTTGCCATCTAACCGGGTTTTATACAAGTATTTTTGAGTGGCATTGGTGGGCGAAGCCAGAAAATATAACAGGTTGTTTTTTTCGTCAATCAGCCGGATGTCCATTACATCGTAGTTACCTTTTGTAATAAGTGTCTCTTTGGTTCCATCTTTTGAAATACGATAGGCGTGGCGCCAACCGTCTTTTTCGCTCATCCATAAAAATTCTTTTCCACCATTTAGCCAACGGAAATAATGCCGGAAGTCAAGTGCATATACATTTTCCCAGGGCGTATAAAGATCAATCCAGGTGTCATCTCTATCGGTGTAGATCAATCTTGCATCCCCTGTTGCCGGGTTGCACGAAAAAATTTTGCTTTCATTTTGTTTGCGATTGAGCTGCTGCACGAGTATTTCATTCGCATTGTTCCACTCCATGCGTGGCACGTAGTTTTGTTTTGCATCGCCCGGAAGGGCAAGCCATGTTATGTTGCCGGTAATAATATCGGCTACACCAATGCGCGCAGGTGAAGGTGTTTGTCCTGCCGTTGGGTACTCAACAGGAATAATTCTGGAATAAACCGAATCGGTATTGTTGATCATATAGAAATCGCGAATCTGCCGGGCATCTATTTGCCAAAAGGAAATCTTCTTGCTATCAGGGCTCCATTGAAAACCATCGCGGCAGGCAAATTCTTCCTCATAAGCCCAATCGAATGTGCCATTTATCAATTTGCGGTTGCCATCGGTAGTAATGGCTTTTGCCAAGCCCGTAGCCAGGTTCTCCACATACACATTTTGTTCGCTTACATAGGCAGCCTGTGTGCCATCGGGCGAAAGCTTGGCAAACATAAGCGATGAAACAGGCCTGGATTGGCCGATTTGTTTTAATGCTTTCGTTTTAAGGTCAAGCACCCAATAATCGCCACGCGTATCAAGGCGCCATACTTTCTGGGTGTTGGTAAAAATCAAAAGTTTGGTTTGATCTTGCGAAAACGCAAAGTTACGGATGCGCAAACTCTGGGTTGCCCCGGCAGGTGTAAGGTCGGCCTGCGATACCAATGTAGTTTTCGTGTTGGCCGGTAAAGCATACCGCACCAACTCGCCACCCTCGGTGCGGTGGTAGGCGTTACCTTCGGGTGCCCACTGCAGTGCCTGTGACTGCACCCATACCGGGTAGATTATAAGAAGAAACAGGATCAGAACGCGTTTCATAGTATTAGTAGTTTGATGTAAGGAGTTGTAAAGCTAAATTATCTTTCTGCATGGTATAAAAACAACCCTTCATATAATTGTCAGGTGGTTTCCTGACGAGTAATGGGTATAAATAGATTGCCCGTACCTGTTAAATTTGTATCTTTTCAGGTCTAATAGACTTTCCCTAATGGCCAAGCTAAAGAATATTGTCAAACAACTTTCTGACACCGATTATAAAGCTATCCACGATTCGCTTGTTGAAAGCAATGCTGAGAAGTCGGCACATTTGCTAAGGGCTTTGCGCGAGCGCCAACTGTCGGACAGTAAGATTATGGTAGAGTTGGGTGTAAACTCCAATGCCTATTACACCCTCCGGTCGCGCCTAAACATTAAAATTGAAGAGCATTTATTGCAGCAGATGGAAAGCCCGCGCACCGATATTTTGCGCAAAGTGGCCAACTTGAATGAAGTACTGTTCACCAAGAAGCGCACCATCACCATCACCACGCTAAAGAAATTAGAAAAAGATTTGTTGGACTACGATTTGGCTAACGAGTTGACAATTGTGTACAAGTCGTTAAAGAAATTGCACATTAATTCGCCCGAACATTTTCAATATTCGCAGTTGTATAACCGGCATGTGGCTTACATGCTGGCAGTAGATAAAGCCGAAGATTTATTAACAGAGTATTTCAGAAAATACGGATATTATTTTCTGTCTAACGATCCAACCGATAAGTTAGGGCTTACCTTATTGATGAAGGAAATCCAAAACGTAGCCCGCATCTATGAATCGCATCGGCTTTATGTGTATCAAAGCTGCATGCTGGTGTTTCACCGGTTATTTGTAGAGCCCGATGATAACATGCACTTAGACGGGGAGTCGATAGAAGATATTTTTAAACATGTTGAAAAAATATTTGAAACCTATAACCTCGATCCGCTTTATTACCACCTCAATCTGATTTTTGAATATCTGAAACTGGAATATTACAACCATTATGGAGTTATTCATCAGGTTGAAAAAAGTTTTGAAGAAGTAAACGATGCAGCTTCAAATCTGCTAATCAATTACCCCACCTATACCTTTGCCGGTAGGTTTTTGATTACCAAATTAGAGCGCCACCTGCGATTAAAAACAGAGGGTGATATTTATGATGAGAGCGAAAGTTTGTTTGAAGATTTTGAGCAGGATATTTTGGATGTTCCCCGCCATACTATTTATACCATTTATTGTGCCCTGGGTTGTTATTATGTTGGCAAATACGAGGAGGCAGCCAAACTTATTAACAATTTATTAAACGATGTAAGCCTGAAACGCTTCCCGTTTGTGCACATGGAGGTGAAGACTTTATTGGCGCTACAATATTGTATGCTGCGCGACTTTGATCTGTTTAACCAACTCTCCAGCAGCATTCAAAGGCAAATTCGTTTATTTGGGAAAGATGATTGCGAGAACATTCTTTACTTCCTCAAGATTCTGAAAATTGCTACCAGCGAAGCCAAGCGCGAAAAGCCCAAGAAGATTATGCAGTTAATCCCAAAATTCAGGGCCGTAAAAGTAAATTACTTTGCACCTACTACCTTTATCAGGATGGACAAAGAATTTGTAGAAAACCTAACGGCTATTGATGCCCCCGGTAGTTAAGGAGTAACACAAACCGTTAAGCCGGAGTCGTGGATTAAAAAATTCGTATTTGAACAGGTTGATCTTGCCCATTCCAACTCTTTCGTTATGAATATGATTTTTACTGGCGCCTTGTACCTTGAACGAAAAAATTAATATATGCGTAGGTGTAGTTATTAATTAACCCGGTTAAATTCCATCCCCTCCATCCATAAGGTGTTTGCTTTACCAGCAGCATTCAGTACAAACTGAACTTTTGTTTTACCCCACCACCGCTTATCAAACCAGCCACTAAACGTATCGTAGTGCCAATGTGTAACGGTTGCATTTACAACGTTGTTCATGGTCAGGTTCAGGGTTTGATCAGCCAATGTTACCATCACTTCGCCATACAGCGGGCTCATAAATTTTCCGGTATAGGCTGTTAAGGGCAACGATGGTTGTGTGTTGGAAATACGTTGCATGTCATCCGCTTTTTGTCTTAGCTCGTATTGAGCACCTAAATTTTTATACAATACCTGAAACTCAGAACTCCAGTCGCGGGTACTGCCCAGTGCAAAAACATCAAAAGCCTTAAACATAAGCGCGTGGCGTACTTCGGCATGATCCAGATTTCCAAAAACATAAATACCCAGTTTGCTTTCCGGTAGTTGGCCGTGTATGGCTATTTCACCGGCAAGGCTTCCGGTATGAAAGTTTATTTTTTTGCCCTTGTAGTCTTGCTGAAACCAACCGAGGCCATACGTTGTCCAGTTGGGTTTGGTTAATTGCTGTGTTGGATAAAATTCGTTAGCCGGTACAAGTACCTGTGGTTTAAAAAGTTCCATCCAGGTTTCAGGTTTTAGTAACCGACCACTTTTGTATTTGCTGCTATCCAGCATGCTGATGGCCCACTTGCTCATGTCATTCACACAACTCCATACACTTCCGGCAGGGCCAATGGCATCGGCATTGGTACGGTCTATCACCGTAATTTTTCCATCCACCCAATAATGCGGACTGGACTGATTAACATCTTTAACCAGGGTAAGATGCGGATAGGTGCGGGTCATACCCAGCGGATCGAAAATTCTTTTTTGAATAAATACTTCCCAGGGTGAACCACTAACTTTTTCAATTACTTTACCGGCATACAGGTAAAAGATATTTTGATAAATGAAACTGGCTCGAAGCGAATAACTGGGCTCAACCTGTTTCATCCGGCTCATTACTTCATCTGAAGTAATGTCCATCAACCCCCATAAAAAATCAGTATTGCCAACGCCTGAGTTATGTGTAAACAGATCCCTGATTTTAAGTTCGCGCGTAACGTAGGCATCGTACAATTGAAAATCGGGGAGGTGTTTAATAACCGGGTCGTTCCAGTTTACTTTACCTTCGTCCACCAACATAGCCATGCACACGGCTGTCATGGCTTTGGTGGTAGAAGCACAGGCAAACAACGTTTGATCATCTACTGCATCGGCTTTGTTGATGTTGCGTAAGCCATAACCTTTGTTAAGTAAAACCTTGCCGTCCTTTACAACGCTTACCGCTATACCGGGCACTGCATATTGCTTGCGCGATTTTTCTACGTAGGCATCAAAATCTTTAATCAGTTTGGCTTCAGGGGTTTGGGCCTGGCCGATGCAGGCGAATACCACAAAAAGAATTGTGTAAATCTTTCTCATAATTTTAATCTAACCAATTGTATTTTTTTAAAGCTGCCAATACAGCTGCTCGCTTTTCTTCTTGTGGTGTGGGTATATTGCAAAGCATAAGGTATAAAATTCCCTTATCGGGTATGCTTACATAATCGCCATAAAAGCCACCCTGTGTACCCGTGTGGTAAATCATTTTATAACCATCGTCTGTTTGCCCGATAAACCAACTGGCTCCTATAAAGGCGGGGGCATCTTTCCAATTTGGAAATTCTCTACTAGTTCGGGAGGCTGTTATAATTTCTTCATTCAGGATTGTGCCTTTGCGCAAGGCTTTTTCATACAATGCCAGTTCTTCAACGGAACTCCACACGCCACCATTTCCCGCTGCGGCAAACGTAGGTTCCTCGCCATAATCTTTTTCGATGTAACCGGAAGTTGTTTTTATATAGGCATGCGCTACTCCGGTGGTGGGGTAGGGGCCATCGGTTATCGTGCTGGCTTTCATTCCGGCCGGAACAAAAATTCTGTTCTTTACTTCATCTTGCCATTTGTTGCCGGTAACTTTTTCAATGATAAGGGCCAGGCCATTAAACGCAGGGTTGGAATATTCAAAACGGGTGCCTGGTTCAAAGTTCAGCGAATCATTAAGTTTTATCGGGTTCCAATTCTCAACATCCTTGGCGGTAAGCAAGAATACACTATCCAACTGTTGCCTGCGGTTATCGGGCAACCCCGAGGTGTGGGTTAGTAAATGATGAATTCGAACTTGTTGCGCTACTGCCGGATTCTTAAAATCCGGAAAATAGCGTGCAAGGCTGTCGTTCAGCGAAAGCTTTCCTTCCTGTGCCAGTTCCAGAATTACATAAGCAACAAATGTTTTCGAGATGGAGCCGGTGTTAAATAAAGTTTGTGTTGTAATTTTTTCTTTCGACTGCAGATCGGCTAATCCATACGCACTACTAAACACTACTGAATCATTTTTTAAAATCAACACTGCCCCACCGGGCGTTCCATCCTGGAACGAAAAAACGGAATTTATTTCTTGCCGGAACGAAGGTTTATTAGCACACCCTATTAATGCTACTATACATACTAACATCAGCTTTCTCATTTCGCAACCTGCTTTTGTATTATTCTGATTATGGAAACAATAGCGATAATTGCCCACACCGTGTTGATGAACGTAAACGGATATGCTTCTTTAAAAACACTGTTAATAATAAGTAGTACCGCACCACTTAAATTCAACAACTGAAAGCTAACCGAGTTCGATTTTATTTTTTGCAAGCTGTTGAGTGCATAAGCCGTAATAACAGCTACCGATCCAATCCACCCGAGGGCACTTATCCAGGCTTCCATTTTACTTTCTGAGTTTTACACGCAGCAGGTACATGTCAGCTGTTATATACAATGTTTTTTCATCGGGTGAAAGGGCACAGTTGGCAGCCAACTCTGTGAGTTTAATTTTTCCTAACACTTTTCCGGTTAAATCAAAAATCCAAATGCCTCCGGGGCCGGTTGCAAAAATGTTTCCGTGGCGATCAACCTTTAAACCATCGGGCAAACCTTTGTCAGTAGCCCGGCTGGGGGTGGCGTCATAAAAAATACGGGCATTGGTTACGCTATCGCCTTCAGTTAATTCAAACTCATACCAAATAGCTTTTTGCGGATCGGAATTGGCCACGATAATTTTTTTCTGATCGGGCATTACAATAATGCCATTGGGTTTGGTAAGCGAATCAACCAACAAGGAAACAACACCGTTGCTAACTTTATAAACACCATTATGCGGTTGTTCCTTTTCGGGATCGTTATCGTGCTTTGCTAATCCATAAGGCGGATCTGTAAAAAATAAATCGCCTGCAGCATTGTAGGCAGCATCGTTCGGGCTGCTGAAACGTTTTTCGTTATGCGCACCCGCTATAGTTGTAAAATCTGCTTTGGGAGAACTTAAAGGCGCATTCATACTGGCTACTCTACGATCGCCATGCTGGCAAAGTATTAGTGAATCATTGTGTACAACCAGTCCATTAGAACCAGGCTCGTTGCTGGTGGTGGTAGTGCCTGTAAAACCCGAAGGTGTCAGGTAAACTTCTGCGCCTTTGGCTTCGGTCCATTTGTAAATCGTATTTTTTGGAACATCCGAAAACAACAGCATGTTTTCTTTTTCCACCCACACCGGGCCTTCGCTCCATTCATAACCTTCGGCTAAAATTTCAACGGTGGCATCAGCGTCTATAAGTCCATCTAACGCGGCATCCAACCGCTCAATTGTACCAATAGTTTTAATCTCTTTGGGGGTGCAGGCAGCGAAAAGTAGTGCTGCCAAAATCAGGTTTCTCATCGGTAAGGTTTATTTCCGATGGAAGTTATGAAAATTTGTTTACTGCTTCAGCAATAACTTTAATAACGGGAGTAATATGCCTGGCAGCTTATTGAACATTACGAATCTGACTTATTAAGTTTTTCAAATGAAAGGTAATTCATTACTTTGAAACCAAAATCATTTTGCAATGAGTTCAGTTTCGATTCCGCAGCGGCCTGCCCGTAAATTTCTTCCTACTGATTTTACTATAACCAACTGGCAAGCACTTAAACCTTATTTTGATGACCTGGTATCCCGTTCGGTTGACACTACTGCCGAACTTGAGAAATGGTTAACAGACAGAAGCGAACTGGAATCGATTATCAGCGAAGATTTGGGCTGGCGGTATATTAAGATGACATGCTATACCGACAATGAAGAATACGGTAAAAACTATCAGGATTTTGTGGAGAATATTCAGCCACAAATTGCACCGTATGCCGATCAATTGAATCGCAAGTTAGCCGCTGCTCCGGGGCTTACGCAATTAGAACAACAACCGGGTTATAAAATCCTGATCCGGAATCTTAAGAAAGACATCGAGCTCTTCCGCGAAGAAAACATTCCCTTGTTTACTCAAATCAATACCGAAACACAAAAGTATGCCCAGCTTTCCGGTGCGATGACAGTAGAGATAGATGGCAAGGAATTAACGTTGCAACAAGCAGGCGTGATTCTGCAATCAACCGATCGGGCCAAACGCGAGCAGGTCTATCATAAAATTTCAGAACGTAGATTAAAAGATAACGAGACGTTAGATTTATTGTTTACCGATCTGATTCAATTGCGCCACCAGGTTTCCATTAATGCCGGGCAACCGAATTTTCGCGATTATATGTTTAAGTCGTATGGTCGCTTTGATTACACGCCCAAAGATTGTTTTAATTTTCATGAAGCTATTGCTACAGAAGTGGTTCCTATTCTGAATCAACTTAGTGCAGAACGCAAACAAAAGTTGGGTGTAGATAAATTAAAACCGTGGGATAAAGCAGTGGATGCCGATGGCTTGCCACCGCTTAAAGCGTTTGAAAACGGAAAAGACCTTACTGAAAAATCTATTGAGTGTTTCCGCAGGTTAGATCCGTTTTTGGGTCAGTGTTTATCAATTATGAAAGAGATGGGCCACCTCGATTTGGAATCGCGCAAGGGTAAGGCACCCGGTGGTTATAATTATCCGTTGGCCGAAATTGGTGTGCCCTTCATTTTTATGAATGCAACTTCTACCATGCGCGACATGACTACCATTATGCACGAGGGCGGCCATGCGGTACATAATTTTTTAACTAAAGACCTGGCGCTGGCCGATTTTAAATCGCCACCCATGGAAGTGGCCGAGTTGGCATCCATGAGTATGGAATTGATTTCGATGCAACACTGGGATATATTTTTTACAGATGAAGCTGAACTGAAGCGTGCAAAACGTGAACAATTGGAAGATATTATTGAAACGTTGCCCTGGGTTGCCACCATCGATCAGTTTCAACATTGGATTTATGAAAACCCGGCACACACACCAGATATGCGTAAGCAAAAATGGAACGAAGTATTTGCACGCTTTGCCGATACAATAACCGATTGGAGCGGGCAGGAGATGGCGCGTGACTACATGTGGCAAAAACAATTGCACTTGTACGAAGTGCCGTTTTATTACATCGAGTACGGCATGGCGCAGTTAGGTGCCATTGCGCTGTGGCGGAATTACAAACTGAACAATCAAAAAGGATTGGAAGGCTATATGAATGCGTTAAAACTCGGCAACCTGAATACCATACCCGAGATTTATGCCGCAGCCGGTATTAAGTTTGACTTTAGCCGCACTTATATAAAAGAACTGATGGAGTTTGTGAAGCAGGAGTTAGCCGCAATTTAATCGCGGCAGCTATCCAGCAATGCATTTAGTTTTTTGGCATCTGCGGTAGTTAGCTTCATTACTTCTTTATCAAGCGAATTGATCACGGTGTCAAGGTTATCCAACAGCGTTAAACCTTGTGTGGTAATGCGGATTTCGGATGCGCGCTTGTCTTGTTTACTTGCAGACTTTTCAATTAGCTTTTTTCCAATCAAACGATCGATCAAACGCGATACATCTGAGTTTTTGTCCAGCATGCGGCTTTTAATTTCATATACACAAATGCGATTAGGATGCTGGCCTCTTAAAATACGCAGGATGTTGTATTGCTGGCCGGTAATACCAAAGGGCTCAAAAAATTCTTTTTGTAAAGTTTGAATCCAATTGGCGGTAAACAGGATATTAAGCACAGCCTTGTGTTGCTCGCTCTTAAATTTTTCTTGTTTTATTTCCTGCTCCAGCTTCATAAAAAGAAGAAAGTGCCAAATATGGCACTTTCAAATTCTGATGTTTGGTTAAGCTTGTTTATCCAGTTCTACCTTTACAATTAGTTGAACTTCATCGCTTACAACCATTTCGCCACCAGGCGTTTTATTGGCCCAACTCAAACCATATTCCTGGCGGTTGATGGTGCCGGTTAATTTAAACCCGGATTTTTCGCCACGGCCGGTGTTTATTTTGCCACCATAGGTTACATCAAATTCAACCTTTTTGGTTACACCCTTCATGGTAAAGTCGCCCTTTAATTTATACTTGCCACCCTCCTTTACAAGCGTGCCCTTAAAAGTTACCTCCGGAAATTTTTCAGCATCAAAAAAATCAGGTGATTTTAAGTGACCGTCACGTCTTTCATTTGCGGTGTTAATAGAGGCAACTTTTGCAGTAAATGAAACTTCGGCTCCGTTAAAATCATCGGCTTTGCTTACTACCGTTCCTTCAAAGTCGTCAAACTTGCCTTCGGTTTCGGCTACTACCATGTGAGTAACGCTAAAGCCAACTTTCGAGTGGCCTTTGTCAATTTTCCAGGTGGTTTGTGCTGTGGCAACTCCCGCCACAAACAACAACGCTATCAGTACATTAATTTTTTTCATGTGTTTTTTGAATTTTGGTTTTGTTTAGCAATACAAGTTTACAACTGTTTTTCAGTAGATGTTTAAACACTTACTTTTATTTTGTTAACAGCTTGTTAAGGTATAGTAAGGCTTAACGCTACAGGTTTAACCAGTAGGTAAGTTTTAGTACAAGGGCCCGGTTTTTTGGTTGGCCAATTCTGATAACTTCCCCATTCTCGCCAGAGTCGGCCACATAGTTATCGGTATAAACAACAAACAAATCAGACACAGGTTTGAAACGCCATTGAAACCGGCTATTGATGTTGAGGTTATTAATTTGATTATTGTATTGAATAAAGGTGGTCCAAAATAAATTACGTGTAAAGGTGAAGTCAAAGCGAGGCCCGATCAAAATCAAATCGGCACTGTTGTAAGGTTGTGGTAGCCGGATGTGGTTATAACTAAACCGCAGCGAAGTAAAGCCCCACGGTTGATAGCGATAGGTTAATTGACTGGTTATGTTTTCGCGCGATCCGTTGAAATAGCCGCCCACCCGGGTGCTGATGGTATAAAAGAATTTTTTGCGGGCATCCGATAGGAAGTTAGCAATCATCACCACATTTCGGTAAGCCGTATTGTCGGGCAGTTGCAAGCCTCCGGTGCCGCTGGGATCGAACGGATTAAATAAATACGTGTATTCCTGCCGTAAGCGAATGTTAAATCGTGCGGTAGTGCGCCAGCGAATCTGGTACATAAAGTTATATTCCCAATCCAGAAAGCCATGCGTTTCGTTTCGCACTATATCAAATTCAAAACCGGGGCCATGGCTTTGCACCAAACCAGTAGCCGGGTACATGTTGTACCAGTTAGTAGATGCTACTTGTTGTATATCTTGCCTGCGCACAAAACCTACCTCCGGATTATAATGTGCACCAACGTTTCGGGTAAGCAGGCTTAAATCCCACTTTAGCGTACTGAAGTTGATAAAACCACCCAATGAAAAGGCCGAGTCGGTTTTATGTTCGTTGAAGGAGCGATGGTAAAATGCTTTGCCCGTCCACCGGTTATCGGCCGATGCCAGGTTAAAATCAACACCGGCTGTTCGGGAAAATGTAGTCGGATTTACTTTAAATGTTCCACCAATCGAATCCTGAAAGGCCTGTTTGTTTACCAGTATAAAGCCGATGTTGGACCGTGCAAAAACTTTTTGTTGAAGTGTGGCTACCGTGTAGTTGGTAGAGGGCAGATTGATGGCCGCGTCTTCACCGGCTTGCATGTTAAGCACACCAATGCGGGTATTGTTATTAATCTTTCCACTAAGCCGCGCACCACCGTAGATGGTATTTTGAAAATTTTGTCCGGTGGAGGCATCAACTGCAACCCCAATTCTGCGCGAGAAGAAAGGCCGGGTACCTTCCAAACCAAAGTTGGCAAACAGGTCGGCATTCTCTAAAAAAAACTGCCTGCGCTCCGGAAAGAAAATTTCAAACCGATCCAGGTTAGTTACTTGTTCATCTACCTCTACTTGCGAAAAATCCGGGTTAAAGGTAAGGTCGAGATTAAGGGCCGGGCCAATAGCAATTTTAGCATCGCCACCTACCTGAAGTTTTGTTTCGGCAGGCGATGCATCTGTAAAATTACGGGTGGAACTTACCGCGCTATAGGGAATCAACGACACATTTGTGCCGGGCTTGCGCAGCGGTTTATCCCAAATCAACTCTTTGTTGAAGGCCAGGTTTACAATATCAAAATTTCGAGGTATGGGTGCCCAGGTAGATCGTTCGCCATATTGACTGTCGATGCGGTAAAAGTTTACATTCCAGCTTGCCAGGTTTTCTTTAAAGCGAATGGTTTTAAAAGGAATTGCGATTTCAGCAATCCAGCAGTCATCGTGGGTGCTTACTTCCGAGTACCACTTGTTATCCCAGTTCAGTGAAAAATCATCGGCACCGGTGCCACCGCCATTGGCTACCAGGCCTTCGCGTTGTACACCATAGGGGTTAACACCAAAAATGAAAGCATTTGTTTTGTCTTTAAACGTATCCAGCACAATAGAAATACCATCGTTTGCCTCGCCCCGAAAATCCCTTCGCAACGATGGGGTAACATATTTGCGCGGCCCCAGGTTAAACATTTTAGCTGCGATGTAGATAAACTGATCATCGTACGTTAACCGGATTTCGGTTTGAGCATTTGCCAAAATGGTATCGGTAGGAAAAAATTGCCTGAACTGGGTGGCCACCTGTGCGGTTTCCCAATCGGGTTCGGTTAATTGACCATCCAGCACGATTGGAGCGGTAGATCGTTTTATTAAAACAGTTGGCTGGCTAAATGCGCTAATACCCACTAAGGTGAGTAAGCAAAGGAGTAGGCGGGGGGGCACCATAAAATAATTTCAGCCCCGAAAATACGGTGTGGGGTGTTAAACAGCTTAACTTTTTTATGGATGGAGCAAGTGCTGGTTTAGCGTTACGTTTTCAGATAAAAATCGCGGGTTATAAGTGCCTACCGAACAAGTTACAAAATACCTGTTTGTTTCTAATGCAGTGTCCCCGAGGCGGGAGACACTGCTGGGAAGGGTGGTGTTCTTCACCAACAGGCACCCATATGTTTAATGATAACCTACATAGCACTAATCCAAATTGTGAATCTTAAACTTACTTGTTAGCAAATTTTATCTCGCTTGTTGGTGGCGCCTACACGCTTATGCCACGCACAACACCAACAAGGGCGGAGGCCAAATCCAAACCCTGCCTGCAGTGGCCCCCCTTGCGTTTGAACTACTTCTCTTTAAGACCTATCAAAATCAAATCTCCTTTTCTATCTATGATCTTAAACCTAGAAATAAAGCTTGTACTTGTGGTATCATTTTTTTGAGAAACGATCATAAGGTCCCTTCCGTTTTTCCTGCTCCTTACATCTTTGCTTTTGTAAGGGTAAAAGAATTTTCCAGTAGACCTTTCCATATATGCGCTTTCTATTCCATTCTGCATCAAAAACGCCATAATGTTAAAAAATTCATCAATCTCATCTTCACTAAAATCATGAAACACCATATCCTTCCTTACCAAAGGATTAGTGACTGCTCCTTTTATCGGAGCGACCTTTTGATTGTTTAGGTAGAGATATCCATCATTATCAATAAAATAATTGACCATAAAAGTCTTCGGAAATTTATTCATAAAAAATTCCATTCGATGAACGGATTTGATTACATCAGACTCATTGTCAATAAATAATATCATATTACTAGTATGATCAATTCTTTGACAACTAGCCGTTGTTGTAAAACTTGACAATACAATGAATATAAATCGACTTAGTGCTATCTGTCCCCATGGCGCTATAAAGTTAAATCCCATATTTATCATATCAGTATCCATCTGTTCGTCAAACATTCCTTCCCAATTACTCCAGTCGGGATTACCTTCACCACTACCAAATACTTGTTGCAAGCCAGCGGCAGTAAGAGCATCATCGAGGGATATTCCAAATATTCGTGCAGCATACCCATAGTTAATGTTGCCATAAGCAGTCCAATCGTATTCATTGCCCTCAAAAATTGAAGTTCGACCTATCTCAGCTTCACTAAACCCTTTGCCTGGCTGCTTTATATCAAAAGGTTTCATATGTCCTATTGTGTTTTTGAAGAATCTATACTTTTCAATTTGTTTATTTAGGGGATTTAAGAATTCTTCTTTATCAAACATCTCTTTTGCTATTGTGTAAAATAATTCTGTCCTGGCTAATTGAAGATAGAACTTCTCCGTTACATCCATCAGCCCACCTTGCGTTTGTTGTTAATACTTAAACAAAAGTCATCAGGATCGTGAGCTCCATCCGAGTACTGTTTAGTAAAACTATCATTTGATCCCGAGGATCTTCTTTATCAAAACGAATAACAGAATAATAGCCGTGATCCCCTTCGTCCAGATAATCATAAATCCTATTGTCAATCACTTCATTCCTTTTGAAGGGAAGACGAGAAAATTCTCTTTGAAGTTTGAGCTCAGAAATATTCTCTTCACTTATTTTATATCGATGTACCAAATAGCCATCACCGCTATCGTCTGATTCATCAACTATATCAATGGCTATCAATGAATCAGGTAAAACTAGACCTCCAATTTCTTTGGTATCACCACGATTCGAACTCTTCTCAGGAGCGCCACATCTCATCAGTACTAGCGCAATAAATACAAATATTTTCATCATTCTCTAGTCTCTTGAAGTAAATATTTCACGAGGGACTACACCGTATCCTATTCTAAAGGGCATAGCATTTGAAAAACGACTGGCTTCTCTCACAGAGCGAGTTTTAATTTCTGCATCCCATGACCTGCTCGTTCGTGAGTTAAAATTGTAATAGTCGTAAAAGCCTACAACGACATCATTCGTATCAAAAATTAGTGTTGCCGTCCCAAATGCATTTTTATATACATCTGATTTGTAAAAGTTTATTTGTTTTGCATAAACTTTCGCCCCGTTAGGTAAAATATATTCAGTGCCTTTCCTTCTCATCCCTTTTGAATCAAAATCGTCTGCTGCACCCCATATATCCAAAAATCTATCCTGACTAAGAATTAGATCGCCTTTTCCTAACCAATAATTTTCAAACATGTCTTTACTAAAATCCGAACCAGCACGATCACGAATTGCATTACCAATCGAACCTAAATCAGGTCTCCCTCCTTGCGTTTGCTGTTGTTGTTTATCTTTATAATAATTTATCAAAGCCTTTAATGCGGTCTCCCGGAATTCAGAATTTTGATATGTTTCATCGTAGGCTAAGACTTCAATAGCGGGGACTCTACACTTGCACCATTTATTGTAAACCGTAGGGCCTTTTGCTTTCTCTACAGCATGTACATACTCCTGGTGTGTAATGGAGCCCATGCTACTTCCTACTCCATAGCGTTCAAACATACTTCCATACATTAAGTCATCATCGCCTACAAGTTACAAAATACCTGTTTGTTTCTAACGCAGTGTCCCCGAGGCGGGAGACTCTGCTGGGAAGGAAAATCTTAAACTTACTTGTTAGCAAATTTTATCTCGCTTGTTGGTGGCGCCTACACGCTTATGCCACGCACAACACCAACAAGGGCGGAGGGGAGTAAAATACAAAAGCCCGATGATGAGTCGGGCTTTGTTATTTGGCCTTAAATCTACAGTACCTTGTAAGTGAGGAATATTGGTAGCAACAAACCAATAACCCAAAACAGAAAATTAAATATCCCGTCTTTCATTAGCTTGATGTCCATCGTCCAAAAGGTATCGACTGGATTCTTATCGTAAATCTTGAAGTAGACTGACTTCATGACAAAAAAAACAATCAAGGCTAATAGTGGTACCCGTATCAGCACAACCATTTTAGGATTACCAACATTCGCTTGAAGAAGCACGTAGCTTAGAAAAAAGAATAGTGTACTCAATGCCAACAATATCACAAAGCTTTTCTTTTCGAAAAGAAGCTTTCTCCTCCAAATAAAAGTTGCATGAATGCTCATCGAAATTGCTACTAACAAAATATCCATCATCATTTATCAAAGTAACCGTAAACACCGTCAAACGCTCCATAGCTATCGGCTATTCCAAGTCCAATTGAAATGAATGGACCAACTACAGGAATAAAGGCTGAACCTGTTATTATAGCTGCGCCTCCTAATCTTGCCCAGTCACCACCAGATTGGTCACTTGCTGCAAATTGATAGACAGCAGCACCTGCACTTAAAACTGTCAGAGTAGTTCCCGCTCCTTTAATGAAACCAGCAGATTTGTTAAACAGATTCTTGCTCGCTTCAACCGCCTTAGAGTTTACATACTGATTCCCGAAAAACTTGTTTGAATAAACTTTGCCGTTGTAGTTAATGAACTTCCCTTCCTTAAGAAGCTTTTCTGTATTCTGCAGTGTGGTTCCAAAACGAACAGCTCCATAACCTTGTCGATATAACTCCGCTACACTGGTTCCGAAACCAAATGCACCGGCAAACTCGTAACCCGGCCCATTTCCCTGCGTTTGTTATTTTAGCAGTGACAAAAAATAATCTTTCACTGCCGCACCATAATTAAAGTATATATCTAAATTCTTCTTTAAATCAGTATTCAAATTTTGCATTTCTTTATCAGTTAAATTAAGTTGACCTCTAAAGGCCCATTTATATAAACTATTTCTCGAATTGGCTTTATAAGCTTTATATAAAAATTTATAACCATCATCTTCTGTTAAATCCGAATCAAAATACCAAGGTGCTATACTTAGCATCCATCCTACTATAAAAATAAAATCTAAATCTTCATTGAAGGCTTTTTGAAACATGTCGAATTTCTCCTTCAACAATTTACCTAACATACCTTCATTAAAATTTTCACATTTGATACCTTCTAATAAGACATACCATAGGACAAAAATTTCTCTTATAAGAATCCCCCTATTAGAGGGTTCCTTAGACAATCTAGCTTCTAACTCAATTATCAAATCATTATAATTTTTAATCTTATCTAGTGTCATCATAAAGTTAAGGTATGAAAGCAGTAGCAATCCTTGGAACACTGTTTATCATGGCACCCCTTATTGTAACCTGAGAACCATAAATTGCGGTTGTAACTTCAAATGTACCATTTGAAGGTAACCCTCCAGATTGACCTAATGATAGGTAAAGGCGTCTTACAAGATTAGCTTCACTTCCTGCTTGCTGAACAAGCGGACCTAAATTATGTTTAGCTGCCATTATGTGACTTATGCTATTCGGATTTGATAATGTTTTTGCAATACCTTGTCTTAAAGCAGAAAATGAAACATTAGTAACAGTACCCGATAATTTAAATATCGGAATTGCGGATGCTAATTGTATGGTAGCTGTAGCATTAGATTGCTTAACCCCATAAGAATCCTCTCCCGTTAAGTATGTCGATATTGCATTGTAAACATTGGCGATAGGATTCCATTTGTTTACCTCGTACAGAAAATCCCCGCCTGGATTATGGTCATTGAAGAATTGATACCATTTGTAATCTGATCCATTTCCCTGCGTTTGTTGTTGCTGAACCAATATGCTCTCCCTACCAGCCCAGGTAAGGGTTAGGTTATAGCCAGAATAATTTGGGTCATCGGGGGTTTCTATAAAGAGGGTTCTTTTTAATGGAACGCTTATCCAGTATCGCCCATGATGATATTCAACTTTACCACCGGCTTCTTTTGCTTTCTCTACAGCATGTACATACTCCTGGTGTGTAATGGAGCCCATGCTACTTCCTACGCCATAGCCTTCAAACATACTTCCATACATTAAGTCATCATCGCCTACAAGTTACAAAATACCTGTTTGTTTTCTAACGCAGTGTCCCCGAGGCGGGAGACACTGCTGGGAAGGAAAATCTTAAACTTACTTGTTAGCAAATTTTATCTCGCTTGTTGGTGGCGCCTACACGCTTATGCCACGCACAACACCAACAAAGGCGGAGGGACGATAAAAAGAAAACGCTCTTCGACCTCATTGATACTTATATCCATGATGCTAAGACTCGCAAAGCACACGTTGCCTAAAACAAAAAACCCGACTCGTATCGGGCTTTTTGCTTTTTTATCGCTTACGGAGACATGCTATTGTATGCTTCTTATATAGTTCCCCATCTTAATACCACTGAATACAAACAATGCAAAGGGTAAAATTAAAAGTATAACTCCTATGGAGACAGTTATGTATTTGGGTACACTTTTAGAATCGTCTACTGCTTCTATGTATTTTTTCTTTTTTACAAAGTAAATCCAGTTTAGAACAACAAATAAAACTCCGAGAAAAAATACCCCCAAACCTTCAACTGTGGGGATCAAACTCTTTCGGCCCAAGGCCATACTTAAATGTAAATAAATAGCAATAGTTATTGAAAGATCAAATAGACTTAGCAGACTGCTTGCTCCATCTTCTCTATGGTCTGCTTTATTACTGACCATATTATAGTAGCAGTAGTACAAATAGTGATATGCCTTAATTATGAAATTCATTTTCTTTATCTATACCCAAAGGTATTGTTAATGGCTGCGTCCATCTCATCCCCATACATGAAATAGCTCACACCGTATGCAATTCCTGCTACAGCAGCCACTCCGACTGTAATTGGTCCACCCAAAATTGCTGCTCCAATAATGAGTGTATTTACCCCTGCATTTACCCAAGTAGAAGTGTTATCTCTGTCATTTGCCAATTCATTAAATGCAATTCCCCATGAAGCAGCTATTCCAAAACCACCGGCTACTTTCGAGACAGTTGAAATCGTTCTTAATGAATTGGGAACTGCTGCCGTTGAACCTCTTATTGCATTATTGATAGTTGCTTGTTCAATGTACACATTCTCAATAACCCTCCTGGCACTGGTTAAACCACGGACTACTGTTGCACCTGTTTTTGCATCCTTAAAAAAGTTATCCCAACCATATGGATCACCCGGCCCATTTCCCTGCGTCTGTTGTTGTTTATCTTTATAATAATTTATCAAAGCCTTTAATGCGGTCTCCCGGAATTCAGAATTTTGATATGTTTCATCGTAGGCTAAGACTTCAATAGCGGGGACTCTACACTTGCACCATTTATTGTAAACCGTAGGGCCTTTTGCTTTCTCTACAGCATGTACATACTCCTGGTGTGTAATGGAGCCCATGCTACTTCCTACGCCATACATGGAGAATGATGTTCCATAAATATCACTACTGCTCATGCCCGTCCAGGCCCAGGGGTTTGTGTCGCCACCAGCCACACCTCGGTTTTGAAGTGCCCAGTCTATAAAGGAACTAAACCCGGCATATTTGCTTCCAATTAAAGTTCTTCTGTCGGCTACCCACCAGGTATCATCGCTGCGTTGGTACTGGGGGCAGGTGGGGCAATCGCCCAGGGGGTCATTATAGGTTATGGGGTTGTTAAAGCTACACACATGTATCAAGATAGTTGCGTACAACCATTAAAACAAGTAGTCTTACTCACAACTTGGTATATCAGCCCATCCGTTTGGTGGTGGTTCACCAATGCAGTTAGGTACTTCATCACTTGAAACTATCTTAGCCAAAACGGAGGGATCAGGTGTATAATATTTAACAAAGTATTTAGCCCCTCTAGATTTTAAGCTTAGTCCCCGATCGCTTCTTCGGTATAATATTCCATCAACCATAAACTCAAAATTTACCACTCCACCGCTCCCATAACCAGTAGTAACTGCTACTGTGTATCTATGATTAGATTCAAGTTTCCATTCACGTTCAAATATCCAGAACAAAAAAAATGCAATGACAAAAAGTATTAGTACCCAAGTCCATTTTGTTTTATCCATAATCAATTTCCAGTAAAAATTGTATTTATTCCATCACCAAACATTGTATTGAAAAAGCCTCCTGTATTTATCCACTCGTTGCTAATTGGAAGGTTAGTTATTCCTATACCGATACCACCGGTTATAGCACCCGTGGCCATATCAACTGTTAATTGATACGAACTCTTATCTAATCCATTAACGAATCCAACATCGCCTCGTAGGTCAACAAGCCCGCTTATAAGCCCACCACCTATCTGAGCTAATCCTCGGCCGGATATGCCTGAAATTAATGCATCGGCATAATCAATCTGTGATGGGTCTTGCTTTACTATAAATTGAGATGAAATACTTAAGGCTGTGTTTGTGGCAAATGTTCTTGTTGTAATTGTAGAAGCATAATTCTTAGTTGCATTCAGAATTGGTTTACCTAACCTTGTTGCCGCCCGTGCCCCTGTTGCTAACACCTGCCTTGCCCCCAAGCGTAGCAGCATACCACCACCGCCACCGCCCATCGGTCCACCGGTAAGAAAAAACATTAAGCCTGCACCAAACGGGTGTTCCATAAACTTGTGTTGTCCGGCATGCATGGCCTGCACAATTGGGTTAGCCATTGTTCGGTAGTGGCTTAAACTGTGCTTAAGCGGAACAAACAAATCGGGTAATAAAACCAGTGTTGCCGTTGTGCCGCTTCCGTCTTCATCATAGTTTTCAGAACTATAATCGAAGCTTCTTCTTTTTTGCCAATAACCCCACTGGCCGTTTGCAAAAACAGGAATTACATATTTGTTATTTTCATAGTCGTAAATAAAATCTTTTGTTCCTACTCCATAGCGTTCAAACATACTTCCATACATTAAGTCATCATCGCCTACTGGCCGAGGCGAATAGTATGGTTTTCTGATCGCTCTCCAGGTTTTTTCAATCATTTCTTTGCGGGTTCTTTCACGCTCGTTGTCTTTTGCATCATCGCCCAGGGGATCGTTATAGGTTATGGGGTTGTTAAAGCTAAAGTTGTAAGGGCTTAGGCTTGCATACTTGGTTGCCATTGGGTCCACCTGGTTCATGCGGGCAAGGGTAGGGTCATAGTTTCTAAAGTGTAAATCGTAAACGTTGCTGGTAGGGTTTAACTCGGTGCCGCCATTGTATAGAAAGTTCACTGGTACAAGTTACAAAATACCTGTTTGTTTCTAACGCAGTGTCCCCGAGGCGGGAGACACTGCTGGGAAGGGTGGTGTTCTTCACCAACAGGCACCCACATGTTTATTGATAACCTACATAGCACTAATCCAAGTTGTGAATCTTAAACTTACTTGTTAGCAAATTTTATCTCGCTTGTTGGTGGAGCCTACACGCTTATGCCACGCACAACACCAACAAGGGCAGAGGGACTTCTGTTTCCGTAATCAGTAGATATGAACGCGATGAGATGACTCCTTCTATTGAAGCCGCCAAGAAGTTGGCCAGCTTACTCGATACTACTGTCGGATATCTACTCGGTGAGTCTGAGGATCACGATCTGTTCAAAGACCCTGAGATGCTCAAGCGTTTCAAGGATTTAAAAAACATTGGCGCAAAGCCTAAAGTTCTTCTGTCAGCTACCCACCAGGTATCATCGCTGCGTTGGTACTGGGGGCAGGTGGGGCAATCGCCCAGGGGGTCGTTATAGGTTATGGGGTTGTTAAAGCTACACACATGTATCGAGATAGTTGCGTACAACTATTAAAACAAGTAGTCTTATTCACAACTTGGTATATCAGCCCATCCGTTTGGTGGTGGTTCACCAATGCAAGCGGGTACGGGGCTATCCCACATCACCCGGCTTACAGTTGGGTCTGATGGCAGAAATCTCACAAAGTATCTTCCGCTATCTACATCTACAGTATCTTTTCCGGCTGAAGCATTATTTTCATAAGACTTATTATTGACTGAAAATCGATATGCAATTACAGGCCCCTTACCTGTTCGCTTCCAGCCAAGGGTTGATCCGATTGTAAACCTTTGGTCATTCGATAATCGAAAATCATCATAACCAATTTTTATTATCCAAAGGATTACAAATGAGAAAACTAAAATTGTGATCCATAATTTACTATTATTTTCTGTCACGATAATTAGTTTTTTGAAGGTGGGGAAAGAGTCCAATTAAATAGACCACCAAAAATTCCAATTGTTAATTCAGATGCAAAGCCGCCAAATCCCGGGCCAATTGCAGTTCCAACTGAGCCTCCTGCATAACCAAAAATTATTCCAGTCGATGCATTTACTGAAGTCTCATAAAAAGTCTTGTTGGCTGCAGTTTCAAAACCGCGATTTGTTGTACCATGAATAAATGCTGATGATAGCCCAGCGAAGATAAAGGAGTTACCTGACACACCCGAAATTAATGCATCCGCTATGTCTATCTCACCAAAATCTCCATCATTAAATAAGGTTTGTACTGACAAATTTAATGCAATATTTCTTGCACCAGTTTGTGCAATATTCCTAGCAATAACTGACATCCCCGTTCTCCCAACTTGTCCTAATGCAACTCCACCTTTCATCACCACTGGACTCAACGCTTTCAAACCCGAAAAAGCTCTACCCGCTATAGCACCACCACCCAAGCCACCTCCCGAAAGAAACGCCATCAACGAGCCACCAAAAGGATTATTAACAAAATCTCTTTGCCCTTGATGAATTGCTTGAACAATTGGGTTAGCCATTGTTCGGTAGTGGCTTAAACTGTGCTTAAGCGGAACAAACAAATCGGGTAATAAAACCAGTGTTGCCGTTGTGCCGCTTCCGTCTTCATCATAGTTTTCAGAACTATAATCGAAGCTTCTTCTTTTTTGCCAATAACCCCACTGGCCGTTTGCAAAAACAGGAATTACATATTTGTTATTTTCATAGTCGTAAATAAAATCTTTTGTTCCTACTCCATAGCGTTCAAACATACTTCCATACATTAAGTCATCATCGCCTACAAGTTACAAAATACCTGTTTGTTTCTAACGCAGTGTCCCCGAGGCGGGAGACACTGCTGGGAAGGAGTAGCGTCAACGTGATCATGCTGACGTAACATTTCAGTAAACTGGTCGCCATTTGTAAAGTCCCTATGCCTTGGCCCTGTGCCGGTTAACCATTCCCAACCAACTTCCCAAGGTGATGGCCCACCTCCGTTTGTTTGTCAAACAACATCAAAACAAAGTAGTTATTAATCGACTTTCATGTACTTGTTCCAAAAAAACTCGGCCAACATTGCCCCTCCAAAACTATTTAGTAATAGCACAAGCCAGAATGGATAGGAGAACAAATTCAACACAAACAACGACAACATGGTATAAACGATTCCAAATAACAAAACGACTAAAATTCCAATTCGACTCCTCACATCAAAAAGGTTTATTGAGAGAAGGATTGCTCCAATGATTGGCAAGAGAAGAAATGAAGAACCAAAGATTACTACTTTGGAATATGCGTTTGTCGATGTGCTATTCTTACTTACAATCTCTTCTTGAAACTTTTTTTCAAGCTCTAATTTGATCGAGGTAAACTCTTCCAAAGAAAATCCCCTTCTCTCTAATTCATGCAAAGCTGCTAATACAGCTCGATAATCAAATGATTTGGGTGATTCCAATATTTTTAGAAGTTCCCTATCATTCTTAAGTTTCATTTTAGATGTGAAAAGATTCTCCATTTAAAAAATAATTTAGCGACCGAAAAAAAGAACACCTGGATGAATTCCATTTTCCCTCCATGCCCGATCAGCATAGTCATTTATTTGAACCATCGTCTCTGCAATTTTACTTATTGCAGCATCAATTCCTTCAAGAATTGCTGAAGTTCCAAATGCAGCCCAACCACCAACCCCTGTACCGAAGCCTACAGCAATTGGCCCAACTAGCTTCGTTGTATTCATCAATGTAGGTTTGCCTTGACTATAGTTATATAAGGATATTGCATTCGACAATTTTCCTCCAGCATTCCCAAGGGCCTTAACTTTAGAATTACCTAAGTACGCCCCAGCAGTTTCTGCTAAATTGGAAGAAAGGTCAAGTAGCATCAACTCGTTATCATGATTAGCATTGGGTGGGTTAGGGCAACTTGGACATGGCTCATTCCCCTGAGTTTGTTTATCTTTATAATAATTTATCAAAGCCTTTAATGCGGTCTCCCGGAATTCAGAATTTTGATATGTTTCATCGTAGGCTAAGACTTCAATAGCGGGGACTCTACACTTGCACCATTTATTGTAAACCGTAGGGCCTTTTGCTTTCTCTACAGCATGTACATACTCCTGGTGTGTAATGGAGCCCATGCTACTTCCTACTCCATAGCGTTCAAACATACTTCCATACATTAAGTCATCATCGCCTACAAGTTACAAAATACCTGTTTGTTTCTAACGCAGTGTCCCCGAGGCGGGAGACACTGCTGGGAAGGGTGGTGTTCTTCACCAACAGGCACCCACATGTTTATTGATAACCTACATAGCACTAATCCAAGTTGTGAATCTTAAACTTACTTGTTAGCAAATTTTATCTCGCTTGTTGGTGGAGCCTACACGCTTATGCCACGCACAACACCAACAAGGGCAGAGGGTACTTTTCGGTGGTTTATTTTTGCCTAATCCTCATTTGAGGGTATTTAAAGCACTTTTCTATGACTTTTGGTGAACGAATAACCATAATACGCAAGCAGCTTAAGTGGTCGCAGGAAGATTTAGCCAAGAAAGTCGGAACATCAGCTCCGATCATCGGGAGGTATGAACGCAACGAGATTAAGCCCTCTATCGAGATTGCTAAAAAGATTGCCGATGAACTAAGTGTGACCGTTGATTACTTACTCGGTGGCTCTGATAAAATGGTGCTCGATAAAAAATTAATGAAGCGCATAGAAGATATTGAAGCACTGCCCGAAAAAGAAAAGGAAAAAATCTTCGACTACATCGATCTGGTCATACGGGATATCAAAATTAAAAAGGCACATGCCGCTTAAAAACAAAACCCGGTGATCAGCCGGGTTTCTTGTTAAACTTCTAATTGTTGTTTGACTGCAGGAAGTAAAGATATTTTTTCTTGATGACCAAGTTCTTTTAGACCTTGCCTGCTTAATGCTTTGTCAGTAAAAGGCATTATGAACTCTGTGAACAATATCTCTAATTTTTGTTTACGCTTATCATCGTCCATTGGTTCGTCAAAGTTCAAAATGTCCTTATCTCTTATTTGATTGGTAACATGCCCCATGGAACTTTTTATCAAATCTTTACTGGGAGTATATGTTCTTTCGAAAGCCCCCTGAATAAAAATTTTGATATTCAAATAATAACTATCTGCAAAAGATGATTTCTGTAATTCAAGTACAACAATACATTCTGGGCTTTCTTTATACCAACCTCCAAATGCTTTTTTAAAAGTGTTAGCATTCGCCACTTCGCCAAATATGGTCTTAAACTCTTTGCTATCCATAGTTAATACGTATCCAAAACAGTTTTCCAATTAATGCCTCTCAATTGAGGATGCATCAGTAAAGTGGCGGGCGATTGTATTTCATTCAAATACATTCCAAGCTGTTTCTCACCTGCTTTCATTGCTCTTGGGTTGAAGGGCTTCAATTCGTAAATGATACCGTTATTCACATCAAGGAAATCAATCCGCTTGCCACTTGGTAACCTAAACTCCTTTATCCCGTCTGCACCAACTTTATAGGCTTTATGCATTTCTTGACCAAGCTGCAAACTTGATTTAGTAAATACTTTCGTTCCAAGCTTAGTCCCCGTAGCGCCCGATCCTAAGAAGGGAAGCATAGCCGCACCGCTTAGGGATGCATTCACTATGTCTCCCCTAGCCAGGTATATCAATCCATTAACTCCATCTGCAATTTCACCCGCACCCGGTACAAGTCCAACAATATCTAAAGATAATTGCAATCCATCAAGTAACTCGCGCCCGGTGGCGGTGGCTGCCTCTAAAAGTCGAGCACCAAATCCTGGAGGGGTGCCAAGTTATGAATCTTAAACTTACTTGTTAGCAAATTTTATCTCGCTTGTTGGTGGCGCCTACACGCTTATGCCACGCACAACACCAACAAGGGCGGAGGGGATTTCGGTTTGAGCATTTGCCAAAATGGTATCGGTAGGAAAAAATTGCCTGAACTGGGTGGCCACCTGTGCGGTTTCCCAATCGGGTTCGGTTAATTGACCATCCAGCACGATTGGAGCGGTAGATCGTTTTATTAAAACAGTTGGCTGGCTAAATGCGCTAATACCCACTAAGGTGAGTAAGCAAAGGAGTAGGCGGGGGGGCACCATAAAATAATTTCAGCCCCGAAAATACGGTGTGGGGTGGGTAAACAACTTAACTTTTTTATGGAAGGAGTAAGTGCTGGTTTAGCGTTACGTTTTCAGATAAAAATCGCGGGTTAGGTTAAGGTAAGCATCAGACCAATCGTGTTTGTTTTGGTACAAGATTAATTCCTCAGGGTACAGAGTTTCTTTTTGAAAGCTGAGTTCTACCATCAATCGTTCGGCAGGTTTGTCCGCGCGGGTTTTGAAGTAGCACATTCGGTTGCAGTACCAACCTGTACGTTGTGCATGCATAATAAACTGCTGGCCTTCGGGTTCGGGAAGTATAACGCTTAATTTTCCAGCGGGTGATAATAATCGGCTGCTGTGTGTTAGTAAATCGTTATGCGAAAGTGTTTCCGTATGCCGTGCCTGCATTCTTTTTGAAGTGGGTGGCTTAAAGCTATTACTGAAATAAGGTGGGTTGCTTACAATCAGATCGTAAGGGGCTGCCTTAAACTCCTGCAGGGCTATATGTTGAACCCGTATTTTAGTTGCCCAGGGTGAATCAGCTACGTTTTGGTTGGCTACCTGGCAATCATCGGCCGAAATATCAATGGCATCAATGTGTACATGCGCTTGTGTGCGCTGGGCCAGCATCAAAGCAATTACCCCACTTCCGCAGCCTACATCCAGCATTCGTTTTGCCGGTAATACCGAAACCCAGGCACCCAGTAGCACGGCATCGGTGCCAACCTTCATGGTGGCTTTGTGGTGTGAAATGGAAAATTGTTTAAACCTGAAAACGCTTTTATCGCGCATGGTTATCGCGGCAATGCCTGTATTACTTTCGATACAAATTGATTCATATCCAATTCGTTTGTCTGGCTAAGACCGAGCCGCACCACTACTAATTTTTTAGATGGAATTACAAACACAAACTGACCTTCAAACCCTTCGGCCTGAAATGAATCGGCAGGTATATCGGGATAAGTTCTGTTGTGAGAGTTATCCATGCCTCCGGCATTCAGCCACCACTGTGCACCATACTCGCCTCGCTTGGCCGTGGTGGCGTGTGTAGTGGTGTACGCCACCCAACCATGTGGTAAAATACGTTCGCCATTCACTACGCCATCATTCAGGTATAACAAGCCGAACCTTGCCCAATCGCGCGCGGTGGCCCACGAGAAGGAAGAGCCTACATACGTGCCACCGGCATCGGGTTCAATAATCATACTACGGGCACCAATTTTTTCAAACAGCTCGCGGTAATAAAATCTGTAGTAATCATCATCGCCAATGGCATCGCGTATCAGGCGCGAAATAATATTGGTGGTACCGCTGGAATATTCAAATACGGTGTTGGGCTCCGATTCAAGAGGCGACTCCATCGCGTAAAGCCCCATATCTTTTTTGTTGAAAATCATTTTTGTTGCCGGACTGGGTCCACCATAGTTTTCTTCCCACTTTAAACCGCTGCTGGCTTGCAATAAATTGTGTAGTGTAATCTTTTTACGATCATCGTTTTGCCACTGCGGTACCGGGGCCGGATCATACACTTTCATGCGGCCGTCTTTGGTAAGAATACCAGTAATGGCATTGGTTATACTTTTGGTCATAGACCAACCCATGTGCCGCGAATATTCGTCATATCCTTTTGCATATCGTTCGGCTATTATCTGGCCATCGTAAACAATAACCACAGCCCGGGTATTGATGGGCCCGGCTGAATCGGTTTCCGTAAAGGCAAAGTCCAATGCATCTTTCAGAATAGTTACATAAATACCGGTATCGATGTTGGTTTTTAAAATATTGCCCATGGGCCAGGGTATCGTGTCCTGATTTAGCGGAGCCATCGTATAAAGATTCATTTTTTGGGCGCGCAACTCGGCTTCGGTAATTTCTGATACCAGTGTGCAGCCCAATCCTTTTCGGTAAATAGCTTTGCGTTTGGCTAATCCAAATACAGTTCCGGTAACGGTTGAATCGTTCGCGTTAAGTTCAAAACTGCCGAGGCTTTGTAAACCGGCACCCAGCTCTTGCTTAAGTACATCATCGGCCGCGCGCCCGTTTAGAAATACACAGGTACATAAATCTTTGGCGCCAAATGCACTTATAATAGGGAGGGCTTGCCATATGTAGCTAATGCCATAACCCAACACAAGCAGGACAATAACCAGTACAATGCGTTTTATAATTTTCATTTGTTTGCGATTATCAGTTCAGAAAGTAAAAACTATCAATCGGCTACTAAAATACAGGCTTCGTGCGTGAGGCCAAACAAAACCAACCAATAAACTCCAAGCAGATCGCTTATGTGTGGTGTTTGAAAGGATTATCCCAATAAAATCACTTTCAATTAATTAGGCTACCTTTGTAGCTTATTACAATACAATTAATGAAATCATTTGAAAGCCTGGGACTTTCCGGGCAACTGGTGGAATCGATTCGCCAACTGGGTTTTGAATCCCCAACCCCGATTCAGGAAAAAGCAATTCCCATTTTATTACAAGGCAATTTAGATCTGGTGGGCCTTGCCCAAACCGGAACCGGTAAAACAGCAGCCTTTGGTTTGCCTTTGCTGGAGTTGGTAAATGAAAACAACCGTGCCACACAGGCATTGGTTATTGCGCCTACGCGCGAGTTAAGTATGCAGATTACAAACGATCTTGAACGATTTTCGGCATCATTTAAAAAGCTAAACATTGTTACGGTATATGGCGGTGCCAGCATTCGCGATCAGATAACGAAAGTAAAACGCGGTGCACAAATTATTGTAGCCACACCCGGCCGCTTAATGGATTTACTTTCGCGCAAAGTAGTTGACCTATCCGCTATACAATACATTGTGCTTGACGAAGCCGATGAAATGTTAAACATGGGCTTTAAGGAAGATATAGACGAAATTCTTTCTACTACACCCGAAGAAAAAAATGTGTGGTTGTTTAGCGCCACCATGCCCCGCGAAGTGCGCGAGATTTCAAAGAACTACATGCGTAACCCGCAGGAGTTAACCATGGGCGAACGCAACCAGGGTAATGAAAACATCGATCACCAATACATGGTGGTAGATGAACGCGACAAATACCTGGCACTAAAACGGTTTGTGGACAATACACCTGATATCTATGGCGTAGTTTTTTGTCGCACAAAAATTGATACCCAAAAAATTGCTGAGCATTTGATTAAAGATGGTTATAGTGCAGACCCTTTGCATGGCGACCTTACCCAACAGCAACGCGACCGGGTAATGAAAAGCTTTAAAAATAAAACATTACAATTGCTGGTTGCTACCGATGTGGCCGCACGCGGTATTGATGTGAGTAACCTCACGCATGTAATACACATGAACATGCCCGATGAAATGGAGTACTACACACACCGAAGCGGGCGCACCGCCCGGGCTGGTAAAAAAGGAATTTCGATTGCCATTGTTTCCAAACGCGAGATTGGAAGAATACAACAAGTGGAGCGCAGTATTAAACGGAAGTTTACACGCATCAATGTGCCTACGGGTGATGAAGTTTGCCAGAATAAATTACTGGCGCTGGTACACAAAGTAAAGCAGGTAGAAGTGAATGAAGAAGAAATTGATTCTTTCTTGCCAGAAGTTTATCATGAACTTAAGGACTTAACCAAAGAAGATATTATTAAACGCTTTGCATCTATTGAGTTTAACCGCTTTCTGGAATACTATCGCGATGCGCGCGACCTTAACAAATCTGAAAAGAAAACATTTGAGTTTGCTGAAGAAGATGATCGGTACACAACTGGCGATCGTGTATTTATTAACGTAGGCAAAATGGATGGCCTCGAAAAGGGCAGCTTGTTAGACCTGATTGTTGATTTTGGTGAAGTAGATAAAAAAGTAATTGGCAAGATTGATCTGAAGGGTGCCTACTCCTTTTTCGAACTGGAGAAAGGTGTATTTGAAAAAGTAATGAAAAACTTTGAAGGGGTTGAACTTCGTGGCCGCCAAGTGCGATTAGAGCTAACAGCTCCGCACAAAGAAAAATATTCCGACAAAAAGAAAGAACGGTTTTATAGTACGAAGGGAAAGAGTGGTAGCCGTGAAACTGAAAGCCGGTATAAAGGCAGAGATGCTGGGAAGCGGAAGAGGTATTGATCGATTGTTAACCTATATTTTTCAGGGCAGGCATATCTAAGTTTGATATGCCTGTTTTTTGGCGTACTTAATCTGCGGCCATACCACCTTTTACGGATTGAATTGCTTCAACACCCACTACCAATCCGTTTGCAATAAAATTATTTCCAGCGATGAGCTTTGAAATGGTAAATGTTGGTTGGTGCCCTTCTAAATGGGTAATGGCGATTAACCGCTCTGCCCCGTGCGAAGTCATAAACAAATCACCCACTTCAATTTTTTGAATACTTTCAAACCCTTCGTATTGTGCAGAATGAGCAGGCTGAAGGGAAGCCCATCCTTTATGAAGTAACTGGTAAGGATGATCTTGGGTGGAGGTAACGGTTAGCCCGCTTTCAAATTGATAGGTAACCAAACCATGGTGCGTTACGCTCTCCAACTTTTCGATGGTGGCGGGTTTTAGTTTCTGCGTGGCAAAATCCAGGTAGTAAATTCGATCTCCGATTTTTAAGTCTTCAATGTTGCGGGTTGTATTATCGGCCATCAAGATTTGAGTTCCCTTGGCGAAACAATGCACATCCAGTCCGTCAAAAAATAATTCAGCGATTACGGTGTCATCGTATTTTGCGCCCTTGTAAACTTCCACAATTTCAAACTTCAAGGTCCAATCGGGTTTGCCTTGAAGTTTTGAAAGGTCTTCGCGGTTTGCATTACCGAGTGGTTCTACCTTAAATGTTTGCAAGGCTCTTTCATCTTTCAGATTAAGAATGGCATACGGCTTATTGTTGACATACATTTTTAATTTCTTCACACGTGCGTTATTGGTCCACGCAACCTGACTTTTTACAAAACCATTGGCAATTATAATATCCGTAACGCGGGGTGCTGCTGCTCCAAAGGTGTATTCCAGGTATTCGCCAATGCCGATACCGGCCGCACCTTCTACCCATGCGGTTTTATAAGAAAAGTCGTGGGCGTTTTTAGCTTCGTAGGTGTTGGTGCCCTGGGCTTTTAAATAGCTGGAGGCCGTTACTTTTTTAGGACCATCGCCACAATACCAACTGCAGCCATCGCCTATGCTGGCCCAGTAATCCTGGTGGGTTTCATCTACTGCTGAGTAGGCTTTTTTTTCTGCAGGCGTTAGGTCGTCATACTTTGTACCGGCAGATAGTTTATCATCAATCTTCTGAAATAAAACCAAAGCTTCGTTAAATGCTTTCTCACCTTCGGCACTGAGTGCAAGAGGTGTTACGGTGGTGGGCTGTAATTCTTTTAGCTGACCCATAGCAATTTGCGCCATGAGTAATAAGACTAATGCCAGGGTTTTCATAGGTGAAGTTTTTGAAATGAGGTTTACGAAGTTAGGAAAAGGAATTTATATAGACTACATATCCCAAACCACAAAGACCCGAAGGCACAACTGTTCACGAAGGTTTTTATCCTACGCAGGGTCTCCGCTTCGGAACCCTGCGTTAAAAATACGTTTCGTAAGCGGAAGACCTGACTGCAAACTAGAATATTTTGGCCCTGTTTTGTTGATTGTGCTAACCGGAGTATCGTGGTATTGGCGGCCTGCGGATAAAAAGTTGGTTGTTAATTCATAACTTATCCGCCATGTTTCATGCTTACTGTAAACTGAATAAACTATGAAAGGTCAAAAACTGAAACTCACTTCCGAACAGCGAAAGGAGTTATTAGAGATTTTGGAAATCCGGTTTAACAAAAATACGCATCGGCATAAGGGTATTGACTGGACTAAAGTTCGGGCGCGTTTAGAAACAAAACCCGATAAACTATGGTCGTTATACGAAATGGAAAAAACCGGAGGCGAACCTGATGTAACCGGTTACGATAAAAAAGCAGATGTTTATACTTTTTGCGATTGTGCGCCCGAAACCCCGAAAGGCCGCAGAAGTATTTGTTACGATCACGAAGCACTTGAATCCCGTAAGGAACATAAGCCCGCCAACAGTGCGGTGCAAATGGCAAGCGACATGGGTATTGACTTATTAACGGAAGAAGCGTACCGGCAACTTCAAAAACTTGAAATGCTGGATACTAAAACTTCCAGTTGGATTAAAACTCCGGCCGACATTCGGAAAATGGGTGGTGCTTTATTTTGCGATTACCGGTTCGGGCATGTGTTTGTGTATCACAACGGTGCTGAATCGTACTATGCTGCACGGGGTTTCAGGGGAATGTTGAAGGTTTAACTAGTTAGCCGGAGTAATTACAATATTGCGGAAATCGATTGGCCCATGGTCGCCCTGAAACATAATGGGGCCGGGTTCATTTTCTTTGTTATCGATGGCGCCACCCGTAATGCCGGGTATTTCCTGATTGGAGATAATGGTAATGCCATTGGCTACCACCGTTACCATTCTTCCAACTAATGTTATATCATAGGTTTGCCACTCGCCAGCATCTTTGGCAGCCATTACATTGGGTGTAAGAAATCCATAGATTGCCCCGAAGTAGCCCTTCCAGGGTTCTTTACCTTTATCGTCTTCAATTTGTACTTCGTAGCGGCCACGCAGGTAAACACCACTGTTGCTTCCTTTTTCATACCTAAACTCTACGTGCAACTTAAAGTCGGTAAAGGTTTTTTCACTTACCAGGTTGCTGCCAGATTGTAAGCTGCGCAAAATTCCACCTTCTACTATCCATTGATTGGGGCCTAATGCTTTCCATCCGGTAAGGTCTTTTCCGTTAAAAAGATTTATGGGTTCGCCCCAAACCGGTTCGATGTTTCTTTTTAATGCTGGAATTCGAGTGCCTGTCCAGTTATATTTTTTACCATCGGTATAAACCATAACACCTTTCAATGTTTCGCCCACTAATTCGCCTTTAAAATCCATATTACGATCGCCCGGTTCCCATTGTGGAGGTATGGAGAAATTAAATTTATCATGGTCGGTATTGATTACCGAGATGGGCCTTGCGCTGCCAAAGGCATAAACAAATCGGCCAACCAACGTTTTATGGCCAGAGTGCTCTATCTCTAACCACGAGGGCAACTGCAAGCCTTCCTTTTCAATGAGCAGGTTCCAGCGGCCTTCCAGTTTATTTTGAGCTTGAGCGGCAAAGGTAACTACTACAAGTAGTACGTTGATTGTAAAGCGAAGGTAGGTTTTCATGTTTGTAATCGTTAACACGTTTTAATGCGAAGAAATTTATAAAATTGAATGTATAAATAATTCAATGCCCACCTTTTACATAAGCCCAGCCGCTTTCCTGTTTCAGTGTAAGTTCAATCATAGCCGAGGGCACAACTGTTGATGTCTTGAGCAAATCTTCAGCTTTCAGGTTTTTGCGTTTCATGGTATTACCACAGGCAGCAAACACAACACCCTTGCTGCTCCATTCGGTTACTTGTGCCGATGCCTTGGAGGTTTTGGAAATCAATAAATCCAAACCTGGCCCATGACACACTACTTCAATTTGAGCATTAGGCCAAGCTGTACGAATATTTTTTACCTGCCCAACAATGGAGGACTGCGACAGGGAATCGCTATCGGTAAACTGCATTACAATTTTATGGGTGTTCATGTCTACCACGCCATTGGTTTGTTGTGCAAACAACGCTGTTGAAAAAGTAACAAGAGCAATAAGTATAATCGCTTTCATAGAGATTTAATTTTAGAATCAAGATAGAGAGTTTGGGCACCAATGCCAAACAACTTTTCACGGGTGATTGTGCAAGGCAAACTCTAAGGCTCTTACTTCCATCCAATTAGTTTTATTTCCAGCTAACGAAAATCCAACATGGCCACCACGAGCGGGTATTTCCAGGTGCAGATAGGAGTGTTGCATAGCCAGTTCAATCGGATAGCAAGCCGCAGGTAAAAATGGATCGTTATTGGCATTAATGAGCAGCACGGGTAACTTAATATTTTCTAAATGTGGATTGCAGCTGGCACGTGCATAAAAATCATCGGCATTGGTAAAGCCATGCAGGGGTGCGGTGTACCGGGTATCAAATTCACGAAAGGTGGTAATGGTTTTAAAGTTTTTAGCTGAAAGCAGGTTTGGAAACTGTTTGGCTTTCGCCTGAATCTTGTTCTCTAACTTTTTTAAGAAGCGATTCAGGTAAAATTTGTTTTGTGGCTTATCCAATTCGGCAGCGCTGGAGCCCAGATCGCAAGGCACCGAAAAGGTAATAGCGGATTTTATTACTTCAGAGGGGATTCGTTCACCAAGATACTTGAGCGTCATGCTGCCGCCCATACTAAAACCAACTAACACAATATGTTTGTAATTCTTTTCAATAGCATGATTAACTACTGCTGCCAGATCTTCTGTAGCACCGTGATGATAAAAACGGGGCAACCGGTTTATTACACCACTGCAGCCGCGACAGTTCCACGCGAGTGCATCCCAACCATTTGCGAAGAAATGGGCTGCTATACCTTTTGTATAATGACGTTCGCTATTACCCTCCAATCCGTGCGAAATGATTACTAATTTTTTGCGATGCGCTTGCATCCAGTCAAGATCAAGAAAATCGCCATCGGGTAATTCTAAGCGTTCGCGTTGATAAACTCCTGATACCTTTCGGAACAGACTGGGCACAACTGTTTCGAGGTGTGGATTAAATAAGTAGAACGGAGCTTTGTATTCAGATTGTAGCAGCGGCATTAATGACTGAGTACATCGTGAATTTCCGGGGTGCGATCGAACGTTGCTTTCGCAAACGGGCACAAGGGTAAGATTTTAATGTTGTGCTGGCGTGCATATTCTACGGCAGCTAAAACCAATTTTTTTCCGGCACCGGAGCCACGCAATTTCTCTGATACTTCTGTATGATCAATAATAATTAACGCATCTCCGGCTTTTGAATAGGTCATTTCACCTAAGCGTTCGCCATTTTCTTCTATCAGAAAGGCACCTTTGCTTCCGTGTTCAATTTGTTTAATGTTCATAGCTGTTAGTTTAGGATTTGTATCGTACACTAAGAAATGTCATAATTATAAACAAAGCTGCCACCAGGCCTAAGGCAATTCGTAAGGTGTACCAATCGGCTAACAAACCTATTAAGGGTGGGCCAAATAAAAAACCGGAATATCCTACTGTTGTAACCATAGCCAGGCCAACACCGGGCGGAAGCCCTTTTGCATTTCCGGCAATACTATAAGCAATGGGTACTATGGCAGACAAACCAATTCCGGTTAAGAAGAATCCGGCAATTGCCGGGTATGGCGTAGGAAAGCCCAGTATAATTAGAATACCAAGTGTGGCAATCAGGCCGCATCCAATCATTAAGTTTTTATCGCCCCAGCGCAGGCGAGCTGAGTCGCCAAAAATTCTACCGGTTGTCATAGCCAATGCAAATGTGGTTAAACCTGCAGGGGCAAAAGCTTCACTGGCTCGCGCTATGTGTTGCATATAATTGGTACTCCAATCGGCCATAGCGCCTTCGCCAAGCATGCAACAAAAAGCAATTACACCAATACTTACCATAGCAGCATTTGGTAACCGAAATGCAGGGCCTTCTGATTTTTTTTCCTGCGGCTTATCGTGAATAAGATGATAGCGCGCCCAGGCAGCACCCATTAAGCCACACACGGTAATAATACTTAAGTGCAGGAACAGGCTTGTTTCCAACTTTACAAAGAACGCCCCACAACCAGCGCCAATCGCCATGCCTATGCTGAATAAAGCGTGGAAAGAAGTCATGATTGGTTTGCGGTATTGTTGCTCAACCATTACGGCCTGCGCATTCATGGAAACATCCAGCATGCCTGCAGTAATGCCCATTACAAAAAATACCAGCAATAAACCGCTAATGCCCGGCAGTGCTAATGTAAGTGGAACCAACGGAACAAAAACACAGTATAGAAAAGCTGAAGCAATGGTAATGCTGCGGCTGCCATTGCGAATGATTAACCAGCCTGTAAAAGGCATGGCCATTAATGCACCCAGCGAAGTAGCTAAGAGTACAAACCCAAACGTTCCATTATCTACCCGAAACAACTCCTGCACTTTAGGAAAGCGAGCAGCGAGGTTGGCATGCACAAATCCATTTACAAAAAAAAGCAGTTTAACGGCAACGCGGGCTGGAGTCACAATGGTAGAAAATGATTTTCAAGGTAAAGAATAAATAATATGCAGCAGGTGTACGATTAAAATAAAATTTAATTCAACCGATTGAATCAGCGTACAACCTGGAATGTAGTTTCACCAAAGAGCGGGGTGCCGTTAACTGCTAAGCCTTGTACAATTACCTGATAAGTACCGGGTTGATCGGAAGTATAAAACTCCAGTTGTGTGGCTTTACTTCCGTTGATTTGAACATACGGATTCCAGTATAATAAATGACGGCCATCCGGAATACGGCTATTGATTTCCGAAACGGTTTCGTAACGGGGTGAATAAAATTCTTTGGTGCGTTGAAGACCTTCGTAATCAATCATAACAGGCTCTGTACTAAACGCAAAGCCACCTAAATCGCCTTTATAGGTGCGATAGCTCACAATACCATCAAAGGCAAGCGAGCCAACAAAATAGCGGCCGGGTATAATATCAAGCTGTTTAATTTTGAGTGGATCGAACGCCATGATGTCATTTAGATTTAATACGGGTACACCATCTAATAACACAAGCGATTCGCCATCTAACAAATTACCTTTATTCCGATCTACAAGCTTAAATACGAATTGATCGCCTTTTTTGCGAACCCAAACACTTTTTACATACTCGCGCATTACTTCTTCCATAATCGGAAAGCGTGTATAGTTATCCAGCAGGTAAGTTTCGGGTGCGGTGCCATAAAACGCTGAACTATCTTGTTTCAAAACGGTATCAACAGGTTTCGCAAATGCATCGGTTACCTGCATGGAAATACTTCTGTTAATTAATGCGGTGGCATTTTTTTCGGTTAGTGTAATAGCGGGTAAATGGAGTTTAACAAAATCAGATGCGAAGGGCGATTTTACTTCAATTTTAGCTTGCGCATAAGGCGATTGAAGAATGAGTTTATGAGGGCCTTTTAAGTAGTTAGCTTCTACCAACAGCAATCCGTTCTTGTTAGTAATACCTCCCGCTAACTCGATTTTTTTATTGGCAGCGCCCACATAAGCAATAACACCGGGCAGGGGCGCATGCGTTTGTTTATCGGTTACGGTTGCTTCAATAAGATGCGATCGGTATTCGGGAAGATATTGCACAGGTATTGGCTCGGCAACATCCGGCCAGGTAAAGCGACTCCACCCATGTGTAAGCATTAAATTATCAATGGCTTTTGCCGATGCGGTTATGTAATAATGTGGCGATTCAATAGTGCCCTTCAAATCGCTTGTTAAAAGCAGGTAACTCACAATATCAGGTTGCAAAAACTGACTAAGCGAATCGTGGCGTGTTACCGATACTGAAAGATTGGAGACATGAGCATTTGGTGATTGCATGTTAATCACAATTTTTTTTCGCGTACTGGTTTGGGCCTTATCAGTTGAAACCTGCAGGGCGGTACTATCGGGTTTTTTAAAGATCAACCTATCGCAAACGGGTTGCCCCAATGCGTCAAATAGTGTAATGTGACTAATGCCTGCTTCCAACTCACTATGGGCTATTTTAAATTCCGAAATACCATTGTTGAGGCGATTAGTGAAAACAGCTTTTACATGGTGCCGGGTATGTGCAAGTAGAGAAAGCGGTTGATCATAAATGCCTTTTGCTTTGATTGTAACCTGGAATAAACCCAACGAATCGGCTACCTGCAGAGCAAATCCTGTTGTTTTTACAGGTGGTAATTTTGTGCGGATAACTTTGCTTTGATGTCGGATTATGGCGGTGTAGTCTTCGTTTGTTGATGGAATCATTTCTAAAAATCCGATACCAAATTTTTGGGGTGAAAAATGCAACAGCGTGTCGCCTTTGGAATTGATCAGGGCTCCCTTAAAGTCAATACCAGTTCCATTTTGATCTATAGCCCGAAAGGCAAGTTTATGTGGAATGCCATCAATCCATTGACCACCTTCCGGAAAGAACTGAATATCGATGTCCGGACTTTTATGCACTACATCATCAAACAATCGCCTGAAAGTATTTACAATTGTAACAGACTGGTGGTAATAAAATTCTGCACTGTAGTTTTGCATCCAACGGGTATAAGCCCGCAGATAATAATTTCCGGAACTGATTGAAGGTGGTATGTTGATGTAACCATTTCCAAAACCGTTGGTTAACTCAACTTTGGTTTGAAGTATAATTTGATTTTCGCTGCCTATCAACTCAACGTAAGCTACGCGGCTTGAATTTACAGGCTCATGACTTTGCCCATGCACCAGGTATATCTTGAACCAACTTGTTTCACCTGCCACCCAAAAATTTTTATCGGTATGTATGAAGATTTTTTCCTGGAGATTTTGATAGGAATAATTATTGAACGCTACTGCCAATGGATGCTTTTGCTGCGAAAAGGTTATGGTACAGGCAGTAAGATATAGAAGTAAAGTCCGCATCACCAAAAGTCGGGTTTAGTGGTGGTTCCTCCGGCATACCTGCAATCCACACAAAAATAAGAGCCGTATTTGTAGCCTGCCAGCATGGGCCCAAAGCCAATGTAAATGGGTTCAATAAGCAGGTAGGGCCCGCCAAATGAACTTACCATAGTAGGCGTTATTTCAAGTGCTTCGCAGCCGTTATACTGTGTTATGTATTGCGTGGGTATGGGTAATTGAAGAAATGAGACAAAGGCACGCTCGGATGAAACCGTGCTGATAGAAAAATACCCGATAGCAATTTCAGTTGGATGCGAGGTGCATTTAATATTACCATTAACCTGATGTGGCAAGGGGCCGAAGAGGGTGCCCAAATCTTCAGTGGATTGTTTAACCTGCTTCCAGTAGTTATAAGCGGCTTGTGTAATAGCTTGTTGCCTGGCCAACAAACTATATCGGTACCGGGCTCGCTCCGAATTTTGTAGAAAACTGGTAAGTTGAAATTGCGACACCTGATTTTTTTGAAGTCGCGTGGTGGACTCAATCAGAATATCCGTATTGGTTAAAGTACGCCAGCATTGATTAATGTATTCTGTGCGAGGAACCACCTGGTTTGAAGCATCCAATTGTATAGAAGAAATAAAAGCCGAGCGGTACTCCCAGGTTTCTTCAAAAGTCCACTTGTAAAATCCGGATGCCGGCTGATCATCGTGTGTGGAAACATGAAATGCCACACCGGCTGTATCGGTAAGCCTCCACCTCACACTATCAATGGAAGGGGTTTGCAGTACAGGTTCGAAATCGGATTGGTAATGCCGGGCGTTAGCGGTAATAATGCGAAGCTGATAACGGGTAGCGGGTAATGGTTGCGCATATAAATAATAACTGCCCGTGTTGTCGCTATTTAAATAATGTTGGGTTCCTGCTTCATCTTCTATCCAAACCGTAGCCGCTGTTTCATATTGAGGCTGATCGGAATCTCCTATATTTTGCGACCAACTTAGCGTAAGTTTACTATCACCACCGCTGTTAATAAATCCATCGATAATCAAAGCCGGAACAGATTGACTTATTTCCGGTGGATTGTAAGGATCCACGCAGGCACTCACGGACATGATAAGAATGAGGAGTCGCTTCATCAAAATCTGAAATTGTAGGTGAGGGTTGGAATAGGGCTTCCAAAAATGGAAAGTTTATAACCTTTAATAATTCCATTCTCTGAAGTAAAGTAAACGGAATACGCGTTGCGTCTGCCGGTTAGGTTATACACACTCAGGCTCCAGAAACCGTGCAGAATTTTTTTTGTTTTATGATTACCCTCCAGGTTAATGGCAAAATCAGTTCTGAAATAATCAGGTATGCGATACTGGTTTCGGTCGGAGTAAATCAACCGCTCGGTACCATCGGTAGTGTATTTAGCAATGGGAAGCGTAATGGGCCTGCCGGTTGCATAAACCAGGTTAAGCGACATGTTCAGTCTCCGGTTAAAACGATAGTTACCAATAAAATTCACCGCATGCGGTTTATCGTAATTACTTGGATAATAGGTGCCGCTGTTTATTGTCTCTATCTCCGAATTTCCGCGTGTTTGAACCAATGAGCGGGAATAGGTGTAGCTTACCCAACCGTTTACTTTGCCTGCAGTTCGTTTTACCATCAACTCAACTCCATAAGCTTTTCCGCGTGCGTTTAATATATCGGTTTCAAGGTGATGATTTTGAATTAGCTCGGCACCGCCTTTGTAATCCAGAAAATTCTGCATCCACTTGTAATAGGCTTCAACTGAAGTTTCCAACGATCGCTTGCGCGATTGACGGTAGTAACCGATGCTTACCTGATCGCCAATGAGCGGTTTTAAATACGTATCGCTTAATTTCCAAATGTCGGTAGGTGCAATAGCGGTAGTGTTCGATAACATTTGAATATACTGGCGGTGGCGATTGTAGCTTACTTTTACCGATGCAGCAGGATGGTAGCTATACCGTAATGATGCGCGCAGTTCCGGCCCTCCGGATGAAGCTATTTTTTTCCCTTTCACATAGTGCAGGGTATCGATTATAGTTGATACATCGCGCGGGCCGGGGGCATAAACATAAACCTGCCGCGGGCCGGTATTTATAAATTGTGAATACCGCACACCGCCATAAGCCGATAATTTAGGAGTAAGCTCAAGCTGGGTACCAACGTAGCCGTAGGTTTCAATTCCTTGTTCCTTTTGAAGCACATCAGGCGTTACCAAAGAAGATTCACCAACGGGCAAATAGGTTCCGGGTGAAAGATGGTAACCGGTAACACCGGCTCCAAACGTAAAGGCCTGCCGTGTATTTAAGAAATAATTAAAATCGGTTTTGGTTGTAAGTTGCTGTAGCTTATATGAAAGATCAAATGCATTAACCGGATTGGCAAAACTGGTAATATTGTAGGTATAGGTACTATAATTGGAGCTCACACTACCAAAAAATTTATTAGTAAAAATGTGCTTCCACTTTATGGCTAATGCCTGATTGCTGTACCGATAGGCAGTGTCGCTTTGTAATTTAAACTCATCGGTACTGGTATAACCTGAAATAGATACGCTGTTTTTATGGTCAATGTCGTAATGTAGATTTAGATTAAGGTCGTAAAATGAGGCTTTACTTCGTTTCAGCGTGGCATTGGGAATTTGGTTAAGCAGCCAGTCGGAATAGGTGGAGCGCCCACCAATTAAGACAGAAAGTTTGTCTTTCATAATCGGGCCTTCAATCGAAAGCCTTCCGGTAATCGGGCTAATACCACCGGCACCACTCCATTTTCTTTTGTTCCCTTCGCGCGTGGTAACATCCAGTACCGAAGAAATTCTGCCTCCGTATTCAGCCGGCACACCACTTTTATATAATTCTACATTTTTAACGGCATCGGCATTAAAGGCTGAAAAAAATCCGAAAAGGTGTGAGGGGTTAAAAATGGGAGTTTCATTGTACAAAATAAGATTTTGGTCTGTAGCGCCTCCGCGCACATTAAAGCCTACAGTTCCTTCGCCAACCGATTGTACTCCGGGTAATGTAAGTACGGTTTTTAATACATCTACTTCGCCCAGGGCCACGGGTAACTGGCGCATGGTTTTAATATCGAAACGCTCCAAACCCATTTGCAACCCCTGAACCAACTCATCGCGTGTGGACTCAACCAATACTTCTTTTAAAGGCAAAACATCTTCATCCATATCGATATTTAATCTTCCGTCTGAATGAATGATAATCTTTTTATCTATTGGCTTCATACCCAGGCTGCGCACCTTTAGCTGATGCGCGCCTTTCGGAATAGTAAACGAGTAATAACCACTACCATCGGTAGCTACACCCAATGAAGAATTTTCAAGCAGTATGGTAGCACCAACCAGCGACTCGCCCGATTTAGAATTTTTAATGAACCCTGCCAGCGTAGCATCTTTGCGTGTGTTGGCATTTCGTAAACCAATAATGGTGGGTTTTTCTGTTTTAATGTTTTCAGCTTCGGTAAACCGATTAAAATCTTTTTGCAGCGTATCAATCGCAGTGGTTAATGAAAAAAAACCGGTTGGTAAATCAACTAAAATAGGATTAATGCTTTTTAAGTAAACATAATTATTCCGGTCGATGGAGAACTGTAGCGGGCTTTCTTTAAAGGCAAGTTCAAGTATTTGGGGAATAGTTTTTCTGTCTGCAATAAGTGTAATTCTCAGGCTATCCGTTTCGGCTGCATTGAAGAAAAAGCGATACTCCGTTACTGCTTCAAGTGCATTTACAAATTCAAGCAATGTTGCATTAGTAACCGAAATCCGAATCGGCCGCTCTTGTGCGTGGGTTTGATTCAATACGCAGAATAAAACGATTGTGAATAAGGCAGCTCTCATTGCTCTAGCTGGTCAAAGTATTTACTCATGGCAGCAAGTGCCATTTCCTTTTGCGATGAGAAACTGATGTTAGCTTGCCTTAAATTTCGCCTTAGCTCGCTGGATTTTGATCCAAACACCTTCAAGGCCGACCTGCGCGATTTTATCGGATAAAAAACTTCGCCTTTTTGAAGGAAATACTTTTTACGAATAATCATTTCGCGCACAAGCTTTCCGTTTATAATCCTTTCGTTTTGCCGGCACGAATACCGCACATAAGGTTTAACTATACCTGTTGATAGCTCCGCATAGTAACCAGGTTCAGGTTTTGTAAGAAAGACAAAGCGGGTATTAAACAGTTCAAAGTAGTTTATTTTCTCTTTTTGCGCCACCAGGCTTTCGCCTGTGTAATTATTCAAAATTATTACCTGATTCAATAAAAGGTTATACCGCATGGTAATTGAATCGTAAAGCTGACCGTTTAAACTGATCTTGCCAATGGCCCAGTCGTTTTGATGGTAATAATAGTTGCCTTCGGTTTGTTGCTGAGCAAACTCGTCTATAAATCGCGCACCCGTATAAAGCGTAGAATTAGCACCCAGGTGGTGATCGTACAGATTAGCTTGATAAAAAGTGGTTGAAGTGTTAGGTGTAGTAACCTGAGCAAATAAATAATGGCTTGCCAAAAGATAGAGGAGCGTTAGTTTCTTCATTATTGATTTTGCTCACTCTAAATATACTGCTGCAGCGTAAGTTGCCTTTTACCGTTAGTAAAAAACCAGTTAACATCTGATAGCAAAAAAAAAGGCCATTGCCGGAACAATGGTCTTGGTGTGGAAGATTGAAAAAACTATTTTGCGTACGCCACGCTCCGCATCTCGCGGATTACGGTTACTTTTATCTGACCTGGGTACTGCATATCTTTTTCAATCTTTTGCGAAATATCAAAACTAAGTTGGGCGGCACGCTCATCGGTTGCTTTTTCAGCATCTACCAACACGCGTAACTCGCGGCCGGCCTGAATGGCATAACATTTTTCTACACCTTCAAAACTTAAGCCTACCTGTTCTAGTTCTTTCAAGCGCTTTATGTATTGTTCCATCACCTCGCGCCTGGCACCAGGGCGAGCGCCAGAAATAGCATCGCAAGCTTGTACAATGGGTGAGATAATGCTGGTCATTTCAATTTCATCGTGGTGGGCACCAATGGCGTTGCAGATAACCGGATGCTCTTTGTATTTCTGAGCTAATTCCATACCTACAATGGCGTGTGGCTTTTCCAATTCTTCCGGCCATACTTTTCCAATGTCGTGGAGCAAGCCCGCGCGTTTGGCTTGTTTCACATTCAAACCAAGTTCGGCTGCCATGATAGCACAAAGGTTGGCTACTTCGCGTGAGTGCTGAAGTAGGTTTTGTCCGTATGATGAGCGATAGCGCATGCGGCCTACCATTTTTACCAGTTCAGGCGCAAGCCCGTGAATACCCAAGTCGATAACGGTGCGTTCACCAATCTCCACAATTTCGTCCTCAATGTTCTTGGTGGTCTTGGCAACAATTTCTTCAATGCGGGCGGGGTGTATGCGACCATCCTGAACTAAACGGTGTAACGATAACCGTGCAATCTCTCTGCGCACCGGGTCAAATCCGGAAATGATAATCGCTTCCGGAGTATCATCCACAATTATCTCCACACCGGTGGAGGCTTCCAATGCGCGGATGTTGCGGCCTTCGCGCCCGATTACCTTTCCTTTAATATCATCGCTTTCAATATTAAAGATGGATACACAGTTTTCTACTGCATGTTCGGTAGCGGTACGCTGAATAGTTTCTACTACAATTTTCTTGGCTTCTTTGGTGGCGCTTAACTTTGCCTGCTCCATAATGTCTTTAATGTACGAGCTGGCTTTGGTCTGGGCTTCTTCTTTAAGCGATTCAATTAATTGTTCGCGTGCCTGGTCGGCTGTTAGTTTAGAGATACCTTCTAATAACGCAACTTTTTGGGCATTGAATTTATCTAATTCTTCTTTACGTTTTTTCACCAACTCGTGTTGCTGTGCCAGGCTTTGTTTCTCTGCATCTACTTCGGCTTCCTTGCGTTTTAAAGTTTCCAGTTCCTTCGAAAGTTGTGCTTCGCGTTGTTTAATTTTTTGTTCGTTGCTGATGATCTGGTTTTTCTTACGATTGGCTTCTTCCTCAAACTCTTGTTTCATTTTAAAGAGTTTGTCCTTGGCTTCAATAATCTTGTCTTTTTTGATATTCTCGGCCTGTAATTCGGCTTCTTTGATGATCAACTTTGCTTTTTCTTCAAGAACCTGATCATTTTTACGTAATCTCCTTTTGTACAGATATGTACCGAGCAAAAGCCCAATAAGTATGATGGGTATGAGCGATATTAGAATGAATACAATCATTCCGTTAGCTCCTGGTGTTAATAAATCCATTTTTAATTGGTGTTTAAATTAAAAAACACCCGAAAGGCCTGTGGGGCCACGACTAAAGGAAGGGAATTAAAATAAGAAAAGCTTAGAGTGCCTGGCTAACCAGTTGGTTGATATGGTTTACCTTTTCAACCACAGTTTGGTCTATCTGCTGCAGATTTTCTTCATCTGCCATTTTATCTACCAAACAATCGAAAGCCACCATGGCCAGCAGATCTTGTTTGTCATCAATGCCAAACTGTTCCCGATAGTATTTGATTTTTTCGTTGATGAGCTTGCCGGCTGCGCGCACTTTCTCTTCTTCTTTGCGCTTTACCTTCATGGGGTATTCGCGGTCGGCAATTTTTATTTTTACGGATAATTCTTCCATCAACTTCTACCGGTTATCTGCTCAAGTGAGCAATACACTTATCGATTTCGCGGATATACTCGTCTACTTTCTTTTTCAAGTCCGAAACACCTTCGTCTTCCGGGTTTATATGATCTACAATCTTAGTGATTTTAATCTGATTTTTAAAATGATGAAGTTGTTCATCGCGCTTGCGCAGATCAGTCTTAAGCTCGTGATTCTCAAGTTTTAACCCTTTTAGCTCGTCTTTCAGCGATTTATGTTCATTCAGCAATACCAACACCTTCCGTTCCAGCCCATTCAAACTTGATTTAAGTGTTTCCTGATCCATACCGTGAATTCTTGATTTCGAATTTAAAATTTTAAAAGGTTACGATCTTTGTCTAACCTCCTCTCCACAACTACTTTCTTATTACAGCTCCCATTTTTCCTTCAAAAGCACCCATCAACCGCGTCATCACTTTTTCAATCTCATCATCGGTAAGGGTCTTGGATTCATCCAACAGGGTAAAGCCTAACGCATACGCTTTTTTTCCTGCGGGAATCTTATCACCCTCATATACATCAAACGCGATAATCTCTTTCACTAATTTTTTCTCAGTAGTTAAAACAAGGGTCCTTATTTCATCGAATGTAACTTGTTTATCCAATACCAACGAAAGATCGCGTCTTACTTCCGGGAATTTGGGTACTTCCTGCACAACGAACTTAGGGTTTGCCGATCTGAAAAGCAAGGCAGTGTTTAAGTCGGCATAAAAAATCTCCTGCTTAATGCCGAAATCTTTGGTGAGGCTTGTTTTTACCTTGCCCAGCTTGCCAATTTCTTTATTACCCTTCATTAATTTCATACCGTATTCAAACAACGGATCTTCCAACTTCTCTTGTTTCAGATTTTCGAGATTTACCTTGTCCAGCAATTGAACCACTTGCTGGGCCAGATCATAATATGTTACAGCTTTGGTTTTAGCTTGCCAGTTTTCGGTTTCTGTGTAGCCGCTCATGTAAAGAGCAAGACGCTCTTCTTCTGTATAGCGTTTGGTTACATCTTCACCAGACTCATTCTTCCAGTAAATTTTTCCAAACTCAAATAACTTCAGGTCTTTTTGTTTGCGGTTGATGTTGTAGGCACAAACTTCGAGGCCGGTAAACAACATGGTTTGTCTTAAAATGCCTTGTTCCTCGCTTAGTTTATTCAGCATTTCAACAGGTGTGCCGGTAAAGGTTAGGTTATGCTTTTGCTGATACGCCACATTGGTAAGGGAATTGGTTAAGATTTCGTAGAAACCATTTCCAACCAATTGGCTACTAAGTGTACGCTTAAACTTATTACTGTCTTTTTCAGGGAACTCAGCTAAATAATCGGTGCCGGCTATTTCAGTAAGTTCAATGTTATTAAATCCATAAATACGCAGAATTTCTTCCACTACATCGGCTTCTTGCAGTACATCCACACGATAAGGCGGAACGGAAACTGTAAACGTTTCGACTTCTTTTTGAACAATGGCGATCTCCAGATTTTCAAGAATGGTAAAAACTTCTTCGCGCGGAATATTTTTTCCAATCAACCGGGTAATGTGTTTATCCTTTACGGAGATTAATCGGTTTTCGACCTTGTTCGGATATACATCCACCACATCAGAAGAAATGGTTCCGCCTGCAATTTCTTTAATCAGCAACGCAGCTCGCTTCAATGCATACACAGTCATGTTCGGATCGGTACCGCGTTCAAAGCGAAAGGATGCATCGGTTTTTAATTGATGATGCATACCGGTTTTGCGTACATAATCGGCAGAGAAGTATGCGCTCTCTAAAAATATATTTTTGGTCGTGGCAGTAATTCCCGATTTTATTCCACCAAACACACCGGCAATACACATCGGCTCTGCTGTATTACAAATCATCAAATCGTTCGCGGTAAGCGTACGCTCTTTATCGTCTAGCGTTTTGAATTTTGTTCCGGCAGGTAATGTTCTTACAATTACTTTTTTACCGGTAATCCGATCGGCATCAAAAGCATGTAAAGGCTGACCGGTTTCGTGTAATACAAAATTGGTAATATCAACAATGTTATTGATGGGCGAGAGGCCAATGGATTTTAACCGGTTCTTCAACCACTCGGGCGATTCACTTATTGTAACTCCTGAAATAGTTACCGCTGAATAACGCGGACAAGCCGCAGTATTTTCTACTTCAACCGGAATAGCGAGATTATTATTTTCAATCTTGAACCCATCAACAACTGGGATGTTAAGTGCGCGATTCTTTGCGGCTTTAATATCGCGGGCAACGCCTATATGCGAAGCGGCATCGGCCCGGTTGGGCGTTAATCCAATCTCAATTACAAAGTCGGTTTGTACATTGAAGTACTCGGCAGCTGGTGTTCCGTTAGCAGCCTTGGTATTTAATACCATAATTCCCGCATGACTTTCGCCTAATCCAATTTCATCTTCGGCACAAATCATCCCTTCTGAAACTTCGCCCCGGATTTTTGTTGCTTTAATAGTAAAGGAGTCGCCTTTTGTTGGGTGAACGGTGGTACCAGGCAAGGCCACTACTACTTTTTGTCCGGCAGCTACATTGGCAGCACCACATACAATGGGTAAAACTTTATCACCAACATTAACCGTAGTAACCGAAAGTTTATCGGCATTGGGATGTTTGCCACATGTAAGCACTTCGCCAATTACCAGACCTGCAAGTCCACCTTTAACGGTTTCAAAAGCCTCTACACTTTCTACTTCCAGGCCGGTGGAGGTTAGCACTTTACCAATGTCTTCAGCTGATTCGGGTATATCGATGTATTGCTTAAGCCAGTTATAGGAAATCTTCATGCGAAAAAAATCAGAACCCCAAAAGTACGGGTTTAAGAGGTCTTTTCTAATAGCGCAACAAACTCATCCGGAGTCAGTTTTATCTCTCTTAAAATCTTATGGATCAATGGCCTACCTAAATCTCTGCCGGGATGGTGTGGGAGTGTAGTGTAGCGGCCATCCGGATGACGATAAAATGCGTGACTTCCCTTTTGACGAACATAGACGAACCCGATTTTTAATAAGAGTTTTTCAAATTGTTTTGAATCGATAATGGGTAGTCTGCTCATACGGATTTAAAATTTTCGACTAAACTAAATCCGGTCGTAAATGAATTTTAGAACGATCCTGTTGGTAATCAAAACTCAACCATAATTTGCTGAGTACCAATAAATTCAGATTGTATTTTCTCCAAGTCAATTTCAGCAATTTCCTCCAGACAAAGTGAAGCAACCTCCTCCAGATTCTTCGAAAGTTCATCCAATGTGGCTGCCTGAGTATGTGCACCAGGAAGCGATGGAATGTATCCAATAAACAAACCTGTTTCAGAATCCTTTTCTATTGTGGCCGTGAATGTAAATTTTCCTTTCATTTTTCGAAGTTAACAAATTCTCCTTTACGGATGATAACTCATCTCACCTGCACGAATGGCTACCTTTAATAGGTTTTCTTTGGGCGGAAACGGGCAGGAGTACTTATCGTTGTAAGCGCAATAAGGATTGTAGGCAAGATTAAAATCCAGCTCGATTGTTTTTGCTGCCGGTACTTTTTTTACATCGAGGTAGCGACCGGCTCCGTACGTCTCGCGGCCACTGGTTTCATCCGAAAATGCCAGAAACAATTTACCGCGTTGCGGGCCCATTTCCATTACTTCCAATATTAACAGTTGATTTTGTACACCATCTAACTCAAACTCTGCGAAAGCATACTCTAAATATTTTTGTTCCTTACCATCGCTGGTAGCAAGTATCACCACTTTTTTGCCATCAATCGGTTTTAGTTTTGCTTTGATGCGATAACCGATATCAACCGGAAAAAAATTTAATCCTTCAAAAGCCATGCTATCCTTACGGAAAGGAGAACCCACACCATCCTTCATAAATTTTTCGGCCTCAGCGCGTTCCTGTTGGATAAATTCCATATACCCCTCGTCAGTCGATGTGGTATTGTTTTGCATGGAGTAGATCACAAATCCAGCTATGGCTACAGTCAATACAATAACAATTAGTTTCGAAGTTTTCATTGATGCGAGATTGCTGAGGCCGGACTGGTGTGTTTTACAAATAGCGGGTTGTGCAGGTTTTGCCAATACCAAATCGAATCTGCTTTTTGTGAATAGCGTTTAAAAAATTCTGGTACCGAAAGATCGGCTAAGTTGCCGGGCGAATTGGTAAGTACACAAATGGCAATTTTATTTTTCTGATCGATGGCTACCTCACTACGATACCCGTTAACATAACCTCCATGGTAAAGCAATTGGTCGTTTTGAAAATTGATAACCCGCCAACCCAACGCATAGTAAGATGAGCGTGGACGTTTCCACCGATTAAAATTCCGGTTTTTGGAAATTGCCTTTACCTGAGGTTCGAATATTTCAGTTAATGCTGTGTCAGCCATAATTTCTTTGCCTCCTGTTAGCAACGATTTTAACCACAAGGCCATATCAGCAATGCTGGCATTTACACCGCCCGCAGGCGAAACATTGTAATACGTATCGGAGATGGGCACGGGCATCCATTGCTTACGCACAACGTGGTGCGGTTGCGCTACATTAGGGTGATTCATAATGGCGAGATACGAAGCCGAGCTGCTGTACATACCTAATGGCTTGAATACATTTTCGGTAAGGGCACGTTCAAAGGTTTGGCGTGTGGCATTCTCCACTACTTTTTCTATTAGGCTGTAGCCTACATTCTGATAGCTATAAACCTGACCGGGCTCACCAAAAAGTTTTACAGTTTTTAAGCTTGCCAATAATGTATCCAGCGGCAAGTGCTCTTCTATCATGTTGGTGTAGGCATGATAGGGCAAACCGGTAGTGTGCGAAAGCACATGTCTTATTGTTACTTTGTTGGTATGCTCTGGGGAGATAAGTTGAAACTGCGGATAATATTTTAGAATCGGATCGTCCCAATTAATAAGCTGATCGCTTACCAATGCGCCCGCCAATACCGAGGCAAAACATTTTGAAACGGAGCCTAACCTGAAAACGGTATGAACATCAATCGAATCGGTGGTGCCCGCTTGTTTCAAACCAAAGCCTTTTAAAAAAACAACAGATGTATCGTGAATAATGGCTACCGCTGCACCAGGAGCCATGCCCCGCGCAATTGCGTTGCTGATAAACTCGTTATACGAATCCAACACGTTTTGCAGATGTGGATTGTTGGTTGCTTCAAGCTCCACTGCTGTTACAGGTGCAGCAAGTGTTACCTCACTTGAATCTGGTTCTTGATTTACAGCCTTTACTGCGGCAGTGGTATTTTCATCCTGCGTTGGCAAATACATAAAGCCAACAAACAAGATCACCAACACACCAATCAAAACGCTATACCCAATTTTCATATCAGCCCTTCATCTGCAAAACTAAAATAATTCCGGTTAGCGATAATCAGGTGGTCGAGCAGTTGCACTTCCAGAAATTTACCAGCTTCCTTAAGCTTTCGTGTTAAATCAATATCGCTCTGGCTTGGTTTCAGGTTACCCGATGGATGGTTGTGTGCTACAATCACACCTGTTGCCAGGTCTTCCAATGCCAGCTTATAAATAATTTTTGGATCGGCCACGGTGCCCGAAACGCCACCTTCGCTAATACGTTTCTTTTTTATCACCTGGTGCATGCGGTTAAGCAGCAGCACCCAAAATTCTTCATGTGGTAAATCCATCAGATCGCCTTGAATAAGTTCAAAGGCATCTTTGGAACTGCTTATTTTAGGTTTCTCTTCAACATCTTGTGCTTTGCGCCTGCGGCCCAGTTCCAGCGCAGCTACAATGGTAATAGCTTTTGCTTCGCCAATGCCTTTAATTTTCATCAGGTCTTTCACACTCAGTCGCGCCAATTCATTCAAATTGTTTTTACCGAGCAACAAAACTTTTTTAGCCAATTCAACAGCCGAGGTTTTGGTGGTACCCGAACCAATAAGAATAGCCACCAGTTCGGCTTCGCTTAGCGCGGATGTACCCTTGAGCAGAAGTTTTTCGCGGGGTCGGTCTTCAGGCGACCACTCGCGGATGTTAAGCGGCTTGCTGTCTTCTATTTTCACATTATAAAATTAGAAAATCGAATTTAACACTCTAATTATAGGGTGGCAGGATGTAACCCAGCCCAACCTGAAAGTTGGTTTTTACATGCTGTGGTTTATAACTCGAGGTGATTGGAAAGTTACTTGCTTGTTTAAATCCGTGATAGTAACGACTCCAAATAGCAATTCTATTGGCAGCTAAAAAGCGAATGCCGCCATTCATTCCGGCCTCCAGCTTGTTAGAAAAAATCTGATCCAGGTTTTTAGACAAATCATTGGGGTTTTCTGAGGCCGATAACCGATATAAGAAGGAGGGGCCTATTTCAATGCTTAGTAGCCTGTTTGATAAACCCATCACAAGCAGTACAGGCGCTTCAATTAAGTTGAGATTGATTCGGGTGGAGGTGGCTGGGTTATTATTGAAATTCCGCGAGTTAACCCGCATTTGTATAAATTGAAACCCGGTATGCAGCGCACCTTTTTTGTTGATGTTTGTTTCCACGAAGCCCCCCAAGTGAAAAGCGTAATTATTTTCAAAATATCGATTAGGTAAAAAGGGTGCGTACTCAAGATGAATGGAATTAAGATTTGCGCCACCCCGTATTCCCCAATGGGTTTGGGCCTCAGCAGCTAAACTTGCCAGAAACATTATTATAAGTGTGCAGAAGCGCATTGTTTTAACAGCTAACGTATTTAGTTCTAAAAAATTACGCATAAAAAAACCCTCCCCAACCGAAGTCAGGGAGGGAAAAATAATATCTGAATTCTTACGCTAAAGCGTTTACGCGCTTGGTAAGCTGCGATTTCTGATTGGCGGCTTTTTTCCAATGAATGATATTCTTCTTAGCCAGTTTATCAATCATAGAAGATACTTCCTTCAAAAGGGCTTGCGCCTCATCTTTCTTGGTAGTAGCGTTCAATTTCTTGATTTGTGTACGGGTGGTCTTAGCCTGATAGCGGTTTCTTACGCGCTTGGTTTCGTTTGCCCGGATTCTTTTCTCTGCTGATTTATGATTTGCCATAATGCTTTTTTCAAAACGGACTGCAAAAATAAGCGCAATAATCGGAAATGCAAACGCGGCCACTCCAATCACTTTGAATATCTTTATAGATATGCAAAAAAGGTTGTTTTTGTTGCTGATTGGGCTTCTTTGCCTGCTTCCGATGGGTTTTCGGTGGGGCTTTTTTGCCCACAAAAAGATTAACCGTTTGGCCGTGTTTACGCTTCCGGCAGATATGGCCAGCTTTTATAAGAAAAACATCGATTTTATTACCGAAGCAGCCGTAAACCCCGACCGCAGGCGTTATGCCGTGGTGGATGAAGCTCCGAGGCACTATATCGACCTGGATGATTATGGCGATAGTGCAGTTTACAAATTACCCCGCTATTGGAATCAGGCCGTTGAAAAATTTGGAGAAGACTCGCTTAAAGCCAAAGGCATCGTACCCTGGCATATTTATCGGGTGTACCAGCAATTGAAAGAAGCGTTTTTGTTGAATGATCCGGATCGCATTCTTCGGCTTTCGGCCGATTTGGGGCACTATGTAGCCGATGCCCATGTTCCATTGCATACCACCAAAAATTACGATGGCCAGCTAACCAACCAAGTAGGTATTCATGGTTTTTGGGAATCGCGGTTGCCCGAATTGTTTTATGAGGAGTACGATTTTTATGTGGGTCCGGCAACTTATTTACCCAATGTGCAACAAACCGTTTGGCAGATCATAGAACAATCGCATTTGGCTGTTGATTCGGTACTTCGCTTTGAACAACAATTGGCTTCCACGAACGAAAGATTCAGTTTTGAAACCAAAGGCAAACAAACTGTAAAAGTGTATGGTCAGGAATATGCGCAGAAGTATCACCGCATGTTGAATGGCATGGTTGAGCGGATGTTTCGCAATAGTGTAAAACAAACGGGTAACATCTGGTACACCGCCTGGGTGGATGCCGGGCAACCTGATTTAAAAAGACTAATTGATTACAAACCGTCCGAACAAGAGTTGGAGAAACGTAAGCAGGAATTACTACTTTGGCGTGAGCAAACCGTAAAATCCAGAAATCATGAATCTACCGAAAATTAAAACATCTCTGTTGGCATGTGTGGTGATGGCCATGTGTGCATGTTCTTCGCAAAAGCCAGCAGATGTTGCTGATGAAAAAACAATTAGCGATGATTCACTTTTTACACTGGTGCAATACAAAACCTTTCAATATTTCTGGGATGGTGCCGAGCCGGTTTCAGGTGGTGCGCGCGAGCGGTTTCATGCCGACAACATTTATCCTGAAAATGATAAACACATTATTACCAGTGGCGGAACAGGCTTTGGTGTGATGGCGATATTAGTTGGGATTGAACGCAACTTCATTACGCGCGAACAAGGCGTAGCGCATCTTGAAAAACTAACTACATTTTTAGAAAAAGCAGATCGTTTTAAAGGTGTGTGGCCGCATTGGATGAATGGCGAAACCGGAGAAGTAAAACCTTTCAGTCCTAATGATAACGGTGGCGATTTGGTAGAAACCGCTTATCTCGTTCAGGGTTTGTTATGCGTACGCCAATATTTTAAAGATGGCAATGATCGCGAAAAAGCCTTGGCCGCACGCATTGATAAACTGTGGCGCGAAGTGGAATGGGATTGGTATCGCAGAGGTGGACAAAATGTACTCTACTGGCATTGGTCGCCCGATAAAGAGTGGAAAATGAATTTTCCACTGGAAGGTTATAATGAATGTTTGATAACCTATGTGCTCGCGGCAGCATCGCCCACGCATAAAGTTCCGGCTATTGCCTATCACGAAGGTTGGTCGCGCAAAGGCGCAATGAAAAATGATTCGGCACATCAGCAATACGGTTATCACCTCGACCTGAAACATAATTATGCGCAACAGTTTGGCGGGCCCTTGTTCTGGTCGCATTATTCTTTTTTGGGATTAGATCCGCGCAAGCTAAAAGACAAGTATGCCGATTACTGGCAACACAATGTAAATCACACACTCATCAATTATCAATACTGTGTAGAAAATCCGAAAGGCTTTAAAGGTTATAGTAAAGACAACTGGGGATTAACTGCCAGCTATTCTGTAAAAGGTTATGCAGCCCATAGTCCTAATGAAGATTTGGGAGTGATTTCACCTACAGCTGCACTCTCATCATTCCCTTATACACCAGAACAAAGCATGGCTGCGATGAAACATTTTTATTTTGAGTTAGGTGATAAAATTATGGGCGACTATGGATTTTATGATGCCTTTAGTGAACAAGAGAATTGGTACCCTACCCGGTACCTGGCTATTGATCAGGGCCCCATTGTGGTTATGATGGAAAATCAGCGCACCGGTTTGCTCTGGAATTTATTTATGAGTTGTCCAGAGGTACAGGATGGCTTGAAGGAGTTGGGGTTTAGTTATTGAAAAGGTTTACAACCTTTTGAAGCTTGGTAGAAAAGGTTGTAAACCTTAGTTGGTCATAAAGGTTGTCAACCTTAATTGCGTAGCAACAACTCGCTCACAATCCCATCCCACTCTTCCTTCAGCGAAAGCTTGGGCATTTTTCGGTTAGCGCGATGATACCAGTATTGTGCATTACTGGTATCGCCTTCCACACGGTGTAAATAAGCATGTATCCACGAACCATCCGGTGTGTGTACGTCTTGTGCAATGTTATGTGCCTTTTCCCAATCGCCTTTGGCTTCGTACCACAGTGCTTGCAACAAAACAGCAACCGGTGGTGGTTGCTGTTCTTTAAGTGAGTTTTTGAATTCAGTTAAAGTCATGCACTAAATAACTTAGGCGTCTGTCGGCCTGGAGCCGTTCTGACGCCTGAATCAGATTTAATTTTTCTTTATCGGATAATAAATTTCAGTTATCCACTTGGCAGTATCTTTCTCCAACATCGGGTCGGTTACATAAATTTCAATGGGCGCGCCATTCATGGTAAGGCCTTTGTATTGCAGGTATTGATCCAGCTCCATGTGCAGCGCCATCAGGTTATTGTAATCGCCTTTGTAAATTCCTTTTATCGCACTACCAACTTCAACAGTTTCAACTTTGTATTTAGCCGGAACCTTGGCATCGGCTGCAACCTGCATGGCGCAAATCATGTCCATAGATGTTTCGGAGTAAGCAGGATACATCGCAAACGGATAGCCTGTAATTTCAACCTTGGCTTTCTTTAACATGGTTTCCAGTTCGCCATACATTTTAGCCATTTGTGCGCTGATGGCAGCCGGATCTTGCGGACTCATGGTATGTATTAACCCAACATAACTTATTGCGGGTAATGTTTCTTCAGTGATTGCGTAGGTAAATTTTGGTTTCGCTTCCGCGATAGTTTTGATTTTTTCTCCGGCATAATCAAATGACTTTTCGATCTCGCCCTTCATAAATACATTAATCCAACGGCCAATCGGATTCATACCGGCATCGCTGTAAAAGTTGAGATTAAGTTTTGTGTTTTCGCCATCGGGTTCAAGGGCATAGACTCCGTTAGCGGGATTACCATCAAAGTCCATTGTGATGGCAACCGATTTATCGGGAATACTTTCAGTTAAGGTAATGGTTCCGGTTTTCAAAACCGGACTATCCCAACTGTAAGAAGCGCCTGTGCCAACGGTCTTTTCAACATACTTGATTTTCATGTCGGTCGGGTCCAGCGTGTTCCAGTATTGCCAGGTTTCCCAGCGTTTCAAATCATTAATTTCTTCGAACACCGCACTGGCAGGTGCTTGGATAGAAACACTTTTTGTTACCTCCAGTTTGCCCGGAAGTACAAAGCCAATCAACAGCAAGGCCACAATAAGGCCTGCAAGAATGAATAAGATTTTCTTGATCATCGGGTTTTGGGTTTGAGTTTTCAGGATTGTTTTTAAGCCGCTCCGAAGGTATTCAAATATTAAGGCATATAAAAGGTTGCTTATCTCTGAAAAATTTCAAATATTTAATTGTTCACACCAACCCTCTTGCCTATGAGTCTGTTCACAAACCCAAATCGAATACCCGAAAACTACGGGTTAAAAATTGCCGGTGGCCTTATTGCTTTTTTTCTGATTATGAAAGTAGCGGGGCTTGCCCATATTTATGAGCTCCGCTTTTTGAATATATTTATTCAAGTAGGCGGAATTTTTTTCGCATTGAAAAAATTCAGGGAAACACACGATCAGCACATGAATTATTTTCGGGCGCTGGTTACCGGTGTGGCAACTGGTGCAGTTTCGTCCGTCATCTTTGCATTGTTCCTGTTCATTTACCTTACGGTAGATCCAGGTTTTATGCAGGATATTATTACGAACGAACCGATGGGCCGTTACCTTAACCCGTACATTACCTCATTTATGGTTGCGTTGGAGGGTCTTTTTTCTGGATTACTATTTACATTCATCATCATCAACTATGTTAATACCGATGATGTAAATGATCCGCAGGGGGAGAGTAATTAGACTAAATTGACAAAAACCAATTGACAATTGACAACGAGATTATTGTCAATTGTCAATTGCATACTGTCAACTATTTCAGCTCCAACTCAATCACTGTATCAGTCTCGTTCATTTTATCCTTCGGCACTTTAATACTCAAACCGAAATCATTCTCAACAAACTTAACAGGAGTCTTATCAATAAAAATCTTAGCGTTAATTACCTTCTTACCCAGTTTGGGTAGCGTGAGTGTTTCATCATGCCACTTTAAAATATGAATGTAAACCTTATTGCCTTTTTGGGTAGTTACGCCCCACTCGCGCGGAGTAAGTGGGCCGCCTCGGGTTCCGTAAATAGTTTCGCCATACTGCCGGGTCCATTCGCCCATTTGTTTTAATAGCGCAACATGCTCCGGTTGAATTTTTCCGTTGGGCATCGGGCCCACGTTCAATAAAAAATTAGCATCATAACCTGCGCCTTTTACCAGATATTGAATCAGGTCTTTGATGCTTTTATTTTTGTCATCACGTAAATTAAATCCCCAACTGTTGTTGATAGTTTCACAAACTTCTTTGGGTAAATCACCAACTTTTTGTTCGGGCGCAAAGCCCGTGGTGTTATGACCCGGTAAATCTTTTTCAAACATTTGAAAATCTTCACCTTCATACGGAGCTACATGGTGATTGCTACCTACTAAAGTTGCCGGTTGCAGTTTGTGTATAAGCGAATAGGTTTGTGACAGCCTCCATTCAGCATCTTTTTTATCCCACATACCATCAAACCAGATACCACCTATGTCGCCATAGTTGGTGAGTAGCTCGGTTAACTGTGCATCCATGTAATCGAGGTATTTATTCATGTCGCCTTTTTCTTCGCGACCGGTATAATTACCGCCTGTGTTGCCGCGCGGATAATAATCAGGGTGCCGCCAGTCTAACTGCGAATGATAAAAGAATAATTTAATGCCTTGTTTACGACATTCATCGGCTAACATTTTCAAAACATCTTTCCCGTAAGGAGTTCTTTTTACAATGTTGTAATCCGAAACCTTCGAATCGAACATAGCAAAACCATCGTGGTGTTTGCTGGTAATGGTAATGTACTTCATGCCGGCATCTTTCACCATTTGTACCCACTCGGCTGCGTTAAACTCAGTAGGGTTAAAAAAAGCCGGAAGTTTTTCGTATGTATTAATGGGTATTTGCTTCGTGTTCATTACCCATTCACCATCGCCCAGCACGCTATAAACGCCCCAATGGATAAACAAACCAAATTTTGCATCTTGAAACCAGGCACGATTCTTTAAATTTTCCGGGGTAGGTGTGTATTTTTTTTCTTGTGCTGGGGCGGTGCTCAATGCCAATACACCAATCGCAATAAATAATAATTTTTTCATGTGAAGGGCTATTTATAACTTTCCAAAATCTATCAGAACTTAATGGATTAAACAAGTTTTTTACAACCTATGCGACACGAACCTATTGGCAAAGAACTTTTTATCGCTAACCGCAAGCGATTGATAAATAAATTGAATCCCGGCTCCATAGCCGTTTTTAATTCCAACGATATTATGCCCAGCAATGCCGATGGGGTTTTGGGCTATATTCAAAACAGCGACTTGTATTATTTAACCGGCATCCACCAGGAAGAAAGCATGCTGGTGTTATGCCCCGGTTTCCCCGATAAAAAATACCGCGAAGTACTTTTTTTGCGCGAACCCAACGAGTTACTTGAAAAATGGGAAGGACATAAGTTAACCAAACAAGAAGCAACAGAGATTTCAGGAATAGAAACGGTAGTGTGGATTTCGGGTTTTGAGAAATTGTTTCACCACATGATGACCATGGGCGGGGTGGAGCAGATTTATCTCAACACCAACGAACATTATCGCTCGGAAGTAGTGGTGCAAAGTCGCGATGCGCGGTTTATTGAGTGGTGTAAAAAAACTTATCCGTTGCACACGTATAACAGAATTGCTCCGGTTATAGGCGAGTTGCGGAAAGTAAAACAACCCCGTGAAATAGAATTGATTCAAAAGGCATGTGATATAACCGAGTGTGGTTTTAGGCGCGTGTTGGGTTACGTTCGGCCAGGTGTAATGGAATACGAAATTGAAGCTGAGTTTGTACATGAATTTAAGCGGTTGGGTTCAAAAGGTTTTGCCTATCCACCCATCATTGCATCGGGTATCAGCAATTACATTCTCCATTATGTAGAGAACAGTAAACAATGCCATGCCGGTGAGTTAATTCTGCTGGATGTTGCTGCTGAGTATGCCAACTATAATGCAGACATGACACGCACTATACCTGTGAACGGACGATATACCGCTCGCCAAAAAGAAGTGTATAACGCGGTGTTGCGTATTAAGAATGCTGCAACTAATATGCTTCGGCCTAATGTGGTGTATTTCGATTTCCAGAAAGAGATTGAAAAATTAATGGAAGCTGAACTTCTTAAATTAAAGTTGATTGATAAAACAGATATTAAGAATCAAAGCAAAGACAGTCCGGCATTTAAAAAATATTTTTATCATGGCACTTCACACATGTTAGGATTGGATGTACACGATGTGGGCAACATGCATGCAAAAGTGGCTGTTGGTTCGGTATGGACAGTTGAACCCGGTATTTATATTAAGGAGGAGAAATTTGGTATCCGGTTGGAAAACAATATTGTAATTGGAAAGAGTAAAAATTTTGATCTGATGCAGAACATACCGATTGAAGCAGAAGAGATTGAGGAGATCATGAATAGAAAACGGAAAAAGTAGGCAGTAAGCAGGTGGCAGTAGGCAGCACTTCAGATTGCATTTTCCTGCCGACTGGTTACTGCCAACTGCCTACTTAACTTAAACAAAATATGAAGAAGCTCACCACAACATTATTCATACTTGCATTAGCTGTACTCGCGCAAGCGCACGAGTTCTGGTTGCTACCCAAGAAATTTCGTTACAAAGCAGGCGAAGAAATTAAAATTGATTTGATGGTAGGCGAAGGCTTTGAGGGCGAGTTCTGGGATTTGAAAAGACATAAGGTCGAGAAACTGGATTTGCATCGGCTGAATGGTGTAAAAGAGCTGACCAAAGAAGTAAAACCTACAGAAGGTAACAACTTGAGTTTTAAGACAGATTTGGGGGGCACGTATTTATTTACACTGGTAAGTAACGATGCGTACATTGAATTGGAAGGGAAAGAATTTAATGCCTACCTGGAAGAAGATGGTCTCGATTACATCTTAGATCAACGCAAAAAGTCTAATTCGCTCGATAAAAAATCGACCGAGTATTATACACGCTTTGCCAAGTTGCTGGTGCAAAGTGGCGACCGAACTGATAATACCTTTAAAAAAGTGGTGGGATTGAAATATGAAATCGTGCCGGAACAAAATCCATACGATTTGAAAGTTGGTGATTACCTGACGTGTAAAGTAGTGTACGAAGGTAAACCTGCTCCGCATACCTTGGTAAAAGTTTGGAACCGCGTACGCGATACTTCCTTTATGCAAAACATCTACACCGAAAATGATGGTACCATTCGCTTTCCGATAAGTACTACCGGGCCCTGGATGGTAAGCAGTGTAAGAATGATTGCTTCAGAAAAGGAAGGTGCGGAGTATCACAGCTTGTGGGCAAGTTTAGTTTTTGGGATTTAAATCAATGTATTATGGGGTACATGGGTTTTGGATTACAAAAGTGGATATACACACAAAAACCTCGCAAAGGTTTTGATAAACTAAAAAAAATTTATGGTGATAACCTGGAAAATTCACCGGGATCAGGTAAAGGTTTACCTTCTAATAAATATGGAGCGCCAGCAAAAAGTTCGGTATTGGAGAGGGTTCGAAGAGAAAATAATAGCAATAGACTAAGAAGTATTAAAGTATTAATTATTTCAATTGTGGTTGCAGCTGGACTTGTAGCGGGATTGGCTTGGTTAATTAAAACAGCATATTTTAAATGAACGCAGGTATTAATTCAAATCAAGCACCCGAACCCGTTGGCTCGTACCCACACGCACGCAAAGTGGGCAACTTACTTTTTCTTTCGGGGGTTGGGCCACGCAAACGTGGATCTAAAGAAATTCCCGGTGTAACCTTGGATGAAAACCGCAACGTTATTGCTTACAACATCGAAGAACAATGTCATTCGGTTTTTCAGAATGTAAAGTTTGTATTGGAAGCTTCTGGCTCGCGTTGGGAAAATCTGGTGGATGTAACCGTTTACCTCACCAATATGAAAAACGACTTTGCCACGTTTAATAAAATTTACGCGCAATACTTTCCCAACCCGGAAACACAGCCTTGTCGCACCACGGTGGAGATAAATGCGTTGCCAACTCCAATTGCCATTGAGTTGAAGTGTATTGCTATTCTTGGTAGTTAAAATTTTGTATTTTTAAAGTATGAATGCCATTGTTTTAAAGGATGAGTTTACTTCACAACTGACAGATGAGCAATTCTTTTGGTTTTGCCAGCAGAATAAAGATCAACGTATAGAAAGAAACAGTAACCATGAAATAATAATTATGAGTCCAGTTACCTCTCGATCTGGTAATCATAGTGGCGAAATTTTTAGACAACTTGCTAACTGGTCTGTTTTAAACGGTACAGGAATTCACTTTGATTCTTCTGCCGGCTTTACTTTGCCGGATAGGTCTGTATTTTCTCCCGATGCTTCCTGGATTTTAAATGATAAGTGGAACGCCCTCTCAGACGAAGATAAGGATCGGTTCGCTCCAATTTGTCCTGATTTTGTAATTGAGGTTCGATCTAAATCAGATTCATTAGAGGAGCTTCACAAGAAGATGATGTTGTGGCTAAGTAATGGATCGCAGTTGGCGTGGCTAATTGATCCCAGAGAAAAAAACTCTTACCTCTATCGTCCCGGAAAAACTGTTGAACTTGTTACTGGTCTCAATAAAAAATTAATAGGCGAGGGGCCAGTTAATGGTTTTATTTTGGACTTATCGTTATTGAGGGTTTAAACCGAAAAACTTTCGCCACACCCACACGTGCGTGAAGCATTGGGATTAATAAACTGAAAGCCCTTACCATTCAGTCCGTCAGAAAAATCCAGCGTGGTGCCTAACAAGTAAAGTAAGCTCTTCTTATCAACTAAGATTTTCACGCCTTTATCCTCAAACACCTGATCAACCGGGTTAATCTGGTCATCGAACCCCAAGTCATACATTAAGCCTGAACATCCACCTCCTTTTACAGATACACGAATGTTGTGGTTATCAGTTTTGCCCTCTTCTTTGCGAAGATTGACAATTCTTTCTTTTGCTTTTTCGGTTACGGTAATCATAGGTTACGATACGGGATTTAATACAACACTAAACACGGTGATTGTGTTCCGGTCGCGTCCATAATATAATTTCTCTAAGGCATCCAGAATGTTGCTGGCACGAAAGTAAGAGGTATGCAGCTCACGTTCGGTATTGGCAACCCACTGAATGGTGTATGAGTTTTCTTTTTCTTTATAACTCTGTACATAATCCCACATCTTTTTCAACGCATCCACTTTATCGGCCCCGGTTTCGGAGCGAAACAGGAATGATTGATTATGCCGGGGATTGAGTGTTATCAAATCCAATTTGGTTTTACCATCCAGTAAACTGTATTCAAAAACAAGATCGCTGGAGCGCAGCCCCAGGTAATCCTTAATTTGTTGCTGGATTCGGGCTGCCTCTACGTGGGCATCGCTGTTCGATTCGATTGTAATTTTTGGCATTTCGGATTTAAAACTTTCGTAAAGCGTGAAAAGTTTCCAACTTATCGCCAAAATTAACAAAATCGGGTTAACAAAGACATTATGAAAAAACTGGAACATATCGGTATTGCAGTAAAAGATCTGGATGCAGCTAATGTGTTGTTTGCCAAACTTTTTGGGAGGCCACATTATAAAATTGAAGAAGTTGAAAAAGAAGGGGTTCGTACTTCTTTCTTCGACTTAGGCAATGTAAAGATTGAATTAGTGGCAGCTACCCGACCCGATTCGGCAATTGCTAAGTTTATTGAAAAACGAGGCGAGGGTTTGCATCATCTCGCTTTTGAATCGGAAGCAATTGAAACCGAAATGCAAGAATTGAAAGCGAAGGAATTTACGCTGTTATCAGAAAAACCGTTTGCTGGCGCTGATAATAAAAATGTGGCGTTTATTCATCCTAAAACAACCAATCATGTGTTGGTAGAACTTTGTCAGGAAAGGAACTAACCGAAAAGTACGCGGAGTTGCGCAAAGCGTATTTTATTGTTATTTATAAATTAGGAATTAGCGGAATCTTAGATAAGCGTTTACTCATTCCTCAGCGAATCTCAAGCGACCTCTGCGGTTAAATGAATTAAAACTTCATTTTAGGATGCGCGTTGCGCCCGTATTGAATATCGTTGTAATACTTCTGTTTACGCTTTCCTTCTTTGGTTTCATAGTAAGGCTTAGGTGCTGCACAGGCGCTTAGTGTAATTAATGCAACTAAAATAAATGCAAGTTGTTTCATGGCTTACTTTTTGAGTTTATACCTGGAGTCGCACCAATTTCGGTGGAATGCGGGGCAAGTAGTACTTTTGCCGGATAAACGAACAATCATACCGGTTAACGGCACTTACCATGAACGAAAACAGAACAGAACTTTCACAAGTAGGCGAATTTGGGCTGATCGAGCGGATTAAAAGCAAGTTCCAAAATCAGAATTCAACCACTATAAAAGGTATTGGCGATGATGCGGCTATCCTGGCTGGTACCGAAAAAAACGTATTGGTCTCAACCGATATGTTGCTGGAAGGAATTCATTTTGACTTATCGTATATGCCCTTGCAGCATTTAGGTTATAAAGCGGTGGCGGTAAATGTATCGGACATAGCCGCTATGAATGGTACGGCCGAGCAGCTTGTGTTGGGTCTGGCCATCAGCAACCGGTTTTCTCTTGAAGCTATAGATGCCTTTTTTGAAGGTGTGCAGGCTGCTTGTAAAAATTATAATGTTGATTTAGTGGGTGGCGACACAACTTCTTCTGCTGCCGGATTGGTAATTTCAATTACGGTATTGGGCAGAGCTGATAAAAGCAGTGTGGTGCAGCGCAGTGGTGCAAAAGCGAATGACATAATTTGTGTTACAGGCGATTTGGGGGCGGCTTACATGGGCTTACAGGTATTGGAACGTGAGAAAGAAGTTTTTCTCTCCAACCCCGACATGCAGCCCGATTTAGAAAAATATGAGTACCTGGTAGGGCGACAATTAAAACCCGAAGCGCGCATGGATATTATTCATGAACTGCGCGATAAAAATTGTTTACCTACATCCATGATTGATATTTCGGATGGATTAGCTTCGGAATTGTTTCACTTGGGAAAAAACTCAAACCTGGGTGTAAAGATTTTTGAAGACAAAGTGCCGATTGATCACGATACCTTTGAAACAGCTATCGAATTTAAGATAGACCCGATTACCTGTGCGCTAAATGGTGGTGAAGATTATGAGTTACTCTTTACCATTAACCCAACCGATTACGATAAAATCAAAAACCATCCCGACATTCATTTTATTGGCCACATGCATAACGACCCTGCACAACATGTGTTGGTTACAAAGCAGCAAACTGTAACTCCATTAAAAGCTCAGGGATGGAATCATTTTTAATTTGCTTTGCTAACCAATTTTTAGTTGGTGTAACTTAACAAAACATACGAGTAATCAACCTTAATCAGGTTGATTTTTCGGAAAATCAAAAAACAACATATTGCCACAACCAAACGAAACATCTTGCCAGCGCTTAACCGGAAGCTCTGCGCCAACAACACCGCAGGTTGGAATATTATCAATAGTTTTATTCAACAACAAGTTGGCAAACTCGGTAAGCCCTGGGTTATGCCCAAACAGCAACACTACTTCTTCACTATCGCGTGGTGAGTCTTTCAGGTTTCGAATAATATTCAGAATTTCATCTTCACTGGCGTGATACAGTTTACGATCAGTTTTAATTTTGGAATGATCAAACGCTAAAACCTTTGCAATTGCATTACAGGTTGCAAGTGCACGTTCAGCCGGACTGCTCAGCATAATATCGGGTGTTATACGTTTTTCTTTTAATCGTTTGCCCATGCGCGGAGCATCTTTTTGCCCGCGCTTGTTTAAGGGCCGGTCAAAATCAGCTAACTCCGGATTATCCCAACTGGATTTAGCGTGCCGAATGATATAGAGTTTCTTCATTTATTTAACAGCTTCTAATTTAAGCAAAGCCTTTATCTTTGCTGTGCTCTATGAAAAACCGACCGATTAAAAAACGAATTAAGTACACATCACTTTATTATTTTATCCGGTTTTTAATTTTTTTCTCAAACCTGCTGCCGCGCAAAGCATGGCTTGTTTTCTGTGGCTGGCTGGGTAAACTTGCCTATTCTTTTTCTCCCAAGCCCCGCGCAAGAACCATCTATCATTTAGGCCTGGCTTTTAGTGGTAAAAAATCTACCCGCGAAATACTTGATCTCAGCAAACAGGTGTTTGTAATGTTGGGCAAAAATTCAGGCGATATCCTACGATCGTTAAAAGTAAAATCCCTTGCTGATCTTGAGAAATTTTTAGTTACCGAAGGCCTTGAGAATTATGAACGGGCGCATGCCAAAGGCAAAGGTGTTATGTTTCTTACTTCACACCTGGGTGCGTTTGATTTACAGGTTACCAACATGGCGCTGCGCGGACTGAAACCCAACATTATTGGTACTGCTTTGAAAGACGAACGATTAAATGATCTTTTATTTGAATATCGCAATGCTTTTGGTGCAATAGCGATTGAACGTGGTAAAGAGAGCGTCCGGTTATTCAAAATATTAAAGTCAGGAGGATCAATCGCTATTCTCATCGATCAGGATACGAAAGTTAAAAGCCGCTTTGTTGATTTTTTCGGAATGCCGGCCGCCACGCCAATAGGAGCAACTGTATTAGCATTGCGGACCGGTTGTGCGGTGGTACCCACGTATATTTATTTGGGTGAAGACGGCAAACAACACATGCACATCTTACCAGAAATACCGTTGGTAATTACTGGCGATGAAGAAACCGACCTGGTCGTAAACACGCAGAACTTTACCCATGTAACCGAACAAATAGTACGCGAACATCCTGAACAATGGGTGTGGATGCACGAGCGCTGGAAGACAAAGCCAGGGGAGGAGATACGTTAATTTCGGATTCAAAATTTTAAATCTTGAATTCGAAATTATTTCTTGAAAACAAAGTAAACGGCCAGGATCAAAAAGATAAATCCAATAAAATGGTTCCACCGGAAGGTTTCGGTTTTGAAGAACAGTAATGAAAACACCACAAACACAACCAGCGTAATTACTTCCTGCATCACTTTCAATTCCATTAATGAAAACGGGCCACCATTTCCCTTGAAGCCAATTCGGTTAGCGGGTACTTGTAATATGTATTCAAACAAAGCAATGCCCCAACTTATCAAAATAATGGCCACCAGGCCCAGGTTCTTGCCCCAACTCATTTCCTTAAACTTTAAATGCCCATACCAGGCAAACGTCATGAAGGTGTTGCTGAGTACAAGTAAGATGATGGTGTAGAATGCTTTCATATACCAATTTACAGTTGACAACCCAGATAGCCATCGGGGCAGTTAACAAGTATCAAGTTGTCAATTGATACTTGTCAATTGTCAATTTATTTAACAAGTTTTTTATACCTGATCCGATGTGGTTGATCATCGCCCACGCGCTTCTTGCGATTTTCTTCGTACTCGCTAAAGGTTCCTTCAAACCAATACGCTTGCGAGTCGCCCTCAAAAGCAAGTATGTGTGTACAAACGCGATCGAGGAACCAACGATCGTGAGAAATAATTACTGCACAACCACCAAAATTTTCGAGTGCCTCTTCTAATGCACGCAGTGTGTTTACATCTAAATCGTTGGTAGGTTCATCTAACAATAACAAATTACCACCTTGCTTTAGCGCAATGGCTAAGTGTGCGCGGTTGCGCATCCCACCCGAAAGTTCTTTTACTTTTTTCTGCTGATCGGTTCCACTGAAATTAAACTTGCTAACGTAGGCGCGCGAGTTAATCTCTTTTCCACCCACCAGTATCAAATCCTGGCCACCGGTTATGGCTTGAAACACGGTGTCTTCCGGTTTTAAATCATCATGTTCCTGATCTACGTAAGCAATCTTCACCGTTTCGCCAACTTCAAACGTTCCGGCATCGGGTTTCAATTGACCGGTAATCATTTTGAACAAGGTAGTTTTACCGGCACCGTTCGGTCCAATAATCCCAACAATACCCGCAGGTGGAAGCGAGAACGTTAAATTCTCGTACAACAACTTATCGCCAAATGCTTTTGATACCCCGTGGGCTTCAATAACCTTATTACCCAAACGTGGCCCGGGCGGAATAAACAATTCCAGTTTGTCTTCTTTTTCGCGCGTTTCCTGGCTCATCAGTTTATCGTACGCACTTAAGCGCGCTTTACCTTTTGCATGGCGGCCTTTCGGACTCATGCGCACCCACTCTAACTCGCGCTCTAATGCTTTCTGGCGTTTAGATTCTGATTTCTCTTCTTGCGCTAATCGTTTTTGCTTTTGATCGAGCCAGCTCGAATAATTTCCTTTCCAGGGAATACCTTCGCCACGATCAAGTTCTAAAATCCATCCGGCCACGTTATCCAAAAAGTAACGGTCGTGCGTTACCGCGATGATGGTGCCTTTGTATTGCCGCAAGTGTTCTTCCAGCCAGTGTACCGATTCGGCATCCAGGTGGTTGGTAGGTTCATCTAACAAAAGCACATCAGGAGTTTGCAACAACAACCGGCATAAGGCCACTCTTCTTTTCTCACCACCCGAAAGATGTTCTACTTTAGCATCAGGTGGCGGACAGCGCAAGGCGTCCATTGCACGTTCTAGTTTATGATCCAATTCCCAGGCATTTACGGCATCTAATTTTTCCTGCACTTCGCCTTGGCGGGTGATGAGTTTATCCATCTTATCCGGATCTTCCAATACTTCCGGGTCGCCAAACTTTTCGTTGATGGCTTCAAATTCTTTTAAGAGCGCCACCACATCTTTTACACCTTCTTCTACAATTTCTTTTACCGTTTTGGTTTTATCCAACTGCGGTTCTTGTTCCAGATAGCCAACCGAATAGCCTAGATCAGAAACAACTTCGCCCTGAAATTCTTTGTCGATACCGGCTATAATCCGCAACAGCGATGACTTACCCGAGCCGTTTAAACCCAGCACACCAATTTTGGCTCCGTAGAAAAAAGAGAGGTAAATATTTTTTAAAACTTGTTTTTGGGGCGGATAAATCTTGTTTACGCCCGTCATCGAGAAAATTATTTTTTCGTCAGCCATGGGTAGTGAATATTAATTGGGAACGCAAATATGGCGTTTTTGGGTCAATATCCACAGATGCGAAAGAATGCCTGTAAACCCCGGAAACGATTACTTTTTTAAATCCGGAACTATCGACACCCAACTCTTGACTATGGGGTATTTAATTTTATTTTTGCGGGAAATTTAATCAGGAGGGACAACCACTATGTATTGGACACTCGAATTAGCCTCGTACCTGGAAGACGCACCCTGGCCGGCAACAAAAGATGAGTTAATAGACTTCTCCATCCGTTCAGGTGCACCGCTGGAAGTAGTGGAAAACCTGCAGGAGTTGGAAGACGATGGCCAACCTTATGAAAGTATTGAGGAAATCTGGCCGGATTATCCTACCAAGGAGGATTTCTTTTTTAATGAAGACGAATACTAAAAGTTTTTCGTGATTAGTATTGAGTAAATAGTGGGGCTGGGCCCCTTTTTTGTTTCCGATCTTTTAACGCCTGTTTTTCACAAGTGCTTCGGCTACAATCAAATCTTCGGGCGTAGTAATCTTGATGTTTTCGTAGCTGCCTTCAAACAAAGAGATGGTGTGTCCTAACTTTTCAACCACGCTTGCATCATCTGTCATGGTGGGGTCTTCTTTAAGTTGATACGCTTGCTTGATCAGTTCAATTGAAAAAGTTTGTGGTGTTTGAATGAGCCGGAAGCGCGAGCGGTCCATCGCCTTTGTATTATCCTGATCTGTCATGCGGATGGATTCTTTCAACCGCACAGCCGCTACTGCCGATTGATGTACAGCTGCTAACCGGAACGAGGCACCAATAATATCTTCACTCACCAGGGGTCGCACGCCATCGTGAATAGCAACCAGTCCGTTGCCTTCAATTTTTTCCAATCCGTTTTTAACTGATTGAAACCGGGTTTCGCCACCTTTTTGCAGAACTACAGGTTTAGTGAAGTTGTGTTTTTTACAGATGTCGTGCCAGATTGCAAAATCATCTTCCGGTAGTACCAGCACGATGGTAATATTTTTTGAATACCGGTAAAAGGCTTCCAGCGTGTGTAGTAGAATAGGTTTGCCGCTTAATTCAAGAAATTGTTTCGGTAACTTACTTTTAATGCGGGTACCTTTACCTCCAGCAACAATAAGGGCGTATTCAGAATTCATCAGGAGAATTTTGAAGTATTTCGTGAAGAACCTTTTTAAGTTCAGGTAAGTAGATATCGCGAATTCTCCACACGATCTCGAGATTGATCATACCATATTCATGCACCAGAATGTGGCGGCATCGAATTATTCGACTCCATTCTACCTGTGGGTATTTATCACGATATTCTTTTGATAGGCGATTGGAGGCTTCTCCGGTTACAATGAGTTTATAAACAATCGCGGCTTGAGCTTTCTTGTCAGATGTGAATTGGTCATACGTCTGACCTTCCGTAAAACTCTCAACATCAGCTACTGCGTCAAGAATGTCAATAATAAGTAATCGTTGTAATTTCTTAGACATCTATTGCATCAGCTTCAATATAAGGCCGGTAGTGAGGTTTTAAGTATTTTCGGGAAATTAAATCCACCTTTTTTACTCCAAGTAATTTTTCAAGATCCTCAACCAAATCAACAACCTCTAATCCTATCGGTCCATTAAATTCCACTAGTAGGTCAATATCACTTTTAGCCGTCTGCTCTCCTCGCGCAAACGATCCAAATAAGGCCAGGCTTGCAACCGGATATTTTTTCTGGATTTCGGCTTTGTGTGCCCGAAGTATAGTCAGAATATCTTCCCGCGTCATGCTGTAAAGTTAGCAAAAACCGGTCTAACGGTTAATTTTGAATTTATGATTCTAATTCGCATCCTGTTATTAGCCTTTAATGTGGGGGTAGTTGCCTACCTGATTTACCGAATCTTGCAGATTCAACAGACTAATAACCCTAATAAAACCTGGATCATTCTAATCAGCATATTTTTACTTCTGCTACCCGCTACCATGTTAATGGGTTTTGTCAGGCCATCTGCTGTTTATCTCCTCCTGTATCCCGTGGCCATTGGCGTGCATCTATACCTTATTCGTAATACATAAATTGTAATTCGTCAACGGCACAATTCCATTACCTTTGCGGCATGGAAAATCCGGTTATTATTTTTGGAGCAAATGCATTGGGCCGCGCGGCCCGCGAAATCTTTGAAACAAACGAAGTGGTGGTCTATGGCTTTCTGGACGACAATAAAAAATTGCACAATACCCAACTTGATGAAGTAACTATTTTGGGCGATACCGATAACGATGGCTTTCTGAAACTGATTGGTAAAAAATGCGAAGCCTTTGTGGCCATTGATGATAACAAACTGCGCAAATCGGTGGTGAAAATGCTGCAAGAAGTGCGGCATGTGCAACCCGTTAACGCCATTCATGGCAAAGCTACTGTTTCAGTGTTGGCAGCCATTGGACACGGAAATTTTATTGACTTCAATTGCTACCTGGCACCTGGCTCTAAAATTGGTAATCATTGTTTACTACACGCCAAAGCATTTATAGGGGTGGAAACTTCTTTGGGCGATTTTGTGCAGGTGGGTGCCGGCAGTAACATCAATCCTGGGGTTATCATCGAGGACGAAGTGTTTATTGGTTCCGGAGTAACCATTGTTTCCGGAGTAACTATTGGTAAAGGAGCACGTATTGGTGCGGGTTCGGTTGTGGTGGCTCCGGTTAAAGCCGGAGAAACTGTATTTGGTAATCCTGCAAAGGCGATCAATTAAATTACCACTGCTACTCCATTACCTGGGTATGAGTGGAATCGCTTTTGATTTGTGATTATTGATTTATTAAATCTAAAATCACTGATCACAAGTCACTAATCATAAATTCTTAGTCTTCCGGAAACGGAATGTAAACAAAACTGGCAAAGTCTTTATCTACCACAAATAAACAGCAGAATTCGTCCGGGTCTTTATAAGAATTTCTAAAGTCTTCTTCCTTATCAGGAGCAACAAGTTCGCGCTGTAAAAACTCGTCCAGAAACGAGGCGTAATAATTCCATTCTAAGTTGAGTGGAGCACCCGGTATCAGTACTTGTCCAATCGGTAATTGTTCTTTCGAGATTGGAAAAATAGGAAACTCAAAGCCTGCTTTGCGGATTTGATACGAAGCTTCTTTCAGGGTATCGGCTACTTTCACAAAATCCTGCGAAATAGTGCCCAGGTATTTTCCATTTAATTCAGGATCGTTAAACATGTGTGTGTGCCGTTAAAATAATAGCCGGATACAGAAGTCTTTTTCAGTCGAAGAAATCTCTATTTTTAACAAAATTAAAAATCTCATGAGAAAGTTTACTACCCTTATCTTACTTGTGTTGTCATTAACAGCCGGTGCACAAACTACCGTGCCCGATTGGGAGGCTTCCTACAAAGCCCGCAAACAAAAAGAAGATCAGTCCATTTTAAAAGATTACCCGGTGCGCAACATTGGGCCAACCGTTCAAGGCGGTCGCATTGTAGATATTGAAGTAAACCTGAAGAACACGAAAGAGTTTTACGTGGGCTATGGTTCGGGTGGGATTTTTAAAACGCTAAATAATGGTATCACGTTCGAACCCATATTTGATAATGTAGATGCATTGGGTATTGGCGATTTCGCGTTATCGCAATCCGATCCTAAAATTTTATATGTAGGAACTGGTGAAAAGAATGGTAGTCGCTCCACCTATGCTGGTTCGGGTGTTTATAAAACGGTGGATGGTGGTAAAAGCTGGACCAACCTCGGCCTTGCCGGAACGCATCATGTAAGCCGCATTCTCATTCATCCGCAAGATAATAACACGGTTTGGGTTGCATCGTTAGGTGCGTTGTACTCCAACAATGCTGATCGTGGTGTATTCAAATCAACTGATGGCGGAAAAACATGGAAGAAAACGTTATACGTTAATGATAGTACCGGAGTCTCTGATCTGATCATCAATCCACAAAATCCAAAGCAACTACTTGCCGCAACATGGGAGCGTACCCGCAAAGCGTGGAATTTTAAAGGCAATGGTGCCGGTTCAGCAATCTATCGTTCAGAAGATGGTGGCGATACCTGGACGCTTTCTGCCGAAGGTTTCCCGAAAGGAAAATTTGTAGGCCGCATTGGATTGGATGTATGTTGGACAAAACCGAATGTAATGTATGCCGTGTTGGATAATCAGGAAGAAGTAAAAGAGGAGAAGAAAGAATCGTCAAAAGCAAAAGACGATAAGTTGAAGCTGACCGATTTGAAAGACATGTCGGTTGAAAACTTTTTGAAACTGGACGATAAAAAGTTGGATGAGTTATTGAAAGAAAGCCGTTTCCCAGCCAAATACACATCGCAGGTAGTTAAAAAGGAAATTCGTTCGGATAAGTATAAGCCTCAGGCTTTGGCTGAATATTTTGGAACCGATGCCAATTCTGATTTATTCACTACAAAAATTAAAGGCGCTGAAGTGTATCGTTCTGATGATGCCGGTAAATCATGGAAGCGCACGCATACTGCCGATATAGATGGTGTGTACTTTACCTATGGTTATTACTTTGGTGAACTGCGCGTGTCGCCCTCCAATACCGAAGATGTGTACATCTACGGAGTACCGATGTTGAAGTCGGAAGATGGAGGGAAGAATTGGGTTGAGATTGATTCACTGGGAACCATGCACAGCGATCATCATGCGTTATGGATTAATCCAAATGATGATAAACACATTTTAATGGGCAACGATGGCGGGCTGTATCAATCGTACGATAAAGGCGATACGTGGCTGCACTATAATAATGTAGCAGCCGGACAATTTTATACCGTGAATGTTGACTTTGAAACACCATACAATGTATATGGTGGTTTACAAGACAATGGTGTGTTGCGTGGCTCTTCGCGTTCTGTACCTAATCGCGGTAAGCATTGGGAAGCAATTTTTGGTGGCGATGGTATGTATGTAGCGCCTGACCCGCGTAATAGCAAATTGGTTTATACCGGTTTTCAGTTTGGAAATTATTTTAAGTTAGAATTAGATCGGGGTCGCAGTACACGCATTACGCCCGCACATGCTATTGGCGAAGCACCCAACCGTTGGAACTGGCGTACACCTTTGATATTAAGTAAGCACAATCCTGATATTGTCTATATGGCTTCGCAGCGTGTGTACCGCAGTTTAAATAAAGCTGAGAGCTGGGAATCAATCAGTGGTGATCTTACCAAGAATAAAAAACAAGGCAATGTACCCTTTTCTACCATTGCTTCGTTGGCTGAATCGCCTGTGAAGTTTGGGTTGTTGTATGTAGGTACCGATGATGGCAACGCTTGGGTAAGTAAAAACGGTGGTGGTAATTGGGAATCAATTGGTGCTGGTTTACCTGCCGATAAGTGGGTGAGTAGTATTTCGCCTTCGCCACACGATGAAGCCACGGTGTTTGTTTCGCTCAATGGTTACCGTACCGATGATTTTAAAACCTATGTATTCATGAGTTCCGATTACGGAAAAACCTGGACAAGCGTAAAGGGCAATTTGCCCGAATCAGTAGCAAACGTGTTTATTCAGGATCCGGTAAATGCAAATTTGTTCTACTGTGGTTTGGATAATGGAACGTATGTAAGTTTGGATGCGGGTAAGAACTGGCAATTGCTGAACAAAGCTTTGAATGTAGCCAGCTACGATATGATGGTGCACCCACGCGATAATGAATTGATAGTAGGTACACACGGTCGCAGTATATTTGTGGCCGATGTAAAACCTTTACAAGCATTGAAAGATGCAAGCAAAGCAATTGTTGCCTATGCCAACGATGGAATTCGTTATAGCGAACGCTGGGGACAAAAATCATATTCCTGGAGCACAGCCTACGAACCGAGCATCAGCATTTTGTATTATGTCGGAAAACCAACTGCTACCATTTCAGTTGAAATTCTGGACGAGAAGAATAATGTGGTAAGAACTTTATCCACAACTGGGGCAGCAGGGTTTCATTCTGTGAACTGGGATCTGAAAATTAACGAAGTTGCTGCCGCTCCTGCCAAAGGAAAAGCAAAACCTGCACCCACTACTACAGCTTTGAAGTATGCAGGAAAAGGTAAGTATAAAATCAAATTTATTAACGGCACTGAAAGTAGTGAAACAACTTTTGAAGTGAAGTAAATCCCTCACCCGCCTCGTTCCTCGGCTCCCTCTCCCTAGGGAGAGGGGCGGGGGTGAGGGATTTAAATTCGAAGCAATCTACTTGTAGTTAACCCTTTAATTTATTCTCAATAAACCCAGTACTCATTCTCATCAAATCAGGAAAGAAATTGAGGAACTCATTCTCAAAATCTTTGTAATGAAGATTTAACTCCTGAATCGCTTCATCCATTTTTGAATCGTAAGGAGTTCGTTTCGCCATACCACTCAGCGCACGATGAATGCCTTCGGACTTTGAGTAGTTCAACAACCAATTGCCTTCCATCATATAAGGCAACATATACTTAACCTGACGCGGAAGCTGTGCGTCAAATTTGGTAAGTACCTGGTAAGCGTGCTGTGAATAATCTTTCAATGGTTGTGTATGGTACTTGTTCCAGTGGTGGGCCAGGTAGTGATCATAAAACATATCCACAATAACAGGCGCATAGTGGCGGTACTTCGGTCGTAGCCGGATTTTACTTTCCAGTACTACCGGGTGGTTATCGGTGAACTCATCTATTTCGCGGTGTAACTCTATTCCTAGGGCAATCTTATAAGGAAACTGTTCGTAGATGGTTCGTCCGCGCACAAAGTCGCCAATGAAATTACCAACCATAATCTCCTCATCATTGCCCGATAGATACAGGTGTGCCAGAAAATTCACGCGCTTCTCATTTTTGCAGACGGTGTGAAAGATAGATGTTTTTAAACTATTTTTACCTGCAAGATTTCTATGTTATGATTGTACTGGAACAACTTAAACTATTGGTAAACCTGGCCCGTATTGATGGCGACATGGCTGGTAATGAGCGCACGTACATTATCAACATTGGCAAAGCACATGGCTTTCCGGAGTCATCGGTGGAAACACTTTTTTACTCCAGTCACGAAGCTATTATAGCAAAGGAGTTAACAGCCGATCAGAAGTTTAATTACATTTTTAATCTTGTACAGTTGATGAAATTAGACGAACGGCTGTACGAAGAAGAAATAAAATTCTGTGCCAGTACGGCAGCTAAACTCGGCTATAAACCGGAAGTGATGTTTGAGTTGATGTTAAAAGTAAAATCAACAGAAATGACACGTGATGAAAAAGCAGCCTTACAAAAGCTAACAGACCAATACCTCAACTAAAAAAATTATAACCTAACCCTATGCAAAAATTTTTACTCGTTTTGATGCTTGTTGGCCTGAGTGTTACAAGCTATGCCCAGCGCACCCTCATTCATTGTGGTTCGTTAATCGATGGAAAATCAAAAACACTGCAGAGCCAGGTAACCATTGTGGTGGAAGGTAACAAAATTGTTTCTGTTGACAAGGGTTTTACAAAAGCGGGCAAAGAAGATAAGATCATTGATCTGAGCAAAAAAACGGTAATGCCGGGGTTGATTGACATGCACGTGCACATTGAAAGCGAAACCAGTAAAGATGCATTGGTAAAACGCTATACACAGAACGAAGCGGATGTAGCTTTTCAATCTACCATTTATGCGCGCAAAAACCTGATGGCAGGTTTTACAACTGTGCGCGATTGTGGTGGCTCAGGTGTAAACATTTCATTACGCAATGCAGTAAATGCCGGTACCATTGTAGGCCCGCGCATTTTTACAGCGGGTAAGGGAGTTGCAACTACGGGTGGTCATGGTGATCCAACCAATGGTGCGCGTAAAGATTTAATGGGCGATCCCGGTCCGAAAGAAGGAGTAATCAATGGCCCCGATGATGCACGCAAGGCAATACGCCAGCGTTACAAAGATGGTGCAGACTTTATCAAGATTACTGCAACAGGAGGTGTGTTGAGTGTAGCGAAAGATGGAAGTGGCCCGCAGTTTACACAGGAAGAAGTAAATGCAATTGTTGAGGCTGCTAAGGATTATGGATTTCATACGGCAGCCCATGCACACGGTGCCGAAGGGATGAAGCGGGCAGTATTGGCAGGCATCACCACGATTGAGCACGGAACATTGATGAACGAAGAAGTAATGGATCTGATGATTCAGAAGGGAACATATCATGTACCCACTATTATTGCGGGTCGTTCTGCTGCCGAGTATGCAAAAATTCCAGGCTACTATCATCCATTGGTGGTGCCGAAGGCAATTGAAATCGGGTCAAAGATTCAGGAGAATTTTAATAAAGCCTACAAGCGCGGTGTGAAGATGGCATTTGGTACCGATGCAGGTGTGTTTCCACATGGCGAAAATGCACGCGAGTTTGGTTACATGGTAGAAGGCGGGATGCCTGCAATTGAAGCATTGCTTTGCGCGATGCAGACAAATGCCGAGATACTGGGTGTAGGTGATAAGATTGGTTCGATTGAAAAAGGTAAGCTCGCGGATATCGTAGCCGTAAATGAAGACCCTACTAAAAACATTAAAACTATGGAGAAGGTTACGTTTGTGATGAAGGATGGCGTGGTGTATAAGAATGAGTAGTGATTAAAATTTTATGATTAAAAAGGCGCAAGTAGTAATCTGCGCCTTTTTGTTGGGCAGCTTCATTACTTTTTCTGGGCAGCTATTTCTCTTTGCTTCATGGCTTCTAACATATTCATCTCGGCAATCACTTTCTGATGCTTTGCCTCATCAAGAGCCGCCTCAGCCGCTTTTTCTAATTCTATTGCCCGCTTCTCGTTTTCGAGTGCGATTACCTCGTTTTTATCGGCACGAACCTTTTGCTGATACCCAAACGCAAGCGAAAAAACTGAAACGAAGCCGAAGATACCAATTAGGAGATTCTTTTTCATAACGTACTTGTTTTAACATCAAGGTAAGGAAAATCCTTAAGAAAAATTAATTCGCTCTTCAGCCCTGCTTTAAGTAGGTGTTATACTTTTCAGAAAAAATAAGTATGAGAGCTTTTCTGATTTTGATGCTGGTGCCTATTGCGCTCACCGCCCAACCCAAATATGAAGTTCAGGAATTTACAGGTGTAGTAAAGTCAATTGGTTCTGGTTTTGGATTTGCCCTTCAGCAAATAGTGCTTGATATAAATGGCGAACTGAATGGCTTTTTATTTAATCCTGGTTACGGCAGTTGGGTGGTTCGAAATGTTAAAGTAGGAGAGTCATTAACGCTTCGTGCAAACGTGAATGTGAAGTATGCTGAAATGAGAAAAAGGCAGAATAACCGAAATGCAATTTCGCCAGTTTATTTTTTTCATGATCAGATTTTAGCAATTAAAACACCAAATGGCTGGTATGAGATGCCGGATATTAAAGAAGAGGTTGTCAATCATACTGAAGTCTTCCTGGAAAAAAAAGTAATAGACGAATATGTGGTGGATGGTAAACGGACGGCTTTAATTCTTGAAAACGGGCTTGTTGGTTATTACCACCCAATTCTTTCCACAGATGATAAGATGCGCGATATCAAAATCGGAGATTACGTTTCGTTTGGCAGCTACCGCAGGCACATTGGCCAGGGCTTCGAGTTTCCAATTTCCGGTGTAAAAGATGTGTATTATTTTAATCGGTTGATCGGAGTGGAGGCAAAACTCCATTCTTATCTGTTCAAACAAAATTTTGTCAGGATAGGGGCGAAGTTTAAAACAACAGATGGAAAAATGGTGAGTGTTGCATTTCCAAGCGAGGACGCGAAACGCATTGAGCGTTTTATTAAACCAGAAATTCCCTTGAAATTTTATTATTCTGATTTTAAAATTGATGCCCAGCCCATGGCTTTACCCGAATTGCACGCCATTGTACAAAATGCCGATACGCTTTACATCCGGACTTTTGGTTTTTTTGGTGGCGCTGATGGCAAACATGAACACGATCCCGTAGAGATAACCGGAAAAATTACACGCATAAACGTAACACCGAAAGGAAATGTGAGCAGCCTTATCATAGATTCTGATTATTATGTTGAAATTGATGCCATGATGGCGCAACAACTCGCACTGCATTTTCAAAAAGGAAAACAGATTAGCATTCAGGGCAAACAACGGATTAAGAAGGAAGGGGAGATTTACCAGAAGAGTTATCATATTGTAGTGCCAGAACGACTAACAATTGATGGTAAAACTTTCTCTGTGTATATTCCATGAAGATACTATTGGTTGAAGACGAACCCCGCCTGAACAGTTTTATCTGCAAAGGCCTGGAACAGCAAGGCTACACGGTTGATGCCGTTACCACGGGAAGTGAGGCACTAAGTCTGGCCGCTACTGAATCGTACGATTTGATTATTTTGGATGTAATGTTGCCGGGGCTAAGTGGGTTTGAAGTGCTTGAAAATCTGAAAAAGTTTGAGATAAAAGTTCCTGTAATTATTGTCAGTGCCCTTAATAGTTCGGAGCACGTAATTGAAGGGTTGGACAAAGGGGCGATTGATTATATTAAAAAGCCATTCGACTTTGGCGAATTTCTGGCGCGGGTGCGGGCAGTTACACGCAAGGGACTAAGTCGCAGTTTTACCAACTTTAAGATAGCGCATCTCGAACTGGATTTACTTTCCCGAAAGGTATTTTCCAATCAACAGGAAGTAGGGCTTACCAAACGCGAGTTTGCATTACTCGAACTATTAGTCGCGAATAGTAACCGTGTAATTTCTAAAACCGAAATAGCCGAAAAAGTTTGGGAGGCAAATTTTGATATGGGCAGTAATGTAATTGAAGTTCATCTTTCGCAATTGCGAAAAAAGTTGGGCGATCCGGATCTGATCGAAACAAAAGTGGGCCTTGGGTATTATATTCAGGGCGAACTTATCCGCAGTTGATTTTGAATTGGAATCCATTTAAAAGTATCCGCGCCAAAACAGCCTTTATCTTTTTTGGTGTTTTTGTAGTGATTGTGTTGCCCGTAAATTTTTTGGTTTACTCCAAAGTAGAAACCATTTTAATTCAGGCCGACACGCGCGAGTTGCAAGCGGAAGGCGAGAAGCTCTTCGATAAAGTGCGACTGGATCCGGCACTTATTCCATTGCCGCCTCAAAATTATTTAATGTTTATTCGCATTAAAGAAGTGCTCGGTATTGATACCGTTTTTGCATCACCAGGCTTTCCGGAAGTATGGAGCGAAGATGCGGTGTTGGTATTGGATTCTATTAAGATTGTGACACAGGCCCGGCCGGTTCCTTACAGCAATGCATTGCTCTTGTTATCAATAGCGCGTAGCACACACGATCTGGATAATCAGTTGGAAACCTTACGGCTCTATCTTTTTATTGCCAATTCCATTTCAATTTTATTGGCAGGTATATTGGTTTACATCGTGTCGGGTTTTACACTGCGCCCGGTGCGTAATATTGTTGAAGTAGCGTCCCGCATTCAGGCCACGCGCAGTATGGAGCGCGTAGCTGAACCAAAATCAGATGATGAGTATCGCGAGTTAGCCCGTACTATTAATGGAATGCTTACGCGAATTGAATCTTCCATTAAAACGCAAACAAACTTTTTTGCTTCAGCAGCGCATGAATTAAAAACTCCGTTAACGGTTATGCAAACGGAGTTATCGGTAGCGCTCAATCAAAATCCGGAACCTTCCACGCGTACGATATTAGAGAATCAATTGCATGAGGTGCAGCGGTTAGATCGGGTTATTCAGGATTTTTTACTCATCAGTCAACTCAAGAGCGAAAGTCTGGTTATTCGTAAAGCTGTTAACCGATTAGATGAAGCTTTGTATTCTGCCTTGAAGCGATGTAAGTACCAGATCAAAAGAAAAAATGCACAAGTAAAAATTACCTTGGCAACGGAAGATTGCACCAGCAATTTTGATTACGATAAGACTGAACTTGTTTTATTTAACCTGTTGGAGAATGCGATTAAGTATAGCCAACAGGAAGCCACCATACAGGTTACTATTAATCGCACAGATAGGTTGGCCGTGCAGTTTGTAAATCCGGTAACGGAAACCATTACCGATGTGGAGATTCTGAAAAGCGAATTTAAAAAAGTGAATGAGTTGAGTTCGGGGTTGGGTATGGGCCTTTGGATTTGCCAGGAAATAATGAGGTTACAAGATGGTGAGTTGAATCTCCACGAAACCAATGGAGATTTCATAGCCGAAGTTGTAATCTGATCTTTGCTTATTAGTCAAACTTTGCTACTATGCAGCAATGAAACTCCAGTTTTTATCCAAAGCATTGGTTGTGTTTTTGTGGGTTGCCACACTGGCCGTTGCTTTGTGTTGGTTATTCTGGAAAAGTGCTCCGTTCGATCCTGAGCCAATTACGGTTGTATTAGGATTGATCTCTACCGCTGTAACTGCATTGGTAAGCGAATTTGGTTCGCGCCTGGAAGAAGAAGAGTTTTCGTTACCGTATGCATTAGCTTATGGTTACGTACATAATTTTGTGGAGCCGCTTATCTCGCAATTGATGAAGCAGATTCCGTTGGGTAGCCCCAAGCCTCGGTTGTTTATTTATATTCCAACAAAACTTTCTGAGTTGGAGCCACGCAACATCGAACGCGTAATCGGTAAAATCCGTATGATGAGTTTTGAAGATAAAATTGTAAATCTTGAATTTCAAGAAGGCCGCGCACGCGATATTCTTACCGTTACCGGAAATGGTAACAAGCGCGTGTATTTCGATTTTCCCAACACGTTGTTGAGTTTGAATAGTTTGATTGACTATAAAATGGAGTCGCGCAAAAACCGTTTCAGTGATTCTATTCGTGAGGACATGGCAAAAGATTACATCGTAAAGTTTAAACAAGTGATTGAAAAACTATTACAAGCCCGCGATCTTACCGAGTATGTTTTCTTTGTGGACAAAAATCTGCAATTGGTTTTTGATGCCAATTAAACCTTATCTAAGCAAAGCCGAATACATACCACCGGCCTGATACTTTGAATCAATTTTTTGAAGTAAATCTGTTGTGCCAAATCCTGCTTCTATTGCTATTGCGGCAAGATTTTTAAAAGAAAGAGGAAAGGGGACCCATGCGTTGGGTATTAAAGTATCATACTCTATTATAATTAGCCGACCCTCAGAATGTAAGTAATTTTTTAGTTGGCGCAAAACTGCAACCTGATCTTTACTGTAATGAAGCGAGTTGGCCAATAAAAAACCATGTTTCAATTCGTTAAAATGCACAGTTGTGTAATCAGCTTCCAGCAGGTTGAGCGAAATATCAGATTTATCCCACCCAATTGCGGTTAATGCGTGCAGGTCTCTATCAATAGCCGTGATTGAACTGCCTGCCGGTAATAAATTTGCCAGTGCATGTGTAAAAAGTCCTGTTCCCGCACCCAGGTCGGCCCACTGCTGCGAAGATTTTGTTGCGGATAAGCCAGCGCGAATCAGATTAATAGCAACTGAAAGTTCCATAACCACAAAGATTGTAAACCTGTATAGTTTATGGTGATTACAAGTTATTTTTTATTTTGCTGATATTTGAAGCAAATAACTTTATCGAAAAGAAGAAAATTTTATTGGTGGAAGATGAAGCCGGGGTTGCTTCCTTCATAAACAAGGGCCTTACGGAAGCGGGTTTCGAGGTAAGTGTATCGCTGGATGGTACCACCGGTGTGCAAATGGCGTTGTCGGGTAGTTTCGATCTGATTATTTTGGACATTATGTTGCCGGGTGTAAATGGTCTGGAGATTTGCAGAGCCATTCGGAAAGTCAATAAAAAAGTAGCCATACTTTTTCTTTCAGCGCTGGGTACTTCCGAAAATGTTGTGATTGGCCTGGAAGCAGAAGCGGATGATTACCTGGTAAAGCCTTTCAAGTTTATAGAATTGGTGGCACGGGTTAAAGCCTTGTTGCGCAGAAAAGAACCCAGTCAAAACGCTGCGTTGGCAGAAGAGCAAGAGCACCTCTATAAATTTGCCGATCTGGAAGTAAACGATTATACAAAAATGGTGAAGCGGGGTGGTCGTGTTGTTTCCCTTACTTCTACCGAATACCGCCTGCTATTACTGTTCATGAAAAATCCACGCAGGGTACTCTCCCGAATGGATATACTGGAGCAGGTATGGGGTGTTGATTTTGACATGGGTACCAACGTGGTAGATGTGTATGTAAATTATATCCGTAAAAAAATTGAATCGGAATCTTTACCCAGGTTACTGCATACCGTTATTGGAATGGGGTATGTCTTAAAGGAAGATATGGCGTAAAAGGAATAGAGTTGGTTTAATGTGAAATCTGAAACCCGCATAGCTGTTGTATATTTTGCCGTAACACTCACATTTATGGTGGTGCTTAGCCTTACGGTATATTACTTTGTTACCCGTTATACCTTTACCGATTTTTACCGGAGACTGGAAACCAGAGCGATGCTCGCAGCACGGATTACACTCGAAAACGAATCTTCGTCAAATGCATATCGCGAAATTCGCGAGCAGATACTCGAAAAGTTACCGCAGGAAAAAGATTACTTGTTTGCAATTGAACCAGGTAAAACTTTTTTAGAAGAAAGTCGCGAGTTAAACCTACCCGTTTCTTTTTTTACCAACATTGTAAACGGAAATGTGTCAGAGTATCAAAAGGATAATGTATTTTTTGCAGGAGCAAAATATGATGATGATACCAAATCTTATATAACCATTGCCTCTGCCGAAAACTATTACTACTCCAATCACCTGGTAACGCTTAAGCGGATATTATTGGTGGCCGTTATTTTTGTTTCAGTACTGGTATTTTCTGCCTCTATTGTTTTTTCGCGCTATGTGTTTTACCCGGTTAGCCAGATTACATCGCAGGTAAAAGAAATCGGTACCCAAAATCTGCACTTGCGTCTCAATTCAACCAGCCAAAACGATGCGATTAACGAACTTAAGAACACGTTTAATAACATGCTGGATCGGTTGGAAACGTCTTTTGCAACCCAAAATAATTTTATCAGCAATGCTTCGCATGAATTAGGTACGCCTTTAACGGTTATTATTGGCGAGGCCGAGGTGGCACTCTCAAAAGAAAGAACTACAGCCGAATATAAAGAAGCCCTTACTACCGTTTTACACGAGGCAGAACGCCTGGAACGTATTACCAAATCGCTGCTATTTCTGGCACAAACGGGGTTTGATGGAAAGAAACAGAAAATGGAAATTTTAAGGGCTGATCAATTATTGTGGGATGTAAAAGAAACAATAGACAGGCTTAATCCAAAGAATAAGGTTTTTATTGATTTGAGCCTGATACCCGATAACCCGTTAAAACTAAAAATACGAGGTAATGCTCAGTTACTACACCTGGCAGTTTCTAATATTGTAAACAATGCATGCAAGTATTCATCTAACCAACCGGTACAGGTTTCATTAGCCACAACCAACAACCAGGTAATTATTGTGGTAAAAGATAATGGTATTGGCATTCCGGAGGGCGAGCTCGATTATATTTATGATCCTTTTTTCCGGGCATCGAATACAAAAAATTTTGAAGGCTACGGAATTGGGTTGCCCCTGGCCCGCAATATTATGCGGCAGCACCTGGGCGAAATAGTAGTTACATCAATTCATGGACAAGGCACCACCGTACGGCTTACGTTCCCCCTCGAAATTGTGGCCGGGTACTTCATCTCTTGAAAATAAAGCGCTTCTAATCCGGTTTTAATCTGTACTTCAAGAAATCGATTTCGCTCTTATAGCATTTTAATTTGGCTTTTAAGCAGGCCTAATGTCGTGTGTGCAACTTGCCGCAAATAAAAGGCAATCATCATGCGCACCATTTTAATTCCTACCGACTTTACAAGTGTTCCGCTTTTATTATTGAAGCATGCAGCAACCAGTATGAACGAAGAGTTGGATGTTATATTTATGTACAGCACAACCTTGAGCGATTCAATTACTGATTTACTGTTTTATTCGCCAAAAAAAATAATTGCAAAAGTTATTAGCCAGGATTTTAGTGAAGGTTGTATCATAATGCAAAATCGATACCCCGACAAAATTCAAAGCATACGGTATGAAGTGTTTACAAGCGCACATGCAAACTCTTTTGCCATGCTGGCTCAAGCTAACAATGTAGATGAGGTGCTGCTTCCGATGGACTATAATTTTCATTTGAAGCACCTTGCGTTTGATCCTACGCGGTACATTATCCGCAGTGGAGTTCCTGTTTTGGAGGTGGACTTGCGTTTGCCCGTTAGAATAAGCGAACACGATTTAATTGCCAGCCTAATGACTAATTAATGAACTAAAATGAATTACCTGGCAAGCTATACGCTTCTACTAATTGCCGTTTTGTTCGTGTTTGCTAAACTGAAACAACAGGTTCAAAGTCCGGAAAAATTAATTCTGGGGGCCTGGGCCGAAAAAGCATGGCAATATGAAAAGGTTAACAAACCTAACGAGTTGCATCGTAAGCACAACCCTGATACAATTGCACAAAGTGTAAAAGATCAACTGGGTAAACATTTAATTATACATTCGGCAGAAACATGGCACTTCCTTGCCAATGGCAAATTAGTGTTACGGGGTGCCGATACGGTAAAAGAAGTGAGTTGGAAAGTGAAAGGACGCGGGCACATACTGGAGTTGGAATATGCGAATCATATTATTGAGCATTATAATATTACTGAGTTAACTCCAACCAGGCTGGTTCTTAATTTCGACTCGGACATACAAGTAAAAGGAATAGCAAAACTAACTTTTGATAACCTGGATCGTGTTACGCAAATACAGCAATAGCAGAACATTAGCCGACAACATTCGGTTAGGAACCCTTACATCATTTACTGCAGGAATGATTAATGTGGCTTCGTTTATTATTTTCATGTCTTTCTCATCAAACGTAACGGGCTACTTTGCCATTTTTGCGGCTGAAATTGTAAAAGGCAATTACTACCAGGTATTAGTAGTGGCGAGTTGGATTTTTTTATTCTTCTTTGGAAGCTTTTTTGCGAACTTGATTGTAATTCATGTTAGTTCTCGAAGCCGGTATTGGGCTCATGCAATGCCGCTGTTGTTAGAAATTTTTTGTCTGGCTTCGGTGGGTGTGTATGGTCAGTATTATTACCAGGAAACCTTGATGGAAACTGAGTATTTACTTTCTGTTATGCTGTTTGCTATGGGGCTACAAAATGGATTAACAGCCAGTATTTCAAATTTTTCGGTTAAAACAACACACCTTACCGGGGCCACAACCGATATGGGAATTTTACTATCCATGTTTACGAAAAAAGAATTCAGGGATAATACAGAACTACGGAACAAGGCCAAGTTAATTCTATCCATTATTACTTCTTATCTCACGGGAGCTATTGTAGCCGGATGTACATACCAGTATATTCAATTTAAACTGTTTTTTGTTGTATGCTTTATTCTATTTATTGTTTTAGTATATGACTTGTACACGCTTAAGGTCTTGAAATGCATGGTCGTGTTAAGAAAGCGAAGAGAGGTTGTTTCGCGCGAAAAACTTATTACAGAAAACACGTAATGTTTTGCTAATAGTATTAAAACAAAAATCCCCGCGTGTTGCGGGGATTTTTGTTTACTTCGTTACCGGAGCGTTGGGATCAACCTTAAGTTTATTTCGATATAAAAACTCAAGGTAATATTCTTTGTAAGTCGGATCGTCTGGTGCTTGCGCAATGGCGCGCTCGTAAGCGGCAATGGCATCAACAATTAATCTGTTCTGTTCATAAAATCCAGCCATAAATAAATTTCCAAAAGCAGAATTTGTATCTAACTCCTTTGAAATTTCCGCATAACTGGTTTTAATCTTTTCAGCTTTTGCCGGGCTTAAGCGCTTTACCATAGGCCTTGATTGGTCGTCTAATTTAGCACCGGTTGATTTTGACTTAATGTCAACGATTAAAGCATCTTCACCGTTAAATTTCGGATCAGTAAGATCTACCGTGAGTGTTTTCTGTGTTGTTTCGGTTTTGAAAATAGTTTCGTCAAACATATTCAATACCGTTACTATGTATGGGCCTGCACTTTCGGTATCCCAGTTAATTACCAGTTGATTTCCAAAAATTTCTGCACCTTCATTTTTTGGTAGCTGAGGGGCAATGGCATCTTTTGTTCCACGGTGCACAGCTCCTGTAGCACTCATTCTGTTTTTCTTAGCTTCATCAGAGTTGCTGCTCAATATAAAGTCGGTGTACTTACTTAATACGCTGGATTCGCCACTCACGCGCGATACCAACTCCGCAACTTTGTATGTACCGGCACGCTTTTCTTCCAGCGGCTTTCCGGATTTATGTACCAATCCTACTGATGCGTTTTCTGAAACCTTTAATTCATCGCCCAATTTTAAACTGGCCCCGGTTTTTACAGGTTGCCAGCCCTCGGCTGTTTTTATTTCATTTGAACCTTTGTTGGCTAATACGCGGAAAGCGTAATCCTGACCGAAACAAAAGGTTGCAAACAAGACCAAGCCAACAATTAATAGAAATCTGCCTTTTTTCATGGTTTTTTGTGGATTTGCAGTTCGAAATTACTAAAAACGTGCCAAAAATGACTATTCGGGCATGGATACATTTTTCCTGCGATTGGTAAGCCGCCTTGTAATTTCCAACTGAAAACCTTTAAAAATATCGTAGCTGGGCCCAACCAAAGCAGTGGCTAGCAAGGTTAGTCCTAAATCAAGCTTAACATAAAACCAGGCAAAAGCGAAAACAATGATAGCGCTGATTAAAATTAATTGCACAACCTGTATAGTTACGGAAAGGGCATCGTACCAATTGGGTAAACGCTGATCAATCGTCATGAACAAGAGCACAGTTAAGTAACAGGTTAAAACTGCAATTGCTATTTCAACCCATGCCGGAACTTCGCTTACATAATCTTCATTCAAAATCATGGCTACAATATTGGCATGAACCACTACACCAAACATATCGGGGTTGGCCCGGCCCGCTGGTTTTTTGTTAAGCGGTGTAAAGTATTTATCGCTCCAGGTAAACTCACCAAAGTACGATCCTAAAAAACCCATTATCACAATTTTATCTTTGAAGAAATCTTCCAGAAACTCGCCTCTGTAAAGTTGGTCCACATCAATGGAGTAGAACATGAGTGGATAATTGGTGGTTTCGGTGTTCAGTTGTCTTACCGACTTAAGTCGTATATCCTGAATCTCAATGTTGCCTCTATAGTTAATTAACTCCTCTTCTTTGTTTCGATCCAGAAATTTTTTGGTTTTGGCAGAATCAAATGCCATACAAATTTGTACGGCAAAGGCATATTGGTCTTCGTTATCAACCGTGTAGCGCGGTGCAAAAGACCGACATTGTTTTACATCATCCTGGTGTACGGCTGGCGGATTGGTTATCAGATTGGCGAATCCGGAACGGGCATTTTGGGTAAAAATTTCATCCGAATATTCTAATGAATCATATACATCAATATCGGTTGTTTTTTCTTTTTGAAGTAGTTTCGATACCAGCACCACGTTGCCGGCTTGTTCTATTTCGTAGGCCAACATCAGATTGCCCAGGGTATCTAATAATTGAGGGCAGTTAATAGAATCGCGCAGATTACCTTCGCAATTAAAGTAACTATCGATGCCAATTACGCGTGGCTTAAACTGGCGGATGATATTAATCTGTTGTGCCAAATCGCGCCTGGACAAGTTGCCGATATTTACAACTACAATGCGCTCGTCCACCAGCGGATCCTCTCTTAACTGCGAAAAAACAATATCAGTTAACTCAAACTCTTTAAAAGCTTGCGACATGCCATCAAAGGCATCAAACAACTTCAGGTCGGTAATTTCACCAACAGCCCACATCATCAAGAACACAAATACCGTAATGCTGATACTTTGGCGTGCTACTTTTTTCATATCATTTCTTACCGTTAAATTTAGAAATTAATCGAATTAAAAAAAGGTACGTGTTGCGAAATACCGGAGTTCAATTATTACCAGCCGATATAGCCGAGCAAATTATTGCGGGCAACCGGGTGGTGTTGGCGCAGGCAATAACTTTGGCCGAAAGTCAGCGCCCGCAAGATGTTACATTGGCACATCAACTTATTACGACTTTGCTTCCCAACACTGGTAAATCAGTTCGGATTGGAATTACGGGAGTACCTGGTGTGGGAAAGAGTACGTTTATTGAAGCTTTTGGAACCTGGTTAACATCGCAACAAAAAAAAATTGCTGTATTGGCAGTTGATCCCAGCAGCAGTAAAACAAAAGGTAGTATTCTGGGTGATAAAACCCGCATGGAGAAACTGGCCCGGAATCCTAACGCCTTTATCAGGCCAACCCCAACCGGTAATACATTAGGTGGTGTAGCCAATCGAACCCGCGAGACAATATTATTATGCGAGGCTGCAGGCTTTGATGTAATACTGGTTGAAACGGTGGGTGTAGGCCAATCGGAAACAACGGTGCGTAATATGGTTGATTTTTTTCTGCTGCTGCTGTTGGCTGGTGCAGGCGATGAACTGCAAGGCATAAAAAAAGGCATCATGGAAATGGCCGATGCCGTAGTAATTACAAAAGCCGATGGCGAAAATAAAAAGGCTGCTGCCCTTGCTTGTGCAAACTACCAACAGGCACTGCATTTATTTAATGCTGCTGATTCGGGGTGGCAACCAAAGGTGCTTACCAGTTCGGCAACCGAAAACACAGGTATTGCCGAAACCTGGCAGTTGGTACAGGATTACATGGAACATGTACAAACTACTGGCTATTTAGAAAAGTACCGGCAAGCACAAAACCGAAATTGGTTTTACGAAAGCATCCAAACACAGTTGCTGCAAAAAATTGCACTATCAGAAAAAGTAAACGCCAACCTGGCCCGGTTTGAAAGTGAAATTATGAATAATACCCTGTTGCCATCAGAAGCGGCTCGTCAGCTTCTCACAGAGGTTTTTCGCGGTTCGATTTAGCCTTTTTGTTTTTGTATGGGCAATGCCTGCAGCCATTCGAGCAACAATAACCACGCTTAAGGTGATAGGCTTCGGTAAAAACCAGCAAACCGTTCTCCCAATAAAAATCGGGCTGTTCGGGTTTGCCGGTTTGGTTATCTTTCATTAATAAAATTTTTTCCGCGCATTATCTGAATACAAATCCATTGGGGCCTTTGCCTGCACCAAATTCATCAATTAATGAGCCCGTGGCGGAGTAGCGGTAAACTGTTCCATTAGCTGCAAAACCTTTGGCATCTGCTAAATAAATTTCATCCGTTTCAGGATCAACACCAATGCCATAAAAGCCTACGGCCGATGCAACTGATATAAATGCACTTTCGGGCGCATCGGTAGCGGTAATAGCAATTTTGTAAACTCGATTACCACGTGCTACATAGAGTTGGTTTTTAGCCTTGTTAATAGCCAATTTACTGGCGCTCATTCCTAACTCAATTACCTTATCTACTTGGTTTGTGGCGGTATTAATGCGGTATAGCGATGCATTATCTTCGCCATAGTTACCGCCACAAATAACCCAAAGTTTAGATTCGCTATCCACTATCATTTCTCCAGGCGCATTGTTCACTTCAATTGTTTCGTTTACCTGATTATTGGCAGGATTAATAGCTGAAATAGTATTGGTGAAATTATTGGATACAAACAGTTTGTTGTTAGCAGCAATAATATTTTCCGATCCGTAATCGGTAGTAATGGTTGTTTCTACTGTATGCGAAGAAAGGTTAATAACCGCTACACGTCCGGGATCGGTAAAGCTAACCCATTCGGTAAGGTAACCTTTGCCATTAAAAGTTGTAAAGTATCGCGGCAAGCTAACACTGCTTATGGTCTGTTCTTTTTGGTAAGTTCGGGCATTAACCACCTCAACTTTGTTGTCGTTGTTTACTACGATGTATGCAAAGTTGCCGGCAACCGATAATGATTGAACAATATCGCCCAGGGCCAGCCCATTGTTTTTGGCACCATAAATATCCTGCCGGGCTTCCTGTGTGGCAGGATCATAATGGGTTATTGTTCCATCCGATTTTCCGAACGAGCCTTCATTGATTACAAATACACCCGTTTCAAACTCACCTGCCGGGGTTTCAGTATCATTATCACACGATGAAAAAGAAAATGTAAGCGTTAGCAATATCAACAGCGTTAAAAAATAATGTTTACTAGTTTTCATATTATAAGGTTTAAAATTTAGAAATAAACGTGATTAAAAAATTCCTTCCAGGCATGGCCCTGTTTTCAATGGTTTCGTAGTAGGTGTTCAGCAAATTGTTTACTTGTACCTGAATGGAAAATTCTGTTTTCTTAAGGGTAACTTTTTTGGTTGTTGCTGCCGATAAAAGTGCATAGGCAGCTAATGCCTGCTGAGTGGTATTATCTAATGTAGTATATCGCAAACTGTTGTATTCTGCTTGCGCTTCGAAATGCCAGGTTTTGTATTGGCCTTTCGCAAAAACACGACCCGCATGAACAGGAACATAAGGCAACTGTTTATTGATGGTTACTTTGTCGAACGCATTAAGGCCGCGCTTGTTAATGGAGCGGGTATAAGCATAGGTGGCTCCGGCATGCCACTGCCAACGGGTATTGTTGATTTTATAATTTACTTGCGACTCAATTCCGCTTACTTGTACCTTGCTTAGGTTGGAGGGTGCCCAGATACCGGAGTTATTGGGCAGCCACACAACCCATTCATCAATCCACAGGCGATGATGTGTTATATCGAATAAAAATTCTTTCGCTGCATTTTTCTTTAGTATCACTAAACCGGTTTCGGCCTGCAATCCGTCTTCGGCTTTTAAATCAGGATTACCACCGGGTATCCAATACCGGTCGTTTAAGGTGGGTACCCGATACCCGCGCCCTAATTGTGTGCGAAGTGATAACTTTAAATTGTTCTTTTCACGAAGGGTAAACTCATTTCCCCACGAGGGCGAAAAAGGCGCTGTTAAATTTTGATAAACTGACTGGCGTGCATTTATGCTCAATAGCCATGCGGCATGTACACGATGCCGGAATGATACAAATGCATCGTAGCGATTATCGTGCAGCAGGTGAGCGTAACCATTTGATCGGGCTGCATAGTTTGTATAGTTAACACCTGTGCGAATGCTACTGGTTTTGCCAAGTGCAACATCATATTGTATAAGCGTGGTAAATTGATTGCTGCGGGTACGGGAAGTACGATTGTAAAGTTGATCGTTAATAATGTAACCACCCGTAACAAGTAAACTACCGCTGGTAAAGTCGTGTCGGTAAGTAACGGCAAGTCTTGTGTTGTTATCTTGCAATACATCGCCTGCGGTGTTGCTGGTAACAGTTGGTTGTACTTCACGGAAGTTGTGTGTGTATTGGCCGTGTGCCGAAAGTTCACTTGCGTGCGATAACTTCCAGAATACTTGCTGGTCGAACCCGTAGCTTTCGGTACCTGCAAAGCGTTGCTTTTTCTGATAGCCTACTTTGGGCGATGTGAATTCAAAATTATTTTCAAGTTTGCGATGGTAGGCTTTGGTGCGGAGTTCAACCTGGCTGGTACCGTAAACGGCTTTTACACCACTTAGCCAATGCCCGAAACTTCCGGCTTCTTGCTGAAACAGTAACGTATTGTTTTTACTAAACGTGGGTGCAGCAGCCTGTAACAACACGCTTCCACCCAGGGCATCGCTGCCATATAATGTGCTGGCTGTGCCATATTGCAAGGCAACATCTTCCAGCAAAAATGTAGGCCATAACGAAAAGTCAGTTTGCCCCAGGGTGGGGGAGTTTACATTTATACCATTCCATAATACTGCTGTTTGCGAGGCACTTGTTCCGCGAAAGGCAACCGTTGCTAGTTGCCCGTTGCCATAAATCTTAAAGTAAAGAGGTGACTGTTGTGTTAAAAGATCGGTTAGGGTTTGTGTGCTTTCGGGTTGCAACGGCACAACCTTGTTGCCAACTGCATATTTGGTTATGGGCATGCCATACACCTGCACTGCATTTAAGTGCAGGGTACTATCGCTTTGTGCAAAACTTTGCACGCAGCATCCAAACACAAATAAAATCCATTTCACCACAAACAGAATTAAGCGTAGCACTCAATTCAAAGTCTGCGAAATCAAAAAGTGTGAGTTACGACCAAAGTATCATCAACTCATCAGCCTTTCAACCCGAAAGCTTTGATATAAAACTGATGTGGCAGGTCTCCTGGCTTTCCACTTTGCCGGTGCCTTCCCGTGGTACATTATATACTACAGTGGCTATGAGTACCGGCAAATTTTTTTGTGGATTACAGTTGCGGGGACAGCTCCGGACTTAGCACCGGTATTCCCTTTTAATTCTGCGTGATTGTAATAATCATTCAGAAACCAACATCCGACTGCAAACATAACTTATTTTTATAAACTTGCACCATGATTAATTTGAATAAACTAACTGTAGGAGTTTTTACTCTGATATTAATAGGCTGCCAGTCAAAGGAACCAATCCATAATGCAACAAGTAACACCAGCCTAAAATATGCTACCGGTTTTTCGGTGCAATCGGATGGAAATGTTCATTATGTAAGTATTAACTCCCCTTATCCGGGGGCAAAAGAAACGTATCAATACCTGTTAGTGCCACATGCAGAAGAAGTGCCGGCACATAGTAGTTCAACAACTGTAATCCGTACACCCATAAAAACAATTGTATGTACTTCAACCACGCATATCCCATTGCTCGATTACCTGAATGAAACAGAAAGGCTTATTGGGTTTCCAACAACAGATTATATCAGCTCCGAAAAAATGCGAACCAGAATTGATGCCGGTGCTGTTACCGATCTTGGAATTGATAAAGGAATGAACCTTGAGTTATTGTTTTCACTAAAGCCTGAATTGGTAATGGGTTATACAATGACCAGCGATTTGGGGCAACTTAGAAAGATTAAAGAATTAGGCATGCCGGTAGTGATCAATGCTGAATACCTGGAAGAACATCCCTTAGGGCGGGCTGAGTGGATAAAGTTTATGGCGTTATTTTTTGATAAACAACAAGAGGCCGATTCGGTTTTTAGTTTTATTGAACAAGAGTACATAAGCACACAGCATCTTGCAGCAACGGCAACTATTCAGCCAACGGTAATGAGTGGTATTGTGTATGGTGATGCCTGGTTTATGCCGGCTGGTAAGAATTACGCGGCCCGGTTGTTAAAAGATGCAAGCACTTATTATTTATGGAGTGATACAGAATCGAATGGTTTTCTGGAAGTAAGTTTTGAGTCGGTTTATGAAAAAGCAAAGCAGGCTGATTTGTGGATTGGTGTTGGCTCCTTTGCTTCTTTAGCCGAAATTGAAGCGGCTGAAAAACGCTATACGCTGTTTAATCCCTTTGGGAATAAGCAAATATATAGCTACAATGCGCGTAAGGGTGCTAAAGGCGGAAGCGAGTTTTTAGAGTTGGGTTACCTGCGCCCTGATTTAATTTTGAAAGACCTGGTTAAGATTGCACATCCGGAACTTTTGCCTGAGCATGAATTTTTCTTTCACAAAAAGCTGGATTAAAGTTTCCCTATTTCCTCGAAGATCAAAGCCATTTTCCAGTAATCATTGAAGTTAACTTTATGTTTCTTTAAAATACCAGAAACTTCGGTCTTGTTATCCGGAAATGCATTTTCAATTCCTTTCTTTGATTTCTGAAGTTCTTGCAGAACACCATTCTGTTTTACGTAATATTGATTTAATATCAGGAATTCATCAGGTGAAGCTTCTGAGTAGTGTGCACCATCTGATTTTGACCTGTGTATTATTTTTGAGACCTTACAATAAAGCATAGCCTTTCCATCAGAAAGCTTTAAAAAATACCCATCTTTTTGGTTATGGGTTAATCGTTCAAATTCATAATCATGTCCAGCTTGGGTAATTACAAACCGCTCTATTACATCTTTTCGAATGGCAAACGGGGCGGCTCCTGTATCGCGTTTAATAAGCACCTGATCATTAAAGGCATCATAATTCATAAGCATAACCCGTTCCTGCTCTTTGGTAAAACGAATTTTACCTTCCTGATAGTTATCAAAAAGTGTAGGGGTGCCCCTTATCTTTTCAAAACGCTGATCAAAAGATTTTACAGCATTTGAGCTTACACTAAACGGTACCTGACTGGGTATTTCAGGCACTCCCTGGGCCTGAACGTGAACAGAATAAAAAAGTATTCCAATAAATGTTATTAACTTCATTGCCTAAAGTTAATAACAGTTTTAAATTTTAGATGGCAGCCTAAATAATTGTTGGCAAAAAATCACAAAGCCTTTCTTAAATACACATTTCCATACTTTGATTCAAAACTATAGCGTGGTCCGGTGCCGGGTTTTGCTATAACCTGGGTATGAAAGTCTTTGAACTGCGAGCCTGTAAATTTTAAATCGAGGTTGGTATATATCTGGCCATAACCGGTTTCCGCCTGCAGTTCGCCTGTGGTTTTTTCTTGCACTGCCACGTCCACACCGCCATAGGTTGCTGCCACTGTTAGCGGTCCGAAAAAGTCTCGCACCTCTGCCAATCCATACACACACTCCAGGTTGGTTTCCATCCCTCGTGGAACCTTTATTTCCAATACTATATCCATATCAACACCCCATGATTTTACATTAAAATTGCTGCCGGTTTCATTACAATACTTTTTGTAATCGGCTTCTGATTTAAATGTTAATCGTTCTGTTCCGCGTATTACTGTAATGCGTTTGGGTAATGATTTAAGATTCTTAACCCGGTTTTCGATATAAATCGTATTGTTCGCGGTGGATTGCTCCAATTCAAAAGCTTCGTCATGCTCACCTCCGTTAATGCTTACCAATCCGGTAATGGCGATTTCGTTCTTATCCCATGTGCTGATTTTTACAAGTTCCGGATAATCGAAACGCAGTGAAACTTTCTGACCCGATGTTACCGGGTAACTTTTATTTACCGGGGTTTGCGCCATGGCCACCCCGGTAAACATAATCAGTGCAAGTAATGCTCTCATTTTTTGCGCAGGTAGATTTTGCCATAATCCGAACGAATGTCTAACTGCAAGCCGCCACCATTTAGTTTGCCATTTACACGATCGCTATACTGTACCCAGTTACCTTGCTTCTCAACTTCAATATTGAATTCGGGTGCAACTAAAATTTCGCCATACGATGTGCTTAGTTTAAGGTTAGCTTTGGTAGTAACCGGCAGTGCCACATCGGCATAACTATATACCGACACGATGGAAATAGGGCCTTTTATAGTACCGCCTAAGGTAGCTTCAATATGACCATATACGGTTTTTATTGCCAATGGCCCGGTTACATTTTCCAACTCGATGCTGTTGTATGTGGCAGAAACCTCAATTTCATTTTCCAAATTCTTAAAGGTAGCCTTGCCACCGTATTGCGATTGATGGCTGAATGAAACAATCACGCCTTTTGGCACGAGTACCTTAATGTCGGGCGCATTCATTTTTTTCAATTGATTTACTTCTACTACATCACCCTTTTGTGTTACGTTAATTCCCAGGCCCGTATTATCGTCAAGGCCCATGCTATTGATGGGCCGCAAGCCCTGTGCCCGTTCATCTTTGTTTTCGCGATGATCGCGTGATGAGAAAATGATTTCATTGCCGCTGTGTCCTTCCACCGTTACTCTGCCAATGTTTAGTTCCAACCGGCCCGTGCTTTTGGCAACCTTAAACTCCTGGGCTATTGCTGCATTTGCAGCCAGCCAAACAAAAACTACTACCAATACCTTTTTCATACTTATCGTTTTTAATTTTTCTGATTCAAACTTTATTTAATCTATTCAAGCCTCTCCTGGTGCGTTCTGCAGTGCGCATTACGAGAGTTTTAATATTCCTGCATGGGCTTCGTCTTTTACTGCCTTAAGTGTGCCCGCATCGCGGGTAAGTTTTTCCAATTGATTCAACACACTTTTTTCTTTCATCTTAACCAACAACTGAATGAGGGCAATCTGTACCACCGGGTCTTTCTGGGTTTTAAGAGAGCCAATTAATTCATTCTTAACCTGTACTTCGTTGCTAAACTTACTCAGGGCATCCAGCGCAGCCAGGCGCACGTTGGTGTTTACATCATCGTTTAGGGTTTTTACCAAAACGTTTACAATCTCATCATCGGGTTTCTCCATTTCGTATGCAACCGAAACACCCATCATACGCTGGCTTGCCGATAGTTGGTTATCCATCATAGCCAGCATCATTCTCCTGTTCTCTTCCAACTGTTGTTCCAATTTTGCCAGTCTGTCGGCTTCCACATTACTTTGATTGATTTTATAACCAATTGCAAGCCCAACCAGAAGTATTACAAACCCGGCTGCAACACGGTACACCACCGGAGAAAAGAAAATTGTTTTTGTAGGTTTTGCGTGTGCCGCAACCTCTTCCTGTAATGCTTGTTCAAAGTTGGCTCTTAATTTACCAGAAGGTTCCAGTACCCGGGCCTCGTTCATGGCCCCAATAATTTCTGTTAGTTGGTTGTAGCGATTACGTACAGCTTCGTTGCGCAACAATTCTTGTTCAATAACCTTGCGCTCCGTTTCTGTAGTTTTACCATCAATATAATCAATCAACCTGCTTTCCCATTCGTGCGTATTCATAGGTTATACGTTTTCAAGTTCAAAATAATTTGTGCGCAACTGGCCAATAGCCCGGTGTACTTTCACTTTTACGTTGGCTACGGTCATGTTTAAAAAACCGGCTACCTCTTCGTATTTTAAATGCTGAAAGCGGGTTAATACCAACAACTCTCTATAGTCGTCTGGCAGTTGAGCCAGTGCCCGAATCAACCGCTTTTCGGTTTCCTCCTGTTCCAATGCTTCGGTCAGGTCGGGCAGGCTTTCGTGTAGTTTCTCCACTTCCATGTTGGCAGGTTTTAGCTGCTTATTTTTTTGATAATGATCGGCAAAGGCATTGCGTGCCATTTGGTAAATCCACGATTGGAATTTCATTTCGGGGTTGTATGAGTGGCGATATTTCAGCAGCCGCAGAAATACATTTTGAGTAAGGTCTTCGGCTACTTCGCGGTTGCCCGTCATGCGCACCAAAAAATTGAAAATCCGTTTATGAAACCGATCAAATAGTAATGATGCTTGCTGCAGGTTGCCGTTTTTTACGGCTTCCATTATCTGTTCATCGCTCATCAGATCAATACTTTTATCGGGTTTCGGCATTAGTTACCGGAAGGGTACTTAAAGGTTACAATGGTAAGGTATGAATTTTAAAAAATCGCATGATGCAATCAAAAATCGCTTTCAAAAATTAGTTTAGAAATGTATTTTAGAATCATCAATAAATACAAAGTAACCCCGTTTCGGAATGCCCACATTTTAATATGATTAACCTCCATTGCCTTATTGTGGAAGACGATCCGGCTGCCCAATTACTGCTGCGATCTATGATTGACAAAACTTCTTTTTTAACGCTGAAAAAAGTTGTTGATAGTGCTATGGAAGCAATCGACTATCTTAAAGCCGAAACCGTTGACCTTATTTTTTTGGATATGGAAATGCCCGGCCTCAGTGGGCTGCAGTTTCTGGACCTGCTTACGCAAAAGCCATATATTATAATAGTAAGTGGCGAGCAGAAGTATGCAATTGATGCGTTTCGGTATAACGTGGCCGATTACCTGTTAAAACCAGTTACCGATTATGGTAGGTTTATGCAGGCTGTGTTAAAAGTGCAAGGCTTAAAAGAAACTCAGGCAAAAAAAGAAACTGCCGAAAACTCACAGTTGTTTGTTAAAGTAGATTCTCTGTTGCAAAGCCTGGCAATTGAATCTATTCTGTGGTTGGAAGCTAACAGCGATTATGTAAAAATCCACACCGATAAAAAAACCATGATGGTGCTTTCCACCATGAAGTCGCTGGAAGAGAAGCTGCCCCCCCATCAGTTTGTAAGGGTTCATCGTTCGTATATTGTTAACATTAAACACATTGAAAATATCGATCAAGCCAATTTACAGATTGGTAGCAAAATCATACCCATTAGTATTAACTACCGGGCTTCCTTGCTTGAAAAGATTCGGATCTTATAGGTTAAAAATCTTGTCCGGTAAAAGCCTGTTCCTGACGGATAGTTACCCCGGCCGACCGAATATTGCCCGATAGCCCCAAGGGTTACCGCTACTTTTGAACACCAGCCCACAAACTGGCTGGCTTTTATGAAACTGCTGTTTGCACCCCTTGTATTTATTTCTGCACTTAGCCTGGCTACCACAGATAATACTATAACGGTTTGTTCGGCCACTTGTACTGTTAAGGCAGATGTTGCCTTAGCACAAGTTCAATCCGTAAACTTTGTTTCGGATTTGTTTGATACCAGTTTGTGGCCTGCCCGGTGGTATTGCGGCACCTGGACACCGCTGCACGGCTGGACGTACATAATTTCCGATATTATTATTTGGCTTTCGTACTTCGCTATTCCGGCTATACTGGTTTACTTTTACTTGCGCAAGGGCAAAAGTGAGGGCATCCCGTTTCATAAAATATTTCTGCTGTTTGTTGCCTTTATTTTGGCATGCGGCCTCACGCACCTGATTGATGCAGCAATTTTTTGGTGGCCGGCATACAGGTTAAGTGCCGCTTTGCGATTGGTAACTGCTGCTATCTCACTCTTTACAGTTTTTGCTTTAATAAAAGTTATTCCGGCTGTATTGCAATTGAAGAGTCCGGCCCATTTCGAAAAATTGGTGCAGGAACGAACCAGAGAACTACAACTGTTGAATGAAAAACTACAACAGGAAATCAACGAGAAGAAAAAGAAAGACGAAACGCTTTTTCAAACCAACCAGGAGTTAATGGCGTTTAGCTATTCCGTTTCGCACGATTTACGTACACCTCTCCGCAGCATTCATGGTTTTAGCAAAGCCTTGCTGGAAGACTATAGTGATAAGCTTGACAATACCGGCCAGGATTTTTTAAACCGGATAGCACGGGCCAGCTCGCGCATGGGCGAGTTAATTGACGACTTACTGAAGCTCTCGCGGATTTCGCGCAATGAACTTACATTGGAAGAAGTAAACCTTTCTACGCTGGTAGAAGAAGTGGTAGCGGCTACTATTAATCAGAAGCCGGGCATGCGGGCTGCCTTCGATATTCAAAACCACATTGTGGTGAAGGCCGATAAAAAGCTGTTGAAAATAGCTATGGAAAATCTGATAGACAATGCAATTAAGTATAGTTCTAAAACCGATAACCCGGTAATTCAGTTTGGCAAACTTGAGCGGCACGATACATTTTTTGTAAGCGATAACGGAGCCGGCTTTGATATGAAATTTAAGGATAAACTCTTCGGTGCCTTTCAGCGTCTGCACGAAGGTGAATACGAAGGTTCTGGTATTGGCCTGGCTACGGTTAAGCGAATTATTACCCGCCACGGGGGCGAGATTTGGGCTGAATCAGTAGTAAACAATGGCGCTACATTTTACTTCACATTACATTAAAATATTTATGAAGACAGCAAAAATTCTTTTGGTTGAAGACAATGAAGACGATGTAGCATTAATGCTGCGTGCCTTCAAGATTAATAAAATACCCAACGAGGTAGTAATTGCCCGAAACGGGGTAGAAGCATTGGATTTACTAATGGGCGAAAAAACAATTCAGCCTTGTTTGGTTATTCTTGATTTAAAATTACCCAAAGTAAATGGGTTACAAGTCCTTCAAAGTATTCGCGAAAATGTAAATACGCGCAATTATCCCATTATTATACTTACTACTTCAGTAGAACAAGAAGATGTAATCAAAAGCTATGAACTGGGTGCAAACAGTTACATCCGCAAGCCGGTAGAATTTGAAAAGTTTAGTAAAGCTGTTGAGCAGTTGGGGCTTTATTGGTTGTTTCTAAACGAACCTAATCCAAAGTATCATGAACGCAGATAAGAAGTTGAGGGTATTATTTATTGAAGACAACGAAGACGATTTTCTGCTGATTACCCGCAAACTTCGGCAAGATAATTTAGAAATTGAAGCACATCGGGTTGATTCTTCCGAAGCCCTGCATAAGGCTTTGTGTTCGCAACTTTGGGATGTAGTTGTATCAGACAATAATGTACCCGATCGAAAAGTGAGTATTCCCACATCGTTAATGGCTACGCGCAAACTTAACCCCAACACTCCGTTTATAATTGTATCCGGAACTATTGGCGAAGAGAGTGCCGTAAACTACATGCGCCTGGGTGCAAACGATTATATATTAAAAGATAACCTAAGTCGCCTGGCGCCATCCATTCAACGCGAGGTTACTGAATCCAAATTGCGCCTGGCAAAAACTCTGTCTGAATCGAGACTGAAAGAAAGTGAAGCGAACTTCCGCCATCTTGCCGAAAGCATTACCGATATGTTTTTTGCAATTGATAAAGATTTCCGGTGTACCTATTGGAATAAAGCGGCTGAAAGCCTAACCCGTATTCCGGCAGCAAAGGCAGTGAATACACATATTTTCGAACTTATTCCGAAGCAACTTGATCGGGAAGTGCGCAAAATGTTTATCAATACGTTGTTAAAGAAAGTTCCTAACCATATTGAGTTTGAATATTATTTCGGCACCAAGAAAAAATACTTTCAAACATTTGTATATCCATCCGAAGATTTATACTCGGTTATAATACGCGATATAAGTGAACAAAAACAAATTGAAAGTCAACTCCATATAGCCAACCGCGAATTGGAAACTTTTATGTACCGCGTAGCGCACGACATCCGGGGCCCGGTGGCTTCCTTATCGGGATTAATTGAAACTGTTCGGCACGAAGCAATTGACCCCGTATCGCAAAAGTACTTTGCGCAAGCTAGTGTAATGATAAATAAACTTGAGCGATCGTTACGGGCATTGCAAGTAATTACCGGAATTAAGCTGGAAGATTTACAACGTGGAAAAGTAAATCTTACTGAAGTGCTGGCCGCGTTGAAAACGAAATTCGAAGCCGATGATTTTGAAATTAACCTGCACCTGCAAGGGCTGCCGCACATTGTAAGTGACGGCCGTTATGTTCAAATGGTATTGGAACAAATTGTACAAAATGCCAGTGTGTTTCGCTGTTGCGATCGAAAAGCAACATTGCATATTTCCTATAAAGTACTCGGAAAAAAATTACAGCTTATTTTTGAAGATAATGGCGAGGGTATGACTCCTGAAGTACAAGAAAATATATTTAATATGTTCTATCGCGGCAGTCAGCAATCAATAGGCGAAGGATTGGGTTTATACCTTACCCGCTCCATTCTCGATAAATTAGATGGTGCTGTTTTCGTTCAAAGCGAGTACCTGGTGGGTTCGGTTTTTACTATTCAATTGCCAATTGATTGAGCAGTTGAATTTTTGTCCAACCGGAGTTTAACCAACCAGTTGTTGCATAATTTTTAGGTATGTTTTTTTATTCGATTTTTTAAACTCGACAGATGAGCATTGATTGAACCGGGCAAATTCTTTGATCGCTTTTGCAATTTTAACTATGGTCGGTTTAGAAAGTTCTATCGGTTCAAAGTGCAGATTATGAATAATCAGTATCTGTTGTTTGCGTTCAGCTTTGGAGTCCATCCGTGCCACAAATGTATCTCCAAGTAAAACAGGCAGCGAAAAGTATCCATACTTTCGTTTGGGTGCCGGTACAAAACATTCCACCATGTAGTCGAAGTGAAAGAACTTTAAAAGGCGTTGCCGAAAAACATTCAGGATATCAAAGGGTGACAGAATAAAAACATCGCCTGCTACGGTAATTTTTTTGTTTTTGTATTCCGGCAGCATATAAAGTGTTGAATCGGTTAATCCTTTCACCAACACGGTGTAAACCTTACCCTCGCTAACCATTTTCTGTAACGCAGGTTTTATCAGGTTTTGCTTTGCATACCAACCACTGCGGGCAATGTCTTTAAAGTTGGCAATACCCAATGCCTTTAGTGAGCGCACAATTACATGCCGCGCATATTCTTCGGGTGCAGGCATGCTGGTATCAACCGATGCCGGTATTATGTTCTCTGGCAAGTCATACACTTTTTGGAAATTGCCGGTACGCATGGTCATTAACCGGCCATCGAAGTGGAGGCGTTCAAGTGCTACTTTGGAGGGACGCCAATCCCACCAGCCTGAACTTTTGGTTAAGCGGTCGTTTTCAAAATCGCGCGCCATAAGCGGCCCTTCGCGCGCAATGCGGTCAAGTACTTTGCGCATCAGGTTAATTTCAAGTGGCGTTTGCAGCGCCCGTTTGGCGGCAAAAATTTGTTTAACTGGCAATGAAAAACGATACTCATGCATCGGCACGTAACCCGAAGCAAATGTCCACGACTCAAAAATTCTACCCGCTGCCTGAAGTTGGGTCAGCCACTCTGTTTGGTAATCGGGTACACGTGCTGCAATGGAATGGTGGTGAGCACGCTCTACAATATAATTAGTGTCGATCTGAACAAAGCCCAGGTGATTAATAAGTTTATAAGCCGCTTCTTTACCCTTGCCAAACTGACCATGCCTGGATAAACCGGCCGCATGCAAAATGATTTTTCGGGCTTGTGATGGAGTAAGGAGTATCGGCTTGGACATGTATGCTCAACTTGTTTCGAGGATAAATTAAAAAGGTGTAGCTAATTCAGCAATCAAAATTTTGATTTACGATTTTTTCATGATGCATCAGTATTTTTTCTGTTTAGTTGTTGCGGTTCATAATTTTATCGAAGTTTAACCAAGCTTTAAATTTTTTTACATGACCACTCGCAGAAACGCACTCAAATCGTTAGGCCTGGCCACATTGGCAATACCATCTTTAGCGGCAACAATCGACTCAGCCCCTGCATTACCGCGCACCAACGATCCGCAGTATTGGAAAAAAATCCGCAACCAGTTTATGCTTGCTAACAATAGTGTTTTTTTTAATCCGGGTACGGTGGGTGTTATGCCCAAAGTGGTGGTAAATAAAATGACCGACTATGTAAAGTACCTGGCAACACACGTGGCTGATTGGGCTTATAAAGATGATAATAAAGAAGAGTTTATAAGTGGGTATAATAACCTGCTTGGCCTTCGCACAAAAGTAGGGAAGTTGATTAATGCACAAGCCACTGAGATCGCCATGACGGATAATGTAACACATGGTATCAGTTACCTCGCTAATGGAATTACGCTGCAAGCGGGCGATGAAGTGTTAACCACTAATCAGGAGCATCCGGGTGGGCGTGGGGGTTGGCTGGTAAAAGAAAAAAGATTTGGTGTATTGTTTAAAGAAGTAGCCATTGGTAAACCTGTTAAAAATGCCGATGAAGTTTACCAGCAAATTGTAAACGCATTTACTCCCAAAACCAAAGTGCTGATGATTTCGCACCTGATTTCAGGAAGTGGCGCAATTCTTCCGGTAAAGGAAATTTGTGCCGAAGCCAGTAAGCGCGGCATCTTCACTATACTGGATGGAGCACAAACAATTGGGCATATTAAAGTAGATGTAAAAGACATTGGGTGCGATGCTTATGTGGGTTGTTTTCATAAATGGGTGGGTGCACCACACGGTACAGGCTTTATGTATGTAAGGCAAGATAAGATGAAAGAGATATGGACAACTGTAGCAAGTGCCCGTTGGGATAATCATGAAGACGAAGGTTTTCGGTTTACACAACGCGGCACGGGTAACTTTGCGGTGTTGAAAGGTTTAGATGCAGCACTTGATTTTATTTTTGAAATTGGAACTGAAAAGGTGTACAATCGAATTAAGTTTTTAGGTGAACGCCTGCGCAAAGGATTAAAACAAAATCCGAAGGTGAAAATTTTCTCGCCAGCAGATGAGAGCCTGTGTGCCGGAATTACGGTTTACAATATCGAAGGCATGACGGGCTCAAAGTTACAGGACGAATTCTGGAATCGGGGGCGCATGCGGCCCCGCGCCAGTGGCGATGTATTTGGTGTGCGCCATTGCACACACATTTTTAACAGCGAGGAAGAAATTGATAAAGCATTGGCCATTGTAAAAACTTTAACAAGCTGATAAAAGACGTAACAGGTCGGTTGCCCATTAGCAAAACCTGTCAGTCCTGATTTTTTAATTCTGCTTATTAAGACCTGTTGGTACTGCTGGCGGAAGTAAATTCTTTAAGTCCATACCATTGCCAGAAAAGATGATGAGTAAAGCACCCGATGCTCTCAAACTTATTTATGACATACAACTCACTTTGTGAAGGCTAACCGAATGTTTTTTGTTATCTTTCTATTATCCTTACCACTCTATGAAATGAAAAAGACAATTTTAGTGATCTTACTTTTTATTGCTGGATTATGTGTTTTACTTGTTGTTAAAACTGTTACACATCCATTCGCAAAGCTATCCGCTCATCAGCTTGATCCGATAAAATTGCCTGTAACCGAGAAAAGCATAAAACGTTTTTCGGGTGGCCTACAATTTGCCACCGTAAGCTATATCGACAGCGCTGCAAACAACTTTGCCGCGTATGATTCGTTTCGGCTGTATGTTCGCAATTCCTACCCTCACGTTTTTCAAACACTTACCGACACGCTGATAAATGGCCATCAATGGTTGCTGCGGTGGAAAGGAAAAAATTCTGCTCTGAAACCACTGCTATTTATGTCGCATTACGATGTGGTAGCGCCAGGCGATTATAGTCATGAAGAATCGTCCATCGGACAGAATATGTTTGATCTTTCCGATTCGATTGGATCGCTTCCACAGGAAGAGTTTAATGCATGGAAATATGCACCTTTTTCCGGGGCGGTAAAGGAAGGACGAATTTATGGCCGGGGAGCAATTGATATGAAGGGTGTGGTGTTTGCTTTGCTTGAAGCAGCAGATACGCTATTGGCAGCAGGGTTTGTTCCGGCACGCGATATTTACCTTGCTTTCGATCCGGATGAAGAAGTGGGTGGACTGCGAGGTGCTGCCCACCTGGCTACCTATCTTAAAGCTAAAGGTTTACAGTTTGAAACCATTTACGATGAAGGTGGTATTGTGGCTACACCGGGTACAGCAGAAGGCATCAATCAAAATATTGCCTTTGTTGGGATGGGCGAAAAGGGTGTAGTGGGTTTTCGCATAAAAGTAAAAGGTACTGGCGGGCATTCTTCTATGCCTCCGCTTCAGTCGGCAGCAGGCAAAGCAGCTGTTATCATGCAACGACTGGAGCAGAATCAGTTCAGGCAGCGACTCATTGAACCTACTGAAAACTTTCTGAATGTAGCGGGCGCAGGCATGAGTTTTATGGGGCGCATGGCCATTGCCAATCAATGGTTGCTTAGCAGCGTACTCTTAAAGCAGATGGAAAAAAATCCACAAGCCAATGCGCTTACCCGAACTACAACCGCCATTACCATGCTTAAAGGCAGTGATGGCAACAACGTATTGGCACCGGTAGTGGAAGTGATTGTTAACTTTAGAATCTTACCTGGTGAAACTTCTTCCGATGTCCATGCTCATATTTTGAAAGCATGCGAAGGGTTTGAGGTAGAGATTGATGCACCCCGTGTTCCGGTAGAACCCTCTAAACTTTCTCCGCCCGATGGAAGAGGCTATGATGTGTTAAAAGAAGCTGTTGAGAGATTATATCCGGGCACGTTAGTTACACCTTATCTTACCATTGGTGCAACCGACTGCAAACACATGGGGGAGTTAAGTGATCGCATCTATCGATTTATGCCAGTGCTACTAAACCCCTTTGAGCAGCGAAGCATTCATAACTTTAATGAATACCTGAGCATTGATAACTACGGCCGCATGATTGCATACTACAGTTACCTGATGGGCGAGTTTGATAAAGGACTATAATTTTTGATAACCGTAGTTTGTAAATGGTATAGTTCAATAGCGGAGCTAGTTTTGTAATTTATTAATTGCTCCTCCCTGTAGGCTGGTTCAATGCAGGTAGTTAAATAGTATAACTGCAAAAGAAATAATCAACGGTATTTATGAATGTGAAAAAATGGGAGCCAAGCATGCTTGAACTCCCGGTAGGGCCGGGGATTTCTCCCCAGCCAATTACAAAGGTAAATAAGGTAAAATGAGTTTTAAAAACTCACGCACTAATTGCGGTATAGTTAGTTGTGATTTGCTTTCAGTCCCGGTATGTTCTTTGATAGATTGCATACAGAGTGTCATTGCTCGAAAAAAAGTGTCAACCGGTTGTGATTTGCTTTCAGTCCCGATGGCTATCGGGAGTGTTCTTTGATAGATTGCATACAGATTAAAGGACTTGAGGAAGTTTTACCAGAGAGTTGTGATTTGCTTTCAGATTGTGTTCTTTGATAGATTGCATACAGACATCGTTAAGCTACAATCACTTCCAAGTGGGTTGTGATTTGCTTTCAGATTGTGTTCTTTGATAGATTGCATACAGATTTAATGTTAATGTATTTCCAATGTTGTAAGTTGTGATTTGCTTTCAGATTGTGTTCTTTGATAGATTGCATACAGAGTAGAGCCAAAGTATTTACCTCGAATGATTGTTGTGATTTGCTTTCAGATTGTGTTCTTTGATAGATTGCATACAGAATTTAATGATTACATAACAGTCGTTACGCGGTTGTGATTTGCTTTCAGATTGTGTTCTTTGATAGATTGCATACAGAGAAACCGGTGAGATTGTGTATTTGGACAAGGTTGTGATTTGCTTTCAGATTGTGTTCTTTGATAGATTGCATACAGAGATTGGCTTTTAAAACTGTCTTTAAAGCCAGTTGTGATTTGCTTTCAGATTGTGTTCTTTGATAGATTGCATACAGATATAAAATTACAATTAGCACCTTATTATGGTTGTGATTTGCTTTCAGATTGTGTTCTTTGATAGATTGCATACAGAATCGGTCAAGTAACCGCTGGATCGAAAAAGGTTGTGATTTGCTTTCAGATTGTGTTCTTTGATAGATTGCATACAGAGCATCAGTAAAAAACTTTCACCGTTCGAAGGTTGTGATTTGCTTTCAGATTGTGTTCTTTGATAGATTGCATACAGATCTGCAAGGTTTCGACCTCCTTAGTAGAGTGTTGTGATTTGCTTTCAGATTGTGTTCTTTGATAGATTGCATACAGAGTACAATGATATTACTACAGCAGTTCCGCGGTTGTGATTTGCTTTCAGATTGTGTTCTTTGATAGATTGCATACAGAAGAAGATTTTTTTACAACCATAGAAGCAGGTTGTGATTTGCTTTCAGATTGTGTTCTTTGATAGATTGCATACAGATCAAAGTATGCGAAGTAACTGAATACAGTAGTTGTGATTTGCTTTCAGATTGTGTTCTTTGATAGATTGCATACAGATTTCATTTTTAAATGCCCCAACTCGTGCAGGTTGTGATTTGCTTTCAGATTGTGTTCTTTGATAGATTGCATACAGATAACGTTTATATTAGGCGTGTTGGGTGCAGTTGTGATTTGCTTTCAGATTGTGTTCTTTGATAGATTGCATACAGAAATAACTCACCTCCATCAATGTAGATTTCAGTTGTGATTTGCTTTCAGATTGTGTTCTTTGATAGATTGCATACAGATCATTTATAGCGTAAGTATTGAGTAATGAGGTTGTGATTTGCTTTCAGATTGTGTTCTTTGATAGATTGCATACAGAGATAAAGATAACCACGCGATTGATGCCGCGGTTGTGATTTGCTTTCAGATTGTGTTCTTTGATAGATTGCATACAGAAAACCAAAGGCAACAAAACCAGTAACCAGGTTGTGATTTGCTTTCAGATTGTGTTCTTTGATAGATTGCATACAGATGCACAAAGAAAGGTTGCACGAACCAGCAGTTGTGATTTGCTTTCAGATTGTGTTCTTTGATAGATTGCATACAGATTCTTCGTTGAAGATTTCATGACAGTAAGTGTTGTGATTTGCTTTCAGATTGTGTTCTTTGATAGATTGCATACAGATTCGCCACCGGCTATTACCCAATGAAGTTTGTTGTGATTTGCTTTCAGATTGTGTTCTTTGATAGATTGCATACAGAAACATTGCGGTATGCCGCGTGGTAAATGTGGTTGTGATTTGCTTTCAGATTGTGTTCTTTGATAGATTGCATACAGAAAGCCACCAAACAAAAAGTGGCGTACAGCAGTTGTGATTTGCTTTCAGATTGTGTTCTTTGATAGATTGCATACAGAGTACCCCTCGCAAATGCTTTCTAAATCAACAACTTAGCCGCTAAATCAGGATTAAAAATCGGTGTATGTAATCTAACCTAAAGCCCCGGGCTAAAACAGTTCTAACTGTTCTGGTATCGGGGCTTTTGGTTTTTCTTCCTTTCCATAAAAAATCTGCATCATACCAAATTGCTTATCGGTAATGGTTAAAATGCCCACGTGCCCCCGGGGTGGCAGGTTTTTCTTAATTCGTTTCAGATGTACTTCCATGTTTTCGCGACTGGCACAATGCCGCAGGTAAGCGCTAAACTGAAACATATTAAAACCATCCTTCATCATTTTTTTACGAAAGTCGGTATAGTTCTTTCTATCCTTCTTGGTTTCGGTGGGTAAATCAAACAATACCATTATCCACATAATACGATAGGCGTTTAGGCGGTCGGTTTTCATGTGCTGGTTCCTAATTCATACCAATTCCGGATATATTAATTTTCTGGTTTCGCCCAAAAAGCATTTTGCCAGCGAGGCCGAAGTGCGTTGCATGGCAATCATCATAGGGCTGGTTTCGGCTTGCACCACTACATCCTGAGCAGGTAAACTCAATAACTTCTTTTTTATATCGGGTGTTAATTCTGTTTGAGTTCCCAGTTCGTTTACAAGTGCCAACACCAACCGGTCGGCAAAAGGCCGGTAGGGTTCCATCACATCATCGGCCAAACAATAGGCGTTGTACTGGTTGCGATGGAAAATTCCCATAGTAGGTAACAGACCCGACCCCACTAAGGCGCGTGCAATGCAGGCTCGCAAAATGGCGTAGGCATAATTCAATAGATTATTAGGCGGCTCACCTGCCGGGTCGCGAATAAATTCAAGTTCGGGTTTAAATAGTTTAGACCAATACCAGGCTGAGGCCCGACCCTCCAGATTATCAGGGTCACCCGATCTAACCGACTCTGCCCAATGCAACATATTTTCAATATCAACACCCTGATGTTTAAGTATAGCCGCCTGATTGCGTATTTTGGTTTTAATAGTTTGTTGCCACAACTGTTTTTTTAGCGGCTCGCTGGCTTCCATCTGGGCTTTAAAGCGTTGGCTTTGCAGCGTGTGGCCATCTAAGTTTAATAGTAACCCGGTTGGGTGATGGGTGTTATCGCAGGTAATTACGGCTGCGTTGTTGGCCAATAGTTTTGCTAACAAGGCCTGCGAAATGGTAATGCGCTGATGATCGAGAATAACCACGCCAATGTCTTCAATGGGAATAGTTGCAGTAGCTTCTTTTTTAAACAGATCGGGTAAACTATCGTTCTTCTCTACTTCGGGTAGGCGCACCACCAATTGTTCTAAGTGCGTACTTAAATAGGCTGGGTTGCCAAAGTAGAGGGTGCGTTTAATCATGTTCGGTAATTTCAGATGTGTTACCTAAAGCCTGTTGGTGAAACAGCATAAACTGCTGGCGGTTGCCAAACCAATTGATTACTTCTTGTTGAACCGGAGTTAGTTTGGGTAAAAGAAAATCGTGGTACGAACTCCAGGGCCAATCGGCAAGGTTTTTTACAAAGCCATGATGCACGGGGTTGTGGTGGATGTAATAGATAATATTGGTAAAATACCTATCGCTGGTTATTTCAATGCGTTTAAAAGCCCGTGTAAAAAGTGAGCCCCTTCTTTTCTTATTGAATTTGTTGTAGGCTTTGGTGTATGCGTTGAAAAGGTGGCTGAATTGTTGAATCGTTAATCGTTCAAGACCTGACAGGTCTTTTTTATCTTCGACAGCAAGACCTGTCAGGTCTTGATTTACTTTTAATTTATTTTTAAAAACCTCCTTTAACTCCACCTCGCTTTTAATGCGCACTAGCAGGTGCAGGTGGTTGGGCATTAGGCAATATGCCAGCGTATCGGCTACGGCCGGAATATAGTCTTCGTAGCGTTTCAGAAAGTACCGGAAGTTCGCTTCGTTTTGAAACAGGTTTTCGTAACCGTTGGCGTGCGTGTAGATATGATATGTTTTACCCGGCTCCATTTTTTATTTGAAGACCTGACAGGTCTTTTTACTTTCGCTAACAAGACCTGTCAGGTCTTGCTGTAAATAATACCGGATGTTCTCTTTGTTACGAAAGAGATTTTTCGGGCCTTTGGGGTGCGTGTTGAGTTGGTATGATTTGAATGGGAACATTATTTTTTTAACTAAAGCATCCTTCTCCCGTTGCCTCAATTTCACCAAGAATATTAAGACGCACTTTTATAGCGTTTAGCTTTTTGTGCGATAATTTGAAAGCCTTGAGATTTAGACATTCTTCAATTTCTTTTTCACTCGGGTAAGATTCAGATTTTGCTATTCTGGTTTTTAATAATGAAATGTATCCAAAGTCATACTCTTTTCCATTAGTTGTTACAATGCTTGAGGATATTCCTTTTACAATGAAGAATCTTTCCTTTAAATCTTGATAATCATTCCAATTTAAGTTTTTTCTATCATCCTCATTTTTATACAAGAGAACTAAGTCGCCTGATTTTAGCCATTGGCATTCTTTTTTCAATCCGATGTTGTTTTTTTCGTCTTGAAACAATTTACCATCCTTGTAATAAATCTTACTGTTAGGATTTTTAGAACTAACAGCTTTGAAAAGTGATAAAATTTCAAACTCACGTTCAGGCTTTTTGTAATTACCTTTTTTATCCAGGATCAAATTTTCGTAGAGTATCATTATAGCATTACTTTCATTATCTACATATCGATTCTCATTAATAATATCTCCATTCTCATTCTTTGCAGGCAGGTTAATTAGCGTTCTATCAGAATTGAATCTTTTTCTGATGGATTTTACGATAGGTAAGGGCTTGCCTGTTTTGCTACTTACCAGCTTCTCTGGAGTTTCGGGACTTGTTCGGAAGAATGGTTTCTTTTCCATTTCGTCTTTTGAGAATGCTTTAGATTTTAACTCTTCAAGTCTTTGCTTGGTAATTTTATAAAGCTGCTCATCTTCGATATAATGCCATTTCAATTCTTTTTTCACAACATAATCCAACTTAGTAATATCATTAAAAAGGGCCTTTTCTTTTCGTTGATCATCGAAGAGTTCAACACGCCTCACCGTTGCGCCATTGCGTTTTGCGTAAAATGATTCTTCGTGTAGTTTGCCTTGAGGTGCATAATTAACATGTTCTATAATCCCTCCTTTTGTTTTAATTCTATTCTTCCTTTTTTTAACTAGAGTTTGTTTTTCGCTATGACTTACAAGGATAGATGAAATGGTTTCCTTTAACTGTTCATAGTTAAAGGCTCTCTCAATTTTATCCCTGTCCCTGATATGCTTATTTTCTCTAATTGCATTGTAAGTACTTAGTTCTTTAATGATTTTGGGTGAACAGCATGCTGTGACGAAAGCATCGATAGCATGATGACGGTGATCACTTCTATCTTTTTTACCAGTTTTATTTCTAAACTCATTGAATTCTTGAATGCCCTCGTGCCAGTAGAGCAATTCATTTTTTGTGATTGAAGTGTATTGCTTTAAGTCTTCATTTTCAGAAAGTTTAGACCAATCTATCTTTAGATCCGAGGTTTTATATTTGGTTTTGCACCAATCGACAAATTCTCTCCTAATGCGATAGTAGTTTTGATAATATTCATCAATGTTTATTTTGTAATCTTCCTCATATCGGATTTTATCAAGCAGGGTTGAAATGCCCCAATCATAGCTCCTTAATTCTGATGTTGCTGATCCGTTAGTGAATTGAACATTTTTACAAACCTCTTGCATTTTCCTTCTGGTATATTTTGCGATGTACGATGCGTTAGCAATTTGGTTGTTTGAGAAATCGGATGGTACTTTATCCGCAAAGAATAACTCCTTTTTACTATCTGAAAATGAGTTGCTCTTACTATTGATATTGAGTCTGAAATTTTTTAGTGCATCACCACCAATTTTGCCTAAATATTCTAGCGGTGTCATTCCGCCTTTCGCGGCATTGGTTGCTCTATAAGTAAGGGTTTTGTTATTAAAAGAATTATCAAGGCTTCTGCTTAGTGGGATAATATGTTCTATTTCAACTTCAGAGCTGAAGCAATCAGTAAAGTTTATTATTGAGCCAGTGTATGGGCATCTGCGTCCGCACTCAAACCATAGTTTATATTTTAATTTATCTTCTTGTCGGGTTATTTTAGAAAACGCCTTAAATTCATTGATGAACTCTTCATCTGTTTCATTCAAGTTCATTTGTAACCACAGTTCATATTTGTTTACAATTGGGTCATTTTTATAAATATCTTTTTTGAACCCAAGCTTCTCTTTGTTTTTTGTTAGATAAGCTGCGTACTGTGTTCTAAGTTTGTCCTTCTCAGTATTTTTCCTTCGCTCATTTTCTCGCTCCTGTCTAGGTTTCTTAAGCTGTCTTGTGGATTCTATTCTGATTTCGAGATCGTCTCTATTAATTTCACTTTTATATTTTTCAAGAATCGCATTAACTAACTTAATTGTTTTTGATAGGGCTCTTTCTACAACAGGATTGCGCAATTCTTGATAACTTAGTTGTCTTATCCGCTCTCGTAGTTGTATTTTCTCTCCAACAGTATTATCTGCATGGACATACTCTTTGCCAGTTGCTTTCAAAGCCTCATGCTCATTTAATCCTTGTCTCATAAATGGAAGGATTGCCCTAAGTACTTTAGTTGAGTATGAAGCATAATCTGGCTGTAATCCTACTCGAATGAGTCTTTTAGCCTGACCTTCTGTAAAATTCCACTTTGTTGGCTCAGTTAAAACATCTCGTAACCAGTTCTCCTCTTTGAAAAGGCCATCTTTTGATTGGTGTATAGTATTCCAAAGTTGGAATAATCTTGGCTCTGTAACTGTCCTTCTGGTGTTATTATTTACGTGCTCCACCTTTTCAATGGTCTCGTTTTTTAGCTTTTCGAAAAGTTCAAAGCCAAGAGCCTCCTTAAAACGCGCATAAGTAAGGTTGCCATTTATTATGTTTTCATTTTTGTCTTCTCCATCAACGTCTTTATCGGATTCATCGATAAAAAAATTGTATCCCTCCGTAGTTTTAATGAGGCCATGGTCTAGTAATAACTTCCCAATCCAGTAGGTTTCTGCTTTATTCTTAGATGGTTTACTTAAGCTTATTTCAGCGTTATCATTCAGGTAATTTGCAATAATTAGGAGCCATTCTTTTTTTAGTAATTGCTTAGTGTAAGCATCTTCTGTTGCAGATAAATATTTAATCTGGTGAAGTTTTTGCCATACTCTGAACTCTTGGAAAAGTGGATGACTTTTTGGACAAGCTTTCTTAGCCTTTTTAGTCCATATTCTTTTCTCTTTACTTTTTTCAATTCCTTCTTCTAATTTTAAATGAGTTTTGATCTCAAACTGGCCTCTTTCAAACTGACAATTCGAAATATATTTTCTTTGAGATTTTAATGGTCTTTGGTAGTAGATGCAGTATTCTCGGATGTGCCAATAATTGCTTTTCTTAAATTCTTTTAATGCGGCAATCTTTTCGCGATATGGCTTTGATAGTATTTCATCATATTCAGCCTTACTGCCAGTAAATATTTTAGGATAATGTTTTTTTTGCGCTTCCCAAATTTTATCAAACTCCAGAAGATACATATCTCTTAACGTGTAACGCCCATTATGCCTTCTAATTCCATTGCTACTAAATAGAATAAACTCACCTGACTCTTGATTGTAAGCGCGCTCATCAACCGGCTCGTTGAAATTGTGCCATTTATTTGCATTGTAAAGTTCCAATGCTTTTTGATGCATTTTGTAAAAGTATTCACCGATAGTTTGAGCACCGCTGCTATCAATATATGCTTGAAGCCTCTCATAACCTTTTTTGACTTCTCCGGCTTCTTTATCCTTGCTAGTAATTTTTTTTGAGTTGCTTTTGAAGCCACGATACTTATTTAAAAGCATAAATATTCTTCCAATCTCTTGAAGGGGTATTTTGATTTCAGGATTAATGGCATCCGCTCGCAGCTTATACAACTCGAATGATTGCCCTCTTATGTAATTGGGTAATTGTTTCTTCTCATTCTTTTTGCGAGGCTTAAAAAGTTTTGAATAGTCAGGTAACATACCAAGTCTATCCAGAGCTTCTCTTAAATTCTTTCTTCGTAATTTGAAGCGATAGCGCATTCTACTCGCACTACGATATGACCTACGTTGTTCATTTTTTGTTTTCTCTTTATTACTAACCTCATCGACAATTGTTCCAATTGGGAAAATATGAACTCCTGTTTTGATGATCTCAATTGTTCCTTTTTCAAATTCTTTGATAAGACACCATCCAAGTGAATTAGTGCCAATGTCAAGACCGATAACGTGTTTAAATTTCATTTTGACTTTGTTTTAATATTCATACTTTTATGTCGAAAGCTTATCACAACAAGGATTATTCCTTAGGCGATTAAGCCCTGCCCTTGGTTCGTCCCGGGGCTTTTTTGTTTCCAGTTTCTAAATCTAAACTTTCTCCAATTTCCGCACCTCGAAAATCCAGGTATTTTTCTTTCAAGTCCTCCTTAAGTCCTGACAGGTCTTTATTTTCTTTAGATTAAAGACCTGTCAGGACTTATTACCATTTCTCCGCCCCTTAATTCTTGTTACATTTGCAGCCTTAAAATCATGACTGGAATGATGGGAATGGAGCACATTCGCAACTTTTGTATTATTGCCCACATCGACCACGGAAAAAGTACCCTGGCCGACCGCCTGCTGGAGTTTACCGGCACCCTGAACCAGCGCCAAATGGAGGCCCAGGTGCTGGATAATATGGACTTGGAAAAGGAAAAGGGCATTACCATTAAAGCCCACGCCATTCAAATGAATTACAAGTTTGAGGGTAAAGAATATACCCTTAACCTGATTGATACCCCTGGCCATGTGGACTTCTCGTACGAAGTTTCGCGCGCCATTGCCTCTTGCGAGGGGGCCTTGCTGATTGTAGATGCCAGCCAGGGTATTGAAGCGCAAACTATTTCAAATCTTTACCTGGCCTTAGAGCATGATCTGGAGATTATTCCGGTAATGAATAAGATTGATTTGCCTCACGCAAACCCCGAAGTAGTGGCCGATGAAATTATAGACCTGATTGGCTGCAAACGCGAAGATATTTTATCGGCCAGTGCCAAAGAGGGCAAGGGCATTGAAGAGATTTTGGCTGAAATTGTAAAGCGAATCCCGGCACCCAAAGGCAACTCTTCAGCACCTTTGCAAGCTATGATTTTCGATTCGGTGTTTAATTCATTTCGCGGTATCGAAATCTACTTCCGGGTGTTTAACGGCACTATCCGCAAAGGCGATAAAGTAAAATTTATCAGCACCGGTCAGGAATATTTTGCCGATGAGATTGGCGTATTGAAATTAGATAAACATCCGCGCACCGAGATTACAGCCGGTAATGTAGGCTATCTTATTTCAGGTATTAAAGTGGCCAGCGAAGTACACGTGGGCGATACCATTACCACCGCTGTTAATCCGGGTGAACTGTTAAAAGGATTTGAGAAAGTAAAGCCCATGGTGTTTGCCGGAATTTATCCGGTTGATACCACCGAGTTTGAAGAGTTGCGTGCTTCGATGGAGAAGTTGAAACTAAACGATGCCTCGTTGGTGTGGGAATTGGAAACTTCCGCTGCACTTGGATTTGGTTTCCGTTGCGGCTTCCTCGGTATGTTGCACATGGAAATTATTCAGGAGCGGTTGGAACGCGAATTCGACATGACGGTGATTACAACCGTGCCATCGGTGCAGTTTAAAGCAACACTTACCAATGGCGATGAAGTGTTTATTAATGCACCTTCCGAAATGCCCGACCCTACGCGCATTGATTTTATTGAAGAACCGTACATCAAAGCGCAGATCATCAGCAAAGCCGAGTACATTGGGCCCATTATTAATTTGTGTATTGAAAAACGCGGCCAGATTTTAAATCAGAACTACCTTACTACCGATCGCGTAGAGATGTCGTTTGAAATGCCGTTGTCGGAAATCGTGTTTGACTTCTTTGATAAACTCAAATCCATTTCGCGTGGTTACGCATCGTTGGATTATCATTTGATAGGCATGCGCGAATCGGACATGGTGAAGTTGGATGTAATGTTGAATGGCGATAAGGTAGATGCGTTAAGCGCGATTGTACACCGGGGCAAAGCCCAGGATTGGGGCAGAAAGTTGTGCGAAAAATTGAAGGAACTGATTCCGCGACAGATGTTTGAGATAGCCATTCAGGCTGCTATCGGCCAAAAGATTGTAGCCCGCGAAAACATTAGTGCTATTCGTAAAAACGTATTGGCAAAATGTTATGGTGGTGATATTTCGCGTAAGCGCAAGCTGTTGGAAAAGCAGAAGAAAGGGAAGAAACGTATGCGGCAGGTGGGCAACGTAGAAATTCCGCAAGAGGCATTTATGGCTGTGTTGAAAATTGAGTAATTAAAATATTCTCTCCCCTCTCCTGTGGAGAGGCGCTGGGGTGAGGGCAAAAATTAGGTATGACAGGAACCACAACTTACACACTCATTGATGGTCGTAAAATCTCAACCGACATCAAGAAAGAAATTTCTGAACAGGTAAGTCTGCGCAAGCAGGCCGGAAAAAAGATTCCCCATCTGGCAATTATTCTTGTTGGTGATGATGGAGCCAGCCAAACCTATGTGGATCACAAAGTAAAAGCGTGTAAGGAAGTTGGCTTTCACTATTCCATGTTGCGCTTTGCCGATACCATTAGCGAAGATAAGTTGATGAAACACATCGATCAGGTAAACCGCGATGAAGATGTGGACGGGTTTATTGTACAGTTGCCATTGCCGGCTCACATCTCTGTCGAAAAAATTACTGAAAAAATTCGTCCGGATAAAGACGTAGATGGTTTCACCAATCGCAACTTTGGAAGTATTGTTTCTAAAAACCCGTTGTTGTTGCCCGCTACACCTTATGGGGTAATGGAGTTATTAAAGCGCTACCAGATTGCAACCGAAGGAAAAAATTGTGTGGTAGTAGGAGCAAGCCGATTGGTAGGCGCACCTTTAAGTATGATGTTGGTGGAAGAAGGAAAAGCCACTGTAACAATTTGCCATAAGTTCACAAAAGATATTGCGCACTTCACACGCCATGCCGATATTTTAATTGCTGCAGTTGGAAAGCCGGGTTTGATTACGGCCGATATGGTAAAAGAAGGGGCAGTAGTTATTGATGTGGGCACTACCCGCGTGGAAGGCCCGCAATATAAAAACGGTTATACCTTAAAGGGCGATGTTGAGTTTAAGGAAGTAGCTCCCAAAACAACGTACATTACACCCGTACCCGGTGGCGTTGGCCCCATGACAATCGCCTCGTTATTGTTGAATACATTACGCGCAACGGAATTGCGTAATCCATAATTCAATTTCACATTTCGAATTCGAAAATGCGAGTCATGAGATCGGAGTCTTAAATCTGGAATTTTGAACCTTGAATCCGAAAAAATGAATTTTAAGCTACCATTAATGGAAGACTTTTACACCATTCAAGGGGAAGGGTTTCATCAAGGCCGGGCTGCTTATTTTATTCGACTGGGTGGATGCGAAGTACGGTGTGTGTGGTGCGATGTGAAGGACAGTTGGAATGTAAATGATCATCCGAAAGTGACGGTTGAAACAATCGCAGCAAAAGCTAAAGCGAGCGGCACCGAAATTTGTGTGGTAACGGGTGGCGAACCGACCATGCATCAGTTGCAAGCATTAACTGATGCATTGCGAGTAGCAGGTTTAAAAACACACCTCGAAACTTCAGGTGCTTATCCCATTACGGGTGTGTGGGATTGGATTTGCTTCTCACCAAAAAAATTCAAACATCCGCATTCATCGGTTGCTCAACAAGCCAACGAACTGAAGGTGGTTATATTTCATAAAACCGATTTTGAATGGGCCGAAGAATTTGCCCGGCAAGTGCGTTCGGAATGTAAGCTTTATTTGCAACCGGAATGGTCGAAAGAAGATGACATGCTGCCCCAACTTATTGAATACGTAAAGAAGAACCCCCGGTGGCAGATTTCGTTGCAAGTGCACAAGTACATGAATATTCCCTGATCGGGTTGTGAACACAGCTGAATTTATTGATCGCGCAGATTTACTTAGCAAAGGTGGTACACCTTTTTTGTTTCTGGTTGATTTTGAAATGAAACAACCGCGTATATGGTTACCCGATCAAGTTGACTCCAACGATTTGTTGTTTTATATAAATGGGTTTACCAATGCCGCTGGCACTAAACCTAAAACGCATCTTTCATTAAAGGCACAGGCAATAACCGAAAACGATTACCGGCAAAGGTTCAATAAAGTAATGCAACACCTTCGGTATGGTAATTCTTTCCTGACGAACCTTACCATCAAATCGCAAATTGAAATAAACACTACGCTGCAAGAATTATTCTATCAGGTAAATGCCCCGTACCGGTGTTGGCTGCGTAATCAATTCTTATTTTTCTCGCCCGAGAGCTTTATTAAAATTTCAGATGGTAAAATTTATGCTTACCCCATGAAAGGAACCATCGATGCTACCATACCGGATGCGGCTGCCGTTATATTAAATAATGAAAAAGAAAAAGCAGAGCATGTTACTATTGTGGATTTAATTCGCAACGATTTGGCTCAGGTGGCAACAGAAGTGCAGGTATCCAGGTTTCGCTACCTGGATAAAATAAAAACCGATCGTAGTGCTATTCTGCAGGTAAGTTCTGAAATTACAGGTAAGGTACTGCCGCAGTATCAGCAACAAATTGGCAGTTTATTAGCCGCTTTATTACCGGCTGGTTCGGTTAGTGGTGCGCCTAAGAAAAAAACCGTTGCGATAATCCACGAAGCAGAGCCAGACTTACGAGGTTATTACACGGGTATATTCGGATATTTCGATGGCCGCATACTGGATAGTTGCGTTAACATTCGGTTTATAGAACAGCAAGGTGATTTGTACTATTATAGAAGCGGTGGTGGAATAACAGCGCAGAGTAATTGGCAAGCAGAATACAACGAAGTTTTACAGAAAATGTATGTGCCGGTTAATTGAATCAATTTACCTCAACAATGGTACATTTCGCAATTTGACCTACCATCAACTGCGAATGGAAAATAGTTCGAAAGAAATTTTCAGCTCACCTAATAAGTGGACTTTTGAAAATATTCTTCGGGCGTTTGCGTTTCCCCAATCTGGTTTATTTAAAGTAAGAGTTGTTTATGACGAACAGGTAAAACAGGTTGAGTTTGTTCCCTATCAGCCTAAACCGGTAAAATCGTTGAAATTGATATTCTCAGATTCGATTTGCTATAGCCACAAATTTGAAAACCGAAAAGCCTTAAATGAATTGTTTGTGCAACGTGGCAACTGCGATGATATAATCATAGTAAAAAATGGTTTTGTTACCGATGCCAGTTATGCCAATCTTATTTTTAGGAAAGACAACAACTGGTATGCACCCACAACCTTTTTATTAAACGGAACCATGCGGGCGTTTTTAATAAACACTGGTCGGGTTACGGTAACAGAAATTCGGGTTGAAGACTTAGTAAGGTACGAGGCTTGCAAGTTAGTAAATTCTATGCTGGGAATGGAGGCTCCCGAAATTCTTATATCATCCATCGAATAAAATACTTATCTCAAGCGTTTTCCTTTCTAAATATTAAATTGTGGGTATGCAAAAAACATTTTTCCTGCTGTTGCTTGTTGTTGGGTTTCAGGTGTCAGCGCAAAACCTGAGTTCCAAAAACAAAAAAGCAATTGAACTATATGTTGAAGCAGATAATTACCGTGTGCGAGGTCAGTTTACACAAGCCATCAATCTGTTACAGGAAGCCCTAACCCGCGATAAAAATTTTGAGGAGGCGTATTACCGGCTGGCAACTATTTATAAAGTGCAGGAGAAATATGAATTGGCACAACAAACACTCGAGAAGGGATATGATCTGGTTAAGCCAGATTCGCGCAAGCGTATGTACTTGTATGAGTTGGCCGCAGTTAACCTCTGGCAGGGTAAATACGAATTGTGTAAAAAGTACACTGCTGAGTTTCTGTTGATAGAAAAAGAGGACTATAAAAAAATAGCGCTTGCAAAAGTTTGGCAAACACAGGCTGAATATGCACTTCAAAATCCAACGGTTTACGATTATAGCATAACCCCGTTAAGCGACTCGGTTAATATTTTTCCCATGCAATACTTTCCTACCGTAACAGCCGATGGTATGCAATTAATATTTACGGCCCGTTATGGTGGCAACCGCAACGACAATGAAGATTTGGTGGTATCCAATAAACGCACAAATGGCGAGTGGGGCGAACCGGTTTCGTTATCAGCGAATATAAACACCATTCAACGCGAAGGTGCCAGTACTATTTCGGCTGATGGCAGGCATTTAATTTTTACGGTGTGTGGTGCTTCGGGTTGCGATTTGTATGAAAGTCGTAAAACCGGTAGTAATTGGTCGAAGCCCAAAAATATGGGCCCAAATATTAATAGTGCTCGTTGGGATGCACAACCCTCACTTTCGGCCGATGGGCGTGAACTTTATTTTGTTTCAGAAAGGGCGGGTGGTTTAGGCGGATACGACATCTGGTACTCGCAACTAACCGATAAGGGTTGGAGTAAGGCAATAAATGCCGGGCCGGCCATCAATACTCCACACGATGAAATCTCACCCTATATACATGTTAATAATCGCGAGTTATACTTTGTATCAAACGGTTTGCCTGGCTATGGCGGGTACGATATATATAAGGCACAAAAAACCGAAACAGGATGGGATAAACCACTTAATATGGGTAAGCCTTTAAACGATCATCACGATCAGTATTCATTTATTGTATCGGCTTTGGGCGATCAAGGTTACTACTCGCGCGAAGAATCCAAGAATCGAAGCCGCCTTTATCGGATTGTTCTTCCGCAACAATTAGTAACAACCTTTATCGGAAATGTGGTGAGTGGCACAATAACGCATGCAACCACACAACAACCCATAAGGGCACAGATTGAACTTTATAACCTGGCGGAGAAGAAATCGGTTTCAAAAGTATTTTCCGATTCTGTAACAGGCCAGTACCTGATAGTTTTACCAGGAGGCGCAGAATATGCTTTATATGTTGAAAAACCTGGCTTTCTTTTTAACAGCGAATACTTTAATTATAAATCGGGCAGTCAACAAGCTGTAAAGAAAGATATTGCATTAACACCTGTATATCAAAATGCAGCCATTGTATTGAATAATATCTTTTTTGATACCGACAAATACGATTTAAGAGCAGAATCAATCTTAGAATTAGAAAAAGTTGTGGATTTTTTGCGTAGCAACACTACTATAAAAATTGAAATAGCTGGCCATACCGATAATTCCGGATCAGAAGTTTATAACTTGAAGTTATCTGAGAACCGGGCAAAATCGGTAGCAGATTTTTTACTTTCCAATAATATTCCTCAAAGCCAGATACAAATACGAGGTTATGGTTCAAAAATTCCGCGCGTTGCTAACACCACCGATCACAATCGGCAACAAAACAGACGCATCGAATTCAAAATAATCGGATTCAGCAAGCAGTAGGCCTCCCCAACATTCGGCATCATTATATAAAAGGTAAAATATATTAATGAATGGTTAAAATTCTTTTCTAATGATAGAACTTTAACAAATCATGATTTTTCTGATACTAATTTTGTTTTAAGTTTGTGCCCTATTAAGAAATATTCTATTCAATTAAACCAAAACAGTATGAAGAAAATTCTACAGAATGGTATTTTCTTGTTGGTATTAACTTTCAGTTTCGAAAGTTTTGCCCAAGATCGTACAGTTTCAGGAAAGGTTACATCAGCGGAAGACGGTTCTGAGCTTCCGGGTGTAAACGTTGTACTTAAAGGTACAGCTATTGGTGTAAGTACCGATGCACAAGGAAGGTATTCACTTTCTATACCGGCCTCAGGTGCTACATTAGTCTTTTCATTTATCGGATTAAAAACTGAAGAGGTTGCTGTAGGAAACAGATCTGTTGTTGATCTGCGCATGCAATCAGATGCTACACAGTTAGCAGAGGTTATTGTAACTGAAACAGGTTACAGTCAGGAGCGGAAATTTATCGGTTCAGCTGCAACACTTAAGGGAGATATTACAGAACGTGCACCAATGGCGTCATTAGATCAGTCGCTTCAGGGCCGTGTTGCAGGGGTGCTTGTAAATTCAGGTAGCGGACAACCAGGTTCAAGTGCTACTGTTCGGATTCGCGGTGTGCAATCAATTTCTGGTGCAGGCGCTCAACCACTTTATGTAATTGATGGTGTGCCTGTATTGGGAGATTTATCAGGCATTAACGTGAATGATATTGTTTCGCAAACAATTCTAAAAGATGGTGTTGCCAGTGCTTTGTATGGTGCACGCGGTGCCAATGGTGTTATCGTAATTACGACCAGAAAGGGACAAGCCGGGGTAAATTCAATCGACTTTAGAACACAGGTTGGTGTTTCAATGCAACCACCTCCGCAAAACTTTAACATGATGAACACAGCCCAAACGTTAGAGTATGAAGAAAGATTGGGATTGGCAGGTTTTGGAATAACAGGACCAGGTTGGCAATACTCTCCGCAGCATCCTACCTATGCCGCACAAACAGAAGCTGAAAAAGCCAGAAGAGATGGATTGTTGGCTGGTTTCAGAGATAATAACCTCAATTTTGCTGACATTCTTTTTCGTAATGGTGTTTCCAAAACTAATGAATTGGTGGCACGTGGTGGCACAGATAAGAGCCGCTACTTTACATCTTTCAATGTATTTGATCAGGATGGATTTGCAGAAGGATCAAATTTTACTCGCTATACAGGTAGGGTAAATGTGGATCAGGAGTTGGGTAAACTCACGGTTAATCTTTCTTCAACTATTACCAGTTCAGAAACCACCAGCAGTGTTGGTGATTGGTTGGGTAATAGCCCAGGTAACCCTTTCCAGATTGTATGGCGTGCAAAACCTTATGAGCAGGTTTATAAAGATGACGGTTCTTTGGATTTTGGTGCGTCTGCAGCATTGACTCCGAGAAATATTGCTAATGCAATAGAACGCCAGCAGAATACAATCTTCAGACAGAAAGACCTTCGTGTTTTAGGTGCACTGGCTCTTAAGTATGAAATTATTAAAGGACTAAGTGTTAGAAATAGTTTTGGTGTGGATATGAATACCTCACAAGGTATGTACTCCATTAATCCAAACTCTTTTGTGGGTTCACAACAAACACAAAATTCAGGTTACCATACAGAGGCTGTATTAAACCGTTCTCAAATAATCAATACAACCAGCCTAAACTTCTCTAAAATTTTAAGAGACAAGCATGAAGTGGAAGCCGGTGCTTTCTTTGAGGCAATTAAAGTTTCCAATAATGGTTTTGGATACCAATTGTTTAACTTGGATAAGCGTTTAACTCAAACCGGACAGGGTGCCGGTAATATTCCTACAACTACTGGTCAAACCAATTATCCTCAAAACGGAAATGGTGCCAAATCTCAGTATGGTATTCGCTCATACTTTGGTACTACACGTTATACCTATGCCGATAAATATACAATCAATCTAAATGCACGGATGGATGGAACTTCGCGGATTTTGAATGAAAATAACAAAGAGGTATTTACGTGGTCTGTTGGGTTAGGTTGGGATGCCATAAACGAACAGTTTATGCAATCGCAGAATATTATTACCGACTTGAAGGTAAGAGCTACGTATGGTGAGGTGGCAAATATTGGTAGTATTAGTAACAATAATTATGGTTTAGTTGGAACCTTTTTTAACGTACCTAACTACTTAGGTCCGCAGTTACCTACCTTTGGAACCAGCACAGCTTTTGCGGGATCTTCCATTGCAGGTTTAGTTCCTACCACACCAGGAAATCCAGAACTAAAGATTGAAACGGTTAACAAATACAACGTTGGTTTTGATATTGGCATATTTAACAGAGCTAACCTGGTTGTTGATTTTTACAAGAATGTAACAGTAGATTTGTTTGTAAGCCAGCCGCTTAGTGCAACAACGGGATTTGGTGGAACTTCGCTGCCAATCAACGCAGGCCAAATGTCAAACAAAGGTGTAGAAGTTACATTAACGGGTGATATCTACCGTCATGGCGATTGGGCTATTGATGCCAATTGGAATCATGCGATAAATGTTAATAATATAGATGATCTTGGTGCAGTGAACGAATATCCATTGGGTACATTCCTGATTAGAAAAGGCTTACCATATGGTTCTCACTATACGTATGATTATGTTGGAGCTGATCCTGCCACAGGGCAGCCCATTTATCGTAAAGAAGACGGAACCACAACATTTTCCCAGGCTGATGCCGGACAGGTTGCTAAGTTTGGAACGTTCCTACCGAAGCATACCGGAGGTTTTGGTGTATCTGGTAGGTATAAAAAACTTCAGGTATCAACTTTCTTCACTTACCAATTTGATGTGGTAAGAAGTAACAATGTATGGAGTTGGGTAACACGCGGAATTCCAGGTTATATAAATGCTGTTGGCCAGGTAACAGACTTATTAACAGATCAGTGGTTACAACCTGGTGATCAGAAATTCTATCAGTCACCAGCTTACGATAGAGGCTTTACTTCAACAGACTTGATGGATGCTAAATTTCTACGATTCAGGGAGCTAACTGTGTCTTACACCTTGCCTAAGATGAAATACTTCAAAGACATTAAAGTGTATGGCCGGGCACAAAACCTCAGAATCTGGAGCCCTTGGAAAGGATTGGATCCGGAGGATAATAACAATATCAGTTTGAATGAATATCCGAATCCAAGAATGTTTGTGTTTGGTGTAGATTTTTCTTTCTAACGAAAATTTTTTGAAACTATGAAAAAGAAGTTCTCATTCTTATTAATAATAATAGCACTGTGGAGTAGTTCGTGTAACGACTACCTTGATTTTCGGGAAACCGATTTGATAGCCGGGGATGTTGCTCTCCAAACTGTACAAAACAATGAGTCTGCAGTTATTGGTGCTTATGGCGGATTGTCTAATTTAATGGCAGTTCTATTGAATTCTGTTTTTTCTGATGAGGTTAAAACAGCCGGTGAATTTTACAATGCTGCAACCGTTCACGAATGGCAATATGGACCACAAGATATTTCAATCCGTGATACTTACACTGCCATTAACCCTCAGTATCAGATGATCGATCGTGTTAACCGGGTTTTAGCGCGTGTAGATGTGGCTGATTCAACCAGGGCTGGTGATAATACGCTTCGTGCAAGGTTAAAAGGCGAGGCACTATTCTTGAGGGCTTATGCACATTTCGAATTATTCCGCTTTTATTGTGCTAAGTATTCACCTTCTGCTGTTGCTATGCCATACATGGAAAGTCCATCGATGGCTCCACAAGCCAGAATTACTATGGATACTTATTTCCAGAAGTTAAATCAGGATATTACAGCAGCTAAAGCGTTACTTCCAAATAACCTAACGGATATAAATAGAGCTAATGTAGCTGCTGCAAATGGATTACATGCACGCATAGCTCTTTATACGGAGGATTGGGCCGCTGCTGAGACGTATGCTACTAACTACATTAATACGACAGGATTGGGTCTTGCAACAACTGCCAACTTTGCAGGTATTTGGACTGATGCCAATACTGCGGAACAAGCTTTCAGAACGGTTAGAACACCTACTATGGCCAGAATTGGAAGTTTATACAGAGCAACTTCAGCCAGTGCTTCTAACATTGGTACAATTACATGGACAGTGAGTAACAAACTCTATGATGCTTATGGAACAACTGATATTCGGAGAGCAGCTTATTTCCTTACTGAGCCGCTATTAGCTGCTAACAACAGACCAAATGCTGATCGCCCTGGTTTAATTATCAGAAAATATGCGGGTGGTACTTATGGAAGCGGAACCGAAAACTCGGCTAATGGAAAACTAATGCGTACTTCTGAAATGTACTTGATCAGAGCTGAGGCCCGTGCCGAACAAAATAAAATTACCGGTGCAAACAGTGCCGAGAGTGACCTGAACGCTCTAAGAGCAAACAGAATAACTGATCATGTTGATATTGTACTTGCTACTAAAGAGCAAGCCATTGACGAAATCATGTTGGAGAGATTTAAAGAGTTAGCTTTTGAAGGTCATCGGTTTTGGGACCTGAAGCGCAGAGGATTAGCAGTTTCCAGATTGGCTGCCGATGCTCCGTCAGCAGCATCTTCTACTTTACCAGCAAATGATTTTAGGTTTGCCTTGCCAATTCCGTTAACGGAGATGCAAGCAAACTCTTTAATGACACAGAATCAAGGTTATTAATTTGATTTTAAAGTGAATTAAAAAGGCTATCCGTTTGGGTAGCCTTTCTTATTTCTTTCTATCAAGAGAAATGGAATAAGTAGATTTCAGAATCAATATAAGCCTTGCCCAATAATTTTAACATAGTCAGCCACTCCTTGTTCCAATTTTGTAAACTCCTTATCAAAACCTACAGCCCTCAACTTTTCCATCTTAGCCTCGGTAAAATATTGATACTTGTCCCGAATATCCACCGGAGTGTCAATATAGTCGATGTTAACAGGCTTATTTAAAGTTTTAAAAACAGCTGTTGCCAAATCATTAAAGGTGCGTGCCTGGCCCGAGCCAAGATTATAGATGCCTGAATTTTTACGATGATGCATGAAGAATAAACATACATCGGCAACATCCTTCACATAAACAAAATCACGCTTTTGCTCACCATCGCTATAATCAGAATGGTGCGATTTAAATAATTTCATTTTGCCGGTTTGCGAAATCTGGTTGTAGGCATGCCAGATAACCGATGCCATCCTACCTTTATGATATTCGTTGGGACCATACACATTAAAGAATTTCAATCCAGCCCAAAAGAAAGGCTTTTCCGGTTGCTGCAAGGCCCATACATCAAACTCTTGCTTCGATACGCCATAAGGATTGAGTGGCTTTAACAGAGGGATTTTAGATTCGTCATCGTTATACCCCAACTCGCCTAAGCCGTAGGTCGCAGCAGACGATGCGTAAACCAACGGTAGTTGATATTTACAACAGCGTTTCCAGATTTCTTTGGTGTACCCGGTATTTAGTGCATGTAATAAATCAAGATTAAATTCTGCAGTGTCTGTTCGGGCACCAATGTGAAAAATAAACTCTACAGTTTCATAATTCGCGTCCAGCCAGTTCAGAAACAAATCCCGGTCTATACGGTCTTTGACCTTTGTTCCAATCAGGTTTTTGTTCTTGGCTTCGTTATTAAATTTATCAACAGCAACGATGGCATTGTAGTTATCCTGATTTAATCGTTGGATCAGGTAACTTCCAATAAAACCCGCAGCCCCGGTAACAACTATCATAAACTTTTTTTCCGAGCAAGTTACACAAAACCAGCATCAGCCGCGACTGATTTATCTGTCGTATATTTGTAAATCGTTTTAGAAGTATGGTTTACGTAAGTAGAAAAGAACATTTTAATGCGGCTCATAAACTTTACAACCCTGCTTGGAGTAAAGAAAAGAACGCAGAAGTTTTTGGCCCGTGTGCCAACGAAAACTGGCATGGTCATAATTTCGACCTGATTGTTACAGTAAAGGGTATGCCTGATCCGGAAACGGGATTTGTAATCGATTTGAAAAAATTAAGCACACTAATTCGCAAACAGGTAATTGAAAGACTTGATCATAAAAACCTTAATCTCGATGTGGATTTTATGCAGGGTAAATTAGCAAGTTGCGAAACACTTGTGGTTGAGATCTGGAAAATTCTTCAACCTGAAATTAAAACAATCAGTAAATACGGAGTGCTGCATGCTATTCGGTTGTACGAAACACCTCGTAATTATGTGGAGTATTTTGGCGAATAAAGGTAACAACATTGAGATATTACATCATAGCAGGTGAGCGTTCGGGCGATCTTCACGGCAGCAACCTTGTTAAAAGCTTAAGCCGGTTGCAACCAGAAGCTGTGTTTAGAGGTTTTGGTGGCGATGAAATGCAACACGCAGGGGTGGAGTTGGTGATGCACTATAATCAACTCGCATTTATGGGGTTTGAAGCCGTATTAAACTTTTTTAAGATTGCCAGGTACATGGCTGATTGTAAAAAAGATATTCTTCAATTTAAACCCGATGCTTTGATATTGATTGATTATGGAGGCTTTAATAGGCGTATCGCCAGCTTTGGTAAAGCAAATGGAATAAAAGTTCATTATTACATTCCACCAAAAGTGTGGGCTTGGCGGCAGAACAGGGCCTGGCAATTAAAAAAATCGGTGGATCACATGTATGTTATTCTTCCTTTTGAAAAAGAATTTTTTAAGAAATATAGTTTTGATGTTGACTATGTAGGTAATCCCGTATTGGATGCAATTCGATCGTTTAAGTCAACTAATCTTTTTTTGGAGCAACATAATCTTAAGTTGCAACAACCATTGGTAGCGCTGCTTCCCGGTAGTCGCACGCGCGAACTTCAAAAAATTGTACCCATAATGGCTGCCGTAGCGAAGGCTCAACCAACATTTCATTTTGTAGTAGCAGCCATTCATAACCTTTCGCCCGAACTTTACAAACCATTAACAGGATTGGCTAACGTTACCTTTGTTTATGATGCTACCTATGATTTATTGAAACACGCTTCTGCTGCTATTGTTACCTCCGGAACAGCCACCTTAGAGACTGCTTTGTTTAAGGTGCCACAGGTAGTTGTTTATAAAGCAGGCTACCTGGAATACCTCATAGCGGCACAAGTAGTAAAGGTTAAATTTATTTCGTTGGTTAATCTGATTGCCGGCAAGGAAGTAGTGAAAGAATTGATACAGGGTAATGCCTCGCCTGAACAAATAGAAAATGAACTAACAAAATTGATAGAGCCGGGTAACTATCGCGAAAGCATGAAAAGTGCATACGAACAATTATACACCACACTCGATATTGGATCAGCTTCTGATAACACTGCACAATTGATTGTGAAGTATCAGGACAACCATTGATGGTTTAGCTTTTACCTCTGGTCATTTGGTCTTTTCCGCGCAGACCAACCAAATCAACCTATGCTACCTTCAGTTTGCTATAGTGCGACTTATTAAATTTCTCTTCCGCGTAAGCGCGATTAATTACGAGTCGGTCGGTTGTTTTGTCTGAGGGTAGTTCAAACATGGCATCGTTTACAATGGCTTCGCAAATAGACCGAAGCCCACGGGCCCCTAATTTATAATCCATCGCTTTCTCAACAATAAAATCGAGCGCACCATCTTTAAACTCCAGTTCAATGTTTTCCATTTCAAACAACTTCTTATATTGTTTTACAAGGGCATTTTTGGGTTCGGTAAGAATTTTTCGCAGCGCGGTATGATCAAGCGGGTTCAGGAATGAAACTACAGGCAATCGGCCAATCAATTCCGGTATTAATCCAAACGATTTCAAATCCTGAGATGAAACAAACTGCAACAGGTTGTTCATATCTACATCGGCTGGGTTAATACTTTCAGATGATGCCGCAAAACCAAGCGGTCTTGTATTTAGTCGTTTGCCGATCAAGCGTGAAATCCCTTCAAAAGCACCACCACAAATAAACAAGATGTTCTCGGTGTTAACCGTAATCATTTTCTGATCAGGATGTTTACGGCCACCTTGTGGCGGCACGTTAACCGATGTTCCTTCCAGCAATTTCAATAATGCTTGTTGCACACCTTCCCCGCTTACATCGCGGGTAATAGATGGGTTATCGGATTTGCGGGCTATTTTATCAATTTCATCAATGTAAACAATGCCGCGTTCAGCAGCTTCGGTATTGTAATCTGCGGCTTGCAACAAACGGGTTAAAATACTTTCCACATCTTCACCTACATATCCGGCTTCGGTAAGCACAGTAGCATCGGCAATACAAAAAGGTACTTGCAAAATTTTAGCAAGCGTTCGTGCTAAGTAGGTCTTTCCGGTACCGGTTTCACCTACCATAATAATGTTCGATTTTTCAATCGTAATATCCGTATCAACCTTGCGCTGCATCAAGCGCTTGTAATGATTGTACACAGCCACTGCCATTACCCGCTTGGCTTCATCTTGCCCTATAACATACTCATCTAAAAATTTCTTGATTTCGCGGGGTTTTATCAATTTAAAATTGGGTAGTGCCCCGACTTCAACTTTATTCTTTTTTTCTTCCTGTAAAATCTGGCTGGCCTGGGTTACACACTTATCGCAAATGTGTGCGTGAATGCCTGATATCATCAGGTCCACATCTTTTTTGTTTCTTCCGCAGAACGAGCAGGTAACTTCAGCCATATAATTCTTTTTTAGAAAGAGTTGATTAAAAGCAAATTAGCCAATGGCAAAGGTATGGTTTCCCTGTTGCATTGGCTAATGTATTTTTAAACGCTTTGTTTGTTATTTCTTGCGCTCCAGTACCTCGTCAATCAAGCCATAAGCCTTGGCTTCGGCTGCCCGCATCCAATAATCCCGATCAGAATCTTTGTCAATTTTTTCGTATGTCTGGCCGGTGTGTTTAGCTAAGATATTGTACAAATCCTGGCGCAATTCCAGCGTTTGCTTTAATGAAATCTCCATGTCCTTAGAAGTACCCTGCATGCCAGCCGATGGCTGATGAATCATAATGCGTGCATGCGGTAACCCAGAGCGTTTTTTTGAAGCACCGGCCGCTAACAATACTGCGCCCATCGATGCTGCCATACCCGTGCAAATAGTAGCTACATCGGGGTTAACATACTGCATGGTATCGTAAATGCCCAGGCCGGCATAAACCGAACCACCGGGACTATTTATATACATAATGATGTCTTTTTTTGGATCGGATGACTCCAGGAACAGAAGTTGGGCAGTAATCACATTGGCAACGTAATCATCCACAGCAGTACCAAAGAAAATAATCCGATCGGCCATCAGGCGCGAAAAAACATCAATAACGGTAGCCCGCATTTGGCGTTCCTCAACGATGTTGGGCGTCATGCCGGTTACCGTGTATGGGTTTTCATTCATGAATTTGGTATAACTGTCAAGCGAGTTGCCGCTCATACCCAGATGATGTACGGCAAATTTTCTGAATTCGTTGGATTGAGACATATTAATTTAAGCGGTTACTGATTTTTAGAAAGAGTCGTTTTAAATCTGATTTTTATTTTATTAAGTCAATGTTAGTAAGTAAAAACACAATAAAAAAGCCCCATTTATTCAACAGGGCTTTTATAGAAACAGGAATATTTTTGTTTTAGTTCGACTTAATGGCGGTGTGTTTCAGCGTGTTTTTTAAACTCTTCCAGCGAAACGGGTTTTTCTGTAACAGTTATGTTCTCTTTTATCACTTTCAGAATTTTATCGTGGCGTAGTTGGTTGTATATCTTCATAAAGTTTTCGCCTTTACCATCCTGCCCCGATAGATAATTGTTGGCAATATCATTTAGCTTGTCGCCCAATTGCGAAGCAATGGCAGGGCCACCAAACTGATCCATAATAAATTGCTTAGCCTTTTCGCGTACCTCTTCGCCTTCCACTTTTATCGCTTTGTCATCGGCAATTTTATTTTTGATCAGATCCCACTTTAACGAATCGCGGTAAGCATTAAATTCTTTTTCCAAAACCGAATCGGTAACCTCGCCATTGCTGGAGTTCTTCAGCCAGCTTTTCAAAAAGGCTTCCGGCATGGTAATCTTGGTGTTGTCAACATAGTAATGTTGAATTTCGTGATCCAACATGTGTTCTGTTTCGCGCTGGTAGTTTTCGCCTATGGTTGACTTTATCTTCTCGATAAATTCTTCTTCGGTTTTAATGGTGTTGGGGCCAAAAACCTTATCAAACAATTCCTGGCCAATGGCGGCAGGCTCTACTTTGCTAATGGTTGTAATTCTAAATGAATAAGTTCCTGCAGTTTTATCGGCTTCTTCTTCAGCCACGTTTAATGCCTGTGCTTTTGACTTCGCATCTTCGAACGTTTGGTTGATGTCAAATTCAATAACATCTTCTTTTTTACGGCCAATAAATTTTTTCTGTTCTTTTTTGGCCACTTTATCCAGAATAATATAAGAGCCTTTGTGTTCTGTTTGGCCAACTTTAGAAATTTCGCCATACAAGTTGCAACCTGCTTCGGTTACTTCCGGATAGGTAACATTTCCAAAACGTTGTCTTACATCTTCCAGTGTTTCGTTAATCACAGCCTTATCAACCGTAATCGGGTACGATGTTACTTTAACTTTACTGGAAAGTTCTACTTCAAAATCTTCAACCAGGCCAATCTGAAATTCAAATTCAAAATCTTTCTGCGAATCCCAGTCAATACCAAATGCCTTTTCCTGGTTTGGCATGGGGTCGCCCAAAATGCGCAACTTTTGATCTTTAATGTAGTCAGACACCGCGTGCGATACCACGTGGTTTACTTCTTCAACCAGAATAGATTTACCAAACATTTTCTTAATTACGCCCGAAGGCACTTTGCCTTGGCGGAAACCCTTTATGTTGGCTTTGCGCGCATAGTCTTTTATTTTCTCTTCAACTTTTGGCTGGTAGTCGCTTTCGGTTAATGCAATCTTAATGATGCCATCTGTTGCGTTTTGCTTGTCAAGTGTAATGTTCAAGGCACTTTTGAGTTTAATGTTTGCTGATTTAGACTATTAAAATCAAACCCTTTAGCTACAGGCCAAAGGGTTTGGGGTTTTAAGTGCGCATGGAGGGACTCGAACCCCCACGCCTTGCGGCACTAGATCCTAAGTCTAGCGCGGCTGCCAATTACGCCACATGCGCATTTTTATTTGGCTCCTTCAAAAAATATGGTTGTCATGTAAAATCCCATACCTTAATCCAGATGTTTCGATGGCGTTCGAAACCATTCTGCCAAACTTCTGTTTTTCCCATTTTTGATTAAAAAAACCTGCTTTTTTATCAAAGGGAGTGCAAATTTAGGGATATTTCGTTATGATTAAAGGTCTGGATAAAAAATCGAATTTTTAATGTTAGGGTTGTGGTAATTGATGTTGCAGAAGAAAAAAAGGAGATAATTGCGCGCTATCGCAGGCTGTTGCGCAAGGCAAAGCCTATTCTAAACGAGGGCGATGCAAAACTGATTAAGCGGGCTTTTACCATTGCCATGGAAGCGCATAAAGACATGCGCAGAAAATCGGGCGAGCCTTATATTTTTCATCCCCTATCGGTAGCCGAAATCTGTGTGGAAGAAATCGGCCTGGGTACCACTTCAATTATTGCTGCACTTTTACACGATGTAGTAGAAGATACCGACATTCAACTTAAGGATCTGGAACGGATTTTTGGTAATAAGATCGCTCGCATCATTGATGGCCTTACTAAAATCCGGGGTGTGTTTGAGTACGGAACTTCGGCCCAGGCCGAAAACTTTCGGAAGATGCTTTTCACGCTTTCGGAAGATGTGCGTGTGATATTAATTAAGCTGGCCGATCGCTTGCACAACATGCGCACGCTGGATAGCATGCCGCGCAACAAACAACTACGCGTATCGTCCGAAACCATTTACCTCTACGCACCACTGGCACACCGCTTAGGGCTTAATGCCATCAAAACCGAGTTGGAGGATTTATACTTGCGATTTACCGATTATGCCGTTTATCGGGATATAGCCGATAAGATTGACGAAACGCGCGCATCCAGAAATAAATTTATTAAGCAGTTTGTACAGCCGGTTAAGGATGAGCTTGATAAACTCAATATTGAATATGAGATCAAAAGCAGACCCAAGTCTATCTTCTCTATTCATAATAAAATGCGTAAACAAAACATCCCATTCGAAGAAGTTTACGATTTATTTGCAGTGCGCCTCATTCTGGATACACCTCTTGAGCAAGAAAAATCGTATTGCTGGCAAGTGTATTCAATCGTAACCGATTATTATACACCCAATCCCGATCGCCTGCGCGATTGGATCAGTACACCTAAAGCTAATGGGTACGAATCGTTGCACACCACGGTAATGGCCAAAAACGGGCAATGGGTGGAAGTGCAAATCAGAACCAGGCGCATGGACGAAATTGCCGAAAAAGGTTATGCAGCACATTGGAAGTATAAGGACAGTAATTCCACCCACGAATCGAACCTCGAAAAATGGTTGATACGTGTGCGCGAGTTGCTTGAAAAACAAGATCTCACAGCACTGGAGTTTGTAGATGATTTCAGAGGCAATCTTTTCAACGAAGAGGTTTTTGTATTTACACCAAAAGGTGAATTAAAAACATTGCCCAACGGGGCAACCGCGCTCGACTTTGCTTTCGATATCCACACCGATATTGGCGCTAAATGTATAGGTGCAAAAGTAAACCAGAAACTGGTACCCATTAACCATGTGCTTAAGAATGGCGATCAGATCGAAATCCTTACATCCTCCAAACAAAAAGCAAACGAAGATTGGCTGCGCTTTGTAATCAGCCCCAAGGCAAAATCTAAAATCAAAGAATTGCTGAAGGAGGATAAGCGCAACTTAATGGAAGAAGGTAAAGAGCTTTTGGCGCGAAAACTCAAGCAACTAAAAATTGATACCAACAGCCAGGTGTTTGAACAGATGCGTGCTTATTTTCAGGTAAACTCGCAGTTCGAATTGCATTACCGGGTAGGCAAAGGAGTTATAACACTCAATGACCTGAAGCGATTCAAAGAATTTAAACCTTCGTCTCCATTAAAATCCCGTCCGCTGGAGCAGGTAGATGTAAAGGCCATTGAACAGGAGATTAAAGCCAAAGGCCGCCATGAAGATACCTTGTTGATTGGCGAAGATATGGATGTGGTGGAGTACAAATTAGCCAAGTGCTGCACACCCATTCCGGGCGATGATGTTTTTGGATTTGTTACGGTAAATGAAGGCATTAAAATTCACCGCACTACATGCCCCAATGCTACAGAACTGCTTGCCAACCACGGCAACCGGGTAATTAAAGCAAAGTGGACTTCGCAACACGAAGTAGCCTTTTTAACCGGTTTAAAAGTAATTGGTACCGATAGGGTAGGCCTCATCAACGATGTATCCAAAGTAATTTCAGAAGAGTTGAAAGTAAACATGAGTTCGCTTGCTTTTAAAACCGATCAGGGTATTTTTAGTGGTGAAATTATGTTGTATGTAAACGATACCCGCCACCTCGAAATGCTTATCTCCAAACTCGAAAAAGTAGAAGGTGTTGTAAAAGTAACCCGGTTCGATTCGCGGGCCAATTGATTTAAAAAAAAACAAGGGCTTAACCTGATTGATGAAATAGTATATTTGCCCTGAAACAAAACATGGCCCTTAATACCAAAGTATTTGAAGAAGTAAAGCAGATCTTTACCGCCTACCTGGAAAACAAAGAACTGCGCAAAACTCCGGAGCGATACGCTATCCTGGAAGAAATTTACTCATTGGGAGGTCATTTTGATGTAGAGTCGTTATACATCAACATGAAAAACAAAAGCTATCGGGTAAGCCGGGCTACGGTTTATAATACCCTCGATCTTTTGGTGGAATGCGACCTGGTAAGTAAACACCAGTTTGGAAAAAACCTGGCCCAGTACGAAAAGTCATATGGGTACAAACAACACGATCATTTAATTTGTACCGAATGTAATAAGGTGGTGGAGTTTTGCGATCCGCGTATTCAAACCATTCAAAATACAGTAGAAGAATTATTACAATTCAATGTGATGCATCACTCCTTAATTTTGTATGCATCATGTAAAAAAGCCAATTGCGAAAACAAAAAAATATGAATTTTGCACAGGAAATAAAAGGTAATAACCTGATACTAAGAATCTCAGGCGATTTGATTGGTGAAGAAAACAATTCACAGCTTATCAGCGTAGTTAGCGAAGCCGTTAGCCATCAGGTAGCAACTTGCATAATCGATATTTCAGCACTTCGGTACATAAACAGTAGTGGAATCGGTATTCTGATCACTATACTCACTAAGTTCAGAAATAAAGGTGGCGAAGTTTACCTGATGAACCCTTCCGAAAGTGTTACCAAGCTATTGGTAATAACCAAACTCAATTCCATTTTTCAGATTATTAAATCAGAAGAAGATATAAAAAAATAAAAGCGTAAGCGTTAAGGTAAATTCAGAATGAAAGTAGATGTACTGCTGGGCCTGCAATGGGGCGATGAAGGCAAAGGAAAAATTGTAGATGTACTTGCCCCCAAGTACGATGTAGTAGCGCGCTTTCAGGGCGGCCCTAATGCCGGGCATACGCTTGAGTTTGATGGCATCAAACATGTATTGCATCAAATTCCTTCGGGTATTTTCAGAACTAAAACCCGTAACGTTATTGGTAATGGAGTAGTACTCGATCCTATCGTGTTTAAAACCGAAATAGAAAAGTTGGCTAAGTTTAACATGAATGTGAAGGCCAACCTGTTTATTTCAAAAAAGGCTACGCTAATTGTCCCCACACACAGGCTACTCGATCAGGCATATGAAAAGGCCAAAGGCGATCAGAAGATCGGCTCTACCCTAAAAGGTATTGGCCCTTCGTATCAGGATAAAATCGGGCGCCAAGGCTTACGGGTTGGTGATATTCTGTCTCCTGATTTTGATGCCAGGTTTAAAAAGCTTACCGATATTCATTTTGATATTCTGAAGAGCCACACACTTGAATTTAATTGGCCGGAGTTACAACAACAATTCTTTGAGGCGGTAACATTTTTGAAGGACTTCAATCTGATCGATAGCGAATACTTTATAAACAATGAGTTGAAGAATAACGCGTCTGTGTTAGCCGAGGGAGCACAAGGTTCCCTGCTGGATATAGATTTTGGAAGCTATCCGTTTGTTACCAGTTCCAATACAGTTACTGCCGGTGCCTGTACGGGCCTTGGCATTGCCCCATCAAAAATTGGTGAAGTATATGGAATCTTCAAGGCCTACAGTACACGCGTGGGTAGTGGACCTTTCCCTACCGAATTATTAGATGAAGAAGGTGAGCGCATGCGTAAAGAAGGGAATGAGTTCGGATCAACAACCGGGCGACCGCGCAGATGCGGTTGGATTGACCTGCCATCGTTAAAATATTCAATCATGATTAACGGGGTTACTCAGTTATTGATGATGAAAGCCGATGTGCTGAGTATTTTTCCGGTAATTAAAGCCTGCACACACTACAAGTTAGCCGATGGTTCAATCACCGAAACCATGCCATACGAATTTGTTAATCAGAAAATTATTCCGGTGTACACCGAACTTCCCGGCTGGAATACACCACTTTCAGGAACGAATGAATCAGATTTGCCAACAAATCTTTTGGCGTACGTTGCTTTCCTGGAAAAATCTTTGGGTGTGCCAATCTCTCTGATTTCCATCGGGCCAGATCGCGCACAAACTATCCATCGAACTTATTAAGTTCTGTGTTATTTTAACTGCACGAAAGACGTCTTTTAATCTCCACTCGTACTTGTAGAAGCTGTTTTCATGTCTAGATTATTACTGATTTCTTGAGTTCTAGCCGGTGTCATTTTCTCAAGCAGTTGCTTGGCGTAACTTTCAGTAATTTCAATAACGGTTGGACGCGAAAAAAGACCGTCTGAAAGATTAACCAATAACAGGTAATGATTTTTTCCTGATTCAAGGACTAATGTCATCGGTTTAGGATCATCATTTGGTTTTTTCCCTGAGTGACGGGAAGAAAATTTTATTTCTCCAGTAAGGTGTGTGGTTACGGCATAATGGCCGGTTTTTACACGGCAAACAAAGACATCATCGGCAAAAACATTCTGAGCTGAACCAATGGCCATTTCTGGCCGAATGAAATAAACTTTGGAAGTCTCTTGGGCTCTGGTCTGACCTAATACCAAGCAGAGACCCACAAAAAGTGTAATCTTTAAGGTTTTCATGTCTATGGTATTTAATTGTGAAATGTACTAAACTCCAAACTATGTTAATTATTAGAACGATTGAAAAGTTTGTGAGTTTATAGGATCACGATTTTTCTTTTTCTGATGCCCTATTTGTCAAAATTTTTAATCGAATTGAGGTCAAATTTTAGTAGGATCAATTTTTACCTGAGAGTTGGACCTTTCAGTAAAACTTTTTGTGGGCTATATTGTAAAATAATTTCTAACCCT
>JAHBTX010000007.1 GCA_019638395.1 Cyclobacteriaceae bacterium
ATAGCTGCATGACCTATAAGATTGCTTAGTGTGAAGATCAATGGAATATCCGCCAAGTATAAAGGGGGCATGTACCTCTGTAATCATATCCAAAATTGTTTTTATTAATTAGTAGTTTTGGAGTGAAGTGAAATTCTTAATTAAAATAATTTTTCTGTTTAGTAGCCTCCTGTGTGGACTTGTATCGTGCCGGGATTCGAAAGAGATAACTTTTTGGAGCCTGATTGATAGAAACACAGTGCTTGTTTATGAATCGAGCAAGCCGGTGTTGATTAAGGACGCATTAATTGATTCTGTGCTTCGGGTGTCAAGTGCCCTGGGGTACGTAGTGGGTTTACAATCGATCAGCAAGAATGATTACGAGTTTATTTATATAGTTAAGGTTGCCAACGGCTTTGAAAATTGGGATATAGTCAAAAAGGCGAGCGTGCGGTTGCTAAATGGCTTTTCGATTTACGAATTGAGAAGGAATGGTAAGATTGATTTGGTTTGGGCAAACCTTGATGGTTATGTTGCTTTAAGCAGATCGCCTTTACTGATTGAAAATGCAATTAGGATTTATGGCACTGCGCCCCTAAAAAACTTTAAGACCCAGCACCCGCAATTGTTTCGGTTTGCAACGCTGAAGGCGGATGCCGGCAATGTTTGGGTTAGTTATAATCAAATAAGTAAAACTTCGATACCATTATTCGGAACAATGCAGAAAATACCGTTGTTCAGGAACCTGGCATCGGCTTCGGTGTTGGATATAGCCAAAACAGGTGAACAAATTTCGCTGAGTGGTTTCACGTTAGATTCTCTTGAAAAAGACTGGGGTTTGTTTCGGTTTCAGAATCAGAGCCCGGTAAAAATTGAAGTGATGCGGTTTGTTCCCAATACGACTAAAGCGTTTATTCATTATGGACTTTCGAATGCAGATGCGTTGATTACAGGCGATCCTGACGAACCACAAAAATCTGATTTGCGAGATGAGATTGGTGTATGCGTATTGGATAACAACAAGCATGTTGTTATTTTAAAAGTGAAAGAAAACTATGCGCACGATAAATTTGATTACGAAGAATCGTATGCAGGTTATGATATCAGAAGTGTACCGGATGACGCACTTACCGAATCAGTTAAAGCCTTGTTGCCAGAGGAAAAATTTACTCACCTTATGTTTAAAGATGATTATGTTTTTCTTTCCGTTAATGTAGCAGAGCTAAAATTGGTAATTGATGCCATTGAAGCGGCCGAAACCTGGGGCAGATCGGTAGGGTTTCAGCAATTTTTTAATACGTGTTTACAAGAAGGAAATGTTTCTATTTTTTATACTGCTTCTGCTTTACTGGGCGACCGGATAAGTGAAGAATGGAAACCGATATTGGATTCATTACGGCTAAGTTCAACCTCGTGGGGAAGTATTCAATTCAATTCGTTGGGCAATCATTTTTTTACCAGTGCAAATTTTCAACTAAAATCCGCAACGAAGGTTGTGCCGAGCAAGCCCGACCGAAAATCATATTCGTTATCCAATAACCTTGCTGTTTCGTACCTGGTAAAAAATTACGCAGACGGAACAAATGAGTTGTTGGTGCAGGACTCTACTTTTAAGGTTTACTTATTTTCAAAAACGGGCGGTGTGCAATGGATGTATGCCTTGCACGAACGGATGGAGCAAGTTCAGCAATTAGATTATTTTAAGAATGGTAAGTTGCAATATATTATTACAACTGCATCTTATGTTTATCTGATTGACCGACTGGGTCGCGATGTGGACGGGTTTCCAAAAAAGAAAAATCTTCAAGCCCGTTTTTCAGAGGTTGTGGATTATGATAAAAGCAGAAATTACAGGCTCCTGATAGCCAGTGGTGATAAGGATATTTATATACTGGATAAAACCATGCAGGAGTTGGATGGCTGGGCACCGAAAACATTGAATGCCCGCATCCGATATGCACCCCAACATTACCGGATTGGAGGAAAGGATTATTTTGTTGTTATAACCGAGGATGGACAATTGCATGTTCTAAACCGAAAAGGTGAGTACGAAAAAGGATATCCACTTTCGATACCTAAAACAAGTTCGGGCGATTATTATCTCGAAGCTGGAAATTCGTTGGCTACCAGTGCTGTATTTTTTATTTCGAGGGATGGTGTTGTGCATAAAATTCCATTAGATGGAAAATCATCAAACGAAAGTTTAGTGCGAGGAAATAAATCTACTTTTTTGTTGGTAGTAGCTTCTGGTAAACCTGATTTTTACTTTTTCAGGATTGATTTGGATAAGGTTGCGGTATTTGACCGGGCGAACCAACTTGTTTTTGAAAAACAAAATCCGGGCTCTCCTTATTTAAAGCCACGGGTAGTTAAATCGCCCGATGGTGTAGTTTATTTTTGTTTGTATGATGAAGAGCAAAACTTAAGTTACTTTTTTAATTCGAAAGGCGATGCAATTATTAACGGACCAATTGAATCTACCTTGCCTCCGGTGTTTGAAATAAATCAAAAGCTGAAACAAGTGAGCGTGTTTAGTATTTACAACAATAGTATTACTAACACTCCTATTAATTAGATTTGCCGCGCGATTTTTCTAACTGATCCCACAAATTTTCGGGGATTGCCTCCAGGTGACTAAACTCTCCGCCATTGCGTAACCACTCGCCACCATCAATAGTTATAACCTCGCCATTAATGTATGCAGCGTAATCGGACATCAGGTAAGCCGCCAGGTTGGCAAGTTCCTGATGCTGGCCAACTCGTTTTAATGGAATACGGTCGGCCGGATTAAATTTATGAACAAGATCGCCCGGTAACAACCTGCTCCAGGCACCCTCAGTAGGAAACGGTCCGGGTGCAATGGCATTACTTCGAATATTGTATTTAGCCCATTCAACAGCCAGCGATCGTGTAAGTGCAAGCACACCGGCCTTGCTGCAGGCGGAAGGAACTACATAACCAGAACCCGTCCATGCATACGTTGTTACAATGTTTAAAAATGTTCCAGGTTGTTTCTTAGCTATCCAGTGTTTGCCAATGGCCAACGTCATATAATAAGTGCCCTTCAAAACAATATCCACTACGATATCAAATGCGCGATGCGATAAGCGTTCGGTTGGACTTATAAAGTTACCGGCTGCATTATTTAACACCCCGTGTATCTGGCCAAAACGCACTTCGGTTTGGGTAATTACGTTTACGATCTCTTCGTACTTGCGCACATCGCAGGCAACAGCCAATACGTTGCCACCGGTTTCAGATTCAAGTTCGGCAGCAGTTTTTTCCAACACATCTTTTTTACGACTGGTTATAACCAGGTTGGCACCCAACTGCAGCATGTATTTGCCCATTGATTTACCCAGGCCCGTTCCGCCTCCGGTTATAATTATAGTTTTTCCTTTCAGCGATCCGGGTTGTAGCATTCCTTCCATAGTAGTGATGTTTTAGATCGAAAGTAAGAATTGAATTTTATTTTAGATATTTACAACACTAATTTTTTAAACTATGAACTTACGGATAGTATTTTTTATTCCACTACTCTTTCTTTCTTCTTGTATTGTTTCCAAAAAGAAATTTGATGATGTGTTGGCCCAGAAAGTGAGAGCCGAGGGTGAGTTGGCCGACAGAACTTCGCAATTAGAAAAGGCGAATGCAGCTATTGCCGATTTGAACACCAACCTGGGAAAGTTAAGGGAAGATACCACTGCGTTAAACGAATCGTACCGGGCAACCAGTAAAAAGCTTGCCGCCCTAAATAAGGAGTATGACCAACTGAATACGTATTATAAAAATCTATTGAATAACAGTGGCAAACTAAGCCGCGACCTGGAGCAACAAAAAGATCAATTAATTGCTATTCAAAGTAATTTAGAAAATACCCGAAAGCTAAACGATTCGCTTAGCACCAGCCTGGTAGAGCGTGAACGTAAAGTGAAAGAGTTAGAACAGATTTTGGCAAATAAGGACAAAGCTGTGAAGGATCTGAAAGATCGCATTACCAACGCCTTGCTCAACTTTAAAGAGAATGATTTAACGGTAAAAGTAAAAAATGGAAAGGTATATGTATCGTTGGCAGAGCAACTGTTGTTTGGATCTGGAAGTATTGAAGTGGACAGCAAAGGCGTGATGGCATTGCAGCAATTAGCCCGCGCAATTAAAGATCAACACGATATTCAGATTATGATTGAAGGCCACACTGATAATGTTCCGATTTCGAAAAAATCGCAATACATGCAAGACAACTGGGATTTGAGTGTGATGCGCGCAACCTCTATAACCAAAATACTTACAGCGGCTGGTGTTAGTGCTAAACAAATTACGGCCGCTGGTAAAGGAGAGTTTTCTCCGTTGGCAGCCAACGACAATGCGCAGAATAAACAAAAAAATCGCAGAACTGAAATTATTATTACCCCTAACTTAGACGAGTTGTTTAAGATTTTAGGAACCAATTAATTTTACTTAACCTAAACCCAAATTTTATGCAAAATCTTATTTACATCGTATTTCTGGTAATTTTTATCTGGACGATTTATGACATCTGGACAAGTTCGATGGATAGTGGAAAAAAAATTCTCTGGACTATCCTCAGTTTGATTCTTGGTTTTATTGGCACAATCATTTATGTGTTAGTAGGCCGGAAGCGATAAACGTTTTTCCAAAAAAATTAAAGGCCATTCTGATAAAACAGAATGGCCTTTTTTGTTATTGTAGATTTTAAATTAATCCTTCAGCATTACCGCATCCATATTCTTTTGTTTTACCAGTGCATTGAAAGCCGGTACTTCTTCTTTCAGAATTTTATCGAGGGCAGCAAGATGACCATCTATCTCGTTGGTAATTTCTTTTTTAAAGGCCACCATCTGATCGGTAGGCTTGAAGTTACCAGCGCTTGCCAACGAATTGAGGTGCGCAAGTTTATTATTCAAACGGATCGGGAAGTTGAGTGGATCCTGACCACTGCGGTTTTTGGTTTGGTAAAGCGACTCTTCAAGTTTCTTCATGCCATCCTGAATGGCTTTGGCTTTATCCAGTACATCTTTCATTGCATCTTTCTGATCTTTAACAGGATCGATAGCCCGATTAATTTGTTCGCGCACCGTGCGGATTTTTTTAATCGTCAGATTGGTTTCGCTCACTTTGGTGATCACCTCTTGTAAGAAATCAAACTGGGCTTTCATGTCGGCATCTGTAGCAGTGGCGCGTGGGTCTTTTAAGATTTCAAAATCCGACTCCATAGTCTTGTCGCCCACGGTAAGTTTTACTTTGTATGTGCCTGGTAAAGCACGCGGGCCATTTAATGAAGCGGCCCATAGGATCATTCCATCAAAGCGTTCGGCATCGGCATAGCGCATGTTCCAGTTAAACTTATTCATGCCGGGTTGCTTCAGCGTGAGTTTTTCTTCTTTGGCTTTGGTATCGGGCTTAATAGAAAACTTCTTAATCAGTTTACCATCGGCTTGCAAAAACTCCAGGCTTACCTGTGCTTTAGTTGTATCTTTTACATAATAATGCACGGTAACACCACCCGGATGATTTTGCCCCGCGGTGCGCGATGGCCGGCCCCAGCTAAATGCCGGCCCCATGCGATAACTTGCCAGCGGCTTAAACAAGTAAGCATCCGATGCAGTTACCTGATCGCTGAGTTGATGCAACGGTGTGAGGTCATCAATTAACCAGAAGCCCCGACCTTGCGTAGCGGCAATTAGGTTATCGTTTTTAATTGTAAGATCAGTAATAGGAACAATCGGTAGGTTTAACTGAAATGCTTTCCAACTGGCGCCATCATCAAACGATACATACATACCGGTTTCGGTACCTGCATACAACAAACCTTTTCTTTTTGGATCAGCCCGCAACACGCGTGTAAAATGCCCCGCATCAATGCCATCTGTAATTTTTGTCCAGGTTTTGCCATAGTCTTTTGATTTGAAAAGATACGGTTTGTAATCGCCCGACTTATAGCGCGTGCCCGCGATGTAAATTCCACCCTTGCTGTGTGGATCAAACTCCACACTATTAATCATCATCCATTCGGGCATGCCTGCAGGAGTAATCGCTTTCCATTCTTTACCGCCATCGGTGGTGGCATAAACCAAGCCATCATCCGATCCGGTAACGATAAAATCTTTTTCGTAAGGAGATTCCGCGGCAGCGAAAATGGTACAATAATATTCTACACTGGTGTTGTCTTTTGTAATGGGTCCACCGGATGGGCCCAGTTTTGATTTATCGTTTCGTGTTAAATCCGGGCTAATGGTTTCCCACGATTGTCCGCCATTGTATGAAACGTGCACATGATTGGAGGTGGTGTATAACTTCTTTGGATTATGAGGCGAAAAGAAAATCGGGAAGTTCCATTGAAACCGATACTTCATGCCTTCTGCACCATGCCCCATCGGGTTATCGGGCCATACGTTTACCGAACGGCTTTCGTGTGTGCGGTGGTTTTCCATTTCCAACAGGCCACCATAATTACCACCATACACAATGTCGTTGTCCGAAGGATCGGGAGCCAGATGCCCACTCTCGCTTCCGGCTGTTACTTCCCAATCGCTTGCGGTAATGGCCCCACCATCTACCCGGTGATAAATGCGCACGGTTGTATTGTCTTGTTGGGCTCCATAAATCCGGTAAGGAAAAGAATTGTCTGTAACCACCCGATAAAACTGGCCGGTGGGTTGGTTCTCGTATGTGCTCCAGTTTTCACCGGCATCAAAACTTACTTGTGCGCCACCATCATCGGCAATAATCATGCGTTGGTTGTCTTCCGGTGCAATCCACAAATCGTGATGGTCGCCATGCGGAGCGTTGTAGGATTGAAATGTTTTGCCACCGTCCTTAGATCGGTGATAGGATACATTCACTACATACACAATGTCTTCATCTTTAGTATCGGCATAAATGCGGGAATAGTACCACGCGCGTTGGCGCAGGTTCCGATCGTCATTTACTTTGCGCCAGGTTTGGCCGGCATCATTAGAACTATAAACGCCACCATTTTCGTTTTCGATTATGGCATACACACGATTTGAATTAACGGGCGAAACGGAAATGCCCACAATTCCCCAGGTGCCTTTTGGTAAGCCGTTGTTGGTTGTAATGTTTGTCCAGGTATCGCCACCATCGGTACTCTTCCAAAGGGCTGAGCCATCGCCACCACTTTCCAAACTATAAGGAGTTCTGCGAATGCGCCAGGTACTTGCATATAAAATACGGGGGTTGTTGGGGTCAAAGCAGAGATCAACCGCGCCTGCATCGGCATTGGCAAATAGCGTTCGCTTCCAGGTTTTACCACCATCCGTTGATTTATAAACACCTCTTTCTTCCGATGATTTAAAAAGATCGCCCAACACGGCAGCATATACCACATCGGAATTTTTAGGATGAATGCGCACACGCGAAATGTGGCGCGATTCTTTCAAACCAATGCTCGCCCAGGTTTTACCAGCATCCACCGATTTCCACATACCATAACCATACGAAACATTTCCGCGAACTGTTTTTTCACCACCACCCACATAGATCACGTTGTTATCCCACTCGCTTACAGCAACAGCACCAATCGACCCGCCAAAGAAACCATCAGAAATATTCTCCCAACTGTTGCCTGCATCGGTTGTGCGCCAAACACCACCACCAGTTGCACCAAAGTAAAACAGGTTGGGTTTGCCGGGCACTCCGGTAACGGCTGCAGATCGTCCGCCTCTGAATGGCCCAATGCTGCGCCACTCCAGGGCATTGTAAAGTTTTTCATCGTAGGTAAGCGTTGCCGCTTTGGGCACTGCACTTTTTTTCTGGGCTTGCACCCCAAAACATAAAAGCAACAGGGGTAGTAATAGAATTTTCTTCATAGGTATGGGTTTAGATTTTTTAGCGAAAGATCAAGAGGCGATTATAAGTTGATTTTTGAAACGATGAGATTCTTTTTTTATCAGTGGCTATTAGATGAATCATTTTTTTTGACAGGCATTTCGTTCAACAACATTCAAAACTTCTTCAGACATAATCAAGGTTTAATAAAACTCACTATTTTGAGCCAAAATCGAAAATAATGCATTCCAAGGACAACCTGACGCAACTATTCAGTGTGCCGGTAATAGTAGCAGCTTTGGGCTACTTTGTAGATATCTACGATCTGTTGCTTTTCAGCATTGTTCGAATCTCCAGTTTAAAGTCGATGGGAGTTTCGGATTTGGAGATGATGGCCACTGGCGAGTTTTTAATTCGGGTACAAATGGCGGGCTTGCTGGTGGGCGGAATTATCTGGGGGATAATGGGCGATAAGCGCGGCCGCTTGTCGGTGCTGTTCGGATCTATTTTGCTATACTCGCTGGCAAACATTGCCAATGGGTTTGCTGTAACCGTTAACCAGTATGCCATACTCCGGTTTGTTGCTGGTATTGGTTTGGCAGGCGAGTTAGGTGCGGGCATTACGCTGGTATCAGAAACATTGCCAACCAAACTTCGGGGCTACGGAACTACGTTGGTTGCATCAGTTGGTTTAATGGGTGCGGTATTGGCCAACTATGTTGCCAAAGCATTTGATTGGCAAGTGGCTTATTTTATAGGGGGAGGTTTGGGTTTGATCTTATTGATTGCCCGCGTAAGCGTTTTTGAGTCGGGCATATTTTTGAAAGTGAAAGAACAACAAGTTGAGCGGGGTAACTTTTTACAGTTGTTTAATCAGCGGCAGCGGTTTGTCAAGTTCTTGGGTTGTATTCTGATCGGGTTACCGATTTGGTATGTAATTGGGATATTGATAACATTCTCGCCCGAGTTTGCAAAAGCTATGAATATAACCGGAATTGTAGCAGGCGATGCCGTGATGTTCAGTTACATTGGCCTTGCGGCAGGCGATATGAGTAGTGGTTTATTAAGTCAGGTTATTCGCTCGCGTAGAAAAACGGTGTTTCTTTTTATTCTGCTAACACTGGTATTTATTTTAGTTTATCTCTATGCACCCATTACAAGTGCTGCCCAGTTTTATATTGTTTGTTTTTTATTAGGCTTCGGAATTGGTTATTGGGCTTTGTTTGTTACGATAGCAGCCGAACAGTTTGGCACCAACCTGCGCTCTACGGTGGCCACAACCGTTCCTAATTTTATCAGGGGTACCGTTATACCGCTTACATTATTATTTCAATTTTTCCGCAATGATTTCGGAATATTAACAGGGGCTTTACTAGTGGGGATAATCACCATCGTAATAGCATTTTGGGCCTTGCGCCTGATAGACGAAACTTTTGGTCGGGATTTGAATTTTTTGGAAGAAGATTAGGGAATTTTCGGCTACTTCAAAATTATCTTCGTGGCTACTTGCGCATGCAAGGGTTCATGATCTTCAGACAAAAGATGCCTGTTATTTATCCATTCAAATAACTTCTTACATTCAGGAAAAGTAATGGGGTACCAATTGGTAACTTGCGGTTCTCTTTAAGCCAATTTGGCTAGTGAGGTTTAAACATGGTGATGTTTTTGAGGTTTTTTGTGTTTTTAATAGTTGTTAGTTTGGCCCTTTCAGCCTTTGGCCAAAATCTTACTACTATTGATAGTTTGCGCAAAAGCCTTTCTGAGGAGCCAACCATTGCACAATTTGATTTACTGAATGCAATCGGTTTTGAATATCGCTACTCCTACCCGGACAGTACCATTTTTTATTGCTCGCGCGCCTATGAGTTAGGCAAACGGATTAAAGTTGATAAAAATCTATCCAAACCATTAAGTTTTATTGGGTTGGCTTATGCCAACAAAGGTGTTTACAACAAATCGGCCGAATATCATGAGCATGCTATTCAGGTGGCAATTGATCAGCAAGACTCTGTGCAGTTAGGTTTTGGTTATAACAACCTGGGCCGTATGTATTTTGATGGAGGCGATCTGGTGCGTGCTTCTGATAACCTGGTGCGCTCGCGCGATATCTTTGAAGTACTACAGGAAAAACTTGGCCTGGCATATGTGTATCGAAGTTTGGCAAACCTGTACAAATCGCAAGATCAGTTTGATCAGGCGGTTGAAATGTCCACCCGTGCATACGAACTGCGCAAACAATTAGGTGATAAACGCAGCATCGTATCTTCCTTGTTGGAGTTAGGATTGATTTATGAATCGATGGACAATACAGACATGGCTTTGCAAAAAATGCGCTTAGCCGATTCCATTGCCCGACAGGTAAACGATCGCGTTACCCTTGCCGAGTTGGATCTCGGCATGGCCGAAATTTTATTTGATGAAAATCAAGTGGATGAAGCGTATGCAAAAGCAAATGAGGTGCTCACCATCATCACCGATTTATCGAACCAGAAATTATTCATCAGGGCTTCACTGATTAAGGCACGCTATTTAGTTACTAAAAAAAGATATACTGAAGCACTGGTCATCTTTGAAGATATTATTGCCAAGTCGGAAGCATCCGGTAACCTGGTGTATCAGATCGAAGCAACACACGGGGCATCGGGTTGTTATTTGGCATTGGGGAATCATTCCAAAGCACATGAGTTGAACGACAGGTTTGAAATCTTAGAAGAAAAAGTTAAGAACACCGATCTGCAACAACAAATAGAACGTTTGCAATTTCAATTGCAGATTGAAAAGAAAGAGCGCGAGAATGTATTGTTAAAATCGGCCCAGGTAAAGAATGAGTCGTTACTTTCTGCACAACGATTTCAAAACCGCCTGTTAATTGGCCTGATCATTTCCGTAACAGCCGCCATGATCATTTTCTGGAACTTTAGCCGTAGGCGTAAACTTGTAAATCAACAACTAAAGGCTCAAAATCATCAGCTAAGTGAGTTGAACGATGAAAAAAATTCACTCATGAATATAGTGGCGCACGATTTAAAAGCTCCACTAAACCGCATTCTGGGTTTAACACAAGTATTAGAGTTAGAAGGGGAATTATCGCCCAAACAAAAGGAGTACATCCAGATGATCAAAAATTCTACCCGTGCTGGTTCTAACCTGATAATTGATTTGCTGGATGTAAATGCAATTGAAGAAAAAGGAAGTGCCCCCGTAGCCGCTTCGCACAATTTAAAAGAATGGTTTGACGAACGGATTAAAACTTTTCAATTGGCAGCCGATGCCAAGCAATTGAAATTAGAAGCAGCGAACAACGCTCCTGCAGCATTTGTTACCGATGCTGATTTTATGGGCAGGATTTTCGACAACCTGCTTTCCAATGCTATTAAGTTTTCGCCTGCCGGAAAAACCATACGTGTTTTGGTGTTTGCCGAACATAACGTTTTAAAGTTGGTGATTAGCGATGAAGGCCCTGGATTTTCGGAACAGGACAAACAATTGATTTTTCAAAAATTTAAAAAACTTTCGGCCCGACCTACCGGAGGAGAAAGTTCCAATGGACTTGGCCTGGCCATTGTTAAAACCCTGGTTGACAGGTTAAATGGTAACATTCAGTTGGAAAGCAGACCCGGGCAGGGTGCTTCATTTACAGTTATCATTCCGGCATTGCCGAAATAATTTTTTTTGACTGCATTAAACTCAACCGTGCTGCCGTAATCTAAATGCCAAATTTTAGAAACGCATGCAAGCGTTATGTATAACCTTTGGACTATAACTGTAATTACATTTACCACTAATTAATAATTTTTAATGTATGAAAAAGCACATTTTAATTTTCTCGGTGATAAGCCTGCTAAGTGCAGCTATTTATGCACAGGAGGCCACCCCGCGTGCCAATGCAAGACAAAAAGCACAACGTGCACGCATTGCCGAAGGAAGAGTTGATGGTGATTTAACCAATGCCGAGGCGGCAGCGCTAAACAGGCAGCAACGCCACATTCGAAGAACGGAACGAAGGGCCAAGGCGGATGGTACCGTTACTGTTGCCGAAAAAAGGAAGATTAATAGAAAACAAAATCGCGCCAGCAGGAATATTCGCAGGGCAAAAAATAATTCAATAACACCTGCTAACTAATCGAATTCAAAGAGGCTGTCTTCTGTGTTGAAACATTACATTAAACCGAAGAGAGCCTCTTTTTTGGTGGCAAAAACTAAATCAAATCTAACGCCTGTGTTAAATCCTGAATCAGATCTTCGCCATCTTCAACACCAATACTCAACCGGATTAAGGAATCGCTCAAGCCATTTTTCTCGCGCTCTTCTTTAGGGATGCTGGCGTGCGTCATTGAAGCCGGGTGATTAATCAACGACTCAACACCACCCAACGATTCCGCCAACGAAAACAATAGAACTTTTTCCATTAGTGATTTCGCCTTTTCAAGGCTGTTGTTCTTTAATGTGAAAGACAACATGCCACCAAAATCGCGCATTTGTTTTTTGGCTATAGCATGGTTGGGATGATCGGTAAAGCCAGGCCAGTAAACATGGGCTATTTTTGGATGTTGCTTTAAAAAGTTTGCAATTAACTCTCCATTGAAGCAGTGCCGCTCCATGCGTAAATGCAATGTTTTGATGCCTCTCAAAACCAGAAAGCTATCTTGCGGGCCGGGCACGGCACCACAGGAGTTGGCAATGAAGGCCAATTCCTGATGGAGTTGAGCATCATTTACTACCAATGCACCCATAATAACATCGCTATGTCCGCCCAGGTATTTGGTTACCGAATGCATGACTATATCGGCACCTAATGCAAGCGGGTTTTGTAGATAAGGCGAAGCAAAAGTATTATCTACTGCTACCCATGCATTGTTCTTCTTAGCCAATGCGGCACAAGCTTCAATATCTATAATCCGCATAAGCGGATTGGATGGTGTTTCCAGCCAAAGCAGTTTGGTTTTGGAGTTAAGGTAGGGAATCAGGTTTTCGCTTTTGGTTAAGTCGATAAAATGAAATTTGATTCCAAATTTTTCATACACACGTTTAAACATGCGGTACGATCCTCCATATAAATCATTGCTGGTAATCACTTCATCGCCCGGGGCTAATAATTTAATTACTGCATCGGTGGCACCCATGCCTGATGAAAAACAAATACCATGCTTGCCATTTTCCAACGCGGCAATACTTTTTTGCAATGCATTACGGGTTGGGTTGGCCCCGCGTGCATACGCATAACCTTTGTGTTGGGCAGGCGATTCCTGCACATACGTGGAGGTTTGGTAAATGGGGGTCATAATGGCCCCTGTGGTAGCGTCTGGCTCAACACCTGCATGCACGGCTATTGTTCCGAATTTCATTTGGCTTATGTTTTTTGCAATAATACAAACCCCGAGTAATTACTGATCGGGAGTTTGCTGTAATTCTTCTTTTAAAGTGTCCTAAAATCTTGTAGCTTGTACCTCTCTTACACAGGAACTCTGCTTTAATCTAACCCCTAAATCTTATATGATTCCCCACAAATCATTGCTGGCTTCGTGCTTATTGTGTTTGGCTTTTCTTTATGTTAAGGGCCAAAACTCGGTTGGTATTGGTGTTACCAATCCAAACAAAAATGCCGTGCTTGAATTGGTATCGCCCACCAACAACCAGGGGCTTTTAGTGCCCAAACTAACTACCCTGCAACGTACTGATGCCGCCTTTGTAAACGGGCTTACCGCTACCGATAAGGGACTTTTGGTATTTGATAGCGATGTAAATAAATTTTATTACTGGGGTGGAGCCTCTTGGACAGCGTTGGAAGATGGAACCACTGGGACGGGCACCGTTACTACCGTTGCAACTGGTACTGGGCTAACAGGTGGCCCGATTACAACCTCCGGAACAATTAGCCTCGCCAACACTGCGGTAACTCCGGGAACGTACGGTTCGGCTACCCAGGTGCCGCGTGTTGTAATAGACGCACAAGGCCGAATAACTGGCGTTACCCTGGAACCCATTAGCGGTACATTGCCTGGTGGCACTGCCGGTGGCGATTTAACCGGAACCTATCCCAATCCTACTATTGCCAGCAATGCGATAACAAGCTCAAAAATTTCAGATGGTACCATCGCAACTGCTGATTTGGCTGATGGTATCGTTAACTCTGTTAAAATTCTGGATGGCTCCGTTGTGGCTGCCGACATAGCGGATGGTGCCATAACAACCAATAAAATCTTAGATGGCACTATTACGAATGCCGACCTGAATGCTGCCGCAGCAATAGCTGTTTCGAAACTCGCTGCCGGAACCAACGGCCAGGTTTTAACCACCAACGCGGGCGGAACTCCGGTTTGGACTACCCCGGCATCGGGCGGAACGGTTACCAATATTGCAACCGGTACTGGCTTAACAGGCGGCCCGATTACAACCACAGGAACTATCAGTCTTGCAAATAGTGGTGTTACACCCAATACCTATGGTTCAGCTACGCAGGTGCCCTCCTTTAATGTGGATATCACGGGCCGAATAACATCCGTAACGCCTACCACCATTGCCGGTGTGGCTCCAGGAGGTGCAGCCGGTGGCGATTTAACCGGAACCTATCCTAACCCTACTTTAGCTACCGGTGCCGGTAACAGTTTGGTAGCTTCTATTAACAATGCCGCCACAACCGGTACCATCAACACCAACCGCTTATCATCTGCTGTGGTTCTCGAAACAGAATCTCCTGCAGCAGGCGATATAGCCGGTACATTCGCAACCGGGTTTACGTTAAATAACGGTGCAGTTACAACAGCCAAAATAGCCCCCGGAATTAATGGCCAGATACTCACCACCACTGCTGGCGCAGCCGCGTGGACAACACCCGCTTTTGGAACAGTTACCAGTATTACTGCAGGCACTGGATTATCCGGAGGTACCATTACCACTGCCGGAACGTTGGGCTTAACCAACACAGGCGTAACAGCCAACACGTATGGTTCGGCAACACAAGTGCCCGTATTTACAGTTGATTTACAAGGAAGAATAAGTGGAGTTACCAACACAGCCATTGCAGTAGCACCCAGCGGGGCAGCCGGTGGCGAATTGACCGGATTATATCCTAACCCAACTATAGCCAACAATACTATTACCTCAGCCAAAATTGTAGATGGTACAATTTCAGATGCAGATATTAGCACAACGGCAGCAATTGATGTTTCTAAGCTTTCGGTGGGTACGTTAGGACAGGTATTAACCACATCGGGTGGTGGTATTGCGCAATGGTCGGCACCAGGGGGCACATTGTTAATCCAGGCTAACGGTACAAGAAACCTGATGGCCGGCTCACCAATTGGAACAATTACATCCGGAACTGACAATGCATTTTACGGTGCATTTGCCGGTAGTGCCAATACAACCGGAAATTACAATGTGATAATGGGTACACAGGCCGGGCAAAACAAAACATCGGGTGATTTAAATACGCTTATCGGATGGCTTGCCGGAAGGGCAATAGGGCACGATGCTACTTTTAACGGCAACACCTTTATTGGAGCGCAGGCTGGCCAAAGTTCAACAGGTGGACCTAATACTTTTCTGGGTGAAAAATCCGGTCAAAACAATACTTCCGGAACGCAAAGTGTTTTTGTAGGCAATCGTGCTGGCATAACCAACACAACCGGGGGGCAACACACTATTCTAGGGTATTTTGCCGATGTAAGTTCTAACAATTTGCAGAATGCTACAGCCATTGGATATAACACAGTAGTAAATGCGAACAATAAAGTGCGTATTGGTAATACTGCAGTTACCGTTATTGAAGGCCAGGTTAATTTTACAGCCGCATCCGATAAGCGATTAAAAACAAATATTTCAAGTTTAAATCAGGGGTTGGATTTTATAATGAAACTAAACCCGGTAAGCTACCAGATGAAAGACCTGGATGACAAGCGCACCAATTGGGGCTTTATAGCCCAAGAAATTGAACAAATCGTGGGCGAATCAAATGCAATTTTAACGGTGGGCGGGGATCAGGATAGAACGTTAGGCCTGCGCTATACCGATTTTGTAGCACCCCTTGTAAAAGCTGTGCAGGAACAACAAACTGAAATTGTTGAATTAAAATCGATGCTGCAGGATTATCGTGCTGAATTGGAAGCACTTAAGATTCAGGTTGCGTCCAAAAATTCGGTTAAGCAGGTTGGTAAGAGAAATTTGCGAAAGGCAAATCGCGAGGCAAAGCTACTGGCTTCGGCCTCCCCCAAATAGGGGATTTTGAACCAAACCGATTACCTGCTGCAGATTAATGCTATGAATATTGTTACCTTGATATCAGACTTCAAAAAGCAAGATTATGAGCAAGTTTACACTATCACTACTGCTACTACTGGTTAGTTATGTAGCGTACAGCCAGGTAGGTATTGGTACAAATAATCCCAACCCAAAGGCGGTGTTGGAATTAAATTCGCCCAACAATAACCAGGGTTTTCTGGTGCCCCGGCTATCAACCACTCAACGCACAGCTATAACCCTTACGGCTGCTGATAGGGGCCTGTTGGTTTATGATACAGATGCCAATCGGTTTTATTTTAGCAATGGTACTGCGTGGGTAGCTATAGAAGATGTAGCATCGGGCAGTGGTACCGTTACCAGTATAGCAACGGGTGCCGGCTTAATAGGAGGCCCGATTTCAACAACAGGTACAATTTCGTTGGCAGATGGTGGCGTAACAACCGCCAAACTTGCCGACAACTCCGTAAACAGTTTAAAGATTACAGATGGATCCATTACCAATGCCGATGTAAATGCAGCGGCTGCTATTGGAGTTTCCAAACTGGCAGCAGGCACTAATGGACAGATATTAACAACTAATGGAACTACGCCTCAATGGACTACAATAGCTTTAGGAACGTTAACAAGCCTTACGGCCGGAACGGGTTTAACCGGTGGTACTATAACTACAACCGGTACCATCGGATTGGCAAATACAAGTGTAACTGCCGGTAGCTACGGATCAAACACACAAGTGGCAACCTTTACGGTAGATGCCCAAGGCCGATTAACAGCGGCTGGTAACACCACCATTAGTGGCGTTGCACCGGGTGGGGGGGCTGGTGGCGATTTAACCGGTACTTATCCCAATCCAACAGTAGTTAACAGCGCAATTACCAGTGCAAAAATTGCTGATGGTACAATTGTAAATGCCGATATAGGAACCACTGCCGCTATAGGAGTTTCTAAATTGGCTGCCGGTGCTAATGGGCAAATATTAACCACTGCTTTGGGTATCCCTACCTGGAGTACATTGGCATTAGGTACTGTTACCAGTATTGCAACCGGTACAGGTTTAACCGGGGGCCCTATAACAACCACTGGCACTTTGGCTCTTGCTAACACTTCTGTAACAGCAGGTTCGTATGGCTCACCCACCCAGGTTGCAACATTTACGGTGGATGCCCAAGGAAGGTTAACAGCAGCCGGAAATACAACTATTTCCGGGGTAGTGCCGGGTGGAACAGCCGGGGGTGATCTTGGCGGAACATTTCCCAATCCAATAGTAGCTCGTATTCAAAACAGGGCAGTTTTAAATACAGCCCCATTAATAGGGCAGGTTTTAAAATGGAATGGTGCTGCATGGGCCCCAGGTGCGGATGATAATACGGTGTTTACTCTTCCGTATGTTGCTACTGTAGCATCAGGTGGACCACTACTTTCTCTTACAAATACTGGTGGTGGTTATGGTGGTCATTTTGTGATTAATAATGCGAGCAGCAAGGATTATGCAGTTACAGCAATTTCAGATGGTAATCCGGGTGGGGCAGGGTTATTTTCGTACTCAAATGCTACTGGTACCGGAGTTGCGATTCAGGCTACTAATCTAGGTCTTGGCCCAACAATTTATGCGGTGTCCAACAATACTGGAACTAACTTGCCAACCATTGAGGCCGAATCAAATGCAGCCAATGCTGCAATAAGAGGTACAGGGCCTACTGGAATTGGTGTATGGGGAAGAGGTGGTTTAGCTGGTGCTAGTGGCGTGGGTTATGGTACAGTTGGGCAGTATTTGGGTTCTGGGATAGGTGTTGGAATTTTCGGAACTTCAACTGCCGAAGGCTATGCCGGACTTTTTTCTGGAAGAGTGAATATTTCAGGAGCAACAACTATAACTGGAACCCTAAATGTGTCGGGTACTGTAACTAAAGGTGGTGGTACATTCAAAATTGACCATCCGCTTGATCCTACAAACAAGTTTTTGTACCACTCTTTTGTTGAATCTCCTGATATGAAAAATATCTATGATGGGGTTGCTGTTTTGGATGGCTCTGGCGAAGCCTCTGTTGAGTTACCATCTTATTTTGAAGCCTTGAATAAAGATTTCAGGTACCAGTTAACATGTGTTGGAGGATTTGCGCAAGTTTATATTGCAGAAGAAATTTCGGGCAACCGATTTCGTATAGCCGGAGGAAAGCCCGGATTAAAAGTTTCGTGGCAGGTAACAGGTATAAGAAAAGATGCCTATGCAGAGAGTAATCGTGTTCAGGTTGAAGTTGAAAAAACTGGTAATGAACGGGGTAAGTATCTTTATCCTGCAGCCTATGGAATGCCTGAGTCAATGGGAGTAGATGCGATGAAACTTACCCCTGAACTTGAGAAGTTTGTAAAGAAACAATAAGAGATACATATGCCAAATAAATTATCATTCTTGTTAGTAACAATAATAATGTGTGTGCATGCAATAGCACAAGATGTAACAATAAGTAATGGAACAACGCTTTCCATAAACACGGGCACAACTTTTACAATTGGCAACGCCCTTACTAACAATGGTACACTGGTTAACAACGGATCGATTTTAATTGGCGGGCAGTGGGTAAATAATGGAACCTACACACCTGGCACGGGTGCAATAACGTTTAATAGTACGGCACCGGTTCAGGTAATCAATCACAATGCGCAGGCATTTAATACACTCACAATTTCCGGTGGTGGCACAAAGCAATTTCTGGCAGATATTATAATTAACGATGAACTGATTTTAACAAGTGGAATTCTGGAGTCATCTAACAATGCTAAAATTACTTTTGGTACTTCGGCACTATTTAGCGGAGGTTCGGATGCTTCGCATATAAAAGGTACAGTGCAGCGTGCAGGGCAAGGTAATTTGGTTTTTCCTGTTGGTAATGGAACAAACTTTTTGCCGGTTGAGCTTATTAATGCGCCAGCAAACACAACCGCATCCATAACCTTGCATGAAATTTCAAATGAAGTACTTACGGGTAACAATTCAGTAACCACGCTATCGAATAAACGCTATTGGGAGCTAAGCACTCAAGGTGGAAACTTATCTGAAAGTAAAATTAAACTGCCTGCCAATAGCGAGTCTTTTACAAATTTGGATAATGTAGTGGTGGCAGGTAGTAGTTCTGCATTAGGCCCGTATGCCAGTTTGGGGAGTTCTGATTTTACAGGTACTCCGGCTTCGGGTTTTGTACTAAGCAATCTGGCACCCACTGTTTCATTTTATACATTGGCCGTTGCCAATACGGATAATGCCATTAATGTTTTCAACGCAGTGTCGGTATTGGAAGATGGTAAGAACGATTATTTTCAGATCCTGAACATTGATAAGTATCCCACTAATGCGGTAACTATTTTTAATCGCTGGGGTGATCGCGTGTTTCAAATGAAAGGGTATGATAATGATGTTCGCGAAAAGCGTTTTAACGGGTTTTCGGATGCCGGTAATGCATTGCCATCCGGAACTTACTTTTATTCGATTAACCTTGGCGATGGTTCTGAAACCAAAACCGGCTACCTGCACCTTAAATAACCCGATTAATATCAAACTTCTCTAAGTAGTCGGCTACGCGTCTTACAAAACTTCCGCCTAACGAACCATCTACTACGCGATGGTCGTACGAGTGTGATAGAAATACTTTGTGCCGGATTGCAATCGCATCTCCGTAAGGAGTTTCAACTACGGCCGGTTTCTTTTGGATTGCGCCTACAGCCATAATACCAACTTGTGGTTGCATGATAATAGGGGTACCCATTACATTACCAAAAGAACCTACGTTGGTGATGGTATAAGTACCGCCACTTAGTTCATCGGGTTTCAATTTGTTTTCGCGGGCACGCTTGGCAAGATCATTAACTGCTTTCGCCAAGCCGGTAATATTAAACTGATCGGCATTTTTAATTACCGGTACTATCAGGTTGCCCGATGGTAACGCTACTGCCATGCCTATGTTGATGTCTTTCTTTTTAATGATCTTATCGCCATCCACCTGAATGTTAATCATCGGAAAATCTTTGATGGCTTGCACAATGGCTTCAATAAACACCGGTGTAAATGTTAACGAATCACCCTCGCGTTTTTGAAACTCATGTTTCATTTTGTTGCGCCAGAAAACAATGTTGGTCATATCGGCCTCTACAAACGAAGTAACGTGTGGTGAAATGCGTTTGGAGTCAACCATGCGCTCGGCAATCATCTTACGCATGCGATCCATCTGCATTATTTCATCGCCAGATGAAACAGATGCCGGAACTAATGGTGCATTTGATGTAAGCGCAATGGATTGACCGAGCTTGCGATTTTGCAAATAGCTTAATAAATCATTTTTGGTTAATCGGCCTTCGCTTCCGGTACCAGGAATGGTTTCAAGTTCGGCTAACGCAATCTTCTCTTCTTTTGCAATATTTTTTACCAGTGGTGAATAAAAACGATTAGCAGATTTAAAATCGGTAGCGAGATGTACACCGTTACCATTGGTAGATGCAGGTGCGGCAACTTTCACTTCTGATTTTGCAACGGGCGTTGGTGCAGTTACTTCAGTCACTTCAACTTCTGCCTCAACTTCAATTACCGCAATTGGTTTACCTACTTGAACCACGGCACCTTTTTCTGCCAGAATTTCTTTTAACACCCCGGCATGAGTGGAGGGAACTTCTGTATCTACTTTATCGGTAGCAACTTCCAAGACAGATTCGTCTTGTTCAATTTTATCGCCCGGTTTTTTAAGCCATGAAAGTATGGTGGCTTCCATTATGCTTTCACCCATTTTGGGCATGATAAGTTGCACCTGTGCCATAATTCAATCGGTTGATTTTAGCTGTGCAAGTTAACATTTTTAGCAGGAATGAAACACACCCGTAGCTGATTTGGGAATAGCCGATTATTGCCTTACTACTTTACGCAAGTATGTATGATTTAAGAATAAAATATCGACAAATGATACTGTAACGTGGTTGCGGAAGTACAGCAAGCGCTACTTATAAATACAACGGATGGCAGAACGATTACCGGATAACTGTTACTTTGGTTGCACTCAAGCCTTTTGGGCTGCGTTCAACTTCAAACTGAACTTTGTCGTTTTCTTTGATGGGCGATGAAAGTGCATTCAGGTGAACAAAAACGCTTTCGCCCGATTGTGAATCTTTAATAAAACCAAATCCTTTTGTAGTATTGAAGAAGGCAACCGTGCCCGTGCGGGCATCGCCAATGGGATTGGCACTGCCGGTATTTCTTGAACCAATTACAATGTCTTCAGCTTTGATAACTGATTTTTTGCGTGTTAAATCGGGCGGAGTGGAGGTGATGTTCCCGTTCTCATCTACATAAGCAAGCATATCTTCGAACGACTTTCCGCTTGAGTTTGCTTTACGCTCTTCCTTGCGTTGTTCTTTTTCTTGCCTTTTTTGAAGTCTTTTTTTCTCTAATTCTTTTTTGTTGAATGTTTCTTGTGGTCGGGCCATGTAATTAAGTTATGTGAATAATATTCTTCCTGGTTTAGGAAGTGTAATCTGCCGAACACAATTCCCAATTGGAGCTACACAAAGGTAACAAAAAAATCTGAGGCCGTTCCTCCACCTTCTGAGGGTGTATTTCGAATTGTTGCGATTTACCTCAACATTCGATCCCTACAGGATCACTTTGACCTTTGTTTCTGTGTTTTCTACCCACATTAAATCCCTATCGGGATTTTAATACGAACCGGACTCCGTTAGGAGTCGGATATTAGTAGAATATCATAATAATGCAGAATGACCCCGTAGGGGTCAAATGTTTGGTACGACAATTTGAAAGGCACTTATCCTTAGTGTATCATCCTTAATCGCCTTGAATTACTTTGGCAAACTCTGCCTTATCAGATTCAGCACCGCAGCACTTGCTAACTTTATATTCAACAGCCTGTCTTTTGTTAACTGAAGTTTTTTGGTCACCGTTTGGTGTTTGTCGCTGTAAGCAATCCACACTGTGCCAACCGGTTTATCGGGGGTTGCACCACCCGGCCCCGCAATACCACTGGTGGCCACACCAATATCGGTACTGAATTTCGCGCGCACAATGTTGGCCATTTCAATAATGGTAGGCTCACTTACTGCTCCGTATTTTTCAAGGGTTTCGGGTTTAACCCCAAGTTGCCGCATCTTAATTTCGTACGCATAGGGAATCATGGTTCCTAAAAAATATTCTGAACTGCCGGGTACACTGGTAATCAGGTGCGACAAATAACCTCCGGTGCAGCTTTCAGCAATACTCAGCGTTAGTTTGCGCTCGCGTAACGTGCGGCCCAGCACTACTTCAATCGGATCATCACCATACCCATAAATAAAAGGGCCTACATATTCTATTAATTGCTCAATTAATTGGGTGGTTTCGCTTTCTAATTGAGGTAATGAAGTTCCGAATCCCGTAAGGCGTAATTTTACTTCGCCCAGGCTGGGCAGGTATGCCAGTTTAATGTGTGCAGGTAAGGCATTTTCCCACGCTGCAATTTTTTCGGCCAGAAACGATTCGCCAATACCAATGGTGCGAATTACTTTATGATGGATAACCGGTAGTTGATACTTTTTTGCCAGACGTGGAAGTACCAGATCAGTCATCATCTTTTTCATTTCGTGCGGTACGCCTGGCATCGACATAAAAACTTTGTCACCCTTATCGAACCACATACCCGGTGCAGTGCCCAGTGCATTGGTGATTTTTATGCAAGCCGTTGGTAAGACTGCCTGCTGGCGATTGAGTTCCGTTAGTTCACGCCCACGACTTTTAAAAAACTCAGTTACTTCTGCTAAAGCCTCATCGTGCATTTTAAGATCGCAGTTGAAATATTTTGCAAGACAGGGTTTAGTAAGGTCATCGCTGGTTGGGCCGAGGCCACCGGTAATCAGAATTACATCGGCACGCTTTTCTGCTTCCGCGAAAGCGGTAAGAATTTCGCTTTCAAGATCGCCCACGGTAGTTTTACGAACAACCTTAATCCCGATTTTATCCAACTCCACACTCATCCATTGCGAATTGGTGTCCACAATTTGTCCATACAAAATCTCATCGCCAATGGTAAGAAGTTCAGCCAGTATTTTTTTCACAGGTAAACGGGTTTAAAAACGAGTGGCAAAATAGTCTTTTCAGATCACTTCAGGTATTTAACACATTCAAATAACTTTAGTTACCAATACGTTCTTTTTATACCTTCGTTCTTTCATAAATCCTGAATATGAAGCATACACTTATTGCACTATCTCTTTTACTCACGGCCTGTACCACAGCACAGATTAATCAGGCTTTGTCGGATGCGAATAAAATGATGACGGGCGAAAAACCACTGACCACAGCCGAAGTAGGCGATGGATTGAAGGAGGCTTTAATAAAAGGCATCTCGAACGGATCGGATATTGTATCGCAGTTGGATGGCTATTTCAAAAATCCTGAGATAAAAATTCCCTTTCCACCCGATGTAAAAAAAGTGGAAGACCGGTTGCGGCAACTGGGCCTGGGTGGTGAGGTAGATAAATTTGTAATGACCCTTAACCGTGGTGCCGAAGAAGCAGCTAAAGAAGCAAAGCCTATTTTTATTTCAGCCATTAAACAAATGACGATTGAAGATGCGTGGGGAATATTGAAAGGCAATGAGAATGCCGCTACACAATACCTGCAACGCACAACCACTGCTCAACTCAAAGAAAAATTTGCGCCAGTGGTGCAAAGTGCGTTGAATAAAGTAAATGCAACTAAATATTATACCGATATTGTTACCCGCTATAATAGCATACCAATGGTACAAAAAGTAAATCCTGATTTGAACGACTATGCCACCGATATGGCCATTCAAGGATTGTTCACCATGATTGCCAAAGAAGAAAAAAATATCAGACAAGATCCTGTTGCCCGCACTACCGATTTATTGAAACGGGTATTCGGTTCGCAGAAATAAAATTTTAGTTATCTTCGAAGCGTATGAAATCGATAGACGATAAAATTTCAAAACTTTCGCCCAAAGCACTTCGGGAACTTGAGGATTTTATTGATAAACTTCTAAGGCAAATTGATACCAGCACTCAAAAAAAATTAAGTCAGGATTGGGCTGGCGGGCTAAAAGATTTTAAAAATCAATACTCCGCATTGGACTTACAAAAGAAGGCCTCAGAATGGCGAAACCAATAAACTTTTTGTTGGATTCCAATATCTGGCTTGAACGGTTATTGGAGCAAGAAAAATCTGAAGAGGTAGGACAATTACTTGCAACTGTACCAGCCCACCAACTCGGGATTTCTGATTTTTCACTTCACTCGATAGGAGTAATCTTGTTTAAGCTAAAGCGGGCTGAGTTGTTTAATCGATTCATAACCGATCTCTTCTCCGAAGGCAATGTTATGCTTTACCGCTTATCGGTTAATGAACATGTTACTTTGTTAGATGTAAGTTCTCGTTATAACCTTGATTTTGATGATTCTTACCAGTATCAATTAACGAAAAGAAATGGTTTAGAATTTGTAACTTTTGATAGTGACTTTAATCGAACTGATTTATTGCCACTATCACCACTAACAGCACTTGAATTATTTAGAAAATTATGACTTCACACCACGCACTACTTACCAAAGCAATTGAAGCGCTGCATGCGCGCACGTTTTATGCGGCCTATCCTGAACATCCTGCTCCTGCAATTTATGGCGAAACAGCCGATGCAGATGGACAAACAAAATTTAAAGAAACAATAGGCAAACGTTTTACAGAACTAAAACAAACCGGAGAAAGCAGTTGGGCCGGTCAGGAAGAATCGCCTTACCTGCAGCAACCGTTAAATATTTCGTATCCTGTTTTTACTACCGACATTTTGATTTCAAAATCAAAAACTGCTTTTCATGAGTGGCGTAAAGTTTTGAAAGATGATCGCGCAACTATCCTCATAGAATCATTGGAACGAATCAAAAAAAGATTTTTTGAAATAGCGTATGCAACTATGCATACCACCGGCCAGGGTTATATGATGGCCTTTCAGGCATCAGGCCCACATGCGGCTGATCGCTCACTGGAAGCTATTGCCGCTGGCTACGAAGAACTTTCGCGTGTGCCCGGTGCAGCACTTTGGGATAAACCGATGGGTAAGTTCAACATTCAGTTAAATAAAGAATGGCGTACGGTACCCAAGGGTATTTCGGTGGTGATTGGTTGCTCAACTTTTCCTACCTGGAATTCCGTTACCGGGATTTATGGAAGTTTGATTACGGGCAACACCGTTATTGTAAAACCACATCCGGGTGCTATTCTACCCATTGCAATATTTGTAGCCGAAATACAAAATGTATTGGCCGAACATAAACTCGACCCGCATATCTGCCAGCTTGCTGTGGATACGTATGATAAAATGATTACCAAAGAATTGGCCGAGCATGCCGATGTAAAGCTGATTGACTTTACTGGTAATTCTGCATTTGGTAGTTACCTGGAAGCATTGCCGGGTAAAATTGTATTTACTGAAAAGACCGGTGTAAACTCAGTGATCCTTGATTCGGCAGAAGACATTGATAAAGTAGCGGCCAACCTTGCGTTCTCGGTTAATCTTTACAGTGGGCAAATGTGTACGGCACCGCAGAATTTTTTTATTCCAGAAGGTGGAATTAAAACTCCGGCAGGTGTAGTAACCTTCGATCAGTTTGCTGAAAAGTTTGTGGCCAACATCAATAGTTTGGTTGATAACCCAAAGGCCGGACCATTTGTATTAGGTGCTGTTCAAAATAAAAAGACTTGCGAACGGGTAGAGGCAGCCGTAAATCTTCCGGGCAAAGTTTGGTTGAAGTCGCGCACGTTCGAAAACCCGATGTTTAAACAAGCGCGGGTAGCTACGCCTGTTGTTGTGGAAGTAGATTCATCCAAAAAAGAAGTTTTCAGCAAAGAACTTTTTGGCCCGATCGCTTTATTGATCAAAACCAAAAACACAGACGAATCCATCGCGTTGGCGCAAGAACTGGCCAGCACACACGGTGCTATTTCGTGCGGAGCATATACAACTGATTCAGTTGTGCGCGAAAAGATAGCCGATGAGATGGCGCTGGCTGCTACCCCGGTATCCTTTAATCTTACAGGCGGGATTTACATGAATCAGAATGCAGCGTTCTCCGACTTTCATGTTACCGGAGGTAATCCATCGGGTAATGCATCCTTTACCAATCCGGAGTATGTAACCAAACGGTTTACATGGGTGGGGCATCGGGAGCCGGTGAAAGTTTAAGGGATTGTGAAAATTATAAGGCGGAGTTTCCGAGGAGGGAGACTCCGCTAGGAAGGGGAGCCATTATTCCGGTATTACCTACTTAAACAAGTATGTACAGTTCACTCACAAAAACCTACCTTCTAGGCTTCAACATACTCGTAATCTTTATCCCCATCATAGTCGAAACCCAGGCCAGCAGGATAACAAACTCTTTGTACGAACCACCTACGTGTGGTAGTTCTCCACGCACGCGTGGCAGGTACGTCATAAAGAAAATGAACCACACATAGTACAGAAAAATAATCTTGATGGTTTTGAACTTCTTTTCGGATAACCGATCGGTATCAACCTTGTATTGAAACCAGGGCATCAGAAAAATAAGGGCGTAAGCAACGAAGCCACCGGCTAACCGGATTGGAATAAGATCATTCCCCGAGAGTAAAATGTAGGAGAGCAATTGAGCCAGGTGAATGGCATGGGCAATAGCGAATACCAGAAAGTACTTGTCGGAAAGGATTGCATTTATTTTTACATGCCGGTGATTATGAAACAAGAAGATAAGACTGAAGATGGCCAGCGATACACGACCGGAAAATCGGGTAACAGCTTGCAATGCTTCCAATGATGTACCGTAATTGATTACAGCCAGTAAGGCAATGCCCACTTCAATGATCAAGGTACTCAGTAAGGCATTTTTAAAATTCATGCTACTAATTTACGGATGACTTGTAACAATGTATCAACTTCTAATTCGGTGTTGTAGTAATGTGGTGAAATGCGCAAGGCCCACTCTACTTGCTTGGCATCAAAATCAATCAACGCAAAGTTGCGGTAGCCTATGGAAGTATTGATGTTCTGTGCCCGTAATCCATTTAATATGTCAGGGGCTTTGTGATTACGGATTGAAACCGTAATAATACTGCTCAGGTTTGTGCCTTTATCGAGCAGATTAACACCCGGTATTTCCGCAAGTCCGTTCCGGATTTTTGTGCATAAGAATAAATTTCTTTTTTGAATTTCATCTAACCCCAGCGAAATGGCCAATTCGATAGCTGCCCTGCTTCCCAATACCAACGGATACGGTAGTTCCCAATCTTCAAACCTACGCGCATCCATGCGTGGTGCATATTCATCGGGTTGTATCCATTCGGCACCGCGTAAGTCAATAAACAACGGTTCGAGTTTTCGTTGAACTACTTTATCGGATACAAATAAAAAGCCTGCACCTCGCGGTCCGCGTAAAAACTTTCGCAGCGTTGCAGTAAAGAAGTCGCACTTTATTTTTTGTATATCAACCGGAATTTGTCCGGCCGATTGGCAGCCATCCACCAGGTAATAAATATCACGCTTAGCACAAAGCTCGCCTACAAGCTCAACGGGTTGAATCAATCCGGTATTGCTGGGCACATGTGTAAGCGAAACAAGTTTGGGATGATGTTGATCCATCAACCGTTTCATGTCGTCCACATCCACACCGCCTTCAGGCAGACTGGCAGCACGGATAATTTTTATTCCAAATCTTTTCTGCAGCGATAAGAATGCAAGTTGGTTGGAGATGTAATCTTCATTGGCCAACAAAATGGAATCCCCTGCCTGAAATGGAATACATGACAATGCCCGTGCAAATGAATTGGTAGCGCTGGAGGTAAAGGCTATGTTGGTGGCTTTACAATTGAGAAGTTGGGCTGTTGATTCATAAAAACCGTTTATCTCAGTTGCTTTCAGATCAGCTGCTTCGTAGCCACCGGTTGTTGCTTCCAATTGCAAGTGTTGGGTTATTGCATCTAATACCTGATTTGGTGGTAATGATGCTCCGGCATTGTTGAAATGAATTTTATGGTTGCAACCGGGAGTTTGTTCTCGAAGGGTTTCGATGTTCACGTTTATGTTCGATTGAAATTAGTAGTAATCGGTGGTCAGTAATCAGTTAAAGTCAAAACAAGAATCTTCAGATCAATTTGAATTAATTGTTAGGCTTAAGTATCAATTTTCTTTCACCGGCTTCAATCTCTTTTTTGTTCATCAGCATCTTTCTGAATTTACCGGTAGCAAACATTTCGGCTTGGTCGCCATAGTGTGCGCTCATTACATTACCCGATTGTCCGGATGGTGAAACCGTAACACCATTTTCCGCATCGGCAAAGTCGGTAATCTTGCGCAGGGCGGGGCCACCATCTACATGGAAATAACCAGTGGTATCTAAACTAAAATGGAGGTTGTTGAGTACTTCACTTCCGCCTGGCACTTCATACGGACCAACATTGAAGAAACTTCGCAGAGGCTTTACTGCATTAAAGGCATGTTTGTGTGTAAGCGTATGAATTTTCCCCCATTTCCAATCAGCAGGATTTTCGCCACACGTAGCATTAAGTAGCGCAAGTGTTTTAGTGGCAGCTTTACTAATAATTTCAGCGCGGGTTTCTTTTGCTTCGGTACCTTTTACATCCCACCAGGGTGAATTTGCATTGGCAATAAAATGTTCGTAGGTATTCTTTAAAACAGAAGTAGCTGCAATGGCTTCGAAAGCTTCGTGTGTAATTTCATCGGCCATAGCCAGCCGCATGGTATACGCAAGTAGATTATAATAAATGGCCGGAGCTGTAAGATTTGTTTCGTGTTGTCCATTCCAGCTTTCTAATTGAGTTGTAAGTTCATTGAACTCTGCTTGATTAAGTTCTTTTAGGATAGCAGCAAACTGATGCGCGATATCGGCATGCATGTGCGAGGTAACATCCAATATGGTTGTCTTCACTTCATCTACGGTCCATTTTTTATTTTCTTTCACCAACTCTTCAATGCGCCCTGCGCGACTGCGTGGATAATAATAGCCTGGATAAAGTACTCCGTCCACACTATCGGGTTGATTGTTGGCCGAATACACATAACCCCACGGTGGATTTACCGAATGTGGGTTTTTAGAAAAATCATAAAAGCCCTGATACTCATCATTGCCACTGGCACCATCCAGGAAAAATTTTGAAACCACATGTGCAGGGCGGATGGGAAGTTTGGCTACTGCCCACCACGCGATGTTACCGTGTGCATCGGCATACATCAGGTTTAAACCTGGGGCAGAAAAAAGCGAGGCTGCTTTTTCTACATCAGCAAAATTTTGCGAGTGATTAAGTTGGTAAGCAGCCTGCAAGGCATAATTGGTTTCGTGGTTAAGAAGCCACCACAATGAAACGGGTTTCGCATCATCTATAAAATCAAGAATACCACTAATCACGCGTCCATGTGGTGAAACAGGAATAGTAAGTTCAACAGCTACATCGTCTTTAACTTTGATTATTTCTTTGCGCCATTGCAAGTCAACCCATTCGCCTTTGTATTTCACCTGATTGCTGTCGTTGGTTTCTTCATAAAAGAAATCGGTATCATCATTTTCAAACATGGTTAATCCCCAACCAGCAAAATGATTTTGACCTAACAACCCAAACGGAATGCCGGCTATGTGGTGGCCGTAAAATTTATAGCCCGGATACTCCAGGTGGGCTTCGTACCAAACTGCGGGTTGCGCAAAACCAATGTGTGTATCGTTGGAGAGAATAGGCATTCCAGAAGCAGTGCGATCTCCGGCAATTGCCCAACCGTTGCTGCCTTGCCAAAGCGGAACCGGAATTTTATTTAAGGCTTCATCAAAAAATGCGATCAGTGAATCGGTTGACTTTATTTTTCCTTCGCCATCAAAATTCTGAATACGAACTGCGTTGGCCGGAGTTTGCACGGCAAGGTCTTTCAGGTATTCACTACCCAATTCATTTTTTATTTTTTCCAGAACCGGATCAGCCCGCAAGCCTTCGGCAAAGCCAAACGACATAAAGCCAACTGCGAGATAGATGTCTTTGGGTTCAAACTCGGTTTTAGGAATTCCGATAATCGAAAACTCAAGTGGCGTTTGACCAGTGCGCACAAACTCATTGATTCCTTTTTGATAAGCGAGTGCCGCGCGCTGAAAGCCCGGTGTATCGGTCTGTAAAAATTGTTGTGCATGTTTTTCTGCAAATTCATTAATGCCCAGCGCTCGAAACAGTTTATCTACTTTAATCAGGTCTTTGCCTAGAACTTCCGATAAGCGGCCGCTGGCCGCGCGCCTGATCATCTCCATCTGAAACAACCGATCTTGTGCATGTACATAACCTAAAGCGAAGTACGCATCCGTTTCGTTTTGTGCGTAAATGTGTGGCACACCGTAGTCATCATAATGTACGGTTACGGGTTCCTGTAATCCTGCAAGCGTAAGTTCACCCGAATAGGTTGGTTTGGTGGTTTGCAGATAGAGGTAGAGGCCGGCAACTACAACGAGTATTAAAATAATCAGGCCAACAAGAATGCGTTTGATGATTTTCATAGGTAGATAGAATGATGAAAGTTAGCTATTCTCTTTGCCTTCTCAGTGTCTGTGGTTAGAAATTTTTACCACAGAGTTTACGGAGATTTATACGGAGAGAAATTTTACAACTATCTTTAGATTTATGAAATGTTTGATTCTTTTACTTTTCCCAATCGCGCTTCTTGCCCAAAACAAATACGGTGTTACACCAACCAGGCTTGAAGCCTACAAACAAAGTGTGAAGGCTAACCCCGATAATGAGCTTGTGAACCTGGCTACTCATATTCCGGGCGTTGTGCTGGACATTCGTTACGCCACCACTAATAATTTTACGGGCGAAAAAATTTATAACCTGCCGCGCGCCTATGCCCGCAAGCCGGTGGCAGAAGCTTTGAAAAAAATCCAGGCCGAACTAAAACCAAAAGGGCTCGGATTAAAAATCTTTGATGGCTACCGGCCGTACTCAGCCACGGTTAAGTTTTACGAAGTATATGGCGACACCACGTATGTGGCTTCACCGTACAAAGGCTCGCGGCATAACCGCGGCTGTGCGCTTGATTTAACGTTGATCAATTTAAAAACTGGAAAGGAATTGCCCATGCCAACCGAATGGGATTCCTTTAAAAAGGAAGCATGGCCCAGTACTCCTGTGGCCGATCCAACCATCCGGGCTAACCGCAAGTTGTTGATTGATGTCATGGAAAAGCATGGCTTTAAAGTAAACAGTTCGGAATGGTGGCATTTTGATTTTGTGGGTTGGCAGAAATATGCGGTGATGGATATTGATTTTGAGGAGTTGGAAAATGATTAGATTTGGGTTATGGATTACAGAGACTATATAGAGATCAATCCAAGCATTCGCTTCGGAAAGCCGTGCATTAAAGGAACACGTATTTCGGTTTATGATGTACTGGGTTGGCTTGCTTCGGGGATGTCAATCGATGAAGTAATTTCTGACTTTCCACAGTTAACACGCGATCAGATTTTAGCTTGTCTGGCGTTTTCAGCAGATAAGGAGAGAAAAGCAAAAGTAGTAGTATGAAATTACTGCTGGATGAAAATGTTTCATTTAGAATTTTGAATTCGTTGTTATCCATTTTTCCCGAAAGCGCTCATGTAAGTAAAGATGGTTCGATAAAATCGGATGTGGAGATTTTTCAGTATGCTAAACGGAATGGCTTTACGATACTCACATTTGATGAGGATTTTTATGATCTTCAACTCATCAAAGGGTTTCCACCTAAAATAATCTGGCTTAGGGTTGGGAATATTAGTAATCTAAATCTTTTAAATAAAATAATCTCGAAGAAAGCGGAGATTGAGGCGTTTGAGATTAATTCAGAAGTTGGTATTCTGGAAATATATTAATCGTATGAAGTTTTTTGTATTTGCCCTTTTGCTGATCAACCTCCAGGCTTTCGCTCAGCCCAAACCGCTATTTAAAATTATTAGTTGTAGTGAGGGTGTTATGGTGGATGACGAACTAGTTAATCCTGGTGATATTATCTATTCCAACTCAAATAAAATTGATATCCCGCAAACAGGTTACTTAGGAATTTTAAGCGTTGAAGGCTATCCTCATTTATTAACGAAGAAAGCGAGAGTAGCTGTCGTTGATGAACGGATTAGGGTAATTACAGAAAATGAAAGAACAGGTGTTGGATCCATCCATAGACCCATTCCAAACCCATTTAAGCTTGTTGGTGCGTTAACTAATGAGTTCAACGAAGTCTATGGGGATTCAATCTTAATTGCGTTTAAATGTCATTACAATGATTCTCCTCCGTTTAAAATTACGTTTGTTAATATGTTTGATGAAATTGTAGATGAATATGAGGTTAACCAAACATGGAAAGTATTTTCAACGAATGCCTTGTTTAGGAAAGAGACTGCATTGATATGTCAAGTAAGTACGGAGGAAAGAACCGGTCACATAGAGTTATTTCCTCCTATTAAAAAAGTGCGACCTGCACTTAAAAAAAGAATAGATTTTGATATTCAAAGACTAGGTGGACCAGGTAAAGATCCGGCCTCGTTACTTGCTCTTTATGAGATCAATAGATTAACCCTTGATCATATTTTCCAATTCTACAAAACAGAGGCATCAAATGAGAGACTAAACCTTGATGAATTTTTAGCTGCTTATCTTGCACGCACAAGGGAAAAATATCGTCTTGAAGAATACATGACTAAATAATTTTTGTTGACTTAAATCAGATTACGCACTATGGACAAACAAAGCAAAAAATTCCTGTTCGATTATTTAAACAATGCTTCGCCCACTGGTTTTGAACAAGCCGGGCAGCAAATCTGGCTCGATTACATTAAGCCCTATACCAACGATTACATGGTAGATGTGTATGGCACTGCTGTGGGCGTTATCAATCCCAAAGGCCAATACAAAGTAGTGATTGAAGCGCATGCCGATGAAATTTCGTGGTTTGTAAATTACATAACCGAAGAAGGTTACATCTACGTACGCAGAAACGGTGGTTCCGATCATCAGATTGCACCGAGTATGCGCGTGAATATTTATGGCGATAAAGGAATTGTAAAAGGTGTGTTCGGCTGGCCCGCCATCCATGTGCGCGATGCCGGCAAAGAAGAAGCACCCTCTTTAAAAAATATCTTCATTGACATTGGTGCTGAATCGAAAAAAGAAGTGGAGGCAATGGGTGTGCACGTGGGTTCTGTTGCCGTGTTTGAAGATGAGTTGATTGAGCTAAATAAAAATTATTTAACCGGTCGCGCGTTGGATAACCGCATGGGTGGTTTTATGATTGCCGAAGTAGCCCGCAGACTGAGTGAAAACAAAAAGAAACTTCCGTTCTGTTTGTACGTGGTGAATGCTGTGCAAGAAGAAATTGGTTTACGCGGTGCGGAAATGATTTCGCGCAGATTAAAGCCAGACCTGGCTATCTGTACCGATGTAACACACGATACGCAATCGCCTATGTATAACAAAAAGGAGAGTGGCAATTTGAAATGCGGACTCGGGCCGGTGTTGTGTTATGGCCCTGCGGTGCAGAACAATGTGTTGAAAATGATTATTGATGTGGCACAGAAGAAGAAGATTCCATTCCAGCGGCAGGCAGTTTCACGCTCAACCGGAACGGATACCGATTCCTTTGCCTACTCAGCCGAAGGCGTAGCCTCAGCATTGATATCACTTCCTCTTAAGTACATGCACACTACTGTGGAAACAGTGCACAAGGAAGACGTAGAAAATGTAATCAACCTGATTTACGAAACGTTACTGCAAGTTAAGCCGGGTCAGGATTTCAGATACCTGAAATAGTCTATGTTTAATAGTCCATGCTAATTTGTGTGGCTATGGACTATTAACTTTATACCATCGACTATTTTCACATGGAGTTTACCGATCAACTTGGCAGAATTGTTAACCTTCCGCTTCCGCCCCAGCGAATTGTTTCACTTGTTCCCTCCCAAACAGAATTACTTTTTGAACTTGGCTTAACCGACAGACTAATTGGCGTAACCAAATTTTGTGTGCATCCCGCGGAAGCGTTAAAAACAAAAACCATTGTAGGTGGAACTAAAAATTTTTGGTTTGATATAATTGATCAACTGAAGCCTGATTTGATTATTGGTAATAAAGAAGAAAACTATGAAGCCGGCATTCGTTACCTCGAAACCCGATACCCGGTGTGGATGAGTGATGTCAACGATTTAGAAAGCGCACTTGAAATGATACAATTCATTTCGGTTATCACTCAGGTTCAGGATAAGGGGCAGCATCTGGTTGATAAAATACGGGTAGCCTTTAAGGCCTTGCCACTTTTTCCAACTGTGCATGTGCTCTACCTGATTTGGTATCCGTGGATGGCAGTTGGCTGCAATACCTTTATCCACAGTATGTTGATACGATTAGGCCTCACAAATGTGATTAATCAAAGTCGTTATCCGGAACTATCGGGTACAACCATTCAACAATTAAACCCGGATTTGATATTATTACCTTCCGAGCCATTTCCCTTTAAAGAAACGCATAAGGCTGAATTACAAAAGCTGCTACCCAAAGCAAGGATACTGCCGGTGGATGGGGAAATGTTTTCGTGGTATGGCAGCCGCATGTTGCAAGCTGTTGATTATTTTAAAACATTACCTTTCAAGTAATCCAGTCTTAGGCTAAAAAATATTATCTCAACACCAATAAAGTTTGGCCTTAAGTTATAACCACCAAACATCTGCCTGCGGTACCTTATCGATCCATATTGCAGAATAACCAATTGTTGGTTAAGCTTATCGTTTCTTTGTTCAATACTCAAAAAACGGGTTTTTAAATCTTCCTGTCGCTTTGTTTCTTCGCGAACAAAATTTTAAAGCCTAACATTTTTATGAAAAAAACCATTTACCTGATTGTAGCCGTAGCTACTGTTTTTTTTACTGGTTGTCAAAACGAGAACAGCGTTAACCCCCGCCCTACCGAAGAGATTGTAAGCACCGTAACCATTACAGGCCGTGTACGTGCCGAGTTGGTTACCACAAACGCAGTGCTTGAAAATGCCCCCGATGGATTGAAGATCATAGCCGAAATTTCAACCCGTGATTTAGTTCAAAACCCAAGTGGGTCTATTACTTATCCAAATAAGTATTATGAAACAACACTTAGCAATGGTCAGTATTCAATAAATGTGGAGGCTGGTCCTTTCGGATCAACTGTAAAACTTTACTTTCCGGATTTCCGGGCCGATGTACAAACTGCTACGAATCCGGTTTCTACTGTATTCCCCGGCTCAACCCGAACCGATTTTGTTGTAAAGGGTGTGGGTGCAATTGTTGATTTCAATTATTAAAACCGAGTTTTATCTTAAAATTTTATTTAATGAAAAATCTTCTTTCTGTTATGCTGTCTTGCATTGTATTTATTGCAACAGCACAAGATACTTCAGTTTCAGAATCAGTAGAATTAAAATCAAAACGAGGTATTAACATTTTACCCGAAGCGGGCGAATGGGCTTTGGGTGTTGGTGCTTCACCTTTTTTGAGTTATACCGGCAACCTGTTAAATGGTAATACGGCAAATACATCTCCATCTTTCCAGTTTACCAATAACCCCAGCAACCTTATTGCGGTATTTGGAAAATACATGGTAGATGCCAATACTGCATACCGGGCACGTTTCAATGCCACTATTAATAGCCAAATTGACAAGGCTGTAGTGGTTCAAAACGAATTGAACCCTGATGCGTTGTTTCCAGCCTTTACAGAAGACTGGCGTACAACAAACACGAAAACAATAGTGCTGGCTGCTGGTTATGAAAAGCGAAGAGGAAAAAGCCGCGTACAAGGCATTTACGGTGGTGAACTTGTTTTTGCCTTAACCGGCAACACTCAAAAATATGAGTACGGCAATCAAATTTCGGCCGACTTTAATACTGTAACTACCAATAACTTTGGCGGCAATATTTTATTAGGTTCTGCTGCTGCCACCGTGCAGCGTAAAACTGAAGAAAAGTTTGGAAATGTTTTTACTGCAGGTGTTCGTGGTTTTATAGGAGTTGAATATTTCATAGGGCCTAAAGTATCGTTGGGAGCAGAGTTTGGATATTCCTTTCTGTTCAGAACCGCTACCCGTGGTTTGGTAACAGCCGAACGTTGGAATCCGCTAACCAACGCTGTATTGGAAACCAAAATTGATGTTAACAATAACGGTTATTTTACATTTTTGGGCACAAGCCTGGATAACCTGAACGGTTCTGTTAACCTGTTATTTTATTTCTAAAGCTTAGCAGCAGTATAGTTAATCTAAAAAACTCCTATACGAACCTTCGTATAGGAGTTTTGCTTTTGTAAAGTCAGTTGTTGAGTACTTGAATCCCCACCGCTCTTACATCATCCCAAAAACCCGGATACGATTTGTTCACCACGTTGGGATCATTAATTCTTAAATCGGTAAGTGTAGCCCAGGGTGCAAAGCCCATGGCCATACGGTGGTCGTGGTAGGTATCAATTGTAATTGCTGAGGTTGGAATTTTTCCAGGTGTTAGAAACCAATTGCCCGTTGTTGGTTCGGTTAACGTGGCGGCTACTTTCGCAATTTCGTTTTGTAACGCAGCAATGCGATCGGTCTCTTTAATGCGCAAACTTTCCAATCCGGTAAATTCGGCAGAGATGCCATTAACAGCACACACCGGAATAACAGTTTGTGCAAGGTCGGGGCAATCTTTAAAATCCCACACCAACTTACTGGTTGCTGCTTTTTTGGTAAGATGCAGTTGGTTGTTTTTAAAATCGGAGCGCACTCCCAATTTTTCCATAATGGTTGTAATTACCCGATCGCCCTGCATTGATTTTGGCGAAACATTTGGCAACGTAATTTCGGCTTGCTCCGCCAAAGCGGTAAATCCATACCAATAACTAATGGCCGACCAATCTGCTTCTACCACTACGTGGCTGGTTTTGTAGGTAGCGGGGGCAATGCGAATGGTTTGAGTAGTAAAATCAATTTCGGGTTTTACACCAAACTGCTCCATTAAGGAGGCAGTCATTTCAATATACGGCACACTACCAATCTTCCCTGTAAGGGAAAGGGTAAGGCCTTGTGGTAAAGTGGGTGCCACCATCATTAAGGCCGAAATGTATTGGCTGCTGATGTTGCCCGGAATGGTGAGTGCCGAAGTTTTTTGTTGGGTAAATCCTTTGGTTTCAATAGGTGGAAAGCCATCCTTTTCCAGGTAATCAATCTGGGCACCCAATGTGCGTAAGGCATCTACCAAAATACCGATGGGCCGCTCTTTCATACGAGCGGTTCCTGTAAGGATTTTATTTTGATTAGCAATGGCAAAATAGGCCGTTAAAAAACGCATGGTGGTACCGGCATCCATCACATCGATAATTTTATCAATGCTGCCTACCAGGTTAGTCATTAATACTGTATCCCGCGCGTCTGAAAGATTGCTAACGGTCGATTGGTTTCCGCTTAGTGCTTTCAAAATTAAAGCCCGGTTGCTGATGCTTTTGGAGGACGACAGTTTATGGGTAGTGCCGCTTAGTTGCGGAGTTTTTTTAAGAAGGAGATATGAATCCAAAATCGGTGAACGTTAAGTGAGTGTTAAAAATAATTTTAATAGAACATTTTCGAGAGCCAATGAAACATTTTAATTTCATTCAGAGTTTTACCAAGGTATGACAACTACAAAAAAAGTGATGATTGGATTAGGTGTAGCAGGCGGAGCTTTACTGGCAGCCTGGCTGCTAACGGGCGATCGCGGGAAAAAAACCAAGGAGTTTGTTTCCAAAAAAGCAGATGACCTAAAGCAAGCTATTAACAAGAAGAAGACTGGTTTCGATGACTCAGACGTACACTATGTGTAACACTGCTCATAATAGTTCAGCGAAGCATTTATTTCTTCCAGGTTAACTTCTACATCCCATCGGGCTTTGCCAATTCCATCCGGCAAGGCCATCAGAATTTTATTGCCTTTATTTTTTTTATCCTGCACCATTAAATCAATAATTAACTTTCTGTTAGATGGGATGGTTATAGCCGGATATATTGTTTTGATATAAGTAACAATTTCATCGCATTCCGAATTCTTTAACAGATTTTTATCAGTTGCAATTGCAGCCTCAGCTATCATCCCCGCGGCAATTGCCTCGCCATGAAAAATGCGGTTTCCGTTCTCCAGAAAATAACTTTCTACTGCATGGCCAACCGTATGGCCAAAGTTCAGGATTTTACGCAGGCCATTTTCTTTGGGATCGGTAGCTACCACTCCGCGCTTAAAATCTATGGAGTGAATCAATAATGTTTCCCAATCCTGGTGGTGCAAATCTTTTTTGCGCAGCACCTCCCACATGGGTCGATCTGAAATAAGGCAATGTTTAATAACTTCAGCAAATCCCGATCGCAATTCCCGTTGGGGTAAGGTTTTGAGAAACGCTGGGCTAATGAGTGTTGCCAGTGGTTCGCAAAAAACGCCAATGTGATTTTTATAACCCTTAAAGTCGATACCCAACTTGCCGCCCACACTGGCATCGGCCTGAGCCAATAAAGTAGTGGGCATTAGCACAAAGTCGATTCCGCGTTTATAGGTAGCCGCACAAAATCCACCCATATCGCCTAAAACGCCACCGCCTATTATCAGCACCAGGCTATGCCGGTCAAGGCTTAAATGGGTTAAGTGTTCCCAAATTTGCTGGCAGGTTTGCAGGTTCTTGTGCTCCTCGCCAGCCTTTATGGTAATAAGTTGATGTGGCGGTAAAGCTGCTTTAACCAGCGGGTAACAAAGTTGGGCTGTATTTTCATCGGCAAGTACAACCACTTGCGAATACGTAACACGTGCAGAAAAATCTGTAATCAGTTCTGTCGGCTGTTGCCGGATAACAATCTGTGGCATAGCAATTCTTCCGAACAAAATACGGCAATTATGCGCAGAAGTTTTAGTTATGGCTGCAAGTTGCTTGTTTCTTGTTTATGGAAGATTCTTACTGCTTTCGCCTTTTAAAGAACTTTGGATTGAGCTTTGAAAAACATCGCTTTACAATTGCTGGTTATTAGCTTCTGGTAACTTACAGGTCTGTGTCCTCGCAAGCCATACAAATAAACCAACTGTTAAAAATCTGAACCAATCTTATATTTGCTGCCGATTTACACGCTATGGAAATCCGACCCCAAATTCAGTTTGACGATACCGAAGTTGCTTTTTCGTATAAGTCCGATAAAGAATTAAAAAAAGCGCACTTTATTTTTTCGTTGGTTAATCACCCTTGGATTTCCAGTATTGCTACTGGCTTGGCTAAAGTGGGTTTGGCACTTAAGCTTCCCGTAAAGGGATTGATTCGCACCACGGTTTTCGAACATTTTTGCGGAGGCGAAACCATCGATCAAAGTGATCGCACCATTCAAACCCTAAACCGGTTTCATGTGGGGGCGATCCTCGATTTTTCGGCTGAGGGCGCGCACGATGAGGATGGATTTGATCATACCACTGAAGAGATTCTTAAAACCATTGAAAAGGCCAAAAATAATCCGGCTATTCCGTTTACGGTTTTTAAATGTACGGGTCTTGCTACAATGCCGCTATTGGAAAAGGTGCAAACCAAACAACCGCTGGATACGCAGGAACGAGAGGCCTTTCAACATTTTCATGATCGTGTGGAGCGTATTTGTGCAAAGGCATTTGAATACAATGTGCCGGTAATGATTGATGCGGAGGATAGTTGGATTCAAAACCCGATTGATGATGTGGCGCGCGAGATGATGCGCAAGTACAACCAGAGGCAGGCCATTGTATTCAATACATTCCAGATGTATCGAAAAGATATGCCCGATAATTTGCGCAATGCATTTCACGATGCAGCCATGCATAATTATTACCTCGGGGTAAAAATGGTGCGCGGTGCCTACATGGAAAAAGAGGCGGCCCGCGCTGCAAAAATGGGGTACGAAAATCCGATCTGGCCCAACAAACAAGCCACCGATGATGCCTTTAATAAGTCGCTCGCATTTTGTCTGGATAACAAACAGCGAATCAGTCTGGTATGTGGTTCGCATAACGAATACAGCAATCAATATTTAACAGTACTCATGGAAAAACATGGGTTAAAGAATAGCGACAACCGGGTTTGGTTTGCGCAGTTGCTGGGCATGAGCGATAACATTTCCTTTAATCTTGCCAAAGCAGGGTATAATGTTGCCAAGTATGTACCCTATGGGCCGGTAGAATTGGTAATGCCTTATTTAATACGCAGAGCCGAGGAGAACACTTCCGTTGCCGGACAAAGCAGCCGTGAGCTTACGCTTATCCGCAAAGAGGTAGCACGCAGAAACAAAAGTAAGCAGTAGGCAATACGCAGTTGGCAAGTTCTCTGTGAGTATTTTTTCTGATTCCAGGAAACTGGTAGCCGGAAACCGGAAACTGGGAACTCTAACAGGGTTCTATTAACTTTGCCCTTCATTTTAGTTTCAGAACCATGCAATTGAGCGAACAAGAACTTATCCGCAGACAAAGCCTTCAGGAATTGATCAAATTGGGTATCAATCCATACCCGGCCGAATTATTTGAAGTAAACACTTCTGCACAGGATATTCATACCCACTACCCGAATCAGAAAATTGAGTTTAAGGATGTGTCCATTGCCGGTCGTATTATGTCGCGCAGGGTTATGGGTAATGCTTCGTTTGCCGAACTTCAGGATGAAAGTGGTCGTATTCAGGTTTACTTCCGCAGAGATGATCTTTGCCCCGGTGAGGACAAAACATTGTACAATACGGTTTTCAAAAAGTTATTAGACATAGGTGATATTATTGGTGTGAAGGGTTATGTGTTTACTACCCAAACCGGTGAAATTTCCATTCATGTTACCAGCTTCACCATCTTATCAAAATCATTAAAGCCATTACCCATTGTAAAGGAAACCAAAGACGAACACGGTAATGTTACGTTGCACGATGCCTTTACCGATCCCGAACAACGCTACCGCCAGCGCTATGTCGATCTGGTAGTAAATCCGCAGGTGCGCGATGCGTTTGTAAAGCGTACGCGGTTGGTAAATTCCATGCGCGAGTATCTGAACAATAAAGGTTACTTGGAAGTAGAAACACCTATTCTGCAACCATTGTATGGAGGTGCTGCGGCCAAGCCATTCAAAACCCATCACAATACGTTGGATATGACTTTATACCTGCGTATCGCGAATGAATTATACTTGAAGCGTTTGATTGTGGGTGGCTTTAATGGAGTGTATGAATTTTCGAAAGACTTCCGCAACGAAGGTATGTCGCGCTTCCACAACCCCGAGTTTACACAGGTGGAATTGTATGTTGCTTATAAAGATTACTACTGGATGATGGATCTGGTGGAGGAAATGATTGAGAAAGTTGCCCTCGATCTGCATGGCACTACCGAAGTAAAAGTGGGCGAAAACCTGATTGACTTTAAGCGGCCATGGAAACGCTTTACCATGTACGAAGCCATTCAACACTTTACAGGTATCGATATTTCTGAAATGGATGAAACAGCTTTGCGCGAAACATGCAAAAAACTTCATGTGCCGATGGACAACACCATGGGTAAAGGAAAATTGATCGACCAGATTTTTGGTGAGAAATGCGAGCCGAATTTGATTCAACCTACATTTATTACGGATTATCCATTGGAGATGTCGCCTCTGGCTAAAAAGCATCGCAGCAAGCCGGGTTTGGTAGAACGCTTTGAAGCGATTTGTAACCGCAAAGAAATCTGTAATTCTTTCTCTGAGTTAAACGATCCATTAGATCAGCGCGAACGGTTTGAAGAACAATTAGAGTTAGGCAAACGTGGCGATGAAGAAGCTATGACGTTGGATGAAGATTTTCTGCGCGCACTGGAATATGGTATGCCGCCTACGGCCGGTTTGGGAATTGGTATCGACCGCCTTTCGATGGTGATGACCAACTCACCGTCTATTCAAGATGTAATCTTCTTTCCGCAGATGAAGCCCGAGAAAAAAGCAGAAGCCAGCACTGAAGCTGATTTTGTTGCACTGGGTGTGCGTGCAGAGTTAGTGCCTATTCTTCTGAAATTAGGGGTACACACCATTGAACAATTGAAAGGTATTAAAGCCTCCAAACTTTTTAACGATATACCGGGTATGCGTAAAAAGTTAAAGTTGGATGCAGTGCAAAATCCAACATTGCAAGAGATTGAGGGTTGGTTGAAGTAGATTAATTATCAAAGAAGTTCCGTTGCCGATCTAACTTCAAATCGCGCAACAATGCCGACTTAACACCAATTGAAAAATTGTAAGATTGGAATCGGCCGAATGGAGTCCAGCCTAAGCTCATTTGCCAGCAATGCAAATCGCGGTTAATACCAATCTGCGTTTGGGTAAACTCTTTGTTCTGAAAATCGTAGCCCGAGTTGTAGGTAATTTTCCATTTATCTGTTAACGAGATATCGCCATTAAAACGGGCAGCTTGTGTTATCAAAGGCGATTGATTTTCGTTGTGGGTATAGTCAACGTTGTAACTAATGCGCAGATTCCATGGCACCGAAAAATCTACATAGGCATCGGGGTTTTGCATCAGAAACTTTTTGTCGCTCTCGCTCATTTCTGATTTTCCGATTTTATCGCGCGTAGTGTTATCACTCTTTTGCCCTTTGGGATTCAGGTTGGTACTAAATGCAAAATTGGCGCGGGTAATGCGGCCAATTTTACCAGCATTCCAGGCATAAGCATCTATTCTTTTTTCGGAGTAGATTGGAATAAGTAAAGCCGGATCGCCTTCGTATGAATTACGGTCTATTATACAACCTACGCAGCCCTCAACTGTATAGTCGGTAATAATTTTTCGGTATTGATAGGGATCAAGTGTTGCGCTAAAATTGAGATTAATTTTATCTTGCAGAATATTGGTATTAGCCGCTAAACCAATGGGCGCCAGGCGAAACGATTCGGCCAGGAAATTATAAGATGAACCTAATGAAAGGGTGTTGAATAGGGCAATCTTACGATCTACTGTGTCTTTGGCATTGCGCACTTTCATTTCTACGTTGTTATTAATGCTAAAACTCATGGCGCTGCTTCTACCTTGCCCCGCTGTTCCATACAAATAGCCTTCGTGCCGGGCTTTGTATTGCACGGTTTGGTTGCCGGCACCATCGGTTGTTACAAAGCGTTGGTAGTAGTCGTACTTTTCGGTGGCAAAGTCGGGTTGAAACGAATATCCAACCGATGGATTAATGACATGGCGAAATGCGCGGATGGTACTGTTTGGATTGCGGGACACATACGTACCGTAAATCCGCGTAGTCATGCTTACACCACCGCTGTAATTATATACACGATTAAATCCCTGCACTTTCGTGGAAACAAATGTGCGGGTGGAGTCGATGTAGTTCCAATCCAATTTGTCGAAGTACCAGCGCTCGTCATAACTTAAGTTCGGGCTGATGGTAAAAAACTTGAAAGCTCTGAACGAAGTGCTGATGGGTACGTTATGGCGAATTCCTTTTTTGGAATTCCGCAAAAACAACGGCAGATTTTCAAATGTAAAGGGTGCAATGCTGTCTTGTAATATTCCGTTTTGATCTACCCGTATGCGGCCCAGGTTGTTGGTAAGCTGATTGGTGCCATTCATAGAATACCGCACGTTCAGGTTTTGTAAAAACATGCTCTCCATCTTTTTGAATGGATAAATATTGTTCACATTAAAACTCATATCGGGCAAGGGCAAATCAACTTGTTTGGTGCCCAGGTTTTGATTGTGCCGCAAGTTTAATCCCAAACTAAACGGAGTGCCCGGAAACGTTTTGCTGTAATTGATATTCGAACTCAGGTTCTGTGTTGTCTGGTCTATGCGCGTTGACTGAAAGTTGGAGTTAACACCCAAAAAGTTGTTAGTATTGTAACTTGAACTTGCAGCATTTACAGATGCCGAAAATCTACCAGTGCCTTTGGTTTGGGGGCTGTGGCTCCAGCTTAATCTAAAATCCTTCGATTTGGTAGGCGATTCAATGCGATCATTGTTTACGTTATTGGTAAATGTAAAGTTAAAGGAGCCCGTATGGTAATAACGTTTGTTATAGTTACTATTTAACGTTATGGCGCTACCACCCTTTGAATATACATCGCCTGTAAGAGCTACTTTAACGTATTCACTTACATCAAAAAAATATCCACCTTGTCGTAAAAAGAAACCGCGCCTGCGTTCTTCACCGTAGCTGGGTACCAGAATGCCCGAAGCACTTTTTTTGGGAGCTGGAAAAATTCCGAAGGCAAACCCCAGCGGTGTAGGCACATCGTTAAACTCCATGTAAAACGGCCCCGATACCATTTTATCGCCCGGTATGGCTTTTACTTTTTTAGAAATAATGCGAAAATGCGGATGTGCCAGATCGCATGTGGTGTAGGCGTTGCCAATGGTAAACAATTCGTTCTTTTCATTTTTGTAAACTACATCGCCATGTAAAAACCCATCGCCCTGTTTGGTAACCACTTCTGTAATTTTGGCCTTTCGGGTTTTAAAATTGTATAACATGTCTTTTGTTTCATACTTCTCACCACCATTCGTAAATATGGGGTACCCAATGTGGCGCCCGGTAGAGTCGGCCCGGCTATGCGCGGTAATAGTAGATTGCTCGTAGTCAATTACAATCTCTTCGGCTTGCAGTTCTATGTCACCGTATTTTACGTGCGCATCGCCATACAGCTTTATTATTTTGCTTTGCAGGTTAGAGTTTATGGAATCGCGTGCCGAATAGATAATAGTTGTTTCAATATCGCTTTTGGGTTGTGGACGCTTAACAGAGTCGGCTTTAGTTCGTGTAGTATCGGCCTGAAGGCGGGCTGGTGGTTTTTGGATCGAATCTTGCCGCACGGGCAGGGTAGCCGGGGTGCGCATAGGGCGTTCCTGGCTAAAGCCGCTGCTAAACATTAATAAAAGTAAAGAGCAAAAAACTATGCGTATCACAACATCCTTCGGCCCCTTCTTGAAACTCAGGGGTTTAGCTTTTAGTGAAAAATTCACAACTTTGCGTAAAGTTATTGCAAATACTCCAGACATCGGAAAGCCAGTGAATAATATCAGAACCAAGTTCGTGCTAAAAGCAATAACCTTGCTAAACTTAAATTCTGGCCTGTTAATAACCCAACTGGTATGAAAAGAAGAGAGTTTATCCTCAAGTCGTCAGCGTTGGCTTCATTGCCCCTGTTTTCGTTTCAAAACAGTCAGAAGAAATTTAAAGTACGCACTGTTGTAATTGATGCCGGCCACGGAGGCAAAGACCCGGGCACCATTGGCAAATTTGCGCAAGAAAAAGATGTGGTACTTAAAATTGCACTTAAAACGGGTAAGTACATTGAAGAAAACATACCGGGTGTAAATGTACTTTATACCCGTAAAACCGATAAATACGTTGATTTTCAGAATCGTGCCGATGTAGCTAATAAAAATAAAGCCGACCTTTTTATGAGCATCCACGCCAATTCAATTGTGGGTGCCAATGCTTATGGTACCGAAACATTTGTAATGGGTTTACATAAAGACAACAGCAATTTTGAAGTGGCCAAACGCGAGAACTCCGTTATTCTGATGGATGAAAACTATAAAGAGAAATACGAAGGTTTTGATCCGAATAGTCCGGAGTCTTATATTTTGTTCTCACTCAACCAAAGTGCTTACCAGGAAAACAGCCTGCGGTTTGCCCAAAAGGTAGAAGACCAGTTTAAGAACCGCGTGGGCCGGTACAGCCGAGGCGTAAAACAAGCCGGCTTTCTGGTATTATGGATGACAACTACACCCAGTGTACTAATTGAAACCGGGTTTTTATCGCACAAAAAAGAAGAAGAATTTTTGGCCAGCGAAAACGGGCAAGACCTGATTGCTTCTGGTATTTACCGGGCCTTTAAAGATTATAAAACAGATATTGAATCAATAAACTAATGGTTAAGAACAAAGAGTTTAAGGTAGGCTTGTTTGCCGCTGGGGCGTTGGTGCTTCTTTATTTCGGATTCAATTTTTTAAAGGGGATAGACTTCTTTTCAACTACCAACAAATATTATGTGGTGTATGATAACATAGATCAATTGGCGGTTTCTAACCCGGTGTTGATTAATGGTTTTGCCGTAGGCCGTGTAAGCCGCATTGCCATTTTGCAGCAAAAACAAAACAAAGTATTGGTTGAGCTAATGATTGATTCGGAAATCGTATTAAGCGATTCTACCAAAGCCATTTTAAATAGCGACTTTTTAGGAGGCAAGTCTATATTGCTTTCAATCGGAAAAGGAACACGAACCTTGCTCGCAAAAGATACCCTACAGGCAGAAGTTGCAAAAGGCATGTTGGATTTACTTTCAGAAACAGCCACCCCCGTGGCCGATAATCTGCAAACCACGTTGCGCAAGTTTAATGTGTTATTGGATAACCTTACTAAAAGTTCGCAACAATTAGATGCCATTTTTGCAAAGCTTCAAACCACACCCGATCTGGTAAATAAAACCCTGATTACCGCTAACGGAAAAGTGGAGGACTTATCGGTAAGTTTTAAATCGGTAGCCGAAAACCTGAACGGAAGTTTAAATGAACTGAAACCTACCTTAGCCAATTTCAAAACATTTTCCGATTCGCTTAAGCGGCTTGAGTTAAATCAAACTGTTACTGAGGCAAAGAAAGCCGTTACAAAGCTTAGCGAGACTTTTGATAAAATCAGTTCCGGAAACGGAACACTTAATAAGTTAATTACAGAAGATTCACTTTACGTAAACCTGAATACCTTACTGCGTAATCTCGACTCACTGGCTGTTCATTTTGATAATAACCCCAAACATTTTTTGGCTCCGCTTGGTAAGAGCAAACGCAAAATAGAGCGCGACAGGCGCAAGGAAGAAGAAGAGAAGGCAAAATTGAAAAAGTAAGCTAACCCCCTTTGGTATGGATCTGGAGTTCAATAAAAATGAAGACCAGTTAAAACAGCTTTGCAGTCAACTCAAAGCGAAAGCTGCCAAAACACAACTGGGTGGTGGCGAAAAGAAAATAGCAGAGCAACATCAAAAAGGAAAACTTACTGCGCGCGAGCGTATTCACTATCTGATTGATAAGTCAACCGGTTTTCTTGAAATCGGGTTATTTGCAGGCGAGGGCATGTATGCCGAGCAAGGTGGCTGCCCTTCGGGTGGAGTTGTTACCGGCATTGGTTATATAGAAGGCCGCCCGTGTGTTATTGTTGCCAACGATGCTACCGTAAAAGCCGGAGCGTGGTTTCCGATTACGGCAAAAAAGAATTTGCGCGCCCAAGAAGTAGCCATGGAAAACCGGCTGCCTATTGTTTACCTGGTGGATAGTGCCGGAGTATTTTTGCCCATGCAGGATGAAATTTTTCCCGACAAGGAACACTTTGGAAGGCAGTTTCGCAACAATGCAAAAATGTCGTCAATGGGCATTGTACAGATTGCAGCTATTATGGGAAGTTGTGTAGCCGGTGGTGCCTACCTACCCATTATGAGCGATGAAGCTATGATTGTAGATAAAACCGGTTCTATCTTTTTGGCCGGCTCGTATTTGGTTAAGGCTGCTATTGGCGAAGATATTGATAACGAAACGTTAGGTGGTGCTACCACGCATTGCGAAATTTCGGGGGTAACCGATAACAAATTTCCAAACGACCAGGCATGCCTGGATTACATTCGCAAGTTGTTCAATAAGATTGGTGCACGGGAGGTGGCTGGTTTTGATCGGATTAAACCACAACAACCAAAAGACAAACCCGAAGAAATTTATGGATTGATGCCAGCCGATCGCGTAAAACCGTATGATATGCTTGAGATTATTAAGCGGTTGGTGGATAACTCAGCGTTTGAGGAATATAAAAGTCTTTACGGTAAAACGTTGTTGTGTGGCTTTGCACGCATAGATGGTTGGGCTGTTGGTATTGTAGCCAATCAACGCAAAGTGGTAAAAACAAAAAAAGGCGAAATGCAGATGGGTGGTGTTATCTACTCCGACTCGGCCGATAAAGCCGCGCGGTTTATCATGAACTGCAACCAACGCAAAGTGCCGCTTATTTTTTTGCAGGATGTAAGTGGGTTTATGGTAGGTAGTAAAGCCGAACACGGAGGCATTATAAAAGATGGTGCCAAAATGGTGAATGCCATGGCGAATTCTACAGTTCCAAAATTTACATTTCTCGTAGGTAATTCTTACGGAGCGGGTAACTATGCCATGTGTGGCAAAGCGTACGATCCGCGTTTAATTTATGCGTGGCCCACTGCACAATTAGCGGTAATGAGTGGAAACTCAGCAGCCAAAACCTTGTTGCAGATTCGGGTAAGTGCCCTGAAGGCGCAGGGTAAAACCATATCGAAAGAAGAGGAGGATCAGTTATTAACAGAAATAACCGCACGCTATAACGAACAACTAAGCCCTTACTATGCTGCTGCGCGGTTATGGGTGGATGGTGTAATTGATCCGCTGCATACACGCCAGGTAATTTCAACCGGTATAGCTGCGGCCAATCATGCGCCTGTAGAAAAATTTAATGTAGGTGTAATCCAGACATGATTTTAAGGCGGCACGTATGGCCGCAATTGTTTTTTTTTAATAATCTTGTGCCGATGTCGGAAAATGAATTAAAGGCGCTTGTTTCCCTGCTGGATGATGACGATAAGCAAATAGCCGATCACGTACAGTCAAAAATTTTATCGTTAGGCACCGAAGCAATTCCATTCCTTGAAAAAGAGTGGGAGAGTAACCTCAATCCCGAAGTGCAAAGCCGCATTGAGGAACTGATACACACCTTACAATACGATTTAGTAAAAGAACGATTGGTGCAGTGGTACAAATTACCCGAGCCCGACTTGCTAACCGGCATGTGGATAGTGGCCACCTATCAATACCCAGACATTGAACTGGAAAAATTGCGACAAGAACTGGAGCAGATTTATTACGAGGCATGGCTCGAGTTCAGACCGGAATTGTACCCACTCGATCAGATCAAAGTAGTTAACAGTGTAATCTTTAATAAACTAAAGTTTGGCGCTAATACAAAGAACTTTCATTCGCCCGGCAACTCCATGATTAATGTAGTGTTGGAAAGTCGCAAGGGAAACCCCATTACGCTATGTGTTATTTACATGTTGGTAGCACAAAAGCTAAAATTGCCGGTATATGGTGTAAACTTGCCCAACCTGTTTATTCTTACCTATAAAGACGATAATCACCAGTTTTATATTAATGCATTTAACCGCGGGCTAATCTTTTCCAAGCAAGACATTGAAAATTACATTCACGAATTACACCTGGTGCCCCAGCAATCATTTTTCGAGCCTTGTAATGCCGTTGAAATTGTACGCAGGGCGTTACGGAATTTAATTATGTCGTTCGAAAAAATGGGCGAACATGCCAAAGCAGAGGAAGTAAAACTTTTGCTGATTGAAATTTCGGATGGCGGTGATTTGGGAGTGTAACTGCTGTTAGCTGTTGGAAATTTTTTTAAGCACGGTTGCATTTAATTCATGTTGCCCATCAAATGTAATTACAGTTGGGTTTAAGCCAAGTTGTTGATTAAGTTGAGTCATTTCTTTAAGGCGTGCATCAGTAAGAAAGGGGTCATTGGTTCCATATACTTCCACTACTTCTTTGTGTTGAAGTAATTTTCCTGCTTTATCAAATTCCATGTCGGGCGGAAAAATTCCGGCCCAAAGAATTAATCGATCAAACCTTATCCGGTTATCGGCAGCCCACCTCGAAGCAGTAGCGGCACCTTGCGAAAATCCAAGCAGGGTAATTTTACCTATATAGTCGGCAGGCACTTCTGTATCATAAATTTTAGTAAGGTAGTTCAGATAATTTTCAATATCGGTTAACCGGTTTTCTTTGGTCATCCAGGTGGCGCCAACTTTGTTGTTGCCCGTTTGGGTTCGGGTGGTTACTTCTTGCAGGTAAAATCGCGAAAGTCCTTCGGGTGCTATAATCGTGGTTTCTTCGTTTTGAATTACATCAAACTTGCGAATAAAATACTCAGCTAATTGTCCATAGCCGTGTAATACAAACCAGATATGTTTTGTGGTATGCGTTACCGGAGCCGAGATAACATAACGGGCTTTAAATTGAAAGGTTAGTTCTTTTTGCATGGCTGTCTTTTAAAAGCAGCGCGGCTATTGGTAAACCAGTAGCCGCGCTGTAATAGATTTAAAAAGTAGCATTTAACGCTTAAAGCCCAAAGCACTTCCACCGCAATGACCAGAAGGGTCATCGAAGGTGTATTGAATGTAATAAATACCGGTAGCATTGCAAGGGTATGCAATAGCTGAAATAAACTGACCATTTACTTTGCTGGTAGCTACTTTGTTCCGCTCCTTATCAAAAATACTTACTACGATACCATCTGTTGTGTTTCCATTTGCGCATAGGTTTATCATGTATTGGGTGCCTTTTGTAAACACATAACTGTATTCCACTTTATCCTTTGCAACACCATCTACTTTATAACTCTTTAAGAAATTAAATCCATTTGCTAATTTAGGAATACATGCTGTGGCAAAACTTTCTGAATCGCACGTTTGATCCGGTACGGGACTCATCCCTAACGAAGCCACACATAAAACAATAAATACAAACTTTTTCATATTACGGGGTGGATGGGTATTAACTGATTATTTTTTCGCGAATAGCGTTGGTGATGTTTTTAATTTCCTCAACATTTTCCGGAGTTATGTTAATGGTGGTGCTACTGTTATCTTTAATAACGGCAACACCATTTATAATCTCCAGGGTCGATTCTTTATAGGTATAGCTGATATCTACTTTTTCAAATGCGGCTTTTAACTTTTCCAGATCGGTCATTAAAGCGGCCATGTTGCTATCGCTTTGGTAAAAGGAAAATAAAAGCAGGATTTGTTCGAGGATGATTTTCTGTTCACCCACTTTTTCCTGTAGTTCTTTATTCTTGGGGTTTTTTACGGCCGTTTGACAGGTGATTTGCATGGCTTCTACCCAACCTCCGGTTAGCAATAACACACTTAAGTTATCGCGGCTTTGCGATTGCAGGTAATGATTGATGTGGTTAAAATTCATGGTGGTAATGAGCAAAAGCGAGTCGAGGTTTTTGCTGTTGGCGGCTAACCGCCCAATGGTTACCACATCAAAAAACTGCCCTATATTCAACTCATCCGCAAGCGATTTAATCGAAGAGATATATTTGATGCCATCCTGGTTGCGCCCGAAAATATTGGTGTAACCCAGATCGGTTCCGTAAACACCAAGGTTAAGTGCTTTCTTATAATTGCTGTTGTATTTGGGAAGGTTGTTGGCCGAATTCAACATTTCGGGTGCGTATTTAGAACCGGATTCTTTTAACAGCACGGAAATTTCCAGCGGGCTTGGAATCTGTTCCAAGATGGCGTTAATCACCTCTTCATCCACACCGGGGCCGGCTGTGGTTTCGCTTTCAAGGCTTTTAAGAAAAGCTTCATCATCCGGTTTTTTTCCTGATGAACAACTGGCCATCAGGAGGGCAACGAATCCAATAACTAATAATCTCATAGCTAATAGGTTGTTTACAAAAATAAGCATTAGGCCCAGCCGGGCAAATGCAGCACGTGTTCTTATTTTTTCAATGTAAGATTAAATTTTCCAAACAAGGCGATAAATCTGCGCAGCCATTCGAAATAAAGTGCTATAAAGAACAAGGCTGTCATGGCCCATATTACGAGTATATTGAACAGATACGTGCTAACCTGCCAGCCGGCAAAATTTTTATGGGCTATGAAGAAAGGTGCACGGTAATCAAACCGATGGCCGGGGTTTGGATATTGAAATATCGGGTTGATGTTTTGAATCAGGGTTCCGTTAAACTCAATAATGCGTTCTTTGGCGGTAACATTCCGCACCAAATCAGCCAAACTTTCATTATAGTATTTGTTTTTTTCGTGTTGCACGCTAAAACCATGTTGCTCCTCAAACGTCATTCTTTTCTCTATCAGATTAGCATTGCGGTTATATTCTTGCTGGTAGTACTTTTTGTATTTATCAAAATAGCTATCTAATTGTTGGCCGATGGTTGTTGTATAACCATTTTTCAAAAAAACCATTTTAAGATCTATATTTTCGATGCCGTTGCGGAACGGTTCATTTCTTAATTCGGTAAATAAAATTCGCATGTTCAGGCTGGCATTTGTGGTATCGCCCGGCTTCTCAATTAAATCAAGCAGGTATTGATTTCGGGTTCGCAATTCATCTGCCAGGTAAGCAGCCTTAAAATCGGCCGAAGCCTCGGCACGCTCAAATTCAAAGTACGGTTTTTCGAATTCATTGTTTTTAAACTGGTGTACCGCCATAGCTTCATATGCCCACCGCGAAGCCATTAAATCCGCCACCAACGGCACTTTGCCTTTTGTGCTCAGTACATGATTTAGTTTATCAAAATCAAAAAGCAATCCGCTTAAAATCATTTGAGGAATGAGCAACAATGGAATGAGCACATATACGGTTACGGCCGAATTGAAGGCAGATGATATATTTAAACCGATTACATTGGCAAAGCATGAAGTGGTAAACAATATTAACCAGAAGGCCATTGTCATTCCGTGAATTTCCAGAATGAGATTTCCGATTACAATAAAGGTTAGTGTTTGAATGGCAGAAAGCAAAAACAAAATTGCGATTTTAGAAAACAGGTAGCTACTCCAACTTAAATTCAAAAACGATTCGCGTTTTAAGATTTTACGATCGCGGATAATTTCTTCAGCACTTACCGTAAGTCCCATAAACAAGGCTACAATAATGGCCATCAGCATAAAGGCCGGAAAGTTTTCGTTGTAGCGAAATAAATATTCCGAGCCATCGGGTGCACTGCGGTAGCGGATTACAAATGCCAATAAAATAGCCAGTACCGGAGCTTCCAGTAAATTGATGAGCAGGTATTGTCGGTTGCTGAGTTTGGCTAAAAAATCGCGCGTGGCAAAAACAATAGCTTGTTTGATGCGCGAAGGAATGTGCAGGTTACGGGGTGGTACTTCTTTTACCTCTTCAACTTTAACCGGTTTAAAAACCTGGTTATACATTTCGTACCATTGAGCCGGAGTAATTTTGCGTTTGAACGTGGGTTGCCCGTATTCATCCACAACCTTGGCTTCAATGATATTAAAAATCTGCTCGGGGTTTACGTTGCCACACACTTCGCATTGGCCCCGGTTACTGTCAACCTGATGGGTTGCTTTCTTAAAGTAGGTAACGGCTTCAACCGGATTTCCATAAAATGCAGGATACCCACCGGTATCCATTATTAACATCTTATCAAACATTTTAAAGATGTCGGATGAGGGTTGATGGATGACTACAAAAATTAATTTGCCTTTCAGCGAAAGTTCTTTCAGCAAGTCAACCACGTTTTCCGAATCGCGCGAAGACAGACCGGAGGTTGGTTCATCTAAAAATAAAATGGCCGGCTGGCGTACCAGTTCCAATGCTATGTTTAAACGCTTACGCTGGCCACCGCTTATTTTTTTATCAAGTACACTGCCTACTTTTAAATCTTTACGCTGATCAAGCCCCAGATCTTCCAGAACCTTCATTACCCGAAAATCAATTTCGGTTTCGCTTAGGTTGGCAAAGCAAAGCCTGGCATTGTAATACAAGTTTTGATAAACAGTCAGCTCTTCAATCAATAAATCATCTTGCGAAACATAACCGATTACACCTTCTACTTTCCGTTTTTCGGTATGGATGTCGAAGCCATTAATTTTAATCTGACCTTTGGTAGGTTTTTCAAGGCCTGCCAGAATATTGAGTAAAGTTGTTTTACCCGCCCCACTGGCCCCCATAATTCCAATTAATTTACCGGGTCCTTCGGCCAGTTGTACATCGCGAATACCAATCGTGCCATTACCGAATTTGTATTCCTCAACGCGAGCCAAAAAGGAAAGTTTAATAGCCTGGTATTCTTCATTAAATGCTGCTATCAGGTCGCTGTAATAAAGCGCACTGCCATCAGGTGTTTTAACGGTACTACCTTGCGAGAAAAGATAGATGCGGCCGGCTTTCATAGTAAACCCATTCAGCACGTTGGCATCGGTGCCCAGGTATTTTACAAAGTACATGCCTACGCTGCTTACACGCAGAAAAATTAAATGACCCTGTACATGTGTGTGTATATGCTTTTGAAGCGGAGCAAGTTTTTGTGCGCCCTCATTGGCAACCAGTATATCTTTGAAGTTAAGATTTGCAGCGGTTTCTGAAATTACAAAACTCTCAATCAACTTGTACTCATCTTGTACTATGTTAAACACGGTCGAAACAGTGTTAACAATCTCCATGCGTTGTGGCGTAAAGTGCTTATCCGATCCAACCAGTTCCAGAATTTTATTCAGCACAATTACCTTTTGTTTTTGTGCCAGTGTTTTGTTGATCTTTTTACAAATGGCCAGTGTTTTGATGGAGTCTTTAACCGAAGTTAAATTCTGATTTTTATCGTCAACGTGTGGAATTTTCTGTTCGCTGTAACCCGACATGGTATCGTATAATTGCAGATACCCTTCAATAGCTGATTTTTCAAGTTCCTGCTGAAAGAAATCGATTACAAACTGGCGCTCATTCTCAGAAACACCACCATCCTGTTTAGTAATAATGGCAAATAACTGGGTAAGGGCTTTGAGGATTTCTTCACTCATAAAACAGGAACTCCGGTTTTACCTGCTAATTAAACTAATAAGGCTGAAATTCAAAGGGCAAAGAAGTTAACTGTGCCAGTTCCTGGCCACATTCTTCCAGGTCTTCATCATCTTCCAGAAATTGCCACACAACCTTTGTTCCTGCAACAGGTTCCAGTGTTTTAATAATGTTCAGCAGTTCGCGTTGTGTAGCGGTATTGATATATTCAAATCGGGTAACCAGCACAGTTACCGGGTTGGGTTTTTTAATGTACTCTTTAAACCAGGTTTGTATGGGTTTAAAAAATTCTTCGGGGTTATCGGTTAACGAACGCCCCTCAAATTTAAAAGTACGTGTGGCTGCATCTAATATTACGGTAGGCGTTAAATCAGTGGCGGCAATTTCAAGTTTTTGCACAATAGGTATAGTTAAGTTTAATCGATCAGACTTTCGCTGGTAAATACAAATGGTAAAAGCATATGGGCCGATTCGCATTTAATCCATTGGCTATCGGTGTGGTGCATAACTACTTCAAAAGGTTTGCGTTGGCGTTCTTCAAACTCAGCCATAACCTGCCGGCAGGCACCACACGAAGCAGCCGCAGCAAGTTCTTTATGATTTTTTTTGTGGGCCACTACTGCCATTTTGGTAATGCGCTTGCCCTGATGTTGTGTAGCGGCTACGTATAGTGCAACGCGTTCGGCACACATGCACAACGGATAGGATGCGTTTTCCTGGTTAGAACCTGTAACCACGGTGCCATCTTCCAACATCAGTGCTGCGCCTACATGAAATTTAGAATAAGGAGCATAGGCATGATGTGCTGCTTCTTTGGCTTTGTGTACTAAGTATTTCGATTCGTTGTCTAATTCTTCCAGATTTTTAAAAGTTTCAAAGCCCTTCATATCGTAATTTATTTGATCACGTAGAAAGATAGTAAACCCGACTCTGCAAACGAAATATACCTGCAATTTCCATTAAATTGGCACTTCATACAACTTCGCAACAATGTTCAGTAAAACTATTCTGGTGTTGGGTGCCGGACGCTCGTCTGCAGCTTTAATTGGGTATCTGTTGCAGCAGGCATCGCAATATGAGTGGAAAATTACGGTAGGCGATGCCGTATTGAAACACGCACAAACTCATGTGGGCAATCATCCGCACGGTGAAGCAATTTTGTTTTCGATTGATGATATCGAAACCAGTGAAATAACTATTGCTGCTGCCGATGTGGTAATCTCGTTAATGCCCGCGCACCTGCATCCTCAAGCGGCTGCCTTGTGTATTCGGCTGCGTAAGCATTTGATTACGGCCAGCTATGTTTCGGATGAGATGAAACGGTTTGATGCTGAAGCAAAGCATTTAGGTTTGTTGTTTCTGAATGAATGCGGCCTCGACCCGGGTATTGATCACATGAGTGCCATGCAGGTAGTGGATCGCATTAAAGCAACCGGTGCCGAAATAACTTCGTTCGAATCGTTTACCGGAGGCTTGATTGCCCCTGAAACTGATCCGGAAAATCCGTGGCGCTATAAGTTTACGTGGAACCCGCGTAATGTCGTAATGGCCGGGCAGGGTACAGCAAAATTTTTGCTTGATGGTAAATACCGGTACATCCCATATCAGCAATTGTTTACACGCACAACACCAGTAGTAGTGCCAGGCTTTGGTGCGTATGAAGGTTATGCCAATCGCGATTCGTTAAAATACCTGGATACGTACCGGTTGCCACATATTCAAACGATGGTACGAGGCACGTTGCGCAATCAAGGCTTTTGCAGTGCGTGGAATGTATTGGTGCAGTTGGGCTGTTGCGATGATAGCTATGTGATGGAAGATATTGGTGCGATGACACATCGTGAGTTTATCCAATCATTCTTACCCAGCAATGAGCCAACCGAAAATGTAATAGCCGAACTTTTTAACCTGAAGATTGATGGTGAAGAACTAAAACGACTTACCTGGAGCGGTTTGCTTTCAAATGATAGGATAGGATTAACCAAGGGCAGTCCGGCACAAATTCTGGAACATATACTGAATAAGCGGTGGAGGTTACAGCCTGGCGATAAAGATTTTATTGTAATGTGGCACCGGCTCCGCTACACGGTGCAAGGTGAGAAAAAATGTGTGGAGGCATATCTCACCGCTACCGGCACCGATGAAGTACAAACCGCAATGGCAAAAACTGTTGGCTTGCCGCTGGGTATTGCAGCAAAACTACTATTACAAAACAGATTCAGAGCCGCGGGTGTAACTATTCCTGTTACGTTCGAATTTTATTCACCCATTCTGGAAGAGCTACGTGCTTACGGCATTGCTTTGCACGAGCGTGAGATTGAGGTTTGATTTGAACTGTAGTAAGTTGAAGCCTTTTTGACGGTGGTTTATTGCTCTTAAACTTTTGGAACCCCTTCGCGCAGCAATGCAACACTCAAGGGCAGGCTTGCTGCATAACCGATGGTAAGCCAAAGATTACCCATTAAGTCCACTAACCCAATCTGCAAAAAGTAAAACATGGGTACGATTACCATACCCAATGCAAATTTTAAAGAAGCAATAAATTGCGGATCAAGGTTGGGTTTGCCGGTAACACTGCGCACTATTAGCTGAGCCGGCCAATGGTTAAGTGTGTAATATGCTCGGATAATTTTTTGAGCAATTGTTTGGATTAATACTTCTGCAGCCTCGTGCAAGTATTTTGTATTATTATTGTGTGAGCCGGTTTCTTTGGAGGTAGTAACAGCAAGCGACTTCACCAATTGTTGTTCATGCTTCAATTGCGTAATTATATCTTTCTGTTGTTTTCGATGTGTTTGCAGGTATTGCCACGAGGCTTCATAAGTAGCTTCCGGTATTGAAAGAATTAAAGGTGTAATTTCGTTAGCTACAGTCTTTAATAACAACTCGGTCTTCTGTACCGGGTTTGCATCAAAGTAATTTTTAGTGATGATAATGGGTGTACCAAAATTAACCAGTACGCGCGATCGAAATGCTTTGTGGGTTTCATAGTGCAAACCTACGGGTATAATCTGCACTGCTGGCAATTGTTGTAATGCTGCTTGGGCGATGCGGGCAAAACCTTTTTGCAATGGCCGCAAATTGTAGTGTTCATTATGATTCCCCTCACCAAAAATTAATATAGAATTTCCGGTTTTTAAGAGAGCGGCACACCGATCCATGATTACTTCGTTTTTTCGAAGTGTATCAAACCCATCGCGAAAACGATAAACGGGCATCATTTGAATTAAAGTTAACAAGGTGTGGGCCCATTTTTTTTTAAACACATTAGCGCGTGCTAAAGCCCAGGGGTTGCGATTTGAACTGCAGATTACTAACACCGCATCCAAAAACGCGTTTTGGTGGTTGGCAATAAAAATGACAGGACCCTCGGGAATGGTCGTTTGCTTTTGTACGTACCACTCACGAAAGTAAAAACGCAGTGCTACCTGGCAATAAAATTTTAGTGTTTGATAGAAGATTCTTTGAAGCACAGATTATAATTGGGTTGCTGTTTTGCGCTTGCGCAGAATGGATGAAAACACCAACCCTGAAATAAGATGCCACACCCCCCACCAAGCAGCCACTACGGCCATGGCGGTGTTACCATCGAAGAAAGTAAAGACAAGTACCAGCGCAAGACCCGAATTCTGAATGCCGGTTTCAATAGCCACCGTGCGGTTAACAGCTTCATCATTTTTTAATGCTTTGCTGAAGTAATAGGGGATGGCCAATGCCAAACTATTATGAAGTAAAACAATCCAGAACACCTTTTCTAAATGAATAGCGAAAGCATCCTGATTATTCAATACGGCCGCCACAATAAATCCGATTAACATAAACATCGATGCAATGCGCACAGGTTGGGCTATTTTTTGTGCGATGCGTGGCAGGTGTGTAGCTACACTTATACCTATAATAAGTGGTGCTAGTAGAATAGCTGCCATATTTAACAACAGCGAAACTAAATCAACCTCAAACGATTTGATTTCAGTTGCCAGCGAAGGTAACACCGACACCCACAGAAAGAACGCAAGTGGAGTAATAAAAAATGCACCAAGCGATGAAATGGCTGTAAGTGTTACCGATAAGGCCACATGTCCCCGGGCCAGTTGTGTAAAGAAATTAGACACATTTCCTCCGGGGCAACAGGCAACCAGCAACATGCCTAACGCCATACCCGATGAAATGGGTAAAAACGAAACCAATAACAGGGTAAGTGCCGGCAGTAAAATTATTTGCGAGATTAAACCAGTAGCAATCGCTTTCTTCTGACCAAGCAATTGTGTGAAGTGCGTCCATCGAATCTCCAGCGCAACACCAAACATGATAATGGCAAGGCAAATGTTTAAAACCGTAAGGCTACTTTCCGAAAATTGAATGGCGGCTTCAGGCATACATAGGGATCGATCAAAAACAGATTTTTAAAGTTAATAAATGGAAGGACTTATTAGTTGAAACACAGTAGTATTTAGAATTTAGTATGGTTGATAACTCGCAATCAATCTGTTTCCTTTGCGCGGTTCTCCTCATACCAGCTATCGATTAGTAAATCACTACTCAAGGCGGCTGATACAGCCAATTGATCGCAGCGCTCATTTTCTGGGTGGCCTGCATGACCTTTTACCCAAGTGAATTTGGGCTGAAAGCGATGGTGTAACGGAATGTAACGTTGCCATAAATCAGCATTGGCCTTTTTGGCGAAGTTCTTTTTTTGCCAACCCCACAACCAACCTTTTTCAATGGCATCAATTACATATTTCGAATCGGAGTAAACAGTTATGGGCATTCCGAATTTCTTAATCGCTTCCAACGCCACAATTACGGCCAATAGCTCCATGCGATTATTGGTAGTGAGCCGGTAACCCTGACTTAGTTCTTTTACATGGCCGTTAAACTTTAAGATAATACCATAGCCACCCGGTCCGGGGTTGCCTTGTGCAGCGCCATCAGTGTAAATGCGAATCATGCAGCTAAATTAAAACTTTTGATTAGCACTGCCCCACGAAATGAAACGTGTAATTTTAAAATACTAAAATTTAACTTGTCGACCGGCCATAGCGCAAACATGTCCGATTTTGAATTGATGATTAATCAGGAATTCCTTCATCTCTCCAAACATCTTTCGGGTGCCTATACGTTTTATTTGCTTTCGATACCGAAGCACTTCTTCAATGATTAATCAGCTTCATACGCTTTCTGCTGGATGTAACTGATGCCTTGATAGTAGGATTACTATAACCAAGCAGTAAACAAAGCTCGTTGGTGGAACGAGGCTCGCTTTGCCGTACCTGCTCTACTGCTTGGTGCCAGACTTTTTTCGGATGTCAATGTTAAGTTGCTGAGGCGCGTCAATATACGCGGGATTAAACAAGCCAATAAGTGTATGTTGATGGCGGCCATTGCATACAATATCAAAAAGATGATGAAGTTCAGTATTAACAGACCGATGGCGGCAGTAGTGAGCCTGCACCGGGAGTTCGAAGCAGTAATGCATACACTCATTTTTTATTTGAGAAAAGTACTTTCGTATCAGAAAGTAAAATTTTAGCCTGTTAACAAAGTTATCAACAAGGTTATGCACAAATGGGCTTGCGCCAGATCAAAATCCGTAAAACACAATTGTGGAAGTAGTCGTGCAACAGCTACTTTTGTTGGCGGTTCGTGCCGTTTAGTAAGACTGTATTAAAACGTCTGTCGGTATATTCAATTTTTCATGGAGTTGTCTAATCATGTCCAATGATAACTTTCTCTTTTTACTGAGTATTTCACTTGCTCTACTTTTTAGTCCAACGACTTTTGCCAAATCAGTCTGAGTATATCCAAGTTGCTCCATTCTGAATTTAATAGCTTCAATTGGGTCAGGTAAGTCAATTGGGAAATGTTCGTTTTCGTATTGTTCAATTAATATTCCCAATATCTCAAGTTCGTCTCCCTCCTTAGTTCCTTTTTTAGCGTCAAAAATTAACTCAAGTCTGTCCAACGCTTGTTGGTAGTCCTTTTTAGTTTTTATTGGCTTTAAGTTCATAGTCTTTAAATTTTATTCGCGTCAATCCTGTCGTATTCTTTATGAGTCCCAATAAATCGTATCCAAATCATTTGATAGTGGAAATTAATCTTAACAATTAGTCGGTAATTAATTCCCTTTATGTTGAAAACAACTCTATTGTCCCCAAGAATGCTTGCTGTTGGATACTCTTTTTTGATTTCATTGGTATTTTTCCATTCACTCTTTTCAGCTTCTCGATACCAAGATTTAAGTTGTTGTTCGCAGTCCGAATGTTTAGTCCAAAACTCTCGGAGTACCTTTTTAGCAATTACTCTCAAGTATTAATCTTTTGTCAAAGGTAAAGCTAAAGTTCCCATATTGGGAAGTATTATTTTGAAATTTTTTATTGATTTTCGGGCCGTCCGGAGGCATGACCGCCAACCTTTAGATTTACTTCAACATAATTTATCGTAGTAATCGTAACTTTTGTGGGTAAGTGGATTACCGCTTCGGTTATCCATCTTATCCACAAAAAAAGCAGCCGT
>JAHBTX010000008.1 GCA_019638395.1 Cyclobacteriaceae bacterium
AACCAGCGCACAACAAAATGTTTGCGCAATGGTGGGGTGACGTGTAAGTTCAAAGTGCTATCTTCGTTCAACGTTTGGTCACGTGGGACAGTGAAGTGTTTCAAAATCCCACCACTGCGCAAACACAAACGTTGCCAACAATAGTATGTTTGAAGAGCAAGTTTCAATAAAAGTAGGACAAGAGATTAACGACAAGACTTGGGGAGTGACCGAGCAATTCTTGCAAGTTCACGACATAGTAATTGTTAACGGACGACCAAGAATTGAGAGAATTGACACCGACAAAGTTGACGGGACAGTTATTGCTTATGTGCCAGTAAAGGACGAGCCATTTTTTATGGCATTCTATTTTGACAACAAAAAGGATTTAAACATTGGCGGTATTGGGACAGAGTCGAAAAACCAAGTTTACTTCCGAGCGACATCTGAACAGTTGACTTTTTCAGAATTAGCCTCTTTGACAACTCTTAAACACACGGACGGCTGGAACAAAGGAGACGAAAAGAAATTTGGAAAAGGTAATTACAGATTCAGTTCATTTGAAATCGAACCAAATCCGGAGCCGGACGAATTTGAAGATAAACTTTCAAAACTCTTAGAGTTACTTGAGACAGACAAAGAGGGAATTAAAAGACTTGTTGACAATGCGAACGGTGGAGTTTCAGTAGCAATGACATTTCATGACGGCAATGGAATGTTTGGCGGACCACACCTCGACAAACAAACAATTAGGCGACTTGGTGACTTAAACTTATCCGTGGACTTTGACTTGTACGCTGACGGAAATTCTTTCAAAGAAGAGTGAGTTCATACTACTGCTGGCAACAGCATGTTTCTGCAATGGTGCCGTGACGGGTTGGTTTAAAGTTTTATCTTCGTTCAACGCTATCGTTTCGTGGGACAGGACGCGGCTTCGGAAAGGCACCACTGCAGAAACACGAACGTTGGCAACAATTGGGTTGGCTCCGTGGACAGAGACGTGTAAGACGAAAAGGTGGGGCGACAGAAAATCAAATTATTCGGCTCGACATATAGACTTGATTTAAAAACAAATGAATATGAAAAATGACAAACTGATTTATTCGATTGGCTGCATAGTTGTAATTGGAGCTTCTCTGATGAAAATTTTACATTTACCGTATGCTAACGGGATTCTTATATTTGGTTTTGTTGGAATGTCAGTTTATCAATCTTGGCATGTGACATACTTAAAAAAAAGAATTAAGGAATTAGAAGATAAAGTTGGCATTTAATTCTAGCGACTCATTGCTGACAGGTTACATCTCCGCAGACGGTTGAGAAATAAAACAAAAGGACTGAAAGAAAATTGGTGTCCGCGGACAATTCGCAACACGGGGACTCATTTTCGGCCCGCTGACAGTTTGGGCATTGAATTCAAATACAAAACGGTGGACTTTAAAACATTAACGATATTGACTCATTAAATTATGGAGTTCGGTTTCGTTGACAGGTGACAACTCGTGGACTTTGAACCAATCGACACAAAAATATAAAGAGTAGTGTAACGATTAACGGACGAAACCCAACTGTTGCCAACAAAAAGTTTATGCCAGCTGCGGGTGACGTGTAGTTATAAAGTTTAGTTTTCTTAATTTCGTTCAGCCACGTGGGACAATAACGCGCTTCGAAAGCCGCAGCCGTCATAAACTCAAACGTTGTGCGCAAGCGGCTGACAAAAAATTCGACTAACAAATGAAAAGACTGACGACTTTAATTTTAGTAATCATTTCGGTGACTGTATGGGGATAAAAGGCCGACCAAGCGACCAACGACTTTGTTGTAACTGGACAGATAAAAAGAGAATTAAAATTTACTTTGGCCGACATTGAAAAATATCCCACCAAGACAATTGGGGACGTGGTGATCACAAACCATTTAGGCGAACCACGTGGGACAGCAGAACAACTGACAGGGGTTTTAGTAAAGGACTTATTGAAAGACTTAGAACTCAAAGAAGAGAGCCCAAAACGATTTAGTGAATTCTATCTGACTTTTGTTGCGGTGGACAATTACAAAGTTGTTTACTCCTGGAATGAAATTTTTAACTCATCGACTGGTGACAACTTATTCCTAATAACATCCAGAGACGGAAAGAAACTAAAAGACATGGACGAAAGAATTTTAATATTAACACCGACCGACTTTAAAACTGGACGGAGACATATTAAAGGACTGAGTAAAATATTGGTGGAGAGAGTGGACTAAGCCGCCAGCGCACAACAGCAGCTATTTGCAATTGCGGGGTTTGGTGTTAAATTAAAGTTTATGTTTCACAATGTAGTCCGGTCACGGGGGACAATTTTACAGCAGGTCGGCTTTAACATTCCGCTGCGCTGCATTTTTAAAGCCTCCTATGCCCGCAACTGCAAATAGCCAAACGTTGTGCGCAATGAGTACCGACATTAGAACTTATGAGTATAAAAGAGACTTTTGAAAAGAAAGGGACTTGGGAGCTAGTCTACGTTGTTGGATTCTACATCCCAATTTATTTGACAATTTCAGATATAGTTGAGAATTCTGTTGAAAGAATACCATTGACAATAATTGGACTTATTGTAAGCGTGGGGTTGGGACTAGGGATATATCATCTTGTGAGAACTAAGACACATCTGAGAAAGACTATTGTTATTATAACTGGATTTCTAACTATTGTTCTGTTCTCGATATCATTTCAGTCATATTCAAAAAGACTAACATATGACACGTGTGAGATTTGTGGTTTTGTATCTGTAGACAGAAAAACATTTGAATGTCAAATGTGCGTTGAGAAAAAATGGGACAGTAGTATAATGACAGGGTACACCGATAAGAATCAATACATCAAAGAGGAACAGTTATTTTGGTTTCGAACTGAAAGCAAAACTGAAAAAGTCAACTTTTACTTACCCGAAGGTGAGCGAAATGAGGACAATTATCCAAAAGATAAAAACTGGAGACCAATAGTGACAGAAGCAGAAGTTATTGAATATAGTCAAAAGGACTGGAGAGAATAACTCACTGCGCACAACACCGTGTTTATTTAATTGCGGGGTTCGGTGTTGGCTATCAAGTTTTGGTTTCTTAATTTAGTCCGCTGTAGGCGGACAGTTGCGGAGCAAGTCGGGCTTAACCTTTAGACTTGCATCAGCAATTTTAACCTACCTATTATCGTCATTGTAATAATTTTCTTTTTTGCTTCTTTTTTCTTTTGTGGAAGGTGTGAAATTGTGGATAAGTTAAACACCGGAAGGGGCGAATTATGGGCTTAACCAGGTTCTCAGACCTATGGAATGATTCAATCCCCTGCCGGTTTTTCTGAACAAGCACCGTATAGAAATTAAGGCTTAAAGGCCTAGTATCAAGGTTTTGGTTGTGTTCAGAAAATGTTTAACGAAAATGATTCGTAATCCTAAACCAAATGTAATGAACTCAGTGAGAAATTTCATCGGAGTGGATGTAGCTAAAAAGACGCTTGACCTTTGCGTACTCGATGCCGAAGGTCATACCGTAAGCCGAAACCGGATTGAGAACAAACCCAAATGCATTTCAGCTTATTTTGAAATGCTTCAGAAAGACCTAACCCTGGATATGGGCACCGTGCTCGTCTGCCTGGAACATACCGGAGTTTATTCTAATTTTCTGTTGGAGTATTTAAGTTCGGTGCTGGCATCGGTATGTGTAGAGATGGCCTTGCAAATAAAGCGTTCGCAAGGCATACAACGCGGCAAAAGCGACAAGATAGATGCCTTGCGCATAGCGGAATATGCCCACCTTCATCACCGGAAGCTTCGTTTATGGGCTCCTACACGCAAACAAGTGCAGGAATTGAAGGCCTTAGTTTCTTTGCGAGACCGGCTAGTGCGGGTGGCCAACCAATTAAGGGTCGCTTTGAAAGAAAATGAGGAATTTATTGACCGTAAAATCCACAGCGTAGTAAATGCAAGTTGCAAGGCTTCCTTGATAGCACTTGAGAAAGATTTGAAAAAAGTGGATGAAAAGATCAATAAACTCATCAATAAAGACGAAGGCCTGAATAAGCAAATGAAGTTGCTCACATCGGTTACGGGTATCGGCAGAGCAATAGCCACACAGATGATCATCACCACCAATGAATTTCAATTGATCCGGGAACCTAAGAAGTTTGCTTGCTACGCGGGTGTGGCACCATTTGAGCACAGCTCAGGGACTTCCATCAAAAGCAAACCCCGGGTATCGAAGATGGCTAACATGGAGATGAAAAAGTTATTGTACCTTGGGGCTACTTCAGCCATTCAATACTCCCCAGAAATGAAAGCGTATTATGAACGAAAAATTGCAGCCGGAAAAAAGCCAATGAGTGTTATAAACGCTGTGCGTAACAAGTTGATAAGTCGCGCCTTTGTGTGCATAAACCAAAACCGATCCTATGAAAAAAATTATAAACACACGCTTGCATGAGTCATAGAAATCATTTCGCTGCGCTCCATTTTCAAGCCCTCCTAAACCCGCCACTGCTTATGCACTCACGTTGTAGCGCATACCCTGGGACGACCAAGCCGACAGACAGATTTGAACTTATAAAGATTTGGATTTGTTAACTTTTAAGTTAACTTTGCCAAATGGATAAAATCCGTCAAATTATATTCTATAAGGACTATTTCCTTGACTTCTATAACGACCAAACAGCGAAGGTTAAAGACAAAATTGAACATGTTCTGTTTGTAGTTTCAGTAGCTGAAAGAATACCTAAGAAATTCTTTGACCACATGACAGGAACTGACGGTCTTTATGAGATAAGAGTCGAATATCAAGGTAACATCTATCGGATTTTCTCATGTTTTGACGAAGGAAATTTAGTTGTATTGTTCAATGGATTTCAAAAGAAATCACAAAAGACACCGACTGGAGAGATTGAGAAGGCTTTAAAAATTAAGGCCGAATATTTTATAGAAAAAGTTAAATCAAAGGGACATGGAAACAAAAAATAAAGGGAAGAAGAGAGTGACGACTTTTGATGAACTAATTGAAAGCCGACACGGGAAAATTGGGACAAAAAAACGGACTGACTTTGAAATCAAAGCCAAGTCATTCGCCATTGGAGAAATAATTAAGGAAGAGAGACGACTTGCTAACATGACGCAAGACGAGCTAGCAGTTAAAACTGGGACAAAGAAGAGTTTTATTTCAAGAATTGAGAACGGACATAGCGACATTCAATTATCGACTTTGTTTAAATTACTTGAGCTGGGACTTGGAAGAAAGATTTCGTTGACAATTGAGTGAAGTGAAGGGTACGCGCTACAACAGCATGTTTCTGCAATGGTGCCGTGACGAATTAATTTAAAGTTTTATCTTCGTTCAACGTTTTCGTTTCGTGGGACAGGACTCGGCTTCGGAAAGGCACCACTGCAGAAACACAAACGTTACCGCCAATGCCCCTCGTTCCGCGGACAGTGACGACCCAGACGACAAAGACTCGTTTCCGCAGACAAGAAAAAACTTAACGAGTGACTTAGCATTCTTAATGGAGACACTTAACTAACAACTTGTAAGGTAGACGAAACAATGAACGACTACGAATGCCATCGCGCTGGCAACTTAGAGAGATTCTCACCCCGCGCTTTTGGCACTTTTGGTTGCCCCGCAAACCAATCACACAATCCAAAGCAACCAAAAGAGCCAAGCCAGTGTGGGATTAATTGAGATAAATTCAATATTTTTATAAACTCACCTCTTAATAGATTGGCAATCCTAAAGTAAATATCCATGATAGAATTTGTTACAAGTATTTGGTTCAGCATAATCGTATCTGGTTTAATTCTGCTGAGTCCATTTCTTCTGAAGAAAAGCCAACCCATCTCTGCGCTTTCGGAACTAACGACAACATTTGGAATATTTGGAACCTTTGTCGGAATATTCATAGGCTTATTAGCATTTCAAGTAAGCGATATAGAGGGGAGTGTGCCAAGATTATTGGAGGGTCTTAAGACAGCCTTTCTGACTTCGATCGCAGGTATGCTTGCAGGTATATTGTTAAAAATTCGCCCAGCAATCTATGGGATAATTGTTAAGGAGGAAGATTCAAGGGAAGGCGTTGAAGCTATGATTTCATTATTGAGGTCACTCAAGGAAGGGAGCGACAAACAATCACAAACTCAGAGTGACCTTTTAAGAAAAATTGAAAAAGCATTAAATGGAGATGGGGACTCTACTGTTCTTACTCAATTACAAAAAATAAGAACAAGCTTCTCTGACAAACAAGACGAGCTAATTAAAGAATTTAAGGAGTTTGCAAAAAATATGGCTGAGAATAACTCCAAGTCCCTAATAGATGCACTCACAGAAGTGATGAAGGATTTTAACACGAAAATTAACGAGCAATTTGGTGACAACTTTAAGCAATTAAACCAAGCCGTGGAAAGAATATTAGTTTGGCAGGAAAAATATAAAGAACAGGTTGAGTCGATGATTATTGCCTTTGACAAAAGCTTACAAGGAATAGAGAACTCGGAAAAAAGTCTTGAGCTTATTAAAAATCATTCTGAAAAGTTTAACCAAGTTGCGTCTAACCTTGAGAAAATAATTAGTGAGCTTAACAGGCAGAAAACTGAAGTCGAGGAACGTTTAGGTGACTTTGCGAATGTAGCAAAAGAGGCGAAGACAGCGATTCCTATAATCAAGGAAGAAGTAAACAAGTTGACTAAAGAATTCACTAATACAGTAAGTGCTGCATTAGCAGAAGTAAGTATCTCAACAACTAAGGTAAAGGACACTGTTACTCAGCAATCTACGACCCTATCAGAGTCACAGAAAGTTCTGAACAATAGTATTTCACAAATAACAAGCAATCTTTCCGGACAAATTGATAGAATGATGAAGGACAATGCGGACAGGATTTCTAAACAAGTTACCGAACTTGATACAGCTTTAGGTAAAGAACTAGAACAATCATTGCAATCACTATCCAGACAACTTGGTTCGCTTTCTACCAAATTTGTTCAAGATTACACTCCCCTGACGGATAAACTCAAAGAGCTTGTACAACTGGCAAATAAAGTGAGAAATTAATATGCTAGGTAACAAATCCTCTACTGGTAGTCACTGGATATCAATTGCAGACATGATGTCTGGTTTAATGATGATATTTTTATTCATTGCAGTCTCTTATATGATTAACGTTACAAGAGAAAAGGATAAAATCAAAGAAATCGCAGTCACTTATAACCGATTGCAAAATGAGTTATATGACGACCTCTACTCAGAGTTTAAAGACAATCTAACCGATTGGAATGCCGAAATAGATAGACAAACCTATCTGTAAGATTTGAATCACCCGATGTTCTTTTCGAAATGGGTTCTTCTGTGATTAAACCAAAATTTCAGCAAATACTAAATGATTTCTTTCCTAGATACATTAAAAGGTTAGCCAAATACAAAGAAGACATAGAAGAAATAAGGATAGAAGGACACACATCAAGTGATTGGAGAACGAATGTTTCACCTGACCTAGCGTATTTCTATAACATGCAGTTATCTCAGGACAGAACAAGAAGTGTTCTTGAATATTCACTTTCTCTTCAGTCAATCTTCGATAACAGAGATTGGGTTAGAAAGTATCTAACGGCAAATGGCCTTTCGTCAAGTAAACTAATAATGATAGATGGGAAGGAAGATAAGGAAAGATCGAGAAGAGTTGAGTTCAGAGTGAGAACGAATGCTGAAAAAAGAATAGTAAAAATAATTTCTGAGTGAAACTTCCAAATTTTCTCGAAGACTCGAAATGGAATAACCTTCGAAGTCACATGAAGGCAGAGCTAATTAGTTTTGCTGGAATTGAATGGAAAGGAATTAATACCGATGACTTATTTAATAAATTAAATACTTCCGGTGTAGATGTTGCATTTGAAGAAATTGAATTAGATGATGACGGTACTTTCACATATCAAGGCCACAAAGTACTTGTTTATATAAGAGACCAGCGATTTCACCCGAGACATGACAATGCGGATAAGGAGTATAAGTTTCATATATCTAACTGTCAGACAATTTCGGACTTCGCTAACAGAAATCAGCTCGATAGATATGTGGTTTCTCGGAGAACTGACGGTACCTTTTTAGTAAATATTTACAATGTTCTAACCCGTCAGTATGACCAAAAAGGCATTTACAAGAAAATGAATGTTTGTAAAAATTGTCTAATGACTTTATCATACCATGGATATTCAAGTCATGGTCAAGATATTGATATTTACAACGATTTTGATTTACAGGATTTCTTTGAGGAGTTTAAAACCTCACAGTTTACGTATACACCGAATAACTATGCCGAGAATGCTCCAGAAGAAAAGTATTCAGAGAATTTTGCGGAGTTATCAAAAACTATTAGACAAGCAAATAATTGGCATTGTTCAAGTTGCAACATTAATCTAACTAATGACAAAGGATTCTTACATGTACACCATAAAAATGGTATCAAGTCCGACAACTCACTGAAAAATCTAGAATCAATTTGTATCGCTTGCCACGCAGAACAACCTGGACATGAGCGAATGAACTTTGCGCTTCAACTAAATAAATTTCGAAGTAAATATGGCACAACTTGGAAAAGACTGAAAGGATATAAGTAATAGAGTAGCCGCCCAACAGCACACTTGCCATAGCCGCACAATCCAACGCGCTACCAAAGCTTAGGCAAGAGTGCTGTCTCCAACGCACGGAAAATTGAAAAGAGTAGTTTAGGTGTAAGTTGACAAAGATCCCACAGTTGCCGCCACGCACGAGTACGGTGGACTAAGGACAAGAAAATTAATAACGACAAAAATGTGGACAACAATTGAAAATTTTGTTTCAGCCGACACGGGGGAAGGGGCACAGGCGGTAACAAAATGTTTATGCAATGTGGGGGTTTGGTGTTAAATTAAAGTTTATGTTTCACAATGTAGTTTGGTCACGGGGGACAATTCGGAGCAGGTCGGCTTTAACATTCCGCTGCGCTCCATTTTTAAAGCCTCCTATTCCCCACACTGCATAAACACAAACGTTACCGCCAATGCCCCTCGTTCCGCGGACAGTGACGACCCAGACGACAAAGACTCGTTTCCGCAGACAAAAAAATAACGACTAACTGAGAAAAAATAAAACGGCTGATATCCACCTAACACCATAAAGGTAGACAACAAAGTGAACGGCTTCGAATGCCCACGCGCTGGCAACTTGGAGAGATTCTCACCAACCGCACATTTGGCACATGCCATTGCCGCACATTCCAACCCACGAACCAAAGCAATGGCAAGAGCCAAATCCCCACGCGCCCCAAACAAAAAATAGCTACGACATACTTTGGCTGAGTGTAGGAATACTTTTGATTTAAAAACAATAACATTATGAAATCAAAAGGAATTGCTTACTTATTATGGCTAATTAGCTTTTTTGGATGGCTTGGGTTTCACCGTTTTTACTTGGGAAAAATTGGGACAGGCATACTTTGGATAATCACTGGCGGTGTATTCGGGATAGGTTCATTAATTGACCTTTTCACGCTAGGCGGACAGGTTGACCAATACAATACAAACGAGGAACTTAAAACTTTAAGAACTACCGCGAATGAAATTGGCAGGATAACAGCCGCGACACTAAAGCAAAAATCTAGTTAGTTTAAGAAGAAATGAAGAAATCTCAGTTCGATTTCTTAGAACTTAATCGTCACTATACCATTGACAATTATTTAGCTCTTTCGGACGAGGAAAGAATATCATTCAGGAGAGATTTGAAGATTTGTATCAAAAACCTAAAGAAATGTTACAGATTAAAATTGATGTCGAAAGAAGACGTGTTAAACGTTGGACTCCAAACCGGAAATCGAACCGCTATTGCACTTTCAATACTTATAGACAAATTGATTCCGTATAGTTATGACCGAGTATTTCATTTCAGAGAAACAATTTCCATCCTCAGGAAACAATTGATGGAGGAATTATTCAATGGTAAAAATATCTTTTACAGAATTGATGAAAAAACCATTGGCATTGACCCAAACTACGTCCCGTTTATTATTGGAGAAAAATTCAAAGGGCTAAGAATTGAAAATTAGAATTAGATAGCTACATTTAAATAAACTAAAAACCCACTTATTATGTCAAACTTTTATTGCAAATACTGCGGGACTAAAGCGTCTAGCATTTCAAGCCTAACATCAAGTTCGTGTTCACGCTATCCAAGTGGTGCAAACAAAGGAAAGCATACGCTATATGAGGGTTCTGAAAAATCTCAGTATTCATGTAAGCATTGCGGAACTAAAGCTTCAAGTATCTCAAGCTTAACTTCAAGTTCATGCTCACGGCACCCTGAAGGGCCGAATAAAGGAAAACATGAGCCAGCAATGTGACATTGGAACTCATGACTGAGCAAATTATAAATCTCATTCTTTTCACTTCAACTCTGAGAAAGCAGTATGATAAAATTTCTCAGGCGACTGGGGAAAATTTTAACGTTTTCAGAATTCTTAATCTTGCGACAAACGAAACGAGAACACATTCAGCATTTCTTGCTGAACTTCTTAGCCCAAAAGGTAGTCACGGTCAAGGCTCTATCTTTTTAAAACTATTTATTGAGCAATTAGGTATTGAAACTTTTGATTACCAAAGTGCTGTAGTTGAAATTGAAAAATTCGCTGGATACGTTGATGCTGATTACCTTGAGGGCGGCAGAATAGATATTGCTATCTATGACAAGAATGGTTGGGGTATAATTATCGAGAATAAAATTTATGCAGGCGACCAGAAAAATCAGTTACTCCGCTACCACAAATATGGAAAGGCTAACTTTAAGAATGGATTTGATTTAATTTACTTAACACTTTACGGCAATGACCCTAGCGCATGGAGTTTGGGTGATGAACAGTCTATTGCAAACCTCAACAGCGAAATCAATTTACAATCCATTTCATATCGTGATGATGTAATTAACTGGTTAGAGTTAGCAAAGAAAGAAGCGGCTAACCATCCTTTGCTAAGAGAAACGATTACTCAATACATTAATTTATTGAAGGAATTAACTGGCCAAACCATGAACAATCAGCTCACAACAGAAATTACCGAAAAAGTCATTAAAGGTGGCGAAGAATCAATAAAAGCACTATTTGAAATTCGCAATTCAATCTATCCACATCTAATTAAAACATTGATTGAAAAGTTAATAATACAAGTGAAGGATTTGGGAACATCTATTTCCTTAGAAACTTCAATTGATGAAAACCTAGGTGCAAATAATACTGGTTTCTACTTTTATAATAAGGACTGGGCTGAAATTAACATTGGCTTTGCTTTTGAAAATGGGCGGCTTTACTACGGTATTTGTAGAGCAAAATGGGATACGGGAGTCTCAAGTGAGCTTCAAATTTCAATTCAACAGAGATTAGGAGTTGCTTCTAAATCCAATCATTGGCCGTGGTGGCAGTGGTATTATCAAAATGAAAGTAATGACCAAACTTATATTGATATTCAAAACGGAACTCTTATACAAAAAGTACATTCGATTGTTCTTGACCTTCAAGATAAATTAAAAGGACTTACACTTTAACTCCTAGAAATCTTAGCCCACGACATATTCTGGCTGACCTCGCCTTTAGTTTTGATAAATGAAACTAAAGTATATGGAAAAAGGTCAAAGAAAAAAAACCGATTCACTCAAGTTAAACAACAAGGAGATATTCGATGTCTTCAACCCCGACATTAATTGGAAAAAAACATACTGTGCCTACTTTCAAGCCATTCCAAACACAAAGTCAATTCTCGGAATTAATATAGATAAAGTTCTTAAGTGGTTTGAAAGAACACAGCATAATCGAATACTACAGAGGTATAAATCCGAACGATACAATCGAAAGCGCAACGCTTCCTATGAAGAAATAATCTACATCTTAGACAATCAGTGCATGGTGTGCCTCAATTGTAGCAGTACATCTGTAGATTTATTGTACTCCACTGAAACACGAGAAGTTCAAGAATTAACCAATTCAATTCGAAAATTCCGGCAAAGAACCGGAGACTCTTTCATAAGTGTCGTGGTAAATGATATGCACGGCCTTTCATTAACATCTCTTAAAGTTAAGAAACCCAATTGCTCCATTGAAAGAAATTACAATGACGACCTCGTAAAGCTACACCAACACATAATTAACTCTTTGCAAAAAAAGAATTGCAGTGGCTTATCTCTTTTTCATGGAGTTCCAGGCACTGGAAAATCGACATACATCAGGTACGTAATCAGTTTAATAAGCAAGAAGGTGATTTTTCTACCACCAAAACTGGCAGGAAACATGGATGACCCTCATTTAACAAGGCTTTTGGTAGAAAATCCAGATACTATAATTGTCATTGAAGATGCGGAAGACCTTTTAGTTTCGAGAGATTCAAATAATAATTCAGCAATATCAATGCTTTTGAATTTAACTGATGGATTACTTGGTGCAAGTCTCGGAATTCAATTCATCTGCACATTTAACACTCATTTGAATAATATAGACAAAGCACTCCTAAGAAAAGGTAGACTAACAACCCTTTATGAATTTAAGCCACTCACCGAATTGAAATCTAAAGAACTCCTGACGGATTTGGGAATCAACGAATTTAGCCCGATTCAATCAATGACTTTGTCTGAAATCTATAATGCCAAAGAACAAGAATTCGAATTCACCAGAAAATTGAGACCAATGGGATTTACTTCTAAAGTTGCTTAAATATGGATTTTACAGCAATTGATTTTGAAACCGCACAAGGCTACCGCTGGAGCATTTGTCAAGTTGGTTTGGTGAGAGTTGAAAATGGTGAGATAACAAAGAAACTTGACCTCCTTGTGCAGCCACCAGACAACTATTACTGGAAACAATTTGTGGAAATACACGGAATCACATGGAAAATGACTAAAGACTCTCCAACCTTCGATATTGTTTGGCCATTAATTGAACCCTTCATTACCGGACAAAATGTTGTAGCTCATAACGGTGCATTCGACTTTACATGCTTTCAGCAAACACTGAATTGGTACGGGATTGAAACACCTGAATTTATAAGCCATTGCACATACAGAATTTACGGTCAGTCACTTAGCAACTTGTGCAGCAAATATGGTATCGCACTTGAGCACCATAATGCAATTTCGGACGCGCTCGCATGTGCCAAACTGTTCAGAAAGCATCTTGAAAACCCTGCAAATAAACCTGATATTAGAATCTAAAAGCAAAGGCAAATGTCAAAACGTGAATATTTTCTCCGTTACTCCCTAATTCTTAAAAGGCTGCAAAAAGGTCAGGCAACATTTGAAGATATAAGTAATTATCTGGAGCGTGAATCTGACCTCTTGGATTGTGACCTTTCTATTTCGAAGCGGACTTTTCAAAGGGACTTAACTGAAATCAGGGATATTTTTAGAATTGACATTCAATACGACTTTTCGCGCAGAGTCTATTCCATTGAAGACAGAGATAAATCCGAGATAACAGGAAGAATGTTGGAAGCATTTGATATGTTCAATGCGCTCAATATCACGGACGACCTTTCCAACTACATTCATTTCGAAAAGCGCAAAGCACAAGGGACAGATAATTTTTATGGAATCCTACACTGTATAAAAAATCGACTGATAATAAGATTTCCTTATTTGAAATTTGAAGAAGAAGAGATTAGCAAAAGAGATGTTGAGCCTTATGCATTAAAAGAATTTAAAGGAAGATGGTATCTACTAGCAAAAGACCAAAAAGACAACGGACTAAAAACCTTTGGACTAGACCGAATACAGGAACTTGAAATAACCAAAAAAAAATTTGAATGGCCGAAAGACTTCAATGCAAATGAGTTGTTCAAAAACTACTTTGGAATTATCAATTCAGCCGACAAAGACTTGGAAGACGTGATACTATCATTTGACTCCTTTCAAGGTAAGTACATTAAATCATTTCCGTTGCATGAATCACAAAAGGTAATAATGGACAACTCCAAAGAGACCCAAGTAAAACTTTCACTCCACATTACTTACGACTTTGTAATGGAATTACTTTCATTCGGTGACAGAGTAAAAGTAATCTCACCTGACAGTTTGCGAAAAGAGGTTTGCGAAACTTACAAAAATGCATTGGTTCAATATAAAAAGTGAACCTGCGCAACAGCACACTTGCCATAGCCGCGCAATCCAACACACAGCCAAAGCTAAGGCAAGAGTACTGGCGCCAGCGCACGTAATATTGAAGTTGGGTCATTTCGTGTAAACCGACAAAGTTCCCACAGTTGCCGCCCCGCTCGGTACGGTAGAATGAGAACAATAAATTAAAAACAAGCGACAAATAGTCGGACAACATTTGACTATTCTGTTTCAACTGACACGGAGGAAGGGGCACAGGCGGTAACAAAAAGTTTATGCAATGCGGGGGTTCAGTGTAGGTATTAAAAGTAATTTCTTAATTTCGTTCAGTAACGT
>JAHBTX010000009.1 GCA_019638395.1 Cyclobacteriaceae bacterium
TGCGTCTGCCGTTACAAAAAAATTCTTGTCTCTTTTTTTAATTCGTCCAATATCATTTTTGCGTCTTGAATGTCAGTGTTAAAGATTTTACCAATAACGGTCCCAGAAGATTTTCCATATCGTTTCTCTAACGCTGTCGAGTTCCGTATCAGTAGTCCTTCTTTACTCGGATTTTCTTGAATTTCAATGATTAATTCGATTGCTCTCATATCGTCAATTAATTGCCAGTCAACGATATGTTCAACTAACAATTTCTCAACGAAAGTGTCGAGGCTCTCAGAAGCCCAGTACTCAGATAAATATCCAATGTCAACCGTTTCTCCAGTCAAATCCTTAATTAAATCAATAGTAGCTTTCCCGTCAACCTTTCGGTTTTCGAAGTCCTCAATTATTTCTCTTAATCTGTTTTCCTTGTCAGTCATTTTGTCGTCTTGGGAGCAAATGCCCTACTACGTTTTGTGTTTATGACGGCTGCGGTTTACGAAGCCGTCTTTGTCCACCGTGGGTGGACGAAGTTAATAAAACAAAACTACATTTTAGAGTGTCACCCGCAGCTGGCATAAACACGGTGTTAGTGCCAGTGCCTTCTGTCTCTCGTTTTTATCTGTTCTCTTGTTTGTTGTACCCACTCTTTTCGTCTTACCGTTTTTGTACCCACTGATTATAAAGAAAATGTACTGAGGCACTCTTGGCAAAGCTTTGGTTGCGGGTGGGAATGTGCGGGCTTTGCCATGTGTGCCGTTTCTTTTGACTGTATCTCTTTCTTTGTCTGTCGTTGGGGTGTCTGTTTTCTATGTCGGGTCTGGAGTTTTATAAATCACCTTGTCAATATTATAAATCATACCGTCAGTTTTCTAAATCACATTGCAAGTTTTCTCGGCAACATTGCTAATATTCTAAATCACCACGCGAGTATTCTAAATCACATCAGAATATTCTTCTGTTACACTGTCAGTTTTCTCCGTTACTATACAAGTTTCTTTGTCAACATTGCTAATTTCTCAAATTACTCTGTCTGTTTTCTAAAACTTCATGCTCTATTTATAAATGAAGACAGGAACATTTTCGGTGTTCCTGCCTATTTCTTTCCTAATCGTATCAATCTCTTAACCCTTCGGTCGTTTTGTAAACTTTAACGCGCTCACTTGTTTATACTGAGGACTCGATGCACCAAATACGGATTTCACATACATCTTTACATCTTGCGCTGTATCTATCAACCCTGTACCTTTCTCGTATAAGGTCTTGTCTCTTGCAATACGTGCGTTACTTATTACAGTAGTGGCGTTTATCACGTCTGTGTTTTTTGACCTTAAATTTGTCAGCATGGTATTCAACGCTGTTAGCTTCAGGTCATTCTCGTTGGGTGAATAATTTGGTTCTGCTGTGAGTGTAGCTATCAACTGTGCAAAGTGGTCTATCAACTTATCATAGCTTTGTTGTGAGGTTGATACTTTCTTAGCAGGTTCTTCTCCTTCGGCCAGCGTTGTGGGGTCGGGTTTGTCTACTGCCTTTGCTCTCTTACCTTGAATTTTGTTGTTGGCATTTTTTGCATCGCGTACCGTTTCTTTCGCTGCATCGGTAGCTGCTAACGCATTGATGATTTTTGTAGCTAACGGTTTTAATGGTTTGAAAGCTAACTCACGTGCATTGGTTGCATTATCGAAACCTGTCTTCGCTACTTTAACATTTTGTAGTGCTGTGTTTGCTGCTGTGAGTTGAGTTGACAGTGCCGTGATTATCAGTGTTGTTTTTGAAGGATTGTACGTTGCTCCGTAACCTGTACAAAAACTAATCAGGTCTTCGAAGGTGGCCACATTTTTTGCGTGGCCTGTTTCTATTGAACTTGCCATAAACGAATTGGGTTTTTGGGTTAAACATTTGTATTAATAAACTCGCTTTGTTGCACATTGAGAGCTTTTGCAATACGGTCGATATAATCAAGTGTGAGATTCACCTTACCATTTTCAATGCTCCACACATATTGTCTTTCGGCTTCAAGCAAATCGGCAAGTTGTTGCAGGGTCATGTCGTTTTTTTGTCGCAATATTTTGATACGCTTGCCGATTATCTCACGCGAAGTGTGTGTGAACGGACTGTACAAAGGGTAATATTTAAAACGAGTTTGTTGTAAATACAATATGTTTACAAAATGAAGGTTCTTGACTGCCCAAAAGTTTTAGTAGTATGAAGAGAACATTTTCTTGTTAATCATAGAGTTCGCGAGGCGAGTTGTCTAATTCAACAGACTACTCTTTATGGCTTCTCATTTACGATACCATTTTGTTATGTTCAAGATTACTATCGTTCTTCATCATTTATCAAATAAGAAAGCGCACCACTCGGGCATTGCTTCACTTGATTGATAATTTTTTCAGTGGTGGAATTTTCAGGTGTAATCCACGGGCGTTTAAAAGGATCGAATACTTCAACAAGACCTTTCCAGCATTTGGTTGAATGACTGCACACATGAGGCTTCCACACAATGGTGATATCGCCATTCGAATATTTTTTTATTTCGTTCATGATTAGATACACTTTACTTAAGCCAGTACATCTTGCCAATCTTTATTTCGTTTGAATAAACTTTTTGCGTACGGACATAGCGGAATCACTTTTAGTTTACTTGCCCTTGCGAACTCAACTAACGTTTCTAAAAGCTGTTTGCCAATGCTCTTCCCTTGCAAAGAAGGGGCGACTTCTGTATGGTCGATGATGATTTTGTTATCGGCATTTACATACGTCATCGCAGCCAATCGTGTGCTTTCCGGCTGATAATAGAAGCCGCCCCCTTTTTCACTGGTGATGTGTTCAATCATTTTACAATTTCTAAAAACAACTTTGCTACATCGTTGGGTGCAGACAGAAAAGGGGAGTGTCCTGTGTTCAATGAATATTCTTTGGTGATGTTGGCCGCTTTCACCATTGCATTTTGTAAGTCGATACCAATGGCATGGTCTTGTGTGGTGTGTATGTAATACTTGGTCACTGAACCAAAGTTGGCACTGGTAAGCGTTACTTTGTTGGTGAACGGAATAGCAGGCTCTGTTTTGTATTTGCTCAATACTAATTGTTGCTGATTGGCAGCAGCATCCTGACAGAAAATAGTAACTATGTTTTCCTGTTTCACATCCAATGTCAGTTGGTCTTGCGATGGAACTAATGAAGCACCGAGTTGTGATTGTGCATCGGTGTATGCTAAATCTAACAACGACTGATTATCGGCAGGAACGAATGCTCCTATATAAATCAGCTTCTCAATTTTAGTTGGGATTTTTTCGGCCACTGATGAAATCACCATCCCGCCCATGCTGTGTCCAACCAAAATCACTTTGTTGTTTACTGTATTGATAACCTCAATCACTTTATCACGATAAACATCCATTGAAGTATTTTGAGGTGGTGTAGTATCATCGCCATGTGCAGGCAACTCTACCAATAACACGGTGTGACCGTTCTTTTCTATTTGCGTTTTTACATTGTTCCATACATAAGGTGCTTGCCACGCACCATGCACTAACACAAATGTTTTCTTTGCAGCAGTGTTATCATCAGAGCAAGATGCCACCATAATTATCATCACAGACATCATTATACTTATCATCTTTTTCATAGTTGTATTTGTTTTGATTTATTTTTTAGTGTTTACTATTTAGTTCGATAGTATTTACAATTGGATAAAATTCACCGCAGGTAACGGTCCGCCCGGAAACTGTTGAAGTTTTCCGCCTTCATCTAATCTTCCTAAATCAATTCCGGCAAATCCGAATCGGTCGATAATTCCTGCTACTACATTTCGTGCAGCCGCATCGTTGCCCGAAAAGAAAATTACTCTTCGGCCTCCGGCCACATGGGGGTCGGCACCCAACATCACGGGTGTGTATGTATTAAATGCTTTTACTACTCTTGCACCATTCGCCATTTCTTCTACTACCATGCTTGATGGCTTTCCTCCAAAATCCGCAGGGCGAAAACCGGGCAACACGGCATTGGTGGCATCAATTAAAATTTTTCCTTTCCATGAAGGCACAGAAGCAATGGCTTTGCTCACCTGTTGCCATTGAACAGAAAGAAGAACTACATCGGCATCAATGTCATGTGCGTCAACAGCTTTTACATTGCTGCCCAAATTTGCAGCTACCGATTTGAGCGTGTCTGCTCCACGGCTGTTACTGATTGTAACATCGTACTTTGCTTTGGCCGCATGTTTGGCAAAAGCCAACCCGATATGGCCTGCTCCGAGAATTGCTATTTTCATAATTGTGTTTTTTATGGTTTAAGAATTTACGTTTGTGTATATGATTTTAATTTTCACGAAAGTTTTTTCAACCAATCGAGAATGTAATTCGCTTCTTCTTTCCATGTGGGCAAGCCCAGCACAAAATGGTTTCTGCCAGAAAATTCTTTGAACTCGGTTACCGATTTTTTGTGGCTGTACTTTTTGAAGTTGGAATAATTCAGTGACGCAGGCATAATGTGGTCGGTGCTTCCGGCAATGAAAAGCAACGGAGCATGTGGTTCGCTGAAATCTATTTTTGCATCGGAGGTAAGCGTGTCGCGTAAAACCATTTTCGATTCGGGCGAAGCAAACTCATAGTACGATTTCTTTTGTTCGTCTAACGGCATTCCATTCGTGATAGCATATTGCCATTCGGCAAACGACATCAGGTGTGGTTTCTTCGCTGATGTAAAAAAACCAAGTGGCTTAAACGTAGAACGGAAGAAAGAAAGTTTAAAAGTGATTACGCCTTGTGGTGGCACGGAGTGTATCGCCACCGCAGCTTTGCCAAGGTTACGTTGTAATAAAAGTTGAGCAATCAATCCGCCCATCGAGTGCCCGATGAGTATTGGTTTTTCGGGAAGTGTTTTAATGATGGAAGCATAATGATCGACTAACTGTTGCAAGCGCACCGATGCAATGGATGTTTCCGGATGGCGGTTGCGCAGCACTTCGGCTGGCGCATCTTTATACGGCCACGAAGGCACAAGCGTGTCGAAATCGTTTTGCTCAAAGTACGCTTGCCATTCTTTCCAAACGTTGTTGGTTATGAAGGCTCCGGTGATGAAGATAACTTTATTCGTTTTCATGGTTTTTGTTTTGTAATGGCAGCAGGCGAATGCAATGCCAGTTCATCAAACACCACAAAATCAACCAGTTAACAATTATGAGAAACTTCAACAACAACGATATATCGCTGTTTCATCGAAATAAAGTTGTATCTTTTGATGCGATGAGAATGAACAAACTGCACTTCCTATTCGCTTTTTGCGTGATTGCACTTACGTGCGAAGCACAGTATCGTAATGCTCTGCCACCCGAAAAACTGTATCAACTGATTCGCGAAACTCCATACGATTCCGCGAAAGCACGATTGTATTTGCAGTTGTCGTCTTACTATTTCCACAATTCGCAATACGACAGCACACTTTATTATGTGAACAAAACTTTTGCGTTGGGCGATTCGGCTTATCGAAAAGAAGAAGCATTGGCGTTGTTAAGTTCAGTACGATTTATAAAAAACGATTATAACGGGGGAGTACATGCTTTCGACAACATCATTCAACATTATCAGCAAACAAAAAATAAAGAACAAGAAGCCAACGCATGGTCAGAACTCGCTGCAACCATTACGTGGTACTATCGTGGCGAACACGACTATGTTGAAGTGGATACGATGCTGAACAAATCTATGCGGCTTTATCATCAACTGGGTGATGAAGAAAATGAAATCAAAGTGCTGAAACAAATTGCGGACTTACACCTGAACACGGGCAAACTCAATTTAGCCGAGCGCGAATTGCTTGAGGTGATTGACCGATACAACAACATCGGATTTAAAAATTTGCATTACACCTATGATTTGCTTGCCGAAGTATATAAACGCAAAGGCAATTTTGAAAAAGGACTTGTGGCTGCATTAAAATCAGTTGACGTGATGCGCAGCACCGGAGATTCTTCCAAGTCGATAACGTTTTATGGAAGGCTGGCTGATATGTATCGCGAATTAGAAAAACATGAACAAAGTATTACGTGGTATAAAAAAGCAATGGCCAAATGGAAGATGATTCCCGTGGTGCATTTCTATGTGTTTCATCAGGCGCGTTTGCTAACGGACGAACTAATCAAAGTAAACAGAAAGGAAGAAGCATTGTTGTTTTTACTTCAGTTGCAAAAAGAAAAACCTCCGGTGGATGATGTACAAAAAGCGTGTATGGCGCAAGCCTTTGCGCATTGCTATGCTTCGTTGAAGCAATACAGCAAAGCTGAATTTTATTATCTCGATATGGTGAAGCGTTACAGTAACGTGGAGAAAAATAATTTCGCCATTACTGAAGCAAAATTGGATGCAGGCACATTTTATATCGAACAAAAGCAATACACGAAAGCACGTGATTATATCAATGAAGCATTGGCCGTTTCGCCTGACATATTAGGCCCCACGTTAGTCAAAGATATTCATTTGAAATTATACCATGTGGATTCGGCAACGGGCAATTATCCTTCCGCTATCAAACATTTGAAATTGTATCAACTCATCAAAGATTCGCTTTTCAACGAAACCAAAAGCAAGCAAATCGAAGAACTTCAAATTCAATATGAAACACAACAGAAAGACCAAAACATAAAACTGCTCACACAAGAAAAACTTTTGCAGCAAAGCGAAATCAAAACCAATGTAACATTACGAAATCTCACACTGGGTGTAACGGTGCTGTTATTAATTGTGATGGGATTGTTGTTCAGTCGTTATCGGTTAAAGCAGCGAAGCAATGTAGCGTTGCAAGCCAATCAAAAAATCATCAACGAGAAAAATGAAACACTTCAACATTTGCTCACCGAAAAGGAATGGCTGCTGAAAGAAATCCATCATCGTGTGAAAAACAATTTGCAAACCGTGATGAGTTTGCTGAATAGTCAATCGGTTTTTTTGAAAGACAACGCTGCAGTGAGGGCTATCAAAGACAGTCAGCATCGCGTAAACGCTATGTCGCTCATTCATCAAAAACTATATCAGACTAACAACATCGGTTGTATTGAAATGAAAGAATACATTCACGACTTGGTGGATTATCTGAAAGACGGTTATCAAACCACTCATCACATTTTATTTGAATTGGATATTGATGCTATAAAGTTAGATGTGTCGCAAGCCGTGCCAATAGGTTTAATTTTAAATGAAGCCATTACCAACGCCATTAAATATGCTTTTCCATCGCGCGAAGGCGCAATACAAGTTTCACTGAAATTGATGAATGAACAACTTGAACTCATCATTGCCGACAATGGTATTGGTTTGCCCGTTGGTTTTGTAGAATCAAAAAGTAATTCACTCGGCATGAGTTTGATGCGCGGTTTGAGTGAAGACGTGGACGGAACGTTTTCAGTAGAAAATAAAAACGGAACGATTATCAAAATTGTATTCACACCCAATCCGGTAAACACATGAAACGGAAAATATTAATTGTAGAAGACCAGTTTGTAGAAGCCAACGACATCCGTTTGATGTTGGAAAAAGCAGGACACAACGTTTGTGGTATTGCTCGTTCGGTTTCCAAAGCATTGGAATTGTACAAGGAAGAAAAACCTGATTTGGTATTGCTCGACATTTTTTTGAAGGGCGCACAAACCGGAATTGATTTCGCGAAAATTTTGAGAACCAACAACACGGCATTCATTTTTCTTTCGGCCAACTCCAATGAAGAAATACTTACCGAAGCAAAAGCAACCGAACCTGATGGGTTTTTAGTAAAACCATTTCGTGAAAAAGATTTGTTGGTTACGCTGGAGATTGCCTGTTACCGTCATGATAACAGTTTGGAGGCAACGCTTCACAATGAAAATTTATTTGTAAAGCAACTTAAAAAAATTGTGACTGCACAAGAAGGCTGGCAGGAAACGTTGTTGCAAATCGCGAAAGCGATTCAGCCTTTTATTCCTTTTGATTTTCTTGGTGCAGGTTTTAAAGTGAATGATAATCCACCGCACAACATGATTAGTTTTTTGCGCACGGGCTTTGATGAATATCAAATGGTGGGTATGAAGGAAATAATGATTATGAGCAACCTCAAAATGAATGAACTTGTGGAGTTGCAAAACAAAACCATCTTTCACAACGAACCGATGCTGTACGATGAAGTTGCATTTCAAAAATTAATTTCAACACCCAGTATGAAACGTTTGATTGCGCAGACGTTTGAAGTGAAGTCACAACTCGCTCTTCCAGTTTTATTATCGAATGGAAAATATTTTTTTCTGTTCTTCTTCAGTCGCAGAGGTGATGCGTATCAAACCGAACACTTGAATATTTTCAATCGTTTGGAGATACCGATAAAAAAATCCATTGAAGTGATGTTGGCTGTTGATGTGAAAGCACCTTTTGAAGAAGAGCGAAAAAATGAAAAAGAAAACAGAATGCAGTTAAACGCATTCAGCGGAGTTATCGGCAAAAGCCATTTGTTGCTTACGGTGTTCGACCATGTGATGCAAGTTGCTCCTGTCGATACATCGGTGTTGGTATTGGGTGAAAGCGGCACAGGCAAAGAACGCATTGCCGATGCCATTCATCAATTGTCACCGCGTAAACAAGAGCCACTAATTAAAGTAAACTGTGCAGCATTGCCTTCACACTTAATCGAATCGGAATTGTTTGGGCACGAACGTGGAGCATTCACAGGAGCGTTGGAAAAACGTATCGGCAAATTTGAGCAAGCTCATAAAGGAACAATTTTTCTTGACGAGATTGGCGAAATGCCGATGGAGATGCAAGCGAAGTTACTTCGTGTGCTACAGCAAAAAGAAATTGAACGTATAGGTGGAAGGTCGCCCATTAAAATTGATGTGCGCATCATTGCTGCCACCAATCGTAATTTGGAAAAAGAAGTAGCCGAAGGCCGTTTTCGTTTAGACTTGTATTATCGCTTGAATATTTTTCCGATTGTATTGCCTTCCCTTCGCGAACGCAAAGAAGATATTCCGCTTTTGATTGAACATTTCATTCATTACTTCAATCGAAAGGCCGGAAAGAAAATAACTGGCATAAGCGATAAAGTGATGAACCAATTGATACAATACGATTGGCCGGGTAATGTGCGCGAGTTGGAAAACATGATTGAGCGCAGCATCTTACTGGCAAAAAGTAATATCATCAACGAAATGATATTGCCCACGCTCCATCCTCAAGAAAATATTTTTGACAATCATATCAAAAGCATTGAAGAAAATGAACGCGACCACATTATTAACGCACTAAAAAAAACAAAAGGAAAAATATGGGGCGAAGGTGGTGCTGCGGAATTGCTTGGTGTGCCACCGACTACATTGAATTCAAAAATTAAAAAATTAGGAATACAAAGAGATTAATAAAAGTAATAACTACAGCGTAGTCACTACTTTTATATATGCTTTATACTTCACAGATGTTAAGCATTATTACCACCATCCACATTAATAGTAGCACCCGTAATAAACGATGCTTCCGGACTCGCCAAGAATGCAACGACCGAAGCAATTTCATCAGGACTTCCATAGCGGCCTAACGCAATTTTACTTTTCATGCTTTCTGCAAACTCTGTATTGTCAGGGTTCATGTCAGTTGCTGTTGGGCCGGGGTTCACTGTGTTTACCGTGATTCCTTTCTTACCTAAGTCCCACGCCCATGCACGACTATATCCTGCAATGGCAGCTTTCGTACCCGCATAATCTGAAAAGCCCGCAAAGCCACTTGCTTTCTCTGCTACTGTTGAACCGATAGAAATAATTCGTCCATTGTTGGAAATGTATTTGGTAGCTGCTCGCACGGTGTTGGTTACACCCGTAAGATTTACAGAAACAAGTTTGTTCACTTCCGTGAGATCGCCTTCGTGATGGTCAACGGGCTTGTATGTTGATACACCCGCACTGTTCACTAAAATATCTAAGTTGCCAAACTGTTTTACTGTTTGCAGCAATGCAGTCTCCACTTCATTTGCGTTGGCACTATCGGCTTTTATGGCCAATGCCTTGCCTCCTGATTGTTCAATAGCTTTTACTAATTCTTCTGCTTTACTTTTTGAGTTAGCATAGGTGAAAGCAACTGCTGCGCCTTCTTTCGCTAATTTTTTTACTACCGCAGCACCTATGCCACGGCTGCCGCCTGTTACGAAGGCGGTCTTGTTGTTTAATTTATTCATTGTTATAATTTTTTATGATTACAATTTTAACACGAAGGCATGGTTGATAGTTTCTTTCAGGAACTATTGAAATGCGATAGTGGTTACAATGAAGTAACCATATAAAGTAATGAGAGACGAGCGATTTTCAGTTGCCGAATGCCCGATGACACGGGCGATGGCAACGCTGGGCAGTAAGTGGAAACCTATTATCATTCACAGTATTCATACTCGTAAAGTAAGATTTGGGCAGCTTGCCGCGATTGTTCCATTAATAACACGAAAAGTTTTAACCGAACAATTGAAAGAGTTGGAAGAGGATGGAATTTTGTTGCGCGAAGAATTTCAGGAAGCACCACCACGTGTTGAATATTCCTTATCTAAAAAAGGGTTAGCCTTGTTACCAATATTAAGATCTATTTGCGATTGGAATGTGGCGTATGAAAAAACCAAAATGTGTGAACAGAAAATAATGGAAAGAAGTATGAAAAAGAAAACAAGAGTAACCGCCAAAGTATGATGTTATGCTTTCACTCTCGTAAAAAAATCACACCTACTGAATTCAAAAAATCAAAATGCAGAAGCGTCAGGGTAATCAGTAATTGTTTACCAATTTGCAGGCTAATCGTTATCCATTATTTCTTTTACTTTTCGTTCCAATACTTTTTGGTCGGGCAAATAGAGTTGGTATTTTGAAACGAAAATTTTGTTGGTAAGTCCACCTGTGGCATACTTTACGGTAAACTCGTGTTTATCTGCTGCTATGATAATTCCAATTGGTTCGTTGTCGCCTTCGGTATTTTCTTCTTCTTTAAAATAATTTAGGTAGAGGTTCATCTGCCCAATGTCTTTGTGCTTTACTTTTCTGGTTTTGAGGTCAATCAACACAAAGCATTTCAATATTCGATGATAGAAAACAAGGTCTATGAAATTGTGTTCGTTGTCGATGGTGATTTTAAATTGCCTTGCCACAAATGAAAAACCTTTGCCCAACTCTAATAGGAATTGCTGTAAGTTATCAATCAGTTTCTTTTCAAGTCCGCGTTCTTTGATAATGCTGTCTTTCGGTAATTCAAGAAACTCAAAAATGTAAGGGTCTTTTATAGCATCTTTCGGTGTCATCAATTCGTGTCCTTTTTCGGCTAACGCCAATACACCTTTTTTATCCTTGCTTAAAGCTAACCGTTGAAACAAAGCGGAATCAATTTGCCGTTTCATTTCCCTGAAACTCCAGTTTTCTTTGATGGTTTGTTTCTCGTAAAAACTTCTTGCTAAGTCGTCCGAAACAGTTAGGAGTTCGGCATAATGACTCCAACTTAATTTTCCAGACACTGTCTGGAATTTTGGGTATTTGAGGTAAAATTGTCGACAGAGATAGATACTGCTTTTGCTAAAGCCCTTGCCGTATTTAACTTTCAAGTCTTTCGCCAAGGTTGTCAATAGTGAACTGCCGTATTCGGCTTTCTCCTGTCCTTGTTGTTCGTATTGAACAATATATTTTCCAATCTCCCAGTTAGCTTTTACCAATTCCGTGTTCACGGCTTTAATAGCATTTTGCTTGGCCTGTTCAATGGTCAGGGCAATGTTGTCAAGCAGCTGGTTATATTTTGCTTTACTGATTTTCATATCCGTAAAGATAGAATTTGCTGTTGAATGATTGGTGTGCCTATTATTCTAATTCTACACGAAACTATAATGGTGGGGATGGCTTTTGGCTCTTGCCATAGCTTTGGTTTGTGCGGTGGGTCTGTGCGGCTATGGCAAGTGCCAAAAGTTTGATGAAACTATTTAGTAGTCCAACTCTTTTCTATTCTGTCTTTTTAAATTATTTGTTGGTGAGGTGTTATCTGTAAGTCTTGTGTTATCGTCTTACAGTTTTTTTGATTCGCGGAGATGAATCTTTATTCTGACCACACTTCTGTCGTGGGGCATTGGCACTAACGTTTGTGTATGCGCAGTTTAAATTTACCATAAATTATTAATCAAATTTAAATTGCGCATACACTTTGTTGGCAGTAGTAGGGCCCTTCTCCGGACTTCATTCGTAGCCTTGTCTTTCGTCACACGTTAATGTTACACAATTCTACATTGTCATTCGTGCGGTGGGGCATTTTTCATTGACAGCTTTGCTCACCAACACTAAACTGAGCACACTTATTGACTGGCTTTGAATGTGGGCTGTATGTGCGGCCAGGCAATGTGTGTGCGGCTGAGTTGAAGTTGATTATACGGGTTCAAAGATTGTCAGTTACTGATTATTGGCGATTTATATAGCCATTTTTTATCATCTAACTGCTTAAGTAAAAAATCAGCCAAATCGACTCTTGAAAGCGAAAATAAATTTACTGTTCCGTCACCTGTGTAACCAATATTTAGTTTACCTCTTGATGGATTATTACTCAACATCGGTAAGCGAATAATTGTCCAGTCAAGCTCGCTTTCTGCAATTTGTTTTCCCGTCTCTACTATGTCTTGATAGGTATCATTTAGTAATGCTTTAACCATAAAAACGCCAAAGGCAAATCCGAATTGAAATTTATCATTGCTGTCTTTATAGCTTGGAGTTGCCGTTGCAATAAGCCGCTTGACACCGTGTTTTTTCATTGCTTCAATAATGTTTTTGATGCCATTGGAAATTACAAGTCCTTTGGATTTACCAGTTGGACCTAATACACTAATTACAGCATCAGCACCTTTTACAGCCGTTTCAATTTTATCAATATCGGTCAGTCCTCCGTCAATAACAATAAGGTCACCATGATGAATTGAAATTTTAGAAGGTGTCCGTGCAAATACCGTAACACTATGTCCCGCTGACAGTGCTTTTTGAATAACAAGCTGCCCCGTTGCTCCTGTTCCGCCAAAGATTGTAACCTTCATAATTACAAAGAAGTAAATCTGCCGTAAGCAACAAATGCTGCTAATGATAAAAGAACAATATTGAAAACGATAGCCTTGCTTTCTTTATACTTAGCATGGTGAAAGATTGCCAAGAGTTGAACAAAGGCAAGTGCAGAAGCTGCAACAGGTGTCAATACTGGAACAATATTTAATAACATGGGCAGGATAAGTCCTACGGCACCTAGAAGTTCACTTAATCCGATTATACGAATTGTGCTCAGCGGAAACCTGTCTGCCCAAGAAATGCCTGACTTTAATAGCTTATCAATTGATTGAGTTGACTTCATTACTCCTGCCATTGCAAACATCGCGGCAAGAATTGATTGGATAATCCAAAATGCTGTATTCATATCTATATTTTTTAATTTCGACAAAGATACCTAATTTAGCTTTCCAAAGTATAGCAGTTACCTAAAGGAAAGCAATGTTTAAATGAGTAAATCAAATCACACCGAATGTCTGGCCGCAATGTTGCCTGTCAGAGATGCGATTGACGTTATTAGTGGAAAATGGAAGCTAATGATTCTAATCTCAATTTCGTCAGGTAATAAGCGTTTTAGAGAGATTGAACGGAGTATCCCGAAAATTACTCCTAAAGTGCTCGCCAAAGAGTTAAAGGACTTAGAAGAGTATCAACTAATTAAAAGAGCAGTTTATGATGAGGCACCAGTAATTGTAGAATACACAACAACGCCTTATTCCAAGTCACTCCAACCTGTTATTAAAGCGTTAAGAGATTGGGGAGTCAACCACCGCAAAAAGGTCTTTGTTAAATAGGAGTTGTTTGGTTGATGCCCCGACTGACTTTTTTGGTGGCGGGTTTGGCTCTTGCTATAGCTTTGGTGTCGCGATGGGTTTGCGCGGCTATGGCATGTGCCAAACGTGTGTGGCGAGTCGAAGCACCATCTTCTTAAAAATGCGAAGGGTCGGCTGTACTATTTTTTGGTCTATCGCTCAGTTCTATTTTTTTCAAAGTCCAAGCCGTCCCGAAGCCCGTCAC